>NZ_BIFR01000002.1 GCF_003967535.1 Tengunoibacter tsumagoiensis | reverse complement strand
AGCTCTCCTGGGTGTGTGTTTTGTCTGGTCAGGTGTATTGCTGGCGGCGGCTAATGGTGAACTACCAACCAGTTTTTATATTGCGACGATCTCATTTGGTGTCTATCTTCCGGTGCGTCTGCTGTCTCCACTCTGGATTGGTCGGAGAAAATATGGAGCTCGGAAGCCTTCAGAAGCACATGAAGTACAGATAGAAACTATCTCAGGCTAGCGCTTTGAGGGAGAGTAAGAGTGAAAAAATATGTGGAATCTATTTCAGCAAGAATTTGTGCAAAATGCTTTTATTGGCGGTGGTATTGTCGCGGTCGTTGCTGGCCTGATGGGCTATTTTGTCGTCCTTCGAGCTCAGTCGTTTGCCACTGAAGCGTTGACTGATATTGGGTTTGCGGGTGCAACGGCTGGCGCTCTCCTGGGGCTGAGCTCTCTGGTTGGAATGCTGCTGCTGACTTTTTTATCGGCTCTGGGTATGGGGGCTCTGGGTGATCGGTTGCGGGGACGCGATGTTGAAATTGGCATGGTCCTCTCGTTTGCTCTTGGTCTGGGTGTACTGTTTTTGACGCTTTATGCGCAGAGTAGTGCTTCCCATTCTTCTGCTGGTATGAATATTTTGTTTGGCTCGATTCTGGCTGTGACACGTGCAGATCTTTGGATCTCTCTCATCTGTAGCTGTTTGATTCTGCTCATTCTGGCCTGTCTGTTCCGTCCCTTGTTATTTGCTTCGATTGATCCAGTAGTCGCTGAGACTCGTGGTGTACCTGTACGTCTGCTCTCAATAATCTTTTTAGTGTTATTGGCGATCACGACAGCCGAGTCGGTACTGGTGATTGGTGTTTTGCTCGTCTTTGCTTTACTGGTTGCTCCGGCTGCAACTGCGATCTATATAACGCATCGTCCACGTACGACGCTGCTTGTATCGGTCTGCTTAAGCCTATTTTTTACCTGGGGAGGGCTCATCTTAACCTTTATGGGGACAGGTCGCCAGCTACCTGCGGGCTTCTATATTGCAACGCTCTCTGCCTGTTCGTATTTTGTCGCTGTAGTGATACGCCGTTTTCGTGCTCCACACCGCGCTGTTGCATCTTCTCATTGTAATGATTGTGCTGACCAGAATCTCTCGAAGCTGTGCTAGATTCTTGTGGATGCGCGCGCGATGGGGGGCCTGTCTCTGGTGAAGGGCTTGCTCTTGTGGTAAAATAATGGGAAGAAGTTTTCTTCTTCTCTGTTTGTTGCTAGATTAAGGATGAGATTAAAATAGCGTTTTTCCACTTTCTTTTTCTTTTGCATTCGTAACGATAAATGGGAGAAATGACGTGTCTGAGGGTATTGCGGATAAAATTTATGCCGCGTTCAATGAACTGAGCCAGCGCAATACACGTCCGCGTCAACTCATTGCCGAACATTTGATTAAACTGGCCCTGGCTGGTTCAGATTTCACTACAGATGATCTCTGGCAGACTTTGCGTCAGGAGGATCCACGCATTGGACGTGCAACGGTCTTTCGTTCTGTAGAGAAGCTTGTAGATGTAGGCTTGCTTAATCGCATTGAGTTTGCAGATGGCTCACACCACTATCGCGTCTGTGGTGGTTCCCATCATCATCATCATCTCACCTGTTCACAATGTCATCGCGTTGTTGAAGTCGATCTTTGCCTCTCCCCAGAACAGATTGCGACGATCAGTAATCAGACGGATTTTGCGATTGAGGGTCATACACTGACCTTTTTTGGTCGCTGCAAAGAGTGCCAATTGAATTAAAGCCCTACTTTTTTGATTCCCTCCGGAAACTTTGAGAACCTGACTTCCTTTATTCCACTACCAGGAAGGCTATTTTGTGTGTGGTTTTACCCGTTGACAGAGTTCTATAGAAACGGTAAGGTAAGATGGAAGTCCGCTCAATATATAAACGCTGATGTATTTTGAAAGGGTCATTATCTATGTCTTCTCATAAATCTTCTTTACAGTCGCAATGGCTGGCGACTGGTATTTTTTATGCCGCCGAGCAGAAAAGTTGGTTGCTGACGACAGAAGAGAGTACGTATGCTTTGGGGATCTCGCCCGAAGGAATCCTGGTACATCAATATTGGGGGAGACGCCTTGCCAGTGCAACCGATCTTCCACTGCCACAGGTTCATCGTGAACATGGCTCCCAGGACCCTGGCCTGACTCTGACGATGGAAGAGTATCCGCCATTTGGTGGCTTGCGCTATGGAGAGACTGTGGCGAAGGCGACTTTCTCCGATGGCACACGTGATCTCGATCTGCGTTTCTCTACCTATCAAATTACTGAGATTGAAGGTCTACCAGAACTACACATTATCCTGCATGATGCTGTATACCCTCTCGAAGTTTTATTAACATATCGTGTTGATACTGCCAATGATCTGATTATTCGTTCTGCAAGCTTTAGCAACAAAGGAGCCGAACGGATCACGCTTGAGCGAGCTTTTTCTGCTGCCTGGCATCTGCCTCGTCAGTTTGAGCCGCGCCGCATTACGTCGCTGGCGGGCAAGTGGTTGAGCGAGACCAGGCTTCAGGAGCGAAAGCTGGTTCCAGGGAGTGTTGTACTGGAGAATCTGCGTGGGATCTCAGGCGCGAGCATTCCCTGGTTTGCCATTGATGCTCCCGGCACCGAGTATGCCTCCGAACTTTATTTTGGTACATTGGCCTGGAGTGGAAACTGGACCTTGCATATCAACACCTCGATCTGGGGGGCAACGGCGATTACAGGCGGTATCCATGATTTTGATTTTGCCTGGCAGCTTCAGTCAGGTGAGAGCTTTACCACACCAGAATTTGTTGCAGGCTTCGCCAACGACGGTTTCAATGGCTCGCGCCACCGCTTACATCGCTATATTCGTCAGCACGTTCTTCCTGCTGAGCAGGCACGACAGCCACGGCCAGTACTCTATAATTCCTGGGAAGCCACTCTGTTCGATGTGAATGAAGAGGGACAGATTGCGCTTGCCGAGCGAGCGGCGAAAATGGGTGTTGAGCTCTTTGTCATGGATGATGGCTGGTTTCCTGCTCGTATTACCGACAATGCGGGGCTTGGTGATTGGCGCGTAGATCCTGTGAAGTTCCCCAATGGTCTGCTGCCGCTTGTTGAGCGTGTGAAAGCTTTAGGCATGCAATTTGGGATCTGGGTTGAGCCAGAGATGGTTAATCCAGATAGCGATCTCTATCGTGCGCATCCCGATTGGGTCTATCATTTCCCCCTGCGACCAAGGAATGAGTCGCGTCAACAGTTGGTCTTAAATGTTGGACGTGCTGATGTGCAGGCTTATCTGTTGGATATTCTTTCCAGGTTAGTAGCTGAGAATGGGATTGATTTTATTAAGTGGGACATGAATCGTCCAATCTCTGAGCCCGGCTGGCCTGAATATGTTGCCCAGGGAGGCGATGCGCGTGAGCTCTGGGTGCGGCATGTAGAGGGCGTGTATGCTATTATGGATGGCCTTCGCCAACGACATCCTCAGCTGGCCATAGAGTCATGTGCCAGTGGCGGTCATCGTGCTGATCTTGGCATCCTGCGCCGTACAGATCAGGTCTGGACAAGCGATAATACCCATCCTGATGCCCGACTTTTTATTCAAGAAGGAAGCTCGTTGATCCTGCCGGGCCGTGTCATGAGCGATTGGGTAACTGACTCTCCCAACGATCGTCGTGTGAATGAGATTCCTCTCTCCTTCCGTTTCCATGTTGCTATGATGGGGATGCTTGGTATAGGAGGACACCTGCTGCACTGGAGTGATGAAGACCTTACCGAAGCTGCACATTGGATTGCCCTCTATAAGCAGATCCGTCATCTCGTTCAGGATGGGGATCAGTACTGGCTTCTCTCTCCGACTGCAACCGAAGGAGTATTGGGAGCGGTTGAATGTGTCGCACCTGATGCCAGCGAGGCCGTCGTCTTTGCCTATCGACGAATGAACCCTTTCCAGGAAGAGTCTCCTCGTCTACGCCTGCAGGGGTTGCGTCCTGAGACACTCTATCATATCAACAATGGTCAGCAAGCTCAGGAAGAGATACGGTCAGGTGCCTCTTTAATGCACTATGGCCTTCAATTGCCATTGGGCAATAGCTCATATGCAAGCTGCGTTGTTCACTTGAAGGCTCAATAGAGGTGGCTATGGCCATCATGAGGAACCCTCATGATGGCTGTGGATCTTGCTCTATGGGATATGGAAATAAAATGCTATTGCATTATCATAGAAGAATTCTTATAATCGAATAAGACAAAAATATTATGTATAGGCTGCAATGAGAGTAGTATGGATGAATGGAGCGTTTATTTTTACCTATTCTCAATGGGAAAGGCATTGTTATGTTTAGTCCACTGCCGCGCACCAGTGAAGAATTTGAATTGTTAGAGTGGGAGCAGATCAAGCCATGGTACCACGAGCTGTTACAGGCTCCTTTAACGCCAGAGTTCTTATCAACATGGCTGAAACAATGGTCCGATCTTAGCGCGCTTCTTGATGAAACGATGGTTCGTTTTGAAGTAGCAAGTACCCAGAATACCTCTGATGAAGATATTGCCCGCCGCAAGCTACAGTTTCTTCAACATATCTATGCACCTGCGCAGACCCAGGCACAGCCGTTAAAAGAGCGATTACTGGCAAGTGGCCTGGAGCCAGAGAACTTCGCAATCCCTTTACGTAATATGCGGGCAGAAGCGCAACTTTATCGTGAAGAGAATCTTGCCCTGCTGAATGAAGACAAAGCTCTTAGCGATGAATATTTCCAGATTGGCGGAGCGCAGATGGTCTCATGGGAAGGGAAAGAGGTTTCAATTATATCCCTACAAGCCCCCATGGCCGATACAGTGCGCTCACGTCGCGAGCAGGCATGGCGTACGATTGCACAACGTCGTCTGCTTGATCGCAAGAAGCTGGAAGAGCTCTGGATCAAAAAAATGCGTCTGCGTCAACGTATCGCAGAGAATGCAGGCTTAGAGAGCTACCGAGAATATCGCTGGCAGAAGCTGCTCCGCTTTGATTATACCCCGGCTGATTGTAAGATCTTTCATCAAGCAGTAGAGAAGGTGATCGTACCAGCCGCTAACCAGATCTTTGAGAAACGCCGTCAGTTATTGAATATTGAGACAACGCGACCCTGGGATGTGGGCGTTGATCCACGCTCAAGCGTTGCCCCTCGCGCCATCACTGACGTTGAAGGCGTATTGCAACAATGCGTGCAGCTCTTCGAATTGATCCACCCGGATCTGGGCCGCTATCTCCAGACATTGCTCCAGGAGAACTTCGTCGATCTGGAGGAGCGGCCAAACAAAGCCCATATGGGGTATAACCTTCCTCTGGAAGTCAAGCGCCGCGCCTTTATCTTTGGTCATCTCGACCTACTTTCAGAGCTCATTACGCTTGTCTGCCATGAGGCTGGTCATGCCTTTCACGTCTTTGAAACCAATCCACTTCCGTATATTCAGCAGCGCCAGGAAGGGGCTGTGCCGATAGAATTTGCTGAAGTTGCTTCTACCAGCATGGAATTTATTGGCTCCATGTATCTCCATCAGACGGGGCTCTGCTCACAGGAAGAGGCTCGTTTGCTACGTATTCAACATCTTGAGCGCATGCTTGCCAGTTATCTGCCAACAATTATTCGCGGCGACGCTTTCCAGCATTGGGCGTATGAGAACCTTGAGCAAGCCCTCGACCCTGCCCTATGCGCTCAAAAATGGATTGAACTCACAAAACTTTATCAACCAGCAATTGACTGGAGCGGTTTAGAGGAAGAGATGGGCATGGGGTGGCTCTGGATTAGCCACTTCTTTGACGAACCATTTTATTATATTGAATATGCCTTTGCTGCTATTGGTGCCTATCAAGTCTGGAATAACTACCTGCATAATCCTGAGCAGGCGCTGCAACAGTATCGCCATGCTCTTTCGCTTGGTGCCACTCGGAGTGTACCACAGCTGTATGAGGCCGCAGGCGCAAAGTTCGTTGGCGATGTCCCGATTCTGGAACTTGTACGCGACCTTACGCTTCACCACTTACAGCAGCTGGAGAGCTAGTCGGCTCTAAATCTCTTGAATCTGCCGTTCACGTTGTTGAAGAGGCATCAGAATCTCAATTTGCAGCATATTGACTTGCGAGGTCGTTACGCCTTTGATGCGACCTTGCAGTCGTTGCATAAACGTTTTTACGGCTCCTTCTGGCAAACGGAACAGATAAAAATGCGCCTGACGTTGCGTAATCAAGTCCTGCAATTCCTCATTTTTCAGTAGAACCCCCTGGCCCGACCGCATGAATAAAAGAATAGCACTACACATCTGCTCCTGGTACGTATAAATAATCGTACGGTTGCTATTCTGTGTATGGGCTTGAATATATTCTAGCTTTAGATGGTACCTGAGTGCTCGCTGCTGCGCATAGATCCTCAGATCTTGCAACTGCTGTAGAGCTTCTAAGCGTATATGCTGGCCTTTGATCTCAGGCAGAAGTGCCAGCAGGACCAGTGTCGCGTGTTGCTGGCGAGCCAGACTGAGCGCCTGATCCAATGCGGGAGCATCGATTCCATGTGTAAATGGTAGAAGCAGACGTAAATTATTCATGGGAATATTCCTATCTCATATCTTTCTGACAAGAGAGCAACCGTACTTTCCTTACCATTCCCTCTTTGTACCCCCTTAGTATAAATCTGTCATGGTCAACATTGGCTCAAGAGAGCGAAATGTAACATCAAGAAATGCTAAAAAATACGCACCACCCTGACACACTTTAGTATGTCCAGCTTGTTTTGTATTCTTAAACTCATTGCTTTTATTTTTATGATATACTTGTTCTAAGGATTCTTCTGGCCCCAAACAAAAGTTGTAGTGTTGTATGCGTTGAGGTTCTCTGTTTGTAGGAGGGGACTATCTATGCCTCTATCTCAGTGTCGTCGCTGTGGAAAAGAGTGTAGCTTTCTCGATCGCTTTATGGGAGGAGGACAGGAGGATTACTGTCGCCCCTGTCGTAAGGAGACTCATCGACAGCTACAAGATATTCTGGCTCTCTTTCAGGCGATGACAACCGATGGTTATTTAACTCCAGGTGTCTGGCATGATCTGGTGACTATTTCGAAGCAGCGTCAGCTAGAGATGGAACTTGTTCATGGGCGTTTACGTTCCTCTGCCATTGAGCTCTTTGATCGTACGATTGTCGCACTTGAGCAGACAGGCAAAATTAGCGCCAAAGATGAAGCTTATTTACAATTTTTGCAAAGTGCCCTGGCGCTGCGCTCTGAGGATCTGGCCCCCTCGTTAGCTCGCCTTCAACGTTTGCGCAAGTTAATTGCTATTCGTCAGGGTGATTTTGAGCCGATCGTTGTCAATGAACTGCTTGATCGAGACGAGCAGGTCTATTGCCGCGTCGCCGTCTCGTATCTTGCCACCGAACAACGTTCTCGTCAGCCTCCTCAGCCAGTCTATGGGATCTTACTTCTGGCCAATCGTCATCTGTATTTTAAACCTGAGACTGCTCGCGGATTAATGATTAAGTGGCGTAATGTGTTGCAGCCAGTCCTTGTCTCAGTGAATGGTATCCATTTACGCATGGTGCAAAGCGCTGGAGAAGGGATCTATACGCTGTTGGATGCTGATGCGGAGATCGTTCAAGCCTATATGCTAGCTCTTATTCAGCAGGCTAAGCATCATCTGACCCCCATTCCTGCCTCTGGCAAGTCACAAGCGCTATTTGTAGCTGAAGCCCCGCGCTCCCAGTACGATAGCCTCGCTGAGAAAGCGTTTCTGGCCTGCTGGAAGTATCCCGATCTGCCACTGGTGCACCAGTATCCGATCCGCACAGCAGAGAAGACCTATCGTGTCGATTTCGCTCATCTTGCGACCAGAACCGCCATTGAGATTGATGGTTTCGTTGGTCATAGCCGTGCGGAGGATATTCAGAAAGATCGTTACAGGCAGCGCACCATCGAAGCTCTCGGCTGGCATTTTCGGCGTTACAGTGGCCTCGACTTGAAACAAGATCCACTGGCGGTTGTGCAGGATGTGCGGGCCTACCTCATTAAGCAATTGCATTTGAAGGCTGAAGGATAGCCTCTATTCTCTGTGATACTATAGGTATAGTTCTATCTGTAGATAGAAAAGCAGTGAGCGCTGATTCTGCTCGATATGTGGGATATGAAGAAAGCAAGAAAGAGAGTTACGAACTTATGGCTGGAGAGCTAAGGGTTGGTGCCAGATGGCAGCATGGTATGCGTTTTGCGATTACGACAGGATCAGGACATAGTATTTCCGTTGATGCTGCCACAACCGATGGTGGGGAGAATGGTGGAGCACGCCCGATGGAACTTTTGATTGCAGGCCTGGCTGGCTGCGCTGGCATGGATATCATTTCGATTCTGCGGAAGATGCGACAAGATGTAACCAGCTATGAGGTACAGATCTCTTCTGAACGCCGTGAAGAACTGCCAAAGATTTTTACAACTATCAATGTCCAACATCTTATAACTGGCCGAGCAATCAAACCATCGGCAGTTGAACGGGCGCTGGAACTGACTGAAGAGCTCTATTGTGGTGCCAGTGCCGTCCTTAGTAAAAGTGGTGCGGAGGTGACCCATACCTATCAGATTATTGAGTCTGAACTCTCTTCTCCTTTGTAAAAGACAGCCTGCATGGTAAATGCGGCCAGGTAAGGGCCTTTTTCCTGCGTTGCCACTCTGTAATGTGAGCTCTCTATGGCAGAATTGGAAACGGGAAACGGGAAATGATGTTATGGAGGGGCTGGCATTGGTGGAAAGGGAAATTTAGGAAGGAGACAAGCGACCTTCCCTACTTGTTTTGTTATCTTGTGCCTATAAAACGACGTAAAGTAGGGAAAGCCGCTTGTCTCTTTCCTCTGGTCCTACTCTGTCATGTGAACCCCTCCATAACAGAATTGGAAACGGGAAACGGGAAAGGATGTTATGGAGGGGCTGGCATTGGTGGAAAGGGAAATTTAGGAAGGAGGCAAGCGACCTTCCCTACTTGTTTTGTTATCTTGTGCCTATAAAACGACGTAAAGTAGGGAAAGCCGCTTGTCTCTTTCCTCTGGTCCCACTCCGCTCTGTGAGCCCCTCTATGGCAGAATTGGAAACGGGAAATGGGAAAGGATGTTATGGAGGGGCTGGCATTGGTGGAAAGGGAAATTTAGGAAGGAGACAAGCGACCTTCCCTACTGGTATTGTCATATATTGTTCTATTTCAAATATAAACTACTGCAAAGTAGGGAAAGTCGCTTGTCTCTTTCCACTGTTCCCACTCTGTCATGTGAACCCCTCCATAACAAAATTGGAAACGGGAAACGGGAAAGGATGTTATGGAGGGGACACTGACTCACATGATGGAACGCAATGATCTCAGGACCCCACGATCAGAAAAGAGCTATGATGAGGTAGGGCCAGGATCACTAGCCCTACCTCATCAGGACATAACCTTATCCACTCGAAAGCTGCGTGCTTCTACAATTGAATCGCCTCCAGCAAATAATCCGAGGGATCCTTTTATGGGGAAATCGATGCTTTTTTGAGCAACTCTCTTGCCATTAATAAGCAGAGTTACAGTGCCTTTCTGAATTTTCACACTCACTACGGCAAAATTGAGGAGTGCGTTATACGTATCTGACCAGGGAACTAAAGGGTCAATATCTCCAAGGGCAAATGTATGGTCAGCATCTCCATTTTTCAGCATCATTCCAAACGATATGGTACCATTTTGGAAGGCATCAACCCCAAGATGTTTCATTTGCACATCTATTTGAATAGCTGTGCCATCAGCGACATATGGCGAGAGAAAGAGCCCTCCATGATCTGAATGAACTCCTCCATTCAGACGTTTTTGCCAGCCTGCTCCTTGCCATGCATTGAAATCTCTGGACCAATCAGTACTGTAGAGCGTATGAGAATCTGGTTGGAGTGGAAAAGGGAGAGCGAACCAGAAAGAGCCTCCAAGAACTATAGCTACACATACAAGGAGAGAGCAGTTCCACAGCAATCTGGAGCGCTTGTGAGGGTGCGTATTTTTTCTGTCTCCATCGACCAAAAAACGGTGATACGCTTCACTTTTCTGTTCTTCCATGTTCATTTTATTACCTTCCTCAAAGACATTTGCATGTGTCCAGTTTTGGGGAAGTATATCTCTACCGTCCTTGTGAAGAAAGGTTTTACAGTCACCTTGTCCTTTACATGCGTGCCCGTTTTTTGCGTGTCGAAACACGTCCATCATGGAATGAAATAGCAGGTTGGATACAGAAGAACGTCTGGATGATTTGAAACCACTCTGTTTACCCCTCCATAACAAAATTGGAAACGGGAAACGGGAACAGAAGCAATGGAGGGGCTGGCATGATAGAAGGGGACGATTGTGGAAGGAGACAAGCGACCTTCCCTACTTGTTTTCATCTATCGCACGCTAAAAACATATCTTGCACTATAAAGTAGGGAAAGTTGCTTGTCTCCTTCTTATGTTCTCGTTATTCTCTGTATGTGGAGGCCATACATTTTATCGTCCGCTGCGGCTCCGAGCCTGCAAGCGACGTACTACTGCATCCGCAGTCACCGCTAAGAGCAGAACGATACCTTCGATGATCTGTTTCACATCAGCGGTCTGGCTTTGCAGCGAGAGACCGTTCTCCAGGCTACCAATGATCATCATACCCAGCACAATCGCCCAGGCAGAACCACGGCCACCAAAGAGACTTACACCACCGATAACAGCCGCCGCAATTACATCCAACTGAAGTGACGAATCGACCTGACTTTGAACCGAGAGAGCATGCGAGGCGGCCAGAATACCACCAGCAGCAGCGAGTGTGGAAGCCAGAGTAAAGACTGCAATGCGAATAAAGATTACATTGATACCAGCTCGTCGTGCAGCCTCGTTATTACCGCCCGTTGCATAGATATGGCGGCCAAAGCTGGTTTTTGTCAGCATGAGCCAGACAAGAATAATCAGTCCAAACAGAATGGCCGTTGAATAAGGCACACCTAGATAACTCTGGAACAGAGCTACCGCACCGCCAACAAGAGCAATGACCGCAATCGAAATCAGCGTAAGCTGCACAATCGAAGGCGTCCGTAATCCAGCCTTTTTGCGCCTTGTGTAATTCAGGAACAGGCTACCAATATAGAGTAGGACAACCAGCGTTGGCAGACCAACACCATAGATATCTGGTAAGAAACTTTTTGATGTGCCAGCCAGAGAGACAATCAAGGGATCACGAATAATCAACGTGCTCTGACCATTTAACAACTTTAGCAACAGGCCAGAGTAAGCAATAGAGCTGGCAAGAGTCACAATGAACGAAGGGATGCGAAGGACGGCGATAAAGAAGCCATTGATGGCACCAACCAGCGCACCAGTCAGGAGTGCAGCCAGCATTGCGACCCAACCGGGCATGCCCATGCGCTCACTCAAGATACCCATAACCACAGCGCACAGAACGCTTACCGCAGCCGATGACAGATCAACCTCACCCAGTAAAAGCACAAGGATAATACCCAGTCCCAATGTACCAATGGTGGGGATCTGATTAATCAGATTGGAGAAGTTTTCAGGATGGAGGAAAACGCCATTACTGACAACCGTGAAAAAGATAATAATAGCGATCAGCGTTAGCAAGACAGGAAGAAAGCCCAGATCATTGCGTAACAACTGACCAAATGTCTGTTTGGGGCGATAACTGGAGACCTCGACGGCATTACTGGACTCGGGATGACTCTCAACGGCCAGTTCTGTGTTTGGCTCTTTCCCTTCAATTGTATTACTCACCGTCAGTTCCTCCTGGTGTAGCCGTGACCTGAGACGCTTTTTCAAATGGCGTCCCAAACTCGGCTCCTGTAATAGCTGCAATAACTTGAGCCGAAGTTGTTGTTTTGATATCAAACGAAGCGACATTACGTCCAAGGCGCATAACCACCACGCGATCAGCGACCTCAAAAACATCGGCCATATTGTGTGAGATCACAATCACAGCCAGACCCTGCTCACGTAGCCGTCTGATAAGATTAAGAACCTGGCGCGTCTGAGCAACACCCAGGGCTGCCGTTGGCTCATCCAGCATAATCAACTTGGCATTGCGCAGAATTGTCTTAGCCACTGCAATCGACTGACGCTGTCCACCAGACAAGGAAGCAACAGGGGTGCGAGCTGAAGGAAGCTTCACATCGAGAGTACGGAGCACCTCCAGGCCTCGTTTCTCCATTGCAATCTCGTCGAGCGCACCAAAGGGAGTACGTAGCTCATGGCCCAGAAACAGATTATTGATCACATCGAGATTATCACAGAGTGCGAGATCCTGATAAACTGTCTCAATGCCCAGGCTAGAAGATACTTGAGGGCTACTAATTTTGACTGCTTGCCCATTGACAAAGATATCGCCGCTATCAGCAGGCCCAACACCAGAGATTGATTTGACCAACGTCGATTTGCCAGCGCCATTGTCACCAACCAGGCCAACGACCTCACCTGGGTAGACCTCAAAGCTAACGTCGGTCAATGCGCGTACAGCGCCAAAGGTTTTTGTAATTCCTACCATGCGTAGGACTGGTTCAGCCGTTTTGAGAGCCCCAGAAGATGTGCTCTCGGACGCTGACGAGAAGGTACTTTCGGCCATCTGGCCCTCCATTGTGGTACAAACTTTATCTCTTCCCAATACGAACAAGGGAGCCCGCAGCCAATCAGAACGGCTGGCTGCGGGGAGCCTGAGCTAGCAGGCAATCCTTATGAGCAGATGCCCTTGGTATCGGTACCAGCAGGCAGATTTTTACAGATATCGGCCTTGGTAACGAAGCCATCTTTAAGCACAGTGTCGATGATGTTGCTCTTATCAACAATCACAGCCTGAGCCAGAACCGAAGCAATAGCCTTGCTACCCTTTGGATTCTTAACGGTCAGACCATTGGTGATCGAAGCAGTATCGGTACCTTTGCTGATAGCAGCGACCAGATCGGCTGTGCTGGATGATTCCTTAGAGATGTTTTTGTAGACAGTCATGGCCTGATCGCCAGTAAGAATATTCTGGATACCAGAGACCGTCGCGTCCTGACCAGTGACCAGAACTTTTCCGTTCAGGTTATGAGCCTTCAAAGCAGCGATAACAGTACCAGCCATACCATCGTTAGCAACGTAAGCAATCTGGACATTGTTAGCATTAGCAGTGAGAGCACCTTCCATCTCGGTCTGTGCCTTTGCATTGTCCCACTTATCGGTGAAGGTCGAGTAGACCAGGTTCAAGGACTTGTTGTCGAACAACGGCTGAAGCGTCTCGTGAGCACCCTTCTCAAAGAGCAGTGCATTGTTGTCGGTCTGACCACCGTTGATCATAACAGTATTATTGTTGTTGCCTTTCACAAAATCTTTATAGTGCTCGGCGATATACTGACCCTGGAGCTTGCCAACGCCCTCGTTGTCGAATGAGACATAATAGCTAAGGTCATCGCTATAGATCAAGCGATCATAAGCAATAACAGGCACATTTTTGGCTTTGGCACTGGCAACAATCGCGGCAGATGCATCGCCATCAACGGGAGCAACCACCAGAATACAGGCACCATTGGCGAGATCAGCCTCAGCCTGAGTCTGCTGGGTTGTTGCGCTACCCTGTGCATTGTTGTACAACACGGTGGCATCAGGCAATTTGGCTTTGATCCCATCGGTCAGGGCAGGGCGGTCTTTGCTATCCCAACGAGCTGAGCTATCAGTCTCTGGCAGGAGGACGCCGACTTTTTTGCAATCTTTACCTGGTGTGGTATTGGCCGTGGTTGTGGTGTTATCATTATTGGCGCTGCCACAAGCTGTCAATGCCAGGGAAAGGACCAGTCCGCCAGTTACCAGGAGTGCGCGCCCACTGTGGCGCTTTTTTGTGAATTCCATCGAAGGAACCTCTCTTCTTCTTCTTCTTAATTGTATCCTTCATCTGTTGTCTAAATAGCAGACGAAAGATAATAACTACAGATATATTCTTATTCTATACAACTTTGTAAAAAATGCCTAGTGTTTCTGTAAATGACTTTATCATTTACTCCTTTCTACGTACCCCCGTCATTTTAGGGTATATCAATCTCGTCTGTTATATTTATGACTTTCTATGTCACAAACCACATTTTATGTGCACAGCTCTCATGCTTCATGAGGAAGAGTGCACCGAAAAGGTGGATGAGATTGTCGATAGGGTAAAGGCTGTATCAATGACCAGAAGTGCACCTCCCAGTGCATTGGCGAGTACCCCTAGCTCGCCCGCGATAATGCGGGTCTCTTGCCAGACGCAAGAGAGGCTAGCGGCCTCAGCAGCCTTATGCATAGGTTGAAAAAACAGCTCACCCGCTTTTGTAATCTCGCCATTGAGTACAATCAAGAGGGGATTCAGCAGATTGATGAGACTGCCCAGGGCCTGCCCCAGGCAAGTACCTGCATAGTGGATCGCGGCCAGGCTAGCCTGATCGCCTTGTTTTGCTGCTTGTATAACTTCGAAAAGGTTTTTTTTCTGAGTTGCATTCACCGTCAGGGAGGGCGCATTCAGTCCATCCTGTGCAAACTTACGAGCCAGCGAAAGCCCATGAGTTGCATCGTAGAGAATAGCCTGTGTGCTCGCAACTGCTTCGAGACAGCCATATTTGCCGCATTGGCAGCGTGGTCCGTCTTTATCGACCATAAGATGAGCGATTTTTATGACGTTCCCACCAGGGCCACGATAGATGTTCCCATTGATGAGAATACTGCCAGCAATCTCAAAATCGAGCATAATATATGCCATCGTTGTATGATTGCGTCCAACTCCACGGCGATATTCACCCAACATCCCGAGCGTTGCATTTTTTTCGATGCACAAAGGCTTCTGCCAATGCTCTCTCAATAATCTCTGAATAGTTGTACTATTCCATTGGAGCATTGATTGAGAAGGGCCAGCTTCAGGCTGTTCTGGTAGACTGATCCCGATCCCAATGATCTGATCCCATGTAATGTGCGCCTGCGTTAAAACTTCTTGTAGAGAGGTTGTCAGGCTGTCAATCAGCTTCTGTGGCCCCTCGCCAAGTAGAGACATCAGGTCAAACGGCCCACTCCACTGCATGACGACATGAGCCTCAAGATCGGTGACAACGATAATAAGTTGTAAATGTTCAATATCTATGCCAAGTGCGAAGCCAGCTTCAGCTCGAAAATGGACGAGTGTTGCTCGCCGCCCCCCTTTAGCCGTTGCATCCAGTTGTTCACCCTCGCGCACAAGCCCTTCTTGTAGCAATGAACCCATAATATTGGTGACAGTTGTACGAGAGAGTCCCAATTGTTGAGCGATGGTTATGCGTGCAGTCGGACCATGTTGGCGGATATAGTTAAGCACAAGCAGGCGATTAAACTCCCGAACCTGGTGAAAGTCAGCCCCTTGTTGCTCTATTCTGCTCTCGTGGGCATGAGCTTTCTGCTGTCTCTGTTGCCTTGCCTGTTCCATGCATCTCCTCACACCTTCGTGGGTTCGCTGCGTTCATAATTATTCGCGCACTATCTACTGGTTTTACGCTAATATGAGGGTATCTTTAGCTGCTAAGGCATGCTAAAGGAAGCTTGTCTGTGAAGGAGTGATCCTACTAAATCGGAATGAGGATACTTTCTATGTGAGAGTGAATTTTTTGTAAGGTAAGATGAAAATTATGATTTTCCATTACCAGGATGCTCCTTTGCTCATGGTTAGATGTTTGAAGACTTTACTGTTCTTTCAGTAGATGCTTCGATGGAAGAATACCATACTCGAGTTTAGTTTGTCAAGGGTTAAAACTAAGTTCAAGGAAAATTGACCAATAGCTATGATCACTATTGATGAGATAGTTGAGCGAAATTGGGAAATTTTACTATTGGCGAAACCCATTAAACATGATAAATCTATATTTTATGCAACATAAAGAGAGCACGTGTTTTAAAATGGCGAATGGGACGATTTGCTGCTCAAATAAATATGAATGAATAAGAGCATCTAGATGTATCTCCAGATGCTCTTATTCCTATTGAGGACTATTGTTACTGTGGGGTTGTCTGCTTGATCAGGCCATTGGGGTTGATGACAAATTTCTTGGCTGCTCCTTTGTCAAAATCCTGGTAGCCTTTGGGCGCTTCTTCCAGAGGAATGACCGTTGCGTTGACGGCTTTGCCGATATGAATTTTGTTGTTCAGGATTGCCATCATCAGCTGGCGATGATAGCGCATAACAGGCGTCTGGCCGGTGGTAAAACTGAGAGATTTGGCCCAGCCAAGTCCCATTTTGACGCCTAACTGACCAACCTTGGCATTCTCGTCGATTCCTCCAGGATCGCCTGTCACATAGAGGCCAGGGATACCGACCTTACCTGCCACACGTGTGATAGACATGACATCATTCAGGACTGTTGCGGGGGCCTCGCTTGCTCCTTGCCCATGCCCTTTTGCTTCAAAGCCCACACAATCAATGGCGGCATCAACCACTGGTTCACCAAGAATCTGAGCAATCTGGTCGGGGAGATCTCCGCTAGCTGTAAGATCGATCGTTTCACAGCCAAAGCTTTTCGCCTGTTGCAGACGCTCTTTGTTCATATCTCCAACAATCACTACCGAGGCTCCGAGGAGTTGACAGGAGGCTGCGCAGGCCAGGCCAACCGGGCCAGCACCTGCAACGTAGACCGTCGATCCTGTCGTTACGCCAGCAGTAAAGGCTCCATGATAGCCTGTTGGAAAGATATCTGAGAGCATGGTGAGGTCCAGGATCTTCTCCATCGCCTGATCTTTGTCCGGGAATTTGAGGAGGTTCCAGTCGGCATATGGGACCATGACATAATTTGCCTGTCCTCCAACCCAGCCTCCCATATCTACATATCCATAGGCTGCTCCTGGTCGTGCTGGATTCACATTTAAACAGACTCCAGTATTGCCTGTTTTACACATGCGACAACGTCCGCAGGCGATATTAAAAGGAACAGACACAAGATCTCCGACCTTAATGAACTCAACATCGCGCCCCGCTTCAATAACTTCGCCTGTGATTTCATGGCCTAAGGTCTGGCCTTTAGGGGCAGTGGTGCGGCCACGTACCATGTGTTGATCGCTGCCGCAGATATTGGTAGCAACTATGCGCAGGATCACACCATGATTACACTTGCGGTGCTGTTCGGGTAATTCTAGCTTGGGATATTCGATTGTTTCAACGCTGACCTTACCTGGTTCCACATAGACAACACATTTATTCGCGCTTGCCATCTTGATCCTCCTTCTTTGGAAGAGCCCTTCCGCCATCTGAACAAGTCAAAGCTGTATTGCAGCCGGCCTGTTCCGCGATACTATCCTGGTATAGCTACCGTGTTGGTCTGTTTTATGCAAGAGGTGGTGTGAGACCATCTTTGCCTGCTGAAGTTATGGTAGAGGTAGTCAGGTTAACAACGAAAAAACCACTGTTTACCTGCTAACACACACATCTTGAATCTAGCATTTAGATTGGAACATGTCAATTAAACACATGTAGCTGCAATATAGCTCAAGCCGTTGCGGGATCTGCCATCATATATCCTACCCCTGGCTTGGTGATCAGGTATTTGGGTTGTGAGGTATCTGGCTCTAACTTGCGGCGGAGGCGATTCATGTTGACGTGGAGCATATGGCTTTCGCCTGAATATTCTGCTCCCCATACATGTTCAAGTAAACGATTCTGGGTTACAACTTTCCCCAGATTCTGCGATAGGTAGGATAGAATCCGATATTCGATCGGGGTTAATGCGATCTCTTTGCCCGCGATAGTGACCAGGTGTTGGGTATAGTCAATAAAGATGGTGCCAATCGTTGTTGAAGCATTGATCTGGTCACTGTTCAAAAATTGGGAACGCCTTAATACTGCTCTCACACGCGCAAGGAGCTCATCAACGCTGAATGGCTTGGTAAGGTAGTCGTCGGCCCCGAGATCTAAGCCACGAATCCTATCCTGCTCGTTACCTCGTGCCGTCACTATGATGATTGGTACATTGGAGAATTCCCGAACACGGCTACAGACGGTAAAACCATCAAATTTGGGCATCATCACATCAAGAACAATGAGATCAGGCAGCTCCGACTCAACTTTCTCAAGAGCCTCCTCTCCATCGCTGGCTGTCAGCACGTCGTAATCTTCAAATTGGAGATTACGTGCCATCAAGCGTACCAGTTGCGGATCATCGTCTGCCACAAGAATGGTTGTTTTTTTAGCTGGCATCAATCATCATCCCCTTCGTGATCTGAAGCCTATGCTTCATTGTCTTCTCAAAGATGACTCAAAAATAAACGGGTTTGCGTCTTTATAGTATCATCATATCTCAAAATAAGATGATGTCGATAGTAGAGCTTACGTTTAACAGCTACTGTAGAATTTATTCTTTATGCTGGTGGTTGTTATCTCTGCTATAAATAGTACATTTATTTTATTGTGGGTTTTGTTGTATTATGCTAACGAGCACTGTAAATGGAGCCAATCTGGCAGAGATAGGAAGAAAAGAGTTACTACTATGTATTCACAAATAACCTATGAACGTGACCCAATCTCTGAACGCTTTGAGATGTTGAGCCAGATTGGCGTAGCTTTAATGAGTGAAAACGATGAAGGAAAGCTTTTACGCCTGATTGCTGAGAATGCTGCGAGGATTACTGGCGCTGAGTTTGCGGCCTTTATGCTACGCCCGATTAGAGAGGATGGTCAGTTATCAGAGGTACCCGGTGAGTCGGAGTTTCGCTTAGCTACGGTTGTTGGTGTATCTCCAGAGCAGGAGCAGCGACTAAGACGCCTTTCTTTGCGTGGTCTTGGCCTGCTTAAACCGATCTTTCAAGATGGACAGACCATACTTTTGCCTGATGTGCAGGCCTCTATTCCTCTGCCCAGCGAGCTTTCTTCAGCACAGGATACAGCTGCTCATCTGACAGAGAAGCGTCGCTACACCTTTGCATATATTCATGGGCAATTGAAGGGTGAACTCTTACAAGGGGTTGGCGCTCCTAATGATGAGGCTCATCCTTCTATTCGGAGTTTTTTAGGGGCTCCCTTGCTTAATCGCCATAAGGTTATCTTTGGTACGCTGCTGCTTGGACATTCTGAGCCATTGAAATTTAGTCGGCGGGACGAAGATCTTTTAATTGGCCTGGCTTCTCAGTCCGCAATCGCGCTTGAAAATGTACGTCTCGGTCGCTTGATGGAGCGCCGGGTGAATGAGCTGGATGCTATCGTCACAGGTATCTCTGATGGCGTGATCCTGACAGATCAGGATGGCAAGATTTTATTGGAGAATAATGTTGCGAAAGCCGTACGCTCTCGTGTGCTCCTGGCTGATAACGGTGAGGAGACCCTGCAACAGATTTTGGCGAGACCTGTTCAACAAACGTTACAAGGTGCTCCATGCAAAGAGATTCTTTCAATCGAGTTAAGCGATCCACCAGAGCTGAGTACATATGAAGTTACTTCATCATTACTGTGTGATATTAATAGTGTCTGCTCAAAGATTGCCTCAGATAAAGTGTTAGATTCATCTTTAGATTCATCGAGTGAAAGGCTCGTGCTTGAATCCCATCGGGTTCCTGCCGTCCTTGTCGTCTGGCATGATGTCACTCCTGCTCATCAACTCATTGCTACTCAGCAACTGAGAGAACAGGCTGTGTCTCATCTTACGCTCTTTCAGCAGATGCTGGATGAGCTTCCCAATCCGGTTTATATTGTTCGTGGGTGCGATGCGCGTCTGGCGATCTCTAATCAAGCTACAAAACAGCTCTGGCGTAATTGGGATCAGGGTCTGCCCTTCCGGGATTGGCTTCGACTCAATGGTATTCGTCTGTTTGATGTTAATGGCCGCCCGATATCTCCTGACCAATACCCCTCTTCTCGTGCTTTAAATCGGAATGAGTCAGCTCAATATGTTCAGGAATATATTCGTTATCCAGATGATACCTCTATGATGGTCGTGGTGCATGCCATTCGTTTAAATATTGGCTCAGCCGACAGGGAGAACCTGCAACATCTTCTCCCTGATTTGAAGGAAGATGAGCCACTGGCTGTGATATCGATTCAAGATGTCTCTATCTTGAAAGAGGCTGATCGCGTAAAGGATGAGTTTATTGCTATTGCTGCGCATGAGCTACGCACTCCGCTGGCTATCTTAAGTGGCTTTGCGCAGACGCTTCTTGTGCAGACTGCGCGTGGCCATGGGCCGCCGCTGGAAGATTGGCAACATGAGGCGCTGGATGGTATTGAGCAATCGTCTTCTCGCATGGCTGAATTGATTGCTGATCTTCTGGATATTACGCGTTTACAAGCAGGCCAGTTGAAATTTCGTCCAGAAGCATTTGATGTCGTGGCTCTGGTTGAGCGCGTGGTCAAGCGGATGCAGATGACGACAACAACTCATCAGCTTCAATTGCAAAAGAATGCTGAGAGCATGGTGATCGATGCTGATCCCCGCCGTGTTGAGCAGATCCTGACGAATATGATTGCTAACGCTATTAAGTACAGTCCAGGGCAAAAGTCGGTTTCGATTAGAGTCACTAAAGATGAGTCTGATTATGATGCTTTGATTGCTGTCCAGGATTATGGGATAGGTATCCCTGAGAATCAGTGGAGCCGTGTGTTTAGCCGCTTTGAGCGTGGCGATAATGCTCGCGCCTATGGAATTGGCGGGACTGGATTAGGGCTTTACCTCTGCCAGGAACTGGTTGAACGCCAGGGAGGTCGCATCTGGTTTACATCCACTGAAGGCAAAGGATCAACGTTTTATATCTCTTTACCTGGCAAGTCTCCTCTTTCTTGAGACTCTTGAAGATACTCTGGTTAACGAACGTTCCAGAGAGAACAGGTATGATATAAAAAAGAGATCTGGCCGCTCGATTGCCCCTGGCTTGAGCGGCCAGACCTGGTACTTGATCTTATCCTGCGCTAATCAAGTGTGAGGAGATGTTTTTTACGGCCCGGTCAGAACGCAACCACGTTTAGCGTTGTCCCATTCTTTTTGCAGGCGGTAAGGATGTCCATTCAGCGTGATATTTGAGCCACTGGAGTTTCCAAAATTCCAGGCACATTTATCACCAATCTCTGCGCCGCTGCTATCATACCAGGCATTGAGCAAGGGATCAGTGGCGGCCTCAATCTGCTCGTGAGAAGTTACGTTGATCGTCTCGTCAGCGGCCTGATCTCCGTTGGGGCCGGTGCCACCATTGCAGCTAAAGCTATAAGCATATGGCATGGCTGCATAGATGGTGTTGCTGCCGAAGTAGCTGTGATAGGCGCAAAATGCGTTGGAGGCGCACTGTGACTGGCTGCTGTCGAAGCAGAGATCCTCGCCAGCTTGCGTGAAGACAAAGAAGATGTTATTCACGCTTGAGCTCCAGCCATTGACGCTCTGTGCATGGCTGACTTCATTCTGAATATCGCTATCCAGCAGGGGACTCTCGGGATAGCTTCTTGTATCTGTCCAGGCGGCAGCAAATGTGGTTGTGCTTGGATACTGACCAGAAGAGTTTTTGTACTGCTTGTTGTTATTGTACAGTCCACTCCCGCCAATATCACCAAAATATCTCTGAATCAGGCTATGATAAGTGGACGATACATTGTTGGTAGGCTGCCAGAAAATAGCGTAGGTATGAGTGGTTCCAGCTTCAACTGCTCCGCCATGATAGGTTAAATTGGTTGCAAGAGGGGCATATTTCGCGTTGACCGTTACCGATCTGGTGCTTCCATTATGGAGAAGGAAGCGCACATTCTGCGAAGCGCCTGCTGAAGCTGAGGCACTTAAGGGGGTCAAGGCAGAGATGATCAGCAAGAGAAATGGGATGGCCAGTGCTGTAAGTGCTGGTCGTTTCATGCATAACTCCTGAAAATAGGTGAGATGTCCACAAAAAAGTGATGCTAACGAGTGAAAACGGCTCCTCTTATCTTTGGGGCAATTAGGTTGAGGGCTGTTTTTTTCACTGCTATTGATTATAAGTATAAATATATTTATTCAAAGGCAATTCAGTGGATTTTTTGTGAAGCGATAGCATTAGTAAGACAATTCGAAAGTTATGTTCAGGCTTGAAAGTTACTGGAGGAGTATCTTGATGCATGCTGATTCAGATTGTCTTATACCAGGAATCTTCTCTAAGTATTATGTAAGTCTGGATGGCAGGATGTTCTGATTCTTATCATCTACTAACCTATGCAATTTAATTCTATGATTTTAAATCCTGGGTATCTTTGTTTGATTTTTGATACCGCTTAAGACAATTTCCATATTGTTTTTCTTCAATTTATAAGTTACGATATTTAAAGCCCTTATTTTGCCACTATATATTTATAAATATGAGGAGATGCCATGATGGCTGCTGAAGCACTTTTAAAGGATTATTTAGACAAACTTAGTGAACAATACGGCAAAGGTAATGCAACAGAGCATACCTATCGGCCTACCCTACAAGCCCTCTTTGAAAAGATTGACGCAGGTATCTCTGCCACCAATGAGCCCAAACGTATTAAATGTGGCGCCCCTGATTACGTTGTAGAGCATAATAATCTTACCGTTGGCTATATTGAGGCAAAAGATATTAATGAACCGCTGGATAAAATAGAGAAGGATGAGCAGCTCAAGCGTTACCTTCGGGCTCTGGATAATCTGATTCTCACTGACTATTTAGAGTTCCGTTGGTATGTGCAAGGCGAAAAACGCATGTGTGCTCGCCTGGGTAATATTAAGAACAAAAAGATTGTCCTTGATAAGAATGGCGTTAAATTAGGTGAAGAGCTACTCCGTTATTTTATCGAGCACCGTGGGGAGCAGATCAATAAACCAGAGGAACTCGCCAAACGTATGGCCCGCCTTACGCACATGATTCGTGATATTATTGTTGATGCATTCGAAAAGAACGAGGCTTCAGACAGCCTCAAGGATCTCTATAAAGCTTTCCAGGAAACTCTTCTCCCAGATTTAAATGCAGAATCTTTTGCTGATATGTTTGCTCAAACGATGGCTTATGGTTTGTTTGCTGCTCGCTATAATCATAAAGGTAAAAAACCATTTAGCCGTGAGGATGCTGCTAAGGAGATTTCTAAGACCAATCCATTCTTACGAAAGCTGTTTACCACTATTGCTGGTCCTGATCTGGATGATGAACCATTTATTGGTTTTGTAAATGAGCTTGCTCAGATCCTGGCCTACACTGATATGGGAGCAGTACTCGCAAACTTCGGTAAACGGACGAGGCAAGAAGATCCTATTGTGCACTTTTATGAGACATTTCTTTCACAATATGATCCAAAATTGCGAGAGACGCGCGGTGTATATTATACTCCTGAGCCGGTCGTATCCTATATTGTCCGCTCTGTCGATTATCTGTTACGCGAACATTTTGATTGCCCAGAAGGCCTGGCTGATAGTACCTCTGTAACATATAGCTACAAGGATGATGAAGGAAGAGATCTCATCGAGACAACTCCTCGTGTCGTTGTCCTTGATCCTGCAACAGGTACAGGAACCTTCCTCTATAGCGTGATTGAACATATTCGTGAAAGCTATCGCCAAAAGGGCAATGCTGGAATGTGGTCAAGCTATGTTCGTGAGTACCTCCTACCTCGTCTCTTTGGCTTTGAACTTCTTGTTGCTCCCTATGCAATGTCACATCTCAAATTAGGAATGCAACTGGCTGCTATTGATCTACCAGAAGTAGATCGAAAAACCTGGGCCTTTGAATTTGGATCTGATGAGCGGCTTGGTATTTATCTGACCAATACCTTAGATGAAGCTGTTAAAAGATCAGATATGATTTTTGGGAAGTATATTTCTGATGAGGCAAACAAGGCAGTAAATATTAAGAAAAAAAATCCAGTTATGGTTGTGCTAGGGAATCCTCCTTACTCAGGTCACTCGGCTAATAAAGGCAAGTGGATTAATGAACTATTACATGGTATAGATTCCCAGACTGGACGACGAACAGGAAATTATTTTGAAGTTGATGGGCAACCACTGGGTGAACGTAATCCTAAATGGCTTAATGATGATTACGTAAAATTTATCCGTTTTGCACAGTGGCGTATTGAACAGACTGGGCATGGTATAGTCGCCTTTGTCACGAACCATGGCTACCTCGACAATCCCACATTCAGGGGGATGCGTCAGAGCCTCATGCAAAGTTTTGATGATATCTATATTCTTGATCTACATGGTAATAGTAAGAAGAAAGAGAAATCACCTGATGGATCAAAGGATGAGAATGTATTTGATATTCAACAAGGTGTCGCAATTGGTATTTTTGTAAAAAGACAGAAAAAAACTAATTTATCCGGCATCGCAAACGTTTATCATTCTCATCTCTGGGGAGTACGTGAAGTATATGAGAAAATAGGCAGTGAGCAAAAGCTCATTGGCGGTAAATATCACTGGCTTGGTGAAAAGGATATTGTTACAACAAACTGGACAAAACTAGAAATAAGGGCTCCTTTTTATTTGTTTTCCCCACAAAATATTGACGTATTAGTTGAATATGAAAAAGGTGTGAAAATAAATGATATTTCATTAAAAAATAGTGTTGGAATTGTTACGGCAAGAGATGCTCTGACGATTCATTGGAATAAAGAAGATATATGGAGAACAGTGCTTGACTTTCTCTCCCTCTCTCCAGAGGATGCAAGAATAAAATATAAATTAGGTCAAGATGTTAGAGACTGGAAAGTTGAAATGGCACAAAAAGATTTGAAAGAGTCAGGACCATCTAAATTTAATTTACTTCCTGTCCTTTATCGGCCATTTGATATTCGTTATACATATTACACGGGTAATTCTAGAGGCTTTCATTGTATGCCTCGAAAAGATATAATGCAACATATGATTAAAAATAACTTAGCTATAATTACATCAAGACTAACTAAAGGGGAAAAGTACAAACATGTACAAGTTACTCGAAATATTGCAGAAGTAATCTGCATGTCACCGAATACTTCTAACAATGGATTTGTCTTTCCTCTCTATCTTTACCCTGCTCAAAACGAAGGCCTTTTTGCAGATAATGAATTTTCGAGTAATCCTGGAGCACGTCTTCCTAATCTTTCATTAGCATTTATAAAAATGATTAAAGCGAATATAAATCTTAATTTCCTTACAGATGGAAGAGGAGATTTATTAAATTCGTATGGTCCAGAAGATATTTTTGATTATATATACGCTATTTTAAATTCACCTACATACCGTGAACGCTATTCAGAATTTCTTAAAATAGATTTTCCACGTTTACCACTTACTTCAAATATTGAGCTCTTTCGCAATCTCTGTAACTTAGGTGAGCGATTAGTTGAATTACACTTGATGGAGAAGTCTGGTAAGGTCACTGCAAGGTATCCAGTATCAGGTAACAGTATTGTTGAGAAAATAGATTATACTCAACCTGTTGATGCCCCTGAGCAAGGTCGTGTTTGGATCAACAAAGAGCAGTATTTTGAGGGTATACCACCCGAGGTTTGGGATTTCCACATTGGCGGTTATCAGGTTTGTCAGAAATGGCTGAAAGATCGCAAGGGACGGCGGTTGGAATTTAATGATATTATGCACTATCAACGTATTATAGCTGCTTTGTTAGAAACAATTACATTAATGGAACAGATTGACGAGACTATTGAAGAACATGGTGGATGGCCGATTGTTTAGGCAGAAGCCTGAAAAATGGTCCTGGGTGATAATTGGGTACTCGGATTTTTTTGATTAATCTATCTACCCTTCGAGGTGATAAGAAAAGGTGGAGACATTTCATTACCATCATGAATGATGGGTGGACCATGGAGGAATGGGTCACGACGGCCATCATGAATGATGGGCCCTACCATCTTATGCGATAAATCGCTCAATACGGGCAATTTGTTGTGTGAGGTGGAAGGGCCTGAGATGATGGGGTGCGGAACCTTCCCATATTTCTTTGTTACCCCTCAAGGTGTGGCGTGGCAATGAAACAAATGTCACCATGGTTTCCCCTTTACACAATAAATAACCCTTTAAGAGCGATTTATCGCATAAAATCGTAGGGCCCATCATTCATGATGGCCGCGGTGACCCATTCCTCCATGGTGCACCCTTTGATGGATGATGGCCGCGGTGACCCATTCCTCCATGGTGCACCCTTTGATGGATGATGGCCGCGGTGACCACCTCCTCCATGGTGCACCCTTTGATGGATGACCCCCTGCGCGGTGTGGCACCCTCTAATTCATAATGGTCATCTTGACGCATAACACATTTTTACCATTTTTATACATAATTAGAACTCAAAGAGCGATTTATCGCATAAACATGTGGGGCCCATCATTCATGATGGCCGTGGTGACCTCCTCCTCATGACCACCTCTCTCATGCATAAATAAACATTAACGAGCGATTTATTGCATAAACATGTGGGGCCCATCATTCATGATGGCCGTGTGACCCCTCCTCTATGTTCCACCCTCTGATGCATGATGGCAACCGTAACCCCCTCCGCCCTGTTGCCCCCTTTCTATTGTGATTGACAAACATGGTATTGGCAACTATACTCTGATCAAATGGAAAAAGAAGCGCTTGCTGTATTGAAGCGCTTATTGATCATTATGGATGTATCTTTCGTTTTTTGATAGCGTTGCTCGAACCGAAAGGATGAGAGTTTGAAGACGAATGAAAAGCCTTTTCTGCTCCAACAGATTTTACAAGGATATACTCCCTCAGATGATGAGGTGTTAGCACTTGGTCGGGACTCTTCTCTTCCTTCTCTATTAGATATTTCGTCTCAACTGCGAGATCAGGGACACCTCAATCGTATCTCTTACTCTCGTAAAGTATTTATTCCCCTCACTCAACTCTGTCGCGATGTCTGCCATTATTGCACGTTCGCCAAACCACCTCTGCCCGGTCAACGGGCCTATCTTACTCGCGAGGAGGTGCTGGCGATTGCTCGCGCAGGTGTCGAGGCTGGCTGTAAAGAGGCTCTTTTCACCCTGGGAGATAAGCCTGAACTGCGCTATAAAGTTGCTCGTCAGGAACTGGCTGCTCTTGGTCATGAGACTACTCTCTCCTATCTGGCTGAGATGGCTGAGGTTGTGCTGCGCGAGACCGGACTCTTACCACATGCGAATCCTGGCGTGTTGAGTGCCGAGGACTTGAAGCTATTACGTGGAGTCTCCGTCTCGCAGGGGATTATGCTCGAGAGCGCCTCCGAAAGATTGTGTGAGCGCGGTGGACCACACTATGGTTCGCCAGACAAGCGTCCAGCCGTTCGATTAGAGACGATTCGCTTAGCAGGTGAGCTCCAGATTCCTTTTACGAGCGGGATCTTAATTGGCATTGGTGAGACGCGGCAGGAGCATTTAGAGGCGCTACTGGCCCTCCGTTCGCTTCAGCAGCGCTATGGACATATTCAAGAGATCATTGTACAGAATTTTCGCGCCAAGCCTGATACCAGGATGGCGAATGCGCCAGAGCCTGATCTCGATGAATTGCTCTGGACCCTGGCTATGACGCGGATTATGTTTGGATCTGCCATGAATATTCAGGCTCCTCCTAATCTCAGTCCTGGTACCTACCCTCAGTTGATTCGAGCTGGCCTGAACGATTGGGGTGGTATCTCCCCTGTTACCCCCGATCATGTGAATCCAGAGGCGCGCTGGCCTCATTTGACGGAGTTAGAGCAGCTTACCCTTCATTCTGGGAAGATTCTGGTTGAGCGTCTCGCTGTCTACCCACGCTATGCTCTCAATTCTCAGATCTGGCAAGAGAAGCCGCTGATCCCCCATGTCCTTCAGGCCTGTGATAGCGAGGGGTTTGCCCGCACTGATCCCTGGTCGCCAGGAGCACTGGGCGGCATTCCTATTGCAGTAAGTACGACTCCGGTCCAGTCTGATCGTTATCCCGAAGTGCAGGCGCTCATTGATAAAGCTGTAGCTGCTGAGCCATTAACAGAGGCTGAGGTTGTACGCTTATTTCAGGCACGAGGTGAGGAGTTTACCCTGGTCTGCCAGGCCGCAGATGCATTGCGCCGCCGCTTAAATGGTGATGTTGTTACCTATGTAGTGAATCGCAATATTAACTACACAAACATCTGCTATTTTAAGTGTCAGTTCTGTGCCTTTTCTAAAGGGAAACTGAGCGAGAACCTGCGCGGCGTCCCCTATGATCTGGGATTGGATGAGGTGGTCCGGCGCGTTCAGGAGGCATGGGAGCGGGGCGCAACCGAGGTCTGTATGCAGGGAGGCATTCATCCCGACTACACTGGTGAGACTTATCTACAGATGTGCCGCGCGATTAAAAAAGTGTTGCCAGAGATGCATATTCATGCGTTTTCGCCACTTGAGGTCTGGCAAGGTGCTCAGACACTTGGCCTGAGTGTGCACGATTTCCTGGCCCAGTTGAAAGAAGCTGGCTTGAGCACGTTACCAGGGACGGCAGCAGAGATTCTTGATGATGAGGTGCGAGCAACGCTCTGTCCTGATAAGATTAAGACGGATGAATGGCTGGAAGTTATGGAAGAGGCTCACGGTATTGGCCTGCGCACAACGTCTACGATTATGTATGGGCATCTTGAGGAGCCAAAGCACTGGGCACGTCATCTGCTGCGTTTAAAGGCTTTGCAGGAGCGAACGGGCGGCTTTACAGAGTTTGTTCCTCTGCCTTTTGTCCATATGGAGGCCCCTGTCTTCTGGAAAGGTCGTTCTCGGAAAGGACCAACTTTCCGTGAGGCTGTCCTTATGCATGCGGTTGCTCGTCTGGTTCTCTATCCTCATATTACCAACATCCAGGTCTCCTGGGTCAAGTTGGGTCAGGAAGGCATTAAGTTTGTGTTACAGGCCGGTGCTAATGATATGGGCGGCACGCTCATGAATGAGAGCATTACTCGCGCGGCTGGTGGGGAGATGGGCCAGGAGCTTCCACCTGCTCAGATGGAGGCGTTGATTACATCGATTGGACGCATTCCTCAGCAACGCACAACGCTTTATCAGGCAGCTTCTGATGAGCGTCATACCGCTGCCTTTCAGGCTGCCGATCTTCAGCCTATCATTCTGACGCCCAGCAAGCGATATGCAAAGAACCATGCCTGAGTTGAGGCTCTATGTTGGGAAGAAGGAGAGAGAGTTGGGTGGGCACATGTGTGAGGATGGGTGAGAGAGGCAGGTGGGCAAGCTCAGCGGACGCGACTGCGGTCGGGTCCGTGTCCGGGGAGACAATGAATTGACGCCGTTCAGGGATCAATTCATTGTGGCTGACGACACGGGCCAGACCGCAGTCGCGCCCGAGAAACGAACACAATCCAGCATGTACCCTTTCTGAATACTGTGCCCTGCTTTCGAAAGCCCAAGAGAGATGAGTGGACCAACCAGGAATGGGAACGCCCTGTGGTCTGGCCGTAAATTAAATCTTTGTGTCAATGAATGGATCACAATAAATGGATAATCATGCTGCTATGCAGCTTGCTATTGCCTGTGCCCGCTCGGTTGAGGGGCGGACCAGCCCTCGACCCCCTGTTGGGGCTGTTGTTGTGCAGGATGGGACGGTGGTGGGGACTGGAGCAACTTCACCTCCCTATGGTCCTCATGCAGAAGTTCATGCCTTGAATGCTGCTGGATCGGCTGCTTATGGAGCAGATCTTTATGTGACGCTTGAGCCCTGCTGCATTACTGTTCATACTCCGCCCTGTACTGATGCGATCATTCAAGCAGGTATTCGCCGCGTTTTTATTGCTGCATTAGACCCTAATCCTCGTGTCTATCAACAGGGAGTGGAACTGTTACGGCAGGCGGGGATTGAGGTATTCATTGAGGTTGAAGAAGTTGCAACAGACATTATTCGCCCTTTTGCCACTCTAATCAAGAAGGGAAGGCCTTATGTCACAGCCAAGTGGGCGATGACGCTGGATGGTAAGATTGCGACAGCGTCGGGCGATGCACGCTGGATTAGTGGAGAACGATCACGCCTCTGGGTACATCAGTTGCGTGATCGCGTTGATGCGATTATGGTTGGAGCCCATACAGCTCTTGTTGATGATCCACAATTGACGGTAAGACTCCCTGTAGAAGAGCAAGGATTAGTCCGCCAGCCTCGCTCTGGACCGATAAGAGTGGTGGTATCAACAAATGGTGAACTTCCATCCTCGCTTCGTCTGTTGCAGCCTGACCTGGCATCGGGCACATGGGTACTGGTGGGCGAGACCTGTATGCTGACGCAGCAACAGGTCCTATCCAGTCTGGGGGTAACGGTAATTCCTGTCCCTCTTAATGAGCAGGGGAAGGTGGATATCGAGGTAGCTTTAAGCACGCTTGCCCAACGCGGCATTATGCATCTCCTGATCGAAGGGGGGGCTCAACTGTTAGGTAGCGCGTTTCGGCAACAGGTTATTGACCATGTGGCAGTGTTTATCGCCCCCAAAATTTTGGGTGATGCCGCAGCTCCTTCGCCTCTGATTGGTTCCTCTGTGACATGGATGCAAGATGCCACGCGTCTACATTCTATACAAAGTCATCTCTTTGATGAGGATATTCTCCTTGAAGGCGAATTTTATCACTAGCAACAAACGAAGTCTTTAGCAAAGCGAGTAACTTAATGGAAGAACTTATCGCTCCTTCTCTTTTGACTATTTCTGATGCCTGTCAAGAATTGCGGGCAGGCCATATTGTTTTTCTCTTTAATGAAGAGCAACCACAGCTTATCTGTGCCTGCCTGGCTGCCCAATTTGCTCTGCCTGCTCAAATGGATGTAGTAAATGCTCTCACAACTGGTCGCTTCTATGCTCTGCTCTCTGGTGCAAAATTAGATGCCCTCTATCTTACTCCTGACTCTTACGATCCCTTTCAATCCAAGCTATCGACTGAGTCCCAGGCTCTCGAGGCTCATTTTTCGGCTGAAATCTATGCAGAAGCGGCTCGTAGCCTGGTTGATCCTACGACGAAACCAGAAGATCTACCCGAGCGGCCAGTCTTTCGCTATCTACGGGCGCATCCTGGCGGAACCCTGCAGCGGCCAGGATATACAGAGGCTGTGCTGGATCTGTTGCGCATTGCAGGACTGGAAGCAGCAGCGATCGTTGGACAGGTGATCAATAGCGACTCTGTACAGGCCGCGCTTATCTCTGTACAAAGCATTCAGCGTTATCGTCAGGAGCATCTGGTTAGCCTTTTGACCGAGATTCAGCTTCCTACAGCGTTGGCAACGTTCCGTCTTCGCCATTATCAAGAGTTAGCAACCGAGGAGCCATATCTAGCTTTATTATTGGGGGAAAGCTCAGCTCTTCAAGATCCAGCTCATCCCCCTCTGCTGAGGGTCCACTCATCTTGTGTAACAGGCGACCTCTTTGGTTCTCAGCGCTGTGATTGTCAGGCACAAATGCATACCGCCCTGCAAGAGATTGCGCACGAAGGACGTGGCATCTTCCTCTATCTGCCACAGGAAGGGCGTGGTATTGGGCTGGCAGGTAAGCTACAGGCCTATCTCCTCCAGGAACAGGGAGCCGACACCATCGAAGCGAATCAGAAGCTTGGTTATCCAGTCGATGCACGTAACTATCGCTGTGCCCTGGAAATCCTGCTCGATCTGGGCATCAAGAGTGCTCGTCTACTGACCAACAACCCTGAGAAAATACAAGCATTGGAGCAAGGTGGCATAACCATTGAGCGTGTCGCGCTGGAGACGCGTCCAACCAGCACAAATCTTCAGTATCTGTTTACCAAACAGCAGCGGATGGGACACGTATTTTCCCGTCTGGATGCCCGGCTGAGCCAGATGGAATAGAGCGTGTAAAATCACTATAGGGTCTGACCGTTTTACGGCGAAATCACCCACAATTTTGTTATACCCGGGCTTTATCCTAAAATGGCGTGCTGTACACCCCTCATAGGCTATTGACGCTACTGCCTAAGCTTGTTATCATAGGTACAAGACATCGTGTCAATCGCCAATAGTGATTGACAGACAATAAGCAATGCACCGAGAGGGATCAGTACGTCTTGTGCTGTGCACAGAGAGTGGTCTTCTAGCAGCTGAAAGAGGCCATCGCAGTAGAGTCCGAACCCACCCTTGAGCAGATGGCGAGAAGTCATGCGGGTACTCCTCCGTTATCAGGAAAAGAGATGGTAGGACTCTGTCTATTCTAGCCTGAGAACTACTAACAAAGGTGGTACCACGAATCTACGTTCATTCGTCCTTTACGGCGATTGAGCGTTTTTTTTATAGTGAAAGGCAGCAAGAGATGTCTGGCAGACAGCGCAGAATTGTCATCAAGCTTGGCGGCAGTACTCTCACAACGCCACAGTATGCTCTCCGCCATAAACGTTTACGTATACTTGTAGGTGAGATTGCCCAGTTAGCCTTACAGGGATATACCCCTATTCTCGTAAGCTCGGGTGCCGTCCCTACTGGTTATGGCGTCTTGCGCTGGCCTCGTTATCCATTGACAATTCCTGAAAAGCAGGCTGCTGCATCAGTAGGACAGGTTGCTCTGATGCATCTCTATCAGCAACTGTTTGCTCGCTATCATCTCCATGTGGCTCAGATCCTCCTGACCCAGGATGATTTTAGTGTCAGGCCTCGCTTTGTGAATATCCGCAACACTATAGAGATGCTCCTACAGAATCGCGTGGTGCCAATTGTGAACGAAAATGATACCGTCACAGTAGATGGTATCAAGGTTGGAGATAATGACACCCTGGGAGCTCTGGTTGCCACTGCCGTTGATGCCGAGCGCTATATCATTCTCTCAGATATCGATGGTCTCTACACGGCCAATCCACGTTTGCATAAAGACGCGACCTTTATCCCTACCGTTGAGTCAATTACATCTGAAATCGAGGCTCTATGTGGAGCTAAGGGCTCGGTTGGGGCGACAGGTGGAATGCGTACAAAAATCAAAGCCGCGAGAATCGCCACGGCAGCCGGAATTGAGGTGGTGATTGGAAATGGTGAGCGACCCAATATTCTGTTAGAGCTAGCGCAAGGTACAGGAGTGGGAACACGTTTTCTCGCCCAGAAAGAGCGGTTGCCTGGTAAAAAGAGTTGGATTGCGTTTAGCTCGCGTGTCGAAGGACGTATTCTCATCGATGCAGGTGCAGTGCAGGCTGTTGTGCAAGATAATCGTAGCCTGTTAGCCACTGGTGTAACGGCGATTGAAGGACAATTTTCTGTTGGCAGCGTTGTCGAGATCTGCGGTCCTGACGGACAAGAGCTAGGTCGAGGCATTAGTAATTATACGTCCTCTGATCTCTATTTGTTGAAAGGAAAGAACTCGCAAGAGATTCTCTCACTTGTTCCGACACTTTTGAACGCGAGTATTGAAGTTGTTCATCGCAATGATCTCGCGCTCTATTCATCGACAATTGCACTCCGCTAGTCTATCTCAGGAGGATGCCCTATGACCTTGCAGAAGACCAATCTGTCAGCACAGAATAGCGAGCTCTATGCGCAGCTTTTTGCCCAGACGCGCTTAGCGCAGCACGCATCGCGTCTCCTCGCCAATGCCAGCAGTGACAGTAAAAACGCAGCCTTGCAGCAGATGGCCATTCAACTTCTTCGCCACGAGTCACTCATCCTGGAGGCCAATGCTCTTGACATTGAACAGGCCACTGCGAGAGGGATGAAACAGAACCTATTAGACCGTTTAACGCTCACACCAGCGCGGCTCCAGACCATAGCAGCAGGTGTTGAGGCCGTTGTGGCCCTTCCCGATCCAATCGGAGTAACGCTTGCCAGCTGGCAATTGAGTAATGGTATGCAGATGGAGAAGCGCAGCGTTCCTCTAGGTGTTATAGTTATGATCTACGAAGCCCGTCCCAATGTCACCGTCGATGCAGCATCCTTAACGATTAAAACTGGTAATGCCGTCGTATTACGGGGCAGCTCGGATGCCCTTCGTACCAATCGTGCTATCACAAAAGCCTTGCGCGAAGCGCTTCAACACAGTCATCTGCCAATTGATGCCATTCAACTGGTTGAGTTTACCGAACATGAAGCGGTCGACTATCTTGTACGTATGAACGAGACCGTCGATCTGGTCATACCACGAGGCGGAGCAGGCCTGATTCAATCAGTTCTTCAGAAATCGACCGTTCCAGTGATTGAGACTGGTGTAGGGAACTGCCATGTCTATGTTGATAGCGAGGCTGATCCAGAGATGGCAACTCGGATTACCCTGAATGCAAAAACGCAGCGCCCTTCTGTCTGCAATTCCACCGAGACGCTCTTAGTCCATGAAAAGATTGCTCCTGATTGGCTGCCACAGATGCTCACACACCTGCATGAGCATGGAGTTGAGCTGCATGGCTGTGAGCGTACACGCGCTCTTGCTCCTCAGCTTGCAATCATCCCGGCTAATCAGGACGATTGGGCCACCGAATATCTGGACCTCAAGCTTGCCGTGAAGATTGTCGCCGACGTCGAAGAAGCTATCGAGCATATAACCAACTACGGAACGCGGCATACAGAGAGCATCGTAACACGCAGCGAAGAGACAGCAGCCCTCTTTTTACAGCGTATTGATGCCACTGCCGTCTATCATAACGCCTCGACCCGTCTGACAGATGGCTTTGTCTATGGCTTTGGCGCTGAAATCGGGATTAGCACCCAGAAACTGCACGCTCGTGGTCCTATGGGCCTTCAGGCGCTGACCAGCTATAAATACATTGGATATGGGAATGGACAGATTGTGCAGTAAGAGCATGATAGCGTAACGTCACCAGCCCAAATGGTGGTTGATAGAAGAAAGGGATAACGTATGCTTACAAAGAAACGGCTTTTCTTCCTGGGAGCAGGTTCGATGGCAGAGGCAATGATTAAAGGTCTGCTGGCTGCTCAATTATTGCCAGCAGAACAGATCTCTGTCAGTACCCGCAAACGTACGGAACACCTTCAGGAGCTCAGTACAACGTATGGAATTCATCGCTGCCAGGATAAGCGAGCAGAGATTGAAGCCGCAGATATCATCATTATCGCTGTCAAGCCGTTTGATGTTGCAACGGCCTTACAGGAGGTGCGAGAAAGTATCTCAGCCCGGCAGATGGTTATCTCTGTTGCGGCAGGTATAGCCACCGAAGATATCGAGTCCTGTTTTAGTGAGCAGGTGCCAGTGATCCGAGCCATGCCAAATACGTCCAGCTTTGTCCAGGAGTCAGCCACCGCCCTCTGTGGAGGACGCTGGGCGGATCAAGAGCACATTGCTCTGGCCGAGAATCTATTTTCTGCTATTGGCATCTCAGTTGTCGTTAAGGAAGGACTGATGAATGCCGTCACCGGACTGTCAGGGTCAGGTCCGGCCTACTTCTACTATGTGTTTGAGGGGCTGATCCAGGCTGGCCTGGAGTGTGGTCTCCCCGAAGAGACCTGTCGCACATTGCTGCTACAAACCGTCTACGGAGCAGCTAAGATGCTCAAAACAACTGGTAAAGAGCCAGCAGAACTGCGCAGGCAGGTGACATCTCCGAATGGAACAACCATGGCCGGTATTTCGGTCCTTGAACAGGGAGATGTGCTTAATCATTTTGTGCAGGCCGTCAAGCGTGCTACGCAGCGATCCGAAGAGATGGGCCGTCAGAGCAATCCAGCTCACGTCTAATCCTACTTAGAAGCTTGCTATAGTCTGGCTGGCCCATTGTATGCCACAAACTCAGTAGGGGGCCAGCCATATTACAGCCAGGAAGGTTCTCAGTGAAGTATGCGGAGCGAAGGTCTAAGCGCGACAACCCTGTGGGCACGTAAAGGGAGTGCGAGTAGATAGACATTCTTCACAGCAGATTAGATGGCGGTGGCATTCATCATTGGTACAATTGACATATTGTTCAGAAGGCTTCTGGCAGACGGAGCAGCGACCAACAATCTCATGCTGTGGCGAATCTGTATCAAATCCCATCAAGACACGATCGTCAAAGACATAGAGCTTCCCTTTGAAGTGCTGATTGGGATATTTCTCCATGTACGTTACAATTCCATCCTGCAACTGATAGACATCCTGCATGCCATGTTTTACCAGAAATCCTGTCGCCTTCTCACAGCGCACGCCTCCAGTACAGACCGTGACCACTGGCGCATCTGTTAACTGTTGAAGCTGAGGAAGGACCTTTGGAAGATCGCGAAAATTCTCCAGCTCGGGCAAGATCGCATTTTCAAAATGACCACTTTTGTGCTCATAGTCATTGCGCATATCAACGAGATAAAATTTCTTACCACTTTCATACCACTCATGGAGCTCATCGGCAGTTAAATATTTGCCAGTCATGTGAGCAGGATTGACATCCCATTCCGCGACACTATTGCTAATAATATCGGCGCGCACCTTCACAGAGAGATTGGGGAATGCCGTTCCTGTCCCTTCACTTCTTTTATACTTGATAGTGTTGAAGGGAGGATACTCTCTCATTGCCCGTACATACTGATTAATGTTGTCGATGGGACCCTCAACTGTGCCGTTGATCCCCTCAGGGGCTACAATAATCCGCCCCTTGAGATCGAGCTGCTGGCAGAGCGTTCGCTGCCACAACTTGATCGCAGTGGGATCAGTAACCTCGACATATTTGTAATATAACAAAATCTGGTAACTCATGTGTGCATTATACCAAAAAACAATCCAAGAATACATCTCAATTTGCTCATAAACAGGCCATTCTTCATAGTGCAATCCGTATCGAACATACTCTCTCACTGCTATAGCATCTATGCTATAAGGGCAGCATGGAAAAAAAGATGTATAGCCCCCATAATACCTCGACAATTGAGTGAATTCACAATCGTTTGCGTTTCAGGCGTAAAGATATCCCTTTGTAAGTATCTTATTTTCATTCTATTCCTCCTGCTCTGGCCTCTTTTTCCCATGTTTTTCCCCAAACCACCGAAGAACTTGCGTTTTGGGGGTATGATTAGTGGTACCTTCGGTATACAACTGTAGAGAATTATGTCAGATGTTTCGATGGTTTCTCTATATATCCTTGTGCTGTGATAGAGAGCAATGAGAGAAATTATTTATAGCGCTAGCTCGCTAGTATATAGAGCAATGGGCAACCTCTCACCAGGAAACGTAGACGAGAAAAGGGCAAGTACATGCTAGAGGTCATACCACATACTGTTATGGTCGAGCAAAGACAATCACATCCTCCTCATAACGAGGAGACTATTAATGAACATACGGTGTCAACGATGCGCCCTGTGCCGCGTGCTGTCGTCTCGGTTCTCGTAGATGAGCCCCCTTCTTTTCCATCCTTTTGCTTGCATCATTTGATTGAGCAGCAGGTTGAACGCCTGCCTGAACAGACTGCTGCGATTTTTGATGGACAGGCTCTCACATATGCCGACTTAAATGTCAGAGCAAATCAGCTGGCCCATTTTCTGGTTGAGTCTGGGGTGGGCCCCGATGTTCTGGTTGGAGTCTGCATGGAGCGCTCATTTGAGATGCTGGTAAGCCTGCTAGCGATCTTAAAAGCTGGTGGCGCCTACGTTCCTCTTGACCCCGGTGCACCTCAAGAACGGCTCTCCTGGATGGTAACAGATGTTCAGCCTGCTCTTGTACTGACACAAGCCCATCTTTTAGAGCGATTGCCATCTTCTGCAGCCCAGTATGTGAGTGTTGACGACAAGCAGACATACTGGAATACTTTTCCTGTATCTAATCCCATGAGCCCTGTTCAAGACGCTCATCTGGCTTACGTGATCTATACTTCTGGTTCAACGGGCCTGCCAAAGGGAGTGATGGTCTCTCATCGAAGCATCTGCAATAGTTTATTCTGGATGCAGAAAAAGTTTCAACTCGATCAGAGCGATGCCATTATTCACAAAACGCCGTTTGTCTTTGATGCATCATTGTGGGAGTTATTCTGGCCGCTCTTAGCAGGGGCACGCATGATTATTGCTCGTCCTGAAGGGCACAAAGATAGTGCCTATCTGTTAGAGCTGGCTCGCCAATGGCACGTTACCATTCTCTTTTTTGTGCCTTCAATGCTTCAAGCATTTATAGAAGAGCCTGAACTAAAGCAGTTGACGAGTCTGCGCCAGGTCCTTTGTGGGGGAGAGACGCTCTCGCCTGAATTGCAGGCTCGCTTCTTTGCTCGTCATTCGGCGACTCTCTATAATCTGTATGGTCCCACTGAGGCTGCAATTCAAGTGACGTGCTGGACCTGTCAGCAAGAGAGTCAGGAGACGACGGTTCCATTGGGCGAGGCTATTGATGGGGTGGATCTGTATGTGTTGGATGAGCGCGGCCAGCTGGTGACTGATGGGGAGGTGGGTGAGCTGTATATTGGCGGGACTCAGCTGGCACGTGGGTATCTGAAGCGGGCAGAATTGACGGCTGAACGTTTTGTGCCCAATCCCTTTGCTGCTCAGGCTGATGCACGCTTGTATCGTACTGGTGATCTGATGCGCCGACGTCGGGATGGTTTGCTTGACTATCAGGGGCGTATTGATCAACAAGTGAAGCTGCGCGGGTTTCGTATCGAACTGGGTGAGATTGAGGCGGCTCTGATCAGTCATCCGGCGGTACAATTGGGTGTGGTCGTTCTGCGCGAAGAGCCTGAGCGTGATAAATACCTGACGGCCTATGTTGTCCTCCAGATAGGCAGTACTCTGACACAGACAGAGTTGCGTGATTATTTGCGCCAGCGCCTTCCTGAATATATGGTTCCAGCAGTTGTGGTGACACTTGCCGAGATGCCTTTGACATTGTCGGGCAAGATTGATCGACGAGCTCTCCCTGCACCTCAGACTCAGGTCTGTCCCGTGGGCCATGACCATGTGGCTCCCCAGACTCCGCTGGAAGAGATCATCGCTGTGCAGCTCTGTGAATTGCTCCATCTTTCGCAGGTAAGCGTCGATGCGAATCTGTTTGATCTGGGCCTACACTCGTTGCTTGGTACACAACTTGTTTCACGCTTACGCCAGACACTCTCTTTAGATATTTCTCTGCGCTGGCTTTTTGAGGCTCCTACCGTGGCTCTTCTGGCTGAACGGCTTGAGCAGCAGCTAGGCGGAAATACAGCAGTTCAGATGCCAGCCCTCGTCCCTCGTGAACGGTTAGAGAGAACGCCTTTATCCTTTGGTCAGGAAAGATTATGGTTTCTGGATCAGTTTGCTCCCAGCAATGCAGCTTGCAATGTGCCGATTTTTCGCCGTCTGTATGGTCCCCTCTCGCTGCCAGCTCTTGAGAAGAGTCTGAATGCACTGGTGCAACGTCACGATGTATTGCGTACTACTTTTCATGAAGATGATGGCCTCGCTTATCAATTGGTTGCCCCAGAGCTAACCTTGCCAGTAGCGGTGCTGGATCTTTCTTCGCTTATTGCTGACGTGCAACAACAGCAGCTTCGGACACTGGCAAAACAGGCGGCGGAGCGTCCCTTTGACCTGGCGAAAGGGCCCTTGTTGCGACTTCAAGTCCTGCGTCTGGCAGAACAGGAGCATATTTTCTTATTTACCATCCATCATATTGTTATCGATGGTTGGTCGATGAGTATCTTTCTACAGGAGCTTTCGGCGCTCTACAATACCTATACTCGTAGTGATGATCGTTTAGAAACAATCGCTGCTGATGTTCAGTCTGACTCCATTCTGGAACAGGCCCTGTCGTTAACAGAGCTTCCTTTGCGTTACACTGATTATGCATTATGGCAACGGGAATGGTGGGAGACTGGCGTCTGGCAAGACCATCTTACGTATTGGCAGCAGCAATTGGCCCATGCCCCGACCATGTTAGATCTGCCAACTGATCACCCACGTCCCGCGCTGCAACATTATGTCGGGGCACATCAGTCTCTTCAACTGCCCCCAACTTTGCTACAAGACCTGAAAGCGTTGAGCCAGCGCGAGGGTGTCACTCTCTTTATGACATTGCTATCAGCCTTTCAAGTGCTACTGATGCGCTATAGTGGTCAGAGAGATATTGTGGTTGGTGCTCCGATTGCGAATCGCACCCATAAAGAGATAGAGAACCTGGTGGGCCTGTTCATTAATACACTGGCTCTGAGAATAGATCTGACGGGCAATCCAACCTTTCGCCAGACCCTCTTGCGCATGCGTGAGGTGGCTCTTCAAGCATATGTGCATCAAGACTTACCATTTGAGAAGTTGCTAGAGTCGCTTCAGATCGAGCGTTCACTGAGTTATGCTCCCCTCTTTCAAGTGTTTTTTACCCTGCAGAACGGCCCCTCTCTCCAGCTTGATCTGGATCAGATTAGCTGGCAGCCGCTTGAAGTGGAGCAGACTGCGGCGAAGTTTGATCTTAGCCTGACATTGATCGAGGATAACAATGGCCTACAGACCGAATTAGAGTACAATACTGGTCTGTTTGAGGCTGCAACTATTGAAAGGATGCTTGGTCACTGGCAGGTCCTCTTAGAAGCTATTGTGCAGGATGTTGAGCAACCAATTGAGGAGCTCCCTCTTTTAACTCCTGCCGAGCGCCAGCAAGTCGTCATCGAGTGGAATCGGACCGCCAGTAGTCAGCCAGCAGAGATCTGCCTGCACCAATTAATTGAGCAGCAGGCTGAGCGGACCCCTCTGGCCCCTGCCGTCCTGTATGGCGAAAGCTCACTTAGCTATCGACAGCTCAATCAGCGTGCCAATCAGTTGGCGCACGTTCTGCAACGTGTGGGCGTAGGGCCTGATGTCATTGTTGGCGTCTATATGGAGCGCTCGCTTGAGCTCGTTATTGCCCTGCTGGGAATCCTGAAAGCAGGCGGTGCCTACATGCCACTTGATCCAGGCTACCCAACTGAGCGCCTGGCCTTTATGCTGGAAGATGCTCAACCTGCTCTTATTCTCACTCAGGAGCATCTACGTGCTAGCTGTCCGCCAGCTTCGCATGTCTTCTACCTGGATGCTGCCGGACAACGTTTTGCCAATGAGTCAACGATGAATCCAGTCAGTGCTGTCATGCAGGACCATCTCGCATATCTGATTTACACCTCTGGCTCAACTGGTAGACCAAAGGGCGTGATGAATACTCATCAAGGGATCTGCAATAACCTGCTCTGGAAACAAGAGGCCTATCAGGTTACGCCCCAGGATCGCATCTTGCAGAAGACCCCTTTGAGCTTTGATGTCTCAGTCTGGGAGCTTTTTCTACCTCTAGTGGTAGGTGCAACCATGGTTGTTGCAAAACCTGAAGGGCACAAAGATAGTGCATATCTGGTGCATCTCATTCAAGAGTCTGGCGTGACCTTAATGGAAGTTGTCCCTTCGCTCCTTCAAGTATTAATAGAGGAAGCGGATTTTGCGCATTGCAAGACCCTTCGTCTGGTTATCTGTGGCGGCGATGCCCTACCTTTTGAGCTGCAACAGCGCTTCTTTGCCAGCCATCCAGCCGCTCTCTATAATACCTATGGTCCAACAGAGGCAGCCATTGATGTCACGTGGTGGATCTGTCAGCGCGAGAGCCAGGAGACGACGGTCCCGATCGGTTTCCCGATCACCAATACGCAGCTCTATATCCTGGATGCTCATCATCAGCCAGTCCCCATCGGTGTCCCAGGCGAGCTCTATATTGGAGGGAGGAGCCTGGCTCGTGGGTATCTCAAGCGGCCTGAGCTTACCGCCGAGCGTTTTATTCGCGATCCTTTTCATACTGATCCTGCTGCAAGAATCTACCGAACAGGCGATCTTGCGCGCTATCGGTCAGATGGAGCGATTGAATATCTGGGCCGTATCGATCAGCAGATCAAGCTACGAGGTTTTCGCATTGAACTGGGCGAGGTTGAGGCAGTCATCCAATCGCATCCACTTGTACAGGATGCAGTAGTGCTCTTGCGAGAAGAGAAAGGCACGCAGAAATTTCTCGTTGCCTATACTCAACTTCAGCCTCGTGCATCTCTGACCCGCGAGGAGATGAGAAGTTATCTGGCACAGCATCTTCCTGCTTACATGATTCCTACAGCTATGATCTTTCTTGATGCCTTGCCTCTCAATGCAAATGGGAAAGTTGATCGACGAGCGCTCAGCCTCCTTCCAGTGGCCCGAGCTCTGCATCAAGAGGTAGGAGTTGCCCCACGCAATGCAATTGAGATGACCCTGGCTGCAATCTGGATCGATCTATTGCGACTGGAGCAGGTCAGCGTCACCGATAATTTCTTTGAGCTCGGTGGGCACTCGCTCCTTGCAATGCAACTGCTCCATCGGATTAAGCAGCAATTTGGAGTCACCCTGCCGCTTTCCACACTTTTCCAGGTTCCCACAATCGCACAAGAGGCAGAGCTCTTACAGCAGGAAGAGCAAGAGTTGTCATTCATGCCCTCGCCAATCGTAACGATTCAATCCATGGGTAGTAAGCGACCATTTTTCTGCGTTCATCCAGTCTCGGGTGAGGCCTATACATACCTCAAGTTGGCTCAATATCTCACCCATGATCGTCCATTCTATGGAATCCAGGCTCAAGGACTGCACCGGGGTCAGCTCCCTCATCTTAGTGTTGAAGAGATGGCTGCCTACTATATTCAGGAGCTACGTGCGATCCAGCCTGAGGGGCCATATCTACTGGGTGGATACTCGTTTGGCGGAATTGTAGCGTTTGAGATGGCACAGCAATTGCAGGCACAGGGATGCAGGGTTGATCTATTAGCTATGATTGATGCCATCCCTTATGTGCGGCAGCCACAGGGCCCTTTGCACTGGCTACGCTCACTAACCATCAATCGACGAAGCAAGCAGAGTACGAGTGGAATTAGCTTCTTGCGCCTCACCCAGAGTTATACCAATATCATCGCCTCTACACTCCAGGAGCAACTGAGCGAGCAAGCCACTCATAATCAGTGGCGTTATCTCCTGAGCCTCCTGTTGAAGGCAGCATTAATCCCACAGGATACCCACGCTTCACAGGTTCGGCGTTTCTTACGGGTCATCAAGGCCAATGAGAATAGCCGTCGGAACTACCAGCCACAGCCCTATCAAGGTCGCATCACCTTTTTCTCACGAGATGATGTAAGCTACCATCCAATTGAAGCATGGAGCCCTTTTACCACTGAACCAATCGAGAACTATATAGTTACAGGCGATCATCTTACCATGATGGCTGATCCTCATGTGGCAGGTCTGGCTATGCGCCTGCAACAATGCCTGGATCGTGTGGATGCTGAGGATTAAGCGTAAAAAATCCAACAAAAAGGGAGCCACTTTCAATATGTGGCTCCCTTTTTTGTTGGGTTACAAGATCTTTTACAGTGAAGACCTCACCTATTTATTTCCCCATGGCATTGACATTTGCCACAAAGTTCTTTGGTGTACCCAGGCCAGTGATGTAGTCGTAGCCTGGATGGGCAGTGCAGATGAAGCCACAACGACCATTTGTACCAACCGTGATATCGTTGAACGAATCAGGATGAGTTTTAGCCAGAGAGTACAACATATCATTGGTGATTGGTTTATTGACCAGGGCAGCGATACCAGTCCAGATAGGAGAGGCAATACTGGTGCCTGTCTCACTGCTCCATTTGCCCATCTCGCGGGTCACAATCGGAGTACCAGCCACCGCAGCGATATCGGGATTGCCGCGTAGCCCACGTGCCTGTGGGATACCATAAGCCTTCTGATAAGCAGGCTCCGCATAGAGTGAGCTCAGACCACCGCCAGCACCGCTCCAGGCAGTCTCCGTCTTACCATTCCAGACAGTACCACCAACTGCAATCACCTCTGGATAGATCGATGGAGGTGAAATCACACCATTGCCACTATCGCCCGAAGCTGCAAACATCGCAACATGATTGGGATTATCAGCATAGAGATGCTCAAACTGCTTACCAGTCCCATTAAAGCCATAGCTCATATTGATTGAGCGGAGGCCAGGAGTTTTGAGAATATCGCCAGGTCCTACCGCCAGAGCATTCCCTTTCTCGCTGGTAATGTAGAGCAGGATTTTCGCCTGTGGAGCGGTAGCATGCATGATTTCTATGTCAAGCAGACCTTCAATCGGATCACTGGCAGGTGGAACCTTCCGGCCACCCTGATATTTGATCGTCAAGCAACCGCTAGCGACAGTACATTGAGGAAGCCCAAAGCGCTTACTATATGCTTGAAGATCGGCGTCTGCGGTTGGTAGATCGCCATCGATAATCTCAGCGATTGTCTGACCGGCTCCGCCACTTAGGCCTGGAAGGTTGTACATCTTCCAGAGATCTTGTGGAGTCAGTGCACCGGATGTTGGGTTGACAAGGTGTTTCTGTTTGGCGAGATGAACAGGCAGGTTAGTCTCAGAATGGGCAGATGCATTAGCCAGCGGAGAACCTGAAAAATGTGCTACAAGCGAGTCGGTTGCGAAAAGTACGAGCGAAAGAGCGATCAAAGACAGTGTAACTGTCAAAGAATGTCGATGCATCTTTCTTGATTTTTTCTGAACGGAGATACGATTTTCAATTTCTCTCATGGTGGCGTTGGGTTCCTGCATACTCATTCGGATGACCTCACATAGGATAGGCATACCTACATATTGTCTGGATGACAACGTATTTTCTGTTAGCCAACAGACTTGTTGGTTTGAGCTAACAAAAAGTAGGCGGGTTAAGTATTCGTCGCGAACACCTTCTGTTGAGTAGTCGAAAGATTGTGTCACCGGTCCTCTCCGACTGGAAGGCGTTCGTTCTTGTTGGGGCAATCATAACACAGTTCAGATTGATATATGTTGAAACACAATGACACATAGTCCTAATGGGCTATGTGTTTTAAAGAGGGGAATATAACAAGTCTAAACTATCTTATCCAACCTTTTTTGAGGCACAGGTCTAGCAGCGGATTGATCGTAAAAATGTAGAGCATAAAGAGAATGAAGATAGATATAGAGACAACTGCTATTGGTAGCCAGACTCTATCGTTTTGGGCCAGGAACCAGGGGGTACGCACAAGGATAATCGTAGTAAGAATAAAGAAAAGGGTGAACCCTTTGTTGTAATGGCGCAAAGAAGCGAAGCGCCAAAACAGCCAGTAGAACGAATGGCTGACCTTTAATGCTAACAACAAATTATGCTTATAGCCTTCATCCTTTGGATCTTTCATTAAAGCGATACGAAAATGCGCGAGCGCAGATTTTGGATTTCGTTTTTTATCACAGAGGAATACACCATAACTATTGTGGATTGTCGGATTTTCAGGATCGAGACTGAGTGCTTTCAGGTAAGCTGCTTCTGCCTCTGGGATCTCATCTTCCCTGGTTGCAATCTGTCCCAATACGGCATAAGCGGCGGCGTTCATTGGTTCTAGCGTCAGTACTTTTAGACAATGTATTTTTGCAGTGGAAGGTGCATTTCGGAACATCAACAAGAATTGGCTGTAATAAAAGTGAGCATCTGCACTTTGAGGATTCAATTCCAGCGCTATTTTATATTCTTGTTCAGCCTGAGAAGCACGTTTAAGCTCTTGCAAGAGTGTTGCATAGAGCATATGTGCAAGATCATTATTGGGATCAAGCCGTAGTGTCTCCACAAAAGCCACTTCAGCTGCTTCAAACCGTCTTTGAAGAAGCAGGATTCTTGCCATTGTATAATGAGCAACGCTGCTTTCTGGTATCTGGCTCAATGCCATCTGGACAAGTTCAAGAGCGAGCTCATATTTGTGGAGAGTGATCGCATACTCAGCCTTCATAAATATATCTAGAATAGAGGCGTAATCCAGGTCTCTTTGTTCCATTATTCACGACCTTTACCTGATTTTCTTTAAGTACGCTAGAATATCATCATAAGCGTTAGCACCATTACTATATGTCGCATAATTTTTTGCAGTAGCCAGCCATTCAAGTGTAGAGGGCTTACACACTTTTAGTGCTTCGAGGAGATCTTCTGTCCGAATAGGGCGCATCTTCCCACTTTTCATGACCTGTGTGATTACACGCTCAGCTGCTATCGAACAGACTGCTTGAATATCTGCTCCAGAATACCGTTCCATTGGTCGAGCGACCCTGGCATAATCGATGGCGTCAATGGGTTTACCCAGTAGATGGAGCTGAAGGATCTCAATGCGAGCTTCAAGATCAGGTGGCGGAACAAAAAGTATGCGATCAAAACGTCCGGGTCGACGCAAAGAGGCATCGACAAACCAGGGACTATTCGTTGCACCTAGAACCAGAACTTCACTATTATTTGAATCGATCCCATCCAGCTCAGTTAATAATTGGTTGGTTAGCATACGCCCATGATGATGAAGCATCTGCTGACGACTTGCACCGAGAGCATCTAGCTCATCAATAAAGATAATCGTTGGTGTATGGTGTCGTGCCAGCTCAAAAATATTGTGGAGGTTCTTCTCACTATTGCCGATATACATGTCAAGGACATCATGAATAGAGATGCTGATAAAGTGGGCCTGGCATTCTCCAGCAGTCGCACGAGCCAGATATGTCTTTCCACAGCCAGGAGGGCCATACATCAGCAGGCCGCCGCCCACTTTCTTGCCAAATGATTTAAACAGAGCTGGCTGCTGAAATGGATAGACAATATTCATCTTGATCTGATCTTTAACAGCTTCTAAGCCTCCCACCTGCTGAAACGTAATCTTCGGTCGCTCAACGATATCCTCCGGCATAAAATCTTCATGATCTCCTTCAACCAGGATTTTTTGCGGTACTTGAGCTCCTCGTGCTAGTAATTGGACGAGATACTCTGGATCTGATAATTCTTGATCGCGTTCAATGGCCTTCTGGTATGCATCGCCTGCCTCCTGATCATCACCTAGTTCATAGCAAATGTGCGAGAACAGAAGATAGCTATCAGCAGTTGATTTTGCGGTCAGAAAAGGCTTTAGTGTCTTCTTTGCCTCTATAAACTGATTGTTTTTATAGTATGCCTCACTTAGCGATAAAGCACTATCGGGATCTTCAGTCTGTTGATACACCTCACGCCACTGTTCGATTGCCTCTGAATAGCGTCCAGCCTGCATTAACATTTCAGCAATATGTTTACGTAAACGTATATTGGTTGGACTAAACTGAAGAGCCTCGAGTAACGCATGAATTGTATTATCGATATCACTCATTTTTTCTCCATCCAGAAAGTCCTGCTAGCCTCTCATTGAGCCATTCTATCTATTCTCCTACCGTTACAACTATGTAAAAGCTCTGTTAGATATAATAACATTTATGCAAATACATGAATACTATCTCGAGCTCTAATTTTGACCAAATTTTCTGCTTTCTCTTTTTACTCTTCCTGATTTGACACTGCTTGCTTGTCTATCATCACAGTTACAGCCAGTAGGCCTCGAGACGAGATCCAAAGAGAGCGCGAGAAGATGACTATTACCAACACGGCCATCATGATGGTTGTGTGCCTTTGTTATCTAGACACACATCATCATGATGGCCGTAGAGAGTCTTCCTAATAGTTTACGATAGTTTACGCTTCGCCGGTCAGGACAGCTTCATCTTCTAGAATGTAGACAGCCTCATCAGCAGCAGGTTCCTGTGCGAGAGCTGGTGAGTGCTTGCCACGGAAGAACGAAGCAATCGCAGCAATCAGACAGAGGCCAGCCGAGATATAGAAGGCGGCATGGAGACCAACCATAAAGGGATCTGAGATCAGATTCGGGAAGAAGGTTTTTCCTAGCAGAACATTCTGATTTGCCTGTGAAAGCTGCTGGAGAGCCGCTGGCTGAACCAATGTTGACATTGGATTATAGCCCAGGAAGGCTCCAAAGAGGGCAGCAATTGGAGGTAAATGACCAATCTTCGTGGCGATTTCAAGTGGTAGACCTACCCCGGTCAGACCATTGGTGAGCGTAGTAGGCAGGGAGGCCGCCAGACCAAGCGTTACAATGCTGAAGAAGACTGCCATACTGATCACAGATGCAGCATTTGTGGCCGTCGAGTTCATACCAGAGGCAGCACCACGCTGATTGGCTGGAACACTATTCATCAAGGCCGCAGTATTAGGAACCGAGAAGAGCCCCTGCGCCACACCCATGAGAGCAAGCAAGAGAGCAAACACCGTATAGTCGAAGTTAGCAGGCAAGAATGTAAGCAATAAGAAGCCTGCCACCTGTAAAAACAGGCCCAGCGTAGCCAGGGTTTTTGCGCCAATACGATCTGACAACCAGCCACTAAATGGAGCGACAATAATCATTCCAACCATCATTGGCAACATATAGATGCCAGCCCATAGCGGAGTATCTTCAAAATTGTAGCCATGTAACGGTAGCCAGATACCTTGTAGCCAGATGATAAGCATAAATTGTAAGCCACCACGTGACAGGCTTGACAAGAAATTGGAGAGATTCCCAATCGAGAATGCTCGAATTTTAAAGAGTGTCAGACGGAACATTGGATCAGGAACTCGGAGCTCAATGATCACAAAGATGATCAACAGCAGGAGACCCAGGAAGACCGCTCCCAGCACAAATGGGCTTCCCCAGCCAGTTGGTGCATCGCCATATGGCTCGATACCATAGGTCAGACCAAACAGGAGCACAATCAGACCGACAAAGAACGTAACATTGCCCAACCAATCGATCTTTTGATGTCGATTGACAAGAGCGGTTTCACGCAATTTCCAATAGGCCCAGAATGTTCCGAAGAGTCCGAAAGGGACGCTTACCAGGAAGACATAGCGCCAGTTGATCGCCGCTAAGATACCTCCAAGAATCAGACCAAGCACATTGCCAACAATACCAGCAACCTGATTGATACCTAGAGCCAGACCGCGCTGGTGAGCAGGGAACGCATCCGTAATAATCGCTGTACTATTGGCAAAGAGGAAGCTTGCTCCAACGGCCTGAACGACGCGGAATAAGATCATAGAGATCGCCGCCGTATCGCCGGTTCCGGGCGTAAAGAAAAGCAGGATGCTACCCAACGTAAAAATTGCAAATCCCAGGTTATACATGCGGACGCGCCCAAACATATCGGAGATGCGTCCCAATGTTACCAGTAGGGTTGCTGTGACGACCATATATCCCAATAACATCCAGAGCAGATAATTTGTCTTACTCGGATCAAGGGGATTGATGTTAATTCCATGAAAGATGGAAGGGAGAGAGATTAAGACGATGTTGGTATTGATAGTAGCCATCAATATGCCCAGGGTCGTGTTGGAGAGCACTACCCATTTATAATTTGGCCCAACCTTCGTTGTTGTTATCGTTTGTGCCATGCTTCAGACTCCAATAAAAGGTGAATCGATGAAGAAAAGATGATGATACAGAAAAACAGTAATTGAGAGAAACAGCGTACTTACTTCAAAATAGCCTGGACATCAAGAGCGTTATTGCTCATGTGTTGCGATTCCGTGTAAGTAAACCTGTAAAATTTCGTCATTTGATGCAGAATATTTGCTAATAAGGGTATCTGTAATGCCCTGGGTCCGAATAAGCCCGATAAAGGCCTTGACCATAGCAGAAGTCGGAGTGCTGGTCTGTAGCTCACCTGTAGCCTTCCCCTGTTCAATCAAGGCGGTTAGCGTTTGAGAGAAGGTTTCTACAGATGTTGTAATCTTTTCTTGACGAGCGAGAAGGGCTCTCTGTGCCTCAGCATTGCCTCGTAAAATATAGAGCATCTCGACGCGGCGACGAAAAAAGTCACTTGAGACGAGAAAATGAAAGATGCGTGTGAGCTTATTTGTCGCATTGCCTTCTGCGTCTGAGCAGATCTCTACTACACGTTGAGTATTTTTTTGGAAGTTTTGTTCGAGGATTGCTGCAACCATGAGTTCTTCTTTACTCGCAAAGTGTGAATAAATGGTTGCGGTTCCAATTCCTACACGGGCGGCAATCTCATCCATTGAGGTGTCCAGATACCCTTTTTCGACAAATACCTCTTCGGCCACCTGCAATAGCAGTTCCAGCCGCTCCTTTCGCTGTTTCTCACGCAAGGAGAGCGGGGCATTCTCGTTTCCCATGTGTTATGAACCTTTCCTGAACCAGTTACATACAGCGAATCGTATTGTAAACGCCCTTCTATTTGTGACTTACGAGTCATAGTATAAGCCAGCTTCGGGCAATTGTCAAGTTCACCTGTCTTTGCTCGCTTCTTTTCATGCACCTGTACGTGTGAATGTGCGTGAATGTGCATATACATTTATGGTATTGCTCTGTTTGGTCGAGGAGATGTGATAGAGGGCTGGCGAAAACATTCTACTTATGAGGGGGCATATCTTGCGGGAGAGACAGAGCTTTTTTTGCTTTCATTATGCAGTGATAATGATTATTGCTGTGCCATGCGCTATGATATTTGCTGTTTTTCCTCTGGCTGTGACGCAAAAGATTAGTAAGGGGAGTCCTCAGATTTTGCCTGCACCGGCTCAATATCTGTTGTTCTCATCTGGATTCGAGGCTACTGATCCACCGCTTGTAAAGGCTGATACAGATGGACAACAAAACAATGTAGTAAAAAATGTAACAGGAATCTGTTGTCAGTTGACAGGGCCGCAGGTCGCTTTACGAGGGAGCAACGAGCCGCATTTTCAAGGAGAGCGAGCCTTACTCTATTCTGGTATGCCTCAGACTGGTATCCCTTCACAATCATCTTTGCAGATCTACCGTGTACATATCTCTATCACCAGTAGCACAACGTTCTCCTATTGGATCTATCCAACTCAGAGCGCCAGTCAGCTATTCGTGAATGGTGTGAATAGTTGCTATGTAGTCCTCGATCTGCATTTTACTGATGGTCAGAATGATGCTGGTATCACTGATCAGAATGGAACCAGGCTTACCCCTCAGGCTCAGGGGAGCAGCGGACACTTACAGCTGAATCAATGGAATTATGTAAGTGCGACGCTAGGAGCAAGCTTTGCCGGAAAAATAGTGGATCGAATCAGCGTGAGCTACGCACAATCTGCACCTCAACCAGGTGGCTATCGTGGATATATAGATAATATTCAGTTTACAAATGATCTGATTACTGGTTTTGAAGCCAGCGATCCTCCAATTATGAACTCACATTCGCTTGTGAGCAGCAGAACCTTCCATGTTCATGGTATCTGTTGTGGCGTAACTGGCCCTGAAATCGGTGTACGTGGTATGAGTGAGCCACATCATGAAGGTCGGCAGGCTCTCGTCTATGCGGGATTTCCAACTGCCAATCTCCATTCATATGTCTATCAGTTGCTGTATAGAGTGAATATTCCAATCTATCGCAACACAACGCTTGCTTATTGGATCTATCCACAAGCGAATAATGGAAGCGAATATATTGTCGGACAGAATAGTCGTTCAGTGGCAATTGACCTTCACTTTACTGATAATAGTACCTTGAGCGATTCTGGCGCGACTGATCAGTATGGCGTCCGTTTGAGTCCACAAGAGCAGGGCAAAGGCGATCATCTGATACTGAACAGTTGGAATTATGTGAGTGTCAATCTTGGCCAGAAACTCGCTGGCAAGACAGTAGATAGTATTGCTTTTGTCTATGAACAACAGCATCCTCTCTTTGGAGGGTATCGAGGCTATATTGATGATCTCTCATTGCTTGAAAAACCTGATTGGGCTCGGCCAGTTCCAACCATTTACCCAACTGAGGATATTGTGATCGCCAACCGCGTCCTTACGGCCAGTCCGTACATGGCCGATGCTACCGGACATACTGATATCTCACAGGTACTGAATCAGGCTTTGCGCGACTGCTACACCGATGGTGGAGGTGTTGTCTGGTTGCCTGCTGGAAGGTATAAAGTAACGCAGAGTATTGATATTCCGCCGCATTGTACCTTGCGTGGAGACCGCCGTGATCCAGATCAGCAGAAACCTTCTGGTCAGGCGGGTTATGGCACACTAATCCTGGCTTCTCCAGCGCCTTCCGCAGATGATAATGCACCAGGGCTCTTTCGGTTGTGGGAGAGTTCTGGCGTGAAGGGCTTAACCATCTATTATCCTCAGCAATCGCTAGGCCATGTACAGGCATATCCTTATACCTTTGAGATTGCGGGTGCTTTTGCGGGGTCCCCTTATGCTGCACTTGAGAATTTTACCATTGAGAATATTACGATGCTCAATTCTTATCGAGGTATTATAGTCGGTAAGGTTGGTAGTCAGGAGATGGCGACTCTACGCAATATCGTTGGAACGGTTCTTTACAAAGGCCTGGTGCTTCAGAATGCCACAGATATTGGACGAGTTGAACAGATTACTTTGAGCAATGCATATTGGGCCCAATTAGACCCCTCGGTGAGTACTGAGAGGCCAGCACGCACCGATCTTGATCTCTTCACGCATACAAACGGTTATGGTATTTTGCTCAGCGGACTGGATTGGGACCAGTTTGCACAGATTACGTTGTCGAATTATCGTATTGCTCTTTCATTTTTGCCTGCTCATACCTTTGGTCCAGGATTGGGTTCATATAATAGTTCATCACTCGCTCTGATTGGAATCAAAATCACAAACAGCTTTATTGGAATGGCGATTGATTATATTAATAATGCCAATGGCTTAATGATCGCAAATTCTCAGATTCAGACAGATGGGCAGGCCGGCTCTGTGGCTATTCTCATCCATAATAGTTTGCGCAACAACAGACATTTTCCGAGCGTACTCTTCAATGCGGTGCTTCTTGGTGGCGGAACTGGTCAGGCAGTTGTCCTGGCTGGTCACGTGACGGCTAACTTTCAAAATTGCACATTCGAGACCATGAAGAGCTCTGCCGCGATTATTGCTCGACAGGGGAATCTGATTGTGCAGGATTCACATTTTCTTGGATCACCGTCTTCCACTGTTAGAGTTATCGGCCTGCAACCAGGACTCTCCTCAGCTGCTATTGTCAGCAATCAATTTGCGTCTGGAGAAAATGATAGTAATCAGGTGGATAATCGAAGTATGGCTGATGTCAAAATTGATAGTAGTCACCCTGCATTATCAGAACAGGCTTTGCTTGCTCCCAGTCCAGATAGCTCGTTACCGCAGCGTATTGCCGCAACTTTTAGTGCAGTAGCCTTTTATAATGTAAAGTTAGCTCCATATAATGCTAGTGGAGATGGTATTACAGATGATACTATCTCAATACAGTCAGCATTGAATGATGCCGCCAGAGCAGGTGGAGGGATAGTGTATTTGCCTCCTGCTATCTATGCGATACGATCGCACCTGACCATTCCGGTTGGCGTCATGTTACGTGGCAGCGATGATGTCCAACACCGAGGAGCGATCTATGGCTCCAGTACTACAGGCACAATTTTGTATGCTTATGAAGGCCGGAATTCGCAGAATCCTCAGAGCGCACCAGCCTTCCTCACCCTGGTCAGTGGAGGAGTGAGAGGGATAACTATCTATTACCCCGAACAGCTTCCAACGAGCGTTCAGACAGTTGCTTCGTATCCATGGAGCATACGAGGTCTCGGGAGTCAGATCTATCTCCATGATATTACATTACCAAATGCTTATAAAGCGATTGAAACTGCCACCATTGGAGCAGCTCAACAATCTCTGCAAGAGATAATGGGTTCTCCTCTAAATGAAGGTATCAATCTGCAAGGTGAAGGCGAAGGATGGCTTCTTGATAGTCATTTTAACCTTAACTTCTGGAAACGTGCGTATGGTCTACCCGGACAAGAAACTTCCGATCGCGTTATTACAGCCTACCAATCGCTCTTTTTGCACGCCTTTACGATCGGAGATCATATCCAGCAAGCATTTTTAGCAAATAACTTTATTTATGATTCCCTGGCTGCCTACACCTTTTCAGGAAATGCCCATATAAGTGCGCAAAATATTGCCGCAGACATGAGCAGAAATACTATAACGACGATCGGATCTGGAAAGGGAGTGATTACCATTATAAATGCAGAGATCTGCTGCCATTATGGAACACAGATTACGATGCATGGAGGAAACCTGACTATGCTTAATGTGCTTGGCTTCAATAGTCAAGGTGGAATAGATCCTGAAGCCGTTCAGATAAATGAGGGGAATCTGCTCATACAGGGTGCGGCCTTTGACGTTGGTTCGGCTACTATTATTTCAGGACGTGTGATTATGAAGGGAGTTCTGTTTAAGCAGGGGGGAGTTCAAATACGTGTCAGGAAAGGAGCAATTGCCACTTTTATTGCTGATATTGGCGGTGGGAGCCAGGGATTGCACGTTGTTGGAGCAAGTTCCATTACCTGCTCTATTCATTATTACTAATTGATTTCTATAGCTATCATTATTACTAATTGATATCTATAGCTATCATTATTACTAATTGATTTCTATTTTACAATGAGCTGGTCTTATATTTACCATATCAACTTATGAAGGCAGCCCGTTTTAGCTGCCCTAGACTTACTATGCTCCTCACAAGGCTTGATGGCCTCTCTTTTTCTGGTAGATCAGCAGGTAGATCAAAGTGTGGGAAGTATGATGATCAAAAGTTGTGTAACATGGATTTACATGATTTTAATATGAAAATGTTTCAATGGATGATATAGTATAAAAGGCTTAAAGATGTGTAAGCAGCATGAAGACGTGAGGAATAAGTATGTTAAAACCAACATCAAGGCTGAACCAGAAAGAAGAGAAATTATTGTGGGCTGTAAAATGGTGGTATCAATTTACCACTCCGATGAGTTCGGATCGAGAAATCGAGAGGAAAACACGTATTTTTAGCCTGGTTGTTTTCTTACTTCTCCTGGATAATATTTTCTATGCAGCATCAGGTATTCTCAGTGGTAGCATCTATCTGCTCTCAGTGCTAGGGATTGAGACTGTCTTGACAGTTGTTGCAATCTTTTTCAATCGTAGGAGTAAGGTCTTGCTTGCAGGGATTATTGTTACATTGACATATACCTCTGGCATTATGGCAAGTATCATTCCTGTACAGCATATCTCTACTGGTGTCTTTCCACTTTTTGCGTTGCTCATCATTCCAGAACTTCTGGCTGCTGCTTTATTACCAGCTCTGTCTATTTTAGCTTTAGCCGTGTTGAATAGCATATTTATGCTAGCAATTATCGAGCTTAAGCCTGCGGTTGCTGGCTTTACATCATTCGCTGTATTTTCATACTTCTTTATTCTGGTCTCTGTATTGCTTCTGGCTGCTGGCATCTCATTTGTGTTAGTCGATGGATTACAGACAGCTTTGGCGCAACGTAATCGTGCTGAAGAGATTGCTGAACTTGAGCGGCAGTTAGCTATTGTTGCTGAAGCGAAAGCTCGTGAGAAACAACAGCTTGATTACAGTATTCAACTCATTAATGACGCTCAAGCACGTTTCGCTAATGGCGAGATGGACATTCGCGTCCCTTTAACCTCCAATAATGTTCTCTGGCCGGTTGCTGGTGCTCTGAACAATCTGTTTGTCCGTCTTCAACGCCAGCAGGAGTTACAACAAAACAATGAGCGTGTTATAAAAGCTATTACAAATCTGCATACGATTATCCAGAATCAAAACCAGGGCCCTGCATATCATCCCTCTGGAACTATCGTTGATCAGCTTGCAATGGCTCTTTTACCACCCCATATGTTTGAGCAAGATAAAGTACACCGGGATAAAGTACACATAGAGCACAAAAAGGCAAGACGAATATAACTTCTTGCTCCTATTGCTAACTTTGCTACTAGCCTGTATGATAACATTTGTGGAGTTTTTTGGATTCCGCTTATGGCTATTCTCCTTTCGTTATACATCAAGAAGCGTAGGATAGAGTAGTTTTACTTTTTTCATACTTCAGAAAAGGAAGCTTCATGCAAGAGATACAGCAGGTGGTTGGGCAACAGGAGCAAAAGCAGACTGCTTCTTCCTCCGCATTGATGGTGCACGGTAGACCTATACGACCCTGGATAGTTCTTATCTCTCTCGTATTTGGTTTTTTTATGGCATTATTAGATGCTACGATTGTTAATATTGCTATTCCTTCGATTCAGAGTGCGCTTAAAACGGATCTCCCTACAGTAAGTTGGACGTTAAATGCATATAACCTGGTTTTTGCTGTTCTTCTTATAACTGTTGGCCGTTTTGCCGATCAATATGGGCGTAAACGCCTTTTTATGATTGGTATGATTATCTTTAGTATTGGTTCGTTGCTCTGTGCATTAGCAGAGACCTTTGGTAGCCTGACGGGACTGCCAGCCATTAACTGGCTCATTGCTTTTCGTGCTTTGCAGGCGATTGGGGCAGCGGGCCTGAATCCAATTAGTCTGGCTATCATCATTTCTATCTTTCCTCCGAAGCAACGGGGTGCTGCGATTGGTGTCTGGGGAGCCCTTTCCGGGTTGGCTGCTGCTGTTGGCCCTATTCTTGGTGGCTTCCTGGTAGAGAATTTTGATTGGCGCTGGATCTTCTTTGTGAATCTGCCTTTCTGCTTGATAGGCCTGATCATGGTCTGGTTAAATGTACCAGAGACGCGCGATATCCGAGTGAGCAAGCACATTGATATTCTTGGGGCATTGACACTTTCGCTTGCTATCTTCTGTGTGGTGCTGGCAATTATTGAGGGCAATGCCTGGGGCTGGGCCTCCCTTCCTATTTTAAGTCTCTTCGGGCTGACTGTAATCTCTCTGATAGCTTTTGGGATTGTGGAGATAAAGCAGGCAGATCCTATGATTGATTTTGCTTTATTTAAGGCTGTAAGTTTTACCGGCGCCAATCTGACAATGTTCTTATTTGGCATTGCTATTCAGGGAGCATTTTTAATTCTGGTGCTCTATTTTATTAATGCCCGTGGATACGATCAATTACATGCGGCTTATGCTCTCTTGCCGGTCCCACTGGCTGCATTTGTTGTGTCGGCTCTTAGTGGCCGTTTGAGTCACCGCGTCAATCCTGGCATTATGGGGATTATTGGTATGGTGGCTATTACGATTGGCTTTGTCTTGTTGTGCTTTATCAACTCTGACACTGCCTATATTGATGTAGCATGGCGCAGTATCTTCCTGGGCCTTGGCATGGGCATGCTGTTCCAGAGCCAACCAGCTATTGCACTTTCCGAAGTGCCTCCCGCCAAGCTCGGGGTTGCCAGCGGCGTTTTTAATACGTTCCGCCAGATTGGTTTTACACTGGGGGTGGCTGTTCTGATTAGCGTTTTTACAGGAACGCTTACACCAAATTTACAGACAGCTCAGACGCATTCTGTAGCTATTGTGAACAGTCATACTGCCTTGCCTGAGCAGCTTCGCAGCGGTATTATCACAGGATTGCAGAATTCTCATACGACCAGTAATCAAACATCTGAAGCTGGAAGTAGCGGTTCGACAACCCAGAGCGTTGATCTCACAAAACTGGCTGATAAGCTTCCGCCACAGGTCCCAGTTGCAACTAGAGAGGCGATTCGAAGCGATCTCAAGGTATTGGGCGATCAGATCTCAGCCGAGTTTCTGGATCAGGTCACAAATTCATTTAAGAGCGCCTGGTGGTCTGCATCAATCTTTGCGCTAAGTGGTGTTCTGGCCGCTTTGATCGCCTTTTTGTTACATCGCCCGAAAGCACCTGCCAGTGAAGATGCAAAAAGAGAGGCCCAGGCGCATGCATCTCTTGGCTAGAGAAACATTTCAAAACATGTCTTCACGAGTGAAAGCTGTTTGAAGTCAGAACTTGAAGGAGCTTGATATAACATATCAGGCTTCTCGAGTTGAACTGGATTTAAGAAAAATGTCATAAAGGACCTCTCCATCTTGCGCTTCTGTAGAGGTTGATGGTACTTCAATAAGGACAATTTTATGACCTCGGTCCGGAAGTGTGATGCGTAGACGGATCAGCCCGGTTGGGACATGACGCAGACTAAATCGTCCTTCATGGTCAGTGATACAGCTCTCATTGGCACGCCCTTCTAACGCTACTCTGGCACCCATAAGCGGGGCGCTATCCATACCATGGACTATCCCCCCAATCTGCTGTTTGATTTCTTGAAGTGGTCGATCAGCCCATTTAGGACTGGGGCGCGTTGAATGGGTAAGGACTAGCGGCTCTTCAGTAAGTACTTCACTATTGACAGGAATGGTGATGATATACGAAAGCGCTGGACGAGGCGGGATTCCACAAGCATTCCAGAAGTTTAAAAAAGTCGGCTCCTCATCTCGTTGTTCGATCCTTGTTACAAGCGGAGGGTTCAGGCGACGCAGCTCGTCCGAAAGCAGATCAGAAGGGATATAGGGATTACGGATGAGCGTTAATAAGGCTCTCCAGAGGAGAAGATGATCATCTTCAATCTCTCTAGTGAGTGTAAAGACCATATAACGAAGATCGAAACGGCGGGGCATAGGCCTGCGCTCTGTTCGATTGTGTTGATAATTTGCCTCGAATTTGGGCTGCCGGAGGCCAATATTTTCTTGTAATGCTACCAGGAAGAGATAGATCGTCGGACGTGTGAGCTGCTCTATGCATTCGCGTGTCGGGGCATCAAAGCGAATATCGACTTCTTGTGGACTGATATTTCCACATTGATAAAATAACCTTTGTAAAGCTGTATGTATATCACGTAGCATGCTACTATTCCTATCCCTCCCCCAACACCACAATTTTTTTCCTTTTTGAACCATTGAGTAAGAACCCATAGATCTATTATGCACCCTCTTACCAATATCTATCTATCGCAGAATGAGCCTCGGCCCGTTATAGCTTGAGAATAGCTACTCTCGAAGCAGAGCTGTTTGCATAAAGATATCTTCATACTTTATTTACAATTGTCTGTACTTTTATTGAGGTCTGGTCGTTATAGTTGCTTGTAGTATACAGACATAGCGCTACGAGAAGTGACGACATCATTCACTGCAAAGGAATTGCATATTTCTTTGCAGTTTTTATGGTGTGTTTGTATTGTATAAAGCGATGCCAGCTTTAGTTAGGATTCTGTATGGAAATTCTTTGCATAGAATTTTCTCATACTTTGATATGGATCTAATATAAGGAGAGGGTTAGCATGGCAGATATTGTCAATGCTTCAACTGTAGAGAATCCGGCGAGCTTGCCTTCTGTGCCTCGGCTACAACTCCCACGTTGGTGGAGCAGGATTGCTTTAGGGGGAGTCTTGTTGCTCTCGCTGTTTATGAATTTCTTTCAATTGGGACAGAACGGTTATGGAAACCTTTACTATGCTGCTGGTGTAAGGAGCATGGCCGATAATTTCCATAATTTTTTCTTTGTTTCATTTGATCCAGGTGGCTTTGTAACTGTAGATAAACCACCAGTTGGTTTCTGGTTGCAGACAATTAGTACAAAGATCTTTGGCTTTACTCCGTTTAGCATTTTCTTGCCACAAGCTCTCTGTGGCTTCCTTGCAGTTCTGTTACTCTACTTCCTTGTGCGACGTCACTTTGGAGAGATAGCAGGCTTAATTGCTGCTCTGGTGCTAGCTGTGACGCCGATCAGTGTTGTGACTGATCGCAATAATACCATTGATGGGACATTAGCTCTTGTTCTGATCTTAGCGGCCTGGGCAGTCATTCGAGCTGCTGAAAGTGGAAAGCTTCGCTGGTTGCTTTTGAGTGCGGCATTTGTTGGACTTGGTTTTAATATCAAAATGGCTGAGGCTTATCTCGTCGTTCCCGCACTTGGCATAACCTATTTGCTTTGTGCGCCAGGAAAGATCTGGACACGCGTCTGGCATCTTGCCGTTGCCCTGCTTGTACTGCTCTTACTCTCGCTCTCATGGGCGGCTACAGTCGACCTGATTCCAGCCAGTCAGCGCCCTTATGTCGGATCGACGAAGGATAACTCCGAACTCAGTCTGGCTTTTGGCTATAATGGCTTAAATCGCTTGCACATTGGAGGAAACAACGGGTATGGTGGCCGTAATCGTGGGGTGGGCAATCGAACGACCGAGTTTGCTTCAGAGGCAATTGCGACTCCTACCCCTGCAGCTACAGTTCAACCAAACAATATCCCTTCAGGATCTGGTGGAACCTTCAATCGTCAGCAGATTGAACAATTAGCCAATCAATATATGCAGGGAGGGGCCTCTGGTCCTCTTAGTCTGTTTGGCCCCTCGTTGGGCCCTCAGATTGCCTGGTTACTCCCCTTTGGCCTGCTGGCGATCGTTGCTCTGGCCTGGCAGCGTCGGCCTCGGTTTCAGACAGATAGGCAGCAGCTAGCATTATTATTATGGGGTTTCTGGCTGCTTACTATGACCATTTTCTTTACACTCAATGGCAGTTTCCATCAGTATTATATGACTGAAATGTCGCCCGGATTGGCCGCAATGGTGGGAATTGGAACCGTTGTACTGTGGAAGGATTACCTTCGTGTTGGGTGGCGTGGTTGGCTGCTACCTCTGGCATTCATTGTAACGGCTGGAACACAGATCTATCTGCTCTCCAGTTTTCCCGATTGGTCGCAATGGATGAGCCCGTTGATAGGTCTGGTGATCGTCATTGTAGCCCTCGTGCTGATAGTTGTTCGGCTAAAACCAGATCTCTCATGGAGAGGAACAGGGGTGTCAGCGAGACCAGGCCCTTCCTTGCGAGTGACTGGCGCAGTCGTAAGTGCAGGTTTTTTCATGCTCTTATTGGCACCTACCATCTGGTCTGGCTACTCAGTGATTCAGAATACCGAAAACTCTGCTCCCACAGCAGGCCCCAATGGGTTGAATGATCAGGCTCGTGGGGTCGGTGTCCGAGCCTTTTCAGGTGGGAACCAATATGGTAGAGGATCTGGTGCTGCTGGTTTTGGACGTCAGGGCGGGAATGGAGATGGACTGAGTCGTCGCAATGGAAGTGGTGGAGATGGCAATCAGCAAACTGGCCTGAACGCATTCGCAGGCGCATTTGGTGGTTTTCTGGGTGGGGGATCAGCCCAGGCGGATCCAGCCTTAATCTCATACCTGGAAGCTCATCAGGGGAATACAAAGTTTCTAGTTGCCACTCCGAGCTCTGCGACTGCTGATCCAATTATCCTTACGGCCAATAAGCCGGTGATGGCATTGGGAGGCTTTGGCGGCTCAGATCCAATCCTTACAACTGAGGATCTTCAGAATCTGATTCACGATAACACTATTCGTTTCTTCTTGCTCAATTCACCTCGCATCAATCAAGCCATTGCAGATCTGGTGCCAGAAGGTGAGAACGCTAATCAAGGCGGTGGTTTTAATTTTGGAGCCTTTGGTACAAATGTTGCGACTGGTTGGGTGACAAGCCATTGTCGTATTGTGCCAGCCAGTCAGTGGCAGAGCCAGAGCCGAGGAAGCTCATCCGGAACGCAGCTCTATGATTGTGCCTCAGTACCTTCCTGATAGACAAAAAGCCAGATAGCAACAAGCCAACCTCCTATTTATACTTTAAGTAGGAGGTCGGCTTGTTGCTGTGTCTAAAGCATATGTTGTGCGGTTATGATCCCTTTCAGCATATCAAGCATGAGAAGGGTATATTACGAACTATTCAGGCTTCTTAAAGCTTGCAAAAAAACTTAAATGCAGGTACAGTAAGAACATGTAGTCTGCAATCTAGGAGAGGTATATATTCATCGTTACAAACAAAAAAACTCTTTAGCTATCATGAATAGTAAGCAAAAATTTAACGATAGTATTATCTACCTTTTAATAAATTTTTGCTGTTGGTTGAAAATTAAAGCTAAAAACTACATCTTCTTAAATTAAAGATCATCAATATTTGTAATAGATTTCAGAATTTTTATCAGAAGTAAGGAAAAAATGAAAAATTTCGCTATAAAAGATACGAAAACCATGGATGGAGCCTTACTATCATCTAAAGAAAGGAAGTCTTCACTTTGGAAAAATGCCTGGATAGAAGCTAGTTGGGTATTTTTGATCAGCCGTCTTATTTTAATAGCATGTACGTTTCTCGGTCCTGGTGTCTTTGCTTACTGGTCTAGTGATGATAAACGGTGGGAAAATCCATTCATCTGCATTTCGCAAGCCAGACAATGCATAAAACTTTGGGATCATTGGGATGTAGGAGTATTTGTAGATGTTGCCCGTGCTGGTTATTGGAAGAGTGATAATTCTCTTACTCCCTTTTTCCCAGGATTTCCACTGCTGGTACATATATTTGGAGGTAGTTTTCCGCATCCGTATACAGCCCTTTTTTATACAGGTTTAATCGTAGCTAATGTTTGCTTTATACTTGGTTTAGTTTTTCTCTATCACAATGTTTCTCGTTATTTTACATCCGCTATAGCACGAGATACGTTGTTATTACTGGCTATTAATCCCTATGGCCTTTTTTTCTTTGTTGGCTATAGCGAGTCCCTTTTTTTTCTCCTCTGTATGATGATGTTTTTCTTTTTAGAACGTCAAAAACCGCTGGATTGGTGGCTGGCTGGAGCCTGTGGTCTATGTGCAAGCTTAACTCGTGCGCTTGGGATTGTCTTTGTTATTCCCTTTTTAGTTATTCTTCTACAGTATCTCTGGCCTTATCGTAGGACATTATTAGCACACTGGCGTTTATTTTTCAATGCTACATTGCCTTTATGCCTGGTTCCTTTAGGACTTTTGATCTACATGGTATACCTTGCTATTATCACTGGAAATCCGTTTGAATTTAGTGTCACGGAAGCACATCAGTGGGGTCGTATGTTAGATTTTCCCTGGAAGGGTATCATTAACGATATTATGTCATTTATTAAGCCAGATAAACATTTTGAGTCGAATCTGTTGGACTTGTTTTTTACTATTCTTTCTATTTTCACTCTCTGCGTTGGATGGAAGACGCTACCCTGGCATTATAGATTTTTTGCATTAATTCTATTAATGTGCTCGCTCAGCACTCCTATTCAAGGCATTGGATATCCGCTTTCTTCAATGCCCCGGTTCATGATGATTATATTTCCTTTATTTATCATTGCTGCAATTTGGTCGCAAAAAAATCCACGGTTGAGAAGTATAATAATTGGAGCATCCCTCGTTCTTTTTACTTTTCATGCGTTACTTTTTCTCGCAAATGGTTGGGTTGCGTAGTTTATGAGTTATCTCTCATTTACGAACTGATGCAGCTACACTCCTCTTGTTGGGGATGCCAGCTACCACCTCGCTGCTTAATGTGGCGAGCTGGCATGCCCTGATCGCATTGCCAGGCTGCCTCAAAGAGTGTCTGGTAATCGCGTCCTTTTTTCTTACTACTACGAGACGCAACAGAGAATGTACGAGGGCGCATCATAAATGGTGTAAAGGAGACACTATGATGAACATTTTAAGAAACAGCAGCTCTGTGAATTGAAATGGTTCCAACATTACTGACAAGTTCAAGATAAGCTGGTGCACCAACACCAATGGTTCCACGCCCCTGTGAACTCATCATTTTGTGCTGAAGTTGTATCTCTGGAAAGTCGTTGTAGATGTTTCCAACATTCGTTTTTGCCTCGACTTTCAGCACAGTAGTATCTATTAGTGTTACATCAATACTTCCAGCATTTGTCTTAAATGTATAATGAGCATCTGGATTGAACGAGCCAGTAAAATGAATCGAGCCCGCATTAGCTTCTATACTTGCCTGACCCTGTAAAGTAATCCCAGTGGCCTCGATAGTACCAGCTGTCGCATGGGCCGTTATCTCGCCAGTAACCTCATGTATAAGCGTTGTTCCAGCCGTATTGTAAAGCTGAAGATTGGCCAATCTGGGAACAAGTATTTCAAAATCGATGGTAGATGGATGCTTTGTTGGGGAAAAAGAAGGATACCGCACCTCAATGCTTACACGATTATCATTATTTTGCATGACAATCTCTGGTATAGCATCATTTCTGACCAGAGTAGTTGCTTTTACTTCAACATATTCATTGCTTCCAACGCTAACATGGATAAAACCCGCAGTATTTTTCACCAGGATTGTAGGATGAGAATGAACTGGAAATGTCTGATTTTGTACAAGCGTTTGCATCTTTTACTCCTTCATTTTGACACACTTTTCCATTTGTAGAGCTATCACCAGTCAAACAGTAACCAAAGCCAGGGCAACCATTATGTTTGATGGTACTATCAGATTATGCACCTGTGTTGTGAATAATCTCCAATAAAAATGTGAATTTGTGTATATCCTATTGATATAGTACCATATTTTGTTAAATATTGTCAATCAATTGAAGATAATTGCTATAAAAATAGAGATTATTAATGGCCTTCACGAATGAAGAATGGGCCAGTAACTTTTATTGTTACTGACCCATTCTGGATCTCAGTCTCTGATAGTAAGTGATGCTCAGGTAGATTAGCTTAAGGCGTCGCGAACGGTCAGACCAAAGCGTTCTACAATAGGTCCTAACGTTGCCAGTAGAATCGAACTAATCACGAGAACAATCACAATATTGCTTAGCGACCAGACGAGCCAGGCCACCAGATACACGTTCGGTGCTGTAAAACCAAAGGCCAACAAAATAGAATTACCATAGAGTCCGCCAATAATATTGGTTGGAATAACTGCACAGACGAGGAAGAACAGGAAGCCACGCAAAGTAAAGACGTCTTTGCCAATTGAACTGACGCCAAACCGGGGTGCGAAGACGCGATAAAGGATCATAGGTATACAAAGCTGAATAAAATCAGTCGCCCCAAAGGGAATAGCCACCGCGATTGGCATACCAGTTAAGAGGCCAGCACCAACAAAATTACCAATATAAGCGATAACGAAGGCCCAGCCCCCGAACCAGATCGCAAAAGGAATACCAAAGCCAATCGCGATAAACACCGTTCCTACGTATGAAGCCACACTGGGCAGTGTACCAACCGAGAAATAGGAAAGCACTGTATAAACAGCCGTAGCTGCGGCGATCACAACGAGCTGTGGCAGGTTTGGCCATCCTGTAAAGCGTAACGTATAGTTGATCCTGGTTGAAGCATTGCCTTCAATAGCTGGTGGCTCATCAGGATATTCAGGTAGAGCTGGCGAAACGACTTCATTCTGTTCAATAGGCGTCGATTGTAAAGATTCTTCCATAATTGCCTGGACCTTTCTTGTGGTATGTTAAACTAAATAAACAAACTACCTACACTAATAAACTACATTTCACGAGCATTATGGGGTATTATTTATCGGAATGTGTGAAATTTTTTGAGAATGGAGCACCTGAAAGTTCTCCATTGTTTCGATAGCTGTTGGCTTCCCCAGTATACCTGATATTCGATCCACTCGTAAAAGAGAGCGAACATTCCTCTTGATAGTACATAATCATACTGGTGCAACCCTCCAATACTTTATTAACTTAATTGTTCAGCACGCTCGTAACAATCCATTGCTTCTTGCCTGCGCCCAAGGGCATCTAGCACTGTTCCTCTGTTCGACCAGGCTTGAGAGTCGTTAGGATTGAGATACATAGCCTGTTCATATGCCATTAAGGCCTCTTTGTAGCGCTCCAGAGCAAAATAAGTATCCCCTAAAGCCAGCCAGAGGGAAGACTTATTTCCATGGATCTCTAATGCTCGATGATAGGCCTGTAGAGCTCCATCGTAATCATGGGTTGTGAACAATTTATCGCCTCGCTTCTCCCAATCTTCTACGGTGTTATTAGAGAGTGGAGTGAGCGGTGTCAAAGATAAAGGAGGCGTCATCTGTTGAGAATCGGACAGATAATGAGGAATAGGCGTTGCCTGTATTCCAGACAGAGATGATCTATCTGTACCTGTAGTTGATCGCTGCTCAGTATGAGCAGTAGGTGGTGGTGGCGTGACTGGATTCTGCACACCTCCAGACCGCTCTCTTATTTCATTTCGTGTCTGAGTCTGGCTGCTTGATGTCGTAGAGCGAGATATTAAAGCCATAAGATCCTGCACGAACAGATCCACACCTGGATAGCGCTGTTCAGGTCGTTGCTGGGCTGCTCGCTGTAAGACAGGCAGCAGATATTGGTAATCAGTTGCCGATAATAACTGTGAAAAAAGCTGCTGACAGATAATAGCCAAAGCATATTGATCGCTAGAAGGTTTAGCCGCGTTCCAATAGATGCGCATATCATTCGCCTGAATGCTCATGCTATTCGCTTGATAAAGCTCTGGTGCCAGATAGGGAGCGGTAGGAGGATGTAGGCGAGCCAGACCAAAATCTGCCAGCCAGAGGTGATGTTGCTGTGATAACAGGATATTGCCAGGCGTTAAAGCACCATGCACAAGCCCTCGGCCATGGACCGCACTTAAGGCTGAACCCGCCTGCTGAACCAGATGCATCAAAAGAGCTGATAAAGACACTCCTTGAGATAAAAGCTGCTGCTGAACTTCCTTCTTCTGGTAATAGGTTGCAAACGTACTGATATTAGCAGGGAGATACTGGCAAAGAGTCAGCAAATAGGTGCCACGTCCAGAATGAAATGTATTCATCTCAGATGTTGGCTGCATACTTCCATTTTCACCAGGTACCCAGGTAGAACAACTAAAGACAGGAAGGATTGAGCGATGACGAAGCGTCGTAATCACCCGAACTTCGCGTCGCGCTGCGTCCCAGAGATGAACGCTTGCGTTATCTGCTGCAATCAACTTAATGACAGCAGGCTGATTAGAACGTTGATGAATGGCCAGATAGGCATGTCCGCTTCTTCCAGTACCAAGATTTCGCTGAATGCGATACATCCCAATCGTTGCGCTAGCTGCAAGAGTGCCACAGATAGGGCAGACCAATTCACCAGCCTGCAATGGATGTGCAGGATGTCCCAGACAAAACGCTTGTGCACCTTCCTGACTTTGTCTGTTGTGAGTATCTTCCACTGTCTACTGCCTTTCCTGTGCACCTACCATCCGAAATCCCACTTCTTACAACCTTTGTGCACTCTTTCGTACATAAAATTATGATCAATGTATCTTGCCTGGGCAGGTGGCATTGAACCAGTGATTCAATACCACCACAGCCACGGGTGATTTAATCGGTAAATGGTAGTTGATAGGAACGTTGAGTTTGATGCATACGTTGTCGGTATGAATCGTGCTCGAGATCCTGTATCGGTTGAAAAATGGGCTCAGGTCGATAGCCATCTATTTCATTCATAATGTATTCCGCATCTTCTGAGCGTAGATGCTGAGATGGAGATTTCAGAAATGCCTGTTCTGGAAATGGCTCCTGAGCTACTTGCGGTGTCATACTGCGGGTTGATGAATGAGCAGACTGTGCGACCTGAGTTACCTGAGAGAGAACGCTGCGCTGTTGTTGTAGCAACAGATCAATCTCACGGAGCATACGATCCAGACTCATACGCTCATAACTCCCGGGATGAAGATCGGTTATCGCTGAAGTCTGCTTAAATTCAAAGAGCGATTCACGAATGCGTCGTGTCAGATTCCGCATATACTCTATCGCCCCGCCAAAGCGATTCCATTGGCTTGTCTGCATACGGTGTAAGTGCGCAATACCCATGAAGATAGAGTGTAGCTCCGCAGCACTTCTCGGTGGTTGTTGTTCAGACGACCAGGGGATCTGACCCTGTCCCAGACGTTCTACGCCTGCTTGTAGCATCTTGCTATCTTGAAGTAACTGGTCATATTTTGCTCCACGCTGTGAGAGGGCACTAATGCGATCCAACATCAGATTGAGGCTGATAGCGATAGGAAGCAATGGGCCAGGAATGGTAGGGGCGCGAGCGGAGATATCACCACGCGCAACGCGAGCATGGACTTCACGGAGCGTAGCAATGCCTTGTTCCATAATCTGCTTCTCTTGAGCCGAGCGCGTTGCCTCATCTGCTTCACGGCGTGTGACCTGTAGCTCTCGGCGCGAGATGACCAATTCACCACGCATCTGCATCGTTAAGCGGTTGTTCTCCAGGAGCGTTAGAGCCTGGCGAACAATAACAATCAGAATCAGTGCCAGAGCAACCAGATCGGCTTGAATGATTGTCGATCCACCACGCGTGGTCACGTTTGTCAGCAATAGGGCACAAGTACCGATGACAAGGATAAATGGCGCAATCGTCTGAGCTGTAGTGCTAAACTGCGCCCATCGACCAGGAAGAATCAGCGATGGAATAGTGCGTCCAGAATTTTTTGTCCGCTCTTCCTGCTCTTGTTCGCGTGCAATACTCCGTGGATACTCAATGGCTGCCAGCCCGATTAAGGCCATGCTTAGCGGCCATAACACATCCTGAACCGTTCCTGTATTAAAGCTCCCACTCAGCGAATAGAATGCCAGCAGACTATCGGTAATCGCCAGAAAGAACAATCCCATACACAGGAGCATAAAGACTGATTGCTGCATACGGTTGGCCAGAGGACTAAACATCAGGAAGGCACCAACTGCAACCAGGAACAGATCACCAGTGGGAAAGTAGATAGAGAGAAAGGCTGCGCCCGTACTTGGTGCTTGAGCCAGTCCGGCAATCAATGGGCTTAACAGGAAGAACCAGGAGATCGCCAGTGCAGCTCCAATAAAAGCGAGTGAATCGAGCAAGAGCCGAACCCGTCCAACAGAAGCCTTGTTGCGACGTGTAAGGAGCAACGTACCTAATAAGAAGAAAGGATAACTAAGAACAAAACCGATATCGTAGAGACCAGGGAATGGAACATCGGCACTATTCATACGAATGTCATAACTGGTCCAGATCGCCTGGCCGCTGGCGTAGAGCGCAATCCCGATCGCTAGAGCTCCCCAGGCATAGAAAGCTCTCTGAGCCGCCTGTGCTTCAGCGTGGGCTATCGCAATCTCATTGGGAGAACGTCGCTCATTGGTTGTTTGCAGTAAGGCCCGCCGTAATTGGAGAGCAACCGTTCTCAATCGTAATGCAATACGTGTACAGAAAATGAAGCCCATTCCTTCTCCCACAAATTGGAAGATATCAGAAGCTCCTTTGAGAAAGAAACTTTTGCCGGGTGTCTGTCCAAAGAGCACCATAAAGATCAGAAACAAAGAGAAACCAGCGGCAAAGATCAGTACAATCCAGGGAGCTGAACGTTCTCCCCAGGCATCACGAGCCAGAGCTTCTCCATGGAATTGGGTCGATGAACTCTGACGCAATCTAGGGTTTTTTGAGCGATTGTCAGGGACCGTATTCACTGTATTCGATGGATCTGCTCCAAAGGCTGGAACATTGAGCTGGCCCAGCGGACCAGAAAAATGCGGTGCGTCACTGTAAGACATAACTGCTCCTCTTGAACTCAACGCAAACGTTGTGGCAAGCGATTGCTCACCGTCTGATCTGCTGGTGTAGAGATCTGAAATGGAAGCTTAGCGTGAGACGCTAGAAAATTCCATTGCCCTAGCAGACCGTGAAGATAACGATCGGTTCCCCATGTCTTGCCGGCATTGCTTACCAGGAGGCCCAGGAGAGCCAGCAGATACACAAGGATAATCCCAGGGTCATTGCCACTATTCCCAATGAGCCCGCCAAATAGATTGAGTGTTGACCAGCCTGCAAGTGTAAAGAGAATGCCTGTGCAACAGGTAAGATTGGTCAACGTCCCACTCATCAATCCAAAAGCAATACATGCTTCGCCAATAGCCAGACTGTACGCAAAACCAGAAGGTTGTGCCCTTCCAATCGATCCCCAGAAGGTAAGCCAGCTACGAAAGAATGGGGATGCATAGTAGGCTTCCTCAGTTAGATAGCGGGCCACATGTGCAACAAAAGGCGACTGCCATTTTTGCCAGGCATCCCAGGCCCAGAGCACCCCAAACAGAATCCTGAGTGCCGCAACCGTCTGTTGGCGACGAAGAACCTGTTGGCTCTTCTGATAAGAGGAATGTCCAGCACGCAACCAGGATTGAGAAGGCGTTCCCTCATATGACTGTATTGTTCGCATCAACAGTTTTACTTGTTTTCTTGGCACAGATTTTGGTTTAGCTGCGCGTGATAAGCTTTTTTGCCCATTCACAGAATAACCAGAAGAACTTTTTGGACGCGTTTTAGGAACGTGAGACGATGGTACAGTTTCGTAGCCCACAAGATCCATCCTTTACAAAACTGTTGACCCAACGCAGTTACAAGGTATCTAGATAGTGTTTTTACTGAGAACACTCTCAACAAAATGAGCGATCATAGATCAAGCAATGCGTTGCTTCTACAAACACAGTAACTGTAAGGAGTATATGTTGAAGAACTTGCGGTAGTCTCCCAGATAACTTCTGATCGTTATCTTGAAATGAAAGACGCTTCATGTGGATATGCAGGAACGCACCATGAGGGTAAGAAATGGGCCTGATCGGGCTACCCAGGCGCTTTGAAGCGAGAGATAGGAGCATCTAAGAGTAAGGTGAAAATACCTATTACCAGGAGATAAAGACAGATGAGTAAGAGGGTTGTCCACAAAAGAAAATGAGAAATGAGTAAGACGGTATAAGAAATTTTCTTATACTATCTTTCAACAATGTTGAAGAATATCGCGATTTCTTATACGAGCGTATCATAACATTTCGGTTGACGTTGTTTGCTATTTGTTATCTTTGTCGCACATTGCACAACAATTTTTACGCGAAATTAATCTTGCAAGGATGGACAAAGTGTGTGAAATGTGTTAAGCTTCAAGTACGTCATACCCTCTCATCTGTTTTGAAGCATATACTAGTGAAGATGCAGTCACGAGAGCGTAAGCAGAGATAATGGGTGTGAAGTCTGGTATTGAAGGGCAGCAAGTCCCATCTGATTATTTCTCTGCTGGAGAGAAGATAATCATAAGAAAAAGATTGCTGAAAGAAGTATGGCTGCTACTCTGGATCCTGGCGATATTTGTTTGGCATAAACATTAAAATGTAGCCAGTCTCTAAGATTGATGAGATCTCAATTCCAAATGCGCGTGTCTTAAGCCTTGTACGGGAAAGAACATTGCGCACTGGTCGCATCTCCTGATCCCAGACACCAGCCTCAAGAGCTTCTTGTAGTCTTTGGCGGCTGCGAGCGACTGCGCTCTCGCTCACGCGCCCCATATTAAAGCTAGCAAGTAGTATTTCATAGGGACAATAGTAAGGATAGGCCTCTAGAAGGGGGAGCAGGACACAGATCTCGCTGGTTGTAAACTGCTGTTCTACCAGCATGTGTGGTCGGTCCTGTTTAATGGTGAGGTGAGAGAGCGTGCCTATGGTCGTATTTAAGGCCAGGGTATGACCTGCTGGCAAAAGCCCTTGTAATGAGAAGTGTAGAACCTCTTCTACGTTGTCTTGTAGATAGCTAGCTGGGGCTTTCACCTTGCGCAGAGAAACTTTTTGCATATGGGTGCTCCTCGTCTGGCTGGCAACGTATTTAGCTATTCTCAATGAACCTTTGACCCATATCTTCCATGAAGGCATGTATACGCCTGGATGCCTCGGGTAGAGTAGATGGGAGGGTTGGTTGATGAATATCAATATGTCCGTCAACAATGCATCTGGTTAAAATGTGATCAGTGCATTAGATTGTACCTTCTTTCAAAAATAGCAAGCAAGCAGGAAGTTATAGAAAGAATGTACATAATATACAGTACACTATCCGAGTGGAAAAATCAAGTCTTTGTATCAGTAAGGGTGTCATTTGCTTTTTGGCAACTGTACTGAAGCATTTTTTTTTCGGACTAGAACTTTGTATGGTGGCAATGCAAAAAAGGAACGTATCGACTTTTACTGGTAAGTTCTTTTTTGCAGGATTTTCCACTGCAAAATATCTTGCCTGAATCAGGGAGGATCACGTAAGATAGAAGAATCTTGCATGTTACTCCACGTCTCACACCTCGCGAAGCTTTTCATAGTAGGTTCCAGGAAAAGAGCATGGATATGCAACCACTTTTCACTCATAATCGACTGTATCTCGGCGTCTGGGTAGCGAGCCTTATCATCTGGAGAATAATAGATGTGATATTCTTTCAATAAGGGCTTCAAAGCAGTGTTTTGAAGCCCTTAACTGTCAAACTAGAGAAATAAGGCCACGCTTGAGCGACGGGGGCCTATATCATAAGTGATTTAAGTCAGGTATAAAATGGCGCTGGAAGCCCATTGACAACCTTTTTGTTAGCAAGCTGCAAAGGGTATTGAGAGGAAAGAGCATGCAATAGGACAGGAGTGATCCCCTCTTGTTCTCTCATTGCCTGCCAGCTGTAAAGCATAGTCATACATGAACCTGCAATAGCAGACGAGCTAGAGAACAAGAAGGAGTCTGCCGTATAGCAATTAGCCGCTTCATATCAATGAAGCAAACGATCGGTTTGATGAGGGTCGTTGATGATCATGCTAATTAGAAATAGGTCACTCAATTAAGATAATCGTTGTAGCCAGCAATTCGTTGCGCGGATCTTGCTGAGATCTTGCATCTTAACAAGATCTTGAGATATTGTTGATCTTTTCGACACCAATTCATGCCGTATCTCTACTATACTAAGGATGGGTCGCAGAGCATTGACTCCAGTAAAGGCAGATCTCTAGAGGCAGCCATTCGACAGAGAGCAAGATAGGAAGTTTTGCCATCAAGAATATGCGTGAAGAGAGATGTTAATAGGAAGATGCTTTTGCTGGTGTTTCTTGTTCTCCAACCTGACTCTCCAATAAATCTGCGACCCCTTTTCACCTCTTCATTGCAATCCCTTCTCATTCAGGGTTGACACACCTGTCACGATTTATGATAATTAATTTTTAGAGGTAGCAAAGCCCCGATTTATTAGTTGAATGAGGAGTCAGTTATGTCACCTGAATTACGCACATTGCCTATTCGTGCAGTTGATTGTCTTAAACTTTGTTATAAACTCCACGAGCGCGGTGAGCGTATTACGACAAAGGGTGTGCGCGAGCGGCTACAAGCCCTGGAGCCAACCGGACAATTGAGCGATGCAACAATTACACAATTGTTTAAGTGGTTGGCTGAACATGGCTATGTCGTGCATACTCCCTATTATGGGGTAGCATTGACGACCGATGGAGAGTTAGCTGCTGCGGAATTAGTACGGCATCATCGACTGTTAGAGCTTTTCCTCGTCAAATTTATGGGCTTTCCCTTAGATAAGGTAGATGCAGAAGCCGAACAATTGGAGCATGCTATTTCAGAGGCTTTTGAAGATCGCATGGATGAGATGTTAGGGCATCCAACAGAAGACCCACATGGTGACCCTATACCAAGCAAAAAAGGTGTCGTTGTTGTTACACCAACGCAGCCATTATCGCAATTGCCGCTTGGACTACAAGCTGTTGTCCAGCGCGTCAATGATGATGACCCGGAACTTTTGCGTTATCTCACTTCATTAGGATTAATCCCAGGTGCCCTCGTTCGAGTGGAAAGTGTTGCTCCATATGGTGATGTTTACACCCTTAGTATAGCTGATTCTTTTTATTCTGTAGGTGGATCGGTGATGCAGCATGTATTAGTTCGCCTGCTCAGTACCGAATCCTCTTCTCCTTTCTCTTCAACTCCCCACAAACAGCCATCAGAGCAGAATAGCGTAGACTAGGCACCCTGCTATTTCTTCCTTTCTATCCATTCCATTAGCACCAGGCAGCCATAGAGCAAAAGAGTCACGACCTTATGCTATTCTGTACCTAACTACACTATTATGTGTTTCCTATAAAAAATTTGTTCCTCTTGCGCTTGCTAAAAAAAGCGATAAATCTTTATCTAATATGAGAATTTTTCTATGCGTATAAGAAGACCGAGGGAGGAACTTCTCTGATTATCAATTTATTTTTGTCTGATTATTTTGATGAAGGTAATGAAGTATGATTATAGTACTAAATATTAATAATGTATCTAGCTCGATCTCTAAATCGTATTACATAGAGAAGTACAAAAACATCCATGGATAGTTCTACTGGAATTTCTGTGGGTAGGCAGATTCTTTCTAGAATGGTGCCATCTGATTAGTTTATCTCTAAAGGAGTATATATTTTATGAGCAGTGAATTATTGACCGTTGCCGAAGTTGCTGATATTCTGCGCGTTGATGGAACAACCGTCCGCCGTTGGGTAAAGCTCGGCGTGCTTGATGCAGTCGTATTACCTCATCTCAACGAGCGTCAGGCTTATCGTATTAAACGTGAGACCCTTGATAAAATGTTGGGTGAAACTATTAATCAGGAAGTCACACACGCTTAAAATCTTCTTTTTTGCATTGAAGAAGATGGATGCTTCATTTATAGAAGTGTTCATCTTCTTTTTTTATACAAAATGGAGAGGTGCCTTTATCAGCAAGGAGATGGAGCTGCAATACCACGGAAGTATATATGGATGAGTGAGGTAACGATTTCTTCGGGATTCTCTTGCTTATAAATGTGAATATAGCTCCGTGGTGTAAAGAGGGCAAAAAAAGCTCTCAGCATCGTTATAGTTGAAATCTGCTTATCAAATTCTCCCCACTCTTTGCCTTCATCAAGTAAGTAAGTCACGCGTGATGAAAGTCCTTCCCAGAGGCCACGCAGACAGCCCTGTTTCTCTTCTATCATCCTCTTAATATCGATTGCATTATACATATTGGAGAGTAGATATGTATGTTTACTGAAAAGTCCGCTATAGATGGCACGGATAAATACTTCTAGTTTTTCGCGTGCAGTGGGTACCAGTGCTATCTGGGCATCAATGGTATTTAAAAATATTTCCAGGTCCCTTTGGATAATTGCGACAACCAGATCATCTTTACGTGCAAAGTGCAGGTAAATGGTGCCTTTTGCAATGCCTACCCGCGCAGCAATCTCTTCCATCGAGGTGTCATAGTAGCCTTTTTCCAGGAAAACCTCTTCAGCCTTTTCCAAAATCAACATCTCTCGCTCCTGACGATGCTTCTCTTTTAGCGATTGTGCGACATATGCCTCTTGCATTATTGTACCTCTCTCATCTTCTGCAATGCTGATTCATGGCTGGCTGCTACTTTGGTTGAATTGATGGTAAGAATATGACTTATTGGTCATTATTTTACGTCAAAGTCAATAAACTGTCAAGGGTGTCGCGAGATGCAAAGATGACAGGATAAAGCAGTACAATAAACGAGTGATTATGTTTAAAAGTCCTGGCAAGATCAAGCCATTTTATGGTAATATAAGTGTGAAGAAAGTTTTTTGTACTATCCCTGAATTAGCTACTTTTTTATGATGAGTGTAGCAAGTAGATCGCGTATTTAGTTGCTTGTAATCCTTAGCATAACTGAAAGGGATACTGCTATGTTCTGGGAATTACTGCTTGATTTTGTTGCCTCCCCTTTAAAAATGTTGAGACGCTCGATTTATCGTCATCCGATCCTTACTTTTCGCTGGTTATTGTTTGGTGGTGATGCTGTGATGGTGTTGATATTCCTCCTCTTTCAGCCCTCTTTTAGACAGAAAGAATATGCTAGCTGGATGGCCGGACTCACTTTTATCATGGGTTGCCTGTTTACGTTTGCTATTGTTAGTGTTCGTCTTCATGGATATCGCCGTTATCGCGATCCCTGGTTGGCGGCGGCAACAGCTCTTATGTTCTTTTTTAGTGGCGTTTTGTTGCTGGTGAATGTGTTTATGAAGTAGCCTGCACATTTGGCCCCATGAAATGGATGCTCTGTCAAGAAAAGTTGGGTGTGCATCAAGAGAAGGCTCATTTTACTTTGGTAAAAAAGTGACGTCTTACCTATTGAAGGAAGATTGTTACCGTACTTTAGAAGCAATGAGCTACTGCTGTGACACGTAGTAGTTGTGTCTAAAATCGTTGATGTTTTTAACTGCAATATCCATCATGTGTATATCCATGATTTTGTATGCAATGGTGATTATACGTACATTTATGCATTGAAAAGGAGAAGGATGTAATGATTAGAAATGTTATTCAAAGACATAGATTAGCAAGTATCCTCATCTTTTTGGGAGCAATCTTCGCTTTTTTTGCCCTCCTTCCAGGCATTGGCGTCTGGACCACCGTCGATGCTGGTCATGTTGGAGTTGTGACAAAGTTTGGTGCTGTCAATCGTGTGGTAACGCCGGGCTTTATTCTCAAACTACCTTTTGTGGAAAGCGTCTATTCTATGGAGACTAGAACCCAAAAGGAGCAGGTTGAGGCCCTGGCTGCTTCGAAAGACTTACAACAGGTCACATCTACGATTGCCCTTAACTATCATTTAAGAGGGGAGAAGGCTGTTGATGTCTATCAAAATATAGGTGCTGATTATGTCGATCGGATCATCGCCCCTGCTGCACAGGAGGCCTTTAAATCGACCACCTCGCAATTTACTGCGTCCGATTTAATTGGGAAACGCGAGGAAGTCAAACAGATTGCCTATACTGAACTGAAGAATCGCCTTGGCAAGTATGACATCATTATGGATGATCTGAATATTGTGAACTTCTCCTTCTCACAAGAATTCAATGCCGCAATTGAGCAAAAAACTATTGCCGAACAAAACAAGGAGAAGGCTCAGATTGAAGCGCAGACAGCTTTGATTCAGGCTCAGGGTCAGGCTGACGCACAGAAAGCGCTCAAAGATTCTGGCAGTCTTACGCCTGAGTACCTGCAATTCTTAGCAATTCAAAAATGGGATGGCAAATTGCCGAGCGCAACAGATGGAGTGCCATTTATTCAGCTTCCAACAAAATAACGAAAGAATGAGTCGCTCTCATACCAGAGAGAAATAATCGTAAAATAGTGGTTAGCAGAAAGAATAATCGTAAAATAGTGGTTAGCAGAAAGAATAATCGTAAAATAGTGGTATAAGCCAGCTCAAGATTACACAGACTCCCCTCTTTTCAATACTGAAGAGAGGGGAGTCTGTGTATAGAATGACCAATTGGGCAGGGCTTTCCAATTCTAAAAATGGAGATGAAAAAGAAGAGTTTTCCTTGTAGAATAGAAAAACCAATCACACTCTCAAGGAAAACTCTGCATGGACTATACCACATTTTCCCTTCCCGAGAGGAAGGCAGAAATCAACAACCCAGCACTCTTTCTCTCTTTGTATCATCTCTTTCAACACCTTCCCGATCCCCGAAGAGGTCAGGGACAACGCTATGAACTGGCTTTCGTGCTCACGTTGGTCGTCGTCGCCAAGATCTGTGGAGAAAAAACCCTCAAAGGAGTCACTCAATGGGCACGCTATCGCAGGATGCTCATTGCGCAGCACTTTGGGCTCACGCGAAAGACGATGCCTTGCCAAACCACCTACAGCAATCACCTGGCCATGGTCGATCCTGCACAGTTGAGTCAACTGCTGGCTGATTTCTTTGTGCGATGGGAAGCGCAAGGTCGTTGCCAGGATGAACCGAGTCGTTTACGAACACCCGCAGGTGCCTACGAGCATGCCCATCTGGCCCTGGATGGCAAGACCGTTCGGGCAACGACCTCAGAAGAGACCCCGGTCCATCAATTGAGCTTGTATGAAGTCAACACAGGGATCATGCTGGCCCAGTGCAATGTGAGAGACAAGCAAAATGAGATCAGTGCGGCCAAGACGCTCTTCAACCCGGCAGTACTTAGAGGACGCATTGTCAGCGCTGATGCGATGCATACCCAACGGCACTTTTGTTCCCTGATTCATCACGCTGGTGGGTTTTACGTCTTGATAGCCAAAGGCAATCAACCATCCTTGCGAGAAGATATTGCCGATTTTTTTGAAGATCCCTCCCCTGATCGTCGACGGTGGAAGCAAGCCCAGACGTGTGAGAAAGGTCATGGGCGCGTGGAGAGGCGGGAGATCGTCTGTAGCCCCGACCTCAATGACTGGTTTGCCGCCACCTGGTGTGGCATTGAGCAAGTCTTTCGCCTCACCCGTGACACGGTGATCAGCAAAACAGGACAGCGCAGACAAGAAGTGGTCTATGGATTCACCAATGTGCCCATGCGACACGCGTCAGCGGATCGTCTGTTGGACGTAGTGAGAAAGCATTGGGCGATCGAAAATCGACTGCACTGGCGTCGAGATGTGACCTTGGGGGAAGATGGTTGTCAGTCACGGACCCAAAGCGTTCCCCATGTGTTAACCCTTTTGAACACCTGTGTGCTGAGCCTCATGGATCGCTTGGGGGTCAAAAATGTTCCCGACCAAATCCGTTGGTTTCAGCAGGACCCTACCCAGGCTTTTCTTCTGGTTCAGAAGGGAACATGCCATGTCGTTTAGAATTGGAACGCCCTGCCAATTGGGGGAGAAATCTGACGTCTATCCTGTCATTAGGTATAGTAATAATGCGTGGGGAGGAGGAGTGTGAAATCGAATGCAAGAAAGAGGTATCTATGCGTGTAAAGTTGCGTCCACTTAACGTCAACGATTATCAACCAATTATCACTGTTGTGGATGAATGGTGGGGAGGTGAACCAATGGCAGTTCATTTGCCGCGCCTCTTCTTTATTCATTTCCAATCTGGGAGCGTTGTAGCCGAAATTGAGGGACAGATTGCTGGCTTTCTTGTAGGTTTCCGTTCACAGACCCATGCAAATCAGGCCTATATCCATTTTGTCGCTACCAATCCACTTTATCGGGGTCAAGGAATTGCTCGTCAACTCTATCAACATTTTTTTAAACAAATGAGAGAATGGGGGTGTAATGAAGTGTATTCTTTGACTTCACCAACGAATAGTGGTTCAATTCAATTTCACCAGAAGATGGGCTTTCGTCTCTTGCCAGGAGATAAAGAACTGGGTGGTATTCCTGTTTCAACAGATTATGATGGACCTGGTCAGACGCTCGTTTTATTTCAACGAACGTTGTACCAATGAGAGCTTGTTCGTGGAGATGAAGCAGTCAGCATGATTGGTTCTGGTCTCTCTTTCATGGTTTAGCGCTATGATCAGCTCTTATGAGCTTTCCCAGTAGTTTTCGCACCTGGTTGCTTTAAGTTAAAACCCACAGTCAGTTTGATGACCTGTGGGTTTTTTGTTTGTCGCCTCAAAGTATAGTGAAAGTAATGCTCTTTGTATTGCCTGAATGAGTTCTGTTCGTATTCTAAGTACAGAGAAATTCGTACGAATTGATGAGTAAATTCGTTCCCAGGTTAATGGGAGTTATATCGGAGAGATTACGATTATGAAGCAAGAACAGAGCTCTTTAGATCTAGTTCTACCAGTGAGCCAGCGTGATCATGCTCAGGGCTCAGATGATGCTCCTCTTACATTAGTTGAGTATGGGGATTATCAATGTCCAGATTGTGGTGCTGCTTATCAGGTTGTCAAGGCAATCAAAGAGAAATTTGGGGATAAACTCCGTTTTGTTTATCGCAATTTTCCGCTTTCAACGGTTCATCCTCACGCTCAACATGCGGCTGAGGCAGCTGAAGCAGCGGGAGCTCAGGGAAAGTTCTGGCAGATGTACGAGCAGCTGTTTGCCCATCAGCAAGAGCTCTCAGATGACCAGCTGGCTACCTATATAGAAGAAATTGGACTGGATCGGAAGCAATTGCTGCATGATCTGGAGTCGCAAACTTATCGACAACGTGTGCATGAAGATTTGCAGAGTGGCTTAAACAGTGGGGTTGAGGGGACCCCAACGTTTTTTATCAACGGAGTTTTTTATGACGACTCTTACGACGTCGATACGTTCAATAGCGCATTAGAGTCAGCTTTACAAGGCTGAAAGTAGTGATTGGAGGGTTGGATAACATGAGCCATTTCACACCAAACGAGATCAAATATCTTTCGAGCCAGCCGCTTGGACGTCTAGCAACGGTCAATTCGCAGGGAGATCCGCATGTTGTCCCTGTCAGTTTTCGCTTTAATGCAGAGCTGGATACAATTGATATTGGAGGTTTTAACCTCTCTAAGAGCAAGAAATTTCGTGAAGCCGTGCAACATGGACGTGTAGCTTTTGTCGTTGATGATGTTTTGCCACCATGGCAGCCCAGGGGAGTTGAAGTGCGAGGGCTGGCCAGGGCTGAGACGCTGCAAGAAACGATGCAGGAAGGGATGGATGCTGAGATCTTGCGTATCACGTCCACGCATATTACCAGTTGGGGCATTGATAGTGATGCCTATCATCCCTCTAGCCGTTCAGTGCATTCGAACAGCTAGAGGGTGTCGATCATTGCCTGAAAAATGAGTTGATAATCACATTTTTAGTTGAAGTCTTCCTGATGGATGTTCGTATTGCTTAATAAGTTGGCGCAGAGCTCGAGGGCTAAAGGGTTTTCTAAGTAGTGCCACATCATCAGGAAGTATCTGACGAAATTGCTCCAGGGTCGCGTTGCTAACTGCAGTAATAATTACAAGTGGAAGCTGTGTTTCGCTGAAATTTTTGCGCAAACGGATGAAGACATCGGCTCCAGAAAGCTTTCCTGGAAGCATGAGATCAAGCACCACAAGATCATAAGGGAGCTGTCCAGTTGCATCAACATGTGCAAAGATAGCGTCTAATAGGGATTGACTGGAAAGATGTCTGGAGACTGTGTGGCTATCCATGACGAGAACAGTCTCGACATAGTCTAGGATGGCCGCATTATCATCGAGAACCGCAATGTTCATTCATTTTCCTCACCATTAACTTTTGTGTCTCCAATTAGGCTCCGCAAACAGCATTAAAATGGCATACCAGCAGCTGAACAATGTTTATTTATTATACACACAAGACGTGAAAATTGCAAAAGAAGGGGGCAGTTTTGTCGTTTAGAGCATTATTAAAAAAATGAGAAGAGGATCATATCACTGCCATTATCATATTGCCGAACTATCACTTTATGCGTTATATTGTAGTATTGTATATGGTATTAAATCAATGTAGCAAAAGGAGTTGATCAATGGTAGCGGATGCAGGAAAGAAAACAACGCGCCGAGCAGCAGATAATAGCTCTACTGCTTTTACCTATGCCCGTCATAGCGTTCCACATGTTCAGCATAGTGAGCGCAATGAAGATGCTCTTTTGGTGGATGAAAAGCATGGACTGGCTGCTGTCTTTGATGGCGTTGGCTCCAATCAGGGACAGATCGCATCTCGGCTGGCTGTTCGTACATTGCGCAGCCGTTGGCGGCATGTTCTGGACGCTCTTGTCATCGACGAGCAATTGCCCTGCCTTTCCTGTGAGCAGCTTGAGATCTCCTCTGTAATACAACAGCTGATCAGTGAGGTAAACCAGGAGATTATTTTAGAGGGGGATCGGTTAGCAGGGAAAGGTACTCGTCCGCAAGCACGCCCTGCTACAACAATGGCCCTGATTGCTCTTTGCGCGCAAACGGGGCAACAGAGCTATACAATGACGTATGCCCATGCAGGAGATAGCCGGATCTATCTGCTACGAGAGACTGAGCATCTACTGCGTCTGACTGAGGACGATGGGTATTTCTCTCTCTTATTGAGGGAAGGGGCCCTGACTCCTGCTGATATTATACGTATTGATCAGGCATTGACGGTTGACCAGTTAACCCACATTGAGCGAAGCTATTTTGATAAGCGCAACGGCATTACACAGGCCTTAGGCGATAAAGATCTTGCTCTTCACCTGGATCAGATACAGATTTTTCCTGGCGATCGTGTTCTCATTTGTTCGGATGGAATCCATGATAATCTCATAGATGAAGAGATTGAGACCATCATGCGTTCAGCTACGAGAACACGTGTTGCTTATAAATTGGTTATGAAAGCTATTCAGCGCTCATTAGAAAATGGCGGGAGCCTGCGCGCAAAAAATGATGATATGAGCGCCATTGTGATCAGTTGCCATCGTTAGATATTTAAGCAGATTTTTATGCAAGAAAATATACTTAAATATGTTTATGAAGCATCGACCAAATGGCCGATGCTTTTCTTCATGTTCTATTGTATACTTTCCTTGTTATCTTTCTAACATTCCGCACCTGATGTTTTAAATTTAAGCTCCAGGCCAGGTCACATTGTGGAGATACTCGTGATCTCTGCATTCCGAAATAGTCTGAGATGCTACCTTAAAAGTTTCTTGTGGAATGTGGGATCTTTCTCCTGTTTTGTCATTAAATCAAGAAGAGGTTTGGATGGATGGATACCCAGGAACAGGTAAATTATACCAGTCAGTTAAGGCAGATGCGTATTCTTGCCGAAGCTGCATTGACACATTATGATCTTGGTACTGTGCGATTGAGCTTACTGGCCCACCGTGGGAATACGATTTTTCGTGTGACTGCTATGAACAGGCAGAGAGTGTTTGAGGAGGGAGAGGAGAGTGTTCTGCCCGAGAGTGGGCGATTTGTCCTCCGTCTCTGTGATCCATCGAGTCTGGAAATGCCAATGTTGCAATCTGAGCTAATATGGCTGGCTGCACTGCGACGAGAGGCCGAGCTAGTAGTGCCTGAACCTGTTTTTACACGTACAGGTGAATTGGTCTTTAAGGTGATGGTTGAGGATGTGTCAGAAGTACGGTATGCAATGCTTTTTCGTTGGGTGGAAGGTCGTTTTGTTGATGGAGGGCTGTCTCCTTCTTTGCTGGAAAGAGTGGGAACCTTTATGGCTCGCCTTCACCAACATGCCCGTTATTTTACTCCACCAGCTGGATTTATTCGTCCACGTTGGGAATGGGAGCAGACCTTTGGCAGAGCGATATTTTTTGAACCTTCGTTGATAGATTCCCCTCATCAGAAGCTTATTACTCCAAAAGTTCAACATCTTCTCCATACAACCTGTGAATGGCTTCGTGAGGAGCTTCAGTCGCTTCCTCGCGATCCCGATAATTATGGGCTTATTCATTTTGATCTTCAACAGGAGAACTATCTATTCCATCAGGGCGAGGTAAGAGCGATTGATTTCAATGATTGTTGTTGGAATTATTATCTGTTTGACATTGCGATCACATTAGGTGGTATCGCCGGGAGACCAGACGAGCAGGCCATGCGTAAGACTTTTTTTAAGGGATACAAACGTATCCGTGCTCTACCAGCCCATTATGAAGAACGCCTTCATATTTTTACAGCTATTACTATTATGAAACGCATGCATTATTTGTGGACATCTTCTACTCCTACAACTCAAGCTGCATTTCCTGCCTATCTTCAATTTGCCTCTGAACACCTTCCGCAACTGATGAACCCGAAGGTAAGATCGACCTGAGCCAGCAACTCTAGATTTTTTGATGGGCGATGGCAGGAAATGCAGCCTCCCAGTGTAAAGCGGCACTGCAGGGAACTTCAATGAGCTGCTGTAATGAAATCTGGATATCCTGTAGCTTTTCTTCAAGCTGACTGTGCTGATGGAGATAAGACCCTGAACGTATCGAACGCTCAATAGACAGTAGCATAGTATCTATTCTTCGCATCCATTCTTCCACATCCCTGGTCGATGGCTTTCCATCCAGACTACGGATATGAGTGGCCAGCGTTGTAATACTATCGCAGAACTGCTGATTATAGGTTACTAGAGCATAGAAGAGTTCAACATTCCCGCGTTGATTGAGCGGCTCACCAAGAAGACGCTGAAAAGCTGCGGCTGCATTTGCGTTCTCTCTATATGCCTCATGGCTTGTCCGTTGCACATTATCCGGCGCTAGAGCGGTAGCCTGATAGCTTTGGAGGACCCCTCGTAAGAATGCACGATTAGCTGCAATGGTTCTGATTAACTGTTCCGGCAAACGTTCACGCTCCCAAAGTGGCCAGAAGAGATAGCCCGTGAGAAAAGCTAGCAAGCCACCAATAAATGTATTAAAAATTCGTATGACAGCGATCTGCCAATTTCCAGGCATAGAGAGATCCAGCATGATAACGACAAAGGGGGTAAGGAAAAAGACAAAGATCCCATAGTTTCCTTTGAGATGAGCAAACGCCATAAAGCCCAGGACAATCAGACAGGCCACGAGCAGTAGCTCATTGTGAACTGTCAATGCAATCGCTCCTCCTAGCATACCTCCAAAGGCTGTGCCGCTGATGCGTTGAATGCTTCGTTGATGAGTGCCTCCAAACTCTGGCTTGAGGATAAAAAGAGCGGTCAGAGGAATCCAGAAACCATTGTGCAGATGAAAAAAGAGATAGATAGCGACACTGATGGTCGTAACCGTCGCCAGACGAAGCGCGTGTCGAAAGACGAGCGAGCGAGCTGTCAGATTATTTTTTAAGGTCAAAAACGCTTCACGCCATTGCTTTGCCTGCTTCGTGTTTACTTGTGGCACGGTTGATGGATGAGCCTGCTGAACGGAAGCGGCAATTGTTTTGAGCGAATTATTCAGATGGCCCAATGAAACGATAGTGGCACGAACCTTTGAAAGTGCTGAAGGATGGTGCATCAATCGTGCCAGGTGCATGCGCAGATTATCCTGACTTGTTTCGATACTGGTGTATGTCTCTTGAAGCGATGCACGATCCAGTAAAATATCCTGGTCAATTGATTTTGCGAGATGCAGAAGCTCTTTCGCAATCTTTTGGACTGTATCCGCTAACAAATTTCGCATATCTGCAAGATTCGTCTGACGTGTAACGGCTTCTATACTTTCCACCAGAGCGATTGTCTCTTCAAAGAGCCGATCAGCATTGAACGTCAACATCAAAAGATGTTGTTCGATTGAACTGGAGCTTTCCTGTTGCACGCGAGATTGCACAACCACCTTATGGGCCTGATCATGGGCGGCCATTACAAGAGCTCGTTCGGATGTCACAAGCTCACTCCAACGCTGTTGTGTATCAAGCCTGGTTACTACATCATAGGCCTGCTGCATAAAGCTACTCAGAGATCGATAGTAATCGGCAACTGATCGTCTGACTGGTTGATAAGGGCGAAAAGGCCAGAAGGCTAATGAAAGGAGCATCGCCCAGGCCCCACCAGTCAGAAATGCCAGACACCTCTCTGAAGCCATCAGCAGATGAGCAGGCTGGCCCAGTGTAATGATAAAAATACCAATCACAACAAAGTTGACTTTCGCCCCCAAATTGCCATAGGCGCTTAGCATCGAGAAACAGAATGCCCAGAGAAACATAAGGGGTATCGCCAACCAGAAGATACCCCCAACCAGTGTGGCAATGAAAGCAGCAAGCGCCATACATATGGTCGCCAGGCCCATCGAAAGAGCACGCTGCCGATAGATCCCTCCTACATCAGCCAGACAAGCATAAAGACCTCCGAGAAAAGCCATTCCAGTCACGTCCAGGCGTTTCATCATCAGGCCAAGGAGGAGAGGTGGGATAGAGATCAGTGTAATTCTTAACCCGCTTAAAAAAGCATCTTGATTGAGAGAGACACTTAAGTGTATCAATTCATAAATAGTCTTCATTTGCTGACGAGTAGCAGCTTTGAAATTACTCAGGATAGTAGGCATGTGTTTGGTTCCGATTATAAATCTACGTGGTTTCGTCTACAACTTCAAACAACTTCCTCTTTAAGAGCTGAACATGCCTGGCATGTTCGTCTATGGATGCCTCTGAGAGGGTGTTTGTTTTAAACAGGCACATCTATGATGCGGAATTCAGGATAATTCTCAGCAGTTAAGAATGGGGGATGACTTTATCCAGTCAGCTCTATAGTAGAATGCGTCATTGTGCGTCGTCGTTGATACATTGCTAGTATACCATAAGTTTGAAAAATTTGTAGCTATTTTATCTGTATCTATAGAGTAGGAGTTACTTAATAATAGACCCTTACAATAGCATAGTTAGTTGAAGAAGACCAGAAGAAGTAGCGCACTAACAGTTTGAAAGCCACCTATGCTCACTTATGCATAGATGGCTTTGTATGTTTGATGCGTAGAAGCAGCTTTACTTGGCAGCTGTCTGGTTTGTATCTCCGATGACGCGGTTCAGGGTCTCGCGTTTAATGCGATAGGCCTGGCGGGTATTCACGTGAGGCAATACGACTGCTTCGAGCGCGCCCTGTTTTACCCAGCGGCGAACGGTGGTATCATCAACACGAAGAATATCGGCAACTTCAGATACAGTTAAAAGATCACTCATTTTTTTACTCCTTATCAAATTGTGATATAAGATCACCATATAATCTGGTGAGTTTAACCAAGTGAGAACGTTATGCAGTGGTCCAAATGAGGAATGCATAGGATCGTCTTGTGTAGATATTGTATAACACAATTCCCTATTTGTAAAGCAGTAAAAAAACAATTGTATCTGTATAACGGTAACCCTATTGTATATGATGGAAAGTTTCGACTATGAGCAGAAGCATTTTTGGGGATAGTTGCTGTGGTGTGTTCATATTCTAGTACTATCCCTAGGGGATGTCAAACCTGCGGACGTCACTATCGTCGAATAACTGCACTTTCATAGAGAGAACAGGTTGCTCTATATAGTTCTGCTGAAGAGAGTTGTTCTTTTAGTGATGGCTAATGTTGTTCTGAGGTGCATGTGTTAGTAGATTTAAAGTGTATTTTATCACTGTCTCTTCTTAACTTTAGATGGTTACAGTTGAATCTCACAGATTCCTTACAATAAATATGTGACCAAAAAAAATTTTGTTTCACCCTACCCACAAGTCCTGGTTTGTCAGAAATGCTATTGACGATGAACCAGCCTTCTGTATACACTTCTGTACAGGGATTATTGGAGAAGAAGGTGCCATTGTCTTTCGTTGCTAGTACATCCACTTTTTTTATCTTCTGCCATGCTCCTTTGGGACTATGCGGCAACAAAATTTGTTTGCAAAATGTTTAGAGTGACGTTTTTGTGCTGTCCTACCTTTTAATAAGACTGTCAGCAATACTGGAGATGGAATCTATGCAAGGCACCATGGATTGGTTAGTAGGTAGGACCTTTGGGGCATATCATGTAGATGCCCTGCTTGGACAAGGAAGTATTAGTGTCGCTTATAGTGCTCATTCATTGGAACAAAAGTTTCAGTGTATGTTGACGCTCTTTGTCTTGCCTGAAGCATGTGGGGAAAATGCTCGCAGACGGTTTATGGACCGTTTTATCTCGGAAGCTTCTCCGTTGCCTGGATTGAGTCACTCCAATATCGTGCCTGTTTATGACTTTGGGGAGTATGCTGGCTTTTCTTATCTTGTTACTCCCTTGGGAGAAGGTGGATCGCTGTCTGTCCTTTTGAAGCAGCAGATTTTTACCCCTGCACAAGCGCTTGCTATCATACGCCAGATTGCTGCTGGCCTGGAATATGCTCACCAATCAGGAGTTGTTCATGGTGGTTTGAAGCCTTCGGCTGTGCTATTGGGGACAGATGGAGGGATCCAGATTGCAGGGTTTCGTTTGACTCGTATGCTTGAGATGAGCGGCATTGGGACATTGCAGCAGTCATCAGATCATTTATTTAGTGTTGCTGGTACACTTTTAACGCATCCCGCTTATATTGCTCCAGAGGTTGTTCAGGGCGCTCCTATTGATGTAAAAGCTGATATATATGCTTTAGGATGTATACTATTTGAACTTTTAACTGGTCGCCCACCGTTTGTACATGATGATCCGATTGAGACGCTACGGCAACACGTGGAAGAGAGTATTCCGTCTGTTCATACTATTAATCCGGATGTTCCAGCCGCTTTTGATCTTGTCCTTCAGCGTGCTTTAGAGCGTAATCCTGAGCAGCGTTTAACTTCAGCTATCAAGTTGGTCAACCTGTTTGAGCGAACGTTAAGCATATTGGAAGGAGCTGCCCAACACCAGCCGTGGCAACCAGTTATGAAGCGTTCAGATTCTCAATGGTTAGTCGAAGAGATATCAGTCGCTCCCTACGCATTTGGCACCCCGAGTTTTGCCACGGCCTCCCTGGCAAGCCTGAGTGTAACCCCTGTCAATCTTCCTCAGAAGATGAGCGCTCACAGCATATCAGAGAGAACACCTCTCACTACGTCGATAGATCCTGTTGACCCAGAAACCTCTGGCCAGCAGGAGCAGCGGTTTGATCCATTTGACTGGTGGAAGACAGTGAAACCTTCCATCGCCCCTTCAATGCAGCCCCTCCCTGTAACGAAGGAACCCGTTCTTTCGGGGCGACGTAAATTTGTACAAGCTGCTAGTAGTATTGCCGCAGCCAGTCTGGCAGGGATAGGTGGTTTTGGCCTTCTGCACTATCTGCGGCAGCCTTCTGTTCAGGCCCAGGTTACACCGATACACCAGCAGAAACAAGCAGCTACAGTCTTAAAGAGCATCTCTAATAACAGTGCCCAGGCGTTTACGAATCCAGTCGATAAAGCGGAAAGCTTGTTAGTTCGCTTACCAAATGGTGCTTTCTATGCTTATGAAAGCGCATGTACTCACGAGGGAGTGGCTGTACAGTATGATCCTCAAAGCCAGAAACTGGTCTGTCCTCGTCATCATGCGACCTTTGATCCAGCTCATCAGGCAACTGTGGTCACTGGACCAGCCTCAGCCCCTCTGAAAGCGGTTCCGATTCATGTGCAAGCTGATGGATCGGTCGTTGTAGGATAGAAGGAGAGCTGCGTTGAAGAAAATACTGCAGCTCGTCCGAGTAAAGCGTTGCATAGTATTTTGAGGCACTCTTTTGGCAAAAACACCCACTACTTGAAGATTTATGGTAGACTATAATCTATACGCTGTTCTTTCTTTAACTGTACGCTGGTTTTGCGCGGCGAAATATAGAGACGCCTACTAAACCTTTCTATCTGAATATCTAAATATATATAGCAGGTGCTACATGCAAATGAAGTCTTCTTCTGCTTTCCCTGGAAAACACATATCCAGGTATGGCAGATGGCAGGTTGCTGGAAGAATTCTCCCTGCCATTCTGGTTTTAAGTATTATGCTGTCTCTTTTGAGTGCTTGCGGAGGCGGTGATCCACGTGTCCAGCAGACGGCAACTCAGAATCTGTCAGCCCTTAATCAATCTATTAAGCAAGCGCAAGATATTGGCGTTCCTTCATCCTTGCTGAAATCGGTTCTGAAGCAGAAGCAGGTTCTTAGCTCTACAAATGCTCCTCTAGCATTGTTCAATGAGCAGCCCGTGACCGATTATTATCAGAACCTTGCCACAAACTATGGGGTTTTGAAGACACAAATGAAAGGGATTATTCAAGTTGCAACTGAACAATCCCAGCAACAGGCTCAGACCGATCTTCAGAACTTACAACATTCACTTGCGACAAAAGCGAATCCAGAAGTTTCTCTTGATACATTGACGCAAGTCTACACACAAAATCAGGCTAGTCTGAAAGATGCGAAGACTCCGAAAGACTATCTAACGATTAGTGCTAATGTGAACACTGCGATCTCTACGCTCAATCTATTGCCAGCAACAGTCGAAAAATTGCAGTCGTTAAATCAGATCATTTCAATTTTGCAAACCAATAAACAGGATATTGGGGATCTGCAACAGCAATATGATGCAGATAAAGCCGATGTGGCTAAAGCAACTCAGCCGAAAGATATGGAGGCTGCGAGTCAGAAGATTGATGATCAGAGCCAGCAGGTTGCTTCGCGTTTTAATCAGCTTATTCCCCAACTTGTCCAGGCCAAGGTTGATGAACTGAGTGGGAAGGTTGATCAGATCAAACAGGCCGGTATTGATGCAACAAAATATCAGCAACAATTAGATGCCGATCGAGCCCAGACAAACAGTGTCAAAACGTTACAGGACTATCAGGCTTTCTCAAAGAAAGTTGATGCGGATGTTTTAGATATGCATCTGGATCTTGTGAAAGCTCAGACGATTATTCTTGTTCAACAATATCATCAAGAGGTTACGAATTGGGGGAATGCTCATACCTATGCTGATCCCTATAATGGTATAACGTATCCTCTGGATGGACCTTATATGACAAAAGGGTTGGGTGAAGATATCGATCGCGAGCTCAATGCTGCTCAGACTGAGGATGATTATCAGCAGGTTCTGACGGATACCCAGAATGCTATCTTTCATCTGAAGCAATTTGAGACCGATGCCAGTGATTCGACGTCATATGATCAGCCTCATGCAACCGATAAAGCCTTGCTTGATCACTATCAGCTTGGTGGTTCACATGTGATTGTTGTCTCATTTATTGAGGATGCACTACGCTATTATGTGAATGGCCAGTTGATTCGCTCTTTCCAGGTGACGGCAGGTCGTCCAGAGTTGCCACCAGTTCCAGGTCTCTGGTCTGTGTTGTGGCGGCAGTACAAGACCGTCTTTAAGTCGCCCTATCCCAAAGGATCGCCCTATTGGTATGAAGATACTCCTATCAATTATGCGATTATGTATCACACTGGTGGGTACTTTATTCACGACTCTTATTGGCGCAATGATTATGGTCCCTATACTCAGTTCTTCCATCATGACTCGAGTGGCAATGCCAGTGCTAATAATGGTACCCATGGCTGCGTGAATATGCGTACTGCCGATGTTGCCTGGCTTTACGACAATACTGACTACTCTACTCAGATCCTGATGTATTAAGTGCGTTCTCGAGAGTCTTGAAGTCTGATCGAGCCATTTGACTGGATTGGTTCATACACACTGTATGAACCAATCTTTTTTTATACAAGGGAAAGTCGCTTGTCTCTTTCCTCTGTTCCCCTTTCACAATGTGAGCCCCTCCATGGCTCAATTGGAAAACGGAAAACGGGGAAATGAAGCTATGGAGGGGCTGGCATAGTGGAATGTCGAGATGTGGAAGGAGACAAGCAACCTTCCCCACTGCTTTTGTTATCTTATGACTGTAAAAATGTTTAAAGTAGGCAAAGCCGCTTTTCTCTTTCCTCTGCTCCCACTCTGCTTTGTGAGCCCATACATAGCTTAATAGGGAAATGGGCAATAATGCTATGGAGGGGCTGGCATGGTGGAATGTCGAGATGTGGAAGGAGACAAGCAACCTTCCCTACTTGTATTATTGTATAATGCTCTATTTTGTATAAAAAAAACTGTAAAGTAGGGAAAGCCGCTTGTCTCTTTCCTCTGGTCCCACTCCGCTGTGTGAGCCCCTCCATGGCTCAATTGGAAGAGGAAAACGGGAACAGAGGCTATGGAGGGGCTGGCATGGCGGAATGGGACATTTAGGCAGGAGACAAGCAACCTGCCATACTTGTATGGTTATATCACGCACCATTTCGAATATAAAAAGATGTAAAGTAGATACAATCGTGTATGCCTTCATCTATACATTTACAAATTTGATTTCTTCTCTTTTGTATACTGCCATTAGTAGGTGGTATTTCTGTCTTCCACCTTTGTATGGATAATATAAGGAGAATTAAATGCATCGAAAGTATGCTGCTTTTGGCGGCGTTTTGTTAGTGCTAACTGCCTTTTCGCTCTTCGGTATCACATTTTTCCATCTCCATTCAGCTTACGCAGCCCCATCTTCAGAATGTTTAAAGAGCAATTTTAAGGATAAAGAACAGGTTGGGAAAGAGGTCGTGAATAAACTCCCTATCTGTCAGGGCATTACTCAAGAGGACATTACAGTAACCGTTCAGGCAAACCTGACGTTGCCAGTAGCTAATACATTGCATGTAGAGATTTGTGACAGTTCGCAAACATTGACAGGGGTGGCAAGTATTGCAGCAGGCCATTCTCATACGTTTAAGAACGTAACATTTGCGAATGGGACACAGTTAGAGGTGATGTCGTCAGCAGGAACGCTTCTAGCGACAGGTAATTATACGCTTCATGTTACTGTGACTGCCGATCAAGTTAGTCCCTCGTAACTTTGTATCAGTGTAGCAGATAGCCTCTTCACAAATGATAGTCTATCCTTTATACTAGTATCAGTAGATAGGCTTATCTATCATGTAAAAAAAAAGAATTATTGCTACAAAGCATATCAAAAGCTGCTAGGGGTGCCGCAAGGCTGAGAGGCGGGTAACTGCCGACCCTTTAAGAGAACCTGATCTGGATAATACCAGCGGAGGGAAGCGGCGATGGTCAGACGGTCTCTCTAGGGATTACCGTTGTGGTCACACCCTTCTCAGGTGTGGCTTTTTTTGTGCTCTGCAAAGGAAAGGTCTTTTGTGGAGAATGGTTTCTCTGCCTCGCCGAAACTTGTGCTGACCAATGTCAACAAAATGTATCGTGCTGGCAAACGCTCTCTATCAGTACTTGAGCAGATTGATCTGACAGTAGCAACTGGTGAGTTTGTCTCAATTATTGGTCCTAGTGGAAGTGGAAAAAGTACCCTTTTCAATATTATTGCTGGCATTGATCATCCTGATCAGGGCCAGATCCTCTTAGATGGTCAGGCTGATGCTCAAAGAGTAGGAGCATTTGGATATATGCCACAGCAGCCATTGTTACTTCCCTGGAGGACGGTTGAAGAGAATGTGCTATTAGGCCTGGATGTGCGTCATCAGCCTCGCAAACAGTCTCTTGTTCAGGCTCAAGATCTACTAAAACGGTTTGGATTGGCCGAGTTTGCTCATCACTATCCCGCAACCTTATCTGGTGGGATGCGGCAACGTGTGGCCCTGTTACGCACTGTTCTCTTTAATCATTCTTTTCTCCTGCTGGATGAGCCCTTTGGCGCCCTTGATGCTCTTACGCGTATGGCTCTACAGATGTGGTTATTAGATTTGTGGGCAAGCTTCTCATCTAGCGTTCTCTTTATCACTCATGATGTACGCGAAGCTATCTTGCTTTCAGATCGTGTCTACGTGTTGAGTGCTCGTCCGGCCAGGGTGCAGCGTGTTGTGGAGATTGATCTGCCACGCCCACGTAGACAAGAGCACCTTGCTTTAGCGTCAGCTATCAGGTTGGAGCAGGAATTACTTGATCTCCTGATGAAGGAGCAGCGTTTATGAAGCTTCGCCAACTAGCCAGTTATGGTCCCGCCTTTGTTCTCACTGCCAGCATCTTTTTGAGCTGGGAGCTGTATGTTCGTGCAGGGCTGATCAATGTATATGTCTTGCCCGCGCCTTCAGCCGTTCTACAAGCCCTGGTTGAGAATTGGGATGTTTTGCTTGGTCACACCATCCAGACAGCATTAGAGACGGTGCTGGGCCTGATGGCTGCTACTCTACTTGGTCTCTGTCTGGCGGTTGTTCTGGATCTTTCCACATGGATTCGCAAGGCAGTCTACCCATTGCTGGTCATCTCACAGACGATTCCGATGATTGCTCTGGCACCACTACTGGTTATCTGGTTTGGATTGGATCTAGGCCCGAAAGTGATTGTGGTCACGCTCTATTGTTTTTTTCCTATCGCAGTCTCTGTAGCTGATGGACTGGCTGGCGTCGACCCGGACCTGATCCGCTTAATGCAGAGTATGCGTGCATCTCGCTGGCAGATTCTCTGGCTTGTACGTTTGCCTGCTGCTCTGCCTTCCTTCTTTTCTGGTCTGCGTATTGCTGCAACCTATAGTATGACAGGCGCTATTTTCGGCGAGTATGTCGCAGCTTATCAAGGATTGGGCTTATACATGAAGACAGCTGCGAATGCGCACGCTATAGTGATTGTTTTTGCAGCGATCTTTGTGACAGCTTTTGTGAGCCTGCTCCTGTTTAGTTTTGTGAACTTGATCGAGTGGATTGCTCTTCCCTGGTATCATGCTTCGCGCAGCAAACCTGCTCGCTAAATTGTTCTTTATACATTTCGTCATTATTTGATGGGAAAGGGATTTTCTGCTATGAACTCACGTATACGTCTCCTTCTAAGTATAGGTCTGCCGCTACTGGTGGTCCTTGTTGTTGTAACAGCATTTTTACTCCAACAGCAGAAGAACTCAGGCGCTTCCGAAAACTCACATAAGCCTTTAACAAAGATGACTCTCGCTCTCGATTGGACGCCCAATACCAATCATACGGGCATCTATGTTGCTCTGGCGAAGCAGAACCATTGGTATGCCGATGAAGGGATTGATCTGCAACTGCTTCCCTATTCGCAGAGCATTTTGCCAGATACGCTGGTCAGTACAGGAAAGGCTGATGTGGGTATTAGCTCGACTGAGGCTATTGTCGCAGATGCAGCACAGAAGCAGCCAGTTGTTTCGATAGCGGCTATTGTGCAGCATAATACGTCTGCGCTGGTTACCTTAGCAAGCTCTGGCATTACGAACCTCAAAGAGCTTGATGGCAAAACGTATGGAGCCTTTGGGTATCCGTATGAATCCGCTGTGGTTTCTCAGATGATCAAACATAGTGGCGGAAAGGGAGATTTCAAGAGTGTTACCGTTGATGATCCGATGCAGGCCCTTGAGAATCACCAGGTCGATTTTGCCTGGGTCTTTGAAGGTGCGGAGGGGATTCAGGCCAAACATCAGGGTATTCAACTGAATACGTTCCCTATTATTGAGAATGGTATCGCCGATTACTATACTCCAACCATTATTACGAGCTCCCAGGAGATTCAGCAGAAGAGCGATCTTCTGAAACGTTTTATGCGTGCCACCGCCAGAGGCTATGAATATGCGCGCACCCATGTTACAGAAGCGGCCCAGGATCTTCTTCAAGGCACCCCCAAAGGAACCTTTCCTGACGAAGCTTATGTCAAAGAGAGCCAGCAATTTCTGAGTAGTCGTTATGCAGATAGTGGGCATAAATGGGGTGTACAGGAGGCAGCGGCCTGGCACAATTATCCCCAATTTATTCTGGATGCAGGTGGTGTCACAGATGCCTCCAATCAGCCAGTTAAGGGCCTTGAGCTAGATGCGTTATACACCAACCAGTTTTTGCCTTGAGCAAGCTCTTACAGGGCAATAAGGCAAGTATAACTAATCGCTCTTCTTGAGGCTGTTTGTTTGCTTCCAATATATATGAGCCAGTATGAGAGATGAAGAATGCTAGCAATCATCGTATCATTTTCATGCAAAGCCTGTGGGCAGGTTCTAGCGGGGAAGAAACAGCCGCTCGAACTGCTTCATCTCAGACATGAGTTGGCCCATCATTAAGTAGAGCAGTAAGGATGTCGTGATTTGTATTGGATGAGCATAATCCAGACGCATAGTTGGGATCTGCTCATCCAAATTTCTTTTCAGACAAAGTTATATATATGACGGCATCCTGTCGTCGATAATTTATAAGGCAATAGGTGTTCCTTTTGAGAGGTTTTACGGTTGTGAATCGTAGTATTCACTGTTGAGTAAGTATAAATACATCTATTAAAACGTGAGAAGAACGAGGTGTATTCTCGCTTATAAAACGACAAGCATGAATGAAGGAAGGAATCTTTTGTGGTTAATGCGATTGCAAATGCGGAACAGATCACGGCAGAATGGCTGACCTCAGTACTGTATCAAGCAGGTGAACTGAGCCAGGGTAAAGTGGTCTCTCTTGAGCAGAAAAAGGTAGGTATATTCAATTCATCAATTGTGCGTTTAAGTGTCCAGTATTCGGCGGACGCTCCGATGCTCTTACCTACGCAGTTTGTGCTTAAATACAACTTAAAGGTACCCTGGGGTATGAGAGCAGGCGCTCGTGAAGTGAAGTTTTATACCACTGTGGCCGAGGATCATCCTGATATACTCGTGCGCTGCTTTGCGGCCAGCTATGATGAAATAAGCGGTGATTCCTACCTCTTATTGCAAGATCTTACCTCAACTCATCGGCCTCCAATTACGCGTGAGCAGCAATTTAATATTGTTGAAGCAGTTCCTTCCCAAGTGTACATTGATTCTACTATTGATGTGCTTGCACGTTTTCATGCCTACTGGTGGGAGCGACCACTCTTGAAAACTGAAGTTGAGCAGACTGGTGAATGGTTTCAACATGAAGCACCTGTAGCCAGTTATATGCAGCGTCCACCTGCACGCTGGCTGTACCTGATCAAAAAGGTTACCTTAGATCTGCCAATTGCTATTCAAGAGACGTATGACACGGTGATTGAGTCTTTCCCTGCTTATTGGAATCGTTATCTGGCACCGCGTTTGCAGCAGAATAATCATCTTACCTTGCTCCATGGAGATACGTACTTCTGTAATTTTCTGGTTCCTCGAGAGCCGCTCACCAGACCTACCTACCTTCTTGATTGGCAAGGTCCTGAAGTGCACTTTGCTGGTGGTGATCTTGTAAACCTGCTTGCGACATGCTGGACGCGAGAACAAAGGCAATCTAATGGGCGGGAACTTCAGGCTCTTCGCCTTTATTATGCGACATTAACCGAGCATGGCGTCACAAATTATAGCTGGGAAGATCTTCTCACGGATTACAAAATTGGTCTTATTGAGTGGCTCTTTGTCTGTATTCAGGATGCCTGGGAAGGTTCAGCGAAGAAGTATTGGTGGCCTAAGATGCAATGCCTGGTCGATGCTTTCCAGGATTGGGATTGCAAAGGAATGCTGCATCAGCCAGAATAGTATGTTATTGACAGACAGCGCCGTCTTCAGTCTCAAACACACTCATACATCATGCCCCTGACGATTTTCAGTCCTCATTTGAGCGAACGATCCTGCCAGAAAAACCTGGGCCTCCACTACCAGGTCAGCACCTGAGAAAAAATCTTACAAAAATAGGGATAAGTACTCATGTCTGCTTCAACTTTGACTGCTAGAATGAAACCAGATTTCAGAGGCTTCACTCAACTCTTTATCTATTGTTGTCTACTACTGTCAGGCCTCGGAGAGTACACTCAGGAGCATTGTTCGATGAAAAGATTTCGTAAGTTACTGGCATCAAGTTGCTTTGCGATAGTTGTCGCCTTTACTGCCGTTGCATTTCTGGCTGCACCTGCCTCTGCACATGAGAAGCGGCATGTTGGCCCTTACACGTTTATCGTTGGTTTCCTCACGGAGCCAGCTTATGCTCAACAGTCCAATAGTCTTGATTTAACTATTTGTAATGGCGATGCCTGCACTTATACGGTTACAGATGGAGCAAAAGTAGTCTCAAATCCAGTAAACGATGCAGATAAAACGCTAAAAGTAGAAGTATCGGCTGGATCATCGGCTCCTCTGGCCTTGCCAATTGTTCCTCGATGGGCCAATCCAGGAAAATACAATGCCTATTTTGCGCCTTCTGTCACTGGTGATTATACTTTCCATATTTTTGGCACGCTTAACAACGAGAAAATTGATGAGAAGTTTACCAGTAGTCCAACTGGTTTTGGCTCTGTTGGAGCATTAAAAGTGTATCCCGCTGTGCAGGATAAAGGAAATGTAGATATTGCTGGCCTGAAAGATCAGGTTCAGTCAGCTCAGCAAGCTGCGACGACTGCAACCGGGATTGGTATTGCCGGAGCGGTGCTCGGCGTACTTGGCCTGGGTGCTGCGGCTTTTGCCTTAACACGCAAGCCCCGTCAGGAGACTCGAATGCAGCAGCCTGAGGAGAGCCTGCGTGGCTAAATCTTCAAAGTGTCTGTTCTCTTAAAGTATAGGACAGTATCTTATGTGGATGAGCATAAATGCTCCATGAGATACTGTCGTTATAGCGCATGAGTGCAATCCAGAGCTCCTCTCGCTCAATGACGAACAATTGGAAGTGAACGATGAACATGTACGGAAATCTGTGATGAAGATATCAGCCTCGACGCTTTTCAAAATAGCCAGAATGATCTGCCTGTGTTGTGGATTACTGGGTGTCTTTTCGCTTCTATCAGGAACTGCCCATGCAAGAGCTTTGCTTCCATTACACGCACAATATGACCATAGCTTCCCCTCCGCTAATGCACGTTTGTTAAGCGGCGAACCACCCCGTGAGGTTCGTGTCTGGTTTACAGAGCAGGTTGAGCCAGATTTCAGTCGACTAGAGGTGTATGATCAGGCACGGCAACGGGTTGATCAGAATGATAGCCACTCTGTGGTCGCCGATACCTCGGTCCTGACCATTTCACTGCGTACTCATCTGCCAGATGGAGCCTATACGGTTGTCTATCATACAGTATCGGTAGATGATGGTCATGAAGTGACAGGAAATTTTAGCTTTGTGGTAGGTACGGGCCTATTTCCAACCAATACGGATGCTCTGATTGCACAGAATCAAGGGAGCGATAGCAACTTTACTCTCTGGAGCGTGGCGATCCGCTGGTTGAATTATATTGGGATGGCGGGACTGGTGGGTGGGATAGCGTTTTATCTATTCGTCTGGTTCCCTGGCTATCAAGCTTTAAAACCAGCAATGGAACTGGAACTGGCCCATGTGCGTATGCAGCAGCGGGTGCACCAGATGATGGGAGTTTCGCTGCTACTGGCAGGCTCGGGTTGGCTGGCTTTTCTCTCTTTTCAGGCAAGCGTCGTCAGCTCGAGTAGCCTCTGGGAGGCTGTTTCGCATGGTGTGGTGCTGAATTTATTGCTGCATAGCCGTTTTGGCATCGTCTGGTTTCTTCGCCTGTTCTGTATCGCAGGCATTGCAGGCGTCTGGTTTATACAGTATTGGAGCCAGACGAAGCGAGCATTTCCAGCATTCTATGTTATTGCGCTTATAGCAGGTGCAGGCATAATGCTAACAACAGCATTGAACTCTCATGAGGCAGCCAATACGTACGCCTGGATCTTAGTTCCACTGGATCTCCTTCATCTCATGAGTACCGGTTTCTGGATTGGTGGACTGGCAGCCTTGATCATAACCGTATCATCGCTTTTCCCCATCCTGAAGCCAGGGACAGGTGATCGTACGCGCGTACTGGGTGCATTGCTTCCCCATTTCTCGCGTATCGCTACAGTATGCGTCGTTGTTCTGATGATCACAGGAAGCGTCCAGGCCTGTGTTGCCCTGAAAAGTTGGGAAGCTCTGTTTGGGAGTGCCTATGGGCGCGTATTAGTGGTAAAACTGGTGCTGTTTGCTCTTCTGCTTGGCTGTGGTGGATGGAATCTTCTACGCATTAGCCCTCGGATGCGAGCCTTTGCCGCCAGCTCAAGTCCTGAGAGCGGAGCCCCTTCAATAGCGGCTGGTAGATTGCAAAGATTGTTCAAACGGATAGCGCACAGTGAACTGGCCGTCGCCCTCGTTCTGCTTGTTGTTGTGAGTGGATTGACCAGTATGAGCCCGCCACCACCTCCAGCAGAGCATGCGAGTGCAGGAGCCTTCATCAAACAGGGGAGAATGAACGATATATCGTATAGTCTTGTAATAAATCCAGCACAGGTGGGATCAAATACCTCTGAGGTCCTGTTAAAAGACCAGACGGGCCAGCCTGTTCAACAGGTGGATGCAGTGCTTCTACGGTTCACGATGTTAGATATGGCGATGGGTGTTGAGGATATGACGCTGGTACCAGTTGCGGGGAAAGCGGGTTACTATAGTGCATCGGGGACGAATTTAAGTATGGCAGGTCACTGGCAGGTTGATCTTATCGTCCGGCGGCCAGCTCATGATGTGGCAAAAGTAACCATGGAGATTACCCTGACCAGGGCAATCTCCATGCGGTAGGTAGATTAGCGTAAACGCGCAATGGCCCGCTGAATACGAGCCTGTGTTCGTTCGCGGCCCAGAACCTCCATCATCTGGAAGAGAGGAGGAGTGGCTTTACGACCACTGACTGCTGTGCGGACAGCACCAAACAACTGACCAGCTTTGAGACCAAGTCTGGTTGTGAGCTCACGCATTGCAGCTTCCATCGGCTCATGCTCCCATGTGGGGAGTGACTCCAGCAGCTCATACGTACTCTGAAGAGCTGTAATTGTGCTGGCGGCATCCATATTTTTCTGGATCAAGGTCGCCGTCTCATAATCCCAATCATCGGTATAGAAGAACGAAACAGCCTCTGCGGCCTCTCCCAGCGTACGCAGGCGCTCCTGCTCCAGGCTCAGCACGCGTGTAGTGTAGTCGACATCAAGTGGGCGCTGAATGCTATCGGGAAGTCCACCCTCGGCTGCTGGTCGCTCCATATATGGAATGGTGCGACGTGTCATCTCCTCTAATGAGAGTTGACGAATATAGACCCCATTCATCCAGGCTAACTTTTCGGCATCATAGATGGCACCGGCTACACTTACGCGCTCCAGCGTGAACGACTGAATGAGCTCCTCACGTGTAAAGAACTCGGTTTTATCATCAAGCGACCAGCCGATTAGTGCCAGGAAATTGAGGACCGCCTCTGGCAAGAAGCCTTGCTGCTGAAGCTCTTTCCAGGATGGTGCGCCATGTCGTTTGCTCAGTTTCCGTTTATCATTGCCCAACACATCGGGAGCATGATAGATCAACGGCTCTTGCCAGCCAAAGGCACGCCAGATCAGAATATGGCGAGGAGCGCTGGAGATCCACTCTTCGGCGCGAACAAGGTGGGTAATCGCCATAAAATGGTCGTCGATGATATGTGCCAGGTGATAGGTAGGGAGACCATCGGACTTCAGAATGACTGTATCGTCAATATCAGCATTCTTAAAGGTAATATCACCACGTAACTCATCACGGAACGTTGTCTCGCCATCAATGGGTGTTGCGAAACGAATGACATGTTTTTCGCCAGCAGCCTCGTGGGCAGCACGCTCATCTGCTGTGAGATAGCGGCAACGGCGATCATAGCGTGGTGGGAGCTTCTTTGCCATCTGCTCTTTGCGCATCTCATCCAGGCGCTCAGGCGTACAGTAGCATTTATATGCGTGCCCACTGTCCAGGAGCTGCTGAGTATATTGATGATAGATCTCTCGGCGCTGCGTTTGAAAGTAGGGACCATAAGCACCGCCAACCACAGGGCCTTCATCGATATCCATGCCCAGCCAGGCCATACCTTCGAGCAGGAATTCCACTGCTCCCTCAACTGTACGAGCCTGGTCAGTATCTTCGATACGAAGGATAAAAGAGCCTCCGGTCTTACGGGCATAGAGCCAGCTGAAGAGGGCGGTACGAAAACCGCCGATATGCATAAGGCCCGTGGGGCTGGGGGCAAAGCGGAGACGGGGCTTCCTATCACCTGCCGCCGCCTCTTGCTCCTGAGTGCGATGCTCAATCTGTGTCATAACAACCTCTTTCAAAACGAACGCGCCATCTCTATCACACAAAAGAGCCGTTATGAACGTATTGATCATAATGGCTCTAGAAAATCTAGCTACTTAGTCTTCTCTTACGCCTATCTATTATAGTCCTCTTTGTCAAGGTAGTGAGCTCAACCGACAAGAGCTGATAAAGGCTAGCTCTCGTCTTCTTCTAAGTCTTGCAGCCTTTCGGTCAGGCGTTTCACATCGGATGGCATCAGCCCGGCTTTCTGGCAGCGTTGTTGAAAGAGCTGGTCATAGCGTCCATCAGGACTGGAATGAGCTTCGCGCACCTGTGCAAAAGAACGCAGCAGAGGCTCTTCATTCTGACCGAAGGTAGCATAATAGCCAGCGGCTCCACTGAGGCTAACGGCAAAGCGTCGGCATGCAGCTAGCAGACGAACGCAGCGTGTCTCATCTTCTCGCAGTAAGGCAGCGCTCTGGTCATCTCTCTGTTCTGGTGGCTTTGTCATTGTCTCTCTCGCTTCTCACGAAATTTTCAGCCTTATTTTACCACCTGGAGAACAATCTTGCCTGTGACTCCACCTTTTTCAAGTCGATTATGAGCCTCAGCTACTTTTTCAAACGGTAGCACTGAGTCGATATGCGGTTTGATCTGACCACGCTCGATCAGCGCACGCAGATAATCTAGCTTATACCGCTCACGTTGTAAGAAAAGGAGCTCCAGAGTAATGTTTTTCATAAAACCCGGGAAGAGGTTGCCTGTTGTATCGACAATCCCAACAATCCGGCCATATATCTTAGTAATAGCGATACTCCGGGCCATTGTATCGCGTCCAACGGTGTCAAAGACGACGTCGACGCCAGCTCCATTGGTCTCTTTCTGGATGACGTCAATAAAGTTTTCCTTGGTATAATCAATTGCTCGGTGGGCACCAAGCTGTATGGCCAGATCGCGATTTTTTTCGCTACAGGTGGTAAAGACGTAGGCTCCAGCTGCCCGAGCGATCTGAATCGCAAAAGAACCAACGCCACCAGTTCCACCATGAATGAGAACGGTCTCTCCAACATGCAGTTTTGCGCGTGTGATTATGGCATCCCAGGCGGTCCCACCAGCCAGGGGAATACTGGCAGCTTCAAGATGGGAGAGATTTTTGGGTTTATGCGCGACAATCGCTTCGCGGGCAACGTGATATTCTCCATAGCTTCCAATGCGACCAGGGATATCAGGCGTATAAAAGACCTCATCGCCAACTTTAAAGTCCTTCACACCCGGGCCGATGGCCTCTACCACTCCCGAGACATCATAGCCGATAACCGCAGGAGGCTTGACGCCTGACCACTCTCCAGCCTGGCGGATTTTATAATCAACAGGATTAACTGAACTGGCATAGACCTTCACCAATACCTCATTGGCTTCTGGTCGAGGTTTCTCAACATCCTGTAGCTGAAATACTTCTGGACCACCAAATCCAGTAATAAGCATAGCTTTCATTGTGCGATCCTTTTCCAGATCCTGACGTTATCTTAATCAGGTCTCTCTACTCGTTTCGTACTGATGTCAACCTTCGCTTTTAATGCAAAGGTCAGTGATTGTAAGCGTTCATGAAAGGGTTTCACCATCCTGTATTTTCAGAAGAGCAACCAGAGCTTATTGCTGCTGTTAATACGACCGAGAAGTGAATAAAAGAGACAGCACAATAGGACTCTCTTATCCAGACATAGGTAGCTCAGGCTATTTAAGCGAGAAAAAATCCATCTATTGATCAGTTAGATGGTATACTTCTCAAAAGAAATACTTCAAATCGCATTATTTTGTAATAGAAAAGCAGCCTGCTGCTTAGAAAGTACTGTATGAACTGTTTTAAAAGATTTTCTTCCTCTAAAACATTTTGTGGCTCAAAACCACTTATGCATAAGTCTTCTCTTCTGTTTGTGATTGGAGCTCTTGTTGCGTTGCTGAGTGCTTGTGACTCAGCGGGCAGTTCAGGTGTAGCCGCAACACCAACACCTGATCTGGGAAAAATACAGGAGCAAACACTGGCTCCTTCTGCTCTCAATATAGGATCATTAACAAGTGGTGCTGATAGAAACCTCTGGTTTATTGAATCTGCACAGCTCAAAGAGAGTAAAATTGCACGTATCAATTCTACTGGTAAGGTTGATGAGTTTGCACTTCCTACTACAAATGCGGCATTAGGCGGGTCTCTAATAAGTGGACCAGATGGGAATCTCTGGTTCAATGAGATTCTAGTAGATGCTGTAAGCGGTCAGTTGCAGCAGGCCAAAATTGGCAGCATAACATCTGCTGGTGAGATTAAAGAGTTTGATCTACCTGCGGGAAGCTATGCGCAGTCCCTCACCGCTGGTCCAGATAATGCGCTCTGGTTTGCAGATGCGAATAAGATTGGCCGCATGACGCTTGATGGCCAGATTAATGAATTTCCGCTCTCTTCTCCAGAGATTAACCCGCTGGCCATCGTCAAAGGTTCGGATGGAAACCTCTGGTTTAGCAGCATTGGCAAGATTGGCCGCCTGACTCCCACGGGACAGGAGACAGAGTTTTCGCTTTCGAGTAATCAGGGCACACCCGCGTTTCTCACCTTGGGAGGAGATGGCAAGCTCTGGTTTGCCGAGACCGTTACCAATAAGCAGCCTGTGAAACTTGGTCGCGTCGATACAACGGGTAAAATCACCGAGTTTGCGATTCCGTATACCATTGTGACAGGAATTGCCAGTAGCTCTGATGGCGCATTATGGATTAGCGAACAGAGATTGAGTGGTAGCAATAACAATCCTGTTGTGACTGGCCTGATTGGTCATCTCACCTCGAATGGGACATTTGGTGAGATCCAGTTGAGCCGTCAGACGATCCCCAGTTCGATTACCCGTGGGCCTAATGGAAAGATCTGGTTCAGTGAGATAGCTCTCAATGGAAAAAATGTTAATACATATCTCAGTGGCAATGATTTCAGCGGGATGCTTCGAAAAGTAGCGTATTTCTCGTGAAAATGTACTACTATTTTTCCAAATGTATCGCCCTTTCTATGAGAACCGCGTCGTATCATAGTTTGTAAAGAGAAGCACAAACACATATAATAGAGTGAAGCACCCTTATTCATGGGAGTATTGTGAGGAAAAATATGATTGTTTTAGAGACCGAACACTTGCTGTTTCGCCCTTTGAAGATCTCTGACCTGGACGCAATGGCGGCTCTGTATGCAGATCCGGAAGTGATGCGTTTTCTGGGTGGACCCCGAAGTCGGAGTGAGGTGCAGAGCGTCCTCAACAGCTATATTCAAGAGTATCAGATCTCAGGTCACTCGTTTTTTGCTACCTTGCTCAAGAGCACTGAGCAGTTTATTGGCCATTGTGGTCTCCTCAATCAAGAAGTTGAAGGGAAGCATGAGATAGAGTTGGGGTATATTCTTGCACAACCCTATTGGCAACAGGGGCTGGCTCTAGAGGGGACTCAGGCCCTCAAAGAGTATGGTTTTGAGCAACTGCATTTTCCCCGCCTGATCTCGCTCATCCCACATGAAAATCAGGCATCGATCCATATTGCACAAAAGATCGGGATGCAGTATGAACGAGACGTCAATCAGTGGGGGCAGGATTTCCAACTCTATGCAGTGAAAAATCTCGCTTAACCCCTATTTTTAATAGACAAAAAAAACAAGCGAGCCTGCATCAACCAGTTCATGCAGGCTCGCTTGTTTTGTCGATATGTGTTTAACGATTGGTAGGATCTGCCAGTACTGCGCCAGTATTAGCAGAGGTAACCAGTGAAGCGTAGCGACGTAGCCACGAGCTTTTGACACGTGGTTTAATGGGAGCCACCTGCTTGAGCCGCTGCTCAATCTGTTCGGGGGTGAGATCTACTTCGAGTCGCCGTTCGAGGAGATCAATATGAATAAGATCACCATCGACCAGTGCTGCAATTGGTCCATTCGCAGCAGCCTCAGGCGAGACGTGCCCGATACAAGCGCCTCGCGTGCCACCAGAAAAGCGTCCGTCGGTAATCAAAGCGACCTTCTCACCAAGTCCCATGCCCATAATATTGGCTGTCGGAGCAAGCATCTCTTGCATACCCGGGCCACCGCGAGGGCCTTCATAGCGGATAACCACTACATCGCCTTCTTTAATATCGCGATTTAAAATGCCCGCCGCCGCCTCTTCCTGTGAATTATAGATGCGAGCTGGACCAGTATGCTTCAGCATTGCCGGTGCTACAGCGGCGACCTTCACCACCGCTCCATCGGGTGCAAGATTGCCAAATAGGATCGCCAGACCTCCCTGTTCGCTATAGGGATCTTCAATGGGATGGATCACTTCAGGGTCCAATATCTGCGCATCCGCAATATTCTCGCCAAGGGTACGCAGGGTAACGGTAGGACGATCTAACGTGAGTGTACCAGGCTTGCGAGAGAGCTCCTTCAGAATGGCACTGATGCCGCCTGCGCGATCAACATCTTCCATATGCCATTTGCCAGCAGGGCTGACCTTACACAGATGAGGAGTGCGTTTTGCCACCTCATTAATTCGTTCAAGTGAGTACTCTATGCCAGCCTCACGGGCCAGTGCCAGCGTATGCAAAACAGTATTTGTCGAGCCGCCCATAGCCATATCGAGCGCAAATGCATTATCAATACTCTCGACATTCACAATTTTGCGAACCGTGAGATCTTCTTTAATCAACTGCATGATCGTCCGTCCGGCCTCACGTGCCAGTTCGCGCCGGGCCTCGGATGTTGCCAGACGAGAGCCATTGCCGGGCAATGCGATACCCAGAGCCTCCATGAGACAGTTCATCGAATTAGCGGTAAACATGCCAGAGCAAGAGCCACATGTAGGACAGGCATTCTGTTCTAGCTCTAACAACTCATCATCCGTAATCTTACCGGCCTGGTGAGCACCGACCCCTTCAAAGATGCTAATAAGGTCAATGCTGCGCCCATCGGCTAACTTACCAGCCGCCATCGGTCCACCACTGACAAAGATAGTCGGGATATCCAGGCGCATAGCGGCCATAAGCATCCCAGGAACAATCTTATCGCAGTTGGGGATGCAGACCATACCATCGAAGCGATGAGCCTCGATCACCGTCTCTACACAGTCAGCAATCAGCTCACGACTGGGAAGAGAATATTTCATACCGATGTGCCCCATGGCAATGCCATCATCGACGCCAATGGTGTTGAACTCAAAGGGGACGCCACCAGCGGCGCGAATAGCATCTTTCACAAGCTTGCCAAAGGCCTGAAGGTGGACATGGCCGGGGACAACATCGATATACGAATTGCAGACGGCAATAAACGGTTTCTTAAAATCCTGTTCGCCAACGACCCCAGTCGCTCGCAGTAACCCTCGGTGGGGAGCCCGTTCAAAGCCCAATTTAATCTGATCTGAACGCATCGTGCCTCCTTCTCATCAACAGCATGCCAGAATCATGAAATGAAAATAGCGACGAGCAAGAAGAGGTTCTTCTGATTGTGCCTGTTTAAAGGGGTGCCTTCCAATTAAGCGATCATCCCCTCTTGGTGCTCCGTGATTCTCTGTCTGTGAGATACTCTGACTCTCACATCATTTCCTATTGAAGACCAGTATAACACAGGCTCTAAGAGAGGTATATGGCTCCATATGGAACTATCCTCCCCCTGAAAACAGATTATGGGAGAGGAGTGGAGCACCAGACCATCATTCTATGGTGTCCCATTTCACAGCGGATGATTATCGAGGACAAGAGGCAAGCCAAGGAGATTCGCCCCCTCAGACGCTCGTTGAGCATCTTTTGCAGCCTTTAGCGCCAGCCCGCTGTCTGAGCGACGATACACCCTGTTGGCGATATGAAAACCAGCCCTGGCTATGCCCCTTTGAGAGGAGATATTCGTAATCTGGTGGATAATCCAGAAGCGTTCGTGGTGTTCCAATTCACGTAAAATAATCGCCTGGAGCAGACGAGGATAGATCCCCTGACCACGCCAGGGCAAAAAGGTGACAAAGTGGTAGAGATAACGATCGGTAGCGGGTACCTGAAAATGAACAGAAGGTGAGCCAAATGCAGCCTTAGTGGAAGCGGCCCATCCATAGGCAACTGGTTTCTGTTCGATCGTGGCGATATATAAGCGATGACCGGCTTCGAGACGTGCAATCGCATCTGAACGTAGAATACGAACCAGGTCTACAATGAAATCAAGGTCATCGGTGGTCTCTACCTGTAACGTTGCGATGGAAGGAAGTACAGGTAGAGGATCATGCTTCCACCAGGACCATACGAGACCGACCTGTTCTTTTAAGACCCACGGATGTGGGTCTGATACGTGTATCTCCATAGAGCACCTTCTTTCTTTACAGCTTATAGTGCTGACGTTCAACACCATAACATAGTTGGCGACAAATTTCAAAAACAGGAAAGAAGGTAATGGAAGTCTAATATTCTCTATCCAGGTGCATTTTCCAGTGGGTAGGTTACACGAATGAAAGGTAACTATTTGCCACTTTTTTTAGATATCTGGCGTGTTAGGGATTGCAAAGGGACAAATTTAGTAACCTTTTCGGAGAAGTAGAGGAGATGGACTATGTTTTCTGCAAGTGGCCCTCTAGGAATTGTCGCGTCCACAACTTTGTGGATTACGGCATTGATCATGATCCTTGGCACGCTGGCATTTACTTTCCGCTCGTTTCGAGCCGCTACCAGGATTAAACATTTCTACTATGTGGCAGGGCTTGTGACGTTGATAGCAGCCACGCTGTATATGCTGATGGCGAGTGGATACGGAAGTAGCTTTCAGAACAGCCATCTTTTTGTGTATGGCCGGTATATTGACTGGACATTTACTACACCGTTGCTGTTACTTGATCTGGCTCTCATTGCTCTACCAAGGAATTTTCCTAATCGCCTGGCAGTGATTGCTACAGTCATTGGTGCAGATGTGTATATGATCCTGACCGGTCTTGTAGCTACGGGTATTCGTTCTGATATCCGCTGGGCTTTTTTCGGCGTCAGTTGTGCAGGCTTTTTTGCGATTCTGTACTTTATTCTGGTGAAGATGACTCCTGAGGCAAATATGCGCACCTATGAGGTGCAACGGCATTATCGCACGCTGTCTGTGACCTTAATGGCACTCTGGTTCTGTTATCCCATTGTCTGGGCATTGGGTGGAGAGGGTTTTGGGATTTTGAACTTTTCAGCCGAGGTCATCCTCTATGCTGTGCTGGATATTGCAGCTAAGGTTGGGTTTGGATTTCTGGTCCTGAGCAATCCCGTGGCATTGATGGAAGCTGAATCGACAGAGGCTCCCATTAGTTCTGTCGCATCACAGTTTTAATTCTTTGTTGAGTAATAGTTGAGCGGGATAAATTGTATAGCGAAAGGCTGGCGCAAGATGATAGAGCACAGAGCCCTGCTTTGGCGTCAGATCAACAAACACTTTTTTCCGCTCACCTATCCTTTGCAGAATGAGCTGAACTGGGAAAAAGTTGCTGCTGATCTGACAAATCCTGCACTGAGTTATCCGGCTTATTATCTGGTTCCTCATCATGGTCTGGCTGAGGGCTACCTTTCTCCTCGCCAACCGGTGGTCTGGGAACTGATTGAGCGACTTTCGTGTATTCCTCGAACGCGGCCCATCCTGCTGCAGCAGGCACTTGCAGGTACTCCTGGCTCGATTGTCGACCTCGGTTGTGGGACCGCGACAACCAGTCTGCAACTTGCCCATTTTCTCCCGCAAGCTCACTTTCACCTGATCGATCTCTCGCCTTATGCTCTGGCCGCAGCCCAATGGCAGGCTCAGCGCAATGGGGTCCTTCAGCAAGTAAGCTGTATTCATGCTCTGGCAGAGGCGACTGGATTGCCTTCTGCTCAGACAGACCTTGTACTGACCTGCCTCCTTTTTCACGAGCTACCTCGTCCTGCTACACAAGCTGTTCTTCGTGAAGCCTGGCGCCTTTTACGACCTGGCGGACGGCTGCTTATCTTTGATGCGATCCAGCAGGCATTCCCCTGGCCATGGTTTGATGCCTACTTTAACCGTGGTCTGGGAAGTATGCTTCATGAAGTCTACTGGTCAGACTATATGGCGCTGCCTCTCTGGAAGCTATGTCAGGAGATGGGCTTCTGTAAGGTCGAGCGTCGATTGCTTCCAGTGCTCCCCTGGATCTATCAGCTTATCTCCGTCATTAAATAGAGTTGCGCGCTCACCTGCTCCCCGCTTAAGTTTTTGTATATCATTGTAGTTCTGACTCCCATTCAGTACCAAATGGCTATTTTTGAATAAATATCCTTTATCTCTTGCTAAGATAGAGTATAATATATAAGCATATTTGCAATTTTTTTATCGCTCTTTAGCGTTAGAGTGCTCAAACAGCTTTTATACTAAGTAGCTGATTAGAGCCTATTTTTTATGAAAAGGATGTCATTATTTTGGAACCACAATTGCGCGTTATTGGTCAGAATGATCTTTCAGCAGAAGCTACGGTGTTGGCAGGCACCTATCAATTAGGAGAGCCTCAGGCTGAATACAAGATTGGCCTGAAAAAATGGATGGTCACCTATATCTGGATGGGGATTATTGGAGCTATTATAGGAATTGTTCTTGCTGTGTTGGGGCTGATGGGGATGGCTTCCGATGATTCTGCCTGGCAGCTTGCCGTGGTTGGTGTCGCATGTTTTTTTGGTTGTCTCTATCTTATCGCACGCTACGCTCGTTATCCTCTAGTGCGCCGATCCTGGAAAGTAGTTGTGTGCGCCAAAGGTTTTATTTTTACAAAAAATGGTCAGGCTGAGGCTTTTGCCTGGGATCAGATTGAATCGGTCTGGCAAGAGATTAAAGTCTACAAAAAGTATGGCACGACCACTGGGACAACCTACAAATATACTGTTCGACGGAAAGATGGTGTGCAGGTTCTTATTGACGATACATTTGAGGATAACGATGTATTAGGTCAGAAGATTGTTGAGGAAGCACATAATGTTCAGCTTCCGCTGGCGATTGAGGCATTTCATGCCGGTCAGACGCTTCATTTCGGTCCATTAAGTATCAGCGCTCAAGGACTTAGCAACGGGAAAGAATTATTGCCCTGGGATGGGACGATTCGCCGTATCAATATCTCAAATGGGTATTTTGAGGTGAAAAAGACTGATAAATTATTACTCTGGGCGAACATTGAAGTGTCGAAGATTCCCAATGTATTGGTTTTGCATAATCTTATCCGCTATATTACGAGCCCTTCTCCTGAGGCTGAGCAGGTAGACGCGAAGTAAGTACTGAGAGCGGTATAGTGAAATAAGCTATACCGCCTTCACAGAAGATTGGATTATCTATGCCACAAAGGACCTCTCTTCCTGCTTCTCTCTCTCTGCCTGATGAGGTTTATGAACAGGCTTCGATCTATCAGTTGGGGAGTATGACAGGACTATTTATGCCCACGTTCTCGAATCTGTTTGTGCTGATTGGGATCGTGATCGGGTCTATTATTATTGATCTTATTCTTCTCATTGGAATTATTTATTTTACTGGAGTTGTGATATACTATCTGGCACTCTTTCCACTTTTTGTGCTTATTGGGGCTATTGGTGCCTTTCCCAATCATAATTTGCGCATCTATGTGTTTGACAATGGGCTACTTCGTGCGAAAGGGAAGCGTTATGAGGTTGCTCGCTGGGATGAGATTACAGAGGTATGGCAAAAAAGTGGTCGGAATAGCTATCGTATCTCTGCCTTTACCTGCCTTCTCAAGTTGCAGGATGGTCGCACTCTAAAGCTGACAGACGCGGTCCGTTTTGTTCATTATCTAGCAGGTATAGTTCAAGAAGAAGTTGGTGCAAAGCTGCTACCAACTGCTCTGTTAACGTATAAGAGCGGTGAGACGGTGCGATTTGGCAAGATTAATGTGAATATACAGGGCATTAATAATGGCAAGGAGCTGGTTCCCTGGAATCAGGTGGACTCTCTGTTTGCGAAAGAGGGTCAACTCTTTGTGCAGAAACACGGTCGATTATTAAAATGGTCGGTTGTCAAAGTCAATGAGATTCCCAATCTCGGCGTATTGGCCGCTCTTGTAGATTCTATTGTGAAAGATAGTGGCTCTCAACAAACATCATAAGCAATGCTTTCTACATCATTTAGGCGATAGATCGCTCATAAAGTGCGATTTATCGCATGAATGATGTAAGGCCCATCATTCATGATGGCCGAGGAGAGCCACACCGCTCGGTTGGACCTATCTGACCACTGTGGGAGGCTCAACGGCTGGCTCGCTTCCTTCTTTCTTTATGCGCCCCATCATTCATGATGACCGAGGAAGTCTCCCATTATTTTCTGTCACTTCGAAGGACAGAGACCTCAAAATTTTGCCTTTGCCGCTCTCATAGACCATCTTCACTGGTAAGAGCTTATTCGATAGATAGTAGAACGTTCTGCGAAGCCTCAATGGAGTCCGTAACTTCGCCAATGAGCTCGAAATGAACCCCTTCTTGAGCCTGAATCTGGGGCCAGAGCTCGGGGGCAATGGCGGCAAAGAGCCCACCAGATGTTTGAGGATCAAACAAGATCGCCTGTTGACTGGGGGTCAGATGGTCTGCGAACCTGACCGAGCTCTTGAGATGCTGCTCATTGCGCTTCGTGCCACCGGGAATGCAGCCAGCTTCTGCATAGCGTTGAAGATTGGGGAGGAGTGGAAGTTGTGAGAAATAGAAACGCATATTGGTCCGGCTCTGTGTTGCCATCTCCCAGGCATGACCTGACAGGCTGAAGCCAGTAATATCGGTCACCGCATGAACCCCTTTGCCTGCCTGCACCAGAACCTCGCTGGCACGTCGATTGAGTCGCGTCATTGACTGGATAGCTGCCTGTATATCTTCGGGTTGAGCTTTTCCTTGCTTGTGGGCTGTTGTGAGGAGACCAGTTCCCAGGGGTTTGCTTAAGATCAGTAGATCACCAGATCTGGCCCCTCCCTTGGTAAGAATATGGTCGGGATGAACCATGCCAGTTACGGCAAGACCATATTTGGGCTCATCATCCATGATTGAATGCCCGCCTGCGATGGCGCTCCCGGCCTGTTCGACAATCTCCATCCCACCGCGTAGCACTTCACTAAGAATAGACGTGTCGAGATTTTCAGGCCAGGCGACCAGATTGATCGCCATAAGCACCTGGCCTCCCATTGCATACACATCGCTTAGCGCATTGGCAGCCGCAATAGCACCAAAGGTATAGGGATCATTAACCACGGGCGGAAAAAAATCGGCGGTACTAATAATTGCCTGTTGATCATTCACGCGATAAACGGCTGCATCATCAATAGCTCCCAGACCGACAAGGAGCTGCGGTGGCACATTGCGTTGACGCAGAGGGCTCAGCACTTTCGCCAGGGTTTCGGCACCAATTTTGGCTGCACATCCTGCGCAGCCTGCCAGTTCTGTGAGGCGGATCTCCTGTTGAAGACTCATAAGAACGCCTTTCTCTGTTGAGTTTATACAGCACCAGTGTGCAAGTTTTGGGAAAGAACTCAAGCCTGTTTCAGTCTCTCAATGGAGCATTCCATTCACTCAACATATCTGAAAAAGAAACTTGAGCTCCCAAAAAGCTTGCACACCGCGCCAGTTAATTCACCGTGTGCAGTTTACCGGTTGTGACATCGTAAATAAAGCCTTTGATCTCAATCGAATCAGGAATCAGAGGCGACCCCTGGAGAAAAGCGATATCATCCCGCACCGATTGTTCAAGATCTGTGAAAGGCAAAAAGGCAATATGGTCGGCATCAGCATGCAGTTCTTGCTTGATCTTGTGATGAATGCCATCGTCGCTAAATGTTAGCATACCACAATCAGTATGATGGATGATAACGATAGTCTGCGTCCCTAATAGCTGCTCTGAAATAATAAGAGAACGCAGAGCATCGGCAGCTCGTCCACCAGCGTTGCGAATAACATGGGCATCACCCTCCTCAAGCCCAAGAATACGCGCTGGATCAAGGCGAGCGTCCATACAGGCAAGAACAGCAACCTTTCGCCCTGGAGGGAGAGGAAGGCTCCCTTTTTGAAATTGTGCTGCATAAATGTGATTGGCCTCGATAAACTCATTCACTACACTCATTGTTTGTCTCCTTCTCATAATAAAGTAACAGCAGTTACATTTTTGCAGGCGCTACTAGTGAAAACCCATCAATCAAGAAGTTTATTCCGCTTCTTGTTGAATGAAGCAAACAGCGTTACAATGGAAGAGCAAAAAGATAGAACAAGGAGGTTTCATATGCTATTTCATCATGCCGAATTACATAATGTAGCGGAGCTCATTCCTGCATCAGGTGGGCAGGGATTTTATTTAAGCCGTGTGCCTGATGCCTTCCGCTTACAGATGCACGATCGTGCTCAGTGGACCGCACTTAATAATTGTGGCTGTGAGATTCGTTTCAATCTGCGAGGTGACAGCGCGAAAGTCATACTGCGCCGAGAAAAGAGTCGAGATGGAGCGGCTCCCTATGGGCTGTTAGAGGTCTATCAAGGCTCGTTTCAAAGCACCTATGTAAGAACCCCTACCGTTGTAGGAGAGGATGAGATCGTAATCGAGATTACCAGACGCGATACACCTCTTCCACTCTTGCGAAACTTGACGGAGCAGTTCCAACTTCCATTTGATCCAGAACTTGTACGGATTGTGCTTCCCTATGACTGGCCCAATGTCTTGATCGATATTCAGGGGGAGATTGAGCCACCGCGAGCAGAGCAGATGCCAGCTCTCCGCTATCTTGCGTATGGATCATCAATTACCCATGGGGGTAATGCCTTTGTCCCGACAGGTGGTTATGCAATGAGAACTGCCCACCTGTTGGGAGCCGATCTGCTCAATTTTGGTTTTTCTGGTAGCGCTCATATGGAGGCTGCACAGGCTGACTGTATTGTCTCGCGTACAGACTGGAACGTAGCCACGCTGGAGATGGGCATCAATGTCGTCTATGATTGGACGGTTGAACGTTTTGCAGCAGCTGTTGATCCTTTTTTGACACGGATTGTGCAGAGTCATCCTGATAAATGGATCTTTTGCATCGATCTGTTTACCATGAAGATGGATGTGGAGCGGGACGAGAAGGTCAACCACTATCGAGCGATAGTACGCGATATCGTAGCGCGGCTCAACCAGCCTCGTCTACGGTATCTTTCGGGGGCCGACCTTCTTCCTGCCAGTGGACTATCAGCCGACCTGATTCATCCTTCGGCTGAAGGAATGGAGATCATTTCACAACGCCTTGCCGCTCTTATACGAGCACAGGCAGAGCTTTAAGGTCGCAGGTCGTCTATATTGAGCGTTGGATCAATAATCGTCATGACATCAACCGAATAGAAGCCAGGATCAAGTTCACGCAACGTCTTGATGATCGCTGTAATAAGCTCTTGAGCACCTGGTAGTTGATAGCCAGCCAGAGTGAGTTGGAAGTAGAGACTGCGCAAAAAAGTGCGTGTATTGTGATAAGCACAGATCTCTTCCTGGCGTGCAAAATTGGGCGTATCCTCCCAATGAAGCGCAGCCTCTACCTCCAGCAGGGGGCGGCACCACCAGCGCCAATAACTGGCTGGCAGCAACCCGCGTGTTAAGACAGCGATGACTGCCAGGGCCAGCCGCTCTTCATCGAGAGTTGTATAGACATACTCGACAGGAAAGGTCATCTTCTCCGCAATGGCAGTAACGATCCGTTCTAGCTCGCGTGTCTGTACGTGTCGATTGCGCGCAAGGACTCCGAGCAGATCGCCACTGTGAGCGACCGCATGCGCCCACCCCTTCCCACTCACATAGCCGCGCAGATCTTGTTCACGGACGAGATAGGTAATACTCTGTTCGAGAAGAGCTTGCACCTCATCTTTTCGCAGGAAATGGTGGGACTGCTCATATTTAAGGATCTCAGAGATAGTGAGAGCCGAAAAAGAGCGTAGAAAGACGCGATCATCTCCCTGTTCGCCCAATCCCTCGCCAAGGTTTTGTAAGAGTTGAGTGAGCAGCTCGCGTAGCTGTTCAGGCGTATAGAGGCCACGCTCGATCCATTTTTCCAGCGTCGTATAAATATAATAATCCCGCAGTTCCGGATCAGCAGTACCAAGCTTGCTCAATAATTCAGGGGTAAGTCCCTCGATCGTCAGACCTTCGAGGAGTTGATAATCGTTGTGAGCTATTGAGCGCCAGAAATCTTTCTCCATAATTCCTCTGTAAGTGTAGACAGCCTTCTTATAGTAGGCCAATAGTATAAAGACTTCTGTATTCTACTGTCTGGCTACTCATCCTTCAAGAGCGGATTATTCATGAACCTCATTTTCGACAAGAGAGCAAGAATGACTTAGATCTCATGACGGGTATGTTGAAGTTCACCAGGAAAGTGGCTTGCCATCGCGGAAGAAACCGCCTGTTGGACCATCGTCTGGAAGAAGCGCTGCCCATAGAATGCTAGCAGCACCTTCGGCTACTGGCCTTGCACCCATCTCTTCCATACCAGGAGAAGTGGCCGTAAAACCTGGACAGACTGCATTGATAAGCATGCCCGTCGCCTTCAGCTCAGTTGCCAGTTTAACCGTCAGGGCATTGACAGCCGCTTTGGAGATGCCGTAGCTTGCACTGCCTCCTTGATTACTGGTCAGCCCAAATTGTGGATCGCCATGAGAGCCTGCTCCACTTGAGACATTGACAATACGAGCGTGTGGACTTTTGCGTAAGAGAGGAAGCATCGTCTGAGTGACTGCCCAGGTGCCAAAGAGATTTGTCTGTAGAACCATCTGAGCCTTCTCGAGATTGGCCGTACTGGGGCGATCCGACCAATCTGTATAGGTTGCGGCATTATTGACGAGAATATCTAACTTGCCAAAGTTTTTTTCTAACCAGAGCGCAAGCCGACCTCTATCCTCCTCATCCATTATCTCAAGCTGATGGGGATAGACCGTTAGACCCTCAGAGAGGAGTTGTTGGGCAGCACTCTCAGCATTTTCAATCTCTCTGGCAGTTACAACAATAATCTTACCTTGTCGACCAAGCTGACGAGCAACCTCAAAACCAAGTCCACGATTGGAGCCAGTAATAAGCGCGACTTGCTTATGTTGTTGTGCAGTCATTGACCTTTGTCCTTTCTGGCTATCGTCAGAACCAGGAATGTATCGTTGCAGTTGAGCGCAACGAGATGGCAACTTACTATGTACATTCTACTATGTCTGACTACACAAGGCGAAGAAATAATGCAAGAGAATACCCATCGAATAATGGGTATTCTCTTCTGGATACCGTGCTGATAGCTCGTTAATAAAAGATCTAGGCATTAACCTGTGTTAATGCCTGAACATAACGATCTGCTGAACGGAGAACAACATTGTGGGCATCGGAGGAGACGATGCGGTCAAACCAGGCTCCATATAGACGCTCGAAGTGGTAGGGCGCAATGGTAGCGCGCATCCGCTGAATTTCTCTCGCAGGTAGAGGAATGAGATTAGGATAACTGTACATGAAGCTAACCCATTGATGGTCGGCGACAACCTGAATAATATCGCCCGCGAGAAGGACGCCCTGTCCTGAAGCTCCTTGAGGCCAATGGAGAACCGTACCACCAGCGAAATGACCACCTAAGCGAATAAGCGTCAAATCGTGAAGCAGCGTGAATGTCTCGCCAGACCAGAACTGGATAGACGTATCTGGCCGCATCACCCATTGGCGATCAGCTTCATGGAGATAGATAGGTGCATGAAAGTGATGGGCCCATTCTATCATGCTGGTATAATAGTGTGGGTGAGAGATCGCAATGGCACTGATGCCACCCAGGCGTTCGATCTCAGCAATAGTAGCTGGATCAATGAGGCTTATACAATCCCAGAGAAGATTTCCATGAGGCGTCTGTAACAGAAGAGCTCTTTCACCAATGGCAAAAGAAGGAGTAGTACCAAATCCGGTCAAAAATGGCTCATGTTCTTTCCATTCATTATGATAACCACTTGTCTGCAATTGAGTGAGTGTTGTCCATTGTTGTCCATTATGACCAATATATTGGCGCTCATCTGTACAGATTGGACAGCTGGCAGGTTGAGCCTCGGTTGGAGTAAATTGCGTGCCACAGGTCTGGCAGATCCAGGCTTCCATGATAAGATATGCCCTTTCTCAGTTCTTTTTCTGAATGAACTGAGTATAGCAATAAATGAGATTGAAAAACCTGTCCAAAGGGTCAGAATTTCTCTACCTATTCCTGCCCTGTGGGCATGATCAATGATGAAAAGAAGCGGATTTTCCAGAAGAATAGCAACAACATTTCTCTAGTATGTGCCTGTGATCAAAAGGAGCAAGTGAGGAATAATCGTCATAAAAAATAATGGAGAAACAAAAAGGCAGAGCTAATCAAACGATCAACTCTGCCAGATGCGATCAAGAGAACGCGCTAGCTGAACGTGACATCATCGTAGTAGGTGTACGTGGCATCACCAGTGTAATTGTCGTCGTGACTGATCAATTTCAGAGTGTAGGAATGGCCAGCAGTGATCGTCTTAGAGACTTTCACCCATGTGTTATTGGTATTGCAGGTTTTAGCAAGAACCGTTGATGTTGTTCCGCTTGTATTGTCCTTCAACGTCGCCGTTGCCCAGTCATAGGTCAACGTATCTGGACAATAGACCTTATACCAGAAGCTCAGAGTGGTTGTCCCGGTCGGAGCAGTGAAGGTCTGGCTGAGGCTGCTATCACCATTGGTTGGAGAGGTTGAACCAGCAACACCAGAGTAGCTACCAGTGTGAGCAGTTGTGCTGACAGATGTCGTGCCAGCCGAAGTCCAACCAGAGAGGCTCCCAGTCTCAAAGCCGCCATTGGTTACACCGCCGCCACCGCCAGAAGTTGTAACCGTCACAGAGACTGACGTGCTGTGAGAAGCACTTCCCTCAGTACCGGAGACCGTCACAGTATAGGTACCAGCAGTTACCGATGAACCAACAGTAACGGTCAGAGTTGAAGAATTGCCAGCCGTGACCGACGTTGGAGAGAGCGAGGCCGTAGGACCAGAAGGCGAGACGCTTGCCGTCAGGCTCACCGTACCAGCCGAGCCAGTCGTAACCGCCGTACTAATTGTAGAGGTACCAGTGCTACCAGCAGCGATGGTCAGGCTTGTTGGGCTAGAACTGATCGAGAAGTCATTGGTAGTAGTGCCACCACCAACGATGGAATGTGAGAGATCGCAGCGATTGGTATCGTTCGACCACGTTGATTGCATGGCAAAGGTTCCGCTACCAGTGGTCACGTTGTTTGAACCACCAGCCGAGCCAGGAGAGATCCAGGCGCACTCGTCGCCATTCTCTTGACCGTTGGTGCTATTGGTCCAACCACCAGCAGGATTCTGATCGGTGACGGTCTCAGCGTATTCATGACCTTCAACGATGCTATAGCCGTCAAGCGTACCAGCCGAACCTGAGTTCACAAAGTTCTGACCGCAGCTTGCACCTTGATCCATGACATAGGGCATATTGGTAAAGGCGATATCTCCATAAGAGGAGCTGACACCACCACCACTCAGAGTGGAATCACCATTATAATCGTGCCAGGCGCAGAAACCACCAGTCTTGTAGTTATCTGGATTGGCACCTTTGGGTGAGAGGACGACATACTGAGCATAGCGGTTGCTTGCGGCTGTTGTATTGCCAAAGTGACCTGCCGCTGTCACTGCCTCGACACCAATCTGGTGACCACTGGCTGCGCTGGGTGATGCGGCTGAATTGTCATACCAGACGCCAGCCAGAGCGCCACCAGTAGGATAGCCGACGAGCGGAGCTCCAGAAGGGCAGCTTGTCGCACCAGTAGAGACGGTTGAGCCATCACAATATTGCGTCATTGTGCCTGACCACAGCTCGCTACCAGTTCCGAGTCCTTTGAAGAGCTTCTGGATGTATGGTGCACCACCAGCTGAATCGTTAGAGAATGTCAGGTTGCCACCACTATCAGTGCTCTGTGTGCCCCATTGGGTGCCCCAGAAGATAAGATAAACTTTGGGGGTACCGCTTGTCACACCAATACCATCGATACCACCGCCGAAAGACAGCGTATTACCAGCAGCAGGGATACGAGGGCTGGCCTGGCGATAAGCATTAATCTTTTGTAACTGAGGGATCGTAGGGACTGCGCCATGGCGATACGTGTGCTGATAATTGGGAGCATAAGGATTGAGGCTAGAGGGGCCGCCAATCTGGGTTTCTGGTGCAGCGAAAATACTCAAAGGCGTGAGTGCTGCTAGAGCCAGAAGGATAATCGACGAGCTAAATAATTGGATCACTCGTTTCCGCACGTGTAACTCCTTTTATGTGTAGAGAAACGATATCTTTTATGGCAAAATAAGAAAGCCAATGGAGGTAACGACTGGTTTACATATTTGCCATATCTAGATTTAATTATAAGAATGATCACTTAACCTTCGCTTCAATAAAATTACATAATATTTCCATTTAGAGATAAGTAATAAGTCAAAAATTCAGGCTATACGTATAAGACATTTGCCAACAAGAATGTCAATCTACGTATGTTGTATCCATAAACGCAGAGCACTGCCAGGTCTGTAATTCGCTGATGATTGGGCTGATTGGTGGATTCAGAAGGCTCTATAGCGCATTCAGGGGGAAGTGTTCTGTTAAATACTAAAGAGGATTCTGCCAGAAAAGAAACAACTGAGAGCATATTCTGTATTGATAACTTTTAACTTTTGCCATCGAATACAAAATTATTTTATTATATACAGATATTACGTCTATAATACGTGTGTTTTAAATCATTACATAAGACAATCTTGTGTAGATAAATGGGCTATTCTTAAGCACTGAGAGGAAATTTCTTATCTATTATAATAATTAAGAATAGGGGTTCCATGAAACGTAGTAGTAGTAAGAATTGAGCGTTATCCGCAATAAACAGGTGGAGTTTTGACATGCTAACATTACCAGATGGTGTACCAATTGATAGCGACACGTTGAAAATAGCTTTAGGCGATTCAAGTGGTGAGCATGCATATTTTTTGCATACTGAGACTGGCGAAGTTGTGTTTTTTTCACTATACGATGATTCTGAAGCGAAGGATGAGCTTGAAAGAAGGGTGAACGAGAGCGCTGGCTATGTAAAAATCGAGCCTGTTCCTTCGCGTGTGGCTTATATTTGGATGGAGGACTTTGTCTCAGACGTCATTTTCCCGGAAAATGAAGGATTAGCTACGATGCTTTATCGTGCTTTAAAAGGGAAAGGTGCTTTTGGGCGTTTCAAGAGGATACTTTGTGATGAATCTGATAGATGGCTGAAAGAATGGTATAATTGGAGAGAGGTGCAAATGGAGCAGGCTATGCAAGATTGGATCACTGAGAACATTAGTGAAGAGAGCACCTTGAAGTAAGCCTCTTACAGGAAAGAGAGGAGAATAAGGCTACATGCCGGTAAAGTCCAACATACCCGCTTTTGAGCAAGCATTAACGTATGCAATTGAGCAACTCCAGAGCCAGATAGGAGTAGAGATCAGGCAATTCAAAGGGTCTGATGACGATACGTTGCGAGGTGGGCTGCCCTCTAGACGCCTGCCAGAGGAACGTAAAGTATATCAGCAGAGTACAGGTAGTCTGGAGGAGAGTGCCTATCATTTAGAGAAAATTAAAGATTGGATGGCAGATGACAGGTACTTTCGTACGGTGATCGATACTACTATTTATCAACATGTACAAGCGGCAGAGCGTAAGCAGCGGGTCCGAACGGTGGTATGGAGCCTATTCTCTTTGTTATTGGGCTGGTTGCTCGCTCTTCTGACGCAGCCTGTGCTGGCTAGTTTTTATCAGAGCATTCTCCACATTTTCCGCATGGGTACTTAACCATCGGTAACGTAAAAGGCCTGGTCTCTCTCTACATTATTTGGAGGTGCAGTTATGTCAGATCAATTTGAGCCTTTGCCCGCATTTATTTCTTATACTCATGCTGACGAACAGTATATTAATGAATTTAAAAACCACTTAAGCGTGCTGAAAGAAGAGAAATATATCTCTATCTGGTATGATCGAGAGATTCTCACAGGCTCGTACTGGTCTGATGCAATTGAGCAGAATTTTGCGGATGCAAAAATCATCTTTCTCATGTTAAGTTCAGATTTTATCGCCTCTGAATATTGTCAGTATGAGACAAAAATGGCGCTGGAGAAAAGTGCAGCTGGAGATGCACTGGTCATCCCCATCTATCTCAGATCTTTTCACTGGTCTAAGAGCCCCTTTACACATTTACAGATAACGCCACCTGATGGCAAGGCCGTCGTCTCTCCACATTGGTTTAGTCGTGATGAGGCCTGGCTTGTCGTTACCAAACAGATAAAGCGTGCTATTCAGGACTATCGAAAACGTTCTCTCGCTATGAACGATCGCCCTGTAGATACTTCACCCCAACATAACAAGAATGTATCTCCAAAAATAGTGAACTCGAGTGCAGAAGCACATAAAGAAAAAGGTGAAGCAAGTACAGGCTTCACAGAGAGTGCAAAATCAGCTCCAGTCTCCATGGGGACTGACTCTTCACCATCGGTCACTTATTGGCTTAGCCAGGGGGAGGCAAGGTACCAGCAGGGTGCCTATCAGTCAGCATTAAATGCGTATGAAGAAGCACTACAGATTGATCCTAAGCAAGCACGAGCCTGGCATCAAAAAGGAATTGTGCTCCTTTTTCTGCGCCGTTTTGATGAGGCTCTGCAAGCTGCGGAAAGGTCTCTCCTGCTTGAGCCAACAAATGTGCTCCATCTGATTGCTAAAGCCAATATTCTTCAGCATCTGCAACGGGACGAGGCGGCCAGAAAGCTCTGTATGGAACAACTGCCTCAACTTGAGAGCGCTTGCCAGAACGATCCAGACAATGCAGATTTTTGGGATGCCAGAGCCGATGCCTTAAGAATTTTAGAGCGTTATGAGGATGCTTTGCACGCACGTGAACAGGCTCTCTCCCTTGAGCCAGCTCTCTCAGTTAATTGGAGTGATAAAGGCATCTTGCTATCATACCTTAAGCGCAATGAAGAGGCTCTCGTTGCCTATGAACAAGCCATCACACTGAATCCACATGAGGCTGCTTATTGGAACGCCAGAGGGCACCTTTTAGCTGATCTAGAGCGTTATGAGGATGCACTTCTCGCATGCCAGAAAGCAATAGAGCTCAGTCCACAAGATGCCTCTTATTGGAGCAGTAAAGGGACGATGATGATTCATCTGGAGCGTTATGAAGAGGCTCTGGTAGCGTACGAAAGAGCAATAGCCTTGCAGGCTCATCCAGCCTATTGGGGTGCGAAAGGTAATGTTCTGTGTACTTTACAGCGCTATAAAGAGGCGCTGGACGCGTATCAAGAAGCTATTAAATTGGGCCCCAAAGAGGCTGTGCGCTGGAATAATAAAGGCGATGCATTAGCTCACCTGGGTCGCCATGAAGATGCCCTGGAAGCCTATGAACAGGCGCTTCTGCTTGATAATAAGCAGGCCCTTTATTGGAGTAAGAAAGCTGCTACTTTGAGCCGTTTAGAGCGCAACGAGCAGGCCTTAAAAGCGTATGAGCAGTGCCTTCTTCTTGAGCCAGACACTATTGAGTATCTGGCGGCCAGGGCGCATCTCTTATTTGATCTCTATGAGAATCAACAATCTCTCGATGCTCTGGAAGAGGTAGTGAAAGCCTATGAAAAAATACTGATAAAGCAGCCAGAGGTAGCTCATTACTGGTATGAAAAAGGTCGCAGCTTGCTAAAATTGGAGCGCCATCGTGAGGCACTGAAGGCGTTTGAGCAGGCTCTATTTCTAACTTCTGGCAATGCAGAGTATTGGTACTATAAAGGTTATGCACTCGAAGAACTGGAGGATTGGGAAGGAGCGTTACGCTCATATAATGAGGCTCTTAAAATTGCTGCTCTATCGGCCCATTATTGGAAACGGAAAGCCTTCGTTCTGCTCCACTTAGAGCAGTATGAGCAAGCGTTGGAGGCCGTCAAACAGAGCCAATCGCTGAAAACAGAAGATGCGACCTGCTGGTATCTGGCCAGTATTCTTTTGAATAGCTTAGAGCGCAAGCCCGAAGCTCTTGAAGCCATCGAGCAAGCTATTGCGCTTGAACCCAGGACAGTTCAGTGGTTGTTAGTAAAAGGGAAGCTGTTGTTTGAACGAAGGATGAATACAGAGGCCCTTCATACTCTTGATAAAGCCTTGCTCATTGACCCTCGTTCCTTTGAAGTATGGGTTGTAAGGGCAAAAGTGCTTTATTTGTTAAAACGCTATAAAGAAGCCAGGGAAGCCCTTACAAGAGCAGAGGTCCTGGGCGAATTGGATAGAGACAGCCTTGTCCTGAACAAGCTGTTAGACGATCGTTCGACAAATTTCATCACCGAGCTCTTCAAGTGGTTTAGAGCGTAATCGCTCCTCTAACGAGATGAAGCTGGAGTCGATGAAATTATGGCTGACGTTTCAGAAAAGTGCGAATTGTGCTGGTGACGAGCTCATGATCCTCTTGCTGAGGGAGACCAGAGACGGTAATTGTACCAATCACTCCAACCTGTTTGATAATCAGAGGAAAGGCACCACCATGGGGTGCAAAATGCTCGGTAGAGATTAAATACTTCTCCTCAAGCGTTTTTCCCGCCTGTTTGAGGGATTGTCCAATGTACCAGGAGCTATGACCAAAGCGATTGACAATGTTATTTTTCCGTTTAATCCACTCATCATTATCTGGAGCGGTTCCGGGCAACGCATAATGGAACAATTGTTGACCACTCCTCGTGATATCGACGGTCACTCCCTTTTTTTTCTGCTTCGCAGCTTCTACCAGAGCAACTCCCAATTGCCAGGCCGTTTCATGCGAGAAACTGGAGAATTGGAGCTCATCTTCCTGTTGCAATAAGCTTTCCAGGAGATTTTTTTCATCACTCATAGGACTTTCCTTTACTATGCGCACTCTATATATACGATGAGTTGTGCTGCATGAGAAACCAGCATATCAGACCCTCAATGTTGTACTAACTGCTTGATTATAGCATGCCCGTAACCTCCAATATATTTTCAATATACTGTAGGATACAAAAAGAGATGAAAGCGGATGGGAAACACCCGCTTTCTCCCCATGTTGACCTCTCTTATTTAGCTGAGATGAACACTCTTGCTGCTTGGAGAACTGGGACTGCTTGGATGGCTCACTTTGTGATAGTGCTTAATGTTGTGGTTTTTATGTGACTGGTGAGCCTGGTGGGCTTGATGAGCCACATGGCTGATATTGGTTGTACCACCACCAGCTACCTGCATCAATTGCGTATCTGTTAAATCCTGTATCGATTTTTTATTGAGTGTGGCCGTTTTTTTCAATCGAGAAAACATACTATGTTCCTTCCTAACCTTATAAATGGAAGCATACATATGTATCCGCTCAAGCGTATCTTGTTATGCTTCGTTTTTGACACGAGAATAGAGTGCTGATTCAGTAAGAATAGCAACATATTCTCTATTTCATAGTGTAAATCAGATAAGCCGGAACACCAATTCTTAGCAATCAGTAAAGCATGATAGTACTAAATATATGAGAATACATATTAAAGTAGACTACTGATGGTAATTGGAGCGCCATGAGCGGATGCGGAAGCAATGGCAGCAAATGTTAAGGCGAGGCTTTTGATGTTATCGCTACCGGCAGAGGAAGGTTGTTTGCCGCTTTGAATGGCCTGTATAAAAGCGGATAAACTGCCATGAAAATCTTTCGGTAGATCAAACTCAGGTATTTCAACATCTGTACGAGGTTGCCAGATAGGTTGTACTTGAAGATATACGTCCTGAGAAGGACTTTCACTACGATCGCTCCAAAAAATCTCTCCCTGATCGCAGTCCATTTGCCATTCACCGGTCCAGGCTGTGGTGCGGGCCTGGCTTACCCAACTTCCTCGATAGCTTACCACTGTACCACGCTCGAATGTAATGGTTGCAGAGGCTGATGGGGCATCTTTAAAATGGCTCCCAATGGGATTCCATGTAACGCAGGAGATCGTTTGTGGTTCCTGACCTAACACATAACGCATTAAGTCAAAATGGTGGATTGCCATGTCAGCCAATAAGGGTTGCCAGATCTGGTAATGTCGATGATTGGGGTCATTAATAGCATTGGCATAAAAGCGAAAATCGATATAAACGGTGCCAACTTCTCCTACTATTTTCTGTTCTAATAAATGTTTGGCCACTTGAACACGTGGAGAGAAACGATAATTCTGGCTGATCATCAAAATGCGCTGTTGTCGCTCGGCTAATTCAACCAGCTCTTTGGCTTCAGCAATACTGGGTGCAAATGGTTTCTCCATTAAAACATGTTTGCCCGCCAGTAGAGCTGTTCGGGCACTGGAGACATGACCAGCCAGACTGGCCGTGATGAGCACAGCATCGGGCTCGCATTGCTTTAGTGCTTCATCCAGAGAAGTGAAACATTTTTCGGCTGGCAGTCCCCACTGCTCAATTGCATTTGCCAGGACCTCTTCTATAATCTCGACCCATCCAACTAATTCGACAGCAGGATTATTGGTTAATACCGTTCTAAACCAATGTCCTCCAATCCCTCCCAGACCAACTTGCACCAGACGTAAAGCCATAATATGTCCTCTTTTCAATTGAAGTTATGAATACTGTAGCAATTGGACTAGACCAAATAACTCTATATGTAAGTGTACCGATATCACAGCTTACCTGCAAGGTTATGAAGGTTTTGCGTGTCGTTTCGATCTTGTTGTTCTTTATAATATGCCTGGAATGGGGAGGCATAATATACCTGGAATGGGGCGGTGTTTTTGTGGTCGAGCCCCATTCCAGATAGTCTCTTTCTTTCGAGAGGACAAACGGTTCTACCGCCAGCCCAATGCCTCTACTGGTAAGGCAGCACTGATCGCTTGCTCTCTGTCGGTGAAAAGAGTTGGATTCAGGAAGCGATAGCGTAACTGAATCGGTCCTCTTTGACTGGGAGCGAAATTGGTATGCCAGTAGTGGTTGACAGGCATAGAGGCGAGAAAGCCATTCCACTGCCAGGGTTCAGTCTCCCAATGATTAAAATGAATATCATCAGGCATAACAAGGGGTGCATCGAGTGGAAGCCAGAGTAACTCTGCGCTCTCTTCCGCTTGTATATGAGCCGCCCGTTGAAGGGTATAGTAGGCTGAACATGTGCCGGGCAATTGTCCACCAACTTGGTGGTTGCCCGGACGGAAGAAGCCGCCACCTGTTTCAAAATCTACTGTTCCTTGAGCCAGAGCAAAAGGAAATGCGATATAGGCCGCCTCAGGAAGATCGCTCCATGGTTTGTCCCATTGGAGCTGATATTCGACCATAGGCAGAGCATGATAGAGACGCCAGTTCATCTGGACTGTTCCAAAGACAGGATCTTTGCTTGTCAGCTGTATTTCATCAAAGACTGGCTGCCCGAGCCTCGTCACAGTCTGAAACTCTCTCGGAGAGGTATGCTTGAAGATCGGCTCTTGTGGCATCTCCCGCCTGAGTTGTTCGCCCGCGACATTTAATGCCAGCAAGCGTGCCTGATTGCTGACGGCTTTACGCCCCCATGGATGAATAACCTGCTCATGAACCAGTTGACCAAAGCCATATTGATGATCTGGATTGACCCATTCTCGTCTGCTTCTTCCCTCTTGCATGCTCACCAGCCGACCTTGTGCAGGATCTATCTGAAGTTTCCAGTGTGCTGTCTCTAATTGAAGCGCTGTGGTGGTTGCTCCAGGCGTTATGGCTTGTACTTCGGCTGCGGTAAGCGCAAAGGCATGGTGTGTTGTCTCCTGGTTTAAGGGCAGGACTGCTACATACTGTGCTGGATTTGTTGCAGTGACCTGGAAGGGATAGTGTTCTCCCTGCTTGTCTGTCAGTACCTGTTGCTGTGGATCAAGTTTCAGGTCCTCGACTGCAAAATGAACTGTATGGAAGCCTGTTCCTGCTGATAGCGAGCTGACGTGGAGGTTCTGAGCCTTTTGGGGAATCCAATGACGAAGCGCTGCGGTCGCTGCTTCATTGAGGTAGAGGTCTGCCCGGTAGAACATCAAGGCTTTAGCTGCCTGTTGGAAGGCATTCAGTTGCGAGCCCGGGCGTGCCAGACTCGACCAGGCCCCGAATGTATGTTCAAGTGAGAGCCGTTCTTGCTCCAGAGCGATCTGCGAGAGCTTTTGCGCTTCGCTGGACTGACTGTGTGCGATCAGGTTCAATACATCGCGGCGCCGTCTCTGAGTTCGACGCGCAAGAGCAACGGAGGCCGTTTCAGAACCGAGACCGTGTGCCCAGTAATCGGGCCATGCAGTTGCATATGTTGGATAGCTCTGTTGCGCAGTTTCTGGCACACTCCTTTGGAAGTCCTCAAACCATTCACTTATAGTAGCGGTACGCAGCTTAATCTCTTCATGTTCTTGATTCCAGATCTCAATGATCTGGCACCAGCGGCTATCTGGTGGCGAATTATCTACAAAAAAGCCTCCAGTGCTCAGAAGCAGACTGGTATGAGCATAGCCAGAAGCGCGAAGGTACTCAATGTAGAGTGGTACTTCTCTTTTCGCTACTTCATAGAGCTCTTGCACCGTGGTCTGATCAGCTTCTGTGAACGTACTACTTTTGTCCAGGGAAAAGTCTTGTGTACCTGAGAGCCCCAGAACATTGCCTAAATGATAGTGTTCATTCAACCAGTGCAGGACCCGTCCTTTAGCTGGTCCTTGCCACCAGAACATCTGCGGCACACGAATGGGCGCATCCGAGGCAAGTTCACCTTCACGATAGAGTTTTTTCCATGAATAGTGGATGCTTCCGCGTTTGCCCAGGGGATCTGTGGCGCTATCGAGATGGACATGGCTACAAAAATAGGGGATTGAGAACTCATGAAGGATATCAGCGGTTGACCAGGGCCAGCCATTGATATCACTATGGATGGCACTTTTCAGAGGAATATCATGCTGGCGGCAATAGTTGACCGCTATTTCTACGCTGCGCCGATAGGCGTCTGAATCGATCATATCTGTGAAATGTAGATAGGTAGCGGTGATCTCAATCTGTCCAGCCCGCACATAGTGGAGAAATTCTTCTTCTCGTTCCGGACGCTGAGTGAGATAATGATGGACCTGCCAGAAGGTTTCACAGGTCCATTTAAAGCGTTGATCGATGGGTGCAGTTGCTGTTTGTCGGCAGAGCTCAAGCACACGGTCGTAGAAATCCAGGTACATGTGTTCAATGAGCTCTTGTGGATGGGTATAGCCGATATCTGTATGGGCCATTTGTAGTATATAAATAGTAAAAGGCCGGATCATTTCTGTTATCCAATCTATATGTATTAATAAGTACGAATGGAGGCCAGGCTCCACGGTTCCAGGGACAGATCGAGGGAGAGATTTCCCTGTTCATCGGCACTGACATATATCTTTTTTGTATTCCATGCCCCAGCTTTCAGCTCTGCAATCTGTTCACGTGTAGGATGTTCTGGGCAGCCCAACTCTTGCCATATATGGTAGGCAAAGCCATGATGTTCATCAACAATTTCGATAAGAAATGGGGTTCCTGGCATCAGATCAGTGAGCTCCAGATGAACCGTCCTGGTACAACCGATCCGCAGAATCCTTTCGGCATCTGCTGGAGTTTCAGCCGTAGGGATAGCGGTTGTAAGTTCGGTAGGATAATGATAAAGCAAGCCACTGATCGCATTGTTCTGCGAATGGCGTGTAAAGATCCCTCCCTCGCCGCGGTAGAGCTCTTCATCGCCCAATAAATGGAGAAAGCGGTAAGCATGAAAAGTTGGTTTGACGATCCCTTGAAAATTAATCATGCCAAAGCCGCCATGAAAGATCGAGTGGCCACCACCATTCTCTTCAAAGACGTCCGTGAAGGTCCAGTAAGAGAGTGAGGTCACCAATCCAGACGCCTCGATGTTAGCCCGGGCAACAAAAGCAGCGGCAGGAAGATAGTCATGTGCAAAGTCGCGTGGAGAGGGACTGGAGTTCCATTCGGTCAGATGAATTTCAGCCGTTGGATAAGCACTTTCACGAACGATCTTGTTGATATGAGTGAGATCACGAACAGTTGCGCTATTGTTGCGGGTAAAGGCTTGTGCCTCACCGGCGAGATCGATAGCAAGATCAGTTGGATAAGGATGGGTTGAGACGAAATCTACAGGCAACTCATGCTCTTCGCAGAAGGTAAGGAAATCTTTAATCCAGACGGCTTCCCACTCCACAGTATCATTGCGCAGCTCGAGCTCAGTGTATTTTCCATATTTCCCGGCTGGTCGTGAGATAGTATCTCCCTTGGGAAGATAATTGCTTGTTGCTGGTCCACCAACACGTAACCGGGCATCAATGCCTTTGAGGATAGTAGCTGTAACGCGATAGAGCTCAAAATATTCTGCCTGTGTACCAGACCAGAAGACACTGAGATTGGGCTCATTCCAGACTTCAAAATACCAGTTGCGTACCTCATCGAGGCCATAGCGGGTAATCCAGTGTTCAGTCACTTGTTGGATTAACTGTGCCCATTGGTTGTAATCGGCAGGTGGCGTCACATTGCCTTTCCACCAGAAGATCGTTTGCTCCCCCGATGCAAGAGCTGTGGGCATAAAGGCAAATTCTACAATTGGGCGAATACCAATCTTTAGCAGGCGATCAAAGAGTTCATCGATATACTGCCAATTATAGTGATAGTGGTTCTCTCTTTTGCTTAGAACGAACATATCGTCGTGGAAAAGACCATGAAAGCGGATATAACGGAAGCCACATTCCTGCGTTGCTAATTGGAGCTGTTCCAGCCAATTAGCGCGAAGTCCCTCATTGGCCCGTCCAGCTCCTACGCAGGTCTCCCAATAGTGGAAAAGGGCACTTCCTCGTGCTTGAGCACTGAACGAAAATTGTGAATCCATAGCTTCTTCTTTCTCAAAAAATAAATCCAGGGGTCGTGAGATGGTTATCTATCCTTACAGGGACCGGTTGACGAGCGAATGACCAATCGTGCCGAGAGCTTGATATGTGTCGCTTCTAATGGTTGCTGTTGAATGAGCCGATAGAGTACATCTACGGCCAGACGTCCGATCTCTCGTAAAGGATGGTGGATAGTCGTGAGAGAGGGAGTAGTATAAGCAAGGTTCGCTTCGACATCATCGAATCCAACCACTGAGATATCTTCTGGTACACGGAGACCATGTTCAATGACGGCATGCATAGCGCCAACGGCCATCCCATCGTTAAAGGCAAAGATGGCTGTTGGTGGATTGGGTAGCGAGACAAGGTGGGCACCGACCTCCTGGCCACTCTCAGGCGTCAAACGCCCCTCGCAGATCAGCGCGGGATCGATGGGAAGCCCTGCAGAAACGAGTGCTGCATAATAGCCTGCGGTACGATCAATTGTTGAGCCCCAGTGAGGTGGTCCAGTAATAATACCAATTCGTCGATGCCCAAGTGAGAAGAGATGCTCCATTACCAGGATACTGGCTGAAATATTTTCGATCAAAATAGTTGGTATCTCGTTAGGAAGCGGAAGAAAAGGGTCGACAACTACAAATGGTATCCCTTTTTGCTTCAGCTTCAGAAGTTCTTCAGCACGTTCCTGGGGCAACATAAACAGCAGGCCATTGATGTTTTGATTCAACAGTTGCTGTACCTGGGTTGTTTCAGTTTCATAATTATTCTCAGTACGAATAGTAAGAAACTGCGCCTTTTTTCCTTGCAATGCATCGAAAGCCCCTTCCATAATAGCTCCAAAATAGCTATTAAAGAGAGGAACGGTCATCCCTAAAAGATCTGTTGTTTGGACATTCCTCTGTGGGACATATCCTAGTTCGTTAATAAGTTTCATTACTCTATTGCGAGTAGCAATAGAGACATCTTTGTGTCCATTGAGGACACGTGAAACGGTTGTAGCAGAAACACCAGATCTCTCAGCTATATCACCAATAATAGTGCGAGAGATTGGATTCGAGCTTTTTTGATTGTTCACACATACTTCCCTTGCACAAATAAAACTCGAGACAAAGATCGCGTATAGTCTCTTTGAAACCCTTAGTTACAGCTAAGTATAGTGAAAAAAAAACGGTATTGTCAATGCTTTTTGTCATATAATTTCGGTTTATTTTGACATATTCGGTCTTTTTTACCGATTATCAAAGGCATAGCCGGAGCTTTTTTTCATGAATCAGGTTTTTTAAAAAAGATCATCTGATAAGCCAGGCCGACTTTTTATCTGGATACATCAGAAAATTTTCGGTAAAATTGGTAAATATCCGGTTTTTTTATGAAAAATATTGTAGAGTACAGGTTTCATTTCGTTTATGTGCCTGCTCCTGACTAGACGAATAAAGAAGATGTTGATCAATGGAGAGTGTGCCCTTAATTGTGTTGGTAATGTGGCCAGAGTATGGTATAAATTCAGTATATATATCTGATGCGTCTGTTGGTGAGGCTTTCTGGTGTTTTTGAGTCAGGCTTATTCTTTGCTTTCTCATAAACAAAAAAGACAAAGGAGTCCTTATGGTATCTTCTATACGTTCTCAAGATCTTTCTTCTACCTGGCCTGAAGAGCAGAATTTTTCGCAGGTGTTTTTATCCACTGGTGATCTGACGCTTGATTCTGCCTTTCGCATTGCGCTGGGTGATATTGTTGGAAATATTATTCCTTTTCAAGATGGTTTGCTTCCTCAGCCCGAATATGCGCTGATGGCTGGTCTGGATTATACCACCCCCTGGACAAGGGATACTGCTATCAATACCTGGAATGGTGTGGGAATACTGTATCCACGTGTGACCTATCATACCTTGCTTTCTGTGCTTAAACGAGAACATGAGACTGTGTTGATTGGTGGACAATACTGGGATGCGATCATCTGGTCAATCGGGGCCTGGTCACAGTATCTTTCAACCGGTGATAGGGATTTCCTGGCTCTTTCGTTTGCGGCGACTAGAGATTCACTTCTCTTCTTCGAGCAGCAGGAGTTTGATACAACGCTTTCCCTCTTTCGAGGCCCGGCGGTTTATGGGGATGGGGTCGCTGCCTATCCTGATCGTTATGCTCAGACCGAGCGCGGATCAAGTAGTATTCTTGATTGGCCAGCGTCCCATCGTCAAGACGCCTCTCAGCCTGGTTTTGGCCTCCCTATGCATACTCTTTCTACAAATTGTGTCTATTATCAAGCATATGTAGTGCTTGAGCAGATGGCGACTGAGCTTGGCTTACCAGTCGATCCTGTCTGGAAACAGAAAGCTCAGCAGTTAAAACGAGCGATAAACGAGCATTTCTGGAATCCAGCAACGGGAACGTATCGCTATCTTGTCGATGCCTTTGGGAATAGTGAAGAGCAAGAAGGTATGGGTCTGGCACTTGCATTACTGTTTGGCGTGGCTGATCGTGAGCAGGTTGCAGCCATTTTGCGCAATCATCATGGGACCGAGCAGGGATTTCCGTGTATCTGGCCGCCATTTGAGCGGTATAGTCGTGCTGATGGTCAGAGTTTTGGACGTCATTGTGGTGTGATCTGGCCCCATATCCAGGGGTTATGGGCACATGCTGTGGCAGAGCAGCGACGTGCAGATCTCTTTGCTCATGAGCTCTATACTCTGGCTCAACATGCGTATCGCGATAGTCAGTTTGCCGAGATCTATCATCCCTTGACTGGTGTCATCTATGGAGGGTTGCAAGAAGGCCATCACGGCAATACAGCCGAACATCTGGCCCGCCCATCTGGTCATTTTCTAGAATGGAAATCGTGCTCACGTCAGACCTGGAGTGCCAGCGCATATCTGCGGATGATCTTAATGGGCCTGTTTGGCCTCCATCTGGCGGTAGATGGAATCACCTTTCAGCCCCTTTTGCCTCCTCAACTCCACAAGATTCGATTAAGTGGCCTTCCGTATCGGGCTGCTCGACTGACTATCGAAGTTGAGCGTTCGGCTGCCGAGCCTGCTAGTTTTGTGAATGGGCAAGCTTTTGAGCATGTACATCTTCCGACTGATATTCAAGGAGATGTGCATATTCTGCTAAAGGTCTCATAGCCACTGGTGCAACAAGAGCTACAGATCCTATCCAAAATAGATAGGATCTGTAGCTCTTGTTGCCTACTGTTTCTAGAAATGATCATTCTTACGTGTGTCTACAGTCCATCTCCCGAAAAGTAGTCGTTGTTCCAGCGTGTATCGATCGCATCATCAATGCGTTGATAGCGGATATCCGTTGACAGACGAATATTGTTTGCGGGATCATAATTCGTTGTGGCAGCATGAATCATATAGGGACTATGAACCACCATATCACCGGCCTCATAGTCGGCAATCAACCAGCGTGTGTTGACGCGATCTGCTAATGCGGGGAGGTCATCCGTGAGCCAGCCGGTACGCATATTGCGGTTGTAGGCACTGATTCGTTCTTCTGGTGGAAGAGAGGCATTTTTTTGTGCGAACTCAGCCTCCATCTTGCGCCCAAGAGCATCCGAGCCCTCTAAATAGATCAGTCCGCCTCTTTCAACTGGTATATCGCCCAGTGGAATCCAGCTACTACAAAGCTGATCGGTGCCACCCCGCAGATAGACCAGATCATAGTGGACGCCTGTACAGTTTGGATCGCCCGGGACATTATAGCGTAGTAACTTTCGTTTATGGAGATGGAGTTTTCCACCAAGAAAGCGTTCGTAGAATTGGACAATCTCAGGCATCCTGCAAAATTCTTCGTACTCGGGCCAACGATGGGCCTCCATAAAAAGTTTATGCGCTAATTCTGGCTGTTCTGTCACACCTGAATAGAGTCCTACCTCAGGATCGCTGCCTGGAACCAGCATTCCACTGGCTGCAAGCGAGGCAAAAATGCGCTTCCGAAAAGCCATCACTGCTTCACGGGGGAGGATCTGCTTTAACCATAGGTAGCCATTCGCCTTATATTTTTCATGCAATTCAGTAATTGGCGTATGAGGATCTGTTGGTTCAAGCCAGCCTAAACGTTCAGGTGCTTGAGAAAGAGTATGCCCATTACTTATTAACGAGAGCTCGCGAATCTGTGCACTCATGAGGAATCTCCACTCAATAATAATCAGATCTATCAATGGTAGTGGTAGTATAGACTGGTAGCCTCATAAAGTCTTCCCAGAAAACAGACTGGACTTTGTAAAATTCGCTCAGCTTTTAGATTTTGATGTGGCTATGATGTGTGTAGAGAGAACCGAAGCTGGTTACAGATGAGCGGCCTTTTCGCGCCATTGGGAAGGCGTATGGCCCACGCGCTGATGAAACAAAGAGGAGAAGTGAGCCAGATCGAAAAAGCCCAGTTGGATTGCGATCTCTTTGACAGCCAGTTGAGTGGTTGCCAGTAAATATTGTGCCTCATTCAGGCGAAGATCGATCAGATATTGTTTTGGTGACGTGTGAAATAGCTCGTGAAAGCGGCGGCGTAGTGTCGCTTCAGATAAAGCAAACTGATGGGCAATCTGAGCAATGGTGAACGATTCATGAATATGTACTTGCATATAGGTTGCAATTTCGTAGACCAATGCATGATTGGGATTTGTTACCTGATCGCTTTCTAATAATGTGAGTAAGAAAGCTTCGACATAAGCTCGTAAGAGACGAACCTGTTGCAGGGGGGCCTGTTCTTCAAGTGCAGCCAGCCGAGAGAAAAGGGCGTTGTATTCAGCGAATTGTGTCGATGAAAGTGAAATGAGCCGTGGACGATTAATAGAGACGAGCCGTTGAGTCAGGTCACGAGGGGCGTGAATAAAGTGGAGGACATTGAGCGTGCCTGCATGGTCTGAAGCCCAACAATGTGGAATGTAAGGTGCAATACAGACAACTTGCCCGGCTTTAACGGTCATGCGCGTTGTCGGTGTCATGAGCAGTACTTGCCCTGTCAGAATGCCAACCACCTCGATCCCAGCATGTTGATGTTCCGCAAACTGCCAACCTGCTGGATATTGGAGTGTATTAGCCCCGAAGATCAACTTCATTGTTTAATTCCTCATTGAATGCTCCTATCTTGTTATCATACCGCATTGTCGAGCTAATCACAAGTCTTATGAGCAATCACTTCAGGGCCATTGCAACTCCTGGTCGTTTCTTTGAGATCAAAGAGCGTTGGCCCTTTTCGTTCCTGAATCCTGGCACATAAGAAGGTACGTACTTGCCCTCTCGTTACCAGGTTTCATCGAGGTGGGAGGTATAGAATAAAAGACCTCGTTTGTAGTACTGGAGTTTTTCGTCAGAGGTGGTCTCTAGCAGATTGGTCAAAGCAAGTTCCATTGCTTCCTTATACTGCTGCGTATTGTACAGAGTCAGCGCGAGAAAGACCTGAAGAGGTCGGCTGTCTGGAAACTCAGTCAGGCCCTGACGTAGGGTTTTCTCGGCTTGCTGATACTCGCCCAGTCCACGATAGGTGCTGCCCAGGCCAAGGAAAGCTCGTTCACGTTTCATGAGTCCGGTCGCAGTATCCAGGCCGGAGAGCCCTTGCGTGAGGGTCTGGATGTAGAACGGAATGGATTCTCTCTCGAGCCCCAAATTGTCATGAACGATAGCAGTCTGATAGGTGATTTCGGCTTCATCTGGATAGGCGGCGACCAGTTCTAAAAGGATTGTGCGTGCTTCCTCCAGAATGGCCTGATCCTGCTTTGCCCGTCCCGTTTCACGTAGTTGAATAGCTTCGGCTAAACGATCTTGCATCACTAGTTGTTTTTCGATCCTTTTCTCAATGTGTTGATCTCCCATTCTATCACAGATTGCTTTCTCCGGGCCTGATGTCCTAACTCCTGACTCCACGACCCGGCCTCCTTTTCGCTTGCTTGCTCAAAAACTGGAACGCTTTGTCTATCGCATCAAAATCAGCTAATTTTGATGATCCTTTGGCAGAATAGTGGTGCTCCCTGCAACCTTTTTGTGGCTTCTTACATTCTATCTTTTGAAAATAGCCTTCCTTTTCTTCCAGCCGTAACGAGTCAAGCAGACATAGTCGCTGCCTGTTCTGCCCAGCTAGCGAAACCATTATTCCATCAAGCTTTTGTGACGAGCAGCCATCTATCAGGAGGAGCAATGAACGAAGAGATGCAGACAAGTAAAAAGTTGCTGAACAAAAAGAGCACGTTTTCTCGACAACTGAGTTATGATGAAGGGAAACCTGACTGGCGCCGACTGACGGTATTGATAGCACTGCTTATCATTGTCATCAATGGAGTTTTCTGGGGAACGCTTTTGCATAGCTATAACGTATCTACGAAGAGTGGAGCGACCTCTAAGCCAGCTCCTACTGTAGCAGCTCCGGTTCCTACTTCAACAGCTGATGTCGATGATGGCAAAATTGGTCATACTTTCTACACGTATACTGAGGAACCTTCTTCTGCCGATCCATTTGGTTACATCTATGCATTCGGTTGGGCATCTGATAGCACCAGGCTTGCAGTGGGTGGCTATAATGGTGCTGTTGCCTTTGATGCAACCACTGGTAATAATCCTGTAACGTATACGAACCAGAGCTTAACACCTCTTGATGTAGACTATTCTCACAATGGCCAGTATCTCCTTCTATCAGGCTTTAACGCCCGGGTCATTAACATACAGAAGAACGAAGTGGTCTCTACATACCCTTCATTAACAAATCAGGCATTAGCTACAGGGAGTACTTCGAATAATCTTTACACATCATTTGTGCCACAGAGTGGCGGTAATATGATTTATAGTTCATCCTGGTCACCGAATGATCAAAGCGTTGCGTCAATGACGTATGGAACTGTCTATGGGTTTAAGGTCGTTATCTGGGATCCACAAACAGGACTAGTAAAGAAGACTATACTTGTCCCTGATGCCAATGTTTCGAATTATGGTCGTGATCTGTCCTGGTCTCCAGATGGGACATACCTTGCGTTAGGAGTGTCCCAGGATGAAGTCTTCGTCTGGAATGCGGTGACTGGCGAGCTGGTGACCAAGAATACGCATGTTGGAGGTTCAAACGGTCTGGCCTGGTCACCAGACAGCAAATATCTCGTGACATCTGGTAACACTACAGCCGTCTGGGAAGTTGCCACAGGCACTATTATCTCAACTTTTGAGAAAGATGCTTCAGAAGTGAGCTGGTCGCCAGATGGGAAACACTATGCGATAGGGAGTGATGCCAACGTTTTGATCATTGAGGCGTTGACCGGTAAAGTCACCTATACGTATCGAGGGCATAGTTCAAAGGATGGCCGTCGTGTGTATTACGTAGCCTGGTCACCGGATGGCAAGTATATTGCCTCAAGCGATCATATCAGCGGAGAAGCGGATACTGTTCGCATCTGGTTAGCGGCATAGCACTCATTGGGTCGGGCTCATGGCCAGAGTCTGACCCATCTGAACTGACCGGAAGGTCGCTTCAAGAGGGATTAGGGCGAGAAAGTTAGCTGGCCGATATCTGGAATTCGGCTAACCTCTTCTCAATGCCAGGGTAGGACACGGTCTGAAATCCCCGAAGCGCCAGCTGGCGTCTCTCGGTACCTTTGTCCAGCTCTATGAGCAGGTAGTCGCGATAGCATCGTAGGAAGTAATTTTCAAATTCGAGCATCCGGGCACAAAGATCGCGCAACATCAAGCGTTCACTCGTCTCCTGTGGGACCAGATACTGCCATTGACGATTACCACGTTCATAGACTTCCTCAATAAATCCCGTCCATTGATCATTGATTGTTTGTTTGTAGAGGAGAACGCTATCACTTTTCGTTGCCACCAGCTTATGCGTTTTCCAGGCCACGAGAATACTGGCAGCCCAGGATGTGGCAGAGACAAGCCCCTTTATATTCTGCCGCGGCTCTCCACTGGGAAGAAGCGTTGCTTGATCATAGCCATAGAAGCTCCCATAGGGATCGGGATAGGTCAGTGGATATTTTACGACATCTGTTTTACGAAAGACCTGAGTCAGGTAGGAGAGAGGCGCTTGTGTATATTGTTGAAGATATTGTTCAAGCGTGATATCTGGCATCTGAGAGCGCAGATCTGTCCCCAATAACAAACGGCTACCCGTTTTAATGCGGAAATGGCCTTCACGTAGCAGATAATTCTCATCCAGAATAATCATATCTACTGTAAGCGGACTGATGAGCGCACAATACTGGCGGAGTTTCTGGAATTGTTGCCGCTCTTCCAGCGTCGAACTGCCCTGAGGTACCAGGCAGAGGTCAACATCACTGGTAGCCCTCCCCTGGCCATTTGCATAACTGCCAAAGAGATAATACGAGCGAAATCGCCTGGGAAAAGTGGTCTCAAAAATACCAATAACGCCACGCAGCAGAGCATCAACCTGCATATTGCCTGTCGTTGTCGTTAGTTTGAGCATTTCCATACTGGACCCCCTATCTATCAAGCTGCTAGTAAGCCACTTGCATCTGCTAAGAAGGTACTTAGATGATAGTGTTCATCTTTTCGCTATCCTCTCCTCCACATCTCCTATTCTAGCACTGTTTTTTCGCTACTGCTAGAACCTCAACAGAAAGCTTGACAAAGATATATCGTTAACTATATACTTAGGTTGCCAACTAATTTAGTTGCCAACCTAATTAATGTGAGAGGTGAGTCAAGATAGGCAAGCACATGGATACTCCCATAGATCGAAACGAGAATCCAACGACGGTACAGAAGCTGCTAAGAGCCTTCATGCTCTTCGAGCGAGCAGAATGGCATCAGCGCTCGGTAGATGGATATAAACCGAGTGAGATTAAGCTCATGTTCTGTATCAGAAAAAATATGCGGAACGAAGCGCATGAATTAAAGGTCTCCGACATTAGTAAAATGCTGCATGTCACCTCTCCCACAGTTACGCAGTTGCTCAAAGGATTGGAAACGAACGGACTGATTGAGCGTAATACCGATCTCGCAGACCGACGGGCCGTAGGGATTAGTCTCACCAGCAAGGGCGAACTGGTCACTAAGAAAGCTTCAGAAGCTTTTTTTGCATCCCTGAGCGGATTAATTGAGCACCTTGGTGAGGAGAAAGCAAATCAGCTTGCCGAACTTTTAGGAGAAGTTTTTGTGTACTTTACAGAGAAAGATGGTAATAGTCCCCAATCCTGATGGAACGGAGATGAGGAAACATGATTAGACTCTTACGCTTTATAAAAACTTATAGAATCTCATTGTCCTTTGTCTTATTACTGGTTCTCCTACAATCATTATCTGATCTCTATCTCCCAACTTTGATGGCAGATATTGTCGATCAGGGTATTGTAAAGCAGGACACAAACTATATTATCCGTGTTGGCGGATTTATGTTAGTGATTGCAATTGGCGGCATGTTATGCGCGATTATTGCTGCATTTTATTCCTCAAAAATTGCCGTCGGTTTTGGTCGCATTATTCGCGGAAAAATCTTCTCACGGGTCGAGAAATACTCATTGCATGAGTTTGATACGGTAAGCACCGCCTCTTTAATTACCCGTACGACCAATGATACCAACCAGGTTCAGCAGTTTCTCATTATTGTCCTGCGCATGATGATCAGCGCCCCGATGATGTGTATTGGTGGCATTATCATGGCTCTCTCGCAGGATGTTCCTCTGTCTGTGGTTCTGGTTGCGGTCATCCCCATCATTGTCATCACAATCCTGATCATTACCGGTCGTGCAGTTCCTTTGTTTACAGCGATGCAGATCAAGATTGATAAGCTGAATCTGGTGTTAGACGAAGGTCTGACGGGTGTACGCGTTATTCGTGCATTTGATCGTGTCAAGCACGAAGAACAGCGTTTCGATCGTGCCAATCTCGATCTGACCGAGACTGCAATCAAAGTTAACCGCACAATTGCTTTCTTGATGCCAATTATGATGTTATTGTTGAACTTCTCGACAATTGCAATCGTCTGGTTTGGCAGTATTCGCATTGATAGCGGTGGTATGCAGGTTGGTTCGCTGATTGCATTTTTACAATACGCCATGCAGATTATGTTCTCGTTGATTATGGTCTCGATGATGTTCGTCATGTTGCCTCGTGCGGCGGCGTCGGCCAAGCGTATCAATGAGGTTCTAGCGATTGAGCCAGAGATCAATGATCCTGAGCAGCCAAAGCAGACCCATGAAGAGCGTGGCTATGTTGAATTTAAAGATGTGACATTTAGTTATCCAGGAGCTGAGCAGCCAGCGCTCTCTAACATCTCCTTTTCGGCTCGTCCAGGCGAGATCACTGCTATTATTGGTGGTACAGGTGCGGGTAAATCGACCCTGATTAGCCTGTTGCCTCGCTTTTACGATGTTGATAAGGGAGCGGTTCTTGTCGATGGCGTCGATGTGCGTGATCTCACACAAGAGAGCTTGCGAGCAAAAATTGGGTTCGTGCCTCAGAGAGCCGTCCTCTTCTCTGGAAGTATTGCTGAGAATATTCGCTATGGAAAAGAGGATGCCTCATTTGAGGAGATCGAACAGGCCGCGAGGATTGCGCAGGCCAGCGAGTTCATCTCAGGTATGAAGGATGGCTTTGACTCTATTATTGCCCAGGGTGGTACGAATGTATCTGGTGGACAGAAGCAACGTCTTTCGATTGCTCGTGCGCTTGTACGTCGACCAGAGATCTACATCTTTGATGACAGCTTCTCCGCTCTGGACTTCAAGACAGATGCCAGATTGCGAGCAGCACTGCGCGAAGAGATTCGTACCTCGACCGTCTTTATTGTGGCACAACGTGTCAGTACTGTGATGGATGCAGATCGTATTATTGTCCTCGATGAGGGTAAAATCGTTGGTATTGGGAATCATCGTGAGCTAATGCAGGGCAGCCAGGTCTATCGTGAGATCGTATCCTCGCAGCTCTCAATGGAGGAGATTGCATGAGCCAGTCACGTGTAAACAATCGGCCTCAGCAAGGTGGGATGATGATGGGTGGGGGCGGACCTATGCGCGGCATGGGTATGCCTGTTCAGAAGGCCAAAGATTTCAAAGGGACATTGAGAAGACTGACAACATACCTTCTCCCCTACAAAATTGCTCTCATCGCTGTTTTGTTGGCCGCTATCATTAGCACGGTGTTTAATATTGTTAGCCCTAAGATTCTGGGCAAAGCTACGACGAAACTGCTGGAAGGTCTGATTGCGAAATACAGGCATCTGCCAGGGGTCGCGATTGATTTTGGGTATATTGGCAATATCCTGCTGCTTCTGGCTGTGCTTTATATTATTAGTGCTCTGTTTGGATATATTCAACAATATATCATGGCAAGTGTTGCGCAAAAAACCGTCTATGGTCTGCGCAAAGATGTTGAAGCCAAACTGGCAAGGCTCCCTTTAAAATTCTTTGACTCGCATCCTCATGGTGATATTCTGAGCCGCGCAGTCAACGATATGGATAATATCAGCAGCACCTTGCAGCAGAGTTTGACACAGCTTGTTACCTCTGCCGTCACCATTGTTGGTGTCATTGTGATGATGCTCACTATCAACTTCTGGTTGACACTGGTGGTTCTTCTGACCTTACCGTTAAGCGTGATTATTACCATGGTCATCGCCAAACGTTCGCAGGTCTACTTTAAAGATCAGCAAAAAGCTCTGGGTCTGCTTAACGGGCATGTTGAAGAGATGTACACAGGCCATAAGATCGTCAAGGCCTTTGGTTTAGAACGCCGCTCGTTAACCGAATTTGATCGTCTGAACGATGAGCTCTATGAATCGGGCTGGAAGGCTCAGTTTGTCTCAGGCATCATCATGCCAATGATGAACTTTGTGGGGAACCTCGGCTATGTACTGGTCTGCGTGATCGGCGGTATTATGGTCACCAAACAGGCCATTGAGATTGGTGATATCCAGGCCTTTATCCAATATGCTCGTCAGTTCTCTATGCCAATTACGCAGCTCGCCAATATCGCCAATGTCATTCAATCGACCATCGCTTCAGCCGAACGCGTCTTCGAGCTGCTTGATGAGGTAGAGCAAGTGCCCGAGGCTACTCCTGCACTGGTTATTGCCGAACCTCATGGCAACGTCCAGTTTGAGCATGTGAACTTCGGCTACAAAGCTGATGTGCCACTGATAGAAGACATGAATATCAATGTTAAATCTGGTCAGACGATTGCTATCGTTGGACCAACTGGTGCAGGAAAAACCACCCTGGTTAACCTCTTGATGCGCTTCTATGAGCTCAATAGCGGGAAGATCTTGATTGATGGCGTTGATATCACGCAATTGAAACGTGGCAATCTGCGTAGCATGTTTGGGATGGTTTTGCAGGATACCTGGCTCTTTAACGGAACCATTCGCGAAAATATCGGTTATGGTCGAGAGGATGCGACGGAAGCTGAGATCATCGAGGCCGCCAGAGCAGCCCATGCAGATCATTTTATCCGTACTCTGCCAGATAGCTACAATACCATTCTAAACGAAGAAGCGACCAACATCTCCCAGGGTCAGAAGCAGCTTCTCACCATTGCTCGAGCCATTCTCGCAAACCCATCGATTCTTATTCTGGATGAAGCCACCAGTAGCGTTGATACACGAACAGAGATCTACATTCAGAAAGCGATGAACACGCTGATGGAGGGCCGAACCAGTTTTGTGATTGCTCATCGTCTCTCAACGATTCGTGATGCCGATCTTATTCTCGTCATGAACCATGGGAGCATCATCGAGCAAGGAACACATGAGTCTCTGCTGGCTAAAGGCGGCTTCTACGCCGACCTCTACAACAGCCAGTTTATTGGCGGCGTTCCTCAGCATGCGGTACCCGTTGCATCTGAAGCAGCCACATCGTAGATCGTCATAGTCTAGATAGCACGCAAAAAGCGCACACTGATCTGAGTGTCTTACAGATCAGTGTGCGCTTTTTTGTTGGTGTACAAAGCGATTGAACGAATACCATTTATTCTATCTTGACGAGATTTTGCATGGATTGAATAGTCTGAGTGATGTTTTGCACTTCAGAGAGCACCATCCCAAAGAGAATCTGATCATTATAAGACTTGAAGGGATATATTTTTTTCATCTGTTTGAGACGCTGCAGCGATTCATGTATATCTGGACCCGGTGTGCAAGCAGCCCCAGTCCGCGTTGCGTTCGCTAACTGATGGAGGGCCTCATCAATGCGATGTGCGAAATCAGTAAACTCAGGGATGACAACATCAGACGTACGATGTAACTTATATCCATGAAGAATTAACGTGCTTTTAGCAATACTCTCTGAGGCACTGAGAATACCCTGAGTGAGTTCTGGATCAGTCTGTTGTGAGACTGGTTCATGGACCGTTCGATTGACCGATAGTTCTGCATTTGAGCGAGCAAGCCTCGACTCAAGCTGTAATTTGTAGATCTTTGCCTCAGCATTCTCCTGATTACTCCCATATGTTTCAAGGATGGCAACACAGTACTGGCGCAGCGCCTCAACATAATCGGCAACACGATTGGCCACTCGTGAGCGTTCCCACGTGGGCCAGATCGTATAGATTGCCAATGCCAGCAATCCACCGATCGTGGTCGTAGCAGTACGAATGACAGCCGTAAAAAGAGGTTGCCTGGTCACTAGATCGAGCAAGAGGACCGTCTCCACTGTCAAAAAGACGCTGAAGACAACATAATTGACATAGAAGAGCGAGAATGCCAGATAAAGCATAAGAATATTGAGTAGCACAAGCTGCGGTACGGAAGGAGCCAGGAGCGTAATAATCACAGTAGTCAGAACCGCTCCAAGAATAGTTCCTATCATGCGTGCAATACTGCTGGACAGAGTCGCATTAAAATCTGGTTTCAGTATAAATAGAGCCGTTAAGGGGATCCAGTAGCCATTGAACAGAAGATGAGGGAAGAACTTATAGAGAGCCGTCGCCAGGGTCAGCGTAATGCCAAGCCGAATCGCATGACGAAAAAAGACCGAGCGTAAGGTCAGATTAGCCCGTAAAACGCTCCAGAAAGAGAGCGTAGACTGTTGAGGAGGAATGACCGTCTTCACAAGATCAATGGTAGATTGAGAATGGCGGCGGTGCTTCCATGAAGTGGCCAGTTTGCGCGCTACATGGAGTTGTCGGCGTAGCGTTTCGTTCATTTCGATTACTGGCTGTTTGATTTTTATCTGTGGGAGCGTCTGTTGTGATGGTCGCTCTTTATTTTTTCTTTTATTTGTGAATAAAGGCGGATAGAGGAGATCACGAGGATCTAGTTTTAGCTGATGCGTAATTTTCTCCAACTGTATGGCAGTTGATTGGAGGATCTCATCAATAATTGCGCTCTGCAAAGCATCCTCTGTTTCGATCTGTTTTTGCCAGCGTTTGAGCACAAAAAGACTGAGACGGATACGTTCGGCTTCATTGAGTAAGCGTACAAAGATCGTCCCTTGTTGGCTCTGCGTATTGATCTCAGCGAGCGTCGTCTGAGCTTTAATAAAGGCAGTACTAAGGGCAGTATTTAGTTGTGGATCGGAGGGACCAGACGCAAATTTAGCGAGCGACTGATAGGTCGTTGCCAGGACATTGCGCTCAATCATCGATTGTTGTCGAGGAAGTGGGATGAGTACCATAGCGGTCTGGAAGAGCGCTCCCGCCAGCATAAGGCTTGCCTGTAAGAATGCATGGAAAGGATCAAGCGTGTAGTGAGAAAGAATGATGAGTGCCACCATTGATTGTAGCCCAATCAGCATGGCAGGCGTCCCCAGCGCGACCAGCAATCCTGCACCAATACCCCACACACCTGTCACAATAACTGACAGCCAGGGAATCGGACCAGTAATACTACCAATAAAAGCAGAGCATGCAATTCCCAGGCAAGCGAGCAACAATGTTCTGATACGTGTGCGATAGGGGCTGGCGATTCCTACCGTCCCCAGAGTTGCAGCACCACCAGCCAGAGACACACCCACTGTCAGATTGCCAAAATAAACACCAACAATGAGCGGGATGGCAAAACCGATAGCCGAGCGAATTGCGGGAATTGCCGTTTGTTGAGAGCGTTGAAATTTGAAGATCTCGCGGAACAAATAGCCAGGTGTAGCATACCAGGGAGACTGTGATTTTTCTGACTGTGACATCTTATAGCTCATCCTTCTCTCACAAAGTGCCCATCCATTGAGAATAGTCTGTCTGTGTCTGCATCAATTGTTGCACTGGATTTCCATAAAATTCAAGTATAAATATGGATTGGTTCTCTATTCTATCTCAAGGCGGATACTATTCACCAGCCAGAAACTTGCCATAACATACTGGTGTGAAGAATTGAATGGATCTGTTAAGATAGAGTCAGCGAGCTCTCGCGTTAATCTCTGTCTAGTATGAAAAAGGCATTGAAATCTTATGAAGAAATTAGTGATATTTGATCACGATGGATTAATGGTCAATAGTGAGCAGGTGGTCTTTGCGGCAATGCAGCAGATGTTTCAAAAGTATACCTATAATTTCACCTGGGCGTATTATTGTACCAGTATCGGGTTGCCAGTTGTGGATGCAATCACAATGTATCTCCGTGACACAGGCATTCCCCTCACATTTGAAGAGTTTTACCTGGAGCGCAATGAGCGTGTTCATGCTTTAATGGAGACCGAGCTCAAGCCAATGGCAGGTTTACTCGAGCTATTGGCCTATTTAAAGGCCAGGGATGTACGTATGGCGGTCTCAACCTCGGGCAAGCGGGACTATATTCAGCGCAATCTGAGCCGTTATTGCATCACCGACTATTTTTCAACACTTGTCTGCATTGATGACGTGCAGAGAGGGAAGCCCCATCCAGACCTCTTTTTAAAGACCCTGGAAGTGAGCGAAACAGAGGCAGCCAACGCTATCGTGCTTGAAGACTCACCTCATGGAATTGAAGCTGCCCATCGAGCAGGAATTTTTTGTATTGCAGTTCCAACCAGAGGGATCAACTACCAACACTTTCACAAAGCCAATCTTATTGCTGATAGTCTGGCCGAAGTTCAAAAGATTCTGAGTTTTCTCGACGCATAGATGAAGTCAGGAGATTGGGTCATTCTCTGTATCAATCAAGAGCAATGTGAATGGCGGCAAGGTTTATACATATCGACGATAGCCTGAGCGTTGGCAGCGACGGCTTCGCGGATCTGTTCCGGGCTCACAACGATGGCATCTGGGCCCAGACTGAGCGCATAGGCCACTGCCTCTTCGGATGACTCTGTCTCCACACGCACAATAACGCTTCCATCATGCTCTTCTTTTAGCACCATTGTGTTGCCTTTGAGTCCATAGCGGGCGGCTGGTGAGACGCGCAAAACAAGATTGAGTGGGGGCCTTGTTCTCTCAAGTTGTTTACAAGCTTCGCACCAGTAGGCACGCAGATTGAAGTTGGGACGAGGAGTTACCTCTTCAGAACGAACATAGACCTGTTCAATATAGCCAACACGAAACGTATGGAAAGCCTGACAGCCCAGACAGAAAGCCACAAGATACCAGCGACCAGTTCGTGCATAGCGGCGGGAAATACTTTGAAAGACCAGCCCATAAGGCTCAACACGCCGCCAGATTATCGCTCCCGGGGAAGTTTCTGTGCAGGCATGATAAGGATAGAGAATCTCTAATTGATTGGCACCTAAAACAGCCGTCCGAAGCGTCTCTAGATGTGTACCAGACGTATGATTGTTTGAATCGCGCCAGGCCGAGGTATCGTACAGTAAGCGTTCGCGTGCAGCATTTACATCTTTCCGATAGTCATCTGAGAGAACCGACTCAAGCTTCATCAAAGCGCGTTGTAGATCGCCATCGCCCCCAAATAGATTATAGGTGCCCGACATATCTGTGCTGAGGATCAGCGAGATCGCCTCCTCGCGGGTAAAAATCGCAGACTCCAAATGATAGTCATCTGGTAAATAATAGCCACCGCCGGGACCATATTCCATTGATACTGGAACATGAGCGAGAGAAAGTGCGATCACATCGCGATAAATAGTTCGTGTCGAGACCCCCAGAATCTCAGCAAGACGCTGAGCCGTCATCTTGCCGCGCGCTTGAAGCAGCAATGTAATTGCCACGAGGCGTTCTGTCTTTTGCATATGCTCAATTATAATAAGCCTCAGCAGCAAAAAACAAGAGTTAAACTGTCCATAAGGATAGGGTTTGCGGCTTTTTTTTGGCGTAAGATAGGGCTGCATAATGAATAGACTGAAAGGGGGAATTTGCATACCTGTTAAAAATTGATGCAAAGACTGACAAACGTATGTCAGCTATTTCCCTTTAGACTTTTCGAAGATGGAGCATTACGAGTTCTTTCGGGAAAAGCCCATCTGTATAGAGGGCGCTTGCCAGAAGCGTCTGACGCGGGGATGGGGTGGGACGTTGTGTGTTGTATGAGGTTTTTCGCGTCGAGAAAGGAATTATCTGGAATGCAATTTGCACAGGGTAAAAATCAGGCTCTTACATTGCCTCCAACAAGTGGGTGGCGAGAAAACTGGAATGTGTATTTTCGTATTATCAAATTATTACGTCCTCATTGGCGACACACCACTGGCGCGCTGATCTGTACACTTATGGCGACGTTGTTCTCTCTGTTGGCACCATGGCTTCTCCAATGGGTGATTGACGTTGGTTTGCACACTGGACGTCTGACGGATCTCTTCATCGTTGCCGGTGCGATTTTAGGAACCAGTATTCTACGTGGCCTGTTTGCATATGGTCAGGGGTATCTTTCTCAGGCTCTGTCTAGTCTCGTTGCTTATGATTTACGCAATCAATTGTATAATCATCTTCAAGAACTAAGTTTCTCTTTTCATGATGACTCTGAGACCGGTCAATTAATGTCGCGTATGACCGCTGATATTGAAGCGGTGCGAAACTATATTCCGATGGGTTTAATGCGTGCCATTTTAGTTGTGATTACGTTTCTCTCGGTGGCAGTTATTCTCTTTCGTCTGGATATTGTGCTCGCGCTTGTCACCTTTACCTCTGTTCCAATCCTGCTCGTTATTTCTGAGCGGGTCTTACGTCGGTTACGCCCTCTCTGGCTGGATGTTCAGAATGGTGTTGGTGATCTAAGCACGATTATGCAAGAGAGTCTGTCAGGTGTACGCGTCGTCAAATCTTTTGCGCGTGAAGAGTTTGAGATTAAGAAGTTTGGGGCCAAAAACCTGGAGCTCCGTGAACTGAACATGAGCGCCATGCGTCTGTCTGCCTGGAATCAGCCACTGCTCATTCTTGCTCTTAACATCATTATGGTCATTGTGCTCTGGATTGGTGGTATCTCTGTTATTAATAAGCATTTAAGTCTGGGTATTCTCGTGGCTGTGACCCAATATGTTTTGTTGTTGGGCATGCCTGTTCGTGTCTTTGGATTTACTATCAACTGGTGGGTTCGTGGACTCTCTGGTGGCACACGAATCTTTAGTGTATTAGATACAACATCCGATATCAATGATGCACCAGATGCAGAAGTTCTGCCCAAAGTGAACGGTGAAGTGCATTTTGAGCATGTGAGCTTTGCCTATAACAATGGCATTGAAGTTTTGCATGATATCAACATGACCGTAAAACCGGGTCAGATCGTTGCTATCCTGGGACCAACCGGAAGTGGGAAAAGCTCAATCTTAAATCTCCTCCCTCGCTTCTATGATGTCACCAGTGGACGCGTCACTGTTGATGGGCACGATGTGCGCCACGTTACTCAGGCTTCACTGCGTCGGAACGTAGGACTTGTGCTGCAAGATGTCTTCCTCTTCAATGCAACTATTCGTGAAAATATTGGATATGGCGTTATCAGTGCTACGGAAGAGGAGATCATTGAAGCAGCTAAAATTGCGCGTATTCATGATTTTATTCTTACTTTACCTGATGGTTATGACACCTGGGTAGGTGAACGTGGCGTTACCCTTTCAGGTGGACAGAAGCAGCGTGTTGCTATTGCGCGTACTCTTCTTCTCAATCCCAGTATTCTTGTGTTAGATGACTCCACATCCAGTGTAGATATGGAGACAGAATATCTGATCCAACAAGCGCTGGAGGCGGTTATGCAAGGGCGAACAACATTTGTCGTTGCCTCCCGTCTGCGCACGATTAAGAATGCCGATCAGATCCTCGTATTGGAGCGTGGACGGATTATTGAGCAAGGCAAGCACGAATCGCTCTTGAGTCTCAATGGTCCATACGCTCGCTTATATGACCTCCAATTGCGCGAGCAGGAAGAGTTTGAAGCTCAACTATTAGCTTCCGAGCAAGTAGTTGAACCTGTAGAAGAGCCTGAGGAAGAGCGTTCGAAGGAGGCGCAACGATGAGCAAGGCAACTACATACGCAGACTACAAGCGTAACCATACCTGGCGCGAGAATAGCCTTGCGCACTCCGATGAAGACGAATCGTTGAATTTTAGTTGGAAACTCGTTCAGATGTTCTATCCATACCTCAATCGCTACAAGACGCCTGCGATTCTGAGTATGGTTCTTATGCTTGTCTTTACGGTATTAAATCTGGCTAATCCATATTTAATTGGATTAGCCATCGACAAATATATCACCAACAATGATCTGAGCGGTCTGGCGATAATGAGTATCATCTTTTTGCTGGTCAATATCGCCATGTGGCAGGCGCAGTACTGGCAGGTCTGGACAATGTCCTGGGCAGGGCAACAGATCCTCTACCTGTTGAGTGCTGATATGTTTTCACATCTGCAACGGCTTTCATTGAGCTTTTATGATCATACGCAGATTGGTCGTGTCATGTCGCGCTTACAGAGCGATATTGATGTCCTTGAAGCCATGTTAAGCTCAGGCCTGCTGGCGATGCTCGGATCGGTGGTGGCACTGGTTGGCATTATTATCGCTATGTTAGTGATGGATATCTGGCTGGCCTTGTTATCTTTTACCGTTTTGCCAATCATGTTCATTATTGCGTTTTATTGGCAGCGTCATGCACAGACCTCTTTTCGCCGGACGCGTGCTTCGATCTCGCTGGTAAACTCCACGCTGCAAGAGAATATCTCAGGTATGCGTGTCATCCAGAGCCTGGTGCGAGAAGATCGCAACCGGACGGAGTTTGAGGATCTGAATGCCTATAATCGTGATACGAATCTTGAAGCCAGTAATATTGCCTCACTGGTCCTGCCTCTGGTAGAGATTGTCGCTGCCCTTTCAACCGCCCTCATTATTGTTTATGGTGGTTGGCAGGTTGCTCATGGCCATCTGCAAGTAGGGGTCCTGGTAGCATTTACCCTTTATATCAATCGCTTCTTTGATCCTATTCGTGATCTGAGTCAGCAGTATACGCAACTACAGCGCTCAGGTGTAGCGGCAGAGCGTATCTTCCAGATTTTGAAGATGAACGTAGAGATTGTTGATAGCCCGGATGCGATCGAGCTGCCTTTGATCAAAGGAGATGTAGACTTTCAGGAGGTTGTTTTTGGGTATAATCCTCAGCGACCTGTGCTCCATGGGCTTAACCTTTCGGCTCAAGCAGGCCAGACGATTGCCATTGTTGGACCAACTGGCGCTGGAAAAAGCACCATTGCTGGATTGTTAACGCGGTTCTATGATATTCAATCGGGTGCTATTCTGATTGACGGTCATGATATTAGAGAGGTCACGCAGGCATCTTTACGCAGGCAGATTGGTGTTGTTCCACAGGAACCATTTCTGTTTACGGGAACGATTGCAGACAATATTCGGTACGGACAGCTGGATGCTACCGATGACGAGATTATCGCAGCGGCCACGGTGGTGGGTGCCCATGATCTGATCATGCAACTGCCAACGGGATATCAGACGCCCATTCGGGAGCGCGGACGTAATCTTAGCATGGGACAGCGCCAATTGATCTCATTTGCTCGTGCCTTGCTCGCAGATCCACGTATCCTTATTCTGGATGAGGCAACAGCCAATATCGACACGTTTACTGAAGCAATTGTGCAGCAAGGACTCAATACATTGTTGCATGGACGGACGGCTTTTGTGATTGCTCATCGTCTCTCTACGATTAAAAATGCAGACCTGATTGTCGTACTGCAAGCTGGACAGATTGCGGAACAGGGGACACATCAAGAGTTGCTAGAACTTGAAGGAGAGTATGCATCCTTATATGCAATGGGTTTCCGGCATACAGTAGCCGCTAAATAGCTTTTCTTCAGTCTCCTCGTAGTCAGGCAGAGATAGGCAGCACGAACTATCTCTGCCCCTTTTTGGGTTGACCTCCGTCTACCAGATCAAGCTCTTCTCTACAAAAATTGCATTCCTGCCGGGGATTTTTGTATTGTATATGCCGTAAAAATGCATATATGCATCTGAAAATTCTTACACTCATCCTATCGGAAATTATAGAAATAACTAATAATTGAAGATAGAGAGGTATTTTTAGCTTTTCTTCTGTTTTTTCTATACATAATGGTTGTCAGGATCTGATAGATCTATAAATTGTTTTGTGAAAGACAAAAAAACCGCATTCAGAGCGTATTAATCTCTATATGATTACTATAAATGGTACAAAGAAGAGCACAGAATTTTTCTCATACCGACTTAGTATCTTCTCTGTTGTTTCTCTTTAAGGGAAGCCATAGATTGACGTGAAAGAGAGCTGTATCATGGATGAAAGGAAGCTTTGGTCTTCCATCGAACAAGAGCGGGCACATGAGCATCCTGGTCTTTTGCAAGAGATAAGCGGAGGTATCATGCGTGCCTGGTTTCGTTTTAGTACACCAAACGCTAAGTTTAGAGCGCAACATCCCGATCCTTTGTCTCAGTCTCAATTGGCCAGTCTGTTACTCTTGATGGGGATTATTACAGCAATCGCTTTTATTCCATCGGCGATTGTGAGTGTGCATATGCATACGCTATTCCCGGTCCTTGGTTTATTGCTTGTGCTCTTTATCTGTATTCCTCTCAACCGAGCCGGGAGAGTGGCAGTAGTGGGGGTGCTTTTAATCCTTGCCATTGATGCGACGATTATGATCTCCCTTTTATCGTATCCAGGTTTGATGCTTTCGCAGAACGCTATTCCTATTTATGATCTTTTTGTGCTGTCAGATATTGTGGCAGTCTCTTTACTCCCACGGAAGAGTATTCTCTATATCTCCCTTTTTCATAGCATTTTTATCTGTGCGGATGTGTATCTCCAGCCACACACCGCCGATCTGCATGAACTCCTGCTTCGAACCAACTATTCGATTATGGTTCGCCCACTGGCCATTCAACTATTAGTTGCGATTGTGACCTATGCCTGGGTACGTAACACTGTTCAGGCAGTGAAACGAGCGGATCAGGCAGAGCTGGTTGCTCAATTAGAGCACGAGCTTGCTCAGCAGAAAAAGAATCTTGATGAGGGGATTCAGTCTATTCTTCAGACGCTGGTTCAGTCCGCGAACGGTGATATGCAGGTGCGTGCTCCTCTTTCGCGCGATAATGTACTTTGGCAGCTTGGCTCTGCTCTCAATATTTTGCTTGCACGTTTGCAGCGTGCGCAACAGAATGAGCGTCAATTGCAGCAGATGCGTTCTGAGTTGGCGCGTGTCCTTTATACAGTGCAAGAAGCGCGGAAGCGACAAAAGTCTATTGAGCTTATGCCTGGTGGGACTGAAGTCGATCCACTGATTAGTGAACTGCTCCACTCTTATCTTGTCCCATCTCCGCCTCACTTTCGCGATAAATGACAATGGTCAATCTTTTTGCGTTATGAACGAGGTTTTAATAGAAGACTCCGAACATGGTCATATATAAAGGGGTAAACAAAGATAGACTGCTTCTTTCACCCCTGCTTGATAGAAATTAGTGAATAACTGGCTATGAAGGTGTATTCATGGCGATCAAATAAGTATGTTGCCAGATGCATCAGGGGTGAAAGCAATGGGAATCCGGATTATTATCGCTGATAACGATCCACTTCAGCGCGCAGAGCTCGGCAAGATCTTGATCAAATGGGGGTATGAGATCGTAGGAGAGACAGGGGAAGGATGGAGCGTTGTCAAATTGGCACGTGAGTTACGACCTGATGTTGTTATTACTGATATTATCTTGCCTGATATGAATGGTATTGTGGTCGCTGGATTATTGCGACAAGAGAAGATTGCACCTGTTATTGTCTCAACTACAATGAGCAATCCTGACCTTATTAAACGTGCAAAAGACGCGGGCGTATTAAACTATTTAATTAAGCCTGTAAGGGAAAGCGAGATTGCTTTTGCTGTCGAGCATGCCCTTACCCGTTATCAGAGCTATCTCAAATTACAGGAACAGAATCGTTTGCTTACGCAAGAGCTGGAATTACGGAAATTAGATGAAAAAGCTCGTGGTATTAGACAGGAACAGCAGGATATTTTGAAGCAGCGAAGCCGCTCAAACCTGTCACCGCGCTTTTCGCAAGCAGCTTTTTTTTCATTGGATCGTGAAATTGAGCATATATTATATGATTTAGAGCATTTACATCGAGGTTACCTGACTTTAGGTGTTTCTCCTCAGTTGGGGCTCTCTTTTTTACACTCTTTAGCGGCTGAGTATGAGGCTCTTTATCCAGGGGTAAGAATCCACTATGTGGTCGCCGACATGTCAGATTTGCTTTCACGAACAGTCAGTATGGAGATCGATCTAACGTTTCTCTGTGAGGACGTGCATTCAACAGGGATTTTCAGTTATATCTGGAGGAGAGAAGAACGAAACCTGTATATTATTCGTGCAACCAGGGCGAGCTTATCTAAAGCAGCACGTGTCTTTCTTCGCCACTTTCTTCAGCATTTTGATGATCATTAGAGTGGCATTTGACTATAATTGTTGCCAGTCGTGGCTTCTTCCCTGGTTGCGTCCACCAGGGGGAGCGTGAACCAGAATGTGGAACCTTTACCCTGTTGGCTTGTGAGGCCGATCTGACCATGGTGTTGTTCTACAATCATGCGACAGAGATAAAGCCCCAGGCCCAGCCCTACTCCAGAACCATATTGAACGTCAACGACTGTCGAGCGATAAAAACGCTCCCATACTCTCTGCTGATCTTCAGAAGAGAGTCCAGGCCCATGGTCGCTGACACTTATACGAACGTTTTGATCTTCTCGTGTAATAGTCAGCTCGACCGGTTGATCAATAGGTGAGTATTTTAGTGCATTGGTCAGATAATTGTTGACAACCTGGCCTATACGATCCGCATCAGCCAGCACCATAAGATTTTCCTCGGCGGCCAGATGGTACATGATCTGTCTTTCTGGTGCCGAGAGCTTCACATCCTCATACGCAGCTTTTACAATCTCCACTATATTATGGTGATGCATAATCATCATGAATTTATTGGCCCGAATGCGTGATGTGTCGAGAAGATCGCTAATCATACGATCCTGTACACCTACGCGATGGACAGCATACTCCAGTGGATTTTTAACGCGAAGGAGTTTTTCCTGGACGACTTCAGGCAAATCATGATTGTGAGCCATAATTGTGTCCAGGCGGCGCATCGCTAGCTGAATATTCCCCTTAATTGTGGTCAGTGGAGTACGTAATTCATGACTGGCAATGCTCATAAAAGCATCGAATCTGGCATTGGTATCTTCCAGGGCGATCGCGTTGGCCCTGGAATTCGCCCATTCATTCACCAGACGAACCTGTTCAATAATCAGCCCTGTTAATTTTGCCACCGCGCTTAAGACAGCTAATCCTTCAGGCGAATAGTTTTCATCAGAACGCTTCTGGCTGATCACAAAAATCCCAACGATCTGCGTCCCTACTGACATTGGTGCAAGCAGAAGGTAAGGGCTCCCAAAACGTAATCGTGCACGGCCAGCCTGTGCTTTAAGATTGAGCAGCACAGTTTCTCCCTTGTAGAGCCGATCAATCAAGTCTGTTTCGAGATATTTTTCCAGGCTTTTGTTATCAAAGGCATTTCTGAACTGCTGCTGTTTCGATGACGGATAGTTCGTAAGGCCGACTAACTGAAGCTTTTTTGTCTCTGCCTCTAAGGTAGCCAGGGCAACGTGATTGCAATCCAGTATTTCCTGAACAAGATCGGCTAGCCGCTGTCCCACTTCCATAATAGTTTTTGTGACAAATGGGTCCTTTTCACCAATAGTTTCAGTGAGTTCTGGAATAATAATAAGATTTTCTACCAGTGTAAGGAGCGAAGAGAGCGCTTTCTGGATACTCGCCCGCTTATAATTGGTCTCCGTAACATCACGAAAGACACAGACACTACCCTGAAACGCGCCTTGAGAGATTGAGACAGGTGCCCCTGATACACTAAGAGCAAGCTGCTGCCCTTCTGGTTCAGTGATAACAATATCGACTGCCTGAGTATGAGGGATTGTCTCTCCATGAAGAATACGATACATCGGAATCTGGTCATGAGGGATTGATTTTCCATCAGGAGTATGAAAAGTATAATTTTCGGTCAGATGATAGAAAGGCACTCCCTCGTATTTCTGAGGTTGGGGCCAGCCAAAAAGATACTTAGCTGCCTCATTGATCTGTTGGACCCGACCTTCCTGGTCAAAGAAAATAATTGGTTCCGTAATAGCCGAGAAGAGCGCTTTGAGCCGGGTTCCCATCTCAATAGCTTTGGAGCGTTCCTCTTCATGTGCAGCCTTTATCGCCTGGGTATGTTGGAGGAGTGAGACCCTTTCGGCTTCAGCACTCTTACGTACTGAGATATCCTCAAATGTACAGAGAAATAATGGCCTGGTCCCTGTTTCGACCTGAATATGACTGGCACGTACACGAGCCCAGAAGATCTCACTATCTTTTTGGACAAATTGCTGCTCAAATGCATAGGAGCGCTTTCCCTCTGTGAGTAGTCGGTTTAAATAGGTATGCCAGACCTGTGGTTGTTCGGGTGGGTTCAAATTATGGAGATTGCCAGCCCGCAGATCCTCATCAGTCAAGCCAAATAAGAGTTTAAAGGCTACGTTGGCACTGTGAATCTCTCCATCCAAATAGACGCAAGCCATACTTACAGTAGACTGCTCAAAGATGGTGTAGTAGAGATCCTGAATGACATGATTTTCTACTGAGTCTTTTTCTTCAGGTTGTTTATTTGTTGTCATTTTTTTAACTTTCACTCAACTATGTTTCTACTTTAAATAAAAAAAAATTCTTTGTCAAACTGATCTTTATAAAAATTAGTTGTGGGAATACGAATGATGGATATTTATGAGTATTTAATGACAAATCTTTTTGTGAGGAGTATCACTATCTCCTTTTTGAGCGTGTATAGCAGTATGGCCTATACCTCCTGTGCCTGCATCCACTTTTAAACGCTTGAAATGGTGGGTAGCGAGACTTCGATGATTAAGAAGGAGTGCACGAAGAGTTCCATGAGAAGACATAGCAAGGATATCCCTTACGCATCATTCTGTATTCTTTGTCTCTTAAGTATCTTGTGTGTGGCATGTGGTGGTTCAAAAGGACCACATGTAGTCAACACGACGAAGGCCATGGATGCTCAGCAGATTTATCGGTGGGCTTTTCGTCTCCCAGATATCAATTCCTTTGATCCTGGCGTTGCCACGGATACTATCTCTCTTCAAGCGGTGAGCCTTGTTTTTACTGGTTTAGTCCAGCTTAATGATGAGCTCAAAGTGCAGCCCCAACTGGCTCAATCCTATGAGGTATTAGACAATGGATTGACCTACCGCTTTCATCTTCGCCCAAATGTAAAATTTAGCGATGGACATCCTTTAGATGCAAATGATGTTGCTTACACCATTGATCGAGCACTTTCACCAGAGGTGAATAGCCAATCTGGAGTCGCATTGACGTATCTGGGGCTGATCAAAAATGCACCAGAACGTACAAATGGAGAGGTAAAGAGTATTATTGGAAGTGGTATTCTGGTGCAGGACCCTGACACAGTAGAGATTACATTGCGTGAGCCTGCTGCCTATTTTCTTCAGGCATTGACGTATCCAACAAGTTTTATTGTAGAAAGAAGCGTCATTGAGCAGTGGGGCTCCAAATGGACGGACCATCTGAACGATCATGATGGACAGGGTGGCGCTGGCCCTTTTAAGGTCAAGGAATATAGCCATACGACAGGGATTGTGTTTGTGCCTGATACGAATTATTACGGAGCTCAGCCTCAACTTAGGGAGATTCATTACGTTCCTTATAAAGATCGTGATACAAGCTATAATGCCTACAAGGCGAATCAGACCGAGATCACAGATATTCCCCTGGCACAATATCCTGTAGCGAAGGTAAGAGATGATTTTAGTCAGACCAATAATTTGACGCTCTATTATGTAGGGCTAAATTATCGCGTCAAGCCACTGGAAAACATCCATATTCGCCAGGGGATGGCGGCAGCTTTGAACCGTGATCTTATCAATAAAGCAGCCTGGCATAGTGCTTATAAGCCGAGCTGTCATATTGTGCCTGAAGGTATGTATGGATACAATCCTGCTCTGACCTGCCCTGCTGGGACTTCGACAAAAGGAGATGCCAGAAGAGCGAGAGAGCTTTTTCAGCAGGGGCTTAAGGAAGAAGGGATGACGACCAGCACATTTCCTCAATTGACGATGACGTACCCCTCCCAATCGCCCGAAACAGCCAATGAGGCAACGATTGAGATCCAGATGTGGAAGACAGTATTAGGAATTACGGTTAATTCAGCGACGCTCAGTCAGAATTCCATGTATACGGCTCAATCTCAGACCTGGAAGAATAATGGGCCACTACAGATCTGGATTGCTGGCTGGGGAGCCGATTTCCCTGACCCACAGGACTGGATTTCGCTCCAGTTTGGAACGAATCAGCCCAACAATGCCTATAATTTTGGTTTTAATGATAGTGCGATGGTTTCTCAACAGCAGGAGCTTCAGAAGCAGATGCAGGCTGCTGATGTGAACATGGACCCCCTGGCACGAGCAGCTGCCTATAATCAGATTGAGCAGCAGCTTGTTGATCAGGTTGCCTGGCTAACAATCGATCAACGTCCCGAGATGCGGTTGCTCAAGCCATATGTGCAGGGGTATAAATTTAATCCCGTCTCTCTTATTCCTCCCGACGATTGGGGAGCAGTATATATTGCTCAACGTTAGATCGATCCCGGATGAGATGTCTAGTTGATCAGGAAGGTAAGCAATCATGATCAAGTTTTTGTTAAAACGATTGATTGGCCTGGTGTTTGTAGTCATCAGCGTCACCTTTATTACCTTCTTTATTGGCTATAAAGCCCCTGACGACCCCATTACGCAATTGCTGGGTCAACATTATACGATTGAATCGTATAATCAGTTAAAACATGCGTATGGTCTTGATCTTCCCTGGTATCAGCAATACTGGAACTTTCTTGTCGGACTATTCCATTTTGATTTTGGCTATTCATTTCAGTACAAAGGGCGGCCTGTCTGGGATATTTTAAAAGATGGCTTACCTATCTCGCTTGAATTAGGGATGTGGGCCTTATTATTGCAGCTCCTGTTTGGTGTCACGCTGGGAGTCCTCTCGGCTCTGAAGGCCAATACCTGGATTGATACGACAAATATGGCCGTCATGCTCGCTATTTATGCACTCCCCTCGTTTATTCTAGCGATTACCATTCAAGTTGGAATTGTACTGCTTGATCAGGCCTTTCCAGATCTCAACTGGCCAGTCGCAAACTGGGGCACGCCATGGCACTATACATGGAGTGATCTTCAATTTAAGATTGTGCCTATTCTTGTCTATGCTCTGGCCGGAACAGCTTATTACGCTCGTCTGACACGTACCAGTATGATGGAGGTTCTCAAGCAGGATTATATTCGTACAGCGCGCTCGAAGGGTCTGGCTGAGTCTATTGTTACCTATCGCCATGGATTGCGGAATGCCTTAATCCCATTAGTTACGGTCCTGGGCGTCTCCTTTGGCCTCCTTGTCACGGGAGCATTTTTTATCGAACACGTCTTCAATATTCCAGGTATTGCGGAGACCACACTAAACTCTGTGAATGCTCGTGATTATCCAGTTATCCAGGCTACCACCGTAGTGCTTGCTATTGGAGTTGTCCTGGGAAATCTCCTATCGGACATCCTCTATACACTGGTTGATCCACGAATTAAGATTGAGTAGAAGGGAATAAGAGCTATGAGAGAATCGGAACCGCACCTGCCAATAAACGTACCGGAGGTAATGGCTCCAGACAATACCGCTTTGCCGCCTGATCCTCATGCACTTATTGGCTCCACAGCAACGCCTGTCGCCGAACATATCGCTGTGTCTAAACATCCCTCAACACCATTTAAAGAATCATTTCGTCGCCTCTTGAGAGATAAGCGAGCTGTGATAAGTATGAGTATCATTGTGTTTTTAATTTTGCTTGCCATCTTTGGCCCACTCATCTATGCGCATATAGGACCTCCCTATGACAGTCCACTCTATGGCACAGTAGGTCCTGAGCAGTATCATAACTTTGCGCATAGTGAACCTGACCGTATTGCTGAACTTCCTTCGTCTCAATATTGGTTAGGGACAGACTCATTGGGACGGGATATATTCTCTCGTCTGATGCAAGGTCTGTTAATTTCACTATCTGTGGCTGTGCTGGTGGAGGTAATAGATATTCTCATAGGAGTGATTGTTGGGGTATTGGCAGGCTTTTTTGGACACTGGGTGGACCAGATACTGGCTCGTTTTACAGATATTATGTTTGCTTTTCCTGGCTTGCTCTTCTTAATCTTAATCTCCGGCATTTTTGGGCCATGGGCGGATCGGACATTGAGCAAAATTCCGGTGTTGGGACCCAATGGGAATGCTCGTCTGTTACTGGTATCGCTTGCCCTTGCGTTTACCGTCTGGCCATTAATGGCACGCTACGTTCGTGGGCAGACACTCCAATTGAAAGAACAACAGTATGTAGAGGCAGCACACACAGTGGGTAGCTCGAATGCATCCATCATTCGACGCCATATTGTGCCTAATCTCTTCAGTATAGTGATCATTGCCTCTACTTTAAATATCTCGAACACAATCATTTCTGAATCGGGCATCAGCTTTTTAGGTTTAGGTGTCCAGCCTCCGGGATCGAGCATAGGTCTGATGGTTGCTGACGGGGCACAATATATCAGTATTAACCCCTGGATGCCACTTGTACCCTGTGTCGTGTTAGGAATTATTGTCCTGGCTTTTTCCTTTTTAGGCGATGGAGTACGCGATGCTTTTGATCCGCGTTCAAAAGACTGAACTGCTGCAAAGATCAGAAGGATAGTCGGGCACGTATGGCCAAGCCAAATATGCGGCGTCCTGGCTCATTGGCATAGCTCCAGCGTAGCTGCCCATTGCTCGCTTGCAAAGCATTCATCGTCCCTAAAAAGTTCGTTGCAGTATAGACAGTATCGCGATCTGCGAGCGTAAAGACTCCACAGCTTTCAAGCTTTGTGCTCCAGATGGGCGTGCCAGTCCGACAATCAAGGGCTGTCAAGGCTTCATTATTCTGATGGACATAGAGCCGATCTGCCTGTACAGTTGTGACTATTCCGACCTGATACATCTCGTGAGCCATCCAGAGTACCTTCCCGTCTTCACTATTTAGTGCGGCCAGGAAGTAAAGATCATTGAGATAAATAGTGGTGTCTAAAGTTACTAGGGCCTGGATGGTAGGCTTTGCGATAGTCGTATTCCAGAGAGGCGTTCCTCTTCGGGCCTCCAGGGCCGTAACCTCAGTTGTAGATTGATCGGCCTGCGAGCCACTGACAATCAGAACATCAGAGGTTGCTGTTATCTTCTCCACTGCATAAGAAGGTGTGAATTGCCAGAGCTGTTGTCCAGTTGTCGCATGTAGATAACGTACCGTTGTATGTACCTGGTTATCCAATGGATTTTGAGTACCAGAGAAGAGCAAGAGTCCTTTCTCGGTTGCGAGACATTGTCCTAATAGCTCTGTCGGCTGGCTATAGCGCCAGCATGGTGCTGCATCGCTTGTACGAATTGCTTCAATGGCTGTCTGTAAGCGACCATCATGAATGGCCAGAGTCTGGATGCAGATCACATCATGGAGAATATGTGCCGCAATAATTTGTGCCTCGGGCTGATTGGTAAGACGATAGCGCCAGATAATCTGACCATTGAGACGATTAATAGCAGTGACCGTATCAGGAAAGAGGGTATCGGAACTATCCGCATGAACTATATAGAGCGTATCGTTTAATAATTGAAGCGATGAATGGCCTCCTGGACTACCAGAGGAGATAGCTGTACGCCATATTTGTGTACCAGTCTGTGCATCCAACGCTGTAATATCTGTACTCGTAGGACCAGGAAAAAACGTCGCATCACCGAAATAAACGAATTGCTGCATCGAAGTGAAACCTCTTCTCTACCCTGAATAGTGCGATAAAATAGAGTAAAGCCCAGCCATCTCCTGAGTAGTATACCATATTTTATCTCATCAATATAATGATTCCTGCCCAAAATAAGGGGAATATGCATTATAATTGTATTAAAATTTTCACTAAATAGTAATGATTGAAAAGATTTGTGCGTAGGGTTCTTTTCAACCGATAAGATCTTTGCATAGAGAAATTGACACCTGATGGTGCTTCGTAAGAGATGCTTAAGAATCGGTAGGGCCTCCTGATCCGTATCAGATAATTATCCAAGAAACGTTTTCCCTGTGCCTGGTGAATAGAAGCACGTTTCCTGGATGCTAAAGCGTAGCAATGAGTCTGAGGGTAGCTATCTGACCGCCATTCAACCTGTTCTATTATTCGTCTGTAGTGCCATCATCCTGTGCATAGGCTACCATCCAATCGATATGGAGAGTACCATCAGTAATAACAGGATAACGATGTGGTAAGCAGGCTTCTGTTTGGAGAATCCAGGACATAGGATTGATCGGAATCCGATTGGTGGCCTGTCCGAGTACCTTATTGTCAAGAATAAAGCGGATGTATTTTGACGACCATTCAATGCTAGCCGTGTGCCAATCTGTATAGGGAATAGTGCTGAGGAAGGTTGTCTGATCAGTAGCGGAAGCTGCATGGATAGGGTGGAGATAGGCATTAATACCACCAGATAAATCCCCCTCGGGGAAGTCAACCTCACCATCATAGGGCCAATTTCCGTTATCAGGCCAGAGCAGCCAGGCAGTTTTAAAGCCTTGAATTGACTCAGAGCGAAAACGGATCGTATATTTGCCAAAGAGATGAGTGCCGGGTATTATAGGGAGAATTGCAGCGGATAATTGCACTCCATTTTCTGTATGTAAATACAGACGAAGCATACTATCCTTCACACTCACTACTTTTGAGGGATAATAGACCGATGTTCCCCCTTTTTGACCAGCAGTATCTTTTGTACCGTCTGGATAGACTGTAAATTTATCCTGATATTCTGGACCAGGAAAGTTACCAAGTTCAACGTTTTGATTGAAATCTTCAGTAAATATCTGCCGCCAGCCGGGAAGATCCCCGACTGGCATTGTCTGATCTGCAAGAGTTGTACTCAACACAAAGATGCCTCCTTGTCCCCTCCCTGGATGAAACAGACGAAGATTCTGCTTTTAAAGCTCTACAAATATATTGTAGCAAAGTATGGATGAAAAACAAATGTTTCTCATCTTTGTGTTGATCTTTATAAATATCTGGTACTTTTAGATGAGTAAAATGCAGATACTATTACCTGAGGACCTGATCAACCGCTTCAAGCGTCTGATCAATATCAGCTGTAGTATGGGCCAGACTAATATGATTGCGCTTCAGATTAACCGGAAGTTTGTAGATGCCACGTTCAATCAGTTGGCGGCGATAATTGACGAACTTTGTGGCGTCATTGCGAAGAAGATCGGTATAGGTTTCAACAGGTGGTTCCATAAAATAGGTTACGAAGATCGAGCCAAAACCAGCGACGGTGGCATTGATCCCGCGTCTCTGAATGATCTCACGAAGTCCTTCGCGCATACGTTCGCCCAGACGGAAGAGATGAGGGTAGCTATCAGGTTGTTCCAGGATCTCGATGGTGGTCAGAGCTGCGGCGATACTCATAGGATGAGCGTTGAATGTTCCTGCAAAAAAGACATCTCCGCCCGGTCGGCAATGATCAAGCAGGTCAGCGCGGCCTGCCAGAGCTGCAAGTGGATAGCCATTCGCAATGGCCTTTGCCAGAGTTGTGAGATCGGGTGTCACTCCAAGCACTTTTTGATAGCCACCTAATCCATGACGGAAACCGGTAATAACCTCATCAAAAATGAGAATGCTTCCATAGTGCGTGCTCAGATCTCGTAATCCTTGCACAAATGCTAGTTGAGGCAGGACGCAGCCGATATTGTGTGGAATCAGTTCAAGGATGATCGCTGCAATCTCCTCACCATTCTGCACAAGCGTCTGTCGGACCGCTTCTAGATCATTGAATGGCAGCACAATCGTATTCTCAATCGTCTCAGGGAGCATTCCAGCAGATAAAGGATCTTTTTGCCCAATCTTCTCTGCCGGACTGATAACATTCATCAGCACCGCATCATGCCAGCCGTGATAGCACCCTTGAAATTTGATGATCTTGTTGCGACCAGTGACCGCGCGTGCCAGGCGTAGAGCCGCATATGTGGCCTCTGAACCAGAGTTACAGAAGAGCACTTTCTCAGCAGAGGGAACATATGAGCAGATCTTTTCGGCGAGCCGCGCTTCTTGTTCGTTTGAGCCAATGCCAACTCCATCTAATTGCATCACCGCTTCTGCTGCTCGTTGATTGACCAGGGGATGGCTATGCCCCAGGAGAAGCGGACCAAAGGCTGCATGATAGTCAATATAGCGTTTACCTTCCGCGTCGAAAAGATAAGCACCCTGACTGCGTGTAAAGACAAGATTGGGATCAACAAGCCGATTGGCGCTACTAACTCCTCCTGGAATATACCGCTGGGCCAGTTCAAGAATTGCTTGAGTCGTAGACGTTGAAGTTGGTGTTGTTGCATCCATGGTCATAGAATCTTCCTCCTGCTTTTCTATGGGGAACTATAGCGGTCTCTCAGCGAAAAAAATTGTCAGACGATCTCTGACGGACTGAGAATGATGGATGACAAGGCGAGCCGCTGCTTCGGGATCTCTTTGAGCGATTGCATGAATAATCGCTTCGTGTTCCTGGTTCGATTGACTGAGATTTTTGCTATCGATAATAGATCCATTATTCAGAAGGTAGAGATCTGTTCGTTCCTCATTGGCGATCACAAATCGAGTTAAGACCTTGTTGCCAGCCGCATTTCCCATGGCCCGATGAAAGTCGCGTCCTGCTCGAAGAAGACCCGGAACATTCTTATCCATTGCGCACTGTCTGCCAGAGATAACCGTATCTTTCATATCCTGGATCTGCTCTGGAGTGGCATGTAAGGCTGCCAGGCGTGCAAGATAAGGTTCGACTACTTCATTTGCCACAAATAGCTCTATAAATTCTTCACGTATCATCTGCCGGACGTGAAAGCCCCTACCACGACGTGGAGCGATGAGCTGCTCATGCTGAAGAATCGCCAGAGCCTCTCGTACAGGCGTGCGGCTGACCTGTAGTTTTGCAGCAATTTCTTCTTCTACAAGAGCTTCCCCATACTTAAAATACCCTGACAAAATAGACTCTTTGATGGCGTTATAGGCCGCTTCACGATAGCCTGGCATTTTCTGAATACTTAAGGGCTCAAGATCTTTAGACATAAAACTGCTTTCTCAATGGAATGGTTACAGTAAAGGGGGAGATAAATACAGTACTAACCTTGTATACAAAGATACATGAGGAATGGACGAAAAGTCAATCTATTTTGCAGGCTTATGTGCAAATAAGCTTGACTTTATGATAGAGAGCGCATATAATTTTCATGAAAATAGCTATTTAGATGCGATTCCTTTATTTTTTAGCGAAAGCTATCGGTATGTTTGTATACAAAGGAAGCTATAGTGCCGACGACTTATACTTCTAACAACACGATGGGTTGAGTAAGAGCGCTTCTAGTGGCTTCGTATAGAGGATTGATAGGACAGATGAGATTACGTAGTGCCGAATGGTTTGAAGGACGAGATGAGTTAGGGCCGCAGAGCCGTTCTGTTTTGCGTACGCTCGGTTGGTCGCGTGAGTTCTTTGCTGGCAAGCCAGTCATTGGAATTGCTAATTCATGGAGCGAACTGAACAATTGTAACCTCGGTCTAAAATTGATTGCAGATGCAGTTAAGCGGGGCATTATTGCTGCTGGTGGTGTTCCTCTTGAGTTTCATACCATGTCTCTGGGTGAAGAACTCATGAAACCCAGTGCGATGTTGTATCGCAATCTTCTCGCGATGGAGATTGAAGAGACATTACGCTCTTACCCGCTTGATGGCGTCGTGCTGCTGACGGGGTGCGATAAAATCACCCCTGCTCAATTGATGGGTGCAGCCAGCGCTAACCTGCCCGCTATACAGGTTTGTGCAGGACCAAAGGCGGCTGGACGCTGGAAGGGTCAAGAGCTTGGTTCAGGCACTGATCTCTGGCAGTATCTGGATGCCTATCGTACGGGCAAGTTAAGCGAAAAAGAGTGGCAAGAGTTCGAAGAGGACTATTCAAGTGGAGTTGGAACCTGCAATACCATGGGAACTGCATCTACCATGACGGTTCTCTCTGAAGCTTTAGGTATGATGCTTCCTGGAACAGCGACTATTCCAGCTACCAATGCGCAAAGATTGTCTGCTGCCGAATTAAGCGGGCGTCGAGCGGTTGAACTGGTGCTACGTGATCTAAGACCTGCACAGATTATGACACGTAACGCTTTTGAAAATGCTCTCCGTATCTATCTCGCATCGGGCGGATCGACAAATGCTGTCATTCACTTACTTGCTATTGCGGGAAGGCTCTGTGTCCCATTGACCCTGGACGATTTTGATGTATTCTCTCAAAGTACTCCCACTCTTCTCAACCTTCAACCTTCTGGTACACGACTCATGCATGATTTTCATGCGGCTGGTGGCGTGCCTGCCTTGATGAAAGTGCTCCAGGAACAACTGCATCTTGAGTGTATTACGGTGACCGGTCAGCCGCTCAAAGCTACTTTAGAAACCATTTCGCTTCGAGATCATGATGTCATCCATTCTGTGCAGGAGCCTCTGTATCCTCTGGGGTCACTGGCTGTGCTGCGTGGAAATCTTGCTCCGCGCGGAGCTATCTTAAGAGTTAGTACAGCCTCTCCACAGCTCTATAATCACTGTGGGCCAGCACTAGTATTTCATTCTTATAGTGACCTGATTGAGCGAATTGATGACCCTGAACTTCCTGTTACGGCAGAGTCTGTCCTCGTGTTGCGCAATGCTGGAGCCGTAGGGGTGCCTGGCCTGCCCGAATGGGGATCAATACCTATTCCTAAAAAATTATTAATGCAAGGAATCAAAGATATCGTGCGCATCAGCGATTCCCGTATGAGTGGAACGAGCTCGGGTACAATTATCCTGCACATATCCCCAGAGGCCAGTATTGGAGGACCTCTTGCGTTTGTGCAAGATGGTGATCTCATTGAACTGAATGTAGAAGCACGAACATTATCCTTGTTGATAACCGAAGAAGAGTGGGCGCAACGCAGAGCATCGTGGTCTCCGGCACTGCCTGAGCACAGACGAGGATACCCTCGTTTATATGCCGAACATGTTCTTCAGCCAGATGAAGGGTGTGACTTTGATTTTCTTAAACCAGCATCAGAAGAGGATCTGCCTTTCATTCTGCCAATTGTAGGACGTTCCTAATTAAGGATCAAATGCTATTCTTGTATTGGTTCTGGATAGGATGCCCAGGGAACCTCGTAACCTTGCCAGATCGTAGGAGAGGCGGAATCGACACGAGGTTTTTGCTCGGTCTGTCGATAGCCAGCTTTATATGTTTGTGCTGGCTGATAAAATAATTGAGTCGAATGTTTCTGTGCAGGTTGATGGACATGCGGTCGCCGTTCTAAAATGAGATAACCGATAATTCCAGGAATAGGGAAAAGAATGAGAAGAACAAACCATAACACTTTCGTATTGCCATGCAGGGCCTCGGATGTATAACAATCGATCAATGTCCAGATCCAGATAGCAAGGAAACCAAGAAGCAGGCAAAGCACAACAAAACTATAGCTATCAGGCATATGAAAAACAGGATGGTGATAAAAGGACCAGCCTGATGGTACAGACGCATGATGAACATGTTTTAAATGCAAGATCTCTTTGTGTAACATGAAAATACCTCCTCTATCCTATCAGAAGTTTGCACATCTCTGTATAGAATATACATCCACTCCATAGAGCCCTTCACTTTCAAAACGTTTTGTTATTGTTATCAGATACAGTTTAGCCTCAACATAGGTAAAAATACTGTTTGGGGGTGAGAGATGATATGATGACCTCTTCTGAGAGAAGGTGCTATAATTTTTAGTGTACCTTTTTGACGTGCCAACCAGTACTATTGCGATAAGAGTCTATTTATAGACATACAAATGCATTGTATGTAAGTGAGGGGGGATGTATTATGCCAGGACATGTATCGAGCCCTATTCGGTCGTTAGGGGTTTTGACAGGTGGTGGTGACGTGCCGGGACTCAATGCGGCCATTAAAGCGTTAGTATATCGTGCCGAAACAATGGGTATTCGTGTCATGGGATTACGTGCCGGGTGGGAAGGCATCACCTTCCTGGATCGTTCGCGTAGTATTGAAGAGCTTACCTTCTCTGAAGAGAAACCAGAAAGCTGGACATCTGGCTATCTTATGCCATTAACTCGCTTAAATACTCGTAACATTGATCGACAGGGCGGCACTATTTTGCAGTCATCTCGCACAAATCCAGGCAATACGAAAGTTGGTGAACTACCTGCTCATTTAGCATCATATGCTGATGGTCACGCTTCAACTGATCGTGTTGATCTGACCAAAGAAGTGATAGCTAACCTGGAATTTCTTCAGTTAGATGGCTTGGTCGTCATTGGGGGCGATGATACGTTGAGCTACGGTTCGAAATTAGCTGCGGCAGGCATCCCTGTCTGGGGCATTCCTAAAACAATGGACAATGATGTTCCAGGGACAGAGTACTGTATTGGTTTTCAGACAGCCATTAGTCGGGCCGAAGAGTTTATCAATCGGATTCGCTCAACGGCTGGTTCACATCGGGAGACAGTCCTTTTCCGGATGTTTGGTCGTGATGCAGGCTTTACCGCTCTTGAAACTGCCACAGTAACCTGGGCGCATCGTCTGATTATTCCTGAAGTACCGATCAACATTGACCATCTGGCCGATTTAGTTCTGAAAGATCGAGAGGAACCCGAAGGATATTCTTTTGTCATTATGTCGGAAGGTGCCAACATGGGCGTGCCAGTACCGACAGTTGGCGAGGCGGATGCCTATGGACACAAGAAAAAAGTGAATGTGGCAGAATTCTTAAGCGACGAGTTGAGCAGTCGGATTCCAGGCGTAAGGTTTCTCCCCATTGATCTGACCTATTTTCTGCGCAGTGGTGAGCCTGAAGTCTACGACAAGCACATGGCTATCTATTACGCAAATGTAATTATGAGTCAGGTTGAAGAGGGCATACATGCTGTGATGGCAGCTTATCGCCATGGCGAGTTTATTTGTACCGATATCCCTGGTAAGGACCTTACAGCACGTCGTGTAGATCCTGCTGACTATCATACAGAGCGTTATCGACCTCGCTTTGAACGTTTACGCGGAACGTACCACCCACAGAGCCATTCATAAGGGGTAAATACCACAGGTGACAGGAAAAGAGAGCATCATCAACGAAATGTTGACATGCTCTCTTTTCCTGTCGCTCAATGAACGATATGTAATTCTACGCCTGGATGTGTGGCTCTGCTTGCGTCTTTACCTGCCTGTTAGCCTTACGTTCAGCCTGTTGCTGCGTATCGAGCCGATAGATAAAGATAAACAGGAAAAGCCAGAGGAGCCCGGAGAGATAGCCCCCAAGAACATCGGTGAGCCAGTGCTCACCTTCAAGGACGCGTGAATAGCCAATACAAAGAATGGCACAGAGTGCAAAGATCTGAAGTGGAATAAGGTATCGATAATAGCGCCAATTTCGTACAGATTTAGTAAAGCTCAAGTAAAGAAGTGTTCCATAGAAGACAACATCATGTTCAGTATGTCCAGAAGGGAAACTATTCACTGAAAGCTTCTGAGTCACATGGATTAAATGTTCACTTGGGCGAGGCCGATCTACATATGCTCCAATCAGAATATTGATGCCATTACCATAGATAATAGTTAAAGCAAAAAACAAGGCCTGGCGAAACCAGCGCATAATAAGGAAGAAAAGGACGGCGACCACCGTAGCAATAATCGATGGGGGGACATCATTAAAAGAGCTAAAGAAGGTGAGGACTGCATGAAACCATGGCCAATACTGAACCGATTGAGTCCATCGTGAAAATTCTAGCTCTCCTGGCCAGGGACCTTTGTGCAGGTGCGTAAGGTAGCCACCAGTTGCCAGCACAATTGCGCCCAGGAGCCATAATGCGGCCTCAACAATGTGTCGTACATAGGCACCACGGCGATCTTCGCCACCGGCTGTCTCTGTCGCTGTAGGCGCGTGTTGTACACTGCCTGGAGGCTCCATCCCTAAGGGCTGAGCTTGAGACATATCAATTTCCTCCTGTATCGTATTTTATTTCTCTGAATGAATACACGAGTTTGTGCCTCAATTAGATGCATGACCTACCAGACTTTGTGAGTCAGGAAGTATTTAAGTTATAATATTTGCAGATGGTCAAAAAAAATCTTACAAGAATTATCAGATAAATATCGTTGCTACTATGAAGGGATTACCTTAACGTAATTTATCAATAAATACTACTCTACTTTTGAGTAAGAAACGTATGCTATTATTGCGATAACAATCTCGCGCGAGGAAGAGTTTGTTATCTCCTTTGTTGTATCGAGTAGGAATGTACGTAGAAAGAAGTAAGAATGCGAGAATATATACAGCTTCAGATAAAGAGATTGAATCTGAGAAAGCGTCATTTCCATCTGTTGATTGGACGGGCCTTTCGTCTGGCGATTGGAGGACTGGCTGCCTTACAACTTCTGATAGCCTCTATCTTGCTGGTGATTGCGTCATTGGATAAAAAGCGCAAGCAGCGGGTAATCTTTCCCCATCGGCAATTTCCAGATATAGCTGTTGGTAAGAACTGCCTTCAACTCTATTGTTATGGTCAAGATCTCTATGCCGCCATGTTGGAAGCGATTGATCAGGCGAAAGAGACTATTTATATAGAATCATATATCTGGAAAGATGATCCTGCTGGTTGGGATTTCAAGGTCCATTTAGCCCAGAAAGCGGCAGAGGGTATTGAGGTCTACGTTATTTTTGATAGTTTTGGAAACCTCGTCGTTCCCAGAGAATTCAAAGTATTTGACCCTCGCATCCATGTCGTTGAATACCGAGGTTTTCTTCGTCCATGGTCTCTTCTTGATCCCAGACGCTATTCCCTGGATCATCGGAAACTTTTAATCATTGATGGGAAAATCAGTTTTATTGGTGGTTATAACATTGGCAGTCTGTATGCATCATCCTGGCGTGATACTCATTTGCGCATTGCCGGTCCATTCGCAGCAGAAATAGCACAATCTTTTATCGACTTTTGGAATCGGTTCTGCCCAAAAGATCAATGTATTACAAAGCACTATCATCGTACGTTTAATCCGTTGATACTACTTCATGGAAATGATGCTATGCGCCTGACATTTCCTATTCGCGATATGTATATTGAAGCCATTCAGCGCGCAGAGACCTCAATCAAGTTATCGAATGCCTATTTTATGCCAGATCGCGATCTGTTGGAAGCGTTAAAGATGGCGGCTCAACGAGGAGTAGAGGTAAGTATTCTTGTGCCATGGAGATCGAATCATGTGCTTGCAGATTGGATTGCTCGTAGCTATTTTACAGAATGTCTCGAAGCAGGAATCCATGTATTGGGCTATCTTCCAGCGATGCTCCATGCGAAAACATGCACCATCGATGGTCAATGGTCAACCATAGGAACAGCAAATCTTGACCGTTTAAGCTCTATTGGTAATTACGAGATTAATGTCGAAATTTATAGTGATGAATTTGCACAGCAGATGGAAGAGCTTTTTAGATGTGACACTGAAAATGTCATCGAATTACATCTAGAGAAGTGGGGACATAGACCATTTTATGTTAAATTTAGCGAGCGTATTCTCACTCCATTGCGTTTTATCATGTAGTAAAAGTGTACCTTTGTACTGGCATTGACAAAGTTTTTGACAGGATAGTTTCTCTTTTTCTTTTTGGACGGTATAATCTGGATAAGATTGATATATTGAGGTTTTTATGAAACGATATGTGTTTGCAACCATCTTCATCATGATCGCGGTAGAGGTTATTGTGGTAGGTTTATTCGCAGCCTTTACGCCGGTTGGTAATAGCCTACTTGCGGTAATTAACCCGCCGCCAGCCCCGCCGCCAGCTCCTGTCCTGTCGTCAATTGGTGTAACTCCGCCAACGCTTCATGCTCAAGAAGTGTATCTTTTGGATCAAGATACAGGAAATATCTTACTCAATATCAATGGTGATCAACGGGTGCCAATGGCGAGCACAACGAAAATTATGACAGCACTGGTCGCATTACAAAAAGGAAAGCTGGACCAGATCGTTACCATTAAGCAGGATGCTCCAGACGAGGCTCTACACAATAATGGAAGTACGGCTCAACTTGCAGTAGGAGATCAGCTTCCATTAATTGATCTTCTCTATGCTTTAATGCTGCCTTCCGGTGATGATGCTGCTGTTGCTATTGCTGATGCGATTAGTGGTTCACCTGCTGCATTTGTGCAAGAGATGAACGCCTATGCTCAGAAACTCCACTTAAAGAACACGCACTTCATTAACCCCGATGGATTAACTGTTCAGACAGCAGATGGAAAGACCGACGCCACGAATGTGAATCATTATAGTACAGCAGCTGATCTTGCTCAGTTAACCAGAATCGCATTAAAGAATCCCCTCTTTGCGCAAATAGTTCAGCTTCAGCACTATGAACTGCCTGCCAGTGGAACACATCGCTCTTATACGACCTGGGATAATACAAATGAACTACTTAAGTTTTATCCGGCTGTGACGGGTGTCAAAACGGGTTACACCCCTGAGGCTGGTCCATGTCTGGTCTTCTCTGCATTCAGTGCGGGCCATCACTTGATTGGTGTCATCTTACATGAGAAAGTGCAAGGAGACGATGAGAACGATACCAGAGCGAAAGAGCAGCGCTTCCTGGATGCTGAGCAGTTATTAGATTGGGGATTTGCACTTCCCTTAAAGGTGCCAGCTACAACGGGTGCCTGAGCTAGTATCTGGATAGAATTTTCTCTTTAGAACATCATTACAAAAGATAAGGGTCGTTTTCGTTGGTTTGAACTTCCCATAAAGAAGAGCTCTGCATACACAAGCAGAGCTCTTCTTTATGGGATTATTCATCTTAGAATAGACGAAAGCGGCGGCGTGGGCGACGTACATAGGTTCCGCGGCGATAGTAGCGCTCATAACCACGGCGATAGACATGGCGATAAAAGAGCCCACTCCAGAGAGCCACACTCAGGGCAGCGACGATTAATGAAGTGAATATTGGAATATCTGCTTTCCAGATATCACCTGCGATATGGATGCCAAGCAGCCCAACAACAAGAAACATACCGATAAATCCGACGATAGTTGCTCCAACAATCCCATCACGTGCGCGACGACGTGCAATCACCTCTCCAATAACTCCACCAATTAAAGCGATAATGAGCCAGACAATGAGATTTGTAACAGTAATATGCATATATATATAACCTCCGTGTCAATGAAAGATGGAACAATTTCAACTTCCTTATTAGCACGAATAAGGTCATCTTTTCGCTTCAATCATGTGTTCTAAAAAAGGAGATGGAACAATTTATAATTATGGTGTAGTTCAATGTATGTTTGATAACTGTCATTGAAGGACAGAGAGCGTGTCTGGCATCTGTATTTGTACAGCATTTCAGAGAGTCAATGACACGGTCTATGGACAGATAAAAAAATGATAAGATAGAAAAGATGTGTGTTCGAGAGCCTTAGAGCGTCATGTATGGAAAATTTTTTATATTTACATTGAAGGAGATAGACATGGAGTTATTGTTAGTTCGACATTTGTGGGGAGTGGAAGGCGAATGGGCGGAGCTTTTTCCACGTTTTAAAGCCCGGGGGTATCAAGCTATTGAAGTGGGGATTCCACCAGAAGAAGAGCGCTCTTCGCTCCATACTTTACTGACTACTCACGAGCTTTTCTATATTCCTCAGATCTTTACTTCAGGGAAAAATGTAGAAGAGCATCTCCACTCATTTCAACAACAGGTTGCAGTAGCAAAAGACTTTGCGCCACTAAAAATCAATTGTCATAGTGGCTCCGATACATGGAGTTTTGAAGAGAGCAAAGAATTTTATGCTCAAGCATTGGCAATCGAGAAGGAAGCAGGTATTCCCATTGCCCATGAGACCCACCGAGGACGCATCTTTTTTTACCCGCGCATTACTCGTCAACTGGTAGAAGCTTTCCCCGATTTAAAATTATGTGCTGATCTTAGCCATTGGGTCTGTGTCTGTGAGCGTTTGCTTGATGATCAGATCGAGACCCTCAAGGTCTGTGCCCGGCAGACAATACACCTGCATGCTCGTGTAGGGTACGAGGAGGGTCCTCAGGTACCCGATCCCCGTCTTCAGGCCTATCAGCAGTATGTAGAAGCTCATGAACGCTGGTGGGAGATAATTTGGGCTGCCCAGGCTGCCCAGGGAGTAGAGCAGTCTACTTTAACACCAGAATTTGGCCCTCCACCCTATTTGCACACTGTTCCCACTACGCAGCAGCCTGTAGCAGACTTAGAAGAGATCTGTGATTGGCAAGCACAAAGACAACTTGCCCACTTTGCGCACTTCACACAAGTCAGATCGAGCTCAAATAGCTAGAACGAAAGAACTGAATTTAGGGATGTAGCGTAAAATTGTTGTATTATTGCCTCTTTTCCCCTTGCGTCTGCATCCTATTTCGGATAACATACGTTACACCTATATAACACCACGTCTGCCTGTGCAGATGGAGTGTACAATCTGGTATATTTAGAGAGTAAGGAGGCAAGAAAAGCATGGCAGACGTAGCCTATTGTGTAAAGTGCAAAGAAAAGCGCGACATGAAGGATGCTCATCAGATTACCATGAAGAATGGCAAACCCGCTCTGCAGGGCACGTGTTCCGTTTGCGGAACGAAACTGACCCGCATTCTTTCCAGCCAGAAGGCCTAGGGTAAAGAAGCAGAGAGCACCCTGCTCTAATAATACTCCTGGCGGATGGTTCATTTAATAGTACAGATGATATGATCATCACTCTATGAATGAAAAACCATCCGCCAGGTTTTTTTTGCAAGGAAAAACCTTCTTATAAAATTATCATTTATCAATAGTTAAATACAATTATTTTACAAAAGTTATATTATTAATTTATTTCTTGGAAAATTCTCCTATGAAGAGCGGAATAGAACGTGTGATTTCTCTGTTAGAGAGGGAGGGAGGATGAGTGTGTTGTGGTGGTTTTTTTAGAGAAAGGGAGAGAACTATATGAGCATAAAAAATAGACAAGTCCAACTGGCAAGTCGTCCAGAAGGATGGGTTAAAGAGAGTGATTTCCGCATTGTAGAGACGGACGTTCCTGCGATTGGTCAGGGCGAAGTCCTGGTAAAAAACCTGTATCTATCGTTGGACCCTTATATGCGAGGGCGAATGAGCGCCGCCAAATCCTATGCAGCGGGTATGGAATTAGGGGATGTCATGGTGGGAGGAACTGTTGGAACGATTTTGGAGTCCAATCATCCAGAATTTAAGGCAGGCGATACCGTAGTTGGGTATTTGGGCTGGCAGTTATACGCAGTCTCCAAAGGGGAGGGATTGAGAACAGTCTCTACAAATGCTGCTCCTGTCTCCACATACCTGGGTGTTTTAGGCATGCCCGGGCTTACCGCCTGGATTGGTCTGATTGATATTGGGCAACCGAAAGCGGGAGAGACCGTTGTGGTTTCAGCCGCATCTGGAGCTGTCGGGAGCGTTGTTGGTCAACTGGCTAAAGCGCGTGGATGTAGGGCAGTAGGAATCGCCGGTGGCAAAGCCAAATGTGACTATGTAGTCAATGAGCTAGGGTTTGATGCTTGCGTTGATTATAAAGCAGGTAACCTGGCAGTAGACCTGCAAGCTGCCGCTCCTGATGGGATTGATATCTATTTCGAGAATGTTGGTGGACCAATTCTGGATGTAGTGCTGACTCAGCTTAATGCCTTTGCTCGTATTCCTTTGTGTGGTTTCATCTCTCAATACAATGTTACAGAGCCCTATGCGATCAAGCATTTTAGCGCTTTATTAACGAATCGTGTAAAGCTCCAGGGCTTTATTGTAGGAGAGCATGCTGCACATTTTCCACAAGCTTTAGACGAATTAGGAAAGCTTGTCACCACAGGTAAATTAAAATACCGCGAGACAATTGCCAATGGCCTTGAGAACGCCCCCAAAGCTTTCATTGGGATGCTCAAAGGCGAGAACTTTGGCAAACAGCTTGTAAAATTAGCGTAAAAACGACGTATATAAGAGAAAAGACAGGTTGCTAAAGACAAGGAACCTGTCTTTTTTTGCCCCAAAAGTCATAGAGTAGTGCATATTTAATCCCTGTTTAAAGTATATAGTGGATAATAATTGTATGTTACCATAACTTTATGAAATCAAAGATTTGCATCTTGTCTTCTTTACCCGTTATGACATAATTATTTATTGAGTGCAATTATACGCATATCTGGATTTTTAGGAAAGTAGAGAAGTGCAGTTATGCCTACCCATCCACTTGCACCCCTGTTTGCTCGTGCAGCAAATGAGAAAAGCCAGAAGCAGCCCTGGTGGCGTCCACCTCTGCTCGATATTCCCATTGTAGGACGTCTGGCATTGGGTTTTTTGCTGGCTGCATTATTATCTGCACTTGTAACTGGAACAATTGGTCTGCAAAGGGTTGATACATTGTCCCAGGAGTCGAATATTTATCGTACTATTTTGCAACAAAGTTCTTCATTGGATACGGCTATGAGCGTGCTCCAGTTGATCCAGAATCAAGTGAATAAAAATATATACGCATCTCAAATCGACACATATGGAGACCAACGAACAGAGTGTATGAAAGAAATCCCTGTTCTAATAAAGAAATATGATCAGTTAATTCAAGACTATATTCATAAGGCTTTGCCTGACCATTCTCCTGGATTAGTGACCCTTCTTAATGACCATGAGTTTACCATTCAAATTGTGCAGCAGCGTGTTTATGTATCAGGCGTATGGCGTAGCTGGACCAGATATGATCTGGCTCTAAGCGATCTGTTGAGTGCTATTCAGCAAGGGAATGTTGCAGAGGAGCAAGAGAAAGAGACTAGTGTGCTTCCGCTTTACTATGCAGACGCGTCTAGCTCGCTTCATTCATTGATTCGTTTCAACTCTGATCTGCTGCCTGCGTCTATTGACAAAGCGGCCAGCCGAGAAACGTATCAACAATTTATGATTACCCTTCTCGGTTCGTTACTGGCTTTTATTGGGACTGTCTCAGTGGGTGTGCTCATTTCGCGTACGTTAGTCAACCGTCTGAAGCAACTTCATCAGGTGACTAAAGCAGTAGAGCATGGACAGATTGATGCGCGAGTAAAAGTCCATGGGACTGATGAAATTGCCGATGTCTCTGCCTCGGTGAATGTCATGCTTGATAGTCTCGTCAACGCAATGCGCCATACAATGCAAGCGAAGGAGCAGCTAGATTTAGCGTATGAGCAGCAGAGACAATTAAATCAGATGAAAGATCAATTTATTCTCAACGTTAGTCATGAGTTCCGTACGCCTTTGACTCAGGTCTATGGTTTTTTGCAGCTCTTGCAGGAGTATAGTGATAATCTGAGTGTAGAGCAACGTGCCATATTTATAGAACAGGCTACTCATGGAAGCGAAGAACTGATTCGACTGGTCGATACTATTCTCGATGCCAGATATAGCAATCGAGAAATCGCTGCTCCACAGTTAAAAGAGTTGGTATTATCTATGGTGGTGCAAAATACAGTGCGTCAGATTGACCCTCGAGAAGCCAGGGAACACCCGATTCAGGTTGATATCCCTACTCATTTGTTTGTATTTATTGATAAGAATTATCTCATTCAAATTATTCGTAATATTATTGCTAATGCTATAAAATATACACCTGCATCCACACCGATACTGATCTATGTCTCTTCACGAACTGATCTTGGGAGTCAATACACTATTTTATGCATTCAAGATAAAGGACCTGGTATTCCACCAGATGAACAGCCATTGTTATTTCAAAAGTTTGCACGTCTCCAACGGGATCTATCAGGCTCCATACGTGGTACTGGTCTAGGACTCTACATATGCAAGCAGCTTATAGAAGCGATGAATGGTCGGATCTGGGTAGAGAGTAGTGGCATTGCTGGAGAGGGCTGTTGTTTCTGCCTGGCGTTACCTGTTGCCATCACCTCTTCGAGTCAGAAGTCTCTGATTGCTTCTGTAAAAAGTGTTGATTCATAAAGCTACGGACTGGAGCGATAGTGGTAAGAGACTCCTTTCACCGTTGATGACGTGAAAGGAGTCTCTTGCTGCCTGTATGAATTGAAACAGGTCGAACGATTATCTGGCTGTTGTGTGCAAAGCCTCTTTAATGCTGAGCTCAAGTGGTGAGTAGGCATTATCATCACGCTGGAACTGCATAGATTCAAGCAGAGGCGTAGAGCGGTTACACATAAATCGGGGGATGCCAGAATGGTTTTGTGAAGCGGCATGGAACAGGAACGGATGACATAAGTAGATATCGCCAGCCTTCCCTGTCGTGTCAACCACGCGTAAGCGAACATCGTCATATTGCTGATAATTCAGAAAAAATTCATTGCGATCTGCCAGCTCAGTGTCAGTTTTCCCGGTGAGCTGAGCTATCCAGGGATGGCTTTCACCAAATAGCTTAATTGCCTCGTTGAGTTCGATTCCTTCTGGATAGTTTTGCAGAAATCGTGTAACGAGTTTATGAGAGCCCTCCGCTACGACGGTTCCCCCGCTATGAGGCCCGACATCTGAGAACAGACAGAGCACGAGTAAGCCCTGACCTGCACTATGAATAAAATGTCTGAAGAACATGCCATCCCAGTGCCAGCCACGCGTAGGAACAACCCAGGGTTTGTCAGCACCCTGACTGAAGTTGACTGGCCACCAGCCCCAATCCCGCGTCGTATCGTAGGCATATGTATAGCGACCAGGCCCCACAAGATCCTCAATAGCATCAAAGAACCGGGGAGTCGCACAGGCATTAAAGATATCATTTGCGTAAGTCTCTTTAAGATGGACCATTGGTTCTTGCCAGGTAGAGGGAAGCTCCTTATTAATTCCGAGTTCACTTAAACGCTGCCATAAAAAATCTTGAGCACGTAGAGCCTGTTGATGTGAAAACGCCTCTTCAAGATGCACATATCCACATTCAATGAATTGTTCAATCTGCGCATCCGTTAATACCTTAAACTGCATTGTAGGATTTTCCTTTCACTGTGAAGGCCAATTTTCAGGTCCGTACTTATATATATTAATATATTCACCTGTCTTTAGGAATGGTTACTTTAAACAAGAGAGGTGTCAGATCGTGTATTTATAGGCATACCAGCATAGAAATATACCGTAGACAGTTCTAAGGAGCCATTTTGAGATTGGTCAAAAATTGGCTTTGCAGATGTGATCAATTGCGAGAGTCTTACATAAATAGTGCTTGCTTTGTTGCGCCAAATTGTCTATACTCTGGCGTGGCCTATAGAAATAGTAAGTGTTGGTAGAGGCAGTTCAGACGTCGTCTAGTTCTGCAATCCCCACCTCAAACCCGTATTTGTTCGCGCTGAAACTCTTGCGTGACACTTCTAAGGTCTGGCATATTTTTGCCACGGTAACACAAAGATATATGCTAAGGTTGGTAGTGATGAGAGTATTCTCCAATTAGCAAGTAGGAGGTTTTTATGGAAGAGCAACGCGTCCCGGGAAGATATGGTTTTGAGGAGATTAAAAACAATCACCTGGAGCCATGGCCAAATCCTCATCCTGACCGAGATTATGTCACTCATTTTGAGATTCCTGAGTTTACCTGTCTCTGTCCTCGCTCTGGTTTCCCTGACTTTGCTACAATAGTGATTGATTATGTACCAGATGGCTATGTAGTGGAACTGAAGAGTCTAAAGCTCTACATCAACGCGTACCGTGATCGTCAGATCAGCCATGAATCGGCGGCCAACACTATTCTCAATGATCTTGTTGAATTGCTTAAACCCCGCTGGATGCGTGTCGTTGGCGATTACACCGTTCGTGGAAATATCAAAACGATTGTGTTTGCTGACTATGCACAACCTGATTATCAGGGCCCTCGTCCAGACTATCGTCGTTATCTACCAACGGGAATGTAGATTGGTATTGAGCGTGCCCACAAGGATAGCTTACGCGACTGAGCTAACAAGGAGAAATGATATGTCTAAATCCCAGTCCAGAAACCATGCTGTATTGATCGTCAGTGGTGGGATGGATAGCTGTGTGCTTTCCTATTATTATGCTGCGGCGGGCTTTGACCTGCATTTGCTCTCTTTTAATTATGGGCAGAAGCATCTCAAGGAGCTCACGTATGCCAAACGTTATGTGACCCATCTACGAGAACGCTTTGGACAGGGGCCGCGCGCAATCCAGGTTAGCTATGATATCATCGATCTTCCCATTGCCCGCCTGCTTACAAATTCGGATTCGGCCCTGATTAATGCTGATCTTGAGATGCCTAAAGGCCACTATACCGACGATAGTATGAAAGCTACCGTCGTCCCCTACCGAAACCCAAACATGCTATTACAGGCAGCCACAGTGGCCTGGAATGAGCATGCGAGCGTGGTTGCCTTTGCAGCCCATCAGGGAGATTATTCTCAATATCCAGATTGCCGTGAAGTTTTTGTAGATTCTTTCAATGCTATGTTAGCAGCAGCTATGAATTCTGAAGAGATCAAAGTAGAGTCACCTTTTATGCGCTTTACAAAAGCACAGATTGCCGCACTGGGATCAAGTCTGAGCGTCCCTTTCGAACTGACCTGGAGCTGTTATGAAGGTGGTAATAATGGTTTAGGGGATCAGCATTGTGGTTCATGTGGAACGTGCGTCGAGCGTTATGAAGCATTTAAGCTAGCTGGTATTCCTGATCCTACCGTCTATGCAAATAATCCAGAGCGTTTTTTAGCTATTCCTGGACAATCAAATTTGTAAATTATTACTATCTAATATGTAATTGTGAGGGGATCTATGCCACGCTTTGCCATTATTACACGAGAGTTTACGTTTGAAGCAGCCCATCATTTGCCGAATCATAAAGGTAAATGCAAACGACCACATGGCCATTCTTATCGGCTTCAGATCTCCTTACGCGGGCCCATTCTCAATGCCCCCGGGCAATCTGAGGATGGAATGGTAATGGATTTTGACGATCTGAAGCATATTGTCAACACCACCATTATTGACGAGCTGTCTGACTCTGTTCCGCGAGGGCTGGATGCTCGTCCAGTAGAAAAGGGTGGGTTAGATCATAATAACCTGAATGATCTCACGGGCATCCGCACAACCGCTGAAAACCTTGTGCATTGGATCTGGGATGCGCTTGTTGCTGGTGGTGTTCCTGATGAACTCCTCTATAGAATACGTTTGTGGGAGACTGAAAAAGGTTGCATTGAGATTACGCATGCTGAACGAGAGGAGATATAAGATGGTGGTAAATGTTGCTACTCGTTTGCTGCAAATTTCAGAGATCTTTGGTCCCACTATCCAGGGTGAAGGTTTATTAATTGGGAAGCCAACGGTGTTTGTGCGCACAGGGGGATGCGATTATCGCTGTAGCTGGTGTGATAGCCTTTATGCAGTCTTACCTGAGCACAAGTCTGAATGGCGCTCACAGAGTGCTGAGGAGGTGTTTGCCGAAGTGCAACGCCTTTCCAATTTTCAACCTATTCTGGTCACGCTCTCCGGTGGGAATCCAGCCATCCAACCTCTGTCCGACCTGATCACCCTTGGTCATGCTTCTGGCTATACGTTTGCTATTGAAACGCAAGGAAGTGTGGCTCAGCCATGGTTTGCCGAGCTTGATTATCTGACCCTCTCTCCCAAGCCCCCTAGCAGCAGGCAAGTAACCCGATGGGATCGACTGGAGCGCTGTCTTGAAATTGCCAGTCATGGGCAAAATGGACGCACTGTACACACTTGCCTTAAAGTAGTCGTCTTTGATGAAGAGGACTATGCGTATGCTAGAGATATTGCCGCTCGTTATCCCGACCAGCCTCTTTACTTGCAGGCGGGAAATCATACGCCACCTCATCTGGCAGAAAAGATAGACATCACTGGTATCCTGGAAAGAATGGATTGGTTGATCCAACGGACAATCGAGGATCAATGGTATACCGTTACCATTCTGCCACAATTACACACGCTACTCTGGGGGAATAAGCGTGGTGTATAGGGTAGACCAGGATGCGCTTATCAGGAACGGCTATTCCGGGGACAAGCTGATCTAACTGAGAATAACAGGGAAGTTTTCTTAAAAGAATAGCGTTCTCTATTAAAGAGGATTGTGAGCTCACATTGAGTGTCGCAGCATATTGTAGTCCTGCTAGAGTATGGTGCACAAATGAAGAGATAGTTTTTTTGAAGCATGAGAGTTAACTATCGCACTCTCAATGTGACTGCCAGAGAGATCTTCTATCTACCAGTGTTTACATCTTAAAGAAAAGAGATGCATCCAGAGTGGATAGAGATGTGGATAGAGGTATAATATCCACAGTGATACATTCAAACTCGTTGAAGTGAGGAAAAAAAACATATGGTAATGCACATGGATCAGGAGCGAGCTCGCAATAACGGACACGATGCCCACGATGAGCAACCACAGGCCAGGCACGTTGATTATGCTCGACTGCTCGAATTGGGACGCGAGTTATTAATTGCGGTTGGTGAAAATCCTGACCGTGAAGGACTGCTTGATACACCACGTCGTTGGGCTGACTGGTGGCGCGAGTTTATTGAGTATGATCCGGGAAAAACAGAGACAATTTTCAATACAGCCTCGACTGATCAGATGGTCTGTGTCTCAGGTATGCGAGTCTTCTCGCTCTGTGAGCATCATTTGTTACCTATGTGGTGTGATGTCTCTATTGGCTATATTCCCGATGGAAAAGTCTTAGGACTCTCCAAATTTGCTCGTATTGCACACCAATTTGCCCATCAACTCCAGATCCAGGAGCGTTTGGGGCAAGAGATTGCAGATGAGATAAGCCGTATTACAGGGACCAGTCATGTCGCAGTGGTTCTTAAAGGTGAACATCTGTGTATGACTGGACGTGGCATTCGCACTCCTGGGGTCATGACTTCTTCTGTGATGCGTGGAGTATTCCGTGAACACTACGAGACCAGAATGGAATTTCTTCGTCTGATCGAGTAATACTATTGTGTGATACGTAGAATAATCTACATGTGCTTTTTGATGCGCAAGCCAGTAAAAAGGTCTTGCGCTTTTTTGTTACAGCAGACCAGGCCATTTTTTTTCATCTTCGACCTCGAAATTGGCGCTAGCCGGGCCCTCGTCTTCCTTTTATAATAATGTCTCTGTACCATTGATACCATGCTAAGAAAGGGATTAAGTCATAATGTTCATGCAAGTTGCGCCCGTCACTCTCGTTGGCACTGTTGTTCGTTTAGAGCCTCTCCAATTGGAGCATGCAGACGCCTTATTTCAGGCTGGTCAGGATCCCACGATCTGGCGCTTTTTAAGGCAGAATTATGCAACTTCTCCTGGTGATATGGAAGGTTGGATTGCCTCAGCTTTAGAAGAGCAGCAGGCTGGTACCTCACTTCCCTTTGCTATTATTGAGCAAGCTACTGGTCAGATTGTAGGTTCTACACGGTATCTCGATATCTCCTATCCTAATCGCGGCTTAGAGATTGGCTGGACCTGGTTAAGTCCCAGTGTGCAGCGCACACGTGTTAATACAGAGTGTAAATATCTTCTGTTACGTCATGCTTTTGAGCAGCTCGGTGCCATTCGTGTTCAATTAAAAACACATCATGAAAACTTTCGTTCACAGCGTGCGATTGAACGAATTGGCGCGACCAGAGAGGGCGTTCTGCGCAATCATGTGATTCTAGTAGATGGGAGCTACCGACATTCTGTGTATTACAGTATTATTGAGAGTGAGTGGCCTGCTGTAAAGCATTCTCTGGAAGAGAAATTACAGCAATAGTCGACCTCTTGTCTGGAGTTACCTCCTTTATATGATGAATATAGTTAGTTTAGATGCTATCTTATATATTATATGAAGGAGATGTAATGGTGTGTAAACCTGAACAACCATTAAGCAAGCTCTATAAAAAAAAGAGTATCTTTATTCTCATTGTCTCATTCTTGTGGTATGGATGCGATTGTTGATATAATTATTTTGGATAAATGGAAAATTTATGCCATAAAACAGTTTTGAGTGGGTTGTAGAAGCTGGATGGAGAGCAATTATCTATGAATTATTTGCGAAAAATGCGTTTTGGGAGGGCGGAAATCGGGCTTGTTGGCATTGTTACCATTGCTGTCATTATTCGAATATTGCTCATTGCCCAGGGATGGCCAGGTACAAATAGCGATGAAGCAACGATGGGATTAATGGCGCTGCATATAGCAAATAATGGTGAGTTGCCGATCTTTTTTTATGGTCAGAATTACATGGGTGCTTTAGAAGCGTATCTAGCGGCAGGCTTCTTTCATTTTTTTGCGCCTTCACTGTTCGCATTGCGCCTGAGCCTTGTGATCATGTTTGCCCTCTTCCTTTTTGTGCTCTATGCTCTCTCATGCCTGCTCTATTCGCGAAAAGTTGCTCTGTGGTCATGCTTGCTTCTCAGTCTGGGATCGGTTGAGATGTTGACGCGCCAGACGAAAGCAGTTGGAGGTGCTCTGGAGACCCTTCTGTTTGGTGCTTTGGCGATGCTGCTGAGTACATGGCTGGTTTTATCCTGGTCTCCTACGTATGGCTTTAAAGAATACCGTCAACGCAGTTGGCTCTATCTATGTTTAGGCGTGAGTATTGGACTGGGAATCTGGAGCCATTTACTGATCATTCCGTTTGTTGGAATGGCCTGTCTCCTCCTGCTCTGTTTCTGTCGCCGTGAACTATTTTCATTGGGAGGTCTTGCTCTCTGCTGCGGTATTCTCTGTGGGGCCTTTCCACTTATGCTTTTTAATCTTCAGCATCCATCTGAGAATTCATTGATTACTTTTCTTCATTTAAATAATGCTGGTGGAATGGCCACAACCAGCACTACAATGCAAGAACATTCTTTGTGGGATAGTCTGCTTGGAACCACGTTGTTCAGTCTGCCGCTGGCGACTGGAGCCACTCCAATCTGTATGGCCTCAACTACTCCTGGTGTCTGGCGTGGACAGCTTTCGTCTTGTATGGTCTGGCAGGGCATATGGGGAGGCACATTTCTGCTCTTGCTCTCCTGCTCTACCTGTCTCGTAGCCTATCAGTTGTTTCGATTAGCACGTCTTTACAAGCAGAGTGCTGATACGATGAAAGTACGTCCACAGATAGTTCGCCTGGTTGCTCGCGTCTTTTTGTTGCTCTGTGGTTGGGGAACGATCTTCAGCTATCTTTTGAGCCCTGCGCCTGCCCTGGTGCCGATTACATCTGCGCGCTATCTTGTTGGTTTGCTGATTGTTACGCCTACCCTGGTTGCCTTTTTATTGGAATGTCCTCTGCCCCTGTTCTCTTTTCGACGTGTACTGGAAAAGGTCTCTCTAAGCCTCGCTGTTCTGCTTGTTATCGTGCTAGGTTACGGGACCTATACAGCTTTTCTGCAAGTGCCCGATGTGCAAAAGATTAATGAGCAGCAAGAGGCATTAATACAGAACTTGCTCCAGAGAAATGTGACAGATATTTATTCAGATTATTGGACCTGTAACTGGCTGATTTTTCAAAGTCGAGAGCGGATTATCTGTAGCGTCGTTGATGACTCTTTAGAGCAAGGACAGAATCGTTATCCCTCCTATCAAGATGAGGTGAAGATGGCTGAGAAGGCCTTTTATCTCTTACCTTCAGGTTCTTCCGGAGATAAAAACTTGCAACAGAGGCTCTCTCTGCTCCAAATACCTTGTCAACAAATAACGATAGAAAACTATCATCTTTATGTGCCAGTAACATCTTCTCCTACTAGGTCCTGCCTGAACCCGAATGCATAAAATATATAAGTTGTACACTACGTTTTCTATGAAAGAGAGGAGCTGCCATGTACGATGGTTCTGGCAACTCCTCTTGAGACGTGAATTGTGAGGCTCTTATCCCCAGCGGCTGCGCAACCGGGGAAGGATCTCTTTCGCATAGAGCTTTAAGAAGCGAGATTGGTCGTCGCCAGGGGCATGGAAAACGAGATTATTGAAGCCCAGTTCGATATATGGGCGAATCTGCTCAATATGTTCTTCCGGGTCATTGGAGACCAGCCAGCGCTTGTAGGCTTGATCGGCAACGGCTTCTGCTTTCTGTTCCATTTCTCGTGCATTATGGATGTTGACTTTGTCTTCGGCTGAGAGGGAAAGTGCAGCCCAGATACGTGTATCAGACAGTGCTTTATTCCGATCAGTATCGAAAGAAACTTTAACTTCAATCATACGATCGAGGCTTTCAGGATCTTTGCCCGCAGCTCTGGCGCCCTCTTCAACTGCTGGTAGTAATTGGTCGCGGTAGAGCGTATCGCCCTTGCCAGAGGTACAGATAAAACCATCTCCTGCTCGGCCTGCAAACTTTGCTGCAACAGGGCCACCAGCACCGATATAGATGGGGACAGGCTTGTCTGGGCGATCATAGATTGTTGCATTGTGCGTCTTGTAATACTGTCCTTCGTAATTGACCAGTTCATCCTTCCAGAGCTTCTGAATCAGATCAACTGCTTCACGCAGGCGAGCCAGACGCTCTTTGGCTGGTGGCCACTCCGCACCAGTTACCGCAATCTCATTGAGTGACTCACCAGAGCCTACTCCTAGAATGATACGTCCTGGATAGAGGACACCCAACGTTCCAAAGGCCTGGGCAATGACTGCTGGCGGATAGCGGAAGGTGGGGGTCAGGACGCTCGTACCAAGCTCTATCCGTTTCGTCCGCTCACCTGCTGCACCTAGCCAGACGAGAGCCGAAGGTGCATGTCCATTGGTATGTCGCCAGGGCTGAAAATGATCGCTGATCCAGACGCTATCAAAGCCCAGATCTTCAGCCTCTACGGTAAAGTCGAGCAGCTGGCGTGGACCAAACTGTTCGGCAGATGCCTTATAACCTAACTTCAAGGGACGATTTGCCATTCCTGATCTCCTCTTGTTTGTAGTAGTGTGAAACCCTTTCTCTCTATCCTATCACAAGCGCACGACACTCCGCGCCCTATAAAGCTTTCTTGCGTGTTCTATCAAGCACAATGGCCTACGGAATCTTTTGAGTTCGCTGCTTTTCTGTGTATCCTGAGAGAGGAAAACGATGTGTACTGATCTGTAATATACATCTCTCATAACAAAGTTCAAGCATCGCAGAAAATGTATATATTTTTTCTTCTGATAAAGAAAGAATAGATTATACTCACTGATAGTGAAGCCACCCAATCGATTCTCAGGTCTCTCTGTTTCTCTATCTGGATAATTTCCTGTACTGTGCATAGAGAATAGCACTGTCTTGCTTATCCTCTTTCCTGATATAAAAATACCTAGCCTTTCTCTAAGCGTGAGCATATGAAGTACTGGCAAGATGAGGCTTGAGCCTGTTTCCATTATACTCACTGGTAGCCTTACGGGCTGGATATCGTGGATATCGTGGATATTGTATACTTGTTGCTAGCATAGTTTTGTGAGCCAACGCTCACTTTGGGAGGCATAGACTGTTGGCTAGTCAGAAATTCCTGGTGCAATCTACCAAGGATAAACCTTATTTACAGCCCCCGCCAGGGCGGCGCTTTGTACGTTCGTTTCTTTTTTCACGACGAGTAAATGCTCCTCTTGCTCAAGTTCACTTGCTTGCTCGTCTCATCTTTGTGCTGTGTCTCTCAGCCGCACAGTTGAGAACGATTAATACTGCTCATCCAGATCTCTCAGGGGCTCTCCTCTTATGGATCGTGAGTATCGGCTTTTTTACGTTAAGTGGAATGCATGAAAAGGTTGCCCGCTGGTATCTCTTATTGACTCTGCCAACAATGGTTAGCCTCTTTTTAACCTGGGCCCTCTTCAATCCTGTACCTGGACATGTCATACTGGTGGAGAAGCCAATTTATTCAGGAAATGTAGCCTTTGGATTTTCTTTCTGGCAGGTACTCTGGCTGGCTGTGGTTGTGATCTATTACCTCTGGCGACGGGCCCTGTTTACTGGTATTTTGCTGGCTTCCTGCCTGACCCTTTTGCTGACAAGCTTCCTTGTTTTGCCCTCCTGGCCCATCGCTCAGATCCATCTATTTCATCCACTCACGTTACAGATAAGTGATCGCGGTCTGATGCTGGCATTGACAAAGATGGTTGGATATTCTGGGATGATGCTCTCAACAGTGGCGATTGTCGTGACGAGCCGTGATACAGAGCTCATTGGATTACTTATGCAATTACGTTTGCCTCAGCCTGTCACGTTTTTCCTGAGTACGGTCTTTCGTGCATTGAATCTGGCTGTAGCTGATTATGAAACAATCTATCAAGCGCAGATTGCACGCGCTATTAATGCTCGACCGCGCAGTTTTATCCGGCGTTTACGAGATTTTAGTAGCATTGCTGTACCGATGGTCGCTATGATGATTCGTCGTTCGAGTGAGATTGGAGATGCTCTCCTGGCTCGCGGATATACATTGCAGCAGAAGAGTACCGACTATTATGAGACGAGTCCATGGCGCTTGATTGATTGGTTTGTGCTGGTGTTAAGCCTTGTTTTACTTTATCTTGCGTTGGGGCCTCATCCCGACCTGCCGAGTATTTTGGTGTAAGGAGTGTCGTTATGGTGACAACAGAATCTTTTGATGAGTCATATATGAGCTCACCCGCTCCTCAAAGCAAGAAGGTAGCCGCCCTCGAAGTCTCTGGTCTCTGGTGGCGCTATCCTACCTTTAATGAACAGCCCTCCACATGGACGTTGCGAGATCTCTCATTGCGTGTAGAGCAGGGAGAATGTTTTGGTATCACTGGACCCAGTGGTGCTGGCAAAACAACGCTCTGTCGGACCTTAATGGGGATTCTGCCTTTTACTGCTCGTTTGAATGCGGAGCAGCAGCCTCACCATTTTCGAGGCCACCTGTCGCTATTGGGTCAACCAATTACTGCTACAACGAGCTCTACTCATCAGATGGGCATGGTGTTACAGGACCCTGAAAATCAGTTTTTGCGGATGAGCCTGCTACACGAGCTAGGAATGGGTTTGCAGATTCAAGGGGTACCGAATGATGAGATTCTTCGTCGCTCCTTTGAGGCACTGAAATGGGTTGGATTGGAGCACCTCTGGCATGGAGCAGCTTACTTGCACCCTTCTGATCTATCCGGTGGACAGAAACAACGGGTAGCTATTGCGGCTTTTCTGGCTTTACGGCCCGAAGTCCTGATTTTAGATGAACCAACCAGTGATCTTGATCCTGTTGGAAAACGTGAAGTGATTGAGACCATTGCACGCCTACGGCAGGATTATCGAATGACTGTTGTGCTTGTCGAGCAAGATCCTGATATTTTAGCGACCTTCTGTGATCGGATTGCAGTACTTAACAAAGGGCGCATTGAACTTGTTGCAACCCCCAGGCAGTTCTATGCGAACCGCTCGATCCTCGAACCTGCGGGAGTTACCGTTGGCGAATTAGTTCAGATCTCATGGCAGACAGGGCATCTATATGAATCGCGTCCTCCGCTCACTCTGGAGGAAGGAATTGAGACGTTTGCTCCAATTGTTGCCCAGCAGACCTTCGCTTCCCAGACGGTTATTCAACCAAAACAAGATCAACCTGTCGTTGAGGCGGTTGGTGTAACCTATCATTATGGCGATGGGACAACAGCGCTTAAAGGGATCGACCTGACATTGAATAAAGGGGAGATGTTAGCCCTCTTAGGACCGAATGGGAGTGGAAAGACGACTTTTGCGAAAATTCTGGCGGGAATCTATCGTGCATCGCAAGGGAAAATTCAAGTCTTAGGACAGGATCTTGCGAGCCGAAAAGTCCGCTCACATCTTGCACGCTCGGTGGGCTATGTCTTTCAAAATCCTGATCACCAGCTGTTCTGTCGCAAAGTGAGCGATGAGATTGAGTATGGTCTAAAGAATCTCCGCATTGACCCAAAAAGACGGCGTGAAATTGTGGCAACAACCCTTGAAGCCGTACAATTAAGCTCTTATGCGAGTGAAGATCCCCTCTTTTTAAGCAAAGGACAGAGGCAGCGTTTAGCTGTAGCTGCTGTGTTAGCGATGGGGCCAGACATCTTGATTGTTGATGAGCCAACCACTGGACAGGATCGCCGTTCTATCCTTGGCATTATGCAGTTGCTAGGAGAGCTTCAGCAGCAGGGAAAAACTATTTTGATTATCACCCATGACATGACGCTGGTTGCAGAATATTGTCAGCGTGTCGTCGCCTTCCGTTCAGGGCAGCTTTCCTTTACAGGGACACCAACCGAGCTTTTTGCACAACCAGAAACCTTAGCTCAGACCGGGCTCTCAGCCCCATCTGCGGCTGCCTTAAGCGCCTCGCTTCGTCCAGTCTATCCACATCTTCCGCCTTTATTGACAGCACAACAGTGGAGTGATGCTCTTAAACACGCATAGCCTTTTTGAGGAAAGCGCTGTCCGAAAAAGATGAACCGTGGTATAATAGAACAGGCTTTTGCTAATCCTGTTCTATATTTATAGAACCTCTTCCTAGCTCTTGTAACTCATCACGTCTGACACATAAAGAGAATCAATCACCATTCTTATGCTGTCTATCTCAGAGGAACCAGAGAGAAAAAGAACTTATCGCCAATGAAAGATCGTCTGCGAATTCGTAGTCAACATCGCCGCCTTATTGATCAGCTAAAAGGTCGGCTTATTTTTACCATTGGGCTATTAGTCTGCTGCTTTATTCTCACATCAACCGTTGGGATTGCTGCGGTGAACAATCAGCAGCAATTGGGTGAGCAGAAAGTTGCTATTCATAATGATATCAGTGTGTTGTTACAGTCCATGGTTGATCAAGAGACCGGTCTTCGGGGCTATGTCACCACAGATACACCAACTTTTCTAGATCCTTATAATAGTGGTCGCAATCAATACAGCCAGATCTTTCAGAACCTTAAGGCACGTTTATCCAATGCTCAATTTCAGTCAACCTCTCAGGCTCTTGATCAGGTAGATATAAGCGCGAAACGCTGGATGACCACTTTTGCAGACCCGGTCTTCACAAAGATGCAGGCAAAAAATTTCGCAGAAGTTCGTGATGAGCAGACGCAAACACAGGGCAAAACATTATTTGACGATTTTCGTGCAAAAATCACTCATTTGCAGAATGCAAGTGATGATGAGCTTGCTAACCTCCAGTCAGCGGCAAGCCTGACAGATTATGGAGCGCTGGCTGCCTCCATTCTATTTGCCATTATTGCTATTTTCTGGCTATCCCAAACGTTCTCGCGTTTTGCAATTCAACAGCGTGAACAGCTCTCGCTCCTACAGGAAGCAGCCGTAGCCTTTGGCGCTGGTGATCTCAATGTTCGTGTTGAGGATCTTACCGATGCAGATATGCGCGAGGTTGGTTATACATTTAATTCGATGGCGACCATTCTCCAGGAACAACAGGGAGCGCTAAAAGATCGCGATATTCTGGAACAGGTATCGAGAATTAATGCACTATTAACTGACAGCTTAAACCTCACCGATCTGATGGAGCAATTTTTACGGACCATCCTCCCGTTATTGGACATCCAGGTAGCTGCCTTTTATCTTCTAGATCGTCAAAGCAATCAGCTACGTCTGTTTGCCTCCCAGGGTGTGAATACCGAGCATATCCAGGAGACTTTTGCATTGGGGGAAGGCTTAATTGGGCGTGTAGCTCGGGATCGTCAGCCATTTATGCTTACGAGTACTCAGAGTAAAGATGCCACCTATTTTCAGATCAAAACGATTTATGGGACCGTCTTACCAGCGGGGCTCTATCATCTGCCAGTGCTTCAGGGAAATGATCTCCTTGGAGAGTTAGTAGTTGGTTCCCTGTACCCAATCAGCGAGCAGACGCGCAATGTACTGAACGTTGCCATCACCAATGTTGCGGCTGCGGTAAGTAACACTCAGGCGTATGCTCATATTCAGGCGCAGGCTCAGGAACTGGCGCGTTGGGCTGGAGAACAGGAAGAGGCTAATCGAGTATTACGTCAGCAACGCGATGAGTTAAGTGCGCTCAACGCAGCGTTAGAAGAAGCCAATCGTGCGCGTAGCCGTTTCCTTTCAACCATGTCTCATGAACTGAGGACACCATTAACCTCTATTATTGGCTTTGGACAGATGTTGTTACGAACGACTGCGAAATCTCCTTTAACCGAACGCCAGACAGGCAATATTGATCGTATCCTCAAGAATGCTCAGCACCTGCTTACACTTATCAACGATGTTCTAGACCTTGCGAAGGTAGAAGCAGGTCGTATGGATATCAATGCGACGGAAGTGAATCTGGCTGATCTCCTGGGTTCTCTGGTTGAGGAGACACGTTCGGTTGCTCTTGAGCGGAGGCTCAGAGTCACCGTGGATGTCGCCAGTGACGCTACTCTCATCGAGACTGATCCCTTAAAGCTACGTCAGATTGTCTTGAATCTGCTCTCGAACGCTCTCAAATTTACTGAAAAAGGTGGAGTGACGATCACAGCCAGGAAGCATACGACTAACGCAGGGCAAGGTGACTCTGAACAGGTGAGTATTGCCGTTAAGGACAGTGGGATCGGTATTGAGCCCGAGTTGCAGGCTCGTATCTTTGAGGCATTTTACCAGATAGATAATAGTAATAGCCGTAACTATGCTGGAACAGGACTGGGACTTTCCATTGTCCGTGAGTTTACAACGCTGCTGGGCGGTAAAATAGAGATTGAAAGCGAGCCTGGTCAAGGAACCACCTTTACCATCATTCTTCCACTTCATGCACGCGATCTTCAATCGCTACAGGACCTTCGCCTGAATACGCTGACGCGTCAGGATCTGCCCCCGCCACGTTTTAATGGTGGTGCACTCAGTATTCCCCTACCAGATTCTTCATCGTTAGCTGACAATGATGAGTTCTTAGTGGTAGCTATTGATGATAATCCTGACGTATTGCAACTCATCGCAGCCTCTTTAGAGCAATCACCGTATAGAGTGGTGGGAGTGCAGGATGCGACCCAGGCTTTATCAGTGATTCAGGCTTTAAAGCCGCATGCAGTAACACTTGATATTATGATGCCAAAAGTGAATGGCTGGCAGATTTTGCATCAACTTAAATCAAATCCTGCCACAGCTATGATTCCAGTCATTCTTTTAACAGTCCTTGAGGACCGTTCTGCGGGTTACGTCTTGGGCGCCGACGAGTATCTTGTAAAGCCTGTCGCTCGTGATGCGCTTATTGCAACCCTTCATCAACTGACGAATACGTATGCTCCACTGCGCGAAGAGACCGGGTATCAAGTATCTACTCTGGCCATGATGAACGGAGAGCAATCGCAGTCTTCTTCATTAAAGCCCATCCTATTAGTACATAATGAGCCAAATGTTCACGAATTAATCGAACGATTAGTGCAAGAGACTGGCTATGATCTACAGGAAATTGAAGGTGGAAAAGATGTCATTCAGCTCATTGAGCAGTCACCTCCAGATTTATTAATGCTATTTATGCAGGTGGATCGAAAGAGCGAGTCTAAAGAAGCAGATGGAGAGACAATTGTGGAGAGTCACTCATCCCCAATCCAGGAAGCATCGCCAGAAGAAGATATGTAGGAGTAAATGGAATAAAAAAGAACCAGACATTTAAGCTGTTACCTGGTTCTTTTTTATTCCTATTCATTGTATATCCATAATAGCGTCTGAATTGGAGCTCTAAAGAATGAGATCAGAGCCGCTGACCATAGACGATATTAAAGTCATACGTACAGTAATATTTCTCCGCTTCTTGTATCCAGAGGGCAATGGTCTCATCATATTCGCGAGATGAAATATTTAGTGTTGTAGTAATGAGTGGTTTGATAGAAGAGATAGCGCTACTCAGATCTGTCACGAGCATTGAACCCATACGGCCTCCCCAATTTCCAAACGGAAGTGTTTGAATCTGCTCATTGACATTCTGGAGACCAGCATCAAGTAAAAATCCTTTTGTACGTCGCCCAACACTAAGATCAATACCTCGTTTTTCGCTTGCAGCTTTAAACCAATTATAGACGCGTGTGCCAGCAGGTCCTTTATTATTAAAGCTCAAATCAACCTCAACGAGTTCAATCCAGCCTCCTCGGCGTGTGACACGCACCAGTTCCTTCACCTCATCTGGCCAGGTATGGAGAGGTAATGCGAGAATCAGAAAACGTTGATGAACGAAATCGAAGCTCTCATCAGGAAAAGGGAGCCCTTCCAAAATATTACCTTGTACAAAGTGACATTGTGAAGTAAATGGAATCGTTGTTGTTTGAGGGGCTGGTGGGGTGAGATCAATCCCATAACATTGAGCCTGTGGATGCTCCTGAGCCGTCTCAAATAGCCAGCGTCCAGTGCCACAAGCGACATCTAAAATTGATAGTGGTTGTTGAACAGGAGCAAGATAGAGGCCCTGGAACGCATAACGCAGCAGATAATGTTGAAAATCTAAACGATTGATCTCCTGCAAATGTTTAGGCAGCATATACGGAGCATCAGGTGAAAAATTATGCCGCTGTAGAAACTTTTCTGTTCTAAGAGCCTGCTTTTTTTCTGTTCTGGCAAAAAAACGACTAAAAAAATTCATCAGGTATTCGATCTCCATTCATACCATATAGCATCATACATAATCCTATAATATAAATTAATTGGTACTATGTCAATATATAATGGCAATAATTGTACTAATTGAAATATTGGATAGTGCAATTTGCCTGCCCCAGTCTTCTTTGATGTATCACAATTCCAAGTATGATTTTAAATTTCTTATAGAATAAAAAAAATATTTTTGTGGGCTTGCTTAAATGTATAATTTACTTTTTTGGACCTTTAAAGTTATTAAAAGATGAGTTTAAATGGGAACAAATATGTTAAGGAGCTGTAAAATTATTCATAAATATGGAATACCAATAAAAATAGCTAGAATTATTTGATAAGATAAATTATAATAAAAGGTGAGATGTATGGCTCGTGGAGAGCCAGCATTCGCGTCTCTCTTCAATATTGTAGGTATGCGTGTTCGTTCTTTGCAGCCAACAAAGACAGGCATGCAAAATGCAATGAGACGTCTCCTTTTTAAGCAGTTGAGAAAGCTTCTCAGAAGATTGTGAAGCATTCTCATGTTCTCTGCTCGTCGGGTACTGTCATACTGAAAAAAAAGGAAGTGAACGTATGTTACAATCCCGTTTTTATGCCCGCCTGTTCTTCGCTTTTCTTGCCTTCTCCCTCGTGATCACAAGCGTACTTCTTCTGTTGTTGCAGCATAATCCTGTTCATGCAGCAGCTCAGTACAACGTGTTGTTTGACAATGCGCATGCTGAAACGGCAGGTAATGCTGATTGGGTCATCAGTACCAGCCAACCTGATCCATTGACACAGAATGCGAATCCTCAGGTTGAGACAGACTGGACTGGAGGAATTAGCGCCTGGGGTGTTGCGCTACAAAAGACAGGTCGTTATAGTCTTAAGACTAATACGAGCGCCATCACATACGGCAATACCAGTAATCCATTAGATCTCAGCCACTTTAATGCCTTCGTTCTGCCTGAGCCAAATACCCTTTTCACCAGTAGTGAGAAGACAGCAATCCTCACATTTGTTCGCAATGGTGGTGGACTATTTATGGTTGCTGATCATAATGGCAGTGATCGCAATAATGATGGCTATGATTCACTCCATATTTTTAATGACTTGATGAACAACAATGGCATTGGTAATGATCTCTTTGGTATTCAGTTTGATGTGTTAAACATTGCTTCGGAGAATCCCAGCAATGATACCCCGAATGGAGACCCCGTTTTAAGTGGGCCATTTGGCGTTGCCCAGGGAAGCATCATTAGAAACGGAACGACTGAGACGATCAATACAGCAGATAATGCAAGTGCCCATGGCATTATTTATCGTAGTAGTAGTTCAAATACGGGAAATACAGGTGCTTTTCTCTCAGGTAGCCGTTATGGCAGTGGCCGTGTTCTTGCTATTGGTGATAGCTCAGCAATTGATGACGGGACCTGTTCGTCAGGAAATACCTGTTACAATGGTTGGAATGATCCTAATGGTCAAGATTATAACCTCTTCCCCAATGGCACTGAGTGGTTGGCTTCCGGAAGTTCATCTGTAACACCAACGCCAACATCAACCAATACGCCGACCCCAACGCCAACATCAACTAATACACCAACGCCAACGCCAACATCAACCAGTACACCAACACCAACACCGACCCCAACGCCAACATCAACCAGTACACCAACACCAACACCGACCCCAACCAGTACACCGACGCCAACTCCCACACCTGGTGGAAATTTGATTCAGAATGGCGGTTTTGAAAATGGGAGCACGAGTTGGACAGAGAGCTCTAGTGGTGGATATGAAATTATTGATAATTCTAATCCACATACTGGATTGAATGAGGCCTATCTCTGTGGTTATAACAATTGTAGTGATAGCCTCTATCAGACCGTTACTATCCCTGCAACAGCTTCTAGTGCTACTCTAAGCTACTACTGGTATGTCTCCACCAATGAGACGTCCCATTCCCATGATTTCTTGTATGTTCGTGTACGAAGCACGAGTGGCTCAACGTTAAAGACGCTACAAACGCTTAGCGACGGGAGCACGACAAATAGTTGGCAGAGTGCCAGTTATGATGTTAGTGCCTACAAAGGTCAGACCATTCAGATAGCGTTTGTCTCCACAAATGGGTCAATGCTTCCTACAAGCTTTTATATTGACGACGTCGCACTTGCGACCAACTAAGCATATGGTATGCAACCCCTCTGTTACATAGGCAACAGAGGGGTTTTTTTAATAATCTTTTAATGGTAGCGTCTTATGACTGTGCGGTAAAATACCTGAAAAAGAGTACTGTGTTTTTTATTGGATTTCACTAGTAAATTTTGTATATCCAGGTCTGTCTGACTATGCAAATGTGCAAAGGCGGAACAAATGGAACACCTGATCTTGCCAACTATCGACTGTCCTTTCCCTTCTTTGATGAATCCTCATGTAGAAGCTGTCCATGAACATACATTAGCATGGGTTCAAGACTGCCGTCTTGTTCAAAAAGAAGCAGCTATTCAGCGTTTTTCCTCTTCCCGCTTTGCCTGGTTGACTGCACGTGCCTATCCACTGGCGGACGAGACAACATTGGCCCTTGCCAATGATTGGCTTGTCTGGTTGTTTATGTTTGATGATCAGTTTGATGATGGTCTGTTAGGTCGCCAACCTGATTTATTGTGGCCATTATTTGCTGACCTGCTTAGCTTGTTGAAAGAAGACGTCAAACCTCTTCCTGTAACGCCAATACAGCTTGCTTTACATGATCTGTGGCAACGTTCGCTGCAGTGCACCACAGAGGCATGGCAAGCGCGTTTGATCGATCATCTGACTTCTTACTTTGAGACCTACTGTTGGGAGTCTCAGAACCGGCTGGAAGGAAACGTGCCAGAGGTAGAGACGTATATTGAGAAACGCTATCATACAGGGGGGCTGCTGATTGCCTTTGATCTTATTGAGATTACTGAAAAACGAGAGCTCCCCTCTGAAGTTGTCGAGCATCCTATCTTTCAAATTCTTACTCGGACCACAAATAATGTGGTCTGTTGGAGTAATGATCTTTTTTCTTTAGCAAAAGAGAGAGCTCGTGGTGATGTTAATAATCTCGTGCTCGCTATCCAGAAAAAAGAGCATCTCTCGTTGCAGGCTGCCATGGCACGTGTGCATGCCTTAATCAATGAAGAGATGGCAACCTTTATGCATGCTGAGAAAGAGCTCCCTTCGTTTGCGCCAGAGGTTGATCGTGCTCTTCAGCGATATCTTCTCGACTTCCGTTGTTGGATGAGTGGAAACTTTGTATGGTCATTAGAAACGGGGCGCTATGGTCAGGTAGAGCAGACGGCTGCTGGTGAGTCGGTAAGTTATATTGAGAAGATTTTACATTAATGATCTCATAAAAGTGATGCAGAGTGTTCTTGTTTTATTTCTTCCACACTCTGCATTATTATTGTAATTACTGATCGAATCCTTCATCCAGACCATCATCATCATCGTCTTCTGTGTTTGCCTCAATACCTAGATAGACACAGGTCCAACCAACAATAAAGAAAGATCGCCATAACCCTTGCTCGAAAGCAGAAAGATGTTCTGGTACAAGTTCTTGTAGGATCATAGTAAATTGGGTATCATCCAACATAATGACTTCAGTTGTTCCATGATCTTGCAAGAATATCTGATGTGCTCGAATGCCTGCTTGATAGCCATGCTCAATGGCGCTTTCATAAATAACCATTTCTGAGAGACCGATGCGGACATTTTTTCCGAACGGAAGGTCGCTGTGGGGGGCATAGATGAGATCCGCGATCTTCTGCAATGGCGGAACTTCCTCTTGAGCGTGTGAATAGTTCGACATCGTTTTCTGCTTTCTTCGTCTGCTTTCTTCTACAGTGTTCGTGAGAAGTGGTGCTTACATTCCCTCTTATGACAATCATACAAAAAGCTCAGACCATTGCATACCTACTATTACTTTTTGGTATCCATTATGGAGAAATAAATTCTACTTATGATGTATATGCTGACATAGAGTTGAAGAAGGCTCGAATGTTAAAACTTTTACCTGTCTCGGCTGATGTGTTTCCATTGATAAGGGTGCCATCGCAGGTAATGATGTATGATAAAAAGAGGCTTCAGATCCTGAGCTTCTCTGTTTTAATATCTGTTTTCGGCTAAAGCTGGCGATTGATTGTGATTTGAGTGCGAATCTGACCCTTCTCTGCATCACCTAAAAAAGGAGAAGTTGTGATCAATTTAGAGTTTCGGCGATTTTTTGAATTAAAAAGGCGACGTTATGGCCTTTTCAACACGTATATATAGAGAAAGGATTGTAGGTTTCAATGTGCGTTAGGAAAACGCTATCGTGATAGGATTTTCAGAACTGTAAGGAGACATCGGATGAAGGAAGAAGCTTTTACATTAGGTGTTGAAGAGGAGTTCCAGTTAGTTGATCGGCAAACGGGTGAGTTAAGCTCAGCAATTGATCGCATTTTGGAGCAGAGTCGTACTGAACTTGGTGAACATATTAAGGCAGAGCTGGTTCAATCAGCGGTAGAGCTTATCTCTAGCGTCCATTCTTCTATTCAAGGAGTACGTGATGAACTTTCTCGCCATCGAACTCTGTTAACTCGTATAGTTCGTAAAGAAGGGCTGGCGTTAATGAGCGCTGGCACTCATCCTTTGTCTCCATGGCAGGATCAAAAAATTACAGAGAGAGAGCGTTATTTTCAACTCGTTGAGGAACAACAGGATGCGATTCGGGCTCAGGTGATCTTTGGCCTGCATGTTCATGTTGGCATACCAGATCCAGAGCGTGCACTTCGTATTATGAATCAAGTCCGTACCTGGCTCCCTCATCTGTTAGCATTGTCAGGAAACTCGCCTTTCTGGGGTGGCCGTTATACAGGCATAAAATCGTATCGGAGCCTGCTCTGGCAAGGGGGGCCGCGCAGTGGTATTACGCCTATCTTTTCTTCACATGCTGAATTAGATCAGTATATTCAAGATTTACAGGCAGTGCATTTTATCTCTGGCGGTGGCGATATCTGGTGGGATGTACGCTTGAATGCTCATTTTGGAACGTTAGAGTTTCGCATCTTCGATATGCCAGCAACGCTTGAGGATACAGTAGCGCTGGTGGCTCTCTGTCAGGCTCTTGTTGCCACACTTACCTGGCTGGATGAGCGAAACATGCAGACGCAGGTGCTTCCAGGTGATTATATTATGGAGAATAAGTGGCAGGCGGTTCGTTATGGATTGGATGCCCAGATCGCTGATTTTACAAAGTTGTGTCGTTTGCCATTACGTGAATCTTGTGCGGAATTGCTCGATTTTGTGGCAGAGGCCGCCGATGTGCTGGGGAGCAGAAACGAGATTGAGTATCTGCGTAGCCTGTTGCAGAAGCCAGATGGGACTGGTGCTGATCAGCAAATTGCTGTTTATCAAAAAAGTGGTCAGGTGCAGGACGTTGTACAATATTTATTACAACAAACAATGAGGGGCATCAATCCTTAAAAATGCTCAAAAGGATCAGAAAAGAGAAATTTTAAGGATTTTGTAGATGTAGCTGACGAGAGGATACTTTTATCCATGGGGAAAGGTAGGCTGCGTAAATTATTATCAGTAAAGATGGGAGCCAGATCCAGATACCGCGAACATACATCCAGCGTATATGGGGTAGAAATGGAAGCGAACTTTCTGCCGACCAGGAATTAAAGCTATAGAAACTCAACATGCTGATGGAGAGCAATCGTATAAATAGTGCAAAAAAACCTGCTGACATTCGTAGATAGGGCTTGCCTTCGGCCTCGATTAAAGCCGCCAGTCCAAAGAAGGTCGTTGTATACCAGGGCCAGAACCATGGAGAACCAGCGAAACAGTACAGCAACCAGACAGTCGCTAACCAGCGAACGAGGGCCGATGGTGTTACTACAGAGTGCCGAACGCTCTGGACGCAGATGTAACCATAGATGATACAAAAGAAGATAGCGCTTATTTGATGTGATTGTCTCTCTAGCAGCGAACCTTGATCAATATCTTGACTCCGATACCTCCCTGTTAGATGATCTATAATGCGTGTCAGGCTCTCATAGGGACTATTAATGGTGCGCAGAAGAACGGGTGAGGTCTTCACTATTGTCAATAGTTCTCCAAATTGCCAAAATGGTGCATATAGTACCAAGATGATTCCACTATAGAGGCAGCAATGCGCCAGGATGAGTTCAAGCCGTTGTTGCCATAAACTATAGGTTGCCTTTTGACTCCAAAGATACAGCAGATACCCCGGAAATAGCAGGAGCAAAGAGATCTTTATGCAAGCAGCGACTGCAAAAAGGGTTGTGACTAGAAACATCCCACGGTGTCGTTGTGGTTGTCGATAGAGAACCTGGATTGCCAGCAGGAGGATAAAAAGGATTGTGGTATCTGAATGAGCATTGATACAGGCCTCCAGCAGTAAGAAAGGATTCCAGGCAAAGGCAAGCGTTCCTCGAACGCGGTGAGATTGCTGCTCTGGTGTCGTCAGAGGATTGACAGTGCAGATTGACCAGATGAGTTGCACTGAGGCCAGATGCATACTGAGTCCAAACCACCGTAACAGAAGTTGCTGAGTAAAAATAGTGCTCCCTCCCAGTTGCATAGTTGACCATTGTAGCATGCTTGTTAGCCAGATCCAGGTAGGACCATAGGCCGATGGCTGGCGGGTCCAATAAAGGTAGGGATAGACCGCATCTTGATGAATGAGCGTTGGAAGTGTGATTAATGGATTCAGATGATAGATGTCCTGCATACGAGCATAAGCGATATAGGAGAAAATATCTTGTGATGTCACAATTGGTAAAAAAGTATAGGCTATTCCTAATATAAAAGTAGAAGTAATAATATACGTATAGGTTATTTTATTGGGAAGATAAGCAAGAGAGAAGAGATAAACGATCGTAATGGCGGTAAAGCCGGAGACAAACGTCCATATTTCAGAGGATGTTTCCATTGGAGCAAAGGTGAAGTAATGTTCATGTGATAGTGCAAAGATTAACGTCTGAAGGGATCTGGCATAGGGAGCGTTAAAGAGGATCATCATGCTAAGCAGGCTGCTAAAGATCAGAAAAAAGAAGAAGAGTGGTTGAACTTTGGGTTTTACATACATAGTCTGATGGCTCCCCGTGAACACTTTCTCAAAAGTAGATGGTAAGTGATCCTTTTCTTTAGCACGTCTGCCAGGAATAAGAAGTAACCCGGCTTGTATAGAATGACGTTGAATGGGGATGTCCTGAGTTTTTGTATAGAGAAGACGTTTTTTATGCATATATACTGCACTTCAACCTGATGAGAGTCACTATCAGTGAGGACTGAAATCGCCAAGCCAGGAGCGGATACGGCAGTATTCGCGGAAGCCAAGTTTCGCATAGACATGATACCCAGGAATGCTTGACTCAAGGACACATAGCTGATAGCCAGCCTGTTGTGCGAGTTGAAGAGCAGTATATGAGAGTGCCGTTCCGATGCCACGTCTACGAACGTCTGCTCGTGTTCCAACTGAATAGAGTCCAGCCGTCTCTGAACCAAGGAAGAGGGCAGCGGTAGCTACTGCTTCACCATTAAGCCGCCCAAGAAATCTGTGAAGGGGATGGTATTGTCCGGAGACTACTGTTTGTTCAAAATTGATGTATTCTCTATCGATCCGTTCTGCACCCTCGCTAAAGATATGTGCGGACGTCACGATCCATTCTTGAAGTGATGTTGAATCCTCTACTTCTTCGATCTGTAGACCAGCAGGCCATAGAGGTTCAGGGGGAAGCTGTTGCAGGCACAGTGCCATTCCGGCTTCATCGCCAAAATACGACAATCCATGTTGAAAGAGCAGCTGCTCTAAATGGCTGAGTTGAGGAGATGGGAAGAGCCGCCAGGACATCGCCAATTGATGCTGTTGAAAAGGAGAGAGGGCCTGCAACATTTTTTGTGGAAGTTCGTGGTCTGCAATACGTGTGCGAAGGATAACATTTAAAGAGGGCTGCAAAATTCCTGTACGTACAGAGATATACGTATCATGCTCCTCAATATGGGCCTCTATATGTTTGCAGCAATACAACAGATATTCCGCAAAATTTTCCTCTATGGCAGTGAGGAGAGCATTGTGCGAAAAGATTTCATGAACAGGAGAACAATCCATAACATCATCCTTCCCACATTTTGAATCAGGTGTGCTTATTTTATCACTTCACTCTCTCTGTCAACAAGTTTTGTGAGTGAGAAGGAGAGTCAGGAGATGTTTTTTCGCTGTTCTGTATGAATGAGTAACAGTTGACCCTGGGTACAGTAGACAAGTGCATTCTCCTGTATCAGAACATTGCTGACCCCACGAGGACGTCCACCAGCGAGCGTCTCTTCATGCAGAGGATAATAAAGTCCTTCCGTACGGACGCCAGATGCGGAGCCAGCGATTGGTAATAATGAGAGAATATCGCCGACTGCTCCAGTAATTGTGTTCTGGTCAGGTCCAGTTAATAGCCAGCAGCAGGCTGAACCATCAATAATTCGGACAGGCAAGTGAGGATAGGCCAGAAGTAAGAAGATATTTGCCAACATATGATCGAAGCGCGTGCCACCTAACGCCCCTAAGAGGGTTATCCTTGTAGCGCCATGAGAGATTGCGATCTCCAGCGCCAGCTCAGTATCAGTCTCATCCTTTTCAACCGGGTGCCGAATAAACTGGCATCCGTCCAATTGGAGCTGTTGAACAAGAGGTGCTGCTAACGAATCAAAATCCCCCACAACAATGGCGGGCCGATAGCCATAGTCTAGAGCCGTAGCAGCTCCTGAATCGGCTGCTATAATAAGGTCAGCTTGTGCCAAAGCAGCATTGACCCTGGACCCTGGCTGTACTGAGCCCCCTGCGAAGATAAGAACATGCATTCTGCTTTATCCAGATTTCTATACGTCATTCTTCTACCGATGCTTGAGCTATACACCAGGTAGAATTTCTCATGGTGTTACATCTCTACCTGAAGTGGATACATGATAGCATAGATAGCACTTCACTCTATTATAGTTCATGCGTCTGCCTCATGGCTACCAGCCTTATCTAGATCAACCTGCAAAAGCCCTCGCAATAATCCTCCTGACGCCAACTTGTGTGGTTAGCCGTTTGGCTGTTCTGATGAAGGAGACCTCCTGTTATTAGCAAGAGAAGATGTCATTTTGTCTGTTTTTTAGCCAATGAACCTTGCTATGATCGTGCTTGAATACATTTAACCATTTTTTTCGTGGTAGAAGTAGGCCCACATTCCTGTTGTAGACGATATTTTTTGAGAAACGCGAGATATTTCAGGGAGCTAACTGCATGGCTGTTGAGTATAAAGATTATTACAAGATACTGGGTGTAAACAAAAACGCCGATCAGAATGCAATCCGGCAAGCCTTTCGTAAACTGGCTCGGCAGTATCATCCAGATGTGAACTCTGGTGATAAGGTAGCTGAGGACCGTTTTAAAGAGATCAACGAAGCGAATGAAGTACTTTCTGATCCAGAGAAGCGCAAAAAATACGATGAGATGGCAAGCTATTATCAGCAGTATGGAAGTTGGCCAGGGGCAGGCCAACAGGAGAGGCAGGCAAGTGCAAGTGGTGGAGGTTTTAGCGGTGGAAATTATCAGTACTATACCATGAATGAAGAGGATCTGGGAGATCTCTTTGGTGGCAATTCATCCCCATTCTCAGATTTTTTTGAGACGTATTTTCATTCAGGATTTGATGCACAGAGCGAGAGGCGTTCGCGATCCAGACGACAGACACAGGCTACACGCGGTAATGACGCAGAATCAAAAGTAGACGTTAGTCTGGCAGAGGCCTACCAGGGGACGAGCCGAATTTTGGAGTTGAGCCAGCCAGATGGAAGTAAGCGGCGATTAGAAGTAAAGATCCCAGCGGGCGTGGATGAAGGTTCTCGCATTCGTATCGCGGGCCAGGGTTTTGCCGGTACAGCAGGCAATGGCGATCTCTATCTCCTTGTGCACCTCCTACCAGATGAGCATTTTGTGCGAGAGGGAACAACGCTGCATGAGCGCATCGACGTGCCATTAACCACTGCTATGTTAGGTGGCGAAGTTGCAGTCCCTACGCCTGACGGACGCCGTCTCATGCTGCGTATCCCTCCAGGTACAGCAAATGGTCGATCCTTTCGTCTGCGTGGTAAAGGGATGCCCCAACTGGGAAAGGCCGAGGTCCGCGGAGACCTTTATGCCGACGTGAGTGTTCAGCTCCCAACTCAATTGACCCAGCAGCAGCGCCAACTTTTTGAAGCGTTTGCGCGTTCACTTGATGCTACTGATACACAGCAAGAAAAGGCAGGTAACCATGTCTGATCAATCGCCAGATAGCACTTTTATCCAACGAAATAACCTCTATAATGAGCAAGAAATCTGCCAATATAGTCGTTTAGATATTACTGTGATTCGACAATTGAGCGATGCTGGTCTGGTGACAGGAATAAAAGTAGTGGAAGAGTCACGGAGGTATAGCGAGGAAGATCTTCGACTTTTGCGGAGGGTGCGGCGTATGTATGAAGATCTGGGCGTAAATATCGAAGGGGTCGAAATTATTTTACGCCTATCTGCGCGGCTGGAACACTTGCAAAAAGAGCTGGAGCGTTATCGCTCACTGCAATTGGAGCAGAATGAAGTATAAATGCAAGAGGAATAAGATCTGTGAGCAAGATCTTATTCCTCTTGCAGCACCTGGCTAGAATGGTTTTTCTGCCAGCATGGCTGGCAATATCCTGTTGAGGTAATATTCATTTCAATATTCATATAATGGTAGTGTTGTTGGAGTGCCAGAAAGAGCTCTTTTTGTAGAGGCTCATCAATATGGAGGACGCTGCCACAGGCCTTGCAGATCAGATGATGATGGGTCGTCTCTGTTCTCGCTTCATAAGTTGAAGGCTGACCAGGAATAAATGATTCCTTGACTAACCCCAACTCTGTAAGAAGATCAATAGTGCGATAGACAGTGGATTGATTAATGCTAGGAAAGTGCTGGTGGACAAGCTCTAACAACTGATCGATAGTGAGATGGTCCTCTGCATCCTCAAGCAGACGGAGAATAAGGGCGCGTTGAGGCGTCAAGCGATAGCCCTTTTCGCGAATACGCGTATCCGTATCTGCTGAGTTCGCTTTCATTTTATGGCCTGACTTGTCTGACAATGAGAGATACTTTCCCATGAGCATAACCCTCTTCCTATCCTATCCCCAATATCAATTGAGAGCTTCTACTATGCTTGCAATTACAACGATTGTAATTGCAACTCACCGAGTGGTGGATGAAGTTGTTCATGAATCAGATTAGCTTGAACAAGTAACTGGCGATTGGTAAGGATATTTTGCGGTGTATCATCGGCAATGATCTGGCGTTCCTCTCCGATTACAATCACTCTTTGAGCAATGAGCGGAACAATCTCTAACTCATGAGTTGTGGTAATAATCGTTTTGCCTGACTGCCCAAGTTTGCGTATAAGATTCACAAGAACCCACTTTGTTCGCGGATCAAGTGATGCGGTTGGTTCGTCGAGCAAGAGAACCTCTGGTTCGAGAGAGAGAACAGACGCAATTGCTGCACGTTTTTTTTCTCCTCCCGAGAGTTCAAAGGGGGCTCGCCTGGCTAGATGAGTGACCTCCATCACCTCCATTGCCTCTGCACAGCGCTTTTGAACCTCCTCCATGGTCAAGCCTAATTGGAGAGGACCAAAAGCCACATCGTCAAAAACCGTAGCACTAAAGAGCTGGATATCGGGATCCTGAAAGACAAGGCCCACTTGGCGATGAAATTGATACGAATCAAATTCAGAAGAAGTTGTTTTAATTGGAACACCCAGAACTGACATTGAACCCTCAGAAGGAGCATAAATGCCATCCAGAATCTTCAGCAATGTCGATTTCCCACTTCCATTGGCCCCTAATAAGACAACCTGTTCTCCTCGTTGAATGCTAAGATTGATGGTATCGAGGGCCACATGTTTATTATGATAGAGATAGCGTACGCCTTTTAGTTGAAAGACTGGTTCTGATGAAGGGGTCATCGAAGATATCCTCCTGATATAACTAGTACGATGGAGAGGAGAAAGCTGATACCAAGGGCCAACCAATCCAACCAACGCATACGGTAAGCTGAGTATGAGCGGATCTGGCCTGTAAAGCCACGTGCCATCATTGCAGCATAGACCTCATTGCTCATCCTGAAAGAGCGATGCATCAGACTTCCCATTGATCCGCTAATCCATTGCCGTTGTTCCCGACCACTCGTTCGGCCAACCGTTCGACTTTTGCGCGCTTCAAACATGCCATTAGCAGTATGGAGAAACAGAAAGATATAGCGATACGTCATTGAAAGCAAGAGCGTAAACACTGCTGGGACGCGGAGCGCCTGCAAACTTTTGAGCAGATCGGCCCAGGGGGTTGTCAAGATCAACAGCACTGCCAACGAGACCGAGACGCCAACACGTAGAATAAAAATGCAGCCACTCCAGATACTTTCGATTGAAGGGCCAAAATGGTAGAGACCAATTGGAAGATCGAAGAGACGTGGCCCATTGGTAAAGAAGATTGCTGGGAGCATCACAATCCCAGCAAAAAAGGGAATGCCGATCCAGACGCGGCGGACAAAAAAGTCAAATGGGATGAGGCTGGCTCGTGCGGCCAGAAGCAGAACGAGATAGCAGATGAGAAGAGCAAAGAATGAGCGCGAGAGACTGGCCGCAAGCACAAAACAGAGGAACATCCCCAACTTGGCTCGCGGATCGATTCGTTGAAGCCACCCGTTTTTATGGCTATGCTCTTCAGTAAAAACAGCCTGTTCGATAGAACTGGAGATGCCAGAGAGCGTTTTCTCCAGCCAGCCTATCTGAAATTGAGAGCTTTTTGTTGCAGCTACCATGACGCTTTGCTACCTCTCCTCTGTTCTACTGATTGAGACGAAGAGATTGATGACTGTCTGCTACGTCTTAAGAGGGTAAGCGAGATCAGAAGAAGGGCTCCAATGAGCAGAATGCCAATGATCCCACTCATCTCATAGCCGATTGCCTGCCGCCAGAGAGGCGCACCAGGATCAGTAAAGAACGGAGCATTCAGATTATAGCCACCAAAAGGAGCGCTCCAGAGCGTCGAGAACTGTTTAAGCCCCTGCGGAATATACCCAAACGCCTGCTTAACATCCGTTGCACTGCCTTCACCAAAGGCAAAGCCAGGAGCAATCAGACCTAAAGGGGCAAGAATTGCAAAGGTGACCAGGAAGGTTCCAGCACGACGAATGTTTCTCGGCAATAGATACCAGGCAAGAGGAATAAGTACCAGCGCAATCCCTGCGATAATGAGGAGCATCATTCCAACGGCAGACCAATCGACTAGATTCCAATCAGCACCGAAGAGATGGCTTACCTGCCCTTTACCAGTGAGTAGCCCGGTAATAAAGAGCAGAGCAATAGCAGTCAGCCCTCCCAGAAGCATAAATTGCCAGGTTGGAATGCGTTGAGGCTCACCCACCTCGAGTGCCTCACCACTGACAACTGAGCGTAGTGAAGAGAGATAGCCGGGATAATTTTTCTGGATATAGCCGATTCCCATTGCCGTTACAAGAGCTTCTACAATTGATGCACCAAGAGAATGAGAGAGAAGCATCGTAGGAACCGCCACATTTAAGGCGTAGGGGCTATAGAGAGCCTGTCCATTTGCAGTATGAAAGAGCAGAGGTTGTAGCCCTAATTCGATGCCAACTGCAAGAGCAGACATCGTTATTCCTAGATAAGAGCCAATACCCGCAGCCCAGACGCGCCGTGTAGAGAGAAGCGCGGCGCGACCAGCAATAAGCTTATAACTAAAATACCCCACAAAAGGCAGTATAATCCCCATATTCAAGCAATTGGCAAAGATTGCCAGCACCCCACCATCTCCAAAGAAAAGTGCCTGTATAATGAGTGCAATACTTACTCCAATAACAGCAGCCCAGGGGCCAAGCACAATAGCGATCATCGTTCCACCGACAGCATGCGCTGTGGTACCACCTGGAACAGGAATATTAAACATCATAATCGTAAATGAGAAGGCCGAAAAGATGGCTAGCAATGGAACCGTACGGTTATTGAGCACTTTTTGGACTTTATTAACGGCAACTCCCCATACTGGAACGGTAGCCAGACCAGCTCCTAATGAGAAGACGGGACTTAAATATCCATCTGGAATATGCATTGCACCTCTCCTTCGGGCAGAAACTTCAGACGCTTATGGGTATATAGGTGTTTGTGGATTTATTCATGAGCAATTGACGAATACTTGTTATTGCAAATGATTTGCAATAACAAGTATAGCACCAAAGGTGGAACATAAGGTAGGGTCCAGCCAGATTTTTTCCAGTTTTTTTATGCATTGAGCCATTTTCTTTGGTAGCATAAGAAGAGTTTGTCTATGAATGAGAATGTGTCGATAAATAAGAGGTATGTTCTTTCAGGTTTTTTAGAAGGGGTGGTGTGGTGTGTTTCATTGGTTAAACTGGCAAGACACAGTAGGGGCGACAAAGAATGAAGCGCGTCTCAATGAGCAGGCATTCTGGCTTGTGCATATGGAAGAGTATGCGAGCGAGATGGAGCGATTTCAGCAACGTTGGGGTGGATGTCAGCCTGAAAGCTGCTTAAATGTTCTTCAGACAGGTGACAGGCTGGATCGTTGCGTTGCTCTATGCATCATTGCGGCCAGTAGTCTGCCAGAAGCCCGGCAGATAGTAGCGTCTGGTATGCGAAGCAGCTCGCCCCAGGAGCGCTGGTGTAGTACACTCTGTCTCAGCGAGATGGGAGATGAAGAAGCCATTCCAGATCTATGTAGCATGTTGACAGAGTTTTTACCGCAACCTTGTAATCCCTGGCCTCAAAAAGAACTGCAATGGTGGTTTGAAGATCGGCGGCTTCTCCTGCCGCGTGCGGTGCGTCGCTGGCAATGTTCCAATGTTACCCAGGCCCTCTTTGCTGCTTTTCAGCGCCAGGTCAATGTGGAAGTTAATACTTTTTTTAATGAAAATTACTGCCTCTTTTATGAAGATTATCTTGCCTATGAGCTTGGCTTTCGAGGCGATTTTTCAGGAGTCATAGGGGTGACCTGGAGCCTGGCCCATCTCAGGCGGGCAGTTATGCTTATGGCACTTGGTTGCTATGATGCGCTTTGTGATCCAGGGCAATGGGATCGAACAGGAAGTTATGACGATGATCGAGCCTATAATCAGGCTTTGAGGCCTCATTTATGCCAGATTATTCATACCAGGTTGGGTTGGTCAGAAGCTGCTGCCAATGACTGTTTTGATCATGCATATGAAGATTTTCTGGCTCGTGAATATGAGGCGCAGACGGGCCCAACCGGCCAGCGCAAGCAGATTGTCACGCAATGGCTGGCGGGCTAACCATTGCATTGAACGGCATAAGGTAAGGATCGTTCAGTTACGAAACAAAAACATCTGGCGTTACAGAGATAAGGCCAGAAGGGTGAAAGATCAGGTAACTCATGCTGATTTGAGTACTTTCTCTCCTTCTGGCCGAGCCCCTCCCATAGTTATTCGCGAACAATACTGTGTGCTACTACACTAAAATATAGTATAGAGCTTCATAGAGTACCTCTTCCATATCAGGTATAGTATGAGTGTGGTTGTGGTGAGTGATGATTGTAAAAATAAATGAAGAAGTAAAAAACTAGAGGAAGAGCACTAAAAATGAAAGTATTCAAACTGAGTGGTCATACAATGGCCTTTCTATCAATCTTTGGGTTGGCTTTACTTTTTACCGCCTGTGGAACAGATACCACTGGTGGAACGACGGGTCTGCCACCAGCCACAACAGCAACGAAAACTGCTACAACACAGACAGGTACGGTAGTTCCAACCAGCACTACGACTTCATCTGGAACCGATAGTGGGCAGGGTGTGACATTTACCTATGCCAGTGTTAAATACACGCTCCTCTCCGTAGAACAGAAAAGCACTTTTTCTGATGATGACGACTCGAGTGCTCCTCAGCATGTCCGTATTAATCTAAAAGAGGAGAACACCTACGCAGACACCGCTTTTATCTTCTATTCCGATTCTATACGTTTGATTTTGCCCAATAATACAACTGTTACCCCTAATAAAGAGCAGGACAGCACTCCCATTAGTCAGGGTGTAGCACGAACGAATTGGATTGATTTCCCTGTTCCTTCTCAGCAAACGCTTTCTTCATTAGTTGTCCAGTTTGGGACAGCGACCGAATATCAGTTCCTGATCCCCTTAAGTGCTCATCCAAATCTCAGTAAATATCAAGATAAGAGTGTGAGCCCAAACGCAACCCTCCATTATAAGATTGATTGGAAGTTGCTTAAGGCGACCTCTTCCTTCAGCTATGCTGACCATCAGGCCGATAAAGGGAAAAAATATATTCTCATTGACTTACAGGCTGACAATAGCACTTCTGATGCATTCTTCCCCTTTCCTACCGACAATTTCCGTCTGAAAGCTGGCGGCGAATCGCAAGCTCCCAAGGCTGTTGATAGTAGTCTTAGCGGCTCAATTGCAGCCAACTCGACAGGCACTAAAGGAACAGTTGCGTTCCTTGTCCCGGCTGATGCCACCAGTTTTACCCTGGATTTCCTGGCTCAACCGTCAGAGAAAATTGACGAAGCTACGGCTACCTTTACCCTATCCTAGACTCGATCTTGTTCTAAAAGGGCCTTGCTGGCTATCGTAGCTATGATAGCCAGCAAGGCCCTTTTTGGCGTACATGCAGGGTTCTTTTCTGCCAGGAGAAGATCTGATCAGTTAAAATCCAATTGATCGTGCGTCTTTTAAAAAGAAACCTGTAGAAGAGAGAGAAATTTATGAATCAGAATCAAGAACCTCGTTTAGCAGTTGAGCAGATTCAAGGGAATATCCTTCCAGGCTTTTCCAAGGACTATGCAGCTCTCCTTTTCTTGAAAATTGAGGATGTCGCGAAGTGTAAAGCCTGGTTGCGCAAGCTGAGTCCAACAATTGCGACTGCGGAAGAGGTTCTGACCTTTAATCGTTTATTTAAGCAATTGCGTGCGCGGCGGGGCAAGGAAGCATCCACCTTGAAGGTAACATGGCTTAACGTTGCTTTTTCCTATTTCGCATTGAGACAATTAACGCGAGGACTGCCGTCTGGGGATCTTGTTCAGCAGGATTTTCAGGACAACTCATTTAAGAAAGGGCTTGCTCAGCAAGCTTCGCTTTTAAATGATCCTGTACAAGGGGTTGGGTCTCCACAGCATTGGGTGATTGGTGGGCCAGACAACGAAGCCGATATTCTCTTGATTATACAAGGTGATGATCAGGCTGATCTGCAAGAGGAAGTACAACAATTGAGGGCAGAGATTGACGCTCAACAGCCTTCAGGCGTGCGTTTGTTGTATCAAGAGAGCGGAGCGGCCCTTTCTGGAGCACTTGCAGGCCACGAGCATTTTGGTTTTCAAGATGGTATCTCGCAACCGGGAGTAAGGGGATATGTCTCGGACGATCCCAATGATCTGCTCACGCCACGGCAGAATCCCCAGGATAGTAGCCAGGGAAAGCCAGGTCAACAGCGGCTCTGGCCGGGAGCATTTGTCTTTGGCTATCCAAATCAGGCTCGTGAACTTGATCGCGAAATGCCTGGACCGATCAGTCAGGCTGGTCCAGAATGGGCAACGAACGGATCTTTCCTCGTTTTTCGTCGTCTGCGCCAGAATGTAGGAACTTTTCATCAATTTTTGCAGCAAGAGAGCCAGCGATTAAAGATCGCGCCAGAACTATTGGGAGCAAAAGTGTTGGGGCGTTGGACGAGTGGAGCTCCAATTGTAAGAGCCCCTTTGAAGGATAATCTCCAGATTGGCGAGGACGATTGCCTCAACAATGATTTTACCTTTGCCGTTCCTGCGCCAGGAACAGCCTCCGATCGGCCAGCACAGGCATGGACTGGAGATCCAACAGGGGCACTCTGTCCATTCTTTGGTCATATTCGCAAGGCCTATCCACGTGAAGATAGCACCCCAACGGGGCGTGCTCTGGCGAGTTCTCATAGCGGCCTGGAGCAGGCGTTTAATCAGCAGGAGACCCAGACGCATCGATTATTACGTCGTGGTATCGCGTACGGACCAGCGTCAGCTTCGACGATTAAGGCTCCTCTCGTAGATGAAGTTGATCGCGGCCTTCTCTTTATAGCTTATCAGACCTCAATTGAAGAGCAATTCGAATTTATCATGCGTGAGTGGATCAACAATCCCGATTCACCAGTTGAAGGATCTGGTGTAGACCTTCTGCTTGGTCAAGTCAAAGAAGGAAAGAGAGAAGTTTCATTGCCCTTATCTGGCAGAGATGAGACGCTAAAGGCCGAGAACTGGATCACGCCAACGGGGGGAGGATATTTCTTTGCCCCCTCTATTGCAGCAATTGAGCAATATCTTACGAAATAATGTTTATCGGCAAAGAGGCCAGATGGAGATTTTCTCCATCTGGTACTGACACTATAAGCGTACAAACTCTCGAGCAAAGAGCCCCTGTGATTCCAGTGTTGCAGCGTCTGCAAAGCGGATAATGAGTTCCTGAATGCCAGCTTCCTCATATTCGGCCAAACGTTCGCGTACTTGAGCAGGAGTCCCGACAATAGCACGAGTGCGGAAATTTGCCAGATCTGCACGCTGATCGGGTTTTAACTTTGCAACAGCAGCCTCTTCAGTCTCGCCCACTGCACAATCATCAATAATAACTGTACGTCGGATACTTTCATAATCACGTCCCAGATTCGAGCAATGATCCTTGAGGACAGCCAGTTTATGTTTAATATTGGGGATATCGCCGCCAAGATTACAGGCATCGCCATATTGAGCAACCAGCTTGAGCGTTACCTTTTCGCCACTCCCACCAATCAAGATGGGGATATGAGGCTTTTGAACACCTTTTGGTTGATTGATAGCCCCCTTAACCTGAAAATATTTTCCCTCAAAGACAGCTTCTTCTTGTGTCCACATAGCCCGAATAACCTGAAGAGCATCGCGTAACTGGCGCAAACGTTCAGGCGCATCTGGATAGGGATAGCCATAGGCTTTATATTCATGCTCATACCAGCCTGCCCCGATGCCAAAATCCAGGCGACCATGACTGAGCACATCAACCGTACTGGCCATCTTTGCCAGCAAGGCTGGATTACGATAGCTATTGCAAGTCACAATCTGCCCAATCCGAACGCGTTTGGTATCACGAGCCAGAGCAGCTGTGCTGGTCCAGCACTCAAATGTGACCTCTTGTGTAGGAGTAGGGACCGTATGGAAATGATCATAGAGCCAGATAGAGTGAAAGCCCTGCTCTTCAGCCGTTTTAGCGACATGAGTCATAGTCTCATATGCATCGACCGGATCGGCAATGCCAACCAGATCCATTTTCCAGCCCTGGGGAACAATGACTCCATATTTCATAGTCATAAAAAAAATCCTTTCTGATGAAGAAAAAACCAGAGGTGCCATGAAACTGTTTGTATCGCGACACTATATCGTTCTTCACAATCCATTGTATAACATTCAAACTTCTGGATGGCAAGGACAGAGAAAGGACCGTTGCCCTTTTACTGAATAAGACTCTGTGGAGAAAAAAAGAACGCATCTCATCTTTAGCAGAATGTCTACTTATTTATCATATAGAAATAATTACCTATTGAAAAGATTGCCAGAAGCGCTTACTATTATATTGAAGGCAAATATATATCTGATTCTATATTAAATTTTTATAGGTATTGATGGTTACCAGACGTGTTAAAAAATATAGCCAGCTGAATGCATATATTTTTAATTCACATATTTTTACATAAAATAAAAACCTTTTCTGTTAAAAACAGTCAATCTCTGTTGCAGATCTGGTCAAAGAGCCCGAGAGAAGTTTCTGCTTATCCAGGCGTATTTGTTGTCTTTCATGGATCCATTGTTTTCCGAGAAAGACGCAAACGAGCATACAAAATAAAAAAATGTATGTTCTGAAGTTAATTGTTAGTATTGCTCCATGGAGGCACTGGGTAGAGACGAAGGAGGCTTCTCAATGAGTGATGAAACCGTTTCCGGTCAGGCGATGCCTATTGGCGATCTGCCAGGATGGCATCAAGTTTTTGCTGAAGATTTCAATATTGATGTGCCGATCGGCCAATTTCCTGGGAGTGTCTATGGACATAAATTTACTGTCTATCCGGATGGTACCCCGGACACAGCAGGCCAGGCTGGGAAATCTTCGCGCTACTATCCCTCTAAGGTTGTAAGTGTAAAGAATAGCCTGCTCAGCCTGTACTTACACGAAGAAAATGGGATACGGATGGCGGCGGCAATTCTGCCAGTGTTGCCTGGAAACCATCTGTTTGGTAAGTATACTATCCGCTTCAAATCTGATCCAGTTCCAGGTTTTAAGACCGCATGGCTCTTGTGGCCTAACAGTGAGAATTGGCCGCATGATGGAGAAGTAGATTTTCCAGAGGGCGACCTGACCTCAACGATTGGTGGTTTTGTACATCATCAAAATGGCAGAGCTGCCAATGACCAGGCAGCTTTTAGTACGATTGCAACCTACCCATCCTGGCATACAGTGAGTACTGAGTGGTATCCGAATCAGATTCACTTTATCCTGGATGGTCAAACGATTGGTATATCCACAAGTCGTATTCCTAACACGCCAATGCATTGGGTTATTCAGACGGAATCGAGCCTTCCTGGCCCTGCATGTGATGTGCCAACCGGTACGGGGTACCTTTCGATAGACTGGGTGGTTGCTTATACCCTTGTTCATTAGCCCGAGTGATGAGTAAGGAGGATAACAGCTTGCTATCCTCCTTTAATCAGAGGGAGCTTGTTTAGACCTGACGACTACGACGTGTAAAGGTCGTCTGTCGATCAGACAGTGTAGAGGCAAAGATGACGCGTCCCAACGAGACCAGACCCCAGGCAATAAGTGCATAGACCAGCATGGCAATGACGGTTGAGACCTCAAAAACGCCAGTATTACCGATGGTCTGATCATTGAAGATGCCGTTAAAGGCTCCCACAAAGAGGTGGCTCAGATCATATAAGAAAGAGATAAAGGCGTTGCTCTGATTTGCACCAAGGAAACGGAAGAGGAGGCGTAGCGCCATAATCACCTCAAACACAGCCAGCAGAAAGTAGACGATCGATTTAATCCAATAGCGAATATTTGCATTGCGCTGATTCTTGTCTACTACTATCTCTTCTCGTCGTTCAACCTGGTTTCCCTGTGGATCAATGTAGCGTTGGCGCTCGTTATGTACAGAGGCGGCATTGCCATACTGAACATTCTGAACGGTTGCATCCTCATATGGATTAGATTGGCGTCGAACTGACTCAGGCTGATATGGTTGTTGACTCATCGTTTTTTCCTCCAGATGTAAACTTAGCAACAGGTTGTTTGCAATGATTTTTGGACGCAGGCATTGCTAAAAAACTATTTGATAGCCAATGAAATTTTAAAAGGTCTAGAATTGCTTCTTTTTACACGTGCTAGACCATAAAAAAGATCTGAGCACACCTTCCTCAGATACCTATACCCACAATCGAAGGAAAGCAGAGAAGGAATTGTTTTGTTTGTGCTTTATTCGTCGTAAACCATATAATGAAATTATGTGTATCCTCTCGAGTGAGAAAAGAAGGAATGAAAGAATAGGATTATGAATAAAGTGTGTACACACATCAGCCATGCGGGGACAGCGACACCACATTCCTCTGGCTGTGAGGAATGTTTGCGAACAGGCGATAGCTGGGTCCATTTGCGGCTCTGTCTGGAATGCGGACATGTTGGTTGTTGTGATTCGTCAAAGAATAAACATGCAACCAAACATTTTCATGCCACCAATCATCCAGTTATCCAATCGATCGAGCCCGGAGAAGACTGGCGCTGGTGTTACATTGATGAGGTTATTGCAGAGTAGTAAGAATCGTATAAGAGCTGTCAGCTGAAAAGAAATCCCCCCGTTATGCAAACTTTTGCGTCATGGGGGGATTTCTCATGAAGAAAACCTCTCATCGTATACACAATTCATGTATAGTGGTCTAGATGACTTGACAACGCAGAAAAAAAAAGGTACAGTTAAGAAACACCCGCTTACTAATGTATACGCTCTCTATGCCTGAGGTACTGGATGCTGTTGAGCGCAAAAAGGGACGATAGAAGATACGGTCGTCTAGACCATATGATGTATGTTCCTGATGGAGAGCCATGTGTGCGCAACAATCATCTATCTCTCTACAGATTGCGCAGCCCTGTTTTGTGGCTAAAAGAGCTCGTGAAACCTGGAGTTCCCCCGCCGTGTACGTCTTTAATCTCTGACAAGCAATAGTGAATAGTTAGTGACTCAGTATGTATTCTAGGAGGGATGCCTGATGAAGCGTCATACTCTGGTTCGGTTCTTTGCACTTGCTTGCATGGTATTTACCCTGGTGGCCTCGTTCTGGATGACCTATGCTACCCACGCTCAATCGAATGTCCACACAGCCAGCGCTGCACCTCTTGCGACCAGTAATAAGATCAATGCGGCCTACTTTACACAGTGGGGAATTTATCAGCGCAACTACCTGGTCAAAAATATTGTTACCAGCGGCAGTGCCTCGAAGTTAAATGCTGTGATGTATGCATTTGCGAACATCAGTAGCAGCTATCAATGTGCTTCTGATGATGCTTATGCAGATTACCAGAAGACCTTTACGGCTGATCAAGCGGTTAATGGTGTTGCTGATACCTGGAATCAGCCACTGGCAGGCAACTTTAACCAGCTAAAAGAGCTTAAGGCACTATATCCCAATATCAAGATCTTCATCTCTATTGGGGGATGGACCTTGTCAACCAATTTTTCCGCTGCCGCTTCGTCCCAGAACGTCTCTTCTTTCGTTCATTCCTGTATTGATCAATATATCCTGGGCAATCAGGCTGGTGCTGGAACGATGGCTGGGATCTTTGATGGGATTGATATTGACTGGGAATATCCCAATTCACCAGGTAATGGCAATCCTTATGGCCCTCAGGACACGCAGAACTATACAAACTTGCTGAAAGAGTTTCGCACGCAGCTCAACCAGACCAGCACCCAGACTGGTAAACAGTATCTGTTGACGGTTGCGGCACCTGCTGGACAGGATAAATACCAGTATCTTCAGCTCAACCAGATTAGCCAGTATCTGAGCTGGATTGATCTCATGGCATATGATATGCATGGAGCGTGGAACGCTACTGGTCCTACAGATTTTAATGCGCCATTGTATGCTGATCCGGCTGATCCATCGAGTCCGCCCGCCAACACCTATAGTATTGATCACGCAGTTACCGACTATCTAGCGGCAGGTATTCCTGCGAGCAAATTGGTGATGGGAATGCCTATCTATGGACGTGGCTGGACAAATGTTCCCAACAGCAATAATGGACTCTATCAGAGTAGCTCCTCTATGCAAGCTGCTCCTGGTACGTATGAAGCAGGCGTTGAGGACTACAAAGTCCTGAAGAATCTCACTGGTTATACTCCCTATCATAATTCGGTAACGGGTGTGAACTGGTGGTATAATGGCTCGACCTTCTGGAACTATGATGATTTGGGCACTGTTGCCACAAAGATGAATTATATTAACAACAAAGGTCTGGGAGGAGCATTCTCCTGGTCTCTTGATGGTGATGACTCGACTGGTAGCTTTGTGAATGCCATCTCGAGTGGTCTGGGCAATTCAAGTGGAGGTAGTCCAACGCCAACGCCAACGAAGACCCCTACTCCCAACCCGACCAACACGCCAACACCAATTCCAACCAATACGCCAACACCAACGCCAACCAATACGCCAACACCGACGCCTAACCCAACCAACACGCCAACACCAACACCAGGAAATCTGGTTACCAATCCAGGTTTTGAGAACGGGACTCTTTCAGGTTGGAGTTGTGATAGCAATGATACCGTTGTTTCTTCATCTGTACATAGTGGAAGTCATGCCTTACAGGTCACGCCCACTAGCTCGACCACTGGCGAATGTGACCAGACTATTGCTGTACAACCTAATCATACCTATACGCTGTCAGCCTATGTGAATGGGCCCTATGCTTATCTAGGCATACAAAGTGGTGCCTCAAACTGGACCAGTAGCACCAGCTATACCTTGTTGAGTGTCACCTTTACCACTGGAGCCACCCAGACCAGCGCAACTATTTATATTCATGGTTGGTATGGTCAAGGGAATGTTTATGCGGACGATTTCTTAGTTCAGTAACAGTACTGACCATTTTAAAGGGGAGTTCTTTTCTTAAAAGAAAGGAGCCCCCCTTTAAAATGGTCTTTTTTAGTAATGAATGGCCTATTTGTAAGTTGAAGATGATGAAATATTGTAGAATTATGTATTACTGATGCTTATTATAGAGAAGGAGCAAAGTAACCATAGCATGATGAGAGGTCTATATCATTGGAAGTATAGCGTCGCGATCAGATGTTAAGAATTTTAAAGTAATGGATCGCTTCGTCATTCTTCAGCTTTGTAAATGGGAGCATAGCTTATTATATTGAGCTCTCGAGACTCTATTCTTCAATTGAAAAAGGTTCCATTGATAGATAATGGAAAGGATCTACAGCATATGTTCGACATCCCCGAGAATATGATTGTCTACTATTTACGCCTGCTCAAACGAGGACCAAACTGGACACCAGAGGAGACGCCTGAGCTCGAACAATTACAATCTGCTCATCTTGCTTATGGGCAAAAATTGCGAGCAGAAGGCAAATTGATCATTAATGGGCCATTGATCGACAATGGATACCTGCGCGGATGCGGGATCTTCCGCACCGCTTCATTAGAGGAAGCGCAGGCTCTTTCAGATGCGGACCCGGCTGTACAGGCCGGTCGACTGGTCTCTGAGGTTCATCCCTGGATGACATTTAAAGGGATTTTTCCAGACTAAACTGTAGACAGTCAGATGCAGGTTTACTCGAGCTCAGTAAAGCTCAACAAAATTTTCAAACAATTTACAGTTAATTGACAATTTATCCAGTTGTTCATGGTATATTCTTGCAAGAAGGAATCTTCTCTCTTGCAAGCTTTACAGACATTAACCTGGAATGGATCTTTCGAGAATTGATCCTTATTACAGAAGGCTGTAAAGATAAGGAAGAGAAAAATCCTTATATAGATGATGTTAGTAATTTGTGAGGAGACAAATTTTCAATGTTTAGTAATCGTTCTCATAAATTCCTGGCAACTGGAGTTGTAAGCATAGCTGTATTAGCTACTTTGAGCGGATGTGGTTCAGTCGCTACTCAAGATAGCTCCAGTACGGGGACGGCTACTGCCACATGTACCCCAAGAAATACAACTATTACACGTGCAAGCGGGACTGTGAAGAGTATTGGTACTGATTCGCTGGTGATCACAAAGCAAGACGGCTCAAATGTGACGATGACCCTTTCCAGTCAGACAGTTATTACGCAGCAAACGCTGGCCGCAACAAGCGCACTCACGAATGGATCATTTGTGACTGTCGCAGTGACTCCAAGCTCGGATGGTAGCACCTATACCGCCGATACAATTCTTTTGACATCTGGTCTGGGCGGAGGGGGATTTGGGCGCGGAACAGGTGGTCAGAATGGTGGTGCGGGTAGCGGTGGCCAGAATGGCAATAATCGTAACAACTCATGTCGCCCGCAACGTGCAGGTACTCCAGGAGCAAATGGAGGTTTTGGTGGCGGTAGACAGAATGGCGGCGCTGGCAACGGAAATGGCAATCGCCTGTTTGGTACAGTAGCTCAAGTAAGTGGTACCACTCTTGTTGTAGACGATGCAAGCAACAACAGTTATTTGCTGACCTTAACCAGCAAGACACAGATCATTCAGACGCAGACAGTGACCGCCAGTGCATTGCAGATTGGTCAGAATGTATCCGTTGTTGGTACATCAACTGCTGCTACAACGATTACGATCGTAACAAATACCCCAGCATCTGCCAAGAACTCCTGAGTATTGTTTGCCAGTGGCCCGTCGACGGAATGCTGGCTGCTTCAAAAAAGCAAAGAAATGATCCCAAAAAATTAGTACTAGTAGTAATTGGAGTAGATAACGATGGCTGAGCAAGTAGAAGAGCTACAACCCTTGCTAGAAGCAGATCAATTTGATTTTGATGACGCTGATGAAATTGTGCTTCCACCACGACGACGTTTTCCAATCTGGGCGATTGTACTCATTGTAGTGCTGGTCCTGGCCCTGATTGCGGCCAGTATCTCCTATTATTTGCTAAACCGGACGCCTGCAATTCAGTATATCCAGTCAACCGTACAAAGTGGTAATCTGAGTGTCAAAGTCTCAACCAGTGGCCCTCTTGCTCCGAACGCGCAATATATTATGAATTTTCCTGCGGCGGGCCAGATTTCTGAGGTAGACGTAAAAGTTGGTGATCATGTAACCGCCGGACAGACATTGGCGAAGATCACGGTAACGCAGACCGTCAATGGCTATGGTAATAATCCTCCAACCACAACTGACACATTGACTGCTCCTGGAGATGCGACTGTAGCAACCGTCAATGGCACCGTTGGCGAAAACGTCTCATCGAATGGATCGGTCTCTACTGGAAGTAGTGGAAGTGGGCAAGGGAGCGCCAGTAGTAGCTCAGCCTTTATGACACTAGTAGATGTCAGCAAATACGTGATTAATGCTTCAATCAATGAGAGCGATATTACCAGTATCAAAGTTGGCCAGGTGGCCCAGTTTACCGTTTCGGCCTATCCATCGACCACCCTTCGGGCGACTGTGACCTCGATTGATATTCTGGGTCAGAGCAGTTCGAGCGTTGTGACCTATCCTGTTCAGCTAGCCGTTGATATGAGCAGCGTCAATACCATTCAGTTATTCCCTGGTATGACAGCGACCGTTGATATCACCACCGCGCAGCGTCTGAACACCTTGATTATTCCGGCCTCTGCCCTCTCTTTTCCAACGACTGCTCTACAAAATGGTGAGATCAATCGCACCGATTATAGAAACGCCTTGCAGGCTGCTGCCAGTAGTAGTTCAACCAACAATACTGGTTCTACAACAGGTGCTGTAACAGGCAATACCCGTGTCGTTATGGAATTGAAGGATGGCAAACTGGTTCCAGTACCGATCACTGTTGGTTTGACAAGTAATAGCTCAGTAGAGGTCTTGTCCGGCTTGAAAGAAGGCGATCAGATAGTGACTGGTCAAACAGGTGGTACGACCACCTCTCCTCGTACAGGCACAAATGCTGGTGGACGAGGTGGGTTTGGCGGTGGTGGCGGAGGATTTGGCGGAGGATTTGGAGGTGGTAATGGTGGCCGCGGCGCTGGTGGCAACGGAGGAAACTAGGTATGCTTAAGCAAGAAGGTTCAGCTATCCAAAGAGTTGATCAGAGAACAGAAAAACCTATTATTCAATTGGAAAAGTTGTCCAGAGTCTATCAGATGGGGAAGAATCAGGTCTGGGCGCTGCGAGGCGTGGACCTCCGCATTCATAGCGGTGAGCTGATTGCAATTATGGGACCATCTGGTTCTGGCAAGTCAACGCTGATGAATCTGCTCGGATGCCTGGATCGTCCCTCGGGTGGCAACTATTATCTGGATACTATTGCGGTTAGCTCAATGAGTAAAGCTCAGTTGGCTGACGTGCGCAATCAGAAGATTGGATTTGTGTTTCAAAGTTTTAATCTATTGACCTGGATGACGGCTCAGGCCAATGTTGAACTACCTCTGATCTATGCGGGTATCTCTCGCGAGGAACGTGAAAAACGAGCGCTCTGGGCATTGAAACTGGTTGGTCTGGAGGCGCGAGCTAATCACCGCCCGATGGAGATGTCTGGTGGTCAGCAACAGCGCGTCGCCATTGCACGAGCGCTGGTGACGCGACCAGCCATGATCCTGGCCGATGAACCAACAGGTAATCTGGATACAAAGACAAGCGTTCAGATTATGATGGTGTTACAAAAGCTAAATCAGAGTGGGATGACCGTTGTCCTGGTCACGCACGAGCCAGATATTGCTCAGTATTGTCACCGTACAGTTGTCCTGCGAGATGGCAAAGTGCGCGAAGATCGGAGCAATCCTCATCCTCTCTCTGCGTTGACACAACTGGCTGAGCTATCTACCGCCAGCGGAAAGGAAGCCATCCAATGAGCTCAACGCAGAATATTGAGGAGCAAGCAGATGAGCAAAGATCGGTAGAGCAAGAGCGTCGTCATCAGCAAGAGATGCTTGCTAAAGCGTCTGCTAAAAGGAAGAAGCCAGGAAAATTGCAGAGACGACGAGGGATGATGGCATTCTATCAGAGCTTTAGAAGCGCTCTGGTTGCTGTACGTGCCAATAAGATGCGCTCACTGCTTACCTCCCTGGGTATTATTATCGGTGTTGCAGCCGTGATTATGATGGTCTCAACCAGTCAGAGTAATGCTGCTCTGATCAATCAGAGGCTCTCCTCGCTCAATCCCTATGAGTTAGTAATTCGAGCTGGTAGTGCTTCTGCAACAGGCGGCGTGCGTCAGGCTCAAGGGACCTCCTCGACCCTTAAGCAGTCTGATGCAGATGCCCTGGCATCAGTTCAGTATGTCTCTGCCATCAGCCCTGTTGTCACAGTGAATGAGCAGATTGTCTATCAGTCTCAAAACTGGTCTACCTCTGTTCAGGGTGTCTATCCAGCTTATCAACAGATCAATAGCTGGAAGATGCAGGAAGGAAATTTTTTTGCCGATGCAGATGAGCAGAACACTACTGCTGTTGCTGTTATTGGTCAGACGGTTGCTGACAATCTCTTTGCTCCATTGGGGGTTGACCCGCTTGGAAAAGAGATTCGTATCAACAGTATCCCTTTTACGGTCGGTGGTGTGCTGGCCTCGAAAGGTGCCAGCAGTTCTTTTCAGGATGCCGATGATGTCATTTATATCCCGTTCAGCGTTGCCCAGAAGAAGTTGACAGGCTCAAGTTCCGTTAACTCCATTGATGTTCTGGTTGATGACTCCTCACATATGACGGATGCCCAATCGGCAGTCCAGGTACGTATGGAGCAGGCCCACAATATTGCTAATCCAGCAAACGACGATTTCTTGATCCAGAATCAAGCAACCGTACTGGCAACAGCACAGGCAACCTCGCAGTCACTCTTTGCGCTCTTGATTGCTGTTGCAGGTATCTCCTTAGTCGTAGGTGGGATTGGTATCATGAACATCATGCTTGTCTCAGTCACAGAACGGACACGTGAGATTGGCATTCGCATCGCGATTGGTGCGCGTCCAGGCGATGTGATGATGCAATTTTTGATCGAATCCTTAATGCTGAGTGCTCTAGGAGGTATTGTTGGTATTATCATCGGTGTTGCAGGATCACTAATCATTGCAACCGTGATGGCAACCCCATTCGCGCTCAGTCCAGTGGCTGTACTCTTAGCCTTTGGTTTTTCCGTTGCCGTTGGCGTGATCTTTGGCTTCTATCCAGCACAACGAGCTTCGCAGCTCGACCCGATCGTTGCGTTACGTTCTGAATAAGGCAGAAGCGTTTATAATACACTGGCAAGAATGAAAAGCATCTTTTTTAGAGAAGGTTATAAGCGAAGGTTCTGGTAAGTAGCCCTCCATGCAAGGATAATCTACGCATGGAGGGCTACTTACCAGAACCTGTATGGCTGGTTGACTGTGCTTCTTAGTGAGATTGAAGGAGCGTATCTACCTCAAGGCGTGTGGGCAAGCCAGATTGTGCGCCAAAGCGGGTAACTTTTAATGCACTTGCATAGACTGCAAAGCGCAGAGCCTCGGCTGGCGTCTGACCTTCTGTGATAGCGACCGTTAATGCTCCAGTAAAGCAGTCGCCTGCCGCAGTTGTGTCGATTACCTGGACTTTAGGAGGGGTCTGATGCACGTAGCGTATCTGCCCTTCCTCATTTTTGTATACGAGGAGTGCTCCTTGCGATCCCAGGGTGATGACAACATGACGAATGCCAATCTCGCATAGCTTTGTTGCTAGCTGACGAGCCTCATCAAGCGTCTGGGGTGTAGGCGACTGAGATGTAGAGCCATTCAGGGCATCGCTGATGAGCACTGCTTCTGTCTCATTGACCACCAGTACTTCAAGTTGTCGCAGTGTTTCTAATGGGAGAGGCTGGGCTGGCGCAAGGTTAAGCACAACAGGAACCTGCGCCTGATAGCTAGCTGAGATCAGATGTATGGCGGTCTCAAGAGGAATCTCTAGCTGCAGAATAAGAGCCTGTGCGGTTGGCAAAGCAGCCAGAATATGGCGCATCTGTGCTTGATCCTGCCCAACATGCATATTCGCTCCAGGTGCGACCACAATGGCGTTCTCTCCATGAGGCGAAAGAAAAATAAAGGCCACTCCGCTTGTAGCCTGTTCGTCAATAATGATAAGCGAATCATCGACTCCATCGTTGCGTAAAGCTGTCAGCAGGCCTTCACCAATAGAATCGTGTCCAACGCGCCCTCCCATCTGAACACGAGCACCCAGGCGTGCCATTGCGACCGCCTGATTTGCGCCTTTGCCACCGGGGACAAGTCGTAGGGAATCAGTGCTAAATAATGTTTCACCCGGCACAGGTAGGCGCGGTACCTGTACAATATGATCCATATTGAGGCTTCCAACCGTAAGAATAGGACCTGATCGCTGCATAGAGAAACTCCTGTCAACGCCATACTGGGACGTGTTCTATCTCGTTATATGTTTATCTGGTCTGCTTGAGTTAAGATAAGAGCGTTCCAATTGGGCTTTTTCAGCAAAGGTGGATATACTATTTTCAGTACTATACATAGTAATACCGATGATAGCATTATTATAATCCTTTTGCTATCATCGGAACAACTAACAAACGTTCTATAGATAGATTCCCAAAAATTATAGATATCGTTGTAGTATTAATCAAAAAATTACCTTAATTTTCGTGAAATTTACAATTTTGAAGGCATAAAAAGGACTTGTAGACGGAGATCTACAAGTCCTATATGATCAAAACGCTTAATTGGAAGGCATGAAAAACCTATCAGTGTGCACAAGACCATTTTATGCCACTTTCTATATTGGCAGATATATGGCAGGTTCCGCACACCATTCCTACAAAGGCTGAATGGCTTCTCTGGCCAATCATAGCATCAGATTCCTGGTGATGCAATCTGAAGGACACGGACTCCGCGCATATCCAGCCAGTAATGATCTTTCACTAATGCAACGCGAATAAGTGCATGATCACAGGAGGGGCAGCGTACAATTGTCCCCATCTTATGCATGTAGACTGCCAATGTTCCAATGATAGTGGTTATTCCGCAGCCAGTACAGGTGGCTTGAGCAAGCGTCATATCAAAAGGGAAGATCGCCTGTAAGATGCCACCCGCAGCATTCCCATCCAATCTATTCTCTATCTCCATTATCCATCTCCTGTTGCTCCGAAGCGTTCAGTCTTCACACGTTCCGGTGGGTACCCTAATTCCACAAGGCTGGTAGCTGCAGCCTCAACGAATGATGTGGGGCCACAGATGAACGTCAAAGGTTGTTGTGTGGTTAACCACGCGACCTCACGCAGCATAGTGCTATCGACCCTGCGATGATATCCCGTCCATCCCTGTGGCTGTTCGCGGGTCAGCGTATAGATGACCTCCAAATTGTGGGTGCTGCTGACCAGTTGTGACAGTTCATCGTGATAGATGATATCCTGCTCCGAGCGAGACGAAAAGAGCAATCGAATCGGAACCACTCCTCCATTAGCGATAGCATGACGGATCATCGCCATGAGAGGAACAATTCCAGAACCTCCAGCGATAAGCAAAAGAGGCCCACCCATCTGAACTTCCCAGACGAAATATCCTCCGATCGGTCCCCGTAGTTCCAGTTGATCACCAATACGGAGCTCATCGACAAGATAGGGCGATACCTCTCCATCATCCAGTCGCTCGATAGTAAGGATTAGTTGGTTCTTCTCCTCGGGAGGAGAAGCAATCGAGTAGCTTCGTTCGACTTGATAGCCATCTTCAGCGGTAAGTCGTACATCCACATGTTGACCGGGTCGATGCCCCATCCAGCCAGGAAGAGCGATAGTAATGCTTTGCGTCCGCTCTGTTTCTTTGCGCGTTGCAATGATTTCTCCACGTTGCCAGATCAGTCGCCCTGGTAGCGTTCTTCTTTCCATGGGTCTCCATGATTGTGGTAGCCAAGCGACTCCCAGAAGCCGGGCTCATCCGTATCGGACAGGCGGAGGCCTCGGACCCATTTGGCGCTCTTCCAAAAGTAAAGATGGGGAACCAGTAGGCGCGCAGGCCCACCATGTTCAGGTGCTAGAGGTTGTCCATCATATGTATACACTACCCATGCCTTTCCACCAAGCACATCTTCCAGTGGAAGGTTCGTTGTATACCCGCCATCAGAAAAAGCGATGACATAGTTGGCCTGGTAATTGACCTGTCCCAGCAATGTATCCAGGGAGACGCCCTCCCAATTCGTATCGAACTTGGACCACTTGGTCACACAGTGAATATCCTTTGTCACCGACTCACGTGGCAGTGTACGAAATTCATCCCAGGTCCAGCGTTTGAGTGGCTCATTCTCTTGAAAGAGAGAAAAGTCCCAGGTTGCTAGAGAAGTCCCTGGTGTTGGTCCGGCTGAAAGAACAGGAAATCCACGTTCAAGGTATTGTCCAGGTGGAATTCGTGCATCCTGGTTGCTCTGGGGACGGCGACCCCGGAACCCACGTGAGAAGAATCCTTCACTCATTTTATCCTCTCCTGATCTTCATCTACCCTGTAAAATAACATCTCATTTTTGTGTATTTGGATCTCTTTTCAATAACTTGAGAGTTCAGCTACGGTCACAGACCTGGGCATACTACTACTATGATACAGTCTTACGATAAAATTGGCTGAAATGCAAGCACAGGAAACGTAAATAGTCGTCTATACAATCAATTAGTACCGATAGCGGAAATAATTATGTTGATGATTTGTATCTATATTATCAGTGCATGCTTATGCTGATATGTGAGTATGGTGATGTTCTGCAAAGCCTTTCATCCCCTGAATCAAAAAAAATTGAGATATAAGATTATTTTTATATGCATTAATACTGGTCATTGTATCAATATATGCTCCTATTGACAGAAGTGGTGCTTATCAGACGAAAATAGGATGAATGATCGGTATTGATCATCATTGGGATCAAAATGCTATTGCGTTCCTTTGTATAGTGTTCTTCATGGTAGATAAGTGATGGGTTAGACTACACAGTCAAAGAGTCGAGCATATTCTTTGTAGGTAGCTGAAGACAAAGGAGATAGAGTGTGAAACTTCCTGCATTTGTTACCGATCTAACGCTTCCACCGCTCGAATATCAGTGTAAATTGCGTCAATGGTCTCAGGAGATGCGCACATCGTCACCGATTATTTGGGATGAAGATAGTGCAAACTGGATTGTTTTTCGCTATGAAGATGTAGTACGTGTTCAGAGCGATTACGCAACTTTTTCTTCAGAGGGCACCGTTCCAGGCGGAAATGGGAGTAGTATTGTTGAGATGGACCCGCCACGGCATAAACAGATGCGTTCATTGATTACATTGGCCTTCTCCGCACGTACTGTAGTAGAGATGACGCCGCAGATAGAAGAGATTGTGGATACCCTTCTAGAATCTCTTTGTGCACGTGATGAAATAGATTGGATGTCTGATTTTGCCAATCCTCTGCCTGTTATTGTGATTGCCCGTATGTTGGGGTTGCCGCATGAGGAATGGCCAACCTATAAGAGATGGACCGATGCGATTATTAATATGACTTCAGAATCCGAAGTGGCAAATCTTGGCTTGAGAGAACACTTTGCCCGAGCCATTGATGAGCGTTATCGGAATCCTGGCGGCACCGATATCTTGAGCCGTTTGATTGCAGCGGAGGTTGATGGAAAGGGTCTGGAGTATGAAGACGTGATGGGCTTCTGTTTCACACTTCTTATTGCTGGAAACATTACTACTACCAATGTTTTAGGCAACGCCATGCTCTGTTTTGATGAGCATCCAGAAGAATTGACCCGTCTCCAGCGCCATCCCGAACTATTGCCTACCGCGGTTGAAGAGATCCTTCGGTATATGGGTCCATTTCGTGCAGGTCCCAATGGTCTGATAGAAGGGAGGATTGCGCAGACCGATCTAAGACTTTATGATCACATTGTGCGTAAAGGAGATCATGTACAGGTCAACCGGCTCTCAGCGAACTTTGATGAGCGGCATTTTCACGAGCCAGAACGATTTGATTGTGGACGTACGCCAAATCGTCATCAATCCTTTGGGCAAGGGATACATTTTTGCATTGGTGCTCCCCTTGCTCGCCTCGAAATAAAACTAGCCCTTGGCAAGCTCTTGAGCAAGTTCCAGCATATTCACATTCTGCACAAAGAACCCCTACGACAGACACCAAGCCTCCTTATCTTTGGGCCTCAGAGGGTTCCTCTATCCTTGCAACCTGCTTAAAACGCAGTCCTTTATCGGGGAGGAGAGAAAAGAAGTTTTTTTCTTCTCCCTCCTTTCGTAGCTGGGAACGTGAGTCCGCTATAAGCTGTATTGCATAAAGGTCGTCGTGTAGCCTGAAAAGGGTCATCCCGGTAAAAGCTCAACAACAAAGTTCGTGTCTATCCTTAATATAGGTTAAGAATATATGTATGAGATCACCCATGAACAGAGAAGTCTCAGCGAACCTTGTAAATGGCTTCCCAGCTTTGCTAGTATTTAACTATACACGATGAGCCCTAAATGAGTACGGTCTATAGAAATGCAAGTTAGTATGAGCTATTTTGGCAAGACTCCCCCTTCATCAAGAAGGTCAATTCGTCAATAATAATCTTATAAGATGTCTCAGTACTAACCAGGCTTGTAATTGAGAGGAAATCTATGGCCATATCTGTTCGAGATCATGTATCTCCTTTGATTCAGCCGTCTTTAATGCATCGTAACGACATTGGTCATGCTAGTTTTTCCATCACCCTCGATGGAAAGGTTATGCAGGCATATGAAGGTCAGACGATCCTGAGCGTTGCGATTGATCATGGTATTCGCGATATCCCTAACCTTTGTAACGATGAAAAACTTGAGCCAACCTCCGCATGTCGCATGTGTCTGGTCCATATCGAAGGCATCGAACGCCCTTTACCTTCTTGTAATACTGCGGCAGAGCCAGGAATGGTGATCACAACGAACTCTGATGATCTCTTCCACATTCGTCGCACGAATCTAGAAATGATGCTTTCCGATCATAACGCCTACTGCCAGCCTCCCTGTCAGGTTGATTGCCCCACACATATTGATATTCCTGGTTACCTGGAACTGATTGCACAAGGAGCGATGACAGAAGCTACGCGATTGGTAAAAGAAGTCTTACCATTTCCGTATATTCTTGGCCTGACCTGCCCTGCTCCCTGCCAACATGCATGTCGGCGTGCACTGGTAGATGAGGAGATTGCAATCTGCCGTATGCATGGGCATGCTGCTGAGAGCAACCTTCTTAATCCTCCCGTCCCCTATGTGCAGGACCCACCAACTGGCAAGAAAGTCGCCATAATTGGGGGAGGGCCATCGGGATTAACCTGTGCCTATTATCTGGCGCTACGCGGACACTATTGCAAAGTCTTTGAAATGCAGCCTCAGGCTGGTGGCATGCTGCGCTATGGTATTCCTGAGTATCGTCTGCCGAAAGACATGATGGATCGTGAATTTGAGCATGTCTGGCACTTGGGAGTTGATCTACAAACAAACGTTAAACTAGGACGCGACTTTGAGATTGACGATCTCCTTGCGCAGGGGTTTGATGCAGTCTATCTAGCAATCGGAGCCTGGACCAGTAACCCGCTGGGAGCTCCTGGAGAAGATGCAGAAGGCGTCATCAATGCTATTGCATTCCTGGGAGATAAGGTTGTTGGTAACTCGGTGCCAGTGACTGAAAAAGATGAAGTAGTTGTCCTGGGCGGTGGATTTACCACCTTTGATTGTACGAGAACCTCGACACGCCTGGGTGCCAGAGTCCATACCGTCTATCGGCGTGGACGGAGTGAAATGACCGCAACCCCTGAAGAAGTGGAGGATGGAGAGGCCGAGGGTGCAGAGGTTATCCTTTATTCGCAGGCCACCAGAGTCATAACCGAAAATAATAAGGTCAAAGGGCTTGAGTTTTTACGTAATAAATTAGGTCAACCTGATGCGAGTGGCCGTCGCCGTCCAGTGCCGATTGAGGGATCAGAATATGTGATTCCCTGTACGACCATTATTCCAGCCTATGGGCAGAAACCAGATACCCGGGTTCTCAGCGAACAATCAGGAGTCAGATGGACGAAATGGGGCACCATTCAGACCAACTCACACAACTTTATGACCGATCGAGAAGGTATCTTTGCGGGTGGTGACTGTCAGATGGGTGCGAAAACCATTATTGAATGTGTTGCCCAGGGAAAACTGAATGCACGCTCAATTCATAGTTATCTCATGGGCGAGGATATGAATGAGGTTGCCCGGCGTTTAGAGCTTGAGGAACGTCGGCCAGATCTCTTTGATATCGTACCTTACAAGCCTGTTGAGCCTAAAGTCAAGATGCCTATGCTACCATACGAGGAGCGTAAGCGGAACTTCCAACTTATTGAGATGGGATACCTTCAGGAGCAGGCGCAACGCGAGGCAGCACGCTGCCTACAATGTGCCTGTCCTGCTGCGGGTCAATGTGATCTGCAGAAATACAGTATTGAACATGGCCTGGCTGATAATCGTTTTCATGCTGGTGAGGCTCGCGACTATCATGATTACGATACAGATCTATCCCACAGTTTTATCTTGCGCGATCCTAATAAATGCATTAACTGTACGCAATGTGTCCGTGTCTGCCATGATGTGATCGGCCCCAACTGTTATGGAATGTTTGGCAAGGGTTTTGACACGATCGTTTCAACACCATTTAACGTGAGCTTACATGAGACAGACTGTGTCTCATGTGGAGCCTGTGTACAGGTCTGCCCAACAGGTTCATTAATGATGGCAGAACGTCATCTGGCCCGTTACGCCTTTGCACTTGATCGTTGTATCTTCTGTGGAGACTGTGTTGAGGTCTGCCCTCATGGTGCGCTTGGTGAGACGCCCAATTTTGAGCTCTCCTTCTTCAATCGCTTTGGTGATGACATTACATTGGAGAAGAACGACCTGGCGAATGCCCCAGATTACCTTGTTCGCCAGCGCCTTCCGCGTGGCAAAAAAGAATTACCCATCATGAGTCCATTGGTTCGTCCATTGCCAGCCCGGAGTATCCGTGAGTGAGATAACGTCAGGCTATCATTAGCTGAACCCGATACGCCCTTCACAGTTGAGAGAGATTAGTTATAACCGTAACTAACCTCTCTTTATTTCCTATAGTAAGCAGTAAGTTTGCTTTTTTCAAACCAGGACGAATTGAAACGTAGCGCTTATCTGGAAGACGGGGGCACCATAGAATGAATGCTACTCTCAGGGTAGAGTAGTGTAAGCGTGGCCATATCTCTAAGTATAGAGTCATCGTGAAAATTCTGCATTAATTGGTCAGCATCCTGTTGATTAATATCTTTATTATTAACAGCGGCAGTAAGAGTAGCCTGAAGCATATTCAATTCTATGTCATGTAATTGGGAATCAGGCAGATTTTGTTTGGCAGCAACCGCATCTATATCTCCTCTTGTAGCCCGCACATTTACTTGAATTTGTGTTGGGGTAAGATCGAGATCCTTCGAGAGCTCACTTTGCATAATAGAAGCGTATGCATCTGGTGCAAAAGGAAACGGATTGGTTATTAATACAACGGGTGGTCCAGTTACAACGGGTGGTCCAGGCGTAGGCATAGCTGAAACATGCATAGAGGTTGGGCTGGCGAAGATACCAGATTGGAATGATGGTACGACCAGTGTACTTAAACGGCCTAATTCCAGACAGAAAATGGCTGTCACTATAAGCGCAGCCCACCAACCTTTATGCGATTTACGTCGTAAACGATGGCTGGTAATCTTTTCGCCCCGTAAAGGAAATGCTGAGTAGAGATAAGACTCCGTTTCTGGCTGAGACTGACGGTGTTGTACTGGTGTATATTCATGGGTAGTATAGACCTGAGCCTGCTCTTTTACGCTCCGCGAGGCAGCAAAATGGCTGCTATATTCAAAGATTGCACCATTATACTCTGGTTGTGCTTCCTTTTCTTTTTCCTTGACGGTCTGTCTGTTTTTTCGCAGAGAGGTATCATATTGTTCTTTTTGCATAGATATTTTCTCCCAATTTTGCTCGTGTATTCTCTTTGTCTGGTCATGTAAGACAGATCTGGCGGTTTGTCGGACCATTTCATCTGCATCATGCAGGGCTATCATAATCAGTTCGTTGGGGATACGTTCCTTCTGTTTCCCAAGTGCCAGGACTGCTACCTCACGTACATGCCAATCTGAGTCATGCAATGCTTCTACCAACCAGTGAAGAGGAGCCCGCCGTTCCATAGTTCCAATCGTATGTACTGCTGTCGCACGTACGGTTGCATCCTCATCATGAAGAACCGACAAAAAAGCATTCATAGGAATAGCCACGTTGCACGTCCCCAGGGCACGTACCGCAGCGGCCCGCTTCTCCCACGAACTGTCTTGTAAGGTAGCAAGGAGACTCTCAACAGAGGAGTTCTGGCTGGCTGTTTGTTGCTCAGATGTAAGCCCAAGATGGTGGAGCACATTGGGCAGGAGCGTAGAAGGTACCTCGATAGCACCTTCGTGATTCTCTCCTGGTACATTTTTGTGCTGCTCATTCTCTTTATTGTGCATATTGGCCTCTTACCTGAGTTGATAATGCTATTTTGCGTAAAAGTTGTATTCCACGGTGCACGTTTGATTTGATGGTACCTAGTGGTTGATGGAGGAGATCAGCAATCTCGCGATAGCTTAAGTCCGCAACATAGTAGCAATTGACAGCCACCCGATATTGTTCTGGAAGCTGAGAGATCAGTGCCTCCAATTCGTGTAAGTTTTCTCGTCCCTCCAGTGCCTTTTCAGGTTGCTGGTATTCAGCATCTTCTATAGTGAGAAGCGCACTCTCTTCGGATAGATCAAGCGGCATACACTGGAGGCGGGCACTATTGCTACTTTGACGATACACGATGTGAAGCGTAATTTTGTAAAGCCATGCCTGTAGCTGCATGACACGGATCCGCTCAGGCGAATAGTTGGCAAGCGCGTGATAGGCGCGGATAAAAGCTTCCTGTACAATATCCTCTGCATCCTGGGGGCTTCCCGTCTGACGCAAGACAAAGATATAAAGCCTGTGTTGCGTATGCAAAACAAGTTGATGAAAATAGCGATCCAGATCATTAGCCAGCAATTCTAGCAGATCCGCTAGCTGTTCGTTTTGCAAAGAACCAGTGCCTGGTAAGTTTTCTGGCTGCATATCTTCCTTTTCGCTCTCTTTATCTTCGTATCTATAACGTAGAATACAAAAAGCTTTGCAGAGGTTGCAGATTGTGCCGATGAGTTTTGGGGATTGTGATAACAGAGAGGCGATTATTGATGTCCAGCCAATGATGGATGATAAAGGTCTCAGGTGTGTATGGTATGGTATTCATAATTGGTTGAGCGTAGCGTGTTCTGTCACCCTGCACCTTCTCCATTGAAAAATGCTTTGACCAGGGCATTGAATTGGGCAGGTTGGTCATACATACTTATATGGCTGGCATTGTGTAAGATGACCAGGCGAGAACTGGCAAGCTTTGTATGCAAGGTATGCCCGATTGATGGGGGAACCAATGTATCGTTTTCTCCCCAGATAAGAAGCGTTGGTACTGAGATCCTGGCTATCTCTTCCTGCGCATCGACGGATAGCAGGTCATATGTTGCTTGTAACAGGGTTAATGGTCCAGCTCTGAGAGCGTCATATATCAAGATAAAAAAGAAATCTCGTTGAAGATAGGCAATGGTAGAGAGAAGCGGAATAGCATACCCCCAGATCTTTCGTATTTCCGATAGTACTGCGGGTGAGACCAGAACCAGACGCGAGACCAATGCAGGATGATGGGCTGCAATCCAGATACAGATATAGCCTCCCATAGAGTGTCCTATAAAATCTGCTTTCTGTATATTGACTGTCTCCATCCATGCAAGCAGCCATTGAGCTGCCTTCATGATAGTAAAGCGTGTGCTTACACGACGCATCGAGCCAAAGCCTGGAAGATCAACCAGATAGACGCGGTGATCCTGAGCCAGGTCTTGAATATTGCGGCTCCACCAGAGTAAAGAGCCCGAGAGGCCATGAACCAGGATGACCGGGTCTCCATCTCCCAATGTTTGATAGCTTATGCGCTGATTCCCTACCTGCACGTTATGAATTGCAGGCCTTCTCATCTGATACATATGGTATTCCTGTAGTTATATATATATTGTCGAACCTGTAGTCATACATGTGTGTCGAATTGGTTTGCCTATAACACGAGCATGACGCGCTACATAAACCGCCTTCTGTTGAGGAAAGTTGTCATTTGCAGAACTATTATACTTATTTGACGAACTATGGACTGAATGAGTCTCAGCCTTCATAGATTGGCATGTTAGACTATCATTATAGTGGTTGTGACAATACGCAGGGACAGCTATGCTTACATGTGTCTGATCTGCCAATAGGAGAGGCTGTCCAGCTTGTAGAGAATGTCGCCACAAGCTGGAGAAGCATTATTTCGAGACGGATAGGGATAAATAATGGGTGAATAACGTTTGTCTCTCCTTGAATGCTTCGTCAGGTTTAGTGGATAGACATACGTGTGAGAGCTCCCTCAAAGGAAAAATCGATGGTATTGTCGCCTGTTACATAGCGCCAGAGTTTAGCGCGTTGGACATGTTCAAGGCGTCCCTCATTGCCCTGCCAGTCTTGATAGCCATGTTCGATGATAGATGCAACTTCTGGACTATTATATCCTTCCGTGTTAAAGAGACCACGCTGTTCCTGGCCTGGACGTAGCCGTAATTTGAAGACATAACGTGTGGTATCAGTAAAGTTTGGTTGAGCGCAGTGCCAGATGGCATGATGCAGAAAGGCGATTGTTCCAGCGCGTGCAACTAGCTGACGCTGCCCAATGATGTTTTTGTAGCGCTCAATACTGCCCGTGTTTACTTTGCGTAGATGTGAGCCTGGAAGAACCAGTGTCGGGCCCATCTCTGCAGGCGTATCATGGGTAAAGTAGAAGGCCTGGATATCAAAGGCAAAGGGGCGTACATCGATAATTGAGTCGGCATGCCATGCTTGAGCATCAAGGTGATGAGGTTTGACAATATGGAGATAGGAATGATCATAGCCGGGATTGACACCAACAAAGCTCTGGATGGCTCCTTTAACTTGTGGGAGATCAAAGGCCTGTTGTAGGCTGCTCGAAGTCTTCCAGAAGTTATAGCCAGCATTCAACCATTTTTTCTGATCGGCAAGAATGGCTTCATTCAATTCTTGAGGGACAAGCTGGTCAAGGACTAGAAAGCCATTGGTTACAAACTGAGCCATCTGTTGAGCGGTCAAAAGATGGTGCAACTCTACACTACTCATTGATCTCTACCTTTCTTTCCAGTACATACTCATAAGGAAGATTATTTGTTTCATGTTCGTGGCCAGGAAGATAGGTGGGGAGAGCGGGTAGCTGGATCACAAACCATCCATCTTGCATTGCTTCCAGAACAGACGAATAGGGAGGTGTGACAGAATCTCCGGATTGCATCTGACGCTCAGAAGCAGACAGGGCACCATCGTAACAAGCCCAGGCAATCGTTTTTGATGCCAGATCCGAGCTCTTTAAATGGAGAATAAGGATCTGCTGACGAAGTTTGCTCATCGCATATATCTCCTGTATAAAATAGTACATGAAGTAAAATGATTATTGCAACATGTTTGCAACAACTGCTCTAAGCGTACCAGACTGCTGAGTGAGATGGTATACTGAAAACCGTTTCACTTGTGTCTGATTCTGACTATTTTTAAGCATGGAGTAGGTTGAGCACTATGTTGGATGTAGCTCATGTACGTCTGTTGACCTGTCAGATAGCAACGCTCGAGCCAACCTGGTGGCGGTTGCAGGATGTACAGGATAGTTTCTGGCGTCTGTATATTCATGATAAAAGTGGGGCTGTGGTGGAGCACGTGAATAAAGAACGCTATCTGCTCGAGCCAGAGCAGCTTTTTTTTATTCCAGCAGGCGTACGGTACAATTCTCATACGAACTGTGATGTGCGCGAAGTTTTTGTGCACTTTGATGTCATTGGTCTGCCGCAGATTGCCCTGAAAGAACTCTTTGGGAACCGTTGCCAAAACACGATACTATGCGAACATTACGCACTTCTGAGCACATTCTTCCTGAGTTGAGAGGTTGAAAGAATGGCAAGCGTTGTTGCGGGATGAGAAGTGCAAAGACGAATGGAATAGGACCAACCAGCATAGTAAACGTGTTTGCCCTTGATAGGGCGGGTAGTGAAACCCTGCGACAGCAACAGTTGTGTCGCACCTTGCCCAATGTATGAGCAAGGCTTAACCTCCTGAGAGGTCATGCGAAACCCTCGATAGGTTCCGGTTTCGCAATAGGTCCGAAGAAAAGCGATGCCTAATGCGGCAATGTTGAGGCTCGCTGCATAGTCGCGTGCCCCGTTCCAGCCACATGCCGGGTTTTCACAGCACAGCCACGCTCCCCAGTCGATGGCCTTGCGCCGATCTGCTGACGCTGGCGAGGCAAATGTTCGAGCGGGCTCGTGACACCGTGGGCACGTGTGCGTTGTGCCGCGAGGTTCCACCGTGCGAGTCCGTATCCCAGCAAGGTAGCACTTGTATTTCAGTACGCGCCACAATTCTCCCCGCACCGTCGTGTTGTTCCGCCAGTTGCGGAATCGCCCACGCACGCCTCTGCCCCGTCCAATCGTTTTGAGGGTGGTCAGGTTCTCGCCACAGATAATGCGGCAATCAAAGAGGAGCGCCAGCAGGATCAGCAGATTTGCCGCCAGGTGGGCCACTTCCTGGTTCCGACGGGCATACATGTCCCAACACTGCCCAATGCGCTTCTCGTATCCCTCTGTACGTGTTTGCCACTCTGCAAAGTGTGGGGGGAGTGGTATGCGCTGCTTCTTAGACGCCTGCTGAGCCTGTTCAATGAGTGTATCGTAGCGTTGTTTACAGGATTTGAGCCTATCGATTTCCCGGCGCAGTCTCGCCTGTTTGCCATCGAGGGCTCCAGTATCAAGAAACACAGGACGGCTCATCTGCCTGGGAGGCTCGCCATCGACATCAGGCTTTTCGAGGATGGAGACGGTGATGAGCGAGCGCACCCCCCAATCAAAACCTAGAATTCGTTTTTCCTGTACCAGATCGGAGACGTATTTTGCGGGAACTTCGAGGATCAGATCGAGCACGACCAGACGTTGCCCGTCATCGCCTCGCACCTCGCGCAAGGTCGGTGCCTGTGTCGTAGCTCCTTGATCGAGATACCCGCAGACCACCTCTGGCAAGGGGATCTCGACGCTCCATGCTCCCCACGCCCACTTGTGCTGCTCATCGGGAGCTTTCAAGCGTAGCCACAGGCTCGCGTTCGTGCGCTCTTCATGGCTGGCAAGATCGCAAAAGAGACGGTGTTCGATGCGGGCACGATACGTTTGCCCTTTGAGCATACCATCATCACCCGCAAAGGTGATCTGTCCGGCGGAGTGAACGGGAACGGGTTGAAGCTCTGAATAGGTTTGGGGGAACGTGCCGGTTCGCAAAAAGACGTTGCACGCCTGCTCCAAAACATTGGTCATCGCCATAAAGGCATCAACATCCTCACCCTCGTCACGGAGTTGGGTGCGTAAAGCACGAACCTGATCACTGATGGCGCGGTGGTCTTTGCGAGCAGGCCGTTTCTCATCAGCGGGACGGATCAAGGCATCGGTGAGCAGAGGCACCACCGTTTCAAAGATCTGCTTGCGAGTGGCCTGGGCCCGGAGAATTCTGCCAGCGCTCTCCCATTCATTGCGTTGCTGGCGGCTGCCATGCCCATTACGAGTAATAAGATGTTTCTCGACCTGCTTCCAGGCGGGTCCTCGCCGATCAGCTGCAAACAGATCAAGTTGAGGCCACAACTCGCATACAATGGCATTGATTGCACCATGGGAAGCATCAAGCAAACGCAACGCCTCAGCCTGTATGGCTTCGGGCAACCGAATGGGGAATGACAAGCTTTGCGCTTTCAACTGCTGATACCTCCTGTAATGATAACAAGTAAAGTATAGCATAATTTACTCTTTTTGCCAACTGCCGATACCCTTTCTGCCTTGTTCCACAGCCACTTTTGTTGGAGCAGATTCGATGTGTTCAAGAGCAGATGCAGTGTAGAGATGCACCGGATTTTGTCCTGCAGATGCGCATTAAAGCGCTCATTTATGAAGGGCTGGCGCTTTATCTACAAGATGTGTCAGCCACACGTATTCAGCACAGCTTACAACTGGCTCTGGCTCAGGAGCCAGTTCAGCCAGCATTACGCTATATTGAAGCTCATCTTGGTGAAGAACTCCTCAACAATGAGTTAGCGCGTCTCTGTCATATGCAAGTAGATTATTTTGCGCGTCGTTTTCGCGAGTGTGTGGGGATGACGCCAGGCCACTATATTCAAGAGCAACGTGTGAAGGTAGCAAGCCAGAAGCTATTATTCACTAATCATAGCATTGAACAGATTGCTGCCGAAGTTGGTTTTGGGAATCGGTTTTATTTCTCGCGTATTTTTGCCCGTCATACAGGCGTGAGTCCAGCAGCCTATCGCAAAAGTTCACGTTATCATTGAGCTGCTCTCTCTACTTTTTCTCTCTTCTCAATCATGAGCGTTTGAAGCTCTGGAAATATGATGTATTGAACTAGACGGTCACGCAGAACAAACAACTAGATAGCATGAATAGCCTTATTTATACCTGCTTGAGAGTTTCTGGATTGGCGACCGCATCCCTATTGCCACTGGCAAAGGCGACCAACTGGTCAAAGGCTGCTCCTAATAGGCGTTCATAACTTTCTTTCTCAACGTACCCTATATGGGGAGTGCAGAGCACATTCTCCATCTGCAACAAAGGATGATCTTTGACTGGCTCATGCTCATAGACATCGACCGCAGCATATCCAGGTCGTCCAGCGCGTAGCGCCTCCTCTAATGCTCCTGGAGCAATCAGACCAGCGCGGCTCGTGTTTACAAGGAGTGCAGACGATTTCATTTTCAGTAGATCCTGGAGTGAAACAATGCCACGAGTCTCATCCTTCAACGTAATGTGGAGGGTCAGAACATCAGATTGGGTAAATAGCGCCTCTTGATCTGTGGCAACCTCAAAACCATCAGAGCGAGCGCGGTCTCGCGACCCTTCACGTCCCCAGACAAGGACCTTCATTCCGAACGCCCTTCCATAGCCTGCCACCATTTTGCCAATCGTCCCATACCCAAAGATTCCCAGTGTACTACCATAGAGCGTTCGTCCGAGCTTGTGTTGCCACTGGCCAGCCTTCATCGATGCTATCTCCTGAGGGATAAAACGCAGAGCAGCCAGAATGAGTCCCCAGGTTAACTCAGCTGTAGATGATGACACAGACGGAGTTGTGGGAGTAGCATAGATAACCGATACTCCATGGCGAGTGCAGGCAGCTAGATCGAGATGGGGAGCCTGTCGTCCGGTTTGTACAATCAATGTTAGTTTTGGCAGCAAGGCCAGTAAGTCCTCTGTAATAGGTGTGCGTTCGCGGATGAGCACAAGAGCTTCAGCCTCTCTCAGTTGTTCAGCCAGCATTTTCGGGTCACTGATATGATTGTGATAGCTCACAACATCATGTTCAGCCAGCTTCGCAAAACAATCCAGCATAGGTATAGCGTCCTGATAATCATCAGGAATAGCGATCTTCATAGAGCCTTCCCTCTTCCCTATCTGATTTTTCTCAAAAAGGCGTTCTACTTCATGCCAATCTGCCGGGCAAGTGCCTGATTGAGGGGGTAAATACGTTCTTTTGGCAGAAACCCCTTTGCTTTTGCTTCTTGCCCTTGTTGTAACAAGCCATAGATTTTTCTCACTAGAGGAGTTGCATCCTGGATCTCAATGGTCCATTCATTAACATATTTTTGAATAATATGGCGGCTGAGGCCAACCTGAATGCTGTTAACGGGAAGGGCTTTTCCACGAAGTGTCCTTTCCGGATCCCATTGGACATACACAAGAGCTTTCTCAAACTGAGCGCTCCATTCGTCAGAATGAGCATATACCTGGGGATTATACGATGTCAAAACAGCTTGCGAGAGTGCCTCCTCCCATCCTTGTCGCGTGATGCGAATGGCGAGAATCATTTCCTGACCAGATTTTAACCCCCAATTACTTCTTTCCATTAACCATAAGAAAGAGGGTTTGATCCACGTCATTCTGTTCAATGAAAAAGGAGGGATAAATCGATTGGTTTGGATAGCAGGAAGAGCAATCGATTTTGGATAGGCCTGATACATGATAATTGAGTTATCATCGTAATTAGCACGAATTTCGTAGATATTCATACCTTTTTTCTTTGGTTGTTCATTGAAGCTACTGATGATCGATAATTGCTAATTATATGGTACGCTGTATCTTTTCGTCAATTTAGTACCAACAAAGAGATGCGATTCAAATTTATATACAGTATTGTCAGAGCAGGCTGGCTTTAAAGAGTTGAAAGAACTGGCTGGGACGAACAAAAACGATCTGATCATTGCTGCGAAAATGTTGCAGAACGCGATAGAGAGAGGTCGGAGTAATCCCTGGCTTATTTAGATCAACCTGAATTGCAAGAAAATGAGGAGCCAGATTCGTATCAGTGGTTGCCACCTGTTGGATAAGTGCCTCTACCTCTGTAGCGCTGGCGAGATATGCCCCCTGAAGCGGGTAGGCGGCCAGTTTATGGTTATAAATGATTGGAGTGGATTGGCTGATAGAGATCGTATTCTGTACCGTAATCCCTTGTAGATCGGTATAGTGAGCATAGGCTTGCCCAACTGAGGTGGGAAAAGTTGCGATATTCTCCCAGATAGTTGCGATTGAAAAGCCTGCTTCTGCCAGATACCATCGGCTCTGAAGCATATAGGTAGTGAGGGCATGGTTGGTCAGGAGATGAGGATACAGATAGCCCATACCAGAGGGGCCAGCAACTAAATCATCATTAATGGTTGCTGTCTCTCGATAATAATTCAAAATGACTGGCGCTAGATCGACGAGGGCTGGACTGAGGGTCCAGCCAAGAGGAATGCGGCCACGCTCTGGATCATTCCATTTCTGAACCAGTCTATGTTGATCGATCTGGATATTGTCTCCATCACTCATAAAAAGAGAGATATAGATCTTTCGTTGTAGCCGTAGCGGCGACGATAGAAAAAAACGCTGCCTGACCAGTGAGGTCGCTCCCAGGACAGTGAGATTGCTGGCGAGATCGGTTGCATAGGTAGCGATACCATAGCTGGAGGCAGACCGAATTCCAGCAGGCTCATTCTTCCACCAACCCAGGTATGAACTTCCTGCGGGCATAGCTGCAAAGAATGAATGCAAAAGTATCCGTTGAAGCAGATCTCCAGGGTCAAGCCAGATGACCATTGCATGCGTTGCGATGGCATAATCACGCAAGTGACCAGCTTCCCAGGGGCTCAGTCCTACTAAGAGATGATGATTAGAGAGGGACCAATAGTGTTTATAAGCATACTGATAGACCATGAAGGCCGAAGAGAAATGGAATAGGCGAAGATCCATGAGAACTGGTAGATGGAATAGACGCATCCGTTGCTGGAGAAGATGAGGAGAAACAATGAGTGCATTGCGCTGACCCGCTAATGTTGTCGCCAGATTGATTGTAGCTGGTTGTTGTGGATCAGTGACAATCAGACCAGAAATCTCATCATGGTAGGTTGTGAAGAGACTGAATGGATCAGCGACATTGCTATACGGAACATGGAGCTGTGTAAGCCAGAAGTCAGAAGAGCCCCCAAACTCATCCTCACGAACATAGATGCGCGTCTGTTGACGATTGAGCAGTCCCTGTAAAGAGACAAACAGTGTTCGCTGATCTGCTGGCAGCTTTGTAAGTGTAATAACTTTAAGCGAGTTCAAGCAACAGAAATGTGGAAAGAGCCGCGAAGTGGGCCAGCTCATCAATGACTGAGACGTAGGAGCATGAGAAGCCTGTGCAATCTGAGGCCAGAGAAGGAAATGCACCATACATAGACTTCTTATCAGCAGAGAAGTAGCTCTCATGAACCTATAAAACGTAAAGATATGTACATAAAACAGATCCTTTCCAGCCAATGTACCAATATCCTTGTATTCTTTATCGACAGAGCCATCAACCTCATTAGCTCAAGCTCTGGTAAGGGCCTGTGTACTCACTGGAAGCATGTTTTTAGACAGTAACGTCTGAAGACAGCAGGTCTCGGGGAGCTTTACAATTTATTTACAGGATCTCATTTTTTTTTTGATATCAACAGGATATGATTGAGCTAAGTAATGCGTAAGGTTCATTTCGTATGCATCATCACATTCGTACCTTACACTCAGACGGCCTTCCTTCACTCAGTGCGAGCTACATTTTTTTACGAGGATACAGATCATGGTGAAAAAAGTAACAGTGGCGATCTTGATCATAGGTGCCTTTATTCTCTATAGTCTCCTGTTTAATCATGCTGATTCAGTTGCAATTGTCCCAACCAGCACCTCCACATCGAGCTCTTCAACAGATTCTCCGGGCTCTGCTAATTCGCCCGGGTCATCGAGTAATGCAGGCTCTACAGATGCAACTCCGCCCACAACATCTAACAATACCAGTACAACAAGTACTCAATATAAAGATGGGTCATACACTGGAAGTGTGGCAGACGCGCACTGGGGAAACCTGCAGGTGAAAGCGATTATTAAGAATGGCAAGATCACCGATGTACAGTTTTTGCAGTATCCTATAAAGATGTTTTGCAAGCTGCCTCAATTGATCTCGGCAGCAAAATACTGTATACATTAACTGATAGCACTGCGATTCCTGCCAACTGGACTGGTTTTGTTGGTCGTATTAACGCTCAGATGCTTCAGCAGGTGATTCCAGATCTTGCTGAGAGAACGTATTATATCTCTGGTCCGCCAGAGATGGTTCGGGGGTGTGAGCAGGTACTGAAAGACCTGCATATCAGACCAGGCCAGATCAAGAAAGATTTTTTCCCAGGACTTTAAATGTTTCTCCGCTAAGACATCTTGCATTTTTAGCGTGAAGCAGGTACAATCCCAAACATTAGTAGACCCTAATGTTTGGGAGGGTCGACCTGCATTTCCTATACTCATCTGGTGTCGTGCATGTGCTGCCTATTCACTTCTGAAGCAGTCTATGTGCTGAAAGGATATAGTCGTCATGTCCACTGGGACAATCATCCTACTTGGGGCTTTTGCTGGCTTTACGATCTATCTGGGTCTTCCCCTGGCTTTTTTAAAAAGAGCCCCTCAGAGATTGAAAACCTTTGCCAATATGCTGGCAACTGGCGTTCTGGTCTTCCTCTTTTTTGATGTGGTCAGTAAAGGTTCAGAGCCAATTAATAGCGCTATCGAGACATTGCGCGATAAACATACGGGAGCTACCACTGTTTTTGCTGAAGTTGGCTTGATGGTGCTGGGCTTCTTTATCGGTTTACTTGGTCTTGTCTATTTCAATTCCTATGTCATTGCTCGTTATAAGCCGAAAAAACAAGTGATTGTGGAGACAGGCACGCCAGATGTTGAGCCTGTGCTCGTTGGTGCCGTTGCCAGTAAAGCTGCCATGGAAGCCAGAGGCGAGCGTGTACAGACGGTCAAGGCCCCCAACGTTACGGCGACGGTCATACCATCTGTCTCTGTCCCCTCTCCCATGTTGCTCTCCCTCATGATCGCAGTGGGGATTGGCCTGCATAATTTCTCGGAAGGATTAGCGATTGGTCAATCGGCAGTCACAGGTGCGATCTCATTAGCAACGATCTTAATTATTGGTTTTGGGCTGCACAATATGACTGAAGGCTTTGGCATTGCGGGTCCGCTCACCTCCACAGAGAAGGTTTCCTGGAAATTCATTCTATTGCTGGGCCTGATTGGTGGTGGTCCAACTTTTCTGGGGACCATGATTGGCATGGCTTTTCAGTCGGATCTGCTCTTTATTCTCTTTCTGGCCCTGGCTGCTGGCTCAATTCTGTATGTCATTGTTGAATTGCTGGCGGTCGCCAAACGGACAACTTCCAATCAGATCATTATGTGGGGGCTCTTTGTTGGTTTCCTGCTTGGCTATCTTACGGATCTGATTGTGACCTATGCAGGTGCGTAAATCTGTAGCATCCTTCAAGGGAGGATGCTACATGATGATGCACCCCGTTCGTCTCTCTATTTTGGCATTGGCACCGGCTGTGAGCTATTTCACTTCCCTTAACATTATTGTCAGTTACGTGCAATAATGCTCAATCATAAGACGAACTCTATCTTATAAGGTTGTAGGAGTATGATTCAGACGGGCTCAAGCTTTCGATAGGGGGGCGTGGGTAATTCAATGATGATGGGATCTCCTGATTGTACTTCCCCTCCAGTCAGGATAATGCCCATAATGCCAGCCTTGCGGATAAGAGCACCATGTTCGTCCCGATCTAGTACTGCGTCCATCAGACCTGGCTGAAGGTTGTTTAATTGGACGCAAGGATTGCGAAGGCCCGTTACCTCGATGATTGCCATGTTACCAACATGCAGACGCGTCCCGGTAGGAAGTGCGAGCAGATCAATACCACGTGTAGTAATGTTCTCACCCATCTGCCCTGGTACTATATTGAAGTTGAATGCACGAAGTTCATCATGAAGTTCAGCATGAATCAGATGGACCTGACGTAGATTCGGTTGACTGGGATCACGAGCTACTCGCGAGCGGTGTTTGACCGTTTCACCAAGATGTGCATCACCTTCTACTCCCAGGCCAGCGAGAAGCCGGATTCTCTCTAGATTTGGCTTAGTAAAGGTGTGTTTGGGATTGCAACTTACAGCGACCACGATTCCACTCATATGTATATGTGCCTTTGTTCATAAATCTTTGCAACGAAAAACAAGATTGCTGCTTTTTAGTATACTCTAATTGAGTCAATTTGCTACTCTTCAGGGCATTTTTTTTGTTGAGCAGAAGCTTTCAATCAAGAGCCTGCAAGAGAGATGAGATTTATAAAGGCCTTGAAGGTCGAGATGGCATAGTCAGTTCGTGCTCATACCCACAGCAAGGTTGTCATCTGGCCTGCTGTCTGTTATTGACCATGAAAAACACGAAAGAAAAAAGACGTGACCACGACGAAATACCTTGTTGATCCTGAGCTTGTTGCTATTCTTAACTATATTCCTGCTTCAGCGCTTACTGCTGAAAGTCTGGCAGAGACACGTGCCAGTGCGAAGAAGGCAGTTATGGCTTCGCTAGCATCTGCGAACGTATCTCAATTCTCTGCACTTTCTGTCAGTGAGCGGTTCATTTCTGGCCTGGAAGGGGAGCCCAATGTACGGATACTGGTCTACCTGCCCACCTCGGTGCAGGGACCACTCCCAACCTTACTCTGGATTCATGGTGGGGGATATGTTATGGGCTCAGCAGATGCGGAAGACCTTATGGTCAAAAGCATTGTGTCAAATGTTGGGTGTGCCGCTGTTTCGGTCGATTACCGCCTGGCTCCAGAGACGCCCTATCCGGGTCCGATCGAGGATTGTTATGCAGCCTTGAAATGGATTTTTACTCATGCTAACGAACTGGGGATCGATCCACAGCGAATTGCGGTTGGTGGGAGCAGTTCTGGTGGAGGACTGGCCGCTGCATTAGCGCTCCTGACGCGCGATCGTGGCGAGTTTTCCCTGGCCTTTCAACTCCTGCTGGCTCCTATGCTTGATGATCGCACATGTACGCTGGCAAACCCGCATCCCTATACAGGGGAATTTATCTGGACGCCAGAGGCCAACCGTTTTGGCTGGACCTCCTTATTGGGTCATGAGCCTGGACAATCGAATGTTTCGCCCTATGCGGCGGCTGCACGTGCAGAACATCTGGAAGGCTTACCTGCCACCTTTATCAACGTCGGGGCTCTTGATCTGTTTCTGGAGGAAGACATGGAGTATGCTCGCCGCCTGATGCGAGCAGGAGTGTCAACGGAACTGCATGTCTACCCTGGAGCCTATCACGGCTTCAGAATGGTCGCCAACGCCCAGGTAACAAAGGCTGCCGAGCGAGATCAGTTGGCCGCCTTAAGGCGTGCGTTTGATCCATCCCTTCTTCAGGCTTCCAAATCGTAAACCTAGAGGAGGGGAACTTCCAGGAAGAGTGCTCTCACGAATAGAGCGAAGACCCCAGAGCTGGCTGATGAAAAGATTTCAGCCAGCTTGTCATTACACTGGCAGGCTCTCTACCATCACTACCGTCAGGGCATGACCAGGAGTAAGCCAAGCAGAGCAGCCGTAAGAGCAAAAACCGTAATCAGCCAGTTCTCTTTAAAGCAGCGGCCCCATGAGATCGTAATGCCCTCTCGTTTGAGAATACCGAGCCATAGAAGAGTCGCCAGAGAGCCATAAGGTGTGAGCTTAGGACCAATATCTACCCCTATGATCACTGCATAGATGGCAAGCATCGGCGGATGAGCCACGGTGCCTAGTAGTAAGACACCAGCCAGTGTTGCAGGCAGATTATTCGTCACAGCCGAGAGAACGGCTAAGATTCCACCAGTAGTAAAGAGACCGATCACACTCTTCTCACCCATGATCAGACTATGGAGAGGTTGAATTGAGAGGAACAACGTAATCACCGTTGGCGTCATCGCAGCAGTAATCACAACAAACATGCCAAGCGCATAGAGCAACACCTCCCATGGAGCTGCAAACAAGATCTCATGGGCCAGACGTAACTTGCGAAAATGGACAAAAAAGAGGACAATCACCGCGACCGGTACAACGACAAAGGAGGCAGGCTGATGGAACACACCTCCAACGATAAGATGGCCCAGAATCAGCACAGTGAGCGCAATCCAGATAACCTTAAAGACAAGTTGATCTTTTAACACACTTCCCGTCTTTAGCAACATGCTACTATCGTATTTCACCTTATCTTTCAATAACACTGTATTAAAACGAATTGCAAAGCAACTGATCGCAACGACCGCAGCCAGAACCATCGGTAAGGCCATCTGAACCATAAAGGTAACAAAAGGGAGGTGATACGTGCTGGCAACAATAATATTTGTCAGATTATCAGGAACCAGGAAGCCACTAAATGAATCGGCCAGAAACCCCGCTGCAAAGATATAGGGCCACCAGTGTCGCTCACGCGTCGGGAAAATGGTTTTCACCAGTTTCGCGACAATCGCAGTCATACCCAGGATTGCCCCATCGTTGCCGAGGAAAATGGTTACCCCTATTGTCAGGAGACAGAGGAGCAGATAGAGCCGCCATGAAGAGCCATCGGCAATCTTTGCCAGGCGTAGAGCAGCCCATTCAAAAAAATGATTGGCCTCCAGGGCAGCTGCCAGTAGAAAGAGACCAATCAAAGTAAAAGAGGCATCCCATACGCGACTCACGATTGTTCCAAGCATCGTCAGTCCCACGAGCCCTAATGTGAGAGCCACTATAGCTCCTATGGCCGCAGGAATAAAAACGGGAAGCCCATGCGGAGTCCAGCGTGTACGTGGACGCCATACAACCACCACCAGTACCAGCAATAAGATCACAAGCCCTGCGATCACATTAAACATCAGCTATGTCCTTTATGTACATCAATCCTTGAGCACTTACCAGGAGTCTATCGCAGCCAACACTCTTGTTTGCAAGGGAAGCAAAGATTGAGTGATCTGGCTCAATACACGATACTTTTTTAGAGCCAACTACTACATAGAACGATCTTCACTTCAATACATAAAATAAAGGATGTGAAGCAGTTCGTTTTTTGAATGGATCTACAATATAGTATGTATAAATAGCTATTAAGCAAGTAATGCTATTACATTCTTATGCCATTTTTATGATATTATTCATTACTATAACATATAGAGCGGGTGATTACAATGGATGAAATTCGACCCGGCATTTGCAAAGAATCGCCTTGTGGCGCGAATGTTCCTGCATTGCATGTAATGCGGGAACATTCGTTTCACAAGACGATACTTTTTCATACGAGGAGTGATATAGCCGCGGATCGGTCAGCCATTGTATTTATAGATATGGACCCAGTCGATATCCATAGTGACAGGGAAGACCGTTGTAGGATCGGGATCGCCAGTAAAGGCATCGCCAGAACTAATCGCAAGTCCAAGCCACATGGGAAAATCGGGAATGCGATTTGTGATTGCGCCTTGTAGCACTCCATCGACCGAAAATGTAATCTTGTTAGGAAGCCACTCATAGGTCAAGATATGGAAATCGTCGGCAAACTGCCCATTGGCTGTCACCTGTCCGCTTGTGCCATCGACCCCGTGGTTCGTGCAATAGAGAGTCGTTTTATCTACTGGCGGACTTTCAAAGAGATCCACCTGAGCCGTATTTGGTTGATCTGACTTTGGCCATAGGATCGCATAGGGATCAAGACCTTTTCCATGTGGGAGTTTCACACGCATCTCATACTTTCCATAGACCTGACTCAGTCCAAACGCAGCCATTCCACCAGTTGTGTAGAGCAATCCATTGGTGGTTTTCCGTTCAGCTTGAATATGAACCATCCCATTGCTCACCGAGATCTCGCTGGGATCATAATAGCTTTTTCCACCGCCATGAGGGCCATTGTAGGTACCCCAGCTTGAACCAAGTGTAGTACCATTGAAATCATCGCTCAAAATAAGGGTCCAACTGGGGTTATCTGAGACCACTGGAGCAGTTGGTTTTGGCGTTGGAGTAGGTGGTAAAGGTGTTGGGCTTGGTGTAGGTGTAGGTGTAGGCGCAATAGTTGGTCTCTCAGCCACTTGTAAGCCTGCCTGCGTAGCCTGGGCAGTGGGGGTTGGTTGTTTGGAAAGAGACACACGTGCCTGACGAGTAAAGAGAAAAGTGGAACAGATGACAACGAGCAAGATCAGACCAATGACAACAAGCACAGGCCCTCGTGTCTGCTTTTTCAAGAGATAATCTCCTTCAACGTAGGGAAATACAGATGTCCTTAAATAATCCCCTAAAAGTAGGTATAAATATGGATTCAGAATAGCATAATTGTTGATAGCATTTCGGATAACACGTGTGTCAGGTAGCATAAAAGTACTCATTCAGGTTAAGAAGAGAGGATCATTTTGTAGAAAAATGGCACGTGCTGATGAAATGTGACTATTCTTCGTGGTAACCCGTTCCAAAGATGAGAGTGGTGGACAATCACCACCAGCGTATTTTGAGGCTCTGCCCTATGAATTATCCATGTAGAACAGGCTCCGGAATGGACCGGAAGGAAAGTGGGGAAGCATCAATGTTAAAAAGTATCAATGGTATATCAGGTTAATTGATCAATGAAGCTCAGTCGAGCAAAGAAGTTCCCTGGTGTTCCCTCGGATCAACAAAGGAAACCAGTATGAATTTGTTCGGCTTTTGGAAAAAGCAATCACTACAACCACCTATTGAAGTTCTTAATGCAGCCTGTAATTTTTATGGAATTGCTCCCGAGCATGTACCAGCAATGCAAGCAGAGCAGTTAAATGCTCTGGCTGATAACCTCTGGGTTGTTCGGCTCAATGACAGGGCCAGTGCCCTTGTGGCATATGTACCTGAAGATAATGAGCAGACAGTCGCAGCTCCATGGTTTACTGAATGAAAGACTAATGTAACGTAAAAAAAGAGCCATTTCAATGATAGCGAGCCTGATCGATAATACGCAGTATTGATCAGGCTCTTTTTGTATGCAAATAACGATGTGTGAATAACAATGTCGAATGAATGTTGGTCGCGAGGTCTCGCAAATTTTGCGTTTTGCATTTTCAATCGTCTTACTAAGAGAGGTAATTTTTAGCACGATAGTAGAGTCAAGAAGAGAAGAGGGTGTTTTATGCGTCCGACGGCAGGTGGGCTACATATTTGTGCTTTTGATCAAGGCTGTGGCGTCTTGCTCGTTGATGTTGAATCCGAGACCACAGTAAGATGTGATAGAGACGGCAATCCTCAATACTACTGTTTAGCGGGACAGCACATTTTTTCAGTCGATGCAGAAGGAAATACATACTTGAGCGATGGTTTTGCTGTGTTAGAGATCTATCCATCGGTTCGTGAGCCACGTTCAGCTTCTCGGCAAGGTTTAACTGACGGGTAAGTGCATAAGATAAAGTATTTATCGTGTGTCAGGTATCCTTGTATGGAGGCAGGCGTGTATAACTGATGGAAAGAAACCAGCCTGCCACTACCCTGATCAACGCAGCAAATGACCATGAATAGCTGAAGTCTTATCTTTTGGCGAAAAGGTATAAAATTTTCATTAAGATTTTATACCTTTTTTTGTTTGAATTTCTTATAGTTTCAGTATCAATAGCAAAATAAAAGCGCGAAATATCTTAAAATCATTGTTAAAGCCGGTCTCTCTGGGTAATTCAATCGTTTCTGTAGCAGAATGGTATTTTTAGGAAGGATAGACCCTGGATAATTATTCAGTTATGATTGAATAGATATGTTTATTTATGCCCTTGCTACTCTGATAAAGAGAAAAATATGCATATATAAAAGAGTAGTGTGATAAGCATATGCTTTCTTTGAAAGAAACATTTGCTTATTTTGCAAGGCAAATAGTCGCAAGATTTTGCAGCACAGAGTTGAATTGTAGGAAGACATGAGTGAATATCGATTAGATCTCAAGACACTTCTTACTATGTTGGAAGAGTTGCAGCAGACTGGATGGCTGATGACGAGTCTTCCGCCTCAGGTATTAGGGAAACAAGAGGTGTGTTTGGTGAGAATAGAACTGGTAAGAGGAAAGGTTGTGGCTTGTTTTTTGCAAGGAGAGAGTGGACGTTCGTATGGAAGTGGCTTACAGGTTCTGCAAGGGATTATGAATGTAGGAGAGAGACGTTGGACTTATGAACCACAGGCCATTGCCTCATCATCAAGCCAGAGCCTGGACCTTTTACAGTCATCGTACCAAACATCAGCAGCAGCTTCAGATGCCGCTAATGAAGCCAATACTTTCTCCGCTTTTCCTATTCCTAAAAGGACAGTTTCTCTGAGTCTACAATATGTCGATAGGAATTCGCGCAAAGTATTAGCGCTTATTGACGGACAGAGGAGTGTCGAAAAAATTGCTGCCTTAAGTGGTCTGGCGATACCAGTTGTACTCTCGACCCTACAAGAACTGACTACTTTAGGGGTAGTAACTGCGTAATAGTCTGGCTTGAAATTGAAGAACGTACAAGTATTATGGAGGAGTATTGTGTTACCTTTGAATTCGAACAGTAGAGATTCTCAATCGCAACAAGATTGGTCACTTCGATATCTCAATAATGACCCCAAAAAAAGCTATATGGAATGGTGGTATCACTTTACAGCTCCTAAACGTTCGTCTTCGCACATGAGTGTGGAGCAGAGAGAGCTTGTGAGACGTGGTCGTCTGGTCAGCTTGTTGCTTTTTTACATTCTTCTGGTTGTTGGTGGTCTGGCAGTACCAGTAGCTTATTATCAAAATCATACCCTTTTGTTTGTGCTCGTGCTGGCAATAGGTTTATTTATGATCGCGCTTGCTATGAATCACAGAGGTGCTGTTAATTTTGCTGGTGGGCTGGTCACTGCTGTGGTAAGTGTAGCAATTCCCATTGCCATTCTGACGTATCCTGGCGGTTTAGGGACTAATACCGTTTTTTTATATGACATGATGATTCAATCAGACCTCCTTGCAGTCTCTCTCTTGCCAGCAAGGAGCGTTTTTATCGTTGTTGGCGCAAATATCCTTTTCATTGTGACAGACTTTTATTTACAGAGTCGCACCTCTGATCTAACGGCTTTAATTGCCAAGGCTGGTCCTGAAGTGCTTGCTCGTCCGATTGTCCTTCATATTATTGTTGCAGTTGTGACCTATTTATGGGTGAGCAGCTCTCAGGATGCTGTCAAGCGAGCTGATCGAGCACAGGTTATTGCAGAGCTGCAACATGACATTGCCAGGCAACATACCGCAAGCACATTAGAAAAACAAAAGCTCGAGGCCAGTATTGACTTATTAGTACAGACACAGAACCGCATCGCTCAAGGTGACCTGGATGCACGTGTTCCTCTGACATCAGACAATGTTTTATGGCAGATTGGGGGATCTCTTAATACGCTCCTGTCTCGTTATCAGAAGTTGAGGCATCTGGAATGGCAAATGCAACAGATGCAGCCACGTTGGCAGCAGGCGCTGGTCTCTGAGAAAGAGTTAGAGAACTTGAAGAAAGAGATGGAATATGTAAGACAACAGCTTCAACAGGCAAAAGTTGAACAGGTTCCGCTGAAATTGAATGCGACAGGGACGGCTTTAGATCTCATTTTAAAAGAGTTGGATGGTCTCTTGCTGTCCGAGACGACCACCGCTCCAAAGACCTATTCTTAAAAACTCACAACAGGAAGGTATTGCTATGGTTAAGATTCGCCCATTTCGCTTTTCTTGTATTTCGAATGGAGCTCGTTCGCGTGAGGAATTGATCACGCAGGCAAAAAAATCAGAAGAGGTAGGAGTCAGCACATTTTTAATGACAGATCATTTTGATGAGGCCTCATCATTTGGTATTGTTGGTGACCCGATCTCGACATTGATGGCAGTGGCTGATGCAACTTCATTGCGTATTGGCAGCCATGTATTTTGTAATGATTTCTATCATCCAGCAGTTTTGTATCGACAGGTTGCGATGTTAGATCAACTTTCTGAGGGGCGTTTCCAGTTTGGGTTAGGGTGTGGGTATCTGGCTGAAGATTACAAGCAGGCTGGATTGCCATTTGATCGTGTTGGGGTGCGCATAGCGCGTTTTGAGGAGTCTGTAAAGCTGTATAAGGCCTACTTTCAAACGGATAAGCTGTATTTTGCTGGTCAACATTATACTCTTGATGGCCTGGATGTCGTCGTGAAAAGCGTTCAGAAGCCGTATCCACCCCTGTATCTGGGAGGAGGAGGCAAGCGGATCTTATCGTTTGCTGCCCGTGAGGCTGATGTCATTGGCCTGGCTGCTAAAAATAACGAGCATGGTCTGAACTGGACAAGTAGTCTGTATGAGTACAATGATGAAAAATTGACCTGGATTCGTGAAGCTGCTGGCGAACGTTTTGAGCACATTGAACTGAGCAATACTATTTTTATCGCCGTTGTTACCAATGATCGTGAGCATGTAGCTTATGGTGTAGGGCAAAAGTTAGGATTGACGCCGGAGCAGACCTTACAATGCAACCATGTGCTTATCGGTACAATTGATCAGATGGTAGAGGAACTTTACTATCGGCGTGAACACTTTGGTTTCTCCTCTATCGAGTTCCGTGTGGCAGATATAGGAGCTGTCGCGCCTGTGATCGGCCAGCTTGCAGGTCGATAAAAGCGAAGCTAGATGGCTGTTTCCAGAAGAAGAGGGAGGCGGATCGTGAATGTACTGCCTTTGCCTTCCTCACTCTGGATGGAGATTGATCCTCCATGCTGCTCAAGCACTTGAACCACGCTGGCCAGTCCGATTCCTGTACCCTGGATAGAGTCGATCACATTGCTTGCACGTTGAAACGGCTGAAAGATAGATGGAATTTCGGCATGAGGAATCCCGATGCCTTGATCCTGGATGCTGATAATTCCCCAGCATGTCTCACCATCTGCCTGACGATCTGATTCCACAATAATCTGCCCACCTTGTGGACTATATTTAATCGCGTTACTCAGCAGGTTACTCAAGACACGATCCATACGGGCGGGATTTCCATTGATGGGCAAGGTATCAACCTTATCAATGATAAGTATCTGATGGCGTTTGCTGGTATCTTGAAATTCACCGACCACTTGATGTACCAGGGGGAGGAGATCCAGTGATTGAAAGACATGGTCAATCGCTGGATCAGTCTGGTTCCGGGCAAGATCAAGAAGATCCTCAATCATCCCCGTCATCTTTTTTGTGGCCCCCTCAATTGCTCCTAGCCGTTTGCTGAGAGGATTGGGATCCGTAATGGGGACGCGAGCGAGCTGGCGTTGAGCGAGCTGTACATTTACCTTCATCGTTGTGAGCGGAGTTTTTAGATCATGGGAGATACTGGTGAGGAAGCGATTGCGAATCGCAAGAGCAATTTGAGCCTGAGAGCGGGTCTCTTGCTCAATCTGAAAGAGCCGCTCGCGCTCCTGTTCCATGGCCTTTCGATCGTTAATATTGTGAAAATAGACTGAGAGGCCGTCAGGAGCGGGATGGGCGTGGACCTCAAACCAGGTGTTTAAGGGAGGATAGAACTCCTCAAAATTAATATTTATCTGTTGCTCGAGAGCCAGATGATAATGAGTATAGAAACTAAGCCCAACTGCATCGGGAAACTCTTCCCAGATATTGTGTCCCAGGAGTTCTTCCCGGCGTCGCTGTAAAAGAGGTTCAGATTTTTTATTAAGATACGTAAAAATCCAGTTGCGGTCCAGTGCAAAGAAGGCATCACTGATGCGTTCGAGGATATCCGTGGCGCGTTGTTTTTCGCGTTCCGCATCGGCGCGAGCTTTCTCAGCGGTCTCTAGTAAATGGAGACGCTCAAGTTCCCAGCGTTTGCGATCAATGCCTACTGCAACGGCATTGGCGGTTGAGGCCATGGCCTCCAACACAGAGGCTGAGAGATGATGGCGAGCAAACATGGCCATAACGCCAACGACCTGATCGTCGACGAGCAAAGGATATCCCGCAAAAGCCACCATACCCTCTTGCCGGGCCCATGCTTGATCGCTGACGCGTGGATCGCCAATCACCGCATTAGTGAGATGAGGTTTTCGCTCAGCAGCAATCTTGCCGATTTTGAACATTCCAACGGGAATACGGCTATGGGGGCCGTCCAGATGCGTATACAGTCCTGAACTGGCCTGCAGTTCCAGGATCTCTGTAGCCTGATTGAGGACCCAGATGCGTGCAAATGCTGCATCGAAATAATGAACAAAAGCCTCTGTACAGCGTTGGGCCATATCCTGGAGATGCTCACTTTGAATGAGCGCCAGTCCAACATCTTTCATCAATCCAGCAAGGCGAAGCCGGGTCTCTACTGTAGGCTCGTGAAGACTGGATTCTTGACTGGAATGGGAGGCCGCCAACGGACTATCTTCAGAGTTAGCTGTGTTCATATTTCCTCTTTTTTCAACAATGTCATGATACTTTTGAAAAGAAGAAAAAGCATTGATCTTCTGATCTTTGTATCATACAAGCTTAAGTTTCTTTTTGCAATAAGAAAAGAGAGTACTATCTCTCTTCGCGAGGGGTGGTAAGACGAGTGTTTTCAGAGAGGAGATCGTACAGAGCCGCCTCTAGCGTTGGAAAACGAAACTGGTAGCCCAGATCGAGAGCTTTTTGAGGGATAACACGTTTTCCGTGAATAAGAATGGTAGCGGCCTCGCCCATAAAAAGCCGTAAGAGCCAGGAGGGTTTAGCAAAGAGAGCTGGCCGATGTAAGACACGGGATAAAGTTGCTTGAAAATCACGTTGTGAAACGACATCAGGGGCACAGAGATTGAGTCCACCGCGCACATTTTGATTATCCATCGCAAATTCAATAAGCCCTTGAACATCTTTAATATGAATCCAGGGCGTCCAATGAGCTCCCAAAATGGGGCCACCTACATAATTGCGTGTTGCTTGAGCCATAGGTGGTAGGCCTCCCAACTGATAATCGAGCACAAAGCTGGTGCGCAGAAGCACGACGCGAACTCCAAATGCCTCTGCTGCAAAGGCTGCTTTCTCCCATAAAAAGCATTCATTGGTAAACGCATCATCATCTGGTACGGCCTGCTCATTAAAGGGTTCATTGCTCGCTTTAGAGTAGCCATAGATACCAACTGCTGAGGCATTGATAAAGACCGCTGGCGGCCTGTCTATTGTTTGCATGGCACGAACAATAATATTTGTCCCTTGAATATGGATAGTATTCAACTGTTCTCTATAAGCGGGGGTCCACTTCTGGGCAAAGACAGGTGCAGAAGCAAAGTTCATAATCACATCTGCCCCCTGTAAAATTGCCTGCCATGGAGCAACCTCATCCATCTGCCAGCGTTGATAGGCTGTAGCTCCTGGCAATAAACGTTGAGCCGCCTGGGGATCACGTGAGACGATGGTGACACGCTCTCCACGCTCTAGCAGGCGTCGAGTAATAGCCTGTCCGATTTCACCAGTTGCTCCGACAACAACAATATGTTTTGGCATAACTAAGCTTTCTTTTTCAAATGGATCATAACGGCTGAGGATAATTGTGCAATCCTGATTGATATACGATCTTCCAGCCCATTATGGGTAAGGCCCTGAAAGTATCGACAAAGTAGCTTTTGCACTGTAACATTTATGAAAGTTTTAGTCCATAGAGCAGACATTTCGTCATCCATTTGTCGCTAGCCTGGACGCGTCCATTGGTGGTTTTTTCGGGCTATGATCATTTTTGCTGCATTCATCTCTCCATGGGAAAGATCTCCAGGTAGCAGAGTAGACAGTGGTATAAAAATATGCTATAACCACACAAGAAGCTAATACGATTCTCTTGTAACAACGGGAGCTTGGGTAAGCCAGGCTGAGAGGGTGGCCTAAGGATTCGTCACCGACCGTCTGAACCTGATACTGGATAATGCCAGCGCAGGGAGCAACACTTCACAAGAAGCGTCTTCAAGGGCACTGGCACCATGCGCCGGTGCCCTTTGTGTTGTCTCCTTCTTTTCTGGATACTGAAAGGATTGATTGATGCAAAACGATCTTCCCAGCCTGGTAGGATCGCAAGAAGATGCTTCCACCGAATTTTTGAAAGTTGAGCGCATTGGATTGGAGGCGGTTCCACTCACAGCAAGAAAAGGATCGCCTCGTGAACTGGCTCTCGTCTGGTCTGGAGCCATGTCGAATTATATTTCGCTGTTTACCGGTGCTCTGGTCATTGGGGCTCCTGCTGCCCTTGTCGTAGGCCAGGGACAATTAGGTTTAGTCGATTGCTGCATTGCAATTATAATTGGGGCCAGTCTTGCTGCTATATTGCATGGTTTATTAAACGTCACAGGAGCCAGGACGGGAATGCCACAGATGCTCTTTGCGCGAGCCGTGTTTGGACATCGGGGAGCGTATCTGGGAGCAGCGTTTACCTGGATTATGGCGGTAGGCTGGTTTGCCGTCGATTGTGTTATTGGCGGCTGGGCCTTAGTGCAGCTTCTAAGCCTCTTCGGCGTCCCAAAAACAACGGAAGTTGCAATGGGCTCGATCACGTTGATTCTGTTTTTATCGATAGTTGTCGCTGTTTATGGGCATCGAACCGTTTTTCTATTTGAGAAATTTGGAGCCCTTCTCTTTATCGCATTCTGCCTGCTCCTTTTTGTCATCCTCTTACCACAGATACGCTGGAATCTTCCGACCACCGTTCATGGTTTTCCGCGCATTGCTGCAATTGTATTAGGAGCCAGCTATATCTATGCCCTGGTTGCTTCCTGGCTTCCATTCGCAGGCGATTATTCGCGTTATCAGCCAGCAAACGTATCATCGGCGCGGCTGGCAGGCTGGTCTGCACTGGGAATTGGGGGCACGACCATCATCCTGGGGATATCAGGAGTGCTTTTTTCCACTATTCATACCCAGAATATCGATCTTTTGAGCGCTATTACGATGGCAACGCCACAGTGGTTAACGATCCCTTTTCTGCTCTTTGTCGTGTTAGGAGAGATCTGGGCCAATTATTTTGATGTCTATACTGCTGGCCTTGTTGCTCTGGCAATGGATATTCCATTAAAGCGCTGGTGGTCTGCGCTCGCCTGTGGGATTATTGGAGCGCTCTGTGTCTATAGCATTGGGTTTTTCTCCCATTTTACCCAGGCTCAGACGTACACTGAACTGACTACCAGTTTTCTGGGCTTTTATGAAGATTTTCTGCTCTTAACCTATCTCTGGGTCCCTGCATGGGCAGCTGTCTTATTAGTACATTTTTTTCTCTTGCATCAAGGGAGCTATGATGTAGAAGGATTAACAAGAGGAGCAGCTGGTCCTTACTGGTTTCGCTCAGGTATCTTCTGGCCTGCTCTCTGCTCCTGGTTGATTGGTTTTGTGGTTACCATCCCTTTTATTAGTTCCGCCCCTTTTCCGTGGTTAGCCCAGCCCTGGCAGGGACCGCTGGCTCATATGTTAGGTGGCATGGATGTCAGTGGGATCGTCGGTGCGCTAGTAAGCGGCGGACTCTACTACTACCTGGGGCGCACGCGTTTTCGTCAACAGTCTGTACAGGAGACACTATGACAGAGAATCTACAGGGGCCTGCTATCGCTCGAGCCTTAACTATCGCTGGCTCTGATTCGGGTGGAGGAGCCGGAATACAAGCGGATCTGAAGACCTTTGCAGCGCTTGGCGTCTATGGCATCTCCGCCATTACAGCCATCACGGCCCAGAATACGCTGGGTGTGCGGGCCATTCAGGAGCAATCCATTCCGATCATTGAGGCTCAGATCGATGCCGTCATGGAGGATATTGGAGTCGATGTGGCTAAGACAGGGATGCTGTCAAGTTCTGAGATTATCAATGCTGTTGCCAGGCGTGTGCAGCACTGGCAGCTTCGGTTAGTGGTTGATCCTGTGATGGTTGCCAAAGGCGGCTCAACATTGCTTCAGTCAGAGGCAATTGAGACGTTACGAACCGTTCTTTTGCCGCTGGCTGAAGTCGTCACCCCGAATCTTCCAGAAGCAGAAGTGCTCTCACTTGTAAAAATTGCAGACATGGCAGGGATGAAAGTTGCCGCCCAGGCAATTTATGCATTGGGGCCACGGCATGTCGTAATCAAAGGTGGGCATAGCGAGGATCAGCCAACAGATCTCTACTTTGATGGTCAACAATTTATCGAGCTACCCGCGAAGCGGATCAACACACGTCACACCCACGGCACCGGCTGTACTTTTTCGGCGGCTATTACCGCCTTTCTGGCACGTGGCTGGTCTGTAGAAGAGGCAGTGCGCCGAGCCAAAGTATACATCACGGGAGCTATCCAGCATGCGCCTGGTATTGGCCAGGGACATGGTCCGATTGATCACTTCTGGTTGTGGGATCAAACACACAACGAATAATATGTTGAAAACTTCCTTCTTGTTTTTTATCTTCAAAAGAAAAGAGGTCTTATGAGCACACCATTCTCCTGGATTGGCGAACTTGTCACGAGCATTCGCGCACACAAACCACTGGTTCATCACATTACCAACCTAGTTGTGATGAACGATACCGCTAATATAACATTGGGAATTGGCGCTTTGCCGGTAATGGCGCATGCGGCTGAAGAGGTCGAAGAGATGGTTTCATTAGCAGGAGCCCTCGTTCTCAATATCGGCACCCTCACACCAACTCAGATAGAGAGCATGCTTCTGGCGGGAAAGCGGGCAAACGCCAGAGGGATTCCAATTGTCTTAGATCCAGTTGGAGCTGGGGCCACGCGATTAAGAACCGAAAGTGCATTGAGATTACTGAAAGAGCTCCAGATAGCTGTTGTGCGTGGTAATGCAGCAGAGATTGGAGCATTGGTAGGTGTTGCAGGAGAGACGCGAGGGGTAGAGTCGATCTCTTTAAACGCTGACCGTACATTGGTTGCGAGCCAGGCTGCGCAGACTTTCTCATGTACCATAGCTATCACGGGAGCCACAGATGTCATCACCGATGGACAACGTGTATTAGTAGTTGAGAATGGTCATCCGTTGCTTGCATCAATTACTGGGAGTGGATGTATGTCCACCAGCTTAGTCGGAGCTTTTCTCGCTGTAGAGTCTGATGGACTGCGTGCTGCCACAGCGGCTCTTGTGGCCATGGGAGTATCTGGTGAGGTCGCTGCATTGAAGGCTGGCGGACCAGGGACATTTCGATCTCATCTCTTAGATGCCGTCGCGAATCTGGATGCTCAACAGCTTCAGCAGAGTCAGAGAGTGAGGCAGGCATGAGCTTCGAGCGTCTGGCAGAACGGCTCATCTTGCATGTCTTAACTGATCGGGATTGGTCACGAGGACGAGATATGCTCACGGTTGCTCGTGCAGCGCTTGCTGGAGGCGCGACAGTGATCCAATTACGAGATAAATATGCGAACACTCGTGATCTTGTAACCGAAGGCCTGGCCTTACGTGCGTTGACAAAAGAATATGGAGCGCTCTTGATCGTGAATGATCGTATTGATGTCGCGCTGGCAATTGATGCGGATGGAGCCCATGTGGGACAGGAAGATATGCCTGTAGGATCTGCCCGTCAATTATTGGGTCACGAACGCATCCTGGGTGTCTCAGTAGGGAGCTTAGACGAAGCACGTCTCGCGGTTGAAGGCGGGGCAGATTATTTAGGGGTGGGACCTATCTATGCAACCCGAGCCAAGGCTGATGCAGGGGCACCCATAGGCCTTGCACTCTTACGCGAATTAGCACCATTGTATACTCCGCCCTTGATCGCTATTGGGGGCATTACGGCTGCAAATACTCATGAGGTCAGACAGGCTGGTGCAGCTGGCATTGCTGTCATCACAGCGATTGTGAATGCAGAGGATATCACCGCTGCCACCCAGGATATCTTCAAACAACTGTATTGACAAGAGAGACCAGTACAATAGAACAGGCAACCGAGTGCCTTTTCTATTCACACAGGTTCATCTCTTCCAACAGGAGAGGATCAGCTGATGGAACCTCTTCTGTTGGAAGCACAATCCAACGCTGGCTCCATCTTTCAATTTCGCCAATAATAGGCGCGAGATCCTTTCCTTTTGTGGTCAAAGCATACTCAATGCGAACGGGACACTCCGCATATACCTTGCGTTCAATAATGCCCTCAGTAATTAATTCCTTAAGACGCTCAGACAGAACGCGATCACTAATTGTCTCCAATTGTTCCGCAATCTGATTAAAATGAAGAGGGCTAGCAAGCAAAGCCTTTACAATCAGACTGGTCCAACGTTTGCTTAACATATGTGCCGCCTGTTGATAGCGTCGACAGAGATGGGTTTCTGGATGCAAGAGCTTCTCCTTTAAGTAGTAGAAAGATGTGAGAAAGCCTTCTCAGGAGAGAACCTACAGGGAGGTAGTAGTCAGGAGACTTCTCTTCTTATATACTAACATATAATTAGCTACTTTGCAAAATTTAGTTTTGGGAGGAGAGCGAGGAAAGCATCCATATCGTCCAGTTATTTGTGGGAAGAGGTACCATTGCTCTAGAGAATAGTTCATGGTAGGCTAAAAAACGAGTCTATGAGGCATACTATAGAGGGAAGAGGTATTCTTTCTGCGCAGCGGATCAGATCACACACGAGAAAGAAAAATTATTTTTTTCTGCGCAGCGAACCAGATTGCAAACGAGAAAGAAGTGCAACGATTCTCGGGTAGCTATAAGCCAGGTAGCTTATGCCGCTGTACGAGCGAAGAATGCTCTTGAATCGTGCTAGCAAAAGAAAGCCAGGTAGCAGGCTCTAATATGACAATAACGGCGATTATATTTGATCTTGATGAGACGCTGATCGAAGATAGTGAGGCTACGAAGCGAGCATTAGTGAAGGCGGGGACCTATGCCCAAAACGAATGGGGGGTTGATGCCAGGCAGTTAGAGCAGGCTGCCTATCAACATGCCAGACAACTTTGGAAGGCTGCTCCAACGTATGCATATTGCAACAATATTGGGATTAGCGCGTCAGAAGGAATGTGGGGATATTTTGCGGGGGATGATCCAAACTTGCGTGCGCTCGCGCAATGGGTTCCCGTCTACCAGCGCCAACTCTGGTTATCAGCCCTTGCCGAGCAGGGAATTGAGAGTCGTTCAAATGCTGAGCATCTGGCGTCGATCTTCCGTGAAGAGCGTCGCCGATACACCACTTTTCCAGAAGTTGAGGCGCTCTTACAGCAATTACGTCCACAGTATAAACTTGGCATGTTAACCAATGGTGCGCCAGACTTGCAGCGTGAAAAAGTTGCTCAGATCCAGTTAGAACACTATTTTGATACGATTGTTGTTTCTGGCGAAGTCGGAGTTGGGAAGCCAGAGCGTGAAGTATTCCAGGTTGTCATGGATGGATTAAAAGTCACATCGTCCGAGGCCGTCATGGTTGGCGATAGCTTACCACGAGACATGATCGGAGCCCAACGGTGTGGTATGCGTGGTATCTGGATCAATCGTTGCGGCATGCACTGTAGTGAGGAATATGCCTCAGCTGTCGGAATTGAAGTGACCACATTGGAGAATCTGTCCCAATTTCTGTAAAGCGAAGAAAAAAGCACTGGTGTTCAGAGAGAAGTCCCCCCATCTTGCAGCACCTATCGTAACAGCGAGCCCTGCATAACGTATCGGTTTATTACCAGGCCATGCAGGGCTCGCTGTTACAACACCTGCTGTGATCCATTCCCCTCCCTTTCACTCCACTATACCCTCATCACTGTGATACAACTAGTCTGTATACTGCCCTGCAATTCTCTTTCTGGCAGCCATACGATAGCTAGAAACCGTTGCCAAAACACGATACTATGCGAACATTACGCACTTCTGAGCACATTCTTCCTGAGTTGAGAGGTTGAAAGAATGGCAAGCGTTGTTGCGGGATGAGAAGTGCAAAGACGAATGGAATAGGACCAACCAGCATAGTAAACGTGTTTGCCCTTGATAGGGCGGGTGGTGAAACCCTGCGACAGCAACAGTTGTGTCGCACCTTGCCCAATGTATGAGCAAGGCTTAACCTCCTGAGAGGTCATGCGAAACCCTCGATAGGTTCCGGTTTCGCAATAGGTCCGAAGAAAAGCGATGCCTAATGCGGCAATGTTGAGGCTCGCTGCATAGTCGCGTGCCCCGTTCCAGCCACATGCCGGGTTTTCACAGCACAGCCACGCTCCCCAGTCGATGGCCTTGCGCCGATCTGCTGACGCTGGCGAGGCAAACGTTCGAGCGGGCTCGTGACACCGTGGGCACGTGTGCGTTGTGCCGCGAGGTTCCACCGTGCGCGTCCGTATCCCAGCAAGGTAGCACTTGTATTTCAGTACGCGCCACAATTCTCCCCGCACCGTCGTGTTGTTCCGCCAGTTGCGGAATCGCCCACGCACGCCTCTGCCCCGTCCAATCGTTTTGAGGGTGGTCAGGTTCTCGCCACAGATAATGCGGCAATCAAAGAGGAGCGCCAGCAGGATCAGCAGATTTGCCGCCAGGTGGGCCACTTCCTGGTTCCGACGGGCATACATGTCCCAACACTGCCCAATGCGCTTCTCGTATCCCTCTGTACGTGTTTGCCACTCTGCAAAGTGTGGGGGGAGTGGTATGCGCTGCTTCTTAGACGCCTGCTGAGCCTGTTCAATGAGTGTATCGTAGCGTTGTTTACAGGATTTGAGCCTATCGATTTCCCGGCGCAGTCTCGCCTGTTTGCCATCGAGGGCTCCAGTATCAAGAAACACAGGACGGCTCATCTGCCTGGGAGGCTCGCCATCGACATCAGGCTTTTCGAGGATGGAGACGGTGATGAGCGAGCGCACCCCCCAATCAAAACCTAGAATTCGTTTTTCCTGTACCAGATCGGAGACGTATTTTGCGGGAACTTCGAGGATCAGATCGAGCACGACCAGACGTTGCCCGTCATCGCCTCGCACCTCGCGCAAGGTCGGTGCCTGTGTCGTAGCTCCTTGATCGAGATACCCGCAGACCACCTCTGGCAAGGGGATCTCGACGCTCCATGCTCCCCACGCCCACTTGTGCTGCTCATCGGGAGCTTTCAAGCGTAGCCACAGGCTCGCGTTCGTGCGCTCTTCATGGCTGGCAAGATCGCAAAAGAGACGGTGTTCGATGCGGGCACGATACGTTTGCCCTTTGAGCATACCATCATCACCCGCAAAGGTGATCTGTCCGGCGGAGTGAACGGGAACGGGTTGAAGCTCTGAATAGGTTTGGGGGAACGTGCCGGTTCGCAAAAAGACGTTGCACGCCTGCTCCAAAACATTGGTCATCGCCATAAAGGCATCAACATCCTCACCCTCGTCACGGAGTTGGGTGCGTAAAGCACGAACCTGATCACTGATGGCGCGGTGGTCTTTGCGAGCAGGCCGTTTCTCATCAGCGGGACGGATCAAGGCATCGGTGAGCAGAGGCACCACCGTTTCAAAGATCTGCTTGCGAGTGGCCTGGGCCCGGAGAATTCTGCCAGCGCTCTCCCATTCATTGCGTTGTTGGCGGCTGCCATGCCCATTACGAGTAATAAGATGTTTCTCGACCTGCTTCCAGGCGGGTCCTCGCCGATCAGCTGCAAACAGATCAAGTTGAGGCCACAACTCGCATACAATGGCATTGATTGCACCATGGGAAGCATCAAGCAAACGCAACGCCTCAGCCTGTATGGCTTCGGGCAACCGAATGGGGAATGACAAGCTTTGCGCTTTCAACTGCTGATACCTCCTGTAGTGATACCAAGTAAAGTATAGCATGATTTGCTCTTTTTGTCAACTGCCGATACCCTCACAAATAGATAAAGGCCGCTGTCGCATTTTTCCTGAAATTGCTCCGCAATTTCATTGACAAACCCAGGAATACTGGGTATACTTTCTCCGTAACCGATACCGAAATCGGTAACGGGAACGGTACCGAGGCAAAATAGGCAAGATTTAACGGGTTCCCATTTTGTCACACGGATTTTGAACAATTGTAGTTCAAACAGAGTTTGATAGCAATGTTGCTGTTGTAAAGGAGTTTAGCATGAACGCAAGGAAGCAGAAGATACCTGAGTTCTTACGACTGGTAAGTGGATATATCTGCTCCGAGATGCGGAATATCAGACCAGGAGTAAGGCTTTTTCATGTGTACATGCATTCCCTGGCACATGGTAAGAACCGCCTTTACGCGAGCATTCTCCACCTGCGAACAGCACTTCTTCTTACATTTGTTTCCTCAATTTTTTCTGTCTTTGCCCTGATGGATGGAGGATACGAACTTGCAACATTGTCGCCAACTGACTAAAGTATGTTTTTTTGTATGGTAATTGACACTTCGAATCAACGTTAGATTCATTATCCCCTATGTAGGAGGCCTAGCGTGTCCAATACCTCTTTTTTTTCAGGAACGAAAGCAAAAACCGGCTTTATGCTTTGTTCGTTGCTCGTTGTCTTTGGTCTGCTTCTCACAGCCTGTGGTGGTGCGAATAGCACAAAGACCTCAGCTGCTAAGCATGATTATTTGACAATTCAGACCGGTCCAAATGGTGATTTCACGCGTGTCTTCAATCCTTACGCAGCCGTTGGTGGAGATCCGGGTACCTCGGGTCTGATTTATGAGACATTGCTCTACATTAACCAGCTCAATGGAGACGTAAAACCCTGGCTTGCATCCAGCTACAATCTCTCCAGTGATGCGAAAACACTTACGTTCACCACACGTTCGAATGTCCAGTGGTCCGATGGACAGCCATTTACCGCTGAAGACGTAGCATTCACCTTCAATCTATTGAAACAGTATCCAGCGGCTGATGGTAATGCATTATGGAACTACTTCCAGGATGTGACTGCAACAGACGATCATACGGTAACGATTACTTTGAAGCAGCCGTATTCCCCAATTCTCTGGTATGCTGGTGGAAACACCTGGATTCTGCCGAAACATATCTGGTCGAGTGTGGGAGATATCTCGAAGTATCCCAATCCTGATCCAGTTGGAACAGGCCCCTTCAAATTAAAGTCATTCACGCCACAGTTGTATACGATGGAGCAGAACACGAGCTTCTGGGGTACAAAACCTGCGGTGAAGGAGCTGCGTTATCCAGCTTACAACTCCAATACCTCAGTTGAGTTGGATCTGAACAAAGGGAACCTGGACTGGACTGGACTCTTTACACCACAGATCGACAAGACCTTTGTCAAACCAGATCCTACCCATCATAAGTATTGGTTCGCGCCTGGTGGATTAGTGATGATTGTATTGAATAATGCCAAGGCTCCATTCAACAACATCGCAGTCCGTAAGGCCATCAGTACGGCACTGGATCGAGATCAGATGTATCATGTTGCCGAGAGTGGTTACGAACCAGTTGCTCATCCTACGGGAGTCATTGTCCCCAACTTTAATAGCTATCTGGCCCCAGAGTACAAAGATGCGAGCTTTAAGCTGGATACAAACGCTGCTACCAAGCTTCTGGAAGATGCAGGGTACAAAAAAGGTAGCGATGGTATCTATGCTGATAAAGATGGCAATAGACTCTCCTTCAAGTTGAACGTGGTAACTGGTTGGACCGACTGGGTTACCATCTGTCAGATTGCCTCTCAGAATCTGAAAGCCATCGGAATGGATGTCACCGTCAACCCGCTCTCGTATGCGGCGTACACCAACGCATTACAGATGGGTGATTACGATGCATCTATCAACTCTCCTGCTGGTGGTCCTTCACCATACTTTATGTACAATGGTTTCTTAAATAGCGCAGGCTCAGCGCCCATTGGACAGAAGGCCTCAACGAACTATGCTCGTTGGATGGACAAGACCACAGATGATCTGCTGAACCAGTATGTTTCTACAACTGACAAAGATGCACAGTTGAAAGCGGTTCAAGGTCTTGAGAAGGTAATGGTGGAACAGGTTCCTACAGTGCCATTGGTCTATGGGGTGAGCTGGTATGAGTACAATACCACCAATTTTGTCAATTGGCCTGACAAAGACCATCAGTATTCTGTAGCCTCTCCTTATACCTATCCCGATGCTGAACAGGTAGTCCTTAACCTTCAGCCTGCCAAATAAGGAAAAAGCTTTGTAGCCATTGAAGCAAATGAAAGAGTTCCTTCGCACTGGCGCGAAGGAGCTCTTTCGGAGCTTTTTTCTAGGAAATGCCGAATGAGCCAATATTCTTGACAGATATCCAGGGTACTGGTACAATTGTTCGTAATTGTCCCTGGTATCGTTTTTAGCATTTTTGATAGCCTCTACGAAGAGGAAAAGTCTTTTCTCTTCATCGTATGTCTTTCTAGTGAATATTCTGCTGATACATCGTGTACTATTCGTGTTGTGAAAAAGGGGTTGGGCCTTATGGCAAGGAAATATACCATTGATGATATTGCACAACTAGCAGGTGTTTCAAAGGCCACCGTCTCGCGTGTATTGAACAACAAGCCAGACGTTGATCCCTCGACTCGTGCGCGGATTCATCAAATTATGCAAGAGGTCAGTTTTGTTCCCAGTATTACGGCCTCTGGTCTGGCAGGTGGGAGAAATCGCCTGGTTGGAGTGCTGATTCCTTCGTTCTCCTGGTCTTTTGTGGGTGAGATTATGCGTGGCGTCTCCGAAATGATTGGCCATACCCCCTATGAGCTCCTGGTCTATAGTATTAATGATATGGCACGTGATAATGATAAGGGTGATATTCTCGATCATATTCTGTCTACAAAGTTGCCTGCCGGTCTTCTTGCGATCTTACCAGGGCATTCGGCTCCTTATGTTGAGCGTCTTCACACGCATGGATTTCCAGTGGTGATGGTAGATGATACAGCGCACCATCCGAATATGCCCTGGGTCAATGTGGACAGTGTGCATGGTTCTTATTTAGCGGTTAAGCATCTGATTGAGCTTGGTCATCGAAGGATTGCCCATATTTATGGTCCGCAAAACTTTATCTGTGCTCACGAGCGCTACCAGGGATACTGCCAGGCGTTAGAGGAAGCAGGTATCGCCCTCGATCCACTGTTAGTCGCTCAGGGGAATTTTGAGTATCATGGCGCGTTAGATGCAGCCCATCAACTCCTCTCTCTCCCGGCAGAGGTTCGACCAACCGCGCTCTTTGCCTCCACCGATCTTACGGCTTATGCTGTCATTGACGTCGCTGATAGCTATGGTCTGCGTGTTCCAGGCGATCTAGCAGTTGTTGGCTTTGATGATATTGAGTCGTCTGCTCGAATTCGTCCAGCACTTACCACGGTCAGGCAACCATTTGCGGAGATTGGGAAATGCGGAGTAGAGCTCTTACTCGCTCTATTAAATACACCAGTCCAGCGTGCCGATAGTAGCCTGCTTGCTTTATCATTACCTGTTCTCACTCCATCTGAAGGAATGGTGCGCCCTCCTCATATCTCCTTGCAAACAACGTTAGTAGTGAGGGCCTCCTGTGGTGCACAGCGCCAACAGCAAAGTGTCGATGAGATTATTCCTTCAAAGGTTCTCTAATGCTTATCTCTCGATTGAACAGAACGGATAAAAAAGCAATTACTCGCCTCTCCATGACTCAATTGGAGAGGTGGTTTTTGAATGTATCGCTGAAAATGCAATGGTTGGTTGAGTCGTTCTCAGGTCCGTTTGATAGCGCAGCCATTTTGTAATACATGCACCCCCGCTTTGTAATTGCCTTAAAATCCATTGACAAATTCAACAATAGTGGGTATACTTTCTCGTAACCGATACCGAAACCGGTTACGGTATCGGTATCAGGAAAAGTATGCAATGAAGAGACAATGTTCTGTCTTTCATTTTTTCCATGTTTGTGTGCTGAAAGAGATGTCATTCAGGCATAGTATAAGATAGCAGAGTTGCTGTTGCAAAGGGGTTTGTGCTTATGGCAAGGAAGCATACGATTGGCGATATTGCGAAACTGGCGGGAGTATCGAAGGCAACCGTTTCGCGGGTGCTTAACAACAAGCCAGATGTAGATCCTGCCACGCGCGCACGTATTCTTCAGATCATGCAGGAAGTAGGTTTTGTCCCTAGCATTACCGCTTCTGGTCTGGCAGGTGGGCGGAATCGCCTCCTCGGTGTGCTTATTCCCTCCTTTAACTGGTTTTATGTGGCAGATATCATGCGTGGAGTCTCCGAGACTATTGGTCATACACCGTATGAATTATTAGTCTATAGCATTAATGATATGGCACGTGATAATGATAAGGGAGATATCCTCGACCATATTTTTTCCACAAAACTTCCTGCTGGTCTGCTTGCTATCCTCCCCGGACGTTCCGCTCAATATGTTGAACGCTTGCATATTCATGGTTTCCCTGTGGTCATGATTGATGATGCTGCTCATCATACTGCTATGCCATGGATTAATGTGGACAATGTCCAGGGGGCTCGCCAGGCGGTCAAGCATCTGATCGCACTTGGTCATCGGCGCATTGGACATATCCTCGGGAAAAAAGACTATCTCTGTACACTTGAGCGTTATCAGGGCTATTGTCAGGAACTGGAGGCGTCAGGAATCGCGGTTGACCAGACGCTGGTGAGCCAGGGCGATTTTGAATACCTGGGGGGAGTTGAGCCCGCCAGGCAGCTCCTCTCTTTGCCCGTTGAACAGCGACCAACAGCAATTTTTGCCGCAAACGACCTGACCGCTTACGCGGTAATCGATGTTGCAAACTCATTTGGTCTGCGTGTACCGGAAGATATCGCTCTCGTAGGTTTTGACGATATTGCCTCTTCTTTGCTGGTTCGTCCAGCATTAACCACGGTCAAACAACCTTTTGCCGAGATTGGAAAGCATGGCGTTGAGCTGCTGCTTTCTTTGCTTGACGATTCAGCCCAGCCATCCTTTATCTTTCCTTCAGCAGAAACATCCCGCCAGCCATTACAGCAGGTTGAAGCTCATTCTGTGCAGATTGTACTCTCAACCAGACTGGTTGTGCGCTCATCATGTGGTGCGAAACCTCTTCATCACCATATGAAAGATTCATTCCCTTAAATTTCATACCTTAAACACCATACTGAAACACTGTACTGAAACACCATACTGAAACAACAGAATGGAACGTATTTTTACCTGTATTGTGCACAGACAGTCATGATCAATGAGTGCATTTTGTACGATGTATTTGTTCTGGTATTGTAGTGTATGCATCATCCTAAAGGAGGCATCTGATGCGCCATTTGCTTCGTCGCATTGGCTTTTACCTGGTTGCCTTGTGGGCATCGGTCTCGCTGAACTTTCTGATCCCTCGATTGGCGCCAGGTAACCCGGCACTGATTCTGATTGGTCGAATGCAAGGTCGCATTCAGCCTGAGGCGCTTCATGCGCTTGAGCTTCAATTTGGTGTATCCAATGATCCACTCTGGCTGCAATACTTTCAGTATCTTGGCAATATTCTGCATGGAAATTTAGGTATCTCTATTACCTATTTCCCTACCCCTGTGATCGATATGATCAGGCAAGAGTTACCATGGACCCTGGTTCTGGTTACGCTCTCGCTTCTGATCAGTTTCACGCTGGGCTCATTTCTGGGAACGGTCATTGCCTGGAGACGTGGCTCATTTCTAGAGAATCTGGTGCCTGTTCTCTCCTTTTTTTCAGCTGTGCCATACTTCTACCTGGCATTGATTATGCTCTATATCTTTGCCTATACGCTGGACCTCTTTCCCATTAAAGGCGGCTATGATACGTCGCTGGTTCCAGACTGGTCGCCTGAGTTTATTGGGAGTGCGATTCAACATGCGCTCTTGCCAGCTATCTCATTTGTGCTTGCAAATATAGCGGGCTGGGTTATGACCATGCGTAATTCAATGGTGACGACCCTGTCAGAGGATTATGTTTTGATGGCTCAGGCCAAAGGGCTTTCAAACGGACGAGTGATGTTTGCCTATGCTGCTCGTAATGCAGTCCTGCCCAGTGTGACAGGTCTGGCGATGCAGTTGGGTACGGTCGTGGCCGGACAATTACTGATTGAGATTGTTTTCTCCTATCCAGGCATCGGTTTTTCACTGTTGCAGGCTGTACAGAACTCAGATTATCCGCTGATGCAAGGTATTTTCTTATTGATTACGCTGGCGGTATTAGGGGCAAACTTCTTAGTGGATCTGGTGTATGCTATGCTTGACCCTCGTGTACGTCAAGGAAGGAGTTAACCAATGACGAATACTTCCTCCTCTCCAGAGCAGCAGCCCGACGTCGTAATGGAGATTGAGAATTCCGCAGACCGGAGTAGTACAGTGCAGCTGGACGATCAGCAGGTACCAGCGGCAAGCGTGGGGGCGGCTGGCATCGCTGGAGTGAGCAGTCCTGGTGTGGTAACGGGCCGTCTGAGCGATGTCTGGCGTCTGGTGACGCGCAATGGCAAAGTGACTCTGGGGACGTTTGTCGCGCTTGTGTTTGTCTTGATTGCTTTGCTTGGACCTGTGTTTCTTCATGCAGATCCCAATGCCTTCGGGATTGATTCTCTGGCTCCTCCCTCTGCAGACCACTGGTTGGGGACTACCCAGACGGGCCAGGACGTGTTCACTCAAGTTATAATTGGGGCGCGTTCTAGTGTAACGTGGGGGCTGGTAACAGGCGTTCTGGTCACGCTGATCTCGATTGTCTTAGGTTTAACGGCAGGATACTTTGGTGGCGTCATTGATGATATCATTTCGGTTATCATTAACGTCTTCTTGCTGTTACCTGGTTTTCCTCTGGCAATTGTGCTGGCAGCCTTCTTTCCCTGGAAAGGATCGGTTACCGTAACAATGGTGCTTGTGATTACAGGGTGGGCATACGGTGCTCGTGTATTGCGTGCCCAGACAATGTCGCTTCGTAATCGTGATTTTGTGGAGGCCGCACGCTCCAGTGGAGAGCATACATGGCGCATCATCTTTTTTGAGATTCTTCCCAATCAGATCTCGATTGTGGCAGGCAACCTCATTGGTGCCATTGTCTATGCCCTTCTTGCCGCTGCTGGTCTGGAGTTTCTGGGCCTGGGTGATCCCAATAATGTAAGCTGGGGCGTTATGCTCTTCTGGGCACAGAATAACGACGCGATTCTACTGGGGGCATGGTGGTGGTTCCTCCCACCAGGATTATGTATTGCCTTCCTGAGTGCAGCGTTATCGTTGATTAACTTTGGTATGGATGAAGTGGCTAATCCTCGCTTACGGAAAGAGCCAAAGGTCAAGGTGGCGAAAGAGAAAAAGGCGGTGGCAGCATAATGGAAACAAAAAATGATCTTCTCCTTGAAGTAAAAGATGTGTGTGTCGACTATCAGGCGGCGAGCGGTGCTGTACATGCCGTCGATCATGTGAGCTTTACGTTGCGCCGTGGTGAGATTATGGGACTGGCAGGAGAAAGTGGGAGCGGTAAATCCACGGTTGCCTATGCTATTGCGCGTTTAACGCGTCCTCCTGCTGTGGTTACAGACGGCGAGATCTTCTATTATCCTCATGCACGCGATCATCGTAGTCGTGGCTTTCTATCAAGGAAGCAGCGAGCAGAAGAAGCGGCAGGGGCGGCTCTCGATGCAGTGGATATCCTCGATCTTACTAATGAGCAACTGCGTGCCTTTCGCTGGAATGAGCTGGCAATTGTCTTCCAGAGTGCAATGAATGCGCTTAATCCTGTCATGAAGGTTGGCGATCAGATTCTGGACGTTCTCAAGACGCATCGCCCAGATCTCACTAAGCATGCACGTAAGGAACATGCAGCAGAGCTCTTAAAATTGGTTGGCATTGCCCCTGATCGCTTAAACAGTTATCCACATGAACTGAGCGGCGGTATGCGCCAGCGTGCAGTGATTGCGATTGCGCTGGCGCTTAACCCGGAGCTGATTATTATGGACGAGCCAACTACAGCGCTTGATGTGGTCGTGCAGCGTGAGATTCTGGATCTGGTCAAGTCCCTCTGTCGCGAGCTGGGTATGGCTATGATCTTTATCACCCATGATCTCTCCTTATTATTGGAATTGACCGATAATATCGCCATTATGTATGCTGGCCGTTTAGTCGAGACAGCCGCCGCTTTAGATATCTATCACCATCCGCGTCATCCATATAGCCATGGTCTGCTCAATTCATTCCCGACCTTGCGTGGACCTCGCCGCAAAATGGTGGGGATTCCAGGTTCACCTCCTGATCTCCGTCAGGTGCCGCCAGGCTGCCCTTTCCAACAGCGTTGCCCGATGGCATTTAGTGCGTGTAAAACCATCCGTCCCACCTTACGTCCAGCTTCGGCCTCGGCACCAGGCCAGTTGGCTGCCTGCCATCTCTATGATCCACACTATCGTGCGGAGCCTCCGACAGCCCAGGATTTGACGGCCAGTTACGAAACCTTAGCGGAAAGAAGATAAGAGCGATGAGTATTGAGAAGGAGAATAGCTCGCTTCCTGTATTAGAGGCGGAGCATATACGCAAAGTTTTTCCTCTTCATCAGGTCAACCCGTTTGCCAGGTCGAAAGGGGTTCATGCTGTTGAAGATGCTTCCTTAGCGCTCTATCCGGGCAAAGTCACGGCGGTCGTCGGAGAGAGTGGCAGCGGCAAGACCACGATTGCCCGTATGCTGGCTCGCGTCTATGAGCCAACCTCAGGCACGTTGCGGTATCGTGGAGAGCCAATCAAGCTCTCGAAATCTTCTTCACACCTGCGTGAGTACCGCCATCATGTACAACTGGTCTTTCAAGATCCATTTTCTTCGCTGAATCCCGTTCATGATGTGCGTTATCACCTTAGCCGACCATTAAAGGTGTTTGGGCATGCGAAGAGCGAGAAAGAGATTACCGAGCAAGTGCTTGCCCTTCTGAATCGTGTAAGTTTAAGTCCGGCGGAACAGTTTATTCAGAAATATCCTCACCAGCTTAGTGGGGGTCAGCGTCAGCGCGTGGCTATAGCTCGCGCCCTGGCGGTGCGGCCCGAAGTCTTATTAGCAGACGAACCTGTCTCGATGTTGGATGTCTCGATCCGTCTGGATATTCTGAATTTATTGGCTCGGCTGAAAGAAGAAGAGCAGCTAGCTATTCTTTTTATCACGCATGATATTGCCAGTGCGCGATACTTTGCTGATGAGACGCTCGTAATGTACGCTGGTCAGATGGTAGAAGGTGGTCCAAGCGAAGAAGTGATTCAAGAGCCTAAACATCCTTATACCAGATTGTTATTATCGGCAGCCCCCGATCCAGATCGTATCAAAGAGAAGGCCGGAAGCCAGTTGACGGCCCGAGGAGAGATCCCGAGCCTGATTAATCCACCAACCGGGTGTCGCTTCCATCCGCGTTGCCCATCCGCCATGCCTGTCTGTAAAGAGCGTTTCCCTCAGCGTACCGAACTGGGGGGTGGTCACTGGACCCATTGTCATCTGTATGGTGATAGTGCGAATGCGCCTTTAATTACCGTACAGCCAGCCCAGAAGGGCACCCTTTCCAACGCTGAGTAGGGCGCGAAACTGGCCGGATCTGAAGCTGTGTCTATATACACGCACTTGACTTTCTTGCAAGTGCGTGTATATAATCCCCAATGGATACAATTCATCCCCCAAGGGGGGTTAGTGGATTGTAGGCAAGAAAGCGGGAGAAGAATGACGCAACAGTATGATTCAGCACGTGATGATGTGACAAAGCGCCTGGCGCGCGTGGCAGGCCATGCCGCCAGCCTCAAGCGTATGTGGGAAGAGGATCGTCCGGCTGATGATATGTTGACTCAGATTGCAGCAGTCCGCTCGGCCCTGGATCAGATTGGGCGTGCGATCCTGGAACTTCATATAGATCAGGCGGTCACACGGGCAGTCGAAGCCGGTCATCCCGAAGAGGCCACTCGTGATCTAAAGGATGCATTGGGTCGCTTCATTTAAAACCTGTTTTTGCGCATTGTCCCTTAGCGAAGGAGTACTATGAGTCCTGCAAATAGCCAACCTTCTTAGATGGAAACAGTGTTGATCTGATCTGATAGCCTGCCTGGCCCGGGCCTCCTGTCCTCTTTGCTATCTCCTCACCCTCTCTGCTTCCTCTCATATAACAATACATTATTTAAGCAGCATGTGATTGGAAGAGCCTGACTCTTTCATTACCCTTTCTTTTGTGCGCACGATGCTCACTTTTTGCTTCTGCTGCTTACCCCTGCGCATGATTTTTGCGATGAGCCGGCTCTTTTTGGTAGTTAATTCTGCCTGCTCGCTTGAATTTGAGGAATTGGAGGTGATAAGGCGTGGACGCCGATCCTGAACCTGACCAGAGTCAACATTGTTGTTACAGACCTGTTATGAATGTCCAGATTGTGCAGAGAGTCTATCAGTGTGCTTCTGCTCGTATGCAGCAGCGAACATGGCTGCTGTAGAGGAGCTAACTGGCAACACTCTGTGCCTCCTGTGCGTGCTAGGAAGTATGGAGGTAAGCTTATGGCTCAAGTATTTATCCCAGAAAATCCACGTGAGCGAGAACAATTGCAACAGGGTTCTACACCTGCTGCATCAACAGTTCTCTCGCGCCGTGAAACCCATGAACCCCGGCGTTTTGGCAGCATCGACCTGCTGATAGCGGTCGTTATTATTGCCAGTATTAGCCTTCTGGTCGTTGCGGCCTCTCATTGGACCGCTCCAATGACTCCAGCCTTACATCTTGATCTCTCACCATTGGCCCTGCCGGTTTATGCTGGCTACTCGCTGTTGCGGATGATGTTGGGGTATCTCATCGCACTCATCTTTACGCTCACTTACGGACATATCGCCGCTACTAATAAGCGAGCAAGTATTGTGATGGTGCCTTTGTTAGATATTTTACAAAGCATCCCTATTCTTTCATTCTTGCCAGCAGTACTTCTCGCTCTTGTGGCCATCTTTCCCCATTCAAATATTGGCCTGGAGTTAGCGAGTGTGCTATTAATCTTTACCAGCCAGGCATGGAATATGACCTTTAGTTTTTATCATTCGGTGCGTACACTTCCCGCAGAACTATTAGAGTTCTCTGCAATTGCACGCTTGCGACCGTGGCAGAAATTTCTCAAGCTAGCTGTGCCAGCCTCAATGATTGGACTCATCTGGAATAGCATGATGAGCTGGGCCGGGGGCTGGTTTTTTCTCACAGCATCAGAACAGTTTACTTTAGGAGATCGCTCCTTCCAGTTGCCAGGGATTGGTTCTTATCTGCAAGCAGCCACGCTGGCAGGGAATATTCCAGCTTTAATCATGGGCTTTGTGGTCTTAATCGCGATGATTGTGCTCCTCGATATATTATTCTGGCGGCCTCTGGTGGCCTGGGCAGATAAATTTAAAGTAGAGATGAGTGGAAGCGCTGATGTACCCTATTCACCTGTCTTAAATCTGTTGCAGCGCTCCGCGCTGATTGCCAATATGAATCGGCGTCTGTTTCGTCCAATAGGCAACCTGCTGGCCTCCTTCTTAAATCGCATGCAGCCTCTTCCAGATAATAGTGTGGTACGTGTGGAGGAGAAAACGAATCGTAAGTTATCGGCCAGACGTATTTTTAATAGCATAATGCTCCTGGCCCTCTCGGTTATTGTGCTTTTTGGTATCTGGAGGATGGGTCAGCTATTGCTCCATGTTTCATGGTCTATGTGGTTATTATTAGTGATTGCAGCAGGGGCTACCTGGGTAAGGACCATCATTGCGCTTCTGATTGGGGTAGCCTGGACCGTGCCCGTCGGAGTGGCGATTGGACTTTCGCCACGCTGGTCGCGTCGTTTACAGCCAGTGGTCCAGGTGATTGCATCGATTCCTGCGACAGCTTTATTCCCGGTTATTCTTTTACTGTTCGTTGGTCTGCCGGGAGGGCTCTCCTGGGCAGCGATCATTTTAATGTTACTGGGAACGCAGTGGTACATTCTCTTTAATGTGATTGCAGGAGCAATGGCGATTCCTAGCGATCTACGCGAAGCCACCACCATCTATCATGTCCTCTCCTGGAGGCGCTGGCGGACGCTGTTCCTGCCTGCAATATTCCCTTACTTGATTACAGGGTTATTAACAGCCAGCGGAGGAGCCTGGAATGCCAGCATCGTCTCTGAATATGTGCAATATAATCAGAAGACGCTTACGACCCTGGGGCTAGGGGCTTCTATCGCTCAGTCGGCAGCCGATGCCAATTTCCCATTATTATTAGCTGGCACCTTGATGATGGCAGCAGTGGTCGTGTTAATTAATCGTCTCTTGTGGAAGCGCCTGTATGCCCTGGCCGAACGCCGTTATACGCTTGCTTGAGAGCTCGTGCTAATAAAGGAAGAGAGGAAACGCAATGACAGTTTTCAATCAGCAGAATACGCATAAAGGAAGCGATCAGCATGACGGCGAGGTCTTGTTGGAGGCAAAAGGTGTGAGCAAGTCCTTTGGGGCAGAGGGCAAAGGATCGCGTTCGGGAAAGCCCAAACTTGTATTGGATTCGATCGATCTTCAGATTCGCTCGGGGGAGTTTGTCGCACTTCTTGGCCCCTCAGGATCAGGCAAATCAACCCTATTGCGTGCATTGGCAGGTTTAATTCATCCAACGGAGGGACAGGTGCTCTTTAAGGGCGAGCCTCAGTATGGAACAAACCCTCATCTGGCAATTGTTTTTCAGTCCTTTGCCCTTTTTCCCTGGTTGACTGTGCTACAGAATGTCGAATTGGGTCTGGAGGCGCAAGATCTGACGCATACCCAGCGTTTGAAGCGAGCTCTGGCGGCCATTGATACCATCGGTCTGGATGGGTTTGAGGATGCCTATCCAAAGGAGCTTTCAGGTGGTATGCGCCAGCGTGTAGGTTTTGCTCGAGCTTTAGTGGTTGAACCAGAACTCCTCTTTATGGATGAGCCCTTTAGTGCGTTAGACGTGTTGACCGCTGCGAATCTGCGGAAAGAGCTCATTAGCCTGTGGGAATCGCGGAGTATTCCTACCCGCGCAATTGTGATGGTGACCCATAATATCGATGATGCCGTCAGTATGGCCGATCGTATTATCGTTCTAGGGGCCAATCCTGGTCATATTCGTATCGAACTGCCAGGCCTGCCACGAGGTATGCGTAGTATGGCAAGCGAGGCTCATACAGGGATGGTTGATTTAATTTATCGTATCATGACCAGCCCTAAGACAGATGTTGGCTCACTGCTCTCCAAATATTCTCCAACCCTGATACTTGACGGAGTGCAGCGCAATGAATCTACGACAGTCCCTGAACCCCGGCAGCTCCCTCATGCCGCCATTGGTGATGTGACAGGTCTGATTGAACTTGTGCATGCACGAGGCGATAAGGTGGATCTCTATCAGATTGGTCGTGAGCTACAGCTTGAATTTGATGAATTGCAGCCATTGCTGGAGGCCGTCGATCTTTTGGGTCTGGCCGAAGCCCAGGAGGGTGACCTCGTCTTAACACAGGTTGGTCGCCGTTTTGCTGAAGCAAATGTGCTGGAAGAGAAACAGATTTTTCGACAGCAGGTGCTTGAGCGTGTTCCCTTCTTAAGGCAGATTCTCCAGGTCTTGGAGACAACTCCTGGCCATTCGATGCCTGAAGAATATGTCCTGAGTCTACTTGAGAACCATCTCAATGAAGAGCAAGCGATTGAACAATTAGAACGTCTGGTAGATTGGGGCCGTTATGCAGAGCTCTTTACCTATATAGAGGATCGTGGAATCTTCCGTCTGGGAGAGCCAGAGGCCGTGCAACAGGGCTAGATCGCGATTTGCTTTTGCCTTTCTCTTGTCGGATGAGAAGGAAAGAGCATCTCCCCTCTATCATTTCTACAGATTGTTGTACACGTGGGCTCTCCATTATCTGGCGCTTCATCGCCAATAGCGGAGAGCCTGCGTGTACAACAACCTGTTAGCTGCCCTCCCATTTTTTGATGAATTTATCAGAAATTATGTTTGCTTGATTCGTATGAATAAAAAATATGGTATAATCGTGTGAGGTTTTTTCTCGTTGCTAATTTTACTGATGATAGAGAAATAGTCATTTTGTAGATTGAGATCTACAGAAGAGATTCATAGTTAGGTCAGGTTATGAAGAGTGAAATAGATCTTCTACGCCTCCATCTGGAGGCTGTTTGGGATATTCGTTTACCTCCATTGGTACAGACAGAAGTAGAACTGTTGCCCACCACATTGTTACCACCCTGGCAACTCTGCCTTGCAGAACTCACGAGCGGCTGGCAAGTGGCGATCTGGCGATCGAAGACGTCCGCCTTGAATCGAAAAAGAATGCTTCAGCAGGCGCAGAAAGCGCTGGCACTTCCAGAGGCAAAGAAGGCACCTCCAGGGATTAGTCGAGAGGTAGCCCTGATCCAGACTGCATCTCCTACTATGGACCTCTCGACCGCACATCAGCATGCTCGTCTATTGACAGAGCAGGATCAGAATCTCTTAGAGGCTTTTCAGCCAGGAGGACTGGACTATTATTTGCATCTTCAGCGTAGACCCCTTATAGGCACCATTGTGGATGGGCGTCTGCTGAGCCTGGCACATAGTTCGCGTCGGACTACAGAGGTCTGTGAGTTAGGCATTGATACCCTACCAGAGGCGCGCCGTAAGGGCTATGCTCTCGCCGCGACATTAGTCTGGGCTCAGATCGTAGCAAGCGAGGGGCTCATACCAATATATAGCGCATTGAGCGAGAATGAACCCTCATTGCGGCTTGCTGCTGCTGCGGGCTATCGGCCATTTGCTCGTAGTGTCAAAGTAGAGAGTGGCATAGCTTCAAGCCTGTAAGAGGATGAATGGAGAGCCAGTGTGTGCACAACGTCCTTTTGGACGCCGGTTCTCATCAGTTCATTTGAAAATGCACTGACTTTATTGTATTCATCTTGACATTTGCCATAATGTTGGCTATAGTACGAGTGAACTCTATCCCCCATCGGGGGACACTGGATCGTTTATTGATTTTATAACGTGTACTGATTAGGTTCAGTAGGCCTTCTGCTCGCTTTCCAGGTAGCATATGGAGATGCGAAGGCCGTATTCAAAAATACCATTTACATTCCTAAAGGAGGAACCGAATGGACGCTGGTAGTAGTCGCCCTCCCCATGCGTGTGAGGCTCTACACCTTTTTCACAGCGTCGCTTGCGTGAGTTGATGGCTGACTGGTGATCGTAATCTTCCTCTTTCCTCACCTCTCATCTTCCTCGTCTCGCGTCAGGTGCTTGCTGTGGAGCTCTTCCTACAATCTAGCAACTGCGCGAGGAACATCGTCTAGTGTGCTTTGTTAGTGACCACTGGCCTCTTTCCTCTCTCTTCTTACCATGGGCTGTGATAGGTTATGCAAAAAATGAGTTGCATCTCCCTATGTTATGAAGTGAGGATTGGTATGGCCTGCTAGCTGTGTACTAACAAGAATACTCTTCACCGCCTCCCCGCTGCTTTTGCTCAGTTCTGTCTATTATTGTGCACAAAATGATGTTCTGAGAGCCTTCATGCTCCTGGATGACAGACAAGACATAGGAGAATACCATGACGCTGCTTATGTTTAGCCAGCTGGTAGGAATCCCCCTGCTGGACGCACGCCACGAGAAAGTGGCCACCCTAAAAGATGTTATTGTGTCAATCAATCCAACTGTGGGCAAGAGTGAAGAGACCTATCCTGCTCTGGCAGGACTGATTGCCCATGCTGCTCATCGTGATTTTTACATCCCTGCTCAACAGATTGCTGAGTTTACAGAACGTCACTTGCGTTTATCCTCTTTAAGCCTGAATCTTGAGCATTTTGCTCGTCGTGTGGATGAGATTCTGCTTGGTAAAGATGTATTGGATAAACAACTGGTGGATATTGAAGGGCGTCGGGTCGTACGCGTAAACGATCTGGCCCTGGGTGTGGTGCCGGGCGAGAAGCTCGTACGCCTGCTAGCGGTAGATGTCTCCTTTCGTGCCCTCTCGCGTCGCATTCTCCCATTTGGTTTTTTATGGAATGGCGCGGCTCCACAGCGAAACGAAAAATTGCTCGACTGGGCTGATGTGCAATACTTTGCCTCCAATGCACCAGCCGTACAGCTTCATGTCTCGCATGATAGGCTTGAAAAACTGCACCCGGCTGATCTGGCTCGCCTGTTAGACGACCTTTCTTATCAGCAGCGCGATGAGATTATGCAGTCTCTTTCGAACGAGGCTGTGGCGGATGCCCTGGAATCCATGACCTCGGATGAGGCTGCCTCGATCCTCGAAGAGATTGCCGAGGAGCGAGCTTCAGATATTCTGGAGGAGATGCGTCCAGATGTAGCGGCTGATGTGGTCAGTGACATGGAGGATGAGAAAGCTGAGGCCCTGCTCAGTCTGATGGAAAGCGAAGATTCTGATGAGCTTCGTGAGCTCCTGGCATATCAAAGAAATACAGCTGGCGGCTTAATGACAAATGAGTTTCTGTTCCTTTCTGCGAATCTGACAGTCTCCGCAGCGTTGCAGCAGATTCGTGAACAGGAGGAGCAGCCAGAGTTTGCCGATTACATCTATCTTCATGAACCTGGTAGCGAACGCTTACTTGGAATCGTCTCACTACGCGAACTGGTCTTCTGCCCTGATCGCTCAACTCCCATTGGAATGTTGATGGAGTCCGATATTGTGAGTGTGCATCCAACCACGCCAGAGCGTGATGCAGCCGCTCTCCTGACTGAATATGGTCTTCGTGCCCTTCCCGTTGTTGAAGAGGATGGCACGCTGGTTGGTATTATCACCTTTGATGATGCACTGGATATCCTCTTGCCGGATGAGCTCCGCGATCGTGTCGCGAAGATTTTTACTTATCGTCGCGAAGGCAAGCGTCGTCGTATGCTACAGGGAGCTTGAGTTCAACGCTGTAAGAGGGAGAGAAGCATGAAAGAAGAATTACAGACACCTATCATCAGTGCTCCATTGCCAGCGGCTTCTGTGACTGGGAAGCTTCCTGTCGTGAAAGGGCGACGACGTTCGCGCTGGCTGATCTTGTTGGGGCTCTTCGGTCCTGGTCTGATTGCTGCCAGTGCAGGAAACGATGCATCAGGGATTGCTACCTATAGTAGTATGGGGGCGCAGTATGGCTTTCAGATGCTCTGGGTTATGGTCCTGCTGACGCTTGGTATGGGGATAGTCCAGGAGATGTGCACCCGTATGGGAGCTGTAACAGGCAAGGGGCTGTCGGATCTTATTCGTGAAAATTTTCCTATTCGTCTGACTGCACTGGTGATGTTGACGTTCTTGCTGGCAAATGGCGGGATTGTCATCTCTGAATTTGTTGGTATTGTGGCTGCTCTTAACCTGTTCCATATCCCTTCCTGGATTGGGGCTCCCTGTGCTGGAATTATTCTCTGGTGGCTGGTGGCTCGTGGGTCGTATCAGCGCGTTGAAAAGGTGTTTCTGGCCCTTACGCTCGTCTTTTTTGCCTACTTTATTGCAGCGTTTATGGCTCAGCCCGATTGGGGAAATGTCGCGTTTGGTTCGTTTGTGCCCACTATTCAATTCAATAGTGGTTTTTTGCTGACTCTTGTGGCGGCAGTGGGAACAACAATCAGTCCGTATATGCAGATTTATGTCCAGAGTGCAGTAGTCGAGCGCGGTGTAACTATGCGCGATTATAATCCACAACGTGTAGATGTCTATAGTTCCGCCGTTTTCTCCAATATTGTCGCTGCGTTTATTATTATCTGCACATCAGCAACACTATTTCTCCATAGTGGTGGAAAAGGAGTTGTTCTGAAAGATGCTGCAGATGCAGCACAGGCACTGGCACCGTTTCTAGGACCTTATGCGACATACATCTTTGCATTAGGCCTTCTGGGAGCGTCTTTTCTCGCGGCTGGTGTGCTTCCCATCTCAACCTGTTACTCGATTACTGAGGCCCTGGGCCTGGAGAATGGCGTGAGCCGAAGCTGGAAAGAGGCTCCAGCATTCTGGGGCCTCTTTACCACTCTTATCGTCCTTGGGGTTGTTATCTCGATGTTGCCCAACCTTCCTGTTGTTCAGATCTTACTCAATCTCTCGATGTTAAATGGCATTGTTCTGCCCGTTATTCTGTTTGCTATTCTCTATCTGGTCAACAAAAAATCTCTGATGGGTCACTATACCAATGGCCCGGTCTTCAATGCCATGGCCTATGGGTTAGCAGTCATTGTGAGTTTGTTGGCAATTGCTTATCTTGCGATTCAGGTGTTGGGCCTGTTCGGAATCCACTTATTGGGTTCTTAGAGCGAGAACTTCAGGCAGCTATGCAGTCAGAGCGGATATAATGAGCATAGTAGAATCGATCTGAGCAGTCTAAAGCTTTCATACTATGAGAATATCTGGCTACGAAGAACGTGACAGGCCAGGAGAGGTTAATAATGGACGATATGACACAGCAAAATAGGCCACATCAGGGACAACCTGTTTTAATAGCTGGAGAGCCCATTGAGCAGGCCAAAGCGGCGATGATTATGCTTCACGGTCGGGGAGCATCGCCAGAAGATATTCTTGGCCTGACAACTGAGATTCATCAGCCAGGTTTTGTCTATCTGGCCCCGCAGGCGGCAGATTACACCTGGTATCCGTATAGTTTTCTCTCTCCAATTGAGAAAAACGAACCAGGACTCTCTTCTGCTCTGACGGTAATTACGGACTTACTTGCCCATTTAGATGCCAGCGGAATCTCGGCGGAGCGAACAATCCTGCTGGGTTTCTCTCAAGGAGCCTGTCTTTCATTGGAATTTGCGGCTCGTAATGCGCGGAGGTATGGTGGTGTTGCTGGCCTGAGTGGAGGATTGATTGGACCTGATGGTATCGATCGAAATTATGCAGGCTCGCTGGCGAACACGCCTGTCTTTCTGGGTTGTAGCGATCGTGATCAGCATATCCCAAAGGAACGCGTCGATCTTTCTGCACAGGTGTTTGAAAAGCTGGGGGCTGCTGTCACGGAGCGCATCTATCCGCGTATGGGCCATACGATCAATGAAGATGAGATCACCTTTGTCATCGAGATGATGAAGGGCCTCCTGGTGGTATAGATTGCGTTCGCATCCAGAGTTTGCTTGCTATCTCTCTGGCCATTATGAAGCTGGAATGAAGCAGCAGGTTATGGTCACTGCATAACGTGTTGCTACTCTGAAGGGTCTCCTGGCGAGCGCAATCCATCAATGTAAAGCCGCCGCTCTTGATGCGTGCCGCTGCGCTTCTGACGTTGGAAATGATAGAACAAAGGAAGAAGACATATATGACGAATGCACCAGCCATTCTGGCTGAAGGATTACAGAAGACCTATGGCAAGACCCAGGCCCTGGCAGGCCTGGATCTGATTGCCGAGGAAGGGACCGTTCTAGGAGTACTTGGTCCCAATGGAGCTGGCAAGACAACAACCGTCCGCATTCTCACCACGCTATTGAAGCCCGATGCTGGCCGGGCGATGGTTGCAGGTCTGGATGTCGTCACACAGGCAGAGCAGCTACGGGCACGAATTGGCCTGACGGGCCAGTATGCGGCTGTGGATGAGTATCTAACTGGTTATGAAAATCTTAAAATGTTTGGCCAGCTTTACCATCTTTCAGGTGCCAATGCCAGAAGACGCGCAAAGGAGCTTCTGGAGCGTTTTGATCTTGTCGAGGCTGGTGGACGCACGGTCAAAACTTATTCTGGTGGGATGCGTCGCCGCCTGGATCTGGCAGCCAGCTTGATTATGATGCCACCAGTCCTCTTTCTCGATGAGCCAACTACCGGCCTGGACCCACGTGGTCGCCTGGCGATGTGGAAAGTCATTAGTGATCTTGTTCATGATGGTACAACTGTACTGCTTACAACACAATATCTTGAGGAGGCTGATCAACTGGCTCAGCAGATCGCGGTTGTGGATCATGGACGGGTTATTGCGAAAGGCACTGCTGATGAGCTGAAAACGCAGGTGGGAGGCGAGCGTCTGGAGCTTACAGTTGGTCGTGGTGGAGATCTCAATGCAGCTTTAGAGTCAGTGCGCAAATATAGCGTAGGCGAGATCCAGATTGACAGCGAACATCGTCATCTGATTGTTCCAGTCAAAAAAGGAACGAACCTGTTAGTAGAGATTGTACGTGATCTGGATCAGGCTCAAGTTGAGATAGACGACTTAGCCTTGCGCCGTCCAACGCTGGACGATGTTTTCCTGACCCTCACAGGCCATGCTGCTGAAGAGGGCAATGCTTTAAGTGACAAGCTTGTGAGCGACAAAACACCGCAAAGGAGTGCTCGATGAACAGCGATCTCCAATCTGTTGAACATTTACAGCCTGCAAAAGGATCATCTCTGTACTGGACACTTGCAGATGCCTGGGTTCTTGCCAAACGAAATCTTACCCAGATTCCGCGTATTCCTGAAGAGCTGATCTTTTCCACGATTCAGCCAATCATGTTCGTCCTCCTGTTTCGCTACGTGTTTGGTGGGGCAATTGCAATTAAAGGAACCAGCTATGTGAATTATCTCATGGCTGGTATCTTTACGCAGACCGTTATCTTTGGTTCGACGACCACTGGAATTGGTCTGGCTACTGACCTGCAACGCGGTCTGGTTGATCGTTTTCGTTCCTTACCAATGGCCAAATCGGCAGTGTTAACAGGTCGAACTATCTCTGATCTGATGCGCAATGTCTTTATCGTCTTTGTTATGTGGGTAGTAGGGCTCCTTGTGGGCTTTCGGCCAGACGGTCCGGTTCTCTATTGGATTGGCGCCGTAGGAATGCTATTGTTGACCAGTTTTTCCTTCTCATGGATCTCCGCGACGATTGGGATGGCGGTTAGCAGCGTTGAGGCAGCGCAATCGGCGGGCTTTATCTGGCTCTTCCCGCTTACCTTTGCAAGTAGCGCTTTTGTTCAGACTGATAGTATGCCTGATTGGCTACGTGTCTTTGCGGAGCACCAGCCAGTGACGATTGTTGTGAATGCTGTTCGTGGACTTCTTCTCAATCAGGTCGATGTGACAACACTCTGGCAGGCTCTGGCGTGGTGTCTGGGGATCCTGATTATCTTTGTTCCTCTCTCAGTCTGGACGTATGGCAATCGGACGGCGCGTTAAGCTTCAGGCAGAGGGTGAGTGTGCTCTCAACGCCCAATTGGAGTTTGAGACAAAGGGATGAGCACACTCTCAAGTAGGCTGATTGGCACTCGCGTTATTGTGAAACGTACGCTTGAGACAGTGGTGACGCCGTAGAAATCGGCTAAGGCCTGGCATAGCGTTAAGCGGATCTCCGTTTGACGCTGAAAAGTTCGTCTGTTGAACAAGCGACGTTGTACTTCATAGCTCTAAGGGTCATGAACCCCCTATTTACAATCCTGTCTTTACCCATATGTTCCTAGAGCCGCTTCTCAGGCGTATCTGCAAGGATGATCTTGAAGCTATTCCTGAGAGCGAGGAGAATTTCGTTTGGCCTCTCATCGGGCTTGCTATTGATAACCTTAAAAGATGTGGGTAAGAATCAGGCCTAAAAGGCACGGGGCTTCCTGCACGCGATCAAGGTGAACATAGCCAGGGGAAGTGTGTGCACACGTGCTAGATCTCTTCGGGCATATGATCATTACTTACTTCATCTTCTCGACTACTACAGTGGCTAGAAGGAAGATGACCCCAGCGATGACTATGAGGCTGACCCATCCTCCCGTTCCTCCTATAAAAAATACAGTCAGAAGAGCAAAAAGGAGAAGCATCACCAGCGAAATGATGAACACTGCGAGATAGTATCTATTCTTGTTGTCACGCGGCATCGGATACACTTTTGCTGACGATCCGCCCTGCGATTGTTTGTTGGTGGTCTCATATTGTTGGCGAGCAGATGGCTGCTCCTCTTCGTATCTCCCATATATTGGCTCTGTTGGCTCGTGGCGTGAATCATCCACTTCTTTTTGCGGCATCATGTCGTATGTTCCTCCTATTTGGGTTTGGTAGACTGCTCACTTAACTGATATACGCGAGAAAAGATGGAGAGTTGTATATGACCGTTGTTTTGGATGTGCGGCCAACCTTTTGACACAAAGCGGCACGTAGCTCATCCCAGATTTTGTTGCTGGACTGCCCCTCCCCTTTAACAATGTAAGACAACATCATTTCATACAGACCGACAGAGTTTAAGACATCCTTCTCCTGAAAGCAGGCGAGTTTGCTTGCGTTTGAGGAATGGCTCCAGCGATCTCGATAAAAACAAAGGCCAATGTGAGTACGATACTCGCAGCCAGACTAAAGGGATAGGCATTCGACGCAAGCAGGTTAGCCTTAATAGGATGGAGGCTGGCACTATTAATCAAGGTAAAAAGCGCTTTCCCACCTCCAACTCCATCGCCAAAGATTGAAAGAATCGCCATTGTCTCCACCAGGAAAAGTACAGGGCTTTGTTGCACTCTCTTGCGCTCAACATACTTGAGAGCCAGATAAGCATTGAACGTATAGGCGAGAAACAGCGTAATAACCCCAACGATTGGCAAAAGAGAAGGGTCCAGACTATCAAAAAAGTGTAATATACCTGCATACCCATTCAACAACATATCTTGTAATGCCTGTTCTGCAAAGGTTGTCGCAACCACATTGAGCAATAATAGACTGAGGAGAATGAGGGCGAGATAATAGAGCGTGACCATAAGGATGGTATAGAACGTTGAGAAGGCCACGAAAAACAATCCAATAAAAAGAATAAGCAGTGCAAGGAGTAGGCAGGTCGTGAGCAAGGCGTTCAGCTCGGTCAGATGATGGTGCGCAAAGAAATCAGGCAGAGCCGGGCACCATTGATCAAAGAATGGATGCAGGTTTGCAATCAGGATAGGCGCTAGCATGATTATTGCGAGAGCCTGAATAAAGCTTGCGAAGAATGTTCGTTCTTGTGGGAGCGTTTGTGGCGAAGGAAGTCGATCTGTTGAGGCGAGATGTCTATCGTACCGCCAATATGGCTGCTGTTGCAAAGTGGGCCTCCTTGCGAATGAGAGTCGCATCGTAGCAATAATAAGATACATTTTACACTCTTTTTATAAACGCTGCAAAAGTTTCATATTCTTCGCGCTTTCTCACGCCTGCCCGCTTCTGAGAGCGCTAAAATGCCCTGTGTATACGTTCAGAAATTTGCGCAAAAGCTAGTAGTCGGTTAAAATTAGAAGGAAGAAGACGATGACAAGCGAGCCGCATGTGAGGAGTGTTTTATGTCTGAAGAGCGAAAGCTGGTAACGATTCTGTTTGCCGATGTAGTTGGTTCAACTGCGCTCGGGGAGATGTTTGATGCTGAGGATGTTCGCGCTTTGATGAACCGCTATTATGATCATGCGCGCCGCATTATCGTTCCCCGTGGTGGGACATTAGAGAAGTTTATTGGCGATGCAGTGATGGCGATCTTCGGACTTTCTCAGGTACACGATGATGATCCTGAACGGGCATTGGCATCGGCTCTGGCCTTGCGCGATGCGATCGCACAGGATGAAATTCTCAATCGACACTTCAATTTACGAATTGGGGTCAACACTGGAGTGGTAGTCGCTACCAATAACCCCGATCGTCTGGATTTTCTGGTAACAGGCGATGCCGTTAATGTTTCTGCTCGTTTGCAACAGGGGGCCACGCCTGGAGAGATTCTAGTGAGTGAGCGGACGGCTCAAGCTGCTCGTTCAGCCTATTCTTTTCATGAAAGCCGACTGTTACAAGCAAAAGGCAAACAGGTACCCTTGACGGTTTTTCCCTTAGAGGGACGACGATCAACGTGTCTTATTGAACGTCCGCCATTTGTTGGTCGGCTTGAAGACCTACTTCAGCTAAAATTGTTAAGATTGCAGGTCGTGAAAGAGCAGCATCCACAGGTTGCTCAGATTATAGCTCCAGCAGGGACAGGAAAAACGCGTCTGATTGAAGAGTTTCTGGCTCATCTTCAACCTTCTGAAGGTTTTAAGGTTGCATTTGCTCCCTGTTTACCATATGGGCAGACGCTTACCTACTGGCCTATGCGTGGGCTGCTGTCCAGACTCTTAGGGCAGGCTCCAGAGAAAGGTCTGCTTCAGACCATCTTTCGCCAGGGTGGTTTTTCCAACCATGATAGTGAGCGGCTGGCAGATCTTATTTTGTTGACTCTGGGTATTGACGAGAATGATCCGTCTGTATCAACTAAGCAGGACACCTTGTCTGTACCATTTGAACCTAAACAAACGGAGCTACATAATCGCCTTAGCTGGTTAAGCGATAAAGAGAATTTAAAAAAGGTAACTAGCCTCAATGATCTTAAGAGAGGCGTGAAGATTATCAACCCTTTAGCTGTCCCACCACGGCCTTCACCAGCCTCACCGCCTCTTCCACCAGGTATGCAGTCCAGACAGCTTCTTGAAAGTCTCAAGGTGCATGGTGCAGATATCGGTACTGCCTTGCTTGAACAGATTCTCACAAGTGTCAGCGAGAATCTCTATCAGACGCTCAATGAGATCGTACCATCGCAATTTCTTGCCACGAACCGTGAAAGTCTGTTTGAGGCCTGGCGTATCCTCCTTGAACTGCTGGCTCAAAAGTCGCCTCATATTCTGGTTTTTGAGGATCTCCATTGGGCGAGCGACGCTTTATTCGATCTGATCGCTTACCTGAGCCAGCGTCGAACGAAAGCCCCAATTCTCTTTCTTGTGATTGGACGACCAGAACTTCTCGAAAAGAATCTGGCCTGGCAGGGTAGACAGCATACTGTGAAAACGTTATTGTTGCAGCCACTGCCTTCACAAGAGATTCAGCGTCTTCTTCTGAAACGTCATCCAGAGCTTCCAGAGTCTATCTCTCACGAGATTGCTGAGCGTTCTGGCGGAAATCCATTTTTTGCACTTGAACTGCTTCATGTCACGCGTGAGCAATCTCAACACGATGGTCAGGAGCTTGCGTTACCAGATACCATTCATGCCACTATTCTGGCTCGTCTGGATCAACTCTTGCCTCTGGAACGCATGCTTTTACAAAGGGCCTCAGTAGTGAATCGAACGTTGAGCTATCAGACACTACAGGTCCTGTCAGATGGGCTGAGTGATGAGGAGCTTCATCAGGTCCTTGAAAGCTTGCAAAGGCGCGAGATGCTGGTGCAACTACAGGGTGGACAGGATAGTCCTCAGTATGTCTTTCGCCATGCGCTTATTCGTGATATTGTCTATGGAACCCTCTCACGCACTGAGAGAGCGCGTTTGCATAGTCAGATTGCCCTCTGGTTGGAGGCTCTGGCCTCTGATCATCTAGACGAATACATTGAGCTTATTGCTTACCACTATCGAGAAGCTTTTCAGTTGTCGCGCCAGTCAGTTGTGCCCCAGCCACTACCCTTCAATAGCGAGCACGCAGCTCTGGCACTTGAACGTGCAGGTCTGATTGCAGGTCGAGCGGGCTCGTACTCGGAAGCCAGACAGAATCTTCAGTTAGCAATTGAGCTTGCATCAGGTACAGAGCCTATTCGTTTATATGAAGAGCTTGCAGAAAGCCTTCCTTATGGGGAGACTTCGTTTCACGCCTATCAAAAAGCGCTGGACTGCTGGCGCGCAGATGAAAAGCGAGAGCCACTGACTGGAGCTCGCTTGCTTCGTAAAATTCTCATGGCCGGGTCACGACATTCGCACTTTCCAAAGTTTTCGTCAGAACAGGAAGAGAGCATGCGCAGTGAAGCATTAGCTCTGGTTGAAGATGCACATGATCAGGATGAGCGCTGGCGAATTCTGCTTACCTCCTGTTTTGATGCACGTTTTCGCCATACACAACCTGTTTCAGATTCACAACTTCTTTTGATTCAAGAGAAGCGAGAACTCGCCCGTCAAGCGGTTGACTATTTTGAACGGGTCAGTTCCTGGGAGGCATTGAGCGAGGCTCTGGATGCGTATGGATGTCTATCGACCTTGCTAGATGATTTGCCAGAAGCTTTAGAGGCTCAACAGCGTCGACTGACTATCCCTAATCTACCAATTGGTGAATGGGAGGATGTAGTCAGTTCAGTCAGTTATTGTTTTCTTGTAATGGGCAGGTATCATGACTGTCTGACACATGCGCGGCAGACGTTCGCCAATCTCAAGCCAGATCAGCCTCTGGCCCGCTTAGGGCGCGTAACCAGCGATGCCGCGCGAGCAGCGTACTTTTGTGGCGAATGGGATGAATTGGAGCAGCTTGCTTCTACCTTAGACGAGATCTATGAGTGTATGCGTTATGATCAAAGTGTGCAGTCTCAACTGGTTCAGGGCTACCATGCCCTGCTCTTACTGGCTTTAGCACGAGAAAACCACGACCAGATTCCAGTTCTGACAGCAAAGATCCAGGCATCTGCTCCGATGCTTGGAACTCATCTGATTGATTATCTGGCAGCCCTTGTTCAGGAAGATGTGAAGCTCTTCTCATTTGATGCCTCTTCTTATATGGGCGAGAAATTCAGTATTGCGCTCCTGCTCTTTTTTAATGAACATAGGCAGCCTTTGCCAGCAGAGACCCTGGCAAAGTTTAATCTCTCAAATGAAGGGAATCGCAGCCTGAAAGAGATTGCCATGGCTATTCAGGCCAACGATAATCTTCGTCTGGCTTGTGCTATCGATGCAGTTGAAGCGGCTTCTCTTGTGCCTCATGCGGCTCGTATGCGTGTGGTTCTGGCCGAGCAGAATGGTGATATGCATCAGCTACAACTGGCTCGACCTGTGCTAGAGCACCTTGGTGATCGCCAATTTTTACGCCGCCTGAAGGCGGTGATAGAGAAGAGCGTAGCGCAGAGAGACTAGCGTTCAGGCTGGTCAGTGAAAGAAGGGCTTGCAACTACTGGTAGATGGAAGACATCGCTACTGACGTGAGCCCGTTCATTCTCTTCGTAGAGAAGAAGACCCACAACGCGCTCCTGTTGAAAGGCAAGGTCACAGACGCTCTGGAAGCCAGCTTTGGTAATACCACGCCCGGACGCTTCATTATTCGGCTCATATCCAATCCAAAAACGTGGAGATGGCTCTTGCTGAATGATAAATTGTAACAATCGTGGATAGATCCCCTTGCCTCTCCAGAGAGGAAGCGTCTGAAAATTGTAGAGATAACAATTCTCTGGTGGGAGCGCAAAATGAAGTTGAAACTCATGAATATGTCCTGTATGTGTTGTTGTCCAGCCATAAGCGACAGGGACATCATCCACAAAGGCGAGATAGAGTATATCACCAGTCAGAAAACGATGAGCAATATCGGCAACCGGCACATGTGAGAGCTGAGCAATGCATTCTGCATCGGTTGAGCGACGAATGGAAAGATTGGGTAACGGTGAGAGCACCGGGATAGCATCCCCTCGCCACCATGTTGCAAATGGCATAAATATATACCTCCTTTAGCATTGGCATAATCTAAGCATTGATATTCTCTACTTTTCTATTTTTTATTATACTAGCGGACAGATAGAAATGTATACAGCCATACATTGGCGAGACTCAGACGACCATCTTTATCAATACCGTATGATTGGAACATCAATAGAAGAGACTGAACGACTATGAGCGATGAGCGTACGTTTTTCGCTCCTGAAAAAAGAAGGTGTAGAGAGAATGCTCTGCTGTCTGGGTATGACAGATGAGCTGGTTTTTTTATTGCGTGAGCGTTACACACAAGAAAAGATAGGTTTTACAGTGAAGAAAGCACTTTTAATTGATGGGCATAATATACTATTTAAGTATTTTTTAGGGATGCCACGGGTTTTTACATCGGTCGATGGACGTGCTGTGCATGGAGCTTATGGAATGATTGGTGCCCTGCTCAAAACTATTCAGCGTTTCCAGCCAGAGAGAGTTGTGGTCTGTTTTGATACCGCGGTCCCATCAGAGCGTGTGGAGCTATTGTCGACCTATAAAGCAAATCGGCCACAATTTTTTGCGGAGGGAGAGAATCCATTTGAGCAGATTGATATTGTCTATGATTCGCTTCGATATCTCTCCTTATCCTATCTCTCCATCGAAGGAGTGGAGGCAGATGATCTCATTGGCAGCTATGCACGATTGTTAGAACGCGACTATGAGGTGATTATTTTATCGGCTGACCGTGATTATTTGCAGCTTGTGAATGAACGAATCAGTTTATGCGTTCAACGCGGAAAGAATGAAACGCTCTTTACACCGGAGCTCGTGAAAGAGCAGTTTGGAGTTGAACCAGATCAATTTGTGGATTATAAAGCATTGATCGGTGACAGCTCGGATAATATTAAAGGTGTTCCAGGGATTGGACCCAAGACGGCGGCCCAGTTGTTGCAACAGTATGGCTCACTTGAGCAGGTGTATCTCCGTCTGGCCGAGCTCAAGCCAAAAATGGCTGCCACTCTTCAGGAATACGAACAGAGGCTTCAAATTAATCGTCGGATTGTCGCCATTCAGGATCAGTATCCAGTGGATCAGCTCTTGTTGACAGAGCTTGATTCACAAAAAATATTACACCTCTCGGTAAGACAGGTTTTTATTCAGCTAGGAGTCTTTCAAGAGAAAATAGTTGCTCAGAAAATGGTTGTTAAAGATCCTGTGGAAGAAGGTAAATAAAGGTTGGCACCATTTACACACGTAAATGGTCTTGCTCTTTTTTTATAGGAAAGGGCGTGCATTTTTAAGCACTATCATTGCTTTGTGTAAGAAGGTGGATAATAGATTGATGAAATTTCATCATCATTATCCATTGGCTTTTAGCTGGCTGGTCATCTTTTCCATCATCATCTGCATGGCCTGCTTTTTATCATTGCCTTCAGGAATGGAGATTGCAGGCCAGAAACGCACCGTGACCTCGGGACGTTTAAAGAGGAAGCTCCAATGCATGCTTGTGGGTCCTGTATAATTGGCCGTAATCAGGGGAGCCTGGGCCCGGAACGCAATTGTAATGGCTCCTTGCTTTAGCGCGACATCTTCACTTGTTCGGGTACCAGTTGGGAAGATCCCAACCATTGCCCCCTGCTTTAAAAGAGCAAGTGGAACCTTAATCGCGCTCGGACCAGGATGTTCTCGATTAACCGGAAAGACATGGACCGCAGCCAATAGAGGTCCTAAGATTGGATAAGCCAGAAGCTCCTGTTTAGCCATATAATGGACAACTCGAGGCCGGATAGCAAAGGCCAGTATAATCACATCGATCCAGGATTGGTGATTACATGTTAAGACCACTGCCCCTCGGCGTGGAATATGTTCATGTCCAACAATGTGTAAACGGCAGAAGAGCGGAATAATGAGATAGCCCAGCAGGACAAAAAAGTAATACATAGTGCACTCCTGACAAAACGGGATCTGTACCCAGACTTATGCATTACTTCTATTATAATAGAAAGATGTATGCTCAGTATCATCATGAGGGTGATCAGAGATGCAAGATTCCATCTTTCATGATACAATCCCGCACATCTGATCATTGAGCATATAGTTTGCTTAGAGTTTGGGCAACGTGATCTTATCCAGCCCAAATTTCCAGTACATCGTATTAGTTTCAATCATCTCTTGCCCCTGATGATACTGATCCCACATCAACATCGACCAGACGGGCTGAGTAAGTCCAACATACTTGAACGCATAATCGAGGTGAGCCTTCTCATAGTCTGAAAATGGTCGAATGCTCGTATAGCTTTGATAGAGGGCACAATAGAGATTGGGATCAAAGATCGCCCAATAATCTGCTCCCTCAGGTTCATCGATAAAGCAGAAACCAAGGACCGTGGAGACAAAATCAATCAGCGCTGCCCCAATTCCGATCTCCTGCCAATCTACAAATGCTGTCAATTGATCGCCCTCAAACAAACAATTCACCGTACAGAGATCGCCATGGATGATCGCCTGTGGAAATGTTGCAGGTTTAAAATCCTGCAAAGAAGAGAAGACCTTGAGGGTCTCGTGTAATCGATCTGTGCCATAGCGTGCCACCACCGCCTGTATGGCCTCTGGCAGATAACGAGCATCTAGCCAGTGACGTTTCTCGGGTAGCTGATCATGGGGAATGAGATGTAGTTTAGCCAGAGGCTGACCGATAGCAGCGCAGACCTGCTCAGATGGATCAGGAATGTTCCCTGGCAGTTTACGGAGGACAACAGCATTGCAGTCGTGGCTACAATAGGCAACCTCTCCCAGCGGTGAAGGGAGATAATAGGCAGTACTTGCAAACTGCTGCTGTTCCAGACGTTGTAGAAAAGGGAGACCATTGCAGATATCCTCGATTGTAGTATTAACGATAATTTTGAAGAGATACTCTCCCTGGGACGTCGTTACCAGATAGTTCTCATTCGTGGAATGGTGAATCCGCTGGTGATCAAGAACCTCACCAAGCGCGAAGAAATTGGCAATGGCTGTAAGTTTTGCTGCGAGTGTTCGTGCAGGTTGTGTCGTCATCATTCAAGACCCTTTCGCTTGTTGTATGTGCAAACTATGCTGATGGCACAGCCGTAAAGAGTATGGTTAAAAATTGCTGACAGCGAGCTATCGATTCAATTGATGGAACAGGAAGCTCTAAAAAGTAAGTGGGGGATAGTTCATTGCATGAGGACAGCAATGAATAAAACAAGACGGCTTCTATGCATGCAGCCAGCAATATTTGCCAGATATTCGAGGCTGACAAGATTTGAGTGAAGATAAATGTAGTTTTGCAAAGTAAGTATACGCAATTTACCCGTTCTTGTAAAGAAAGACATTCCAGCTAAAGGTCCTATAGTAATGCTTTTTATGCGGCATTTATTTTATGCTTGGAGAATAAGAGATCAGGCATATCAAGGAAGAAATACATCCTCAAGCCATGGCAGATCATAGAAGGATGCTCGTTCTCTTTTCACTTAAAAATTACCGTAAGGAAGCAACATGGCAGAACAGCAAAAAGGTTTTCGGCAGCAGCTTGGTCACTATATTTTAAAGAACCTGCTTGGTTCGGGCGGTTTTGCCGATGTGTATCTGGCTGAACATATTCATTTGCATACCCTGGTCGCTATAAAAGTTCTTCATACTCATCTTGCCAATGAAGATATCGAGGCTTTTCGTCGAGAGGCACAGACTGTTGCAGCGCTCAGTCATCCGCACATCGTGCGCATCTTCGATTTTGGTGTTGAGGCTGGTACTCCCTATCTGGTGATGGACTATGCCTATAATGGCTCGTTGCGCCAGCGTTTCCCTAAAGGTCAGGCCGTACCTATTGGAGAGATTGTGCCTGTCTTATTGCAAGTTGCCTCAGCCTTACACTATGCGCATGGTCAGCGGGTGATTCATCGCGATATTAAGCCTGAGAATATGATGCTGAATGCCAAAAATGAAGTGATTCTGGGAGATTTTGGGATCGCGATTGTAACACAAACCTCTTCAAAAGCCAGTACACAGAATATCGCTGGTACCGTTGCCTATATGGCACCTGAGCAGATTCAGGCGCATCCTGTTCCGGCCAGTGATCAATATTCGCTTGGGGTAGTCGTCTATGAATGGCTCTGTGGACAGCGCCCTTTTGAGGGCTCGTATACCGAGATTGCAATCAAGCATTCCGTGTCTCCTCCACCCCCATTGCGCAATCTCATGCCATCCATACCAGATGCTGTCGAGCAAGTTGTTATGACTGCGCTTCATAAAGATCCACAGCAGCGCTTTCCTACGGTTCTCGATTTTGCACAGGCCTTTGCGCAGGCAGTCTTTACACATCCTCAGCAACAGCCAACGATGGTGAAACCCGGCTATGGATATCTGTCACCTCCAGTTGCACAGCAGCCTTTTTACAGTCAGCCACCAATGAAGCAGGCGGCTCAGTTTTACGGCCAGCCACCAATGAAGCAGGCGACTCAGTTTTACGGCCAGCCACCAGTCAATCAGGCGACTCAATTCTATAACCCATCACCAGTCAAGCAGGTGACTCAATCGACATATCTGCAAGCTTCAGTTCCCGAGGGGTATCCTCATAATAGCGTGCCAGTGACCGCACCAAAGGTATCGCGTCGGAAGCTGATCGTGGGTATCTCGTCAATCGCAGTCGTTGGGGTTGGCCTGACGGCCTTTTCAGTATTGTCCAATGCCCAAATTTTGCCTGGGGACAATACGAATACACATTCCACTACGACCTTAAAAAATCTTACGGGAAGCAGTAGTGCAGTGGGGCAAACGGTGGGGCAAGGGGGGGAACAGGCCGAGCAGACGTATACAGGGCAGACCGATTGGATCTGGCTCGTGGCCTGGTCGCCAGATGGGAAATATGTGGCTTCTGGCTCGCATGATGGAACCTGTCATATCTGGCAGGCTGCGGATGGCAAACGTGTCCTCTCCGTTGTGAGCAATCTCGAGCCCCATCAATCTGATGCTTATCCCTGGTCGATTGTGTGGTCAAAACATGATCCTAAACAGGTCGCTATTGGTTTTGCTGATGGATCGATCCAGATTCTCGATGTTACCAATGGACAGCGTCTTCTCTCAAGAGATAAAGATGTCACACCGGTGCCTTTGATGTCGTGGTCACCCGATGGCAAACAGATGGCCGTAAGCTCAACAGATAACACCATTGTGATCTATGATCTGCCCAATTGGAATCCGCGTGTAACCTTTCGAGAGCATACAGATTTTATAAAGGCTATTAGCTGGTCACCGGATGGCCGTTATATTGCTTCAGGTGGTGATGATACCAAGATTCGTGTCTGGGACCCACAGACAGCAGAGACAAAAATGGTGCTGAGCGGCCAGAGCCAGGAGGTTACAGCGCTCTCCTGGCGGAATGATAGTCAACGTCTTGTCTCGTCAGCCCAGGACTATATTGTCCGCATCTGGGATATTCAGACGGTACGTACACTTGTCACACACGAATATACTGGTGGCGCTCCCATGGGGAATGTTGCCTGGTCGCCAGATGGAAAATGGGTTGCCGCCTATCCTGGCAATGCCTCCGTTGATATTCTCGATGCAACCACCTTGAACGTTAAGCAGACCATCAGTACAGGAGTCGTCTACGGACTCTCCTGGTCGCCTGATAGCATGCATCTGGCAACAGGTTGTTATGATAAAGTAACGAAGCTCTGGCATATCTCCTGACCTTCGTCACCTGTACTGACATTCTCTTAGACAAAACCCTTCTGAAAGGCACCTGCCAGGTAGTTTGCCACTTCTTGAAGGGCAACGTTACTTTGAGGGAAAATGGTAAACATGCGAAAGAAGCTATGGAGCATGCCGTTATAGCGTGTGAGTTGGACTGGTATACCAGCCTGCTGCAGGCGTTGGGCGTAGAGTTCGGCTTCGTCGCGAACGGGATCGTATTCAGCGGTAATAATCAATGCAGGCGGAAGATGACTGAGATCTTCCGCCCGTAACGGAGATGCATAAGGATGATTGGCATCTTCTTTGCAGGCGAGATACTGATCCCAATACCAGATCATGTCTTCACGTGTAAGATCATAGCCATGAGCATAGAAGGTGTAAGAGGCAGTCTCAGGCTCAGGATAGTTTGTTTCGCCATAAATTATGACCTGACAGCAAAGCTTCGGCCCCTCACGATCGCGAGCCATTAAGGTTACTGCTGCAGTAAGATTGCCACCAGCACTATCTCCACCAATTGCAATTCGGTCAGGGTCCCCATTGATCTCGTGTGCATGCGCGTGTGCCCATACGGTGGCGCTATAACAATCCTCGGGTGCCGCAGGAAATCTATGTTCTGGAGCCAGACGATACCCCACAGAGATGACAATGCAATGAGCCTGTTTCGCAAGTAAGCGGCAGACTGCATCGCTCGCCTCGATACTTCCAAAGACCCAGCCACCCGAATGAAAATGGACAAAGATTGGGAAGGGCCCTTCTTCCTCAGGAATGTAGACGCGCAAAGGAAGATCGCTTGCTGGACCAGGAATGGTGAGATTCATAATAGAGCCGATGCTCACTCGTTCGCCAGCTTGAGCAATAGCGTTTTGTTCGGAGCGCAGACGCTTTTCTGCCAGAGAGAGATCTTGAGCAGGCTCATCGTTGTGAAGCGCGTTAAGTTTTTCCAGATAGCGCGCAACTAATGGGTCGAGGGGCATAAGCGAATCCTCCTAAAGCTGATGTGTAATGCAATTCTAGCATAGCATGTCCTGGACGTCTATGTTGTTGATCTCTCTAATTTCTTGACGCTCTGCTCCTGGGGAACATATAATGCTGATCGGAGTTTTTATTTCTCTTCGTGAATAAGTGACCGGGAGATGCATACTGATCTAGCGATTTTTTGAGTGAATGTTGGACAAGAAAGCAAAAGGAGACCATTATTCTATGTGTGGTATCACAGGATGGGTTGATTGGGTTGATGACCTCTCCAATCAACGTTCAGCGCTTGAACACATGTCTGCTACACTGGGTCATCGAGGACCAGATCTGGCGGGAAGTTGGCTTTCTTCGCATGCGGCTCTTGCTCATCGCCGTTTAATTGTCATTGATCCAGATTGTGGGCCTCAGCCATTCGTGTACAACGAGAAATATGCTCTGACTTATAATGGCGAGATCTATAATTTTCGTGAATTGCGCCAGGAATTAGAAAACCTGGGTCATCGTTTTCGTACTCATTCAGACACAGAAGTGTTGCTTCATTGTTATCTTGAATGGGGTGAGAACTGTGTCCAGCGTTTGAATGGAATTTTCGCTTTTGGCCTGTGGGACGAAGAGAAGCAGCGCCTCCTACTGGTTCGCGATCATCTTGGGGTCAAACCATTATTTTATACGCAGCGAGGCAGCGCAATCCTTTTTGCCTCAGAGCTAAAGGCCCTCCTGGCTCATCCGCTGGTGCAGCCTGAAGTTGATAGAGAGAATCTTGCAAGTATCCTTCTTCCCATTGGCCATCAACCAGGTTCAAGTGGCTACCGCAATATCCATGAGCTTCGACCCGGGCATATGGTGCTTTGTGAGAGAGAGCGTACGCAGACGATTACATACTGGTCGTTACAGAGCGCTCCTCATACAGATGATCTGAAGGCGACTGAAGAACATCTCCGTTTCCTGCTGGATGATATTGTCAGACGGCAGCTTATCGCAGATGTGCCTGTAGTAACAATGCTCTCAGGAGGGCTGGATTCGAGCGGGTTAACGGCATTGGCTGGTAGAGAATTTCAGCGTGCGGGCAAGACCCTGAGTAGCTATTCTATTGATTTTGTTGATAGCGCAACCCATTTTGAGAATCAGACTTTGCGTCCATCTCTGGATGCTCCCTGGGTGCAGAGAGTAGCAGAGCATGTAGGGACAGATCATCATACCTGTATGATTGATACGCCGGAACTGGTTGAGAATCTCCTCATCCCAATGCGTGCACATGATCTACCCGCGCTTGGTCAGATGGAGACCTCGCTCTATATTATGTGCAAGGCGATGAAACAGAATGCAACAGTTGCCCTCTCGGGAGAATCTGCCGACGAAGTTTTTGGGGGCTATCCTTGGTTTCATAATGAACGAGCTATCTCAACCCCAACCTTCCCATGGTTTGTGAGTATGGGGGTAGAGAGAGATTCAGATGTGCCCAGTCAGCAGAGAAGCTTATCTGGATGGCTTAATGAAGATTTCAGTCGAAAGCTTCAGCTTGACCAGTTTGCCGCCAGACAGTATGAGGCAACACTGGCTGAGGTGCCGTATCTAGAAGGTGAAGATAGGCGAGCTGCCAGAATGCGTGAGATTTTCTACTTGAATTTGACGTGGTTCTTGCCGATGCTGTTAGATCGCAAAGATCGTATGAGTATGGCCGTTGGCTTTGAGGTCCGCGTCCCGTTCTGCGATTATCGTCTGGTTGAATATGCCTGGAATATCCCCTGGGATATGAAGAATACTGGCCAGATAGAGAAAGGAATTTTGCGCAATGCTTTTTCGGATGTCCTGCCGGATGATGTCCGCAACCGGAAGAAGAGCGCATATCCTGCAACACAGAATCCTTCGTATTTAAAAGCTATGCAGGAGTGGACCCTTAGTATTCTAAGTGCTACCAATGAGCCAGTGCATGCACTGATCAATCCGAGGGTCGTAGAAGCTATTGTCAGGGGAAACGTGCAACTTCCTTCAACGGAGATGGTTGTCTCCTTGTGCGAGTCTGTCATTCAACTTAATGCCTGGTTGAAGGAATACCACGTAAAGCTTGTCCTCTAGTTTTTTTGATCGTCAGTGAAGAACATTGTCTTTGTATTCCGTACTTCTTAGCGTCTACAGAGGTGCGCCATGCAAGATCACTCTCTTTCAGAGTATTGTCGTTCCGTTGCATCACATAGATATTTTTTTGAGCCCTGTACCGAGGAAGAGGCAGAACTCTTTGTGGGCGACCCGGCGACTCTCGCTCTATTAGAGCAACGCTGGCAGCAGACAACAACTCTGTTGACGCTTATAGGCCCGGCAGGTTGTGGCAAAACGTCGCTCGTTCAAGCTTATCTCATTCCGCTTGTGAAGCAGAATGCACATGTACAGGGTCGATCGCCTGGTCTGCTCAAACTATCTGTAACAACAGATCCGCTGGCACAGTTGGAACAATGTGGGCTACAAGGCGCCTCCATGGACCTGCTGACAAGCATAAAGCTATGGAATGAGCGCTATGATTATGATCAGACGGTGCTCATTCTTGACCACTATGAGGAGTTTTTACGCTCTGCCTCTTCCGAAGTACAGACGCAATTTGTTGAACAGATAGTAAGAGTATTGCAACGGCGTGCAGCAGTGATTGTGCTTGTGTTACGCGATAGCTCTTATGCTTTGTTAGCCAGGCAACAGGGTCTTATGCGCTATGTTGAGCAGAATCTGGTCAATGTTGTCGCACCTCATCGGCGTTCAGACCTGCTTGCCCTGGCTCACAAGCAGGCTCGTAAACATAACTATGCTCTTTCGAGAGAATTAGCTGAAACAATACTGGATCAGGTGATGTGCGAGCAGAGTCAATTAAGCTTGTTCTCACGCTATCAGTTGCGATTGGCTGGGATATGGGCCCAACATAAGCAACCGAGCGTTCTTGCACGAGAACCTGTACGCGCTATCAGCACCGTAGAGGAGCATTTTGAACAGCTCTTCCACTCTCTCAGTCTTGATGAACAATCATATGTCCAGCGTATTGTTCTCCAACTGGTAGACGTGAATGAAAAGAGATTCGGTATAACATTGCCTTTGAGGCACTTATCCATTCTAAATAGAGGACCTGATCATCAGCAAGTACTCTCTTTGTGTATTGAGCAAGGGCTCTTTCTCGTACGAATTGACCCGGACTCTCAGCAAGAAATGATTGCTTTAGCCAGCGATGTACTGCTTTATGAGTGGAGTCGGTTACGGACCTGGATAGAGGAAGAGCAGCAATTTCAGCTCTGGTATGCGTCTTTTCAACGACAGGTGCAGTTATCAGAACCCTTTCTGACCGGGGGGACTTTATTGATGGCTGAGGCCTGGAGACAAAGAACACCTGAGCGTCTGACATCTCAAGAGCATAGATTTATTGATTCTTGCTTATTCGCCCAACAACAGAAACAGGTAACTGAACAACATGCTCAGTTGAGCAAAGCTCGTATGCTTGTTGCCACCGCTCAAGAGCTTTATCAGCAGCCGATGGCCCATTTTCAGGGGTTACAATTAGCGATTGAAGCTCATGAGCTCTCCCCATCTGCTGAGGCTGATCAGGCGTTGCGGCATGGTATTGTGTTGTTGCCTCAACTACTCCATACCTATGGAGATGGACGAAAGATGCGCTTTCTGGCGCTCAGTGCACAGGGACGTTTTGTGGCGTTTGTGCGAGATCAGGTTCAACTGCTTGTATTAGAATTAGCAACGGCTCAGATCTACGCGGAATTTTATACCAACGGTACGCCTATTGTGCAGGCACATTTCAATGACGATGAAACATTGCTGGGCACAGTCAGTGAAGATGGAATGATTCATCTGTGGGATCTTCTTCACCAGCAGCACATCATGGCTGTCCAGAAAGCAGGTGTCAAATCGCTTCTTTTTAGTCCTCAGAATCGCTATCTGATGACTGTGCATAGTAACACGAAGCGAGGCTGGACTGAACTCTATGACCTGGTCAAAGGGGAGCATCTTCCCAGACGTAATCATGCTACTTTTATTCAAGCCGTAGCGTTTCGTTCAGATGGTGGCTCATTTGCTGTAGGTGGAGATGATGGTCAGGTATATCTCTGGCCGGTACAAAGTACGACCTCTCTGCCGCTTATCTCTCATAGTGCTTCGATCCATACGATTCTGTTCAGTCCAGGGGGACAGTATATTGTGACTGCCAGTCAGGCTGGTGGTGTTGCCGTCTGTCAGATACCGATCCAATCATCTGATCTGGAGCATCAAAGTGCGTTTATAGAGGAATTTCCAATCTGGGAAGAGCGAAGATTGCTTTTTTCCATCCAACATCCAACCGTCCGTATTGTCCAGTTTAGCCCACATGGTACTTATCTTGTAACTGCTGGCTCCGATGGATCAGCCTCGATCTGGCAACTGCCTGATGGCACCGCATTGCACACTTTTTCATTTCCCTTACCGATTACTCAGCTCAACGTTAGTGCAAATGAGCAGTATGTAGCTATCGGTCTGGAGGATGGTACAGTGTATGTATGGGATCTAATCGTTCAGCAGGAGATCAAGCGCGTTTTTCATCCCGCTCCGTTGATCGCACAGCTTTTCAGCCCTCATCAGAATCAGCTCATTACCGTTTGTAGTGATCAGAAAGTGCGCATCTGGGATCTATTTAGCGCTCCATTGGTGAAACCTGTTTTGCATTCTTCTTCGATGACCATCAACGCTATTGTGCGCAACCCTCAAAAAGATGGAGCCTCGACATTAGCAGTGGGATGCCGAGAAGGGACGATCTATGTTTTAACACAAGAGTATCTACCTCATTTGCCGCCATTGCAGTTGCCACCAGACGAGGCCGTGGATCGTCTCCTCTTCAGTCCTGATGGGCAGCATCTCGTAGCTACAGATAAGCAAGGTGGCGTCTATGTATGGTCAGTAGCAACCGAGCAATTGATCGTCCATTATCGTCATCAAGAGTATGTAACAGCATTGGCCTTTAGCCCAACCGGGCGCTATCTTCTCACAGCGGGAAAAGAGCGTACAGTTTTGATGTATCATCTGAAAGATGATCGTCTGCAAGATTTTTTATCGAATCGGCAAGTAAGCCACCTGGCTTTTAGCCCAGACGAACGCTATCTTGTCCTGGCAACACCTGATGGGTGTATAACCCTCTGGATGCAAAATGAGCATGAAGGCTATCGCGAACTTGCAATTCAGCAAGCGAGCGTATTAAATGCATTGGCCTGGGGAGATACTTATTTTGTCACAGCGCACAACAACGAGGCTTACGCTCGACTCTGGCGCTGGGGGCCCACGATTGAGCTCTATGACATTGACCTACCGCATGAGGGACCTGTGTATGCCCTGGCGCTCAGTCCGGACGAGAGTTTGATTGCCACAGCCAGCAGTGATGCGCTGTTATGGGATGCTCAGACAGGTTTTCGTCGTGCTCTCCTCCCGCATCACAGTACAGTTGAAGCCCTGGCCTTTAGCTCGGATGGTAACTATCTCGTAACGGCATCAGTAGATGAGTATGTACGTGTCTGGGATATAGCAACCGAGCAAAAGATTGTGCAGTTACATTATCCCGGGCTCATGCCAACCATTATGTTTAGCCCTGATGATCGCTATATTGTCACGGCGCAGAGAGATGGCAGCATTGATCTCTGGCTCTGGCAACCCAAAGACATGCTTGAGGTTGCACGCTCTTTTTAGTTGCCCATTCTTTTCTCATCCATAGAGAAAAGAATGGACAACTAAAAAGAGCATACAGTAAGCTCTCTGCCATCATTCGTTCTGGCTCAAGGTTATTGCCAGCCACCCGCACTGCTCTGTTGCCAGTGCCCAACGTTGCGTACTACAGATCAAGAGCAAGTCGGAAACCTTCATCATCGAAGTAGCCTGCAAAGTTGGTTGGTGACTCAAAATTGCGGCAAGCGGAGCGTGAGACCTCGAGTGGTAAGCGCCAGGCACCGCCGCGAGAGACCCGATGACTATGCTCTTGTGGAGTAGGATCTTCGCGCCCATCGGTAGCCACGTAGGGATAAGGTTTATAGATGCTACTCGTCCATTCCCATATGTTGCCTGCCATATCGAAAACATTGTAGGGGCTTTTATTTTTTGCGCCATAGTACCCAATAGGGATCGTGGTGCCAATCTGACTTTCTCTTGTATTGCAGCGATTTTTATCGAACTGGTTGCCCCATGGGTAGATAAGAGAGCGGGCATTTTTGACATCCCAACGTGCAGCCTTCTCCCACTCAGGTTCTGTTGGTAAACGCCATTTTCGTCCACTGAGTGCGCTCAACCACTTTGTGTAAGCAACCGCGTCGACCCATTGTACGCAGACAACCGGGTGCTCAGGATTGCGTATCTGTTGAGCCCAGGAGACAAGGCCACGTGTCTCAGGTGCCTTGCCGCCATTGTGGACAAACAATTCATATTCTACTACGGTGACTGGATAAGCCGCGATATAATAATCGGGAAGGAGAAGAGGATGTCTGGGATGCTCATCGTCCATCATCTGTGGATCGATCTCAATGCGGTTCCCCATCACAAATTTGCCACCAGGTATATGGCAGGTGGGTGGAATGACATACTCAACCCCATTGGTTGAGAAGGCTTTGAACCCAAGCTGTGTCATTCTAGGTGGAAGAAACATATACGAGATCATCCCTTTCTGCAAAATAGATGACGATGGCTCTTTTCTCTAAGAATGCCTAAAAATCCGTATCTATATAGTTAACTATACTCCATCTCATTGCTTAATGCAATATTAAGTGAGACAGAGAGAGAAATGCGGAAGCGGCGCAAAAAACGAGAATAGTAACCCACCAATTCTCACGTAGATACCTGCCCCAGGAGATAGGAATATCATGTTTAGCCAGGATGCTAAGCCAGAGGAGCGTTGCAAGGGAGCCGAATGGAGTAAGTTTCGGTCCAATATTAACCCCAATAATCAAGGCATACACGGAGAAGGGATTGGTAGTGTGGGCTGTTTGTAAGACCAGCACACCAATCAGGGTTGCTGGTAGATTATTAACCACAGCCGACAAGACAGCTAACATACCGCCAGCTACAAGTGCTTGCAGAGACGATGCAGTTGAGGTGACAAACTGCTGTAATGGTTCAGTAAGAAATGAGAGCGCATGCGCTTGAAATGCTGCTGTAATAACGACAAACATACTCAGAGCATAAATCAGAATATTCCATGGCGCAGCCAGAAGAACCTTATTGATGGAACGGAGTCCACGAATATGCACCAGAAGGAGCATCACGAGAGCGGCGCTTCCTGCAACCAGGGAGATTGGAATCGTTATAAAGCTACTGATAATATAGCCCAGAACCAATCCAGCCAGGACAAGCCAGCCGATCCGGAAGAGTTGGCGATCACGGATAGCAGTTGCAGGTGACGCGAGGAGCGTTGTCGTGTACATGGTGTTAATCTGCGTATGAAAGCGGAGACCGAAGGCGATGCTCCCCATCAGAAACGCGCCTAAGGTTGGAAGTGCCATCCAGAGTGCAAAATGAATAAATTGCAAGTGCATGGCATCAGCAATGATGATATTTGTCAGATTGCTAGGAATAAAGAGTGTGCTCATCGAATCGGCGAAGAAGCCAGTTGCAAAAAGGAATGGAAGCCAGAGCTCTTTACGTTTTGGATACACGGTAGAGAGAAGATGGGCAAAGATAGGGGTAAGCATAAGAATCGCACCATCGTTGGCTAGAAGTGCAGTTACAATAGTTGTTAAAAAAAGCATGAGAAGATAGAGTCGCCAACCCGATCCCCGAGCCGAACGAGCGAGAAGAAGTGCTGCCCAACTGAAAAAACCATTGCTATCTAACGTTTCAGAGAGAATAAAGAGTGCAATTAATGTGGCTGAGGCATCCCATGTGGTATGGAAAATCGTTTGCAGGCTGGGGAAAGAGATCAGGCCGAAGAGTATTGCCAGGCAAGCGCCAATACCAGCTGGCCAGGCTACATGGATGTTTCGTGGCCGAATAAGAATACATGCAAGTACAACAACAAGCAGTGCACCAGCCAGTGCTGTATGCACCAGAGAGGAACTCATACCCTTACTCCTTAATAACCACCACAGGTATTAATTATATGATCTTGCTCATGATCATGGCTCTATTGAGACATAGATGTAATTAATCAGATCATTCATCTCTTCTTTATCTGCATCGCGGAGATCGAATTGAACCGTACTTCCCATCGGTAATGGCATTGCCAGCATTTCCTGCTGATATTCTGGGAGAATAACAGAGATAATGGTAGCCCCTTGATTGAGAAAGGCCTGTAAAAGTTCCTGTGTAGCAGGCTGCTGAGATGGATTCTGACCATCTTTACCGATACAGAGAGTGACATTTTTGATCTGATGAATATACTCCTGGATGGTATGATTATTATCCGGATCGGCTTCCCATTGATCGATCCAGGGAATAATCCCATGCTCGATAAAGTGATCAGCGATCTGTTTAGCTGTCTGACTATCAGCCTCATTGTAGCATAGAAAGACATCGTACACATTTTTTTGATCGTTCTTACTTCGCCTGGCCTGTAACATAGCCAGATCGCGCCGACTATCCGCGGTCGATTCCATTTCAATAATGGTTGGTAGTGGAGCCGTATCGAGCCGCTGTTTCCCTGTATCGATATTGACAAGGGTATCACAGATTGGACAATTGAGTGTTTTAAAGCCACGTTCCTGGCGGAGTTGAATGACTCTGGCCGAGATCTCTTCTTTACAATTGGGGCAGATAATAATATATTGGCGTTCAATAGAACCTGGAATGGCATGTTTGAGCAGGTGTAAGGTGACAAAATGGACAAAAAGTTTTTGGGTCTCTTCTCCCATACTGGTTGCAAAGAGAATCAGTTCAGCCTCTCCCTCTTCGCGATTCTGTAAAAATAAGCCGCAGGTCCCACCAGTTGCCGCTTTATAGGTGATAGCATCCTGCCATAAATCTTTTTTTGTAAAAAGTTCACTTCGTGCCAGACGGACGGCAAGGGTTGTATAAATATTGCGAGTTGGCCCTTCAAACGTAAAGCTAACAATCTTCCCTTTGGGATTGGGCATCTCTTTATTGGCAATAGTCGATTGAGAAGGGAAGATCAACATGGTATCCGTATTGGTCTGCTCACGGAGCACAAGCTCATGATAAAGCAGATCATCGATCATTGCCAGCAGAAGGAACTGCTCTTGTTTTTTATCTTTAATCCGTTCATCCGTAGGAATTTTAAATCTACCCTGTTTGGCATCATCCTCTGAGATCGAGCCCAGGCCGTCTGGTTCATCGCGAACAGCATTCATCAGAGCTGATCCGTAGGCATCAATGTACTCAGGCTGTAGCAGGACAAACTCTTCAAAATTAAGCCGTTTGATAAAACCACTGGCTTCGACATGTTTGATACAGGTAATAAATTGAGCCAGGGAAGGGGCATCGATTTTATCTTTTGCGAATATACGGTAGAGGATTCTCTCCTGAACCAACAACTGTCCACTTTTTTTCTCTTCCAAAAGGAACCCTTTAATCTGTTGAAAAAGCTCTGTTGAATTGACTGGAGGGATATCTTGCCATTGAATGGCATCAATAATAGCCTGGCGTAACTCAGGAATATTCTCGCCACTTTTGGCGCTGGTTTTAAAATGTGCGTCGATGCCACATTCTTGAATGAGGGCTTTAATGCGTTCATCGCTTACACCAATCCCACCGCGATCGATGCGCGCCTCAATGAGGAAGATTTTGAGTGGTAGAGCCCCTTCACGCTGTTTTTGTTGAGCCTGACGCAAGGCGCGGGTCCAATGCCGTACTCCTGCGAATGGATTGGTCTCACTGGCCCCATCAAAGACAATTAAAGCGACGGTAACTTCGTTCAGGTGAAGCTGATGAATGATGCGGTAGCCAGGCTGCCCTGCAAGATCCCAGAGGATAATTTCGTGGAGCTCTTTTTTGTCATGATGGATGACGACCTCTTCTTTTTTGAGCGTCCAGATATGGCGACCGTGAGTGGAAACAGTGGGGACAAATGGATTACTCGACAGCACCAATCCGAGACCCGTTTTGCCAACACCCGTATCGCCAACCAGAACAACCTTTGCATTGACATATTGGATGGAGGGGAGAATCCGTTCGATCAGCTTATGGCTATCTACGTGCCAGATAGCAATCTCATCCAATTCTTCGCCCAGTGTTAAGAGCTTTGGCTCATTGGGCTGAAAGGCCATGGGTGGATTGCGAGCTGATGGATTAATAGGGAGTGTGGCTACGCGCTCCCAGGTATCTGTGCGCCAGAAAATGATCTCGGCCCCGCTTCCAGGCGAAAGCGAGGCGAGAAGAAGTCCATCGTGAGAGAACGAGACACGCGTTATACTATTGGAGTGCCCTTCTAAGATGCGCTCTTCACGTCCTGTAGAAGGGTTCCAGATGCGAATAGTCTCATCCTTACCACCTGAGGCAATATAGCTACTGCCTTGAGCGTTCTGAGGAGACCAGGCAAGGCAATAGACCCCATTCGTATGTGACTCTTTTGACCAGATTGGCTGTCCTGTCTCGGCATTCCAGATACGGATCAATCCACCATTGCCACCTGTGGCTATGCGTTTTCCATCTGGCGACCAGACGACACAGCGCAGTCCTTTAGGATGCCCTGGCAAGACCTTCAGCGGTCGACCAGAAAGCGTATCCCAGATACGAAGCGTTTTGTCATCAGAGCCCGATGCCAGTCTGCTCCCATCAGGCGACCAGGCAATAGCATTGATCACATCCTGGTGGCCTTCCAATGTATTTAACGGCTCCGGCCTGTTCACATCCCAGATACGAACTGTTTTGTCATTTGCTCCTGAGACAAGGAGATTATTTGGCGACCAGGCAATTGTGCTGACCAGTTTCGTATGTGCATTCAGGCGGGTTAAATTTTGCTGTTTGTAGAGATCCCAGAGACGAATCATCGTATCGCGCGAGCCCGAGGCAATAAACGCGCCATTGGGTGATAGAGCGATAGGGTTCTGGAGATTTTTGGGGAGAATTGTCTGATCGTCTAGTGTAAGGCCTATAGGCTTATTGCGGGCACGTTCTTCGGCCCCCTCTTTCCATTGCTTTTTGAGTACTTCCCAATCCTCAAAAGGAGGCTCTTCGAGCGAAGATGGAGCTGGCTGTTTATTTCTCGCAAAGAGATTGCGAAATATTCCTGAATAGAGGCCAGGCAATAGCAACAGACCAACAATGAGTGAGACAAGGAAGGAGACGAGCTTTGATAAAGGAATCCCTAGTGCAAAGGGAGGGATGGAACCTAGAAGCATGGCGCTATACAGATGCATACTCTTGCGACTCCTCTCAACATTCCAGGCTTACTCATGAAATGAATGGCTTGATTTCCTCACCAGAGACGATGAATGAATATCTTACCGTAGCTGCGAACATCGATTACAGATAACCAAATTTTCTGTAACGTTGTTACTATGCTCATAATACATTATTTTATGCGAAAATCCAAGTATATAAACGCATAGTACCACATCTCTCATTTCTACACAATACACCGTTGAAACAATTAACGGCCAAAGTAACGTTGCGTAAAGGTGGCAATCAAACTGGCCTCAATCAGCAGTCCTACAATGCCCTCGAGCGTTCCCAGCACATCAGGGAGGCTGCCTGTAATCTCTTGAACGAGAAAAAGACCATGGCTATGAAAATTATTCAAGCTAATAAGGAGCTCAATAGCAAAGTTTTTTGGTTGATGAGTAAAAAAATCAAAGAAGAAGTACGCTAACGCAAAGGCAAAGATACTGATAACATAGAAGATAAGGCTTCGGATTGGCTTATAGCCGTAGCCAGCGAGGAGGTTAAGAAACCATGAAAAAAGGTACTGATGGAACGTGCGTTTACGCAGTTTTAGGATAGCGCGACGGATAACCTGTGCACGATAAGCAAAGAAATCGGCCTCCTCACCTAATCCTTGCTCGCGCAGGACCAGAGCAAGTTGCCGGTTTGCTCGTAGCGCTATTTTATAGGCATTCTGTGTCCCTTCTTGTCGTGCTCGCTGTTCATCGCCAAGCATTTTAAGTCCCTGCCAATCAATCACAGCAATATTCGCATTACGCCAACGAATATCTACTAATGAGATTTCGCTGGTGCCACCACCGCCCAGGTGAGCCCCATCAAGTTTTGTGCGATCATCAAGAAGCGTCTCGCGTAGATCTGCCCCTTGCAGATTGGCTTTACTCAGATTCGCCCCCTCTAAGCGCGCCTCCCGGAGATCAGCCTTATTGAGCTGTGCACGAGCGAGATGCGTATTTTCGAGGGTTGCATATGTGAGCTTTGTGGCAGTAAGATCGGCATCCTGGAGATCAGCATTGGTCAGGTCTGCCCCCTGGAGATCAGCAGATGCTAAATGCGCTTTAATCAGCTTTGCATTTCGTAAATTAATGCCTCTGTATTTGCCATGCTGAAGTGATGCCTGTCGAAGGTCTGGTTCAATAGTAGGATGATCTTGTCGCCATTTGTTCCAGATATCAACGCCCCGTTTAAGGATATCTACATGTTGTTGATTTGGCATCTGTATCTCACCTTCCTTAGAAAGAATACGGCCTTATTAGGTATAGACGGATAAGGATGTGTTTTTTTCAATTGGTAGTGTTTTTTTAGGCGTTCTTGCGTTTTGTTATAGTCTATGGAAAAAAACCTGCTTCTATCAAATACACCAGCACAAATAATCTCTATGAGATGTGGCTTGACTCTTCTATGATTATGACTCAATGGAATGTCCCAGAGTCAGGTGTCGCTACTTATTGATGAACTACGCTCGCTCGATTCCCTGGAGCCACGCTCGATCAAGCTTCATGGAGAGGCCGAGATTCTGCATCTTGAGGAGGGCTTCCGGGGTCCTGGTACATATATTGTGATTACGCCAAAGGTCTCCTGGAGTAGTGGTATTGAAGGACCTGCTTTTCAGGATGGTAAGCCGGTTATCAAGAAAATCATCTGGAAATAACGATCCTGGTTTTAAAGCTGACATTCCACACCTGTTTTTGGCAGCCCAGGCTAGAGGCTGATTGATAATGCAGAGTCTAGCCTGGGCTGCCAAAAGCGGTTGCTACTTCTCTTTTTGTTTCTCTTCCCGTACTCCCTGAAAGCTGGTAAAACTCACTTTTGCTGATCTTGTGATCAATAACTCTATAGTATCACTTGGTCAGGTTTAAGCTTTCTTGCTTAGTGGTGTGGAGTGGGCTTGACCTTGAGCTGGCCGTATGCCATCGATATCAACCAGTAAATGGCGAGGGCCGCGCAAGACGGCACTCTGGCGATACGGTGGAGGATCTTCAACCAGGCGAGGATTAATCAGGCGTTGGGCCAGTGTGTTCAATGCAATCTGTACTTCCAGACGAGCCAGGGGTGCTCCAAAGCAATAATGAATCCCGCTGCCAAAGCCCAGATGTTGATTATCTGGGCGCTCGGGCCAGAAGCGATCTGGATCAGGAAAACGAGCCGGGTCCCGATCAGCCGCTGCCAGCATCATGTAAATGGGTGATCCTTTCGGGATCGTTACTCCATCGATAGTGATATCAGCTGCAACTGTACGCTGAGAATTAAACTGCACTGGCGGCTCAAACCTCAGCAGTTCTTCAACTAATGGAATTGCCAGATCGGGATCATTCCGCAGTTGTTCTAGAATAGATGGATTGCGCAGAAGCGTCAACATTCCATTCGTCTGAAGGTTGACCGTTGTTTCATGACCAGCAATTAAGAGTAAGACTGACGTACTGATCAGGTCACCCAACGGTAACGTTCCATCGGGTCCCTGGTCTGTTGTAAGTTTTGACAGCATATCAGTGCCTGGATGTTGTTGATGTTCAAGGATCAGCTTTGCCATATAGTGACCAAGCTGATTTCTCGCCTCAACCGCGTCCATGACCGGATGATCAGCGGAGGTTTGCGGATGCGGATCAAGTCCCATAACAATCGCATCTGCCCACTCATGAAACCTGGGCTCATCTTCTTGAGGCACTCCTAATAGCTTACAGATAATGGTGACGGGAAATGGGTAGGCATAATCATCAACTATATCGAGACGTGTGCGACCTTGCAACGTATCAAGCAACTTATTGACGATGGTGGCGAGCTCCTGTTTCATGCTATCAATCAGATCAGGAGTATGAGGAGGGCCAAATTGACGTGTCACCATACGCCGCAATCGATCATGTTCAGGAGGGTCAGTGCGGATAAAACCAGCAGGGAACTCGCTTGAGGCAGCAGCCCGAGCAGCTTTATCTTCTGGACCCCGAATGCGTGCATCAGAACTGATGCGAGGATCAGACAGGAGCTGCGTTACCAGACGGTAACTGCTAATGACATAGCTGCCATCGGGCTCGCGTATAATAGGTGTTTTTAATAATTGCGCGTAAAGTGGATAGGGATTATGCCGATTGGCATAGTCATTAATCTGTTGGAAAAGCGTTCCCGCTGCCATCATCTCTCCCCTTTGCTAAACTATGGATGCGATACTGCAACTTTTGGTGCAGCTGGCATATTTTCAAGGTACTTTGCGCGAAGCTCTCCTGGCGCATAGCCTGTGAGCGCTATTGATGGAGTTGCCGAGGGAATAGGCGTGGCTGGGAATTGAGCGGGTTTAATCTGTAGCGGTGTGGTCGTATCATAGGCTGGTGCAACTGGTGGAAAGGCAGCCGCCTGTGCGATCAGCCGTTCATAGTATGGGAGCCATTTCCCCTGATTAAAGCTCACGGCTGCTACAATTCGTCCTTTGTGCCCATAGGCTGCAATAAACTCGCGTCTCTCCACTGATCCCTGTACAATTGCCACTTCATCGGCAAATGGAGGGAGGCCAACAGACTTAATATTGATCTCGAACTGGACTGACCAGAATGAAGGAATGGCCAGATGAGGGCGGCGCTGGGTCGGCAGATTGACCATATTAAAGGCGGCAGTTTCGGCCTGTGTCATAGCGTTGCCCCAATGCTCCAGGACAATAAGCTGATAGTCATAGAGAGGATGAGGGAAACGCGCGACATCACCGGCGACAAAGATATCATCGGTGACGATCCCATTGATATCAAAAGCGCGGCAACCTGCATCGCATGTAATCCCCAACTGACCGGCTGCAAGGTTTGATCCTCGGAGCCATTCGGTATTGCGGATAGAGCCCAGGGCGACAATTGCAATCTCTACATCCAGGATACTTCCGTCTGAGAGGTGAGCACGTCGGAGGCGGTGCTGGTCATCGCCCTCTAGCGCCGTGACTGTGGTATTGCAGCGGAGATCAACCCCGTGCTCGCTTTGCAGTTGTCTGGCGATAGAACCAATCTCCCCACCGAGAGCACTCATCAGAGGGGAAGCACTACGTTCGGTCACCGTTACTTTTAAGCCCTTACTCCGACAGACGGAGGCAATTTCAGAGCCTGTAAAGCCAGCTCCAATAATCAACACATGCTCAGGTGCAGTGTTCAGATGTTGCTGCAATTTTTGCGCATCTTCATTGGTGCGTAAGACATAGACTCCTTTGAGTGTAGACTCCTGTTCATTGGGCCATAGCCGGGCCCGCACTCCAGTTGCAATCAAGAGACGATCGAAATCCACCTTCTGCCCATCGGCGAGAAGGACCTGTCTATTATCTGGATCAAGTCTGGTCGCAGCTTTTCCCAATCGCCACTGGACATCCTCAACTTGTGGTATGCGAGGAATAGTCGTCTTCATCGCTGAGGCCATGCCCATGAGCACCTGTTTGGATAGAGGTGGGCGATCATACGGCTCGGATGGTTCATCTCCAATGATCGTTATCTGCCCATGATATCCTTCTTTGCGCATTGTCTCAGCCGCAGTTACCCCGGCCAGTGAAGCGCCAACGATCACAATGCGCCCCTCCTTGCGAAAGCGATCCAGGAGATCTCTTCTAGTTACCATGCGAACCCTCTTCCGTACGGCTGATCTGGTGTGCCTTCTGCCATTCTACTCGGATAGCTTGAACTGGACAGGCTACAACGGCACGTTGAATCTTTTCATGGAGATCGTCATCAGGAGCGGGATTATAGAGGAGTGCCTCGTTTCCCAAAAGTTGGAAGGCTTCTGGCGCTAAAAAACAACACTGAGCGTAACCCTGACAGCGATTTAAGTTAACAATCATGCGCATAGATCTGAACCTCTTTGGGGGAAAACGAATGAAAAGGCCGATCAACAGTAAACAGTCTAAAAACGTTTCAGATCCTGGCATTGTTACACGTTTATCTCTACTGATATCACGCCCGGCATAGCGGCTTTCTCAGATAGGGCGAGCGTTTTTACGAGCAGGGTGGAGGAGGGCAGACAGCAGTTGATGAGGGCTAAATAGACTCTGCCGCAGAGAGACACACTCTGCGGCAGAAAGGGCATGTAGAATGACATTCAGTAAACGTTCTCCCCTCTTCTAAGAAAAGAAATGGAGAACTGCTCTATCCTTTTCTGCAAATGTTCTGAAATGAGGAAATAATTACGAATGTGAATTAGAGACTTAAGAAACGTGTGACTAAAGTGGCAATCGATAGCGCTAGAGGCACCAGCGGATTAGTCAGACCCTTATAGTCACCTACACGAAGATGAGCAACAACTGCGCCAACAAAATAGAGGACGAGTCCAATAGCGGCAGCAATGCCCAGAGGAGCCCAGAAGATACCGATAATGAGGCCCAGTGCGCCAGCGATCTCCAACGCAGCCAGTACAGGAAGCCAGCTCAGCGGGATTTTGGTAACCTCATGAAGGGACTTAACAATACGAGGATCGCGGCGTAATTTAGCGATACCAGAGAATGCAGCCAATGCAGCTGTTAAGATACCAAGGACAATATAAAAAGTAAACATCGTAAATAAACTCCTGTTCAACTAACGCTCATGAACATATACAATGAGCAATAAATAAGCACGAACTGAGCCAGGCCAACGATTTCTCTAGCCGCCTAACTTTCCTTACGAAAGTAAGGATATCCAAGAAAGCAAAGTTTGTCAAGTGCCTTGCTTTCTTGGATTGGATATGGTATAGTCGCTATATTATGAATAGATCCAACCTCCAACAGACAACTCCAGCGCAAGAGCAATGTACAGCAACTCCACTAGGACATGCGATTCGTCTCCTGGGAGATGAATGGATATTGCTTATTGTTATGCATCTTCTGCCGGGACCAATGCGTTTCAACGCTTTACGGACAGAATTGGGGCATATTAGCTCAAAAACCCTTTCTCAACGCTTAAAGGGCCTGGAAGAGCTGGGGTTTATACGGAGAGACGCGTTCCTGGAGATTCCACCGCGGGTAGAGTACCAATTGACCGAGCAAGGCCAGGAACTAGGGGCTGTGATTGAAGCACTTGAACAGTTTGGAAAAAAGCACCTCTCTGGTCAGAAGCCTACTTCTTGTAGTCCTTGTGCTCTGGATACGGAATAATATATTTCGCATCGTGCAATCGACAAATGGTGAAACATATCCCAATCCTTTTTCTCTGGTTGAGCGTTATGTGTATCCTGGCCTGTAATGGGTATCGCTGTTTGATAGAAGGAACGTAGGAGCTTTATTCTAATACATCGCGGGGATACGTTTTTTTTGCCCGCGTACTCTCAGTCAGGTCGATCTCAGCGGTTACAAATGGATTTTGCCGAGATGTTGATGCAAGGACATCGCCGTCAGGGCTCACCACAACGCCTCGTCCAATGAACAGATCAGAGCTGACGCGATTAGAGGAGAGGGCAAAGGCTCCTGATGAGATAGCTGCCATGCGAATAGCGACCAGCCAACGTTCAAAATTGAGGCACGAGGCACGAGGAACAGCAACAATGTTTGCGCCTTGCTTTCCATAAGAGCGGGCGCGTTCGGTGAACATGACTTCAGTACAGATCAAGAAACCAGCTGCCACATCCTGAACATGAGCTAATGAGAAATCCTCTTCATTGCGATCGAACCAGATTTGTTCATAGAAATCTTCTTCATTTGGAAAATAATATTTATCGTGCACCCCTTGAAAGCCTGTCTGTGAACTCCAGATAAAGCCACGATTAAAATGGTGCCCATTTTCTGTTATAAGAGTTGTACCCAGCACGATGGCAGGTGCTAGATCAGACAACTGAGTCATCATCCTCTCATGTTCCTGCTGTACTTTACGCCAGATCTCAGCATCAAACTGCGGAGTTCTGGGAAACCAGGCCGAAAAAGGTAATTCTGGGAGTAAGACCAGCTCGCTTTTTTGCTCCTTTATATGCGTAATCAGATCCTTCCAGGCCGATGGAAAAGCCTCGCGTTCGTCTGGAAGTTCACACACGGTAACTTTCATTCTCTTTTTTACCAATCCTTTTCACAAATGATTTCATTCAGCTCTACAATATTGTATCTTCTCCGCGCAGTATCAAGCAAGCATTATAAAATAGAGCCTGCCTCAATCTATTGCCTTCATAAAGAGCCTGGGGTCTGTAAGTGTTTTGGAATTTACCAATGTGTAGCAATATCACGTAGTTCGATCACATCCTGCTCATTACTCCAGAGAGCTTCCATAATATCGTAGGCCCGAATAGCCTCTGTCAGACGGAGCTCGCTCTGGAGGGATTTAGAATGTTCGATACCAGATTTCCAGAGGCAGATTGATAAAGCCTTATCCTTCCTGGAATTGGGGAGTTTGAGTGAGGCAAGCGTCTGATAATTAAGAATCTCAATGCGCACGCGTTCAGACGAGATAGGGAGTTGTGGTTTGACTGTCCCCAGGGGGATAATCTTAGCAAAAGCATTCAACGCCTTCTCATGTTGTCCCAGGTAGTAATAAGTCAGCCCTTCATCTAACAGAGCTCCAGAAAGCCAGTGATAATCGCTATAAATAGGAGAAGCTTCATCGTTAGTTATAAAATAGGTATAAGCAAGCTCAAGAGCCTGGAGTGCTTTGACTTGTTGGCCTACTCTAGCCTGAAATTTAGCAAAGCCGCTCCAGATTGATCGCCTGGTCCTGGCTGAAATAGGCATCCTTGTATTGTTGAGGATAGAGAGCGCTGCACTGGCTGTAGAGGTGGCCTGTTTATATTGTCGATTGCATGAGTAGATCCACATGAGACGTTTTAAAATAATGAGTTGTAGCTCAATATCTTCACTTTCAATGCTATATTCAAATGCTTGTTCAGCATAGTGCACAGAAGATAGTATGCCTTCCCTGTGTATGCCAAGCGTTGCGAGCAATAAAAGGGCTTCAGCCAGCAGATGAGCGGCAACTTTTCGCTGTGATGAGGAGTCTTTTACAATCGAGCGTAGCGGGTGGAGATACGAGATAAGCGTTTGAGCTGCCAGTGTAATCTCATCATAGCCGCCCTGTCCCAGTTCATGGCAGAGAGCGATTCCCCTGGTAATGAGAGGTAAAAGAGCTTCAGAAGACGTATATGACGTCTGCCTGGAGGGTTGGGGGGACGTTTGGAGGGAGGCCAATTGAGTCAGGGTTTCGCGTCGATTCAACTTTTTTGTGGTATCCATATCATTTGATCTCCCACCATAGTGTTTTTTTATTGCGGCAGAAAGGCATCCTTCTGCTCTCTACATCTCGTCTCTGCAATACTTCTGCGGTCTATCTGTATAACATACGGATGATTACCAATGGGCAGTCATCTCCTGAAGTTCGATGATATCGGCATCATCGCCCCAGAGCGCCTCCATAATATCGTAAGCGCGGATCGCTTCCTGAAAACGCTGTTCACTCTGGAGCAATTTAGAGCCTTGAATGCCTGCTTTCCACAATCTGATAGAGAGCTCTTTATCTTTTCGTTTCTGGGGAAGCTTAAGAGACGTCAGGGTCATATTATTAAGTAATTCGACGCGAATGCGTTCTGACGACACTTTTGCAGTAGGAGTCAGCGTGTTGAGCGAGATTGCCTGGGTATAGGTGTTGAATGCTTTCTCATACCAGCCCAGATGATAATAAGTGAGACCCTCATCCAGATAAGCTGTTGACTGGTTGTGATCATTATAAACAGGCCCTGTTTTTGTCCGACAGGTATGAGCCGCTTCAATAGCGGTAAGCGCCTGTTCTTTCTGCCCGGTTTGAGCTTGAAATTTAGCAATACCACCATAGGTTGACCATTGAATGGGAGTAGGCACAGGTTTATGTGTTGTTTTCAAAATGTGCTCAGACAGAACGGCCTGAGTGGAAGCTTGTGTATACTGGCGATTACAGGAATAGATCCAGGCTAGACGTTTGAGAGCGACAAGCTGTAGAGGTGGATCATCGCTTTCTTTGCTATACTGCACTGCTTGTTCTGCGATCGGAATTGCTGATTGGGAACCTGACTGATGAATATTCAATGTTGAGAGGAGGAGAAGATTCTGCGTAATGAGATGAGCAGCATCTTTGCGATGTTCTGCTGACTCTCTAATAATAGTTTTCAAAGGAGCAAGATAAGAAGAAAGGGTCTGTATCGCCAGCGTAATATCTTCATGACCTCCCTGACTTAAGTAGCTACAGGCGGTCACCGCTGCTGCAATCTGTGGTAATAGCTCAGCAGCTTTATAACTTTTTTCAATTCCATGAGAATCGAATCCAAATGCAAGGAGGGGGAGAGCCGCCAGGCGTGTCAAGGCTTCGCGCCGATCGATCTGATAAGTTGTGTCTGTATCCATTGTCGTGTCCATCTCTTTTACCGTGTTTGTGATACGATCTTGTAGTAGACCAAGATCGGTAAGGGTATGGTGTGCGATGACCAGGGCCATGAGCCGTGTCGTGATGTCGAGTTGAAAGCGCTGTAAGGTTGGGGGAAGCGGAAAGAGGACCTGATCTTTTATCTTCTCCTGAGAAAGAGAAGCAAAGCTATGCTGTAAGTCAAGTTCAGCAGCTGTTTTATGATACACTTCGCAGATGCGTCGAATATTATAGGGACGAGGAGTTGTGATACCCCGCTCCCATCTAGATAATGTTGGTGCATTCGTCTCTAATTTTTGGGCAGCTTCTTCCTGTGTCCAATGCCGCTCCTGGCGCGCTAAAATTAAATGTGTCCTCTCCATGCGCCAAACCTCCCCAAAATATGCTTTTTTTTAACAACAGGCCATTGGAAAATCCTGGCTTATTATAACTTGAAATGTCTGTTCTGTCGAAAAATATCAAGCGACCAGGTAAAATCAGGTATTCATAGATATTTGATCTTTATGACATACATTTCAAATAGAAAAAATTACTTGCCTATTGCAAGTGTTTTCAGGAGATAAAAAGCTGTTTTGTATGGTTAAGAATGACAAGTAAATGCAAATTAGTTCTATTGCAGTTCTCCTGTTCTGTTAAATTTTTAATTGTTTAACCTTTGTAAGAAAAAGAGATGAATAAATGCTTATTGTATGACAAGTGAAAAGGGGAATTTCATGCTAAACTCAAGATGGTCGTCACGATACTGCTCTTCTGTCCACCAGAGCAAGCGATACGGAAATGGTGATGGTTGAAGATGCTACCAACTCACTATCGCCATCTCCTTTATTTGTGTTAATAAGATAGAGAGTTAACTTCTTTATAGTGCCATTTATCAGTCATTATAAATAGGGGGTGTGTACTATGCTTGGAGCACAAGAACAGCGAAGTGAGGTTGCGAGACTTCTGGCTCAGATCAGAGAAGAGTATGAAGCTGGTCAGAGAGGTCTGATCGGGTTAGCATATGGATCTGCTCAACATGATTTTATTACGCAAAAAATGGAGAACATGGGAGTGCTGCATAACCAGCTCCAATCAATTGTTGGTGATATTGCCATCGCCATGGTCTCTGATGAGCTAAAAAAGGCTCCTTAGGGGCATTTCGACGGTGTAAGGGCTGAAAGCCTCCAACGAGCTTAAAAAAAATTCCTGAGATGTACAAGGGTCCAACTAGAGGTAGATGGCAAGAGTCACCTGAGATTTATCATCGATTGATGCGTTTTTTATGAGAAAGCTCATCAAATGGGGTCTACTCCTGCGCAGTCGGTAAGACAACTGCGTATCTTGCTGAGAGAGGAATAGTATGGAAAAGGACCTGCATCAATATATTGTCGATGCCTATAATTTCTCGCTTCATAGTACCGTTATGGAGATTGGTGGGGAACATGGCAGTCTGTTACAGACGATTGTCCAGAGCTACCCCTCCGTTCATGGTATTCTTGTGACGAGAGCGTCAGATTTTGGTGAAAGCACAATAGAGGGATTTGAGGAGGCCATTGGTCATTGCCAATCAATTAGCAGTGATTATCTACAGTATGTTCCTTATCTAGAACGTAGCGGAGTGGCTATTGTCCAGATGCTTCTTCGTTATTGGAGTGATAAGGATGCAAGAAAGATTCTTCACACCCTGCGTGCTGCCTCCCAGACAGGGGCAACGCTTCTTGTCATTGAGCAGTTTATGACTTCTTCTGATAGCGATCAGCTCCCCTTTCAGCAACAAGGTGTATTGACGGAGAGCGTTAAACAAAACTATTTCCTTTTATTAGAAGAGGCTGACTTTGCTGTTCAACGTATAATTCCAACCAATTCGCCGCTGAGCATCATTGTTGGAAAGGCTGTGTAGTCTGGTTGCTATTCGAGGCGTATTGGTTTCTGTCAGTGATGACTGTGTCATGAACGTGGCTCTTCTGGTAATGAGCCATTGCGGGCCTTTAGAAGGTACTATCAAGCATGCTGCTCTCTTCTAAATGCCCGTTTTGCGTCTCTGAGTGGTGTAAGTTTTCTGTCGTTCCATGCGGTTGAACGTTTGTCGTCTGTTTGAGCAATGCAACGATTGCTATCGATGAAACAGTTAGTGCCTGTGACTGTTATGATTGTTTATGGTGCTGAGTGATCGATAGGGAGACCCATAAGGTAGGCATCAATAAATTCACCGTGGATAGACATATCACGAGTGATCATCCCCTCTTTAGTAAAGCCATACTTCTCATAGAGTGAGATGGCAGCATCATTGTCGACACGGACGCGCAGATTGATCTTACGAATTGTCCTGGTCTGCTTTGCCCAATCGATCAGGTAGGCAAGCAGGTGGCTGCCAATACCGATGTGCCAGTATTTGCGTCGTACAGAGATCCCAAATTCGCCAGCATGCTGGAGGCGGGGGCGTTTGCTCGTGTTGAATGTAAGCATACCAGCTATCTCATCTGAGACCTCAGCGATAAGGACAAGCTGCGTTGGCGAGGCGATAGACTGGTCAATAAATGTTATTTTTTCATCAATGTTGATCCCAAACTCACCCGGGCCAAACGGGATATTCTCACTTTCGCCACCGATTTCATTAAAAAAGGCCAGGATCTGTTCCGCGTCGGAGCGTTCGGCAGAGCGGATTGTGAGTGGAAGATTATTTTTAAGCGTCCTGTACTGTATCATAGAGGTTCCTTTTGTTCTTCCCACTAAACTCCTCATTCGTGGTTCTGGTGAGCTGCATCCTCTTTCATAAGGTTTTAATGTGGAGACCATCGAGACCTGTCATCAATGGCCTGTTCCAAGCTGGCTGAGACATGCATCTCTGTTATGCAAGGGTGGGGGATAGAACGATAACCGGGATCGTTCGATTTGTGCGTTTCTGATAGCCAACAAATTGTTTGTAGTTTTGTTCGATGATCGACCAGAGCCGAGCGCGATGATCGCCTTCTGCCTCACGAGCAGTGACGGAAAGTATGTTTGCTCCCACCTGAATTTTTGCCTGTGGATTGCTTTTGAGATTGAGCCACCAGGTGGGATGTTTGGCAGAGCCTCCAGCAGATGCAATGATAATGAATGTCTCTCCGTCATTGAAGTAAAAAAGAGGGGTATCGCGTTCAACTCCACTTTTACGACCTGTGGTGGTTAGTATCAGTAGATGGGGTCCACCACCAATTTTCCCATTTGTGCGCCGATAGAGAGAGACATGCGCCTTCATTCCAAAGCGAGCCAGATTTTTTAGCAGGCTGCCAGAAGATTTTTTGTGTGTATTTGAATCTTGAATTGACATGCTAGTACTCCTTATTGCTCTGTTGATTAACTATTAATGATCTATGCGGATACCCACTCGTTCAAATAGAGCCTGACATTGGCTGGCGGAATATTTCATCGGGAGCCGCCCCGGAGGGCCATGGGAGTCAGATCCAGCACTGACAAGCAGATCGTGTTGTTGAGCATAGGCTACATACGTTGCGACAAGTTCGGGGGCATGTGTGGGATAGTACGTTTCGATGCCATCAATGGGGACTTCAGCGCGGACCTGATCAAGGCGGTCTGTACTATAGTAGGTAAAGTCTGCTGGCTGAGTGAGACCTCGACCAGGATGCGCAATTAAGACGACCCCGCCACTGCGATGGACTGCTTCAACGGCTTCTGCCATCTCCACTTTGAATCTGCGATAGCCTGCATCAATAATGAGCTGTAAGCCAGCGGCCCGATCGGAGACATATCCATGTTTAATCAGCAGGTATGCACAATCACCAGCCACACGCAACTCTCCATTGCGGGCTTTTAGCAGCTCCTGTTGATTGGGAAAACGATATCCGCGGCGAATAAGCTCCGCATGTACCTCTTCCGCATTTGCCTTCTGGCCCAGCCGGACGCGTTCGGTAACGGCCAGAATATGTTCGTTGTGAGGATCAAACCCATAGCAGAGAAGATCAGCCATCATTCCTTGCCATTGAGCACTGATCTCAACACCCGCCAGGACCTGAATCTGTCTGGCGTGACCCAGATCCTGGATCAGTGGAATACTCTGAACATAATCATGATCGGTCACAGCCACTAAGCTAAAATGCTCACTTGCCAGATGATCTAAGAGCGCTTCTGCTGACCAGCGCCCATCACTATAGGTTGTATGCATATGTAAATCAATAGGGGCATCTGAGGCTAACGTAATTGGCATTGAGAGGTTCCTTCTGGTATAGCTAGTGAAAAATAGCACCATTTGTGATTGTATTTTATCACAATGATTGAGCACTTCTCCGCCAGTTGTCTTCTTCAGCTAATCGAAGAGGATAGTGTGTCCTGAGCGAACCTCAGCAGTAGAGCTCCAACTGGACATTGGTGGAGTGGTATCGCGTACAACGGGCCTGTGCAGTGAGTTATCGATGATAGTGTGCTTTGAGAAATTGTTTTGTCTCTGTCTCGTATATTGCTGTAACCTTGTTTTTCGATTGGTCGTGTAACCATAGAACATCAAGCTAATTCTTTTTGGTGAAAAATCTGTAGGGTCAATCATCCACACGTCTATTCTGTTCAATGAACGATGTCCCAGACTAACGGCAACGGACCATTCCAACTCATCGGCGATAAGAAGAGCTGCTGCATTCTGGATGTTTCATTGCAAAGGAGCTCTTTCCATTATGACTCAGGCGACCTTACCACAACAATTCTCACCCTCGGCTCACGGTAATGAGCGAGGCGAGCAACCAATCAAAGCCTTTGTACGCAAGTTTACAGGTGATTGGTCAATGCAACTCTCGGCTGCTTTAGCGTATAATCTCTTGCTTTCGATCTTTCCGCTCTTTGTTGCGTTGCTTTCGTTATTGGGGGTTGTTTTAAGTCTGTCGGGAGGGAATGCGACTGCATTTTTGACTGACACGTTGACGCGAAGTTTTCCACATCTTCCAGGAGTCGATCCTGCAAACATGATTAAAGCGGTACAGAATTATCTGGGTCAAGCGACAGGTATTCTGGGGATAATTGCAGTTGTGAGTGCTCTGGTGTTTGGCTCGCGGTTGTTTGTGCTGCTTGAAGGTTGTTTCTCGATCATTTACCATGTCCGTCCACGAACACTCATTCGGCAGAATATCATGGCGATTTTTATGGTCTTGCTGTTTGTCGTTCTCATTCCAATTATGGTCGCTATTTCAAGTCTGCCAACATTGGCATTTTCATTGCTCAAGCAGACTTTTTTAGGACAGGTCCCGTTCCTCGCTACCGTCGCTAGCGTAGTTGGAGGGATACTGGCAGCCTTTATTCTGTTTGAGACCATCTATCTGGTTGTGCCCAATCAGAAGATTCGGTTACAGCATAGCTGGTTAGGAGCTCTTGTAGCGGCTATTGCCCTGGAGATCTACCTTTCGCTGTTCCCATTGTATGCCACACATTTTCTAGGTAATGCAGCTGGCGCAGTTGGCTTTACATTGATCTTGCTTGTCTTCTTCTTCTATTTTGCCGTCATTATGATTCTCGGTGCTGAGGTCAACGCATTTGTCTCTGAACATGTTCAGCCGTTACCTAATGACCTGGCGAGCTTTGTCAGCACTATAGGGGGAATTATAAACCAGGATCAGCCTGAAACTGAGTCTGATGCACATGTCAACACGAATCCTACAGAGCAGGCTGATAGAGAACATATTCAAGATGCGGTGGGTCAGGGAAGTTTTCACAAGCAGCAACCATCAGCGCAGAGCTCTGCTTCTCCTCGTATGGAGCACGCGAGTCATGAGCCTGAAAAGGTGACAGGCAAACAGACGAAAGTGAAAATTATCAGGCGAACGTATCCGGCGCGTAGCATCACCATGCTTGAAGTGGGCATTGGATCTGTGCTGGCTTTCGGCCTTCAACTTTTTAGATTGCCCAGACGTAAAGTCAGAGCTCATTGAGTATACAAGGCTGCTCCAACGTTCTCAGGATCAAACATGCCCTGATCTTTTCTGGTCTGACCCATGCCAGGATTTTGCAGATCTAGCAAAATCTTGTGCAATGGGGAGGCAGTACAACCTCTTCTTCTCATCAAGGCAGGGTCAATCATGCCCTTCTCCCTGTTTGGTTCGTTCTATGATATAGTGTGGATAAGCAGAGAGAATTGTACGTGCAATTATGCAAGTGTTGCTCTCTGACCAGGGTCTCTGCTCACTTAGTAGAGTGATAGCAGATTGTGAAAAATGGGGGCAATGTACAATTATTATCTTACATTATGGTCGTGCTTACCTCTTGTCTTGTGCAGCAGTCTGTAAAACCCCTGGAAAAGCATTGCAGCTTACGGCACATATCCTCTTATCAATCCTCATAGGTGCTAGCTATTAAAAGTTAGTTTGGGACAATAAGGGATATCGCCAACTATATGTTAGTGAAAGGTGGACGTTTCTTATGTTATTGGCAGGCGATATTGGGGGAACCAAGACGAACTTGGCGGTTTTCTCATCGAAGGATGAGCTTCGTAAACCACTGTATGCAAAAAAATTTCCAAGTGCGCAATATACGACCCTGGCAGCCCTGGTAACTGATTTTTTATCTGAGGTGGACCTTCCGATTGATCGTGCCGTATTTGGTGTGGCGGGGCCGGTGCTTGAAGGGAAAGCCAAGATTACCAATCTGCCCTGGGTCATGGAAGAGAATCAGCTTCAGAGCGCACTAAAAATTCCCACTATTCGCTTAATCAATGATTTAGCTGCAACAGCTCAATCAATCCCAGCGTTGGAACCTGCTGATCTCCATACCTTGAATGCAGGTGAGCCAATGAAAAATGGAACTATGTCAGTCGTTGCTCCAGGTACAGGGTTGGGGGAAGCTTTTCTGGTCTGGGACGGTTCAAAATATGCTATTTATCCCTCAGAAGGAGGTCATGCAGATTTTGCTCCTACAAACGCTTTCGAGGTTGGCCTCCTGGTCTATATGTTAGAGCGCTTGCCACATGTGAGCTATGAGCATGTCTGTTCAGGTATTGGTCTTCCCAATATTTATGCATATATCAAAGAGTCTGGTATGTTTGTTGAGCCAGAATGGTTGAGTGAGAAGCTTGCCAATGCGGCCGATCGCACCCCGGTCATTGCAGATGGTGCCATGGCAGCCGAGCCAGCTCCGATCTGTATGGCTGCGTTGAAATCTTTTGCCGCGATTTTAGGAGCTGAAGCAGGCAATATGGCAATCAAGGTTCTTTCGACAGGCGGTGTTTATCTAGGTGGTGGTATTCCTCCCCGCATTTTACCTTTTCTGGAGAGTGATGATTTTATGCGAGCTTTCCGCAATAAAGGGCGCTTCTCTAATATGTTAGGGAATGTGCCTGTTCATGTTATTTTGCGTCCAGACGCTGGCCTTATTGGAGCAGCAGCTTATGGTTTTAACATGCTTTAAGCAGAAAAATAGCTACTGTGTATCCTGCCTCTCAGAAATAAGAGGCAGGATAATTTTTTGTGTCCCTGGAAGTCTGCTCCAGGTAGGAGAGTCTATGAAGTTTGAAGTTAGCAAAAATGTTTCAGCATTGTTATAGCGTGGTCTGAGGGACAATCTCGTCGATAGCTTTGAGCTCATCTGCGCTGAACTCAAGATTTTGGAGTGCCGCGACGTTCTCTTCAATCTGCTCAATTTTAGACGCACCGAGCACCAGACTTGTGATGGCAGGGAGACGCAGGCACCATGCAAGTGCCATTTGAGCCAGCGATTGACCACGTTCACGAGCAATAGCGTTAAGGCGACGAACCTTCGCAAGTTTCTCGCTACTGACGACATCCTCAATGCGTTCTTTATGCCAGAGAGCAGAGGCCCGGGAATCCTCTGGAAGTTCGGTTCCAAGATACTTATCGGTAAGCTGGCCTTTTGCCAATGGACTAAAAGCGATCACGCCAATACCATTGCGCTCGGTATGATCAAAGAGTTCGTATTCGCAGCGCCGTTCAAACATATGATAGCGTGGCTGATGAATAGTGATAGGCGTCAGGCCCATTTGTCGAGTAATCTGCACTGCCTGCTCGACATGGGCTCCAGGGAAATTACTGACACCTATATAGAGCGCCTTCCCCTGACGGACAATCAAGTCCAACGCGGCCATTGTCTCTTCTAAAGGCGTTTCGGGATCAGGGCGGTGGGCATAAAAAATGTCAACATACTCTAATTGGAGCCGTTGTAGTGATTGATCAAGGCTGGCGACCAGATTCTTTTTTGAGAGCCACTCTCCATAGGGTCCGGGCCACATGCGATAGCCAGCCTTGGTTGAGACAATAATCTCATCGCGCGGCATATCTTTGAGGATCTGACCAATAATTGACTCAGCGGTACCTGGCGGTCGTCCATAGTTATTGGCCAGATCAAAATGGGTGATGCCTAGATCAAAGGCGCGATAGAGACAGGAGCGGGTAGCCTCGGCATCGCGATAGCCGCCAAAAGTCTCGTGAGCTCCCAGAGAGATAGCTGGTAGCATCAGACCAGAGCGACCACAACGCCGATAAAGCATTGAATCATAGCGGTTCTGCGCAAATGTCATGGTTTTCCTACCTTTTGTTATCCAACCATTTAAGAGAAGCGCAAATAGACAGTGTCGATAAGTCTTCTGTTTTCAGCATACGACCCGTGACAAATCCTCTTCATGAGAAGATTCGTCACGGGTCGTATGCTAAATGTATGGCGAAAAACTGCTAGGGTTGAGGCGCAATCGCATCGATAGCTTTAACCTCTTCAGCGCTAAACGCCAGATTGTTGAGAGCGGCAACATTCTCTTCAATCTGTTCAACCTTCGAGGCACCAATAAGTACGCTGGTAACAGCTGGGAAGTGGAGATTCCAGGCCAGCGCCATTTGAGCCAGGGACTGACCGCGTTCTCTGGCAATTGCATTCAAGCGTTGTAGCTTGTCAACAGTCGCAGCATCTACAACATCGTTCTTATTCTCTTTCCCCCACCATTGTGCGGCGCGAGAATCGCCAGGAACGCTGTCGAGATATTTATCACTTAAGAGGCCCTGAGCAAGCGGGCTATAAGTGATGACACCTGTACCATTGTTTACAGTATGCTCAAAGAGATCTTTTTCGGCCCATCTTCCAAACAAATTGTAGTAAGGCTGATGGATCGTAATCGGACTTAAACCCATACGTTGAGCGACCTGAACTGCCTGAACATATTGAGGTCCCGAGAAGTTGCTGACGCCGACATAGAGCGCCTTCCCTTGCTTCACGATCAGATCCAGCGCGGCCATTGTCTCTTCTAATGGTGTCTCAGGATCGGGTCGATGAGCATAGAAGATATCGACGTACTCCAGTCCCAGGCGTTTGAGCGATTGATCAAGGCTTGAGACCAGATATTTTTTCGAGAGCCATTCACCATAAGGACCAGGCCACATGTAAAAGCCAGCCTTCGTAGAAATAATGAGCTCATCGCGTGGCATATCTTTGAGAACCTTGCCAACAACAACCTCAGCATTTCCAGCCGGGCGACCATAGTTATTGGCGAGATCAAAATGGGTGATACCCAGATCGAAGGCGCGATAGAGGCAGGCGCGAGCAACCTCTTCTCCACGATACCCACCAAACGTCTCCCAGGCGCCGAGCGAAATAGCTGGAAGCTTCAGACCTGAGCGCCCACTACGGCGATAGGTCATGGAGTCATAGCGATCATCGGCAAACGTATGAGTTGTTAATTCTGACACAGTAGAGCATTCCCTTTTTAATCGAAATTTTTGTAAAAGTAATTATTTTTCTAGGGGTTGGGTATTACCAATTACCAGTGATTTTTTAACAGCAGCGGTTGGAGCAGCCCAGCGAACGCTATTGCTGATCACACGCTGAATTTCAGGGTTATGGTAAGTTGGGATGGTCTCATGACCAGGGCGGAAATAGAAGATGCGGCCTTGACCACGGGTATAACAGCAACCGCTACGGAAGACCTCACCACCGCTAAACCAGCTCACAAAGACCAGCGTCTCAGGCTCAGGAATGCCAAATGGCTCACCATACATCTCTTCATGTTCAAGTTCGATGTAATCGCCAATACCCTCAGTAATCGGGTGCCCATGAGCTATGACCCAGAGGCGCTCGTGATCATCAGCCTCACGCCATTTGAGATCACACTCGGTCCCAAGGAGGCGGCGGAAAATCTTCGAATAGTGTGCCGAGTGGAGGGCAACCAATCCCATTCCTGCTAAGACACGCTTCTGTACACGATCTACGATCTCATCGCGAACCTCGCCATGAGCCATATGTCCCCACCAGATCAGAACATCTGTATTGTCCAACACTTCCTGGGTAAGGCCATGTTCTGGCTCGTCGAGCGTAGCCGTACGAACGCTATAGCCTTCCTCTTTTCCCAAAGCGTTAGCCAGAGTACCATGAATCCCCTCAGGGTAGACCTTCGCTACAACTTCTGAGTGACGTTCGTGGCGATATTCATTCCAGATCGTAACGCGTATAGGTGCTGTCATAAGAAGCCTCATTTCTCGCTAGAAAAAGCCCTTCATCGGGCCTTTTTTTATAGAACGTTGAGCGCTTACCCGTCATTTGTGGCAGCGTAAGCGAATATGTGGTACCCTCAACTCTATCTGGACTAGTCCAGAGATCGAAAAGAATACCTTCTGCTTCATTGTAGCACGAGATCTATTAAATTGGAATAAATCTATTGGATGTGCCAGGCTTTTCCGAAGCCTCCCCTGTGCTTGCTCAAGTGTAGGATGGGATGGTAGAAGCTGAGAAAACAGAGCAACATGTGATATACTGCCTTTAACACAAAAATACTATGCAGAGAGAGCTTTCGCAGGAATACTCAAATATCGTCTGTCTGTTTTATGCAGTATTTAAAGAAATAGTATGGACCTGATGAAAGATATTTTCTTGCGAAGGAAGCACTGTAGAGCGAAAGGATCTATCCATGGCCAAAAAGAAACGGTCCTCTTCATCGGTGAGCCAGCACGTGGCCTCTCCCGTGAAGAGCGACCTGACCGAAGCAGAGAGCTCAGGCTCCAGGGGAGCTACCACCACCTTGTCCAAGTCTCCCCGGCCCGTTGCTGCGGTTGCACCAAAGAGCGCATCTGCGGCGAGGGCGCAGTCAAAAAACTCTTCATCCTCACTCCAATCTCGGCGTCGGTATGTTAAAAAGAATCTCTGGTATAAGAATCCTGTCTGGTATATTGTTGCAGCATTAATCCTGGCAACAGCTGTCATTATCGTCTTTGCCTATCAATTCAACCATCCCCAAATGAAGGCTACTATAGGCGGGACAGATGCGACGCTTCTTCATCAGATCACTTCCGTTAATTCCCAGGTATTTACTAATGTCGGCAATGGCGGAATCCAGAATTCCTTTCAGCCAACCGCCGCTGGTTCGTCCCCATTGACCGGGCCCAATGGTAAGCCAGAAATTTTCTTTTTTGGTGCTGAGTTCTGCCCCTTTTGTGCCGCTGAACGCTGGCCGTTGGTGATTGCATTAAGTAAGTTTGGCACATTCAAAGAATTGCATCAGACCGCATCTTCAAGTACTGATTCATCTCCAAATACGGCAACGTTTACCTTTGTCGATAGTAAATACAGCAGTGATTATGTCGATTTTGTCCCCGTTGAGGCAGAAAATCGGGATCAAGGAGCATTGCAGACTCCAGGTCCGAATGAGCAAGCAATTATCACAAAGTACAAAGTGAATGGTTTCCCTTTTATTGATATTGCTGAGCAATTTACCGACTCCGCTCCCATCTTCAACCCTGATGTGTTAGCAGGATATTCACAACGTGATATTGCAAGCAAGTTAACCAATGCTGATGATGAGGTCACCAAGAATATCATTGGATCTGCTAATCTCTTCACAGCCGCCATCTGTTTAGCGACAGATAACAAGCCAAGCGAGGTATGTACCAACTCTACAATCTCCGCAATTGAGAAATCGTTGAAACCAGGCGCATTCCATGGAACAGGGAATAGTCTGGCTCTCACCACTACTAGCCCCATCTGGACCTCTCGTCGCGAGGGTAATAAAGCAGCATAAATAGTGTCAAAACGGATATGATGCTAATCGCTGTTTCCGGCATAATTGGTGCATTTAGTAAAATAAAAGGGCAATGATAGAACTCTTTTGAGCCGCTTCTTACATTGAACGGACCTTTTATTTACTAAATGCACCAATTAAAGTTGCTCAGGCTCTTTCTTGTTGAAGACTCCTCAGGACTACAGACCTCTTCGCGGGATCAATGCACAGCTCGTTTTTGTTGCCAGTGATGCGAACCGAGGAAAGACCGTGTCAATTCGCAAAAATTTGAGCAGCAAACGTACTGAGAGACGCAGAGAGAGCCGCGCTTCGGCAGCCTTCCTCATACGCAAAAGGAATATCTTTTCCAGCTCCCAGAGCATCATAGAAGCCGCGAGAAAATTCTCGTGCCGCCTGATCTCCTACAGGTCCGTTCATAGCAATCACATAAGGGATAGTCGTCATAAGCTTTGCTTGCATTGATGAATAACAAGCACTGAGGACGACGCAATGAAGATGATCTTTATACGCTTCAAAGAGCTTTGCCAGAGCCAGCGGTGGGACAGAGATCTGCTGACCCTGTTCATTTACCAGGATCAGGCCCTCACCGGTGCCATGGCCTGAGATATGAATAATATGAAACGTATCATTTAAGAGTGCCCTTCGTAAATCATGGATAGTTGAATCGGGACACGTTTGGATGGCGATATTATCGCGATATCTACTTAATTGAATTGCTTCTTTGATTGCACGCTCATCTGCTGCGAGTCGTAAGTGTGGTAGAGAGGTTGGGTCAGATTGTACGAAGAGAACGTTTGTTTTGGGTGGCATAATAAACCTCCTTGGGGGGAGACGGAAAATTGTGTGTGCAGTTTGCGCATCGACGAGATAGCGTAAGCGTCCAGTCTCTTCCATGGACTCTCTTTTATTTCCCCATGGTCGCCAACAGAGCATCTGAAGACTTTGTTGAAGAGCCTGTTTTTCGGCAGGGTGGTCTGGATACTGAATAACGGCCTTGACCTCCTCATCTTGTGCCCCGCTTACCTCTTGCCTGATCGCCTCTGCCATATGTCGTGCCTGTTGTTGAGACGTTGCGGCAACAGCGACTCGGAGTAGAAAAGGATGATGTAAATTTGCTGCGAGATAGTGATAGGCCTGTGCAGCCCGCTGACCATATTTCCCTACCTGCCTGAGAAACTGTTGCGTTGCCGGGGAAGACACACGGGTAAGAAGCATCTCCTCAGCAGGCGTCAGTCGTGTTGGTTCAAGATAGATACTGAGCAGACTTGTCTGGGGGGTAAGCAGCTTGAGATAGATCTGTTCGATCGTACGAGCTTTCCAGGGAATAGTTGCATACGTCTCTTGCGTCATACGATTTGCGTCGATATAAAAAATCTCTTCAAAGCGGCGAACTTCTGCCTGAAAAGGGAGGTGCTGGCTCCGTAAAAAGTGTTCGAACTGCGTTTCGGTGGTAATGCTCTGTAAAGGATAGCCCTGACTTGTAAAGAGTTGTTGAATATGTTGAATCAGATGGTGACAATCGGCATGAAATTGCTGAAGCGAGGCCTGGAAAACGTGTATGCGGCAGAGAAGACCAACCTCTAACTCGGCAGACGCTGTCTTGAGGAAACGGAGATCCAGCCCAACAACTCCACTTTGCCAGAGCATACGAAGTAAGTGGATCTGTTCGGCTGGATTGGCAGGAGCCTGCTGTCCCTTCACATTCTCGTGTAAGGCAGAGAAAAGAGGGAGCGAGAAGCCGAACAATGCCCATTGTTCGGCGCTTCCAGGTATCTGTGTAAAACGAATGAATGGCGCCATAATGGAAAGCTTCATCGCCTTTCTTTAAATAAAGCGGCGTATCTGTGAAGGAGCCTGATAGCCTTGACTGGGTGGCACAATCTTATCTGCATCAAGATTGAGTTGTTTGAGCGAAGAGCGAATCACATCGTCGGTGACCTGTTCCAGAAGAGCGATATCGTCGCGCTGGAACTCACTTAACCGATTGGGTCGAAGCAATTCCCAAAAATCTTTTTCAAGAACCCAGGAACGGATAGAACGTGCAATCCCGACAAGAATAATCATGAAAAAGGGATTAGTAACGATTGCTAAAAAAATAAATGGGATTACGAATAGAGGGGCAAGACTGGTGAATGAAGACGTATTTCCATATTGAGAACTCGTGTTTCCATTGGTACTGGCACTTCCGACAAATAAGAGTGAGAAGATACCAAAGACAAGGAAGACCGCAGGTAATGATGCCAGTCCGCAAAGTGCAGCAATAATGATGCGAAGCGTACTGATAGCTGGCTTCACCACCGTCGCACGCGAGATATAAAGATCGCGGCCAGCGGAGGTGGCATAGACAAAGATGGTAGGAAGTTTTCTTTTCAAGCGAATAAATTCGCGTTCCTCTGTAATCAGACTCTGGTCTTTCAAACGTTCAGTAATCTGTTGTAATTCTGGAGCCATCCCCGTCTGAGAGAAGAGTAGATTGACCGTTTTGATCGTCTCATTTAACTGAGCACTGGCACCTGGGAGGAGCCAGGATTGATGCTGAATGACATGCCCATGGCCTGCAAACGCGCGTCGGATACCAAGTTCGGTGAGGGATAAAGAAGCGGTGGGATGTTGATTTGCCAGGCCCGGTGCTGGCTGTTGCTGTATACCAGTCTGTTGACCAGGCCGAAACTGTCCAGCTGGGGGCGGAAATGAATATTGTGCATCAGGATTAGGAGAAGAATAAGTAAAGGCATTTTGAGGCCCATTATTCGCGCTAACTGGCAAGCGTGTTCCACACTGTTTACAGAACACGGTTCCATCCAAATTTTCTTGTGAGCATTGCTGGCAATACAAAGGCATAACAAAATTCTCCTTAAGTATAGAAAGTACTGAGGATAAACTTTTTTGAATGAGTATAGCCTTAAATCTGATAATCCTTTTTATGATGCCAGTGGGGTAACCCGTCACATGCTATAATTCTAAATCATAATATAATATTTTTTCAATGTTATATGACTTTTGGCCAGGAAAAGTTTTTAGTTTTGGAAATATACTGATAGATAGCAGATTTATTTTGATGAAAAGATCTGAAGCTGGATAGAACAGAAGGTAGAGGCAAAATAGATCTCTCTGAGGCAGATATGTCTTGAATGCACAAAGAAAGCATAGGAAGAGATTTTTTGCCTGCTTGCGAAAAGAGCAAAAATCTCTTCCTAATAATAGAGCGAATAGTCTTATTTACCCTATAACTGCGTACCCTATCGTATACGTACCAGGATTAGAATTATTTGTGCTACAGATGCTAAAGCCGGTCGTTTTTACAGTATTGATATACCAGACTGGTGAGACTGAACTACTGGTAGCGCCCTGTAAAGTGAGCAAAACGACTGGAGGTGTTGAATAAGGTACCGCAAAAGTGACAACGAGTAGTTCGCCACTTGTAGAACCAGATGTAAACGTCACGACCCCGCGGATATCATTGCCGTTGACATTAGCTTTAAAAAAAGTGCTATTGTTATTGGAGCCCTTGCTGACTTGTGGTGCATGAGTACTGCCTGCAATAAAGTGTCGATTGCTCTGGACGTCAAGTTCGGCAAGTGCTGAGCCGATGATCTGAACAGGTGCCAGATCTAAAATCCCGCCGTTAACATACGTCTGATAGATATAGCCCACGTTATCAACGCGGTTCCCAAAGACAATCACATGATTGGGGACATTCTGGGAGCTCAGATTCTGAATCACAATGCCAACCGAGTAATCCATGGGTCGACTGGATTGATAATTGCCAATGACAATATTATTGGAGGCAATGATGCGCGTATTCTCATTTTTAGGACTATCGCTTTGAAAGTCTGCTGAGAGGCAGAGATGCTGATAATGGACATTCTGATTCTCTGAACAGTAAATGACATTGCTCGTAAGAACCGTTCCGCGTACCCCAGAATTGCAGGTAACCCCAATACCAGTATAGTAATAAGGACTGGATGTAAAGGGAAAGGCTGGTCCGTTGCCATAGCCATCCACCTCATTCTCGAGCAACGTCGTTGCAAAGGCCTGATAGACCTGGATGCCATTTTCAGCGCCGCCATAGACATGATTTCCTGCCAAAAACCAGCCAGCTCCGTTATTGAGCCGAATGCAGTCGCTCCCTGAATAGAGCGCGCTTCCACTATCGCCATCCACTATACAATCTCGTATATACCCATCGGTACAAGAGCCAGTTGCACCAGAGACCAGCAGTCCATAGTAGCCAAAGCCCTCAATAATACAATCTTCAATGCGATTTTCCACAGAAGTATTGGTCAAACCACTCCCATTTTGCGACATACTGGCCACAATAATGCCGCATCCGGAGACATTAAACACAAAACATTGACGAATTGTCGAACGATAGCCCATCAGAATAATCCCATTATTGACACCATAGGCATTGCTTGTTGAATGAGGTTCATCTTTCCATTGAACCCGCGTAGAATTTTTGTATGAATTGCCATCGAAACTCATATGCTCAATCGTAATAGCCTCAGCAGTATAAGGACTATTCGAGAGATATTCAAAAGAGGCAAACAGAGCGGGCAGATTAGCCCCGGAGGCCTGTTTCATAATAGTGCCATTGGGGCCCGTTGAATTATTCGCACCCACATAGCGCTGACCAAACTTAAGCGCAATCGTGGAAGTTAGTTGATAGACCCCTGCTGGAAAGTAGATGAGAGCTCCATGGGGCGAACTATCAATGACAGCCTGGATACCTTTATCCGCAGGAGTTGAGCCGGATAGATCGATGGGGTGATTGAGCGAGCTAGCAGCAGTAACAACATTGATAATAGGATTTTCAGACAGCGTGGCCATAAGACATCCCTCCAACCTCAACAAGCCAGTAGGAAACGAATATTTGTTTCTAGAGCAGTATTTTTTACGGTAGATAGGAAGTGAGAATAAGATCTACTCTCATGCTACAGATGAACAACTCTTGTATTTCAATTGTCCTACACATCTACGCGATAACAAAGGATTGGATTGAGGAATAAAGTGAGGTAGAGTACAAAGAAAATCACCTTATTAGAACAATTTAAGTGAAATTGTTTTTATACTTCGTTGAAAGTATGTAATAATTTTTTTATTTTGTCAAGTGCATATTTTTAAGAGGGCTTCTTCTAATCGTTGTTTATAACCTTTTTGTGTGTGCTGGCTATAACTAGATAGAATTGGAGAGAATGGTCCTGTCAACTATAAAAGATCATCTTTTAAAGAAAGAGTCAAAGGGGTATCAAAAAAGAACCAGGAACTTTTTGTCCCCTTTTGACTCGGAAGAATTAGCGCATTAATCCAAAGCTATGTTGTAGTGTTTGTGCAAAGATAGCTACGGAAGCAAAGCGATCATGTGGCCTTTTGGCCAGTGCGCAGAGAAGCACGTTATTGACTGCTGGTGGAAGTTGAGGGTTAAAAACGCTGGGGGCTTGAGGTTGCATCGTAAGATGCATCTGCTTCACAATCCGCTCAGCATTGCCTTGAAAGGGAGGGCGACCAGTAAAAAGTTCATAGGCGATAGCGGCTAACCCATACTGATCGGAGGCTGGCTGAACCTGTCCTTCCCATCGTTCAGGTGCGACATATAAATACGCATCGGAGGAATTTGCGACGAACGAGCCATCCTGTCCTGCAAAATCAGCTATAGCCACCTGTAAATTTTCTATCTGGCTCTCGTTGTGCAAGACAAGAATATTAGACATCTTAAAGTTCTGATAGAGAACGTGGTGCTCATGAGCGTACTGTATCGCATCAGCTAACTGAACAATTAAAGGAACGAGCTGTCGCGCGTGGAAGTTTCTTATGCCGCCATGATGAGTGATCCAATGTTTTAAAGACCGTTCAGCACAATAAGGCATCGTTTTATAGATAAAAGGAGAGCCACTGACATAGGATTTGCCATGATTTAAGATAGGAAAGATATGTGGATGTTTTAGCTTGTCAAGAATCTCTGCCTCTTGTTCAAAGATGTTTAATTCATCAAACTGGAGCTCTAAAGTATCAATGGAAAGAAAATCAGTCTGGACAGCCTTAATTGCACAAGTTTGTTCACGTAAACGATCATAAATAGTGTAGACGTTGCTATAGGTACTTCCACCAATAAGTGCATCGATCTGATAACGGCCCAGACTTTGCCCAACTAAAGAAACCTTTTCGCGTTTTTTCTGCTCTTGAGGAGGAGGCAGTTTACGGGTTGTAGTGGGAGGTATACGCTGCTCTGGAAATGGAACTTGCTGAATTGTGCTGTCGGGAACACTGCGTGTTACGTGTGAAGGTGGCGGAGGATTCCAGACGAACGGACCTGTCGAGGTGTTTGGCGTTGTCAGAATAGGCAGTGGTTGCGTTGGTGTAGTTGCTAAAGTGTTCTTCTCACCACTCAAAGGGACCGTATTTGTTCGGGGGGTGACTGAAGAATCCTTTTTTTGTTGCAGAGGATTAGGAAAGGTAAAGGTACCAAAAGAGTTTTCGTCTGCTCTAGATGGCGTCCCAGAAAAGGCATCCGAGAAGGCATTTGGCAGAGGTGGGGCGGAAACATAGTCTGGAAAAGGGATAGCTTCTGGCGTAAGTGGCCCTGTACTTGAAGACTTGCCAGAAACTGATTGCATCGGAGAATGAAAGAGATCGGTATCTGAAGGCCTGCTAGAAGGTTGCTGTATAGTAGGATTAAAGGGATCAGTGTTCGACGGCCTGCCCGGAGCTGGTTGAGCAAAAGAAGGGAGTTGAGACGACCTGCCAGGATCCTGTTGTAGAAAGGAAGAGCCAGTCTGAAAAGCTCTTGTAGAGGCTTGTGGTGGAGCGGGGAAGGTCGTATTTTGAGTTAAAAGAGGCCCTCCAATTCCCGTCTGGGTAGAGGGCTGGGATTGACCGCTAGTAAGTCGAATAATAGGCGCTTCCCACTCGTATTTTTGCATGACTTGTTGTAAAAGGCGCAAGAGAAAAAAACGTTTTGAATCATCTTCTTGCCCCAGGATAATCGCAAAAGGTATTAAACTGCCTTGTAGATATAATGTAAAAGCATCCAGCGCATCAACGACAGTCACAGGTCGATATCCAGTAGTGAGAAGTAAATTTTCTATATAATGTCCGCGATGCTGCTGCTTATCAATAATGAGTACTGTTAAAGCCTGACGGATCTGCATTTTTTGAAACGTGGGGCTGGCCGCATGTTGATTTAATCTTTGTTGCAACAATTTAAGAAGAGCATTGAGCATCTGTTCAGGTTGTTCGAAAGAAAACGGAATCTCGTGAGTGACAGTATTCATGATAAGCTTTCTCCACCTTTAGTCCTCCTAACCAATGTTGCTACCGAGAGGACGCAATTATCAAAGACAGAATGAAGACTTCTTGACCCCTGTTATCTATATATAACGAATGAAACTTGTTCTATAACGAGCAAAATTTGAATACTGTGTAATAATATTTATGTATTTATGGTTGATAATATATAGAAATAACTATCGTCGTTATCTCATATATATCTATCTACTCTATAGAGGCGTCGCATGGCAGGGATGTGCGCATCAGTGCGCGAGTATGCGGAGAGTAGGACAGAAGTCATGGGATTTGTTGTAAATAGTAACATACACAAGATGTTGTTGGCAAGAGTTTTTTACATGTGGAGAGAATAAGAAGAGAATGCGCTGTTCATCATTTTAGTATGGCAAAGATGAACAGCGCCAGGGAATTTGATCTGTATTTTGCTGCTTTTAAGTAACTGGAGCGTATGCTGTGGAAGAAGCATCTTCTGCCGCGAGCCTGGTCAGATACCAACCAAGAGCAACGAGCAGAGCAATCTCCGGTACATCCTGACTATTGGGAGTAAGCTCAACGCGAGCCCCTCGTTTTTGTTGGATGAGTAGCACATCTTCACTGGTGAACCAGCCCCAGGTACTACGCCAGAAGCTCATGGATTGCCACTTATACTCACGTCCATCAGGGAAAAGAACAGTGGCTTTGCCGCTGATGCCTCCTTTAATAGTGGCGACCTCCGCCTGCGTCTGAGGATCTAGTATAAAAAATTTTTTCCTGAAGCCTCGCCGATCAAGTAACCAGCGATTCTCATCTGCTTCGACCAGGGCCTGGTTGCCTGCATATCCCTGGCGATGAATATGTAAAACGATTGTGTCCTGGGTGTGAAGCTCATAATCAGGCTTGAGAAATTTAGGATGTCGCCACTGAAGCTCTTGACCGATATAGTTGCGAAGATTGTCCATAAACCCTCTCCTTTCACCGTTTAGAAGCACTTAATGTGGAAGAATCAGGATCACTACGACACTAATGAGAATAGCTAATAGAAGGAGTAGCCCTAGTGGTAGGAGAATAATGGTGAGCGCTTTACCGCTTGTAAGATCATGTATGCCTTTGAGAGCAAAGAAGACAAGGACAAGGCTATACAGATGTGGAAGATAGGGAAGCCAGTTCGTGGTTGCTGGAATCAACTGTAGCAGTGAACTGAGAAGAACCATAGGCACTCCGATCAGTACAAGGGCATACGTCTGTTGCAGATAGCTTCCTGTCCCTTTAAACGCTTTAGCTAGACCAAACAGAATCGCACTGGATACGAGGAAGGAGATGGGAGTTACAATAAAAGTAACTATTGCTGAAGTAATAATCGTCACAGATTTCGCAGTTTCTGCATTCATACCAGCCACTGCACTGACCTGAGGAGGAGTGATAAAGCTTGAGATGACAAAGAGAACAGTACTGATAATGCTCAGGAAGAGGAGTTGTAGCCAGATGCTCCCCCACCGAGCATTTAATTTTTCTGTCCGAAATGTCTGGCTGCCTGGATGAGTGATCACTTTCCAATAGCTCGCAATCAGTGTTGACCGCGTATGTTGTTGCGGCTGGGCTAGCTCGTTTTGCATCGTTAGGCTCCTTTGTAGCAGAGATAGAAAATGTAGGATAACTATTTTTTGAGTACTTCTAACGACAGTTTACCTACAAAAAGAGCTTTACGCATCGTTAAGACTACCTATTTTAAGAAGATCCTCCTCCCCATGTTATGGAACTAAATGATGTTCTAAGGCATAGCGCGTGGCAGCACTGCGCGAGGTTACGGCCAATTTGACAAAAATTGAACGAATGTGTGCATCAACGGTTCGTGGACTAATGACTAATCGTCCTGCAATCTCAACTGTCGTGAGGCTTTGAGCAAGTAATTGAAGCACTTCCTGTTCTCGCGGGCTGAGCTCTGACGCTCTGGTTGTTGCATGATTGTGAGGAGCATACCAGCAAGAAAGGGCTTCCTCCAATGTGAGTTGCTCTCCTTTCTGCCATTCTCGTCGGAACGATGCTTTGCCCAGTTTTGTCTGTAAGGAAGTCGAGGTATTGGTCATAAAGATCTGTGCGGAGGTCGGAGTCTCTGAATTCAAAAAGGTGCTGGCAAGTCCGAGTAATTGTGCGCTTGAGCGTGGATTGGCGCCGTGTGCCAGTATTGTGATGAACTGTATCAGTGCAGAAAGACGTTCCTGTTTATACCGTGGTTGTTGAAGAATAGCGATGGCTTCACTCCAATAGTGCGTGGCTTGCTCTTTGTGGTGAGTAAGGAGAGCCAGAGCAGTGAGGGACATGAGAATCGTAGCGATCATACTATCATTCAGGTAAGTGCGTTGTTTTTGAAGTAGTGTCAGTAATCGATCATATGTCGGCTGTTGTTGTTGAAAGGAGAGCTGACAGCACAGCAGCATAAGATGGATCAGACCTTCATCAAGTTGAAGTTTACGAAAATAGATCTCTGCCTGATCTGCAAAGTGGGCACCCTCTTTCCAATTTTGTTGAAGGATTGCTATTCTGGCCAGACTATAGAGGGCCCAGGCCATCCCTTCTTCGTTATGCTCATGCACAAATAGTTCATAGCTTGTTGTGAGCCATTGTGATATTTTTGCCGGGTCCTGTCTTCCGATGTTTAATCTTCCGAGAGCCATTAAAGAATAGGCCTGCCCGCTATTATCGCTCAGTGTATGATAAATATGAATGCTCTCTTCAAGAAACGCTTCCATAGCTGGGAACTTCTGCTGTCTGGCTTTAATCAACCCCATTCGATGCAAGGCCAGGGCTTTTCCCTGGGGATCGATCCCTGTCTGGTAGAGAAGAAGGCTCCGTTCACAGAGCTTTTCACCCTGCTCCAGGTCTCCCTGGAGAACTGCTAGCCAGGCGGCCCAACTCAGGGCTCTGGCCAGTGTAGTGGGTATGTTCTGTGTGTTTATGGGTAAGTCCAGTGCAAGCAGAAACCATTGGCATCCTTCTGTTACATAGCCACGGATCGTCCAGAAGCGGGCACTGGCGATACAGAGTCGTTGCGCCTCCTCACTATGTTGTGCTTCAATGAACCAGCGTAGCGCTGCCCGAATATTTTCGTGATCCTGCTCCAATTGTTCCAACCAGCTGGCTTGTTCTGATCCAAAGAGATGAGTGGCAATCTGTTCGGTCTGTTGTAGATAGTACTCCGCATGGGCTTGTTGAGCTTGTTGAGCTTCGTTGCATTCTATCAGGCATTCAAGCCCAAAATCACGAATAGTTTTTAGCATAAGCAGGCGTGGATTTTCTTGTTCATCACATGTTTGTTTGAGAAGACTTTTGTCCATTAACGATGAAAGCTTCTCCAGTGGATCTGGCAGTGCAAGCCTGCAACCGAGGGTTTCGGCTGCCGTAAGAGAAAAATCGCCTTCGAAGATGCTCAGGAGACGAAAGAATGTTTGCTCATCAGGTGTTAACAGTTGATAGCTCCACTGCATCGTATTGTAGAGTGTGCGTTGCCGCAGCGGAATATTGATTGCAGAGCTGCTTAAGAGGTGCAGTCCCTGCTCTAAGCGGACAAGTAACGCCTGAGGAGGGAGAATTTTGCTCCGAGCTGCTGCAAGCTCAATGGCCAGAGGTAAGCCATCTAGACGAAGGCAGAGTTCTATAATGGCTGAGGCGTTGGTGGCAGTTACTTGAAAGTGAGCTTGCGCCTCTCGGGCCCGTTGACAAAACAGAGCCACGGCATTGCTCTCATGTTCCAGGGTCTGCCAGGATTGCCCTGATGGGTCAGGAATGGTAAGAGGTTGAACAGGAAATTCATATTCTCCACTAAGATGCAGGACAGCCCGGCTCGTAATAAGAAGTTTGACTTGTGGGCAGCCAGCGAGTAGCAGGGGGAGACTTGAAGCGGCGTAGGCAACTTGCTCAAAATTATCCAGCACAAGAAGTAATTCTTTATTGTGTAGAAAATCGAGGACCCGCTCTTCTTGAGTCTGTTTGGGACGTTCTTTGATACCAAGTACTTGGGCAATCGTGGGAAGTACGAGTTCAATTTCGGTGATCGAGGCTAAAGAGACAAAGGTGACTCCAGCCGAAAAATCGTTGCGCATCCGATGAGCGAGCTCAAGGGCCAGTCGAGTTTTCCCGACTCCTCCCGGCCCTGTAAGTGTCAGGAGCCGGACTTCTGTGTGCAAGAGAAGTTGACGAAGACTTGTCAGTTCTTTCTCCCTTGGGACAAAAGAGGTGAGCAATTTTGGTATATGCGTGAACGTTTGTTGATGGTGAGAGGGTGGTAGTTCTTTTGTTGCTGATGGCGGTAGTATGAGTGGGGAGGTGACCTGAGTGGTCAACTGGCTGGCAATAGATTTCAAGTGAGAGAGCGTCAATCTATTTGAAGAGCCTAGATAGGCTCGATAGAGCTTCCCCGCACGTTTGCGATAAGCTTTCCAATAGGGCTGTCCACGCTTATTTCCAGAACGTTCTTTACGTGCAGTGAACGATCCCTCTCTATCTTCAAAAGCGAAGAGTGTGGCGGTCTCTAACCATGTATACCACGCGGGCGATTCTACAGAACACGTTTGTGGCCCCTGTGAAGATATATATGAGAGTTGACCCTGTTTAACGGTCGGGGTTGTGCGTGCCATTGTGTCCCCCTGAAGCTTTATCACCTACCATTGTCGTGTAATTTTCGATTTTAAGTAGTAAGAAGTTCCCGAACAGTATACCATATGTTTGGGAACTTTTCAGAAAAAGAGCATTATCTGCTCTGGCAGAAGGCAAGCATAGGTATGTCACAATCTACTCACATATTGCTGCTTTAAAATTTTTTCTCTGTTTTCACACTATAAACATTTTATATCTGATGTAGATTGAAGATAGAACTGGTAGAATACAAGTACGAGAGCCAGTGATAGATTGGAGGAAAGGAGTGCCCTCCCCGATGATCATGAGAGCCTGTTTACAGATGAATAGATTCAGGGGCAGGTATTTACACTATGTGGTGAGGTCTATGCGTTTTTTAGCTATAAAATTGTCTCTTATTATTGTCTTCTTACTATTACTACATAGTGTCGCTTCTCCATTAGTCCATGCGGCTTCAGTAAAGGTAGTGAGTAAAAGTTTCCCCTCTTCTGTTCAGGGCAGACAGATGCAGAACATCGTGCAGCCGCAAGTTATTGCGCAGGGGCGTAGTGATCAGTCGAAGATTGCTTTAACATTTGATGATGGCCCCTATCCTCAAAATACAGGTCAGATTCTTGATGTGCTGTCTCTTCATCGTGTTCATGCCACATTCTTTGTTGAAGGAAGCGAAGCACAGGCTAATCCCGGACTGGTGAGACGTGAACTAGCCGCTGGCCATACAGTTGGGAATCATAGTTGGAACCATCCTGAATTGACCAGATTGAGCCCCGAACAGATCGATAGCCAGTTGAGCAGGGCGAATGCCGCCATTACCAGGGCTGATGGAGTCACTCCTCAATTAATGCGACCACCCTATGGTTCTGTGAATGATCAAGTCAAAGAGCGGATTGCTGCGCAGCATATGACGACCGTTCTCTGGGATATTGATACAGTGGATTGGAAGCTTCCAGGCGTTGATGCCATTACCAATGAAGCCATCTCGAAAGCACATAATGGAGCAATTATTCTCATGCATGATGGTGGCGGAGACCGTTCACAGACTATCCAGGCATTGCCAAAAATTATTGAAGGTTTACAAGCTAAAGGCTATCAATTAGTGACAGTCTCTGAACTGATAGCCTCTCTCTCCTGATCTATGGAAACAACCGATCAGTCGATTAATGAGCCATGGAATAAAGATCCCGATGCAGATGTTCTAGGAGAAGGGAAGATACCATCTCTGTGCTGTAGAGTAGCGTGGGGAGATATGGGACGAACACTCAATATCTTCTCTAACAAAAATGATGGAGAATATGTCACATGATTGATTTTAGCCCCATAAAGGACAAAAAACAGTCGTTTGCTGCATTGGCTGCTGGATTAACCAAGGCTGATCTGTATGCCGCCACTGATGAAATGGTCGATACTATAGAAGCAATTATTTCTGAGGCGACAGATGCTGATGTGGTCTTTGTGCCAGTTGACCCCAATGCGAACGATCAGTTTGGGATTCCTGAAGAGAAAGATCTGGCCTGGACCCTTGGTCATGTCATTGTGCACGTAACGGCCTCTTCTGAGGAATCGGCTGCACTGGCTTTAACGCTTGCCCGTGGTCTACCAGTAGAGGGTCGTTCACGTTATGAGACACCCTGGGAAAGTGTGAAGACCATTGTTCAGCTCCGTCAGCGCCTGGCCGAAAGTCGTCGTATGCGTAAATCTCTCCTGGATGCCTGGCCTGATGAGCCGCACCTGGATGTAACCTATTCTCCCTTCCCTCAAGCTGGTGAGCTCAATGCGATTGCTCGCTTCATCCTTGGACTCTATCATGATGCCGATCATCTAGATCAGTTGCGAGAGATTGTCCGTCAGGCGAAAGAGGCTCGAGCCTGATCTGAAGAGCCAGCATCATGTCACGTCGAGAGGATGAAACGTACATTCCTGGAAGGCGTACAAGGAATTTGCAGCATCTTCTTATAGAAGGAGTACACTGCACAACATCTGTAAAGTGTACTCCTTTCTGTTATCGTCCCGCCACAGACATGTTTTCAACGACCGGGATCACCGTCGTTGCAATCTGCTCAAAGGTTGCAGGATCATCAGGGTAGCGAATCATAACTTCGTCAACACCAAGGTCAGCCAGAGCCTGAAGATAGTCTAATGCTGCCTGATCCACGTGTCCACCATGGACAAGAGGGGCCATAAACAGCGTCGTTTTCTGAATATCCTCATAAGGGCGGTTCAGAACCTCACAGTAGCCGCGGAGCGTCTCCAGTTTTGCACGCATATCATCAATTCCACGACCAAAACCAATACTGACCAGATCGGCATATTTCGCCATCAATCGTAGCATCCTGTTCCCTTGACCTGCAATCAGGATAGGAGGATGGGGCTGCTGAAGGTAGAATGGAGCACCAATAGTGCTTGAGAGCTGATAATAGCTCCCCTCAAAAGGTCTATCTTCACCCGACCAGAGTTGTATCGCCATCTGCAAAACCTCTTCCAGGCGTGCGACGCGCTCACCTGCAGGTGGGAAGGGCAAGCCCATACGTTGATGCTCATCAGCGCCAAAGTCGGGACTTGCACCGAGGCCTAGATATGCGCGGCCATTGGAGAGAGCGTCCAATGTATCGGCTGTTTTCACCAGCACCGCTGGATAGCGCATAGTAATACCCGAGACAATAGTACTCAATTTAATACGTTTCGTGCGAGCTGCGATAAATGCAAGCACACTCCATGCTTCAAAGAAGTCAGTAACAGCAGGCGCATTTTTATCTCTGCTCAGAAACGGTGTACTTTCTGGTCGAAGAGAAAAATGGTCTGGCACCGTCAGCGTAGCAAAGCCCGCCTGATCAGCCTCTTCTGCTATACGGCTGAGATAATCACCGGCAGGTCGGGGCAGTGTATTCGTAATTCCTACTTGCAATCCTATACGCATATTTTTTCTCCTTAAATACTGTAGCCCTGAAACACTTGAGACCTGCCTGATTCTACCATATTAACCCGGTTACTACCTCTGTGGTTGCCTGAAGAAGTATGAGGTAGCGGATAAGGAAAGCCATATTTTATACTTTCAGTATGGTTAATTAGAATGATAGATAATGTGTGCAGGCTACAGATTGAAGAAAGGGAAGAGCCATGTCAGCATATTTTTTAGTTGAAGTTGATGTCACCAATCCACAACTCTATGAGGAATATCGCAAGCTGGTGGGTCCAACGCTTGAAAAATATCATGGAAAATTTCTTGTCCGTGGAGGGGCATCTAAGGTAATTGAGGGTGAGTGGCCAGAACTAAGGCGCGTTATTATTGAATTTGCGACGACCGAACAATTCTACACATGGTACAACTCACCTGAATATACTGAAGCTCGTGCAATCCGCTTCCGAACATCGAATGGACGTGCGATCCTGCTGGATGGTATCTAGCCTTGCCATTCTCCCAGGGAGAACCTGCTATCCACTAGCAGGTTCTCTTTCTCCTATTTAAATGTAAAAGTCTGTAGCATCTGTTCAAATAAGCCAGTTGAGTATGCATGGAAGTCATTTTGTGGTGCAGTAAAATTAAGGCTATAGATAGGTTTGCCCTGCCCTTCAGCAAGGGTCATGATAGTAATCTCATTTGCTCCATTTGTGGTGGTCAAGTGGCAGAGATAGTGACGCTGATTCCAGATCAGACCACTATTGAGCATCCGGGTTGCAGAAATGGTATTTATGCTGGAACAATTGGTTGTCGCAAGCAGGCCAAATTCTTCCTGTAGTGGATCAATATCGCTTTGCTTATAGACATGGAATTGTATATCGGGAGCAGACTGATTGGAAAAGAGCACTCCTGCCTCTCCATCAGATGAGGTGAGCCAGGTAGCATTGTACTGAATCGTATAGTTATCACCCTGGTACGTTGCATTGAGAGAATTGCCTTCAGCCGCGACTGTTGGTTGGAGCGCGCCAATGGTACTGAGCTCAAATGATTGCAGCATTGGTTGAAAGTTAATGGTATTTTCTTGTAAAAAGGTTTTTGTTGGCGCAATTTCCAGGATACTTAAAGAGGGTCCGAGGTTGAGCCGACTGGATAAAGCACGTGTGAGAAGCGTTACTCTGAATTCCGTCTCCTGGCTTTTTGTATTCTTTGTCGTAGTTAAGGTTGCCGATCGCTGTTGCCAGGAGGTCCCGTTGATAATTACTGGAGAAGGGACGACCATATCCTTGATACTTGCGTCCTTAGCAAGCTCCTGCAAGTACGTTTCAATATATTGTTTAGGGGAAGTAATTCCAGCGTGAGAGGCGTCAAAGATCACTGACAGCGCCGAAACCTGATTGGGGGCAGTAAACTGTGTCCTGGTATCGTCTGACTGAGAGAGCCATTCGGCAGGGTAAATAATCGTATAGTAATTATGAGGATCATGAAAGGTCAACATTGGAACTGTTGTAGGAGTAGGTGTTGGGAGAGGTGTGGCGGCAGGCGTCGTGCTACTAGCATCTTCGTTATTACACGCACTCAATACGATCATTAGAAAGAGTGGGAAGAGCAGAAGAAGCCGCCAGCGCCATGATGATAGAGAGATTTGCATAAAAGATCTCCAGCCTAAGCAAGTTTCTAACAATGATATATATATCTTCCATTATAAATGACAATGGATATGAAGTATAGGGCGGATCACCTGTTTGAGATAAGTTCTTGCGGAAACGATTTGCCCTGGCTAATCGTGCTACAACTAAGATCAATAGAAATTAAAGGAGCATTGTTATGCCAGAATCATATCAGAAGAGCCGCTACTCACAAGAGGCCATCCACCATTTTGTGGAGGCACAGCATACGATAGAGACCACCCCTCTGGTAGCACAACACATTAAAGTAGATGAGCTGTTTCAGTCTTCAGAGAAGCCGAAAGATCCAATTGATATTGTCTATCGCTTCCAGAAAGAGACGCCAGCCCGGGCCGCCCTTGCGTTCCAGCAGGTAGATGGTGAATCGGATGTAGCAGAGATGTTTAGTCTTGTCTATGTCGACCCTGGTCTTGCACAGGCCTGGAAAGAACAGACAGCGCATATCTCTGAATAAAGACAGATCGTCGTTATTGTCAAAAGCCAGCGATGAAAAATATCACTGGCTTTTTGTATATTGAAAAGAAGCACCAGATAAAGTCATTGACCAGATACTTCTGTTAAAGGATTGTATTTTGTGCGAAAATGGCATACTCTTGAAAGAAAGCCTCCTGCTGCCCGTTATCTTTGTCGGGCAAATTGCGAAAGAGGTAAAAAGGGAGTAGAAATGGTGCGTACAACTAGCCCTTTCTTAGAGCGTCTGGCCGCTGGACCGCTTTTATGTGATGGTGCCATGGGAACCGAGCTCTATGCTCGAGGAATCTCCTACGACCGCTGTTTTGAGCAACTTAATCTTACCAATCCTGAACTCATTAAATCCATCCATCTTGAGTATATCTCCGCCGGAGCTCAGATTATTGAGACAAATACCTTTGGTGCAAACAGATATCGTCTGATTGAGCATGGACTTGAGCATACCGTAAGCAAGATCAATCGAGCAGGTGCAAAAATTGCAAGAGAAGTACGAGATTTGAGTGAGACACCAATATTTCTGGCTGGGAATATTGGTCCATTGGGACATCCACTAAGCCCATTAGGTGGTATTTCAGCGCAAGAGGCCCGGGAGGCCTTTTTAGAACAGGCCGAAGCACTACTACAAACGGGGGTTGATCTGTTTTTATTGGAGACCTTTTCCGATCTCACAGAGATGCAAGAGGCCCTCAGTGTGATACGGAATCTGACTGATCTTCCGATTGTGGCGCTCATGACCTTTGGTGAAGATGGAACAGTGGCGAGTGGGGAGGATGCGCAACTGGTTGCTCAGCAGTTACGCGCGTCCGGAGCAGATGTCGTTGGTGCTAATTGTGCACTGGGGCCGGCCAGCATGTTCGATGTGGTGGTAACCATGTCAGGCAGCCAGATTGAACCATTGACGATCGCCGTTCAGCCCAATGCAGGCCTTCCCAAGCGGGTTGGTAATCGCTTTATGTATGGTGCAACGCCAGATTATTTTGCAGCCTCAGCCCAACGCTTTCTTGAAAGTGGCGTTCGTTTGATTGGCGGTTGTTGTGGAACCACTGCTCAGCATATCGCTGCGATGAAAAAAGTTCTTGTCGAATATGCTCCTGAACTTCCTCACCAGGAAGCTACGATGATTGAACATGTGCGTGAGCGCGTGCGTGTGCGCGAAACATCGGATGAGACTGCTGCCCATCTCCCCCCGACACAATTGGCACGCCTTTTGCAGCAGCGCAAGTTTGTCATCAGCGTTGAGATGAGCCCTCCGCGGAGCGTAAAATTTACGCGTTTTCTGCAAAATGCTCGAACCATTCAGGAAAGCGGAGCTGATTTTATCAACATTACGGATAATGCGATGGCCCGTGTACGCATGAATAATATAGCGGCAGCTCGTTTAATTCAACAACATATCGGGATTGAGACCATTGTCCATTTTACGCCTCGGGATCGTAACCTGATGGCGCTACAAAGCGATGTCATTGGCGCTCATGCGACCGATATACGAAATATGCTCATCATCACCGGGGACCCTCCAATGCATGGAGATTTCCCCAACGCCACAGGCATCTGGGATGTGGATAGTATTGGCCTGATCGCCATTCTCAATAAGCTCAATCAAGGCCTTGATGCACGAGGCCGTAAGCTGGCAGTAAAAAGTGCTTTCTGTATTGGCTGCGCGGCTAACCCCACTGCAACTGATATTGAGATAGATATAGAGCGCCTCCAACAGAAGATCGAGCAGGGGGCACAATATATTATGACGCAGCCCGTTTTTGATACAGACACTTTACTCGCGTACATTGAGCGCTACAACCAGCGTTATGGAAAGCTACCTATCCCCTTATTAGCAGGTATTCAGCCATTACATTCTTATCAACAGGCCGAGAAATTTCATCAAGAGGTTCCAGGGTTGGTAATTCCTGATGGCATCCGAACTCGCCTGCGGGAGGCTGGCGAGGCCGGTAGCCAGCTGGGGATCGCTCTGGCCAGAGAGATGATTGATGCTATTGCACCCCTTGTACAAGGCGTCTATCTGATGCCAATTGATCGCTTTGAGCTTGCCAGTGAACTTGTCGCGTATATTCGTGAGCGCGTGCTAATGCAGCAAAGTGCGCAGGATGGTGAGCCTGATCGTATAGAAATTGATGCTGCACAATAGAGCGTCAGCCTGTTTGTCTGCTTTCTGAGATGGCTTGAATATACGTTGCTGTTAATCGCTCAACAAGTAGATCCCAATTATGGTGGGTCGCAACATATCTGGCTCCATTGAGTGAGAGCTTTTCCCACACCTCTTTCTCATCAAGCAGACGAATAATCTGGCTGACAATATCAGCCGGGTCATCGGCTACGAAAAGATCTTCACCAGGAATGGCCTGTAGTCCAGCTGCAACGGTAGAGCTGGTAACAATTGGTGTCCCTAGAGCCATTGCTTCTAAGATTTTGTGCTGTAGCCCAACTGCATAAGGAAGTGGGCAGACAGCGATCCAGGCCTGTTTAATATAGAGGCTCAGATCTGGAACATATCCGGTGACTTCAATTTGAGGGTGGTAGCTAAGTCGTTGGATCGAAAATGGTGGGGAACTGCCCGCGATGACCAGACGAACAGATGGGCGGTATTGCCAGATGAGAGGCATAATCTGTTTGACCAGAAATTGCGCCCCGGCTATATTAGCATGGAAGCTCATCTTGCCAGAGAATACCAGCGTCTCCGGCCACCGTGGTCCATAATATGGTTGCATTGTGGCATGCGCAAGGCCTTGAGGGAGGACAGTAATCCTGGCAGGTGCTGAAGAACGCTCTGTCTGAGGTGAGTAACGTTGAGCCAGTTGCAGAAATGCCTGTCGTTCGCGTTCCGCTGTCACCAGAATATGTTGAAATCTCTGCATGCATTGATATTCGTACCATTGTGTACGTCGCCATTCGAGATTTCCAAGCAGACGCAAGAGGAGCGTAGGTTTAAAAGACGACCCCAGTCGATAAAGATGACTGACACAATCAACTGCATCCCACACAATAGGGATAGCGTTCTGTTCAGGAAGGGCCCCAATCGAGCGAATAAACTCAACATGCAAGAGATCATAGCCTTTTGAAAGTTCTTGTGTGATCGCTGCCCGGAAGCCAGGGGCAGCATCATAGGCTACCTGTAGAGGAAGGGTGCTGAAGAGCGCGAACAGGACGCGAAAGAATTTCCAGATGCGTTGATCGGGAACGACGATGACCGTAAACCCCTTATCTCGAAGTCTCTGAGCATCTCGTTTTTCCTGACGTGTTGAACAAAGTACAAGAATCGTCACTTGATGGTGCTTAACCAACTGACTGGCAAATCCATAGGAACGCGAACGAACATCCGAGAGAGGGTAAGGAGCTACAAACAGAATCCTCATCAGTTATCCTCCAGACACGCCACACAAACAACCACAATACTAACGAGCGTAAGCCTTCTTTGCCAACCAATATAAAGGTAGTAGATCGCATTACTAGTATAGAATGCTTCAGTTGAAAAATGCCAGAAATTAGTATTTTTGGATATATGGGTAGGTAAAGCTCTTTTTACACAGGTTCCCCACGCCTGTCTGCAAACCAGATCCAGCATTTTCCTCTTTTTTACACAGGTTCCTTATGCAAGACCCCCTTCGAACTCCAGAGGACGAGGATCAATTCGGAATGGGAATGCCCTGATCTGCAAGCTGTCCGAGTTGACCGCATGAAAACTCATCGTTTACAATCAAGGAAGCAGGCTCATTTTCAGAAGGAGTCTGGAACGACGAGGAGAAGAGAATATGTCCAACCCATGGGTTCGTGAAGCCATCGCAGCCATTAATGCTGATTTTACCCGTTCTGCGGATACCCATCTTGTAGCAGTTCCTTTACCATCCCTCCCGCAAATTCGGTTATATATTAAAGATGAATCAACACATATCACTGGAAGTTTAAAGCATCGCCTGGCGCGTTCACTCTTTTTATATGCTCTTTGTAATGGATGGATACAGCGGGATACACCTATTATTGAAGCGTCATCAGGAAGTACGGCCATTTCTGAAGCCTACTATGCGCGCTTACTGGGATTACGCTTTATTGCAGTCATGAGTCGAAGTACTTCGTTGGAGAAAATCCGACGTATCACCAGTTACGGAGGCGAATGTGTCCTCGTCGATGACCCTACACAGGATCGGGCGAAGGCTCGCGAGCTCGCTCTTGAACTGCATGGTCATTTTATGGATCAGTTTACCTTTGCCGAGCGAGCGACAGATTGGCGTGGGAATAACAACATTGCAGAATCAATTTTTAAGCAGCTCAAAGATGAGCCATATCCGATTCCACAGTGGATCATCTGTGGAGCAGGAACTGGTGGAACGGCGGCCACATTAGGACGGTATATTCGCTATTGTAGCTATGAGACACAGGTCTGTGTGGTAGACCCTGAGCATTCTGCGTATTATACCTTTTATAAAAATCGTGGAACCTGTGCTACAGCAACCGGTGGATCAGGAGTTGAAGGAATTGGTCGACCTCAGATTGAGCCTTCGTTTCTGCCTGAGATTATTGATCATATGATCTCAGTTCCTAATGTCGCCTCCTATGCAGCCATCCACTTGCTCGAAGAGCTGGTAGGGAAGCGCTACGGTGGTTCTACGGGGACAAATTTTTATGGAGCCTGTCTCTTAATGGCAGATATGGTGCGTCATAATGTCAGTGGTTCGTTGGTTATGCTGGGCTGTGATTCTGGCGAGCTGTATCGTGATACTTATTATAATGCTCAATGGTTGATCGATCAGGGTTTTGAGATTGAACCATATTTAGAGATGATGCGACGATTTATTCAATCAGGTTTCTGGAAACAAGATGCCTGACCATCCCATAACCCTTTCTCGACAGGCTATTTTTTATATGTTATAAATCCGAGCGCGGGAAAACCCCTGCATTTCATGCGGGGGATGAGAGCGCCGTTCCTTTTTGATATGGTTGACATTTTACACCATCTCTGATAGCATGTAAAGTATGGAACAGAAGAGAGCATTTAAGTACAGATTCTATCCAACAGACGAGCAGAAAAGCCTCCTCGCTCGTACCTTTGGGTGTGTTCGTGTCGTCTATAATTGGGCATTGCGTCAGAAGACCGATGCCTTTTACAACGAGCAGAAACGTCTGTACTATAAGGACCTCAGCCAGATGCTCACCGCATTGAAGCAACAAGAGGAGTATGTATGGTTGAATGAGGTTTCGTCTGTTCCATTGCAACAAACAGTGCGTTTCCTCGATAAAGCGTTCATCAACTTTTTTGAAGGCCGTGCCAAATATCCCACCTTCAAAAAGAAACGCAACCAGCAATCAGCCACCTATACCAGCAATGCCTTCACGTGGAGAGATGGAGTGCTCACCCTGGCAAAAATGAGTGCTCCTCTCACGATTGTTTGGTCGCGTCCTCTGCCCAAGCATGCGGTCCCTTCGAGTGTTACCGTCTCAAAGGACAGCACTGATCGTTACTTTATCAGTATTCTGGTGGAAGAAGATAGTGCAGCACTGCCGACAACTCCAAAGACGGTAGGTGCAGATCTGGGCTTGAAGTCGTATGTGATCCTCTCCACTGGAGAAACCATCGGTAACCCCAAGTTCTTCAGCACTGACGAGAAAAAGCTGGCCAAAGCCCAGAGACGGCACGCGAAAAAGAAAAAAGGCTCGAAGAATAGAAACAAAGCTCGCCTCAAAGTGGCGAAGATTCATGCTCGCATCGCTGATCGTCGCCGCGATTTCCAGCACAAGCTTTCCACCCGCCTGATCCGTGAAAACCAAACGATCTGTGTGGAGAGTCTGGCTGTGAAAAACATGGTCAAGAATCCGAATCTCAGGAAAGCGATCAGCGATGTTGGATGGTCGGAATTTGTGAACCAACTGGAATACAAAGCCGCATGGTATGGCAGAACCCTTGTCAAGATCGACAAGTGGTATCCGTCCTCCAAGCGCTGTTTTGATTGTGGTCATATTCTCGACTCTTTAGCGTTAGATGTGCGCCATTGGACCTGTCCCAAATGTAAAGTCCATCATGATCGCGACATCAATGCGTCGAAAAACATCCATGTCGCCGGACTGGCGATATTCAATGCCTGTGGAGAGGCCGTAAGACCTGGTGCGGTGAAAACCAAGCCTGGCACGTCTCCGCGAAGCAGGAAACCCCGATCGTGAGGTCGGGAATCCCCCGGCTTTAGTCGGGGGAGGATGTCAAAACTAGACTGGTGCAACCACATAAGCGATATCGATCGCGTAGATTGTGAGCAGAAAGGGTAGCGTCTGTGCAGGCAATGAATATGGCAGAGGCAGGAAGTTTTTTTGATACTACCCACAATCGTGGTGTTTTTCGTTCTTATATTGCTGGCCTGCACCGAGAACCTTTGTCCATTCAATGGCTGGCTGGCCTGCGGTTAAGTTGAGCTCACTCACAAGTTGTTGAGTCTGATTAATGAGAGGCAAACTTCGTTTGTTGTAGGAATTGCTGCTGAGCCAAGCACGCTTGCATAAGATACAATGAGCGAAGTTTATTGTTTCCATCATGGAGTATGATACTTTTATGTCTTTACAAGAAGAATTGACTACAGATTCCTTCGCTTATTTATACCGTCATCCTTTTATCAACTTCACGACCTTCCGTAAAGATGGCACAGCTGTTCCTACAACTGTCTGGTTTGCCAACGAAGGTGGAAAGCTGTTTATTACGACTCAAAAAGGTGCAGGCAAGGTAAAGCGTATCCGCAATAATCCGCGTGTTACATTAACGCCTTCCGATCGGATGGGACAGGTTGTGGAAGCCACCACGGTCCAGGGTAATGCTCATGAGATTATTGATGCGGAAGGACGTGTGCAGGCTCGTGCCCTATTACGTCAAAAATACGGCGTTCAGTTCGATCAGATTGCAGGTGAGGAGACAGAGAAGACCACCTATATCGTGGTTGAACCTGTTCTTTGAGCGCCCACCATTTATAATGTTTGCTTTATGACGGAAGTCAGTCAAGATCGTAGCCGTTTGGTGTGTAGAGAAAGACGGGAGGTTTCTATAGCCATAATCATGGCCATGGAAACCTCCCGTCTTTCTTTTGTTCTTCTGAAGAAAAGAGAGGAGAGCTAAAAAACGTGCCTTGCCCCATAGGCACATGACCCATGTGTGGTGGCTATCAGGATGCTGGGACCGGCTCGATTTCAGGGGCGGTTGCAGGTTCACCAAAGTCGCCGCGCCAGAGTTTGCGCATCTCCTCACTGGTATTAAGCAGATAGGAGAGCGTCCCCTGGGAATCGATGCGTCCATCCTTTAACACAATAATCTGGTCAGCGCGTTGTAAGACGGAACGCCGATGAGAGACGACCAGATAGGTATGTTGCTCCTTCTGATTCTGAAACAGCTGCTCCCAGAGAATACGCTCCGTCTCTACATCCAGTGCGCTTGAGAGATCATCAAATACCAGGAGCTCTGCATTGCGTACAAGCATACGCGCAGCAGCAGTACGTTGTGCCTGACCGCCAGATAGCTTGACGCCACGATTTCCAATGAGCGTATCCAGTCCTTTCTCGAGCGTTTCGAGATCGCGCTCCATGACTGCCATGCGTACAGACCCGGGGAGATCGGCCTTCTCTTCCGGCAAACCAAGCAGAATATTCTCCTTGAGCGTTTCACTGAAAAGATGAGGAATCTGGGCGGTATAGGCACTGCGAGGCGGGACAAAGAACGAGGCAGGATCAGAGACTTCTTCCCCATTCCAGAAAATCTCTCCACGCTCTTTTGTCAGGAGTCCGAGTAGCGTCTGAACGCACGTTGTTTTGCCCGAGCCAATGCGACCAGTCAGCACAGTTAATGTGCCTGGCTGAAGCGTCAGAGAGATGTCATCGATTCCACGACCTGTATCGCTAAAATGGTAACTTACATTGCGTACAGAAAGTTCGGTAAGCTTGTGCTCCTGTGTACGGAACTGAAACTCAATGGCTGGAGGCTCATTCTTATGGAGATAGAGAGGATGGTGAGCAACGAGCTGTTCAGCAGGCGCCCCCTGAAGCAGTTTCATCAGACGTTCAAATGAGACATGAATCTGAATAAACTGCATTCTCGTTCGACCAATCATCTGTACCAGACCAGTTGCAGAGCCTAGATAGGTATTGAACAGCACAATATCGCCAGCTTGTAGCGGATGAGTACGCAGAGAGAGCGAGGCAACGATAAGCATAATACCAGTGCAGATGGGAGTGGCACCATAGAAGAGCGCATTGGTCACAGACATTAAGATCGCTTCCTTCAGAACAACCTGCATTCTCTTCGCATTGAGCTTTTCAAAGTGTTTGACAACCCGTTTCTCGGCACCAGCGACCTGAATAGCTTGAACTGCGCCAAACATCTCACTAATGGCCCCTGTCAGTGCTCCAGTCGCCTCTCGGCTGGCTTTACGATATGTTTTGACGCGTGATCGAAAGCTTTCTGCGAGCGCAATAATCCCAATCAAGGGTAGAAAGACGACCAGTGTGACCGTCGCGTTAACCTGGAGCAAGATGAGAAATGCTGTGATAGAAAAGAAGAGCTGCGACATCAGCCCGACGAGAATGCCGATGAAGTCCACAATAAACTGTGGATCATCCCGAAAACTACTCACCGCAGCTCCAGTTGCCATCGGAACTGCTCTGGCACCTGGTCGTTTGAGCACGCGATCAAACACATTTCGCTGAAGCAGACTAATGAGGACAAAACTAGTATAGGTATTGGCTATATTTGATGTCGCTAGAATCCCAAATTGAATCACATTAGCTGCCAGATAGCCTGCAAGAAGTGACCAGAGAAGCGGAATAAACGTAAAATGTTGAGCTTTATCAGCCGTTGAGAGCGAATTGAAGAAGGACTGCTGAAAGAGCCCCATCACCAGGACGCTTCCTTGTGCAAGAAAAGGAAGCAGACTATTAAATGTAATGATGCCAAATTGATAGCGAATAAGCTGCCAGAGCGAGTACCAGGGACGGCTAGGAGCTATTGGCATTGTGTCCGTCTGTTGTTTCACGCGTATGCTCCTTCCAGACCAGTTTTCAATAGATAAGAGAAGCGAGAATCAGGCTGGCTGGCTAAGGCAGCCTGTTCGCCATATTCAAGAATACGACCATTCTCTAGAATAAGGATATCGTCAGCTCGTTGGACGGTTGCCAGACGATGGGCAATAATGATCGCCGTCCGATTGGTGAACAATGTATCAATAGCCTGCTCAATCAGATGTTCCGTTGCTGGATCGAGTCGTGAAGAGGCCTCATCGAGAATAATCAAACCTGGATTATGTAAAAAGACGCGGGTAAATGCCAGCAATTGAGCTTCACCTGCGGAGAGCCCCGATCCTTCGCTCCCCAGTGTCGTATCCAGACCTTCCTCCAATGCCTCATACCAGTAGGAAAGCCCGATACGAGAGAGCGTCTGAATAATCTTCTCGTCAGGAATATCAGGATTAAAAAACGTCAGATTATCTCGTACACTCGCATGAAAGATCTGCACATCCTGCGTTACAATGCCAACACGCTGGCGTAATTCGTGCAAGGTCGCCTCTTTGACCGGAACCCCGCCCAGTTTGATCGTCCCTTGCTGCGCATCATAGAGACGGAAGAGCAGCCTGCCAAGTGTGGTCTTCCCACTGCCTGTACGCCCTAACACCCCAAGGACCCTGCCTGCTGGAATGCGGAAGGTCAGATCATGCAGGATCGCCTCATCTTCCAGATAGCCAAACGTCATCCCCTCAAAATCGACCGAGAGAGGTCCGGCTGGAAGCGGAGTGCCAGGGCCATCTTGTAATGCCGATTGTGTATTGAACAGCTCTTCAACGCGTTTCATGCTGGCTTCGGCCTGTTGCAGATCCTGAAATTGAGATTGAATCTGTTGAATTGGCCAGTTAAGCCGGTTCATATAGGAATAGAGCAGATACGCTGTTCCCAGCGTAATGCTCTTTGTGCTCCATAAATAGCCTCCTAGCCCCAGGGTTAGAGCGGTCCCGATAGCGAAGAGTATCTGCGAACCACCATAGAGCGAGATAACTGCAAATGCAGAGCGTAAATTGATGGGCCAGTAGAGACGGCGCATTTGAAAAAATGTCCGCATGGTATAGCCTGTGGCTCCATTGGCGCGGATATCTTCAGTTCCTCGTAGCCGTTCCTCTAGAAAACCAAAAAAGAGAGCACTCATCTCGCGTTTTTGTTTCCAGACAGATATGGAGCGGCGTCGGATCGCTGTGAGTGCGACAAAGGCAAAGATTACAAAGATGGTCATACTCAGGCCAACCAGCAACGAGATCGTATAAAAAAGAATGAGGACCCCAATGAGGAGCAGGCCATTGCTAAAGACATTGACTAGAAACTCCGAGAAGAAACTGGCCAGTTCGCCCACGTCGCCATCGATTCGCTCGATCATTTCACCTGGAGTATGCTCTTTATGATAGCTCATATCCAGCGAGAGGATATGTTCTGTCAGATCACGGCGGAGGGTATTGGTAGCCGTCCAGGAAACCACAGTACTCAAATAACCCGAGAGCATCGAGAAGATCTGGCTTACAATGGCGATGACAACAAATAGAATAGCCAGATGTAACAGATTGTTGACATCACCGTTTCCAGCTGTATCAATAAATGTTTTTGTGATTTGTGGTCGATAGAGATCCAGACCGATATTTCCCAATAGTAATACCACCATCAGTACCGTTTTATACCATTGAGGTTTGAGATACACGCCAAGTAATGTCAGATAGCGCTGTAATGGAATTTGCATTGTCCCTCCTTACAGTAGGCACCCACAACTATCCCCAGGTTTCACATAGGTTAATTAGACAGCAGAATAAGATGATACGCCTGTAGTGCACAATAATAGTCAAGAGATAAAACACTTTTCCTATCTCTGGCAGTAGTATCAAAGATGATGGATGATCAGTTGAGGTAGCTTATTGTTTGAACATGCACAACAAAACAACAGTAGAAGGCATAGATGCCTGCTGTGTCAAGAATGAAATTTGGAGAGCGCAGGGAGTGTATTTGCGCTCGAGCGTAACCTGTTTCTTAAACCTTAATTATCTATAGGAATAGTATCATACAATAATTCAAAGTTCAAGCCTATATGGGGCGTTGTAATGATGCTGAAACGTTTTCTTTCAGCAGAGCATTTCTGTCAGCCTTGCAAAACGAGGGGTTGAGATGATGGATTTGTTAGTGTGTGGAGTGAGAGCAGAGCAGAGAAAGCGTGGAGGAGCCAGCCTTTGATTGGAAAGAACAGAAAAAAAGGGAATGTGCCGGGAAGCACACTCCCTTTTTTCTGAATGGAGGCTACTGCATTACATGAATGGCTGATTTGATCTCTGTAAGGAACTGTTGCTCTTGAGGAGAGACTTTTTGATTAGAAAAATTCATGGCACCTTCACGAGAAGATTCAGCCACCTTCTGAGCGACAGAGACAACAAACTGCTTATAGGCCATTGAATCCTGCGGATCAGCCTTATCCATAATCGAAGAAGCATTATTACAAGCTTCAATTGCCAGGGCTTTGGGGTCGTTGGTCGCTGGTTTTTTGATGAGCGAGCGGAGCTCAGCGGTCAACGTATTGCCAATATCTTTAGTGACGTTGACCTTATTTTGTAGCTGCGATCCGAGCTCATTTAAAAATGGGTTGGCAGTTTGTTTTTTTGTCAGCTCCTTCAGCGAATTACTCAACGTCATGACCTCTTCTGCTGCACCGAGCATGCCAGATGGCGATGCAGCGATCATGGCTTTTCCTACAACGACTGGTGTGTCAGCAAGTATTTTCCACTCATCGGGAGAGAAATTTGTTGAAAGATTCATTGTTAACTCCTTGTGTGATGGCAAAACTTTCCGGAGATCCGCCACCAGTATACCTACCTTCCAGACAGGATCGCATCACACAAACGGCTGGTTCTTCTCTCCCACTAATGAGTGAGATAGAGCTAGGAAGACAAAATCACGGTCAAGAGAAATTCTCCGCTTGTATCAATTAGAATCCTGGTCAGACTGGTGGTTGGAATACTCTCCGTCGTAAGGTTGATGCTCTCTCCCTGTCGTGTTGTCGCCTGGATGGAGCGTGCCTGCCCAAAATTTTCAACGATAAGCTCAGATGGTGCACTATTCATAAATTCATAGGTGTGACCTGTTGCTGAGGTCGTCATGGAAAAGAGGCGAGCATTTGAACTGTAGAGCCGCCAGTTGTTATACGTCTTCCCCCCTTTCACTGTCAGCGTATTGGGGCCGGTGCGCAGAAACTGTTCTGGAATTTGCAGTGTGCCGCTGATCGTCTGACCATTCAAGGTCCATTCAACAACCTGATCGCCGCCCTGCTGCTGTTGAATGTTTAAGGTAGAGGCACGAAACTGAAAATACTCGATCTGAGTAATCAAGGTATTGGCTCGTACAGCCAGGCCTTGAGGAAGCGAGTTCAAGAGAAGAGAACTGAGTGAGAACATCAGACTGCCAGCAGAGAAAGGTAGGGCACGCCACCCTTCAGCATCATTCTGATACTCTGTAAGAGCTCCAATGAGTGGATACTTACGTGTCTGGAGCAGGGCATCGCGTATCTCATCTTGAAGCATCTGATGATATTCGGTACTGCTCATCCCAAACTCTTTGAGTGTGCGAGCCAGTGTATTCCAGGGGCAATAGCCATAGTTGCGAATGCCAGGCCAGGTCTGGTAGACCATCTGTGCACTCTTGAGTGCGGTAATGCTATCAGGAAAGAAGGGGCCGATCGAGACCGCCCAGGCATATTCCCAGAAATCCCCCTCAGCAAAGGTATCCCATTTTTGTGTCCCATCCTCAAAGAAAAGCAGGCTTGAATAATAATTCCCCTCTGGATTGATAAAGTTCTTTTTGAGGGAGGTTTGTAACTCACGAGCCAGAGGAACATAGGTAACTGAGCGTGTCTGGTAGAAGGGCGATTGTGCAAGGAGATTTTCGATCATCAAAAGAACATTATACATATTTATATTGTGATAAAGGCTGCCTGCCTTCCAGATCGTTTTCCCTTGATGCTGGCTATCATGAACCCAATGTTCAATTGTCCCATTGACAATATCATAGCCAAAATAGGGAGAGCTCTCGAGCGTCGTCTCACCACGGGTATCGCTGGCAAAGAGTTGAAGTGAGGGTTCATACCGGGTCTCGATAGTGTGATTCAGAATCTTTAGAAGTGGATCAAGAACAGAGGGATGAAGGAGATGAGCATCAGCAGTGGTCTGATAGAGCGTAAACAGGCTCAGTATCGCATAGTAGAGACCATCATCTTCGCTTTTTGACCAGCGGGTGCCAACTGCCTGTAAGAACTCCTCAACAATGATGCCCGCAGCATCTTTTTTCTGATTGGGATTGGCTAATAAGAAAGGCGTCCAGATACCCAACCATTCGGGCAGGCCAGCGCGAGCCATAAAGCTTGTCGTCATAGAGCCATCGCGGATCCAGATAAGATAATAGATACGGTTGAGCGCCCCAAAGCAGGCTCCTCCTTGATCTAAGCCAGAATAGATGATGCGTTTATTGAGATCAATAATGCGCTGTAGCTGCTCATCACTACTCGTGAGCTGTGCAATAGCAAGGGTGGGAGCCAATTGCCGGTTGATGAGATCCGTTAATTCAGGTAATGAAAGCTTCCCCAATGTTTTTACGACGCGTTGAACGTGATAGAGATTCTCCTCTCCACCCAGTAAGATAACATCATTCTCCAGGAGCTGAAGCACAACTCGACCATCCTCAAGCTGGCGGAAACGATTCTCTTCAAAGCCAGGAAAGTGCAGGAATGACACGATCTCTTCGCCTCGATCAGTAAATTTTTCGCTGAGCAGCCCATCTGTAATCGTAAATTTCGCATGAGGCGTTACCGTTATAAGAAGCGGGCAGCGAGCCGCCAGGGCAAAACAATTTTCTTCTGGCAGATTTAAAAAAGTGAGCGTGTTACGAGCGCCTATCGGGGCTTTTGTGTCTATAGTAGTAATAAAAGGATCATAGCCATAATTCTGGACCATAGAGACCGTTATTTCTGGCAAACGCAGGGCTGCAAATAATGTTGTTTGATTATCACGATTAGAGAAGTTTCGCGCCCTAAATTCGCGGCGACGGCCTGCATGAGGTTTATAGACCAGTTCGATTTCCGTCTCTTGTTCATGAAAAAGTAACGTCAAACGATTGCCACAACGATTTTGAAGAAGAACGTTGCTTATACCCTCTTCCACTTGCGATTCCTGGTAATAGTGTTTCATTTCAACTCCCTATGGATAGTGATAAGAGTATCTCTGAAGCCAGTTCACAGTAATGAGCCTCTTCAGACATATTCTAAGATAGAAAAATTGTAAAATAGAAAAAAGTTATGGTATTGATGAAACACTACAAAGAAGAAAAGTCAGTAGAATTTTTACGCTTCTACTGACTTTTGTACTATGAAAGATTTTTAAGATGAGCTGGCTTGAAAGTTTTATTTCAAACCGGCCTGCTGTGAGACGGCACGTGATTGCACAATTAGCCAGCAGCCAATCATCAGAAGAGTCAAGATGATTTCGTAGGGCATCAAGAACCAGAGTCCAAGATGCTGAATAGAATTTCCAGCCAGCCATGAAAAGAGGGCCGCACCCATACTTCCCAGACCAGTGACCAGGCCTATCGCACTGGGCATCAGGCGACCGGGGACACGGCGTGACAGCAAAGCAATTGTTGTGGGGAAGATCGGTCCCAGGCAGAAGCCCATAAAGCCGAGGCCGAGCGCATTGACACCTATTTGAGAGAAGGTCCAGGTTAACAGGAGACCAAGCAGTACACCCAGGAGGCAGAGCTGTATGAGCCATTTATCCCCGATACGATGAGCCATATTCGCCAGAATGATCCGGCCTAGAGTCAGACCAGTCCAGTAGCCGCTGATAATCCAGCCCATCTGAAGCGGCACTCCAAGGCGTAGATCGGTCAAAAACGTAAAGCCCCAGGCACCAGTGCTTACCTCTACCCCGACATAGAAGAGCAAGAAAAACGCAGCCATTGTCACCAGGCGTAAACGAAGGGTTGCAAGGAAGATATTGCCTTGAACCTGATCGCCAGTGCCATGGGGCGTCTCTTGCCATGAGCGGAAGGCCAGCAAAAATCCGGCTAAGAGCACTGCCGCCGCCGCTGCCTCCACTGCATAAACAAGATTCCAGCCTGACGAAAGCGCGATAATACTCGATGCTAAGAGTGGTCCGATCAGCGCTCCCAGACCATAGAAGGCATGGAGAAAATTAAACACCACGGTATTATCAGGAAAAGTGGCAATATAGGCATTGAAGCCAGGGTCCACTATTGCCGCGCAGGCTCCAATCAGAAAGAGGAGCGCCATTACCATGACAAACGGAGGATGGAGGCTAAGAAGAATAAACAGTACAACGTAGAGAAGAATGCCTGTAATCAAATAAGTGCGTAAGCCAAGTTTCTCCATCATCCAGCCGCTACTCAAGGTCGTTGGAAGGTAGCCAAGTGTAGAGCAGAGGAAGAGCAGACCAATGGTCGCGTCATTGACGTGATAATAACTGCGAAAGCTTGGAATAAGAATACCAATGACGCCATCATTGAGCCCGACCAGAAGCAGGGCAAAAAAAGCAACCCAGACACGATAGCGCACAATAGGCTGTTTGTGCCATGCTAGTGAAGGAGTGGAAGCAGGAGAGTTCACAAAGATATCCAATCTAATGTATGACAGTGAGAGTATAAAATATTTTACTTGCTGATAATAATAATGCAATGTTGCATCTTACTATAGTGAAATTTTTTCGTTTCTCTCTGGTCAGAGTAACCGACATGATTTAGATTGTCAACCAGCTTTACTCACAATCCTGCCACAAAATCCTGCTGAACTAACTCTACAATTTAGCATTCAGTGGGCAAGAGCAGAATCTAGTACTGTCCAGGAGGGGGGGAATTTCTCTCTCCATCATCAATAACCAGCACCCAATCTGGACCATTGTCTGGAGAACGAATGCTGAATGACGAGGAACGTTCAATCTCTCCATACAACATGGGCTCCCCTGTGCGAGGATTATACCACCAGATCTTGAGGCGTGAGCTGCTTAATGAGCTCAGATCGAGATGTACCTTTTGATTTGCTACTGGGAGATAGACAAAGGCAAAGCTGCCTTCGGAGTCACGTGTTGCGACTACATATTTAGCAGGAACTGCATGTTCTGAAATAAGTAACTTCTGGTCAGGAATACGGGTCAGAAACGGGCGAGAAAGCAGAAGGTTGCGTACATGAAGCATCTGGAAAGCCCCGGGCCGATCGAGAGCGGCGCGCCAATGATAGAGAGGTGCAGCCACCGGTTCGCGCTTCTCTTGATACATTTGCCAGATACTTTGATGCCCATAAGTAATTCCAAATCCACCAGCAAAGATAGAACGATAGGTCTGTTTGCGCACATCGTAATCTGTAAAATAACCGAGCTCAGGTCGCCAGTTGACGGGGTGATCCTCATAATTAGCCTCACCATCGAAGGTTGGGCGAACAGGCAACAATGCATAATCGTGCGCAATCATCTCCCAGGTTGGATTATCATGATTATTGTGGCCTGATTGGAGCATATGAAAATCCAGCCAGTCAGCTTGCTGAAGCCAGGCAGATGAAGAGTAGCCTCCCATGGGATGGAAAGTCATTAGAGAAGGATGCCCCAGACCCTCCTTAAGGCCAGCAGCCATCTGAGCCCAGAACTCCTCAAGGCCATCTGAACTGCGATCTCCCCCCAGTACCCAGATAATATTTGTGGCATTGCGATAACGTTCACCAAGGTAGCGCCCATAAATATAAGCATTCTCATGGGTAAAAATAACCTTAGAATTGGCTGCCCAGGCGGGGCGAATCTTATCGGCCCAGGTTGGAAGCAGGCCAATATAGAGCCCCTGTTCCTCTGCTATCTGCAAAATAGCATCAACATGCTGAAAATAGGCCTCATTAGGGGTCGTTGGATCATCATTGAAGAGTGGAATCTGACCATAAGGATTGGGCGTATGTAAGCCATCTACCTCTGCTAGAATAACTGCCTGAATCACCGAGAAGCCCTTCTGAGAACGATTTTCTAAATAATCGTGAGCCTCTTCGCGCGAGAGACGATGGAAGAGTTCCCAGGCGGTATCGCCAAGCCAGAAGAATGGCTGATTGTCTTCGGTGACCAGATAGCGTCGATTATCACTGACCTTAAGCGTCTGCATTGTCTATCCTTCCTTAGAGCCCTCTCTTCAGTCTATCCTTATCTTCTTAAGGATCTCAACGTACTTTCTTGTACAGCGTCGTTGCAAGAGAAGCCTTACTATCATCATCATACTCTGTAAAGAACGCCTTTGTCTAATAGACCTTTTCTAAAGGAAAGAGAGATAAAGCATACAAAAACGCCAGGGAGATTCAGCCATCTGAATCTTCCTGGCGCTTAAATAAGCAGGTTGTTTACTTACCCATAATAACATGCACATAGTGCTGTGTTTCAGCTGGTGTATAAGCGAGCCAGCGAGCTCCGCCAGCGCGTACAGCGGCATTCACCGTACCAGGGCCAGCATTGTAAGCGGCCAGCGCTTTCGCATAATCACCACCATACATACGATTGTTATCGGCCATCAAGCGAGCAGCGCCATCGAGGGCAGCATTGGGATCGCGGGGATTAACACCCATCGAAGCAGCTGTAGCGGGCATAAACTGAGCAATACCGATGGCACCAGCTGAAGAGCGAGCATTGGGGTTAAAGCCGCTTTCCTGCTGAATCTGACGGACAAAAAGATCTGGATTAATGCCATGTCTGGTTGCTGCTGCTCGGGCTGTTGCCACATAGGGGCTTACCGCCGCAACAGGCGAAGTCTGAACATATTGAATGGTGCTTGAAGTAGAAGGCTGCGCCGCTGCTGCATGTGCTTGAGGAGCGTTTGTGATGGCCTGGAAGCCCATCACTCCAACAAGGGCCAGACCAGCAACGGAACCGGCGACAGCTGCACTCCAGCCAGTTGTCTGTTTTTTATTCGTACGGCGGACAGGATGCAGAGTTGTCGGATTGAGCATACAGAAATTTCCCTTTCGCAGGAGAACTCAATGGATAGTGTCAGGAATGTGCGTGTAAGTCGCTTACTGATACTGTTTGAGTAGTGAGACATCCATGCTGTGATGTTGATCTGTTTCCTTCAATGGTTGAAGTATAGAAGCTCTGCCTCACATATGGCTCACGTTCAGGCAAAAAATTCTACCATTGGGCTCACAAGCGGAAAAGGCGTGCGTGAAGACGATCCTTCTATTGGTTTGAATGGATGAGACACGAAAATACTCTTTCGTCCGTAGGGTTAGTGTTAGTCTCTTGTGAAGCCTGTGTGATCTTCTGTTCGTTAATTGATGAGAAAGTGAGTTGTGGGGATGAAAGCTGTTGTCTATCATGGACTGGGCGATATTCGGCTCGATACAGTCCGCGAGCCCAGGATCAAAGAGCCCACGGATGCCATTATCCGTCTCACAGCCAGCGCGATCTGTGGGACGGATCTGCATATGGTCCGTGGTACCTTTCCAGGCATGCGACCAGGAACGATTCTGGGTCACGAAGGGGTGGGGATAGTAGAGGAAGTGGGCAAAGACGTACGCAATTTTAAACCAGGCGATAGGGTGGTGATCCCCTCAACAATCGGCTGTGGCAATTGTGCCTATTGTCGTCAAGGGTATTATGCACAATGTGATATCGCCAATCCAAAAGGAAAGAATGCGGGGACAGCTTTCTTTGGAGGGCCTGAATTATCCGGTCCATTTGATGGATTGCAAGCCGAATATGCACGTGTGCCCTTTGCCAATGTGAATCTGGTCAGACTTCCTGATGCTATTCCTGATGATGAAGCCATTATGCTGTCAGATATCATCCCTACGGCATACTTTGGTGCCCTTCTGGCTGAGGTAGGTCCTGGTGACACGGTTGCAGTCTTTGGATGTGGACCCGTTGGTCAGTTTGTCATTGCCTGTAGCAAAATTCTGGGAGCGGAGCGTGTTATTGCCATCGACACCATTCCCACTCGCCTGGAGATGGCGCGCAAGCAAGGGGCTGAAACGATTGACTTTAATAGCGCGGATCCAATTGAGGTCATTCATTCGCTCACTCATGGCCTGGGAGCGTATCATGTTATAGATGCAGTGGGGGTAGATGCCAATCAGCCTCATTCAGGTCCAGCGATACCTACACCTGAGCAGAAAAAGCAATTCGCACATGAGCAGAAGCAGGTTGCGCCGGTTAAGAAAGAGAAGGGCGGCAACTGGCATCCGGGCGATGCACCTTCGCAGGTGGCACAATGGGCTGTTGGGTCTATCGCTAAAGGTGGCACATTGGGCATTGTTGGCGTCTATCCCCAGACGGCAACGTCCTTTCCAATTGGAGCCGCCATGGAGAAGCAGCTCAAGATCAATATGGGCAATTGTAATCATCGTAAGTACCTCCCCGAGCTCGTGCGTTTTGTGGAGGCTGGTCTTCTTGCACCTTCTCGCGTGCTCACACAACATCAGCAACTGTTGTCAGCCATTGATGCCTACAGAGCCTTTGATGAACGTCAGCCCGGCTGGATTAAGGTAGAGCTCGTGCCAGCAAAGAGCCCGGTTATCGTATAGAGGAGGATCACGAAGATGAAAGCAGTTGTTTTCCATGGAGTTGGAGATATTCGCCTGGATGATGTGACCGAGCCAAAGTTACAAGAAGCGACCGATGCGATTGTCCGTATTACAGGGACCGCCATCTGTGGCACTGATCTCCATCTTGTACGCGGGACAGAGGCTGGTATGGAGCCCAATACGATCCTTGGACACGAAGCAATTGGCGTTGTGGAGCAGATTGGTTCAAACGTCAAAGAGATTCAGGTTGGTGATCGTGTCGTTGTGACCTCCTCTATTACCTGTGGCACCTGTGAAAAGTGCCAGGCTGGCCGTTATGATCTGTGCCTCAAGGCCAATCCCAATGGACCCAGAGGCGCAACAGCCTTCTTTGGTGGCCCCAAAACCACAGGATCATTTCAAGGACTGCAAGCTGAAAAGGCGCGCATCCCCTTTGCAGACAATACCCTTATAAAATTGCCAAACTCTATTAGTGATGAGCAAGCGATCCTGCTCTCTGACATCTTTCCCACAGCATACTACGGAGCGGAGCTGGCAGAGATTAAAGCAGGGAACGTGGTTGCTATCTTTGGTTGTGGGCCCGTAGGTCTCGCGACCATTATGTGTGCTCAGCTGTTAGGGGCTGGCCGCATTTTTGCCGTTGACACCATCCCTTCGCGCCTGGAAAAAGCTCGTGAGCTTGGTGCAGAGGTCATCGATTATAACGCGGAAGATCCAGTTAAAGCGATCAAGCGGTTTACTGACCAGATCGGAGCAGACCGTGTTATTGATGCTGTCGGAGTGGATGCCAATCGTCCGCATCATGGTTTACATAAGCTAAAATCGGCTGTACTTGGTGTGCTGCATAAATCCAATGGTCACAATGGCCATTCAATTCAACAAGAGTCTAATCCACAGGGCGATAACTGGCATCCAGGAGATGCTCCTGGTCGTGCGCTCTCATGGGGAGTGGAAGCAACCGCCAAAGCTGGTACCTTCTCAATCATAGGGGTGTATCCAGAAGTTGTGCAAGAATTTCCGTTGGGCATGGCGATGAATAGAAATATTACTGTCACTATGGGTCACTGTCCACACCGTAAATATATTCCTCATCTGATCGAACTGGTTACTGATGGTGTGCTTGATCCTACTGTCATTCTGACAGAAAAAGAGAGCCTTACCTCCGCCATAGATGCCTACAAAGCCTTTGATGAACGGCAACCAGGCTGGATCAAAGTTATGCTCCAGCCAGCAATGTCCTAGCTTGAATATTCAGCCTGCTCAGTTGGCCCAAAGATTAGGTGATCCTCGACGTTTTCGTCTGGCAACAATGCGCGAGCGCCATTAATCTTTGAGAATGGAAGCCACATAGGCGAATAGTGTTCTCGACAGTCATCTTCATGGCCTGCGTTTTATGAGCAAGGCGCATTTTTGACTTCTGGTCATCCTGAATGGTAAAAGATCAACAGCGCGCCTTGTTCAACAGACATGTATCATCAACGCGAGCTCTACATTATGTGCAATCTATCGCAACATCCCTTTATTTTGCTGGGCGTTCGAGCGCGATCACAGGAATCTCACGAGATGTTTTCTTTTGATATTCGGCATAGGGAGGGAAGACCTCAGCCGCTCTGCGATAAGCTTTTTCGCGCTCTGCACCGGAAAGGATGTTTGCCGTTGTGGTAAACTTCTCGTTTCCAACTTCAACTGTAACCTCAGGATGGGCTAAAATATTGAGAAACCAATCAGGATGTTTAGGATCGCCACCTTTAGATGCGACAGCCAGTATGCGATCGCCATCAGGAACATACATCAACGGAGCAATACGAGGTTGACCAGTTTTAGCTCCCGTAGTAGTGAGAAGGATCAATGCTGCCCCCCCTCTAACATGGCCATGATTAGCACGAAATTCCTCGATTACGTGCTGATTGCGCTCATTCCATTCATTCATTGAGCAGATCTCCTCTGTAGTTTTGTGGTAGACAAATAGGTTTTCAATACTCTATTCTAGCATAAGATTGCTACTCATGTTTTCTCTTTTCTTGCAGTTCAGAGTGTTCCAGTACGAAGTTGGTCCTCTGGCGGCCAACGAGGTTCTCGCATCGGGAAGAGCAGGAAGAAGAGGAAAAAGACCGCATCAGGAAATTGAGCGCGCCTACCCGCCTCTCTTCCTCTTCCTGGTTCATAGCCTCGACTGCAAGAATTGGAACGCCTTCTTGCAGTCGAGGCTTCATACACGACAGGCCTCCGAAAGTTACAGAAGTGACTTTCGGAGGCCTGGTATTTCTAGCTTACAAGCAGTAATTATTTGGTTAAGGCTGCTAATTCAGCCAGGAGCCGGGCTGGTTCCAGACGACGAGTGAAATCGGCGTCAACATGAGCAAACGTAATAGTGCCATCCTGAGCAATAATAAAAGTTGCGGGCATCGGAATCTCCCAGGACGTGTCGCCATTAAAGGAGGGCAGGTCAGAGCCTATTTGAGTGAATAAAGAGCGCAATTGCTCATCTAATGAGAAGACAATGCCATATTGGTGGGCGATTCTATTGCCTGCATCACTCAGAACATGAAAAGTGAGAGCGTGTTTCTCTGCTAGAGAGAGCGAGTGATCGGCATTTTGTGGTGAGATTGCAACTAAGGTTGCACCTGCTGCCGTAATTTGAGGCAGGATCTGTTGATAGGCATGTAATTGAAGGTTGCAGTAAGGACACCACTCACCACGGTAGAAAGTGACGACAACTGGCCCTTCCTGTAGCAGTGTGGCTAACTCGACGTGTTTCCCTAATGCATCAGGTAGCTTAAAATCTGGAGCCTTCTGCCCTGCCTTCAGACCCTGTTGGGCCAGCCCAGAGTTGACCAGATCATCAATGTGCTGCTGTACCTGTGCCATCACTGCGGGCGGAGCCTGTTTAGACATCTGACTTTTAAAAGCATCGAGCTGCTGCTGTAGAGTTGTTGTTGTTGACATAAGTGAGCCTTTCTTAGACTATCTTCACATTGTAAGTTAGTTAACTAACTTACAATGTGCGAAAAAAAAACTGGTTGTATCTACATGTATATCTGAAAAAAGAAGCCCTTGACCACATCAGGCAAGGTCTTCTAACCAGGCTTCCAGTCGTAAAATTTTACGTTCTAGAAATTCAGGTGTATGCAATGAATGCGTCAAAAGATAGGCACCTTGCATCCCTGAGAGCAAGTCAAGTGCCAGATCAGCAGATGCATCCCCTTTGCCCAACAGGCGGAATTGTTGTTCGGCCCAATCCAGGTATAAGCGAAATAGATCACCAGAGCGATCACTGGTCAGGTCGCTTTGTTTCTCTAATTCCTGGCATAAACTGGCATAAGGGCAGCCGAACCTTGCCAACTGATTTTGAAATGCACGCCCAGAACCAGCCAGCAATTTCAGACGTGTAAGTGGCTCAGAAGAAGATTGTTCAAAGCGAGCTAGAGCGCTGCGAATCTCATCCAGGCGTGAATCCAACACAGCATCAATCAAAGCATCTTTCGTGCGGAAATAATAATAGACATTTCCCAATGGTACATCAGATGCCTTTGCAACATTTGCTAGCGTTGTCTGTGCAACCCCTTGCTCGTACATCTGTTGTTGAGCGGCTTTAATCAAGCGTTCTCGTTTCTCGCCTCTTGCCATCGTGCTCTGGAACCTCCGTTTGATGATCTGATGGTGATTTTAGTCAGATAACTAACTGAATTATGGATTAAAAAAGTGACTATGTCAAGTAGGGTGGCACTCAGATGAAATCAGAGAGATGGAGCAGCGGTCACTGATCCTAAGAAAAGGTTCCCTAAGATCAGTGAAAATGATGTCTGAGAGTGAAAGATTCTATCAGCAATAACAATGTCGGGACTAATCCTAGCTTAAGACGCAGGTAAGGCTGGTCGGCTCTTTTGTTGTCTGGAGCGGTTGCATATTTGTTTGCTGTTTGCCAGGCAGAATAGGTTTACTGGCCGTCGTTGTCGCATAAAGCAGCAATTCTTGACGTTTAGCATCATAAGCCAGACTGTGATAGCCTCCCTCAAAGGGTGCGGAGCTAACGGTGAGCTGCCAATTGGCCCCATCCCAGGTCCAGGTATCATGCAGGCTGGTTGGACCATCGCCAACGCCTGCCACCAGAAAGCTCTGTTGTAACTGAGCATGATAGGTAAGATTGGCCCAGGTACGTGCTGGTGGGTTTACGATGGGAGCGGCCTGTATCCATTGTGAGCCGTTTAGTAGCCATGTATCGCCCAGGATAGTTGTCTGGGAGACCCCTCCGAAGAGCACAGCTTGCTGATACTGCTGATCATATGTCAGGCAGGCACCGCGGCGGGCATCAGGTGTGCCAGTTGTGCTGATCTGCTGCCATGACTGACCATCCCAGGCCCAGGTATCATTCAACAATGCTCCAACGCGGCCATCCAGTGCTTCTCCTCCAAACAAGACAACGCACTTTTGCCCTGCATCATAGGTCATGCTGGCTCCTAGCCGTGGCTGTGGTGATTGGGTCGAACTTGCTTGCTGCCAGTTGGACCCATCCCAGAGCCATGTATCGCCCAGAGGCATTCCATGTGCATCTACGCCCCCAAATAATACCACTGTCTGTCGTTGTTCATCATAGGTCATTACTGCTTGTAGACGTGCGGGTGGGACTGTCTTTGGCTTTAGCTCTTTCCAGGTCGAACCATCCCAGGCCCAGGTGTCATGCTTGCCGCCACCACCAAAGAGTAGACTATATCCATGACTGCCAGCATAGACAACGCTTCCCGCCTTGCGAGGAGCTGGTTGCTGAGCTGGATTTAGCAGCTTCCACTGTCGACTTTGCGTCTGTTGAATTGACATACGTACCTTCCTCTTCTTGTACTGTCTTCTCATCAGGGACACCACTGTGACACCTTCTGTCAGCCAGAAAGTCTGATACTATCTCGTGATGGATCTGGGTGGGAAAGCAGACGGAGGCTGACAAAAGAAAGAATCGTCAGCCATTTAGCAAGATGAATACATGGACCCGCCAGTGATGGCACTGAAACTGATGTTCTGCTGAATAGCAACATTGAAATCGCCGCAGTCGCAATCGCTGATCCAGTATTGCCAGAGGACAGGTTTCATGGTTCCCAGGCCAATGTTTACGACCGTGGAGTTAAGGCGTGCGGCGACCGTGGTCAGGGTATTACAGGAATTATCGCAGGGATCGCAGATATCTCCACCACAGGTATCACAGCCCGTTAGCCAGAGTACAAATGAGGTTGCAGTTTTAAAGTTCGTGCCAAAAAACTGGCTCCAGGTATTGGGGCTGACATAAATACCTGGCCAGACCACAGGATTTGAGGGTGTAATATTATAGAGTTCGGTACAAAAGCCATTGATAACATCTTGATTAGGACCATAGTTGCCAGCGCTCCAGCCACCGAAGCCCGATTCAATATCGCCGAAGACGGTATAGCCATGAATATAGCTCTCATAGGGGCTATGGTACCAGGCATTCCAGGCATTATCAGCCTGCTTTTTTCCCCAATCGTAGGCTGAATAACTTCCCCGGCTATCTGGTCCAACAACTCCCCAATAGCCAAAGGTATTTGAGGCTCCGGCGGCACTTGCAGCAGCCGTATTAAAATAATAGCCATCTCCGCTGGGTTCGCCACCGTAGCCCATACGACCAACATAGAAGTTTTGTGCGATCTGGCAGCATGACTGTGAATTACTGTCAGTTCCCCAGTAGGTCGGGACTGCTGCATGAGATGTTGTTGTAAATAACCCGGCTGCGCTCACCGCCAATCCGCCAGCTGCGGCCAGACGAATCAGTTCGCGTCGGGTTAAGCCTTGTTTTGGAGGGACGGCTACAGCTGTAAGCTCCTGGCAGATCTCTTCTTCCGTTGCGCCATGTTGTTTTGCCAGTTCAAAATAATTTTCAGCACATGAGAAACAGCCACTTTTGGCCTTCTGTATACCCATTTTTAGCGCATCAGCATGAATCTGTTCTGAGGGGCGTTGGCGAAGTCTCATTCTGAGTCCTTTCGATATGTAGACCTGTCATACGAATAAAATAATCCTATATAAAACAAAATACTATAAGGATTTTTTTTACATCAGTTCTCCTCTCACTGCATATTCGACTAAAGCCAATGGAGCATTGAATATATTCTATAATAGATATAACATATTCATTCAGTAATTTCAATAAGCGGCTACTAACGCGAGAAAATTTCATTTTGCGAGGGCCATATGAGCAAAAGAATAGTATGAGAGAGACACTCTTGATGAATGGGAAAAATAATTTTGCAGGAATAGCCCCTTCTTACCGCAGTTTTAGGGAGCAGATTATAAGAACAGGACCGACTCAGAGCCGGAATGTTCTGTATAGAGGCGGTGAAAAGATTGCATTGCGACAAAAAATAGACTATGCTTAGAGAGGATCATAGATCTTCTTATGGTCCCGTTCCTCAAGCCATGTCCCACATATGTAATGGCGTCTGGAACATATCTTCTTCAAAGGCCAATTGGCAGCTTTTGAGAATGTCTGTCTCCTCTCTCATTTTACTCTTTCCTCAGCAATTGTCTGTGAGTGCTTCTGGATCTGAGTAGAACGATATCTGTCACCATTGTTATGAGATCTGTTATCCGATCTCCTCACCATCCTGTATGCATGCCTGTAACGGTATGCTTCTAGCGACGCTGGCCTCTGTCATTCATAAAGCAGAGACCTGTTATCTCATTGCACCAGGGCGTCTGTATCAGACCCCTGTGAGAGAAGAAAGAGTAAAAAATATGAACAATGCAGAATATTTGAAGCAGAAGAATCTCCTCCCAGAGACGACCACCTATCAGGAACTCTTAGCAGTTCTTACTAGTTATGGAGAGAATCACTGGTGGGTGTCGGATGATCCTCGCGTGCGAGCCTACTATCAGACATTAGACCAGAGCAGCCCTTTTATTCTCCCCTATCGGCAATATATGGCCGACCTCACGCTTCTGCTCGGACGAGAAGTTCAGGTGTACGAGATCAGAATGAGTAATAAAGAGGCGCTTAAGCAAGAAGTAGAGCAGGCTTGGGAAAAAAGCGAATTGAACACTATGGCAAGTGCTCAATAAGTTCCTTAAGTTCCTAGTGTACATACTTTTTGCGAGGGAGGCGAGACTGATGGCTGATACAATTCATCAAATGCGATTGTCCATGCGTTTAGATGCGTATCTCAGAACCTATGAAAGCAAGCATACGAGTAATGATTCTCCTTCGGAACGCGAGTGGAACGTTGTCTGGGAAGTAGCTAACACTGCTCGCGTCAGTCAAGAACTTACGTCTGAGCTTGTTGATGATGTGCGAATAGCCCTGAATAATCTTTAGCCTCGATGCCTACCTCCCGACGGCCTGCACGTACGATTGCACACAGGGAGATAGGCTATGATCGCTATCCTAACGTGGAAGACCGGGCCCCAGAATAAAGAAGTAGACAATAAGTGCAACGCCACCAAGCGCAATCCAGATCCAATCGCGTGTTGGCGTTATAAAAACTTCAGCATTTCCAGCCTGGGTTTTATTGACCAGACCCCCAATCCACAGCAAAAAAGCTGTTCCACCAAATGAAGAGGCGGCGGCAGAGATCAGTATCAGCAGAGGGCTGGTAGGATTAAGCGCACCGGCCAGCGTATTGGTCAAACTTCCGACAAAGTATGAGATAAGCGTTAACGTTTGAGCTCTTGTTCTGCGTTGAGAGGGATCGGCACCCAGGAATGGGCGTATGCTTCGCACGCCATACCTCAGGCCCAGCAGTGAGATGAGAATACCAAGCAGAGTGAAACCTATTTTCCAGATGATTGGGTTGGGCAAGCCTTGAATAAAATCGTTCCAGTCACCAATGCCTGCAAACGTGAGTACCATCAGGTAACCGCCAGGGATAAGCAGATTGATGGTTGTAAGTAACCAGAGAAAATAACGCGTTCCTGGGGACATTTTTGGGATGATACGTTGAAGCGTAAGGCCAATCAGTGCTGTGATAAGATTTGCAACACAGCCAGCCGCCGCTACAGCACGAACTTTCCAGGCATCGATATGAGTGAAATCTACTTCCAGATCGACTGAAGTCACACGAGTTGGATGCAATCCCACCAGGAGCGCGGCCAGACCATGCCCCAGTGCTTCATGAACAACTACTCCCAGCAGATAGGCCACAATAGCGATGGCTGCCACCGTTATCAAATCAATGCGTGCTGTAGGAGCCAGCACCTGCTCTGTATCCGTTCTCACAGGCTGTTCTTGCATTGGCGAAAATTCCATTGATACATCTCCTTCTTCTCACGGTATGCTGAAGTCATATAATAAGTCTGACTATAGTTTTAGCCATGGCAAAAAACCTCTGCTAGAGCATACGTTGCAGATTTTGGCATACCTTCACTTCTTTTATCATATGATTTGTTCCCTAAATTTTTGTTTCCTAAACTTCAGTATAGCCAGAATCCGATCAATAAACAAGCATTATCCAGTTTCGTCAGAGATAGCAATCTCATGCCTCTTGTGGGCTTGCTTTATACTAATTGGTACCCATTACAATTTTCTCAAAAATAGTGTATACTAAGAGAGGCTGATAAAATTTGTTATGAGCATTACCCTCCAACTAGATCTCTTGTAGAAACTGGCGATCAGAATCTCCATGCATGAACGGACCCTGCCATCTGAGGATGGTTTTGTTCTCTCTTGCGGGGATAGACCTTCTCTCCTTTTCATTGGAGACAATGCCAATGCAAGGTTCGGCTCTTGTAAGCCGTGAAAGGAGAACAGGAGAGACTAGGAATGTTTCTTCCTGTATCCCTACTCCTTGTGCTTCTCCAGAGTGATCTCTAGCTATTCTATTTCTCCATGCGAGTTGACGCTGGTGAAACCTAAACAGAGAAGAGAGCAGGCATACGTCTGCTTCAAAAGGAGTTAAAAGCCATGGTTTACTCACACAGAAATATGGTCGAAGAGCAAAAAGAGGCGGCGCAGAAAGTCCAGCAGATCACGACCATTTGTGAAGGCCTCTCGATCAAACTTGATCCGGTTGACTGGCAGAATTTTGGGATGAGGGCGGGTGTGACAGTCAATAAGATCAAGATTGCGGACCTGATAGAGCTGACCCGTCAGGATAGTGCCTCAATTCTGCGTAGCATTCAGATAAAACTGTTCGAGCATGCAGCTCTTCAGGCTATGGGAGCTCGCCCAGATCTCAAAGTCTTGATCTGGAGCCCTGTTGATGTAGTGCAACCACAAGCTTTTGCCAGCCTCTGGATTCTGACCGTGGAGACAAATAAGCGCATAGCTATTGCGGAGTATATCAGGGATGGGCAGCGTATTTATGAGCAGTACACCCTCAATGTCAATGATAGACAACAGCTTACGCAGCTTTTTGGTCCACTCCATAAGGGTGAATATCACATTGGTGACGTGGTAACGATTGAAGATCATCAGCAGAAAAGTGCAGGGAAGATTGTTTACGTTCTGCCAGCAGGCAAAGAATCGACGAGCCGTAAATATACCGCACGAAGTGGCTCTATGAGCATGCGTGGAAAAGTCGCTACAAATGAGGTATCATCCAGATACATTGTGGACTGTCAGGATGGTTTCCCTCACATGGTTAATCAGTGGCAGGTTATGATCGAGGCCGATGACGAGAGTAAGTCCTCCAGCCCATCATCGAGCGTCAGTGTCTGAGAGAAAAAGCACCCCTATTTGCACCAGAGTCTGGCACATTTTTGAGTAGGATGCTGTAAGAAATGGCAGGATAGCTTTCCTGTCACAAGCGCGCACTAAGATCTAAGAGGAATGATAAGAGTGGGCACGTGACCCTGGTAGCGGTCAAAGCGCGCACGACGATCTAAGAGGAACGATGAGAACAGTGGGCCATCCACCGATGGATGGCCTATTTCTGTGTGCATAAAACAATGATAGAGTGTTGACAACCTTCAAGCGGTATCACCCACCACAAGAGAAACAGGCAGAATAGTCTCTGGTGCGACACCTCTGCCATGAATGAGATCGAGAAGGAGATCTGTAGCGGTCTCAGCAACCTTATTCCAGGGAGCGCGAATAGTCGTCAGACTTCGGCAAGGATGGATGCGTGTTTCGATCCCATCAAAGCCAACGATAGCTAGATCATCCGGGACAGTGATGCCATAGCGCTCACAATCCTGCAATAGAATATAAGCGCTCATATCTTCCCAACACACAGCAGCAGTGGGGCGTTGCTGGCGAGGTTGTTGCAAGAGCTCGCGCTCGAAAGCTGTGAGATTGCCAGGTAATGTTTCTGGGGGCGAGATAATCACTTCCAGACCAAATTTTTGCGCAGCCTCAAGAAAAGCGTTCCGGCGGATTGATGCTGAAGTGTGATCAAAGTTTCCGCAACGGTAGAGAACACGACGGTGCCCTTGGGCTGCGAGATGTTCGGCAAGCAGATAAGAGCCATGAGCATTATCAACGGTAACTGAAGGGATAGCAGGTTGTGGATTGGCTATGGCAATAAGAGGAACATGAGAGTGTGCAAGCCGCTCCAGCAGAGCAATGTGAGAGGGGGCTGGAAAGACAATCAGGCCATCGATGCTCCCATTGGCCAGGATTCGATATCGCTCATCAACAGTATGGTCCTCAAAACCAGTATAGAATAAGAGATGATGTTGCCGTTTAACGCAACCAAACTGCAACCCGTTGATGAGTTCAGCGATAAATGGGAGATGAGCATTCATCCACTCTCCATAACCCCCATAAAATCCAATCAGGCCTGTACTCTGGCGGCGCAGGGCCAGGGCAATAGCATTCGGGCTATACCCCAACGAATCGGCTGCCTCAACCACACGCTGGCGTGTAGCTTCTGAGATGCGTGTGCCCTCTCGTGTCGTATCGCGAGAACCCCGCCGTAGAGCAATTGACGCAGTGACCCGATTAACCCCGGCAATTCTGGCTACATCTTCTAATGAGGGGGCCCGGCGCTTGTGCGATCTTTGTTCTGTCATATTCAATCCTGGAGCTGTAGCTATCCCCGATGCGTAGGAACAGCAACCATCTTCTCTTTGCGATGGCTCTCTTTCATTATAGTCGTTTTCCGTCGAAGAATGAAAGTACTAATCAGCCCTATCCCCTTGACAACGGTATTATTGGCATTTACACTCAAGATAGAGAAGAACTAATCGTGTAGTTCTTTTTCTTTGCTCTGTCTTCTAGAAGTGTACAGGTGCCAGCATTGGGTTGGAACCTGGATCAAAGGTGAGGTATTATGATACGTCAACAGCGCAGGTTTCGTATCTTTCTGCTCGCAGCGATGGCGAGTGTCCTACTATCGAGTGGCCTCTTTGTGGTTGGGGGAGAGTTTTTCCAGAATATTCAAAACGCCAGTGCCAAATCTGGCTATGATTGGAAGCAACTCAAAATTGGTGGTGGCGGCTTTGTGACTGGCATCGTTATGCATCCTACTGATCCATCCGTTAGATACGTACGTACGGACGTCGGGGGAGCTTATCGTTGGGATGCTAAGACACAGGCCTGGGTGCAGATGATCACAGCCAATGGGGTCTCTGATGGTGTTTCCAGCGATTACAATGTCGAAAGTATTGCGTTAAGTCAATCGCATAAAAAAGAAGTGATTGTTGCGAGCGGAAACGACAGCGGGACCGTTGATACAGGTCAGGGCCGTATTTTGCGAAGTAATGATGGTGGGCGGACCTGGAAGTCAAGTGCTCAACATTTCTGGATGCAAGGGAATGGCGATGCTCGTCAGGGCACTGAGCGTCTTGCAATTGACCCTGTGAACAACAAGATTGTCTATTTTGGTTCTCGAGCACAGGGCTTATGGATCAGCAAGGACGAAGGTGCAACCTGGACGCAGGTTCCCCTGACTTCGGTGCCAGCGGGAACGAGCCCCGCAGGAGTCGAATTTGTCCGCGTCGATCCAACCGGTCCGGTCGTGCATGGAATCAGTACACGTGTCTACGCCAGCGTTGCTGGTCAGGGTCTCTATCGTTCGGATGATGCAGGAGCCACATGGCGTCAGATCGTCAATTCAACCGACCTGGCGTTTACTTCCGTCATTGCATCAGACCAGACGCTCTATGTTGGTTTTGTCTCGAGCATTCGTCGCTATAATCCAATCAAGGATAGTTGGACCGATATCAGTCCACGAACTGGAAACAATAGCTGGCAGGTTGCGGTCTCTCCGGTTGATCCAAATTTCCTCTTTGCCGCACCGGGAGGACTGAGCTCTGGAAATCTGTTTCGTTCAACTGATGGTGGCGTTACCTGGCAGGGATTAGACATGACTGTCTCACCAGAAAATATTCCCTGGGTAGCTGCAACGAACGAGAAAGACTTCTTCTCAACTGCGACGCTTGCCTTTGATCCAACCATGCCAACACGGATCTGGTTAGCGCAGGGAACCGGTCTCTGGCATGCAGATGACTTGCAAGGGACAGGCGTGACCTGGATTAACGGGAGTCAGGGTATTGAAGAAATGGTTACCACTGATCTCGTTGCACCAGCAGGTGAGGTTCCAGTTAGTACCTTCTATGACCGGCAGGGCGTGTATCATGCCAATCCCGATACATATCCATCCCATGTTCTGTTGGATGATGGCTTCTGGGGAGGGACCAGCATAAACTATAGCGGTGGGAATCCAAACTTTCTGGTAACTGTTCAGGCCAAGAACAACTACTATCCTGCACTGACAGGACGTGGTGCCTACTCAACTGATGGCGGCCGCTCCTGGACTCTGTTCCCTAAGGTGCCAGCGCAGAATGTAGGTGGCAATATTGCCGTTTCGGCGACTGATCCCAATAATATTGTCTGGTTGCCAAGTACAGGAGACTTTGGCAAAGGTAATACGCCAGCTTATACCGTTGATCGTGGTACGATCTGGGGGAACAGTAGCGGTATTACTTCGTCGAATACGCACTGGCTCTTCTGGTGGGGGTCAAAACGGGCTCTGGATGCCGACAAAGTACTTGGAGCGACCTTCTATGTCGTAACCTTTGACGGTACTGGAACATTCTATGTATCTCATGATGGTGGCGCCACTTTCACTCAAGCAGCCAATTCTCCTTCATGTTCACAGGCGAATGATTGTCACGTCTTTGGTCAGCTGCATGCTGCTCCAGGCGAGGCCGGTCATGTCTGGTCCAGTGGCGGAAAAGGCGGCCTCTGGTATACCACCGATGGCGGAGCCACGGCCTGGCATCAGATTCCAGCCGTTCAGGAAGCCCGTTCGTTTGGATTTGGTAAGGCTCTGCCTGGGTCGACCTATCCAGCCATTTATCTCAATGGTAAGGCCAACGGCGATGCAAATTATGGCATCTATCGTTCTGCTGACCAGGGAGCAACCTGGACCTTACTCTCTGCTGCGCCTGCTGGTATCTATGATCAAGTCAATTCAGTCAATGGTGATATGAATATCCCTGGACGTGTCTACGTTGGCTTTGGTGGTAATGGTTTTGTCTATGGTGATGATCAGTCTCTGACAAAGCCAACGGTTAAAAAAGCTGTGAAGCCAGTGTTGGAGTGTGTACTTCCTAATAGTGATGGAAAAACGTATACAGCCTACTTTGGAACACAGAATGATAACAATCAGGCTGTAACCATTCCTGTCGGATCGGCTAATAAGTTCTCGCCAGATCCACAAGATCGGGGGCAGATTGTTACGTTTGCACCAGGACGCCAGCAAGACTCGTTCTCTATTCCCTTTGATGGTTCAAACCTGGTCTGGACTCTGACAGGACCGGATGGGGTGACACGTACAGCAACGGCTTCGAGCACCTCGCAGGCCTGTACTTTTACCCCAACACCTACGCCTACTCCATTGCCTGAGCCGACAATAACAGTGGTGCCACCAGCAACCAGTCCATTGACTATCTTTGATGATGCGGTGGGCGATGGCTGGTACTGGTTCAACTACTACTCTGATGCCAGCATTCTCAATACCAGCCCTGTGCACAGTGGTTCCTACTCTGTTTCATTGACTGGCACGCAGGGATTTGGGGCCGTTGTGTTTGCTCGTTGGAAACCCCCTATTGATGCACCTGCATATGGTGGTATCAGCTTCTGGGTCAATGGTGGTACAACTCCTGGCGTACGCCAGATGCAAGTCTTTACCAATACGCTTGCCGATGGATCAGGTGTATCCAGCCCATCGGCGAATTTTGATGCTCCTGCCGATACCTGGACTCTGGTTACGATTCCCATGAGTGCCCTGGGCAATCCAGACACGATTGGTCGTATCGTAATCAGCGACCGAACAGGCGCTGTTCAGCCAACGCTCTACATCGATGATGTAAGTTTGAGCACCCGTTAAAAAGCGCGTCTTTAAGATTATGGAGGCTTTCGCAACCTATATACTAGTTGCGAAAGCCTCCATAGTCGTTTGCCAGATCATGAGTGATAGTGCAATCTGTTGAGATTCTTTCTGGTATATGCTACTATTGGGTCGTAGTATTAGATTTTATTTGCATAATCTTCATTGGGTGAGTATAGTGATGGAACATGAGGAACTTAGCAACTGGTTTGAAGCGCAGAAGATGCTTCTTCAGACTTCCTATATGGCCGCAGCCCAGCCCTGGCAGCAGTCGGGAGTTGGCCTGAACACTCCCAGAAGCGCCCAGGATTGGGAGGTTCTGCGTAGGCCAATTGCTGATTGTATCACTACCTCTGGAAGCTTTCTCGATATTGGATGTGCGAATGGCTATTTATTAGAATGTATTCTCAATTGGACGTACGAACGACATCTTCACATCATTCCGTATGGCCTTGATTTTTCTGATCAACTGGTTGCGTTGGCGAGAAAGCGCCTTTCAGACTATGCTGATCATATAGTTGTCGGCAATGCCTGGAACTGGTCGCCACCTCAGAAATTTGCTTACGTCAATACCGGATTGGAATACGTTCCTGAACGGTTACAAAAAGCGTATGTTCAAAGGTGCCTGGATCTCTATGTACAGCCAGGTGGATATCTCCTTGTTACAGAGTATCTGGGTGGAAGGACAGGTATACCAGCACTGAGAATCAACGACGTTCTCCAGCAGTGGGGGTATACAATTGAAGAAGTCAGAGAGAGTTTTTTAGAGTATGATCCGCCTGCCAGGATGCGAGTAGCCGTGATCAGAAACATGCACCCCAAACTCACAACAGGTGAGCCACTGTGAAAGAGTGGCTCACCTGTTGTGAAGTGCTCTCATTGAGAGCCAGAGATTCTCTTAACCTTTGATAAAGCCAGCAACGAGGGCCTGTTGCATACGTCGTTGAACCAGAACATAAACGAGGTAGACTGGCACCAGTGTGAACAGCGTTCCAGCCGTGAGGAGACCGTAGTCAACAATATTGAGCGTTTTCAGCAGAGGAAGAGCGACCTGAACCGTCTGTGTATCTCCACCGAGAATGACAAGTGCAAAGATATATTCGTTCCAGAACGTCAGGAAATTCAGAATCAACACCGTCGCAATACCAGATGTTGAAAGCGGAAGAATGATGCGGAGGAGAATCGTCAAACGAGTAGCACCATCAATGACCGCCGCCTCTTCAATCTCATATGGAATGGTACGCATAAATTGAACCATCATAATAATTGTAAGAGGCAAGGCTCCAACTGGATAGAACAGAATCAGAAACAGCGTAGAGTGAAAGAGCCCCAACTGGATCGAAAGCAGGAAGGTTGGAACCAGCACCGCAAAGCCTGGGATCAAAAATCCCGTCGCAAATCCACTCTCGATGAATGCAGTCCCTTTAATGGGAATGCGTGCGATTCCATAGGCAGCTGGAAGGGCGAGCACCAGCGTAAGTACTTCCGAGCAGATGGTGATATAGACAGAATTGCCCATGGCGGAAAGAAGATTTGCATCATCCTGGGCCCTGAAGAAATTTTGCAGCGAAAATGAGGTTGGCAAACTCAAAGGTTGTGTAAAAATGGCATCATTACTCTTGAATGCAGAGATAATGAGATAATATATCGGCAACAGAATAATGATGACATACACTATAATGAGAAAGCGTACAAGATTTGTACTGATCAAAGAGCGAATTGATCTGCGTGAACGTTGCCTTGACGGGCTCTGTTGCAAAGACATGCTTCCCACAATCTTGATCCTTTCGTAGAAGGCTAGTAGGCAGGGCGGAAGAGTGAACGAATCAGCAACATGCCCAGGACGCTTACAAAGAAAAGAAAGGTACCAATTGCCTGGCTATACCCCAGATGAGAGCTGACAAAAGCCTCATTGTATAGCAAGAAACTAATAGTCGTTGAAGATGTACCAGGCCCGCCTTTCGTGAGCAGGAGAACCGTTTGAGCTGAACCCAGCAATAGTCCGAGAAACTGAAGCATCGTCATCACGCCCACGAAATCACGTGCCATAGGGAAAGCGATAAACCGTATTTTTTCCCAATGAGTAGCTCCATCAATCTGCGCCGCCTCGTATAATTCTGACGAGATACCTGATAGGCGAGCCGCAAAGACCACCGCACAAAACCCAATTCCTCCCCAGAGGTTGATACCAATAATAGAACCGAGTGCCGTTGATGTATCGGCATTCCATAGGTGCGTCAGAGCCTGGAGATGAACCGCATTCAACAGCGCATTAATAATCCCATTGGGAGCATAGATGCCAATGAACAGCATCGTTGCAGCAACTGCAGACATGAGGGTAGGTGTGAAGCAGACAACATTCAAGAACTGGTAGCCAGGTGGGCGCAAGCTCAGGTAGTAGCCAAGCAGGAAAGAGATAGGGATCAGGATTGGGATCGTAACTCCAATATGGACGGCTGTATTGCGTAATGCGATGTAAAACGTTGGATCGTTAAACATATAGGTGTAGTTATGCAAGCCATCAAAGTACTTGGGAGCCAGTAAGCTCCCCCAGTTTAGCGTACTATAATAGAACATACTTGCAAAGGGACCGACCATAAAAAAAAGGTACCAGAGGATAGCAGGTCCGGTAAAAATGATCAGGGCGATGAGGTCACGCCGCCACCTCTTTGAGGAAAACGGTGAATTGCTGCGTTTAGGCTGGCCAACGGATGCCTTAAAGGCATCCGTTTTTTTTACTGTGAGCTCCGCACTTTGAGTGTCTAGATCGAAGGACGAACTCATTGTTTGTAGGCTCCTTCTAATGATTGGCAGATCTGGGGGCTACTCTGTCCTTTAGTATAAGCCAGACCAGTGGCTCGAATTAAGTTCTGCTGCACATTACCAGGTACAGAGACATCATTGGTGGAGATATAAGAGACCCGGTTATCCAGTTCTGTGGTAGCCTGTTTGAGCAAGGGGCTCGCATTTGGATCTGGTTGCACCGACTTCAATGTTGGGATCATGCCAGTTGAGACCTGTTTGGCAATGACACTGGAGGAGAACATATATTGCACAAACTTGCGGACTACATCAAGATGCTTCTGACCATTCGGACTGATCCAGATACCCATGCTTGTATATCCCTGATACGCCGTCGGTTTGTCATAGGCTGAACCGGAAGGAATAGGCAGACCACCAAGATAGATGTGATTGGCCAGATCGCTGGATGCACCAGCAAACGCCCAGGAACCAGCAGACATCATTGAGGCGCCAGCAGTATAGAATTGAGAGTTCATCTGGTCAGCGGTCAGTCCTGCAACGTCTTTGACGAACACACCTGAATCACGTATCTGATTGAAGAGATTAATGCCCTTCATGACATTGGGGTTAGAGCAGAACGTACCATTTTTGAGCACATTGCCGATCTCATCTGCCTTCATATACGCTTCCATAAACTGTGTAAAGAGCGTATACCCAGACCAGTCGTTGCCACCAACGACAAAGCCACCTTTGCCAGCGGCCTGTAAGGCTTTCCCATCAGCAATCAGCTCATCAGTCGTGGTAGGGGCCTGTGTAATGCCAACGCTTTTGAGGAGGTCCATATTGTACCAGACCGGCCATTTAAAACCGTTGTAAGGAAAGGCCACTAGCTTGCCATCTTGAGTCCACTCTTTTGTGGCTTCTGGAATGAGCTGTGAACTAATGCCCCATTGCTGTGCCAGGTCTTTGACATCAATAACCGCTCCCTCTTTTGACCATTCAGTTGCTTTATCTGCCAGATTTACCATCACCACATCAGCTTCTTTTCCCGCCACTAGTGAGGTTTCATAGACCTGCGTGGCATCACTGGCTGCGATCGTCTGCTTCACAGTGACATGGTTCTGAGTCTCAAAATCGTGCAAGATCTGCTGAAAAACTGCTCCATTAGGAGTAGCCTTGGCAGTAATATGCAAAATACTCAATGTATCACTGCTGGAACTGCTTGCACTGTCGCCACAACTGCTTAAGAGTGGCAGAAGCGCACAGAAGACTACAAGCCATAGAGTAAGCGTCTTTGATGGAAGTTTCACAACTATACTCCTGTCCTAAATAAACAAGCCAATCTACCCGCGCAAGATCCTGGACGCTAGTAAAGCGCTACCAATATCTGATAGACTGGAACACAACACCAATGTTTGCGTGTAGGATAAAAACAACAATCGCTGTTGTTCCCTAAAAGAATTGTGAAAAAACCGGTTGTTTTGGATGAAAAAACCAGTTTTTAATCCGGTTAATTTCGGTTCTTGTTTTAAGAATAAGAGAGAAATGAGGAATTGTCAAGCGCTTGCCTGTGGAAATATGGTGGCAATTGAAACAAATTGGAGGATATCAGGGACTGAACATCGTGACTAATGAGGCTACTTGACAACGCTAGCTTTTCTTTTTATGCTTGCAATGAGGATCTTATTCTCGGTTGAATCTGGATGTATTGACCATATTTAACCGGTTAATTTCGTGAAATATGTTGGTGAAATCATGAGCATGATACGATTTGTTGGAAGGTATGCGCTTGCCTTGTTGTAGAGAGGTCAAGTAATCCCTTTATGGCATTTTTTGTTGTATTTATCAACTTCAATGCCTTGCGAAAGGCCCTTATTTCTTGTTTGTCGAAAGAGAAAAGCCCTTGCGGAAGTCTGTGGGGTCCTGTCCATAGGCTTCTTTGAAGACACTATAAAAGCGGCTAACGGAGCCAAATCCCGCTGACAGTGCAATCTCAGAGACATTGGCATCGCTTGTTAGCAGGAGACGTTGGGCATGAGCAACGCGATACTGGTTGATATATTCGGTGATGCTGATGCCAACATGTTTACGGAACAGGCTCATCGCATAGTTTGGATGAAGATGAACATGGGAGGCGATCTGCTCAACTTTTAAGGGCTGGGTATAGGATTCGGCGATAAAAGCGGCAATCTCTTCTACTTTGTTGAGCGTGGTAGAGGCTGTCCCATGGTGCTGATCCTGTTCAGAGCTGGGATGAGGAACGGAGAGTAAGATGCGGCGTAGAGAGGCTTCAAGCTCGAGCAAGATGATTTTATTATGTTCAGGTGTCTGAGCTTTCATGTCATGGTGCCATTGATGGAGCCGTATGCAAATTTCTTGACACAGTTCTTCAAGCACATATTGTAGAAATTTTCCTCCAATAATCTGTTGGAGGAGCGTATCTGGGAGATGGCATTGCATAAATAGCGAGAACGGAATGGTGATCCAATGAAAATGTGAATCTGGCTCGATATGAACAACCTGATGAGGGGTTGCTCCCCAGAAGATGGCAAGATGATTGGGTCTGATGCTTATACGCGAGCCGCCAAAGAGATACGTAATTGAGCCAGTTTCAACGACGTTCAGTTCGATCTCATTATGACGATGAGGTCGAGGCATAATCGTGGCAGGTCTCCACTCACCAGCTAACCCCATAATCTGATTTTCAACAAATTCGTCATTGAGTGAGAACATCTCTCGCCTCCTTTTATGAGACATTATGCATGCAATAGTCATATGCCTTGAAGGATTGCATTTTCTTCTGAATCCATCTATTCTCTTAAGAAACGATCTGCAAAAAACATAATGTTTTTGCCCATAGTGGAGAAAAAGAAATATGCATATTGTAGTCAATAATCCACTTTTAGTTGCTACGTTTGTAATCGTGATGTTGCTCGTTTGGGGGCTTGCTATTATTCATCTTGAGCCGCGTCCCCGGCGTCAACGGAGCCAGAGCCCGGTCCGTGGTCAAGCTCCCATACGGAAACGTCCTTCGATCAGCAAAAAAGATATTCCAAAGGTAAATGGGCGCATCCCATCCTGGCAAAAAGACCCTGGTGCCCGAGTTGCGAATAAGTATGGCAGAGCTCGTAGTCCAGAGTGGCCCCGAGTCGCCCATGAGCATCTCAGACACGAGCCAGCTTGTGTAGTCTGTGGTCACCTGGGAAAAGGATTACAGGTTCACCATATCAAGCCATTCCATCTCTTCCCAGAGCTCGAACTTGATCCGAATAACTTGATTACTCTCTGTGAAATTAAAGGTCGCACACATCACCTGCTCATTGGTCATCTTGATGACTGGGAATCGTATAACAAACGTGTACGAGAAGATACAAAGCTCTACAGTCATCAGAGCGCCACTGCAATTAAGGCTAATCCTCATTGGCAGAAAGAGGTAGCGCAACGCCCTATGCCTTAGTATCCAGATGAAAACGATTCTTCCTGACCTTAGAATACAGGATAGATTCCATTGAATGCAAGAGGATGATGTCAGAATAGTCTTGTATAGTCAGGAGCAGAGAGATGTTTAACTAGCCTTTTCAATCTGCCGGGAGGAAGACTATAATGACCACTTATAACACTGCTGTTATGCCTGAAGCCCATGAATATGCCGGACGATCCCCCTTTCATTTAACAGAAGAACAGATTCAATTCTTTGATGATAACGGTTATCTTATTCTGCGAAACTGGATTCCCCAGGATTTATTACAGCGTCTACAGAATGCTGGTGAAGCCTGGATTCAGCAAGGGTATGCCAGTCAGGAGGGTCAGCCGCTTCATAAGGATTACGCCTTTACGCAACGTCCTCATGGGCGCGTGATGTTTCGGGTTGAGTACTTGCATAATAAAGGGCAAGAGGCTTCGCTAGAACTTCTCGGAAGTCCCTATGTTCAGGCTGTAGCTGAGAGCCTGACGGGTGCAAACTTTGTGCCAACATATGAATCGATGGTCTTTAAAGAGAAGCAGGATGGGGCGGCTATTCGCTGGCATCAGGACGCCGTCCACCCTCGCTCTTATCGTATCTTCAATTATGATCTCTATCTTGATCGTTCGACCGCTGATGGCGGAGCATTGCGCGTGATTCCCGGTAGCCAGAAACGACGCCAGGATATCTGTGATCTGACCGACCGTTTTGGGTGGGAGCCAGAGAATGTGATCACCGTCGAGATGGAGCCAGGAGATGTCTTATTGCACGATGTTATGGTCGTACATGGTTCTCCGCAAGTTGAAGGAAAAAATCTGCGTCGGACCATCTATTACGAGTTTCGTGCAGCCGAAGAGATTATCAAAGAAGGTCCCTGGGATCGTACATGGATTGACCGACGTCTCCGTCTGCTTCCAGAGGCGCAGCGTCATTTTCGGCAGCGTTACCCCCAGGTTGAACCTTTTACCTGGAACGTGACACCAGATTTTCGACCAGAGAACCTGACAAGCGACAAAGTTGAACTGAAAGTTGAACACGGTACCCATACCGGAGGCACGTTCTGTAGTGCAGGTGATGCAGGCAAAAAAGAAGCATAGCACCTGCCCGGCGTCAATCCAGTAGCGTAAAAGCGTGGGCCCCACAGCCATCTGGCGACACAGTACCAGATGGCTGTGGGGCTTGCTTTTATGCTATTGGAGGAAGACCATTTTTCGATTCAAACCAGTACATTTGTATCAAACTCTTGCCAGGCAAGCAAAGATTTGTGAGAATTGTATATAAGTCAACGTATATATGTAACAGGACCCCTCTGTAATTGTGCGTGCCCTTCTGCGAATACACCATTGACCTGGTCATCTTCGCAAAGCGCAGCCTCGTGTGCTATATCTGTCTGTCTCTCTAACAGACGATATTTGCATGCAGAACATAACGAGAGGTGGAGATCTGTTTGATCATTGATTAACCTATTTTTATCTGTGACACAGATCTAAAACAGATGTATTGTTTAGATTGACAGAAGAAAGCGCCCCTTTATTTAGGCAGATTGCGGCTTTCTTTCTGTACTAAACTGCACATAGGTGTATGTGTAGTTCCAGGCTTTCAGCTCGATGCGGAAAGGAACCAACCTCATGCAAAGGTTTGGCACTATTAGCCGGGTAGCAACCCTACTGGGCATTGCTTGTACATTACTGCTCGCTGGTTGTGGCAGCACTTCTTCACCCACGACCCCCTCATCTGCTAAGAAGGTAACCTTGATTACTGATATTGGTGGTTTGAACGACCAGGGTTTTAACCAGCTCTCTTATCAAGGCTATAAAAAGGCGCTGGATAAATATGGTTTTACCCGCTCGGTCATTGAGACCAAATCGCAGGATCAATATGTCAGTGAGCTGACTCAGGCGGCTCAGAACTCTGATCTGGTCATTGGTGTTGGTTTCTTGATGGCAAATGCCATGGATCAGGTTGCCAAAGCCAATCCAAATAAAAGCTTTGCCTTGATTGATGCCTGTCCTGCGAAGGATGCTAGCGGCGCTTGCGATAATCTGCCAAACGTTGCTCCTCTGTTCTTTAAAGAGCAGGAAGCTGGTTGTCTGGTTGGTGCTATGGCTGCTCAGATGGAGCTTGATGGTAAAGCCAAAGTATCGAAATTATTGGGTCAGAGCACCATTGGCGCTGTAGGTGGTCTGGAGATTCCTCCAGTACAGCACTACATTGCTGGTTATCAATACTGCGCTCAGCAGGTAGATCCAGCCGTTAAAGTAGTGATCAACTATGCGCAGTCCTTTGAAGATACCACCAAATGTAACGATGCAGCGACCAGCCAGATCAACCAGCACCAGGCAGACATCATCTTCCAGGTTGCCGGTGGTTGTGGTATTGGTGCCTTAGCTGCTGCCAAGGATAAAGGCGTTTATGGTATCGGCGTTGATAGCGACCAGTCTCAGATCAACGGCAACGTAATTACCAGTGCTGTGAAGCGTCTGGATACTGCTGTCTATGATACCATCTCTGATTTCCAGGCCGGCAAATTTACGGCCACTCCTCCAACCTTCGACCTGAAGATGGATGGCGTTGGTTATGGTACTGTTAGCAGCGATGTCCCAGCCGATGCAAAAGCTAAGGCTGATGAGTATGCTCAGAAGATCAAAGATGGCAGCCTGACGGTGCCTGATTCGATCAAAGGCTAAGCATTCTATCCAGGGCGAACCTGCAAGGATCTGAGATGGAGGAAATTCATCTCAGATCTTTCTTGCTGACTAAGATCTGGAATGTTTGATAAAGTGGCTTTTGTGCCAACTTGTTGCTTTTCGTCTACTGTTTTGATAGGGCTAGCTTTATCGCCCACAATGGCTGGTATAGGTGCCACTTTTTCGCACAGGAGGATGCCACTATGGCAGAGCCAATAGTGCAGCATGAGACGCCATCTTTCGCGTCCAAACTTTTGCACTGGACCCAGAAACTCGTTGCTTCTGCGGGCCGCCCCCTCTTTGCAGTGCTTATTGCGCTATTCGTGAGCGGAATACTCATCATGTTTACCTCGCCGGGAACATTGGTAGACCGTTTTTCGAGTATGCTCACGGCTTTTCAGTTTATGTACACCGGGTCTTTTGGCGATATACAAAGCGCCTCTTTTAGCCTTGTCTGGGTGACATCGCTCATTTTTGCCGGTATTTCGGTTGCGCTGGCTTTCCGAGCGGGCCTTTTTAATATTGGAGCTGCCGGTCAACTGGCCGTTGGAACCGTTATTGCTGGTGCAATCGGGCTAAAATTTTCAAGCTTACCTGGTCCACTATTGATTACCGTGATGATTATTGGGAGCGCACTTGCCAGTGGGCTATGGGGAAGCATCGTTGGGTTTCTAAAGGCCTGGCGGGGAGCCCATGAAGTAGTCACAACCATTATGTTGAACTGGATTGCGTTCTTTGTCGCTGCTTATCTGATTAATGATGGCCCTTTAAAAGCTCCCAGGATGCCTCAACAGTCGTTACCACTTCCTCCCCAGGCAACGTTGCCGTCGATTGCTACCTTCTATAATCAGACTCTGGGTCAGTTTCTGCCAGCTATTCAATATCCTACCCTCTATCGCGTCGATGTGAGTTTCTTCTTTGCCTTGATTGCTCTGCTTCTCTACTGGTTTTTGACTGCGCGAACAACGTTTGGATATGAACTGCGTGTCTTGGGACAGAATCTAAAGGCGGCTAGATATGCAGGTATCTCAGTGAAATGGAATACCGTTGCTGTTATGGCCCTTTCTGGCGCTTTTGCTGGTCTTGCAGGAGCTTTTCACCTGATGGGTCAGGTTCCTTATCAATTATATGGCACTGCTTTTAGTGGCGATCAGACAGGTTTCAATGCCATTGGTGTAGCTCTGCTTGGGCGCACGACCCCTCTTGGCATTTTGCTCTCAGCATTGCTATTTGGTGGATTGCAACAGGCTGCTCAGAGTATGGAGATGTTTGCCCATATTCCTGGTGATCTCGTCAGTATTATCCAGGCCCTGGTGCTCTTCTCTGTGGCAGCAGAATTTTTGCCTGCACTTCAGCGAGTGATGCCAAAGTGGTTACGTCGCAATCGTCGTTCAGCTCTGGCCCCCAATGTGACTGAGGTTTCGACTATTGAACAAGACGAGCCTCTGCCCGCTGTCGATACTGAGATACATACAGCACTAGATGCAGGCGAGCCAGCAGCCAGTGCTGCCAGTCAGGAGGAATAGCAATGTTCTTTGAGGTGTTTTCACGAGTTATAGTCTCTGCCGATCTCTGGCAGGCCGCGTTACTGATTGCCTCGTTGCTTCTCTTGCCTGCATTAGGCGGTGTTATTTCAGAGCGCAGCGGTGTCGTCAACATTGGTATGGAAGGAATGATGCTGGTGGGCGCGTATGCTGGCGTGATGACAGCACTGGCAACGCGGAATGTGTTTCTGGGTGTGCTGGGGGCAATGATCGCTGGCGGCATCTTAGCTCTTGTGCATGCGATCATCTCCATTCACTTTCATGCCAATCAGACTGTGAGCGGTATTGCCATTAATATCGCTGCCCTGGGTTTAACAAACTTTCTGTTGCCGATTCAAACAGGAGGAGCTGGCGTCTCGGCGTTGACTGATAACCTCCGTCTGCCTCGCTTAAGCTGGGGGCCATTGACAAATCTTCCGTTTGTTGGGTCGGTATTGTTTAATCAGAACATTATGTTCTACATTGCAATTGTCATTCTGATTGCAATACATGTTCTATTGTTCCATACGAATATTGGTCTTCGCATCCGCGCAGTTGGCGAGCATCCGCAGGCTGCCGACACAGCCGGGGTGAATGTGCGTCTGGTCCGTTATCTCTGTGTGGTTGCAAGCGGCCTCTTATCTGGCCTGGCTGGAGCGTTCCTCTCATTGGGCATTGCAGGGATTTTCAATTCCAATATGACCTCTGGTCGTGGTTTTATTGCACTGGCTGCGATGATTTTCGGTAAATATACGCCCTTTGGAACGGCTGGTGCCTGTCTGGTCTTTGGTCTGGGTGAGGCCTTAAGCACACGCTTGCAGGACACAGGGACTTCTCCCAATCTATTAAGTACCCTGCCCTATCTACTGACGTTGATTGCGCTGATCGGATTGGTTGGCCGAACCACTGCCCCGGCGGCGGATGGTGTTCCTTATGAGCCCGGTTCACACTAGGAGAGACTATTCATGCAAGAGAGTACGACAAGCGCTACAAACCAGTCTTTTGCGGTAGAGATGCGCGATATCTGTAAGGCGTGGCCGGGCGTAGTGGCAAATGATCGGGTCAATCTGCGTGTGCGCAAAGGTGAGATCCATGCTCTCGTTGGCGAAAATGGGGCGGGTAAGTCAACCTTGATGAATATCCTTTATGGCCTGGTTCATCCTGATAGTGGAGAGATACGTATTCATGGTCAGGCAGTGCAGATCAACGGCCCCCGTGCTGCGATTAAGCTGGGTATTGGAATGGTCCATCAACACTTTATGCTGATTCCTCCCCTGACAGTGGCAGAAAATATTGTGCTTGGCAATGAGCCAGGGGGGATCGCTTCAGCTTATAAGCTCCAGCAAGCTCGAGCAGATATTCTGGCTTTGAGCAAGCAGTATGGCCTGCCGATCGATCCTGACACCAGGATTGAGAAGCTGTCGGTTGGTTTGCAGCAGCGTGTCGAGATTTTAAAGATGCTCTATCGAGGAGCTGATATCCTGGTGATGGATGAACCCACAGGCGTTCTGACGCCACAGGAGACGGACGATCTTTTTGCGGTACTACGCACACTGGTTGAGCAGGGCAAGACAATTATTTTCATCACCCACAAATTGCGTGAGATTCTTGCCATTACAGATACGATTACCGTTCTGCGACGTGGTAAAAATGCTGGTAGCCTGGTTACCCGTGAGACCAATCAGAATGAGATTGCACGCTTGATGGTCGGTCGTGAAGTGCTCCTGCGTGTGAATAAGACCCCTGCACAGCCAGGGGAAGTTGTGCTCAATGTGCAGGGGATCAGGGCACAGTCAGATCTGGGCCTGGAGGCATTGCACACTATCAGCTTTGAGATTCGTGCTGGTGAGATTCTAGGAATTGCAGGGGTTGAGGGCAACGGTCAGTCTGAACTGATTGAAGTTGTAACGGGCATGCGGAAGGCTACTGCTGGGACTATCACTCTGTCATCTCAATCAGAGAGGCAGATGATCGAGCTAACGGGATTGGGTGCTAAGAAAGTCAAACAGGTTGGTGTGGCGCATATTCCAGAGGATCGGCGTGGGAGTGGTCTGGTATTGGAGGAGTCGATCATCGATAATACGGTGCTTGGTCGCCAGCGCTGGCCGCGCTTCTCGCGCAGCGGCTTTATTTTACGCTTAAATCATATCGCTCGTTGGGCGCAGAAGTTAATTCAAGACTTTGATGTCCGTACTCCATCGGGAAGCGTCCCGGTAGGCTCGCTCTCAGGTGGCAATCAGCAAAAAGTAATTATTGCTCGTGAGCTTGCATGTGACCCAAAAATGCTTGTCGCAGCTCAACCAACACGTGGCGTAGACATTGGTGCCATTGAGTTTATTCATCGCAGCCTGATTGAACAGAGAGATGCTGGTAAAGCGATTCTGCTGATCTCTGCCGAGCTAGATGAGATTCGCTCGCTTTCTGATCGGATTGCTGTCATGTATGAGGGCCGGATTGTTGACATTGTCTCACCAGAGGCGACAGAAGAGCAGTTAGGTATCTTAATGGCTGGCGGTATTCATCAGGAGAGTCCCGTTCAGGCCTGATGGCCAGGTCGTTAAAACAGGCTTTCAAAAAGAGAGAGAACGACGTATGTCTCTCTCTCTTCTTTTTTTGGATTATGAGTAAAGTTGACGGCGCGGATGTGGGGGCTGATTCGCAAGATACTGGAGCATTTCGCCTTTCATATAGCGTGTAATATTGGCGGCAAAGAGTTTGCCGCCCTCGTGATAGAAGGTATCAGTAATGCCAGCAATATGCGGCGTAGCAATAACATTCTGTTTGAACAGAGGATGCTGAGGATCAACAGGCTCTTGCCAGAAGACATCTAAGCCAGCCCCGGCAAGATGTCCGCTACTGAGAGCTTCCTCCAGTGCAGTATGATCGATCAGACCGCCGCGAGCAATATTGATGAGATACGATTGAGGCTTCATGGCCGCCAATTGTTCACGATTGATAAGATGATGGCTCTCCTGATTATAATTGACACAGATAATGGTGTAGTCTGCCTGTTGTAAGGCTAGCGCTAGCTCAGTTGCTGGATAGATCTGTTGAAACTGTATGCCTTGAGGAAGTTCTCTGGCTGGATTTTTGCGCACTCCAATGAGCGTCATACCAAAGTTCTGCAAGCGCAGTGCCAGGGCTGTCCCGATATCTCCCAGGCCGATGATACAGACCGTCTTACCCAGAAGTGCGCTTCCAACAGGCCGCCCCCATCCGGTTCTTGTGGCCAGGAGATGTTGTGCTGATGGGAGAGAGCGTGAGAGGGCCAGCATCAGAAGGATCGCATGCTCTGCTACCGCCTCTCCGTTTGTTCCCGCCCCTGGTAAGCGTGCAACCCAGATCCCTTTCTCCGTTGCCGTCTGGATATCTACGGCCTCTAAGCCAACGCCGAACTGTTGGATCAGACCAAACTGGCCTTTTTCTACAATCTCTTTGCCTAAAGTAGCCCAGAAAGGCACAATGATATCAACTCCATCCAGATGATCGATCACAGCCTCACGTGCACACGTCAGGATTTCATGGCCCGGTAAAAGAGGCGCAAGGCCCTCCCACCGCCAGCCTTCAGAAAACCATTCCTTGCAGAAAAGAATGCGCATACCATGTCCCTCTTCTATATTTATACAAGTAAAAGGGTAAGCCTTCTGTTTGAAATCTCACGTTACTCTATCAATAAATAGACGCAACTGAATAAAATTCTCTAAAATGCTACCCTATTTTTTGAACATACGATAGTTATTCGTCAAGTGTTTGCGAACTTCATAACTCAACGATAATTCTCGCGCCTTTCCTGCAAAAGTAGATACTCATGGCTGACTGATAAGATGAAGCGAGCCATTCTGGGTATGTAATTTTAAGAGGGCCTGAGGAGAAGTGCCAACGTTAGTACTGCCAAAAGCGTTCTGTACTGAACCATTTGTTGTGGTGGCATCCAGAGAGAAGGAGCTCGTAGAGGGAAGTGTCAGATCGACATCCCCATTAGTCGTCGTGAGAGTATATGCGCCCTTCGGATCGATAGACCCATCAAAGCGGATCGAGCCATTCTGTGTCTGTAGAAGCGACTGACCACTCATCGCCATCTCTCGTGCAATGACATCACCACTCGTCGTTGTTGCTTTAACCGCTCCCTGAATCTTTTGGAGATGAAGCGATCCATTCTGTCCATCGAGTTTGACGGCACCATGAATATTTTTGGCCGTAATATCACCATTTGTGGTATGGACATCGACAGGGCCATTGATATCTTCTAGATCCAGCGTTCCACTCTCTGTAGATGCTGTAATACCCTGTCCGCCGTGAACATCAATCGAGCCAGAATCCAACGCAAGTTGTAAGGATGTTGTCTGAGGAATCGTAATGGCAAAATCAATCTCGCGTAGCCAGGGATCGGTATGGACAGTCAGTTCCTGATGCCCCTGGGCGTTGGTAATCTGATCATAAAGAATATGCACACTCGTATAATCGGGAGCATTGAGCGTCCCATGTTTGCGTGGTTCTACCGTCAGAGTGTCGCTATCTGCGGTCTGTACGCTCACATCTCCGGCATGCAATTTTAATTTTAAGAGGGCATGATCGCCAACATGAAACATGCGCGGATTATTGTCAGCCGCCGCCGGAGGAGGATTCAATGGTCCATGCACTTGTTGAAGCGAGGTAAAGATAAGCACGATCATGATCAAAGCAGCTGCTGCCAGCGCCAGAAATAACCACCATCTGCGCTTTTTGGGTTGTTTGAGCGAGGGTGGTGCTCCCCAGCCAGTCTGCGTCCCAGAAGATCTTTGTGTTTGCTCGACTGGCTGATAAGGTAGATAAGGAATATGCTGGTCAGCAGATTGATTGGTCGGTCTCTGCGTTGGCGCAAGAGGAGGCTGAGATGGGTAGAGAGTGGAATCTGGAGAATGAGGCTCTGTTGGCTCAGAGTGGGCAGCCCAGCGCGTAGCATCGGAATGAGGGGGAACGTGCGGCTCAGTTGGAGCCGACCAGGGATCATTGTTTGACATTACTCTTTACTCCAAAAAATCTAGCAGATATGGGAGCTTCCCTTATAGATTTACATTTTCACGCATAAAATCATTTCCATTATCATCATGGAGTTCTTCTCTATAATACGAACCAGCCACCTACTTTGCTCAGAGTCTAGTAAATCTAGTTCCGTCTCAAGGGGCTACCCAGACCTGGATTAGTCTGTCATCACCGCCGGATGCCATATATTTGCCATTGGGTGACCAGGCCATAGTACGTACTGGCGCAGTATGAGTAAATGTCACCAGCTTGTAATTTGTCATCGTATCCCAGATCTGGATCGTTCGCTCATTACTGGCATAAGCAAAACGCCTGCTATCGGGAGACCAGGCGACAAGTGAGAGCGGAGCGAAATCTCGATAATTGAGTACCTCGCGATTGACCGTTGTATCCCACATTTGAATCAGACCATCTTCTCTGCCACACGCCACACGCGACCCATTATAGACGCTTGAGGATGAGACGGAGGAGGAAGAATAAACGTTTGCCGACCAGGCCACCGTCAACACTTTCGTCGGAGCCCCCAGATAGAGCGCAATATTTTTGCCTGTTGAGGCCTCCCAGGTCTGCACAGAGGTATCATCTCCGCCTGACACAATATAATAGCCGCGCCCAGAGGTTGAAGTTGGCCCATGGGGTGCCCATGCCAGCGCATTCACTTTATCTGCATGCCCTCTATACATAGTTAATGTCTGTCCCGTTACTGCGTCCCACACCTGGATGATGCCATTGTTTGCCGTAGATGCTATGATAAGCTGTTGGGGGGCCCAGGCCATTGCGCGAATAGTCTGTCCATGATGGCCTTCATAGCTGACGAGTAAGCGGTTGTTTACAAAATCCCAGACCCGTATGATGCCATCCGCCCCGGCTGTTGCAAGGCGTGAGCCATCGGGGGACCACGCCAGTCGTTGCACCACTTCCGAGGCATCTGGATAGACCTGATGACGATTTCCGCTCATCGCGTCCCAGGCATGGACCATCTGATCCTGACTGGCAGACATAATGCTCATACTATCAGGGGACCAGGAGAGAGACGAGATCGGGTTGGTATGACCTTGATAGCTACAGACGACGCTTCCAGCTGGCATTGCAGGGATCATTGATGCCGATGGGGTGATAGCGATCTTCTCATTCGTCCATGGGACACTTATACCAAGAAAGGGAGTCACTGTGCCGACGGTTGAAGGAAGACTGGCTGGTCCAGCGAGTGGCCTTGTGCCAGTATCATCTAACTGGCTGGCTTGTTCTAAAGCGACCGCAAATGCACGTATATTGGTGAAGCGTTTCGCTGGATCTTTTTCGAGTGCCGTCATCACCACCTGCTCTACAGCAGGTAAGATAGTTGGTACTTTTTTGCGCATGGGAGGGGGAGGGGCCGCAAGATGCTGTGCAATGATCTCGTTTACCAGGCCATCAAAGGGTCGTTTACCTGTTAACCATTCATATGTAATCACCCCTAAAGAATATTGATCGCTGGCCGGTTGAGGTTTCCCCTGTATCTGCTCTGGTGCCATATAATGAAGCGTGCCTGCAACATCTTGAAGATTTTTATACTGCAATGATTGCACCATAAGAGCGATTCCAAAATCATTGAGAAGAACCTCATTCCGTCTGCCTAATAACATATTCTCTGGTTTTACATCTCGATGAACCAGCTTCTCATCATGGGCATATTGTAGTGCATCGGCCATCTGTTTTACATAGGCGATAATAGAAGGGAGAGGGACAATTGCCCCATCGGCATAACGTTGACGGAGTGTACCATTGGGAGCGTAGTCTAACACAAGAAATGGGATAGTATCTTCCATCCCAAATTCCAGGACACGGACAATATGAGGATGAACAAGACGGGCAATATTGCGGGCCTCTGTATAAAACAGATCTATAGGATAATTCTCTGTTTGCGTTTTAATGATTTTAATGGCGGCATGAGTGCCAAGATAGATATGTTCTCCAAGGTACACTTCGGCAAATGAGCCCTCTCCTAATAAACGTGTAAGTTGGTAATTGCCGATCTGCCGTTGTAGATAGTCAACCATATGCACCCTCTCTAGAGAAATGCTTGTCCCTTCTTCTTCTGACAGGAAAGATATGCGATGATACTCAAAATGAGAGATTTTTATGCATATCGTCACATCCTGCTCAGGCTATAACTCATCTGAGCGTCAGCGAGTAATAAAGCATATAAAGGAATGTAAGTTCAAATGTGTTACATTATTGATAAGGCATGGTTCAAAACCATGTGACACTTTTGAACAGTCAAACGACAAGAACAGGATAGCCCAACGCGGCAAGCCAATCAGGCTGATCTTCGGTCGATCCTGTTCGTTGTAAAGGGGAGAGCCCCTCATGAAGTCCACGAGGTGCAATCCGATGATTCTGCCAAACAGCCAGCAGTGCAAGCATTCCTGCAGAAAGCGTGCGATGAACGGCCAAATGAGGCCGCACAATGCTGTGCCAATTTTCAACCGCACTGCTGGCTCGAACCGCTCGATCCCAAGCCGTAAAGAGAAGGGAAGCTTGCGCTTGCCACAGCGATGGAAGATCACGCAAGAGATCCTGGCTGCTTGGGCCAAGCACGCTTCGCCGCTGCCATGCCCATGCCAGCAACGCGACGGCTTGAGAGCCCAACCGCGAAAGCGCCTGCTCCTGGCTGCCATCGAGCAGTCGGGCAAACAACAAGGCATGAGGCAAGGCCAAACGCAGTTGCTTACTCAGCATCGCAAGGTGCTGCTGCAAGCCCGGTTGCGCCAGCATCGCCACCTCGTCGAGCAGGGCAACGATGGTTTGCAGTTCCTGTTCTCGAAACGAACTGCTCATGATAGCCCCATCATGCAACACGACCACATCCAACAACGCATGCAACTGTTCACACAGATAGCGCACCGCATCGGCAACCGATTGCATTTGAGCCAGGACGATGTGCTGTTGGTGCAGCGTTCTGCCCGATGGTCTTCCTTGAACGTGTTTTCCCGCCGCGACGCGTTCGGCTTGCCGTTGCAGCGCTGGCAGGCGGTCTTGTTCGGCTTTCACAGCTCGCTCAAGACGCCCTTGAACTTGTGCCGCGACGTGAAAGAGATGCCACACATCTCTTTGATGGGTCTGGTCGAGTTCCAGATGGCTCAATGCATCAGCAATGGCCCGGCCTCCGTCGCTGACGGTGTGAACGGGCTCAATGCCTTGTTCGCTCAACGACCACAACACCAGCGTCCAGCTTTCGCCATCGACCGCCACGGGAGGGATGCTCGCCCACACTTGTCCGCTGTGAACATCAATGACATTGAGATAGGCTTTGCCGCGCTGGCTACTGTATTGCTCATCGAGAGCCAAGGTTCGTGGTGCTTGTGCACGTTGTCGGTTCATCCACGCTTGCGCACGTTGCCCCGCATCTTGGATGATCGTGCAAATACTTCCTATGCTGATGCGTATGCCATGCAACCGTTTGAGCGTCGATTGGATGCCTCGATACCTGGCGTGGTTTTCGATCAACAAGGTCAGAACCAGTGTGGCAAGCGACGTTTTTTGCTTCAGTGGGACCAGCGGTGCACCCATCGCTTCATGCAGCGCTTTGCGCCCGCTTGCCGCCCACCGATACAAGGTCTGACGGGACACCTGATACATTCGGCTCAACTGACTCACCAATCCATGACGTGGCTGGGCCAACATCTGAGAAATGATATCAACGCGCTGCTCAATCGTGCTACAATGATTCATGTTTCCTCCCTGAGAACGGTGTTGTTTTTTTTGTCAAAATCACCTTATCTCTCAGGGATTCTTTTTGTCAATCGTCGCGCTTATGTGTCACATGGTTCTCACTCCATTTGAACCATGCCTAAGTTCACAAATAGCATAGCACAAAGCCAGAAAAAAAAGAATGCCTCTTCAATTCCCTTCAAAAAATGCGATCTTTCATAGATTTGAGAGGTGACCGTTCCTGTACTTTTCTACGTTTGCTTGTGTATATTTGCATTTTTATTTATACTTAAAAGTGGTTAGTTTATTCACCAGTAGAAAAGGTTCTATGATTGATGAGTTTAAAAAATGAGATAAGGATATCAACTCGATGAGCCAGAATCCTCAAGAGCTTCAACCACCAGCCAATCATGATGATAGTGTACATTCAGAGTATTCAGCTACAGACGATCAATTAAAATCCGCTTCCTCACCTTTTCCAGCAGGTACGGCATCAGAACCGGCTCAAGAGCCATCTGAACCAGATGCATCCCAGCCGCCTGTCAACCAGACAAATGTGATCGCCAGTCAGGAAGAGCCAATAGCAGCGCCACCTGCAAATAATGAGCCTTTACAGGAGATAGCACCTGCGGTTCCCCCACCAGTTCTTCTCCAACCACCATCTCAAGGCCATCCATCAGCAGGTGCGCGGCCAGGGAACCAGCGTCCACCTGTAGGGCAGGCCAGTATGCCAGGAGTCTTTGCCCCGCCAGCCCCTGGATATGGATATACTTTTACTGCACCCGTAAGGAAAACGCCGGCGTGGGTCTGGATTGTCATTTCAATTTTGGGAGGTACCCTGTTATTGTTCTGTGCTGCATGTGGACTGGGTGGTCTGGCTGTTGCGAGTATTGTCTCATCGGCCAGTCGTTCAAATGTTTTTTTTGCAACACCAACCGTTGCCGAAGTGGGTAAGACAAACAACGCTGTTGGCGTCAAGTGTACCCTGTACTCAGTAAAGGTGTTGCCAGACGATTCTACAAATCTAGCTGGCCCCAATAAAGAATATATTGTCATTCATGTAAAAATACATAATACAAGTTCACAAGAAATAGCCTATTCTCTAGATGATTTTCAAGTCATCACTTCTAATGGTGTCGTATTAACAAATGATGGGGTTACTCCTCTTACCTATACTGATGATAATCAATTGGACTCCGGGCGCCTCATTGAAGATGGATATATAGAGGGGGATATTATACTTCAGGCACCAGACGACGATGCCGGAGCAAAACTTCGTTGGACTCCTGAAGGCTCTCCTTCATTCACCCGATATGAATGGAATATCGGTGATGATATTGCCAACAGGCGATAGATTGAAGGTGGTGGATTTTTAATCGAGAGCATGATCGAGCTAAAGAATAAAGGCAATAGAGAAAGGTTGTAGAGCAGATAGGATCTACAACCTTTCCTGGATAAGAACGGGCTTGCAGGTTCATCAGAAGATCACAGGATACCTGTAGAATCTTGTGGGCAAAATTTCTTGAAACTCTCGTCTGAAAGCAGTAGAGATATGTTATACTGCTCTACAAAACAACCTCTACTTTTAAAAAAAATCTTTAAGAGGGGAGCTCTCTAGTGCTATTGAGGGCTGATATTTTGATTTTGAAAGGCAGTGTGCCGTGAACACGTCTGAAAGTGCACAGGATTCGTCGACATCCCATAGTCAGGAGTTACCTGAAGAGTTTCGCTATTTCCGCGAGGCTGTGTTGCATCGGCCAACAGATTCCACTCTTGATGGAAAGGTTGAAGAGTGGGCCTATATTCTTGCGGCCTGGCGTCAACATCTTGCTCATTCTCGCTATCGCAAACATGCATTAAAATTATTATTGCCCATTCTTGATAGCTATAGTGGCCTGTGTTTTCAGCGCTATCAAGAGAAGGGTTCAGCAGATGATCTCGAGCTGACCTTACGGCTTTATGAGGAAGCGGTGCGCGAAACAACACAGGACTCGGATGATTTATTGCGGCGTTTAGAGGGGTTGGGGTTGGTGCAGGGGATGCGCTACAATCAAACAAAGGATCTGACGGATCTCGATGCCATTCTTCAGACATTGAAGCGAGCGGCAGAGCTGGTGGCTTCAACCTCTACCTATCCACAATACCTTTATTTTATTGGTGAATACTATAAAGAACGTTATCGTTTAACAAGGAGCAGCGAGGATCTTACACTGACAATCGAGTATCTGCAAGATTCAGTGGATCGTGAAACATCACGCAAAAAAGTGGATGCGCTCTATCTTCTTGGTTTTATGTTTCGTGAACGTTATAGCTATAGCGATAATAATGAAGATCTTAAGCTGGCCATTGATACCTGGCATGCGGCCTTAGATCTAATGAAATTATACGAGCCAGATGCCCCTGGCCTGCTTGAAAATATTGGTGCGACCTTTGCTCAATATTATGAGCTCTCTCAATCTCATGCTGCCCTGGAAGAGGCTATTCCCTTCTGGCAGCGTATTACCGCGCAACTTTCGCGGCACTCCCCTATCCTATCAGCCTGCTATACTTTTTTAAGTTATTGTTGCTTTATGCGCTATGTCTATACGGATGAGATGGATAACCTGAATCAGGCGATAGAGGCGTCTGAGAAAGCAGTTGAGCTCTCTCTTCCCAATTCAGAGGAGCATATTCGTAACTTAAATAACCTGGGCAACACGCTTAAAGCACGTTATGGAGTGACAGCAGAAAGTGCTGATCTTAATCGTGCAGAACAGTGTTTTGCCGAGGCTGAGCAGATGAATAAGCGGGTACCAGCGAACTAACGCGTCTTGCTGGAGTTTGAAAGTCTCTATTTTCATGCTATATAAAATACTTTTGCCTCTGTGAAGATTATGAAGGCGCAACCTGATGCGCCTTCATAAAAAAACATGGTGAGTTCAAGCTACGAAGAGACTTTGAGGAGCGTAGGAGTGAATTACGCTTTTGGTTTTGGAATAAAGCGCAACGAAACAGAATTAATGCAGTAGCGTTGACCAGTCGTTTCACGTGGACCGTCATTAAACACATGCCCCAGATGTGCACCACAATTTTTGCAGATGACCTCTGTACGTTTCATAAAAAAAGAATTATCTTCGTGTAGCTCAACATGTTCACGATGAATAGGGTCATCAAAGCTAGGCCAGCCACAGCCAGAATCATATTTAGCATCAGACGAGAAGAGCGCCTGTCCGCAAGCTACGCACTCATAGGTTCCGTTATCATGATTTTTATACAGCGCCCCCGTAAAGGCACGCTCAGTTCCCTTTTCACGCGCAACGTGATACTGTTCTGGGGTAAGGCGTTCTCTCCAATAAGCGTCAGGTTTATCGCGAAGATTCTCTGTCATAACCTTGTTCCTTTCAACATCAGTTCTTCCATAGAAGATAACACTAAACACGTCTCAATTGTTTCCTTTTTACCACTTCTTTGTTCCCCGCGTCTAAATCTGAAGTACTACATGGGGGGACTATTCACATTTTCCTCCTGGTTTTGTTACTATTGTAAGAGAGACAATTCACGGCGGATGGATGAACTGTTCTGAGAAAGAAGTAGGGGCGTCAGAGGATCCATCTCTAGTAGGAAAGATCATGAATAAGTATTTATTAAGGACACTGGCTATTATAACTGCCTTTGGCGCATTTACGATGGTGTTGTTGGGGGCATTAGTCACAAAAACAGATTCTGGTCAGGGCTGTGGGCAGACCTGGCCATTGTGCCATGGACAACTTTTGCCAGACTCCATGAGTGTAAATGCCTTTTACGAGTATGGGCATCGTATTACCTCTGGAACCGGAGGTTTTCTTATTGTTCTCTTAGCTCTCTGGGCCTGGTTAAGTTATCGGAAAGACATCCATGTCAAAATTCTGGGCTTTCTCAGTGTCTTTTTTGTCGTCTTACAGGGTGGTCTGGGAGCTTTAACGGTTGTGTTTGAGGGGTCTTTTGCCAAATACCCTCTGCTAGCTCTTCATTTTGGCTTTGCCCTTATCTGTTTTGCTAGTGTCATGTTATTAACCGTACGCCTCTTTCAGATTGAAGATGCCAGGCGCCTGGATTTGTTGACAGCGAGCAAGCCAGCGACAAAGGGGCTACAATATACCATCTGGGCCCTGATGGCCTATATCTATCTGGTCATCTATTCTGGTGCCTTAGTTCAGCATACAGAATCGGCGTTAGGATGTGGCACCCAGTTCCCTGCCTGTAGCTCTACATACCTGCCAGGTTTTGATTCTCATGCAGGCATTCAGATGTTGCATCGGTATGGTGCGGCGAGCATCTGGCTCCTCTTACTGGCCTTTCTGATCATTATTATCAGAAATTATGGAGTGCGTCGTGATCTTGTGATAGGGAGCTGGCTGGCCTTTTTACTTGTTTGCCTTCAGGCAGTAAGCGGCGCTATGACCGTCTTGACAGGAGTTCAGTTGATCTGGGGCATTATCCATACCACCTTGATCGCCTTCCTTTTTGTCGTGTTATCCTATCTGTGTATGCAGATTGGTTGGCCCTGGAAATTGAGATGGCAGCAGAAAAAGAGTCTCGTTGCACAGGATCAAGGGCAGATCGCTTAAGTGTCCAGTTTCTCCTGCCCTGGATAAAGGGATAAGCAAACAGAAAAGCGCTTTGATGGAGTTTGTCCAATCAAAGCGCTTTTCTGTTTGCCTGTTAGTGGACCAGCGCTGACCAGATAAGAGATCCTGCAATCCCCCACATGACGACGCCCACAATGCAATCAAGGATGCGCCAGGCCAATGGCTTGCGAAAGAGCGGTGTCAGCCATGCTGCTCCATAGGCCAGGCCAAAAAACCAGCAGAAGGAGGCGGACATAGCCCCAATCGCAAACGACGAGCGTTGCTCGAGAGGATAATGGGCTCCAATGCTTCCAACGAGGACAACTGTATCGAGATAAACATGCGGATTAAGCAAACTTAACGCCAGAATAGTGAGAGCGGTTGCTTGGATACTGGGTGGAGGTGGTTGCGTTGCATCCACCTCAAGGGAGGCAGAATGAAGAGCTGAACGGAAAGACCGTAGCCCATAGATGAGTAGAAACGCCGCACCTCCCCAGGTCGCAATCAATGCTAAGAGCGGAATAGAGGTAACAATTGTCCCAAAGCCAGCAACTCCGAGCGTAATCAGGATAGCATCGCAGAGCGTGCAGATACATGCCGTCACAAAGACATGATGTCGTTTGAGTCCCTGACGTAAGACAAACGCATTCTGAGCACCAATAGCAATAATCAGGCTTGCCCCAAGTGTAAAGCCACTGAGGAGAGCGGAGAGAGAGATAGGTATCATTGCGATTGTTTTTTCGCCCCTTTTTTTCTAGCATATCAAGCAAGGAGATGTAAAGCAAGAGGGCCCATAACTCAGAGCCAGGATAAATCGAGATGAATAGTGTTGTATTCACCATAGCTGATCAAATCGAAACAAATCAAGTTTCGATTATTCCCGTTTCTTTTCTCCCCGCGATTGAGGCTTATTCAACTATGTTGCGCCCTCTTTACGAAGCGAGAAAGATGAAATGATATGTATCATTTCTGTTCTTTCTTACGTGTTTCTTGTATCTTAACCTTTTTAAAGGAGCCTTGTTGAAAAGCTCTCCCATAATAGAACAAATGAGTTGATAAAAAATGGACGGACAGGGAGTGCACCGTTTGGTGGCTGCAAGGAACTGCGGAGAGAAAGAATGGAGCAAAGGTGTAGTGGCTACTCAAAACGAACCTCAAGAACAAGGCGAAAGTGGTCTGCGTGGTGGTGAATTATTAACAGTGCGTGAAGTTGCTAAGCGTTTACGTGTAGATACAACCACTGTAAGGCGTTGGATTACGCATGGATTATTAGAGGCTATCCCCCTTCCTCATCGAGGCAAGCGTCAAGGGTATCGTATTAAAAAGCAGACGCTAGATAAGTTGCTTGCAGGGCCACCTCTCACTGATGTTTGATACTTCCCAGGCTTGAAAGAGGAAAAGCCCCTGTTCCTACTGCATCGTCACATGAGACTCAGTAGGAACAGGGGCTTTTTCTTTGTCCATTTCTTTTTGAGATATCGCTGTGATTTCATTTTACGTGCTGTGATATCGGAGTGATGCATATAAATTATTATAAAACTGTCAAGTAGAGCAAGACATAAATCGATTCAATATAAAGAGAAATTTATTTCTGGTTTTGCTTGAATCATAAAAAATTTACGTGTCATTATAGAAGTTATTGATTCACAAGGAGAAAAAAGATGCGTGCTTTCAATGCTGTTAGTCCTCGTTCGGCCACCCAGATTCCTGAGCCTCCGATTGCTAAATTCTTGTTTGCTGATACGCGAATGGCCTGGGTCTGGCTAATAGTTCGTCTTTATGTTGGATATGAATGGTTAACAGCCGGTTTTGAGAAAATGACTGGCTATAGCCTCTTTGGTCAGGCACAGAAGGGTGGAGCGTGGGTGTTTAGCGGTCATGATGGAGCAGCGATCACGGGTTTTGCTACTGGTGCTATCAAGCTCTCGTCTGGAGCCCATCCTGCGGTGCAAGATTGGTACGCTTCGTTTTTGCAGAATGTTGTAATTCCAAATGCAGCCTTATTCGCTTACCTTGTTACCTTTGGTGAAGTACTGGTAGGTCTGGGTCTGATTTTCGGCATCCTGACTGGTATTGCCTCCTTCTTTGGTGTCACGATGAACCTGAACTACCTGCTGGCGGGTACTGTTAGTACCAACCCGATCCTTGGCTTCCTGGCTCTCTTCCTGATTCTGGCCTGGCGTATTGCTGGTTACTATGGTGGAGACCGCTATATCCTCCCTCTTCTGGGAACACCATGGACTGGTTCTCTCGCTACTGAGAAAGGGAAAGCCCGCCTGGCCACGGCGAAACCTGCAAGTACAACGGTATAAGCACAATGATAGCTAACGAGAGAGATACCATGCTCTCGTGGAGCTCACACAAGGAGCTGAGATGAGACCCCTTCAAGTCTCATCTCAGCCTCGCTATTAAGAGAGTGAGCGACATCTGGTGGAGAGAAAAGTGTAGCGATGGTACAAAGGTTGAGCTTTTGTGAGTTCATTGTGATATCTATGCTTTGTGTGTGCTTTCTTTGTGACTGCCTTCACTCTATAATTGAGACTGATGAGTAGGGACAGTGCAGAACTAATTAGTTGTAGAGTACATTCAAGTGTTGGCAAGGGATATTGAGCATAAAACAATGCATGAAACTGAGATCCTTAACGCAGAAATATTAGCTGTTGTAAGTCATGAGTTGCGTAGCCCATTAACAGCAATTAAAGGCTACGCATCAACTCTCTTACTCCATAAAAATCGCATTTCACCTGATGAGCAGCAAGAATATCTCTCTGCAATTAGTGAAGCGAGCGATCGGATGGAGATTGTGGTTGAGCGCCTGTTACAGTTATCATGGCTTGAAACGGGAGCCACTTCAGTACATCTCACAACAGTTGATCTGGGCCATCTTATGAAAGAAGCAATTGAGTCTTTCGGACAGCGCCAGACGAGCATTGCACGTGCTCATGGGAGGAATTTAACATCTGAACAGACTGTTTTTGACGTACAGATAGCTTCTCAGCAAGGCACTATTGTTCAAGTTGATCGGCAGCTCTTTAGAATTGTCCTTGATAACTTGCTAGAGAATGCGGTCCTGTATGCTGCGGATAATAGCCATGTTGAAGTAGGGATCTCTGCTCTCCAATCGTTTCAGTGTCAAGCCATAGATGGAGGATTTCTTAGAGGACAAGAGGAGTCTGTACAGCAAAAGCTGCTGTCATTGTCATTCAAACCAGTGATTGAGATCTGGATACGTGATTCTGGTATTGGTATTCCTGCTGAACATCTTCACCATATTTTTGATCGCTTTTATCGTGTCGATACACGTTTAACACGCGAAGTTGGTGGTCTGGGATTGGGATTAACGATCTGTAAATATATTGTTGAGCTACACAATGGGCTCATCTGGGCAGAAAGCCTCGAAGGTAAAGGAAGTATATTTCGTATTGTTTTGCCATTGCGTGAGAGATAGGACATCTCTTGTATACACATTGTAAGGAGTCTCTTTTTGTATGCCTCTAAAAAGAATAACAGTGTTAGTTGCTGATGATGATCCCCAATTGTTGCGCTTAATCACGCGGAATCTTCAATTTGAGGATTATACTATTTTGACGGCTAGCGATGGAAAACAAGCACTGGAAATGATTGAAGAGTATACTCCAGATCTGGTCCTGCTGGATGTGATGATGCCAAGGATGGATGGCTTTACCGTTTGTAAAAAAGTGCGCGAATTTTCAACTGTTCCCATCATTATTATTACCGCACGTGGTCAGGATCAAGATAAGGTTTATGGACTTGATCTTGGGGCCGACGACTATTTAACCAAGCCGTTTAGCATTGAAGAGCTGCTCGCACGTGTTCGTTCTGTCTTGCGCCGTTCTACCTTTGCATCAAATGATGGTGCCTCAAATCACGCTCATATGCGGACAATCCTCAAAGTTGGAGATCTGATCATTGATTCCGCGCAACATCAAGTCCTTATGGCCGGTCAAGATGTACCTGTATCACCGATAGAATATCGTCTGCTCTTCTATTTAGCACAAAACGCGGGACGTGTTGTCACACAAGATCTTTTATTGAGCCACGTCTGGGGTGAAGAATATATGGGCGAAAGCCATATGTTGCAGGTAAATATCAATCGTTTGCGTCGAAAATTGGAGATTGATCCCTCCCATCCACGTTACATTCGTACAAAGGTTGGTATTGGATATATGTTCGTAAATCAATCCGAAGAGCATGCAATAAAGCCATAAAAACACGTAAAGCGTGAAAAAAACTCAATGCCCCTTCAGTTTCAAGTGGTGACTTTTATGCGGTCACCACTTTTTTTTGTCCAGTATAGGAAGAATATCCATAATTTTCACACCCCAAAATAAGAATTCAGTGCCCCTCATTCTTATAATTCATAAAAAAAACTTGTTGCATGAAAGTAAAAAATGCATCATTATTCAAAAAACCTTCAATATATTTGAGAAGTATGACATGTAAAAATAAAAATAGTCTGTGATAGTATTGTGATCTGGCAGAATGACAGGGTGATAATAGTGTGATACCAGGTAAGTAAGATACATATAGCAAAAGTTGAACTTGTCTATACGCGAGGACAAAGGTTAGAATCATAGTATATAATCGGGTTAGAGATTGAACATGGAAGTATATTGATTGGCGTAGGAATGAATTCCACCTTTCCTGAAGCGATATAAATGAGTGGACTTATTCATTCAAAGCGGAGTACCGTTTTTTAGAAAACGATGCCTGCCTGGAGTGAAAGAAGATACTGTCAAATACATGGTTACCAATGAAGCGAAGTTATTGTAAGGTTTTTTTGGAGGATAGGATGTCAGTAATTGACCAGAGACAACTTGAGCTAATGGACAGATATTGGAACGCAGCCAATTATCTGACTGTAGGACAAATTTATCTACAAGATAATGTGCTCTTGAAGGAACCGCTCCGCCCCGAGCACATCAAACCTCGTTTGCTTGGTCACTGGGGAACATCTCCTGGTCTTAGCTTTATTTATGTCCACATGAATCGGTTGATTCAGGAGAACAATGTCAGTGCCATTTATCTGGCGGGTCCCGGCCATGGGGGCCCGGCTCTGGTAGCCAGTGCTTATCTAGAAGGAACCTACTCAGAGATTTACCCTGAGGTTTCGGAGGATGAAAAGGGTCTCCACCGTTTATTCCGCCAGTTCTCGACGCCGGGCGGTATTCCCAGCCATGTGAGCGTTCCTACACCTGGTTCGATTCACGAAGGCGGTGAGTTAGGATATGTGCTCTCACATGCCTTTGGTGCAATTATGGATAACCCGGATCTGCTTGCAGTGGCAGTCATTGGCGACGGTGAAGCAGAAACAGCTCCGCTGGAGGGTGCCTGGAAGAGCGTAAAGTTTATCAATCCTGCTCGAGATGGAGCAGTCTTGCCAATCTTACATTTGAATGGGTATAAGATTGCTGGACCAACCGTACTAGGTCGCGAAGAAGATGATCAGATTCGCAAACTTCTGGAAGGTCATGGGTATGAAGTCTTTTTTGTTGAGGGCGATGATCCTATGACTATGCACAAAGCATTTGCTGAAGTGCTTGATACCTGTTATGGGAAGATTCGTGAGTATCAGATCGACGCTCGTACAAATGGCTTTAGTAAGGCACCCTTCTGGCCAGCAATTGTCTTGCGCACGCCAAAGGGATGGACGGGCCCAGGCGAAGTTGATGGCACGCAAGTGATTGGAACTTTTCGTGCGCATCAGGTCCCTGTCTCGGAAGTAAAACAGAATGCAAGCCACTTGCGTATTCTTGAGCAGTGGCTCCGTAGCTATAAACCAGAAGAGATTTTTGACGAGAATGGTCATCTCAAGCCTGAATTGGCAGCACTTGCTCCTCAGGGCGAATTGCGTATGAGCGCCAACCCTGCGGCAAACGGCGGTTCGGCTGATCTGCCAGCTTTAGATGTTCCTGAATTTCGCGATTATGCTCTGGCGGTGACCAAACCTGGCACCGAGCGTTATGAATCAACGCGCCAACTAGGCAAATTTATGCGTGATATCTTTACACGCAACGCTAAGAACAAGAACTTCCGGCTGTTCTGTCCAGACGAGACCAATTCCAACCGTTTAGGCAACGTATTTGAGGTGGAGAATCGTTGTTCGACTGGGAAACTGCTCTCTGTTGATGATCATGTTACACCAGATGGCCGTGTGCTTGAGGTCTTAAGCGAGCACCTTTGTCAGGGTTGGCTAGAAGGCTACTTGCTTACAGGTCGTAATGGATTGTTTGCAACCTATGAAGCATTTGCGATGGTCTCTGCCTCAATGACCGTTCAGCATGCTAAATGGTTGCAGGAGAGCTTGCATCTTTCGTGGCGTAAGCCCATTCCTTCGTTGAACATTCTGCTTACCTCAACCTGCTGGCGTAATGACCACAATGGTTTTAGCCATCAGGGCCCTGGACTCATTGATATTGTGTTGTCGAAGAAAGGCAATGTAGCTCGTATCTATCTGCCACCGGATGCAAATTCATTGCTGTCCATCTCTGACCATTGTTTCCGCAGCCACAACTACGTGAACCTGATTGTTATTGATAAGCAGCCTCAGTTACAGTGGATGAGCATTGAAGAAGCCTTTGAGCATTGTAATCGTGGCCTCTCAATCTGGAAATGGGCCAGTAATGATGATCAAGTTGAGCCAGATGTGGTTCTGGCCTGTGCTGGAGATGTTCCTACATTGGAGACAGTTGCGGCAGCCTGGTGGCTCCGTCAGCATCTGCCAGAGTTAAAGGTTCGTGTTGTCAATGTTGTTGATTTGATGACACTCTACCCACCAGCATACCATCCGCATGGCCTGAGCAATGAAGCTTTTGTGGAAAACTTCACAGAAGATAAGCCAGTTGTGTTTGCCTTCCATGGGTATCAACGTGCCATCCATGAGCTTATTCATGGCCGTCCAAACACGCATCGCTTCCATGTTCGTGGTTTTGTTGAGGAAGGAACAACAACAACCCCCTTTGATATGGTTGTTCGCAATGGTATGAGCCGCTATCACCTGTGCATTGAAGCATTGAAGCATGCCAAGCGCGTTCGAAATCTAACTCCTGGCTTGATTGCTGAATGTGAAGATCTGTTGGTCAAGCATGAGTCATATGTTCGAACAAACCTGGAGGATATGCCAGAAGTTCGTGATTGGGTCTGGACAGACTAACTTACTATTCTTGACGCCCTCGATCTGCTATTCAGGTCGAGGGCTTTCTGATTTTCTAGCTATAGGGTACCGCATCCAGAAGAGAAGATGAAGAGGAGTTATCAGGCCGTTTGGGATCTATTCCTTTACCTTAAGTACTTGATTTTTTGTTGTTAGGAATACTGCCTGGAAAAGCACTTGACGGCCTTTCTCTTTCATGGTATACTCCGTGAGCTGTCGTTTCCAGACAATCACTCTCCTGGAGGGTGCTCCTGTCCGCAAACCCCCGGCTGTGCCACGGTAACGTGGCCCCTCAGGAAGATTCCTTCCCGATGATGTGCACGACCACACGGTTCGTCCGTAGGTCTTTCAGCCCTCTTCAGAGGCCGGAAGCGTCCACACCACGGAGAAGAAGGACTTTCGGGACAGGCGAAAAAACTCAACGAGAAAACGCTTGACAGACCCCGAGGAATGTGAGATACTACAGCAGTCGTCGCGAGAACGCCAAAACAACGCAATCGAGCGAGACACCCGAGAGCTACGGTTCTCGATCAGTCGCACTTTGACAACTGAAGAGTGGAAAGCAGAACAGTAACTGGTTTTACAGAGTAACAAGACACCAGTTCCTGTCAATTCAATCACTTAGCGTGAGCTAAGTGATGCAAATCTGCGAACAAGCCAAGCAATAAACACTTGGACTGGATCGCGAACTACACAATGCATTTTCGGGAGGCCCGCTGTGGCTCTCTTGAACATAAATTGGATGGCGAGTTTGATCCTGGCTCAGGATAAACGCTGGCGGCGTGCCTAACACATGCAAGTCGAACGCACTCAGCAATGAGTGAGTGGCGGACGGGTGAGTAACGCGTGGATTATCTGCCCCAAAGTGAGGAATACCGGCGAGAAATCGCCGACAATACCGCATATGCTCGCAAGAGGAAAGCTCGCAAGGGCGCTTTGGGATGGGTCTGCGTCTGATTAGCTAGTTGGTGAGGTCAAGGCTTACCAAGGCGACGATCAGTAGCTGGTCTGAGAGGACGATCAGCCACACTGGGATTGAGAACGGCCCAGACTCCTACGGGGGGCAGCAGTGAGGAATTTTCGTCAATGGGGGCAACCCTGAACGAGCAACGCCGCGTGCAGGATGACGGTTTTCGGATCGTAAACTGCTTTTCTTGGGGACGAGAACGGACGGTACCCAAGGAAGAAGCCCCGGCTAACTACGTGCCAGCAGCCGCGGTAATACGTAGGGGGCAAGCGTTGTCCGGATTTATTGGGCGTAAAGCGCACGCAGGCGGTCAGGTAAGTTTGTACTGACAATCTCCGGCTCAACTGGAGAGGGTGTATGAAGACTGCCCGACTTGAGGGCTTCAGAGGGACACGGAATTCCGGGTGGAGTGGTGAAATGCGTAGATATCCGGAGGAACACCAATGGCGAAGGCAGTGTCCTGGGAAGTACCTGACGCTCAGGTGCGAAAGCCAGGGGAGCGAACGGGATTAGATACCCCGGTAGTCCTGGCCGTAAACGATGACCACTAGGCGTTGGGAGGTTCGACCCTCTCAGTGCCGGAGCTAACGTTTGAAGTGGTCCGCCTGGGGAGTACGGTCGCAAGATTAAAACTCAAAGGAATTGACGGGGACCCGCACAAGCAGCGGAGCGTGTGGTTTAATTCGATGCAACGCGAAGAACCTTACCAGGACTTGACATGGAATTGCACCAGCGGTAACGCGCTGTCCCTTCGGGGCGGTTCCACAGGTGCTGCATGGCTGTCGTCAGCTCGTGTCGTGAGATGTTGGGTTAAGTCCCGCAACGAGCGCAACCCCTGTCGTTAGTTGAATGATCTAACGAAACTGCCGCGATCAACGTGGAGGAAGGCGGGGATGACGTCAAGTCAGCACGGCCCTTACGTCCTGGGCGACACACACGCTACAATGGTCGAGACAAAGAGTTGCGAACCCGCGAGGGGGAGCCAATCTCGTCAAACTCGGCCTCAGTTCAGATTGGAGGCTGCAACCCGCCTCCATGAAGTGGGAGTTGCTAGTAACCGTAGGTCAGCACACTACGGTGAATACGTTCCCGGGTCTTGTACACACCGCCCGTCACACCACGAAAGTCGGCAACACCTGAAGCCGCTGGGCTAACCCTTCGGGGAGGCAAGCGTCGAGGGTGGGGTCGGTGATTGGGGTGAAGTCGTAACAAGGTAGCCGTACCGGAAGGTGCGGCTGGATCACCTCCTTTCTAGGGAGCTTTGATGGACCTTTCTCAGCAATGAGCAAGCACCTCCATCCACTCCTAGGTCGAAACAGGATACTGATGGTTGCTTTGAGCGACCAGGGACTGCGTTTGGTTTCCACTCTCCAGTGGTTGGGGTTTCCCCTGATCACGTGCACCTGAACAACTGAAGAGGATATTCCTTCAATTTTGCTGAGCGATGAAGATTGCAAGCACGAGTTGAAGCAGAGCAAGCAAGACACCATCAAGACCGTAGAAACGAACAAGCTACACAGAGTACGAGGTGGATGCCTTGGCACGAAAGACCGATGAAGGACGCGGAGACCGGCGAAACGTTCGAGGGGAGCTGCATACAAGCCATGAACCTCGAGATTCCGAATGGGGCAACCCATCCAGAGTGATGTCTGGATACTCCCTGTTGAACACATAGACAGGGCAGAGGGCAGCGGGCGAACTGAAACATCTCAGTAGCTCGACGAAAAGAAATCAACCGAGATTCCCGTAGTAGTGGCGAGCGAACCGGGAGGAGCCCAAACCATCCGTTCTTCGGAACGGGCGGGGTTGTAGGACCGATAACAAACAATCTCTAGCTACACGAACCTGTTGGAAAGCAGGACCAGAGCGGGTGAGAGTCCCGTAGTGAACAGCCGGAGAGCGTGGATCGGGATCCTGAGTACCACGAGGCACGTGAAACCTTGTGGGAAGCTGGGGGGACCACCCTCCAAGGCTCAACATCTTTCGTGACCGATAGCGAACAAGTACCGTGAGGGAAAGGTGAAAAGCACCCCGAGAGGGGGATGAAAGAGACCCTGAAACCACGTACTCACCAGCAGTCAGAGGCCACTGTTCCAGGAGGAACCAAGGGCTGATGGCGTGCCTTTTGTAGAATGATCCGGCGAGTGCATCGTCGTAGCAGGTTAACCAGCGGTAAAGCTGGGGAGCCAGAGGGCAACCGAGTCTGAAGTAGGCGCGCGTTGCGGCGATGCGACCCGAAACCACGTGAGCTATCCATGAGCAGAGTGAAGCGGATGTGACAGTCCGTCGAGGCTCGAACCCACCAGTGTTGCAAAACTGGGGGATGACTTGTGGATAGGGGAGAAATTCCAATCGAACGTGGAGATAGCTGGTTCTCCCCGAAATGTATTGAGGTACAGCTGCATGTGTTGTCTGTTGGAGGTAGAGCGCTGGAAAGGCTCGGGGCCCTGTGCGGGTTACCAACCCTTCTCAAACTCCGAATGCCAGCAGAATGGAGCATGCAAGTGAGACAGTGGGGGCTAAGCTTCATTGTCAAAAGGGAAACAGCCCAGATCACCGGCTAAGGTCTCTAAATCACTGCTCAGTGTCAAAGGGAGTCAGTACGCAATAACAGCCAGGATGTTGGCTTAGAAGCAGCCATCATTGAAAGAGTGCGTAATAGCTCACTGGTCGAGTGTAGTGGCACCGACAACGTAGCGAGGCTTAAGCAGTGTACCGAAGCCGTGAATCCTGGTTTTTGACCAGGATGGTAGGGGAGCGTTCTCAAGCAGAGAAGCCAGACCGGAAGGACTGGTGGAGCGACGAGAAGTGAGAATGCCGGAATGAGTAGCGCAATCTCTGTGAAAACCAGAGACACCGAATGCCTGAGGGTTCCTGGGCACCGTCAATCGTCCCAGGGTGAGTCGGGCCCTAAGCCGAGGACGTCATAGTCGTAGGCGATGGAAAGCAGGTCAGAGATTCCTGCACTAGCGTCAGATCGTGATCAACAATGGGGGGACGCAGTAGGGAAGGTGAACCGATCGAATGGACAGGATCGGCGTGTCGTTTGAAGTGCGAGACCGAGGCAAATCCCGGTCTCCTGTGCATGACAGCGGCACCGAGCGCGAGCAATCGTGCGGAAGTCATCGGACCCCAGGCTGCCAAGAAAAGCCTCTCGTGAGAGCTGACGCTACCCGTACCGCAAACCGACACTGGTAGGCAGGGGGAACTCCCCCAAGGTGATCGAGCGACCCTCTGTTAAGGAACTCGGCAAATTGACCCCGTACCTTCGGTAGAAGGGGTGCCCCAGTAGCGTGTTTCGATGCGTGAGGGGGCTGCAAGAAATTGGCTCAACCGACTGTTTACCAAAAACACAGGTCTCTGCGAACGCGAAAGCGGAAGTATAGGGGCTGACTCCTGCCCAGTGCCGGAAGGTTAAGCTGAGTGGTGTTCGTAGCCACGAGGTGAAGCCCCGGTGAACGGCGGCCGTAACTATAACGGTCCTAAGGTAGCGAAATTCCTTGTCGGGTAAGTTCCGACCCGCACGAAAGGAGTAACGAGTTGAGCACTGTCTCGACAGAGGACTCGGCGAAATTGAAGTACCCGTGAAGATACGGGTTACCCACGACAGGACAAAAAGACCCCGTGGAGCTTTACTACAGCTTGGCCTGGATACGAGGGACAGCGTGCGTAGCATAGGTGGGAGCCGAAGAATCCATCCTTGTGGGGGTGGAGGAGGCAGCAGTGAAATACCACTCTCGTTGTGTTTTGTGTCTCACGCCAGACCGTGAACCGGTTGGCAGACAGGACCAGGTGGGTAGTTTGACTGGGGCGGTCGCCTCCCAAAGAGTAACGGAGGCGCTCAAAGGTTCTCTCCGGGTGGATGGACATCACCCTTTTCGAGTGTAAAGGCAGAAGAGAGCTTGACTGCAAGGCAGACGCGCCGAGCAGGGACGAAAGTCGGACTTAGTGATCCCACATTCCCGAGTGGAAGGAGTGTGGCTCAACGGATAAAAGCTACCCCGGGGATAACAGGCTTATCTTGCCCAAGAGTTCACATCGACGGCAAGGTTTGGCACCTCGATGTCGGCTCGTCGCATCCTGGGGCTGGAGTAGGTCCCAAGGGTTGGGCTGTTCGCCCATGAAAGCGGCACGCGAGCTGGGTTCAGAACGTCGCGAGACAGTTCGGTCTCTATCCGTCGTGGGCGTAGGAAGATTGAGGGGCGTCATCTCCAGTACGAGAGGACCGAGATGGCTGAACCGCTGGTGTGCCAGTTGGCCTGCCCGGGCCACAGCTGGATAGCTATGTTCAGAAGGGATAAGCGCTGAAGGCATCTAAGCGCGAAGCCGCACCCAAGATGAGTCTTCCCATCACTTTGTGTGATCAAGATCCCAGGAAGAAGACCTGGTCGATAGACGACACGTGGACGCCTGGTAACAGGTGAAGCGAAGTCGCCCTAATGATCGTACGGCTTGTCACTCTGGTCATGCATGGGTGAATGAGCGGAAATCGGCTTGAACGCGTGGTTGCAAGCGGCGCGCTCGGCAAAATTGAGAGAATATCCTCAACAGTTGGTACCATCAGGTGCAACAAGCAGCAAACAAGAGTCAGGATTTCATCATCCTGGCTCTTTTTGTATTCACAAAAAATAGTATACTTCAATGTAAATGTGCATATCTGCTCTGTTTCCTCTTTCTCGTCAGACAGATATCTTATAGAACGAATAAGTGAGAGAACGGATAGATGTATGAAACAAATTATTGGAGCACAACTTTATATCTTCAGTAAGCAATTTGATATTGATAAGGATATCGATCAGCTCCTGGATGGACTGGTTGAGGCTGGCTATCAAGGGATTGAAGGTGGTCCTGAGGATGCTGATTATTATCGGCCAAAGCTAGAGCAACGAAATCTCATTCTCTGTGCTGCTCATACTATTACAGGGCGATTGCAAGATATTCAGCCTCTTATGGTCTATTTGAAGGCTATGAACGTACAGGATATCATTGTGAGCGGCCTGATTGAATGGTATCAACGTTCTCCAGAAGATTATCGTAGAGCTAGCGACCTCCTAAATAGAGCTGGAGCAGCCTTTCGTTCAGAAGGTATCCATCTTCACTATCATAATCATGACTTTGAGTTCTCCCCGATCGAGGGATCAACGACAGGAATGGACATTTTACTGGAGAAATTAGATTTCCGAGTTGTTGATCTCTGTGTTGATCTTGGTTGGGTCTGGTGGAAAAAGATTGATCCGGTCGCCTTTTTACAAGATCACTTGAATCAGATTGGTTATGTTCACCTTCGTGATTTTGCCGGGGATGTCTCGACCGAATTGGGGCATGGTCAGATGCCTTTACCGGCCATCTTGCGACAGATTGAGGCTATGCCCGGGCTAAGAGGCGTTGTGGTTGAACAAGATCCTGGTCCTGCTGATCCGTTTCAAAGTATGGCCATGAGCCGAACCTACTTACGAGAAAAAGGTGTATCATAGCCTGATCTTCTCCTCCTCTCCCTGTTTTATCCTATAGTCTTGAAAATAATAGTACTAAAGTGGATATGCTCTCTCCAAACGAGAAGAACCATGTCTTGTAGACAGAGAAAGGACTGATCGGCCTTTTCATGGGAGAGGGGGGTATAGTGGATAACTATTTTTTCTGGCTGAAGAAAGATTGGAAGCATTTGCTCCAGCAAACTATGGGTGCTGGAGCATGCCTTCACTCATCCAGATAGGGATTATTCATGATCTTTTCGATATGTAACCGCCTGGTTAAGGTAGACAGTGCGATTGTGTTTAAAATTGTAGAGCGCCTCGATGTTGCGGCGCTCTTTTTTGCTGCGTTCAATCGCATCCTGAATAGCATCTTCCAGGCGTGTACAGATGACCGTAATATCGAGATAACAACATCCTGTTGTTGGGTTTACCCAGGTACCTAGCCAGGCATCACTTTCATGGAGGTGCACAGAATTTTTGTGGATAAACAGTTTTAGAGCGGCTGCAATATCAGAGTCTGGTTGTAAAACCACAGTTTTGCCTGGATACTTAGGGAATCCCCATGCATCGATAGGCGGAAGAAACTGATATGTATCCACTTTGGAGGTCACTCCTCCATGTTCTAACGTTGAGATGGCAACGTCAAGCACATATTTCTCGAAGGTATAACGATCTAACCACGTATCTGACTCCATTAGTAGCTCCAATTCACTCCACATTGCGAACAATGCCGAGCGGGATGATCGCTCTCAAATGCGCGGCGGAAAGCTTCGTATGTCTCACCATGCCAGATCTGCTCGATCGACTCCTGAAAGATATTGCCCAGGACACGCTCTTCACGATATTCTTTTGCGCTTTTATGACCAAAGGGAGCGAAGCAGCACGAAAGGACATTGCCGCTAGAGGTAATGTACGTATGAGTGTAGGGGCGACGGCAGCCGGACCAGGGTCGATCTCCGAAATCACGGACAATACTTTCGACGGGCGTTGCCGATCCAGCGGCTTTAAAGCGAATCCCCTTCTCCTGGCAACTCTGTTCACAATGGTGAATCAGAGCCAGCTCTTCAGGAGAGGAGCGGCGGAAAAGAGCCTGTTTGGAGTCTGCCAGACCTTCCTCAAAGTAGACCAGGCGCTGCATATAGACTTCTTTAACACCTGCATCACTGGCCAGATCAATCAGCCCGGGCAACTCATGAAGATTCTCACGCATAGCAGTAAACCAGAGCGAAACGGCAGGCTTCTGCGTATCTTGCTCTTGCTGCATCTGAACAAAGCGGCGAATGTTGCGCCAGATCTTGTCGAAAGCATCCACTCCACGCACATGAGCATATGTCTCGCGGGTTGAGCCATCCATTGAAAGTCGATACTCATCAAGCCCGTTATCGATTAAAGCCTGTCCAACTTTCTCTGTCAGGGCGATCCCATTTGAATTAAACAGGACGTAGGTTCCCCGATCTTTCAGATAACGAATCATGCGTGGCAGCTCTTTATTAAGCAGAGGCTCTCCCAGGCCATGGAGAACCACCCGCTCTAACACAGGAAATTGATCGACAATATAGCGAAATTTATCAAAGCTCAAGTCGATATCTTCTTCTCGTGATAGCAAGGTACGTGGGCACTGCTGGCAAAACTCATTGCATCGACTGGTTGGTTCAATATAAATTGAACGTGGCAACGTCATAACTGGAGTCGTAATCATCCAAGTGTCCCCTTTTTTTCTATTGATAAGCTGGTACACACATTGTCCATAGTTTCTTGCGTTCCAAGGTAACGAAACGTCGTGCGCAACATATAATAAGCTGCTTTGACGCTCCCAATGAGTGTGCCAGCTACTTTTGATTGTCCATGGCTGCGACAGCGATAGTGGATAGGTATTTCAACGATGCGATACTGAGCGCGGGCAGCTTTCACAAGCATCTCGACGGGCCAGCCAAAGGTCATTTCACGCATTTGTAGCGTCTCTAATGCCATTCGTCGGATAACTCGGAAGGAACCTACATCATGTAAAGAAGTATGATACCGTCTGCTAATGAGGCGGCTGACGAGCCAGTTGCCCAGACGAGCCTGTGGAGGAACAGCCTTTTTTTCTGCTCGCTCGCTTACACGTGATCCAATCGTAAGATCAGCTCGCCCCTCGAGAATGGGAGCAAGCATGAGCGAGAGATCGGCTGGATCATCACTACCATCTCCATCCATAAATACAAGGATGTCTGCTCCAAGCTTCGTCGCTTCTTTGACGCCACTTGCGCAGGCCCGTCCATAGCCACGTAGTGGCTCACTGACAACAATCGCACCCGCAGAACGGGCTGCAGTAGCCGTACCATCAGTGCTGTTATTGTCAACCACGATAATCCAGTCAACAATGTCTGGAGGGATAGTTGGAATGAGATGGCGAATAGCTTCTTCCTCGTTTAAAGCTGGGATTACAATTGCGATAGTATTCGTGTTCATACAATACCTTCCACTTTATCAGCAGAAATGGAATCATCCCATTTATCTTTATCACGTCTGAGGATTGTATATATTTACGGAAAAATGCCATGCTGAAAAAAGATGGATACGTTGAACACGTTTCAAAAATTAATCGTTCTTATTTTTGTGTGCTCTCAGACAGATCCTGGCTTTCTCTAAAAACGCCAGACCGCTTGCAAAGGTCCTGAGCGTGCCTTCAGTCAATGCCTCGGTTCGGCTGGAGAGTAGCGACCCCATTATTTGAGAGAAGGCCTGGATATGTGCTGTCTAAAAGCTCTCCCTTTTCTCAAAGAAGAGACGGAATACCAATCATCTACTTTTACTGTACTGTATTACTTTATTGTGTTAAAATAACTACATATTTTATTTTAGGATAGGAATGAAATACATGAAATTTGGACTTGATGTTCCTACAACTGGTGAATATGCAGATGCTCGTGTATTGGCTCAATTGGCGGTTGATGCTGAACACGCAGGGTGGGATGGCTTTTTTATCTGGGATGTACTACCTCAGCAAGCTCCAGTGATTGATCCCTGGATTGCGCTGACAGCCATCGCTTTGCAGACGTCTCACATTAAGATTGGCTTGCTGGCTATACCACTTGCTCGACATCGTCCCTATCTGGTGGCTCAACGTTTAGCAAATCTGGACCAGCTCTCTCATGGGCGTATGATCTGTACTGTTGGATTGGGCTTCGGTGAGGAGGTCTTTGCAGCCTTTGGTGAAGAACGCACTCTTTCTGTTCGAGCAAGACAGTTGGAGGAGGGGATGACCATCCTTGCTGGCCTATGGACAGGTGATCCTTTTTCGTTTACTGGTGAATATTATGCTCTGGAGCAAGCGAATTTGCATATCAGACCGGTGCAAGAACCGCGTATCCCACTCTGGGTTGCAGGAGGCTGGCCCAATCACGCACCTTTTCGCCGCGCTGTCCAGTGGGATGGGGCTTGCTTGAAGTCGATTAATGCCAAAACAAAGAAGTGGCTTACCGTTGCTGACTTTCAAGAGTGCCTGTCTTATCTACAGTCTCAACGTACACAGCATTCTTCAGAATTTGATATAATCGTCAGTGGTGAGACGCCTAATAATCCTCAGGAAGCGAGCAAGATCACATCACCTTTTGCAGGGGCAGGAGCTACCTGGTGGGTGGAAGAAGGTCTGGGCTGGTCGTTGGAAGAATTTCGCCAGCGTATTCGCAGTGGCCCGCCATGTTCATAACAGATAAGCCATTCAGACATTTCTTGTGAAGCCAGATATGTTATTCATTGCAAAAGGAGCTCTGATGTCAGTTCTTTTCGCATTGCAACGATTCGAGCAAGCCAGGATATGTCCTGGCTTGCTCAGAATCCTCAGACTAACAGGAGTGGGAGCATCAGTCCCAGACCAAGGAGAAAGAGCCAGAGGGCAGGGATAGGTGTACCGACTGGTCGACGTAGTTGTTGTTCTTGTCCGACAGCCTGTTGGCTGTGTATAAAACGTCGTTGGAGGAGAAGGAAGAACAGACCAGTAGTTGCACCATAGATGAGATGTCCCAGCAAGGATGGTAAGAGCACCTCAGCCGCTTGAATCGACCATGTAGGAGTGCCACCAAGTAAGAGTGGGAGTAATGTTAAGGGCCCAATAAACCACCAGATCAGACCATACAGCATTCCCCAGATGACACTATCGCCAGCATTAGGAGCCTCATAGACAAAAAAGAGTCCAAAGCTCATCCCGATGAGGATACTAATGACGAGATGGAGGAAGAAGCCAAGCACAAGTGAAGAACTGCCAACCAGCGCAGCAACCTGAGCTAGAATCCCTGTGACATACATGATAATGCTAAAGAGGAGCCCTCCAACCAGACTGGCAATAGCTCCCCAGGTAAGTGCCCGAGCGGTACGCGTGCCTACTCCCTCCCTATTGCGATTAAGTGGGTCTGAGTCAATGAAGAGTCCCACCCATAAACGATCAAGAAGCGTATAGAGTAAACCCAGTACAGTTCCATAGAGAACAGAGCCAACTAGCGCCCCAAACAGAGAACTCGCGTGCTGATATGACCAGGAGATCGTCTGGTGTTGCAAAAGTGGGAGGATCGTAAGGGAACCTGAGAACCACCAGAAGATGCTATAAGCTACTCCCCAGCAGAGACCAGAGCCGGGACCCCGAATATCTTGCTGAAAGAGCAACCCAAAGCTCATCCCGATCACTAGTGCCACCATAATATGGAGCGTTAGCCTCATCGCGGGTGATGGTATTGCGTTAATGCCTGCAATAAACACAGAGGCATTCTGGCGTACTAGCCATGGGCCAAGGAGCCAGCTACTCAGCAGTCCTGCCAGTCCTCCTTCAATCAGCCTTCTTGGATGCCATGAGAATGGTGGTCTTATGCTTAGACCGATGCCCAGAGGGAGGCCGAAGAAGAGAAGATAAGCGACCAGTTCAGAGAAATGTGCTCGTGCCATATCGAGCATCCCCATATGGGGAGCACCTTGAAGTAAAGGGATAATGCCCGCAGGGATCAAAATCCAGAGCCAGAATGCATACCCCAGGCTCCAGATAAGTCCGGCTCCAACGCTTGTGAGGCGTGATAAACTGATGAAAACAAAGAATAAACCACTTAATCCTCCCAGCAGAAGCGTGGCTAAAAGTGAAAGCGAAGAGCCAGTCATGGCCACGAGAAGCCCTCCTAAGCAGCCAATGCAGAAGCCCATACTATAGCGGTAGGGATGTGTCATGATCGAACTACTCCTGTGGATAGCTAGATGGATGGAGTTGTGCTTGTTGCACAGGTTGATCCATGGAGGGCTGAATCTTTGCAGGTGAATATGTCTCATCGACATCTAGCGTCTGCACAATATCGCGCGCGAAGATGATTTCAATCAGCCAGTCGCTTAAGACGCGTAATTTTCGTTCCAGACCAGGAAGCTTTGCCAGATAGATGCCACGCCACATAAGCCAGGCGAAGAAGCCCGAGAAGCATAGCCCTTTGATCTCAGCACAAGCAGTCTGATAGCCTACAACACAGAGTGTTCCCAACGCATCAAAGTGAAAAGCCTTGAGAGCTTGTTTGTGTTCACTGGCATAGATGTTCTGAGCCAGCGTTTTTGCTTCTCGCAACGCAAATTGAGCAGTAGGTGGGACTGCCTGACCTGTTTTAGCATCGATTACCGCAGCGCAATCGCCCAGTGCCCAGAGCTGAGAGGCTCCTGGAACTGCTAAATGTTTATCTACACAGATGGCACCACGCGAATTGTGCTCTAGTGAAAGCTTCTCGACCAATGGATGGGGGCGAACGCCAGCCGTCCAGATAAGCGTTGCGCTGGGAAGTTCTTCTGATGGGTTTAAACGAACAAGGTTAGAATCAGCGTCTAAGACGCGTGTGTTAAGCTTAAATGTAACACCACGATTTTGCATACGTTCAAGCGCATACTGAGCAAGAGAAGCACTTAATTCTGGCAGTATCCGTTCGCGAGGGTGCACGACAATAACTTTGATGTCCTGTACATGAATCGTTGGATAGTAAATAAGCGAGCCACGAATAAAGTCATTCAATGAGCCTGCTAACTCGACTCCGGCAAACCCGCCACCTGCAATGATAAAGGTGAGGAGTTTCTGGCGTGTCGCCTCATCGGTCTCTCTATCAGCACGTTCAAGGAGATCAATCACATGATTACGGATACGAATGGCATGGGCAAGACTTTTAAAGTCAAAGGCCACTTGCTCAATATTTTTGAGTCCAAGGTAGTTTGAAACGCTGCCCAGGGCCAGGATAAGGTGATCATAACGAATGGTCTTTTCGGGGGAAAATTGGTCATGCGAAGCCAATGTAACCTGTTTCTTCTCCAGACAGATCTCCTGCACCTGTCCCTTGACAATCTGCGTGCGGTGCAGGCTCGTTCGTAATGGACTACTAATATGAGTTGCTTCAAGGCTTCCTCCAGCCACTTCTGCTAACATAGGCGTAAACAGAAGAGCATTGGTATCACTAACTACTGTCAGCTCAATCGAAGGATCGCCCGCAAACAACTTCTCGCACTGCATCGCAGTAGTTACTCCGGCAAATCCACCACCAAGAATCACAACGTGCGTTTTTGTTGCCTGTTGTGGTACTGGTTGGGCAACCTCTGTACCGAGATAGCGCAACGAGAGATCATTTCCCACCTGAACCAGGAGTCCGAGACCTGTTCCATAGATGCACCAACCGATTAGCGCAGGAAAATGATTGCGCATCTCCGTAGCAGTCCATTGAGGTGGCGTACCAGAGAGTAGTGGTAACAAGAGGATAGTAAACAACATCCACAGAACTATTCCAAGGCCAGTTGCAACCATCAGGCTATCACCATAGGCGCGTGGGGTGGGGCGAAAGAAGAGGGAGTAGCAGCCCCCAAACAGAAGCCCAAGCAAGACACCCACCCATGAAGGCGTAATGGTCACGCTTAAAGCGATACTACTCAGCAGGCCCGCGAGGAGGCCAATGATACCACGATGTAAAAGAAAGCGCATCACGTATCCTTTCTATCGGAATTATTATGGATGACCTGTTGTAAGGACATACGTACTGTTGAGCATGAACACAGTGATTGAGAATGGGTCTCTCTCTTGCACGCAGAAATGAAAGAAAATTTACATCTATCAATCAATTTTCCAGAGTGTTTGCTGATGCTGAGACGTTTAGGGAGCGTTGAAGGTTGCTGATGAATAGCGTACGGCTTCAAACAGGCAGACAAACAGCTCACTTATTTCCTGAACAGAAGAAGTGAGCTGTTTGTCTGTGGATATTTAATCCTGAAACGGTTTTACAATCCAATTCCATTGGGGCATAGGGTCCAGATCTTCAGTAATTTCACCATCAGATTGTGAGACTGAGAGGGCAATGCGGCTGCCCCATTCAATATAGCTGACAAAGGCGGCTCGGAACTCAGGATCTGATGGGAGCCCGATCTCGTCTGCGGTCTCTAATAAGAGGCTAACCCAGCGGGCTCGTTGCTGTTCGCTGAGATGGCGGTGAAGATGTTGCTGAATCAGGTGGCGATGACCTCCACGTTGCTCTGTATAGGTCTTTGGCCCACCGAACACCTCACTCAGGCACCATGCGACTCGTTCTGGATGCTCTTGAGCCATGGTACCAAAGAGCGGTTCCAACAGGGGGTCTTCAAGTACTTTGCCATAGAAAGTCGAAGTCAGTCGTTTGAATGCTTCATCTCCACCAGCCCATTCATATAAAGTAGGAGGAGTCTTCTCCAGGGTCATAGAATATATTCCATCTCTTTCTTCTGAATAGCTCTTCATGTGCTGATGAAGAGCACAATAATGACTGGAAGTTCGCCATGACCATTATTGCTGATCTTGAACCCTTTGTCACTGGTGATTTCTACAGGAAATGCCCTGTTTCTCTTTATAGGGTCTTTATTAAGGTAGGAAGCAAACAACAAATGTAGCCTGTCTGTAGTGGTCGCTCTGTTGAAACAGGAATGCGTAAGCAAAAGGTACTTATGCCATCAATTTCTGGAGTTTCAGGATGGTATTCCAATTGCGAGCAGTGCCATCGGCCTGCAATATTTTGCTCAGTTGATGAGCTGGAAGTTTTGAGTGTCCAATGCTCTCGGGATAGTATGTATACAGATCACGACCTTTGAGATAGAGCTCCTCAGGACCCTGGTAGAGCTTTTGAAATTGCTCCACAGCATCCTCGCGAGGAGGCGAAGAAAAAAAAGTAACCACAATCCATTTGGGTTCTTTTTCAGGCTGATCATGAAAAGGAGTGTTATCGATGATCTGCTGCAACTCGTCTACCGTACGTATGATCACTGATGAGCGAAAACCAAATTTTTGTTGAAACCCCTCTTCAATCCTTTGAGTAAGCGTTAAGCTATCCGTCTCGTTGCTCGTGAAGATCACATTGCCGCTTTGAATATAGGTGATGACATCCGTAAAGCCCAGGGAAGCATGAAGTTCTTTCAACATATCCATTTTGACAACTCGTCCGTTGACATTGATACCGCGAAAAAGCGCCAGAAATATTGTCATCTTTCATCCTTGCGTTTCTATCTAATTCTTATCTTCACCCTGATGTTTTATCGGTAAAACGATGCAAAAAAGAGTAATGCATCTTTATTATATCATTTTATTGAGCGAGAGGAGGTCAAAAAGATGGGAGATACTCCAAAAGAAGGATGACGACAAAGTGAAGAGTGAAAAGGATTGCGCGACCACTTGACAAACGCGGCATTTGACTATATATATTTATATACATAGTTATATATACCAGGTTGTATAGAGAATAAGGAAGCTATGACACAGGGGAAACGCGTACAGCGGCTTGCTGCTATTCCTGTCTATCGTCGTATTGAGCAGGACATCAGAACAAAGATTCTCCATGGAATCTGGCCTGCGGATATGCTTCTGCCCAGTCGTCTTAAATTGGCGGAAGAATATGGCGTGGGGCTACCTACAATTGAGCATGCGATAGACCTCTTAATCGAGAATGGCTTCATCCGTGCGGAGTCTCGAAGAGGGACGTTTGTGACAAAAGATGCACAGGTACGACTGATGGCACAGGCAAACATGCAAGTGCAGGATCTCTCTCAGGAGATGTTGTTGACACCATTTGCAACACCTCGACCAGCCGTTGAAGGTCTACCTGATCGTCGTAACGCCCCTATTCTCGGAATAATTGCCGCTGATTTCCCCGTAGTTCCGTATGATAAAGATAGTTTATATGATTGGTCGTCTCGTGTGGTGCGAGCGCTGGAGCGAGCTTTTTCGCTGGCAGGTGGTCGCGTCCATTTTCTTCAGCGCTTCACTGGACCAGATCAGCAACTTGCGACTCTGGAAGAAGGAATGCTCACCTTACTACTCAATGGTGTTGAGGCTTTAGCAATCGTGAACGTTGTTGATATCCAACGTGTCTCGGCAAGAGTGTCGGAGTTTCTTGATACGACTCAGATTCCAGTCGTTCTGCATGGCTGGCATACAGGCCAGAGTTCATTACCTCATACCAGTTATGATAGCATGCAGGCAGGGTATCAGGCGTCGCAACATCTGCTACAGATGGGGTATAGTCCCTTAATCTTTCTTGACTGTTGGAATGAGTGGTGGACAGCAGAGAGGTTGCGTGGTGCCCAGGCGGCCTTGCAGGCTGCGGGGTTGCCGGATGAAATGTTTTTGATCCGGCAACAAGATAAACAGGAGAAAGATCATCCACCTTCGTTGAGAGAAGGCATGCTCGTTGGTCTGACAGAAGGGCGAGCTCTTTTTAAGGAACTTGCCAATGGTTCTCTCGCACGTATGTCTGGCCGGCAGCCTGGAATCATTGCTCCAACCGACTCAATTGCCCATGGGGTATTGCAAGCAGCCGTTGAGATTGATAAGCAAGCAGGTATTGATTTTGGATTGATTGGTTTTGATGATATTGGCCCTTCATGTGAGCTTGGCCTAACGAGTCTTTGTCCACCGCTGGAAGAGATTGGTGCGGAGATGGCTCAACAACTCTTACGAGGTTTGCGTGGAGAGACCATCGCGCCATATACCGCACTTCAGTCACATCTGATAGCTCGAACTTCTACAGATGCGCAGCCGAAAGAAGCGAGACTTTCCGCTTTGACGACAACTGCCCGACTGGAGCAACCACATCTCCAAAGCCATCAATTTCAAAAGGATTATTTTGACCGCCTGAAGCATTAACTATCCAGGAGACATCTTCTGTGGCCTTCTCTAAGGCCTCTTTGATATATACAACATAATGAAGTGTTGTCATGTCGACCTGTCTTGTAGTGCTCATAAGAAAGGAGGCAATCTGTTTTTCGGGTAAGCAATTCGTTGGAAAAACTTCAAAGATGAGTTTTTGCGATAGGAAAGGAATACCATAATGCAAGGTAGCATTGACTGTTCTGGCATGATTGCTAAAAGAAAACCCACTGGATGGGTGTTTCTCCTTCTCTCTTTCTTCCTTCTCTCCTTTGGGAGTACCAGTCTCTGGCTGTTTGTAGAGCATTCTCCGGCTCTGGCCAGTGGAAAGCAACAGTCTGTCCCTGCTGCGACGGTCTATCCTGCGGTTGGGGTGAATCTAGCCTGGTCAGGTGATTCGAATGGCGATTTCCTGTTTGCTGATGCCTTTAAAACCTGGCGCTTAGAGGCGGCTCCTGGGCAGAGTGCTCCTCCATCCGTAGATGCCAATGGCTGGCCACAAGGTGATTTTGCTGCTTTCTTATGGGACGGCGGCTTTCTCATCCACACAACCGGAAGTTACGCTGTCCGTTTTAACGGGAAGGCGACCCTTTCGCTTTCGCTGGTAGCTGGTTCGATTACGAATCAGGTATATGATGCGAATAGCAATACAACGACTGCGACCGTCTCGATTGATGGTGAGAGCTCCCCACGTCTGAACTTTACCAATACCCAGCGGAATAGTAGCAGTGCCATCAATACAGGTGTTACCAATGTTCAGCTGATGCGCCCTACCTCGCCGGGGGCTACAACCAGCTATAGTTTTAGTACCACCTTTACGGCTGCCATTAAAAACTTTGTCGGTCGTTTCCAGGCGATTCGTTTTATGGATACCACGAATACCAATGGTTCGCTTGAGTCAAACTGGTCGGATCGCAGATTGCCACAGAATAGTCAGGAGGGGCAGGCTTCCTGGGAGTATGTGATTCAGCTCTGCAATGAGACGGGCAAGGATGCTTATATTAACATTCCCGAGCTGGCGACCAATGATTACATTACCCAACTGGCGAAGCTGTTTAAATACGGAAGCGACGCGAATGGATCGGTCTATTCCAGCTCCCAGAGCAACCCGGTTCATGCGCCTTTGAATGCTTCTTTGCATCTCTATATTGAGAACAGCAATGAGCTCTGGAATGGGTCATTCCTCCAGATGCATCAGAATCATGATGCAGGGGTAGCCGAGGTCAATGCTGGTGGCTCCCCGCTCAATTATGATGGAAATACAGGCGACTGGACGTGGGCATGGCGCCGTATTGCTTTACGGATCAAGCAGATGAGCGATATCTTTCGTTCGACCTTTGGAGATGCCGCTATGCCTCCCAACAGCAATCCACAGATTCGACCAATCCTGGAGTGGCAGTATGGAAACGCACAGGATACAGCGAATGTGGAGCTATCATTCCTGAATAATTACTACAATAACGCCGATGGGCAGCATGTTTCAAATCCTCATCCAGTGAACTACTTCCTTTATGGAGGGGGAGGGGCTGCATACAGCGGTGTGAAAAATGCCAGTGCCAGTACCATTGACGACATGTATAATTCAGGACTTGATGATGGTGTAGTGAATGGAACGGTGGTTACCGACGTCACCTTTACGCGTGCCTATGGTCTGCATGATATTGCTTATGAGGGTGGTTTTCAGATTGGTGGAGACAATATCAGTAGTTTGCAGAAGCAGGCCAATCTTGATCCACGTGCAACGGCGATGGAGATTCAGGCTCAGACTCTGTTTACCCAGGCTGGTGGCGAGTTGTTGATGTACTTTGACTCTTCAAGTGGAAATTATGGGCTGGCCATCCCTACCGTTCTAGATTCTACTCCCAAGCTCCAGGCCATTGATTCGATTGTGCAGAATGGTGTAAACGTTTCAGGTGGGAGCACTCCTACACCAACGCCAACGCAGACACCTACTCAGACACCAACGCCAACACCAGGTCTGCCTTCACCCTGGCAGACGCAAGATATTGGTTCAGTGGGCCAGACCGGTTCGGCCTCTTATACAGGTGGAACCTTTACAGTTACTGGTTCGGGCAGCGATATCTGGGGCAGCAACGATGGTTTCCGGTATGTGTATCAGCCTCTTAATGGTGATGGTACGATCACCGCTAAGGTTACAGGCGTTCAGAATACTGATGGCTGGGCCAAAGCTGGCGTGATGATTCGTGAAACGCTCACTGATTCCTCTGCACATGCCTTTATGGCTCTGACTTCTAGCAATGGAGCTGCGTTCCAACGGCGCACAACGACTGGTGGAAGTAGTAGCAACACTAATAATGGAACCACGACGGCTCCGTACTGGGTCAGACTGGTGCGCAGTGGCACAACCTTTACGGGCTCGATCTCCAGCGATGGCAGCATCTGGACGCAGATCGGTTCTGATACCGTGACAATGGGGAGTAGTGCTTACGTTGGTCTGGCGGTAACCGCTCATAACTCCAGCCTGCTCAATAGCTCAACCTTTACCAATGTGAGTGTAAGTTCTGGTGGCAGTGGTGGAGGCAGCGGAACCCTCCTGGCCTCCGATCCATTCAGCGGAAGCACTGGTGCGCTTCAGGGTCAGAATACAGGCACAGGCTGGTCTGGCGCCTGGACCGAGCAGAGTGGAAAAACGACGGTTCCTGGCTACAATGTAAGTTCAGGTTCGGCGCTCTCTTTCTCAACGCTAAAGACATCCGGAAACTATGCAACTGGTGGGCTAAGCTATGAGTCTGCTGGTCGCAGTTTGAATGTGAGCGCAACTGGACCATTCAGCACATATCTGACAAATGGTCTGATTGGTCAGTCGGGTTCAACTCTCTGGGTGAGTGCCCTGATACGAAAAGATGCCAGCGATGATCAGGAGAACTCATTGACGCTCCATAACTCTGGCATTAGCTGGTGTACAGGCTGTGCCAGTTCGTCGATTGGCTTTGGCTACTTTGGCTCGGCCTCTAATTCCGGGGGCTTACGCTACTGGGGCGTGCGACTGGGTGGGACGGTCTTCAATAGCAATGTTCAGGTTCAGGTTGGGCAGACGGCCATTCTGGTCTTGCGTATCGACTTTAGCTCTAACACCAGCGCAAGTCTGTTTGTCAATCCTGGCTCATTGGGCAATGGTGCTCCCAGCAGCGCCAATGCTCAGGCTACCTCGAATCTGGCTGTAACATTCCAGAGTCTCACCTACTATGGCGGTGATGGCACCAATCAGAGCTCATTTGACGAGTTCCGCATTGGCACCAGCTATGCAGCCGTGACTCCTGTGAACTGATGTTAGTCGTAAGGGGTGAGTAACCGCCCTTACCTATCAACGCCTCCTGATGAGAAAGACGAAACACTGGTTGAAGTCCTTTCGCTCATCAGGAGGTCTTCTCTACCAGAGGAGGATAGGTGGCCCATACATTGGCATAACATTGGCATATGCAAAGGGGCAGAATTCTGTCTCATACTCATGTCTTCGTGTTTCATCTCACCCAACCCCAGATTGACGCCTCAAAAAAATCTGCCCTGTCTCACCTCTCATCAAAATACCTGAAATAGTGTACAATCTGAAGATATGAAGTTGACCCCTGCCTGGATGCGGAGAGAATAATTTTATAGTCACTATTGTTTGGCATGCAGTTTTTCTATTTTATGTGCATGTTATTAAAGAGGATGGTATGGCAACAAATTCTTTTTCACCCCACGCGGTAGGGGATCTTGTCCGTGTTATCGATGATGAGAGCCAGGATATCAATCGTGTGGCTCAGGTAACGAGCGTTATTCAACCAACCGCAGAGCATGATATCATCTATTATCTCACCTTTGAGCGTGAAGAGAGCGAGTCTGCTCGAGGATTTCAGCATTTCCAACTTGAACTGTTGGGCTGATGCTCGTTTTGAAACGAGGACTGTGTAACCTTCGGACTCCTGCCTGTCTCCTGCCCCAAAATCTCCCTCAGGTGCCGTCTCCCACGATTGTGGGAGGCGGCACCTGAGGGAGATTTTATGTTAATTGGAGAAGACGTTAAAGGCAGTTCCGACTGGAATCGGTTTGAGATTGATACTCTCGATGCACCATTCATTCGTGAATTGATTGTAGGCAACGGCGTAATTGCTATTCGTATAGACTGGGCCTGTCGTCCAATCTGGTGTGACATGCAAGAGTAAACTCACGTTGTTATTGACGATAGGGTTATTGATACAGGTCTGGTAGCTGCTGGTATTGGCAGCCGTGGCTGTATGGATGAAGGCCTTCCCACTATTTTTGGGTTTGATGGCGACATTGAATGACTCATTGCTGCTTATGGGTGTCAGATCCTCATGGAAGATGCTCCATTTAATGCCATCGTACCAGACACCTAGAGGATGATCATCGAACGCTCCACTCCAGTTAGGCGTTACAAAGAGCTCTAAATCAGGGTGGTTATTGGTCAAAGGGTTGTCAATATAGGTAATATAACTGCTGATATTGGCAGCGCTGGCTGTATGAACAAGGCTCCCTTTGGGGTCTGTAGTCGCATAGACGTTGAAAGATGAGAGTTGCTGAATATTGGTATGGTCTTGATTGAAGATGGACCACGTTCCCGCGTGGTAATACACTCCAATATTGTCCTCATTGAGAAGCGTCTCCTCAAAATCACCGAATGGTGTCACATTAGGAGTGACAATAATGGCGGCCGCTGGATTATTGTTGACAACGGACGAGTTGATGTCTAAGAGAGATTCATAAGGCGTGTTTTCACTCACAACTCCATCCAGGACATTAAAACAGCCATTGTTAATGGCACAGGCATGTGCCAGATGTGTCTGGGTTAGTGTGATGAGTAGAGAGAGCAAGATACCAGCGAGCGCTACTAAGCTCATTCGCTGCATCCATGATAAAGAGCGTTTTTGGTGTAATTCTAGCATTGTATTCCTCTCAGTTGCATAAAAGTTTGTATGTATCTTTGTGAGATTGTTTATCTCGATGGCCTTAGTGTAGCGTATAGGAGAGAGAAGGTGATGCAACTAGAGGTGTATTCTCTTGCAGGAGGCAAGAATACTACTTTAGTTGGAGAGGTGTAGATAGAATTGGAAAGGTGTAGTAAAAAAGAATCGGCATAGCAGCGAAAGAAGAGGGCCATACTGCAATCTCCATCAGAAAAAAGTACATACCTCTTGCAGTATGGCTAACAGATCTACTTCCTGGCTATGTCTGGAAAGGTAGAGTCTATCTGGCTGAGACGCTAGAATCTGTTCAGGTAAGAGATGAATGGGTGCTTAGACTTTCTGTCCATACGCAACAAAGAAGTGAAATTGCGTCTGATAGGCAGCCCATTCCGTTGGAAGTGCATCTAATGTCTGGTCGAATTCTTTTTGAGAAACAAGCTGGAGACGTGTGCAGACGAGTGCCCTGAGATTCCCAAAGATTGCCAGCATGTCCTTCCCCATCAAGTCGCCAACATGTCCTCCCCATGACAGAGGAACGGGAACCACTTCTTGTTTGACAGATTGCAGACCAGCATTGAGCAGAAAGAGATCCAGGCGCGTAAGTTGTGAGGCATCAAAACCGGTTTTTGCTCCAGCAAGACGCCACCAGCCCATCATTTTCTCCGTCAGAGGACCAGTTTTCACAAACGCATCGGCAGCATCGACAAGCTCAACCCAGCCACCCTTCTTTGTCACACGGACGAGTTCAGAGACAGCGCGAGGCCAATCTTTGGCTGGCAGGGCGGCGACGAGAAGGCGCTGGTGGACAAAATCGAACTGTTGATCTGGGAATGGAAGGCCCTGTACAACATTCGCAGATACATAGTGGCAATTCAGTAGACTTGATGCGCTAATTGTAGAAACCTCAAGATCTACCCCCGTCACATGAGCGTTTGGGAACTCCTGGGCAAGCTCACGAACCCAGATCCCCGTTCCACACCCTACATCCAGGATTGCTCTTGCACTCACTGAGAATGGAGCTGCATAATTTCCTTTTAAGAGGCTGCGCAAGAAAAAATGCTGAAAGTTCAAGCGTTCACTTTCAGGAAAATCCTTCGGAAAGACATAATCTTCATTAGAAAGGAAGCGCCGACCGCTAATGATCTTCTCTTTAGATTGTATTGGGTCTTCTTGGGCAATTGTTTGAGGAAGAGAGGTCAGACGAGAAGTCGTTTGTGCGGCAGGAAGTTTCTTTTTACCAAATAAACGAAAAGCCATAATAAGAGTTGGTTTCCTTCCATCATAGAGGAGAGGATGATATAGAGATCATAGATAGCTCTTTTGTGCCACTTGTATTGAAGCATCATCAATCCTCTCGAGTTTGGATAAGAGCTTGATAGCAAATATACATTTCCATTCTAATCAAAAATGATTATTAATGTCAAATAGTTCAAAAAATAGAAACATATGGCGGCGGGATATAGAGTTTAAATAAGTAGTTATAATTATGTTCCATATCTGATCTACTATAAAAGTAAATTACCCTTTTTCTGATACATCAAAGCTTGTTCAAGGAGGTGGGCATTTTTTTCCATCCTGGTGAAAACGTCGTTGAGCGAAGCATAACGTTGTGCTGGAAGCTCAAAAAAAAATGAGCTGGTGCTTGAGTGAGCATTCCGATCTCACTGGATTTGACAGGGATAAGCCTCAGCCAGTCATCTGGTCGTTTCAGTACCAGAACAGCCTCCTCTCAAGAGATGAGAAGAGGCTGTTGGCAGTATGAGATGAAGCGGAATACAGTCCTTTTCATCTTATACTGTCTATGAATACGTTGCGTATATTCCGTCAGGGTAATAACGATTTTCGACTTTTAATCTCCTAAAGCGGCAGCATTGCCCTCCAGAATTGGTTCATTAAGCTGTACACTGTCCAGATTCAGTTCGATTTCTACAAACTTATTCTTCTTCTCTCTTTGCCCTAAGATAAAGAAGACAATGGTGAGCAAGACAATAAAGATAAGCGGTGAGAACTGAGTAAGTTCGTAGGTCAGGCGGGTAATACCTGTATACTTGCTGATAGTAGCGTCTGTTGGAATCAAGAGATAGTAGCTGGCCAGGGCTGCATACGCGAATGGCAAGAGTGTCACAATCCAGGCTCCCAACTTCCCAAAGGGGACCTCATAGACGCGTTTCACGTTGGGATATTTGTACTTGAGGATCAGGTAGGCAGGGAAGATAAAGAGATAAGAGAGCGTGCTGGTAGAGATTGAGAAGCCCATCACGAGACTAAACAATGTTCCAATATTAGGATCGGTAGAGAATGCAGTGATTGCAATTGCGGCCCCCATTGCAATTGTGGCCACGATGCCCGACATCGTATTCACCACAATAGGCGTTCCGTACCGGCTACTGAAGCGTCCAATGAAAGCTGGAGCATTGCGATCCAGGGCAGAGATGGCCATCGTGCGATCGGCACCAATAAGCCACGAGCCACCGCTAGAGGCAACCGCAATAATCGCACCCAGAGCTACGAGTGCACCCAGAGTCACCGCAACAGGCGCTGGCAGGATAGTCGCAACTAACTGGAAGGAAGCCAGGAAACCAGAGGCATTGTTTAACTGGTCTTTAGGCAGAGCAAAGGTAATCACTGCGATGGGAATAGCGTAAATCAGAACAGTACTCAAACCAGCTCTAATGATTGATTTCGGAACATCCTTTTGAGGATTAATCATCTCTTCACTGGCTCCATTCTGGAGCTCAAAACCAACCCAGTTAAAGATGAGCGCAGGGAGGATAGCGCTGAAAATCAGACCAATATCGGTCGAGGGAATAAGCTCTTTCAGGGTGAAGTGAGCGCCTGTGGCATGGCCTCCAAAGAAATAAGTGCTGGCGAGTAAGACAAAAACGGCAAAAAGAGCAATTTTGACATAAGAACCGATGAGCGTGAGCCACTTTCCAAAGTGTAAAGAAGTGATGGCACACCAGGTCGTTCCCCAGATAAAGATGAGTGCAACCAGCATTTCAAAACAAGCATCAACGATTGGATTCCCGCCCCACACTATATTTGGATTGCCAAACCAGAAGGTTTTAATAGCAGTGATGGCTGTCACTGAAAGCGTACCACCAACCCACAATGGATTCGAGATCCAATAGAGCGTTGCGGCCAGTGCTGCAAAAAAGCGTCCGCCAGCCATTTTACACCACTCATATACTCCGCCCTCTTGTGTAAATGTGCTTCCTAACTCAGCAGTCAGCAACCCATAGGGGAAGAGGAACGTAACGGCTGAGATCAACAGCCATGTAAGAGCCTGTGCACCATTTGTTGAGATAACACCCAGAGTATCGATACCAACAATAGCCGCGACCGTATAGAAAATCATGTCAAAAAGTCGGAACTCTTTCCGCAATTTCTTCTTTTCTGAGAGAGTCGCTTCTGTGGTAACTTCACGAATAATCGCGCCCATACTGATTGCCTCCTTCACAGCATATGTGAAATGGATAACAAGGATGATTATGAACGATAAAAATGGGCATACTAATAAAGAGATGAGATCGGGTGGTGGAGATCCATCAACTGATGCATCGCCATGTGATCCTATGCGGCATTGATAGGCAGCACGACCAATCACAGTAGTGTTGTTGGAAGCATAGAGAGGCCATTTTCACACTCTCTTCTTCTCTTTCAAGGTGGTGGTTTTGAAGAGTAAGGAGTCCATGTATGCAAGTGGTTTCTTTAATTATGAAGAATGGAACAGCTTCTGTCAATACATTATTGAGCTTATTTTGCTTTATAGTTGGAGTCATCATGGCCAGATATTCTTTATGGTGTATCATTTAGCCATAGTCATATGATGGTACGTTTGAGGATAAGAGAGGAGGCTAAGCAACGATAGACGTGCCTTGAAGTCAGGCGAAAAGGGATCAATTCGCTAGTATAGGTTGAATGGAGGGCACTTCTGCCAGAAGGTAGCCTGTTCTTTTCAGGGAACATATAGATTGTTTCACCTCTAATTTGTGGATGTTCTGACTATAAAAACTGCACATTGCTATCGAGCATTGACAGGTCGCAGTTGTCCATTTACAATTTAGGTAATTCAGTGCTCAAAAAAACCTGTTCAAATGCCTCCACATTATTTCTATCAGCATTGATTTTTACTTGATACCAGAGTGTTTCCTGGTATAGGTAAAAATGAAATGATGGTAGCAAATCTACCTGACAATTTCTATTTCCAAATCTGGAAATATGCAGCTACTACAAGAAGGTACAATCCTTATGACCGAGATTCCTCATGCTATTGCGCACAGTTCGACCGCAACGGTTCAGCATCCTTTAGAGCCATTGACGGCAGATGAGATCAGATCTGCTGTACAGATTGTGCGCGCCGAGAAGAAATTGCCAGAGAGCACACGTTTTGTGTCAGTGAACCTGCAAGAACCTGCCAAAGATGTAGTGCTGACTTTTACATCAGGCGATGCCGTTGTACGTGAGGCTTTTATCGTGTTGCTTGACTATCTCGCTGAGCAGGCATATGAGGCTGTCGTTTCGATTACGGATCAACGGGTTGTCAGTTGGCGGGAATTGGATGGTGCACAGCCATCGATTATTCCTGATGAGCTGGCTGATACGGAAACCTTATTGAAGGCACACCCTGCGTTTCAAGAGGCTTTACGAAAGCGTGGTATCACTGATCTGGATCTGGTGATGGTTGATAGCTGGTCCGTTGGATATTATGAGACGGAAGATGTACAGCGCCGCCGACTTCTGCGCTCTCTACCGTATATGCGTAAAAACCCTGGAGATAATGCCTATGCGCATCCGATTGAGGGGATTGTAGCTTTAATCGACCTGAATCGAGGCGAGGTTGTGCGCATTGATGATTATGGTGCACTTCCTATTCCGCCGGAATCGGGTAACTATACTCCAGAGGCTGTTGGTCAACTTCGCACGGATTTAAAGCCCATTGAGATTACTCAGCCTGAAGGGCCAAGTTTTTCTGTCAATGGACATGAGATTAGCTGGCAGAAATGGCGTTTTCGCATCAGTTTTAATACGCGTGAAGGTCTGGTGCTGCATACGCTCACCTATGAGGACAAGGGGCGTGAACGGCCTATTTTGTATCGTGCATCACTGGCAGAGATGGTTGTACCCTATGGTGACCCGGGAGTCAGCCACTATCGTAAGAATGCATTTGATGCAGGCGAGTATGGGTTAGGAACGCTTGCCAATGCGCTTCAACTGGGCTGTGATTGTCTTGGACATATTCATTATTTTGATGCCCTTATGACTGATGGGCGTGGAGAGGTGATCACCCTGCCCAATGTTGTCTGTATGCATGAGGAAGATTATGGCATCTTATGGAAACACTATGACTGGCGCACAAACAATACGGAAGTTCGCCGCTCGCGCCGTCTGGTGATCTCCTTTATCTGTACTATTGACAACTATGAATACGGGTTCTTCTGGTATCTTTATCTCGATGGAACAATTGAGTTTGAGTCAAAGTTGACAGGCATTATGAGCACCGGAGCCGTCGCTCCAGGCGTAAAGCCAAAGTATGGTGCCCTGGTTGCTCCCCAACTGATGGCTCCGAATCATCAACATATCTTTAATGTGCGCCTTGATATGATGGTCGATGGTCTACAGAACTCTGTCTATGAAGTTCATACAGAGGCTGAGCAGCCCGGTCCTGAGAATCCGCATGGCAATGCTTTCTTTGCTAAAGCAACGTTGCTTGCAACTGAATCCGAGGCGCAGCAAGTGGTTGATCCATTGCGTAGCCGTTATTGGAAGATCGTGAATCCGACAAGCTTTAACGCACTGGGAGATCCTGTTGCCTATAAGTTGATGCCTGGTGGCAACACGCTTCCTTTTGCCCATGCAGAATCCAGTATTATGCAGCGTGCAGGCTTTACGCAGAAGTCGCTCTGGGTGACACCCTATCATCCAGATGAAAAGTATCCAGCCGGAGATTATCCGAATCAACATCGAGGTGGAGATGGGCTGCCACGCTGGACGCAAGCGAATCGCTCGATCGAGAATACGGATGTTGTTGTCTGGTACAACATGACTGCACACCATATTCCCTGCCCTGAAGACTGGCCTGTCATGCCCGTTCACTATCTCAATTTTATGCTGAAGCCAACCGGCTTTTTTGATCGTAGCCCCGCTTTAGACGTGCCCCCCAGTACGCCACAACAGGACCATTGTTGTGACCATGAGCATCATGAGCATCACTAGCTAAAACCCCTGGCATGCTGTGCAATTTATCCTGATTGTTCAGCATGCCAGTCTCTCTCTTTTCATTCTCAACTTGTGACCATGATCGGTCATACGGAAGTCATTACGCTTTGTCTGGGTTTCCCAATGCTACTAATAACGGATTATGTACACACAGGAAGGACCTTTTACAAGATGGCCAGAACACCACTTATGCGTGCACTCCAGCGATTAGCTTATGAGCATGCACAGGCAGATGAGCAGCAGATCACCGTTGCAGAGGTACGAGAACACCATCGCACGTTGCCCAGTCGTCGAGATGTTCTGAAAGGACTCGGAGCGGTTGCTGCGGGCGTTACACTCACCGATCCTCTTGGCTTCACGGGTCATGGACAAAAAGCAGAGGCTAGCTCACCACCCAGGATTGCAATTATTGGTGCTGGCATTAGCGGGCTCAATGCTGCACTAACATTGCAGGATAAAGGGTATAGCACAACTATTTATGAATCCTCATCCCGTGTGGGCGGGCGTATGCACTCTGACACGACCACATGGGCCAATGGTCAGACCAGTGAATGGTGTGCTGAGCTGATTGACACCTCGCACAAAACGATTCAGCAGCTCGCCAGACGGTTCAATCTGTCACTTGTTGATCTTCCAGCAGCCGAACCCAACAGTTCTCAGGATACCTATTATTTCTTTGGCAAATACTATTTACAAAGTGATGCTGATGGTGATTTTCAGCAGGTCTACAAGGTTTTGAAGGATCAGACCCAGGCTGCTCCATTTCCAACGCTCTACAATAGCTATACTTCAACGGGCTATCAGTTAGACCATCTGAGTCTGTATGATTGGATCGAACAATATGTAGCTGGCGGACATCAGTCAAATATGGGGCAGTTGCTTGATGTGGCCTATAATATCGAATATGGCCGCGAGACAAAAGAGCAGAGTGCGCTGAATCTGGTCTATCTGCTCTCGTATCAAGTGTCCCCTGGAAATTTCAAGATCTTTGGGGCATCGGATGAGCGTTACCATATTGTTGGGGGCAATCAGGGCCTTCCGATCGCCATTGCCAATAGTTTGCCAGCTGGCTCGATTAAACTGAATTGGAAAATGACCAGATTGGTTGCTAATGCTGATAGCAGTGTTACGTTGACGTTCTCTACACCTGCTGGCTCACAACAGGCCACCTTTGATCGCGTCATCCTTACCCTTCCGTTTAGTGTTTTGCGTACATTGGATTATAGTCAGGCAGGCTTTGATACGCTTAAAAAGACCGCAATTACAAAACTGGGTTATGGAACTAATTCCAAGCTTCAGCTCCAATTTGATACACGGTATTGGAATGGAACAGGAGCATGGCCGGGTGTTAGTAATGGCAATAGCTATACCGATCTCGGATATCAGAATACATGGGATGTGACGCGTGCTCAGCCCGGTGCATCGGGGATTATTGTCAATTATTCGGGTGGGGCTTATGGAGCCTCATTTCAGCCAGTATCACCTTATTCGACCAGCGCTGTAAGCAAAACTCAGGATGCCGCCCATACCTTTTTGAAGCAGCTAGAAATGGTCTGGCCTGGTATCAGTGCTCATTATACGGGAACAGCGTCTCTTAGCTATCCCACAGGAGATCCAAACCTGCTGGGGAGTTATGCTTGCTGGCTTGTGGGTCAATATACACAGTTTAGTGGCTATGAAAGGGTTCGGCAGGGGCATATTCATTTCGCTGGCGAGCATTGTTCTCTCAATTACCAGGGCTACATGGAGGGGGCAGCGGAAGAGGGTGCTCGAGCTGCGCAAGAAATTTTGACCGATTATGCCAATGGATTGGTACCTTGACCAGCTGATGATAATTGAGTAAACACATGTTGAGTGTGCCTGTATCCTGGGGGAGGAATAACGGATGAAACTGCTTGATTTGCTCTCACTTCCAGTTCTGGAGGGGACTCATGTGGTGGCGGGAGAAGCAGGTCTGGAGCGCGATGTACGCTGGGTGCATATTAGCGATCTTCCAGATATGTTACCCTGGGTACAGGCAGGTCAATTTGTGCTCACTGCGGGCTATGCGTGGCCTCGGGAGGAGGAACGGCAACGCATCCTCGTGCGAGCTCTGGCAGAGCGCAACCTGGCCGGGGTTGGTCTGGCCGTCCCTCATTTCTTTGAGCATTTTTCGGAGGTTGCTCGCGAAGAGGCTAATGCTGTGCAACTGCCTCTGTTAGAGATACCCTGGGATGTTCCCTTTGCTCGTATTACAGAGGCATCTCATAGAATGCTGCTTGCTGAGCAATATCGGGTTATTGAACGTTCAGAAGCCATTCATCGTGCCCTGACAAAGGCTGCTCTGGGAGAGGGAGGGCTACAAGATCTGGCCATGACCCTTAGCAATTTAACGCAGCGTTCAGTAACTTTTGCCGATACAGAGGGACATGTTCTGGCTGCTCAAGTGGTTGGGACAGAGGGAGGAAAGAGCTTTCCCCTCTTCTTTGACCATCTGACTGCATCGGGGTATCTGAAAAACATCGCCACCAGTAGCGAGCCGCTTCATATTCCAGCCTTTCCCGAGCAAGGTTTTTCCGAGTGTATTCTCTGCCCCATTCGATTGCAGGAAGAGCAGGTGGGCCTGGTCTGGGTGCTTGAAGGGAACGATGCCTTGAGCGAACTGGACGTACGTGCAGCTGAACATGCGGCTATCGTCGCGGCTCTTCATATTGCGCATCAACGTGAATTAACCTCCATCGAGTCGCGTTTTGGCTATACCTTTCTTGACTCATTGCTTGAAGGACGCTTTGAAGCGACCCCCTATACCCTGGAGAGGGCCCGTCTGCTGGGATTTAATCCTGATGAGAGTTATCGCGTGGGCCTGGTCATTTTAAATGAGCCTGTTCCATTGACGCGAGATGGCTTCTTGCGCCGCGAGCGGTTGATCGAGAAATTGCGCCAGCGCTTGCGTTTTTTAAATCAGGCCCCGTTGCTCTCTGTCTCTATCAATCAGATCCCGTTTCTCTTGCCAGAAAGTTGTCCAGGTGAACGTATCTGGAGCGTTTTAAAGCAAGACAATGTCACATTGGCCTTTGGACTTCCTCATCAAGGCGTAGTAGGGGTACAGCAGAGTTATCGAGAAGTCCTCTCTTTACTGTCATCGATTCCAAGCAAGAGTCTCTACTACTACGAGACGTTACTCTTACCACGAGTACTTGTTGGCGACCAAGAGGCGCAAGAAACCTTTATCGATGCTTTGCTGGGGCGTTTAAAGCAGCAGCGCAATGGAGATATTCTGGTTACGACCTTATTAACCTGGGCTCAGACTGGTTTTCGTGCCTCAATTGCCTCAGAACAGCTCAGTATCCATCCAAAGACCCTCCAGTACCGCCTGGTTAAAGCTGCTGAAATAGCAGCATTGGATCTCAATGATCCAGATATTCGCTTTAAATTGCAGCTTGCGTGTCATCTTTTATCCTTAAAAGATAAAAGGTAACCATTTTTTTTATCCACTATGACACTAGTTTTTTCTTTTTTTTCTAAGTATATTTGAGCTATACAGTTAGTACATATGCAAGTGTATGGTTCAAACATTGGTAGAGAAGAGTGAGGAAGGCTGTATGCTTAGCAACCAGTCTCGAACGGAGGCCCTGCAAGATTTGCGTGCAAGTCAGGTGCCTCGAGGGGTATCCAACGCGCATCCAATTTTTGCAGCTTCTGCCCGTGGAGCATTCCTGCAAGATATTGACGGCAAAGAGTATCTCGATTTTGTTGGAGGCATCGGAGTACTCAATGTTGGACATAATCATCCCAGGGTCATGCAAGCGGTCCAGGCGCAATTGGAGCACTTTACGCATACATGCTTCCAGGTGGTTATGTATGAGCCTTATATCCGTCTGGCGGAACGCCTTAACAGGCTAGCACCAGGAGATGAAGCCAGGAAGACAATCTTTTTGACAACGGGAGTAGAAGCGGTCGAAAATGCTGTCAAGATTGCACGTGTTGCGACGAAGCGACCTGCAATTATCTCGTTTACACATAGCTTTCATGGACGGACGCTGATGGGTATGAGTTTGACAGGGAAGGCGACCGCCTACAAACAGAGCTTTGGTCCGTTTGCACCAGAAGTCTATCATGTGCCTTACCCCTATGAGTACCGTGGTTGGAGTAGTGAGCGAGCTCTGGAGGCGCTACGCGAGCTATTGCAGACCCAGGTGACTCCCGATCAGGTTGCGGCGATGATTATTGAGCCAGTCCTGGGCGAAGGTGGTTTTGTGGTGGCTCCACCTGAGTTCCTGCGTGAGCTTCGTAAGCTAACGTCGCAACATGGCATTCTGTTGATTGCCGATGAGATTCAATCAGGCTTTGGGCGAACGGCAAAGATGTTTGCAATTGAGCATAGTGGCGTTGTGCCGGACATGATTACCATTGCGAAGAGTATGGCTGGTGGTTTGCCACTCTCGGGAGTCATTGGACGGGCCGATGTCATGGATGCACCTGCCCCAGGGGGTCTGGGAGGGACGTATGCAGGAAATCCGTTGGCCTGCGCGGCAGGTCTGGCAGTACTGGATGTTTTTGAAGAGGAGCATCTGTTAGCCCGAGCTGAAGAGCTTGCCATTCTCTTTCGTACGGCTTTCTTACACCTGCAAAGTGAGGTACCAGCCATTGGTGATGTTCGTGGTTTGGGGATGATGCAGGCTCTGGAGTTTGTGCATGATCCTCAGACGAAGGAGCCTGCTCCTCAATTAGTAGATGCAATTATTACAAGAGCACGTGATCAGGGCATCTTGCTTTTGAAGGCAGGGCTTCATGGGAATGTTCTCCGTATTCTGGTTCCACTCGTGATCTCAAATGAGAGCGCTGAGCAAGCGTTGCAGACCTTGTCGACTCTGATTAGAGATGTTGTCAAAGGATAAGTCATGAATGAGCTGAATGGTTCAGCAAATGGTCTGACACAGGGCATCCAACAGGCTTTTATTGCTGGTAACTGGCACACAACTGAGCATACATTTCCGATCTACAATCCAGCCACTGGCGAGCAGATTGCTCAGGTTGCCGATTGTGGAACGTCTGAGGCTGAGCAGGCTGTTCACGCATCAGTAGCAAGTTTTGCTCAGTGGAGGCAGGTGACAAACTTTGAGCGAGCTCGTCTGTTGAGGCGCTGGTATGAGCTGATGCTGGAACAGGAGAGCGAACTTGCCTCTCTTATGGCTCAGGAGATGGGCAAACCGGTTCGGGAAGCCAGGGGCGAGGTTAAATATGCAGCCTCTTTTGTCTCCTGGTATGCGGAGGAGGCAACGCGTATCAATGGGAGCATCTTGCCGAGCCAATTTGCGCAGAAGCGTTTGCTCGTCCAGAAGCAGCCCGTTGGCCCTGTGTTTGTGATTACACCCTGGAACTTCCCAGCGGCCATGATTACCCGTAAAGTTGCGCCAGCTTTAGCTGCTGGTTGTACAATCACTGTCAAGCCCGCAGAACAGGCTCCACTGACCGCGTTGTATCTTGGGCGGCTGTGGGAGCAGGCAGGAGGACCTCCTGGAACCTTTCAGGTGCTTCCAACCTTTGAGCCAGTTCCAGTTGCAACCGTATTCCTGGAGAGTCCCCAGATTCGTAAGCTCAGCTTTACGGGATCGACTGAGGTTGGAAAGATCTTAGCGGCCCAGGCTGTACCAACCCTCAAGCGTGTCTCTTTAGAATTAGGCGGGCATGCACCTTTTCTGGTCTTTGAAGACGCGGATATTGCAGCCGCTGTGAAAGAGACCATTGCCTGTAAGTTCCGTAACGCGGGCCAGACCTGTGTCTGTACCAATCGAATCTATGTCCAGGAGACGATCAAAGATCGGTTTGTGGCTGCCTTTGTCGAGGCAGTTGCGCAGCTACGGCAGGGCGATCCTCTGCTGGAAGAGACCGATATTGGTCCACTGGTCGATCAGCAGGGATTAACAAAGGTGCAGGAACATGTTGCAGATGCATTGGACAAAGGGGCACACCTTGTGACAGGTGGTCAGCTTCGTGAAGGCCTCTTCTATCAACCAACAGTCCTGACCGATGTTCAGCCTGGGATGCGCCTGCTGACTGAGGAGACCTTTGGTCCGGTCGCTCCTATTCTGACCTTCGAAACAGAGGAGGAAGCTATTAAGCTGGCAAATGATACTCCTTATGGCCTGGCGGCCTACTTCTGGACGCGTGATATTGGACGAACCTTCCGCGTTGCAGAAGCATTGGAATACGGCATTATAGGGGTAAATGATGGTCTTCCTTCAACCGCTCAGGCTCCATTTGGAGGGATCAAAGAGTCCGGGTATGGACGTGAAGGCGGTAGCTGGGGGCTTGATGAGTACCTTGCAGTGAAATATATCTCCCTGTCATTACCTTGAGTGGTCTTTTATTCTGACGTCTTTGACTCCTCTACTTTTTGACCTTCGTTGTCCCTATTGCAGTAGTATTGTTGGGAGGATCTATACGTTTTTCGCGAGTGCTACATGTTTCCGCGGGTCTCATTTCGTTTTCTTCTTTTGAAAGGAGCCGTAAAGATGTCTTCTGTAAGCACCCCTCCTCAGTCTGGCGATGAATCTCTGGGTCAATATGGATACAAACAGGAACTTCGTCGAGATATTAAGCGTTTTGCCTCTTTTGCAGTCTGTTTTTCATTTATTTCGATTACAACAGGTATCTTCTCAACCTATGGCACTATTTTAAATACTGGCGGCCCTCTCGGCATCTGGACCTGGCCTGTCTCCGTGATTGGACAGCTTCTTGTGGCGCTGGTCTTTGCTGCTCTGGCAGCACGTATGCCTATTGCTGGCTACTCCTATCAATGGATGTCTCGTCTGACGAACCCAAAGATTGGCTGGCTCATTGGGTGGATTGCCTTTACCTTTTTGATTGTGGTCACTGTCTCGGTTGACTATGCCATCGCATCCGTCGCGCTACCAGCTCTTTTGAGCTACACGGCGACAGCTCTAAATGAATGGTTGATTACAGCAGGTATTCTAATTATTCAGCTCCTGCTGATCGTGTTTTCCACAAGATGGACGGCTCGCCTCAACAATGTGGCCGTGGGGACTGAAGTGATTGGGATTGTGGTGTTGACCATTCTATTGCTTGTGGTTGGTCTGATAAGTGGCGGACTCCATCCTGACCATCTGTTTAGTTATGGAGCGATCTCTGCCAGCGGGTATTTTAACCTGGGAACGCTTACCGCAGTTGGACCATTTTTTCTCTCTTTCTTGTTAGGGGCTTATACCATTGTTGGTTTTGAGGCTGCTGCAAATCTGGCTGAAGAGACAGAAGAAGCGCATCATGTCGTTCCTTTCTCGATCTGGCTGGCCGTCTTATTGAGTGGTATCGTTGGAATGGTCTTCCTGATCGCGCTCAATCTGGCCTCTGGCAATCTGAAAGATCTGGCTGCATCAGGCACACCTGTGGCTGATATTGTGACACAGACCCTGGGGACTGTTGTTGGTGATATCTTCCTGGTCATCGTGACATTTTCTATTTTTGCTTGTGGCATGGTTGCCTTTATCACCGCTACCCGACTGGTCTGGGCTATGTCGCGAGATCAGCGTTTCCCTGCCCACACTATCTTGCGCCGTGTTGATGTTCACACCAATACTCCCCTGACAGCAACCTTGCTATGTGGCCTGTTGATGGAGATTGTCCTGGCCGTCTTCGCTTTTCAATCGGATGCCTTGCTCAATCTGTTTAGTGCCTCTTCTCTGCTCCCTGCAATCATCTACCTTGCTACTGTAATTATGTATATTGTAGCGAAGAAGAAGCTTCCAGCTTCTAAAGGGTTTCATCTGGGCGCCTTTGAATGGCCCGTCATCATCCTTGCCCTGGTCTGGCTGGTGTTTGAGCTTTCAATCTTCCGTGATGCATCTTTTGCGAAGCCCTGGCTTTATACTGTCATTATGTTTGCGATTGGCCTGATCTACTTTGTCTATCTCCTGTTTGCAAACCCCGCTGTCCTGAGCGTTGCAAGTGTGAGTGATGAGCCCCAGGTGGATCTTATACAGCCAGATGTCCAGGCTTAAGAGGTAGAGCGTCTCTGTCCAGATAAGATTTTTTATCTGGACACCTTTTTTAGGTTTTGGTTTTGGCATCGTAGACGAGAAAGGGATCTCTGACAATGACTGAGTACAAAATGCTTATTGATGGTGAACTGGTTGGGAGTAGTAGTGGGAAGCTTGTAGATGATATCAACCCAGCTACAGGTGAAGTTATCGCCCAGGTACCTGAAGCCTCACTAGAGGATATGGAGCGGGCGGTGGCCGCAGCTCGGGCGGCCTTTGATGATGGTCGCTGGTCCAGACTGCCACATGGTGCCCGCGCCGCTACATTGGAAAAACTGGCGATCCTCATAGAACAGCATAGTGGGGAACTGGCGGCCTTAGAGTCACAGGATACAGGAAAACCCATTAAGCTGGCGCGCGATAGCGATATCCCCTTTGCCACTGATAATCTCCATTTCTTTGCTGGTGCTGCTCGCCACCTTACAGGCTCGGCCTCCAGTGAATACACGGGTGGGCATACCAGCATTATTCGGCGCGAACCAATCGGTGTTGTGGCCTCGGTCGCTCCCTGGAACTATCCTTTTATGATGCTTGCCTGGAAGATTGGTCCAGCCCTGGCGGCAGGCAATACGGTAGTTTTCAAACCCTCGCCCGAGACACCTTTAACCGCGCTAAAGCTTGGTGAACTTGCATTAGAGGCAGGCATTCCTGCGGGCGTCCTGAACATTATCACTGATGGGCCCGAAGTTGCTCCTCGGCTGGTGGGGCATAAAGCGGTCAATATGGTCTCCATTACTGGAAGTACGCGCAGTGGAAAGTATGTCATGCGCACCGGAGCGGAGACCATCAAACGCGTTCATCTTGAGCTTGGTGGTAAGGCTCCCTTTATCGTGTATGGGGATGCGGATCTTGATGCGGCTGTGCAGGGAGCCGTCGTTGGTGGTTATGTTAACTGTGGTCAGGACTGTACAGCGGCCACGCGGATCTATGTGCAGGATGGCATTTATGATCAGTTTGTACAAGCATTTGTGCAGAAAGTAAAGCAGATTCGTGTTGGTGATCCCAGGCTAGAGAGTACCGACATGGGCCCATTGATCTCTGAGAGGCAGCGTCATTCGGTAGAAGGTTTTGTTGAGCGCGCCTTGCATGCTGGAGCCAATATCGTTACGGGTGGGAAACGGGCTATCATACCAGGTTTTGAGAAGGGCTATTTCTTTGAGCCGACCATCATCGTTGAAGATCGGCAGGATGCTGAGATCGTTCAATCTGAAGTCTTTGGTCCAGTGGTGGTTATCTCTCGTTTTAGCACAGAAGAAGAAGTGCTACAGAAGGCCAATGGCGTCGTCTATGGCCTGGCGGCTTCAGTCTGGACCAGAGATATCTACAAAGCCATGCATGCGAGCCAGCGTCTTCAGTTTGGAACCGTCTGGATCAATGATCATCTGCCGATTGCCTCCGAGATGCCTCATGGAGGATACAAAGAGAGCGGCATTGGAAAAGATATGTCGATGTATTCCTTTGACGAATACACTCAGATCAAGCACGTTCTGGTTGAATTGACCGGAGAGGCTCGCAAAGGCTGGCACTATACCGTCTTTGGTGATCCGGAATAGATTCTATGCGGTTATCCATTGTTCCAGGGCCTCCATAGCTACCATGATCAAGCTTATGGAGACCCTGGAACAATGGATAACTTCTCTGAAAACGGAGTTTTCATGCCGAGTGGTGAATACCATTCATGAACGTCTACTCATAAGCCTTCTGCTCTCTATGAGCCATAGTAATGGCTGCACCATGCACACCTAGCCGGGATGTTGGATAGCTGGCATTATTTCCTTTGCAAAGATCTCAAGCGTTTCAGTATCTGTTGGAAAGGCATATATGATGAAGTATTGGATGCCCATATTCACCAGCGTTTGGATCTGTACCTTTACCTCTTCTGCTGTTCCAACAATAGCACCTTTGACCGAATCTTTGTGGAGGGGGAACTGGCTTTGTTTCGCTACTACCTCCTCCGGCGTTCGGGCAACCAGGAGAGTTGGAACAAAGTAACTGCGCAAAATAGTCTCAGGAGGACGGCCAAATGTTTCGCAATGAACATTGAGCGTCTCGAATTTACGTTGCACATCTTCAAGACGAAACGTACTGCCAGTCCAGATATGAGGGCCAAAATTACTCATATCGGCATATTGAGCAACCTGGCGCAGCGTCACACGCTCACCACCACCACCAATGAGAAGAGGGACATGAGGGTGTTGAACAGGGAGTGGATGGCCGTTGGCTCCTTCAAGCTGAAAATGGGTACCCTGATAGTGAAAAGGCTCTCCTCGCCAGAGGCCCTGGATAATCTGAATAGTCTCTTCCAGCCTTTCCTGGCGTTCGCGTATATTCGGAAAAGGCAAACCTAACTGTTTAAACTCAATCTCATCGTCGCCCATGCCTAACCCAAGGATCAGGCGACCCTTACTGACGCGGTCTACATCTGCTGCCATGCGTGCCAATACGGCTGGATGGCGATAAGAAGTACAACTCACTGCGGACATTAAACGAATACGTTTGGTCGCCACTGCCAACATAGCCAGCGTTGTCCAGCAATCAGCAGCCCCTGAATTGGTAGGATGATCGAAGATACAGGCTGCATCATACCCCAGTTCTTCAATGAACAGAATCTCTTTCAGGAGAAATTCCCAATCCATAAAAATGTTCGCAAGAATACCATAGCGTATTGTTTGTTTTCCCTCAGCGATCCAGTCGGGCGTTTCCCATGTCTGTCCTGCTTTTTCGTTCGTCAAAACAGTCTCCTTCTTGTTACCATCCAGCAGTCAAAGCTGATTGCTTCCAACAGAACAATAAAAAGAGAAAAGGTGCTGATGCCTTCCAATAGACCAGTGTTATTTTTAAGCTCTTCAAATACAATTATACCAGAGAATATACTTTGTTGCACCGCTTATGAATTGATGTCCTACGAAAATCCTTCGGAGCTCTGGGTGGTAGGCTACGCTACCTTCTTCCTTCTTTTAGAGAAATAGCAGATGCTAAAGACAATCCTCTTAGTATACTTATTTGTATGCGTAATTGCAAATATAATGTGATATGTCAATGTCTCTCCAACATGATAGTTTATGAAATTCCTGTTCCCCACGATTCTCGCCTTCTTGATAAAGAATGTGATACCCTTGAAGAAGAGATTTGTATTCCTCATCAGCGTGGCTCTTCACGAGTATTGTATTGGGATGAAATTGCTCCACTCTTGCTTTATAGCGTATAGAATGGATGAGTCTGTTATTATTGGCAATTGTTAGTGAACGGGAGAATCTATTGTGCATGGGGTTGTAGTGTCGCCGCTGACGGCATGGCAAAATTTTTATGTGATTGTGGGCTCTGCGGCAGCGGCTTTAACAGGGTTAATGTTTGTCGTCGTTACGCTGATTGTCAGCCTTTCGATACGCAGATCGAATAGTTCAATTGCAGCCTTTGGGACGCCAACCGTTGTGCATTTCTGTGTGACGCTGCTTATTGCGGCACTTCTCTGTGCCCCCTGGCAGGAACTCTGGCTGGTCAGTCTGATGCTTGGCCTTATTGGTCTGGGTGGAGTACTCTATATCGCGAATGTGACACGAATAGCGATGAAGCAGGAGCACTATCGACCAGTATTTGAAGACTGGCTGTGCCATACGGTTCTTCCATTTATTGCGTATCTTGCATTATTTGTCGCGGCAATTGTGTTTCTTTATTATCCAGTGAATGCATTGTTTATCGTTGGTGCTGTGACGCTGATCTTCTTGTTTGTTGGTATTCATAACTCATGGGATACGGTAACATTTATAACTTTGGAGAGTTACAAGCAAGAGCAGAGTGATCAGGCTCGTATCGAAGAATCCGCTACTACTCATTGATAATACTCGCTTTGAAAGCCCTCTGAAGAACAGGGAGGCCGCTCATGCTGGAATCTTAGCAGGTGCAGCCATCAACATTGGCTCTGTTAAGCCATTTATTGTCTGGGAGAGCTTGCCTGCTCTCATGGAAGATGACCCAATAGGAACAAATAAAGCCTTTTCTATTGTTATCTATTCCACTAAGCCTTATGATGATGATACAATCAACACTAATCAGAAGCTGAGCGGTGAACTTTGCCTCTTTCTTCAGCAGCTTTTTGCTTGATGCAACCATTATTGCTCATGGACTGTAACTCGACAGGGAAGAAAACGAGTTAATAGGTGTGTTTCATGTTTCAGATTCAAGTTCTGTTTTTTATTGCGGCTCTTCTTATCACTATCATTGGGATTTTTCTCACGTTCAAGTCTCCTGGGTCTTCTTCATCTCTGCGAACACAGGATCTTTCTCGATCGACGCAGAGTACGACAAATCGGAGTTCAACAAATCGGAGTTCAACAAATCGGGGCACGACAAGAATATCCGCACCTGTTCCACCGCATAGGAAGCCTCGTTATACTTCGCATACGGATTATCGTGCTCGAAGCACGCACTATCAGCCCCGGCGCAGCCAGAAGCCATCCCACCTTAATCGATGGGAAAGAGTAATGAGCCATCCTCTCTTGCAGATATTCGGAGGAAGACCGTTATTGGGTGGTGGTCTTATCTGCATTCTTGTGATCTTATGTATTGTAATTATGCAGCCATTATTCACTCATGCGTCACCGCTTCAGACTTCCTTGACCCGAGCACAGAACACGCAAGCCAAAACATCACAGATACAGTTTGTTGGGGTGACGGGTGTCTCCAGAACGCTGGTTCGTGTTGGTCAACTTGATCGCCAACAATACGCCTCTGATGATGAATTTACTACCTGGTCTCCTTCAGCCTGTTCTGCTGCTGCGATGACTGAAGTCATCAATGCCTATGGCAATCATTATAAAATTACGGATATCTTAAAGGTTGAGGCAGATCTTCAACAAATTACTCCTGAGGCTGGCCTTCTCCAGCCGAGCGGTATTGATCGGACGGTCAACGCCTTCGGGTTTGATGCTGCTCATCTTGATAATCCTCCTCTCGATGATGTATTGAAGATCGCAAATCAAGGCCAGCCAGTGATTATCAGTTTTCCTCCGGGAACCTGGTCTGCTGGTGGACATATTCTCATTTTGCGAGGTGGGCATGACGATACAATTTACCTCGCAGATTCCTCAAAAGCGGATATGGTTGAGATGACGCGGACAACATTTTTGCACTACTGGCGTGGCTTTGCCGTTGTTGTTACTCCACAAAGCAACAACGGTTAGCCCTTGCTGGGATGGAGATATGGTATGAAAATCCTGATATACCGGCCTCTCCTGCTCAGGACTGTCATTGCGAATCCTCCATGTACAGACCAGTGAAACACTAATAGTGTTCTTTCCTTCAGACTTTTTTATCAGAGATTACAGTGCTACTCGATATTTGTCACGGTGTTCCAGGTCGATCCCCTGTTGACGGCCATGTCTCCCAACCAACCGCCCTGCCTGCTGAACTCGCTTACTCACCTCTCTCTTGCTACCGAATACATTGCCTCTTCTGCGAGAACTGGAATGCCCTGCCATATTTATGTATGTAATAGAAAAAAGCCTGATCTTATGGTAGGATAGAACCTGTTTATTGAAGAACTTGTAAACAACAATAGAAATGGTTGCTGAAGGCAAAATCAAAGGAGATGTTGAGGTTTTTCCAATACATTGTGGATGTCATGCTCATGAGAGTGATGCTATGATTGGTGACATACCATACATGTATAACTTCTACTGGTTATGCTTGTGATGAAAGGATTCAGTTTTATGCAGGAAGTGACGTTTGACCTGCAAACTCTTACTCCACTTTTTTTATCTGGTGCCTATCCAACCGATGTGGAACTTCGCCCACCCTCATTTCGAGGTGAGATGCGTTACTGGTTGCGCACTCTGTTAGGCGGCATGCTGGGTACTGATACTAAAGGACTGGAGCAAGTGGCAGCAATAGAGGAGCAGGTCTTTGGCTCGACCGAGAGAGGCTCTGGTGTAATAGTTCGCCTCTCGCCCCAACCCTTTTTTCCCGAGGCGTTTCGACGTAGGTCCTTTACAAGTGAGTCTCATGGACGAGAAGTCTGTAGACGTGAGCCTCGTGGGCGAGATGTTTGTAAGCAAGATGTCTGCGGAGGAAGAAGCTCTGGATATGATTACCTGTTCTGGTCTATAGGTATGCATAAAGGTGGTAATTTAGCAAATGGCGATTATAAACAATCAAAACAATTTATACCAGTAGGGACGTCTTTTCAATTAACGCTGGCTACTCGTGCCGGGAAAGAGCAAGCACTTGCGCAGAGTGTGGCTGCGCTCTGGTTATTGACCCATCTTGGTGGGATTGGCTCACGCTCTCGCCGCTGTGCAGGGAGCTTGCAGATGACCGGTAACTTCTCCCCTTTTCCCTTTACTATCCCTAAAACACCTGAAGAACTATCTATACAACTCTCCGATGGTATTCGTGAAGCGCGCAAAATTTTTGGTTTGACTTCTCAATCTATCCGTCAGCCATCTTTTGATGTGCTCTCAAAGGACAATGCCCATATCTGGGTCCTGTCTGATACAGGTCAGCCTTATGCCTCCATTGATCACGCTTTTAATGACATCGGGACCAGTTTACAGTGCTATCGTAGCACCATTTCACCGCTGGCAAGGCGAAAAATCTTTGGTCTTCCTCTCATGAATGTGGATAACCGTAGCCGTATTGCTTCACCACTTCAGTTGCGTCTGACGAAGCTACAGAACGGTAAGTATGTTGGAGTCGCTGTACTCTTTAAAACGCATCACAAGAATGTGAATGTTGCTGACTATGCATTGATTGAGAAATGGGTAGAGCTTTATTTCCCAGGGGCATTAAAGGTGCAACTATAATGCAAAATCAAACTCAAAGATATATGCTCATCTTTTCGCTAGGCCCGGTTCAGACCTTTATTGCGCAGGCGCGTAAAACACGGGATCTCTGGGTGGGAAGTTACCTGGTGGCCAGATTGATGGAGCAGGCATTGCGCAGTATTGATGACAGGGTACGAGTGTTCCCAGCCAATCCAAAAGTTTTGAAGATTCCTGATATCCCCAATAAATATATTGCGCTCTATGATACGCAAGCTGAAGCCCATAAAGCTGTTGAGCTTAGTATAAAACGAGTTGAGGACTATTGGCAGTCGCTCTGTACTGATGTCTGGAGTAAGATTCTTGCGCCTTATGCGGATGCTACAACGAAAGCTATCTGGGATCGGCAAACAAAATTTGCATCGCTCTTCGAAATCTATTGGGTGATTGTGCCAGGTTCTAAGGATAAGGATCACTACGCAACGTTGCTAGAACATGCCGAGGCAGCCTTTGCGGCTCGTAAGCGTTTGCGCGATTTTCAGATGAGTGATGAGCCGGGTGAGAAGAGTACGATCTCCGGCGAGCGCGAGGTCTTGCGTACCGCCCATGAGGATATTCGTGTCTTCTGGAAACGCGCGGCTCAAAGCTTACAATCAGAAAGCGATCTCAATCTAGATGGGCTTGAGCGCCTGGATGCCATCGATATCATCAAGCGTTTTGCCATGAATATCGGGGCTCTGGATTATGAACAGCCCTTTCCTTCGACCAGTTCGATTGCAGTGGCCCCTTATCTTGAGCAGCTCTTCCACCATCCACTTGCGAGCACGGTGCTTGAGGAATGGAAACAAGCCACCAGCGGCCCTCTCCTCTCGCAGCCGAAGAGTGTAGTGGATAACATGCCTTTTTTGCACGCTCTGGCGCAAGACAAGAAGAAGGATTGGTTGTTACAACGGGATGGTGATCTCTATTTTGCTGCCACCTTTACCAGAGAGCGCCTGAAAAAGAGCTATCCTGCCTTAAAGGAGGCCGACCGGGATGAGCGGGCGAAGCAGGGTAGGGAGGCACTCAAGCGCTTGTTGCTCGCAACTGATGAGCTAAAGATTACACGTCCCACGCCCTATTATGCTGTTGTACAAATGGACGGTGATAACCTTGGCATGTTGCTCAGCAACGTTAAGACGCGAGAACATCACACCACCATTAGCCGAACCCTCTCTCAATTCTCTGGGAGCGATCGGAACAGTCAAGGGCAGGCAACCGCTGAGAGCATTGTCGAGTCTCAGTACCCTGCTCGACTGGTCTATGCTGGCGGCGATGATGTGTTAGCCTTTGCACCATGTGCCCGTGATATTCAATCAGCTGAGAGGGAGCAACAGTTAGAGACCGTCCTGGACCTGGCGAATGCGTTGCAACAGACCTATTGTGAAAAGGTCAGAGCGATCATACCAGAGAAAGATCAAGAGAAGGTAACGGCCAGCACAGGCATTGTCATTGCACATCATCACATGCCCCTCTCTTTTGTGATGCGCACTGCTCGTGATGCTGAGCGATTGGCTAAGACCCGATACGGCAAAAACGCACTGGTTGTGACGGTGCTACGCAACTCTGGTGAGCAGACCTCGGTTGGGTGTCATTGGCGCTATCCTGAGCCGGAAACGGATGGCCAGCCGTGCCCCGATCTCAAACTGGAAATAGATAGCCAGCCTCTCTCTGTGTTTCTGCGTTTCTACCACCTCTTCAAAGCAGATATTCTGTCGCCGAAGTGTGTGTATAACTTGCTGGAGGAGGCTCCCATCCTGGTTAAATTGGAACAAACTGCTCAGGTGAGCGAGGTGAGGCGCGTTCTCAGCAGGCAGTCTGATCTTGATCTCTACGCGAAAGAACACAACCTCGCAAAAGACGAAGCCAGGCAGAAGCTCAAGGCATATATCCAGCAGGAAGCGTGTTGCCTTATCAAGCTTGCGCTACAGATGGATGCTCAGCAACCAGAGGGCACTTTGCTGGCGACTGAGCTGCATGCTGATACTGCCCGCTATGGCCTTATCGAGGTCCTTGGCTGGCTCCTGGTGATGCTTTTCTTTGCCCGAAAGGATCGAGAGTAATGCGTATCTATATTGAACCGGGTGAGTCGCTGATGTTTCGTACCGGGCGCCCTTTTCAAGCTGGCGAGGATGGTTTTGCAGAAAGTCTTTTTCCTCCCACTCCTGAGACGATCCAGGGGGCGCTACGGGCTGCTATTGCCACACAATGGGGCTTACATCAGCGGCCACCCCTGCACAATGTCAGCCAGATCTTCAGGCAGCGAGAACTCCTCTCATTGATTGGAGATCGTCATTCGTATGGACGCTTTCGTATTACAGGTCTGACCCTGGGACGGCGACGAGATGGAACGATTGAGCGTCTCTTTCCTGTCCCTGCTCACATTATTAAGGTTTCTGTTGGTGAGGGCAAGCAGAGAGAAGAACGTTTCCTCTCAATGCATCCACTGGCTGCTTCAGATAAGAATGTTTTGACAAATACTCCTGAAGGGATTGCTCATCTGCTTTATCCAAAGGAAGAAGTAAAGATGAGCCAGAAAGCAGCCGTACTCTCTGACTGGATGACTCCACGGGGCTTACATGCGGTCCTCCATGACGATCTGCCCTCGAAAGAAGATCTGGTCTCTCGAGAGAACATCTATACATCTGAACCTCGGCTTGGGATTGGGATAGAGAATAGCTCTAAAACCACAAAAGAGGGCCATCTTTACCAGGCACACTTTGTCCGTATGAGCGAGGGCTATGGCTTTGTAATTGATATCGCTCTTGGATCAACTGAGAGTAGCAATACCGATCTCTCTCGTGCTAATGAATTGCAGACAGAGGAGGAGCTCTCATTCTTGCAGGATGGCTGGTTGACCATTGGGGGAGAGCAACGTTCCGCACGCCTGTTTGTCCTTGATCGCAAGGATGGAGCGGCGCTTCAACGGGGACAGGAACCAGAATTGCACGCAAGTGGCGAGAAACAGTTTCTCTACTTTGCGACACCAGCATTTTTTCAACGGGGCTGGCTCCCACCAACGGAACAGTTGCGCGCCCCCATTGTCACAGCGGCAATCAATAAATATCAGACCATTGGTGGCTGGGCGCTTGAACCTGGTCATGCCGGAGGGAGTCCCAAGACCACTCATCGCTGTGTGCCTGCGGGCAGCATCTACTTTTTTGATACCTCAATTCAAGTGTCACAGCCTTTAACGGAACATGGCTGGCAAATTGGTTATGGCCTAACATATACAGGAGTATGGAGATAATGATTACTGATACTGCAATGTTATATCTTTATGTTGAGACCCCATTACATGCAGGTGTTGGATCGGGCTTAAGTAGCATCGACCTGCCTATTCAGCGTGAGCGCACCACCCAGTATCCGACGATTCAAGGGAGCGGTATTAAAGGGAAGCTGCGTGCGGCTGCCGGTAGCGCCTGGAAAAAAGACGAAGAAAAAGATGATGTGGCTATTGTCTTTGGCCCTGAGCAAAGCGGTGCAGATCATGCTGGTGCCTTGATTGCGGGCGATGCCCGTCTTCTGCTCTTTCCGGTGCGCTCACTCAATGGCGTCTTTGCCTATACTACCTCACGTGATGTTCTCTACCGTTTCTTGCGCGATAGGAGCCGTGGACGTCAGCCTTTGCCATGGAAAGAGCTCCCTGAGCAAGTTGAGCATCTCGCCCTCGTTCCAAAGCGCAGCCGGATCACCGCTGAGCAGAGCCTCGTCTTAGAGGAATTTAGCTTTGATGCGGAAGAGAACGATGTAGTCACAGATATTGCTACCTGGTTGGCTGACAACGTGCTTCCCAGGACCCCTGAATATGCCTACTGGCGTACCAAACTCAAAGAATCGCTGGTGATCCTACCGGAGAATGATTTCCGCGACTTCGTCGTCAATGCCACCGAGATCATCACTCGTATTCGCATCGATCGCGACACGAAAACGGTCAAGAGTGGAGCGTTATGGACAGAAGAACACCTGCCAGCCGATACGCTGCTCTATGTGCCTATGTATGCTACAAATGCGCGCCACAATACGGAAAACAAAAAATATCAAAGCCAGTTGCAATCAGCCCGGCATATCCTGGATAAAGCTCGTACGCTCGTAGAGAGTCAACAGGGCTATCTACAACTGGGTGGTGATGAGACTGTTGGCCGTGGCATTGTACGTATGCATTGGAATTAGGATGGAGCACGCTAAGATGATGGATGAGAGACAACAGACACGCCGTCAAAATATCGATGAGCGACAGACACGCCGTCAAAATATTGAACAAGAGCGTGCCCGTATCGCGTGGGAGCATGTACGCGAGATTGTTGCCACAAGCGATGCTACAACAAAGAAAGAATACCGCTCAATTGCTCGCGGCTTGAACTCAATGATTCAGATTAACGGCCTTGGCCCAACGCTAGGTTTTTTGAAGGCAAAAGGGACAGTGAAGGGAAGAAAGGACCCGAACAAGGCACATTCAAGATTGCTCAATCATATCAATCTCTGGATGAGTGGGCCATCTCAAGAGAGCAATCAGAAAGAGCACTATCATTTTGCGACCTCGAATCGTGAGGCTTTAAATGCGGAGGGTGGGCTCCTCAACTGGATCACCGATCCGGGCACGAGTAGCGCTGATTATCGCCGAGCTACTACCGAGGTCCTCGCCTTTGGTAACTGGCTACGCCGTTTTGCAGAAGCCGAATTGGAGGAGGAGAGCTAATGGCGAGCCAGTATTATCTGCCTCTACGTACTGAGAGCCTTGTCAAAAAGAGGATCGGCCAGTGTCAAAACCTGGCCCTGATTCTCGACAAGTATCCCGAGCGTATCGCTATCGAGGATACTGAGAAGAAGAGTGAATGGCTCCAACAGTTAGCAAAGAAGGATGCACACATTGATAAAGGACTGATCGAGGCCTCTTACAAGCGCTGGGCTGTCATGACGGAAAAGCTACATGCTACGCGTTTCCAGGCAAAGCTCTCCTGGCGTATGGTTATTGGCCTGGGTGGTGGGAACGCCTTAGAAACGGATCTCACGCTGCACCATCACTATGGCATCCCCTTCATTCCAGGTAGCGCCCTCAAAGGTCTCACACGTGCGTATGTTGCCGGGGAAGAAGAGCAATTTTTTATCGCGAAGAACGAGCGCAAGGTACCCTCCTCTTCTTCAGATGAGGATCATGAAGAGGTGAAACGCATTTTTGGTACCCAGAATTCAGCTGGTACGGTCACCTTTTATGATGCCATCCCTTACGACGGAACCTGTGCTTTTGCCGTGGATATCATGAACCCACACTATCCAGACTATTATAAAACCTTGAAGAACGATCGAGGAACTCCACCCGGCAACGACCAGAATCCTATTCCAATTGCCTTTCTGACCGTAGACACCATGAAATTTGCCTTTGCCGTGGCACCTCGAGATCCCCAGGATAGCAGGCATGTTGAAGATGCAGAAAAGGTTGCCGCCTGGCTCCAAACGGCTCTGACAAAATATGGAGTGGGCGGCAAGACCAGCGCTGGCTATGGCCTCTTTCAGCGGTTCGAGACCATCGAAGATAGTGTGGTTGCCAGCCCGGCAGTCACTCATCTCATACCTACGCCCACCTTCTTAAAAGGAATTGTATATCAAGGCGTAGTCCTTGCCCCGACGGCGGATTTGAAGGCACTCTATCCAGATGCCACCCAGTATCTTAGCTATCGAGATTTTCCCATCACACAACTCTTGCTTGTTGTTGGAACGGACTCACCGGAGGCCTTAGACTGGAAAGTTAAAGATACCCGATCTTGCCTCTGCGAGCGTACTGAGGAGCGCGATGGTGTCACCATCGTTGTGTGTAAAACGAACCTGAACAAAAAGAACAAGAACAAAAAGAAAAAATAGAGCCACATAAAGCAGATAGAGCTCCCATGAAGCCGGTGAAGAGTTCAAGCAAATGCTCAAAATGAGCTCAAATAAAGGAATCTTCACAGCTTCTAAGAGAGCTCTATTGTAAAGTAGGTAGTTAAAAGAGGAAAAGGAGCTATGATCTATGACGTTTATCGTTCAACTTGTTGGCGAACAGTATCTACCAAATGTATTACCTGTTCGTCACTATCATCCAGACTATGTCCTGCTTGTCTATTCTAAAAGAACCAGATCTCATTTTGAGCGTCTACAGCACTTTTTGCAGTCCGAAACGAATGTTATGGGTGTCGAGACCGATGCCTTTAATATTGCAATTATTACCGAACAAATAGAACAGGCCCTACAAACATACCAGGAGCGATGGAAGGACCAGACAGGCAAAACAACGTTGCTTTTTAACCTGACTGGCGGCACAAAAGCTATGATCCTGGGTGCTCAGCAGTTAGCCTCTCATTATCAGGCACCAATCTGTTACTTGCAAAGCGAAGGTATACAAAGCGTCATTTACTCCTACGAATGGAATATGAATCGACTCAGACAAAAAGAAAGAGAGACCCTGCCATCATATCTTAACTTACGAGAAATGCTTAATCTTACTCTTGGTAAAGAGGGGGTCGTGTGGAAAGAAAATGGTCCAAGTCCAGAAGAAGGGGGCCTCTTTGAACGTGCGATTGCTGATGTGCTCTATCGCGATCCCGACTATGAAGTCATGTGTGGTGTGAAATTTTACGATAATATAGAGATTGATGTGGTGATTCGTTATCAGAATCAGTTAGGGATTCTCGAAGCCAAAATCGATAAAAAAGCTGGGAAATTGGAAGGTATACACCAACTCGGGACAGCTGTTCGTCCTCTTGGGACCTATACGAAACAATTTTTTGCCATCAACAATAATGATTCAGAAGGATCCCAGAAAATTGTTCGAGAGGTATCGCGCATTATTATCATCCCTTTGTTAGAGTATAAACGTGGCGCTACATCACTTACCGATGGAGATGCGGCGATCTTAACTGCTAAGGTTGCCCAAAGTTTTAAGGAGTAAGTAAAGAGCCCTGATCTCTCAGGATGGAGTTGGAAGATCCGAATAGGATCTCAACGTCTCCAGCATTTTTGGTGAAGGCCATTGAACCAGATTTTTCGAGGATGTAATAATGGTGTATGTATTAAATTTTTCTCACCCTTTGACTGAGTCGCAGAAGGTACAGATACAGCAGTTGACGGGTATCTCGGATATAGATGTAAAAAGCATCCCGGTGCAGATTGACCAGCGAGAGGCACTGGAACTTCAGATAGCGGCCATTCTGGATGCGGTCCAGATGAGCCCCGAGGAGTGGCAGACGATCCCATTGCTGATCAATCCACCAGGCTATGCACCGGCGGCCTTTGTCCTGCTGGCGATGCTGCATGGACGTATTGGCCACTTCCCGGCTTTGATCCGTATGCGGCCAAAGGAGGGGGCAGTGACGACGTTTGAGGTCGCTGAGATTCTTAATCTACAGAGCATTCGTGAGCGAGCGCGGCTCAAACGTCACTAGTTCTTATTGTATTGTCAGCGAGCAATAGGACGGGGAAGCGATCATCTCATACCAGCCGGTCCTCTTTTTTTGATCTTGTTGCTCGTTTTACCATGGTTTATTCGTCTGATCAGTAGCATCAACACTATACAGATCTGTCTGGTCGGCATAATTGCCAGACGGTCGTTAGCTTTTATAGTTGTCCTCAAAATAGGTGCCAAATTTTTGATAAAAAAAGTGGTAATCGATGGAATCGCTGGCTGGAAGATCCCAGATGGTGCGACAGTGCTGGAACAACGTATGTTTATGGCTGTGTACGGTTGCTTCGCTGATAGAAAGTTGTCTGGCTATCTGTGATGTGCGGAGGCCACGGGCGAAGGCTTTGAGGACTTTCAGTTGCCCTGGTGTAATCAGGTCGACGACGCTCTGGCAGCGCCTTCGCTCCTGCTGGTCGATCTGCTCCTGCTGTTCCTGCTCTGCAGTCTTAAAGGATGTTTGACCAGGAGCGATATAGGCACCAAGGGCGATAAAAGGCCCACGAATCAGCCTGACACCAGCTTCTGGTGAGACATGCATACGAGCGCCATCTTTGACCTGAGCGACAGTCTCGTCGGGCGTATAAATATGCCAGATATGATCATGGCGATCGAAGTTGATGGCAGCAACACAGGCGGCCAGCATTCCCATCATACGGCGACCACCAGTGATCGAGATATGGATATGATACCGTTGCCGTTTCAGATCGGCGATCAGTTGATGGATAGTCTCTAGTGTGGCATCGGCATGCTCATCATCGATGATATCGCCAATGGGCTCATCGTCCATCTTGATAACGTGCGGACGATAGTGGATCGTCTGCCCTGTTGCCTGATAGATATCGCCAACAAACTCGGCCTGCAATTGGCGTAGAGAGCGTTGCATCTTCTCGCTATTTGCACCAGGATGCATAACGATGACGTGACTGATGGGGAAATCCTTGAGTAGAAGATCGAGGGTGAACGTGACTATCTGGGGCTGCCCACCCAGTGTTGCCAGAAGAATATGCGGACGCTTTGACACGAAGCATTGCCTCCCTTTCCGTATACAGTCATGATGTAAAAGGAGTGATCATACAGATGAATCTCTTACCTGCCGTTGTGATCGGTGGACCTCCCCATGCGGGTAAATCGGTCCTGTTCTACAGTTTAACACATGCGCTTCGTGAGCGTCAGATCCCTCATCATGCGATTCGTGCCTGCCTCGATGGTGAGGGCAACTGGTCGCAAGAGGCACCCGCCGAGATAGTCAGCCAGATTCGGCTGAGCGTCAAGACAGAGTGGCCGGCCAGCTTTATCGACCGGATCTCACAGGATATTGAGCATCGCTGCCTGCCTTTCTTAATCGATATGGGAGGTCGTCCGCGTGGGAAGCAGCTCGAGCTATTCCGTCTGGCCACGCATGCAATTCTTCTTCTGCGAGCTGATAAGCCGGAAGATACGATCATGTGGCAACGCTTTATTCAGGAGAACAGCGTCGTCCCACTGGCTCAGCTTGTCTCGATTCAACAAAGAGAGACACAGCTTACCAGTCTTACCCCGATACTGGAGGGGACGATCAACAGGCTGGAACGCCATGAACTGACACGGCAGCATGGTCAAACATTTGAGCATCTGGTAGATCTGGTTGCTCAACTGTTCCGTTCCTATACACCGAAGGAATTAGACACAGCAGAAGAATTAGATGATGCCTATTTCCAGCCTGAACTCGGTGAGGTGATCAACCTTAAAACATTTATTGCGCCTGAAATGGAGTGGAAACCAGAGATGCTGCCATGTTTGCTGGCTCATATACCAGCTGGCGCAGCATTCGCGCTTTATGGTGTGGCTCCCACGTGGGTCTATGCTGCGGCGGCTGCGGCGGGTCAGCAGGCGTTGTCCCAGTTTGATCCCAAGCTACCCTTTGGCTGGGTGCGGCCCCTGGCTGTCGAGACGAGCTTAGAACAGCATCCCGATACCAGGATGGAGCTACAGAGCACAGCTACAGCAACCATCCTCTCCATCCAGATCCCGACGCGCCTGGAATATTTCCAGCCGGACCCTTTTCCGTTACCGCCGGTTGATGCCACTCAGGGACTCATCATCAGTGGCCGTATCCCATACTGGCTCATTACCGCCATTGTCCGGCATTATCGTGATCAACGGCTACCCTGGCTCGCCATCTACTCCCCCCAGCTCAACAAAGCCATCGTCGTTTCCTCTCGAACTAACATCTATCAGCCAGGCACCCTGCTCGATCTGACGACCGTATAGGCAATGGGTTCAGGCGAACCAATATCCAGGCAGATTCCCTTCCCAATGCATGTTACAGAATACTACACACCATGTACACGCCATCCGTCCCTGAGGTTTTGATCCAGTGGCCTTCAGGAACGGATGTGATACTATGAAGAAGAGTTCTGGTTGAAGGCCCTCATATCTATTCAGCAGAGAGGCGAATGAGAATTTTATCTGGTGCACTTTTGTAGTAAAGAGGTATATAGTATGCATATCATCCTTACAGCCTGGCAAAATTTTTATGTGATTATTGGTTCAGCAGCGGCTGCTTTGACAGGATTAATGTTTGTTGTCATTACATTAATTGCCAATGTTACGCAGAGAAGGTCAGGGAGCTCAATTGCAGCATATGGGACGCCAACAGTGGTGCATTTTAGTGTCACGCTTTTTATTGCTGCTCTTCTCTGTGCTCCATGGCAGGAACTCTGGCCTGTGAGTCTTATCATCGGATGTATTGGTACTGGTGGAGTGCTCTATATTGCAAATGTGATGCGATTAACTGTTCGATCGAGCCACTATAAACCAGTGCTAGAAGACTGGATGTGCCATATTATTCTGCCATTTCTCGCTTATACTGCACTTTTTATTGCGGCAATTGTGTTTCTCTACACTCCTGTGGTAGCGCTATTTATCATTGCTGCAGTTACGCTTTTGCTATTGTTTGTAGGTATCCACAATTCATGGGATATGGTCACATTTATTGCTATTATCAAGTATGAGCAAGATAATCAGGGGCAGAATAGTATCAAAGAATCCGTGGATGTTCATTTGTAGATAGCTGGTGAGATAGTTAGTAGTGAATGTAGATAGCTGGCATTGAAAACCAGCTATTGTAGAGTGTTCAGTGTGTGCGTAAATGGTCTGGATGTACGATGTGAAATTGGCTCTTGTGAGAAGACCATTGACAGGGGACAATGGTGAGGAGCGTATTCGACACGAATAGCTGTTTGTGAAATGGGAAAGGATACACACATGAGTAGCTCTACGTATAAGATTGTACAAGCGAGTCTTGAGCATATTTCAGTACTGGTACCGTTATTTGATGGCTATCGTCAGTTTTATGGGCAGGCGTCAGATCTGGCGGGTGCCGAGCGCTTTTTGGCCGATCATTTTAAGCGTAAGAGCTCGGTAGTTTTTCTGGCATTGGGTGAGGATCAGAAAGGACTTGGCTTTACGCAGTTGTATCCTTCTTATAGTTCTGTTTCGATGCGGCAGTTGTGGATCTTAAATGATCTATTTGTAGCCGCTGATGCCCGGCGTTCTGGCATTGGGAGAGCTTTGTTGGAGCGAGCCAGGGAATTTGCGCTGGAGACGCAGGCTAAAGGTCTGACATTAAATACAGCAGTAACCAATACAAGAGCGCAATCTGTCTATGAGTCGGCTGGTTGGCAACGCGAGACCGAGTTTTACGCATATAATCTTTACCTCTAAGGAGACCTTTATGAACGGGAGCTCACCACCCGGCACGAAGACTCCGTTTTCAGCAGAGATTAGTACAGGGAGAGAAGAGAGCTCACAGCGGTCTGTGTTATGATGACCACTGTAAGATAGGTAGCAACTTTTCATCATTGATGGCCGGTCCAGGATAGTGGGCCGGCCTTTTTTTTGAGGCGTCTGGAACGCGTGTTTTACGTATAAGCCGCGAATAGTGCAGATTCTGTTCTACGTGTCCCTTTTTTGTCCTGCAAATGTACGTAAGAAAAGGTGTCTAATTTCTTTTTATACGAGTATCCTTATAGGGGAGAATGGTTCTGCTTCCAAAAATTGCTCTACGCGCTTGATCCGCTGTAATGGCAATGCTCATTTCTTGCTGTGAATTCGGATTGTATTAAGATTTTTGTGTTAGCAAACGGGTAAAAGATAAAATGGTACAATATTTCATGGAAAAAATTTAAAGAGATGTGTATACTATAATAAAGTACTACTATTCCAGGATGGAACGGTTGGGATGACCACTGATGAGTAACAATGTGGCAAAGGTACTATGTTGTATCTACTACTTGAGCGTAGAGGCCAGGATTATAGGACGCTCTATCTTTTATAGACTCTATCTTTGATAAAAAAGAGAGGGAGGGTACGTGAGATGGGGATACAACAGGACCTATTTTGTGGTGATCAAGTGGAGAAACGAGAGGCAATCTATGCGGACTTGCTCGAACACGTTGGCTCTCATATTGTGCAGGATGCGATTCGTTGTACCACGCGCTTAAAAAAGATGCTTCCCCAGCCATTGCTCTCTGATAATACTGTGTTTGTGGCGTATGGTGGTGGAAAAGATAGTTCTTATATTGTCTGTTTTGTTCGGTTGATGCAGTTGATCTTATGGCAGGAGGAACGCGAAACGTTTCGTTTACGTATTGCGACAAATCGTCATTCTGGCATGCCTCACTCGGTCTTAGAAAATATTGATCGAGCCTATAGTGCTCTGGGTCTTTATCATGATCCGGATGTTGAGCTCTTTCTCATTGATGGTGACGAGGTGCGCCCTTTTGATCTTGACCTTCCGCTTCCTCTGAGTATCAAAGTTCGTAATCGGCTCGATATTTTGATGACAGGTCATCGTTGTGAGGGCGAGGCTCGTCCTACATTCTGTAATGCCTGTAATCTCAGTATGGTCCATTCCTTTAGAGTAATGCTTGGTTATAAAGCTGGCATTGATGTCATGATTACTGGTGATTCAAAACAAGAGCTCCATGCCTATACACTGTGGATTCGACAGATCGCGTTAAAATTAAAGCTAGCCCATCCTCCAGAAGATGGCAGCTTTCGTTCGTTTCTCAACACAGTCGAAGATATCGAGCAAAAGTATTATACACACCTCTATGTGGACGAGCAGCATAAAGAGCCACTGCCCCGACGAGCTCCCCTAAAATTTGTACGTGAGCCCTTCTTCTTCTCAGTATATCGTGATACTGCCTACAAAGTAGATGATCACTGGAAGATTCTCACTGATTTCCTCGCCTTTCAGTTTACAGAAGATGCCTTTAATTTCACCGAATCCGATTGTGGAAATCCTGCTTTGATGGCTCATTTACGTGGCCTGAAAATCGCTCATGTCTATGGTCGTACCTATGAAGAAGGAATTGCTGAATATCTTCACTTCGTCATTCGATTAATGGAGCAGAAAGATTTCCCCCCGGCACTTATTCAGCAAGCACAGGCGCGATATTCGTCTCCCGCCGCCATCGAAGTCATGAAGAAGAAGATGGATCAGTATGCGCTGGACGTATTTGATCTCTCAGAAGAGCAACTGGTCTGTATGATATATTCGCCATTTGTGCAAAGAGGAAAGAATTTAGCGCGCTATCTAGAGCACGAGCAACCAGAATTGTATCCATTGCTTGAAGATATTCATCTGTTATTGCGCGATACTACGTGCCCTACTGTCAGGCAGTCCAGCCTGGTCGTAAGGCTTCAGCAACTCTCTCATTTAGAACTGGAGCAGCTCCGCGTGTTATATGGGAAAAATGTATCAGTAAAGCATACCCTGCATTCAGAAGATCCCATCGCCATTATTTTGGCGGATGATCCACATAAGGCAGAGATTCAGACCACCCATTTTCCAGGGGGGCCCTCTGTCACAGACGTAATTACAGGACGATAGTTCTGCTATGCTGGTATTCAAGGAGGTTTTTTATGGCTCTTTTTGTTCAGATTGGTGCTACACGGGATGGAACCGATCCCTATTTACATGTTGCTCGTGGACGGGGTATGGAGGCTGTACTTGTTGAGACTTCTGACTATATTCTATTACGTCAAACATTAGGAAGGCTAGAATTTGATTATACGCTAGCGGTTGATGAGCCGTCTGATCCACAAGCGGTAGCGAAAGCGCTTGCCCAATTATCGGAAGTACCTGCACTTATTCTGGCTGGATTTGAGCGCTATATCTATAGTGCGTATAAGGTTGCCAATCTATTAAAGATACCCCCTTATGATAATGCGCATGTCTTTGTTCCGCCTAATAAGGCCCAGCAGCGTGATGCCCTTGCTCATGCGACGGCTTCATACGCCTCTGCTGACGCTATATTACAGCCACGTTATGTTGTACAGAGCGATGTCCAGATTGTACCAGCTCAGACAAGAGATTTTACCTATCCATTAGTGGTTAAGCCAGTGGATGGAGGGGGAGGATTGGGCGTTTTTCTTGTCCATACGCCCGATGAGGTGAAACTGGCCCTGGAGCGTCTTCAGAGTATTACCAATTATGATGGAGGCCAGTTTGAGGGGTTGTCGCTTGAAGAGTATGTTTCAGGGACAGAATATTCGGTCCAGGGTCTGGTCCATCATGGGAAAGCGACTGTTCTCACATTTTGTAAGAAATTTGTGCTTCTGGAGGAAGATAGCACCATAGGCTCGCTCCATATTTTTCGCGAGGTTGGTCATCTTGCAACACGAGGCGATAGAGTAGAGCCGGTCGTCAAGCAATTTGCGCAGACATGCGTGGATGTGTTCGGCTATTATACGGGTCCATTTCATATCGATATGGTCAAGTCTGGCGAGGGGTATGCCTATCTCGAAATGGGTTTTCGTCTGTCTGGTTTTGGCTTAACCCGCCTGGTACAACGGGTGAGCGGCTATGATTGGGCCAGAGAAGCCTTTGAGGCGCACCTTGGCAAGCCCGCCCTCCAACCCTCTCAACTGAGTGAGAGCCCTTATATTGGTCAGTTCACAGCCATCTCAGCTACTGAGCTAGAAAAGGCAGAGCAGCTTGCGGCTCAGGGATATTGTGTCGAGGTTCAGCGTTTTACCACGACTACCCCTGATCCAACGAGCTACTCAGCACGTTTGAAATCTGATCTTACGCGTCATGGCGGGGCAGTTGGTCGCGTGATCGCCTCGGCTGAGACCCTGGAGGAGGTTGAAAAGCTTCTGCAATTCTGTTCACCGGCACGCCTGAAGGAAAAAACAGTGTTCGTCACGCAATATTAGCCAACAGAAGGAGAGATGGCCATGCGCTGTTCAGATACGGTCACTGTCGCCGTTGCCCAGGTCGGGTCAGTCTTTATGGATCGAGAGGCCTGTCTCTCCAAAGCCTGCGCCTGGATTAAAGAGGCCGGTAAGAACGGTGCGCAGATCATCGTCTTTCCAGAGGCCTTTCTATCTGGTTATCCCCGTGGTTTGCGGTTTGATTCAGCCATTGGTAGTCGAGGAGCAAAAGGCAAGCAAGATTGGGTACGCTACTGGCGAAGTTCAGTAGCTGTGCCCAGTGACGCTCTGGAACCTCTGGCCTCAGCAATTCAGGAGGCTAACTCCTATGTCGTCATGGGTGTTACCGAGCAGGCGAGTGAGAGTGGAACGCTGTACTGCACGCTTCTGTATTATGGACCTGATGGCACCTTGTTAGGAAAGCATCGCAAGCTCAAGCCAACCGCTATTGAACGTCTGATCTGGGGCGAGGGAGATGGAAGTACGCTTTTTACCACCTCCACCCCTTATGGGCGTCTTGGCGGGCTGATCTGCTGGGAGAACTATATGCCTCTGGCAAGGATGGCCATGTATAGTCAGGGCGTCAATCTTTATGTTGCTCCAACTGCCGATCAGCGTTCAAGCTGGCAAGCGACGATTCAACATATTGCCTGCGAGGGGCGTTGTTTTGTACTGGCGGCCAATCAATTTGTACGGAAGGAGGATTATCCAACTGATCTGGCCTGTTACTCTGAGCTAGAGCAACAGCCAGATATCATGTGTCGCGGAGGGAGCGCCATTGTCAATCCATTTGGCGAATATCTGGCGGGCCCATTGTACGATCAGGAGCAACTTCTCTATGCAGAGCTTGATCTCCAGCAGATCGATCAGGGCCATCTGGACTTTGACGTCATGGGGCACTATGCTCGACCTGATGTGTTTCTCTTTCGCGTCAATGATCCTCCACAAAGATAGCTGATTCACATTATGCGTGAGGGTCGGCCCCAAGCAATTTTAAGGTTGTTTCTTGTAGAGGGCTTATTCCCATTACTCCATGAATTTTCATGCCTTCATAGGGCCTTTCGTTGCGCAAAGCCCGCAGTTGTCGACCCGATGAGACCTCCCAGCAGATAACTGTGCCATCACGACTTGCGCTGGCGACGGTCTTTCCATCGTGATCAAAACTTACGCTCCTGACCCAATCGTCATGTCCATATAAGGTATAGATACATGCATAAGAGGTGGCATCCCAGATACGAACGGTTCGATCATAGCTGCCACTGGCAATCAGCGTCCCATCAGGGCTATACAAGACCGAGCGTACTTTATCAGTATGCCCTGGATAACCTGAAGGCATTGACGAGTGTATCTGTCCCAGATGCGTAAATCATGATCATAACTACCACTTATGATCAAATTATTGGTAGGATGAAAAGCTACCGAGCGGACACGATCAGAATGCCCTGCAAACGTGGAGATACATGTTCCATTGTCAGCTTGCCAGAGCCGCATGGTTTTATCTTCACTTCCGCTCAGAATATACATCCCATCGGGACTGAACGCAATCGACTCGATACGATTGGTGTGGCCGGTAAGGGTAAAGAGACATTTCGTTGTCGCAATATCCCAGATGCGAATCGTCTGATCATTGCTGCCGCTGACAAGCAATTTTCCATCAGGACTAAAGCAGACAGAGCCGACCCGTCCGGTGTGGCCATAGAGAATACTCTGGCAATGATGTGTCTGCGTCTCCCACAAACGAATGGTCTGATCTTCACTACCGGTTGCAATGAATTGCCCATCGGGACTAAACGTGACCGACCAGATCCAATTGGTATGCCCATTGAGCATAAAGGGATACTGCAATTTCTGCGTTTTCCAGAGACGAAGGATTTTGTCTTCACTGCCACTCGCCAGGTGCTGTCCCTGCCGGTCAAATGCTACGGATAAAGCCCCATTGGTATACCCCTGGAGAGTATTGATGCATTGACCGGTCTTTCTATCCCACCATCGAATCGTCTGATCCTCACTGCCAGTGATAATATGCTCTCCATTGGGGCTAAAGATGACTGTCTGGATAGGATTTGTGCACCCTGTCAATGTATTGAGATGGCTGTACAGTCTGGTATCCCAGATGATAGCAGTCTGGTCTTCGCTCCCACTGACGAGCAGTGATCCATCTGTATTGAAGGCAATCGACGTAACGATTCCCGTATGCCCATACAAGACTGCCAGGCAGATCTTCTGTTGAATATCCCAGAGACGAATCGTCTGATCCTCGCTGCCGCTGGCCAGCATGATTCCATTTGGGTGAAAGGCAACAGTTTTTGTTCCTTTAAAATGCTCTTTCAGGATTGCCTGGCAGCTTCCCGACTTCACGTCCCAGATGCGAATGGTCTGATCATCGCTACAACTGGCCAGCAGGGTGCCATCGGGGCTGAAGGTAGCCGCACGTATCCAGGCCGTGTGACCTGTAAATGAGGCAGAGAAGCTTCTGTTCTGCACATCCAGAAGACGAATGATGGGGTTCTCACCAGCGACGGCCAGTAATGATCCGCTGTGATTAAAGGCCACCGATGAGATACTGCCAACGTGAGCCTCTAACGTTGCATAGCAGCGCCCCTGATTCATATCCCAGAAACGAAGAGATTGATCCTCGCTTCCACTGACAACTGTTTTTCCATCAGGGCTGATGGCGACCGACCAGATCCAGTGAGCATGTCCCTGCAAAATATGCATGGGGACCCCCTCGGCCACATTCCAGATCCTCACCTCACAATTGTTTGCTCCCGTTGCCATGAGCTTGCCAGAAGGATTAAAAGCGATCGAAAGTACGCTTCCAAACGTATCGGTAAAGACTGATGATTCAAAGGTTGAGAACGAAAAATTTACCTCAGGCAGAAATTTCCCGATCAGATAGGCCTGACGAAGATAGAGACGTGAGAAATCATAGCCCCGAAGATCACAGTCCAGATGAATGAGGATATTCAAAAGATTTCCGGCTGCATAATTTTTGCGCTGTCTGGCATTGCGCATCGTTTCAATAAGGTGTTGAAATCTGGCGGCGATCTCCTGCTTCTCCAACTGACCAAGCAAGCGTTGAGCGATTGGATCAATCAGCAGGCGCGTCTGACTTTCGCGAATATAGTTTTTGGCCTGTACTTTCATCAGGGCATACTGCGACAAAATGTTGAGGTTCTCTGTCTCTAATTCTTGAAGTGCCGAGTGAATAATAACGCTGGTAACATATTCCATAATCACAGGCTGGAGGCCCAGGCTTTCATTGCTTACTTCAATCATAAAATGCCTGAGCAGTGATTCAAGCGTTCTCATAATATCGGCGCTAGTGCGCAGAGGAATATTTTTTTTGAGCACCTCCAACGTCACCGGTTCCCGTTCAATCGCCAACCAGTACAGGATCTCTTGTTCTGCAGCAGAGAGGCGGGAGAATTGAGATTCTAGCAGTGTTTTGACAGTGCCGAAGACGAGCGTCCCTTCTTTTAAAAAGCGCGTAATGCTGCCATTAAAGAGCCCCTGGATCGTGCCAGAAACGAGCTTGATGGCAAAGGGATTTCCCGTATAGAGATGAATAAGTTCTGCCTCTTCGCTGGCCGTCCCTGAAATATTGAGAATATTCAGGATTGCTTTCGCATCAGCCTCTGCAAGCCCTTCAAGTTTTAGCAGATGAATCTCTTTTTGCGTCGGATTTTCAATCTCTCTGGGCCGTTCACGGCTGGTAAGAAGCAGGCAGCTCTGGTGGGGAACTTCAGCCGTCCGTCGAAGTAATTTCCCATAGCCCTCCTGCCCTTTGAGCCATTGCCCCTCTTCATTCTCCTCTTGAAGAATCGACTCCATATTATCGAAGATAAACAGACAGCGAACTTTTTTGAGTTGTTCGAGCAAGAGCGCAATCTGCGCATCCGTATCATTGGGGAGCTCAGTGATCTGATTTTTTGTAAGCAAGCGAACCAGTTTTTGAAGCACCTCTTTTAGAGGTGGAGCATTGCGCAAAGAATGCCAGAATACATACTCAAATTGAGACTCTACTTTTTCTACAATAGTAGCTGAGAGCAACGTTTTTCCAATGCCCCCTTTTCCCAGTACAGCAATAATGCGTGTTTTAGGGTCGAGGAGCCATTGCTCCAATTGAGCAGACTCAGTAGTGCGACCATAGAGCTGTTCTAATGCGACCTTTTCATCCCAATATGTGTTTTCGAATTGTTCTGTTAACGTGCCAGAAACCTCAGTAAGGACAGGATCATCCTCAACAAATCCTAATTGATCGCCGGTCATATTGAACAGCGTGCAGATCTTCAAACGATAATAGGGGGTGGGATAGGCCTGGCCGCGTTCCCATCGACCGACCGTTTTCGTATTGGTATCAAGTCTGCGTGCAAAATCACTCTGAGACCAATTGTGGCGGAGCCGCTCTCGTTTGATCTTTTGAGACCAGATAGGCCCTCTTTGCATTATATAGAGATCTCCTCTTCCGTAAAGATTGCTCTACAGGTGTCCTCACGATGTCTCTGAAAAGGTATTCGAAGGGGTTGGACTTTGCTGCATTGCAAGTTATGCTTGAACTAGAGAGAAGCTTCTACAAGTCTCGGTAAAACGATGAAGATGATGGGTCTATTTGTATAGATAGCACATCTTGTTATAAGCTTAACATGTCCTATATGAGATAGCAATACGTGTAAGGTTTGAAATGCCAGGGAGAGATGAGATAAGTTAGATTGTATGTGAAGTAGAATGGTTCACTATGGTTTTTTTAGCCTGGATCGTTTGTAAAGGGAATTGTTGGATTTTTTCGTTGGGCAGACCTGTCGTAGGAAACAGAGGTGTTGCATTGTGTCTCTCGTAGTGCCTTTTGTGCACCGTTCATGTAAGCAAGCTACGAAAAAGGGAGAGACCTGTCATGAAGACGCGCATTGCTCTGGCCGCCTATTACTTTTCGATCGTGATTCTTAGCGCCCTCACAGTAGTAATTATCATTAAATTGATCTTTATTCCAGCGTGTAGTGCCAATAACGCTAATTGTACTGCGGATTCCTGGTCAATTGCTGGATTAGCCGGAACGATCCTCGGCGTTTCTGCGGCGGTGCTGGCAATCTTTGGTACCCTGGCGGTTGCTGGTTGGTGGACACTGCTGGATGAACGTGTCAATAGTCTGGTGAACTCTCTGTTTAATACCTGGAAAGATGATCTGAACCAGCGATTTGATCAGGTATTGAGTGAGCAAGCTCAAAAAGTTGAATTAACCCTGGTGGATTTTCAGAATCAGTTTCATACCTTTCAGAAGGAGGCCAGTACTTCGATGCAAGGCATGAGTGAAGTGCGCAGTTCGATGCAACATCTTGTTGAACTGACCCTGGATGCCGTGATGCTGAATCCTCCACAAAATATTGAGGCCTGGGCGCTCAAAACGATGACGAATTTCCATTTACCAGAGATTGCCCAGAAGATGGTGCTCAGTTTTCTGCTCTCTATTGATTCTATTGATGGGAGCGAAGAAGATCGCGGGCATGCTCGCCCTGGCCAACCCAATACGAAAGTGCTTTATTATTGGGAACGGGCGAGCTACTGGCAGAAGTTATTAAATGATTATCCTGCAAATGGACCGGTCTCTCCATTGCTGGTAGGGATTCCTCAACCTGATGTAGTAGATCTGCAAACAGAAGTGAATCAGAAGATGGCTCTCTATCGACAAAAAATTGCTCTGTTGAAGAAATAGTCTTCTGCATGGCCTCTTCTCTCTACACATATCCATGTTCGATCAGGCGTATTCCTGTCTGAGTGAACTCTGCGGCGCTTGGAATAGCGACATCGAAGGCGTCTGCGAGCCGCGCAATAATGTTGAAGCAGGTGCAAATGAAGAGCGCCTCTTCTATTGCCTGTCTGCTCACGCCTGTGGCAAGCACAGGTTGTACGTCGGCAGATGTGACGTGGTCAGGGCCGAGTGTAACCTTCTCGAGTAGCCCAAGCACAGAGCGAAGTTGCTCAGTGATGGGGGCGGTATGCCAATCATTGAGTACTGCCTGGACGAGATGCTCACTGATATCTTGAGCCGCAACTGCGGCATGAGCTCCTGTTCAATAGGTACATTGGAGCAGCGAGGCTGTGAATGAAGCAAACAGCTCTCGCTCTCCAATACGCCAGTCTGAAGGCCCGCGGAGCGCCTGTTGCAGGCAGTTTGAGAAGGGGTCACCAAACATATCCGCTCGGTATGTTAATGTGCGCCGAATATCGGAGACGGGGCTATCTTGATAGATCTCGCTAAGAATGTGTAGTCTCATTGCTCGCTCCTTCAATGGCTGCCATTCCTTGTAAGAAAGATTTTGTGCCTGCACCCAATGCCGTACTTAGCGTGATCTCAAAGATTGCCTCTTCACTATAGCCTGCCTGTTTAAGCTGTTCGACGTCTTCATCCGTTACTTTATAGGCATGCTTCCGCACCTTTGTGACATAGGTCTGAAGATCAGGTGAGATCTCGCCTTCTGGCGGAAAGTGTGAGTTCTCGGTAAGATCTGTCTGGATCACATGGTCAGTTAATGCTTTGCGCAACGATGGAGGGGTTGATCCAGGCCTGGTCTGAATCGACTGTATGAGCTTTTGATAAAGAATACTCTGTTGATCATCCATTGTAGCGTTCCTCCCAGTGTACTGATTGAGACGTTGAAGTGCTCGCTTGACCTTTTTTGGCTCTATCTTGCTCTCCCAGGCAATCCCAAATGACCTTCTTTGTGCTCTTTTTGTTCTCATCAGATTGATAAAAAGATAACTATTCATTAGTATGCCATTTTGGCTCAGATTTTGCTACCTGCGCTCTATTTTCAAGTGCGCTTCATATTTTTGCATCACCTCTTTTCTCTGTTCCCATGCTACTCTGTGAGCCCTGCAGGGCTTAAGTGGAACAGAGACGATGGAGGGGCTCACATGGTGGAGGGGCATGATTAGGAAGGAGGCAAGCAACCTTTCCTACTCGTATTGTTATTTTATAAGCTGTTTTGTACATAAAAAGATGTAAAGTAGGGAAAGTAGCTTGTCTCTTTCCTATGTTCCCCTTCCGCTGTGTGAGCTCCTCCATGGCTCAATGGGAAAGGAGGTTATGGGGGTGCTGGCATGGTGGAGCTTCGAGATGTAGAAGGAGACGCCCTACTTGTCTTGTTATATCACGTACCTTTATAAATATAAAAACACTTTTAAGTAGGGAAAGTCGCTTGTCTCTTTCCTGTGTTCCTCTTCCGCTGTGTGAGCCCCTCCATGGCTCAATGGGAAAGGAGGTTATGGGGGTGCTGGCATGGTGGGACGGGAAATTGTGGAAGGAGACAAGCGACCTTCCCTACTGCTTTTCTCATCCCAAACACGTAAAAAAAACTCACGCACTGTAAAGTAGGGAAAGTCGCTTGTCTCTTTCCTGTGTTCCCCTTCCACTGTGTGAGCTCCTCCATGGCCCAATGGGGAAAGGAGGTTATGGGGGTGCTGGCATGGTGGGACGGGAAATTGAGGAAGGAGGCAAGCGACCTTCTCTACTGCTTTTCTCATCCCAAACACGTAAAAACAACTCACGCACTGTAAAGTAGGGAAAGTAGCTTGTCTCTTTCCTCTGTTCCTGCTCCACTCTGGTCACCCCTCCATGGCTCAATGGGGCATGGGAAACAAGGCTATGGAGGGGCTCACATGGTAGAGCTTCACGATGGCGGAAGGAGACAAGCGACCTTCCCTACTTGTATTGTCATGTATTGCGCAATTTAAAATATAAAACACCGTAAAGTAGGGAAAGTAGCTTGTCTCTTTCCTGTGTTCCCACTCCACTCTGTTCACTCCTTCATATCTCAAGTGGAAAGAAAGCCATGAAAGGGTCTGGCAGAGTGTGGGTTCACAATGAGGCGAGCTCTCCTGTTTTCTTCCGCTTTTTGATGCCCTTAAAAGAATAGGTAATAGTTGGGCAATGATTGGGAAAGATGCTTGTGGAGAGAACATTCACCAGTGGGTCAACATGTTGCTCACAGAATGTACAGGCTTCGTCAAAGTACTGCCAAAAGAAGTTAGATAACCAGTGTGGTCTATTCAAACATACTCTGCCTTCGGGCAGTAGCTGTTTCCTGCCTGTACCCAAGGGCAGAAATATTTACACATGGAGAAGAGATGACTACTAATACAGATACATCTTCCGGACAATACGCTTCTATCAATGGAATTAATCTTTATTACGAGATCCATGGTACTGGTAAGCCCCTGGTGATGCTTCATGGAGGACTGGGAAATTTTGCGATGCTTGCAGGACTTGCGCCTACACTTGCCCAGGATCGTCAGGTGATTGGCGTCGACCTGTATGGGCATGGGCGCACAGCCCTGACCGATCGCCCATTCGATCTAGGACAGATAGGCGATGATATCGCTGGCCTTATTCAGTACCTGGGCTTTGAAAAAGCCGATATCTTTGGCTACTCTCTTGGTGGAGCCGTGGCTCTTCAGACCGTTATTCGCCATCCAGAACGGGTAGACAAACTTGTGGTCCTCTCTACGCCTTTTAAACGGACTGGTTGGTATCCCGATATCCAGGTTGGCATGGGAGCTATCTCTCCTGAATATATGACGGGTACGCCTCTTTATGATGCCTATGTGGCTGTAGCACCCAGGCCAGAAGATTTTTCTCGCTTTATTGTCAGCATGCGAGAGGGCATGATTCAGGATTATGATTGGACGGAGCAGGTGGCTGCTTTGAAAAATCCTGTCTTAATTATTGTAGGCGATTCTGACGCTCTTCCTCCTTCGCATGCGGCAGAGTTTTTTGCCCTTCTTGGAGGCGGTCTGAAGGATGCGGGCTGGACTGGAGAAGGCCTGATTGCTTCGCAACTTGCCATTGTGCCAGGTGCCACTCACTATAATATTATCGATCAGACGAACTTCCTTCTACCAATCATGACTCCCTTTTTGAACAGCAAGCAAGCATAAAACCAGGTCTCCAATCCTGTTGTGATTTTAAAAGGGAAATACTCGGGGGTTACCTTGATCAACAGCACACATGGGTTACTGTTGATCAAGCTGCGTTGGAGGCAGATCTTCATGGGCAGTGACAATTGTGTGCTTAGCTGACGGCAGTGCCGAACCACCTGGGTAGATGGGCAAGGAGATCCTGCTGATCTTTGCCAACCCATACCACGTGGCCATCTGGCCGCAATAGCACTGCTGGTACATCCAGTTCCGGGCTTTCATCGACGATATGATCGACTCGTCCTGTCCAACCGGCCACCGAAAGCTGGCCAGTCTGATCGAGCAGCAGCCCGTGGCCGCTATGCATCAGTTCGTAGAGGCGACCTCGCTTTAGCTCTATATCCCGCAGTCGCCGGCCAAGCAGTTTGTGGCCCTCGCCAAGATTGTAGCGGACCTCGATGGCGGTGATCATCTCGGTCAGATATCGATTCACATCCTCAAATTCCAATAGTTCTGAGAACAATGCCCGCAATGCCTTTGCGCCTGGATTGTCTTCCAGCAGCACACCTTGAGCCCGAGTGTTGGCTAATACCCGAGCTCCTACCGGGAGGCGTTCGTCGTGGTAGCTGTCTAGCAGCCCATCCGGTGCCCAGCCGTTGACCTCTGCGGCCAGTTTCCATCCGAGGTTGAACGCGTCCTGGATGCCGAGGTTGAGCCCCTGCCCACCAACCGGCGGGTGGATATGTGCCGCATCTCCGGCCAGCAATACCCGTCCGACCCGATAGCGATCGACCTGTCGGCTAGCATCACCGAAGCGCGATAGCCAGCGTGGTGAGTGTACACCAAAGTCGGTGCCAGCGTATACTTTTAACTGTTGCTTAAACTCTTCGAGGGTTGGTGCAGTTGTACGGTCCTCGGCCACCTCTTCGGCTGGAACGACGACGCGATAGACCCCGTCCCCAATGTGGCCCAGGCCAAACCGTAGTTGGGTCTTGCGGACTTCGGCTACTTTGGCCGCCACTATTTCAGGGTCCTCGGTGAGCTCCATTGCCCCCAATAGCGTCTCGACCCTGGTGGGTTCACCGGGGAAGCCAACGCCGAGTAGCCTGCGTACCAGACTACGGCCACCGTCGCAGCCAACGAGGTAGCGCGAACGTAGTTGTGTGCCATCAGCCAGCTCAGCGGTCACTCCATAGTCGTCCTGGCTTAGCCCGACCAGCTCGCAGCCCCGCCGGATCTCTGTACCAAGTTCGACCGCACGCTCATTCAGCAAGCGTTCAGTGACGGCTTGTGGAATGGCAAGGCCGAATGGGTGTGCGGTATCCAACTGGTCCGGCCATGGCTTCATGATGCCCGCAAAGAAACCTATCTTGAACCGCTCGCTGACCGCGAGGAACCGTTCGAGCAGGCCACGCTGGTCCATTACCTCGACGCTGCGTACATGCAGGCCGAGGGCTCGGGACTGCAGGCTTGGCTCCGTCAACTTCTCGAGCACAAGCGTTTGCACTCCGGCCAGCCGTAGCTCGCAGGCCAGCATTAACCCGGTCGGTCCACCACCGACAATAATTACGTCAATCATTACAGACCTTCCTTCGTTACTCATTCCAAAGAGTCGAGCTGGAGCTGAAGCAGCCCTGGCATTGGCAGTATGTTCGTATGTCAGTATGTCTAAAATATGTGTAACGTCTCAAGGAGAAGCGTCCTGGGAACAGAACAGCGTGCTCGTTTGCTGTCATACCATCTCTTTCTCTTTCCTATCCAGTTGAATCCTTTCACACACGACAAGAGTCTGGAGCACATCTGCCACAGCCGATGCTTTTTTAGTGTAAATACGAGAGATATCCGGGCTCAAAGGAGAGCTATCGCTGCGGGTGCGCCAGAGCAGAGTCGCTTACGCCTGAGTATAGAGGAGGGAGCCTCAAAAAAAATCGTCCAAAAAGGCAGTGTGCTGGTAGACAGAAGGTGGTACAATAAAGATGAGAAAGAATGCTTGCAGTGATCCACTATTCCTGTTCCGCCAGTGGAAAGGTAAACCAGAACGTTGAGCCTGCGCCAGGCTGGCTCTGAACGCCAACACTCCCTCCCTGACGTTCGATAATTGTGCGGCTAATATGAAGTCCCAGGCCCAGACCCACGCCAGATCCACTCTTGACCTCAACATCAGGCGAGCGATAAAAGCGATCCCAGATGCGCAGTTGTTCGGTGTTAGAGAGCCCGGGTCCCTGATCGCTGACACTCATACGTGCTCGTGAGCCTACTTGTTCAACAACCACAATGACTGGCCTGCTCGCTTCAGAATATTTGAGTGCATTCGAGAGATAGTTGCTTACTACCTGGCGCACACGATCTGCATCGACAGTGACTAATAGCTCCTCATGTGATAGTTTCGTGAACGTAATCGTGCGTTCGGGAGTCAGAAATTGCTGATCTTCCACCACTTCATGGACGATAGTAGCCAGATCATGCAGTTCGGGATGCAGCTCTAGCCGGCCAGCCTCGATGCGTGAGACATCCAGAAGGTCATTGACGAGACGGCCCTGCACCCCCACCTGTCGCTCAGTACGACCCAGGAAGCTTGCCACACTGGTAAGGATTTTGAGCAAGTCTGGTGGGACTGCATCATCTCGCTGAAGAACACGTTCTAGTTGACGTTTTGCGAGCTGCACACTGACCTTAATGGTCGTAAGTGGGGTGCGCAGTTCGTGGCCAGCAATGCCAATAAACTCATCTTTTAACACGTTGGCCTCGCGTGCCGCCAATTCTGCTGCTTGAGCTTCTGTGCGTTCCCGTGTTAATCTTTCTCGCTCGATGATCACTGCTGCAAGTTTGCCAATGGCCGTAATGAGGCTCCGCTCCTCCTCGAGTGGATAGCGATGCTCAGTTGTATCATAGTCAAGAGAAATAAAACCGACAAGTCTCTCACCAACGAGCATGGGAGCACCTAAGAGAGAGCGAAGGCCGTAGCCAGGAGCTTTCTCTGTACGAGATTGGCTGAGATCAGATAGAATCGACTCGCCGCGATAGAGCTTCTGAATATCTTCTGGACGAAAATAATCACGTAGATTTGTCCGGGCTATCTGAGCCTGCACTTGTTGCTCTATCTCCGCTGGAATCCCTATCATAACGATTGGTTGGAATGTGAGCGTATCGTGGTCTACAGTAATGATACTTGCGGTCTGGCAGCCTAACAAAGAGCAGGTTAGCTCAACAAGACGGAGCGCTGTCTGTTGCCTTGTGTCATCTCTGCTTTGCACAGGAGTATGCACCAGTACATCAGTCATTGTCAGGAGGGCGGCCAGGGCATCGTGAGTGCGCTGCTCAAGACGGCGCCGTTCAGTCACATCGCGGAAGATGAGTACTCCTCCCGTCAATTCCTGCTCCTGATTGTACATAGGCGTTCCTGCGAGGTTGAGTTGAATCTCGCGACCATCTAATGTGCGCATCTGAATATCCATAGCCTTCGCGCCCCAAAAACGATCTCCATTCAGCATGCGTTGAACGGGTTGTTGCTCGCTGTCAAGCGGTTGCCCTTGTTCATCGCGTAGTGCAAGTATTGCGCCACGTTGTGCTGGTGTCAGTTGTAAATGAGAAGGGTCTTTGTCTAAGGCAATGAGCTCTCGATAGGCTGCGTTAATCTGTACCATCTGACCTTCCGCATCATAGAGCACAACCCCATCGGTTATCGCGTTAAACGTTGCTTCTAACTCACGAGCTCGAGCATCGGCCCGCTTCTGAGCACTCTCGGCTTCCGTTCGAGCCCTTTGTGTCTGGCTAGCAAGCAGACTAATAGCTAGACTGGCAAGCGTATAAAGACTTATTTCAAGGATATCTTCTATCTGGTTGATTGTTGGAAGAAAATAGGGAGGGATAATAAAACAGAGCAGAAGGACCGTTCCCAATAGTGCTGCTAACATCCCTGGAGCTGCGCCCCAATTTAAAGAGACCAGTACGACAACGAGAATCAAAAAGACTTCTACGAAATGAAGCGCCGGGAACAGGTTACCGAGCCAGAGCTTTATCAATATAATAAGAATTTGCAAAAATGTCGCAACGAGATATCCAGCGAGAGGATGCTGTAGCTGTGGCCTGAGAAACTGTGGCGCAAATGTGTTGTGCTTCAACCAGTGGAGCAGGGCATGCCACCACCGTTGATAAGAGCTTTTTCTTGAAGTAGGGCGACCTGAATGCTTCTCTCCTCGGTTTGTCGTCATACAGTGGGAACCTTCCTTCGTACAGTATATATGAGTTCACTACTTTGAATACGGATCAAGCTCAAGAATAGGCTCTTTAGAGGGACGCCTGGAAAGAGGCTGGTAAGTATTTTTCTGACCATTGGCCTATAGATGAGCAACGGAATGAACAGCTTTCACCCGCTTGACTTCACCTTCTCTGGCATCTTTCTAAAGGATTGGCATATCAGGACCTTTGTATTTTGCCATTTTTTTGGATCTTCCCGCTATACTGAAAGCGGAAACTTGTCGAGATTCTATGCAAGAAAGAAAAGGTCGCAACGATTGTCTAAAGAGCATCATACGGGATTGCATACACCACGTGGAGCAGCGATTGCAGGCATTCTGTTTGCTCTTCTTCTCTCGGCCTCTCTTCTCTTGCTTGCAGGGATTGCGAAGCCAGACGTAGAGGGGCCATGGCTGCCTGACCAGTTATGGATATGGGGCCTGAATTTAATACCCTATGCCGGGATTGCCTTCTTATGGTTTATTGGGGTTGTTCGAGATCGGATTGGTGAGTATGAAGATCGTTTTTTTGCGACGGTCTTTCTGGGAAGTGGTCTCTTATTTCTGGCGATGCTCTTTGCCGTGGCAGCGATTATTGGGGGGGCGCTGGCTGTTCGTGGTCCTTCTTCATCTCTCGTGCTTGCTTTTGCTCACCATACGACCTCGGTCCTGATGAATGTCTTTGCTCTGAGAATGGCTGCTGTATTTATGATTACGACCTCAACTATTCTGGTACGTACAGGTATTCTTCCACGCTGGCTGGCGTATCTAGGGTATGCTATTGCGCTCATTTTGCTCGTGACCATCACCAGATGGGAGTATGTCCTCTTATTATTTCCTCTCTGGGTGCTACTCATGAGCATCAATATGCTCTTACCATCACCCATAAGCAAGCAAAGCCAGACACGATAACGCCAGTATTTTTTTCAACCAGGCCTCTCACGGGCTGATCCTCAAATAGATCTTCTCTCTACTCTGTGTTGAGAAGGTATTTTATCGTAAAGTGGAAAATGAGCAATTATTAAGAAGTATAGCAGCAGTATACCATGTATTATCTTTCAACTGAAGCTATTAATTTGGGAGAATTTATGTCCTTATCTAAATGCAATAAGGCCATGGAAACCGATAATAGTATAGAGGGATGATATGCCGATCGATGAAGAGAATGAAGAGCAGGCTATTGAGACGTTCACTGATCTACGACAGCCGCCCGATGTAGAACTGCAAGTACTCACCTGTCGCATGCAATTGAGTACCCTCATTCAGGGCTATTATGATTCTCAGTGCATCGATGCACTTGATATGCGACTCCTCTTCTTACGGCTTGGTCTGGTAGATGGCCATTGCTCCACTCTGATAGAGACGGGTAAGGAGCTCCATATGTCCAGTGAAAATGTGCGGAGAAGACAATATGTCATTCTCCGCAAAAAGATACGAGATGACTCCTTTTTTCAACTTCTTAAGACGTACCATCAGTATGTTCGACTGCCACATGGTATTCAGCAGTCGCTATGGCATCAAGGGCATTTTGCGCATAAGAATACCGATCTTCTCTAGCCGGTTGCTGCTCTAGCGTAGAAGGCGTGACCAGCCAATCAGGCCGTTTATTGCTTCTCAGCACCATCGGTAAGCTGGTTGATATAATACTCCAGGCGCTGGGCAATCAGAGGACAGGCGGAGCCTAAGATCCCAAAATGATCACCTTCAACTGTACTGACCTCAATTGGTCCGCTGATAAATCCGCTCCAGACGGATGTTGTGTGGTCAATGACCTCTTGTTCATTATCGCCTGGAATGATCATTTTTATCATGGTCACTTTTTCTGGATACCGTTCGCCTGCTGGTTGATACGTCTGATTGGCAAGGACGTGGTGCTGGAAGATCTCGACCCAGCGTTGTAGCTGTTCCAATGTATCGGCGAAATTGACTTTGCTCGCAAATTCCATATAGTATTGCCACTGCTGCTCCTGAGACATGCTGCGCAATACTGCTTCTGGTAAGAACTGCGGAAGGTAGCCCTGGGGATGGTTCGGCCAACTGGCCGCCAGACCCATTACTGACCAGCTAATGATAGATGTTGCATCTTCAGTGGGTGGGAAGAATTCTGGCAGAGGAGGATTGGAGTCAATCATTGCCAACAATGCGACCTTTTCTCCGTTCTGCTGAAGGCGACGAGCCATCTCAAAGGCAATCAGCCCTCCAAAGGACCACCCTCCCAGATAGTATGGGCCTTCCGGCTGAAAGTTTTTGAGTAATGGCAGATAGCGCTCAGCTAGCTTATCGATACTGGAGCAGGGCTGCCATTGTGAGGAAAGGTGCGACTCCTCGATTGCATAAACTGGCTGGTCCTCCTGCATAAACGATTTGATTTGCATATAAGGGTAAATAAAGCCTGATGCAGGGTGCATGAGGATCAGTGGCGGCCTGGTGCCTTTGTCCTGTAGACAGACAAGTGAATAGGCTGGTAGGAGCTCGCTCTGCTGATAGAGAAATTGTGCCAGCCGTTCAACGGTGAGATCAGTAAAGATAGTGAAGGGCATGTCTTTTCCAAAGAGATTTTTCAAGCGTCTGATCAGACGGAGTGCTAACAGCGAATGGCCTCCCAGATCAAAAAAGTTATCTTGCACACTGATTGGATAAATCCCAAGCAGATCTGCGAAGATACGGGCGATCTGATCCTCAACGACGGTACGGGGGGCGACAAAATAGGCTCCACTATCCACTGCTGGTTCTGGTAAGGAGGCTGTATCAATCTTTCCCAGGAGCGTTAAGGGCAGGGCATCAAGCAGAATGTAGGCCGCAGGAAGCATGTAATTGGGTAATTGAGTGACGAGATAGCGTCGGAGATCTTTGATGGTCATGGTGGACCCGCTTTGAGGGACCACATAGGCCAGCAATCTTTTATCGCCCAGAGGATCTTCTCGGGCTATGATTAAGGCTTGCTTTACGTCTGAATGCCGTTGGAGTGCTGCAGTCACTTCGGCCAGTTCAACGCGAAAGCCGCGGATCTTCACCTGCTGGTCATTGCGCCCAAGAAATTCGAGCATGCCATCAGCAAGATAGCGGGCGAGATCGCCGGTTTTATAGAGCCTGGTCTCCTGGTCTGTACGAAATGGATCATTGATGAAGAGCTCTGCTGTAAGCTCGGGGCGATTCAGATAGCCACGGGCTACGCCATCTCCACCAATATAAAGTTCTCCAGTCTCTCCCATGGGAACAGGCTGGAGTCTTTCATCCAGTACATAGACCTGCGTCTGTGCGACGGGCCTTCCGATTGGGACAGATCGGCTCAGATCAGTCGTTTTTGTAATCAGGCCATAGCAGGTGAAGGTGGTGTTCTCTGTGGGCCCGTAGCCATTGATGAGTTGGCAGTGTGGTAGTTCTTCAAGTGCCTTGCGCATATGCGAGGTTGAGAGGACATCTCCTCCTGCCAGCAGTTGCTGCACATGTTGCAAGTGTTCCGTCTGACTCTCAATCATCTGATGAAAGAGTCCAGCCGTGAGCCAGAGAATAGTGATGTTCTGTTCTTTGATGAACAGGCCGAGCTCATCCAGCGTTGGTTGTTGTGGCGGAAACAGGACCAGGCATGCCCCATTGAGCAATGGCCCCCAGATCTCGAACGTTGAAGCATCAAAGGTTAAAGGGGAGAATTGAAGAAAGATATCATGTGGCTGAATGGTTACAACATTGGGTGAAGCTACCAGGCGTACAACATTGCGATGGGTAATGCAGACCCCTTTTGGTTTTCCGGTTGAGCCTGAGGTTGCAATCACATATGCCAGATTCTCCGCGGTTGGAGTGGGGAGGACATCTGGATTAGTCTCCATTGTGGACGAGGTTGGATAGTCTTCATCGAGATAAAAAAGTTTTCCCTGGAAGCCTGGCAAGATGGTGCTATAGCGTTGACGGGTGAGGAGGAGTTGAATCGCGCTGTCTTCGAGTAGAAAGCGTAGCCGCTCTTTTGGTTCATCAAGCGCAAAGGCGACGTACGCTCCGCCAGCTTTGAGAATTCCCAGTATCCCCACGATCATTTCAAGGGATCGTTCAATGCAGATCCCAACGCAGATCTCTGGCCCGACTCCCAGATGGCGCAACGATCTGGCAAGGTGGTTGGCCTGTTCATTCAGTTGGGCGTAGCTGATCTTTTGTTTGTCGGCGATAATAGCGATAGCTTCAGGTGTTTGTGCTGCTTGCCGTTCAAATAGTTCATGGATGCACGCTTCGCGTGGATAGGGACTGGTAGTCTGATTCCATGCTATAACCGTTTGCTTCCAGTTGTCCTTAGTGAAGGTCATGGGTGAGGAGGCGGATAAAAGTGAGTCGCTCATACGGTTTCGTTCCTTTCCACTTGAGCTAAAAGCTCGTCAATCTGTTGGGTGGGGTCAAGAGTCATCGACCAGAGAATCTGTTCAAGCCTCTTTGCAAAATGCTGAATAGTCGTAGCCATAAATATATCGGTGTTGTACTCTATCATTCCTTTCAATTGATCTTGTGCTTCCTCAAATTCAATATTGAGATCAAATCTAGACGTCGTTGTCTCAAATTCGATCAATTGTATCTGGAGGTGCGGTAGGGTCAGCTCTGGAAATTGCGGTTTGCATTGAAAGGCGACCTGAAAGAGTGGAGAAAGATAGCGGTGATCTCGGTAGGGTTGCAGATGCTGTACCAGGAGTTCAAAAGGAAGCTCCCGATGTTGATAGGCTCCAAGGGTTGTCTCGCGTACACGGGCCAGAAGCTCTCGAAGATCAGGGTTTCCAGCTAAATTTGTACGTAGAAGAAGGATATTTACAAAGTAGCCAACCAGCGGCTCAAACGCACGCTGTGTCCGATTCGCGGTAGGCGATCCAATAACAATGTCATTCACCTTGCAAAGAGATTTTAGCAATAGCTGTGCAGCTGTCAGTAGTGTCATAAACAGCGTACAGTTTTCTTTGCGACTCAACATGCGTAGTGCGTAACTTAACCTGGTGTTCAAGGTGAAATAATAGATAGCCCCACAATAGGTTGGACGCAGAGGGCGAGGATGATCAGTTGGCAGTGGTAAGGGAAATGGTGTTCCAGATAACTGTTTTTTCCAGTATTCAACAAGATGAGTCAGGACGCTCCCTTGCAGATACTGCCTCTGCCAGATGGCATAATCTACTGCATGAAATATACTCCTCTCGCGTAACTGGTCTGGTTGCGCAATAATTTGGGGCTGCGAGAAGGTCGTGTAGAGAAGAGAGAGCTCTTTAAAGAGAATCTGTACCGACCACCAATCGATAATAATATGATGAAAAAGGAGCAACAATAAATGGTCATCTGTCTGGAGCTTGATAAGCTTCACCAGAAAGAGCGGCCCCTGTTCAAGATCGAAGCGATGTTGTACTGCCTGACGAATATGGTGTGTGCGTTCTGTTGTATTGAGAAGTGAAAGATCAGACCAGGTGATGATCGGCGCAAAAGCAGGCATGATTTTTTGTACAGGTTCTTCATCCTCCTCAACAAAGACAGTACGCAGACTCTCATGCTCTAGAATGAGTTGGCTAAGGCTCTGCTCCAGAGCCGAGAGATGGAGTCTGCCCTGGAGATGAAACAGCAAAGGAACGGTATAGGCCAGGAGACCAGTATGAAACTGTTCGATCATCCAGAGCGCTTCCTGGGCAAATGACAGTGGGAATTGTGCCGGGTGAGCCGTTTTTACCCCATCTTCAGCGGAAGAGAAGATCCGATCTCTGCTCTCTTCAAGATAGGTAGACTGTAAAGCGATCGTCGGATTATCAAAGAAGTCCATAAGTTCGATCGTAACAGCAAACTGTTCTCGCAGGCGAACAACAATCTGGGTGGCCTGTAAAGAGTTGCCGCCCAGATCAAAAAAATGATCGTTACGGCCAACCTGATCAAGCTGGAGAACTGTTCGCCAGATGGCTGCAACCTCTTTTTCGACCGGCGTCTGTGGTTCAACATAGACTGTGTGTAGCTCTGGCCTCATCCCAAAGGGCAATGGAAGGGCTGCTGTATCAAGTTTTCCATTAAGCGTCAATGGCCAGCGTTCTATGCGTATTAATGCACGCGGCAGCATATAAGCGGGCAAATATTTTGCAAGGAAACGTTTCAGTTCTTCGCTCTCACAGGAGGCACGTTCATGTGCTATAAAATAGGCGAGAAGATGGGACTCTCCAACTCCATCTTCATGTAAAAGCGTCAGACTCTCCTGAATCGCTGGATGTCGATTGAGCGTTGCCTCGATCTCTCCTAATTCAATGCGAAAGCCACGCAACTTTACCTGTTGATCAAGACGGCCAAGAAACTCCAGTGCTCCATCTGAGCGCATACGAGCGAAATCGCCAGTTTTGTAGAGGCGTGCTTCTCCTCCAGTGCCAAAGGGATCAGGAATAAACCGTTCAAGTGTTAACAACGGACGTTTGAGGTAGCCACGGGCAAGCCCTTGCCCACCGATGCAGAGCTCACCAGTTTCGCCGATGGGGACGGGGTGTCCCTCCTGATCCAGAAGATACACTTGTACATTGGTAATAGGCCAGCCGATGGAAGGGAAGAACGAACCTTGTGCATCTGCGGAGAGCTCAATAGACGTCGCCACAACCGTTGCTTCCGTTGGACCATAATTATTGATAACCTTAAAAGGAAGCTGTGCAGGTGGATACAAGCGTAAACGATCACCACCTGTAAGGAGAATACGCAGTGAGCTCTGTTCGTGCCATGAGCGTCTCAACAGGGCCTCTGCCATAATTGTAGGCAGAAAACTGATCGAAATCTTTTCAGCCAGAAGCCACTGCTGTAATTGTTCAGGATCACCGAGCAACTGATCAGGAATGAGATGAACGCTCGCTCCAATCAGTAGATAAGGCCAGATCTCCCAGACTGAGGCGTCAAAACTGATGCTGGCAAACTGGCTGGCTCGATCCTCAGCCGTAACCGCAAATGCAGTAAGATGCCAGTCAATTAGATTGAGCAGACTTTGCTGTTCGACAAGGACCCCTTTCGGCTCTCCCGTTGAACCAGAAGTATAGATAGCGTACGCAAGATTCTGATAGTTAGTAGTACAGGCAGGGTTTCCCCTTTCGTAGAAGGCTAACACAGGCTGGAGAGCATCGAGGCACAGCACCTGCGAAGCCATATTGGGCATATTCCGTTGAAGAGACGAATGCGTAATTACTATAGGGGCCTGAGTATCATTGAGAATAAATGCCAGGCGGTCCAGTGGATAGGTCGCATCCACTGGCACATAGGCACCGCCAGCTTTGATAATAGCAAGAAAAGCGATAATGAGTTCAATAGAACGCGGTAAGTAGAGCGCAACCAGAACTTCAGGACCTACCCCCAGCGTTTGCAGATAATGAGCAAGCTGGTTGGAGCGTTCATTGAGTTCTTGATAGGTCATCCGTTCATGTTGATGTGAAAGAGCAACTGCATCGGGCATTCGTTGCACCTGTGCCTCAAAGAGGGTCTGGATCATACGTTATTCTCGCTCACGCTTTCAAGTCTCCGTTTGATCTCCTGAAGAAACTGCACTGCTTCTGCCCCATTGATGAAGCGATGATCGTACGTCACACCAAGCGTGATATACTGCCGCCTGCGCACCTGTCCTTCGTCATCAAAATACAGTTCATCCTGTACTGAACAGAGCGAGAGCATAGCCGTCTGAGTAGGGAATATAATAGGCAGAGCGAGCAAAATATCTTGCTCTGTATGCACCGAAATAGTAAGTCCGCCACCGCTAAGATCATCGTCCTTAAACGCTTTTTGGAGTGCTTTAAGGCGAGCCTCCATCAGCTCATCGGCGATCTGCTCCAACGATTTCGTGTCCACGGCCTTTAGAACAGGAATATAGAGCCCCGTCCCCACATCCATAGTGACGCCAATGCCAGTTGTGACAGCTTCCCCCTGATCATGGTTCTGGTAAAACTGTGGATAGAGACTGGAGAGCGCCCCCACTTCTTTTAAGAAGACCTCAAGCAGCCCGATGATCACGCCTTCGCGCTCAATATAGTGGGTAATTGCCTGAAGGGCAGGATCACAAAAGATTTTGATTGCAGCAAAGGCACTTGGAATAGTCTGATGGGCCAGCGTAACTCTTTGCGCAACAAGAGACTGAGTACGCTTTGACTGTAATACAGTCTGCTGACGAGACGTTAGTACAGGCTGTTGTTTCGAATCTGTATTTTCGAGCAATGACAGAATATCGGCCTTTTTCACAAATTTCTTGCCAAGAGAGGCAAGCTGGTTGTCAGAAATATGATGTTCTCGCACAAGCGCTTCAGCATCCTGTGTCAGAATATACTTTTGTGGTAGCTCATGGGCATCTGCCGTCTCTCGAGAGAGAAAGGCCTGTCGTTCCTCAGCAGTTGCAAAGAGGAGGGCCACTTCAGAGCCAGGAGCATACTCTTCCCCAGCGTTTCCACGCACCTGAAGGATGCCTATTCCAGGGCTCATGAGATCGATCGTCGCTTTTGAAGTTTCAAGCGTTGCCAGAAGCGCCCCCTCATCTACTTCTTGCCCATTCTCATAGAGCCATTCTACCAGGACGCAGGTGTCATCATTGCTATTAATCTGAGGTATCGTAATTATTTGCATATATTACCTCCTGGTTGCTATAAAATAAAAGGTGCCGTGAAGCCAGAAAAATTGGATAACCAGTGCAAGAGACGCCGGGCATGGGGTTAAGAATAATGAGTATGAATATGCCCACCGCTCAGCCAGGAGTAAGGAGAAGGAGAAGAGCGGTTGGGCATAGTGCAAGCATTGGGTACATTTTTGAAATATGAGAGCTAGAAGAGGTCTGGGAGTGCCTCACCCGTCTCGATCAGGCTTTTAAGACTGGAGAGCACATAGATCCAGCCTGCATGGAACTGACCTTCAGCAAAGGCGGTATCGTTGATACTGTCATGGGTAAGCTTTACAAGAGCTGTTGTGCCTAGTGGCTGAATGTCCCAGGTGACTGTTGAGGCCTGGCTATCAGGAATCCAGGTAGGCGTAAAGGTAGTCTTTAAATGGCTCTGGGGCTCGATCTCAATGACTTTGCCCTCGGAGGAGAGGCTTCCATCCAGATTGTAATAGCGGAAATCAGAGTCCTTTTCCCAGGTAGATTCCACTCGTGTTTTGAAATAATATTTTTGAGTAGAATCGGGACTGGTAATTGCCTGCCAGACCACCTCTGGAGCGGCATTGATAATCACTTCATACTCGTGTGCGGCAACAGCTGCGCTCATAGCATCGTATCCTTTTCTTTGTCTAGCTTTTATGTCGACAGTTTGGTGCTACGAGAAGAATGTAAACATATCTCTTCTCTTAAGAAAAGTATAGTGCCCTCTGAAAGAGAAATCTTCTTCAATCTTGCTGAATTGACATATATTCATGAGCTGTTGCGAAAGAAGAGCTGCTGAGGGCTTCTTAAAAATGTGTATAAAAGGAAAATTCTTAGATATGGGGATATACAAAAAAACCTCAAGTGGTATATAACAAGGTATATAGTAGAAAATGGAGGGAATGTACCTTGACAGTGATCACCGATGAATTTATGCAACAGACGTTGGCGACGACAAAGCCGTGTTCAGTGATGGTTTTGAAGGTTGGCCCGAATAGACAGAAGCCAGGCGCAGAAGCGATCGTGTGGGAACATGGACGCAGGAATTTTCTCTTATCGACGCAAAATCTGCTCTGGTTGGCCTGCCCGATCTCTGATGAAAGTAATCTCGCCGGGATTGGCATTTTTAATACAGATGTGGAGGAGGTCAAAAAAGTCATGGACGAAGATCCTGGCGTAAAGGCAGGAGTCTTTGTTTACGAAGTGCATAGCAGCGTTTATTTTGATGGCCGGACGCTGGCCCTGAAAGAGGCATCGAAACTATAAGCGAAGCGGCGGAGAAAGCCAGTCAACGAAATCTGCTCTCTCCCGCTCTTTCTCTCGACCATAGAACTATCGTTATGTTTCATTGCAGGCTTGAGACTTCTGCAAGGCGACGCAGAAGGAATGAGCGCTCCGTTTCGTTCTGGCAGAGATTGAGCGCTTCAAGATAGGTGTCATGAGCCTCTTTAAGGTGACCAGTGCGGCGGAGGAAGTCAGCACGAGCTGCGTGAAAGAGATGATATTTGCCGAGGGCTTTCTCCATGGCTGGCTCACTTAAGAGTGCCAGGCCCTGCTGTGGACCGTCGGCCATGGCTAAAGCAACGGCGCGATTCAATTCGATCACGGGTGAGGGGATCATTTGTGCAAGCAGGCCATAGAGTACGGCAATCTGCACCCAATCGGTCTCTTCAGCCGTTTTCGCTTGCACATGCAAGGCACTGATAGCCGCCTGAATCTGATAGGGTCCAATTTTTTTCATTAAAAGCGCCCGCTCAATCAGGGTATTTCCCTCTTGAATTTTATGCTGGTCCCAGAGTGAGCGATCTTGCTCTTCCAGAAGAATCAGCTCACCGTTCTGGCTGACACGTGCAGGATTGCGCGAATCATGCAGGAGCATAAGAGCCAGGAGCCCTAATGCTTCTGGCAATACCGCTGCAAGGGATTCACGGATGAGCAATTGAATGAGAATGCGGGTGAGCCAGATCGCTTCAGCACAGAGATCCTGGCGAATAAGCGCCTCTCCAAAGGTAGCACTATAGCCCTCATTAAAAATAAGGTAAAGGACGGAAAGCACTGCATCGACCCGTTCTTCCAGCACATCGGTGGATGGAACATGATAAGGAATGCCCGCATCTTTAATTTTCCGTTTGGCTCGCACTAAACGCTGGGCCATGGTGGGCACAGGAAGCAGAAACGCATTGGCAATCTCCTGTGTGGAGAGCCCACCTAATGTATGCAGAGTCAGGGCGACCTGTGCATCAAGTGCTAACGCGGGGTGACAGCAGGTAAAAATAAGTTTCAGGCGCTCGTCAGGAATCTCATCCTCTTGCATCTCATCTCCTTGCTCTTCCAGTAAGGCCTGCATATCGGCCTGTTTGCGAGAAAGACTACTGGCTCGGCGCAGACAGTCGATTGCCTTATGCCGCGCAGCGGTCATAAGCCATCCACCAGGATTATGAGGTATACCATCCACAGGCCAGCGCTCGAGAGCTACGATGAGAGCATCTTGTAAAGCATCCTCCGCCAACTCAAAATCTTTCACCATTCTGATTAAGGTGGCGAGAATACGATTGTACTCCTGTTGATAGATAGCGATGATAGTCGTATGCGTTGTCTCCATGCCCCTATCATAGCATATCGCCTGAAATCCTGCATAGCTTACTCTACTAAGATGACGAATAAGCGTATTCGAATTCGACGAATATCGCGCTCTATTTTTGTTTTATAGAAAATTTTATAGATATTGCTCGATTGAGAAAGAACTCATTTTCTAGATTAGATAACAATTTCATTTCTTTTATGGATGATATGCTTCAATAGAAGTGGGCCCCTTCAGTCGCTCTATGCTCTGAAGGGGTCCCATTCCCAATCCTTGTTAGCGAGGAGTTCCTTCTAGAATGGAGAGACCAGAGGTAGTGGGGATGACTTGCTGTAAGGTAAAGCCAGCCTCTTCAAAGAGGGCACGAAATTCCTCGGCGGTACGTCCATGGCCGCCATCGAAACAGAGGAAGTTTGCCACATCAAAGAGAGCAGCGGTGACGGCTGGTTGTTGTGGGATCAACATAAACTCGGCAAAGAGAATCTTGCCATGGGCCGGAATCGCTTTGCGGCAGGTCGTTAAGATCTGTCGTACACGCTCATCGTCCCAATCGTTAGCGATGAATTTAAAGAGATAGGCATCCTGATTCTCTGGGATCTCGGTGAAGAAATCGCCCCCGATGAAGGTGCCATGGGCTCCGAACGGTGTCCCGGCATACTGAGCTGTTGCTGCCTCGATGACTGATGGGCGATCTAAGAGTGTTGTCTGTATGGCTGGATAATGTTCATGGAGCAGTGCAAGGAAATTGCCCGTTCCACCACCAATATCGGCCACGCTATGGAATGCGGAGAAGTCGTAGGCTTCCAGGAGCGAAGGGTTGACCATGGTAGAGAACTCGGCCATGCCTTTGTTGAAGAGGCTTGCTGCATGAGGATCTGTCTCCAGATATTGCCACATATTCATTCCATGGACATGTCTCATGGCCGACTCGCCGGTTTTTACTGCATAGCCAAGCTGGTACCAGATTGCCCACGTCCAGTCCAGGCCGAAGAAGGCTGTAAACGAACGCAGGCTCTCGGGATTTTGTGTACAGAGATACTGTGAGAGAGCGGTCAAGGCAAACGTATCAGGCTCTGGTTCGGCAAAAATACCGATGGCGACCAGCGCTTGTAACAGCCGTTTAAGAGTTGGGGTATGTGTCTGCGTTGACAGGGCAATCTCACTCAGCGTTTTGGGGCCATCGGTGAGGAGATCGGCGATATTCAGTTCAGCGGCCACCTGCACCATGCGAGCCGACCACTCTCCACCGAGAATACTAAAAAAGGAGAGAGCAGCCTGATTTTTTTGTTGAATGGGCGCAACTTCGTTCGTAACCATTGTGTTTTCCCTTACAGTTTCTCTGCGTGTGATTAAGAAGACGTTCTACAGTATTTCAACCAGTGGTGCAACTTTTCGTCTTTTCACTTTTCAGTGGTGCAACCGAGATGCATTATTATGCTTCAGCGGGCTCAGCTTTTTTTTCGACTGCCTGGACCATCAGGTGGAGACTGTGCTCAAAATGTTCAGTCTCTATCTCATCCATCCCCTGCGAAAAGTATCGGGCCACTCCCTGAGCATAGATCGGCCAGGCTTTTTCAACGGCCTCTTTGCCAGACGGTGTCAATGCTAGACTGTCCTCAAGGGGTCTGTCGATGAGCGCTTCAGCAACCAGGCTATCGATGAGCCTGAGGAATGCTTGTCGATCTGCCTGCTGGTTGATCCCTCTGCGCTTCCAGAGCACCTGTGTAAGGAGTTCATCAGCTGTCAACTGAGTGCCTGGAGCCTCAAAGAGCGCATTGAGGAGATCGTAAGAAGCGATAGAGACACAACCAGCATCTGCAAGATCACGATCGATCTGGTCGTTCTGGCTACTGAAGGCCTCTAAAAATGCTCGCCAGGTGGCAAGCTGGAGCTTGGAAAGATATTCATCAGCCATAAAAGGTTTTCCTCCTGCATCAGTGTCTATAGGGCGTGATTGTAGAGGGCAGATCCTGATAGAAGATCTGCAATGAAAAGGTGTTTAGAATACGACGGGAAGATGATGGACGCCCAGAATCATCGCGCCGGGTCGCCAGACTAGGTCTTCCGCTGGCGTCTGTAAGCGCATCTGTGGGAGCCGGCGTAAGAGCGTTGAGATTGCAATCTGCCCCTCCAGGCGTGCCAGTGGAGCGCCCAGACAGTAATGAACGCCTTTGCTAAAGGCCAGGTGTCGATTCTCAGTGCGGGTAATATCGAGCGTATCTGGATTTTCAAACTCTGTTTCATCACGATTCGCAGCCGCAAGTGCTACGAGCACGAGATCTCCCCGGCGGATGAGCTGCCCGCCCCATTCGATATCTTCGCGAGCCCAGCTATAGGTACCTAACATCAAAGGGCTGCGAAAACGGAGAAATTCTTCAATGGCAGATTTAATCAAGGTTGGGTCCTGTTGAAGGAGTGCCATCTGCTCAGGGTGTGTTAAAAGTGCGAGCATCCCATTGCCAATCAAACATCCCGTCGTCTGATAGCCAGCCATAATCAGCAAGAAGATCATCGCCACCAGCTCGCGATCCGAGAGTCGATCACCCTGGGCATCGGGCTGCAATAATTGCGTGATCATATCCTGAGCGGGGTTCTCGCGTTTGCGTTGGACAAGCGCCCATAAATAGGCGTGATATGCCTCAAGTTGAGCCCCAACCTGTTCAAAGGCTGCTGGATCATCCAGTGCATCCACAATCTGTTTTGTCCAGGAATGAAGCTGAACATTATCTTCAGCAGGCATCCCTAACATCTCAAGAATGACAGTGAGCGGGAGCGGAAAGGCCAGATCCTCAAGCAGATCCATGCTCCCTCGCTCAACAAGCCCGTCTATCAGCGCATCGGTAATCTCCTGGATACGGTCTCGCCACAACTCTATCTGACGCGGAGTAAAAAAAGGATTGACCAGAGTGCGTAACCGCGTATGATTGGGCGGATCGAATTTCCCCAGGCCGAGGCTAAAAAGATCATCCGCTGATGCCGTGGTAGGATGGGCTCGTTCTTCGTGCGACAACAATGTCTGTTGTTCTTTTATAAAGCGATCATCACGTAGTACTGTCTCGACATCCCGATAGCGTGAAACCAGCCAGGTTCGTTGACCATTTGAAGAGCTTAGCTCATAAATAGGGTTTTCTGTTCGCAAGCGTGCAAAGGCAGAAAAAGGATTGGCCTTAAACCGTGAGGATGTGAGATCGAGGTCTGTTGATTGACTCATCGCCATCTCCTTGTACAGACATCAAATAATTACTGGCTACTGTGTGTATTCTAGATGATTGATCGGTGTTTTTTCTTCTTCCCGATTGCTTTTTTTTTGGACTTGATGATCTGTTACGCCTTAATTCTAGTAGAGAAGCTGCTTCTTTTTTTCTTCTTTCTGCTGCATGAGCGAACCTCGATACCGCAATTTAGAAGAAGCATTCTCTCAATTGACAATCTATACTCTTTTTAGAGCAATAAAAGTCTTTCTCCTCGTGTTATGCATTTCCCTTAGCTGTTTGTGCGTATTTTGTTGCTTACAAGGACTAGAGCCACTCATCCAGCGAAGAGTATGTTAACGATTTTCAAAAGGAGCGTATGATGTTAAAGCGTGTAGGTGTCTCTCTCGTCAATACGGGTGATCTTTCGATGGAAGAAATTGTTCAGTATGCGCAAGAGGCTGAGGAGCTAGGATATGAGGGGTTCTGGGTTGGAGAAGGTGATGGGAAAGAGAGCTTTGCGGTACTGGCAGCCGTTGCTTCTGGAACAAAGACATTGAGCCTGGGAACCGGAGATGTCAACTATTATTCTCGTACTCCTACGTTGCTGGCCATTGGTGCTGCGACGATCTCGCGTCTCAGTAACGGACGCTTCCTCCATTATGGGATTGGGACTGGAGGAGGGAGCTGGATGGAGGCTGCACACGGTATTGCGCTTGATCGTCCCGTCCAACGCGCCAGTGAGATGATTGATATTTTACGCGGCATTCTGACGCCAGAAAATGATGAGAACCTCTCGGCATCGCTGGTGGGTCTGCCCAGTGATGCCGTCGTCAGAGGCGGCGCGAATCGCCGCTTCACCTATCCTGGTAAAATCTACCCTATTTATTCATTTCGTCTGCGCGAAGGACCTGTAGCAGTACCACCTGCGATCTACCTGTCGGCGTTAGGTCCCAAGATGATTGCCCTGGCCGCCAAAAAAGCGGATGGTGTGATCTCCAATGGACTCTCTGAGGCATCCTATTATCGGTATCGAGAGATCTTTGAGCGCGAGGCTCCTCTGGTTGGACGCGATCCCAATCAGGTGCAGTTGTATACTCTCACCATGACCACTGCCGACGACAGTGCTGAATCCTTAGCGGCACTGCGCATCTGCCTGACCTATTTCTTTGGTGCCCCCCATTTTGCCCCCATTATGGAAGCGTCAGGCTATGGAGTAGCAGTCCAGCAGTTGCGCGAGACCTGGCGTACACAAGGAATTTTAGCTGCCAGTAATCTCGTCACGGACGATATGATGCAGCAGTTTGCGGTTGTGGGATCGCCCACTCAGCGTGCGCAGAAAATGCGCTGGATGCTTGATCGAAACATCTATCCCATCCTCTATCCCGTCTGCCGTGAAGGGCACGTGAAGGAAGATTGCTTTACCACCATGCGCTATGTTGCTCAATATATGCAAGAAGCACTTCCCGCTTCAACAGTTGAGAAAAGTAACGTTTAATACCATATCCTCAAGCAAGAGAGAATGCAAGCCTGTTCACAGCATTGTCTGGCGACTGCCCGGGCCATATGAGAGCAGGTTGGCAGACTCGAACATACTTGTGCGAGGAAGAAGGATTTTTCGTGATGATCAATACCCACGTTGATATGGCCGAGGTGCGTCAGCAATTGCCAAGCCTCGAGAAGCATATTTACATGAATACCGCCGCATTTGGACCTCTGCTGCGATGTGCTCCACAGGCCATGGCGAGCTGGTTGGAGACCGAGGCGACCGAGGGGCGTTTAGGTCTGGCGACTTACGAGCCAATGGGAAAACTCTATACGGAGACGCGTAGCACCATTGCCCGGCTCATTAACGCCGATGTGGATGAGATCGCGCTCACTGGAAACACGGGTGAAGGGCTGAATATCATCTGTAATGGTTTTGATTGGCAGCCAGGCGATGAAATCATCATGACCAATCATGAGCATATCAGCGCCATCATTCTGATGTATTATCTGCGAGATCGCTATGGCGTGGTCTTACAGATTGCAGACCTTGGCCCGCGGGGGGACCAGCCAGCAGATGAAGCCATCGCGGCCTTGATTACTCCTCGTACGCGTCTGATTGTCATCTCGCACGTCTCATTTATGACCGGTGCCGTGATTGATATTCCAGTTGTTACCGCGCTGGGTCGAAAATCGAATGTCCCTGTGCTGGTTGATGGGGCTCAAGCAGTCGGTGTTCTACCAGTGGACGTCAAAGCGCTGGGGGCTGATTTCTATGCCTTTCCGATGCAGAAATGGTTATGCGGACCAGATGGGACGGGCTCCCTCTACGTCAGACGCGAGCTCCTGTCGAGCATTCATCCCACCTATGTCGGAGGCTGGTTTTCACTCAAATTTGAAGCCCTGCGCAAATGGGATTTTCATCCATCGGCGCAGCGCTATGAGCTTGGTGGTCGCCACTCCTCTGCTGTCGCTGGACAGCTTGCCTGCTTGCGCTGGTTAGAAGAGAAGGCTACATATCCCTGGATCTTTGAGCGCACATCGGCCTTAAATAGTGCGGTCTATGCTGCGGTACAGGATCTTCCAGGCGTGGGCCTGCTGACGCCACAGCCAGGTGCCAGCGGCTTATTAACGTTCACACTCGAAGACTGCGAGATGGGCGAACTGGCACAATGGCTCCAGCAAGAGTATTCAATCTATGCTCGAGCCATCCATGAGTACAATGCTCTACGTATCTCAACGGGCTTTTATAATACTGAGGAAGAGGTTGCCACCTTATCCAATGCGCTTCATCAGTGGAGAAAATCCTGATAGTGGAAAGGAAAAGCGTTATGCAGACTGAATCGTCATCTCAGGTTGACCTTGAGCGGATCAAAGCATCGCAGCGTCAGGCCTGGTCGAGAGGAGATTACTCCATTACTGGGAGCAGCTTAGTGATCGTGGCGGAGAATCTGTGCGAGGCTGCTGACCTGCATGGTGGTCAGAAGGTTCTGGATGTGGCGACAGGCAGTGGCAATACGGCCATTGCAGCTGCCCGTCGACTCTGCGAGACGACCGGCCTTGATTATGTCCCTGCTCTTCTGGAGCGTGGGCGTGAACGGGCAGCGGCTGAACGTCTGCCTGTCACGTTCGTGGAAGGTGATGCCGAACATCTCCCATTTGCGGATGCCTCGTTTGATGTGGTGATGTCGACGTTGGGAGTCATGTTTGCGCCAGATCAAGAGCAGGCGGCTCGTGAGCTCCTTCGGGTCTGCCGTCCCGACGGAAAAATTGCGCTGGCAAGCTGGACGCCCGATAGCTTATTTAGTCGCATTGGGAGAATCACCGCAGCATACGCCCCTCCACCCTCTGGAGTGAAACCGCCAGTTTTATGGGGGAGTGAAGCGTACGTACGCAATCTCTTTGGTGATGAAGTGACTGAGCTGACAGCTACGAAAAGGACGTATTTTCATCGAGATATCTCGGCTCTGCATCTGTTGAATACAATGCTAACGTCGCTTGGTCCACTGATGACCACATTGCGAACTGTGATCTATGAGGATCGTCAGGGAATGTTGGATTCCATCATAGCCGCATTTGAGCAGGTGAATCAAGCCACCGATGGCACATTAGTTGCGCCAGACGAGTATCTCGAAGTGATAGCAATTCGACGATAAGATGGAGCGAAGGGTGAGGTTCAACGGGCATCATTCATGATGGTGGGGGTCGCCACGGCCATCATGAATGATGGGCCGTATATCCTTATGCGATAAATCGATCGTAAGATGCAATTAGATGTATGAGATGGGGAAAATGGAGGAGATGGTCATGGTGGGCATCATGAGGGAACCAGGAGGAGTGGGTCGCCATGGCCATTATGAATAATAGGCCGTACGTCCTTATGCGATAAATCGATCGTAAGATGCAATTAGATGCATGAGAGTAGGAAATTTTGGAATAGGGTGGAATGGGTCGCGGTGGCCATCATAAATGATGGGCGTAAAACGCCTCCCTTTATTCTTTGTCGCCTCCGAAGGAGAGATGTCATTGACCCGGTTTAGTAGAAACAGAGAATTGAAAGTCTACGACTGTAATACCTCCGAGAACAAGAGAAATGCTATTAGCAATAATAAAGTCGAGGGTCCAAATGATTTTCATAGATACAAGTGTCTGAAAAACTTTTAGCGCAATCGAGCTATTTAGATAAACCAAGTCGAAGCACAAGAAATCCAACTAGAATTGCTCCCAATACGGTTATAAGTAAGGTTAGAAGCGATTTTAACCACTCTTCCTGAAGTGTTCTTTTGGAAATTTCCCACCAGGTGGCTTTGAGGCCTTTCGTGGTAAAGAGATCGTAACCAAGATGAGCTACAATACCGGCAGGCTTCTCTGGCTCGTTAGCCTTGCCAAGCCAATCCTTCTTCAGAAGGAGCTGAAGCTCTTGAGGAAGTTCTCTAAATCCCTCTGATTTAAGAGTAGTACAGCAGGAGTGACAGATGAAGCCATTGAGTATTTTGAGTCTTACCTCGTCAAGGAAGGGAGTGAAATCACAAAGACACCCTCTTGTTCCGAGATGAACCGAGCTTTCTAATGGTTGACATACAAGTGCAATTGACTCTCTCACGATAAGCATTAAAATGAATTCTATAAGTGATGGAGGTGCCATGTAGCGCTTCCAGTTTCCCAGGGCCAATATGGCCAGATTGTGTGCAATCATTGAGTAATGATGATTATCAAAGCAGGCCATGGATACAAGTATGAAGTGAGAAGAGAGCGTTTTTTCTTTTATACTGTAATCTTGTATTTCACTAGACAAATATTTTTGGTAATTTTGGAGAAATGGCTGAACCTCATTTTTGGATCCATTCATCTCAACGTATCTTTGATTTGAAAACTTCTGAATAAATTCATCATTATCGTCAACTGGTAAAAATTCATATTCAAAAGTCTGTTGAAGTGTATTCATTTGAAGTACTAGAAATTGAAGTGCAGCTCTGTTCCTATTTAGCATCCCTAAATCACCTAATAAGATGCCGATCCGTCTTACCTGTTTGGGAGTAGAGTTTTCGATTGCAGTGATCATAGATTATTCATTCCTTCAAAAATTTTCCAAAAGGGATATTCGCTAACTGGATGAAAATTTTGCTCTTAATATAACCTTTTCTGTACTTACAATTATAGCATCAGATGATTTTCCAATCCAGCTATATCAGAAAAAAGTAATGAATAAACTGAAACTTTTAGCACTGTAAAAAATTTGGATATGATGTTTGTACTGAATGTGGCAGTACTAATCTTCATGATAACGGATAGGGATGGAAAGGTATTCTAAGCCAGTCTTTAAATTAACTATTTTCTCCGGGGATTGAAAATGGACATATCAACCAGTTTGCTTCTTTTCATGCTCTTGATATCAGTGTAATATGTTCATAAAACCGCTTTCTCTCTTATGAGTAGCTGAGAGCAACGGCGACCAGATCGCTTCCAAGGACCATGATCTGCCAGCCTCGTTGCTATCGTCGAACGAACGATCATTCCAGCCTCATGCAGATACTGCTCTACAAGATCTCCCGTCCTTCGCTCTTCTCGCTTTCCAGGCACGAGTTGTGTTTGTGTGTGTCTTTGTGAAGCGATCATGTTAGAAGCGAATGCTAGCTCAACATTCTGCTTCTGAGGAAGTTGTGAAACATCAATAGCGCGACCCCCCAAAGTTATGCATGGATAGTCTGTGTATGCGATATCATTCCTTATAGTTTAAGCCATGATCTCCTTCTTCAACAGGGCGGGAATGCCATTGATCCCATTATGCAAGATCTCCAGAAGACCTGGAATGATCTGCAGAATACCTGTTCTGATCTTACTACCACATGGGGTGATGAAGAGGGAACCGTTTCTGATATTGCTCAAACCACCATGCGTTCATTTAAAGATGCCCTGACCTTCAATTTTGGTGGGTGGTGGAATGATCAAGTTCATAGCTTAAGCGATGAAGGGCACTTGATTGGAGATGCATGGCATGCTGGAACAGATGAGCTGAGAATTGCAGGGGATGGCTTACGAATTCTCTGGGATGCTCTCCAACTGGCCTGGAAGATCCTCAGACAATGGGCAGAAGATATTTATCATGCAGTCACTAACTGCCTCTCGACGATTGGTTCATTTGCATCGACTGCGGCCCATGATATCCAGAATTTCCTTGGCGGAGCGGGCGCGATTGTCCAGGAGATCATCAAGGACGCACAGGCTTTCGTCACCGATGAAGAGAAGGGTAACGATCTGGCAGCCCTTGCTGATTTTGCTGATATGCTTGTAAACCCTGTACGGATGATGTCGGGCCAGCAAGCTTTGACTCAGCAGGCCATGGAGCAAGTGATCCTCAAAAAGGCGCCCTGGCTCCTCACCATTTTCAATAAGCTGCCCACATGGGTGAAGCTTCTGATTATCGCAATCCTCGCCATCGGTGTCGTTGGATATCTCTTTCTCACCGGTGCCTATTTTTTTATCTCCTGATCCTCGCGTCTCTGAATATCAAGCTAGTAAGATGGGCCATGTTGAGGATCAGACCGTCAAATGGGCGATTGATGAGATAAAAATATATAATGAGGCTCATCCGGATCGTCCAATCAAGTCTGTGACATTGAACATTTACACTTTTAAGGAGCCATGTAGCGATCGGTATGCGGATTGTAATGCTAATTTGAGGCGCCCCAAAAGCAAAGATGGAAGTATTACTAAAAGCCCATGGGAAAAAAAGATTGATAAAGAAACTGGTGGGAAGACTGACTCTACTATTGTCGTTTGGTCATCATATGGCAATTCGAGAGGTAGCGATGTGAAACCATGGCCTAAAGAATAAGGTGGAAGCTCATTCTTGTAGAGAACGAATAATGTACAATACAAAACAGATAGAGTTTCATCCAAAGGGGAATAAAATCGATGAGTGGATCATATAATGTGACCCCCCCTTCATATGTAGCGAAAGCTTTTCAATTGGTTCATCATTATGGTGCTGACGAAGCCTATGAAGAGTTTGCTAGCCGTTGGGGCGGACTGGATATTCGCACTTTTGAAGAGGCTGCGCTGAGAGGAGAAAGTACTGATCGGCTAGTGGCAATTTTAGCACTCGATGAATTGAAGAGTGCTGAGACGAGTGAGTTTCTTTGGAAGATGTTACCGTCTGCCAGTCGCCGCGATCGTGCGCTCTGTAGCATTGCCCTGGCAAAAAGGAATGATGAGCGTGCTTTTCCTTTGTTAAAGCAACTGCTTCAACAAGGAATTACCACCGAGGAGCATCTGTGGGCAGCTGAGAATAGAGGAGAAGAAGCGGCTGATGATATTCAGTGGTTAAGAAGTTGTTGCGATGATGCTGTGAGACTGCTCGAAGCACGCAAAGATGCGGAACTTCCAGCATTGGTTCGTAGAGAATACCAACGGATGTGGGATGCGGAACGTCTATCGGAGACGTGGATTGGCGGCCAATCATTTTATGATACGTTAGCATATGCGCTGGGTGATTATGGCGATTATACTTTCGTGCAACAGTTGCAGCTTCCGCCTGTTCATTATAAAGTTGCTCTCGTGTACATGGCTCTTGGTGCTCTTCATGTCATGCTTTCTTCTGATGAGGATATTTTTGCTGTCGTTCAGATTGAAGAGCAGCAGATACTGACGTTTCTTCATGAGCATACGACACTTTCTAAAGGTGAGCGAGACGAATGTGTCGGTAGATTTTATCGCCACTTTCAGGAACGGCTGCGGTATAAATTCCCTGCAAGAAAGGTTAGAAAGCAGACATCTAAGAATGTGGAGAATGAGGAAAACGATGAGCAAGAAGAGGTAAAAGAGCGTATCCCATCTGTCTACCCAGTTGTGTTTACACGCTATACCGGACACACCGGCGCTGTTCATCAATTGGCCTGGTCGCCTGATGGGAGTTTTCTTGCATCTAGTAGTGCCGATGGAACAGTTCAAGTCTGGGAGGTGGCTAGTGGTCAACTGCAGGTAACGTTTCGAAGGCATCTAGCTAGCGTCAATGCCGTGAACTGGTCACCCGATGGAAAGTATCTGGCTTCCGCTGGGAATGATAACCTCGTCTATGTTTGGGAAGCCGATACTGGAGAGGTGAAAACGGTTTATCAGGGGCATAGCGCCTGGATTTATAAAGGCTTAGCATGGTCGCCTGATGGGAGTCAAATCGCTTCCGCCTCCTGGGATCATACAGTACAGATTTGGGAGCCTTTCAGCGGAAAAACCCTATTGGTCTATCGAGGTCATCACAGTGTGGTATGTAGTCTTACCTGGTCGCCTGATGGAAGATGGATTGCTTCAGGGGGAGGTCTCCCAGACTGTTTGATCCATGTTTGGAACACACAGACAGGCATGCTTCGTTTGACCTATGACAAGTATGCAAAAGATGTCAAAAAGGAACGTATCATGCCCCGAGTACTTAGTGCTTCGGATGAAGAGTGGGCACGTGACCCCAGTAGCGTGCATAGTCTCTCCTGGTCGCCTGATGGAAAGTGGATTGCTTCGGCGGGACTCCGTTTGATCTGTCGCGTCTGGAATGCACAAACCGGCGAGGATCGTATCGTAAGGGACTCTGACGCCTGGGAGCCGATCTGTTGGTCGCCTGATGGTGTGTTTCTTTTAACACCCAATGAGAATCCTCAACAAGTAGATCAATGGTTTTTTGAGACGAATCAAACGTTGCTAACCTATGTTCTAGAGGGGGTAGGGTCGATAAAAGCTTTGGTCTGGTCTCCAGATGGACAAAAAATTGCGATATCTACGAACTTCGGTGAAGTTCTCGTATGGAATGCTCTTTTTTCAAAAGAAAGTTTCATTGCCGTACAGGAGCAAGGATAATCTTAGCAGAGAAAGCTCTGAAGATTGTCCGAACAAGAGAAAAGGGCTAGAAGTTTATCTATCTATAACCCTTTTCTTTTTGAAGATCATTACGGTAGGCTAGGCTACTGCAGAAAATAGTTTTTTACCTATAGAGATGAATTGTTATTGTGAACGCAAATATGAAGGAAGAAAAAGTAACTGCTGTTGCTTTTAAAAATGGTATTAGTTTAGAGAGAGAAGGAACCGGCATGAGTGGATAATACCGTAATACTCAAGCATATCCCAAAAATAGCTCATTCTGATCAACATAAGCCAGAGTACCGTGAGCAACAATGCTGATAGGACAGAGTTTAGAAACTTCGGGCAATGGCACTTCAAAAGCTTTGTGTCCTTGTTCATCACAACATAAGAGACTTCCTCCTTGTTGCACAAAGATGTAGCCATCACGGTCAACGATTGGTTGCTTTGCATCAAATGACGAGTATTGTAGAGTATTTACTGCAATACTCCATCTCTCTTTCCCGTTTTCCGTCAAGCGTGCTAGCCGTTGTTCCGAGAGAGCAATCCATCCGCCATCAACATACTCTGCAAATATCGCGGCATGAGGATATTCCCCCATCTGCTTGCCATCCGGCGCAAAAAATGCTGAAAGATGATCATTGAGCGAACCTCCTGCGACGATTTGGGCATGGTTAATGGTTGGCAAAAGATCAGCCTGAAGGAGTGACGATCTCCAGTATATCTGACCATCCAGGGAAACGCGGCACAGACCAGTGCCATAGTATCCTGCGATTGCCAGTGTGTTATCGTTGTACACTGCAGGAGTGGGAGTATCCAGGCCAAAATCAGTGCGAACGGGCTGCCATACAGTGCCTTGTAAGACAGAAACCTGGCCTCGCATAGAAACGGTCAATGGAAGTCCACTGTACGTAAGATTGGGAGAACAAGAATCATCATAGGTAGGAAGAGCAGCATACCTGGATGGATTTCCTCGCGCATCGACGATTAAAACGGCATTTACAAGAAAATGAAGTGTCTCTCCTGACGACAGGGCTGTAAACAAAGAGGTAATTACAACGTCCTTCCGAACAAACGGGCTGAGATCAAGCTGCCACAGGATCGTTCCATCAAGCTTTACAGCAGACAACACCCCCATACTGCAGACACGCAGTGATTCGTCGGGCATGACAATGACGCTACTCTGCTGATGTTTGCTGTTCTCATGAGCGTTGGCTAACGAGATTGTGTGCCAACGTGGAGTAGTATGAGGGCCAGGGACAGGGACTCGGGAACGATTGGCTTGATCGCCACCAAACCGAGGCCAGACGGATTGCGCCAATTCAAACATAGGTTTTGTGATGCTGCCATTATAAGCGCAGCAAGACTTCTTAACGCTCTTTTTTTCATGGAAAGGAGATTCCTAGAGCAGAAACAAAAGAAAAAGAATAGACCAGTGTAATTTTACAATATTTCAGGTTATGCTGCTACTCCGCACATGAAACAATTCGTCGTGACCATAAAGGCACTGCAATCTGCTCCTTTCAGGAGCTCAACGTTGAGAACATGAGACATGCTTGATCCTGGATCCCACTATTTTGATGGAAAAAACTGGCAGGAGAAAGCACGACATTTGAGGCAAGTATCTAGTCATAGGTTTTTTTCGCTCGCCGTATAGGAGAGGCGAGGGTACATTGACAGGTTCCTTTCAATAAAAAAAGTAGCCTCTTTTTCCAATCCCTGTAATCTTCCACGCTCAACGAGAAGTCCAAGGTCGCGCGTCGCAGTTCGATCAGAAATGCCCGTGAGTGTACGGTGTTCGCGATTGGTGATAGAGCCATGGTCATGTACATACTGTACTGCGTTCATCAATCGGTCCTCCTGAGATTGGGGAGATAGCTGTGCTGGTGTTTCTGTCCATTGTAATTCCTTCTGCACTGGCCTGGTCGCAACGGGGGAGAGCTCAGTTGTATGAGAAAATGTAACCACGAATTCGCTGGTTTCTTGAAAATGAGGTGATGGAAGTCTCAGGCGTTTACTTTCATCAACATAAAGTAGATGCCACTCCCAATGCGCTCCATATAGCCAGGAATGTCACGGAGCAGATTGGCAAGAATGGGATTACGCAGCTTCAATTGCACCTCTCCTTGCTCCATCAGTTTCATAGTAATGGCTGGAAGTAGAAGACCAGGACTATGGACTTCGATGCGGTCAGGATAATAAAAGACACTGATGCTCTCTCTACGTTGGCTATAATCGCGATGGACAACTGCATTGACGATGGCTTCACGCATCACTTCGATTGAGTACTCTTGAATATCAATCCGCTTCCATCCACCTATACGAGCACCATCTGCAATAGAGTGGTTCGGAAAAGCCTCTGCCCCATCTATCAACTCTTGTAATGGGTCCATCAGGATAGATGTCCCCTTTCAGGTATACTGCGCGTACAAAGATGAATGGTTATTAGATGTATGAAGACTTCGCTCTAGACCATAGAGAGGTCAATCATTTAGAAAATCAGCGTTTCTCTGGTGTATTGCTCGAACAGGACTTCAACTGGTCCCCGAATGAGCCAAAAGGAAAAGGTCCAAGATAATTCCCTTGACCTTATCGACTAGATTGCATAGCAGCAGCGCATTGTGCCAAGCGAAATGTTTTAGCAGGAGCGACCCTCTTTTTGGAAAGAGCGTTATCGAGCATTTATTGCTTCGTATCTTTGCAAGAAGAGAACGCGCTGAAAGTGGCTAAAAAAAATAGGACTGTGTAAAATGTACAGTACATAATAAGCATAAGAATAGTATTTTTGGTTTTATGTGCTATTATAATGTGAGAGGCAAAATAGTATCATGAGGGAAGAGCAGGAAGATACTACGACGTACAAAGTGTGGTCAATCACGAGGAACACTACTCTATCTGGCCTGCTGATCGAGAAAACCCACTCGGCTGGAAAGATGGGGGCAAGGTGGGTCTGAAAAAAGAATGCCTGGAGTATATCAAAGAGGTGTTGACAGATATGCATCCTTTAAGATTGCACGAGCATATGGAAGAGCAGGCAAGAAAAGCCAACGTCGAGTAAAGGAGGAATACCAGGTGACATTGAAGGTAACTTTTGAGCAGAATGAGTTATGGAAGCAGCGTTATCAGCAACCTGCGATCCTTGATGTACAGCTTGCGAAAGCAGATGCAACATTTGGGATTGTGACGAGTACAAAGTCGGGAATCGCTCAAGTTTACGCCTGGCATACTGTAACGAATGAGCTGTTGCAGTTGACCAATCACCCCAATGGTATCCAACATGGAGTCATTGCTCCAAATGGTAGCACTGTGTATTATCTTGATGACTTTAAGGGCAATGAATGTGGCCATTTTAGACGCATTCCTTTTAATGGGGGAGCGCCAGAAGATATTACGCCAGATCTTCCTGCCTATATTGGCTTTTTATTTGGCTTCAGCCGTAATGGAGCACGTGCTGGTTTTACAGCCATTATTGAGGGCACCTATTTCATCTATATCATGGAAGTGGGAGAAACAAATAATGTAGGAAGTCCACAGGTGCTTTTTCAGCACAAATATATGGCCAGAGGTCCCATTTTTTCTGCGGATGGTGCAGTTGCTCTGGTTGAAGTCATGCGCCCCGGTACCCATGATTTCGATGTAGTAGCATTTGAAAGCAACACAGGCCAACAAATCAACCACTTCACAGGAGATGGAAGCGCTGAAGTCTATCTTTTTTCGCCACTGCAAGAAGATAAACGGGCCATTCTTTTAACCAATCATTCAGGTTTTTATCGACCCTGTGTGTGGAATTGTGTCACAGGCGCATCAAGAGATTTTGATCTGGCAAACCTTGAAGGGGAGATTCTTCCTATCGATTGGTCAGTGGATGGGAAGATGGTGCTCCTTCGTCAGGAGCACCAGGCTGAGCAGCGTCTTTACCTGTATGACCTTCAGGATGACACGTTGAAGCCGCTGCAGCACCCGACGGGGGCATTTGGGACTGCGGAGCCATATAGTATCCTCTTCAATGAGAATGGTCATCTCCTGGCCCTCTGGCAGAGTTCTTCTCAGCCGAGTCAATTAATCGAATTGGATGGGCAGACTGGAGTTTTGAGGCGTACAGTACTGGCAGCGGAGAACGCCCTTCCAGGAGTAGCCTTGAAATCGATTACCTTTTCCTCATCAGATGGACAACGTGTTCAGAGCTGGTTGGGTGTTCCTGAGGGGAGTGGCCCTTTTCCAACTATTATTGAGATGCATGGAGGGCCAGGCATTACTGTTTCAGATACCTATGCCCCTTCTGGCCAGAGCTGGATTGATGCGGGCTTTGCCTACTTGAGCGTCAATTATCGTGGCTCAACAGGGTTTGGCAGAGAGTTTCAGGATCGCATCCTTGGAGACCTTGGGCATTGGGAAGTTGAAGATATCGTTGCCGCTCGCGTCTGGCTGATTGAGCAGCATATTGCTCTTCCTGAGCAGGTTTTCTTAACTGGCTGGTCCTTTGGCGGTTATTTAACATTGCAAGCTCTAGGTAAGTATCCCAACCTCTGGTGCGCTGGAATGGCGGGTATCGCTATGAGTGATCTCGCTATGAATGATGCTGATGGATCGTCGATCAAAGGAGCTCTACGTGGACTCATGGGAGGTACTCCTCAGGAAAAACCAGAGCAATATGCGGCGAGTTCGCCTGTGGCTTATGTTGAGTCTGTTGCCGCACCAGTGCTGATCATCCAGGGACGTAATGATTCTAGAAGTACTCCACGGCAGATAGAGATCTACGAGATGCAGATGAAGGCGCTGGGCAAACAGATTGAAGTTCACTGGTTTGACGAAGGCCATGGTTCGCTGGATAGTGGGCAGCGGATCGATTTTCAGGCTCGTATGCTGCTCTTTGCCCGGCGCATCCTGGCATCCTACAATGGCGTTTCTCGATAAAACGTTGTTTGGAAGAGTCAAAAGCGTGTAGTTATAAGTCATCCTGGACTTTTGAGGAGCCTTTCTGGCTCCTCAAACCTGCTAGAACAGCGGGAGTGCAGGGAGAACCCTGCAATTTGCTTGATCGCGACGTACCCCTGTTTTGCGAACTTTTTCAACAGTTCGGGGTGACTCCTAACGAGAACACAGGCCTTCGCGTTATCATATGGGTTGTCTACTGCTGACATACTTGATCTATGGTCCAATCGTACTTCTCTTTTGTATGGTGCCGGTGGAGAGAGGACAAAAACGTGCCCTGGTAATGAACCACACGCCATTAAGATAGGCCCTTACCCTTCACAGGAAAATTGCTCGTAAAGTGCGATTTATCGCCTAAGGATGTCGGGCCCATCATTCATGATGGCCGCCGTGACCCCCTCCGCTATGTATCCTTCTATGAGCATTGTAGGGGGATGCTCGCTTATCAAGCACACGCCATGACGACAGATGACGATAGGTCTTATTTGTTTGTGTAGATTGCTTCGATCACTGCCTGGTAGATATCCTCCATCTGGACAAGGACCTGCTTTTCCAGGTGAGGGGCGGCTGGAATGATACTCTCTTTTGAATGAATAAGTTGGATGGGATGTTTGAGCTGTCCCCAGAGCTGTGTATAGATCTGATGGGCAACCTCACAGCCCCAGGTGCCACCGGCCACGCTCTCCTCAATCACAAAAATGTGCTCAACATGCTGTAGAGAGGTTGCTATGTGTTGCACCTGAAAGGGATAGAGCTGGGCCGGGACCAACAATTCGACAGAGATCTCATGTCGTAAAAAGAGCGCTCTCATTGCACCCAGACAGCGAGAGACCAGGCCGCCAGGAGCGATGAACACGCAATCAGGGGTGTTGCCACCACCATCATCCAGCGAGACCCGGATCACATTCTGTTCGCTATCGACCTCATTAAAAATAAAGTAATCGTCGACAAGACCATGGTTGTACATACGTTGGGTGTAGAGCACTTTATCTTCAAAGAGGATACTGGGTCCCCCTCGATTGATCAGGCGTTGCAGAAGGCGGTGGTAATCATGGAAGGGAGAGGCTTCAAAGAGATGGAGATGGGGAATACCCATAAAATATTTTTGCATGCTCTGACTATGGGTTGGACCATAGCCCCGGTTTCCACCAATCGGGCAGCGCACAACCAGGTTGATGGCAAGTGAGCGGCCATACATAGCAACGGATTTGCTGGCAAAGTTGCAGAGTTGATCGTAGGCCAGCGTGATAAAGTCGCCAAACATAATCTCTACAATCACTTTTTCACCACATAAAGCTAGCCCGCTGGCAAGCCCCATAAACGTGGCTTCGCTCAAAGGTGTGGTAAGGATCTGTTCAGGAAAACGGGTTGAGAGGCCTCGACTGACTTTGAACGCTCCTCCATAGGGATCAAGTAGATCCTCTCCGATCAAGAAGAGGTGAGGATCGTCCGCAAAGAGCCTATGAAGCGCCTGATTGATATGTTCAACAACGCGTTCGCTGGTTGTCATGGGCGTCCCTCCACTACTGACGCAACTTGAAGCAATGGTCGCTGCTCAACATCGGCGATGACCGCCTCTACCTGTTGCCTGGCTATCTCTGTACAGCGCAGAGACTGGTCAGGAAACTGTTGCTGATAGCGAATCTGCCAATCGTTCTGTTGAAGTTGCTGTAGGGTTGCCTCATCTCTGGTATCATCACCTTTGCTATGAGGGCCTAGCCGGTAGGTCTCGAATTCGATGACGAGCGGTAAACAGGTGGTCCGCAGTGACTGTATGTGCGGTGCGATAGCAGAACGGATCAGATTGATGTCGTCGGAGACAACTCTGAGAAAATTCACATCGAAGGCCCGAGTTCGTCCCTCGATTGTGCCAGCCATCTGCTGATGGCGAGGAGTTGATTGCGCAATCTGATTATTTTCAACAATGACCAGGAGTGGGAGCTGCCAGAGCCGCGCAATATTTAAGGCTTCATAGGTCGTGCCTTCGCCCCAGGTGCCATCTCCAATATACACAACCGCCATGGCCCCTTGTTTGGCACGTTTCAGATGAAGCGCCACGCCGCAGGCTACGGGAAGCGCTTCGCCCTGCACGCCTGTTGAAAGATACTGTTGTTCGCGGTAGAGATGTTGACTCCCTCCCAGTCCCTGGCAGATTGCACCTTCGCGCCCCATTATTTCTGCTAGCAGGCCTGTAAGATCGGCATAGCGTGCCAGATAATGACCATGGCCGCGATGATTGCTAAACAGAAAATCGTTCTCTTCAAATAAGGGATTGAGTGCGACAGGAATATATTCCTGGCCCAGAGAGGTATGTGTCGTGCCATGGAGTTTTCCCTGGGAAAACAGCTCCAATAGGGCTAACTCAAACTGCCTGATACGTAGCAAAGATAAGAGATCATCATCTTGTAATTGTGAGAGTGTTGGGTGCCACTCGTGCATGTCTTCAGTTCCTTCTCACGAAGCCGCCATGTCAGGCTAGTTGAACGCAACGCCTTTCTCACTCAGCGCCTTTTTGACTGCGCCGACAGATGTCAAACGCTGGATCTCTCGTTTGGCGAGTGTGACATGATACGTCTCCTGGAGCGCTACGATGAGACGAATATGCTTCATGCTACTCCAGGCCTTGAGATTTGTTGGACCTGTTGTATCAGTAATAGTTGAAAGTGGTACCTCCAGAATACCAGCCACGAGCTCTTCAATACTTGTGTTCATTTGTCACCATCTTTGTGTGTACTGTCCGCCATAGACGAAGAGGATATCGTTCTTGCCAGGGTGCAGGAACAAACTATCCCCTTCAAGTGGCGAATTGATCGGCTCTAACTGCGATCTTAGATCTGTAACCCATCGGCTTTTAGATAGCCAATGAGGGCTTCAAGATAGTCGGCGAGATGATGGTCGGCATAGAAATGGTCTCCATCGCAGATATGGACGCGGAAGTTGGCGTCGGTGTATCCCTGCCATGACCACATACTTTCCGGGTCAACAACCTGATCATGAGATGAGCCAAAGGCGGTGATAGGGCAGTGGAGGGGTGTTGTCAGAGGAGCAGTCTCCTGATCCGCCAGATCCGCATCATGCATCATGACAGGGACACGAGAGACCGCATACTGTTGTTCAGGCGAGCCTTCAGGCATATAGCTGATCATCATATCAGTGAAGGCAGAGGTTCGCATATACGCAGTAATTTTTCCACGTACATGAGGTGCGGGAAAGGTCGTGACAACAAAATGAGCGAGCTCAATTCCATATTTTTCAAAGAGATATCGCGCAACTTCGTAGGCCCAGAATGCTCCAAGGCAGATCCCGCAGAACACAAGTTGCTGCCCCTCACGAGCATGATGCAGAATCGTTTCCCCCAGCAGCGAGATCACCGTTGCACTCTCACGATACTGATCCGAGTCAGGGAGCTGGACTGCGCAAAGCTCAATTGATTCGGGAAGCAGCGCAACCCATCCATCGTACATAAAGCCTTCGGCACCGGCAGGTGGAAAACACAGGAGCCGGATCGGGGCCTGCGCATTGGGATGAGGAATACGAAGATACCCGTCCTCTGAAATAAAGAGCTCATCCGATGTAATAAACCATGAGCGTGGGGCTGAATCGGCATGTTCGACCATTGTATCCTCCTGAAAACAGGCAATTCTGAACGAGCAAGCGTCAAGACAGTAATACTTCCTGGTTGCTGGAAAATAAAGAGCTGCCTCAAACCTGGAATAGAGTGAGCGATCAGTGTTAGAGACCCTGGAGCGTGAAGGTTACATACGATGAATCTCTTATCGAAAGTATAGATCCTTATGAAGAAGAAATCTTCTTCTGAATTGCGGAATTCTCTTTTTCTGCTTTATTTTGCTTGCTTGCTTAATAGTATGTATATGCACATAGAGGAACGATGATCTTGTAAAAGACGTTTCCTTTAGCTATACTAATTGAAAGATAATGAAATCTTTGTGTACCTATGTGAAATAGAGGTACACGTTCTAACGAAAGTCTTTGGAAGGAGCCTGACCTCTATGTTCGTTCTCCGCCAGCTACATCTTTCACGGTATGCGCTCCTGGCAGCTATGGTTGTGGCATTGTTCGCCACACTCATAGGTACCTCTGGTACAGCCAGTGCTCAGGGCCTTAGCTGTGGTCACTCTATCGCCGTCATCGCTACCGTTAACAACTCCTCTGTACAACTTGGTACTGTGACAAAGCTCTGCCAGGGAGTCAACACCTGGTCCCGTGTACAGGTCAACACCTATACTGTCACTTCCGTCATCAACCTTACTGCCAGGATACAGAACACGAGCTCCCCATCGGACGATGGAGAGACAACAGTCAATGGAAATGTTGATCTTCTTGACTCCAACGTTGTCTATGACATCAACTACTCTGCTTGTGGCCTTATTGTCGCTTATGTTCCTCAATCGTCCAACCCTGTTTCCTCCTATGTCTGCACAGCCTGATTATTTGTTTAGCTGATCAATAGCGCTTCGGGTTGTCTGGATCGCAGCTGAGAATGCGCCTGTGAGTTCTTCAGCTGCGGGGCTATGCTGAACCCTCTGTTCTTGCTGGCAAACCTGCCCTCGAGGGCATTCATACTTCACGATTTCTTGCCATAATTTCGGCCTGTTTCTCAAAAATAACCTCATAGAGGAAGGGCTTGGCCTCCTTCTGGAAGTCCAGATGGGGATACAATTGTTTGGCAATCCCTTCGAAGACAAGTAACGATAGAATCGCCATCGTGAAATTAGTGGAACCACGTAGGCCAAAGCGGCGCTGGACATCGAAGATCTGAGCCACAAAGGGTGCAACTTGAAAGGTTCGCGCCTGTGAGCCTGAACTTTTGGCAATGATCTCAACCGTCGCTTGCTCAAATCTATCGTGATCAAATGGTTCAGTGCGGGAGAAGGCGGTTTCATAGAGAATGCGAGCGCATTTTTTGCCATCGTTCGTCGCAATTCCTAGAAAAAAATCGGTAAATTGGAACCGATTCTGACGATTGAGCTCAGCGACAAAGCCAGTATCAAGCATAATCACTCTGCCCCCTGGACAGAAGTACATATTCCCGGGATGGAGATCGCAGTGGACAAAGCCATCCACAAAAATCATTTGATAGAGAGCTCGCAGTCCAATAATAAGCGATTGTTGATACTCCGTCTCTGCCCACTGAAGCTGGTCAATACGCACCAGATCCTCAATGAAATCCATCACAATGATTGCATCGGTACAGTATTCTTCAATCAATACCGGAAATTGAATGAGCGGCTCATGGGCAAACTGTGCTCGAAAGCGCCGATTATTGCTGGCTTCAATCCGTAGATCGACCTGCCTTTCAATATATTGACCAACCTCATTAATCATTTCAAGCATAGGAATCAGCGTAAATACTTTCAGTCGTCCCATCAGGCGAGCCATCACACGCATAATAAATAGATCACAGGCAACCCTGGTCACAATCTCAGGTCGACGAACTTTTACAGCCACCACCCGACCATCAAGCAAGCGTGCACGATAGACGCTAGCAATACTGGCGCTGGAGATAGGTCTCTCTTCAAATTCTTGAAAGATCGCTGTCAGAGGGCGACCGAATTGGGTGAGAACGATGGGAGGAACGAAGCGAAATGGGATTGGTGCGATATCATCTTGTAATTTGATGAGGGGCGCGATAACTTCGGGCGATAATAAATCGCGCCTGGTACTCAGAATCTGCCCAATTTTGATAAAGGTTGCGCCTAAAGAGTTACACAGATCAGCCGCAGCCTGACCAAGCAACGCTTTCCTGGAGATGTTATTGCGGCTGAGCCGTTTCCAGAGTAATTTCCCTGCAAAGCGCAGGGTATGAACGAACAGGTGCACGCCAACCTCAAGTAGGCGTGCACCGATCTGAAAAGGAGTAGGCTGGGTAGCGACCTGCTGGATAGAGATAGTCGAAGCATCCGTCGTCGCGTTCTTCTCCTGATGCGTTTCCATTGGACTCTCCCCCTTCTTCTTAAAGTGGAATGAGTAGATCAATCCAGATATGTCTAGATGTATCCATGAATGAGCAGATAGGCACCAGCCTGTGAGAACACCTCCGCAGGAGGAATTGCGACATCCAGTGCATCAGCCATGCGTGCGATGATATGAAAGCAGGCACAAATGAGCAATGCATCCTGCATCGCCTGTCGGCTTATGCCTGACGTGAACAGCACCTCAGCATCAGAAGATGTGACCTCGTCTGGAGTAAGGGTAACTTTCTCGAGAAAACTAAGCATCGCTCGTAATTTCTCATCAATGGGTGCCGTACGCCAATCGTCTGTCACAGCCTGCACAATCTCGTCGCCTAATTGTTTTGACGCAACTGCGCCATGGGCATAGGTTCAATAGACGCAATGGAGCCGGGAGGCCGTAAAAGACGCGAATAATTCACGCTCTCCCACCGTCCAATCCGATGGTCCCCGTAGAAATTGCTGAATACATGCACCGAATGAGGCTCCAAAAAGCTCAGGGTGATAGGCCATGATGCGGCCAATATCCGAGCCAGGAGCGCCTTTGTGAATCTGCTCAACATCCTTCAGACGCATGTCTTTCCCTTTCGATGGACTGCTATGAAGCATTTCTTGCGTATACGCTTTATCGTTTCAGCAGGTGAGCGAGAGACGGGCTAGAACAGCACAGGAAGGCTACTGACGCCGAGAATAAGTGAGCCGGGACGCCAGATGAGCTCTTCAGGAGCCACCTGTAATTGGAGATGGGGAAGACGACGGAGCAACGTCGCAATAGCAATCTGCCCCTTCATGCGAGCGAGCGGCGCACCAATACAATAATGAATGCCTTTGCCAAAGGCCAGGTGCCGATTCTCCTGGCGAGCAATATTGAGCTGTTCTGGTTCAATGAAGGTCTGCTCGTCGCGGTTCGCTGATGAGAGCGAGATCACGATACTATCGCCACGATGAATTAAGTGTTCCTTATACTCAACATCCTCGCGAGCCCAACGAAGGGTAGCTAACGTAAAGGGACTATAGTAGCGGAGGAATTCCTCAATCGCCGTTTTGATCAGCGTTGGGTCCTGCTTCAGGAGCTGCATCTGTTCAGGATGTGTCAGCAGCGCCAGTATCCCATTGCCAATGAGATTGCCTGTCGTATCGTGACCGGCCACAATCAAAAGAAAGACCATCGCCACGAGCTCTCTTTCCGATAGTCTTTGCCCCTCGCTCTCGGCCTGGATCAGGTGGCTAACGAGATCGTCAGCAGGTTGCTTGCGTTTCCGCTCAATTAGTTCCAGTAGATAGACATAAAAGAGCTGGAGCTGTTCAAAAGCCTTCTGGGAAGCGACCGGGTCGCCCAGGGCATTGGCCAACGTTTTGGTCCAGGTATGCAGCAATGGACTATCTTCCTTTGGCACTCCCAGCATCTCAAGAATAATCTGGAGCGGCAATGGAAACGCGAACTCTTCGATCAGATCCATCTTTCCATGCCCTTCAACTGCATCAATGAGCTCATTGGTCAGTTCCTGGACGCGCCCGCGCCACTGCTCTACCAGTCGTGGCGTAAAAGAGATATTCACCAGAGAGCGCAGACGTGTATGATCGGGTGGATCAAAATCGATCATGCCCATCGTCATCAGATCAGCAGCTGATGCTGGAGGGCGGACGCGTTCTTGTGGGGGAAAAACATTCTGCTTATCTTTGACAAAGCGTTCGTCTCGTAAGAGTGCCTCCACATCCTGATAGCGGGTAAAGAGCCATGCATTCTGCCCATTGGAGGAGGGGAGCTGATGGATAGGATCATTGACGCGCAAGCGAGCAAAGGTTGGATAAGGATTGGCTTTGAAGAGAGGTGATGTCAGATTAATCTCGGTTGATTGGCTCATCATGCTTATCCTTCTATCATATTGGTAGTGAAGCGACCATCTTTACAGAATAGTTCGCCGTCAAAGTAGATGTCACAGCCATGCCGTAGATCATAGACCATATCCCAGTGTAAGATGGACTGATTTTTGCCGCCGGTCACCGAGAAACTGGCTCCCAGTGCAAAGTGGATCGTACCAGCCATTTTCTCATCAAACAGAACATTTTTGATGCAGCGCTGAATATTAGGATTATTCCCAAAGGCAAATTCGCCGAAGCGGCGGGCACCTTCATCCAGAGCCAGCATTTTTTCAAGATACTCTTGCCCCTGACCAGCCTGTGCCTCCACGACGACGCCATCGACAAGACGCAGCCGTACATCATCAACTGAGCGACCGGCGTAAGAAGCAGGAAAGCTAAAGCGGATAGAGCCATTCACCGAATTTTCCACGGGACTGGTAAAGATCTCGCCACCCGGGAAATTGTAGCGTCCATCATCGCTCATGAAGCTACGACCTTCAACGGAGAATGTCAGGTCAATATCTTTCCCAACGATCTGGACTGTGCGTTTTCCCTGAAGCCAGCTCGTCAGCCGATCCTGTTGTTGTGAGAGTTTTTGCCAATGGAGAATTGGTTGTTCCTCATCAAGAAAGCATGCATGATACAGGAAATCTTCAAAATCGCTGAGCGACATATCGGCATCCTGAGCATAGGCATTGGTTGGATAGAGAAGGATCGAGCGGCGCAGCACCCCCTCACTGCTTCGCGAACGTATCGTCTGGAAGACATTTTTTTGGGCCTGATTGTGAAGGGCTATACGTGCTGGATCAATCCCCATCAATTCTTTTGTGTTTTCCTGAGAGAGAATATCCAGCGCTGTCTCATAGACTTCTGAGCGGAGCCGGAACCCATCGGGAATATAGTGCAGTTGAGCATCGGAGCCTTCTTTGAGCAACAGCTCTTTGACGCCAGGGATCTCGATATACAGCTCGGGATACGCTCCGATATGGAGCGCCTCACGAACAAGTTCTCGAATGAGGGGAGAGGCAACTGGTTCAGCGCGAATGCCCACCCTCTCGCCGGATTTGAGCCCCAAAGAGTATTGGAGTAAGACTTGAGCCATCCGCCGTAAACGTGGATCTGCCACCATTATCTCCTTTGGCAATAGAGATGTACCTGTGAACGAGAATTCTTCCATTCACACCTTGCAAGTGTACCGCCTTCCTTTCACATTTTTCTTCTTCTCTCTTGCTTTTTTTAGCGAGACTGGCTGTTTGTGAGAGGAATTGTTGAAAACATTGTTTAAAATGAAAACAAAGCAAGTCACAAGAAGCGTCGAAGGTAAAGATAACGTATAGTATCACTGTGAGCAGGAAGCAGGGATTGCAAATCTCAAGTGATAAATGCTGCGGAGGAACCACGGAGCGTTTTTACTGCTATCAAAGCTCACCGAATGCTTTAAAGAGTTTAGCAACTATCTGGAGGAAACTCATGATCGAGCAGCAGAACGTCAGCAAGACACTCGTTCCAAATCCTAAGGCACTCTCCGATTTACAGTTGTTCACGATGCCAGAAGGTGGCGTTGATGCTCTCAGCTTCATCACCTGGGACACCATCGAAGTTATCGGCAAAGGCGAAGAGACGATCGAGTTCCATGGTTCTTACACCATCGAGCGCGCTAATCCTACTTCCGCTGACTGGGCTGAGGCTTCTATCGACATCACCATGCGCGATCTGAACGTGAACGGCACCAGCAAGCTCGTTGGCCGCGTTCATGTAAGCACCAATGCTGAGATGGGCATCTCTGCTGGTCAGGTTCGCACTGGCACCACCTATGATGCTCCAAATTCTCCAAAAATGTGCCAGATGTACGGGTACATGAAGTTTGACCTGCTGGACCTGGGCGTCACTGTTTTCAACAAAGAGCAGATCGTCCTCGAGCACACCATCACGCACGTTCCCCCAATTGGACAGGGTGGTGGCACCGGTTATGTCAATATTCCTCTGTACAGCACCATTGATCCTGATGGCGCTCCTATTGCTATCCTGCATCGTGTGAAAACACACATCGGTGCCTGGCTGGACAAATAGGCATCTGATCCTGCGGCATACCTTTCCTCCTGCTCTCAGGTGGGAGGGTATGCTCTTTTGCATTTGTCCAGACTATTTGATCTAAGGGCAACCTTTTCATGAGAGGGTTGGAGACGTATGACAACACAATCTGCAACAATCAAGGTGTGGTGCTTATCTGAACAGCTTGAAGCGACTGCCACCATGCTGTCCTGGGCCGTCGGTCATCGCGTAGAGATTGCTGAAGCAGAAGGGAGCGAGAAGGTTGGCCATCTGCTGATTTTTACTGATATCGAATATTATGAAAATGACGCGACTATTCTGGATCGCCTGGGACTCAATATCATTGGCAAGATTCGTGGTGTGGTCTCCTGGGAGGTTCTGCCACGAACGCGGGAGACTGCTCCTGACGTTTCGGAGGTCGTTCCACCCACTCCTACCACAGGGAATCTTCTCTCAGAAGAGGCGCTTATCGCGTTTTTACGGACTCTCCCGGTGCCAATTGCGATTATGCGGCGTGACAATGGGGAATATGTGTGGAAGTGCATTGATGCGAGTGGTGTCGAAAGCACCTTTTCAGCCGCTGTAGAGACGGCTCTGGAACATCTTTCATGGTCATACAAGCTCATCAGAAGTGAGCATATCGGGTAAACGTGGCATTTGAAGGATAAAAGATGATGATACATGTATGAATGAGCAAGTAAAGAGTAAAAGGAGCGATGAATGGCCACTCGACAGACACCACTGATGGATCCAGCATATTTTGAGCAGCTTTTTTCTCCCTATCCGGGCTTTTCGCCAACGGCGATCCGACCAGCCTATTTTGATACAACTATGAATGTCTGGAATGTATTTCGCTATAAAGATGTGCAGCGCATATTTTCTGATTATAAAACGTTTTCAACGGCACGTGAGATCGCCTTTCCACCTGTTGATGGCATGCCAGATCCGGTTAACGTCAGCATGGGGAATCAAAATCCGCCCAACCACACGCGCCTGCGTAAATTGAGCTTTCCGTCTTTTACGGCGCGCACAACTGGCCTGGAGCCAACCATCGCTGCAACGGTCGAGAGCCTGATCTTAAAGGTGAAGGATCAGGGCCGGATGGATCTCATTGCGGACTTTTCAAATCCCTGGCCGGCCATTATTGTGGCGAAGATTCTGGGGGTCCCTGAACAGGATTATCGGCAATTTATGACGCTCAGTTTTGAGTACATGAATTTTATGACGCCTGAATCGGCTCGCGCGACCGTGACATTAATTAAGTATTTTGAAGCTCTGGTAGAAGAGCGTCAGCGTCGGCCACAAGAGGATATGATCAGCGATCTTTTACATGATACGAGCAAGGAAGATCGCTTATCAATTCAGGAATTAATTGGCACATGTATGTTTATGATTGTGGCCGGGCAGGCTCCCGGACCGCTTCTGATCAATACGATTCTGGCATGTGAAGTCTTTCCTGATCTCCAGCCAACCCTGCGAGCTCATCCAGAACTGATCCAGGGTGCCTTTGATGAAGTGATGCGCTTCTTCTCCCCGGTGGTCTCATCGATTCCACGTGTGACACTCCAGGAGACGCAATTCGACGGACAGGTCGTTCCCAAAGGATCGCTTGTCATCCCATGGATCTCTGCGGCCAATCGTGATCCTGAGCAGTTTGAGCAACCAGATGTGTTTGATATTCGCCGTTCACCCAATCGCCACCTGACCTTTGGCTTTGGAATCCACTTCTGTATTGGCGCCCCTTTAGCACGTCTGGAGGGTGAAATCGCGCTGAACCTCCTCTTTCAGCATCTCAAGAATATTGAAATTGATTACTCTGAGCCCCTGGTCCGTCTGGATAGCCCGCTCCTCTTCTCTGTGAAGCAAGCGCCGATTAAATTTACGGTGTAGTGTCACATTGATGGTATGATGCAGACAAACAGGGGGAGCATATGACAGGCTACGCAATTGCTGACAGAAGCAGCGATCTCTGCTCGATGCATGATCTGTTCGAGGCATTCTTTGAACGTGTCTGTGTCGCACAGTTGCCGCAGTCAAAGCCAGTGCGACCGGGAGAGTGGACTTTTATGCAGACGGTTGCCCATATTACGGCTGCGGCAGAAATTTATCTGCACGCTCTGGAAGAGACCGTTCAGGGGCAGACGTTTAGCTTGCCAAACCTTCGGGCGCGGACAGATCTTGCTCGTTTGAATGAGCAAGAGATTGCAAAGCGGAGCCAGCTCCCACTCTCTGTGTTGAGTGGGAGCTTTCTGCAAGCCTTACAAAAGACTGCGCAGATTACACAGCACCTGGATGTGAGCGAGCTCTCCTTGCCTGTAGCTCTTCCGATTTTTAATCGTTCTCTGACCATTGCTGAGCTCTTAGACATGCAGATTGTGCATCCAGGTATGTTGCATGCGGATCAACTCACTCGTCTGGTTGGCCTGCCTCCGCTCTGGAAACAGTATTCATCTGAGTTTATGCATCGTCAACTTGCCCGTTTCTTTCAATTGATGTCCCTTGTCTACTGGCCAGAGCGGGGGGGCACCCTGCAGGCGCACATAAAGTTTCATATTGCCGGGCCAGGCGGTGGTCGCTGGTCTCTCTTTATTCAGCCCGTGGGGACCTTTGCCAAAGAGGGAAACTTCCACCACCCAACCGTCACGCTCTGGTCCCCTCATCCGCATGCCTTCAGCTCATTCCTGATGGGGCAGGACCGTATGCCCTGGCCGATCCTCAAAGGGAGAATGCTGCCATCAGGCGATCTCCAACTGGCTTTGCAACTTGGTCGATTATTTAATCCAACGTAATTCAGACTTACCCTGGTAATTCCTGATACCGTCAGGCGCTAAATAACACTTTATAAGCGATTTATCGCTTATAAAGTGTGGGCCGATCATTCATGATGGCCGTGGTGGGCCTCTTCGTTGAGGATCTCTATCCTTCCATTTCACGTGTGCAAGAATTGATGACCCTCTATCTCTTCATGTGTAAGGTGCCAGATCACCTTCTCCAGCCTCATGGAATATCTTAAGCCGTAGCCAGTTGGAACTGTGCTGCCTTCTTTACTTTTCGTTGTTCCATGACATAGATCATGAGTAGCATTGCCTCTTCCAGCACTGCATAGATCGCGTGAAGGTCGGGACGGGTGATGGGGAGCCCACCTGCAAAGAGGCCACCATGAGCGAGAAAGCCAGGGTTACCAGGATGTCCCGTCTTCATATACATATACACCATATAGATATGTTCGAGCTCATGGTAGATGGCAAAAGCAAAGAGGAACCAGAGCCAGCCATTTTTCCGATAGCCAATCAGGAGTATCCCAACCAGGAGCAGTACCCATGAATTCCAGACCAGATGGACCCACTCAATGTTCAGAAAGCCAATAATCCCATTGGCCTTTGGACCTGCATACCCCAGCACATGAATTTCAAACGCCTGGGTAAGATGTTCAATCATGTGGGCAGCCTGACCAACCACCACCAGATAGAGCAGCGAGAGCCATGGGTGCTGCTGATAAATAGTACTCATAACTGAGAAGATCAATGGCAGCCAGGCTACAATAATTAACAATCCTAAAATCCAGATCGACCAGCCATCAACCCAGAAGGCAAAAATCAGCAGTGCTGAAATTACACACGCGGCCACCAGTAAGGCGAAATAAAGCGTTTTTGGCGTCTGGCCCTGTCCATTGCCTGGGAGAAAGGAAGACAAAAGGCGATTCATGCATTACTCCTCTAGTAGCGACAAGTAGTAGAGACAAGAATACACAACAGCTATGGTTACAAGTGCATACGTGTTGTTCTGAGGTCGATTAAAAGTGCGGAAACCAACCGATGCCAAAGTTCGCTGGTAAGCGCACGCCCCAGTAAATAATTAGAAATGTGCCGCCACCAATCATTGAAATACCGGTTAGAACACGTGCGCGGAGTGGATTGGCCTGTAGCCAGCGCTCGACATGTCCGCCATATGTCAGCACCACGAAGATAAGAGCCATGAGCGCAATATTTGCCAGTCCCTGAAGGGCAACCAGTAATGCTGCCAGCAAGATGTTGCCAGTGCTGGACGCATACAGAAAGAGCTTATGAAAGAGCGCATATGGTCGGCCAACCGTAAAGAAACCAACAATAATGCCTAGAAAGAGCGGCACAGCCCAGGGCCTCTGCTGCGTCCAGCGTTGGAGAGGATTTTTAGCGATCCCAAGCGCAAAAATTCCCCAGAGCAGGAAGACCAGTCCAAGCAGCACAAAGACTGTCGCCGACTGAAGCAGCCGTATGGGAACGTTTGCACCTATCGCCAGATGAATGGTACCAGTCGAGAGACTGGGCATCTGCTTCCCAAGCAAGGCACCAAGTAGACCATAGATAGCAGTAATACCAACTACTCCCAGGCTCATCCAGAGGAGCAGCCGTCCTTTTCCCAGACGATTTTTCTCAGTCTCATTGGTCAGTGGAGCAATGCAACTGAAAACAACACAATTGCACGCTGTAAACGTTGTTGCCAGACCAGCCACAACCGCAAACGCCAGACTAAACAACATATTTCCCAGGTCAACCTTTGTTGCTGTCGTCCCTACAAGCGTATTGGCAATATTTAAGCCAATCGTATCGTCCGCAATGACCGGGCTCCAGAAAACCGCAATAGCCAGACCAATGACCACAGCCACGAGGACAGCCAACCATGATGTGAGAGAGCGAGCACTACCAGTTGTTTCCTGTAGTGTGTTGCCCTCAATCCATACCTTCTCTACTGGATGAGATTGAGATGCATTCGTATTCATCTTTCCTCTTTTCTTCCCTGACTCAGGCATCAAGCACCGCGCTCAGCTCTGTTCAAGCGCGGGTACATGCATGTGAGAATAGAGAATAATTCATGATTCTAAACATTTTTGTTTGGTAAATGTGTAATAATGCCTTTTATGATAAGTACCACTAAAAAGCATACAGTTGAAGTGTACAAGTTATGTTTGTCAAAATGCTTCTTCTAGATTGCTTTTTTTGGGCACAATTTGTTTAGTATCCTCGTATCCTGCCTGAGATGAATGGAGGTTTTAGATGAGCTATAAATATTTTAATAAATTCTTAATAACAACATGATTACTTGGATAATAGGAAGCAAAGAGTATTTCAATGAAGGAAGGAACATCCTTCATCGGGAATTGAAAAATAGAAACAACCATTCTGAATTGTAAAAAAGGTGCAGATCTGGATAGAATGACTGATAAAAATAGCAAGATAGAAGAAGTAATTTTCTGTCCGAATTGTATACACTCTCAACGGACCTATTTTTCTTCCCTTTTTTTAGTTCTGGTTCCAGGTGTTTTAAAAGAAGAGTATTTCCCGACCTGGAGTCTATTTTCTCGATTTTTTCGTATTGCAAGCGGATTTTGTGTCTGGAAGCTTAGTGGATAGATACTTGGTGGACAGTAGCAGGTTTTTAAGATATAGCAATGTATGAGAAGAAAATATTTAAAAGCAATGTTATAGTAATAGCAATTAAAATGGTTTTTTTAATTAAAAATCTTCTTCTTGTCTTATAGAATGTCACACTGTTTATGTGACACGGAACTTTCGCAGACAATGAATGGGTCAGAGATAGAATGGAAGCGTTTGTTGGTCATGGATGATTGCATCCAGAATTCGTTGAAAGAAGGAAATAAACTTCTTTCTTGAGTGAAAGGATTTCGCTATGCCCTTATTGAGTAAATCTCTGCCACGTTTATGCTTTGGAATCTCTGCACAGGAAGCAGATTTTTCCAGGCGAGGTTTTATCAAGGGAGATCTTCAAGCCAAAGAGCAGCTGGAGAAGAGCGCGAGAACGTTTATCGAAGGCTACAATGCAGCGCTTGATAACGCGAGTTTTGCTGTGCTCGTCCCCCGTTTGCAGATGATCCCCGAGGACCTGAGAGGATTTGCGTTTGAAGGGGCGGCAATGGGTTTGATGGTTCTGGACTATTTTACTCCCTGGAAGCATCGTCTTCGCTCATTTGTGGAAGGGCCTGGGGCAGCTCATATGTATATGTTATATGTCGGTGCTGGATGGACGTTAGGAATTTTGCCACAGCCCTCCTCTCGCTTTCTCAAGCAGATGGACCCTTTATTGGGCTGGTTAGCGCTTGATGGCTATGGCTTCCATCAAGGCTTTTTCGCCTGGAAGCGCTCTTTTCAGCAACAGAAGCGCCCGTTGCGCCTGCGTGGCTATGCCCAGCGTGCTTTTGACCATGGTTTAGGGAGAAGCCTCTGGTTTGTCAAAGGGGCAGATATTGCCCGAATTGCTCAGACAATTCAGGCGTTTCCGCTGGATCGTCAACCGGATTTATGGAGTGGCATTGGTCTGGCCTGTGCTTATGCCGGGGGAATTGATGAACACGCCTTATCTGCTGTCATTCAGCAGTCTGGGCCCTGGTATCCACATCTTGCCCAGGGGACCGTTTTTGCAGTCACAGCGCGTTACAAGGCGGGCAATGTATTGGACTATACTAGACTGGCCTGCCAGCGTATCTGTCATGCGGATGTGCAAGAGATGGTTGATCTGGCGGACAACAGTCTGAAAGATCTTCCACATGATGAGACTGCCTATGAAACATGGCGGACGCGCATTCGATCTCAATTTTCCATCATGGATAAGGCTACTCAGGCAACCATGTTCTCAGAGAAGATTGTTTGAGCTGGAAGATTGTCTTTCTTGGAGAGTGTAGATTGTAGACAGGTACCTCTCAATACGTTCTAATTCTTCTAGTATGGGGATGAAAAAGGACTATGGTAGCAGAGATTGCAATTGTTGGTATGGCGTGCCGCTATCCACAAGCAAATTCGCCAGTTGAATTATGGGAGAACATTCTGGCTCAACGCAGAGCTTTTAGACGTATCCCGGCAGAGCGATTGCAGCTAGATGATTATTTTTCTTCTGACCGATCAACCCCTGATAGTACCTATGCGACGCAAGGTGCATTTCTTGATCATTACACATTTGATCGCGTCAGATTCCGCATCTCAGGGAATGCTTACCGTTCAAGCGACCTGGCGCATTGGCTGGCTCTAGATGTGGCATCTCAAGCATTGAGCGATGCTGGTTTTGTGTCTCCTGATCAATTTCCTCGAGCAACGACTGGTGTCATTGTTGGCAATACACTAACGGGTGAATTTTCGCGTGCGCATAGTCTGCGCCTTCGCTGGCCCTATGTGCGGCGCGTGCTGGCCTCTGCTTTACAGACAGAAGGCTGGTCAGCAGAGCACTTAGAAGCTTTTCTTTCCCAGCTAGAAGTGACGTATAAAGAACCCTTCGCCCCGGTCGGTGAGGAGACGCTGGCTGGTGGTCTCTCCAATACCATTGCTGGCCGTATCTGCAATTATTTTGATTTCAAAGGTGGGGGTTATACCGTCGATGGGGCCTGTTCTTCTTCTCTGCTGGCTGTGGCGACTGCTTGTAACGCTCTTGCGCAGGGAGAGCTGGATCTGGCGCTGGCCGGTGGCGTGGATCTGAGCCTGGACCCATTTGAGATTATTGGTTTTGCCAAGACGGCTGCTCTGGCGCAAGATGAGATGAGGGTCTATGATCTGCATTCCGCTGGCTTTTTTCCTGGGGAGGGCTGTGGTTTTGTGACGCTGATGCGGTATGAAGATGCTCTGGCTCAGCAGAGACGTGTCTATGCATTGATTCGAGGCTGGGGCATCTCCTCGGATGGAGCAGGCGGCATCACCCGTCCCGATGTTGAGGGGCAGCTCCTGGCCCTGCAACGTGCTTATCAGAAGGCTCAGATTCCCAGTGAGACGGTGACCTATTTTGAGGGGCATGGCACAGGAACCGCTGTTGGTGATACCACCGAATTGCAGACGCTGACGCGCTTGCGCAGACAGAGCCGCCGGGATGTTCCATCTGCCGTGATTGGATCGATTAAGGCAAATATTGGACATACGAAAGCAGCCGCCGGAGTGGCGGGCTTGATTAAAGCGACGATGGCCGTCTCGACTCAAATACTGCCACCACATACAGGGATCTCTACGCCCCATACAGAATTACGAGGACCAGATGCTGCTCTCCAACTGCTTCACTCCGCGCAAGTCTGGCCCGCTGATCAGCCATTGCGGGCGGGCGTTAGTTCGATGGGGTTTGGGGGCATTAATGCTCATATCGTTCTTGAAGGCGTAGCCTACCATCGACGAACGGCGTTAACCATCAAAGAGCGACAATTGAATGCATCGGTTCAAGATGCTGAGCTGTTTCTTCTGGCTGGAGCCAACCATGGGGATCTGCATACACAAGTTGAGCAGCTCTTAACATTTTCTGCCCGGCTCTCTCTCGCCGAATTGACCGATTTAGCTATCACACTTGCAAAGCAGTCTCCGCAAGGTTCTGTACGCGCCGCTATTGTGGCCTCACGACCAGCGGAGCTTACTGAGCGCCTGGAGAAGCTGCGGGTCATCCTGCAAGAGGGGGACACTGCATATTTTGCTCCGCAGGATGGTCTCTTTCTGGGCGAAGGCTCCCAGAAGCCGCGGATTGGGCTGCTGTTTCCGGGTCAGGGGGCTCCTGCTTATCTGAGTGGCGGACTGCTTCGGCGTCGCTTTGCTGAAGTTGATCGCCTCTATCAACAGGTCAACCTACCATCTGGTGATAATGAGACTGATACCCGTATCGCCCAACCTGCGATTGTCACCTCCTCTCTGGCGGCGCTCAAGATATTGCAACAGGTAGGGATTACAGCGACAGTGGCCGCTGGCCATAGCCTTGGTGAGTTAACGGCTTTCCATTGGGCTGGTGCAATGGATGAGCAGCAGCTTGTGGAGCTTGCGCGTGTACGCGGTGAGGCTATGGGCACGCTTGGGAAGCCAACAGGCGTTATGGTAAGTCTGAAGGCAACGCAACACCAGGTCTCAGCTCTGATTGGTGATGCGGCTGTTGTCATTGCAAGTATTAATGCGCCTCGACAGATTGTGATCTCTGGCGAAGAGTCTGAGGTGAACAGGGTGGTTGAGCGAGCGAAGCAGCAGAAGATTGCGTGTGTTCCGCTGGCCGTCTCACATGCTTTTCATTCTCCACATGTCGCCGCCGCCGCTGAGCCTCTGGCAGCGTATCTGCGTAAGCATCCTCTTCATCCTCTTGAGCGGTCAGTCTTCTCGACCGTTACCGGCGCTTTATTGAACGAAAACGATGACCTTTCTGCAATTCTGTATCGTCAGATTACTGAACCTGTCCAGTTTGTCTCTGCTGTGACTCAGGCCGCCTCTCACGTGGATCTTTTTATCGAGGTTGGGCCGGGAAAGATCCTGAGTGGGCTGGCTGCTCAATCAACAACGGTGCCCGTCCTTCCGATCAATGCAGGAAGTCCTTCTCTGGAAGAACTGCTGAAGGTCATAGGCGCAACATTTGTTCTGGGCCAGCCTCTTAGCTACGATCTGCTGTTTACTCAACGCTTCCATCGCCCTTTTAATCTGAACTGGGAGCCAGCATTTTTAGTCAACCCCTGCGAATTGGCACCGCAGTTTCAGACCGAGAGCCTGACAGTTCGACTGGACCAGCCTGAAAGTGAACCACAGGCCGCGCCAGTTGCTCTTCAGGCCCAGCGGTCGGACGTATCATCCAGCGATTTTATTAAGCAATTAATCGCACAACGCATCGAATTGCCGCTCTCGGCTATTCAGGATCACAGCCGCCTCCTCAGTGATCTGCACCTCAACTCCATCACGGTGGGTCAGGTCGTCTCTGAAGCATGGCGAGCCTTTGATCTGTTACCACCAGTGGCTCCCACCGAGTATGCGAACGCGACCATTGCTGAAGTGGCGCAGGCCCTGGAAGAGACGCAGAAAACAGGCGGAACGGTTGCTCTCGCTGAGAAGATGTCGCTTCCCTCTGGCGTGGATACCTGGGTGCGACCGTTTGAGGTTATTTATCAGCAGGAAGCTCTGCCCGAAACGACGCTTTCGATGGAGGCTGGGAGTTGGAAGGTTGTTACGGAAGCTGGCTTTCCTCATGATGCAGCCCTGCGCCAGCTCGTCTCTTCTCTCCCAGGCTCTGGCCTCTTGCTGTGTCTGAATCCTGAGAGACAGAGTGCACAGATCGGGCTTGTATTGCAGGCCGCGCAGGAGTTTTTTCAACAGGAGCAGATACAGTTTTTTGTTCTTGTGCAGCAAGGACGAGGCTGTGCTGGTTTTGTTCGCACTCTCCACCTCGAGGCTCCCAAGAAAACAGCCTGTGTGCTTGACCTTCCCATTCAGCATCCGCAAGCGAGCGAGTGGTTGCGCCGAGAGCTACAGGCTGCCCGTGGGTATAGCGAAGCCATCTACCAGGATGATGGCACGCGTTTCGTTCCTCGCCTGCAATTGCTCTCGCTGCTGGCGGAGAAACGGCCAGAGGAGCTACTCTGCGATACAGATGTTCTCCTGGTCACAGGTGGCGGCAAAGGAATCGCCGCTGAGGCAGCGTTTGCCCTGGCTCAACAGACAGGAGTCCGCTTGCTCTTACTGGGCCGCTCAGATCCGGAACAAGATAGTGCTCTGGCCGAAAATTTGCGGCGGCTGGTCGCCTTAGAGATTCAGTTTCTCTACCAGCGTGTCGATGTTACCGACGCCAGAGTGGTGAAAGAAGCTATTCAGCGTGCGGAACAAACGCTTGGGCCCATCACAGCCGTCTTACATGGAGCAGGAGCAAATATCCCTCAGCTTATCAGCGCTCAACAAGAAGCAAACATACAGGCAACTCTCCAGCCAAAGATTCAGGGATTACAACACGTTCTGGACGCGCTTGATAAACAGAGATTGAAACTGCTGGTCACATTTGGATCGGTCATTGCGCGAACAGGAATGCGAGGCGAGGCGGATTATGCTCTCGCCAACGATTGGCTGGCCTTCGCAACAGAAGAGTTTCAGAGGCAGTATCCAGACTGTCGCAGTCTCTGTATCGAATGGTCCGTCTGGTCTGGAATTGGAATGGGTGAACGTCTGGGCAAAGTGGAGGCGCTTCTGCGAGAAGGGATTCAACCGATCTCGACCGATGAAGGTCTCGCGGCATTTCAGAACCTGCTTGTCTCTCAGACGCCAGTCCGCGTCGTGGTCTCAGGACGCTTTGGCGAAACGCCAACCTTGCGGATGGTTGAGACAGAGCTGCCACTGCTGCGTTTTCTGGAAGAGCCCCGCGTCTTTTATCCAGGCATTGAACTTATTGTTGATGCAACCCTCTCAACCAGCACTGATCCCTATGTTGAGGATCATCGCTATCGTGGGGAACGCTTGTTGCCAGCCGTCGTGGGCCTGGAGGCCATGGCCCAGGTGGCAAGAGCCGTCACAGGGAAACAAGAGCTACCCACTTTTACCAACGTCCTCCTGTTGCGACCGATTGTGGTGCAGGAGAGAGCAACCGTCGTGATACGCATCTCTGCGCTGGTCCATGCATCAGGTCGTGTTGATGTTACCCTCCGCAGCGAGGATACGGCGTTTCAGGTCAATCATTTTTCAGCCTCCTGCCATTTCGCGCCGCACACAGCGCTGATTGGACACCTATCCCTGTCTACTGAGCAAGAAGTAGAGCTCAGTCCCGAGAAAGATCTGTACGGACGAATCTTATTTCATCAGGGCCGTTTTCAGAGGGTCAGCCGCTATCATCTCCTGCAAGCGAGAGCGTGCGTGGCAGAGATCACGCCATTGACCGGAAAACCCTGGTACGTTCAATATCTTCCAGGCGAGCATATTCTGGGGGATGCTGCGGCCCGTGATGCGCTCATTCATTGTATTCAAGCCTGTATTCCGTATGCCACCCTGCTTCCGGTGGGAATTGAGTCGATCCGTGTCAACAATGTTGTGTCGGAGCGACACTTTGTACTGGCGCAGGAACGTTTCCGAGAAGGCGACATCTTCCATTATGACGTTGAAGTCAGAAGTATAGCCGGAGAGATCATCGAGCAATGGAGCGACCTGCAATTGCGACAGGTTGATATCTTGCCTGATCCAGAGGCCTGGCCTCCAGCGTTATTAGGTCCTTATCTTGAGCGCAAAATGGAAGAGATGCTGCATAAAGACACGACCCTCAGGATTTTAGTACAGTCTGCACACAGTGAAGAGCGTCGTAGACAGAGCGAGCTGGCATTGGGGGCGTTATTACGGACCCCCATCTATCATCGAGCGGATGGAAAGCCCCTACTCATTGACAGAGAGGCGCCTACGATCTCTACAGCCCATTGTCAGGCCATCACCTTAGCCGTCACGTGTGCCGCGGAAGTGGGCTGTGATATCGAAAGTATCAGTGCCCGATCAGCGTCGATCTGGCATGATCTTCTGGGTGAGGAAGGCTATCAACTGGCCTCTCATCTCTCTACCCAGGGGGATGAGGAGCTTGATAGCCTTGCCACTCGGGTCTGGACCGTTCATGAAAGCCTCAAAAAGGCAGGAGCGATGGTTAAGACACCAGTGTTATTTCAAACAACCTATGATAGCGGCTGGTACCTCTTCACTGCGGGAACCTTTCAGATTGCCACCTATCGTACCATGATCAGCGGTCTGACGGCTCCCATTATCGTAGCGATCTGTGTACGCGAGCCCGCTGAATGAGGGTAGCATCCAGGGATCACCAGGATTCCTAGAGGGAGATTGGTATACATAACACGTACCAGGGAGGGAATCTATGCGTACGTATACGTATCATCATATTGTCGGTTTTGAAGAGACCAACCTTGTAGGGAATGTCTATTATGTCAACCATCTGAAGTGGCAGGGCCGTTGTCGAGAGATGTTTTTGCACGATCATGCTCCAGCGATCCTGGCACAATTGGAGCAGGGTCTGGCGCTGGTGACTATTCGTTGCGCCTGTGACTACTTTCTTGAGCTTGTCGCTTTTGATCATATCACCATCTCCATGCGTCTGGGCGCAATCGCGCAGAATCGTATTACCCTCCTCTTTGATTATCTGCGCACAACACCCACAGGCGAAGAACTGATCGCACGTGGCGAGCAGCAGGTCGGTTGTATGCTTCGTGATGGAGAGAGCATGCGCCCCACACCGATCCCTGGTGTCCTTTATGAGGCACTCAAACAATTCAGTGAACCCTGATTTTTCCTATCTTTCTACCTGCTGTAGAGGGCTCACAGGGCAGAATATGCCCTTGAAGATAGAACACAGAGCCATCTTTGTGTCATTTTGTGAAAAAGAAGTTTGCTTGATTGAAAAGAAGGAAAGCTATTGCAATGGAGACTCAGAAAAAGCTTACTGAACCAATGAGTAGACGACAAATGATTGGTTCGCTTGCAACTGCAAGTGTTGGGCTAGTCACTGTAGGCGCGTTGGGGATCAGCAGTCGTACTGGTTGGGTGCAGAACCTGCTTCAGGGGGGAAAAGGCCCACAGCGCCCTGCATTTCAGCTCCAGGAGATCTCTAAGAAAGTTGGCGTCTCTTTTGTGCATCAAAAGGCGGTTCTCGATCATAAACTTGATAATATTATGCCCTGGATGAGCTCGGTGGGAGCCTGTGTAGCGGCAGCAGATTACAATAACGATGGGCATGTTGATATTTTTGCCTCTTCTTCGGGAAGAAATGCCCCCTGCCATTTATTTCGTAATAATGGGGATGGAACCTTCACCGACGTGGCGCAAGAGGCAGGGCTCGTCGATCTGAATCTAGATGGAGCCGTGATGGATGCGGTATGGGGTGATTTTGACAACGATGGTTGGATCGACCTCTATATCGTGAAATGGAGCACCGCCAACCGCCTGTTCCGCAATAATCGGAACGGGACCTTTACCGATATTACCGAAGCTTCGGGCACAGGTGATACCGGGAACGGCAACTCTGCTATCTGGTTTGATTATGATGGCGATGGGCGACTGGATCTCTACATTGGAAACTATTTCCCCCAGGTTGATCTATGGAATATTCCAACCACAAAGATCATGCATAACGACTTTGAGCAGGCGCGGAATGGGGGTCCCAATGTCCTCTATCATAACAATGGGGATGGCACCTTTACCAATGTTGCTCCACAATTAGGTGTCGATGATCGTGGTTGGACGCTAGATGTAGGGGCCTGTGATCTCTTTAATACGGGACGGATGGATCTCTATCTGGCAAATGATTTTGGCCAGGATGTGCTCTATAAAAACAATGGGGATGGAACCTTTACTAATATTACCCATACTGCTATCCCGATTGATACGCGCAAAGGCATGAATGTAGATTTTGCAGATCTGGATGGTGATGGGTATCCCGATATCTATGTCGTGAATATCACGAAGCAAGGATATCTGGTCGAAGGAAACTTCCTCTGGAAGAACAATCGCGATGGAACCTTCACGGATCACGCCCCTGCCTTAGGAGTGGACAATGGCGGCTGGGGCTGGGCTGCAAAATTTATTGATCTCGATAACGATGGTGAGATGGAGATAGTCGCACTCAATGGCTTTGTTTCGGCGGGTCAGGGCGATTACTGGTATTTTCTTGGCACAATGGCGACCACGCCAGGCATTATTGTCGAAGATGCAAAAAATTGGCCTGCGATTGGGACTCGTAGTATCTCTGGCTATGAACGCTCGCGACTCTTTGTCAAAGAAGGTGGAAGCTATGTAGAGATCGCTGAGGTGGCTGGATTGAATGATCTCTACGATGGACGAGGGCTCTGTATCGCTGATTTTGATAACGATGGCCTGCCCGAAATGTTCATTGCGAACCAGGGAGCCCCTTTCCAGCTCTACAAAAATTATCCTCAACAAAAAAATCAATGGATCGGTTTTCATCTCACTGGAAGCGGAAAATCCAATCGTGATGCCATTGGTGCTCGTGTCACCGTGAAAGCTGGCAAAAAGACCTGGGTCAAATGGGTCGATCCAGGTAGTGGTTATGCCTCCCAATCTGATCGCCGCCTCATCTTTGGCCTTGGTTCCCAGACCAGAATTGATAGTGTTGAGATTCGTTGGCCCGATGGACAGATTGAACAACCTGCCGCGCTAGCTCTCAATCGTTATCACCAGATCCAGCAAGGAGGACAGATCTAATGGCTCAGAATGTTACCAATCCGCCAACTCCATTGGTCACCGGTCAGCCACCCAGAGCTCGTAAGAGGAGCAGAACACGAATTGCACTGATCATTAGCTCGAGCGTATTGATTATTGCTCTGCTTGCAGTCGGCGCCTATTTCTTATTTCTCCCGCAGGTGCAACCGTTATCGCTTCCCAAAGTTCCGGCCAATCTGACGCTGGATGATCTGGGGCTGAACAATTGGCAGGTGTATCAAAAACCGATCCCAGCGCATATCCTGGAGGACCAGAGCATACAGCCTGTCGTGCAACAAGATAAGGATCAGATCTTTCTCGAAGCTGCCTTTGGTGAGGCCTTGATCAAGCAAGGCAGTGCAACCCGCGCGCTGGACTATTTAAAAGCTGCCGCGCAATCAGAACCTGATAATCTGCGCTATACCAACGATTATCGCATCGCATTGCGCGATCTCAAGCGCTATGATGAGGAGCACACCTTTTTTGAGCAGCTTGTAGCGCAGCACAATAGCACCAATACCGTTCTCAATATGGCGCTGGTCTATGTAGACGAGATGCGCTCCTGTCCCAAACCACCCGATGGATTGGTCTGTCAGGCCCAGGACTCCTCGCGCTCCATTAGCACATTGAACCCTATATTGGAGCAGCATCCCTACAACATTGTCGCGCGGTTTGCACGAGGCTTAAATAATCTCTACTGGCCCACGCTCATGGGGCATCTCCCCCAGGCCCAGACCGATCTGCAGTACTCCGTCTCCCTACTGAAAACCTTGAACAGCATTAAACACACGTTTACACCTACAGCCTATGCGGCATTGGGGGATGTCTTTGCCAAAAGCAACAAGACCGCCGATGCGCGTAATGTCTGGCTGAATGGGAAGAATGTAGACCCTCAGGCAACCATACTTGATCAACGGCTGGCGATTCCGCAGGATAAGCTGGTGGATCAAGAAGACACAACGATTCGAGGCCTGGGTGTTTATGTTGATACTGGTATTGCTCTGTTCTGGAGTTAATCCTACGAGGTAAGAAAGGAAACAGCTCATGACCTGGAATATTCGTGGCGTGACGATTGTCGCTCCCAAAATAACCGATCCACGGCTCTTTATGACTGGGGTTCTTATTCTCTATACCTCCATCGGTGAGACTATCCTGGCCTTTGATCATCAGTGGACACAGATTGCAACCTCTCTGCTGGTTGCATGTACCCTTGATGTCATCTTGAACTATGTGCGAACGAAGCAGATCATCATCCCCATCAGTGGGGTGATCAGTGGTCTGGGACTGGGCTTACTGATCGAATCTATTCCGCTCTGGCCTTTTATTGTCGCTCCCATTCTGGCGATCAGCTCCAAGTCACTCCTGCGCGTACGAGGGCGGCATATATTTAACCCATCCAACTTTGGTCTGACGATGCTGCTGCTGCTCTTTCCTCAGACAGTTACGACCCTGGCCGCTCAGTGGAGTGGCTCGTTATTGATTGTCATGGTCATCCTTGTCATCGGCGGTTTCACGTCATTTCGCGTCTCACGGTGGGATCTGGTCATCTCCTTTGTGCTCAGCTTCTGTCTCATGGCTGTGCTTGAAAACCTGATCCGTCACTCAGGCTATGTCTTTGCCTTTGGACCACTGCTGGGTGCAGCCTTTCAACTCTTTATTCTCAGTATGATTACCGATCCTAAAACGACCCCTGATACACGAAGAATGCGCATCCTCTTTGGCTTTTCATTGGCCGTGATAGATGGGATTCTACGTCTGATGGATAATCAATACTCTCCTTTTATTGCTCTCTTGATTGTTTCAGCCTGTGTTCCCGTGATTCGCTTGATCTCGGACTGGGTTACGGCTCGTTCACTCAAGAGCGCAGAAGAGCCTGAGGTTACGACCGCTATTGAGGAGAAAGCTTCAATAGCACAATAACATCTGTGTTAAGAAGCAGGGCCAGTTGAATAAACGGCCGAGAGGAGTTAGAGGAGCATGCTGGTTCAATCTCAGCTTGATACCGATTATACGCAGAGACGAGCAGTTTTATTCGATAGCGGTTGCCGAAGAGATAATACCGTTGCCATGCACTATCTTGCAATCGAGCGTGCCATTCGAACCATGCGCGAGAATTTTTATGATGAGTTGACGCTTCAGGATATTGCGGATTCGGCTCATCTGAGCCCGTTCCATTTTAACCGCCTGTTTCGGGCTATGACGAGTATCTCGCCCATGGTTTTTCTGGCGGCGATTCGTCTGGAGTATGCAAAGAATTTGCTCCTCTCTACGAATAGTAGCATCACTGAGATCTGTTTTGATGTGGGGTATCGAAGCCTTGGCACCTTTACGTCGCGTTTCTCTTTGCTGGTAGGTCTGCCTCCGAGTCATTTCAGGGCATTGCAGCAAGAGCCAAAGATGCATCTGCGGCCAAAAGATCTGCGTGAGGCTTTTCACTATTATGATCTGATTGAGAATAAGATCTCTCGAGGCTCTGGTATGACCATCACAGGCCAGGTGAAGTCCCTGCCACCGTTTAAAGGCTTTGTTTTTGTGGGCATCTTTTCAGATCCTCTGCCCCAGGGGCAGCCAGAGAGCTGTGCCATTCTTACTGATGGTGGGATGTATTCAATGACGAATATTCCCGATGGCAACTATTATCTCTTTGCTGCGGCGCTAGATGAGAACCAGACCTTTCTGGATTTTCTGACTCATGGGACGCAGTTATATGGTCGGCAGGGAAGATATCCACTTAAAGTAGAAAATGGTCAGGTGACAGGGCTCACGGAGATAGAGTTGGATCTGGCCAGCTGGGCTGATCCTCCCATGCTTATTGCTCTGCCCTGGCTTGTCTTATCGCGCTTTCTCAGACCAAGAAGCTATCTGCTGTCATAAAATGTCTCGATAAAAAAAGAAGCTCCAGAACGTGTCGATTGATCGATACACTCTGGAGCTTCTTTTTCATCTTTTCTATTTTTCTATAAAGGGGGATTACGCAGGTTGTGTGCCCAACGGATTGACTGAAGAGGCCTGAGGCCGTGAGAGAAAGGCGCGAATCGCCAGTGTCGAGCCTCCAATGATGGCAAAGATGCCCAGCATAATGGGCAATGCTACAGCTCCTAGAAGCGGATTGAAGAATAAGATAACGCCAAATATGACGTTAAGAACGCCCAGGATGATGAGCCCCAACCCTCCTCCACTGGCACCATGCACAATCTGCGCCCCACCCATCAGCAATGCCTCTATCGCCAGAAAAAGCACTAAGATGGCAGGCACAAACAGTGCGCTCCATAAGGGATCGCGTATCACAAGCAGACCTGCAAGCACACCTAATGTCCCTTCAACGATCTTCCAGCCCCACAACGTTCGATCAATACTCAGACTGACAAAGGTCAGTATCCCTACAATAAGCCAGTAGGTTCCCAGCAATTGGACGAGCACGATTAGAGACATTTTCGGTGAGATAAGAAACAACAGACCTACGATAAACAGCGCAATCCCTGCAATCATCGCAAGCCACCATTGATTGGTCGACACCATGCCTCTTCTGGGCATAGATGAGTAATGTAGACGCATGTTCATCTCCTGTCTGGATGTTTTTGACTATTGCTGAAGTTTGAAAGGTCACAATAGGTTGTTCTGCGTTGAAATTTCGCTAATCGGCCACGACATCTCAGAGATGCAGCATGCCGCTACAACCATAGTCTATTTCTCAAATTTTTCTCAACCCTCGAAAGAATGATTTTCTCTTTCACCCAAAAGGATGATCCCTGCGCTCATTTTTTTGGGTGATGTTTTCAGCATAGGTTCATGTTACACTGCGCCAGGACAGCTTTCTAGCTGCTCACGAAGAATCTACTAGAGAGAGGGTGGTCAGGAGATGGCTATGGCGAATACAACATATCCCTATCTGCCAATTGAAGATTATGGCATGATTGGCGATCTTTATACAGTTGCACTGGTGAGTAAGCAAGGATCGATAGATTGGTGTTGTCTGCCTGATTTTGATTCACCCAGTGTGTTTGGTGCTCTGCTTGACGCGCAAAAAGGTGGGTCATTTCGCCTTGCTCCCATTTCTCCGCCTTCATTTTCCACACGACAGTTATATGCGCCAGATACAAACATTCTCATTACACGTTTTATGACCAGCAAGGGTATTGGTGAGATTACAGACTTTATGCCTGTTAAGCATGTGGGGACCGATCATCAAGAGCATCATCTTGTGCGAGCAGTGCGTATGGTCTATGGATCACTTACCTTTCGGCTGGAGTGTCGTCCCGCGTTTAATTATGCACGCGATCCCCACACGCTCAAGGTGTCTGATCATGGTGCCGTCTTTAGTAGTAAGGCATTAGCCCTGGTCTTATCATCATCGGTGCCCTTAACCGATGACCATGAAGGGGGGGTCTCTGCGACCTTCACCCTTTCGGAAGGTGAAACGGTCTATTTTTTCCTGGATAGCTCACAGAATAAGCGTATCCTTCCCCATCCAGCACAATCAGCCCAGTATGATGAGCAGTATACGGAGACCCAGAGGTACTGGCGTAACTGGCTGAGCCAATGTCGTTATCAAGGGCGTTGGCGCGAGTATGTCTATCGTTCGGCTTTAGCGTTAAAGCTCCTCACCTATGCGCCAACGGGTGCGATTGTGGCCGCACCGACGACCAGCCTGCCCGAGGGAATTGGTGGAGAGCGCAACTGGGATTATCGTTTTACCTGGTTTCGCGATGCGGCCTTTACGTTGGATAGCTTGATGACTCTAGGCTTTGTTGAAGAGGCAGACGCCTTTATGGGCTGGCTGAATGAGCGAGTGAAAGAATTGGAGGAGGGGGGATCACTTCAGCCAATGTACACCATTCACGGCGGTTCCGAGATGCCAGAGATGCATCTGGATCATCTGGAGGGCTATCAACGCAGCCAGCCAGTACGCATTGGCAATGCGGCAGCCAAACAACTTCAACTGGATATCTATGGCGAATTGATGGATGTGATCTATCTCTATACTCATTTTCATGGCATCTCCTATGAAGGGTGGATGAAGCTCTGTCAGCAGCTTGAATGGCTGACTGATCACTGGCAAGAGGCAGATGAAGGGATCTGGGAAGTTCGCGGAGGAGCCAGGGATTTTCTCCACTCACGTCTCATGAGCTGGGTGGCTTTTGATAGGGCATTGCGCATTGCACATGAATATGGCCTGCCCGCACCAGTTGAGCAGTGGCGACAGACGAGCGCACAGATTTATCAGGAGATTATGGACAAAGGTTGGAATAACCAGAAAGGGTGCTTTGTCCAGTATTATGGGGGAGAGGCGGTTGATGCCAGCACCCTTCTGCTCTCTCTTACAGGGTTCGTCAATGCGCGTGATCCACGTATGCTGGCTACAATTGAATGTATTCTACAGGAACTGACCATGTTCCCCCATGTGTATCGCTATGATATCGAAACAGCGGCAGATGATGGTCTGGAGGGCCATGAAGGGACCTTTAATATCTGTAGCTTCTGGCTCGTAGAAGCACTGGCGAGAGCAAACCGTGTCGAGGAGGCGCGGCTCGCCCTCGAACATATGCTGACCTATGCCAATCATGTCTCTCTCTATGCTGAAGAGACGGCTATCACCGGCGAAGCTCTGGGGAATTTTCCTCAGGCTTTTACTCACCTTGCCTTGATCCATGCCTGCTTAAGTGTGGATGAAGCGATAGACAATGGCTTTGTCCACTTCTATATCCTCGAACGAAGCAACGTTCAGCAGAAGCGATAGCGGATCAGCAGTTAGCTGGCAAGATATTGATGGATGAAGGCAATTGACCTGTTCTACATTACCAAGATGTTTGATAACATCCAGAGACCCGGCGACTAAAACAAAAAACAATGGAAGCTCGCCCTCTTGAATAAGCCATTCACCTGCCTGCAATCGCACATCTGCTGCTCGATTGGCAATCTGTATCTGTAGTTCTTCAGCCATGTGAGAGCACAAAGGGATCTGCGCCACTGTGTCCAATGTAATCATCTGTAACCTCTGCTTTTATAGAATGAGTAGATTCTCCAGGTTAAATCGTTCTCCGGACCCTCTTAGTGTTCATAGTATCACGCGAAGGGTACGCTCGTATTTTTATTTTATGTGCGGTTGCAGGGGTAGAAGAAATACAGGAAGAGCGCCATGACAACACCTCAGGGGATTACGTATGCTTGTGTTGAAAGATGTTTGCGTGCGAAATTGGGTCAAGAGGCCGGAAACGGAGAGCGAGAGGATCGCAGTCCGGTGCACACTAGTTTGTTCCAGGAGCAAGATACATGACGACAGACCTTCCTGTACAGATGGTAAAGACCTCTACGCTGGTTGAACTTCTGCGTGGCCGAGCATATTCTCAACCCACACAGATTGCTTACTCCTTTTTCTTGCGTGGTGATCAAGATGAAGAGGAGATTACGTATGCCGAACTGGATCAGCGGGCCAGAATTATTGCTGGTTGTTTACAGCAACTCAAGGCGGAAGGGAAGCGCGCCTTACTCCTCTACCCTCCAGGACTGGAATATATTGCAGCGTTTTTTGGCTGCCTTTATGCTGGCGTTACCGCCATCCCATCCTATCCCCCCAACTCTGAGCGCTTATTGCCGCGTATCGTTGCCATTGTGGAAAATGCAGAGGCTGAGATTATTTTAGCGAGTAGCTCGCAATTAACGGCTATTCAGCGCTGGTTTACCAACGTGCCGTCGTTAAAGCGCCTCCACTGGTTAACGACTGATACTCTGTCTCCCAGCCTTGCCTCTACCTGGAGAGAGCCTGCGATTGGCCCTGATACGCTGGCTTTTCTGCAATATACCTCTGGCTCGACCTCTTTGCCAAAGGGTGTGATGCTGACCCATAAGAATCTTCTGCATAATCTCAAATTAATTGAATATGGGATGGATGGAGTGCATCATACACAGGGGTTTTTCTGGTTGCCACCATATCATGATATGGGTCTGATCGGTGGAATCCTGCAGCCTTTCTATGCAGGTTTTCCGGCGGCTCTGATGTCTCCTGTGGCCTTCCTTCAGCGTCCATTGCGCTGGCTACAGATCATTTCGCGCAAACAAGTGACAGTGAGTGGAGCACCGAATTTTGCCTATGATCTCTGTGTGCGTAAGGTCACCCCAGAGCAGCGTGCACAGCTTGACCTGAGTAGCTGGCGTGTAGCTTTCTGTGGTGCTGAACCTATTCGCGCCGAGACTATTGAGCTGTTTACAGAGACCTTTGCCTCCTGTGGTTTCAAGCCCGAAGCGTTTTATCCTACCTATGGCCTGGCTGAGACGAGTCTGATGGCGTCAGGTGGACACATGAATGAGCGTCCAATCATCCGGACCTTCCGTAGTACGGATCTCGAACAGAATCGTGTGGTGCCGGGCCCGATCGAATTTTACAATACAGCTTCTCATGTCTCCTGTGGCCGCACGTTATTGGATCTTCGGATTGTGATTGCTGACCCAATTACGCGCGAGCAATGTCCAGGCGATCGTGTGGGTGAGATCTGGCTTCAGGGCGAAAGCGTTTCCCAGGGCTATTGGGCCAAGCCAGAAGAGACTGCCCAGACCTTTGGGGGCTATCTCTCCAATGGCGATGGGCCATTCCTCCGTACAGGAGACCTTGGCTTTCTCTGGCATGGAGAGCTTTTTGTGACTGGTCGCATTAAAGATGTGATTATTATTCGTGGGCATAATCATTATCCACAAGATATCGAGTTTACCGTTGAGGAGAGCCATTCTGCGTTACGTGCAAGTGGAAGTGCGGCCTTTTCAGTTGATGTGCAGGGAAAAGAGCAACTGGTGATTGTAGCTGAGGTTGATCCGCATTTCCGACCTGCTCGCCAGGGCGAGGAACAGAATACTTCTTCGCGCAAGCCACTCAGCGCAGAAGAGGTTACCAATGCGATTCGTCAGGCGATCTCGGAGAATCATGATCTACAGGCCTATCAGATTCAGCTCGTGAAGCCAGGTGGTGTTCCCAAGACCTCAAGCGGAAAGTTGCAGCGGCGTGCCTGTCGTGAGCTGTTTTTAACGGAAAGCCTTGGTAAATGGGATGAATAATTTTCATAAACAGATGGGGCACCTTGCTCCAGCCGTTGTTGATCCATTGTTGATAGGCGGCTTACAGCCCTCTTCACCATCTGAGCAGTCTTACGATAAGGAGACCTTGAGTCTCTGGCTCAGCGAAAAGCTGGCCGAGGCGCTTGCATTAGAGGCAACCACGATTGATTTTCACGCCCCCTTTGCTCACTATGGCGTGGGCTCTGCCGAGGCCATTGGTCTGTCGGGCGATCTCGAAGATTTTCTTGGGTATGAGCTCTCTCCAACCCTGCTCTATGATTATCCAACCATTGATGCTCTTGCTCGCTTTCTCGCTGGTGAAGAGCATGTGCCGGGCGATGAAGCCATCACGGTTGATCGCCTGCCAACGAACCCGGATGCGGTAAGCAACGAGCCAATTGCAATTATTGGCATTGGATGTCGCTTTCCAGGCGATGCCAATTCTCCCGAGCAGTTCTGGCAGTTGCTGGCCGAAGGTAGAGACGGCATTATTGAGATTCCACCCGAGCGCTGGAATAGCGAGCGTTTTTATGATCCTGATCCAGATGCGCCCGGTAAGATGTACACACGTCATGGGGGCTTTCTCCCCAACCTCACCCATTTCGATGCTCAGTTTTTTGGCATCTCGCCACGCGAGGCGACGCGTATGGACCCCCAGCAGCGCCTGCTGACGGAAGTGGCATGGGAGGCACTTGAGAATGCGGGCATATCTGTCGGCTCTCTGGCGGGCAGCAAGACAGGCGTCTTTGTGGGGATGATGAGCAATAGCGAATATACCTTGCTCCAATTGCTGCACGATGAAGATGCAGCGGTGAACGATCCCTATTTTGGGATGGGGAGTGCGGGAAGCGTGGCGGCAGGCCGTCTCTCCTATCTCTTTGATCTGCAAGGGCCGACCATGACCATTGATACGGCCTGCTCTTCATCGCTCGTGGGAGTCCATCTTGCCAGTCAAAGTCTGCGGAATCGAGAATGTGAGCTTGCCATTGTTGGTGGGACGAATGCTATCCTGATGCCAGAGAGTATGATCAATGCCTGTAAGATGCGGATGTTGGCCCTGGATGGACGCTGTAAAACCTTCGATGAGAAAGCCGATGGCTTTGCTCTGGGTGAGGGATGTGGCGTCGTGATCTTAAAACGGCTGTCGGATGCGGTGGCCGATAACAATCCGATCCAGGCAGTGATTCGTGGCTCAGCAGTCAATCAGGATGGACGAAGCAATGGCTTAACGGCCCCGAATCGGCTCTCTCAAGAAGAGGTGTTGCGACAAGCTTTGCGTGCGGCTCAGCTTCTGCCACAGCAGATCAGTTATGTTGAGGCGCATGGCTCTGGCACTGCCCTGGGTGATCCAATCGAAATGGGGGCTCTGGATACCGTCTATAATGGAGAGCGCGATCCCGCTCAGCCCTTAATCGTTGGTGCCGTTAAGACCAATATTGGACATCTGGCTGGAGCGGCTGGGATGGCTGGCCTGATCAAGACCGTTCTGTCGCTGCAACAGCAGGCCATTCCGGTACATTTGAATTTGCAGACCAGAAATCCGCACCTGGCTCCTTATGATGGCCGCATTACAGTGCCGACCGCGAAGCTGCCCTGGTATAGTCAGGACGAGCCTCGTAGAGCTGGCGTAAGCTCGTTTGGCTGGTCTGGAACCAACGCCCATGTGATTATAGAAGAGGCTCCAGCTGTTTCACCTGTGGGTGTGCCAGCGCAGCCCTGGCAAGCGATAACGCTATCGGCCCGGTCTGCGACCGCGTTGGAGTCGATGACCGAGCAATTGAGGGCATTCCTCGAGCAGCAGCCCTCACACTATCTTGCAGATATTGCCTATTCATATCAGCAAGCCAGAAGCGCTTTGCCCTACCGTCGTGCTCTGGTCGGGAAAGATCGCGAAGATCTCCTGGGACTGTTAACAACTCGCGATCCTCGTCGGATGCTGGATGGGGTGGCGTCCACTAATGACACTCACCGTCTCACATTTCTGTTGCCTGGCCTGGGTGATCACTATGTGGGCATGGGGCGTCAGCTTTATGACCATGAGACCGTCTTTCAAGCAGCCGTAGACGAGTGTGCAGAGCTGCTTCGCTCGTTCATTGGTCTCGATATTCGCCATCTGCTCTATCCAATTGAAGAACAATCAACCGCACCAGTGGAAGACCAGACGAATAGTGGAGCTCGCCTTGATCTCCGCAAGCTGCTGCATCGCGAGCCAGTGGAAAAGGGCGAACTGGACCTGCTGTATCAGACGCGCTATGCTCAGCCAATCCTCTTTGTGTTTGAGTATGCGCTGGCGCAGCTCTGGAAGCATTGGGGAATAGTGCCTCAGGCCCTGATCGGCTATAGCCTGGGCGAATATGTGGCCGCCTGCCTGGCAGGTGTATTCTGCCTTGAAGATGCTTTAAAGCTTGTGGCAACGCGAGCAGAGCTGATTCAACAATTAGCCCCTGGCGCTATGTTAGCAATAGCATTGCCTGAGGAGGGCGTTCTTCCCTTCTTAAGCGAAACGATCTCGCTGGCTGCGGTCAATGGGCCCGCTATGTGTGTCGTCTCTGGTCCCGTAGAAGCAATTACACAGTTGGAGGCACAGCTTCAGGGGAACGATATTGCCTGTCAGCGCCTACAAACGACGCATGCCTTTCATTCACAGATGATGCAGCCAATTGAAGGGGCTCTGATAAAGCTTGTGCAGACCTGTCATCTCCAGCCGCCGCAGATACCGTACCTTTCCAACGTCACCGGGAACTGGATTCGAGCGGAAGAGGCGACCGATCCCAGATACTGGGCCCGGCACCTCTGCGAGACAGTCCGTTTTTCAGCGGGGATCGAACAGCTCTGGCAGCAACCTCACCCGATCTTTCTGGAAGTTGGTCCAGGCCAGATGTTGAGCAGCCTGTTCTTACAGCATCCAGCAGGTCGAACTCATGAGACAAAGGTCGTGCTCACATCCTTACCCATGCGTCAGGAGAAACGGAGCGACCGAGCGTTTCAGCTCCAGACGATCTCTCAGCTCTGGTTAGCGGGCGTGTCCCCGGATTGGCAACAGCTTCATTCGGAGGAAGCCGTTCGCTGCATTTCTCTTCCGTCGTATCCCTTTGAGCATCAGACATTCTGGATTGGCCAGCGCAAGGCAAGCACCCGACAACAGCCTTCCGAGGCAAAGAAACTTCCTTATGAAGACTGGTTTTATCTTCCAACCTGGAAACGTTCAGCACTCCCGCCGATGCAGGTTAGCGAGCCACAGGAATGGCTTGTCCTGGCTAACGACAACGCATTTGATGCCGGACTGATCAACGCCTGGCGTGCGCAAGGACATCGTATCACAACCGTACGAGCAGGCGAGGCCTTCCGGCGCGTTCAGGATGATGAGTACACCATTCAGATACAGGTTCCTCAGGACTATGTGGCACTTCTGAAGCATCTGCATGTCACCCAGAAAGCGCCTCAACAGATCGTCCATCTCTGGAGCCTCTCATCAGCGCCAATAGCGGGGTCGGATGCTTTCAGCGCGTCCAGACTCAAAGCGTTGCAGCAGACAGGCTTTGATAGCCTGCTCTCTCTGGTACAGGCGCTTGGCAATCTGCCAGCGTTGCAGTCCCTTCAATTGAGTGTCGTCTCCAATGCACTCCATGTCGTACTGGGCCATGAGTCTCTCCAGGTAGAGAAAGCTTCTCTACTTGGCATGGGTCGGGTGATCATGCAAGAGTATCCGCAGATAAGCTATCGTAGTATTGAGCTTGATCCTCAGACCAATCTTGCGAGTCAGCCTGATCAACAGGTGCAGAAATACCTGCTGCATGATCTTCTCACTCCACTTGAAGCAATTGGAACGGATCGTGTGATTGCCTATCGTGCAGCCTATCGATGGGTGCAGACATTTGAGCCACTTACATTGTCAGAACGAGCATCGTCAGGTGCGGCTCTGCGAGAGCAGGGAGTCTATCTGATCACCGGTGGACTTGGAGGCCTGGGATTAGCTGTGGCGGAGTATCTGGCCAAAACAGTCCAGGCGCGTCTCGTTCTGGTTGGACGCTCCACCTTGCCCGAACGTGAGCAATGGTCCACCTGGTTGGCCGAACACTCCGAGCGAGAGGATAGCGTAAGCCGCAAGCTGGCCGCTATTCAGCGTCTCGAAGCTTTGGGAGCAGACGTCTTGCTGCTCTCGGCAGATGTTGCGGATCTGACGCAGATGAAATCAGTCAAGCAGCAGATTCAGGAGCGATTTGGGGTCCTGCATGGCATTATTCATACGGCTGGTGCACCAGGTGAAGGGCTCATCCAATTGAAAACGTCGGAGATGGTTGAAAAGGTTTTTGCCCCCAAAATCACCGGAACACTTGTGCTTGATACGCTCTTTAAACATGACCCCCTGGATTTTCTCTTGCTCTATTCTTCCAGTAACAGCATTACAGGCGGATTGGGCGAGATTGATTATTGTGCAGCAAATGCCTTTCTCGATGCCTTTGCGCAAGCGAAAGCCACAACCTCTTCCTATCCAATTCTGGCCGTCAACTGGGGCCCCTGGGAATGGGATGCCTGGCAGAGTCGCGTCTTTGCGAGCATGCCTGAAGTCTATGCCCAGATCAAGCAACTTCGCACACAGTTTGGCATCACCTTCCGCGATGGGGAGTCCATTCTCCCCCGGCTCCTGGGCAGCGGTCAGCCGCAGCTTCTGGTCTTGCCTCAAGGCCTGGATGTAGCCTTTCAGCATGCGCAGGCCCTCTCTTCATTAGCCTTTCTGAACGACATCCAGGATGAGAAAGGGAAGCAACCAACCCATGAGCGTCCAGATCTGCGTACAGCCTACGTTGCCCCTCGTACCGAGCAAGAGCAGAAAATGGCCGAGATCTGGCAAGCGGCATTGGGAATTGAAAAAGTAGGGCTTGACGACCATTTCTTTGAACTTGGCGGGAACTCGCTGATAGGAATGGTGATTATCTCGCAGATTAAAAAAGAGTTTTCACTCGAAGTATCGGCTGCCAGCCTGTTTGAAGGCCCAACGATCCATGCGTTATTGGAGATCCTCTTCCCTCAGCAGCAAGAGCAACCAGCATTAGTGCAGAACAGTAGCCGTGGCAAGCTGCGTCGCGAGCGTATGAAACGGCAGCGCTAAAGCAGAGAGCAATCATATAGAAAGAGAAGAAAGTTAGCACTATGAGTAATTCAGAGCTATTTGATGCACAGGATGACAGTGCAGATATCGCCATTATTGGCATGGCCGGACGTTTCCCCGGTGCCAATAGCGTCGATGCCTTCTGGCAGAATCTGCGTGATGGTGTTGAGAGCATTACGCACTTTTCTGACGATGAATTATTGGAAGCGGGCGTTGATCCAGAACTGCTGCAAGACCCTTCGTATGTCAAAGCGGGAGCCGTCCTGGACGGAGTTGATCAGTTCGATGCCAGCTTTTTTGGACTGACTCCAAAAGAGGCAGAGATCATGGACCCTCAGCAGCGGCTCTTTCTAGAGACCGCGTGGGAGGTCCTCGAGAGCGCTGGCTATGATCCGGAGCGCTACAGTGGTCCGATTGGGATCTATGCTGGTTCGGGACTGAGTACCTATCTGCTCAATAACATCTATCCTAATCAAGAGGTCTTAGAGGATGCCGGTCAGGTGCAGGTCGTCCTGGGAAACGACAAAGACTCACTCACAACACGAGTTGCCTATCTGCTCAACCTGACAGGACCCAGTTATGCTGTACAGACCTACTGTTCAACATCCCTGGTTGCCGTCAGCATCGCATGCTCCAGTCTCTTGAGTGGAGACTGCGATATGGCTCTGGCTGGAGGCGTGGCGGTCTCAGTTCCGCAGAAAGCTGGTTACAGCTATCAAGAGGGTGGAATCTCCTCACCGGATGCACGCTGCCGTGCCTTTGATGCACATGCTAATGGAGCTCCTCTGGGAAGTGGCGTGGGAGCCGTCCTGTTGAAACGATTGGAGGATGCACGAGCGGATGGCGATACGATCCATGCAGTGATTAAAGGTTCAGCCATCAACAATGACGGCGCTTTGAAGGTTGGTTTTACCGCTCCAGGTGTGCGTGGTCAGGCCGGTGTGATCCTTGAGGCTCTGGCAAACGCGGATGTCAGCGCAGAGACCATCGACTATCTTGAGGCCCATGGCACCGGGACCCCTCTGGGCGATGCTGTTGAGCTCACGGCCATTCTCAAGGCTTTTCGTGAGCATACCGATAAAACGCAGTTTTGCGCCCTTGGTTCGGCCAAAACGAATGTTGGGCACCTCGATCGCGCCGCCGGCGTCACAGGATTGATTAAAACGGTGCAGGCGCTTAAGCACAAGCAGATTCCACCCAGCCTGAACTACACTGCCCCCAATCCCCAGGTGGATCTGGTAGAGAGCCCATTCTTTGTCAATACACAGCTCCGTGAATGGAAAAGCGATGCCAGGAAGCCGCGCCGCGCAGGGGTCAGCGCCTTTGGCCTGGGTGGCACCAACGCCCATGTCATTGTCGAAGAAGCACCCGTTCAGCCAGCCAATCCTGGCAAGCAGAAGCAGCATCTCCTGCTCCTCTCGGCCAAAAGCCAGGATGCTCTCGAGCAAGCAACTACAAATCTTTTGTATCATCTCGACCAGACGCCCGAGATTGAGATGGCCGATGTCGCCTATACATTGCAGGTTGGACGTCGTGTTTTTTCGCATCGACGCCTTCTGGTCTGCCGAGATCGCGCTGATGCCATCCAAGCTCTAACGGCTGAGACTTCTTCACGCCTGTACGATAGTGTGCCTCAGCAGCTAAATCGTCCGGTCTCGTTTCTGTTTGCAGGGGTTGGTGAGCAGTATGTTGGTCTGGCACGTGAGCTCTACGAGCAAGTTAGCGAGTTCCAACAGATCGTTGATCAATGCTGTGATCTGGCCCGACCCTGGCTTGGTCTGGATCTGCGCACTCTCCTCTTTCCAGCCGAAACTGCTGCTTCAAAGAAAGCAGCGGCTCTCGATCTCCGCGCCCTGTTGGGACGCTCTGACGCAGTTGCTCCTCAGAATGAGCAGGAGCAGTTGTTGCAGCAGACACAATATGCGCAGCCAGCCATCTTTATCCTCGAGTACGCACTGGCTCAGGTCCTGATCTCAAAGGGGATTCGCCCTCAATCCTTGTTGGGGTATAGCCTGGGAGAGTATGTAGCTGCTGCCGTTGCAGGCGTCTTTACCCTTCCAGCCGCGCTCCAATTAGTCTGCCGTCGTGGTCAACTCATTGCATCCCTGCCCTCCAGTAGTATGCTGGCCGTGGCCTTAAGCGTCGAACAGATTCAGCCCTATCTCAGCGATCAGATTGATCTCGCCATTATTAATAGTGCTCAACAATGCGTCCTGGCAGGTTCCACAGAGGCCATTGCGCGTCTGGAGGAGCATCTCCAGAACCTTCAGATTAGTAGCCGACGCCTGCAGACCAGCCATGCCTTCCATTCAGCTCAGATGGAGCCGATTCGTCATGAGCTGACACAACTGGTTGCCAGCTTCTCTCTTCAGGTTCCGCAGATCCCGTATCTCTCAAATGTTACTGGTACCTGGATCACCGAGCAGCAGGCACTTGATCCACACTATTGGGGACGTCATCTCTGTGAGACCGTTCAATTTGCCCAGGGGGTAGAGCAACTCTGGGAGCAAGGTCAGCCAGTTCTCTTAGAGATTGGACCTGGACAGAGCCTGGCCTCCTTTGCGCATCAGCAATTGAGAGCGAGCTCAACGCAGGATCTTCCTCTAACCATTATTCCAACCTTACGGGCCCGCCTGGAACGGCGCTCTGACCTGACGGTATTGCTTGAGAGTATCGGGCGTTTATGGCTGGCGGATGTCGCGGTCGATTGGGGCCATTTCTGGGGCGGTGAGCGACGACGGCGCATCCCTCTGCCAACCTATCCCTTCCAGCGTCAACGCCATTGGATTGAGGCTCCACGCTCAGTCCGTTCGGCAAGTGTCCAGGTAGCAAACGTTGCTCAGAAGAATGGTAAGTCTCCAGATCCAGCGGACTGGTTCTATCTGCCAGGCTGGAAGGAGTCTGTGCTCCCCCCAGCATCGCTCTCCACAGATCATCCCTGGCTGCTCTTGCAGGATGCAGGCGGGCGGATGGAACAGATAGCGCAACGCCTCGAGCAACGGGGACTCTCTCTTATTCGGGTGCAGAGTGGTGAGCACTTTGAACAGATCGATGAGCGGAGCTATCGTCTTCCCATTGGTCAGCGCGAAGCATTTATTGCGTTAGGCCAGAAGCTGCGAGCTCAAGGATTGCGCCCATCACATGTGCTGCATGGTTGGAGCCTTGATACAGTGCGTACCACCCCTCTGAATCAGGAGAGCTTCCGCGCCAGTCAGGAGCTCGGACTGTATAGCCTGCTCTGGTTAGTGCAGGGCCTTGAACAGGTCATTGCCGACGAAGCAATCCAGATCTCTGTGCTGACCAATCAAACACAGCCAGTAAGTGGGAGTGAACAACTCTTTTCAGAACATGCTGCACTGGTAGCTGCCAGTAAGGTGCTGGCACAAGAGCAACTGAACTTCTCTGTCCGCGTTATCGATAGCCATCTGTTGGATGGTGAGCCAGCGACCGGGCTCTGGCTCAACCAGATGCTGGCTGAAGTAAGTTCTCCGGTTACTGAGCCAGTTGTGGTCTATCGGGGCGAAAAGCGCTATATCCAGCAGTATCTTCCAACAAAAATTCCGGCCCCATCTGATCATAGCAAGCTTCGTCAGCGTGGAACGTATCTGATTACCGGTGGCCTGGGTGGCGTTGGTCTGGTCCTGGCCGAGTATCTGGCTCGGACAGTGCAAGCTCGTCTGGTATTGGTAGGACGCAGTGGTCTGCCTCTACGAGAACAGTGGCAGCAGTGGCTGAACGAACATTCTGAAACAGAGCGCATCAGTCAGCAGATTCGCCAGATTCAGGCCCTGGAAACACTGGGCGCTGAAGTCCTGGTGCTCAAAGTCGATGTCGCCAATGTCGATCAGGTAAAGCAAGCCATCCAGCAAACATATAACCATTTTGGAGCCTTGCATGGAGTCATTCATGCAGCTGGCTATACCGCACGTACAGCCTTTGCCCCCATTCAAGAGACAGATGTTGCGCTCTTTGAGGCTCATTTTCAATCGAAAGTGTATGGACTTCTGTCGCTTAGCGAAGCACTGGCGGGACAGAAATTGGATTTCTGTCTGCTCTTCTCCTCCCTCTCAGCGGTTCTGGGTGGGCTGGGCTTTACGGCTTACACCGCCGCCAATGGCTTTATGGATGCCTATGCCGCAGCATATAAGCTAGAGCAGCCAGAGCAGACTCCCTGGTTGAGCGTGAACTGGGATACCTGGCTGGTGCCTGGCGTGATCGAGCAAGGCGTAGGCAGCTCAGTCGCAGCGTATGCCATGTCGCCAGCCGAAGGGATTGAAGCCTTTACCCGCGTCCTGCATACCAATGAATGGACCCGCGTCGTGCATTCGACAGGAGATCTGCAAGCGCGTATCAACCAGTGGCTGACCGTACAGAGCCAGGTCATTGAGGACCAGCCATCCGTCAAGCCGGGTCTGCTCTTGAATGACGACTACGAGCAGCAGATTATTGAGATCTGGAAAAAAGTGTTGGGTGTAGAGTCCGTTGGCCTGCATGATAACTTCTTTGATATTGGCGGCAATTCCCTGATGGGTCTCCAGGTTCTGGCCCGGATCAAGAAAAGCTTCAAGGTCCAGATTCCAGCCGTCGCCCTCTTTGAGGCACCAACCGTGAGCGCGTTGGCAAGTTATCTTCGTCCAGCTACGCCAGTGGTGCCAACAGCACAGCAGGATCTGCTTGAGCAGCGCCGTAAGCAGGCGCGGCAGCAGACAGGAACCGAGGGCATTGCGATTATTGGTATGGCTGGTCGTTTCCCTGGTGCCAGTTCGATTCAGCAGTTCTGGGAGAACCTCCGCAATGGTGTGGAGTCCATCACCTTTTTTAGTGATGAAGAATTGCTGGAGGTAGGTATTGCGCCAGAGATGCTCCAGATGCCCAATTTTGTGAAAGCGCGTCCCATTCTTCAGGGAGTCGAAGACTTTGATGCGGGCTTCTTTGGCTATAGCCCTCGTGAAGTTGAATTAATGGACCCACAGCATCGCCTCTTCCTCGAAAGCTCATGGGAAGCGCTGGAACATGCAGGCTATGATAGTTTCTCCTATGAAGGTCTGATTGGTGTCTTTGGTGGCACCAATATCAGTACCTATATGCTGGGCCTGATGCGCCGACCTGATCTGGTTGGGACCGTGAATGATTATCAGATGGTTATTGGCAACGATAAGGATTCATTAACCACGGGCGTCTCATACAAACTGAATCTGAAAGGACCCAGCTTTGCCGTCCAGACCTTCTGCTCGACCTCGCTGGTCGCCACCCATCTGGCCTGTCGAAGCCTGCTCAACGGCGAGTGCGATATGACCCTGGCGGGCGGCGTCTCAGTACGTGTACCCTACAAATCAGGCCATATCTATCAGGAAGGCGGACAGGAATCGCCGGATGGTCACTGCCGAACCTTTGATGCCCAGGCGCATGGCAGCATGTTTGGCGATGGGGTAGGAGTGATCGTGCTCAAACGCCTCTCCGATGCCCTGGCCGATGGCGATACGATCCATGCGGTCATCAAAGGCTCCGCCATCAATAACGACGGTTCCCTCAAGGTCAGCTATACCGCTCCCAGCGTGATTGGTCAGGCGCAGGTCGTCTCCACCGCCTTGCAGGTGGCGGGCGTCTCCGCCGACTCCATCAGCTATATCGAAGCCCATGGAACCGCCACCGAACTGGGCGATCCCATCGAAGTCGCCTCGTTGACCCGCGCCTTTCGTCAGCAGACCGATCAGGTTGGTTACTGTGCCATCGGCTCGGTGAAGACCAATATCGGCCATCTGGATCGTGCGGCGGGCGTCTCGGGCCTGCTCAAGACCGTTCTGGCCCTCAAGCACGAGCAGATCCCGGCCAGTCTGCACTATGAGGCCCCCAACCCCGAGATCGATTTTGAGACCAGTCCCTTCTTTGTCAACGCCAGCCTGCGACCGTGGCCGCGCAGCACCGCTCCCCGTCGAGCGGGTGTCAACTCCCTGGGCATGGGCGGGACCAATGTGCACGTGGTGGTGGAAGAGGCTCCCATCCAGCCCGCAACCGGACCCTCGCGGCCCTGGCAGCTCTTGCCCCTCTCGGCTCGCACGCCCGAGGCGCTCGCGCAGGCGCGCACCAATCTGCACACGGCCCTGACGCAGGGAACCGATCCACTGGCCGATGTGGCCTATACCTTACAGCGTGGACGTCATCGCTTTGAGTACCGCAATCTGGTCCTGGCTCGCTCCACCGAGGACGCGATCACCTTGTTGGAAGCCACTGGCAGCGATGGCAAGCAGCAATGGAGCCTGATGGGCGATGACAAAGAGCGTCCCGTCGCCTGGCTCTTTGCAGGAGTGGGAGAGCAGTATGTGGGCATGGGACGAGCACTCTATCAGGCGGAACCGCTCTTCCAGCAGATTGTGGATCAGGGCGCAGAGCTGGCTCGCCCCTGGCTCGAGCTGGATCTGCGCACCCTGCTCTTCCCGACGGGAGAGGAGGCGACGACGACCGCCGGGCTGGACCTGCGTGCCCTGTTGGGACGCAATGGAGCGACGGCGGCTCCGCAGAGCGAATCAGAGCAGCGTTTACAGCAGACGCAGTATGCGCAGCCAGCGGTCTTCCTGATCGAGTATGCCCTGGCGCAGCTGCTGCTCTCCTGGGGCATTCGCCCGCAGGCGCTGCTGGGCTATTCGCTGGGTGAGTATGTTGCGGCGGCGGTGGCCGGCGTCTTGAGCCTGCCCGATGCGCTGCACCTGGTCTGTCGTCGAGCGCAGTTGATCGCCTCGCTGCCGGAGAGTCGGCTGCTGGCGGTGGCACTGGGTCAGGCCGAGGTGACGCCATATCTCAGCGAAGAGATAGACCTGGCGATCATCAACAGTCCGCAGCAATGCGTGCTGGCGGGCACAATCGAAGCCATCGCCGAGCTGGAAGCACGTTTGAGCGAGCAGGGCATCAGTCATCGTCGCGTGCAGACCAGCCATGCCTTCCACTCGCGCCAGTTAGCCGGAATCCGCGACGAGCTGAACGAGCTGGCAGCCGGTTTCTCCGTTCAGTTGCCGAGCATCCCCTACATCTCCAATGTGACGGGCGACTGGATCAGCGAGCAAGAGCTCTTTGATGGCGAGTACTGGGGCCGTCATCTCTGCGAGACAGTGCACTTTGCCCGAGGGATTCAGACGCTGTGGGAGCAGGGGAACCCGTTGCTGATGGAGATCGGAGCGGGGCATAGCCTGGGGTCGTTTGTGCATCAGCAGATCAGTGCCACAAGTGAGAGCGAGCCAGGAGCGACGGTGATCACCACGCTGCGGGCGCGCCAGGAGCGACAGGAGGATCAGGCGGTCCTGCTGGCAGCGGTAGGCAAGCTCTGGTTAGCGGGAGGAACGATCGATTGGAGCCAGTTCTGGAGCAAAGAGATCCGTCGCCGTATCCCCTTGCCAACCTATCCCTTCCAGCGCCAGCGCTACTGGATCGATGTAACACATGCAGCGCCCGCAAAGCCTGTTGCTGAGGCTCCCACCTCAGCCGAAGCGGCCTTAAGCAGTCTGAAAAAAGAAGAGCTCTCCGACTGGTTCTATGTACCGGGCTGGAAGCAGACCTCTCCCCATCTACCTCCAATCGGAAAGGGAGCCGTCCTTCAATCGCAGAACTGGCTGATCTTCACCGATGACTCAGGGCTTGGCGAGGCACTACACGTTCAGTTACAACAGCAGCAACAGCAAGTCAGCATTGTGCGGCCAGGATCAGCCTTCCAGGTAGACGGCACACAGTATCGAATCCAACCGAAGAGCCGAACTGATTATGAAGCACTCTGCAAACACCTGCGCGACCAGGGAACCTTCCCGGAACGAATTGTGCACCTGTGGAGCGTCAGTCGGGAAGCGCTCGATCCAACAAACGCTCTGGAGCAGGGCTTCCACAGCCTTCTATTGCTCACGCAAGTCTTAGGAGAGTTGCGGCCAGAAGCCTGTGAGATCGCCATTATCTCCAATGATGTACAGAGCGTCATTGGCAACGAACGCATCAACCCGGCCAAAGCGGCCATTATTGGTCCTTATCGCGTCATTCCATTAGAGTATCCAACCCTGAGTACCCGTACGATTGATCTTGTACTGCCAACCAATCAGCATCAACAGAACCTGTTACATCGTCAATTGATTGGTGAACTGCTGGCCCCCAATGAACAGACGCTGGTAGCTTTACGAGGCCAGCATCGCTGGGTTCAAACATTTGAGCCATTGCAATTGACAGACGCCTATGAAGAGACCGTACCGTTGCGCGAGAAAGGAACCTATCTCATCACTGGTGGTCTGGGAGGAATTGGATTGGGACTGGCCCACTATCTCGCCGAACGTGTGCAGGCTCGCCTGGTGCTCATCTCGCGTACGGCTCTGCCACCCAGAGGCGAGTGGCCAGCAATTATCGCGAATCATGATGACAACCAGACCGTCAGCCGACAGATTCGCCAGCTTCTTCAGATTGAAGAATATGGCTCAGAAGTGCTGATTGTACCAGCAGATGTCGCGAATGAAGCTCAGATGCGCCAGGCCGTTCAGCAGGCACAGGAGCTCTTTGGAACCCTACATGGAGTCATTCATGCGGCAGGCGTGCCAGGAATTGGCCTGATGCAACTGAAATCCTCGCACCAGGCTGAACAGGTAATGGCCCCCAAAGTTCAGGGGACATACATCCTTGAACGGGTCTTACAGGGAATCGACCTGGACTTTCTGGTCCTCTTCTCCTCCATCACCTCAGCCACAGGAGGGGGACCTGGACAGGTTGACTACTGTGCAGCCAATGCCTTCCTGGATGCGTATGCGCAGCAAAATGCTTTGCGGCATGGACGAACCATTGCCATCAACTGGGGCGAATGGCAATGGAATGCCTGGCAGCAGGGCTTAAGTGGATACGATATCGACGCACAGACGTTCTTCAAACAACATCGTCAGCGCTTTGGTATCCCATTCAACGATGGAAGCAGAGCGATGAGCCGGATCCTGGCCAGTGGGCTATCACAGGTCGTCGTCTCAACGCAAGACTTTCGCGCCATTGTACAACTCAGCTCGGCCTTTACTGCCGCCACCATGTTGCAGAAAGCGCGCCAGGGGACACAGGCTCGGCCCGTTCATAGCCGACCAGCCCTGGCAACCTCCTACGTCGCGCCACGGAACGAGATGGAGCAGCGCGTCACAGCAGTCTGGCAAGAGGTCCTGGGTGTCTCCCAGATTGGTATACATGACAACTTCTTTGAATTAGGAGGCAACTCACTCGTAGGTATTGATCTTATTACCCGCCTGAAGCAAGAACTGACCATTGACGTCATTCCTTCCTATGTCTTATATGAAGCACCTTCTGTAGGAGCGATGACTCAATTCCTGACCCAGAACAAGTCCTCAGTCGCTGTTGAGGATCGTCAGGATCGTGGTGAAAAGCGTAGAGAGTCCCTTAAGCATCGCATGCGTGATAGCAGGCCTAGCCGAACGAAGTAAAGGTGATGTGCATTTATGACTAGCTCAACTTCTTATGACTCAGCGTACAGCAATGCTCTAGCCATTGTTGGCCTGTCGGGACGTTTTCCAGGAGCAGGGGATGTCGAGACCTTCTGGGAAAATATAGCGACAGGAATCAAATCTATTCGACGTTTCACCTCCGAAGAATTAGAGCGTGCCGGGGTAGACCCGGCACTGCTCAACGATCCAAACTACGTCAAAGCTGGAACAATGGTCGAGAATCTCGATCAGTTTGATGCCTCATTCTTCGGCTTCACGCCTCGTGAGGCTGAGATTATGGACCCGCAGCACCGTCTCTTTCTGGAATGCGCCTGGGAAGCCCTGGAAGGAGCGGCCTATGCCACAGAGAAAGGAAAAGGGCTGGTTGGCGTCTTTGCAGGCTCTGGTTTCTGTTCATACCTCTTGAATAATCTGTATGGCAATCCTGAAGTCATGGAACTGGCCGGTAAATTACAGATCGCCGTCGGTAATGAGCGCGACTCGCTGGCCTCCACCGTCTCCTATAAATTGAACCTGAAAGGGCCAAGCATCGCGGTTCAGACCTTCTGTTCAACCTCTCTTGTTGCCGTCCATCTCGCCAGCCAGAGCCTTCTCAACTATGAATGTGATATCGCCCTGGCCGGTGGTGTTGCGATCACCGTGCCTCAGGAGAGCGGGTATCTCTATGAAAATGGAGGGATTGTCTCACCCGATGGGGAATGTCGCACGTTTGATGCTCAGGCACAGGGAAGTGTCATGGGGAATGGAATTGGCGTCGTTGCGTTAAAGCGTTTTGAGGAGGCGGTAGAGGACGGCGATCATATCTACGCGATCATTCGTGGTTCAGCCGTGAACAATGATGGTAGCGTTCGCGTGGGGTATACAGCCCCAGGACTGGACGGACAGAGCGAAGTAATCGCGGAAGCCATTGGCAATGCTGGCGTGCCCATTGAATCCATCAACTATCTGGAGGCACACGGTACGGCAACGATGTTGGGCGATGCGATTGAACTTGCCGCCATGATCAAAGCCTTCCGTTTGAGTACCGATGCCAAACAGTTCTGTGCGATTGGCTCCGTAAAGCCCAACATCGGTCATCTTGATCGCGCCTCAGGCGTAACGGGCCTCATCAAAACATCGCTGGCTCTCTATCATAAGTTGCTCCCTCCAAGCCTGAATTTTCAGCAGGCCAATGCCGATATCGATCTTGGGAACAGCCCATTTTATGTGAACACTCGACCAACCTTCTGGTCACAAAACGGAGCCCCTCGCCGCGCTGGCGTCAGCTCCTTTGGTCTGGGTGGCACGAACGCTCACGTTGTACTGGAAGAAGCCCCCGAACGTATGAGCAGCGACAGCGCCCATTCTGAGCATCTCCTTCTCCTCTCGGCTAAGTCGGAGGCTGCTTTGCAGGATGCGGCTGATAATCTTGTCAGACACTTGCAGCGCCATCCCGAGCAGAATCTGGCTGATGTGGCCTATACCTTACAGATTGGTCGTAACGCTTTTAATCATCGCCTTGCAGTCGTCGGGAAAGATCATGCCGATACCATCGCTGCTCTGCAATCCCGCGCTCCACAGCGTGTCCTGACAGCGAATCAGACCTTGCGTGATCGTCCAGTTGCCTGGCTCTTTGCAGGGGTGGGTGAGCAATATATTGGCATGGGGCGAGAGCTGTACGAACAAGAGAGTGCATTCCGCCAGATTGTCGATGAGTGTTGTGAGCTGGCGCGACCATGGATTGGCCTGGATCTGCGCACGCTGCTCTTCCCAGCAGAAGAAGCAGACAAGGAGGCACAGACTGGCCTGGATCTGCGCTCCTTACTGGGTCGGAATGGAGCAAAACCAATTCCGCAGAGCGAGGCCGAGCAGCGCTTACAGCAGACACAGTATGCCCAGCCAGCCATCTTTATCATTGAATATGCCCTGGCGCAACTCCTGCTCTCCTGGGGCTATCAGCCACAGGCGCTACTGGGCTATTCACTGGGAGAATACGTTGTAGCAGCCGTCTCCGGAGTCATAGCGCTGCCAGATGCGTTACAGCTTGTTGCGCGTCGAGCACAACTGATCTCCACCTTACCCAAAAGTAGTATGCTCGCAGTCACCTTGCCACAGGACGCTGTTCAACCCTATCTCAGCGACCAGATCCAGCTTGCCATTGTGAACAGTCCACAGCAATCTGTCCTGGCGGGCAGCACCGAAGCCATTGAGCAACTGGAGGCCCGGCTAAACGAACAGGGGATCAGTTATCGCCGTTTGCAGACCAGCCATGCCTTCCATTCAGCTCAAATGGAGCCGATCCGTCGTGAACTGATCAAGCTGGTTGCCAGCTTCACGCTCCAGGCCCCCCAGATTCCCTATCTCTCAAATGTCACTGGAACCTGGATTACCGATCAGCAGGCGCAAGATGCCACCTATTGGGGCCGCCATCTCTGTGAAACAGTCTATTTTGCACAGGGCGTCCAGCAGCTCTGGGAGCAGAGCCATCCTGTCCTGTTGGAGATTGGACCAGGACGGAGCCTGGCCTCCTTTGCCCATCAGCAGCTAGCCAGCGTTCTCACTGAAGAGACACCTTTGACGATTATCCCCACGTTACGTGCACGACAGGAGACAGGCTCTGCCTTAACGGTCTTTCTGGAAGCAATCGGCAAGCTCTGGCTGGCAGGAGTCACAAGCGACTGGCAACGCTACTGGAATCAAGAACAGCGTCTGCTTGTTCCATTGCCAACCTATCCATTCCAGCGGCAGCGCTACTGGATTGATGCTCCGAAGAAGGCGTCCGCACAGGGGATAACGTCTGGCTCTAAGTCCGAGAAGAAGCCAATAAAGTACAGTGATCCGGCTGATTGGTTTTACATCCCAACCTGGCAGAAAGCCTCATTGGCCCCGGATGGAGCAACGACCAGTCGTGGCCCCTGGCTCTTCCTGCTTGATGAGACTGGCTGGTTAGAGCCGCTGGCACAGAGCCTTGAAGCGCAGGGCGAGCACGTGATTCGCGTCTCCATTGGAGCACGATATGAGCAGGTAGCTGAACGTTCGTATCGCCTGCCAGCAGGTCAGCATGAGATCTTCGAGATCCTGGGTCAACAACTGCACACCCTGAACCAGCGACCAGCAACTATTGTTCATGGATGGAGCATCGCCTCAACTATCTTTGAACACCTGACACCAGCCACCGTTCGCACCCAGCAAAATCCTGGCCTCTACAGTCTGCTCTGGCTGATCCAGGCGTTAGAGGCGATTGGAGATAGCGAACCTTTACAGGTCATCGTCGTCACCAATCAGACGCAGAGTGTCAGCGGAACCGAGAACCTGCACCCGGAGCATGCTCCTCTGGTTGCTAGCTGCAAGGTATTGACCCAGGAATATCTCAATATCACAGCGCGTGTCATTGATAGCGTGTTTGCGCTTGATGCGGACGCTGAAGAACGAGCTCGACAACAGAAGCTTCTCCTGGCAGAGCTTTGTGCACCGGCCAGCTCACCGCTTGTGGCCTATCGCGATGGGCAGCGCTATGAGCAACACTTTCAGCACATCGCTCTGGCTGCTCCTGTCACACAGAGCAGACTGCGCCAGCAGGGAGTCTACCTGATTACGGGAGGATTGGGCGGTGTTGGGCAACTGCTTGCAGAGCATCTGGCACGAACGGTACAGGCGCGTCTGGTCCTGCTCAGCCGTAGTGCTCTCCCCGAGCGTTCTACCTGGGCTCGCTGGTTAGATGAACATACTGAAGCAGAGCGGACCAGTCTGCTCATTCGTCAGGTTCAGCACTGGGAAGAGCTAGGAGCCTCCGTACTGGTGCTCAAAGCGGATGTAGCAGACAGCAGCCAGCTCGAACAGGCTATTGCTACAGCGATTGCTCACTTTGGTGCACTGCATGGGGTCATTCATGCGGCGGGCATCTCTGATGAGAAAGCCTTTGGCGGTCTGCAAGAAGCCAGCCGCGACATCTTTGAGCAGCATTTCCAGCCCAAGGTCTATGGATTGCTTGCCCTGGAGCAGGCTTTACAGAAGCAGAAGCTGGACTTTTGCGTGCTCTTCTCCTCACTCTCGGCAATTCTGGGTGGTCTGGGCTTTGCAGCGTACACAGCAGCGAATGCATTTATTGATGCCTACACCTATCGACATAATCAGAGCTCGACAACCCCCTGGCTGAGCATCAACTGGGATATGTGGCATGTTAAAGAGCAAGCGCATGGTGTATTGGGTGCCACTATTGAAGTCTATGAGATGACACCGGCTGAAGGGATAGACGCTTTCTTACGTGTCTTACACACCTCGAACTATGCACAGATCGTCAACTCAACTGGGAATCTGGAGGATCGTATCCGCCAATGGATCCGGTTAGAGACCCTGGAAGAGACCGAGCCCACTCCAGATGCAAGCGTCAAAATAGAGAATACCACAAGAGCTGCAATCCCTACACGCGATGACTACGAACAGCGTCTCATTGAGATCTGGAAACAGATCCTTGGTGTTCCACAGGTTGGCTTACACGATAATTTCTTTGATCTTGGCGGCAACTCTCTGATGGGCCTCCAACTGCTCTCAAGAATCAAAAAAATATTCAAAGTACAGATTCCGGCGGTGGCACTGTTCGAAGCGCCAACCATTAGTGCACTGGCTAGCTATCTGCGTCCGAGCACCTCCAACGTTCCAACTGCACAGCAAGATCTGCTTGAGCAGCGCCGCCAGCAGGCACGCTTGCAGGTGGGTACAGAAGGAATTGCCATCATTGGCATGACAGGACGTTTTCCTGGATCTGATACATTGGAGCAGTTCTGGCAGAACCTTCACGATGGAATTGAGTCAATCTCAGTCTTTACCGATGAGGAATTGCTGGCAGCAGGAGTGGCTCCAGAGGTCTTCCGTCAGCCAAACTATGTACGGGCACGCCCGGTTCTCAACGATGTTGAACATTTTGATGCCTCATTCTTTGGCTATAGTCCTCGCGAAGCCGAGATGATGGACCCCCAGCATCGCCTCTTCTTAGAGTGCTGTTGGGAGGCTGTCGAGCATTCGGGCTATGATAGCCTGAGCTATGAAGGCCTGATTGGTGTCTTTGGCGGGACCAATATCAGCACTTATATGTATGGATTGCTGGCCCAGCCCGAGATCATGAACTCAGCCAATAACTATCAGCTCGTTATTGGCAATGACAAGGACTCGCTGACCACTGCCGTCTCATACAAACTGAACCTGAAAGGACCCAGCTTTGCCGTCCAGACCTTCTGCTCGACCTCGCTGGTCGCTACCCATCTGGCCAGCCGGAGCCTGCTCAATGGCGAGTGCGACATAGCCTTAGCAGGTGGCGTCTCCATTCATATTCCCGTTAAAGAAGGACATCTGTATCATCAGGGTGGACAGGAGTCGCCGGATGGTCACTGCCGAACCTTTGATGCCCGAGCCAAAGGCAGCATGTTTGGTGATGGGGTAGGGGTGATTGTGCTCAAACGCCTCTCCGATGCCCTGGCCGATGGCGATACGATCCATGCGGTCATCAAAGGCTCCGCCATCAATAACGACGGATCTCTCAAGGTCAGCTATACCGCTCCCAGCGTGATTGGTCAGGCGCAGGTCGTCTCCACCGCCTTGCAGGTGGCAGGCGTCTCCGCCGACTCCATCAGCTATATCGAAGCCCATGGAACCGCCACCGAACTGGGCGATCCCATCGAAGTCGCCTCGCTGACCCGCGCCTTTCGTCAGCAGACCGATCAGGTTGGCTACTGTGCCATCGGCTCGGTGAAGACCAATATCGGCCATCTGGATCGTGCGGCAGGCGTCTCGGGTCTGCTCAAGACCGTTCTGGCCCTCAAGCACGAGCAGATTCCGGCAACTCTGCACTATGAGGCCCCCAACCCCGAGATCGATTTTGAGACCAGTCCCTTCTTTGTTAACGCCAGGCTGCGACCGTGGCCACGCAGCACCGCTCCCCGTCGAGCGGGTGTCAACTCCCTGGGCATGGGCGGGACCAATGTCCATATTGTGGTGGAAGAGGCTCCCATCCAGCCCGCGACCGGACCTTCGCGACCCTGGCAGCTCTTGCCCCTCTCGGCTCGCACGCCCGAGGCGCTCGCGCAGGCGCGCACCAATCTGCACACGGCCCTGACGCAGGGAACCGATCCACTGGCCGATGTGGCCTATACCTTACAGCGTGGACGCCATCGCTTTGAGTATCGCAACCTGGTGCTGGCTCGCTCCACTGAGGACGCGATCACCTTGTTGGAAGCCACCGGCAGCGATGGCAAGCAGCAATGGAGCCTGGTGGGCGATGACAAAGAGCGTCCCGTCGCCTGGCTCTTTGCAGGAGTCGGAGAGCAGTATGTGGGCATGGGACGAGCACTCTATCAGGCGGAACCGCTCTTCCAGCAGATTGTGGATCAGGGCGCAGAGCTGGCTCGCCCCTGGCTCGAGCTGGATCTGCGCACCCTGCTCTTCCCAACGGGAGAGGAGGCGACGACGACCGCCGGGCTGGACCTGCGTGCCCTGTTGGGACGCAATGGAGCGACGCCAGCTCCGCAGAGCGAAGCAGAGCAGCGTTTACAGCAGACGCAGTATGCGCAACCAGCGGTCTTCCTGATCGAATATGCCCTGGCGCAGCTGCTGCTCTCCTGGGGCATTCGCCCGCAGGCGCTGCTGGGCTATTCGTTAGGTGAGTATGTTGCGGCGGCGGTGGCCGGCGTCTTGAGCCTGCCCGATGCGCTGCACCTGGTCTGTCGTCGAGCGCAGTTGATCGCCTCGCTGCCCGAGAGTCGGCTGCTGGCGGTGGCGCTGGGACAGGCCGAGGCGACGCCGTATCTCAGCGAAGAGATAGACCTGGCGATCATCAACAGTCCACAGCAATGCGTGCTGGCGGGCACAATCGAAGCCATCGCCGAGCTGGAAGCGCGTTTGAGCGAGCAGGGCATCAGTCATCGTCGCGTGCAGACCAGCCATGCCTTCCACTCGCGCCAGTTAGCCGGAATCCGCGACGAGCTGAACGAGCTGGCAGCCGGTTTCTCCGTTCAGTTGCCGAGCATCCCCTACATCTCCAATGTGACGGGCGACTGGATCAGCGAGCAGGAGCTCTTTGATGGCGAGTACTGGGGCCGTCATCTCTGCGAGACAGTGCACTTTGCCCGAGGGATTCAGACGCTGTGGGAGCAGGGGAACCCATTGCTGATGGAGATCGGAGCGGGGCATAGCCTGGGGTCGTTTGTGCATCAGCAGATCAGCGCCACAAGTGAGAGCGAGCCAGGAGCGACGGTGATCACCACGCTGCGAGCGCGCCAGGAGCGACAGGAGGATCAGGCGGTCCTGCTGGCAGCGGTGGGCAAGCTCTGGTTAGCGGGAGGAACGATCGATTGGAGCCAGTTCTGGAGCAAAGAGGTCCGTCGCCGTATCCCCTTGCCAACCTATCCCTTCCAGCGCCAGCGCTACTGGATCGAGCCGAAAAAGCTCGCGCCAACACAGACCGCTACAAAAGCGCTTTCCCCCATGGATGCCATCTCTGGCAATGATATGGATCGCTTCTCAGATATCACCGATTGGTTCTCTGTTCCATCCTGGAAGCAGTCCATTCCATTAATGCCATTTGATATCGACGTACCAGCTCCTGAGAATCGCTGCTGGGTCGTGTTTATCGATGGCTGTGGCATTGGTCTCGCATTAAAAGAGCGCCTTGAACAATACCAGCAGAAGGTCGTCACCGTCATTCCTGGTCGAGAATTTACCCACAAAGTGGCTGGTAATTATAGCGTCCGACCTGGAGAGCGAGCTGACTATAACGCACTGCTCAAGCATCTTCGTGAACAGGGGCTCCATCCTGATCGCCTTATCCATGCCTGGACAGTCACCGATAACTTTAACATCGACCGTGAGACAGAAGAATTTGCCACCCGCATCATCGAGCTTGGTTTTTATAGCCTGATGGCGCTCACACAAGCACTGGGCGACCAGGACCTGGCGGGCTGTGAGATTTCAGCCATCTCGAATCATCTGCAAGACGTCACTGGTACTGATTGTATCTGTCCCGCCAAAGCCACCATTATTGGCCCCTGCCGCGTCATTGCCCAGGAATACACAACTATTCGCTGTCGTAGTATCGATATTACACTTCCTCGCCCGGGCAGCTGGAGTGAGGATCAATTGCTTGATCAGTTGCTGGGAGAGCTGACGCAGCCAGAGCTTTCTGATCGTATGGTTGCTTTCCGTGGTGTGCACCGCTGGGTGCAGACATTTGCCCCTGTAAAGCTTCAACACAAGTCAAAGCCAGCGCCAATCCTGCGCAAGAACGGAGTCTACCTCATCCTGGGTGGATTGGGAGGAATTGGCCTCGCCGTTGCGGCCCATCTGTTCCATACCCAGCAGGCAAAGCTGGTCCTGACCAGCCGTTCTGGCCTGCCACCTCGTCAATCCTGGGAGCGTATCCTGCAAGAACACGGTGACGAAGCTGGTATAGGTCGGCAGGTGCGCCAGATACTTGATCTGGAGTCAGAAGGAGCACAGATTCTCACCCTGGCCGCAGATGTAACCGATGAAGGCCAGATGGCCCAGGTCATCAAGACGACAACACAAACCTTTGGTCCACTGAATGGCGTGATCCAGGCAGCTGGCCTACCTCCATCGGGCGTCATTCAACTCAAGACACCTGAGATGGCGGCCAGAGTACTGGCTCCAAAAGTACGTGGAACCATGGTTCTTGAACGAGCTCTCGAGGGGCAACAGCTAGATTTTCTGGTTATCTTCTCATCAATGAGCTCGACAACAGCCGGCCCTGGTCAGATTGACTATTGCGCGGCCAATGCATTCCTGGATGCATACGCACGCAAGAACCATGCCCGGCATGGAGTCACCCTGGCCATCGATTGGGGCGAGTGGCAGTGGGATGCCTGGCAATCAGGCCTGCAAGGTTTCCCTGAAGAGGCACAGGCCTACTTTAAAGAGCGTCGCTTGAAATTTGGCATCGACTTTCCCGATGGAATGGAGGCATTTGAGCGCATCCTGACCTACCGCTTGCCACAAGTCTATGTCTCGCCATTAGACTTCCAGTGGTTAGTGGCTGGGAGTAAAGATTTCTCTATCTCTGTCATCGTACAAAAGATTCAGGAGTATCGTCAACTTGCCAGTCTGGCTTATGCGCGTCCAAAGCTTATGACTGAGTATATCGCGCCTGAAAGTGAGATCGAGTGTGCCATGGCAAAGATCTGGACCGAACTACTAGGAATCGAGCAGATTGGTGTCAATGACAACTTCTTTGAGCTTGGTGGGCATTCACTCATGGGGACGCAATTGATCTCTCGTCTCCGTCAGCACTTTCAGGTGAATCTACCGCTCTCAGCCCTGTTTGAAGCACCAACCATCGGAGACCTCTCCCTGGCAGTAGAAGTCACCATTCTGGAAGAGATTGAGAATATGTCTGAAGAGGAGGTTCAACGCCTTGTCTAAATGGAATTCGCAGACCTGGAGAATCTTTATGTGTTCAGCATCATTCTTTAGCTTTCTCACGGTGAGCGTGCTTACCATGAGTCGTGCCAGACGTGCACAGCAGCACTGGGTACAACTCAAAGAAGTCCAACCCATCGAAGCCAGCAAATAAAGAAGAATTTTCCAGCCGACCCCTGGACTTCCTGGCCTGTAACAGGCCAGGAAGTCTCTTTGTTTATTCTTATAGCCTTTGTTTTGTGTGAATGAGCCTGTTAGGAAAGAGCGTGAAACATAAGAAGCGTTTCTACTAAGCCTGGAAAAACCGCTTCCCGCGAGCCGATGAGGACAACCTCGTTGCATCTGGTCTCAACTGAGGAAAGGTTCAAGGTATCGGTGTAACGCATTTTTCAGTTCCTGGACGATCAGCCTTTTTCTCTCCTCTTCTTCCTGCAGGATCAGCAGGAGCGCCGCTTTAAAGATCTGGACGCTCATCAGAGCGCTCAGGCTGCATTGCGCTGAAGTGAGGGCTGGAGCACGCCTCTGTAAGCCGATCTCAAAGTGGGATTGCAGTTCTTGCGGTAATGCATGTGTAAGCTTTGTCACGCGCGAAGAGACAGGAGTAGTTAAGAGGATGTGGAACGCTGGATGGGCCAGATGAAACGCGAGCAGGGTATCAATGACTTGATCCAACCAGAGAGAGAAGGGAAGCTCTGCCCTCTCGACGGAAAAAACAGTATCATAGGCTTGTCGGAGTTCCTCCGTATATCTGCTCGCCAGAGCCAGAGCAATTTCCTCTTTGTTGGAGAAGAATTGATAAAGGGAGCCAGGAGAGATGGCAGCCTGGGCGGCAATATGATTGGTCGTGGCTTCTTCATAGCCCATGTGTGCAAAGACCGTTTCAGCTGCATCCAGAATGGAAGCCATGCGCTGTAATCCGCGTGCCCGTCGCTGGATTGGTTGGGCATCTTTCTGCTGGTCCATAGAATCCTGTCAATTTATCCCTTGCCTGTAAAGTCCGATAGCGTTTTTCTTCGCCAGATCCCTTGACAACACGATTTTTTACTTGTACAATTGTTCGATAAAGCGAGTTTTTACTCGCCTAAGTAATATACCATGGCTAGAAGGATTTGTCCATCAGAGGCAGAGGTGAGAGTAAGTAGTTCATCACGAGAAGACAGCATATCGTGATGGTATAGGTCTACGTATTACCCCTCATCTGGACGACATGTCATCAGTTGTCACTCCAAAGGGAGTGAATGATGCATGTTACTATCCTTGCAGGCTCCATTGCTGATAGAAATCTTTCTGCGAGCCAAGAAATGGGAAAGCAAAAAGCGCAATTTTTGAAAGGATAGAGGGATGCAAACAGACGTACAACAAGAAGGAGTGTACGAAGAGACCCCGACAAAAAAGAGTGCTCTAGGAACACAGGCACTCATCTTTATGATGATAACGGCCCTGCTCAGTGCGATTGGCTTTGGTATTATCAGTCCGGTAGTGCCTTTCCTGGTTCGCCCCTACGTTGCTCAAGCGAATGTCGCTGTGACGATGGGCTGGGTCACTTCGATCTATGCGCTGTGCCAGTTGTTTGCGGCTCCCGTATTGGGAGCTCTCAGCGACATCTGGGGACGGCGCTGGCTGCTGCTGCTCTGTCTGTTGGGTTCAGCCATTGGCTATTTCCTGATGGGCATCGGTGGGGCTCTGTGGGTACTTATTTTAGGGCGAGTCATAGATGGGATTACGGGTGGCAACTTCAGCATCCTCGCGGCCTACATTGCCGATGTGACCAGGCCAGAGGATCGTGGGAAATACTTCGGGCAACTTGGAGCCATGGTTGGTGTGGGCTTTATTCTTGGCCCCGTGATGGGTGGCTTCCTGGCACGCTTTGGGATCTCCGCGCCCCTCTACGCGGCGGCGGGCATCACGCTGCTCAATATCGTGCTCGGATTGTTCGCTCTACCAGAGAGCCTGAGCAAAGAGCAGCGAGCGCAGTCGCAATTCGACCGCTCCGTCTTTAATCCGCTGCAACATTTTGTCAAAATTTTTACGATGAAGCAGATCTTCTGGCTTTTGATCGTCATGTTCTGTTATACCCTGCCCTTCTCGGCCATACTAGGTGGACTCAATGGCATACTAGCCATTGATACACTGGGATGGCATGCCGAACAGATCGGCTACATGATGCTTGGCGTTGGGTGTGTAGATATTCTGATGCAAGGCGTGCTCAGTGGAATGTTGCTCAAGCGCTTCTCTGAGGCTGCACTGACCATTAGTGGACTGATCTGTGTCGCGGCCTCGTATGTGTCTCTGACCCTGCTCGCCATCTATCCCTTTCCCCTTTTTATGTTCGCAATGATCGCGCTCTGGGGGATTGGTTCAGGCTTAATCGAACCGGCCTCGCGTGGCCTGCTCTCGCGCATGACGCCACCTGAAGACCAGGGAGTTGTCAACGGTAGCAGCCAATCGATACAGTCATTGTGTCTGATCGTTGGGCCATTGCTCGCGGGTTGGGCCTATGGCTATCTTGGCAGGAGCGTTCCCTTCCTGGTAGGAGCAGCCATCTTCCTGTTGGGTATCGTAGCCATGTGTCTTGCCATGCCGATGGTACGTCGTGCCGTCAAAGCCAGCGAAGCAGCCCCTATTGGCATCGAATAGTCTTTGACAAGCAAGTCCTGAGGGGAGGATCTAACAAACAAGGTCTACCAGTAATGCGACCTACAAGATGCACGTCGGCTGTCCCAGGCAACTCGGCAGTATAGGTGTCGAAGGATCCGCCCATCATTGGAGACAGAACTGAGACCTCGTTTATCGAAAATGTTTGCTTGACACAGAATCTGCAAGCAGAGTATAGTAACATCCTGAATGACTGGCCACCCAGTATAGGGATAGATGCTAGTAAATGTGTTATGAGGAGGCGAGATTGCCAAAAATAGTAGACGAACAGATGCGTGAGGCAACTCGTCGCCACATTATTCATCAGGCTGCCAGCGAATTTGCGCGACTTGGTTTTGATCAAGCAAATATTAATACTATTGCAGAACAGGCTGGTATTGGCAAAGGAACAATCTATCTTTACTTCGAAAATAAACGTGAACTATTTCTGGCAATGTTGCGCTTGATAGCTCAAGAGCATATTGCAGCGATTCGGACGGCTCTGGCACAGGATGGGACTATTGAGCAGCGATTGGAATGGCTTTTTGGTGCCTTTGCTCGCCTTGCTCAACAGGAACGAGATAGCTTCAATGTATATATGAGTGCGCTTTATGGCGTCAATCGCTCTTTTCAAGCGGAGGCAACCAGGCTTTTGCGTGATTATGTGACAACTATTGCCTTGCTACTGGAACAGAGCCAGGCACGTGGAGAGATTGAATGTTCGGATGTCGAGGCCACAGCACTCATGATCCTTTCGCTTACTGAGTCATATATCCTCTCAGCGATTGTATTGGGACAATCCGAACAGAAGATTCTCTCGCAGGCAAATCTGATCTCCAAACTGGTGCTTAAGGGGCTTCTCCCTTCCTCCTGATCTTTAAGATACTTGCTCCTTTTATCTTATGGATCCAAAATTGTCAGGCTCTCCCAACCAGACTGCACCGGCGTTGCTATCCAGAAAGTGTATCGTGAAGATTGTCATCGGCACACTCTGAAATGAAGAAATTGACCAGCTGCCCATTTATGTTCTATACTATGCATGTACATTGGTGAAATAGCTTACCCAAAACAGATTATACCTCCCTGGATTTTTATGTCTTTATAATGAGTGGTCGCCCACTCATCAAAAAACTTGCAGGCTATGTATTGTTTTTTTGTACAGCAGTAGAGATGGAGAGTCAAGAATGCGCATAGAGTCAGAGTCTACGATGGAAGCACATTTTTCGCGACGTTTGTTCCGCTTTTGGCAGCTGCAACACGGCTTTGAAAGCCCTCGTTATCTGTTGAAGTGGTTGATTTTAAGCACATTGATTGGGATTGTGGCTGGATTAGGGGCTATTCTCTTTTATGGTGCCATTCATATTGCCAATAGCTGGTTTATCGAAGGAATTATTGGATACACTCAGCCCAGCCCTGCTGGTGAAGGGGCCACCAGCGTGATGTCTTTCTGGAGTTCGGCGCGTCCCTGGTTGCTACCCGTTGTTACAACGCTCGGGGGGCTGGTCGCTGGCCTGATTGTGTTTACCTGGGCTCCGGAGGCCGAAGGCCATGGGACAGATGCAGCCATTAAGGCTTTTCATGAGGGAACATCTATCAGAGCGCGTATTCCATTGATCAAACTGATTGCGTCGGCTATCACAATTGGGACAGGAGGTTCGGCTGGTCGTGAGGGACCAGCTGCACAAATCAGTGCTGGTTTTGGTTCTATCTTAGCCAACATCCTTCATCTAAATATTCAGGATCGACGGATTGCACTTGCAACTGGCATGGGTGCTGGGATTGGAGCTATTTTTAGTGCTCCGCTGGGAGGGGCCATTCTGGCAGCTGAGATTCTCTATAAAGATGACCTGGAAGTGGAGGCTATCATGCCTGCCTTAATGGCTTCGATTGTTGGATATAGTATTTTTGGCGCTTATTCTGGATGGCATACTATTTTCTCTGTGCCTACGAATCTGGCATTTAGTTCCCCTCCACAGTTGCTCTACTATGTCGTTATTGGTATTCTTTGTGGCCTCATTGGTCGGTTCTATGCACATGGATTTTATGGGATAACGCATCAATTTCATCGTCTGCCACTCCCAGGATGGCTAAAACCTGCTCTTGGTGGTCTGCTTGTTGGATTAATTGGGTTGGTGCTTCCTCAGGCTATTGGCATGGGGTATGGTTGGGTGCAGGTTAGCATGGGCGTTGGTCTGCTTTCACTTCCTCTCTGGGTTATTCTTTTATTGCCGTTTGTGAAGATTCTCACCACTGGGCTGACCGTTGGATCAGGTGGTTCTGGTGGTATCTTTGGCCCTGGTATGGTGATTGGCGGGATGGTTGGTGCGATTGTCTGGCGCTTGAGCTACCATGTTTTTCCAGGGGTACCCGAGATTCCAGGACCCTTTGTCATTGTGGCTATGATGGCGCTCTTTGGAGGAATTGCTCATGCTCCACTCGCTATTATGCTCATGGTAGCTGAAATGACTGGTAACCTTTCCTTACTTGCCCCTGCCATGATTGCAGTGAGTATTGCATCAATATTAGTAGGGAAAGATACCATTTATGGGAGTCAGTTGAATTCACGAGCAGATTCTCCCGCGCATCGTCTGCAAATGTCGTTCCCACTTCTGTCTACTCTGGCTGTGCGTCAGGCCATGTCTGAATTAAAACTATGGTTTTCGCCTCAACAGACTGTTGCTGTCATAGAGCTGCAACTTGCCGATGAGGTCTTGATTGGGGCTCCAGTTATCGATTCCGAAGGGAATCTACAGGGTATTGTAACCTTGGCAGATATTCAAACGATTCCTATCGACCAACGCTCTCAGCAGACAGCTCAAGAGATTATGCATACGCATATACTCACTATAGATGCTGATGCACCTCTTGATGAGGCACTTGAACAATTAACAAGTGCGCGTGTTAGTTGGGCTCTTGTGGTTGAGCAGGATTATGTTACATCGTCTCAGAAAACGTTGGGAATAGTAACTGCGGCCAGTATTGCCCAACTTTATCGTCAAATCCTGGCAGGAGAGGCCCAGGAGACACGCCTAATGCTCTCAGAGACACGATTTTCATGAGAGCAGTGGAGCAGTTTTCTCTACTCTATTCATCCTTTTCAGGTCCTGCTGTCCAAACTCTCTCCATCAGGACCAGTTATTCATTCTTCTTCTCCCTCTTCAATGCGGTCATTGAATAAACGGGAAACGAACGTGCCCATCTGGCACTTTAAAGTGGTATTCCAAAGAGGCACGTTCGCTTCTTGTTGGGAGACGGCATCAATATGTAAGGCTGGGCTAAGTCAGGCTTGCGCTCTATGATATTCTTGAGGGGCTACAGGCGCCGTTTTGCTGATGATCGTCGGTACCATAAGTTGATCTCCTAAAGGTGGGAGCAAGCCTTGTGTTAGAAGTAGCGTATCCTACTCGGTCAAACGAGGACGTGCCCTTTACAGTTTGATAAAAAGAGGCTATTTCAGGCGAAATGCGCTCCAAATAGACACTTTATAAGAGATAGGAGCAAATATTTATGGAACAAATGCCAGAGTGGCTTAACGCGACACTTGCATCGGACGCAAGTGAAGGTGAAGGTGTTCTGCCTAATACTATACTTCCGCTCCCAACTCAGGAATCCTTTGTCTATGGAGGTTTCTAAGTTGGGACCCCTATTATTTAAGCCAGTTGATCGCGCAATGTGATCAGTTCAGGATCGTTGAGTGATCGGTCTTTGAGACGAGGGGAGAGGATGAACGCTTCCTGTAAGAGCGTAAGTGCCTTCTCTTGCAGGTTCTGTTGGGCGTAAAAGCAGGCGAGATTATAGAGAAAGCTTCCTTTGACCCATTCTGGTAGCTCAGCCTGAAGAATTCTATTGACGCAATTCTCACGGATCTGAATTGCTCGTGGAAGGTCGTGATGGTCGGCATAATACTGTGCAAGATGTTCCTGATCGTGCTCGTAGCAACTGCCAAGGAAAGCTGTATACAATGGTCGTTCGCCAGAAATTGACGCAAAGCGAGTAGAGCTGGTCAGATCTTCTTCACTGAGTTCTTCAGCTAGCTTGATGAGTTCGGCATAGACGCGCTCGGATTCACTGTGAATATCTGACCACGGATACTGCTGATACTTTTCAAATGTACTCCTGTTACTCAGTTCCTCATCTTCAATGTCGGGAGGGAGCTCCTGTTGATGGGCTATAGCCGTCAATTTCAGGATAAGGTTCTGATGCCAGAACGTCCGATGAGCGATGTGATCTTTAGCAGACCAGTGCTCGAAGGTTCCAATCGCAGTGCGTTCAGACTCATTTAAATCCTGCCAGAAAGCTTCTTCATCACGATGACCCTGTCGTAAGAGCTCAAGGATGATGGTCTTAAAAGGCTGTGCGGTCATGATGTGCCCTTTCAAATATAGCAACTCAAATGTAGCGACTCAAATTTATAATCAGAGTATCGCATGAAAAGCGGTCAGATCTGGCCCTATTTTTCCGCTCTCTAAAATAATGCCCTTGCTGATTGGGCATGAGGCCCCCCATCCAGGCGATAGAAATGAGTCAACATCTACGTGAATTGAATGTAGGGTTCTGTTCATCATGTTAATTTTGCCTCTTTAACACGTTTGATAGATAGAGCAAGAAATAATTGCCGTCTTCTTGTTTGCACACAAACGATTTTATAATGCATCGCTTGAAATAGAATCTTCTAAAGAAAGGTTGTATTTTGTATGGACCCGGTTAGTTTCGCCTTGATTACAGCGATTAGTGCAGGGGCCACGAACGCTGTCACTGAAGCAACGAGTTCTGCTATCAGCACTGCTTATACCGCCTTGAAAACACGGCTACTGGAGAAAGTCCATCCACAGCATCCTAAAGTCCCCCAGGCTCTGACCGAATTAGAGGCATCGCCCGCCTCACAGGGCCGCCAGGCTGTGCTGGTAGAAGAGATTACGGCAACGCAACTTCCTCAGGATGCAGAACTGGTCAGATTGGCTCAGGAACTTCTCAATCAGATCAAAAAGACATCTGCGAGCTCTCAGATCATCCAACAGGTCAAAAACAGTGCGGTTTCCAATACGGGTACTGCCAACTACTATAATATCAAAGGCGATTAACATAGTACACGCGAGTCATGATGAGTAAGAAGGATGCGATGAGTCAGCACGACGAGCAAGCACCATTGCAGTATATTGGACAGGCGAGTAATAGCGCGGTCTCCAATGGGGGTACCGCCAACTACAATAACATTACGCTATCTGTTCATCTTTCACCACAAGCTCCACAGGGAAAGCATATTCATGACTTTCACTCCGTGATTCAACGTACCCGAGAAAAGTTTGTTGGAAGGCAGCAGGAACGCAATGAGATCCGGGCATTGATTGCCCAGGTACAGAAAACGGGTGGCTATGTCATCATTCAGGGACAGGCAGGGCAAGGGAAAAGCAGCATAATTGCTAAGATGATCGATGAATATGGTATAGAGAAGGTTGCCCATTACTTTATTGGCATCAATCCGGACCCCCATGAACAGAGAGCTATTATGTGTTCTCTGATGGAATACCTGATCCGTAAACACCGTCTTTCTGAGACTTTGATCCAGAATACGGAGATTGATTTACTCCGGATCGAATTTCATAATTTCCTCATCGAACTGTCTGCACAAGGCATTCAGGAAGTTCTCTTTATTGATGGCCTGGACCAACTGCTGCGCAATGAACATGGCGAGCGGAATCTCAGCTTCCTTCCCGAAAACCTTCCTCAGGGTATTGTGTGTGTCATAGGAACGCGCCCCGACGATACCATAGTAGAGCTCGAAGCTCTTAAACCCCGCCGACATTATACCCTTCCTCCTCTCACAAAGAGTGACTTCGAATTATTGCTCAAGCACTACCACGTCTCTCTGGATGAGGAGCGATGTTATCAGGTCTACCAGAGTTTGCAAGGAGCACTATACCTCAGTTTATTTGCAAACATAGTGGTAGAGCAGGCAGGAGCAGACACAGAGATTACACAGATCATCCAGGATATCACGGAAGATCCAAATAATCTCTTCTCACGCGCAATACGGCGCTTGCAAAAGCTCAATAATGATTGGCAGGCTATCCTCAAACCAATTCTCTGTCTCCTGACCATGGCGCACAGCCCGCTGTCCATTCATCATATCCATCAGATCATAGGTATTAGCAGTGATGGCATTAAATCCAATATTCAGCGACTCGAGGGCCTTTTACTTAAAGACGAGCAACACTACGGCCTTTATCATATGAAATTGCGTGAATTTCTGCAAAAACCTGCTAATCTGATCTTTGATGAGAAAGATGTTCTTCTCTGCCATAAAAAACTGGCTGATTGGTGTGAGAGAGAGAAGCATCCGTGGGAGCCAGAGGATCGTAGTTCAGATCAGAAGCATCGTAATTACGCGCGTCTCTATTACATTACACACCTTCACAGTGCTCAAGACTGGGAGCGGTTATTTGAGGTACTTAATAGCGAAGAATTTGCGCGGAGACGAATGCACTCCAGTGATCTTGATACACACGTCTATGCACAGGACCTGGACCTGGGTCGGCAGGCCATTATCTCATTTGCGCAAAAGAACCCTGAAGTAGACCAGATCACATATCTGCCTCTGCTCTGGAAATGCACCCTGCTCCGTTGTAGCCTGACTGGCAAGAGCACTCTTTATCCTGCTGGCACCTACCGCCTGCTTCTCTTGCTTGACCGTAAACAAGAGGCACTCGGATTGGTGGATCTGCTAACAGACAAATTTGAGAAGGCAAAGGCGCTCATAGAGATTGCCCAGGAGCTGGTAATGAAGCCAGACACACCTAAAACAGTATCTAGTGAACTCTTAAGCAAAGCTCAAGACCTGGTTTGTGAGATCAAGGACCAGACCCAGGAGCAGGGTCAACTACTCAAACATGTGGCAAGACTATTTACAAATCTGGGGCAATGGCAGAAAGCTCAAGGAGCAGCTCAAAAGATAGAACAGGCCTATCTCCGCGCAGAAGGCTTGCGCGATATTGGTGATGCACTTGCGAGAGAAGGTCAACTCAAAGAAGCTGTAGAGCTCTGGCAACAAGCTATACAGATCATACAATTGCGTAAGAACAGTGAAGAGAAATTCCAGTTTAACTATGAAATGGGCAAAGTATTGGCTCGATACAAACAGGATGAGCAAGCTCAAACAGCCTGGCTTGCCGCACTGAAAAGCTTATCATTCCTGCACGATACCCGACTGTATCCTGGAGGCTACTGCAGTATCATTAATGAAGTAGCGCGGACTTCACGAGCGAAGAGATCTGATCATGCTGTGCTAGAGGCAGTGCAGACAGCCATTAATACTCTGTCACCAGGCCCCCACAAGGATCGCATCGTACAGGCACTGAAAGAGTTATTTTTTCACCGCATTTCTCTTATGAATACAGATCCTGAGAGCAGAGCTGAAGACGAAACTTCTGAAAGAGAAAACGCACATACATCAGCAATCGGCATCATTAACCTCTTAAAAGATAAAGAACAAAAAGCGAAAAGTACGTATGAGCTCGCAAAGATCTTGATACAATTTAACCAATGGGCAAGTGCGAGCAACGTTATTGACACTATTGAAAAGATCCAGTTCAAGGTGCAGGCTCTTATCGCATTGGGAGAGGCACTGGCTGTAGAACAGAAGCGCGAGCAAGCTTTAGAAGCCTGGACAAGGGCCGAAAATGTCATCCAGTTTTCCCACGTAAACGAGCGAAAGATACAGCTACTCCATACTCTCGCACAGGCACTGACCAGAGAACAGGATGACCAGCAACCACAAACTCTCTGGAAAGAGATCGAGCGACAGGTCAACGCTCTCCAGACAAGTAGCCTCGATGGAGAGAGCTTATGGCGGCTTGGGTCTCTTTTCAGCATGATTCAGCAGCCAGAGAAAGCATTTGTGCTACGGAAGCAGGCACAGCAGCAGATGGTAGATATGCCCAATAGTGACCAGAAATATCAGTTATGGCATACACAGGCCCACTTTCTGATAGAGACACGGGAATGGGAGCAGACTGAAGAGCTCTTGTTGCAGATTGTCAGCAGCTATCAGTGGACAGATATGAGCAACGAACTGATAGTCAAACTCTTGCATCAGCAACAATGGGAGATCGTTCAGTCAATTATCACTGCCATCAAGGACGTGCAGATACAATCGCAGCTCTCTTATCTGAGTGCAAACAGCGCAAAGTTGGTTCGGAATTGGGATCAGGCACTCCATTTCAGCACTAGCATTGAGCTTATCGATCTGCGTGTGCAGGCTCTCTGTGAACTCTGGTTGGAAGTAACTCGTCAGAGACAGATCCAGTGGGCACAGAGAGTGCAGCAGTGCATTGAAAAGACCATCATTGCCCGTAAAAAAAAACGCACCCAGAGAGACCAGGCAAGATATCAATGGAGCAAGGCTCTTCTGGCAGCGCACCAGTATCGCCAGGCACAATCAATTATCTCAGCAATCTCGGAGCCCCTCTTACGGGCAGAGGCTCTGATCGAGCTTTGGAATACCTTGCTACAAGGTGAGCACCAGCGGAGGGTTCAATTCGTATGGTCGAGTATCACCAAAATAATGCCAACGCTACAATCTGGCGAGCAAGCCAATTCTCTTTTAAGAAGAATAAGTGAAATTTTAGCAAACCGTAAACAATGGGCCCAGGCCGACCGCTTCATCCAGACCATTGATGATGAGGCGATACGTGCGCAAGCTCTCCAATCTCTAGGGAAAGCCCTGGCATTGGCCCACGACTGGAAGAGAGCAAAAGCCGTAATAGAAACCATCGAGAATAGTCACCATAAAGTCGTGGGACTGCACCTCATCGCGCATGAATATCAGCGGGGACGACCAGTAGAAACGGCCTACCCTCTCTGGGAACAGGCAAAGAAGCTTATTGGAGCGATAGAGGATATCGAGCAAAGAGATCATCAGTATCTACTCGCCCTGAAATTTCTGCTTCAAGCGCAGCAGTGGAAGCAAGCCAGGGCCATCATAGCCCTGATTGCCAACGCCAGTCAGCGCGATGAGGCGAGCCTTCTCTGCCTCGAAGCGATCGTCCAGGAAAAACAGTGGAAGCAAATGCTACTGGTCATTGATAATATTCCATCGGGCATAGTACGAGAGCAGGCCCGGCTGAGAGCAGCAAAAGCCCTGTATGAGGCCAAAGAGCCGGAGCAAGCCTGCGATATTCTGAAGCATATCAGGACCTCTGAGCTCCCACAAGAAGAGCAGATAGAGGTATGGGAATTATTGATCTCACTGGGAGAAACAAAAAAAGCGCAGAGCCTGTGGAATCTGTTGCATCAAAACATTACAGATATTGCCGATCATCATCAACGAGCACAGGGACTTCATGCATTGGCCGTAGCTGCAACACATGTCAGGCAATGGGAACAGGTGCAGAGGCTCATCGATTCCCTGGGATACACAAAGAAACATATTGACCTCTTTTGTCAGATTGGCTCAGCAGCACAGAGAGTCTATTACAAAGAACAGGCGTCTGCAGCATGGGAGAAGGCTGAGCAGGCGATCGACAATCTGAACGACTTGAACGAACGCCTGCGTGCACGCTGTCTACTGGGAGAGGTGCTTACACAAGCTCAGGAGCAGACAAAGGCCAATGGCGTATGGTCAAAAACAGTACAGATCATGTATACCGAGCCTGGCCTCTCCTTACAATCACTCTGTCTGCTCGCAAGAGTCTTAACACAATCGCAACGAAAGAGAGATGCTGAGCTTGTCTGGGAACAGGCTGAAAAAAATATCGCTACGCTGCAAACACAGCCAGAAGCGTATAGAGAGAACTTATACTACATTGGAGAGGCATATGCCCGTCTGAACATGAACGAACGTGCAGAAACTATCTGGCTCAAAGCGGAATGCACCATCAATATTCTCGACTCGAGCGAGCAGCAACTGCTTTTTCTTGAAAAATTAGCCGAAGCATTTGCGCGTATTGAGCAGTATGCCTCTTCGCAGAGATGCCTGGAGAAGATCATCCAGTATCTGGATACCATGCAGGAGGCCACGCAAAAACAGCAATACCTGCAAGATCTTCTCAAAAAATTGGTAAATACCCGGCAGTGGAGGAGTGTCTGTGCCATTATCAACATGATCGGTGATATGAGACTACAGAAAAGTCTGTGGCGACTATATGCCTCTGATCTCCTTGTCGCTCAACAATGGGACTCGCTGCCCCCAGGCATTTTTATGGCCATGAGTAATCAGTTAGAATTAAACCAGCTATGTGAAATAGTCGAGGCCTTAATAAAAGCGGAGCGATACGACCAGGCTTGTGACTTTGTTGACGCCATCAAAGAGAACGGAAAACGCTCCTATGTTCTATGCAGATTGGGAATCGCGCTGGTTCAGGCAAAGCAAATGGGCCTCCTCAAAGAGATCTGGCAAAAACTCGAGGAAACCATTACCTCTCTTCAAGCCAATCACCAGCTCATACAGCAGGCTCTCCGCGAAATCGCTCAGGCGTTAGCCCAGGCTCAAAGATGGACAGATGCGGAGCAGCTCATTGCTTCCATCACTGATCCCTGGCAGCAGGTCCAATGCCTTGTGGTGCTAGGTGAAGCCTACACAAAAAGGAAGCAACCAGCACAAAAAGCACAGGATACCTGGAGTCTGGCACTCGACGTGCTAGAAGAACGCATTGGTAGCCAGAGAGAGCGAGCACAAGGATTGATCCTTATCGCGAAAGCCTTTACCAAAGTTGGAAGAGAAGAAGAAGCAGAAGCATTGTGGGAGAAGGCAGAGTCCATCATAAAAACAATGAAGGATAAGGACTGGCAATCTCAGGTCTTACATACGCTCGCAGAGAACCTTGCACAAGTCAGGCAGTGGGATCGTGCGGACAGTGTCATTGCAACTATTACAGTCCAGAGCCTGCGGGCCAGGGCATTGGGCAGACTTGTAGAAGAGTTGATTCGCCAGAATGATTTAAAGCGAGCCGAGGCCGTGAGCGAAAAAATACAGGATGAGGAGCAGCTTGCCCGAGCTCTGGTGTTGCTGGAAGGTGCATATGCGACAAAGAACGCAGGAAAAGCTCAGGAGATGGGAAACAGAGCCAACAGCGTGCTCAATGAAATGTTAGATAAGCAAAAAATGGTAGAGCCACTCTCCGCACGTGGAAGGTTTTTTTCTCTCCAGCGCAGATCGAACCAGGCAAACAATAGCTGCTGGAACCAGGCCAGAGACATTATTGAGCGAATGCCAGCGGGCCAGAAGCGCTCCTGGGCTATTCGCTCATTGGGCTATCATTTAGCCTCTGCGGAGAAACAGGAAGAACTATTATGTTTACTTCAACAATCCTGGTCGGAGATAACAACGCGAGAAGATGCAAATATCCTCTTCCCACTCGTCTCCAGTATTATTGTCCATCATCCCTCTCTCGGCATTGAGCTCTATGATACATTTCATTTTGTGAATCGAGTACTGAAAGAAGCGTAAATCTGTGATGTCTTGCAAAAGCAGACAGGTTGCTGTTCTTAACGGTTGAGACCAATCAGGGCAATCACCCCAAATAGAGATATAATCAGGCCAGAGATACGATTAATCCAGAGCATCCATTGGGGAGTAAAGCGTCCACGGACCAGATGAATACAGAGAGTTAGGAGTAGCCACCAGAGCGTCGAACCCAGAAAAACCCCAGCTACAACCAGCAGGGCAGTCACAGCAGTACTCTTTCCACTTCCTACGCCCAGACCGGCAAAGATGGCCGCAAAGGACAGGATAGTCAGAGGATTGGTCAGGGTCAGCAGAAATGTAGAGAGATATGCGTTTATCCAGCTACTGGCTCGGGTTGTGGTAGCTGCATGGTCGGCGGGCCTGATGAAGAGCGTTTTACCGCCCAGATAGATTAAGAACAGTCCGCCAATAATGCGAATCCAGATCTGCTGATGCACCAGGAAACTGGCGATCATAGTCAGGCCAAAGCCAGCAATACAACCATAGAGCCCATCAGCAGTGGCAATTCCCAGACCAGATACAAGGCCATAACGAAAGCCTTTGTGCAGGGTGCGTTGTATACACAGGATACTCATCGGCCCGACTACAGCAGCTACCGATAGACCAATCAACAGACCGCGTACCAAAAAGCCGATCTCCATCTTTCATTTTCTCCTCATACAGTATGTGTACCTGTCACAAAAAAGCCGCCAGACCTACGTAAGAGGTCTGGCGGCTTGCATCTCCAATGTTTTGCTCAGGAAGCAAAGAGCATGAGCAGCAAACCAGACCTCCAGAGGAGCTGATTTATCTGCTGCTGTTGTGCGCTTAAGCACTTATGCGATCGATTGTGTTTGGCTGAGTTCATTCATTTTCTTCTGCAAACACCGTCTAGCGGATGAGCTTAATAGATCATAGCTCTAGTATAGCAGGATAATTGTGGATCGTCGAGGATGCAACGCTTAATTGATCCCTTCAATATTTGGCAGAAACGCTGGGAAATGAGAAAAAAAGCTTCCTTTTTGGGCATATCTCAGATATACTTGCCTCCTGAGAAAAGAAGAGAAAGCACATTTACCACGGTAACGCACAAGCAAACGGTTGTTTCCTCAACAGGTGCAGTGACCAGGCCACAGAACACTTGATCACAGTTGGTCGGTCTACCGATGAGCAGGAGCCGTATAAAGAAGTGAAAGGAGATGTCCATGTCCCAGATCGATCACACTGTCGGGGACTTGCCCAAAGGGACAGAAAAAACAACCACTGAGGAGCAACTTCGGGCTGTCACGATCGGAGAGCGTGTGCCTCTGGCCGGGCCTATCCTCATCGCCGACTACAATCAAGAGTGGCCGAAGCTTTTTTCGCAGGAAGCTGAGCGAATCCAGGCCGCACTCGGCGACCGGGTTCTCTTACTTGAACATGTTGGCTCGACCTCAGTGCCGGGGCTGGCTGCCAAACCTATCATCGACATTTTACTTGTGATCACGGACTCAGTAGACGAACCAGCCTACGTTCCTGCCTTAGAGGCTGCTGGCTATGTATTACGCATCCGAGAGCCAGATTGGTACGAGCACCGTCTCCTCAAGAGAGTGGACCCGGCAATCAACCTTCATGTTTTCTCGCCAGGTTGCCCAGAGATCGATCGTCTGCTGCTCTTTCGTAACTGGTTACGAAGCAACGCCTCTGATCGTCAACTCTATGAGGTCACTAAGCGGAAGCTTGCGAGCCAGAATTGGAAGTACACACAAAACTATGCTGATGCTAAGACAACGGTGGTCGAGGCGATCCTTGCGCGAGCACGGGGAGACAGCAGCGAGGGAGACGTGCCAGGATGACCACTAGGGACAGCGCCAACGGCTCGGTGCCATCCGTAGTGAAATAGCTATGCAGGCCCAATTGCGAGAACCAGGGTAACGGTAATATGTGACTCTGGATGGTAAAACCTTACACGGAACCCGGCATCATCTGACCCCCGATTAGAAAAAGGTGCACCAGGCCACACTTTATGAAGTGGGGACGGGGGGGATGTGATCCTCAAAGAGCACATAGTGCAAGAGAAGGAAAGGGAGCAAAGCCGAGCGACGGCCCAATGGGTCAAAGAGTGGATGGTGAGTGCGGATGCCTTGCGGCGCTATGTGACGCTGCGAGAAGGTGCGCAAAGGCACGGCTTCTCGCATGCTCGCCATTCTCAATAGCTTCTTGCTCGGCTTGTTTTGACTGGTTGGGCGTGGCTCATGTCACCAGCCTGATGCGCCTCTATGCGGCACACCCGATCCTCGCCCTTCGCCTGTTTTTTCTCTTTGTACACAGAATTACATCGCCCTGGCACGTTTTTTCTGGAGAGCAATCAATGAGAGCATTTCATAGGCAACATTGGCAGCCAGCAGAGCAGTAATCTGTGTTGGATCATAGGAAGGGAGAACCTCGACAATATCGCAGGCGACAAAGTTGAGTCCATGCAGTCCGCGCAATAATTGTAAAGCTTCCCAACTGGTGACCCCACCAACTTCAGGTGTGCCTGTGCCAGGGGTGTAGGCTGGATCAACAAAATCAACATCAAAGGTCAGGAAGGCCGGTCCGTTCCCCACGCGTTCCCGCACTATCTGAGCAACCTCTGCCATCGTATGCTGGCGCATCTCATCATTGGGGAGGATAGCCAGACCAAGTTTTCGAGCCACATCATAATCACCAGCATCATAGAGCGGACCGCGCATACCAACCTGAATACAGCGCTGCGGATCCAGCAAGCCTTCTTCCAGCGCGCGTTTAAAGGTCGTGCCATGATTATATTTATGCCCAAAGTATTCATCCCAGGTATCACTGTGTGCGTCAAAATGGGCCAGCCCCAGAGGACCATGCTTTTTTGCAACCGCCCGTAATTCGGCCAGAGTGATCGAGTGGTCTCCGCCCAGACAGATGGGCACGATCCCAGCCTCCAGGATTGGTCGTAAGCCAGCCTCAATATGCGCGTAGCTATCCTCAATATAGCCAGGGACCACCGAGATATCACCGCCATCGGTTATTGAGAGGGTTCCAAAGACATCGACACCCTGTCCTGGATTGTAGGGTCGTAGCAGCGATGAAGCGTCGCGGATGGCAGCCGGACCAAATCTTGCTCCCGCTCGATAGCTAACGCCCGTATCAAAAGGGAGGCCAATAATAGTGGCATCAACATCTTCAGTTGTGGTAACAAATGGCAGGCGTGCAAACGTACGAATCCCACAAAAACGTGGTGATTGCAATGCATCGGTTGGTTGATAGTGTGGCATAGCTGCTCCTTTTTTTCTGTCCTGGACATCTGTATGTAATTATGCGTAAAGAATCGGCCATAAAGCAAGGGGCCTGTTAAGTTGATATAGATAAAACATCTGTATATTGACGTGTAACATATTCTAATGTTACCATTGTTTTATCTAATCAGCCAGGCATTATTTACGTCCTTGACCAGGGGGAATGCTTTATCGATGGTTATGTATACCGTAGCGACTGTGAGTATGCAAGTTAGCTTTGATCGAGAGAAGAATCTGTCCAGGTATCTCTATTATCTGGATCGAGCCTCTGAGATCGGTGCTGATCTGCTGGTGTTGCCAGAACAATCTCTTCAGGGGTATCTGCAAAACATTGCTGAATTGCGGATGGAGAGCCTGGAATATCAATATGCCCATGCAGAACCAGTGCCTGCGGGCCCTTCGACCCAGCTTTTGGTTCGAGAGGCCCAACAGCGTAACCTGTATATTATCTGGGGGATGACCGAGGTTGATGGAGAGGATGGCCCGGATGTGCTCTATAATACGGCGGTACTGGTCGGACCAGAAGGATATATTGGCAAATATCGTAAGGTCCATCAGCCATTGGATGAATTGCATATCTACTGGCCAGGGAATGAATGGCCGATTTTTGAGACGCGGCTGGGCCGTCTTGGGCTCTTGATCTGCTATGATAAGCAGTTTCCAGAAGCCGCCCGTGAGTTAACGCTGCGTGGTGCGCAAGTTCTTGTAATGCCGACGGCCTGGGCATTGACATGCGTTGGTGGTGATCCTGATCCAGAGCAGGATTATCAGTCATATCTCTATGATCTGTTCGAGTTGACACGAGCTGCCGAAAATCAACTCTGGTTTATCTCATCCAATCAATATGGGCGTTGTGGTGATCATGATTATCTAGGGCGTAGTCGTATCATTGCTCCTACTGGTCGCCCCGTGGCAGAGATTCTGTACGAAGAAGGCATGGTTTCTGCCCACATCGATATTCTGGATGGTATTGTGCGCGGTCGCACGACGCAGAGCCTTGGTTACAATGCACTACGAGATCGCCGTCCAGAAACATATACTGCGATCACTGCTCCGCGCGTTCCACGCGTTAAACAGTAGTCGCGTCGTTCTTGTTCTCTCACCTGTTGCTACGTATTGCCGCTGGCTTCTCGTATCGCCAACGGCCAGAAACTGTATCATTCTTTCCAATCGGAAAGGGGTTTCTATTTATGGAAGCAGGCGCTGAAAATCAGACTTCTTCAACCATCGTTCCTGTAGCACAATCTGTAGAGCAACCTCATCTCCAACGCAATGCCCTGACATTATTTGAAACCGTTTCGGCTACTCTTGCCAATCTCGCTCCGGCTGAAGGTATCTTCTTGAGTATAGGTCTGGTGGTCTCATTTATGGGATCGACTGCACCCTGGGTTTTTTTGATTGCCATGATCGCTGTTTTTACGCTGGCTAATACGATGAGTGAGTTCAATCGAGTCCGCCCCAGCGCAGGTTCGTTTGTTTCATACATAAGCAATGGGGTGCGGCCATATTCTCCTCGATTGGCTGTGTTTATTTCGACGACCTGCTTTGTGCTGCTGACGATCAGCTATCCCATCACAATTGCTGCGGTTGTGGTCTTTCTGGGCTCCTGGGTAAATTCACTTTTGCCAGCCCTCAACTGGATGCTGGTCTCTGTGGTGGCTGTGGCGATCTCTACTCCCTTGCTTCTGCGCGGCGTGGTCATCTCAACCATCTGGGCCTTTATTCTGTTCCTGATTGAGGCGGTTGGCCTGATCCTGCTCTCTCTGGTAATTCTTATTGTGGCTGGCAACCATATTGGGGCTCCCTTTACGAATCTGGGGGGAACGTCCAGCTTTAGTGGACTGACACTGGCCTTCCCTATCGCCATCTCGGGGTTTGTCGGTTGGGAAAACTCAGGTGCCCTGGCAGAGGAGGCCAAAAATCCACGTCGCCAGATTGCAATTACTGTCTTTACCTCTATTTTCATCGTTGGCTGTATCTACCTGCTCTCTTCCTATGCGGCTGTGGTTGGCTTTGCTGGTATTCCAGCCAAAGATGCCATGGGACAACTTGTCAGTGATCCTGCACCCTATCTGACATTAGCTCAACATTACATCCCCTGGTTTGCAGTGGTTGTGGGTATTGTAGGCATCACGAGCTCAGTGGGCTGCTATATTGCAGCAGCTAATTCGCAGACGCGCATCACATTTAATAGTGCCCGTGAAGGATTGCTGCCAACCTGGTTTTCACGTGTGACCAGGGGGCCTCATCCCATTCCTTATGCGGCCATCATTCTCTATACGGTATTAACATTGATCTTGATTATCCTACCTGGGATCTGGCTGACTCCTGTAGAGGTCTTTTCCTACGAGGCTACTATCGGTACAGTGCCCATCGTCCTGGTCTATATGCTTGCCAATATTGCTCTACCGCTCTATTTCTGGAAGGAGCGGCGTGATCAATTTAGCTGGTTTAAGCATGTCCTGGTCCCTTTGATTGGTATTGCTGCCTTGATCTTACCTTTATATGGCTTCTTTGCTCCTAATCAGCCCGCACCCTATAATTCCTTTGGTTGGATCTTTCTGGTGCTGGTTGGTCTCAGCATTGCCTGGGCCGCTTATATCCTGTTTACACGCCCCGAAGCGATCCGTAAGATTGGGAGTTTTGTTGCTGACGAATAAAAATCCCTTGTGCGATGTGATCTAGAGGTGATTCTACATATCCTTTTATTCAAGAAAAGGATATGTAGAATCACGGTTTTATGTTGATCGCTTATCGGCAAAAAATCCTCCTTCAGAGGTTGTGTCATGCCACAATTGAGTAGCTTATGGTAGCTCGAAGGTTGAGAAGTCAGGGGTGTTACCAGTATCAGATCTCTTGCTCAAAATAATCTTGTGCAATGGCTGTAATGTTTGCACTTACATGGTAACGTGCAAGCATTTTTTGTAGCCACACGTCCTCGGTCCATTTTTCAGACAATGAGGTGAGGCGTTTCTCCAATCCTACACGCAGTGCTAGCGTATAGCGTATTGCATCCTCAAGTAGATTCAGTTCTGTTGCTTGTGGCTTGCGCTGTTGACAGTATCCATGTACCACTGCGGCAATAGCGTCCTTATCTGCCTGCATAGTGGGTAACTGAGGTTTGCCCAGATGAGACGTCAATAGGAGATAGCCAACGTCCAGAAGAGCTGGTCCGATGCCAGCGCCATCCCAGTCAATGAGTGCCATGCCTCCAGGGGTCCGTATTGCATTGCCGGGCCAACAATCGCCATGAACGATTGTCTCTGGTAGAAGTCCAGCCAGTTGTGCCTGTTGTATATGGTGCAGTGAGGTGATTGCATCCTGGCAGAAAGGGATCAATTCGTCAGGAAGTAGCGGTAATGCCTGGGAAAGATGGTCAAGTGCAGATGAAGCAAGCCGCGTGGGACGTAGGAATGAGTCAGGGAGATGTCTACTCGCACCGTCCTCACGTATATTGTACGAAAGAGTGTGTAAACTGCCAGTACAATTGGCGAGCTGTTGCAAACTATGAGAGGTGAAATCTGCGAGATCACCCTCTAAAAATGATAGAAGGAGAGCCGTCCAACCTTCGTAATAAGCAAGGAGAGCTCCGTCACGGGTACGCATCACCAATGGGGCTGCAAAGCCATGTTGTTTCAGATAATCCAGTACAACGGCATGCCCGGTTAGTTCAACAGTAACGTCGGTCCGAAAGGCACGTAGTACAGAGGACGTGTCATCATCCCACATAACACGATAGATACCGCGATCCGCAAGCAGATACGGCGAAATTGGCTGCAACACTCCTTTGCGGTGGCCATTATAAGACTCTTCTACCAGTCTGGTCAGCAGTTCTTGTTGTTCAGACATTGCTTGTGTATCCTTTTTCGAAGGTTGATTCATTCTGCAAAGAGATCGGCATGCTGAATTTTGAGCAGTTTGCCTCCAAGGCGTGCCAGATCAGGGCTTCTCGCATAGCTGCTGGTAGCTCGTAGAGAGTGATACATATTGGCGAGACGGGTGATAAAGATAAACGAAGGTGTCTCTACAATGAGCTCTAAGGCTTGTTCAGCACATGATATAGCCATCTCTAACTGATTATTGAGAAGATATGCATCGGCCTCTACAATATCTGTATAGATGTATCTTCTTCGTGTGTGGGGATTGCTTCGATCTACATTCATCAATTCATGAACCGCATCCTGTCCACAGTGAAGCGCGACATAGGCCTCTGCCTTATCGATATGGTACCACTCATCATTAATATGCAAAAAGGTTGGGTCGCGTTGAAAATCAGCGGAGCTAATAATGGTTGCAGTTTTATCGATGGTCTGGAGGGCCTGTGTTTTTTCGGTGGCGGATTGAGCGAAGTAGGCCTGAACCAGACCTAATTCTGCAATGATAGCGCTCTGGAGAGGTTTATTGAGCGCTTTCTTTTTATGAGCTTCATCAACAAGGTGCAGCGCCAATTGAAACGAGCTTCGTGCAGCTTGCAGGTATGAACGTTGTTCGCTACGATTGGATTGGAGGCCCCACAGATCAAATTCAGCATAGCCTTTTAAGTAAGCGGCTTTTGCTCCCAGTTCGGCATACCCTTTCTCTTGCGCGAGAGAGAGCGCTTTCTGTAGAAAGGAGATCGCTGATTCAGAATAGCCTTGATCCCGGCGAATATTCCCATAGAGCACTAAATAGTGGCAGAGCAAAAAAGAAAACTGATTGCGCTGCTGTTGATTGCCATAGAGAACCTGTTCCTGTAGCAGGCTGATTTTCATGAGCAGCTCTTCAAGAATCTCGCGGGCAGGGTAGGCTGACCAGTGCTTCCAGAGTTGAAGTAAACGATCCGAATAGGCTGAGCTATCGATTTTCTCTTGCGTCAGTGATGTCATGCGCATCTCAGGATCAGAGAACGTCTCTGGCCTGAGGGCAGAGAGGCCCAGGTATGCAGGGGGAATATTCAGAATTGTGGCCAGAAGCCAGCGTCTTTTGGGATCAATCGGCACGTTGTTCTGTTGCTCCATTCTTTGAATCGTCCTTCCTGTAACCGGATCATCTTCACTCGCTACTTCATTATATACATCGGCCAGAGTCTGAGCGTTCTTCCAGTGGAGAACCTGTTTGCGCCAATACCGCATGACCTGTCCATAGTTGATGTTGCCATCTTCCAGCAAGAATTGATCGAGCTCAAAAGAAGCCATGAAATGGTCACCTCCTTTCATCATATACTCTAGTATAATGCTTTTTATCAATTTATTCTATATCAATGTGCTGAGATGCCCATAGCGGAACAGAGGTGAAAGAGATCTGAAGCCTGTCCGTAAGAGCAATAAAAAACGACACGAATGGCTGCTTTATTTCTGGATTGACGTTTTTTGGCGAGGCATGTCTGCTATTCTCATAATGAGGATTGAGGAGCTCTGTGAGAAAACATCTGTCTTTATCCTCAACCTTTCTTGTGTACGATAGCATCATTTTTAGTTGACACTCTCACAACAAAGGAGGTCATTCAATGATGGGAGCCCAACAGCAACGCAGTGAAGTTGCTCGCTTGCTCACTCAGATTCGTCAGGAATATGAATCTGCCCAGCGTGGTCTTACAGACCTCACCTCTGGCTGTTCGCGCCATGCCTTTATTGCAAGCAAGATGAAGAATATGGGAAAACTGCACCATCAACTGCAAGCTATCGTTGGCGATTCAGCAATTGCTCTTGTGGCCGATCAACTTTATCACTGTTCACAGGACGAGTAAAGAAAGCTGTAGTGTAGATGAAGAAGTGTCGCAGTGTGTAAGCGGCAGCACTACCGTTTACACACTGCAATTGCTGTGATCCAGCCTCCTCGGCAGGAGGTCCAATATCGCCATCTGTTCTGTCGGCCAGCGATCTGTCCCAATATGCCATGCCCACTGTTTTGCCTGAGGGCATCGCATGGGTAAGGTACTGGTATCAATATTAAGGTAAGGTAACACCATCAAAGTATGTTTCACGATAATACTCGCGAAAGCCCAGGATAGTATAGACGTTTGCCCCCATCGGGGTAGCTTGTAGGACTGACCACTCGTATCCTTGTGTTTGCGCCAGTGTAAGGACGTGGGATAGGAGTGTTAAGGCGGCCTTTTGTCGTCGTGCTTCTGGTATTGTGGTAACCCAGTAGATGCCAGCCATGGCACCATCCAACAGGAGAGAGGTTGCGCAGATGGGTTTGCCTGCGCGAAATCCAACAAATTGCCGGAAGGTGAAGTCTGGCCCTGAGGCTAAAGCCGCATTTACGCATAAGCGTTGATACTCATGCGCCTGTGCCCCTCCAATGCCAAATCCATCACACACAACTTTTCCCCATACTTCTAGATCGGCTTGCGAAGTGGCCTCCTGGATCGAAAAATCTTCTGGCGGTTGCCTGTGTTCAGAAAAGTCGCTCATCCGTAAAGCCATGGCTGTAAACTCCCCCTTATCTGAACGGGGATAGCGGTCCAGCACAGTGGTGATGGTCGCTGGCGTACAGAAGGGATCGATAATCCAGGTTGTGGATGCCTGCTTTGTCTGGAATGTGCGCAGTACAGCTTCAACTTCGTCCTGTACCGATTCTTCCTGAAAATGCAGATCAAAGACATAATTGGAGAGCGAATAGCCAGTGTAAGACCATTTGACGTGCTCATGCCGAAAAACTTCTCCCTCAGTTCCGTAGCCAACGGTCTGATTGAAGAGCGATCGATTGACCGCCATGGCCTTTAAGAGTGTCCCACTCATCGGTTGTACCTTTTTCTTTATGTGTTCAGAACGACACCCAGTGTCGAGAGAATGGATCGGGTTGCAGGATGAGCACCCTGCTCTAAGCCCCGTCGAATCTGTTGGACTACAATTGGTACCTGGGCTTCGATTTTGAGCGCAAAAGGCACGCCTTTTGGTAGCTCATCCATCTCTTCCAATTTACAGAGAAGCACCCGCTCAGCAGGTAGATCTTTCTGGAACTGGATTTTTCGATCGGGAAGATAGATGGTTCCCAGAAGCGTTGTCGCTTCCAGGCCAGGGTTTAATACCTGTATCCATTCCTGAAACTTCAACGGGTGGGTCTCAGTGTCGGAAACAAGTCCATCTGCAATTGACCAGCATGTTTCATGCGTTAAAGGCCCTTGATACGGGGTCACACCAAACATCGCGCCTGGCAAGGTGTCGGTCCAGGGCTCAAATTCGGCTCGGGTAATGTGAGGAAGGAGTGGCTGATTAGATTGGATACGGATGCCAAAAGGCGAATTGTAGCCTCCAGTGAGATGGCTATATTTCCGTTCAAAGATCGGGAACATGCTGGAACTTCTGGCTGGAACATGATAGGTGGTATCAACAGGTTCTTTCTCACTGAAATAGAAACGGAGCTGAACCTCCTGGTCTTCAGCAGTAGGATTGCTAAGGAAGAAGAGCTCCCAACCCTCCGACGAGGTAAACCAGGCATCATCTTGATCGGCTGGTAGATTGCCAACCGCGTAAATATAGCCACCAGGGTAGTACCATTCTGTGAGATTATGCATCCTGTCCCCCTGAAAATGTGCTGTCTGAGCCCCCACATGGTGTGCCGATCACCGTCCAGACTCCGTGAATGGCTGTATCAAACTGTTTGTAGGCCCTGCGCGTTTTCTGGGCAACAACCGGGATGCTTGATCTCAGCCAGGTGGAAAAATCCGCACTTTTATCATGAATGCCATTGCTTGCAATGCTTCCTTTGAATTGGGTTTCTGGCAGTTCCCATAACCGCACTGCAATCATTCGTTCTGCTGGAATCTTCAGGTGAGTCTCTCGTTCAAATGTGACCTTTTCACCTGTCGCATGCGAGCCAAAGAACTTCAAGCGAATATCCGCAGCCTCCTGATTGGGATTGCTGATGCTGAGCGTCTCATATTCAAACCAGCTACGTTGATCGTTACTGCCCATCCAGGTATCAGCAAAATACCAGGCTGTCTCCCTCGTACCCAGCGGTCCACTATAGAGAGCTACCGTCTCCATATCGTTGGGGATTTGCGCAAATGGGCTGAAATCACTGGTTGTATGTTGTGTCACCAGGGGAAGATCTGCCTCAACCTTCAGCGCATAGTGGGTATTGTGAAGAAGCATCAGCGGCTCGTGGAGATGGATCTGCCGAAGTTGTTCTGGTTCGAGGAAAAAGGGGTCTTTTTGTACGGGTTCCAGATCGATAAAATAGAAGGTCAACAACACCCTGGCTTTCTTCTCGATATGTGGATTGAAGAGACTGAGCGTGGCTGCACTATTTAGAAGCCTGCCTTCTAAGCGTTTCCCCTGACAAAAATCGAACAGTATCCCCTCGGAACAATAGTAACTATACGTTCTTTCCATCCGCTTGCCTCTCTCTTGACTTTGAATACCAATAAGTATACAGTGAGCATTGTTTTTTTCACTCTATCTATCTTGTTTCCTTCTATTGATATGTTGCTCTTTCTACGAAGGATATGTGTGTGAAAGATTACGTGACGTTTTTTCCTCTGATCAGCAAACATGCACAGGAGCATCTACTCACCTGCTCTATTGCAGGCTTTGCGAAAACGCTGCCTGACGAGCAACTTTTCCGCAGTCATGTTCCCGGCTATGAAATTTTCTATGTCACTGCCGGGCAAGGGAAACTCTTCGTAGAAAATGCCTCCTATCCCTTTAAGAAGGGCGACCTGATTCTCTTGAATCTTCAGGCCAATCACGGCTACCGTGCTGACAGGTGTGACCCCTATGAATTTTTCTACCTGAATTTCCAATGCCGTGATCTGGCTCATCTACCGGGTGGCTGGCTTCATCTGCACAATCCTCTGATCCTGCAAATGGAGCATGAGGATGTCGAGCCTCTTTTTACAAAGATCCTTGAGCATGTTGAACGACAGCAATCCTGCTGGGAAGCGCAGGTCTCCGCACTGATTTATTTTTTGTTGATGCAATTCTATGGTTTTCTCTTTGCGCATGTTGAACATGAGATGGTGCAGCCAACCTGGGTTGCGCAGGTCAAACTCTGGATTGAACAGCACCTGGAACAGCGATTGACGGTCGAGACGCTCGCAACAATCGCGGCTATCAGTACCTATCACTTTATTCGCGAATTTAAAAAATACGTTCATGTCACCCCACTTGAGTATGTCATCTCGCGCAGAGTTACCAGGGCAAAATATCTGCTCATGAAATCGGACCAGAGCATAGAACATATTGGGAGGATCGTAGGTTTTCCCAGTCACGCCTCGATGATTCACCATTTTAAGCGGTTGGAGGGAAAAACTCCGTCTGCTTTTCGAGCCTCGATTCAGGGGCTTGAGCGGGGAAGCTAAGCTTGCCCTGCTCTGGTTACGACTGCAAGGGCTCATCCTGTTTGCTCAGAGACTGCACCATCGTTTTATGCTCGGTAGCTATATCCCAGCAATAACTCTTTTTCTGCAAATCCCCATGTATAGTAGGTATGGAGCGCGGCGGTATTGTCCTGCGTCGTCGCCACTATGGCCTCCCTTGCTCCTGATGCATACATCCTGCTTAAGGCTGCGCCCACCAGCGCTTTCCCAATTCCTCGTCGTTGGAAGCGTTCGTCCACCGACAGACTGGCGATCGATCCTACCAGGCATCCTCTTTTGCTCTGGAGATCAGGAAGGAGAACCCAGATCAACTGTCCCACCTGTTCACCATCGATAAGGGCATGAATATGCTGAGGCTGGAGCCCATCCCATGACTCTTTTTGCCATGGAGATCCAAAGTGCAGGGGTTCATCTTTCAGTTCAAGATCTGGATTCATAGCTGAAACGGTCTCATCCAGGGGTCTGCCCAGAAAGATAGAGTGCTGCTGTAATTGAAACCCCTTCTGCACGAATCTGACAATGACATGGGGGAGACTGGCCGAAAGCACAGGTTCGGTTCCCATATAGATACCTTTGTAAAAAGGATAGCCAGCAAAACTGGACCATCCCAGGATCTCACGGGCTCCTTGAGCCTGTAAATAGCTCATTCCCTGTTCCAGAAGCGCCGTTCCCAGACCAGGATCTTCTGGTGGAAAAAGCAGCAGCCGAATATTTCCTCGCGTCTTATCCAGCTCATGATCGTTGCTCTGAGGGGGAGCAAATGTACCATGGAAGAGGCCCAGTGCACGATCTCCACGATATCCAATCAGCAGACCCTGGGGATCAAAAAAGAACTTATGAACGACGCGCTCCTCAAAGAGGGCCTCCGTCAATTCAGCTACATAGGGAAAAGAGGCTGTAAGATCCCGAAAAATGCGTACAACTGCCTCTTTTTGCGATGAAGTATATGCCTCGATACGCAGCGGAAGAGAGATCTGTGAAGGAGCCATGCTTTCTCTTTCTTTCTGGTGATTGCCTGGAGTAACAACGGACGTCTGATAGAGATAACTATACCGTTAAATCCGGCCATTTTGTATGCGTATATTGCTCAATCCTATGGAAATGTTGCTGTCAAATGACCCTTCATAGACGCCCGGAGCAACGAATTTTACCATAGATGTCTATAAAGGTTGTTATAAGTATCTATCGCTGGTACTATAAATAGTAGACCATTCCGGTAAGATTCTTTTTTTCTATGCGAATTTTGTGGCGTCATCCTTGTACACCCTGAAAGGAAGCTTTATGCAAAAAGAGGGCCAACGTTGATGGATAGGGCAATTGTAACAGGGGGAACAGGCCAGATCGGGAGGGTGATCGTTGAGAAACTGCTCAGAGAGGGGATCAGTGTCGTCATTGTCGATATTGATGCAGAGGGCGATAGCTTTGCCCACAACTGCTGTGCGCACTATGGAGAGCAGGCAGCCGTCTTTCGGCAGGTTGATATTGGGGACCCGGAACAGGTACGGATGCTGGTCGAGCAGTCTGAAGGGCTTAAGTATCTCGTCAATAATGCTGTCTACTCCCTCTATGAGCCCTTCTTAGAGATTAGCGCGGAGAGCTGGGAAAAAGTGTTACGGGTCGGATTGAGTGGCTACTTTTATTGTTCTCAGGCCTTTGCTCGTCAGCTTGTACAAAGACAGCAGGGAGGGGGAATTGTGAATGTGGCCTCTATTAATAGCTTTGCCGTTGAACGCAATGTGGCGCATTATGCCACTGCGAAGGGTGGGGTGCTTCAGTTAACAAAGGCTATGGCTATCGATCTGGCCACTTACGATATTCGGGTGAATGCCGTCGCTCCTGGTTTGATCGAGACGGCAAAGAACAGAGAGATCTATCAAACGGAGCCCTTTCGTGAGCAGATTAAGCATATCCCTCTGCAAAGGCCCGGGCGAATGGAAGAGATTGCCAATATCGTCCATTTTTTGCTCACTGCTGACCATTATTTGAATGGGCAGACCTTGCTGGCTGATGGTGGACTTTTGTCAAGCATTCACTAATGCCGGAGGTGATCATGGAACGCATCACTCTTGAGCAATTTGTACCTGAGCGGTTGCCTCTCCAACAGAAAGGCTGGAAGCAGCTTCTCCTCTGGGAGGATGAAACGGGCACGCTGGCTGTCCCTGGCTACTATGTCAAAGGACGGGAGCCCGGACCTATAGTGATTGCGGTGGCAGGCGTGCATGGCGATGAGTTTGAGGGGATGGCCGCACTTCGTCAGTTAGCGGCTGAACTGGAGCCAGAGATGATTAATGGGACCTTTATTGGTATTCCGGTCATTAATCCTCTCGCCTATGAAGGTCAGACGCGCGAGACGCCTGCAAGCTGGGATGGCTTAAATCTGGCCCGGCAGTTCCCGGGACGGGCAGATGGCTCGGTCACAGAGCGAATGGCTTTCACCTGGTCCAACTGGGTCTCTCGCATCCTTGGAAGAGAGGATGTCTTTATTGATTTTCACAGCGCTGGAACCCGCTACGAATATCGTTCAATCGTGGCTTTTCATGAGACGCATGATCAGATCGAGCAGGATTCGCAGTTCCTGGCGCAGGCCTTTGGCTGGGAACGCGTCTGGCGGATTCCAGATCGCCCGGATACTCGCATCACCTTCAACGGCTATATCGCTCGCTGTGGCATTCCGACCATTGCAACTGAGGTCCGAGGACGAGGCGGCTGTCTGCCCGAAGATGTTGTTCATCTCAAAAGCGGGCTCCGTCAGGTCCTTCTCTCGAAAAAAATGTTCACCCTGATGCATCCCTTTCAAGAGTGTACTGTTGCCTCTCCACCTGCAATGGATGATGCCCTCAGCGCTCGCCAGTCATCGCCGCTCACCATTCAGGAGGAGCCAGCGCACACATTGCAGGAAGCCGATGATAGCTCTCAGGCCATATGGAGTACAGAGTGGCTGCTGATCGAAACAATGGGCTTTTTTCAGCCATATGTGGAACTGGGAGAGAACGTAGAGGTAGGGCAGAAGATGGGAGAGATCTGTTCGTTAACCGGTGTCGTACTCGAAGAAGTCTACGCACCTCGATCGGGCAATATCTGGGGCATTCGACGCTTCAGCACCGTTTGGCCTGGAGACTATCTCTTTTTGTTCGCATTTCAATTGTAACTCCGTCAAAGTTATTTCAAGGAAGGAAGATAGGGATGATTACCAGACCAATTCTCTTTCAAAAGCTCACCGATCAAGAGATTAACGAGATTATCAAGACTGATCCTGTTGTCATTATTCCAGCCGCAACCTTAGAGGATCATGGTCCACACCTGCCCGTTGATACAGATGTTGTGATTGCTGAGGCAATCTGTCAGGCGCTCGCACAAAAAATCCCTGATGAGGTAGTGCTCATGCCCTGTATCAATATTGGCTATTCTCCACATCATATCGATGGACCAGGAACGGTCACTATTCAGTGGGATACCTTTATTAATTATTGTAAAGATATTACGCGCTCGCTCATTCATCATGGCTTCAAAAGACTTATCTTTGTGAATGCTCATGGAAGCAATCATCCAGTCTTAGATATGGCGGCTCGTCTGACCAATGTTGAGAATCCCGAAGCGCGCTGTGCCCTGGTCTCCTGGTGGAGCTTAAAGCAGGTGCAGCAAGTGGTCCGTGATTTTCGCGAATCTGAGATCAGCGGTCATGGCTGTGAATTAGAGACCTCGCTCTATCTGGCCATTCAGCCAGAAGCAGTCGATATGTCAAAAGCAGTCAAAGATTACACCCATCCTCGCTCACCGCACTTTTGGGCCGACCTTGTAAGCCAATCGCCTGATCCCACCTATGGCAATCCTGTCCCGCTTACCGAATACTGGAGTACTGTCTCTGAGACAAGCGTCTGGGGCGATGCGACAAAGGCTACCCGTGAGAAAGGCGAGCTGATCTTGCAGACCGCCTCCGATGAATTGATCGAGATTGTGCGTGAGCTCAAAGCCCGACCCATTCGTCCACGTGTACGTCGGCAGGGATTTGTCCATACCGATCCGCGCTATTAATGGAGGTAGAGAGATGCAGCTATTCCCAGGCTGGTCGCTGGTTGCAGGAGGGGGTATGACCGATGAGTACGACTGCAACTGCTATCTGTGGGAGTTCGCACCGGACGAATTTGCCCTGTTTGACGCGGGAGCAGGACGAAATGTTGCTGCGCTCATGCAACGTGTAGAGGAGGCGGGTGGTACTGCTCAACAGATTCGCTACCTCTTCCTGACGCACCATCATGCCGATCATGTCGGTGGAGCAGCCGAGCTCAGAGAGCGAACAGGGGCACAGGTTGTGGCATCTCATCATACTGGTGAGATCGTCAGGCAAGCAGATGAAGAGAGAATGGGCCTCAGGGCAGCGCGTGAGGCTGGTGGCTACCCGGCTACGTATCGTGTCCAGCCCTGCCCTATCGACATCATCGTCGAAGATGGAGCGTTTTTTGAACTGGGAGGGCAGCAGCTCCAGATCCTGGCGACACCAGGCCATTGTGCAGGGGCGCTCAGCTTTCTGGTACACTGGCAGGGACAGAGAGGTCTGATCGCCGGGGATGTCATCTTTCCTGGCGGAAGGATCTCTCTGCTCAATCTCCCTGATTGCTCACTGAGCGACTATAGCACCACAATAGCCAGGCTTGCAGAACTGAAGATCGACTTCTTATTGCCAGGACATCTGGAGGCGCAACTCCATGATGCCAGTGCGTCGATCCTCTTTGCGCAGAGCCAGTTTCAGCGTTTACTGATTCCAGCCTGTTACTATCATCCTGCATAGCTCTGAGGTTTAGTTCACGCGGTATCGCTGTAGGGCCTCGCGGTTCAGTTCGATCCCCAGACCAGGCTTGCGGGGGAGGACAATCTGCCCATCCTGTAGTTCAAGCTCGTCAAGGACGACCTCGCGGCGTAGGCCAGAGGTTGACATGCGGGCTGGTAAAAATTCAATATAGGGACAATGGGGGGTGACCATCGCCATATGGGCAGCCGCAGCGATCGTGATGCCAGTCTTCCAGGCATGGGGAACAATCAACCGTCCGCGCTGTTGAGCCAGCTTGCAGACGCGCATGGCTTCGGTCAGTCCACCCACGCGCCCCATATCTGGTTGAGCTACCTGGACTCGTCCCTGATCCATCAGCTCAATAAATTCAAAGCGTGTTGCCAGCCATTCGCCAGCCGAAATTGGGATTGGTTGTTCCTGTGCGAGCCGGGCATAGCCTGCCAGATCATCCGAAGGTAGAGGAGTTTCAAGAAAGAAGATATCGAGATCGCGCCAATCTCGGATGATCTGAAGACAGGTATCGGCATCAGGAAAGGCGTATTGAACATCGACCATTAGCGTGAAGTCTGCCCCCACTGCCCGACGCACATCTGAGATCACGTCAGTCACTTTTTCAAAGGGAGCAGAGAGGCCATTGTGCTGGTAGGGACCCGAAAAAGTAGCCTCTAGTTTAGCAGCACGAAAGCCGATCTTTTTCGCTTCTTGCGCCCAGGCCACAATGGTCTCATGGTACTCCTGAAAGCTAGCAACTTCAGGTTGGAGCGAGGCATAGGGCGTAATTGCGGTTCGGGCTGGTTCCCCCAGCAGCTCATAGCAGGGTTTATTGAGGGCTTTTCCGCGGAGATCATGTAATGCAATATCAAGTGCCCCCATCGCATTAATCAGAGCACCCCGGCGACCATTCATCGCTGAGCCAACATAGAGTTTCTCCCAGAGCCCTTCTACGTCCAGTGGATCTTGCCCCAGTAGCATCTCAGTCAGACCCTGCCCCATCGTATGGGTGCCAGGAGCTTCAATACAGGCTCGTGCGATCCAGGGATTGACATCGCTCTCCCCAATGCCGGTCAGCCCTTCATCGGTATGAATCTCAACAATAATATCATCCTGTGAAGAACTGGTCGCCCCTACCTGGAGATCTGGAACAACCAGGACATGGCACTCAATACTGGTGATCTTCATAATCTTTGTACTATCCTTCTTTCATAACTCCTGACTTCTATGGCATCATTATATCATCTAGCCACGAAGAGTATGATCGTATGTGATAAATAGAAAAGATCAGAAGCCTGGAAATTTCGCGCTATACTTGATCGAAGCGTGAGCATCGTCAATTGAATTGACTACACGTGTCCTATCGATTATACCCGTTCTCATCTTTCTTTTCATTGTGTGCGCTGGTCTCCTCAAGCCTCTCAGGAGCGGAGAGCGATTAATCGCCTTTCTGTTTTGTCCGGTAAACGTGGGTTATCCATGGTATGGTACTGTATCGCCAAAGCATGGATGGCCCACGTGTATCAGCGGCAACAATCTTCCTCGGTGAAGCGATTAATCCTGGTATTGTTCGTCGCTGACCTTTTCCAACCAATCGACGGTCTTACCATCCAGCTGTTCCTGGAGCGCGATGTGTGTCATGGCTGTAGTAGGAGCAGCTCCATGCCAATGTTTCTCCCCAGGTGCGAACCAGATCACGTCTCCTGGCCGAATCTCCTCGATTGGACCTCCCCAACATTGGGCCCGGCCATAACCAGCCGTTACAATGAGCGTCTGGCCCAGTGGGTGAGTATGCCATGCTGTGCGAGCGCCTGGCTCAAAGGTAACACTGGCACCACGTATGCGAGCTGGGTCTGGTGCCTCCACTAGAGGGTCTATACGCACTGTTCCCGTGAAATACTCATCTGGCCCCTTGCCAGAAGGTTGTGAGCCAATTCGTTTAATGTTCATGTATGATCTTCCTCTCTGTTCCATGATCTTATGGGATGTAAGTAGTACTGTTTCGCGCACGATCGCGCCTCAAACTACTGTTTATACTCTGAAGACTGTAATATCAGCAGAAGGTTCTCTACCTGCTGACAGATCAATACCGTAAGATAGACCTTCTTCAAGCAAGGTCCAGCTTCTTGGTAGAGAGAGATGTGGTATATGTTCTGTCTGGTTGTATTATAGACGCTCTGTTGTTGCAGGTAATAGAACGATGGTCGAGACCAATGGTCGAGAATGTTTGCCAGAGCTGCTCAGGTGGATCTGTGTCCTGCTGAGACAAGTAGAGTGCTCTGGCAAACGGTGGTCGTATATATTAGATTGACGGAGTTGGAACAGCGATAAAGGTTCTTTGATGAATTCTTCCCGTTTGTTCCATCCTCAAGAATGTTCCATTATGGGTGACATGAGTGATCAACCGTACTGGAATATCTGGCCGATCAATATCTATCTGCCAGCGCGTTGTTGTATCTTGTGTCGTTCTCGTCTCCTGGCTCCCTTGTAATAAAACAATATGAATGCCCGTCTCATCAATGCTTAGTGCCTGCCGTTCGGTCTGATCAATCGTATGTTTTGTGAGCCATGGGAAGACTGTGAAGGACAGCGTATCTGCAGGAAGCAATGGAGGACTGTGAAGGGTAATAGTTGTGTTATGCCCATCAATCGCCTTAGTATGGATCAGATATGCTTCTGTATCGAGCCAGGTAATCTCCGTCTGCTCTGTCCCAAGCCATGACGTATTTGTGGAAGTCAGATGGCGAATAGTTCCATTTTTAGCCAGTCGAAGGGTAGTTTTTCGTTGCTGTGGGCCACCTTGTGAGAAGAGCTCTCCATATTCAAATACATGATGCTCTTCAAGCAACCAATCTCCATCAGGCAATTGGCTCTGTCGATACACAAGATACCCTGTCTCATTGTTCATATATTCTTCACGCCATGTGCCCTGTGCTTCCAGACTGCCTGTATCTGTGATGTTTGCAAGCCTCACTTCTGGAAGTGATTGGGGTGGACTGGCTGGCGTAACCTGTGCCAGGTGTGCGAGCATGGCATCCAGATCTTTGTGAGCCAGATAAAAGCCATTGACGCAGACAGCTTCTACCTGTCTAGCAGCTTGAATATTCTCCAGGGGATTCTCTCTCAGCAGTATCATGTTGGCGCGTTTCCCCACAGTGATCGTTCCCCACTCATCTCCCTGCCCCAAAAAACGTGCTGCCTCCGTTGTGCCACAGCGTAAAGCTTCAAATGGAGATAGACCAGCAGCCACAAACAGCTCCAATTCTTGATGGACAGAAATTCCCTGGATGACATAGCGAACCGATGTATCTGTTCCGATGAGAAGTGGAGCACCTTCCTGGTGTAAAAGAGAGACAAGATGCACAAACGTTTCATTCCGTCGATGGAGGGCCGTAATCCATGGATCAAACGTAGAAGAAGCCTGGTAGCGACTGGGATCGAGTGCCTTCCAACTCGTCAATGCCTGTTGCGGCACATATCGCAAGCACGATTGCACTCCTGCATCCGCGCAGCACGTCTCTTCAGAATCTAACATATAGTGATAGGTGATAAGCGTGGGGCAGTTCCAGATCTGGTTTTGAGCGAAAGTGGAACCCAGACGTCGAATTGCATCCTCATCAATCTGTTCATTCACCATTCGCAAGACAGTGATATCCAGATTGGATTGACCTGGTTTCTGACCATACCCAGCTTTGAGATGACCACGCCAGATGCCAGTAAGATGCTCAAAGCAGCTCTGCCCCGCATCGCTTGCCTCTTCAAAAGTCATTGCATTGGGACAATGTCCTACCATGCGCATACCAACCTCTTGCGCTGTGTGACCAATTGCCCGGACCACATCGGGCTGAAGCTGATTGTAAATCTTTATCTGTTGATAGCCGCGCTCTGCATACATATATACTGCCCGTACGGCCTCATCTGTATTCGTTATGCTCCGCCATGCCGAATGAATGGGAGGCCCACCCTCGATGAGGGGGCTCGTGGTAAAAAGGAGCGGACCCGGCAGCTCTTTCCTTTGAAGTCGTTGTTGTAATGCCAGATGGTAGGGGCCTCCTGCCATATTGCGTACGACCGTGACACCCTGCGACAGAAAAAGAGCCGCCTCGGCAGGATACCAGTAATGGACATGCATATCATTGAGTCCGGGCATCAAATATTTCCCGGTTCCATCAATAGTTATAGAAGAGGGTTCAATAGCGATTGTATTTGAAGGCCCTATAGCAATAATGCGATCATCCTCAATCACGACCGTTTGATCAGGAAGAACCCGCTCACTATCCATCGGTATGACGGATACATGGGTAATGGCCAGAGGCGTTGTCAGGTGAGGGGGAAATGGATAGTTTGCTACATCCATGAATAAGAGTCTCCTCTTTTTTACAGTCCTACTGAATTTCACCACTGTTATCAGGTTGAAATATACTATCTTATAATATATAATTATAGCCATTATATGCGGTAAATTGCCATTAATTTTAAACTTGCGTTGCGTATTTTGATCTATCCATTTGATGCGCAAGAGCAGTTTGAAAATGGAATTTAACGCCTCATTTTTTGTATCATAGGAGAAATGGGTTGGATAGCCCCATCAGCTTACTATATGTGGTGTCCAGTGCAAGGAAAAAGGTCAGGAGGTTTTGCTATGATCTGAGGCATCTCTGTACTGCCTGTTCACTATTGCTACAGTTCATCATAGTTTATCAAATGTGGAGTGATTTTGCGCAAGGACCATTTTTTAGGGAAAGTCACTATTCCCACTTTACCTTCTCCTATACTACAACGCACACATCTTTTGAATTTTTTATTTAAGGCTATTGGATGTGAGCCATGTACGTCACAAGTGACACCCCCGTCTAAGCTGATCTTATTATGTGCCCCTGCTGGTTATGGGAAAACAACGCTGCTTGTTGATTTTATCAATACAAGCCAGCTGCCTTGTTGTTGGCTTGAGTTTGATCCAATGGACTGCGAGCCCCGTTTGCTACTGGATCTCTTGATAACCAGTATTCGCCAGCGTTTCCCTGACTTTCATCTCGCTCTGGACGAGTGCCTGCATGAAGATACTCTTACCAGTGGAGGTGATCTGTATCACTATCCTGCTTTGATTGATGCTCTGGTTTCTGCCATCAAGAGAAGCATACACGAGCGTTTTCTGATTGTACTTAGTAGCTATCAGAAAATGAATGAGTATGAGCCCATCAATGCACTTGTGGATTACCTGTTGCAGAGGCTTCCATCTAATTGCGTGATGATTATCGAGAGCCGCTCTGTACCAAAACTTCATCTTGCTCCATTGATGGTGCGGCGTCAGATTGTTGGCCTGGGCGTTGAACAATTGCGTTTTACACCCGAAGATATTCATACATTGTCTTGTGTAATGGGGAATATTGCATTAACGCAGGAGGATGCAACTCAACTCTGCGCAGCCTTTGATGGATGGATTGCAGGTATCTTACTGGGGACGCGCCTGGGGAATACGGCCTTTCTCTCCTCTTCTTATTGTCAAGAGAAGACCTCTCTGGCTCTTCCCGGTAATATTGACTATCAACACGTGTTTGCCTATCTTCTCGATGATGTGTTTAAAGATCATCCAGACGAGCATGCGTTCCTGCGAGACCTCTCGATCTTAGAACGCATCATGCCCGATATTTGCAATGGATTATTGTCCATTCAAGATGCTGAGCAGCGATTGATGCAGATTGAGAAACAGGGTCTGTTTGTGTCTCGTTTGCAAGAAGAGAGCGATGTTACCTATCTGTTTCATCCTATTCTGCGTGCGCTGCTGCTGACTGATTTAATGACGCAGGATGAAGAACGTTTCAAGCAGTTGCACTATCAGGTATCAGTGTTGTATAGCGAACGAGAAGACTATCAAGCAGCTGTGGCACATGCGCTTCTGGCGCAAGCCTTTGCCTGGGCCTCTGAACTCCTTCGGAACGTAGCAAAGCCTATGCTACGCCAGGGAGATTCTGAAACCATGGTCCAGTGGATGAACAAGTTTCCCGTAGACGTTGTGGAACGTGATCCCTTTCTACTGGTTGTCTGTGCAAAGATCCACCTCCTGAAGCATGAAACAGAGCAATGTGATGCTTTGATCGAGAAAGGTCTCTCTTTGCTTGAGGCAGAGAGCTCGGATGCGAAGCAGGGCTCTGCTGTACTAAAAGCTGAAATGTACATTATCAAGAGTAATATCTTATTTCGCAGCGGTAACTATTACCAGGCTTCTCAGATGAGCCAGCAGGCGTTAACCTTGCTCCCCTCAGAAGAGCGTGAACTGAAAGGGCAGGCTTATCAATACATGGGCGCGTGTGCCTGTTTATCAGGGAACTGTAAAGCAGGTATTACCTATCTTCAACAGGCCTTACGGCTCTGGAATCAGAATGCCGAAGGACGACAGATCTCTTTACTGCATATGTACCTGGCAAATGCGTATAATATCGTTGGGAATTATACACTGGCGGAGTATCATCGTAAGCGCTCGATCCAGAAATTTGAGTGTCTGGGTGATATTGGTGGCAAGGTACATAGCCTGATTGGTCTGAGTACTACCATACGTTTGAAAGGAATGGGTCAGGAGGCGGAGGAGATTCTGCAAAAAGCGTTACTTTTGTCTCGTCAGAGCAACTTTTCAAGCGGCGAAGCCTATGCCCTCCTGGCACTGGGCGAATTTTATCAGGATACTGGAAACTATGAGCAGTCCCTTTCGGTTATTGAGGATGGCCTGCTCCTTGCGCAGGCATTACATGATAGCCTGTTAACAAATAACGCACTGTGCACACTTGCCATGACCTACCTCTTTATGGGTGATTCATCGAGTGCGCAGTTTCTGGTAAGCGAAGTAGAAGCCAGAACGGTTGATTCAAACAGCCAGGATTATATCGTATGCCAGTTGACAAAAGCCATGGTCCACTTCTGGCAGAAACAGTATCAGGAGGCAGAACACTGCCTGCTTCACCTCGATCAGTTGTTAACTCCGCTTGAATTGAAGCAATTGCATATAAGGGTTTTTATTTATTACGCAGCCTGTAAAGTGGAGCAGGGGCAGCTTGCTGAAATGAGAAGATGGCTTGAACGTGCTGCTCTTTTTATTCAACAAATACACTATGAGTACAATGCCTCAATAGAGTTGCGCCGATTGCCGCGTTTGTGGCAGGCTTTGCCCACTATCCCTGCCCTTCATTTTCTCCTGGATGCGGCTTCTGTCTCTCCTCCCCCTCCTCAAGAGTCGGATCCACCTGCTATTCCTCTCCCGATTGTGGAGGAGGCCGTACCATTATTTCAGGTATTTGCTCTTGGTGAACCCTATGTGCTGGTGAAAGGGGAGCGGATTAAGCACTGGCGCATGGCACGCGCAATGGAGCTATTTTTCTTTTTGCTTGATGCAGGGCGTCCCGTTCATAAAGAGCAGATTATGGCGGCGTTGTGGCCCGCAGATGTTGATCATGTCGAACAGAGCTTGCGCACAATCGTGTATCATTTGCGCCGGGTGTTGGGAAATCAGGCGGTCATCTTTCGTTCGGGAACCTACGAACTGGATCTAGACGCGCTCTACGGACCCTCTATCTGGTATGATATGACGGTCTTTTTTGATCTCAGCTCTCAGGCAAAGCAGTTGTTACTTGATGGCGAGGAAGAGCATGCGAGGCCGCTTCTCCAGCAACTGGTCTCTCTCTATAAAGGAGATTATGTCCAATCATTTTATAGTGATTGGTGTATTAGAAGGCGGGATGAAGCTCGCACCATATATGTGGAAGCTCTGCGGCAACTGGCTATTATTTGCGAGAAGGATACGATCGAACAATCTCTTATGTACTGGCAACACATGCTTGCCGTCGATAATTGTCTGGAGGAGGCCCATGCTGGTATCATTCGTTGTTATCTGAAACAAGGAAAACGTGGCTATGCCTTGCGTCAATATCAGCTATGCGAAGATACCTTGCAAGAAGAACTTGCGATCTCTCCTGGCGTTGCCTTGCAAAAGCTGTACAAGAGCCTGGTTTAGCGTAGGAAGCGCGTTATTTGCCCCTCTCTCCCATCCTCTTCTGTTCGCTCCCTCAACTTCACAAGAAGAAAGACTATCACCAGACAAGGTTGGTCTACCAGTTCTCTGTGGGATCAATCTTGTCTGGTACTGGTCTTCTTCTTTTTCCTTCTCTTACAGGTTTTCTATCCACAAACGAGACCGATCAGAGAACCAGGCCACCAGGCGTTTGAGAACAGCCGCACGTCCATTCGCCAATGAGAACAGCGTTAAAAGACAGTCTTAAAACTGCATTGAACTGATTTTTAACGGACTGATCTTTATACTAATGTTAGTTGGTAACAGTGTAACGATACGAGTGTTATCAGTAAATACATTATTTAGCGCTATACTGTAAGGAGTGAAATGGGAGAGCATGGAGAATTGTTTCCGTTGTCGCATCCGCAACGGAGAATATGGTATATAGAGGAGCTCTATCCCCACACGTGCATTCATTCTCTTGGAGGATTTGCCCGGATCAATGGCCTCCTTGATATGAAGCTGCTAGAGAAAGCTATCCATGCATTTATCATCAGAAATGCCGCGCTCAGTCATCAATTTACGATTGTGAATGGAGAACCCTTCCAATATATCAACTATGACCGACCAGCTCCACTCCGCCTGCATGACTTCCAACGGTATAAAGATCCTGAAGCTTCTTTACAAGCCTACTTCCAGCAAGAACTGGCCACTCCATTCGAGTTAGTTGAACACCCTCTCTACTCTTTTTCGCTCGTCATCATTAACGATCACACGTGTGGCTACATCGTAAAATTGCATCATATCGTCACTGATGGATGGTCCGGCAACGTCATGACCGATGAAATTAGTTCACTGTACGAACAATTTCTCATTGATCCCGACTTTGAGGTGCAGCCAGATTACAGCTATCGGCAGAGTATCGAGGACGAGGAGCGCTATCTTACGTCAGAACGCTTTGAGAAAGATCAAAAATTCTGGTTGCAGATATTTGGCTCTTTGCCCGAAACGTTTTTAGCGCCAACGAGCAATGATCTGAGCGCCATCAGGAAGCCATTTCTCATCGATGTAGAACGGACGACGGCCCTTCGAGAGCTCAGTCAACAGAAGAAATGGTCGATTAATACCATCTTTGTTGCTGCTCTAATGATCTCTATCCATAAATTATATCAGCAGGAAGATGTGATTATTGGTATTCCAACGCTTAATCGCCGTGGTGCCAGGGAAAAACGCATCTTTGGCATGTTTGCGGGCACTATGCCGTTCAGGAAAAGTATCTCAGAAGAGCACAGCATCGCAGAGATAGTGGCCTCGATTAATACGGAACTGATGAAGTGCTTTTTTCACCAGAAATACCCCTATAATCTCCTGATCCAGAACCTCGATATTGGATCGGAGCGCGTGAATACGCTCTTCCAGATGTCGATGAACTACTATAATACCAAGTTTGCAAACACAATTGCAGGATGCGTCATCGATAATTTTGAATGGTTCAGCGGCATGCAGATCTATGCCTTACAGATGGTCGTAAAGGATTGGTTGGGCCAGGGGACTCTTCAGGGTTTTATCGATTACAAGCAAAAAGATTATACTGAAGCACAGATTGACCGGATGATTGCCTGGTTTCTATCTTTTATCGATCTCGTACACAGCCAGAGCGATACAAAGATCAAAGACATTGCTACACCCTTGCTTGAAGAAAAGGCTGTAGACACGTATAGTGACCAGAATGCCAGCGAGTATCCGCGCAATCAACCTATCCAGCACATCTTCGAGGAGCAGGTTGAACGGACGCCTTCTGCCGTTGCGTTGATCTACGAGCAGCAACAAATGACCTATGCAGAATTGAACCGGCGCTCCAATCAATTAGCCTACATGCTGCGGAGCCGTGGCGTCACGAGAGAGAGCGTGGTGGGCCTGCTCAGTGGCCATACACCAGAGCTTCTGATCAGTATCTGGGCCATTATTAAAGCAGGTGGGGCCTATTTGCCCATTGATCCAGAGTATCCACTCGAGAGAATACACTATATGTTGTCAAATAGTGGGGCTCTTCTGCTCTTGACGGATCGCGATATCAACCTGGATGCCAGCTATACAGGAGAAGTTATTCGTCTCCAGAGCCTGGACCTCCAGCACCTTCCCGATGAGAATCTGCCAACGATCAACGAGGCCAACGATCTGGTCTACATTATTTATACGTCAGGCTCTACTGGACAACCAAAAGGCATTATGATTGAGCATCAGTCATTAATGAACTATATCTGGTGGGCGAAGAGTCTCTATCTTCAGACGCAGACGGAGAGCGTTGCACTCTATTCTCCCATTGCCTTTGATCTCACGATTACATCTATCTTTATGCCCCTGATAAATGGGAATAGCATCGTCATCTATCCACCTGATTCCACCGAATTTGTGCTCCAGCGGATTATTCGCGATAACAGGTGCGCTGTGATCAAAGCTACCCCGGCCCATTTAGCGTTAATCGATGCTGAACCGGTTGCAGATTCCTGTATCCGCTGCTTTATTGTTGGCGGGGAAGACCTGCGAACAAATACCGCGCACGCTTTATGGCAGAAATTTGGAGGCAAGATCCGAATTTTTAATGAGTATGGCCCTACGGAAACGACGGTTGGCTGTATGATCCATGAGTATAACGTGGAACAGGATACTGGAAGCTCTGTCCCTATCGGGCATGCTATCAATAATATGCAGATCTATTTATTGACGGAGCAGCTCCAGCCCGCCTCTGAAGGCATGGTTGCAGAGCTGTTTGTCTCTGGTGATGGAGTGGCGAGAGGCTATCTCAACAGAGATGATCTGACAGCGGAACGCTTTTTAATCAACCCTCTGAACCCTGAGAAGAGAATGTATCGGACAGGAGATCTGGCACGCTATCAGAATGGTCAGGTGGAATATCTTGGGCGAACCGATGATCAGGTCAAAATTCAGGGATATCGGATTGAATTATCCGAAATTGAAAGCCAGTTGTTAAAGCATACAGCGGTAAAACAGGCTGTTGTGCTTGTGAAAATAGCCCCCACCGGACAGAAGTATCTTGTGGCGTTTGTCCAGTTGCATATGCCCTTCCCAACCTTGCATCTCAAGCGTTTCTTGACGCAAAGTTTACCCACCTTTATGGTGCCGACCTTGATCATCGAGCAGCAGCAGTTCCCGCTATCCCAGAATGGCAAAATTGATCGCAGTGCATTGGCTCAGCTCGATAGAGAGATGATCGTCCAGCAAGAGAAGCGCGTTGACCCTGCATTAGAGCGAGCTTTGCTGGACATCGTCGCTGATATATTGCAGACCGATCATGTCAGTTTGCAGAGCAACGTCTATTTTCTTGGTGCAGATTCTGTCAAAGCTATTCAAATTGCCAGCCGACTGACTGCTCTGGGCTATCAGGTAAGAGCAAGAGATATTCTCACCTATCCAGTCCTACAGGAACTGGCTTTAATGCTTGAGGAAGAGACGGCACACGAGAGGCATGAGCAGCCTCCCTGTGTGGGAATGACGCCATCCACTCCGATTATGACCTGGTTTCAACGGCAGCATTTCGCTGATCCCAATTACTGGCATCAATCCGTTTGTGTTGAACTGCATGCGAGGCTGACCCCTCAAGCCATTCAGAACGCCTTACAAACGCTGGTTCACCATCATGATGCCTTGCGATTGAATTATGATGCTGAACAGGAAAGCTTCTTCTATAACGCCTCCTACCTCGCAGAAGACCTTCAGGTCCTGGACATTCTAGACGTGCCGGAAGATGCGACTCCTGAGACCCTTCAATCGCAGTATGTGGCATTTAAGTCGCGTTTGAACTTGCAGTCTGGATTGCTCTTTCGGGCTTTGTTCGTGAGAACGGCCCATAGGGATGATCGCCTCTTACTTGTTGCTCATCATGCCATTGTTGATGGTATCTCCTGGCGCATTCTTTTAGAAGATATTCAGACGCTATTGATGGCAACCCAACGAGGCGATTATGCAACCCTGCCCACCAAAACCACTTCGGTTCAACGTTGGGCATGGGCTTTGCAGGATTATGCTGATCGGATGAATGCGGCTGAGTTGCAGTACTGGCAACAGGCTACGACAGCCTGGACGATGGTGCCCACTGACTATGAAGAGAGTGAAGGTATGGGGAGCCATCGTCATCAAAAGAGCCTCTCTGTCACACTCTCTCAAGAAGAGAGCTTGCTTCTCTTGACTGGATCTTACGCAGCCCAGATCAACGAGGTGCTGGTTGCCTCTCTTGCGATGACGTTAGCACAACTTCTTCATCAAGACGATATCACATTGGAGCTCGAGGCTCATGGACGGGAAGACCTCTTTGAAGATATTGCTGTTTCCAGAACGGTTGGCTGGTTTACTTCGATGTTTCCGCTGACCCTTCGCGTTGCCAGTACGGAACCAGCTATTGTTCTGCCAGCCATTCAGCAGCAGCTTCATGCAGTTCCCCATAAAGGCATTGGCTTTGGCATTCTTGCCTATGGCGCCAATCGCATTGAGGCCCCTGCCGCTCCTGGTATCCGCTTTAACTACCTGGGCGAAGTTGATAATGGCATCAATCAGGATCTCTTTCACCTGCATAGGGAAGAGACAGGATTAGATAGAGGTCCTACAAATGCATTAACCTGTGGCGTAGAAATCATCGCCATGGTGTATGACAAGATAGTACAGGTAGAATTTATCTATAGTAGTACGAAATATAAAGAATCAACCATTCAGGTATTAGCAGAGAGCTTTTGTGAGCAACTCAAAACCATGATTGCGGAGTGTTGCCAGAGCGAGGCATCTGCACTCCTCTCTGATAATGCATTTCCTCTCTCTGAAGAGGAGCTAAGTTTTCTTTTAACGGATTAACACCGGAGGTGAGATGAAGATAATAAAAATTATCTTACTCCTTATTGTTTGTCTGGCCCTTCTACCAGGGGTGGCACATGCAAGCGCCCATCCGGCTGCTGCGCCATCGCAACAGAAGAGTCTGACAACAACAATCGATACATATATGCAGGAGCAGGTGAAGAATGCAAAAATTCCGGGGTTTGCTGCCGCGGTAATTGAGAATAATCAGGTCATCTATCGTCTGAATAGTGGGGATGCCAGGACGGCAAATGCTCAGGGCCCTGTGACCAGTTCGACGCTCTTTGAACTTGGCTCTAACTCGAAAGCTTTTACTGGTCTGGCGATACTCCAACTCGAAGATCAACATTTGCTCTCGGGTCAGGAATCCGTATCCACCTATCTACCCTGGTTCTGGCTGACCTACAAAGGGGAAAAAGCAACAATTACCCTTGATGAACTATTGCATCATACCAGCGGCATTGGTGCGGAAACCATTGGGTCCATTCCGACAAGCTCATCCAATACCGCCTTGCAGGAGACCGTCAAGACCCTTGTGGGGACAGAATTGAAGCATCAGCCTGGGAAGACCTTTGAATATGCCACCATTAATTATGATGTACTGGGTCTGATCATTCAGTCGGTCACGAATGAGACCTATGAGAGCTATATTCATGATCATATCTTGCTTCCATTGGGGCTCAACCATACCTATGTTGGCCGTCAGAGCCTTCCTCCAGCGCAACTTCCGATAGGCTATAAAGCATGCTTTTACACCACCTGTCCCTATCAAGCACCTGATTATTATGGAAATACGCCAGCCGGCTATATTCTATCGGATCAAGCAGATATGATCAGGTGGACTGAGATACAACTTGGCACCATTGCCGTTCCTGCTCCTTTTCAACAGCTCATTCAGCAGTCACATATCCCTGATCGGAGCGTGGCCCCCGATACGGATGGCTCCTCCTATGCGATCGGGTGGTCAGTCTATCAGATAGGTTCAGGGCTGATCAGTCATGATGGCGCAAATCCTAACTTTTCCTCCTATGTAGGGATGTTGCCAGCCCAAAAAGTAAGCGTGATCTTAATGGGCAATATAGATTACAGCAATATGCATGCGATGGGGAAAGGCATCCTCGATCTCATCTTAGGCAATACCCCCTCTACCATGGACGAGGAGCAGTATACAAAAATTGATCAGACCACGTCATTTCTGACGCTCTTATTTATTCCAGTAGCTCTTGTCCTGCTCTGGTTCCTGGGTGGAGATATTGTCCAGCTTTTCCAGCGGAAACGGAAGTTTGTCCCGTTACGTCTGCAAAAAGTGATGGAGCTTGGTGCCTCCTTCCTCCTTCTCGGACTGTTTGCCTGGTCCCTCTACAATGTGCCCATCTTATTTTTCCCAGGCATGCCCTGGTCGTTTATTATCGTCTGGGGACCGGTTACTATCCTGTCTGCGGTGAGCATGATCATTGTAACCGCTGCCCTTGTCTATATATGCTATCTGATGACGACGTTGACCTATGGAGTGAATGAGCGCGTCTATTACTGGTTGACGGTCTTTAGCATTATCAGTGGTATTGGCAATGCCTTCATTATTTTTGTCATCAATGATACGTTTACGCGGACAGACAACCTTACGAATGGGCTCCTGATCTATTTTGTCATTGGCATTGTCACCTACGTCTTTGGTCAACGTTTTGTGCGCCGCAAGGTCATTGGGCTGACCAATAATTTGCTCTATACGCAACGGGTACGCTTGCTGAGGGCGGTGCAAGATACACCGTATCGAACCTTTGAGACATTGGAACGAGGTAGCCTGATTGCTGGCTTGAACAATGATACTGAAGTGATTAGCAACTGTGTCAGTCTGGCGATTACTGGTATGACCAACCTGGCGACGATGGTGTGCTGTCTGGCTTATCTTGGCTTTATGAATGCCCTGGGACTTCTCATTGCATTGGTCGTGATTGTAAGTACGGCGGGAGCATACTTTATGGTTGGGCAAAGGTCGGAGCAATCATGGGAGATCATGAGGGATGCCCAGAATAAGTTCTTTCGTTTAATCGACGATATGCTTGATGGCTTTAAAGAACTTCAACTGAGCTCGCGTAAACGCACTGCCTTTCAACAAGATATTGAGGCGAGCTGTGAGGAGTATAAGGAACAGCGTATTCGGGGCGAGATACGGTTTGCTGATGTGTTTGTGCTGGGCGAATTGCTGTTTGTGATCGTGATTGGATTTGTGTCCTTTGTCTACCCCTATATTTTTCCGAATCTTCCCAAGGGTGTCTTGCAAAGTTATGTCTTTGTCTTTCTGTATATGACGGGCCCTGTCAATGCCGTATTGGAAGCGTATCCACAGGTTCTGCGCATGAGAGTGAGCTGGAAGCGTATCCTTGAGCTCTCCAATCGGCTTGCCAAAACCGCTATTGAGCGACAGGCGATCCCGGCCACCGTTTTCAACGATGAGGATGAGCTGCACATTGATATTCAGCATGTGCTGTTTGAGTATACAGACAAAGATGGAAAAACTTTTGCGCTCGGGCCTATTGATTATAGCTTTCGCTCTAGCGAGGTTGTTTTTATCACGGGCGGTAATGGCAGTGGCAAATCAACGCTTGCAAAGATTATCACGGGCCTCTATTCACCTGATGAGGGCAGTGTACGCTTGAATGGAGAGGCCATTCCGCCAGATCACCTCAGCGAATACTACTCAGCGATCTTTAGCGACTTCTATCTGTTTGAGAAGCTCTATGGATTGGATCTGGACGGTCAGGAAGAGAAGATACAGGAGTACCTCGAACTGTTGCGGATGTTGGATAAAGTTCAGATTCAGAATGGACGTTTTTCTACCACGCGGCTCTCTACAGGGCAACGGAAGCGCCTGGCTCTCCTGATCAGTTACCTCGAAGATCGGCCAGTCTGTATTTATGACGAATGGGCATCGGATCAAGATCCCGAATATCGCGCATTCTTCTACAACGATATCGTTCCTGCACTACGGGCAAGAGGGAAATGTGTCATTATTATTACCCATGATGATCGATACTTCCACCTGGCGGATAAGGTGTTGAAATTGGAGATGGGGAAAACTGTTCCGGTTGCGGTAGAGGGCAGGTAAAGCGGATGAGTGCAGTGACCCTGTTTTGTCTCCCCAATGCTGGTGGAACCGCTACGATGTATGCTCGCTGGAAGAAGCTGCTTCACCCATCTGTTCAGGTGCTGCCGATCGAGCTCTCAGGGCGGGGAAGAAGATTTGCTGAACCATTGTATGACACTATGCACGATAGCATTGAAGATCTCTATCGACTGGTTGTTCGGGAGCTTCGCGGCCAGGAATTTGCCTTCTTTGGGCATAGCATGGGGGCATTACTCTGCTATGAGCTCGTCACTAAGATCTGGCATGCACAACAGGTGGCACCAATACATGTTTTTTTCTCAAGCCGTACGCCGCCCGATGTGCGGACTGACCAGCTATTGTACACACTAACGGACCAGGAGCTCCAAAATGAGCTCGTGTTGTGGGGGGGCGTTTCCAGGTCGATGCTGGAGAACCCCCTGTTTACGCATACGTTTCTTCCTATTCTGCGTGCAGATTTGCAGATCGTAGAGACCTATCATCAGCAATGGCGAGATTATCATCGCCTGCCCTGTCCGATTTCAGTACTCACTGGTGCAGATGATGTTATCGCCCCTCTTCAGAGACTGAAGTCGTGGGAAGATTTTACAACACAGACCTGTGAATTCCATACCTTTGTGGGCAACCATTTCTATTTGCTTGATTGTATGGAAGAAGTGACCCGGCTGATCCATAGGAAATTATGTGGGCCTTGAAGCATCTGGAGCTTTCGTGTCCAGAGAGGAGAAAATTGATGATTGGGACATTGGTGAATGATGGTACCGCTACAAAAGTAGTGCGCCTCTAATAAAGGGCTATGGTGCAAATAGTGGCTAGTCAATTGATGTATTTATTTCCAGGTGTGGGATCTCATCATAGTGGTATGGGGAAAACGCTCTATGAGCAGTTTCCACTGGTACAGGACCTCTTTACCGAAGCGAGCGATATACTCCATCGAGATATAGCTGCACTGTGCTTTTCTTCAGCACATGCGGAGGACCTTAACTATCTGGAGAACTCGCAGGCTGCATTGTTATGTGTCAGTGTCGCAACCTATCGGGTACTGGTGGCTGAGACAGGGTTGGAGCAAGCGCTCTATCTTGGCTATAGCCTGGGCGAATATTCTGCGCTCTGTTGTGCCGGTGCCCTTGCCTTTAAGGATGCCTTACAACTGGTCTGGAATAGAGGGATTATTGTCTCAGAGGTTGCTAAAACGGTAGATGGATCAATGGTCTGGGTTGTGAATGTGGCAGAGCGAAAGGTTGAGGAGATCTGTCAGCAGCTGCGTCAGGAAGGGGAGTCTGTCTCTATTTCAGCCTATGACTCTCCACAGAAAGTCTCTATTTCTGGCACCAGAGCGGCATTACGGAAGGCAGGAGAGCGCATTGTCGCGGCTGGTGGTATACCCATTCCTATCAAAATGTCTGGTCCCTTTCACAGTCCACTTATGAGCGATGCCGCCGCTCGCTTTCGTGATCTCCTGCACACGTATTCCTATGCATCCCCACGCTTTCCAGTCATCTCTAACTACACTGCACAGCTCTATCAGTCTGGCGACGACATCCCGGCGAATCTCCAGTTGCAACTTGTGCAACCCATCCGCTGGCAAGCATCGTTAGAACTGGCACGCAGCCTTGGCGTTACGACAAGCGTGGAAATTGGTCCAAAGAATGTTCTCACCTATTTATTAGAGAAAAATGAGTTCCATATCACCACCTATGAGCTCAATACCACGGAACAGCTACAGAAGATCAAAGCGAGCAGTGTAGCCCAGAGCAGAGATTATCCTGCATTTCTGGCAAAGTGTCTGACACTGATCGTTGGCACAAAAAACTATAACGAGGATGTGCATATGTATGAAACCATTGTCATCCCAAATTTCAGGAAGATAGAAGCGACGTACATGGCAGTACAGGCAGGGAACTTAATGCCAGATGAGCAGCTGTATGCGCATACCCTTACCCTGCTTACAGATGCCTTACGAGCAAAAAAGCTCAAAGAATCGGACATACATGCCAGGCTTCAGCGCCTTGGATAAAGTTCAGATTGGATAGCTAGAAAGGGACGTGATTGAAATTGTTGCAGAACATAGGTGTCATTGGAGCTGGAACCATGGGAACGGGTCTGGCCGTCGATCTCATTCTGCATGGGATTGGGGCTGTCCTGGTTGACCAATCTGTGGATGCCCTGGAGAAGGCACGCAGCGAAATTATCAGCTCTGTTCGCTTCGCCCCACTTATTAAGAGAACAGCCCCACGTGTAGCGGATGAGGATATTTTAACAAAGATCCGTTTTACGACCTCTCTCTCAGAGGTCCATAATTGCGATTTTATCATAGAAAACGTCACTGAGGATATCAAGCTCAAAGAAGAGATATATCGAAATTTAGATCGTATCTGCCCGCCCGATATCTGCTTTGGTGTCAACACATCCTGTATCTCGATCACCCATATCGGGGGCGTGACAGCGCGCGCCAGCCAGATCATCGGCATCCATTTAATGAATCCGGTCTTCTTAAAATCGTCTGTAGAGGTGATCCGTGGGTATCATACCTCTGAGCACACGATCCAGCTCACCAGAGATTTTCTCAGCCAGCTGGGCAAAGATGCCATTGTTGTGAATGATTATCCCGGCTTTGTCTCCAATCGGATTTCGCATCTATTTATGAATGAAGCTGCCTTTGTGGTGCAAGACCAGGTAGCTCAGCCAAAAGAGGTCGATGATATCTTCAAAAAATGTTACGGCCATACCATGGGCCCGCTTGAAACGGCAGATCTGATCGGGCTTGATACCGTGGTGCATTCGCTGGATGTGTTGTACCAGAGCTATCAAGACTCAAAATTCCGTTGCTGCCCCCTGTTGCGCAAAATGGTTGCAGCCGGCCTCTGGGGGAAAAAGTCAGGTCAAGGTTTTTACACATACAACAGATAAGACCTGCGAGCGAGATCATAGGTGAAAAGAGTATTCAGCAGACAGAATAGAAGGATAGACAACAATGCAGAGGAAGCAAGAGATCCAAGAGATTGTCAAAAACTATATCGGCACTCGCATCAGCTTAGACGATCTCGATGAAGAGATCAACATTTTTGAAGAAGGGCTCGTCAATTCCCTGTTTGCAATTGAGCTAATGACCTTCCTGGAAAAAGCCTTTGCGATCAAAGTTGGTATGGATGACCTGGATATGTCGTACTATCGATCAATTCATGCCATTGCTGATTTTGTGATGAGAAAAGAGGCCGAGGGAGTGGTATGAGCTATCAGATAGATGCAAAAGATAGGGAGCTCTATCAGCAGTACATTGATTTTGCCAACGATGTGATCGTTCATCAAGCCCATCTCTGGGAAGAAGAGGAAGCGATTCCAGTCGACGTGATCAAGAAATGTGCTGCTGCTGGCTACCTTGGTGCCACGATTCCGTCGCACTATGGAGGTCAGGGCTGGAATATGGTGCAGTATGGCCTGTTGAATGAGGCCATCGGCGGTGCCAGCGTCTCGCTGAGCGGTCTGTTAAATGTACACACCATGTTTGCGCAGACCATCCTCAAATGGGGCAGCGAAGAACAGAAGCAACGCTGGCTCCCATTGTTAGCAAGTGGACAAGCGATCGGTGTCTTTGCGCTGACTGAGCCCACGGCAGGCAGTGACACCGGTGGGATTGAGACACAATTTATCAGGAGCGGCGAAGATCTTCTGATCACAGGCACAAAAAAGTGGATCACCTTTGGCGGAGCCGCAGATGTCTATCTCGTCTTTGGCAAGCTAGAGGGCCAATCGATAGCCGCCATTGTCGAGCGACATATGCCGGGATTTACCGTTACACCAATTCGCCATATGTTGGGCTTTAAGGCGTCCCATTTAGCGCAACTGGATCTGCACGAGTGTCGCATTCCCGTTCAGAACATTGTTGGCAGACCAGGCTTTGCCCTCTCGTATCTTGCTCCCTATGCCCTTGATTACGGGCGTATCAGCGTTGCATTTGCAGCCCTGGGTCTGCTGCGTGCCAGTCTTGAGATCTGTGGCAAACATGTCTTGCAGCGAGAGGCATTTCAAGCCCCCTTGATTGAACATGGAACCATCAGTGCCCTGATGACCGATCTGGGCGTTGACTTTAGCGCGGCCAGCCTGTTGTGCTTTGATGCTGTCAGGGCAAAGGACGACCATCTTCCAGACGCCACTGAGAAGATTATGATCGCAAAATATTTTACCTCGCGAGCCGCCGCACGCCATGCCTCGAATGCTGTACAGATGATGGGGGCCCTGGGATGCAATGAAGCTTTTCCGCTCGCACGATTTTATCGGGATGCGAAGACGATGGAAATCATTGAAGGAAGCAACCAGATTCATCAATTTTTATTGGGCAAAAGCTTTGCCCGTAGCCAGAAGAATAGCCACACGGCCCAGCGGATACCAGTAGATGGGAGAGTGACATGGTGATATCTGGTGCCACTGTCATGCAATGTTTTGAAGATCAGGTTGCGCGTATGCCATCGGCGTCTGCGGTTGTCATTGGCAAGGTCGGGCTGACCTATGCCGAATTGAACGCGAAGTCAAATCAGCTCGCCCGCAGGCTTCGTCAACAAGGAGTGGGACCAGATACCGTCGTTGGGATCATGGCCGAGCGCTCGTTAGAGATGATCATCGGCATCTTTGCTATCCTGAAAGCGGGTGGTGCCTATCTACCCTTGCTACCAACCAATCCGCCAGAGCGAACACGCTATCTCCTTGCCGAGAGCGGGGCAATACTGCTGCTAACATATGGCCTTCGCGCAACGGACTATGCAATCACAGCCATTGACCTGGGGGCTGCTGAGCTGTATCAGGGTCCAGACGATAATTTAGAGCCGGTCAATCGTCCTGAAGATCTGGTGTATGTTATCTATACATCTGGTTCAACAGGAAAGCCCAAGGGAGTGATGATTGAGCATCACTCGCTGATGAACCGGCTCCTGTGGATGCAGAAGCAGTATCCAATCGACCAGAATGACCGTATTCTGCAAAAAACCTCGATTATTTTTGACGTGTCGGTCTGGGAATTATTCTGGTGGTGTCTGGTTGGGGCCACGCTCTGTTTGCTACAACCAGGCTACGAAAAATTCCCACTGGCCATCTGTACCTCCATTGCCCAGAATCAGATCACCACGATGCACTTTGTCCCTTCTATGTTGAGCCCTTTCTTACAGTATGTTAACGAGCATAACGAAGCTGCTCAACTCTCCTCATTACGCCAGGTTTTTACCAGTGGAGAGACGCTTACACCAGGGCAGGTCAGGCTCTTTATCAAAACGTTGTATGACACAAATCAGACGCGATTAACCAATTTATATGGTCCGACAGAAGCGACGATTGATGTGACCTATTTTGATTGTCCGATGCAAGGCGATGTGGGCAAGGTTCCGATCGGGAAACCAATCGATAATATAGACATCTTGCTGCTCAATGACCAGAATGAATGTGTTTCGCCAGGGGAGACGGGCGAATTATGTATCGCTGGCGTAGGCGTAGCCAGAGGGTATATCAATAATCCTGTCCTGACCGCAGAGAAATTTGTGACGCATCCGTTGCTCGCATCTGCCAGGATCTATAAAACGGGAGATCTGGCTTGCTGGCTTCCTGATGGCAATCTAGAATTTTTGGGGCGCTCTGATCAGCAGGTAAAAATACGCGGAATACGCATTGAGCTTGAAGAGATTGAGTCGGTCATTTTAGAGTATGAAGCCATACAGGAATGCGTGGTCGTTGCCGAGACGGAGAGTGAAAATATTACTTTGCTGACTGCTTATATCGTGCCCAGGACCACATTCGCCTTGCCCGAGCTAAAGAAGTTCATCAGCCAGATGCTTCCTGACTACATGTGTCCAACGCTGTATATCACCATCCCTGAGATTCCTCTGACGCCCAGTGGAAAGGCTGATAGGAAATCATTGACACATATGCGAAAGAAAAAGGTCTGAACTTACTCTCATGCAAAGGGGGAGTCGCAAGCATTCATCCGCCAGAGATCCCGATCAGGGCTGTTTTCAGCAACGATCTTGAGCCCATGTTTCATCTGAACGTGTGGAAATAGAAGAAGGACGCATACAATGGCAAAAAATGTGGAGAAGTTACCGCGTAGCAGTGTTCAAGATATTTTTGACCTGACTCCTTTACAGGAAGGTTTGCTATTTCACTATTTACTGTCCCCAGATGGGGCTCAATACCATGAACAGTTGTGTCTGGATCTTGTGGGAAAGGTTGATGAACAGCTCTTTCGTCAGGCCTGGGAACAGGTTGTGCAGTCGAACGAGATGCTGCGGACTGTCTACCGCTGGCAGGGCCTGAAAAAGCCAGTGCAGATTGTTTTAAAGCAGAGCGATATCAATCTTCGCACGATTGATATCTCAGCAGATGTCTCAACTGGCGAGGTCCTGGATCGGGATAAACATCTTGCTGAGATAAAACGGGCGGATCTCTCACAGCCCTTTAATCTGTTGGAGGTGCCATTCCGGGTGACCCTCTGCAAAGTATCGGCTGAGCGCAGTCTTGTTATCCTGAGCAATCACCATATCTTGTACGATGGCTGGAGTAATGGCATCATCCTGAGTGAGTTCTTTCGGAACTATGATCGTCTGCAAGCAGGTCATAGTCTGGCCGCACCTGTCCAAAAGACGCCATTTAAAACATATGTACAATGGCTTCAGGGTCAGGATCAGAAGAAGCAAGCACGCTACTGGCGAGAGTATCTGGCAGGTTTTTATGCTCAGACCTATCTTCCCGTCAAGAAAAAGCAGCCCTCAGTGGCTGCAACGACTCTCAGCCATAAGGTTCTCTGTCCACCAGAGCTCCGGCAACTGATTGATGCCTTCTGTCGCCAGAATGGAGTGACGTTCGCGGCACTTCTCTACAGTGCCTTTGGGATAGTGTTACAGAAATACACCAGTACCAACGACGTCGTCTTTGGGACAACGGTTTCGGGACGAAATGCAGATCTTAAGAATATCCTGAATACCGTTGGCCTCTTCATTAATACACTCCCACTCCGTATTCAGGGATCACAGCAGGCAAGCCTTCTCGCTATTGTACAGCAAGCGAACGCAGACCTATTGAAGCGGATGGACTTTGAAGGGACGCCACTCGTCAATATCAAAGATTGCAGCGAGCTCAACAGTAGAGATGAGCTTTTTGATACCATTGTCGTGATCGAGAATTATCCATTGGATCAGCACCTCCTCACGCAAAAGCATTCGTTGCAGATCGAGAAATTTTCCAATGTGGAGATGACAAATTATGACGTCACGCTTGTTGTCAGCTTACTGCTTGATTCGATTGAGATCGTTTTTAATTATCGGCAGGAACGTCTTGAGGAAGCTACCGTTGTCCAATTAGCGGATTGCCTGGTGCGAACGCTTGAGACCATCGTCGCGCAACCACTGCAACGCTTATGCGATCTTGAGATTATTTCTCCCGCTGAGAAAGAGGTCATCTTTCAGCACTTTAATGCCACCGACGCCGATTATCCCTCCCACGAAACCATCCAGAGCTTATTTGCAGCACAGGTAGAAAAATACCCGGACCATATTGCCCTTCGCTCTGGTCGTGAAGCGATCACCTATCGTCAATTACATGAGCGCACCACCCGTTTAGCCAGCTATTTGCAGACGCGCGGAGTTGGTCCGGAGAAGGTCGTGGGGATCTGTATCGAGCGTTCGATTGCCATGATTGTTGGGATGCTCGCGATCTTAAAGGCCGGAGGCGCTTATGTCCCTCTTGATCCGCGCCAGCCAGTGGAGCGATTGCGCTATATTCTTTCTGATAGTGGTGCCGCGCTTGTGCTCGGTCATGGTCGTCTGGAACACTTGCGGAGCGATACATGCCTTCCTCTCAACCTGGAAGAGATAGACCTCTCTCCAACGGCCCTGCCCATTGACCTCCCTCTCATCGGCCATGCAGAAAATCTGGCTTATATCCTCTACACCTCTGGCTCGACAGGTCGCCCGAAAGGTGTGGCTATTGAACATCGCTCGGTTATTAATCGATTACACTGGGTACAACAGCGGTACAGATTGCATGAGCGGGATGTTGTACTGCAAAAAACGAATATCATGTTTGATGTCTCCGTCTGGGAATTGTTTGGCTGGTTCCTCGGAGGAGCATCGCTCTGTTTGCTGGCTCCTGGTGAGGAGGCAGATCCTCGTGCCATCGTCACTGCGATCCAGCAGTATCGCGTTACTTTTATTCACTTTGTCCCCTCCATGTTGCAGCTCTTTCTGGATTATCTCCAACAATATCATGGCGAAAGAGCGCTGCACAGTCTCCGCATCGTCTGGAGCAGCGGAGAAGCCTTACGAGCTCAGCAGGTGGCCCAGTTCTATACCTTACTGTCATCGTGGTCTCGAGTGCAGTTAGTGAATCTCTATGGACCAACAGAGGCCACAGTGGATGTCTCTTACCATGAGTGTACGCAAGAGGATGGCCATCGTCTCGAGGGCATCCCGATTGGGAGACCAATTGATAATATCAAGTTATATGTACTGAATAATGACCATACCATGCAGCCGATTGGTGTGCCAGGGGAGCTCTATATTTCGGGTGTTGGTGTGGCACGTGGGTATGAGCAAAAGCCAGTCCTGACCGCAGAGAGTTTTTTTCAGGACCCCTTTTACCCAACCGAGCGTATGTATAAAACCGGAGATCGCGCCTGCTGGTTGCCCACCGGTGAATTGGAGTACCTTGGCCGCCTGGATTATCAAGTGAAGGTACGAGGTTTTCGTCTGGAACTGGCGGAGATCGAGGCGCACTTATTGCAATTTCCGGCGATTAAAGAAGCCGTTGTGGCCGTGACCAGAGATAAAGTTGGTGATGATCGTCTCGTTGCTTATGTGGTTCTGCGGCCAAAGACCAGCCTGAATATTCAGCAGATCAAAGAATTTGTGGCGCAGAAGCTCCCAGATTATATGTGTCCAGACACCATTATTGAATTGGAATGCTTCCCCTTAACCATATCGGGGAAGATTGATCGAAAAAAGCTGCCAGCGGTTGCGGTCGTTGAGCGTGTTCCTGCGCTGCCAGCGGTGGAATTGGACTCAGTGGAGCAGATTGTCTCTGAGGTCTGGTGTGATGTGCTGGGTTTAGAGCATGTGAATCCGGATGACATGTTCTTTGAAGTAGGTGGCAACTCGTTAAAGATCATTCGTGTCTGTAGCCAGTTAATGACGGCGCTCCAGATAGATCTTCCCGTAACGGCATTATTTCGTTTCCCAACGGTTCGTCTCCTGGCCCGTCACATTACGGAAACATACCTTCGGCCTCCCGCCGAGCAGATTGAGAAGGCCCCTTCAGTTCCGCCAGAAGATGTGCCGCAGCCAGCAGCCGATTGCGATGTCGCTGTCATTGGCATGGCTGGAAGATTTCCGGGGGCCCACAATCTTGATGAGTTCTGGGAGAATCTCCGGCAGTCTGTAGAATCGATCAAGCTCTTTTCCGATGAAGAGCTGCTGGCAGCCGGGATTGCCGCATCAACAGTAAGTAATCCCCGGTATGTGAAGGCCAAAGGCGTACTTGATGGCGTGGACTACTTTGATGCTGATTTCTTTGGCTATTCACCGAAAGAGGCAGAGGTAATGGACCCGCAAGTGCGGCTCCTGCATGAATGTGTATGGGAAGCATTGGAGTATGCGGGCTATAACCCGGAGCGCTATCAGGGGATGATAGGGTTGTATGCTGGCTCATCCTCAAATTTTCACTGGCTCCAAAAAATTGCGCACCGTTCGGCAAATCATCTGGATGAATTTGCCCTTATGCTCTTAAATGAAAAAGATTTTCTGAGTGCACGCATTGCCTATAAAATGAACTTCACCGGCCCGAGTGTCACCGTTCAATCGGCCTGCTCAACATCATTGACGGCGATCCATCATGCCTATACAGCCCTTCTTCAGAGAAGCTGTGACATCGGTGTTGCAGCCGGAGTCAGTGTCACCTATCCACTCAAAACTGGCTACCTGTATGAAGAGGGCATGGTCTTTTCGCCCGATGGTCACTGCCGCGCATTTGATGAGCGAGCTCAGGGGACCGTTGGCGGCAATGGGATCGGCGTTGTTGTGCTCAAGCGACTGGCAGATGCAGTGCGGGATGGCGATGCTATCCATGCAGTCATTAAAGGATCAGCAATAACCAACGATGGCTTTCACAAAGTTGGCTTTACTGCGCCCGGGGTGGATGGGCAGGCGCACGCGATCAGGGCGGCCCAGGCCATGGCTCAGGTAGAGGCAGAGAGTATCACTTATGTGGAAGCGCATGGAACCGGCACTGCCTTGGGCGATCCAATCGAAATAGAAGCGTTAAAACTGGCCTTTAACACCAATAAGACACAACTGTGTGCCATTGGTTCTGTGAAAACCAACATTGGTCATCTTGATGCTGCGGCAGGCATTGCCGGTTTTATCAAAACGGTTCTCGCCCTCAAACATGCCCAATTGCCAGCCAGCCTGCATTTTGAACGTCCAAATCCAACGCTTGGTCTGGATAATAGCCCCTTTTATGTGGTGAACGGCCTTACTGAATGGAAGCGCACCCTCACACCTTTACGGGCCGGGGTCAGTTCTTTTGGTATGGGTGGCGGAAACACCCATGTCGTATTGGAGGAAGCTCCCCCACTGGAATCGGTGCAGAAGGGCAGCGAACCAGACTGGCAGCTTCTTCCACTTTCAGCCCGTACTGAACGCTCTTTACAGACGGCGATAGCAAGATTAAAAAATCATTTGCAGAGCCATGAAGAGCTAGCTCTGGCCGACGTTGCCTATACGCTCCAGGTTGGTCGGAAGATGTTTGAGCAGCGTTGTTTTCTTGTCAGTTCGAGCGTTGCAGATGTGAGTAAGCCAGGTGTCGACGACGACGAACAGGCAGTTGGAGATGAACTGTTCCTGTCGCGTCTCGCGCACGTCCAGGGGACCGAACGTGACATAGCCTTTTTATTTCCAGGTCAGGGCACACAGTATGTGAATATGGGCCTGGATCTCTATACGCGCGAAGCCTTTTTTAAGCAAGAGGTTGATCGATGTTTTGACATTGCGCAACAGTTCGGTAACGTTGATCTAAAGGCGATTCTCTATCCACTTCATGGGGAGCATTCCGAGCGCGTGAATCAGACGGCCTATACCCAACCACTGCTCTTTATCTATGAGTATGCTCTGGCGCGGCTCTTGATGCATTGGGGGATCAAGGCGAAAGCGATGATTGGGCATAGCCTGGGTGAATATGTCGCTGCCTGTCTGGCAGGAGTATTTTCGCTGGAAGATGCGCTCAAGCTCGTCATGACACGAGCACGATTGATGCAGCAGCTTCCTGGCGGGAGTATGGTCAGCGTCTCTCTTCCAATCGATGAGCTCAGGCCCTTCTTGACGGATGGCTTGAGCATTGCAGCACGAAATAGTCAGTCGTTAAGTGTGGTATCAGGTCCAACTGAAGAGATCGAGACGTTTATTGCCGCGATGAAAGCCCACGGCTCTGATTGCCGCCCCTTGATTACATCACATGCCTTTCACTCACAAATGATGGAGCCGATCCTTGAAGAATTTTACACAGTCGTAGCCCAGGTGACATGCCATTCGCCACAGATCCCCTTTATCTCGAACGTGAGTGGCACCTGGGCGCGTGCCGAAGATGTGATCAAGCCCTCATACTGGGTCAATCATATCCGCGAGAGCGTACGTTTCGCCGAAGGGGTTGAGCTCCTCATTGAGGCAGGCATTCATGTATGTGTAGAGGTTGGTCCGGGACGAGCATTAACTGAATTGGTCAGGAAGAACACTCTCCAGAAAACAGCTCAGATGATGACGATCACGACCTGCCGCCATCCCCTGGAAAAAACATCGGATGCTCGCTATCTCCTCAAGCAACTGGGCGAATTGTGGTTGTGTGGAGTCGAGATTGACTGGCAAGCGCTACATACAGGTCAAAAGAGACATCGTGTCGCCTTGCCAACGTATGCCTTTGATGTCCAGCGCTTCTGGCCCGATGAGCAAGAGCAGGCTCCTCCAGTGCACATACAAAAGCAGCCCGATCTTGCGGACTGGTTCTATGCCCCTTCCTGGGAACGCTCTTTTGTGACGCAGGCCTCTGCTGATAACGAAGAGAATGCAAACTGGGTGCTCTTTGTTTCCCCGCATCCATTGTGCCAGGAGCTGATTCGTGTATTGCAAGCCCAGGGGGCCTCGCTCACCATCGTTCATGCCGGTGAACGCTTCGATCAGATCTCCGCTACAGACTATGTTATTCATCCGCAGCGTGTGGAAGACTTCAGGCTTCTGCTAAAAGGAATCCACCAGGCGCAGGGTAAGGGCATGCTGATTGTGCAGATGTGGAACCTTACAGAAGGCACCTTTGTTCCAGACGTGCTTGAATCTGTTCTCGCACAAGGCTTTTATGCTTTAACCAACCTTGCCAGAGCTCTGGGAGAGATACGACTTGCGGAGACCGTCAAGATTTTCACTGTTGCAAACGGCCTGGAACAGGTCACAGGGTCAGAGCATCTCTGGCCATCAAAAGCAACAATGTATGGCTTTACAAAAATCGCGCCATTGGAGTACCCCTCCCTTCGCTGTCGTGTGATTGACGTTGAGGTCACTCCAGCAGACCAGGAAGAGCAGCATGAGATGGTTACTCAACTGCTCGAGGAATTTCGCATCCAGACCCCTGAAGAGATTATTGCCTATCGCGGTGGCTATCGTTGGAGCAAGGTCATCCGGCCCATGCGCCTGCCAGCAGTCTCGAAGGTCAGCAAGCGTTTACGAGATGATGGGATCTATCTCATCACGGGCGGACTTGGTGGCATTGGCTTTGCCATTGCCTCGGTGCTAGCCGAGCTTAAACGTCCAACGCTGGTGCTGATTGGACGCAGAGCATTTCCTGATCGAGCCAGTTGGGAAGACTGGCTGACCGAGTATGGGCATGAGGACAGAACAAGCCGGATGATTCTTGCTCTTCTTGCGCTTGAGAAACGTGGGGCACGTATAGCTGTATTTTCGGCTGATAGTGCGAACGAAGAGCAGATGGCCTCACTTATTCGTAGAGTGGAACAGAGCTATGGTCTGATTAACGGCGTTGTCCATGCGGCTGGCATCGCCGATTATGCGGGCATTATACAAATGAGATCCGATGCAGCTACCGCAGAGATTCTTGCACCAAAAGTGCAGGGGACCTTGCTCCTGGACCGTCTGCTGAACCAGCAGGAGCTTGATTTCTTTGTCCTCTGCTCGTCCATTGGCAATATTATCTATCAACAGAAAATTGGCCAGAGCGGCTACAATGCCGCCAATGAATTTTTAGATGCCTATGCTCATTATCGTAGAAGGCAAGGCAAGACATTCTGGACCTCCATTAACTGGACCGATTGGCAGGAAGTTGGCATGTCCCTGGATTCAGCCGCCTATTGGGCTGAGAAATTAGCGCTGTCCGCGGAAGAGATGCTGGCAGATGGCGTGACAAATGCCGAAGGAACGGAAGCGTTCCAGCGGATTCTCGAGGGGCGCAACTCGCAGATTATCGTCTCACCACAAGATCTGGTAAAAAGAGCGGATAAAGCCCGGAAACGCCTGGAAAATATCTTGAGGCTGACGCCCCAAAGTGCAACGATCCAGGCTGATCTCTCCGCATCCTTTACACGCCTGGCCCAATCAGCCAATGACCTTGAGCTAGAATTAGCGCTTCTCTGGAGGCAGCATCTCGGAATCAAGGAGATTGGCCTGCATGAGAATTTCTTTGACCTTGGTGCTGGCTCCCTGGATCTATTGCAAGTCAATGCCATGATTAAAGACCGCTTTCACGTCCAACTTCCCCTGGTCTCGCTCTACGAACATCCAACAATTTCCGCACTGGCTAAATATATGCGTGCTGAATTAAATAGTCCACCAGATCAAGCGACGACTACCAGTTCTGGTATCGCCACAGGTTCTGGTACAGCTGCAGAGAACGGCGAATTGCAGAAGGCGAAATCATTGCTGAAAAGTGCCTCCGCAAAAATGAAGAAAAAGACGATCTAACATCGAGATCATAGATTGCTTCAGAAGAGAGAGCATGCATGATCACGCCACGGCATGAATGAAAGGTAAGACCAATGACGGATAACGATATGGCAACTCAAGAGATAGAGCGTACTGGATTAGAGATAGCCATTATTGGCATGGCCGGAAAATTTCCGGGTGCCAACACATTAGCACGATTCTGGGAAAATCTCGCACAGGGCGTCGAATCTATCGCCCACTTTACTGATGATGAGCTACGCGAACAGGGTATTGATGAAGCAACCTTACAGCGAGCAAACTACGTCAAAGCCAGAGGCTTCATTGAGGACGTCGAGTATTTTGATGCCGCATTCTTTAACTACTCAGTCCGTGAAGCCGAGATGATCGATCCACAGATTCGTATTTTGCAGGAATGTGCCTGGGAAGCGCTTGAAAATGCTGGCTACGCCCCCCAGAGCTATCAGGGAAAAATCGGCCTGTTTGCTGGTGCTGCCACAAATTTCCAATGGATGGAGCATACGCCGCTCGGCCAGGGGGCACAGGGAGCTGCCTTTGCCGAGGCGGCCACCTTGAGCTATAAAGATGCGCTCAGCACATTGACCTCCTACAAATTAGGTCTGAAAGGACCAAGCCTCACCTTATATACCGCCTGTTCCACATCCCTCTTAGGCATCCATCTGGCCTGCCGATCCTTACTGACCGGTGAGTGTGATCTCTCCCTGGCGGGAGGTGTCTCGATCTCCTACCCGAAGAAAAAAGGATATCTGTATGAAGTCGGCATGACTTCTTCGCCAGATGGTCGGGTAAGACCATTTGACGCCGATGCCAGAGGCGCAGTTTTTAGCGATGGAGCCGGGATCGTTGCCTTAAAGCGCCTTGAAGATGCTGAACAGGATGGCGATTACATTTATGCCATCATTAAAGGCTCGGCAGTCAACAATGATGGGTCACGAAAAGTTGGCTATACCGCGCCAAGCCTCGAAGGGCAGTCAGAGGTTATTACCGCAGCCCAGAGTCTGGCAGAGGTCGAGCCCGATACGATCTCATACATTGAAACACATGGAACCGCAACGCCATTGGGCGATACCATTGAGTTTAGCGCACTGAAGAGGGCCTTCCAGACCAGGAAGAGAGGCTATTGTGCTATTGGTTCAGTCAAAAGTAATGTTGGTCATCTGGATACCGCAGCAGGTGTGGCGGGCCTGATAAAAACAGTCCTGGCCTTGCAGCATCAACAGATTCCACCAAGCTTACATTTTGATCGCCCTAATCCTGAAATTGATCTGATCGATAGCCCATTCTATGTGAATACAGAGCTCATGGAATGGGATAGTCTCACACCTCGTCGGGCCGGAGTCAGCGCCTTTGGCTATGGTGGTACAAACGTCCATGTCATATTGGAAGAGGCCCCAATACCAGCCCGGAGTACACCTGAGCAGAAGCAGCGCGTCCTGACCATCTCGGCCCGGACTCCAGCGGCTCTGAAGGTGATGAACCAGAATCTTGTCCAGCATCTACAGGCGAACCCAATGATCTCGCTGGCTGACGTTGCCTATACATTGCATGTTGGACGCGAGCAATTTCCCTATCGCCAGGCCATCGTGTGTGCAAACGTCGAAGAGGCCGTTGCCGCCTTGACGGGTCAGCTCGGCGACGCCGTTTTGCAGACAGGCAGTGCCAGACATGGCAAAGAGCAGCCAGATGTGTTATTCCATGTGGGAGCCGGGACGATCCAGTATGCCACGGTCTTACAGGGACTGTACGAGAGCAGCCTGGCCTTGCGCGAGGAGATAGAGCAGTGTTTTGCTGTGAGCACATCGCTGACTGGAAAACGTATGCGCGTGGATGCCGGAGAGAGCACTCACTCTTTAGCCGATCCAATCCAGAGCTTCGTCTCCCAATTTACCTGTGAGTATATCTGCGTCAGGATGTTGATAACGTGTGGAGTGAAGCCAGTTGCCCTTCTGGCGACGGGGCTCTCTCATATCGTCGCCGCCTGCCTTGCAGGTGTGTTCACCGTAGAGCATGCACTACGATGGGGCATCGCCAGTGCTCAACTGTCCGCTGATCCAGCCAATAGCTTGCTGAAACAACGTTTTGACAGCATTGTCTATGAGACGCCCCTGACCCGGCCCTCGCTCCCCATTCTGTCAGAGACAACGGGCACCGTACTGGCTGATCATGATGTGCTGAGTGCATCCTTCTGGGCCCGTCTCCTCCATCAAATGCCCCTGGTACACCCTCAGACAGGCAGTCATTGGCCCAATGCGGTGATCATTCAGATTGGCGAAAAAGATGGGCCAGAGAGTGATAGTCAGCAGAGAAATGACGATGCGGTCATCCCCCTGTTTTTGCGGGAGCAGGATACCGCAGCCATGGCTGAAACCTCTTTTCTGAACCTCCTGGCATCTCTGTGGACCATGGGGACCGCGATCAATTGGCAACAGCTCTATCAAGGTGAAAAGCGCTCTCGTCTGCCCTTGCCAACCTACCCATTTGAGAAACAACGTTTCTGGATCGATCCTCCTCGACAGAAGGTTCAGCATCAGAGTGGTCAGATCGAGAAGCGACCCAATATGGCTGAATGGTTTTATACACCAGCATGGCGCGAAGGAGCGCGAAGTGCAGCAACCCTCTCTCCAGCCACCTGGGTTGTGCTGATGGACCATGAGCAGGTCGGGGAACAATTTGTCGAGCACCTGCATAGATCGGGCCACCACGTGATCATCGTCCGCCAGGGAGCGGCCTTTGCAGAAGTGAGCTCCAACGAATTTGTTATCTGTGCTACCCGGCAGGAGGATTATGATCGCGTCTTCAGCAAGGTTGTGCGGACACATCCCCCTCTTTTGCGCATCGTCCATCTATGGACGGCGACATCACAGCCTGTGGCAGAAGAGCGATTGTTAGATCTGGGGTTGTACGCACTCCTGCATCTCACCAGAGCGCTTGCGCGGCAGGACGTAAGGCTCAGAGTTGAACTCAATGTCCTGAGCAATCAGATCTATCAAGTGAACGCCACCGAAACGACTGTCGCCGTCAAATCAACGTTGCTGGCACCCCTCAAAGTCATTCCTCAGGAGCATACAAATGTAAAGTGCCGCTGTATTGACTTTCCTCTCGATACGTCCATCGAGCCACAGATCCTGACTGCTTTAGTCGCGGAGACCTCCCAGGAAATCAGCGAGACTGAAGTTGTCTATCGCGGCCCCCAACGGTTGGTGCGTACCTATGAGCCCCTTCCAGCGGAACAAGTGCGCCCCGCCCTTGCCCTTGCACCAGATCAGGCGGTCCCACCTCTGCGTGAAGAAGGCGTCTATGTCATCACCGGTGGCTTAGGCGGAGTCGGCATAAAGCTGGCGACGTATCTGGCACGTGCAGTCCGGGCTCGCATTGCCTTAATCAGTCGCGAAGGGCTTCCCCCCATTGATGAGAGACAGACCTGGCTGGAGACCCACGATGAGGAAGATCGCGTCAGCTTTAGAATCCGCCAGATTCAAGAACTGGAAGCACAGGGGGCCCGGGTACTGGTCATCGCAGCCGATGTTGCGGATGAAGAAAAGATGTCTCAGGCACTAGAGCAGATTGAGGCAACCTTCGGCAGCATCCATGGTCTTATCCACGCCGCAGGAATCTTGCGCGTCCACTCCGCACTCTGCCCCATCATTTCGATTGGACGAGAAGAATGTGAAGAACAATTTCGTCCAAAAATGCAAGGAGTGAAGGTACTGGAAAAGGTGCTGGCGCATCGTCATCTTGACTTCTGCGTACTCGTCTCCTCCTTATCGCCCATTTTAGGCGGGCTTGGCTTTGTTGCCTATGCCGCTGCCAACCTGTATCTGGATGGATTTGTGGCGCAATATGCCGGGACCACCACCACGCGCTGGCTCGTCGTTAACTGGGGAGATTGGCTCTACACAGGGCCGAAGATGCAGAAGCGGATCGCGCAGAGCTCCCTGGATGTGCTTGAAATGACCAATGAAGAGGCCATCAAAACCTTCCAATGTATTCTCTCTCTGGAAAACATCGACCAGATTGTTGTCTCATCGGGTGATCTGCATACCCGTATTGAGCAGTGGATACACCTGAAGGCATTAGAGCCCCAGCCGAACGTCCAGATAGCCAGTCCCTCAGCCTCACAGCGCCGTTCACTGCTCCAGCTCGCACAGTCCTCAAACAGCCAGGAACAATTTGAGCAGATCATCGTCGATCTCTGGCTCGATTTTTACCGTGTGCAAGAGGTGGATCGGCATAAAAACTTTTTTGAGTTGGGAGCCACCTCCCTGGATATCATCCAGATCCATACAAAGCTGGTGAATTTTCTTCAGTATCACGTGCCAATCGACGTCATGTTCAACAATCCTACGATTGCCCAACTGGCCGTAGCCTTGAGCGAACAGGAGAGACCAGCGCAGGAGAGCGAGACTGAGCAGCCAGAACAAAGGTCAGACGTGATCGGCACACCAGGATATCACGAAGGCGTCGCCGTCATCGGTATGGCTGGTCGATTCCCGGGTGCAGCCACAATCGACGAGTTCTGGCACAATCTGGTTGATGGCGTCGGATCGATACGTTTCTTTACCGATGAAGAGCTACAGGAAGCAGGCATTCCAGTAGAGGATCTTCACCAGCCCAATTACCGTAAAGCCAAAGGCTATCTTGAGGGGACTGAATATTTTGATGCCGCCTTCTTTGATTATACACATCGTGATGCCTTACTCATGGACCCGCAATTGCGCGTCTTCCACGAATGTGCCTGGAGCGCAATTGAGCACGCCGGATATAGCATCAACGACTATAAAGGGAAAGTCGGAGTTTTTGCAGGGGCCTCGCCAAACCTCTACTGGCAAGTACAATCCTTACTGGGAGAGGAGAATGAACCCTCCGATCAATTTCTCACCTCATTATTGAACGATAAAGACTCACTGAGCACACAGATCTCCTACAAATTGAATCTGAATGGTCCCAGCGTCAATCTCTTCAGTGGGTGTTCAACGTCATTGGTGGCCGTAGATGCCGCCTGTAACGCGCTCGCCTCGGGTCAGTGTGACATGGCGCTTGCTGGCGGTATTACGCTTGCCCTGCCCGAAAAGACAGGCTATATCTATCAGGAAGGGATGCTCTTCTCTGAGGATGGTTATTGCCGGGCCTTTGATGCCAACGCAACCGGGATGGTCTTTGGCGATGGCGTTGGCGTAGTGGTCTTAAAGCCACTGACACAGGCATTGCGCGATGGCGATACAGTGCATGCAGTTATTAAAGGTGCGGCGATTAACAATGACGGCCATCGCAAGGTTGGCTATACTGCACCAAGCGTGGAAGGTCAATTTGAAGTCATCACGGCAGCGCTTCAGAAAGCACGCGTTGAGCCCGAGAGCATAGGCTATATTGAGACCCATGGTACAGCCACGCAACTTGGTGATGTGATCGAAATGGCCGCCTTAAAGAAGGTTTTTGCGACATGTGAGCCCCAATCGCGGCCACTGGGATCGGTAAAGACCAACGTTGGACATTTAAATGCCGCCTCGGGCGTGGCAGGCTTTATCAAGACGGTGCTCAGCCTGAAGCACAGGTTGATTCCACCAAGCCTGCATTTTGAGACGCCCAATCCACAGATTGACTTTGCGCATAATCCATTTTACGTCAATACCACAGTGCAGCCATGGCAGAATGAGCGCTACCCTTTACGTGCAGGCGTCAGCTCCTTTGGGATCGGGGGCACGAATGCCCATGTCATTCTAGAGGAAGCGCCCGTTCAGGAACCTTCGAGCCGAGAGCGTGATTGGAAGCTACTGCTGCTCTCAGCAAAGAGCCAGGAGTCCCTGGAGCGCATGACCGATAACCTGGTAGAAGATCTGCGGAAGCACCCTGAAAAGAGTCTGGCCGATGTCGCCTATACGCTACAAGTTGGCCGTCAGGGCTTTGAATATCGCCGTGGGCTCGTCTGTCGAACGCAGCAAGAGGCCATTGATCTCTTCTCCTCGCGATCACCTCAGCTTCGTAGCGATCTATCGACCAATGGGAAGCACTCGATAGTCTTTCTGTTTCCAGGCAACGGAGCCCACTACGTGGCGATGGGGCGTGAACTATACGAGCAAGAAGCATTTTTCCGCCATGAGTTAGAGACCTGTTTTGATATCTTGCGGACTGACGCAGGAATTGATGTCAAGCCTATTCTCTATCCTGGCGCTGATGCCGATAGTGCGCAGTGCAAGCAGGCCATGGCAAGCATGGAGTATAGCCAGCCCATTATCTTCTGTCTGGAATACGCACTGGCTCAACTGCTAATGCATTGGGGCATACAGCCATCGGCGATGATTGGCTATAGCTTTGGGGAATATGTCGCCGCCTGTCTGGCAGGCGTTTTCTCCTTACAGGATGCATTGCGCCTGGTTGCTACCCGTGGAAAGCTGATGAGTGGCCTTCCTGAAGGAGCTATGTTAAGCGTGCCCGTCCCTGAGGCACACATGCACACGCTCCTCCAAGAGATACAGGCGCTCCATGAACAGAATAGCGCCAGCGAAGTCAAGACGCTCACCATTGCGATTGATAATGGAGCATCGTGCATTGTCGCTGGCACCCCTCAGGCCGTGACCGATTTAGATCGGTTCCTGCGTACAAAACGCCTGTTAAGTATCCGCGTTGCCAGCACGATCGCGGCGCACTCGGCACAATTAGAGGGCGTCGTCCATCAGTTTGAAGCGCAGTTGCAGCGTATGACCCTGCATCCTCCCTATGCGCCGTTCATCTCCGGGCTCACAGGCACATGGATTACGGCAGAGCAATGTCAGGACCCTCACTACTGGGTCAACCATATGAAGGATACGATTCGTTTTGCCAATGGAATACAAGAGCTCTTGAAGGATGACCGGCGTATCTTTGTTGAAGTTGGGCCAGGACGAGATTTAAGTGTTCTGCTCCAACGCTTCTTTGCGGAAGGTCAGCCGCAACGCATTCAAAATACGCTGAGACCAGAGGGCTATCCCGCAGCAGATAGCCAGTTCCTTCTAGAAAAAATCGCAGCATTGTGGATGTATGGCATCTCCATTGATTGGTCGGCGTTCTATGAACAGGAGCAGCGCCAGCGCATTCCTCTTCCCACCTATGCCTTTGAACGGATCAGTTACAGGCGCAATGAGAATCCTTTTGCACTTGGGCAACACCTTGCCGCCAGAGCACAACGCATTGATGATATTCGCAAACATCCTGATTGTAGTGAATGGTTCTATGTGCCCCGTTGGCGCTCGGATGTGTTGCAGCCAGCGGCAGCCGTAGCGACAGGGCAGACCTACCTGGTCTTTATGGACGATACTGGTGTCGCTGCCTTTCTCGTGAAAGAGCTCCGTACTGATCTCACGTCGGTTATCACCGTTGAACATGGAAAGAGTTTTGAGCGCGTGAGCAATGACACCTATCGCATCAACCTGACCGATCGGAAACACTATCAGCGGCTCATAGAAGAACTACACGCGCAACAACTCTTCCCCACCAGAATTGTGCACTGCGCCAGTCTTTCCAGAGAGAGGTTGATGGCAGATGCTATTCATGCAGAGCTGAGCGCAGGCTTCTATAGTTTCGTATTCATGTTGCAGGCAGTCATTGGACGAGCCATCGCAGTGGATATCCGTGTGATCACTCATGGGACCCAACACGTCATTGGGACTGAACAGCTTGTCCCCGCCCATGCAACGCTGCTTGGCCCCAGCCTGGTGATCGCTCAGGAAATGCCTTCGATTACCAGTTCCGTCATCGACATTACGCTCCCAGCACATCATGGCCCTCAAACACACAAGCTCTACAAACAACTGCTGCTGGAACTACAGTCATCTGCACCAGAAAGCATCATTGCCTACCGGGGAGGGCAGCGTTGGGTGCGCGATTACCAACCTCTCAAGCTTGAAAAGCCAGCCCCTGAAGCCATCCAGTTGCGTCAGGGAGGGGTATACCTGATCACCGGTGGCTTTGGTGGGATTGGTAAGATCCTGGCGCGCCATCTTGCCAGCGCATTTCAGGCGAAAATCGTCCTGGTCGCCAGAAGTGCTTTTCCCGAGCGTCAGCAGTGGGCACAATTGCTCACTGACGATGGGTCAGACATTGCCAAACGTATTCAATTTGTGCAGGAGCTCGAGGAACGAGGCGCTGAAGTCCTGGTCTGTCAGGCCGATGTCGCCGACAGGCAAAAAATGGCAGAAGCTATTGAGCGGACTGAGCAGCGATTTGGAGCGCTCAATGGTGTCATTCATGGAGCAGGCCTGCTTGGAGATGAGACATTTAAGTTGCTCACCGAATTGGAGGCCAGCGATGGGGACAAGCAATTCCAGGCCAAAGTATTTGGCGTGCTGGTATTGCAAGAGCTCCTTAGCGATAAACAGGTAGATTTTTGTCTGCTGATGTCCTCTATCGCCTCTGTTCTTGGAGGCTTAGGCTATGCAGCGTACACAGCAGCGAATGTATTCATGGATATCTTTGTGCATCAACAGGCTCAACAATCGTATCTTCCATGGCGGGTTGTCAACTGGAGCGACTGGAAGTATTGGGAGGAAGATGAGACACACAGCGTCATCGGAAAATCGGTTCACCAACTTTCCATGAGCCCGGAGGAAGGCATCGAAGCCTTTGAACGTGTTTTAGCCAGCGAAGAGCGGCAGATCATTCATTCTCCAGGGCAGTTAGACCTGCGCATCGATCAATGGGTAAAGCTACAATCTGTACACAGCGATGAAGACGACCCGAGCACAGTACAGCTTCACCCACGGCCCCATCTGCCAACGCCGTATGTTGCTCCAGAGAATGAGGTCGAAAAGGCGCTTGCCAGGATCTGGTCAACCGTCTTTCGCGTCGAGCAGATAGGGATTATGGATGATTTCTTTGATTTGAGCGGCGACTCATTAAAAGGAGTAACCGTTGTATCGAAAATCCATAAAGACCTTCATGTTGATGTCTCAATTTCGCAGCTCTTCCTGACACCTACGATTGCCGGGCTCGCTGATTATGTGCAGAATGCGCAACAGCATAAACTCTATTCAATCCCTCTCGCCCCAACCAGCGCACAGTATCGACTCTCTTCCGGGCAGAAACGCTTATACATCTTGCAGCAATTGTATCCTGAGAGCACTGCTTATAACGATGTTATGGCGTATACGCTGGAAGGCGAATTGGATATCGTGCGGTTTGAAGAGGTATTTCAGCACTTGCTTGAGCGACATGAGAGCTTTCGGACCTCGTTTGATATCCAGGATGGCGAACCTGTCCAGACTATCCATCCATCCATTCCATTTACGCTGCTGTATCAGGAGACAACAGAAGAAGCCGCACGTACAATCGTGACTCAGTTTGTGGCACCGTTTGATCTACGTACAGCTCCGCTCTTACGCGTAGGGCTGCTCAAAATTGGCCCGAAGAGACATATTCTGATCTTCGATATTCACCATATCATTACCGATGGGGTCTCCTATGATACCCTGGTGCGTGATTTTATTGCTTTGTATCAGGGCAATACACTGCCAGCGCTGAAACTGCACTACAAAGATTATGCAGAATGGCAATATAGCGAACAGGCCAGAGCCCTTGTCGCGAAACAGGAGGCGTACTGGTACCAGAAATTTGCCGATCATATACCAACCTTACAACTGGCAACCGATTATCCTCGACCCGCTATCCATAGTTTTGCTGGCGATAGTGTCAAGTTTGACCTGGGAAGAGCGCTTACTGAACAGCTCAAACAGGTGGCCGCAGCCAACGACTCCACCATCTATATGTACTTACTGAGCGTATTTGCCATCGTGCTATTCAAATATTCGGGTCAGAATGATATCGTTATTGGCTCTCCTGTCGCCGGTCGTACGCATCCTGATTTGCAGGATATCATCGGAATGTTTGTCAACATGTTGCCCATGCGCACATTCCCGGACGAGAGCAAAACCTTTGCTGACTATGTCCGTGAAGTACAACAGCTGGCCCTCGAGGCATTTGAGCATGAGCAGTATCAGTATGAAGAGCTGATTGCCAAGCTTGGCTTACAGGGGAGCGTATCAGCCAATCCATTGTTCAGTGTTGTGTTTGTGCTGCAAAATATGAACACAGAGCGCTTGAGCATCAGAGATCTACAGATTGAGCTGTATGAGTTTTTGCCGCGCCGGGCACAATTTGATCTCCTCTTAAGCGCAGTCGAGATTGATGAGAATGTTGTGATGAACTTCGAATATGCCACTGCTCTCTTTAAGCGAGAGACCATTGAGAAAATGGCCTCCCGGTACAAAGCGATGCTGGAGGAAGTGCTGACCACCCCTGATATACAATTGGGGGCAATCAACATGGCTCATAGCTTTCAGATCCTGGAAAAGGATACGCGTAGCCTGGCAAATGAAGAATTCGCTTTTTAGCCAGGATTGTAAGGGCGCACCATTGCAGTGCTGGTATTCATACTCCAGGGTCTCTTTGCAGAGGTGCGCCCCGGGCCCTTCCCTTTGTCGGAGGCGGCCCTTCTTCCCATCCCCATGTTAAAACGGAGTGTAACAACATCCTTGAACTAGTTTTTAACTGCTGAACCTTATACTGCTCTGGAGTGCGTAATAAATGATCTGGTGGTAATGTCGGCAGCTTTCAGGCTGTAATAGGGAGAACAGTTGAACACATTGGAGAAGAGTAAAAGGCAGTATGCTTGTTATTCTGATACGACTGCTGGTTAAGATAGTCATTTACATGGAGAAAGGAATGGCTCGACATGGATCGACCACTTTCCGAGGATTTACTTATTGCAGGAAATCAACGCGTTGTTGAGCGCGAATACTGGCTAAAGAAGCTCTCCGATGATGTTCAGCGAGGGTACATTCCATATGATTTTCCCGTTGACGTGCGGAAGGACCAGATGATTGTATGCGACCTTTTTACGCTTCCGCAGCCCCTGGCTCACTCCTGTCATCGTCTGGCGAATGGTTCCAAAAATAATCTCTATATCCTGCTGTGTGGATGTCTGGCAGTGCTTGTAAGTAAATATACCTCTCATCTGGATCTCGTGCTTGGCGCTCCAGTCTTAAATGAAGCCCCTGTGGCTGACTTGCTCAATCTGGTGATCCCTCTTCGGCTCCAGTTACAAGAGTCTATGACATTCAAACAATTGCTCATGTATGTGAAAGCGCAACATCTCGAAGGGGTGGCCCATCAGAACTATCCTGTTGAAATGCTGGCTGCTCAGCTAGGTTCTAAGGCTGCGATAAGCACCTTTCCTTTATTTGATATTGTGGTCCTACTTGAAGATATTCATATCCAGCAATTCTTTTATAAGACGGCCCCCGCCCTCACCTTTTCTTTTCGTGCTGTAGACGAAAATCTGTCCATCGCTGTCAGCTATGATAGCGCCCTGTATGAAAAACAGACGATTACCCGGCTTGCTCAGCGCTTTATCTATCTACTGGGCGAGATGATTGCGCATAAAGATGATGGATCGGTGATGGATCTCGCCATCGCTAAGCCTGATGAGTGCCATAGCTGGCTGGCTCCATTAGATAGAACAGCCGTAGCTTTTCCCGCTCAGGCGACAGTAACGCAGCTCTTTGAGGAAGCGGTCGCATTATTTCCCACCAATATTGCGCTGCAATTCGGCCATGAGCGTGTAACCTATGCCGAATTGAATAGCCAGGCCAATCGACTGGCACGAGTCCTCAGGGCCAGGGGCATCCAACCCGATGCGATTATTGGCATCTATGCGGAACGATCGCTGGAGATGGTCATCGGTATGCTCGCCGTTTTAAAGGCAGGAGCAGCGTATCTGCCACTTGACCCGATCTATCCGCCGGATCGGGTGGCCTATATGGTTGAGGATAGTCAGGTACAGAGTGTTCTTACGCAAGCATCACTGATCGATCAGCTCCCGGCTTCTCTTGATCGGTTGCTATTGGATGACAGGCACCTCTATCAAGGCGTAGATGATACCAACCTTGAGCCGATCCACAACGAGCGCAGCCTGGCCTATATTATTTATACATCGGGAACGACCGGCCAGCCCAAAGGTGTGATGATAGAGCACCAGCAGGTCGCACGATTATTTCGTAATGAGCAATTTCCTTTTGCGTTTAACGAACATGATACATGGACAATGTTTCACTCGTTTTGTTTTGATTTTTCTGTCTGGGAGATGTATGGAGCCCTGTTCAATGGTGGACGACTGATTGTGATTCCACGCACAATGACTGTAGATATGTCTTCCTACCTTGCCTTATTAAAACAAGAACGTGTAACCATCCTCAACCAGACGCCGGGAGCCTTTTTCCGCCTGGCTGAAGAAGAGAGCAAAGATGATCAACCTACGCTTGCCTTGCGCTATGTCATTTTTGGGGGCGAGGCATTGAAGCCTGGGCGATTGGCTTCATGGTCGCAGCGCTATCCACAGATACAGCTCATTAATATGTATGGAATTACAGAGACAACGGTCCATGTCACGTATAAAGAGATCACCCGGGAAGATATTCAACTGGACGTGAGCACCATTGGCCGTCCAATCCCGACCACCTCAGTCTCTATCCTGGACGCCAGATTGAACCCGGTCCCGAACGGAGTGCCTGGCGAGCTCTTTGTGGGAGGTGAAGGAGTGGCGCGGGGCTATTTGCATAAACCTGAACTCACGCAGCAGCGCTTTATCCCTGATCCCTTTCATCCCGGGAAAAGTATGTATCGTACGGGTGACCTGGGCAGGTTAAGAAATAATGGAGAGATAGAGTTTATCGGGAGAGCTGATCAGCAGGTTAAGATTCGAGGTTTTCGGATCGAGATTGGCGAGATCGAAGCTCAGATTATGAAGTTTGCTGGCATCGCTAACACCATTGTTCTGCCCGTTGAAGATACTGACGGTGAGCATGCCCTCTGCGCATACATTGTGGTTGGAGGAACACCCGGTGATCAGAGCGAACTGGCTCTAAAATTGAAAGAGTATGTAAGACAGTATCTGCCAGCCTATATGGTGCCAGCCTTTATTGTGCCTATCAGCGAGCTGCCATTAACGGAACATGGAAAAATCCACAAAGCGCTCCTGCCTGATCCCAGGGACGTCATTCCGGTCAGCATCGGCTATCTTGCGCCTCGCAACCAGCTAGAGCGACAGTTAGTAGAGATCTGGGCGCATATCCTCAAGCTGCCAGAAGACAAAATAGGTATTCATGATCGATTTTTTGATCTTGGAGGAAACTCCTTTAGCGTTATTGCCTTACATACGAAAGTTCAAGAAACCTTCAAGAAACAGATTCCAATCATGAGCTATTTTCAATATCCCACCATTGTCAGTTTTGTTGAGCATATGCAACAGATGCATGATGATCATCAGGAGACTGACCTCTCCGAAGAAGAGGCTGAGCCAGAAGAAATGTATTCCATGATGGATGCACTTACCCAATTAGCGGAGGCAGAGTAAGGTGAGCGAACGTAAGAAAACACTTCCGCCTGAAATGCAGGTTGCCGTGATTGGGATTGCTGGCCGCTTTCCTGGCGCTCAAAATGTGCAAGAATTCTGGCACAACCTGAGCCAGGGGATTGAATCGATTACCTTTTTTTCACCAGAGACCCTGCCCATCTGGAAAATGCAGCCTGACTTACTAAAGGACCCCAACTTTGTCGCGGCAAAAGGCGTTATTCAGCAGCCTGAGTATTTTGACGCCGCCTTCTTTGGCTATTCGCAAAGAGAAGTTGAAGTGATGGACCCCCAGATGCGCTTATTTCATGAATGTGTCTGGGAAGCGCTAGAAGATGCTGGATATAATCCCGAAGGGAAAAATGGCAGTGTGGGTCTGTTTGCCGGGGCCTCTGCCAATGTGTACTGGCAAGGAATCTCTCTATTAAGTCGCAGCAGTAGCGCAGGCGAGCAATTTGCGGCCCTGTCCTATACCGACAAAGATTTTATGAATGCGCAGGTTGCCTATAAGTTGAACCTGAACGGGCCAGGAGTCACGGTTGATTCTGCCTGTTCAACATCATTGGTTGCTATCCATCTGGCCTGTCGATCAATCCTTACCGGGGAATGCAGTATGGCCATTGCCGGAGGCGTCTCAGTGCCGGTTCCCAGTCCTGCCGGTTATCTCTATCAAGAGGGGATGATTCTCTCTCCAGATGGTCACTGTCGGGCGTTTGATGAGCATGCTACTGGTACTGTGCCCGGTGAAGGTGTTGGTGTTGTGGTTGTCAAGTCGTTGAAGCGAGCACTTGCTGATGGCGATCACATCTATGCGGTCATCCGAGGCTCGGCCATCAATAATGATGGGAATCGAAAAATAGGTTTTACTGCTCCAAGTATTGAGGGGCAGACAGATGTGATTCGGGCGGCACATCGCATGAGTATGGTTGAGCCAGAAAGTATCAGCTATGTGGAGGCGCATGGGACCGGGACGGTGCTGGGCGACCCGATTGAAATCGCGGCACTTACGGCTGCTTTTCAGACGGAGAAGCGTGGCTACTGCCAGATCGGGTCGGTGAAATCCAATGTGGGACATCTGGATGCCGCCTCGGGCGTGGCTGGCTTTATCAAAACGGTCCTGGCCTTGCAGCAGCAACAGATCCCGCCCAGTCTCCATTATGAGCAGCCCAATCCTCAGATCGACTTTGCTCACAGCCCTTTTGTGGTCGCCACCCGCTTGCAGCCCTGGCTGACCGAAGGGGGACCACGGCGGGCGGGCGTCAGCTCCTTTGGGATCGGAGGAACCAATGCCCATGTGATCCTGGAAGAGGCTCCGCCACGTAGCGCCTCCGGCCCCAGTCGTCCCTGGCAGCTCCTGCCGCTCTCGGCCAGGACAGAGACCGCACTGCCCCAGGTCATCACCCGGCTCAAACAGCATCTGGAGACTCATCCCGAACTGGTACTGGCCGATGTGGCCCATACCCTCCAGGTGGGGCGAGCCCATTTTTCCCACCGACGGGCTCTGGTCTGCTCATCAGTGGCGGAGGCGATGGCAGCCCTGGATGAGGCGCTCCACACGCCAGAGCAGCCGCGCAAAAGACCACAGAAGACCCCCACCATCGCCTTCCTGTTTCCCGGCCAGGGAAGCCAGTATGTGAACATGGGACGCGAGCTCTATGAGCAGGAAGCGGTCTTTCGAGCGGTGATGGACGACTGCTTTGTCCGGGCGGAGGCGTATGGGCTGCCTGAGCTCAAAGCGGTGCTCTATCCAGCGCAGGAGAGCCTGGAGGCTCAGGAGCGGCTGACGCGCACCGAACTGGCGCAGCCAGCGCTCTTTAGCGTGGAATATGCGCTGGCCCAACTGATGAGCAGTTGGGGGCTTCGTCCCCACAGCCTGCTTGGCCATAGTCTGGGCGAATATGTCGCGGCCTGTCTGGCCGGCGTCCTGACGCTGGAGGATGCCCTGCGACTGGTGATCCGGCGCGGTCACCTGATGGGACAGGCGCAACCCGGGGTGATGGTCAGCGTCAGCCTCTCCGAAGGGGAGCTTCAACCGTATCTTCAGGGCCAGCTCAGCCTGGCGGCTAGCAATGCGCCTGCGTTGTGCGTGGTGGCGGGATCAGCGTCGGAGATCGAGGCTCTTGAAGAGCGCTTGCAGCAGGATGGGCGGCGCTTCCGGCGCTTGCAGACCTCGCATGCCTTCCATTCCGTCTTGATGGAACCGATCCTGGCCTCCTTTGAACAGGAGGTGCGCCAGGTCACGCTGTCCGAGCCGCGTCTACCCTATCTCTCCAATCTGACGGGAGGCTGGATGCAGGCGCAGGAGGCCACCTCAGTTCGCTATTGGGTGCAGCACGTGCGTCAGACCGTCCGCTTTGGGCAGGGCATCGATCAGCTCTTCGAGAACGAAGACACGATCCTGATCGAAGTGGGACCAGGCACGACCCTGAGCACCTTTGCCCGTAAGAGCCAGCGAGCAACACGGGAGTCCGTCATCGTCAGTCTCCTGCGGCATCCTCAGGATCAGCAGCCGGAATCCGCCTGTCTGCTCAAAGGGATTGGGAGATTGTGGGAGGCTGGGGTTGATCTGGAGTGGAGCAAGCTCCTGCGATCAGAGCAGCGGCAGCGGCTCTCCCTCCCCACCTATCCTTTTGAACGCCAGCGCTTCTGGCTTGATGAGACCCTTGTAGAGTCAGCCTTTCTGGCTGAACGTCGCTTGGGGCCAACTTCACCAGCAGCGATAACCCATGCATCCACACAAAAGACCTATTTTTATCTCCCAACCTGGGAACGGCAACCACAGCTACAACAGATACACAGTCAGCAGCCACGGTCGCATGCCACCTATCTTTTCTTTCAAGATGATGATGGCATTACAGCCGCACTGGCTGAGCGCTTACAAGGTGATGGATGTACGATCATTACCGTGACAAAGGGAAGCGCCTATACCAATCAGCTCGCTTCAAGTGCGCATCTCTTTTCGATCGATCCCGAGCAAGAAGAGCATTTTCAGAGGCTTATTGATGATATCTCTGGCACCATCGATACGATCATTTATGGGTGGGGCCTTGAACATTCTTTTGCCCATGAGGATCGTCCAGTACACATGCAGACCAGTGGGTATAGCGGCCTGCTTTCCCTGGCACGGGCTGTGGCAAGGAAGCAAGCTGGCTCTACGCATATAACGATTCTTTCGCAGAGTATCTTTGAAGTGATAGGGACAGAGAACCTGCGCCCCGAACAGGCGCTGCTCTTAGGACCACATAAAATAATTCCCCAGGAATACAAAAACATCACCTGCTCAATGATAGATCTTGCGCTCTCTCAGGAAGATGCATTACTTCTGGACCAGCTTGCTGCTGAAGTTGTTTATGGTCGGGTGGAAGGTATCATCGCCTTACGTGGAAAGTATCGCTGGACACAGACATTTTGCCCCTTTCAACCGGGTGAAAACGACGCTTCTCTGCTCAAATCCCGTGGAACGTATGTGATTACTGGCGGGCTTGGCGCGATAGGATTGACATTTGCGGCCACTCTGGCTAGGACCAGTCAGGCAAATCTTGTCCTGATCTCTCGGAGCCATTTCCCAGACAGGAGCACCTGGGATGAATGGCTGGCCTCCCATGCTGAGGATGACAAGACGTCTCAAACCATTCGCACACTTATCGCTCTGGAACAATCTGGTTCAACCCTACTGATCCGTCAGGCCGATGTGGCCGACCGAGAGGCGATGAAAAAAGTTATCGCCGATGTTTTGTCTAACTTTCAATGCATCAATGGTGTTATCCATTGTGCTGGAGTCGCAGATGGAGCCTTAATCCAGGGCAGAACGCAAGCCTGGGAGCAACGAATTCTCTCTGCAAAAGTTCAGGGGACACTGCTCTTAGATGAGCTCCTACAGGATGTAGCCGTAGATTTTGTCCTTCTCTGTTCTGCCTTATCGGCGGTCGTCGCACCCATTGGTCAGGTTGGATATGTGAGTGCAAACAGTTTTCTGGATGCATTTGCGCAGTATAAGTGTCGCCAGAGTTCGACGCGATGGCTATCGATCGGGTGGGATACCTGGCGAGATGCTGGGATGGCGGTTGTCTCAGATGCGTTACTAAAAGCCTCTGTATCACATGCTGATTATCAAGCGCGTCTGGAGGAACAGACAGGATATGGCATCTCAAATGAAGAAGGGGCCAGCATATTTCTCAGAACATTGCCTCTTTCAATCCCCTATATTCTGACCACCAGAGCAGAACTCGCACAGAAGTTCGATGAGAATCGGGCATTGGCACAACTCTATGCGCAGCAAACGTCTGTCCAATCTTTGGGCGCTCCCCTTCAAACCATAGAAACAGTAGTAGAGATTGAACGCGTCATCCACGATATCTGGACGAAATTTATCGAGATCGACGCGAGAGACCAGCACAGCAACTGGTTTGATCTGGGAGCCTCATCACTGGATATTATCCAGGTTGCAAGTATGATCAATGCTGCTCTTGGCACTGATGTGACAGTACCAGACCTGTTTACGTTCTCCACCATCCAGGCTCTAGCTGATTTTATCTATCATAAGAATGGTAAGCCAGAAGCCGTCTCCGTTCAGGAGAATCGAGAGGAGCGCTTAGATGCAGGCAAATCACGTTTAAAAAATCGGTTGGAGAGGACAAAACGCAAATGAACTCCCGTTTCTCGCATGTTGTAAGTGGGCCTGCCATGCCAGTGATAGGGAATAAAAAGGCGCATAGCAGAAGATCATGAGCGGAATAAGCAGCAGTGGAGGAAAAAATATCCATGAGTGGTGATAACACGAATGCAACAGGTCTGGAAATCGCAGTCATTGGTCTGAGCGGGAAGTTTCCCGGTGCAGATGACGTGACTGCGTTTTGGGAGAACATTCGCAATGGCATTGAGTCCATTAGATCATTAAATGATGATGAGTTAAGCGCGGCTGGCGTCGATCAAGCACTCATGAATAATCCACGCTACGTGAAAGCAGGAGGCTTTTTGCGTGGCGTCAAAGAGTTTGACGCTGCCTTTTTCGATTATACTCCCCGCGAAGCCCAGTTGATGGACCCACAATATCGTTTGCTCCACGAATGCGTGTGGGAAGCATTAGAAGATGCAGGCTATCAGCCTTATCAGCATGAAGCTTTAATTGGACTCTATGCTGGAGCAAGCAACAATATCTTCTGGTCCGCAACTGCATTACAAAGCTTAAAAGAAACAGCTGAATTATTTCAAGCCATGCTCCTGAACGATCATAATTTTACCACTCGTATCTCATATAAATTAGACCTGCGTGGACCGAGCCTGGCAATGAATACGGCCTGTTCCTCTTCCCTGGTTGCAATTCACCTGGCCTGTCAGGCGCTATTAAGCGGAGAGACTGATATTGCCATCGCAGGTGGCGTATCGATAAATATGCCAACCTCAGCCGGGTATCTCTATCAAGAGGGTATGATTCATTCGCCAGATGGTCATTGCCGAGCCTTTGACGCTCAGGCAGCTGGAACTGTTTTCTGCGATGGAGCAGGAATGGTCGTGCTCAAGCGGCTTGAAGAGGCGGTCAATGATCGAGATCATATCTATGCGGTTATTCGGGGCTCAGCCATGAATAACGATGGCAATCAAAAGGCTGGCTATACCGCTCCCAGCACGCAGGGCCAGACCGCAGTCATTAAGGCCGCACTTCATGTAGCGGAAGTAGAGCCAGAAAGCATCAGTTATGTGGAGGCGCATGGGACCGGGACAGTGCTGGGCGACCCGATTGAGATCGAGGCGCTCAAGGCCGCCTATCAGACGGAGAAGCGCGGCTACTGTCAGATCGGGTCGGTGAAATCCAATGTCGGACATCTGGATGCTGCCTCGGGCGTGGCTGGCTTTATCAAAACGGTCCTGGCCTTGCAGCAGCGCCAGATCCCTCCCAGTCTGCATTATGAACAGCCCAATCCCCGCATCGACTTTGCCCACAGCCCCTTTGTGGTTGCCACCCGCTTGCAGTCCTGGCTCACCGAGGGGGGACCACGCCGGGCAGGTGTCAGCTCCTTTGGAATCGGGGGGACCAATGCCCATGTGATCCTGGAAGAGGCTCCCGCCCTCAGTGTCTCTGGCCCCAGTCGTCCCTGGCAGCTCCTGCCACTCTCCGCCAGAACCGAGACGGCACTGCCCCAGGTCATCATCCGGCTCAAACAGCATCTGGAGGATCATCCCGAGCTGGTACTGGCCGATGTGGCCCACACCCTCCAGGTCGGACGAGCCCATTTTTCCCATCGACGGGCTCTGGTCTGCTCGTCAGTGGCGGAGGCGATGGCAGCCCTGGATGAGGCGCTCCACATGCCGGAGCAGCCGCGCAAAAGAGCACAGAAGACCCCCGCCATCGCGTTCCTGTTTCCCGGTCAGGGAAGCCAGTACGTGAATATGGGACGTGAGCTCTATGAGCAGGAAGCGGTCTTTCGAGCGGTGATGGACGACTGCTTTGCCCGGGCGGAGGCGTATGGACTGCCCGAGCTCAAAGCGGTGCTCTATCCAGCTCAGGAGAGCGCAGAGATGCAGGAGCGGCTGACGCACACCGAACTGGCGCAGCCAGCGCTCTTTAGCGTGGAATATGCGCTGGCCCAACTGCTCATCAGTTGGGGGCTTCGTCCCCACAGCCTGCTTGGCCATAGTCTGGGCGAATATGTCGCGGCCTGTCTGGCCGGTGTCCTGACGCTGGAGGATGCCTTGAAGATGGTCATTCGACATAGCCAGATCATGGGACGGGTCCGACCCGGTGAAATGGTCAACGAAGTTGAGCTTGCTCAGTTTGAGCGAGAAGTACAACGTGTCTCATTTGCTGAGCCTCGCATTCCCACACTTTCCAGCGTAACTGGAGAATGGGCTCAGGCGAAAGAAATCGCTACTCCAGGGTATTGGGTGCAGCAGATGCGAGCGGTCTCTCAGAGTATGCCACCGTTACTGGAGCATGAAAGTGTTGTCCTGGTACTGGGCAGGGGAGAGGACATACGCAGCTCTGTTCCTGAATCCCTCATGATATTGGGCAATGAGGACAGGGAACAGGCTCATCTCCTGACCGTGGTCGGCAGATTGTGGGAGATAGGCCTGGAGATTGACTGGACGGCCTTTTCCCAGAATGAGCAACGACACCGCCTCTCTTTGCCCACCTATCCTTTTGAACGCCAGATCTTCTGGGATGTCATGACCCGATCAGACACGATCCTGGAGAATAAAGAAGAACCATCCACAAGGCTGTCTAACAGGGAAACAGCCTATCTGGAGACAGTCTCAGCTATGGTTCGCGATCATTCTGCCACCGTCTTCAGCGAGACCATCACTGAGATTGTGAAGTCCCATTTTGGTTTGACAGAGATTGATAGCCGCGATAACTTCTTTGATCTGGGTGCGACCTCGCTGGATATCTCACAGTTGTGCTCATTGCTCTCTGAAAAACTTGGTCAGGAGATCCCTCTCGTCTCTTTTTACACCTACCCCTCAATAAGAGCATTAGCCAACCATTTATCTCTCTCCACCGACACAAAAGATGGAACCGCTGCCAGTACCACTCCTCCTCACCCCCATTCAGCTCAACCGGCCTCACCCTTAGCGCCTTCTGGCGTTCGAACCAGAGATATCGCCGTTATTGGTATGTCCGGGCGCTTTCCTGGTGCTTCAAACGTGCAGGCTTTCTGGCAAAATATTGCCCACGCAGTCGAAACCATTTCCTGGTTTTCAAGCGAGGAACTGGAAGAAGTAGGGATCCCGAGAGAAGTGGCTGAGCTCCCGGCCTATGTGAAAGCAAAAGGCATTATTGGGGGAGTAGAGTACTTTGATGCCAACTTCTTCGACTATGCCGCTAAAGAAGCAGAGATAATGGACCCCCAATTCAGACTTTTGCATGAGTGTGCCTGGGAAGCATTAGAAGATGCTGGATATGATCCGGGAACCTATGAGGGGCTTATCGGTGTTTATTCTGGTACCAGCCCTAACCTGGAGTGGATGTATCGCCTTGGCGAAAAACTTACAGGAGCTAACCAATTTGGCACCATGTTGCTCAACGATAGAGAATTTTTTAGCACAGCACTCTCATATAAGTTGAACTTGCGCGGTCCCAGCGTCACGATGCAGACCGCCTGCTCGACCTCATTAGTTACAATTGTCCTGGCCTGCCAATCATTACTTGCAGGTGCAAGTGATATAGCACTGGCTGGCGGTGTAACCGTGACGTTACCGGAGAAGTCTGGTTATCTCTATCAAGAAGGCATGATTCACTCACCAGATGGTCATTGTCGCAGCTTTGATGCCCGGGCGGTTGGAACCGTCTTTGGAGATGGAGCAGGAATGGTCGTGCTCAAGCGGCTTGAAGAGGCGGTCAAAGATCGAGATCATATCTATGCGGTTATTCGGGGCTCGGCCATGAATAACGATGGCAATCAAAAGGTTGGTTATACCGCTCCCAGCACGCAGGGTCAGACCGCTGTCATTCAAGCGGCGTTACGAATGGCGGAAGTAGAGCCAGAAAGCATCAGTTATGTGGAGGCGCATGGGACCGGGACAGTGATGGGCGACCCAATTGAAATCGCGGCGCTCACGGCTGCTTTTCAGACGGAGAAGCGCGGCTACTGCCAGATCGGGTCGGTGAAATCCAATGTGGGACATCTGGATGCCGCCTCGGGCGTGGCTGGCTTTATCAAAACAGTCCTGGCCTTACAGCAGCGCCAGATCCCGCCGAGTCTGCATTATGAGCAGCCCAATCCCCAGATCGACTTTGCCCACAGCCCCTTTGTGGTCGCCACGCGCTTGCAGCCCTGGCTCACCGAGGGAGGCCCACGACGGGCGGGCGTCAGCTCCTTTGGGATCGGGGGGACCAATGCCCATGTGATCCTGGAAGAGGCTCCGGCCCTTAGCGCCTCCGGCCCCAGTCGTCCCTGGCAGCTCCTGCCGCTCTCGGCCAGGACAGAGACGGCGCTGCCACAGGTCATCACCCGGCTCAGACAGCATCTGGAGACTCATCCCGAGCTGGTACTGGCCGATGTGGCCCATACCCTCCAGGTGGGGCGAGCCCATTTTGCCCATCGACGGGCTCTGGTCTGCTCGTCAGTGGCGGAGGCGATGGCAGCCCTGGATGAGGCGCTCTACACGCCAGAGCTGCCGCGCAAAAGACCACAGAAGACCCCCCCCATCGCGTTCCTGTTTCCTGGTCAGGGAAGCCAGTATGTGAATATGGGACGCGAGCTCTATGAGCAGGAAGCGGTCTTTCAAGCGGTGATGGACGACTGCTTTGTCCGGGCAGAGGCGCTCGGGCTGTCCGAGCTCAAAGCGGTGCTCTATCCAGCGCAGGAGAGCCCGGAGGCTCAGGAGCGGCTGACACGCACCGAACTGGCGCAGCCAGCGCTCTTTAGCGTGGAATATGCGCTGGCCCAACTACTCATCAGTTGGGGGCTTCGTCCCCACAGTCTGCTTGGCCATAGTCTGGGCGAATATGTCGCAGCCTGTCTGGCCGGTGTCCTGACGCTGGAGGATGCCCTGCGACTGGTGATCCGGCGCGGTCAGCTGATGGGACAGGCGCAGCCCGGGGTGATGGTCAGTGTCAGCCTCTCCGAAGGGGAGCTTCAACCGTATCTTCAGGGCCAGCTCAGCCTGGCGGCCAGCAATGCACCCGAGTTGTGCGTGGTGGCGGGATCAGCATCGGAGATCGAGGCTCTTGAAGAGCGCTTGCAGCAGGATGGGCGGCGCTTCCGGCGCTTGCAGACCTCGCATGCCTTCCATTCCGCCCTGATGGAACCGATCCTGGCCTCCTTTGAACAGGAGGTGCGCCAGGTCACGCTGTCCGAGCCGCGTCTGCCCTATCTCTCCAATCTGACGGGAGGCTGGATTCAGGCGCAGGAGGCCACCTCAGCGCGGTATTGGGTGCAGCACGTGCGTCAGACCGTCCGCTTTGGGCAGGGCATCGATCAGCTCTTCGAGAACGAAGACACGATCCTGATCGAAGTGGGACCGGGGACGACCCTGAGCACCTTTGCCCGCAAGAGCCAGCGAGCAACACGGGAGTCCGTCATCATCAATCTCCTGCGGCACCCTCAGGATCAGCAGCCGGAAGCTGCCTGTCTGCTCAAAGGGATCGGGAGACTGTGGGAGGCTGGCGTCGACCTGGAGTGGAGCAAGCTCCTGCGATCAGAGCAGCGACAGCGGCTCTCCCTCCCCACCTATCCTTTTGAACGCCAACGCTTCTGGCTTGAGTCTGGAGCCCCTCATGAAGAGAGGCTCTCGCTCAAGAAAAACCTGAGTACCCAGAAAAATACCACTATCAGCGAATGGTTCTACCAGCCTTCCTGGGTACGTTCAATGCTGCCCTCCTCACAAGAAGCTGCACCCATAACGCATTGTTTATTGTTCCAGGACACTTCAGACCTCTGCGAATCATTGATTGAGCAACTGATGAGCCATGGTATACAGATCATTCGGGTTGAGACGGGAGCTCGTTATACACAAGTGCAGCAAAACCATTATCGTCTCAATCCGCATTCGGCCAATGATTACAAAGTGCTCTTTAACGATCTGGCTACGGCAAATAAACGACCTGAGATCATTATTCATTTGTGGAGCAGGGTTGCACCAGCATCCTTGAGCTTTGAAGAAGTACAAATGCCTGGATATTACAGCCTGATCTATCTGGCACAGAGTATTGGCGCTCAGAAAAACGAGAAAACCATCAAGATTGCGGTCATAACCAGAGATCTGGTCGAGATCACAGGGCAAGAACAACTGACCCCCGAGAAATCGACAATTTTCGGCCCATTAAAGGTTATTCCGCAAGAATATACCAACATCCAGTGCAAAATGATCGATGTCGATTACCCTGCTGGACAGACTGCTGCGCCTTTTGCAGGACGAATCATTGAGGAATGCCTTACCTGGTCTTCGGATGCTCAGGTGGCCTATCGAGGTAAGCATCGTTGGATACAGGAATTTCGCTCGGTACATTTAGAGAAGAGCCAGAAACCTCTCTTGAGAACGCATGGTGTCTACTTACTTATTGGTGGCCTGGGTGGTATTGGACTCACAATGGCAAGGTATCTTGCCAAACAGTATCAGGCCCGGCTCATCTTAACCAGAAAATCCTGGTTCCCGGCGCAAGCAGACTGGGAGCAGTGGGTGCGTGAGCACGATGAACATGATGATATCTCGCGCAAAATTTGTGCACTGAGAGAGCTTGAGCACTATGGTGCAGAGGTCTCGGTCGCACAAGTTGATATCGCTCATGAGAATGATGTACAGCTTGTGATCAACGAGATAGAAGCGCGCTATCAGACACTCCATGGTGTTGTGCATTCAGCCGGTCTGCCCGGTGGTGATACATTCCGCGCCATTCAAGAGATCACACATGAGGCGGCGGAAGCACAATTTACAGCAAAGATACAAGGAGTTCAGGTTCTCCAGCGCATACTACAAGGCAAGCAACTTGATTTTTGTCTACTCTTCTCTTCCGTTGCTACCGCCCTTGGTGGACTTGGATTTTGCTCATACACCGCCGCAAACCAGTATCTTGACACCTTTGTGCAGAGACAGAATCAAACTGATGGTCCGCCCTGGTTATGTATCAACTGGGATGCCTGGGCCTTTCTCGAAGGCGTTGACACCTCTACCGCATTTGGCCAATCCATCATCGCAACAGCAATAGTGCCAGATCAAGAAGGAGAAGAGCTCTTTCAACAGATTTTGACCTCTCGTTTTGAGAGCCAGTTGTTTGTCTCCACCACAGACCTGAACGAGCGAATTAGAACCTGGATTCATGGAACGGGCGAGAGGCAGCGTGAGAGACAGAACACTGCCTCTTTTGCTCGTCCCGACCTGGCAAATCCCTATATCGAGCCAAAGAGCGATATGGAGATGAAACTGGTTGAGCTCTGGAAAGACTTTTTCCGCATTGAACAGGTGGGCGTCCGCGACAATTTCTTTGAGCTTGGCGCAAGCTCATTAGATGCCATTCAAATTACCAGGCTCCTTCAGGAAAAATTGAAACGCAACATTCCCATCGTAACCATCTTCACCTATCCCACTATCGCACTGCTTGCTAGCTTTCTCGTTAGCGACGTTGACCAGGAAACCGATCATGCTATCCAACAAGAGGAACTTGTTGAGGGGAGACAGCGAGTTGCCGGGCGTCGTTCAAGGAGAATGCAGGAGGATGAATAATCACTATGAACATACAGGACTATGGATATAATGGCTCGGAGATTGCCGTTATTGGTATGTCTGGAAGATTTCCTGGTGCTCGAAACCTCGAAGAATACTGGCAAAACCTGAAAAATGGGCGAGAGACGATCTCGACCTTCTCTGAGAAAGAGCTATTAGAGCAGGGAAATGATCAGCGGCTGATCTCTGCACCAAACTATATCCGGTCGAAAGGCTTTTTAGAAGACCTTGAAGGGTTTGATGCGACTTTCTTTGAGTATACGCCAAAGGAAGCCACCTATATGGACCCCCAGGTTCGTTTGCTTCATGAGTGCGTCTGGGAAGCGCTTGAGGATGCGGGATATCCTCCAGGTACCCACAAAAAATCGATAGGACTATTTGCAGGCGCAGCGTTCAACGAATGGTGGTTGTTTCGAGCATTTGCTGGGAATATGACGGGAGACGCAGAGACGCTGGAAACCGCAACGTTCACCCTGAGAGATTATTTCTGTACTCTGGTCTCTTATAAATTAGATCTCAAAGGTCCCAGCCTGACCATTCAGACTGCCTGTTCAACCTCTATGGTGGCGATTCATCAGGCGGCTCAGGCGCTATTGAGTGGCGAATGTAAGCTTGCTGTCGCTGGTGGTGTATCGATCAATCTCCCTGCAAAAACAGGATATCTTCACCAGGAAGGGATGATCCACTCACCAGATGGTCACTGCCGCGCCTTTGATGCTCAGGCTGCTGGAACGGTCTTTGGCGATGGTGCAGGAATTGTGGTGCTAAAATTATTGGATGAAGCCATGCGGGATGGCGATCATATCTACGCAGTTATTCGGGGCTCAGCCATGAATAACGATGGGAATCAAAAGGTTGGCTATACCGCTCCCAGCACGCAGGGCCAGACCGCAGTCATTCGATCAGCGCTTCGTGTGGCAGATATAGAGCCGGACAGCATCAGCTATGTGGAGGCGCATGGCACTGGAACAGTGCTGGGCGATCCGATTGAGATTGAGGCGCTCAAGGCCGCCTATCAGACGGAGAAGCGCGGCTACTGTCAGATCGGGTCGGTAAAATCCAATGTCGGGCATCTGAATGCCGCCTCGGGCGTGGCTGGCTTTATCAAAACGGTCCTGGCCTTACAGCAGCAACAGATCCCGCCCAGTCTGCATTATGAGCAGCCCAATCCTCAGATCGACTTTGCCCATAGCCCCTTTGTGGTCGCCACGCGCTTGCAGCCCTGGCTCACCGAGGGGGGCCCACGGCGGGCAGGCGTCAGCTCCTTTGGTATGGGCGGAACCAATGCCCATATCATTCTGGAAGAGGCTCCACCACGTAGCGCCTCTGGTCCCAGTCGTCCCTGGCAGCTCCTGCCGCTCTCGGCCAGGACCGAGACGGCCCTGCCCCAGGTCATCATCCGGCTCAAACAGCATCTGGAGGCTCATCCCGATCTCAAGCTGGCCGATGTGGCCCATACGCTCCAGGTCGGACGAGCCCATTTTGCCAACCGACGGGCCCTGGTCTGCTCGTCAGTGGCAGAGGCGATGGCTGCCATGGACGAGGCGCTTCACACGCCGGAGCAGCCACGCAAAAGATCACAGAAGACCCCCACCATCGCCTTCCTCTTTCCTGGTCAGGGCAGCCAGTACCTGAACATGGGACGCGAGCTCTATGAGCAGGAAGCAGTCTTTCGGGAGGTGATGGATGACTGCTTTGCCCGGGCGGAGGCGCTCGGGCTGTCCGAGCTCAAAGCGGTGCTCTATCCAGCGCAGGAGAGCCCGGAGGCTCAGGAGCGACTGACGCGCACCGAACTGGCGCAGCCAGCGCTCTTTAGCGTGGAATATGCGCTGGCCCAACTGCTCATCAGTTGGGGGCTTCGTCCCCACAGTCTGCTTGGCCATAGTCTGGGCGAATATGTCGCTGCCTGTCTGGCCGGTGTCCTGACGCTGGAGGATGCCCTGCGACTGGTGATCCGGCGCGGTCACCTGATGGGACAGGCGCAGCCCGGGGTGATGGTCAGCGTCAGCCTCTCCGAAGGGGAGCTTCGTCCCTATCTTCAGGGCCAGCTCAGTCTGGCGGCCAGCAATGCACCCGCGTTGTGCGTGGTGGCGGGATCAGCATCGGAGATCGAGGCTCTTGAGGAGCGCTTGCAGCAGGATGGGCGGCGCTTTCGACGTTTGCAGACCTCGCATGCCTTCCATTCCGTCCTGATGGAACCGATCCTGGCCTCCTTTGAACAGGAGGTGCGCCAGGTCACGCTGTCCGAGCCGCGTCTGCCCTATCTCTCCAATCTGACGGGAGGCTGGATGCAGGCGCAGGAGGCCACCTCAGTTCGTTATTGGGTGCAGCACATGCGCCAGACCGTTCGTTTTGGGCAGGGCATCGATCAGCTCTTCGAGAACGAAGACACGATCCTGATCGAAGTGGGACCAGGCACGACCCTGAGCACCTTTGCCCGCAAGAGCCAGCGAGCAACACGGGAGTCCGTCATCGTCAGTCTCCTGCGGCACCCTCAGGATCAGCAGCCGGAATCTGCCTGTCTGCTCAAAGGGATTGGGAGACTGTGGGAGGCTGGTGTTGACCTGGAGTGGAGCAAGCTCCTGCGCTCCGAGCAGCGGCAGCGGCTCTCGCTCCCCACCTATCCTTTTGAACGCCAACGCTTCTGGCTTGATGAGCCAGTCGACTCTCTCTTCAGCCCTTTATCCAGAGCATCATCCTCAAAAGACACTCATGAAGTGGCAACATTGGTCTGGAAACGAGCGCCCAGAAGTCAATTGCGAGCTGGCAAGGCTGCTCTCTTCATCCTATTTATGGACAATTTTGGTGTTGGCGAGCAGATTGCTCAGTGTCTAAAGATGCAAGGGCACACAGTAATTACCGTCTTTAGCCGGCAGTACTATGCGCGAGAGCAAGACACGATTTTTTTCATTGATCCAACACAAGAAGAACACTACAAAGCCCTCTACACCGCAGTACAGCTAGAGAGAAAAGCCTCGTTCACCATTCTTTGTTTATGGGGGATCGAAAACGAACAGACCATTCCATTGAATGAAGATAGCGCCAGCACCCTATCAGATCTGTTGCGCACTGTATCTCTTCTTATAGACGTATCTCATCATCTATTAGCCAGCATGCCCCAGCGATATATTTTTGTAACAGGTAGTAGCCAGGATGTGATTGGTGGTGACAATACCAGTGCAAGAGGAATTGTAGTCCAACGTTGGCTTCGGACGCGGACGGAGATACGTGATACCTGCCTGACGATAGATATTGAGGCAGGTCATCTTCCACAAGATGGGCCAGAAATGACGAGTATTGTTGCCGATATTGTATCAGAGCCATCCAATGGATGCATTGCCTATCGGCGACAACACAGGTGGATACAAGTTGCAGAGCCCATCAGCCTTGCAGATCTGCCCGCCACAGAGATCGTTGTGCCAGATGCCGTCTATCTCTTTTCGGGCCTGGACGCCTCTCTTCTGCATCTTGTCGAGCAATTCATACAACGTCGGGCAAAGGTCTGCATCATCGTCGATACTGCTCTCCTGTCTCGTGATCAATGGTCAGAGCAGGAAGGAGAAATCGCTCAAACCATAGCGTACGTAAAGCGCATGGAGTCCATCTACGCAGGACTCCTTGTCCTTCCTGTAGAGCGAACGAGCAAGTCAAAGCTTACAGAAGCCATCGCCCATATCCAGAATGTTCTGGGCGCGATCCGTGGAGTCTGTTACGTCCCCCAAACGCGGATTGGTATGGGTTCGGAGAGTACAGCTTTAGTACACACACAGATGCATCTGCACATACTTGATGACGTGCTCAGTCAGACAGCTCTTACCTTTTCCATCATTCTTGCTCCAGCCTCTTTGTCCGCCGCAGATAGCTCTTCTCAGCGAGCGGCCAGCTACCCCACACAAATTATCAGTGCTCACAATCTTACCTGGCAGACCATCTTCTGGCCCATCGGGAGCGTGACCGAGAGAGCAGCAGGGAGGCCAGACACGCAACAGATTCAGCTTCTGGAGCACATTGTCGCGCAGCTCCAGGGTCTGGATGTCGTTGTGCTGGCGGAAGCAGGCACGAACGTGCGAGCAGAGGAAAGACCAGGCGAGCCAGCGTTGGGGAGCGTCGATGAGTTTGAACAGGCATTGATAAACGTGTGGAGCGATGTCCTTGGCGAGAAACCCGGCTCTCAAGAAACCTTCTTTGATGCAGGTGGAGACTCGCTCAAAGCAACTGTTCTAGTATCGAGACTCCACAAAGAGTTCGGCGTAGCAATCAAGCTAAATGACATCTTTCACTTCCCAACAGTCAGAGAATTAAGTACACGTATACGTCAATTAGAGACAGTAGAGCATGAAGTCATTGATCCCCTGGAAGGAAAAGCCTACTATAAGCTCTCTTCTGCCCAGAAGCGCACCTATATCATTCAGCGTGCGATTGGAGCGAGCACAACTTATAATTATCCCATGGTCTTACTCATCCATGGGAACCCTGACCGGGAGAGACTTGAGTCAGTGTTTGCTGGATTAATCAAACGGCATGAGATTTTCAGAACGACCTTTGCGTTTATTGATGGTGAACCAGTTCAACGCATCCACACAGATAGCACCTTTTCTGCTGCATACCTTCAGGCTAACGACACCACGCTCGATGACTGCATTAAAGAATTTGTGCGGCCATTCGATCTTGCACAAGCGCCGCTCCTGCGTGTGACACTCGTGCAACTGGCCCCGCAAAGATATGCCTTGCTCCTGGATATGCACAATATCATTGCAGATGGTGCTTCCATGAATATCTTTGTGAAGGAGTTTTGTGCGCTCTACAAAGGCGAGCCGCTTCCTCCATTGAGAATCCAGTATAAGGATTACGCGGAGTGGCAGCAGCGTTTCCTGACATCGCCTGCTGTGCAGAGGCAGGAAGCGTACTGGCTCAACAACTATGCCGTGATCCCCACCTTGAATATGCCGCTGGATTTTCCTCGCTCGCAGATGCAAGATTTTAGCGGAAAGACAGTGCATTATACGCTCTCTCCCGAGCAGACAGAGAGGCTACGCCAGCTCACCAGGCAGTACAACGTCACTCTCAATACAGTCTTTTATAGTATCTATACGCTGTTATTGCACAAATACACCGATCAGATTGACCTGGTGGTTGGATCACTCGTTGCAGGGCGACGTCATACCGATGTAGCCAACCTGATTGGCTTATTCACAAACTTTTTACCGGTGAGAAACGCGATTGATATAGACTGGTCCTTTGCTCAATTCCTGGTCCTGACGCACCAGCTTCTCTTAGAGGCATACGATAACCAGGACTATCCATTTGATCTCCTCGTCGAAAAGCTCAGTCAGCGCATCCCACGCGATCGAAATCCCTTCTTCGACGCTATGTTTATCTATCACAATGAGTATGATCCAAATATCAGGCTTGACGTAGAAGGACTGATCTTTGAAGAGTATGAGTTTGCCAAGGACACTTCAAAGCTCGATCTCAAATTAGACATCGTTGACCTGCACAATGGAGAGCATAAGTGTGTCTTGCAATACAATGATCAACTCTATCGACGAGAGACCATTGATGCATTTATTGCACACTTTCTCGCACTGGTCGACCTTGTGAGTCAGAAGCCAGAGTGCAGATTGGCAGATGTGCACCTTTTTACGGCAGCTGAAGAGCAAAAGATTGCTGCACTGCGCACCAACGCTAGCGTGCAGCAAGAAAGCCAGGACCTGCCGGAGATAAGCCTGGTCGTCAGTGCCACCTTTACCGTTGATCCTATCGAGCCCTATGTAAAGTGGTGGGGCCAGCAATTTGGCTATCGTATCAATGTGCAATTGTCTGACTATAATCAGGTTTTTCAAGATTTGCTGAACCCATCCAGTCTGTTATCACAAAATACCGGTGTGAACTTGCTCCTGATCCGCTTTGAAGATTGGCTACGGAACGACGATTCACCTGAACAGATGCAAGTGAGAACACTCGAAGAACATTTTACGCGCCTGGTAAAGATTCTCACAGACAGCCCGAAAACTATTCCCTCTCTTGTGGCTCTGCTACCAGCAGGGGGGGCAGCGAACCTGAGTGACCTTACACAGACCTATATCGAGATGCTCACCTATCGCTGGAAGCAAGCGCTTGCGCAATTAGAGAACGTCTCTCTCATCGATGTGCGTTCGCTTGTCCAGCACTATGCGGTCCAGACCATCTTTGATCCAGTGACAGATCGAGCGGCACACCTTCCCTTTACTGAAGAAGTGTATGCCGTCATTGGAACGGAGGTTGCGCGACATCTCCTGGCATTGCAGCAACAGTCCTTTAAAGTTATTGTCCTTGATTGTGATAACACCTTGTGGAAAGGGATCGTTGGTGAAGATGGACTAGAGGGCATTGCCGTTACTGCACCATTTATAGAATTTCAGCAATTTCTGCTTCAAAAACGGGCGGAAGGGTTTCTACTTGCGCTTTGTAGCAAAAATAATGAGCGAGATGTCTGGGATGTTTTCGCCACGAACGAAGCCATGCTGCTCAAACAGACCGATTTTGTGGCCTGGCGTATAAACTGGCAGCCAAAGTCCCACAACGTGCGAGAGATGGCGGCGGAGTTAAATCTGGGGCTGGATAGTTTTATCCTGTTTGACGATAGCGTGGTCGAATGCGCTGAAATAATGACCCACTGTCCAGAGGTCTTGACTCTTCAATTGCCCGAGGATGTCCAATGTATCCCCCAGTTCTTACAGCACATCTGGGCGCTGGACAGACTCAAAGTGACCGATGAAGATCAGCAACGAAGCGCTCTGTATAGTGCGGAAAGGCAGAGGCAAGAGGCAAAAGGTGATGTGCTTACCCACGAAGATTTTCTGCGTGATCTAGAGCTCCGCATGAGTATGACTCTGCTTGAGCGTAAGCACGCTCTCCGTACAGCCCAGATGACGCAACGTACCAATCAGTTTAATCTCAGCACAATCCGGCGCAACGAGCACCAGATTCTGGATCTCATGGCTCAACCAGACATGTCCTGTTGGGTTGTGGAGGTTGAGGATCGCTTTGGCAGTTATGGAATGACCGGTACCGTCTTTGCCCGGCGTTCAGGAGAGCAACTGAACATTGACACATTTCTGCTTAGCTGTCGTGTGCTGGGTCGGCATATCGAAGATGCCATCTTAGAGACCTTAATGGCGTATTGTCGCAAGAATGACCTCTCCCATCTGGTTGCTCATTACTATCCTACCGCGAAAAATCAGCCTGTCAAAGAGTTTCTGACCAGAACCAACTGGCATGTAACGCACCACTCCGATGAGTACAGTGTCTATACCCTGGATGTGCGCAGCGCCGTTGCTTCAGCCTATTATGGGACCATCTACTATAATGAGCCCCTCCCACAGCGGCCCGTTGACACAAAGACTGAAAGCAAAGAAGCAGTACAGCTGGTCTCCGTCCCATTAGAAGAAAGGCAAGGCGATGCTTCTCTCCGTTCTGATAGTGTTGGTGAACTGCAATGGAGTATGAGCTCACTAGATACCAAACGTACAAAGCACTCCGCCTACTATACTCCCCTGGAGCAAGCATCAGCCGCAGCACTCATCCAGCTACCCATCAACACGGCTCTTCATGTTGCGTCTCCTCAGGTCTATGTTGCGCCGCGTAACAAGACGGAGGAGCTGCTCTGTACGTTATGGAAAAACGTCCTGGGCGTAGAAGAGCTAGGTATTGATGATAGCTTCTTTGCCATGGGGGGAAATTCTCTCCTGGCAATCAGGTTAGAGGTAGAGCTGGAAAAACACCATCTCATTGTAGAAGGCGAGAGCGTTTTTCTCAACCCAACGGTGCGCCAGTATGCAGCGAATCTTACGGGAGGAGCGCTTCCAGCAATGGATGGTGTTGAGGCTGTTGAGTCTCTAGAAGAGACGAGCAAAGGAGTGAATGAACATCAAGTGCTCATTCAAGGCATAGAACCCTTCAACAGCTTCATCTATAAAAACTGCTTTTATAGCTCAGCTTTCCCTATTGTGTTACATGCAAAGCGCAGTATCCTGCCCTTTCTCGTCAACGATAGCACCATATACGCCTACAATCCTGATCCGCGTCAGCCTGGCTCTGGATTAACCTCTGTATACGAGCCTGTCTTGCCCATCGAGGCACTTCTTCAGGCGCAAGGAATGACCTTTGTGACCAGAGAGAGCGTTGCGAACGTCATTGAGGCCAGCCTGCACGCCATTTATCGAGGATGCCCGGTCATTGTCTGGGTCGACTGCTTCTATGAATCCATTCGTCCCGATACCTATCAGAAGATCCATCATCCTCACACCTTGCTGCTCTATGGCTATGATCGCGACAGCCAGCTGTTTGACATTATTGAGCACAAGCACATGGATAGCCCATTATATGAACAGCGAAAGATTCGTTTCAGCGATGTTCGCAACGCCTACGAAGGTTTTCTTCACCATTTTCATAGTTCACAGACTGAAAGTTACTATGAATTCTCTGCTGAGAACACGCATGTTGACTTGACTGAGCATGACTTGAGGCAAACATTTAAGCAGAATAGCCTCCTCCATCAGCAGCAGCTTCTTGATGGACTACGGGCACTGGCTCGCTTCCGCACAGATTTTACCAGAGTGGCAAGATCGCGCGACCTGTTATGGGAAGCCGCAGAGCAACTCATTGCCGACTTGAATACAGTCATAGCTGCCAAAAAAGTTGAGCTCTATAAAGTCGAGCAGCTCTCTCTCGAGCCAGATCGTATCGAGCTGCTGAAAAAAGTGCACGAAAGTTGGAGCGTGATCCGCTCAATCATCGCTAAATTTCACTACTCGGAGCGCTACAATCAAAAATCCATCGAAACAGCACTGGAGCAGCTCGATACCATCATAGAACATGAAGCACTGTATGTTGAAAGATTATTTGTGTGAGCACTCAGTTGAATGATGAGTTGCATAAGCACTACAGGAGAAGAGATCCATGATAGTTCTTGGTATTGGTGGTGGCATCGATCTCATCGATGAGAATAAATATAATGCGGCCCACGACTCCACTGCTGTCTTGCTAGACAATGGGAAGCTGGTCTTTGCCATTGAAGAAGAGAGGCTGAATCGCATCAAGCATACGGACAAAGCGCCCTTACGAGCGATTCGCGAATGCGTTCAGCACTATGGGATCGGCATACAGCAGGTCGATCGGATCGCGGTCTATGGTCAGGAGCAAGCGTTAAATCAGGCTTTACAGCATACCAGCCTGGAACGTACAGATATCGATGGATCACAGGGCATACGATCCATCATCCGGAACTTACTTGCCGATGAATTTGGGTATCAATGTGACTATGAGCGCTTTCTCTTTGTTCCGCACCACATGGCCCATGCGATGAGCACCTATTGTATGTCAGGATTTTCCGATAGTCTTGTCCTGACCATGGATGGTCATGGAGACGGGGTCTCTACCGTCGTATCAAGTGGGCGCAATGGCACATTAGAAATGCTGAATACCTGGTTTATGGCGGACTCGCTTGGATTTTTCTATGTCGAGGTCATTAAATTTTTAGGGTATGAGATGTTTGATGAGTATAAAGTCATGGGATTGGCCCCCTATGGAAATCCTGCGAAGTACCGAAGATTGTTCAAGAAATTCTATCGTCTGTTAGAAAATGGCTCTTACACCATTCAATTTGACCGGATTGATTATCTCTTTGAGATTCTCCAGCCACGAAGAAAAAACGAACCATTTACGCAAGTGCATAAAGACATTGCCGCTGCACTGCAAGAAGCATTGGAAACAATTGTCTTCCACATCCTTGACTACTATCGTACTCAGACAGGTCATGAACATCTCTGTCTGGCAGGTGGAGTTGCCCTGAACTGTACGCTGAACGGGAAAATTCTGAACTCGGGTGCATTCAAAGGAATGTTTGTGCAGCCCCTATCCCATGATGCTGGGGCAGCATTGGGCGCTGCATTGTACGCAGTACAGAAAGAAGATCCGCAGGTACCAATGCCCTTACTGGAACATGTCTACCTGGGAACAGATATTGGCGGCAACGACACAATCGAACGGCAGATAGCAACCTGGGACGCACTTCTCGCCTATGAAAAGGTCGAGAATATAGTAGAGACAACGGCGGAACTGCTTGCGCAAGGAAAAGTCATTGGCTGGGTCCAGGGACGATCAGAGTTTGGACCACGTGCGCTTGGAAATCGGAGTATCCTTGCTGATCCCAGGCCAGTCGAAAATCGTGAGATTATCAATGCCATGGTAAAGATGCGCGAGGCATATCGACCATTTGCCCCGGCTGTGTTAGAGGAGTCCGTTGGCGATTACTATGAAGTGCCCGCCAATACAACTACAACGTCCTTCCCCTATATGATCTACGTCGTGTCAGTGAAAAAAGAACAGCAGCAGTTGCTTGGTGCCGTCACCCATACCGATGGAACGGCACGCATCCAGACCGTCTCGAGAGCAACGAACGAGAAGTTCTGGCAGCTGATCCACAATTTTGGACAAAAAACAGGGGTTCCCATTCTCTTGAATACATCGTTTAATAATAATGCTGAACCAATTGTCAACTCTATCCAGGATGCGGTGGTCTGTTTTCTGACGACGAAGCTTCATTATTTAGTGATTGGCGACTATTTGATCAGCAGAAAAGAGATCAATGCCTCTGTGCTGCAACAATTAGTTCCGTCTATCCCTCTGTATATTGTACGCAATTGTTCCACCAGATATCGACATGGGCACATTGTTACTGACTACACGGTGCAATGCAACTACAGTCCAAAATACACTGCCTCGCTCTCCCAGGAAGCATTTGCCGTCCTGGGTCGTGTAGATGGGAAGCAGTCTCTCCAGGAATTATTCCAGAGTGTAGCCCTGGCTGAGGAGCAAAGAGAGACCGTCCTCGCCGAAATGCTTGATCTGTGGTCGCGTCGATTGGTGGTATTGAAACCAGGGGCAGCAGAGCTCTTGTGATGGTTTGTGATTTGACTTAAAAAATGGCGGATTTCTGGCAGAAAACATGGCACGAGTACCTTATAAAATGGCAACTCCCCTCAGCTTCTGGTGAGAAAGCTACAATAGCAACTCGCCTTCGAGAGAAACTGAGGTCTCGCCACTTTTTATGGCACTGCTTACCTGCATAAAGCGAGGAAGATGGTCGGCATATATCCTGGCAGACGCGCCGATAATCCTGTCAAATGATATGGTGTTGCACTGATAATGGCATCCATTGTATGTTTTAGGTACAATGGATGCCATTATCAGCAGATAAACCCTCTTATTATATGATCAGGCGTCCTGTGGACTCCATTCGTAGGTATTCACAAGGCAGCATTCCTGAAATCCCATCCGACGATAAATATTGATCCCAAATGGCGATGCTGTGAGCACTGCGATCCGATACCCTGCGTTTCTTGCCTCTTTGGCGGCCAGCATGGTCATAAAAGCACCGATCCCTTGCCGACGAAATTGGTGCAGCGTAACCACCCATTCAATTGCTGCAACACCAGCCGCCAGATACAGAGCCACGACACCGACTGGCTCCTCGTCTACATAGCCGATAAATAGCCGTAGATCCTGCTCTGGACCAAAGGGAAGCCTGGAATAGATAGTGAACCAATGTTGAAGAATCTCATCTGGAGCTCCGCATCCCCATACTTTGATCCAGCTGTTTAAAAGGTCATGGTTTGTGACTGGACGAATGGTAACATTGTCTGCCAGCGGAAGATCTTCATTAAGCAGCGACAAGTCCAGCCCCATGCCGGGCTCATCTTCGTCATGCTCGATCCCCTGCGCTGCAAGCAATGCTCTCAATTCAGCTGTTTGCGATGCAGGTCCAATATGCCAGTGAAAGGGAAGCTGCCTGACCTGAAAATGCTCCAGCACGCGCTTAATGGCTTCTGGCGCAGTATCCGTTGGCAGGCTCGTCTGGAGCACACCATTAAAGAGATTATTTGGCACGCCCGTCTCAAACCAGACCAGGCCAGGCTCTTGATAGACCTGCGCTCCAGATAACCCTCCTAACAAGGTTCCAAAGGCAATTTTATTGGCATCAAGAGCTTGAGCCATACTGGAAAGAGATGTATCCTCTACTATCATTGAACCCATCTATGTCAATCCTTTCTACAATGAAGATAAGAGCGAGAGATGTGTCTTATAAGCCTCTCTCTAGCTGCCATGAGCAGTGCGCTAGTTGCGCTATGATGCACTATGAATATAGTGTAGCAACGAAATAAGTGCAAGCTTATAATATTCGATAAAACTCTCAATTCGCGTCGCTCGATAGAGTTGTGCGTCATAAAAGCACTGAAAAATGAGCTCATCCCCCTCAATATGACCATCAAAACGTATGGTAGTTGGAGGAGAGAATACGACCTCAGGATCTTCCTCAGCTATCTCTGGGGCTACTAATGGCGAGTAGTGATGAGCAACCTGGAAGAACTCTTCACTTGTTTTTTCATCATCAGGGATCACACCCCAATAGTTGAACGTAATGTGATAGCTTTGTTCACGTGTGATTTTGGGCGGAAGCGTATCGTGATCGCCATAGCATCCAAGCAGGCTCAGTCCTAAGCCCTGATGTGGAATGGCCTGGATCTGCTTTTGAATTGATTGCCAGGTGATATCGAGCGACCAGGAGGGCTCTATCTGGAGAAATAAGCTCCGAAGGATCGTAAAGTACCCCAATACTCCCGTGAGTGGTTTTCCTCCCAAAAATGCTCGGCCATTATCAGGGACTGAGATCAACAATTGTGAGCGGCCTGACCAGTTCTGAAAGGCAATGGCCAGTGCAGCCAGAAGCAGATCGAGAACAGGAACGTGTTTTTGGATTGCTTGAAACGTCTCCGCCTCTTCCTGATTGAACTGAATACTCAATACACAGTTCGTCGTGGCTTTTTTCCTACTGGTGAGCGCCTCTGGAAAATCTACGGCTAAAGGCTGAAGATCTGGTAGCGATAGCCAGTACTGTATCTCTTGCTCGACCTGCAACTGTTCTCGAACATAGCTGACAATATCCTGCATTGCGCGCTGAAACGAATGCTGGGCAGGGCGCACACGTGGAAAAGGTTTGTCCATTAAGAAGTGAAAATACATCTTCTGTGTGTTTGCATAAAAAATAGAATCGGATGTGATATCCGTTGTAAAATGATGAATGAGGATGAGCAGCAGATCAGGTTGCCCTTCTCCAGCGAGAAAATGAACAATGCGAATAAGAGGCCCTTTCCATTGATGCAGATCACGAAATTCCGCCTGAGCCGCCTTGTTGATTGCAGTACGTTTTTCGTCCTCGTTCATTCCCGCCAGATTGACGTATTTTAATGGAATCTCCTCCGTAATGGGCGCAATAAATTGGTGCCATCCAGTTTCATCTTTCCTGACGCGTAAGCGAAGGGTATCAAATCGGAGAAAAAGAAAGGCTAATGTTTTCGCCAGCACAGCTGGTTCCAGCGGCATATTGAGCTGAAAAAATTTCCATACACAGCGCTCTGACAGGAACTGCTTTAAAACCTTTTTTTGGCCAACGGTCATATAAGGGACACTTCCGACGATTGCCTCTTCTCCAGTGGCCTCGAAATCACGTAAGACACGGCTGGTAATCTCTTGAAGTTGAGCGCTACTGAGCGCTTTACTGGTCTTTTCATCTGGTATCATCGATCAGTTCGTGCTTTTCCTTGACGCGTTCCATGCGCAGGAAAGAAGCACACCTCCTTACTGATAAGAATAGCCATTGCCCTTATGAAGCAAGTAGCACTGATGAGAAAACAGAATCCTGTCTGATCCTTAGCAGGTCTGTACTGTTTCCACGAATGTTTTGACCGCTCTCTGCTCTTTGTCGTGCATGATTGCCAGCTGGTCTATCACTTTTAGCAGGCGTGGAGAATGCTGTGTGAGCTGATACTTAATCAGCCCATTTCGTACGGTCTGGGCCATAGTTTTTAGCTCCGTATAAGCCAGGATGAGCTCATCAGAGCTGTGGAGATACCCCCTGTCCTGGAGATAGGTAAGCCTGTGGAGCATTAAGTGCTTCTGCTCAAAGAGAAGCTGGAATGGCCTTGCTTCAAGCTCCACCTGTTGCTGTATGCCGCTGTTGATATACTGTTGGAGCGCTTCGTATGTCTGAAGTCCATAGACGGCTGGCGCTGATGACTGAAATAGGAGAGCAGATGGTGCCGTACTGGTATAGTACTCGGTCAGTTGCTGAATGACATGAGCGATCGAAAAATGATAGGCAGCCACTGGTCGCATTTGGAGAAGGCGCACCGGATCGTCATGATCTGGCTGCACAGACGCCCTTGCCGTCGCAGCTTGAAATTGTTGGTACGTGACCAGCGATGAGATATAGCGGCCCTGCTCATCAAAGCCTGCCACCGTAAAGACAGCCGACTCATCATCGAAGCCAGTGACCAGAATATCGTGTATGATGTGCTCTGTCTGAAAAGGAGCGCGTTGAGGAATGAAATATTCATCGACATACAGATGGACATAATACTCTTGCAGCAGACAGTCAATGACAAATAGTCTAAAGTCAGAGAGATAGCGTTGGATGAGAGATCGTTCAATGCATTGGATAGAGAGCCAGGGGGTGGGCGTCGTGAGCAGATTGGGATCGGCGAAATCAAACACGTTATGTTTATCATCAATCTGTGTCTGACAGCGCATCTGTATAAAGTGCTCAAAGATCCATGGCTGACAGGCATCGTGCAGACCCAGGATCGAGAGCGGCATTGCTCTATGATGATAGCCAGTGATGGCTGGCGTAGCAAGTGCTAACGTGTGCTGAGACATAGTAAGCCAGGCCCCCTTTCATTCAGTTGTGTGTCGTTCCACTCATCTCTTCCGTGAGTAAGCAGAGGTCGTTATCCTTTACTCATGATCACTCTACCTGTCCTGGAGTAAAGACGACTGGCAACGTTGGAGGCCCATAGACCTGTCCGACCGAGAACTCCCGTTGGACTGGTGCACAGAGCTGAAAATCTGGGAGGCGGCGGAGAATCTCTTCCGTCACAATGCGCATCTCCAGACGTGCCAGGGAGGCACCAACACAAAAGTGGATGCCCTGACCAAAGGCCAGATGGCGATTCTGTTGCCGATCGGGTAGAAACTGATCAGCAGCATGAAACTGGCCTTCATCGTGATTGGCAGACCCGAGGAGTAGAAAAAGCTTCTCATCAGCGTCTATCGCCTGTCCATGAATAGCCGTACACTGGTGAGGTGTGCGTGCCACATACTGCAAAGGGGCATTGTAGCGCAAGCACTCTTCAACAAAGAGTGGAATTGCAGCCGGATCTGCCAGCAGGAATTGGCGAAGAGAAGGATACTCACACAGCGTAAGCAAGAGATTGCCAAGCGCATTTTTAGTCGGTTCAAGGCCAGCAGCAAGCATTGCAAGCATCATACTTACAATCTCTTTCCCACTCAGTATTTTCCCCTCCGATTGAGCGGTCACCAGAGTGGTAAGAAAGTCGTTGCGTGGTTTTATCCGGCGTCGTTCAATCTCTTTGAGCATGTAGTGCAGGAACGACTGCCGAATCTTGCTATTCTCTTCAGTGTGGCTCTCCTCTTCAGTGAGCATGATCTGTTTTATATACTGGATATAGATGGGCCAATCCTTTGCCTCGATCCCCATAATGATAGGGGTAATCGAGATTGGCAGGCGTGTAGCAAGCGACTCAACCAGATCGCACGTGCCCTGTTCAATAAAATCGTTGATATGCTCGGTCACAAATTGACGTATGCTGTCTTCGTAAGTGGTAATTCTACGGGCAGCAAGCCATGAATTGAGCAGACTGCGATAGTGTGTATGGTCGGGTGGGTCCGACTCTACGGGAAGTGATGGTATCTCCCTCTCTTGTTCAGGAATGGCAGTCCCTTTTTGAGAGGAAAACATCTTAGCATCGCGAAGTACCTCGAGAACGTCGTTATAACAAGAAAGAATCCAGAAGCCTCCATATTTATCGCTATGAGCGATTGGACAGGACTGTCTTAACGCGGCTGTAACTGTTGCCATGTTATGACTAAAGGCAGGTGTCATATGATCGAAGTCTTGCCCAAAATCTTTACTTGTTTCCAACATGCTCTTTCCTTACGTGACGGCTTGTATGCTTTCTTGCACCTGATGGCACCCTCGTTGAGGTGTTGTACGTGCTTTTAATCAGCGTTGGTACCTTGCAGGACGCGACTGGCCAGATTTCTGATTCCTAGATAGCTAAAATAGCTATGTAAGGGGCTGGGCCACATAAAAGTGATTGAAATGGTCATTTCTGTAGACAATGTTTCAACTTGATGCCACCAGAACGCTGGTTGAAAAATCATCTCACCAGGCTCAAGGATGCCTTCGATGGGATGAGCATTTTTGAAGCGGGGGTATTTCTGAAGATCGGGTTCGTGTAAATTCACAGGGGATAGCGTGCGATTGGGTGAATTGAATGGAAATGGATAGAGGGACTGGCTCTCTGATGGTGAGAAGAGGGTAAACTTCTTGCGGCCCGTAATCTGTGTTAACAGGTTCGACTGAGTGTCATGGTGGAGGGGCGTAATATTTTGTCCTGAACCGATCCAGATCCGCGTATTTATATTTGAATTGCGAATATATTCGGTAGGGGGCGTGAAATCTTGCCGCAAATGGGGGAATTTATCAAAGCTCTGATATTGAAGATAAAAATAACGATTTGAATCATCCTTATTTTCGATCCGGGTCAAAAACTCTTTGAAGCCCATATCTAGTTTGCGATGGGTCTTCCAGCCTTTTTCTTGATTCCCGATCGTGGATTGACCCTTGGAGGCCACCACCTCCATGTTTTGATCTTCAGAGCTGGAACGTAAATACTCAATGGTCCATTTTGAAAGTGCATCCCACTGATCGGCGACCCCGGTAATAATAACGGGCCGACTTTTTTTGAAATAATTCTGGTAAAAATCATTGTACGATGGGCGGTGAATTCGTTCTAGCCGGGTGCCTGTTTGTTGTACCTCATCGTGTTCCTTCAGCATAGTTGCCCTCCCTGCTTCTTCTCTTAAAGGTTCTCGACTGCCACCTGGCGTTCTATATAGTTGACAATATCCTGTATTGTCGAGAATGCATCGATATTCATATTTTCGTCATCGAAATCAACGTCAAACTCTACTTCCAGCTTCACCACAAACTTGATGAACAGAAGCGAATCAATGCCCAACTCACGGAGATTCGTCTCTCCATTGAGCTGTGGGAGTAGCTTCAGATGTTCATTCTGGCATACTCCCTGTAATATCGTGATCACTTGATCGACTACTTCGTTAGCCATGGCAAACTCTACTTTCCTATGTGAGGTGTGCCCTGAAACGTGGCTGTGTTTCTACTGTTCCTTCCGATAGACTGACTGTATCAGCCTCTCATCTTACATGTTTTGGGCTCAGACATCATGTTTGTGCTGAACAGATGCTTCATCGTCAGCTTATAGAGGCCAGGGGTCAATCAGCGGCCAGGGATCAATGGCCGTTGTTGTCAAGGTGCTGAGAGAGAGATGTAGAGGGAGCAATTGGTGCAGGAGCACAAAGACGCTGAATGCAAGAATGGCACCAGCGCATGCATAAAGCCATGTGTTTTTTGATCGCATTGTTCTTTACCTTATGTGTTTTTACTACTGTGCATGACATTACCAGCGCAATAGATCATGCAATCGACACTCCATCTAAACATCAGTATAAGGGTCTCTCGTTAAAAATCAGTTCAAAGAAGTTTTACTACTGCCTTTTAACGCCGTTGCGTCCAGCGCATCACATCTTCTAGAGCTTCCGTCGAGAGGGTATTGTTATACCTGGCAAAAGGTCTAAAACGCGCACAGAATGTTGTACGCTCATGATCGAAACACCAGAGGGCAAACGCTTCTAGCTCTTTAACAAGAATCTTACCTGTCTTCAATCGCACCTTCTAATGCTTCGCTCAACGCGAGCTCTGTCTTACCATACCGTAACATTTGCCGATTAACATACCTTTTCAAAACATAAAGGCGCTCTAATCGTCTGAAATGTCCGTGTTCCTTGCTGTATAAAGCTGCCTCAACGGCTAAAGGTTCCCCATTTCGGAGATCGCCGCTATGAATGAGCGTTTCATTATTTTCCCATCGACGAACCTGTCGCGTATCTTCATCTAGCAGCCTTGCAAGTTCTTCTTGAGTATATTTGTGCATATCTCTATACTTTTTTAGTGCTCGTGATAACGCTGAAGGTGGTCGTAGCTTTGCATCTTTCCCAGACATATCTGTCCTCTTTTCATCTTATTGTTTATGATAATAGGCAAAATATGCCCTTCATTCCTATCTTGTTTACTGACACAATTGTAACAGCAATCCCACTCATTATAGTATGGTAACAGTCTCACTGACAAGGACACTTAAAGAAGGGCAAAGTTTTATGATTGTGAGTAAAGTTGCAGAACTCAGAGAGCGTATAGAGAGCGAACGTGTAGCAGCGCACTCAGGCTTGTCGGGTTTGAAGTATGGTGCAATAAAACATCAATTCATCACCGCCCGCATGGAACGCATGTATGACCGTTTACAGCAATTGCACCAGGAAGGAAAGCAGGAAGAAGTGAGAGCCATTCTTCTCGATGATGCCTTGTGGGATGTGAAAGGAGAGCTGTTTGATGGACCAGATGCAGAAAGCGGTCATCATTAAACCCTGGAACTCGGTTCATGCGATTATTGAACTACAGCTCCGCTTAGAATGCTTTGCTGTCAAGAGCTATGAGAATCATTTGATCGCTTTGAGTGAACTACCACAACTTGTCATCAAACCGGACCTCATGGTGATTGACCTGGATGTGAAGAATCTAACGAGCATCGTTACGGGACTTCAATCTTGTTGTCCTTCTACCAGGGTGATCGTCCTGTTGGATGAAAAAGAGGCAAAATTAGCTGATGAAATACGCCTTATACACAACGCACATGTTCTATTCAAGCCTTTTATTGTCAAACAATTTTTGAATTTGGTTCAGGGGGGTCTATGTTAAGCCGACGAAAAAGATTACGAGATATACCAGTAAAGAAAGACAAAGACAAATCCACGTCCCAGGCCTCTTGAAAAAGGGGCTCTAGATACAGCTACATGGACCAGGGATGAGCTGCCTATCATCCTTTCTGGTAGAGGTTCGTGTTGCGGTGCTTGGAGCTCTAACAATTGGATGCTGCCAGGAAGCTCATATCCCGAGATTTTCTAGAAAATGTTGTGTTGAATCAAGGAGGAGAGATGTTTGATGTTGATGGAGAAGTAGGTCTCAGTCGAGATTGAAGAGCACTTTCAGTCCAGGGCTTTCCAATTTTGAGTGAGTCCTCTGACAGCCAAAAAGGTTCCTCCATCAGGAAGATGAGGAAAGAAGAGAAACATACTGTATTGTGTACGTTTACGGACGCGACTGCTCTGGTCCGTGTCGTCAGCCGCAATGAATTGCATGCGTAAGCGGCGTCAGTTCATTATCCCCCCCGGACAGGCCGCAGTCGCGTCCGCTGAGCTTGCTCACCTGCCTCGCTTCCTCTTCCCGCTTCATGCCTCATCTGCAAGAATTGGAAAGCCCTGCTTTCAGTCAAAGAGCAGTTGAATGATGAGCGGAAGTATGGTATATTTAAGGTGTATTCAGTCGGGCTTGAATACTGGTATAGTTACGTCGTTGTAGCCGCAGAAGTCCAGGGCTAAATACCTTGTGGAGTCCAGTCGGGCTTGAAACCCAAAAAATAGTTTGACGTAGAAGGTCACTAATTGGACGGGCTAAATACCCTGTGGAGCCCAGGCGAGGGGAGCAATTCATTCATGCCCAGGAAACAGATAATTCTCCTGCATTTCCGATTGACAGAACAGCAGCTCCCTAAAGAAGATAGCGTTCGCTCCTCTTCTATCCACTGTGTGCCATCGTGTGGACAAGGGAGAAACAGTTGGAGGGCCATCAACCAGCCGACGATGAGTTCTTTCTGGTGGAAAGCAAGCTATTTTCCGAGCATCTCGGAACTGGTATGGCTGAGCTGAGACTCTCGGAGCACTCCACAGGCGGCTGGAAAGGCAATGAGGACAGGAAATGACCGCATGTTTCCCCCCAAAATACCCCCAAAAAATGAGATGCTCGGAAACCCTTGCATCGAACGGCTTCCTGTGCTATTCTAGAAGAGGAGCAGGCTAAATACCTTGTGGAGCCCAGTCGGGCTTGAAACCCATCCGGATCTTCCGTGTCTACCACGGTTTCGAGGGCTAAATACCTTGTGGAGCCCAGTCGGGCTTGAAACACCATTAGGAAGGAATAAATTCCTCCCACCATCGCCGGCTAAATACCTTGTGGAGCCCAGTCGGGCTTGAAACCCATGATTATCATGCACTTAGCAAACCGGCTTTGGAAGGCTAAATACCTTGTGGAGCCCAGTCGGGCTTGAAACGCCACTGTTAGCGTGCAGGCCGAGAGTAAGATCGCGGGCTAAATACCTTGTGGAGCCCAGTCGGGCTTGAAACTACCAATCGTCCTCATCATTGTGCCCCGCCACCTCGGCTAAATACCTTGTGGAGCCCAGTCGAGGGGTGCAACTAATTCATTTGTAGAAGTCTCCTATTAATCGATTTGGCTCGATTGAGAGCACGTACGTTTATAACTATATAGGTGAGCGTATTCAGGTTTTTCACTGATTGAGCATTGCGTACTTTGGGTCGTTCAATTCCCAATTCTTTTGCTTGACTATTGATGCGTTCGCAGCTGGTTCGCTGGTTGGCAAGAGCGCGATACAGCGGGGTTGTGCGATCAAGCAGGACGCGTTGGAGCCCTCCCAGTTCCCAGTTGAGGTCTTTGACACACCCTTTTCCTTTGACAAACTGAGGATGCTCGCAGGTTTGCCCATCGGGCTGAGGATGTAAGAGCGGACAACGGAAGCGTTGAGCTTGATAGCCATTGGTATGAGCAAATTGAAACGTTGGCACCATCCGAAGCCCTTTTTCACAAAGAGGAACGCCATCAGTAGCACGTGAACTGGCATGAGTGGTATGAGCATTGAGAGGAATAGCCGCAATACCGCCATGCAGAGCCGCTTTTTGATACACGTACCAGGCATCGTAGGCAGCATCAGCAGTAATATTGGTAGGGAATATTCCTAGTGCAGCAACGGTTTGGCGATAGAGGGGCTCAAAATAGGTCACGTCACCTTCGTTGAAGGGCAGAGTATATTCAGCCAGAACGACATCGCCATACGTAGGAGTCGTGGCTGCCGCAACGCCCGAGCCGTAGCCCCAGAGGACTTCTTTTTTCTCTTTGGTTGATCCATCAGGTTGCTCCTGGTTGGTACTGCGTTTCACCCCCAGCCTGCAATCTGGATCGCCAGTCGGTCGATGATGCTTGTCATGACCCTTTTCGGTGAAGACACGTGGATTATTCTCTTTCACCCATGCATAAATGTGCTTCACGTTAAAGGCAACCGTCTCACCCAATCCTGGAATTTCTTGAACGAGAGCGGTGACGGTGGAGGCTAACAGGCCCTGCAACAACGAACGATCAAGCGCACGAAGCTTTTCTCCTATCCATTGGCGGCTGGGAAGTGTCTTTTCCGCATCAAATCCATAGGGAGCGTGAGAGTCAAGAACGAGGTCAAAACCAAAATCGATCATCAAGAGTGGATGTTCAAGAAGAAACTTGCGTAGCTGTTGGGTGTAGATCAACCCTTCTTGAATGCGTAACAAGAAGATTTTGAGAGAAGCCGAGATAGGTTGTTCAACAGGCCTTCCCCGAGAAGAGCGCCGTTGTTGCCACTCCTCGACCACAGACCAATCGAGGAAGGAAAAGAAGGTTCGATAGCGCTGGACAAGCGGATCATGATGAAGCAAAGCGGTGATGGTAGACTGGTCAAAGTGCGAAGATGCGGGTATCATAGAAAGAGACTCCTTTGCCGAGTTGTTTTAGGTTATGAATACTTTGCACAAGGATCTCCCTTTCTGTCAATCAGAAAGGACATTTGAGGAAAAAGAGGTGAGCATTCAACTGCTGAATTACTTGCGCTTCTTTTTGTGGAAAGCGCTTTGGAACTGAGAATCGTTTTCAAACCAGATTTCGATAAATGAATTACTTGCACCCCTCCCAGTCGGGCTTGAAACGCTTCAAATTCAGCCTTTTGGGCCTTAGCAAACTCCGGCTAAATACCCTGTGGAGCCCAGGCGAGCTTGAAACCTTGATATTGCAGCTTTGTAGTACCCTTTTCTATATGGGCTAAATACCCTGTGGAGCCCAATCGAGCTTGAAACGGGCACGACGGCCACGCTGAATATGGCGTTGGGCTAAATACCTTGTGGTGCCCAGTCGAGGGGAGCAATTAATTCATTTGTAGAATTCCCTTGTTAGTTGATTTCGCTCGACTCAGAGTACGTACATTTATAACGATATAGGTCAGGGTATTGAGATTTTTCACGGATTGTGCGTTTCGCACTTTTGGTCGCTCAATTCCCAGCTCTTTCGCTTGACTATTGATGCGTTCGCAGCTGGTCCGCTGGTTGTGAATAGCACGATACAGAGGTGTTGTACGATCGGGTGTGATGCGCATGAGCCAGCCAGGCTCGATATTGACGCTTTTTTTACACCCTTTTGCAACAGGAAACTGTGCATGATCGCAGGTTGCTCCCTCTACAACAGAAGGAAAAGAGAGCGGACAACGATACAATTGCGCTCGATAGCCATAGGTATGTGCATATTGGTATGTTGGATGCATCTGCAATCCTTTTGGGCAGAGGGGTACGCCATCAGTCCCAGGAACGAAGACAGTATTCCCGTGTTTCATCTTAGGAATAGCGGCAATACCGCCGTGCAGTGCCGCTTTTTGGTAGACGTACCAGGCATCGTAGGCAGCATCAGCAGTACTATTGGTAGGGAATATTCCAAGTGCAGCAACGGTTTTGCGATAGAGTGGTTCAAAGAAGTACATTTGAGGAAAAAGAGGTGGCATTCAACTGCTGAATTACTTGCGCTTCTTTTTGTGGAAAGCGCTAAGGAGTCTGGTCGGGATTGAGACATTTTGGTAGTTTTGCAACACTTCGCAATTCCACTTTGCATGAAGCGAAATGATCAGCGGGGCCCAGGCGGGTTTGAACAAAGACACCCAGGAGATCTGTTCTCAAGGGTGTTTTTCTTTGCCCTGATTGATGGAGTCGAGCAGGGCCAGGACGGAGAGGATCAGGCCGAGAGTAGAACAGCAGGAGAAGAAGGACGAACGTACAGAAGGAGGTCACGTGTGGCCGTGGGAGACTGAAGCCGATCACACCTCCCACCCGGCGACAAGGAGAGACAGAAACGAGAGGGAGGAAAGCGTGCCCAACAAACCATACCCAGTTGAGATCTCAACTGAGGGTATGAGGAAACCGATGGGCACGTTTGTCATCATTGAAAAATACTGTGTGAACCTGTGATGTCAAAGTGCCATCAGTCAGAGGTCATTTGCGGTATGATGTAATCTCTTGTCAGAACGCTTTTTGTGCCAATCCCACCAGCGCAACTCGAGGCATTTCGATCTGCCAGCCCTGCTCCGTTTCATAGATCGATACCTCTGATCTCCCAAAGGTAGAGGGGAGAGCAAGAGCCGTATAGTCATACTGGAAATAGTGTCTGGCGAGATGATACGCCGTCTCTTGAAATGGTTGTTCAATGCCAACCAGCCCATACATATTGAAGAGATGCTGCCCCAGGATATCCTTCACCTGTGCCGCAGAATCTCCCTTTAAAATAAAAGGGTCATACATATAATGAACGTCAAACGTGTGAAAGCCAGCCTGTTGCAGATAGCCAGTGATCTCGGCTCTGGTGAAATGGGCATAGTCGTGCCCCATGACTGAATAGGGATGGACAACCTGCTCGAACCATTGCGCAACGGGAGACGCCTGCTCAAAATCATGGAGGATAAATTTTCCTCCAGGCTTTAAGATACGCCAGGCTTCTTTGCAGACCTGTAGGCGTTGTTCTTGTGGAATATGATGGCTGCCATAGGCAATGATCACAGCGTCAAAGCTGTCATCTTTAATGACCAGATGTTGTGCTGATTGTCTGATACTGGCCAGTCCGTACTGACAGGAGGATTGAACCATCCCTTCATCTATATCGCTTGTAAGGATAGCTGGCATCTGGTGCGAGGGTAGAAGGCTGGCAAGTGCGCGAAATAATGTCCCATCACCACCAAGGACATCAAGGATGGTATAGTTGGGGGGGAAACTGTGAATAGAGTTGTCTGGACTTGCCAGCTGAAAGAGTTGATGAATCCCTACCAGACGCACATGGGGATTTTTCTGTGCCAGTCGATAGGACTCTCCCCGACCTCCCTGTGCCTCCGGACGGAAATCAACCGTTTCCGTTGCCTCATAAAGCGCATCAGCTGCCGGTATTTTTTCAAGATCAATGCAGTTGTAGAGCGTTGGAGAGATGCTCTGTAAGTGTTCAAGGTGTAGAATACGTTGCTGCGATAATCTTTCTGAGAATGTGGCGAAGATCGGAAGGTTATTCATTGACATAGGTTCGCTCCTTTTCCAGATGGGATAGGACGGTGGAAATGGGCAACTCGATATGAGAGATCATGAGCTCTAATACTCTCTGAAGTTGCTGTAATAAGTGGGCAATACATTCATCATTAAAGATGCTGCGTGAATAGGACATAGACAGGTACATGGTAGGAATTGGCAAGACCTCAATTCTTAACGCCTGTTCTGTCTGAGCCAGTGCTTTTGCAAGACCGGTACTCCACTGCGTCATGTGTCTGGCAACCGATTCATCTCGCGGGAAATTTTCAAAGACAACATAGCTATCAAACAGGGGAATATGTTCAGGGAGCTGGAGCCATCGTTGCAGGTCGATTAATGCGACATGCTCAAACTGGTGTGCCGCAAACTGCCTGTCTTGATGACTCTTTAACCAGGTCAGTAACGATTGATCGCGCTCTATCTGTAGCCATACGGGAGAGAGATGATTGAAAAAACCAATCATGTATTCTACTCCGGCTATCTCTGCTGGCCTCCCTGAGACAATCGAGCCGAACAGAACCTGCTCCTGCTGACTATAAACGCTTAATAAGAGCCCCCATGCTCCTTGTACCAGGGTATTTAGCGTCAGATGATTCTGGCGCGTTAACAGGTAGAGGGCATTTGTCGTTGCCACGGTAAGGAGTCGTTCCTGTTTTGTGTAGCCTGTCAGTGTCGAGGGACGATAGCTGATTTTGTCAGCAAAAGTGAATGGCTCTTGTACATTGGCCAGCATGGAGCACCAGAACTCGCGTATCTTCTGATGATCCTGGTGTTGAAGCCAGGCAATAAAGTCGCGATAGGGCTTCTGCTGCTCTTTGCTGGGCACGATCGCTTTTCCCTCGCACAGATCATGATAGTAAGCGAAGAACTTTTTCATGATCAATGAATAACTCCAGCCATCCTGAAGCATATAGTTGAAGCACCAGTACCATTGATAGGTCTGGGAATCAGTGCGTATCAAGATCACTCTCATCTGTGGGGTGTGCGTTAGCGTAAAGTTTTCCGCTCGTACGGACTGGATGAGCGTTTCGAGCTGCTCCTTCTGTTCTTGCTCTGGCAGATGTTGCCAATCTTTCACTTCGATAGCGAATTGAGCCTGCGTATGAACAATCTGAAGGGGCTCCTGTAGCTCTTCCCAGACAAACGTTGTACGCAAGACGGGGATATCTGCAATTGTTTGTTGCCAGGCTTGTTCAAGTGCTGGAAGGTTGAGATAGCTATCTTTGAGAGGCAGACAGAGATCGGTGACATACAGGCCCGGTCGAGAATAGTTCAGTCGCCAATGCAACATGTTGCGCTGCATCGGTGTCAATGGATAGATCATCTCGGCATCAGGGTAAGCCTGCGCAATCTGCTCATACTGGTGCAGCGTAAGCGTCTGGTCGTCTGTAGCTGTGGCTGTGGGCTCCAATGTGATCTGAGTGAGTGGCTGGCTGGCTGTGGCTGTGGCTGTGTGTTCCAATGTGATCTGAGTGAGCGATTGAGGGGTTTGTGATGGGTTCTCTTCAGCGGCTGGGATAAGCGGCTGCACCGGTTCAATCATGGTTGCCAGCTCGCTAATAGTCTGGTATTGGAACATATAGGATATGGGTATCTCCACGCCTAGATCGCGTAAGCGCGAGACGATCTGGATGCAGCGAATGGAGTCGCCCCCAATCTCAAAGAAGTTATTATGAATCCCCACCTGTTCAAGCTTAAGCACCTGTGCCCAGAGCTGAGCCAGCGTTCTTTCCAGGGGAGTGCGCGGCTTGACAATATTTTCTGCTCTGGCGAGAGGGAGCGATGATGGTACTGGAAGCGCTTTCCGATCGACTTTGCCGCTAGCAGTTGTTGGTATCTTCTCAATGAGAAAGAGGGCTGAAGGCACCATATAGTCAGTAAGATATTGGCGAGCATAGGTACGCACCATGGCAAGTAACAGCTGCTCTCGTCGTATCTTGATTGGATTGTTGACATAGCTTTCCAGAGGAGCAAAGGATTGATACTGTTTGGAAAGGGGAAGTGGGCGCGATTGATCCAGAGCCTGCTCTCTCCAGAGGAGCAGATCAAAGCTGCCATCCTTTCTCTGAGGAGTCCAGCGAAGATCCATCTGGTAGCCATTTCGGCGCGCGAGAATCCACAGGTCCTCTGGCTCTATCCCTTCCAGATGGAAGGCCTGACAGAGAAGTTCATGACGGATAGAGGTCAATGGGCGTGCTGGTTCAGCCTCGAGCTGTGTCACAAGACGTGTCGCCGAGAGGACCCGTGCGTTGGGAATGCCTGTAAATGCCAGCAGGTTGGGCCGACTTTCTGTGACAAGCGCCTGTAGCCGTGTTAACGACATGCCAATCGTTTGCCAATCAAGCCAGGTGATCTCCTGAGAACTGGCGGGGAGAGACTCGGCTCCAATGTGCAGGACAACGTCATAGCGGAAGGCTGTAATAGTGTTGAGATAGCCTCGCTTGACATGGATATCCACTTTGCGAATAGCAGCGAAATGCCGGGTTAAGGCATAAAAGAAGAGCGGATCGAAGACGAGCTCTTTTTCCTGCTTCACCCATTGTTGAATCTGGAGCTGAAATTGGTGCGCCGTAGTACCTGCAGGGCTCTGCTCCAATTCTCGTGCAGCGTAGAACGCCTCGAGCAAAGGAAGTGAGCGAATATCACCCAGGAAGATCTGTCCGCCCGGCTGTACAAGGCTGATGGCATGCTCTAAAACAGTGAGCAGATAAGCCAGATCCGGAAAATATTGGAGCACTGAATTCAGCACAACAGTATCAAACTCGCCCGGAATGAGCCCGGAGAAATCATCGGCTGGACGCGCCAGGAGCTGCACCTGAGCCTCGCGACCCTGGTGTTGGATCTCCTGTTGTAAGAGATGGAGCGTTTGCGGAGAGCTATCGCTTCCCACATAGTGCTGACAGTGTGCAAGCAAAGGAAGGAGGAGCGAGCCGTTGCCGCATCCAATTTCAAGGATCTTCTGAGGATGGAAGGCGCGAATATGGGCCACCGTCATAGCGATCCAGGCCTGTAGCTCTTCACCCGGTAACGCACGATGCTCTTCACTCTCGTGCCAGCTTGTCGCTGTATCCGCTCGCTGCTCAGACCACAAGGCACTCATCTCTTCTGTCCACTCACCAGATTGTTGATGAGTAGAGATGACCTTCGTGAGATCAGAGAGCGTCTCTAGCGCCGGGGCTGGCACAAGATATCCATAGAGTTGCTTATATTCATCCGGGTCACTGGCGACAACCGCGACCGCATCCATAATCAGAGGTGCCTGCCGGAGGACATTCTCAATCTCTCCTAATTCAATGCGAACGCCTCGTATTTTGATCTGCTGATCGACGCGACCGACATATTCAAGCTCTCCTCCCGCCAGTCGTCTGACCAGATCTCCTGTGCGATACGTACGTGATCCTGGTTGCTTGCTCCAACTATCGGGGATAAAGCGATCGGCGGTGAGATCGGGCCTGTTGAGATAGCCTCGCCCCAGACCAATGCCTGAGATGTAGAGCTCTCCCACCACGCCGATGGGAACTGGTTCAAGGTTTCCATCCACAACATAGAGTTGGAGATTGGCAATCGGTCTGCCGATAGGGACGCGTTGTCGATCTGCATGGCCGCCAGCATGCCAGTAGCTGACATCGACCGACGCCTCGGTAGGACCATACAGATTGGCAATCTGTACAGATGGGAACCGTTGCTGCGCCTGGATCAACATCGTATAGGGGAGCTCCTCACCGCTACAGATGATGCGTTGGAGCGCTGGTAATTGCACCTGTGCCCTGCCAGAAGCGTTCAACAGGGTGAGCCATTCTTGAAGCATTGTGGGCACAAAATGAGTCGTACTGATAGCCTGTTCTGCCAGGATATGGAGGAGATACTCTGGATCGCGATGACCCTCTGGTTCAGCAATGACCAGGCATGCCCCAACAAGCAAAGGCCAGAAGAGCTCCCAGACAGAGACATCAAAGGTTGCAGGCGTCTTTTGGAGCACCCGATCACTCTGGCTTAACGCATAGGTTTGTTGCATCCAGAGGAGGCGATTGACAATCCCCTGATGGGGGATCATAACGCCTTTAGGCCGACCAGTCGAACCAGAGGTGTAGAGCACATAGCAGAGCGAGGCTGGTTGAATAGTGCAGGGTCCCCGTGATGGTGTTGAGCTTGTTCTGGGAAGGGTGTCCAGACAGAGAGAGGGGAGCAAATCCGCCGCGAGATGGGTCTGTAACGTCCTGGTGAGTGCACTTGTGGTCAAGAGAAGCGAAGGGCGGCTCTGCTGCACCAGGAAGCGTAAACGTTCAGATGGAAGACCTGGATCAAGCGGTAGATAGGCCGCACCTGCATGAATAATGGCGTGCAGGGCCAGGATGAGCTCCAGGCTACGAGGGAGATAGACGGCCACAACATCTTCCGCTCCCACCCCCAACTGGTGTAAGCGATCTACCAGTTGATCAATCCTATCGAGCAGACACTGATAGGTCAATGTCTGATTTTGAAAGCTCACCGCTGGAGCATCGGGAGTTTGTAAGGCCTGTTCACGTAACAGGCAGGCCAGGCAGAGGTGGTTGAGCTGATAGTCATAGTTCGTCTGATTCCATTGTGTGAGGACGCGCTCTCTTTCGGCGTCCTGTAACACCCGGTACTGACTGATGCGCTGCTCTGGTCGCGCCACCAGCGTCGCCAGCAGAAAGTGGAAGCGTTGAATGAAGGCTTGAATGGTTTCGGCCCGAAACAGGTCTGTACTATATTCGAAGGTGGCCTGAATGCCTTCTGCACCCTCTGAGAGCGAGAGCCAGAGATCAAATTTTGCAGTCTGAGTGTAGGCACCCAGAAGCGGCTTGAATGCAATATCGGTCATCTGTAAGGTCGTGGAAGGGACATTCTGGAACGTCATCATCACCTGGAAAAGAGGGGTTCGATTGGTTGCACGCTCTGGCTGAAGTGCTTCAACCAGAAGTTCGAAGGGGATATCCTGATTCTGATAGGCATCAAGCGTGGTCGTGCGGACACGAGCAAGAAGCTGTTGGAACGTGGGATCGCCAGTGAGATCAACGCGCAGAACCAACGTGTTGATAAAGCACCCGATAATTCCTTCGAGCTCTTTCTGGGTTCGGCCAGCAATCGGCGTGCCAATAACGATCTCATCTTGTTGGGAGTGACGTGCAAGAAGAAGGGCAAAGGCACTGAGCAGGGTCATAAAGACGGTGACATTTTCTTGTTGACTCAATTGACGGACCTGATCTACCAACTCTTTGGGGAGATACGAGATCTCGCGAGCTCCCCGCGTTAATTGCTGCGTTGGGCGAGCGTAATCGAAGGGAAGCTCGAGCGAGGCTGGTATTCCAGAGAGCTGCTTCTTCCAGTAGATCAACTGCTGATTATGTGCCTGATCATGTAAGCGCTCTCGCTGCCAGAAGGCGAAATCAGCATAGTGAATGGGGAGATCCAGAAGGGGTGAAGGCTGATCATGAATAAACGCCTCATAGAGCAAGGTTAACTCACGAATGAAGATACTAATAGACCATGTATCAGAGATAATGTGATGCATAGTGATATGGATGGCATATTCATTTGCGCTGAGATAGATAAGCAAAGCCCTGAAGAGAGGGCCCTGTGCTAGCTGAAACGGACGTGCAGTCTCTGTCTGGATGATCTGCTGTAACGTTTCTTCTCGTGGCGATAAAGGCAGAGCTCGTAGATCAAGAAAGCGCAAAGGCGTGGGCTGGGTGGGCGCAATGTGTTGTACCGGCGTACCATTCTCCAGCGGAAAGGTCGTACGTAAGCTCTCATGACGACGTATCAATTCAGCCAGGCTTCTCTCAAACGCCGCAGCGTGGAGATATCCAGTGGCGCGAAGGGCGATTGAGACCGTGTAAGCTGAGCTATCAGTAAGGAGTTCATTGAGGAACCAGAGCCGTTGCTGGGCAAAGGAGAGCTCTGCAACGCGCTGATGGCGGGGAATAATGCGCTCTCCCTCAGTGGGAGCACGTCGTATGCCCTGTTTTAAACGTGCAAGCTGTGCCTGTTTCTCTGCTGAGAGTTCCGTTCTTCGTTGTAAACGATGTTCTGATGGTGACAAGATAGGTCTCCTCTTCTTCTTCAAGTCGTGATGATCTCAAGAACGGTTAGACGCGTTCTTCCGGGGCCGTCTCCAGGCTTTCAATCAGTTTGTCCTCAATCACACCGGCCAGGGCGGTGACTGTTGAAGCATCAAAGAGCACACTTAACGGAAGTTCAATTGGAAAGAGATCCCGCAGCCGGGCGATGAGTTGCGTGGCGATGACGGAGTTCCCGCCAAGGGAAAAGAAGTCGTTCGTCGGTTGTATATTCGGGATACCCAGAACCTCCTGCCAGACCGCGCAGATTGTTCGGATCAGATCATCATCCTCGAGCTGTGAGCGCGTATCGCCCTCCTCATCCTCCTGTAAGAGCAGGCTCTGCGGTGCAATAGGCGCAACGGCTGGCTCTTTTGGTAGTCGCAGATCCTCCACCATTGCTGCATAATTCACCCAATAAGATTGATAGTCAAATGGATAGGTTGGAAGCGGAGTACGGCGTACCGTCCGACCCTTATAAAAGGCCTTCCAATCGATGACTCCACCCCCTGCCCAGAACTTTCCCAGGGCCGAAAGCAAGATCTCTTCGTCATTGAGGAGCTCCTGGCGCGGCGAACGGAGCGTCGAGAGGATGGTCTGTTGTGCGCTCTCCGCGTTCTGATACTGGCGAGCAAGGATGCTTAAGGTATTGCCAGGCCCTACTTCAAAGAGAACCTGCCCATCCTGTTGGAAAAGCTCTTGAATTGCCTCCGGGAAGCGCACCGTATAGCGGAGATGATTTGTCCAGTAGGTGGGGTCCGTTGCTTGCTCACTCGTAATCCACCTGCCTGTAAGACTTGAGAGGTAGGGAATAGAGGGAGACTTCAGGGGCAGGCGTGCCACATAGTCGTGAAACGGTTGTAGAATAGGCTCTAACAGAGAAGAGTGGTAAGCATGTGAAACATGAAGAAGCCGCGTCTGCACGCCTCTTGTTGAAAGCTCTTTATTGAGCCGTTCAATGCGCTCTGGTGTGCCCGCCAGAACACAGAGAGAAGGACCATTGACCGCCGCCAGTGAAAGTTCCGCATCCACCAGCGCATAAACCTCTGCTTCCGGCAGTGCAACGGCGAGCATATTCCCATGAGGAAGCTGTTGGATCAGTTTTCCCCTCATCCCAACCAGAGCCAGAGCCTCCTTCAGCGTCAAGACGCCTGCCAGGCAGGCGGCGACATACTCTCCAAGGCTATAGCCGAACAGAGCTTCCGGCTGAATCCCCCACTCCATTAACAGGCGTGCCAGAGCATATTCGATGATAAACAGGGCGGGCTGTCCAATGATGGATGACATCAATTGTTGGGTGGCAGAGTCGTGTTGTTCAGTGGTGGGAAAAAGAATACGACGGATATCAAGCTGGAGACTCTGTGCAAGCAAACTTGAACAGAGATCGACAAGTTCTCTGAAGAATGGCTCATGCTGGTAAAGATTGCGAGCCATATGTGTATATTGGGCCCCCCCTCCGGGAAAAAGAAATACAATCCGGCTGTACGCATTCTGTGCAGGGGCAATCGCAGCTTGTGAGGAGGAAGGCGCAAGCCTCTGGATTGCTTCCTGAACGTCCCGGCAGACAATCGTTCGGCGATAAGGGAAGGCGTGGCGACCCGCGTGCAATGTATAGGCTATTGAAGAGAGAGGGGCAGCAGATTTTCCTGTGCAATAGGTAGCAAGATTCAATGAGAGGCGTTCTAATGCTTCAGGAGTTCTGGCGGAAAGCGCCAAAAGATGGTATGGTCGATCGAGATCAGGAGCTTCAGGGAGATCCTGTGGAGCTTCTTCGAGGATCGCATGGGCATTGGTGCCACCAATGCCTAAAGAACTGACTCCTGCGCGTAGCGGGCCAGCAGGTTGCTCCCATCGTTTAAGGGTCGTATTCACATAAAATGGGCTCTGCGCAAAGTTGATCTGAGGATTTGGCTGGTTGAAATGGAGACTTGGTGGTATCTGTTTATGCGTCAAAGACAGGACTGTTTTGATCAGACCGGTTACGCCAGCGGCGGCTCCTAAATGCCCAACATTGGTTTTCACTGACCCGATGGCACAGTAATTGCGTATTTCATCCTCGCTATGAAAGGCCTGGGTGAGAGCGGAAATTTCAATCGGATCACCCAGCACCGTCCCCGTCCCATGAGCCTCGACATAACCAATGGATTCGGGCGGCACCGAAGCGATACTCAGTGCTTCAGAGATAACCTGCGTCTGGCCCTCAATACTGGGAGCGGTATACCCAACCTTCAATGCTCCATCATTGTTGACCGCCGTTCCTCGCAGAAGCGCATAGATATGATCACCATCCTCAATGGCCTGTTCCAGACGTTTTAATACGACTACGCCAACGCCGCTGCCACTGACAAAGCCCTTTCCCTCGCTATCAAAGGCCCTGCAATGACCATCGGGAGAATTGAATGCCCCCTCCTGGTAGAGATAGCCCGCTTGATTGGGGATACTAATACTGACCCCACCCGCGAGCGCCATATCGCATTCTCCCCTCAGCAGGCTCTCGCAGGCCAGATGCACAGCGACCAGTGAGGTTGAGCAGGCCGTCTGGATGGTAATACTGGGGCCTCTCAGATTGAGTTTATAGGAGACACGCGTCGCCAAAAAATCTTTATCATTGCCAATCATCAGTTGAAAGCCGTTGACCGCAGTAAGAAGGTCAGGCCGCGAGGCAATATTGACCAGGAGATAGGTGCTGCCGCCACTGCCAGCATACACGCCAATCGAGTCCTGGAAGGTGTAGGGATCATAGCCAGCATTTTCTAGCGCATTCCAGCAGCTTTCCAGAAAGATCCGTTGCTGAGGATCGGTAATTTCGGCTTCTTTGGGGGTAAAGCCGAAGAAATCAGCGTCAAAGAGGTCTATATCATCCATAGTTCCCTTGGCAGGAACATAATCTGGATGAGCAATCAGAGTTGGGCTGATGCCAGAGGCTCGTAGCTCTTCTTCACTAAAAAAGGTAATCGATTCACGGCCAGCCTGCAAGTTGTCCCAAAACTCTTCAATTGTTCGTGCACCTGGAAAACGACCCGACATGCCAATAATAGCAATTGCATTTTCTGGTAGCGTTGTTCTGTTCATCACAATCCTCTCTTGCGTCTTATCGCTTGTCTGTTCTGCGTTGCTGAAGACCCCGCCGATTTTGCGCTCGTATCTGCCCACGTTGTTGAGCCGCGTTCTGAGGCTGTTTGTGCGCAAAGTATTGAGCCTGTGTGCGTAAGGTAGGGTATTGAAAGAGATCTATGAGTGTAATCTTTTTCTCAAATGCGGTCAGGAGTCGATTGTGCAATTGAGCCATGCGCAACGAATGTCCGCCCAGATCGAAGAAATTGTCATCCACGCCAACTTTTTCAATCTGGAGGATCTCGCGCCAGATGTCAGCAATGGTCTGCTCTATCTCTGTGCGTGGAGCGATATAGGGTATGATTGGCGTCATGCGTGTCTGGCCCAGCGCGAGGAGCGCATGACGATCAACTTTGCCATGAGGGGTGAGGGGGAGATGTTTGAGCACGATGTACGTCGCTGGCACCATATGTCTGGGGAGACGTTCCTGCACAAATGCCGTCACGTGCGAGATCAATTGCTGCTTCTGCTGCTCCTGTAATGGCACATTGGTATAGGATCTCCAGTCAGGTTCTTCACCATCCTGTGTGCGAAACCATTGGATATATGGGGCAGACACATGTGGTGCTGACGATGTTTTCGATAAAAGGACATCAAAGCTTCCATCATCTCTCCCTGCTGACCATTGGATATGGGCCTGATAGCCCAGGCGATCAGCGAATTGCCAGATCTCTTCAGGATCAATTGCGGCTTGTTGTTGATCGGCCAATGCGCGGCGTAAATCCAGAATGGTTGGAAAGCGATCTGGCTCAGTATGAAGCAGATGGACGGACTGTGAGGCCTGAAGTGTGCGTTTATTTGGTATCCCACGCCAGGCAATCAGAGGCTCTGAATTTTCTCTGATGCGTTGTTGCAGATCTGCCCAGGAACCGGGCCAATCATGCCAGCGAATAGCTATCCTATGATCGGGTGGTTGTTGACCAATATGGAGCACCACATCGTAGCGAAAGGTCGTCAGTTCGTTATGAGAGCCGCGTTTCATCTGGATGGTGACACCGGTAATGGCCGATGAATACCTTGCCAGCGCGGAGAAGAAGGCAGGATCGACCGCCAGTTCGGTCTCCTGGGCAAGACGGCGCTGGATGGCTCTGGTCAGTTGCTCTAAGGGCAATGTCGTGGGCGTGCGTTCTAATTCTACCGACGTATGAAATGCTTCAAGGAGTGAGAGCGAGCGAACATCTCCGATAAAGATATGTCCACCTGGCCTGACAAGTTGAATGGCTCCCTGTAAGATCTGTAGCAGGTATGAGACATCGGGGAAGTATTGGATCACTGAGTTTAACAGGACCAGATCAAACTCTTCAGGCTCGCGACCAGAGAAATCGTCGGCGGCGTGCTGGAGCAGCGTAACGCGATCGGCTCTCTCCTGATGCTGTAGCCCCTGGCGCAAGACGTTGAGGGCGTTGGCTGAAATATCGCAGCCGACATAACGCTCGCAGCTCTCCAATAGTGGAAAGAGAAGTAAGCCACTTCCACAACCGATCTCATAGATCTGCTCGGGTTGGAGCTCTTTGATCCGTTGTACAGTTGTATCGACCCATGTATGCATTTCATCCGGCGAAAATGGTTGACCTGTATAACTACTATTCCAGCCACCAATATTGAATGTTGGATCAAGGGCCTCATGGGGGCGCTGGAAGATCTGATCAAAGACATGCTGCCATTGGCTCACCTGCTCCTGAGCAGCATCTGTGATGCGCTGCTGATCCTGCGCTGCTGCCGAGAGAGAATGGTTCTCGGGCGAGGCAATCAGATACGCAACAATGTGTTTGTCTTCTGCCGTCTCGCCCTTGCTCATCACAACCGCCTGCTGAACAGCGGGGTGTTGATTAAGGATATATTCGATCTCGCCCGGCTCAATACGGATGCCACGAATCTTTACCTGTTGATCCATCCGCTCCAGATACTCCAGGTTGCCATCGGGCAGATATCGTACGAGATCACCTGTTTTGTATAATCGCTCACCGGGCAGGTGGCTAAAGGGATGAGGCCTGAAGCGTGCAGCAGTCGAGTCAGGGCGATGAAGATAGCCATGAGCCAGCCCCGCACCTCCAATGTAAAGTTCACCAGGAACACCGACGGGAACTGGTTGCATATATGCATCAAGCACATAGGTTGTGACATGGGGCAGTGGTCTTCCAATGGCTGGCTTCCCCATCGCAGGATGATATTGCGTCATAGTGGCACAGACGGTGCCCTCCGTTGGACCATAGGCATTGAAGAAGGCACAATGGCGCGACCAGTATGCAGCCAGTGCAGGGGGACAGGGCTCACCCGCAGATATCAGGGCTCTGAGCGATTGAAATGCCTCCTGCGAGAACGTGGCGAGCACCGATGGCGAGATTGTTAACGTAGTGATGCCCCGCGTCTGGACAAAGGTTGCCATTGCTGATTCCAGCAGAAGCTGTTCCTGATGTGCAAGATAGAGGGTTGCGCCAGCCCCCAGGGTGATAAATATTTCGGAGACAGAGGCATCAAAGCTGAAGGATGCGAGCTGGATGATATGATCGCTGGTCGAGAGGCCAAGGGCCTGGATCTGGCCTGCAACAAGATGACATAGTCCGGCATGGTGGAGTAGTACCGCCTTTGGCAGGCCTGTTGAGCCAGACGTATAAATAACGTAACAACTACTTTGAGGAGAGGTTCTTCTCCGAATATTGTCGCTCTCCTCACCCTCAATGCGCTCCTTTTCTGTATCGAGACAGATGATGGCTCTTTCATGGTCAGCAATAGTCGCTGACAGGCTACTATTGGTCAGTACAATGTGTAACTGTGCATCTGCAAGAATGTACTGAAGACGAGCCGGGGGATAGGAAGGATCAATCGGAACATACACTCCATTAGCTTTGAGGATCGCCAGAATAGAGATCAGCATCTCTAAAGATTTTTCCATATAGACGCCGACAAAGACTTCGGGCCCGACCCCTCGCTGCTCAAGATAATGGGCAAGCTGATTGGCGCGTTTATTGAATGCCTGATAGGAAATGTGTTGATCCAGATAGACAGCAGCAATGGCATCTGGCTGCTGTTGCACCTGCTCCTCGAAACGTGTGTGTGCTGCGCAGAGGGCCTCGGGCAACAGTTCAGCCCCTGGCCGATTCCAGGTATCAATGAGGAGCGAGCGCTCCTGAGGAGATAAGAGCTCCAGATAATGAATGGGCTGATCTGGGACGGCAACGGCTGCCTTAAGGAGAAGCAGCCAGTGTTGGGATAAACGCTCGATTGTGGTCGCTTCAAACAGATCAGTACTATATTCAAAGCAGCATTTTAAGCCTGATGGCGTCTCTACCGTATCAAGGGTGAGGTCAAATTTTGTGGTGTTACTGGATATTTCGACCGGGCTGAGCTCTAGCCCTGCCAATGAGATGGCCGCTCGTGGCGCATTTTGGAGAATAAATGCAACCTGGCAGAGAGGCATGCGGCTCATATCACGTGCAGGGTGAAGCTCTGCAACGATTTTTTCAAAGGGGAGATCCTGATTGGCATAGGCACCTAAAGTTGCAGTTCGGACGCGCTGGAGGAGCTGCCTGGTGCCTGGATTCCCAGTGAGATCTACGCGCACCAGAAGTGTATTCACAAAGAAACCAATCAATCCTTCGATCTCTTCGCGATTGCGATTGGCGACCCCTGAACCCAGGAGAATAGTCTCCTGATCGGTATAGCGAGCAAGCAGAACTGCAAAGAGAGCGAGGAGCGTCATAAAAAGAGTCGTATTTTCTAGACGACTGATCTGCTTCAGCTGTTCAAGTATCGGCAGCTCTACTGAGAAAAAATATTTCGTGCCCTTGAATGTCTGTATCGCGGGCCGAGGGTGATCCGTGGGAAGATGAAGGATCGTTGGAGCCCCTGCAAGCTCCTTGCGCCAATAGGCAAGCTGCCTTTCCAATACATTGTCCTGAAGCCAGGAGCGCTGCCAGACAGCAAAATCGGCATATTGCAGCGGTAGAGCAGGCAAGTGTGGAGTGGTCCCGCGTGCAAAATGTTCATAACATGTGGTTAATTCACGAATGAAGATCCCAATCGACCAGCCATCGGAGACAATGTGATGCATGCTGAGCAATAAGATATGCTCTTCTGGCTGCAACTTCAGCAGGGCAATGCGGAGCAATGGTCCCGAAGAAAGATCAAAAGGGAGTTCGAGAAAAGCATCGATGAATTGACGAGAGACGGTTTTGCGTTCTGGCGGGGAAAAATGTTCAAGCGAGACGACGATTAATGGCACAGCAGGAACCGTCTCTTTAGAGGCAATAACCTGCTGTGGCTCCCCTTTTATAGAAGTGAAGGTTGTGCGTAATACCTCATGTCTACGAATGATCGTCGTGATACTATCTGTAAGCGCCTGAATATGCAGCTCTCCAGTCATGTGAAGCGCTGCGGGAACATTATAGACTGAATTATTAGGAACCAGTCGATCAAGAAACCAGAGACGTTGTTGCGCGAAGGATACAGGGAATCTATTTGTGTCCCGTGGCAATGGTTCTGGTCGCAGCTCTTTTTTCTGGCTACTAATCTGGCGTGCCAGTAGCGCAATCTTCTCGGGTGAAAGAGAGCTGATACGTTTTGAAAGATCGTCACTCATATGTATGCTCCTCTGCAAGGCGCCGGGTTGCGTTTATAACTGTTCCAGCATCTCGCCATCTATCAATGTTGCCAATGTTTGGACAATGATTTTTTCCTGATCGACAATGGTTGGCCCCTCAAACAGACTGGCTAGCGGAATATCGATCTGAAAAGCACTTTTGGATCGTGAGATAAGTTGTGTCGCCAGAAGTGAATGTCCGCCCATTTCAAAGAAATTGTCGTGAATGCCAATGGGGGTAATCCCCAGGATATCTTGCCAGATGGCGACCAGAAGCTCTTGAATCCCTGATTCAGCCGCTTCATAAGAACTGCTGAGCCATGGACGAGGATAGTGCTGTGTTCCATCGGAGTCCTCATGTTGTGGGATTTTTCGTGCAATCCATTGCAGCCAGCGCTGTTCAAGGGCACTCGTTGAGACGACGATCTGACCGGCCTCCTGAAGCAAGAGCACCCGTTCGAAGGCTTCAACGGCCTCCTGAGCATCCATCGCCAGGCGTTCCATGCTGGTCTGTATCTTCACCTGCTCGATCTCCTCCTCTTTGAGCGGCCAGCCATCCCAGTTGGCAACGATCCAGGGGAAGGGGCTCTGCTGACGGCGATGGGCCACGAAGGCATCGAGAAAGGCATTGGCCGCCGCATAAGCTCCAAAGCCCAGCCCTCCTAGAATAGAGGCATTGGAGGAGAAGAGGAGGCAGAAGTCGAGGGAGAGGTCCGCCAGGATCTCCTCCAGCACATAGGTTCCCAGCACCTTGGGGCCGAACTGCGTCTCCAGCTCGGCAGGGCTCAGTGACTCAAAAGGTATGGAGACCGAAGGTCCTCGGGTTACTCCGGCAGTGTGAAGGACCCCATGGAGCGTTCCAAACTGCTCCAGGGTCTGCTGGAGCACCTGTTGCATGGCGCTGCGGTCGGCGACATCGGCGTGCAGCAAGAGGAGCTCACTCCCTGCTGCTTCGAGCGCCTGCACCCGCTGGATGGTGAGGGCGAGAGTACTGGTTGGATCGGTGGCGAGAAGCGGCCACTGCTCCCGAGACGGGAAGGGCTGGTGACTGAGCAGGACCAGACGAGCCTGATAGTGGCGGGCCAGGTGATCAGCCAGGAGCATGCCGACGCGCCCCAGCGCCCCGGTGATGAGATAGACGCCGCCCGAGCGCAGGCGACTATGCGTGCGGGGATGCGGCTCCGGAAAACAGGGCTCATAGGTACGCCGCCAGCGGTCGCGACCACGATAGGCGATGAGGAGCTCAGAAGAAGCGGCCCCGCTCTCCTGGAGCAGGATCTGCGTCCAGGGAAGCGCACGCGACGAGGAGAGTGGAGGCAGGTCGAGACAGCGGCAGGTGAGGTGGAGATGTTCCTGTTGCAGGACCATGGCCAGCGCGAGCAAGGGGGCCAGTTCGGGAATACCAGCCTCAGCCTCGAGCACTGGATAAGCTGCCCGGGTGACGATGAGCAGATGAGAGAGCTGGGCGAAGGCATCAGCCGTGTTGATGAGTGCCTGGATGAGCGCGAGCAAGGAGAGGATGCCCTGCTGTTGAGCGGCGAAGCGCTCCCGGTTGGAGGGCAGGGACGGTGTCTGAAGATGAGCCAGATGGACCAGGCGTCGTGGCAGGAGTTCGCGCTGCTGAAGGATGGGCATGAGAGACGCAAATTGTGATGGAGAGGACAGGGTAAACGTGTCGCCATCCATCGTGAGAGGAGCTGGCTGCGATGAGAGCTGGACGACACAGACCGTCTCGCCTGCCTGGCGCAGAGCCTGGATGAGCTCGGAGCCAGAGCCAGCCTCATCGAGCAAGAGGAGCCAGGGACCGGTGGCTGAAGGAATGGGTTCGGTGGGCGTCAGGATACTGCGCCGCCATCCCGGGAGATAGAACCAGTGGCTGATCTCCTTCTGCTTGTGGATAGCAAGCTGTGGAACTTGCGATTGCTGGCGAGGGGCAATCCAATAGCGCTGATGTTCAAAGGGATAGAGAGGCAGGGGGAGACGCTGGCGCGGCTGGCCTGCATGCACCCGAGACCAGGAGATCTCCACTCCCTCCTGCCAGAGTTGGCCCAGCGCCAGCAGCAGACTGGCCGCCTCCTCCTGCTCTCCCCAGAGATTCTGTCCCCGCTGAGCTGGATGGGGGAGCGAGGTGATCGAGCGCAGAGGCGCTGCCCCCGCGCCGAGCTCCTGCTGGCGTACCAGCCCACTCAAGCTGCGTCCGGGTCCCACCTCCAGAAACACGGGATGCGGAAGCTGCTGCGCCGTCGTCAGCGCCTGCCCAAAGCGGACCGTCTGGCGGAGATGCTGTCCCCAATAGGCGGGATCGCAGGCCTGCTGGCTGGTCAGCCAGGTCCCCGTCACATTGGAGAGGACCCGTCGTTGGGGAGGATGCAGAGTCAGCCCCCGGACAAAGCGGACAAACGGCCCCACAATAGCCTCCACCTGCTGCGAATGGGCCGCCACCTCGATATGTAGCGGCTGCACCGTGATCCCCTGCTGCTGGAGCTGATCGGCAAAGGTCTGCAACGGCTGATGTGGACCCGCCACCACACAACTGTGCGCTCCATTAACGGCGGCAATTGAGAGCTCAGGTGGCAGGAGCTCCAGCAGCGTGGCCTCGGAGAGGGGGACACTCAGCATCGTCCCGGCAGGCAGTTGGGCAAAGAGCCGGGCACGTTCCGCCACCAGGGCCACCGCATCCGGCAAGGAGAAGACCCCCGCCAGACAGGCCGCCGTGTATTCGCCCAGACTATGGCCCAGCAGCGCCGCTGGCTCGATCCCCCAGGCCAACCAGCGTTGAGCCAGGGCATATTCTAGGCTGAAGAGGGCAGGTAAGCCCCAGCGGCTCTGGCGCAGCAGCAGACTGGCCTGCTCAGCTGGAAGCTGATTGAAGAGCAGCGGACGCAGATCCAGCTCGAGGGCCTGGGCAAAGAGCTGCAGACAGCGCTCCAGATGCTCTGCAATGATCGGGTCCTGAGAGGCGAGCAGCCCCCCCATCCCGGCGTGCTGGGCTCCGCCGCCGGGGAAGAGAAAGATGAGGGAAGGCGTGGCCTCCTCAGAGGAGAGCAGCCGACCAGCAGGAAGTATCGGCTGGCTCCATTGGGCTGATGCCTGCTGCGGAGAGGTGGCCACCAGGAAGCTGCGAACGGGCAGAGCGCGGCGTCCCACCTGTAACGTAAAGGCGATATCGGCCAGCGAGGCGGCGGGTGCCTGCTGAAGAAACGTGGCCATCTGGCGCATCTGGCGTTCCAGCGCCTGAGGTGTGGCAGCCGAGAGCGGGAGCAGGGCAAGTGGAGAGGCAGGTGGAGCGAGCGGAGAAGGCGTTGGAGCCTCCTGCAAGATCAGATGGGCATTGGTCCCGCCCACTCCAAAGGAACTGACACCGGCTCGACGAGGGAGCGCGGCAGGGTTCCAGGGGCGCGAGATCGTATTGAGGAAGAATGGGCTCTCCGCAAGCTTGAGAAGGGGATTGGGAGGATCGGCATGGAGCGAGGCAGGAAGATAGCGATGATGGAGGGCCAGAGCCGTCTTGATGAGGCCAGCAATGCCCGCGGCAGCATCGAGATGACCGATATTGGCCTTGACCGATCCGAGCGCACAGAAGGCGTGCTGCTTGGTCTGAGAGCGGAAGGCCTGAGAGAGGGCAGCGACCTCGATGGGATCGCCCAGCGGGGTACCAGTGCCATGGGTCTCGACATAGGAGATGGAGTGCGCGGGGAGATTGGCGAGGGTCAGGGCTTCCGTAATGACACTGGCCTGTCCCGAGACGCTGGGAGCAGCATAGCTGACCTTCTGGGAGCCATCGTTATTGATGGCAGAGGAGCAGATCAGGGCATAGATCGTATCGTGATCAGCCAGGGCCTCCTCCAGGCGTTTGAGCACCACCACGCCACCCCCATGACCAGTCACAGTGCCTTGAGCCTCAGCAGAGAACGGGCGGCAATGTCCATCGGGCGAAGTAATCCCACCCTCCTCATACTGATACCCGGCCTTACGCACAGAGCTGACAGAGATACCGCCAGCCAGGGCCATATCACACTCTCTCCGTAAGAGAGCCTGGCAGGCCATATGCGTTGCCACCAGCGATGTAGAGCAAGCTGTCTGAATAGAGACAGCCGGTCCAGTAAGATCAAGCTTATAGGAGATCCGCGTGGTCAATGCATCATTGCCATTGCCAACCATAAGTTGGAAGCCGCCAATCGATGCCACAAACTCTAGATTTGACATCAGATTGAAGAGTAGATAATTGCTGGTCCCGGCCCCTCCATACACACCAATGCGACCGGGATATTGCCGAGAATCATAGCCGGCATGTTCAAGCGCATGATACGCGATCTCCAGGAAAATGCGATGCTGGGGGTCCATTGTCTCAGCTTCACGAGGCGTATACCCGAAAAACGCCGCGTCAAAGCCTTCAACATCCGTTAAGGCACCTCGCGCTGGAACATAGTGAGGATTGCGAAAGACCTCAGCAGGGACCTCCTCCATCAGCTCTTCTTCGGTGAAAAAAGAGATGCTCTCAGTCCCCTCGCAGAGATTCTGCCAGAACTCATCAATCGTATTGGCACCTGGGAAACGTCCAGCCATGCCGACGATAGCAATGGTTGTCCCAATCTCCTGCATCTCCTTCTGCTCAGGCTGCTGTGGCGGAACAGGGTCTTCCTGAGCCAGAAACAGAGCAATGTCGCGAACTGTTGTATACTGGAACAGATCGACCATCGAGAGCTCTTTTGTGGCGAGCTTTTTGATTTTCCCGTACACACGAATCATATGCAGAGAATGCCCACCCAGATCAAAAAAATTATCGGTGAGGCCAACTTTGTCAACCTGTAATACCTCGCGCCAGATCTGAGCAATCTGTTGCTCCAATGTACTTTGAGGCTCTCGATAGATCTCCTCTGGTTGCGGTTGCAGGCTTCTCATAGCAAGCAGAGCCTGGCGATCGACCTTGCCATTATGAGAAAGTGGCAGCTTCTCCAGGCTCAGAAATTGGGCCGGTATCATATACTGTGGCAGCCTGCCTTCCAGGTAACGTCGCAACTGTATAGCGGTAATGGTGGCACCTGGAGTAGGAACAACATAGGCTACGAGCTGGATCTGATCTGAAGAAGGTCCATTGGCTATGACGACAGCTTCATCGATATCAGCGTGATGGCGCAGAACCGCCTCAATCTCTCCCGGCTCAACCCGGAAACCACGCAGCTTGAGCTGGCTATCACGCCTGGAGATATATTCAAGCGTGCCATCCGGACGGTACTGGACGAAATCGCCTGTTTTATAGAGGCGACTGCCCGGAAGCAGACTAAAGGGGTCAGGAAGAAATTTCTCTGCCGTCACATCAGAGGCATTCAGATACCCTCGTGAGAGACCAGCTCCTCCGATATAAAGCTCCCCTGGCAATCCTGGTGGGATCAGCTGAAGATGGCGATCCAGCACATAAACGCGCGTATTGGCGATCGGGCGACCGATATGTATGGGCTCCTCATCGGCGATCCGGGCCACGACAGAATTGGCCGTCGTTTCAGTCGGACCATAGACATTCCAGATAGTTACGCCTGGACAGAGCAGATAGGTTCTGTGCACTAACTCCGGGCTGAGCTTTTCGCCTCCAAAATACAGCGCTGCCAACGCCTGAGTTGGGAACTGGATGCTTTGCATCTCAATCGCATCCAGAATAAGCTTCCAGAGCGAGGGAACACAGCTCAGTCCAATCTGGCTCCTCACACTCAGTTCCCGAGCCAGCTCAGGTGGATTCGCAATCAGATTGTCAGGGACCATCCAGATAGAGTCCCCCCGCAGAAGTGGAGGGAAGAGCTGTTTGATACAGGCATCAAAAGAAAAGCGCGACGTTGCGGGCTGACAGGCGACCTCTGTGCCGATCAGTGTCTCACTGGCCCAGAGAGCATAATTGACCAGACTTGCATGCGGGATCATCGCCCCCTTTGGTGATCCAGTAGAGCCAGACGTATAGATGATATAGGCCAGATTCGCAGGAGTGACCGCAGCCTCTACATTTTCTGTTGAAACCTCTCGCATGAGATCGCGAATAGCTTCACATGTAATAATGGGTATGGCCCGTTCAGGAACCAGGTGCAGAAGCTTCTCCTGAGTCACCAACAAGGGAACCGCTGCATCCGCAAGCAGAAAGAGCAGCCGTTCAGAAGGAAAAGATGGATCAAGCGGAACATACGCCCCGCCAGCTTTCAAGATACCAAGAATGGCAATCATCGCTTCAAGCGAGTGTTCAATCAGTAGCCCGACCCGTACATCTGGTCCAGCACCATGTGTCTGAAGAATGCGAGCAAGCTGATTTGCCTGCTCATTCAGGCATTGGTAGGTGAGGGAAGCGTGCGCAAAAACAACTGCCAGAGCATCTGGTGTGCGTCCGACCTGAGCTTCAAATAATTGATGCAGACACTGATCTAATGGATAGTCTTGAGCTGTATTGTTCCAGACCGTAAGCTGCTGAAGTTTTTCCTGATTGGTAAGCAGGTTGAAGTCAGCCAGTTTCCGGTGTGGATACATCGTCATGTCAATGAGTAGCCGCTCAAGGTGTAACAGGAACTGCTCTACCACCGATTGTGAGAAGCGAGGAGTTTCATATCCGAGCAGCAGCACTAAGCGCTCCCCAGATCCAACCATCAGCGTAAGTGGATAATTTGTCCTGACCTCTGGCCGGGCCCCATGGATACGGAGACGGCTCTGACTCTGCTCGAGAATCTGTTCCCCAGGAAGATTCTCGAGCGTGACCAGGCTCTCAAATAAGACCTGTCCACGCGGGATCTCGCTCCACGTTTGAATCTGAGCGAGCGAACTGTATTCATATTGTAATATTTCTGCCTGTTTGATCTGTAGCGATCGTAGCCAGGGAAGGAGGCGAGGCTCTTCTGTGAGCGAGATGCGGAGAGGGAGCGTATTGATAAAAAGCCCGACCATGGACTCCATACCCTCTAATTCAGCCGGACGCCCCGAGACAGTGATCCCAAAAACCACCTCCTGGTCGCCTGTATATTTGTGGAGCAGAAGGGCCCAGGCTCCTTGAATGAGCGTGCTTAAAGTAAGCTGTCTCTCGCGAGCAAACGAATGGATCGCCAGAGTTCCTGCTGAAGAAAGAGTGCGCTGCGTCGTCGCATATCCAGCAGGGCTGTCTGGGTGCTGACTCTGAATAAAAGATCCTGGAAGCCTGTTGGCGGATGGAAAGCCACGTAAGTTTTCTCTCCAAAATAGTTCGGCCTGTCTTTTATCCTGTTTTTGTAGCCAGCCAATATAATCTCGATAAGCGCGTGGACGAGGAAGGTGAAGAACCGTGCCATCGCACTCTGCATCGTAGAAGGCAAACAGCTCGTGAAGCAAAATGGGGAGTGACCAGCCATCGAACAGGAGATGGTGATAGCTAAACAGACACTGAAGAATCTCCTCCTTGAGGGCAATGAGGGTTATACGTAGCAATGGTGCCTTTGCAAGATCAAAGCTGATCTTGCGATCTGCTTCGAGCAGGGCCGCTAACTGGAGCGTCTGTTCATCTTCTGGAAGCTCTCGCCAGTCAAAGTAGCTGACGGGTAGTTGAGCCTGTTTGAGCACCACCTGTAAGGGATTGGCACGATCCTCCCACGAGAACGCGCTTCGGAGCACAGGATGTCGCTCCCCTAACCGTTGGGCTGCCCTATTAAAGGCAGCCAGGTCAAACAAGCCCTGCACTTTTAACTGCATATTTAATTGTTTTAAATAAATATTTGCATCGGGGGTATAAAGGGTATGAAAAAGCATACCTTCTTGCATTGGGGAGAGATTATAAATATCTTCAATATTTTTTGTATTCACTTTTTTTCTCCCATTGAGTTATCGAATTCTGCAATCAACGAAGCCAGTTCATCCTGATCAAGGAGGGCCTGTGGAAAATCCTCTGGGGAATAGCTGTCAGATGGAGAGGAGGCTTCTGTCTGATCGTTGAGCTCCTGACGCGAGCTATCCGTGTTTAAGCGTGCGACCTGCGCAAGCTCTGCAATAGTTTGATGACTGAAGAGCTGGCTAATTGTCAGATGAATGTCTTTTTGGTGTGCTCTGGTTATAACCTGTAGACCTGACACAGAATGTCCTCCCATTTCAAAGAAATTGTCGTGAATGCCAATGGGGGTAATCCCCAGAATCTCCTGCCAGATGGCGACGAGGCGCTCCTGGACCTCTGACTGAGCCTTTTCATAAGGACTGCTCAGACCTGGACGCGGATAGTGGTGTTCGTCCTGGATGGCTTCCTCTTGAGTTGCCTGGAGCGAATCGCGTTCAATCCATTGCAGCCAGCGCTGTTCAAAGGCCCCCGTTGAGACGACGATCTGACCGGCCTCCTGAAGCAAGAGCACCCGTTCGAAGGCTTCAACGGCCTCCTGAGCGTCCATGGCAAAGCGCTCCATACTGGCCAGGACCTTCACCTGCCCGATCTCCTCCTCTTTGAGCGGCCAGCCATCCCAGTTGGCGACGATCCAGGGGAAGGGGCTCTGCTGACGGCGATGGGCCACGAAGGCATCGAGAAAGGCATTGGCCGCCGCATAAGCTCCAAAGCCCAGCCCTCCTAGAATAGAGGCATTGGAGGAGAAGAGAAGGCAGAAGTCGAGGGAGAGGTCCGCCAGGACCTCCTCCAGCACATAGGTTCCCAGCACCTTGGGGCCGAACTGCGTCTCTAACTCGGCAGGACTCAGTGACTCAAAAGGAAGAGAGATTGATGGTCCTCGGGTTACTCCGGCGGTGTGAAGGACCCCATGGAGCGTTCCAAACTGCTCCAGGGTCTGCTGGAGCACCTGCTGCATGGCGCTGCGGTCGGCGACATCGGCGTGCAGCAAGAGGAGCTCACTCCCTGCTGCTTCGAGCGCCTGTACCCGCTGGATGGTGAGGGCGAGAGCGCTGGTTGGATCGGTGGCGAGAAGTGGCCACTGCTCCCGAGGCGGGAAGGGCTGGTGACTGAGCAGGACCAGACGAGCCTGATAGTGGCGGGCCAGGTGATCAGCCAGGAGCATGCCGACGCGCCCCAGCGCCCCGGTGATGAGATAGATGCCGCCCGAGCGCAGGCGACTATGCGTGCGGGGATGCGGCTCCGGAAAACAGGGCTCATAGGTACGCCGCCAGCGGTCGCGACCACGATAGGCGATGAGGAGCTCAGAAGAAGCGGCCCCGCTCTCCTGGAGCAGGATCTGCGTCCAGGGAAGCGCACGCGACGAGGCAAGCGGAGGCAGATCGAGACAGCGGCAGGTGAGGTGGAGATGTTCCTGTTGCAGGACCATCGCCAGCGCGAGCAAGGGGGCCAGTTCGGGAATACCAGCCTCGGTCTCAAACACTGGTTGAGCCGCCCGGGTGACGATGAGCAGATGAGAGAGCTGGGCGAAGGCATTAGCCGTGTTGATGAGCGCCTGGATGAGCGCGAGCAAGGAGAGGATGCCCTGCTGTTGAGCGGTAAAGCGCTCCCGGTTGGAGGGCAGGGATGGTGTCTGAAGATGAGCCAGATGGACCAGGCGTCGTGGCAGGAGCCCGCGCTGCTGAAGGATGGGGATGAGAGACGCAAATTGTGTTGGAGCCGACAGGGTGAACGTGTCGCCATCCGTCGTGAGAGGAGCCGACTGCGAGGAGAGCTGGACGACACAGACCGTCTCGCCTGCCTGGCGCAGGGCCTGGATGAGCTCGGAGCCAGAGCCAGTCTCATCGAGCAAGAGGAGCCAGGGGCCGGTGGCTGAAGGAATGGGTTCGGTGGGCGTCAGGATACTGCGCCGCCATCCCGGGAGATAGAACCAGTGGCTGATCTCGTCTTGTTTATGGAGCATCGTTTGCTCATTCTTAGAACGAAATGTATCGCTCCTCTTTGAGTGAGATTGCTGGCGAGGGGCAATCCAATAGCGCTGATGTTCAAAGGGATAGAGAGGTAGGGGGAGACGCTGGCGCGGCTGGCCTTCATGCACCCGAGACCAGGAGATCTCTACTCCCTCCTGCCAGAGCTGGCCCAGCGCCAGCAGCAGACTGGCTGTCTCCTCCTGCTCTCCCCAGAGATTCTGTCCCCGCTGAGCTGGATGGGGGAGCGAGGTGATCGAGCGCAGAGGCGCAGCTCCCGCGCCGAGCTCCTGCTGACGTACCAGCCCACTCAAGCTGCGTCCAGGTCCCACCTCCAGAAACACGGGATGCGGAAGCTGCTGCGCCGTCGTCAGCGCCTGCCCAAAGCGGACCGTCTGGCGGAGATGCTGTCCCCAATAGGCGGGATCGCAGGCCTGCTGGCTGGTCAGCCAGGTCCCCGTCACATTGGAGAGGACCCGTCGTTGAGGAGGATGCAGAGTCAGCCCCCGGACAAAGCGGACAAACGGCCCCACAATAGCCTCCACCTGCTGCGAATGGGCCGCCACCTCGATATGTAGCGGCTGCACCGTGATCCCCTGCTGCTGCACCTGATCGGCAAAGGTCTGCAAAGGCTGATGCGGACCCGCCACCACACAGCTGCGCGCTCCATTAACGGCGGCAATTGAGAGCTCAGGTGGCAGGAGCTCCAGCAGCGTGGCCTCGGAGAGGGGGACACTCAGCATCGTCCCGGCAGGCAGTTGGGCAAAGAGCCGGGCACGTTCCGCCACCAGGGCCACCGCATCCGGCAAGGAGAAGACCCCCGCCAGACAGGCCGCCGTGTATTCGCCCAGACTATGGCCCAGCAGCGCCGCTGGCTCGATCCCCCAGGCCAACCAGCGTTGAGCCAGGGCATATTCCAGACTGAAGAGGGCAGGCAAGCCCCAGCGGCTCTGGCGCAGCAGCAGACTGGCCTGCTCAACTGGAAGCTGGTTGAAGAGCAGTGGACGCAGATCCAGCTCGAGGGCCTGGGCAAAGAGCTGCAGACAGCGCTCCAGATGCTCTGCAATGATCGGGTCCTGAGAGGCGAGCAGCCCCCCCATTCCGGCGTGCTGAGCTCCACCGCCAGGGAAGAGAAAGATGAGGGAAGGCGTGGCCTCCTCAGAGGAGAGCAGCCGACCAGCAGGAAGTATCGGCTGGCTCCACTGGGCTGATGCCTGTTGGGGAGAGGAGGCCACCAGGAAGCTGCGAACGGGGAGGGCGCGGCGTCCCACCTGTAACGTAAAGGCGATATCGGCCAGCGAGGCGGCGGGGGCCTGCTGGAGGAACGTGGCCATCTGGCGCATCTGGTGTTCCAGCGCCTGAGGCGTGGCAGCCGAGAGTGGGAGCAGGGCAAGCGGAGAGGCAGGAGGAGCGAGCGGAGAAGGCGTTGGAGCCTCCTGCAAGATCAGATGGGCATTGGTTCCGCCCACTCCAAAGGAGCTGACGCCAGCGCGACGAGGGAGTGCGGCAGGGTTCCAGGGGCGCGAGATCGTATTGAGGAAGAACGGGCTCTCCGCCAGCTTGAGAAGGGGATTGGGAGGATCGGCATGGAGCGAGGCGGGAAGATAGCGATGATGGAGGGCCAGAGCCGTCTTGATGAGGCCAGCAATGCCCGCGGCGGCATCGAGATGACCGATATTGGCCTTGACCGACCCCAGCGCACAGAAGGCGTGCTGCTGGGTCTGAGAGCGGAAGGCCTGAGAGAGGGCAGCGACCTCGATGGGATCGCCCAGCGGGGTGCCAGTGCCATGGGTCTCGACATAGGAGATGGAGTGCGCGGGGAGATTGGCGAGGGTCAGGGCTTCCGTAATGACGCTGGCCTGTCCTGAGACGCTGGGAGCGGCATAGCTGACCTTCTGGGAGCCATCGTTATTGATGGCAGAGGAGCAGATCAGTGCATAGATCGTATCGTGATCAGCCAGGGCCTCGTCCAGGCGTTTGAGCACCACCACGCCACCCCCATGCCCAAACACAGCCCCCTGAGCGTCAGCAGAGAACGGGCGGCAATGCCCATCGGGCGAAGTAATCCCACCCTCCTCATACTGATACCCGGCCTTATAAGGGAAGGTAATAGAGATGCCGCCAGCCAGAACAAGATCACACTGATAATTCAAGAGACTATTGCAAGCAAGAGAGACAGCAACCAACGAACTGGAGCAGGCTGTCTGCACAGTAATGCTTGGACCAGTCAGATTGAGTTTATAAGAAACGCGGGTAGGCAGATAATCCTTATCGTTGCCAAGCATCATCTGGAAGTTATTGACACCTGCCGCCTGATCCTGAATCATTGACAGGTACGTATTCATAGTTGAGCTAGCAAATAATCCAATCCGGCCAGAATAGTAATGAGAATCATAGCCTGCATGTTCAAGTGCATGATAGGCTAATTCGAGGAAAATCCGATGTTGTGGGTCCATCACCTCAGCTTCACGAGGAGTATAGCCAAAGAAGGTCGCATCAAACCCCTCCACATCGTCTAAAATTCCTCGTGCCCGTACATAGCCTGGACGATTGACCATCGCGGGAGAGAGATACTCGAGGAGCTCTTCATCACTAAAAAACGAGATACTCTCGATCCCCTCACATAAATTATGCCAGAACTCCTCGAGGTTCTTCGCCCCAGGAAAGCGGCCAGCCATGCCAACAATTGCTATATATTCAAGAGCATCGCTTTCATTGAGTTCGCTCAAGTCGATTTCTTCCTTTCTGCATCGTGTTCTTGCGCCTATTGATCGCCTCTCTTTGATGAATAGCCTTTTGCTGTGCCTCCGTAAGAAGCTGTGTTTGTCCCTCTGACTGTTGAAGATGTGCGGAGAGATCATGAATCGTTGCAAACTGAAAGAGATCAGTTAATAGCAACTCGCCAGGTACTTGATGTTGAAGTTTGCCAAAGACGCGAATAAGATGTAACGAATGTCCGCCCAATTCAAAGAAGTTGTCATTGATGCCAACTTTGTCAACTTGAAGAACCTCTTTCCAGACATCCGCAATAACTTTTTCGATGGGAGTTTCAGCAGGGGCATACGCTATCTCCGTCTGCCGTTCTCCAGGCTCGGGTCGAGGAAGCGCTTTGCGATCAAGCTTGCCACTGGTCGTCAGTGGGAGCGAAGCAAGCAGAATAAAATGAGAAGGGAGCATATAGTCAGGTAGCCATTCTCTGGCATGGGCTCGCAATGCCTGGGGCGTTGGCGAACTTCCAGCCTGAGGAACGAGATAGGCAATGATTTTCGGATTACCTGCTGAGCTTGTATCGACGATAACTGCCGTATCGGTAACGAGCGGAGCCCTGCGTAAGACATGCTCTATCTCCCCTAATTCGATCCGTAATCCACGAATTTTTACCTGCTGATCGCGCCGGCCAACGAATTCTAGCTCTCCTCCGTCCAGACGGCGAACCAGATCGCCTGTCCGATATACTCTTGCACCGGCTCTACCACTCCAGGGATCGGGCAGGAAACTGCTGGCAGTAAGGTCTGGCTGATGCAGATAGCCGCGTGCAAGCGCAATTTCCCCTTTTTCTCCCATCTCTCCCGTACTTCCAATAATTCCCGTACTTCCAATATAGAGCTCACCAGGAACACCGATTGGCACCGGTTTTAATTGCGCATCAACCACATAAAGCGCTACATTCGCAATGGGCCTGCCAATAGGAATGCGCTGTCGTTGTTTATGCCCACTACCTTGCCAGAAACTGACATCTACCGATGCTTCAGTTGGTCCATAGAGATTAGAGATCTCAGCTCCTGGGAAGAGGCGCTGCGTCTGAACGTGAAGCGGATATGGGAACTCCTCACCACTACAAATCACGCGTCGTAATATCGGTAAGAGTGACGATACCTGATCGAATGGTAGAGCGTCTGAGGCGGTTGCGGTTAGCACTGACAGAAACTCTTGTAACATCGTAGGCACAAAGTGGACCGTACTGATGGCTTGCTCAAGCATACATTGATGGAGATAGAGGGGATCTCGATGCCCCTCTGGTCTGGCAATAACCAGGCAGGCTCCGACCATTGTGGGCCAGAACAGCTCCCAGACGGAGACGTCAAAGCTCACCGGTGTCTTCTGTAGGACGCGCTCTCCGATTTCGAGCTGGTAGGTCTGCTGCATCCAGAGGAGCCGATTGACAATCCCCTGGTGCGGGACCATAACCCCTTTGGGGCGACCCGTTGAGCCAGAGGTATAGATGACGTAGCAGAGCGTCTCCGGTAAGATCGGGCAATGCTGACGAAGCGCGCTTTGAGCCTCTTGCACTGGTAACTTATCCAGGCAAAGACCCGTTACCGAGGACGGTAGACCATCGATTACCAGTGATTGAAGCGTCAATAAGAGCGGCGTCTGTGTCTGTTGCAGGAGGAAGTTCCGCCGTTCTTCGGGCAATGTGTAGTCGATAGGAACGTATGCAGCCCCTGTTTGTACGACTGCGTAGATAGCAATCACTAATTCCAGGCTGCGAGGAAGGCTGATCGCTATAATGCACTCAGGCCCTGCCCCATATTGACGTAAGAGCGCTGCAAGCTGATCGACGCGTCTGAGAAGGGACGCATATGTGAGAATCTGGTCATGAAACACCAGGGCTGCAGCATCAGGCGTTCGTTCTCCCTGCTGACGCAAAAGACAGGCAAGGCAGACATGATGCAGATCATACGCGACCTCGGTCTGATTCCAGCGCTGTAAAAGCTCTGCCTGTTCGCTCTGTCGGAGTAGAGACAGGGAGGTGGGAGGGTTCTGTCCCAGCGCAGGAAATTGTTCGAGAAGATAGTGCAGCTGGCCCAGGAGGCGTGTAATGGTCTCAGCATTGAAAAATCGGCAATCATAATTGAGTGAGAGCAGTCCGCTTGTGCCAACAACGGCCGTAAGAGGATAATTTGTGCGCTCTATAGCCGGGAGTCCGCGTATATTTAGATCAGCCAGCTGTTGTTTGAGCGTCTCCTGAACAGGATAGTTCTCAATCACTAATAAGCTCTCAAAGAGTGCCTGCCCGGCTGGAACCTCAAGCCAACGTTGAATATCGGCCAGAGAAGCATAAGCAAACTCGCGCGCCTCGACCTGTTGGATCTGGAGCTCCTGAAGCCATGCGGTGAGCGATCTCTCTGAGCTGTCTACAGGGATATGCACACGCACCGGAAGTGTATTGATGAAAAGGCCGACCATCCTGTCAGCCCCAGGCAGTTCTGTTGGTCTGCCTGCAACCGTAGTGCCAAAGATGACATCGTGCTCCCTACTATAATGATGGAGGAGTAACGCCCATGCGCCCTGAACCAGAGTATTGAACGTAAGCTGGCTACGCTGCCCAAACGCCTGTAACGCGCCCAGTGTCTCGGCTGACAGATGAATCTGTTGCTGTTGATAGTCTATTTTTGTCTGCTCACTTGTGACATGAGCGAGCGAGCGATCATAGGAGAAGGCTGTAAAGGCCGTCACATCTTGCAGCGTTTGCAGCCAGAAAGTCCTGGCCTGGGCTGCATCTTGTTGATAGAACCAGAACACATAGTCTTGATAAAGAAATACCGGTGGAAGAGCCAGGGAACTGCCATGATAGAAGCCTTCATAGAGCGTTAAAACTTCTTGAAAAACAATTGACACCGACCAGCCATCGAGGAGAATATGATGATGGCTCCAGACAAGATAGAAGTGGTTTGTGCCAGCATGAAGAAGCGTCAAACGCATCAGTGGTGCTCGATCATAGCTGAAACCAGCCACGCGGTCCTGTTGGAGGAACTGCGTAAGTTCTGCTGGCGAATAAGGCGTGTGCCAGGACTGTAGAGAGAATGGCACATGGCGATGAACCACCTGCACTGGCTTGTCGAGCTGCTGCCAGTGAAAAGATGTGCGCAGAATCGCATGCCGCTCAATCACTTCTTGCCAGGCTTGTTCAAAAAGAGGCAGATTAAGCTCTCCATTGATCTCACAGACGAGCTGTTCAACATACATTCCCTCGGCTGGATTGGAGAGACTATGAAAGAGAATCCCCTCCTGCATGGGCGTAAGGCGATACATGGCTTCCAAAGTTATTGCCTGAGCCGTCTCATGATGTCCTTGCGCTTGTGTAAACAGACTATAGAGGAGATCGAGCTCTTCCTGCCGCAGAAGCACATCTGGAAAGTCCGCCGGAACATAGGGATTCTCCTGTGAGGAGAGGCACTCTTGAAGGAGCCGTCGCAGATGAGCCACACAGGTATTTAGCAGCATCTCAATCGTATCTGGGCGATAGACATGCTCACTATAGCTCCAGCCCATCTGAAGCTGTCCATCCAGAATGAAGCAACTGATCTCAAAGAGATAGGGACGCCGATCCTGCGCATTGTGCGGCTGACCTTTATACTCTCGAACGTGATGAAAGAGGGCACTGGCGGCCTGGACCTGATCAAATTGTCCTAGATAATTAAAACTGATCTGCGCACCTGGTTGCGAGCGTATCTGTGAAGAGAGTGTTTCGTCCTCGCTCAGATAACGCAGCAATCCATAACCAATCCCTTTCTCTGGTAGCGATCGCAGTTGCTGCTTGATAGCACGAAGAGCCTCCCCATCCGTTGCTGCTAAACCAGTGCTGAGCAGCACCGGGGTGATCGTCGTAAACCAGCCAACAGTGCGTGAAAGATCAACCTCCTCAAAGAGATCTTCTCGTCCATGCCCTTCCACATCGATTAACAGATGGCTCTTCTGGCTCCAGTGGGTGAGGGTCTGAGTGAGTGCTGTCAGCACCAGCTCTTGTACCTGAATATGCGCATGCCGTCTGGCTTCAGTCAGAAGGAGCGTCGTCTCTTCCGGCGCTAATGCCAGATATACCGACCGTACTGATCCTCTGCTATTCCCCGCTAGCGGCCCATCGGTTGGGAGAGGATATGCCTGGAAGTACGCTGGTTGTAACCAGTATGCACTCTGCTGAAGAACCCGTGGAGAGCGAGCATAGCGAGTAAGCTGTTCTGCCCAGTGGGCGAATGATGTCATCGTTGGTGGTAACTGAACCATGGCATTGGTAAGGAGTTGTGAGTAAGCAGTCTGAAGATCCTGTAGGAGGATCTGCCATGATATGGTATCAACAGCCATATGATGCACAAACAAGAAGAAACGGTCGTCATGTTCCTGGCCACGTAGAAAGAGCACGGATTGGAGCAACGGCCCGGATGAAAGATGAAGAGCCATCTGGAGCTGATTGGCATGCATCACCATGACCTGTTCCTGGGCTGTTGGGGGAAGAGCGGAGAGATCAATGCATCGAAACGTCAGGACATCGTCTTCAGGCTCTGAAATACGCTGTTTCCACCCGGATGCCTCTTTTGAGAAACGGAGGCGGAGAGCAGAATGATGGGCAATAAGTGCATGGATGCTTGCCTCAAGTAAGGCTGGTCTGAGAGACTGGCTGGCATCTAGCTGCATCCCCTGTCCCCATTGATCCATGGCGCTAAGCTCTTGCTCAAAGAAATAGTGCTGGATAGGTGTAAGTGGGAACTCCTCCAATGTTTCAGGGAGAGCCGCAATTGGAGGGAGATTGGGAACGATACTATTTGCCAGAGCAAAGATACTCTGATGGCTAAAAAGCTCTTTCGGCGTAAGATGCAGTCCAGATTGATGGGCTCTGGCTACAATCTGAATGGCCAGGATCGAATCCCCTCCAACCTCAAAGAAATTGTCATGAATCTGGAGCCCCTGGATGCCAAGGACCTGAGACCAGATGGTGAGTAGCTGTTGTTCTGTTGGTGTAAGTGGACGTGAGAGCTCGCTGTTCTCGCGTTGTATGGTCCATTCAGGATGAGGGAGAGCCTTCCGATCGATCTTTCCGTTGCTGGTGAGCGGAAAGGCCTCTAGCAGCACAAATGCAGCTGGTATCATATAGTCAGGAAGTCGTGACTCAAGATAGCTGCGTATAGCTGAGATTGAACAGTCCTGTCTGTTGTGAGGAACAAGATAGCCCACCAGCCGTATCCTGCCTGGAAGCTCTTCCAGCGCCTGAACGAGCACCTCCTGGAGTGCAGGGTGCTGAAGGAGCACCGTCTCAATCTCGCCCAATTCGATGCGAAAGCCACGAATCTTCACCTGATGATCACGCCTGCCAATGAAATCAATCTGTCCATCGGGAAGGTAACGCGCCAGATCGCCGGTTCGATAGAGCCGTTCACCAGGCTTCTTATGAAAGGGGTGTGGGATAAAACGTTCTGCCGTCTGCTCTGGCCGATGCAGGTAGCCGCGTGCAAGACTATCCCCGCCAATATAGATCTCACCGACAACGCCAGGAGGGACCGGCTCTAATCTAGTATCCAGAAGATAGACCTGTGTATTGGCGATAGGTCGACCAATAGAAGGAAGGCCCATCGTCTGACCAGGCTCTACGACACCACTCGTTGTGACGACGGTATTTTCAGTTGGACCATAATGATTGATGAGCGGGCAGGGTAAGGTAGCCTCCGTCCGTTTTAGCCTGTCGCCACCAGTGAGAAGAAATCTTAAGGCACCTTTCTCTGGCCAGGGTAGCTCATACATGGTTTCCAGTAGAGGAGTGGGGATAAAACTGATGGTAATCTTCTGCTGGCAGAGCCATTCAACGAGCTCGCCGGGAGATGTCACCATGGCATCATCAACGAGATACAGGCTGGCCCCTGCGGTTAAGTAAGGCCAGATCTCCCAGACCGATGCATCAAAACCCAGCCCTGCGATCTGTGTTGCCCTATCATCCTGGCGAATCTGATAGGTCCTTTGATGCCAGGTGATCAGATTCATCAGCGAGGCATGTGTGACCTCAACACCTTTTGGTACACCTGTTGAGCCAGAGGTATAAATAGTATAGGCCAGGTTCTGTGAGCTTACCGAACTGGTGGGATTGGCCTGTGTGATTCTGCTGGTAGACGTGGTATCGAGACAAAGAATTCGTCCGGTATAGGCTGTGAGACGAGCCTGTAGATGCTCTTGTGTTAAAACCAGCGAAGCCTGAGCATCAGCTAAGAGAAAGGCAAGTCTCTGCTCGGGCAGTGTTGGATCGAGCGCTACATATGCTCCACCCGCCTTTAGGATTGCAAGTAAGGCAACAGGGAGATCAAGTGAGCGTTCAATGAAAACGCCAACCTTTCCTTCAGGTCTGACTCCATAAGCTTGTAAGGTATGGGCCAGCTCGTTGGCTCGTAGATTTAGGTCAGCGTAACTGAGCTGATGGGGCCCTGCAATTACCGCCGGAGCGTCAGGATGCAGAGCCGCCTGTTTCTCAAATTCCTGATGCACCCAGCTCTCAGATGCATAGTTCTGCGCGGTCTGATTCCATTGCGAGAGGATGAGCTCCTGCTCATCCTGTAACAGAACAGGAATATGACCCAGTGCTGCCTCTGGCGAGGACAGGAGCGCTTCAAGTAGAGATTGGAAACGTTCCATCAGACGTTGAATAGCCGCTTCCTCAAACAGGTCGCTATTATATTCTGCCACCCCTTTCAGTCCGACAGCGCTTTCCTGGAGAAAGACCGTCAGATCAAACTTGGTTGTTCCCTTCTCAAGCTCAACTTCTGTGATATGTAATTCTGGTACAGAGGCGAGAGATGGAGGCTGATTTTGGAGGACAAGGAGGATCTGGAAGAATGGCGAAATCCCCGCATGTCGTTCGGTTAAGAGCTCGCTGACGATCTTCTCAAAAGGGATCTCTTGATGGGCCCAGGCTCCCAGAACCGTCTGTCGAACCCGATCCAGCGCCTGAAGAAAGCTCATCTCTGGCTGCAACTGCGTCCGCAGCGGCAGAGTATTCACGAGCATCCCGATGACCCCTTCGAGCTGCGATTGCGTTCGCTGTGCCAGTGGAGAGCCTACTACCAGGTCCCATTCTCCACTGCTACGGGCGAGTAGGACATCAAAGGCTGCCAGTAACCCCATAAATAGCGTGACCTGCTGCTGCTGACAGAATGTTTTTAAGCGGCTGAGGAGCGGCATGGGCATCAGAAAAGAGATATGATTCCCGCGAAAAGATGCTGTGGGAGGCCGAGGATGATTGGTTGGTAGTGGCAGATAGGCAGGAGCATCTCGGAGCGATTCACGCCAGTAGGTCAGAAGCGTCTCTAAATGAGCGCCCTGTAAGGACTCTCGCTGCCACAGAGTGATATCCGCATATTGCACTGATAGTGGAGGTAAAGCCGGTGTAGTGTGCTCGATGCAGGCACGATAGCATACAAATAATTCCTGAAGCAGCAGATTTACAGACCAGCCATCGGCAATAATATGATGAATAACGATGGTAAAGATATGTTCATTCTCCGCCACCTGCAAGAGATGTGCTCTAAACAATGGAGCCTCGGAGAGATGAAATGGAGATTGCCAGAGCTGGCTGAGATAGTCTGGCAGCTCCCTTGCTTGCCCTGACTGAACAACCTCTTCCCATTTCTGTCTGGTAATCTCTATCGAAAGGGCTGGCAGAATAGCCTGCATTGGCGTTCCCTGCGTCTCAATAAAGCAGGTACGTAAGCTCTCATGACGTTCAACAAGTGCTTGCAAGCTTTGTTGAAGGGCCTCTGGCTGTAAGGGGCCCTGGAGGTGAAGCGCAAAGGGGATAAGATAGGTTAGCTGTCCAGGCTCCCATTGTTCGAGGAACCAGAGTTGTTCCTGTGCAAAAGAGAGTGGCAGGGAAGAGTGGTACTCCCTGGGTCGTTGCGCTGTTGTCTGTAGAGGGATAGATGAATGGGTCAGAGATCGCTGCTGCAATTGCTCTGCTAATGCTGCAATAGTTGGCAGCTCGAACAAGGACTGGAGCGATATATCGCACTGAAATACTTCGCGGATACGTGAGATAATCTGAATCGCCAGTAAAGAGTGTCCCCCCAGTTCAAAGAAATTGTCATCTCGTCCCACATCATTTCTCCCCAGCACGTTCATCCAGATCGTGGCTAATAGCTCTTCCGGAGCCTGCGACTGGAGCACAGGAGCAAGCTCAGACTGTTTCTCTTCAGAGAGTAACAGGAGAAGTGCTTTTCGATCGATCTTGCCATTGGCGGTCAGTGGGAAGGTCTCTAAGAGAAGAAATATATTGGGAACCATATAATGAGGAACATGGCTCTGCATATACGTGCGGAGCAGCTCTTTTGAAAGAGGTGCTTCGTGGGAAGACACAATAAAGGCCACCAGCTGCTTATCGCCAGTGTCATTTTCATGCAGGAGCACACAGCTCTCTTGTATCGCTGGATGCTGCTGGAGCGTAGCTTCAATCTCTTCTAACTCGATACGAAAGCCTCGTAGCTTAATCTGCCGATCAAGGCGTCCTAAAAATTCAACCCGCCCATCTGGTAAGTAGCGGACGAGATCACCTGTCCGATACAGCCGTTCGCCTGGCGAAGTATTATACGGATGGGGAAGGAAGCGCTCAGCCGTTAAGTCTGGCCGATCATAGTAGCCGCGAGCCAGCCCATCTCCACCAATATAGAGCTCACCTGGGAGACCCACCGGGACAATTTGTAATTGTTCATCCAGTATATAAAGAGACGTATTTGCGATAGGCCTTCCGATCGGTACCGATGATGATAGTTCAATGGGTTCTGGTAACGGATAGCAGCAGGTAAATGTTGTATTCTCGGTTGGTCCATATCCATTGATAAGCGTGCCCTGACCATCAAAGGCTTGTAACATCTGTCGCGTATGGGGAAGAGAGAGCACATCTCCTCCTGCCAGCAACTGATGGAGTAAGCGCAAGGTATGCGGGTATCTCTCAACCATCTGATGAAAGAGCCCGGCGGTTAGCCAGAGAGTCGTAATCGCATAGTGTTCAATGTGAGCCGCGATCTCTTCTAATGTGGGGAGAGAAGGCGGGTAGAGAACAAGTGAAGCCCCATTTAAGAGGCTTCCCCATATTTCCAGGGTTGAAGCATCAAACGAGACGGGCGCTAACTGTAAAAAGACTTCTGATGCATCAAACATCATATAATTGGTATCTTTGACAAGCCGTAGAACGTTTCGATGTGTAATACTGACACCTTTAGGTCTGCCCGTTGATCCTGATGTATACATGACATAGGCGAGATTTAGAGGAGAAGTCACTGGCAAGGAATAGAGCTCCTGTTCTTGCGCAATGATCTCCCATTGTGTATCGAGACAGAGTAGCTGTAGCTCTGCTTTCGGAAGTATGGAGACAAGACTCTGTTGTGTGAGCAGCATAGCTGCATGGGTATGCCGAAGAATATAGTCTATTCTCTCTTCAGGGTAGGTCACATCCAGCGGTACATATGCTCCACCAGCCTTTAAAATGCCCAGCAAGGCAATCATTAATTCTGGAGAGCGTTCCAGGCAGACGGCAACACAGCTATCAGGAAGGACTCCACACGCGACAAGATACCGCGCCAATTGGTCGGATCTTGCATTGAGCTCGCCATAGGTGAGATAGTCCTGGCCGAAGATCACAGCCTTTTGAGTCGGGGCGAGCTTGGCCTGTTGCTCAAAAAGATGATGAATGCACATCTCTCGTGGATAGGCCGTTGTCGTTGTGTTCCATGTAGAGATAAGCAGTTCGCTCTCTTCTTTGCTCAACCATGAGAGTGTAGAGACAGTTTTTTGAGGGTGAGTAAGCGCCTCTTGTAGGAGCATCTGGAAGCGTTCAGCTATCTGCCTGATGGTTGCCTCTTGAAAGAGATCAGTATTATATTCGATGCCGCCTTTCAGGCCCAGCTCCTCTTCCTGAAAAAAGAGAGAGAGATCAAACTTTGTGGTATTGGTAGTGATCTCTATTATTTCGAGTGAAAGATCGGGGAGCTGAGCTATGGCTGAAGCCGGATTTTGTAAGACAAGGAGGGTCTGGAAGAATGGAGAGAGACCTGCCTGCCTTTCAGAGAGCAGCTCACTGACAAGCATTTCAAAGGGAAGCTCTTGATGGTCCCAGGCTCCCAGAACTGCCTGCCGAACCTGCTCTATAACCTGCAAAAAGGTCATGGTGGGCTGTAATCTGGTGCGGATTGGCAAGGTATTAACAAGAAGGCCCACAACCTCTGCCAGCAGCTTCTCTGTCCGCTGTGCCAGTGGAGTTCCAACGATAAGATCCCATTGCCCGCTACTACGGGCAAGTAAGAGCTGAAAGGCCGCAAGCAGCCCCATAAATAGGCTGGCCTGTTTCTGCTGACAGGTTTTTTTCAGGTGCGTGAGAAGCGATAGAGGGAGATGGAAGGTAAAATGAGCTCCTCGGAAGGAGGCTGTACTTGTGCGAGGATAGTCGGTCGGGAAGGATTGGTGAATGGGTGCTTCACGTAACGACTCGCGCCAGTACGCAAGCAATGCTTCCAGGTGCGCTCCTTGCAATACCTCGCGCTGCCATAGGGCCACATCCGCATATTGAAGCGGTACCTCTGGTAACGTAAGCTCCTGCCCAGAGGATAGGCTTTGATAACACGCACTGAGCTCGCGGGTCAGAATATCAAGCGACCAGCCATCAATAATACTATGATGGAACACCAGCGTCAGCGCATAATCCTGAGCACCCAATTGTATTAAACAGGCCCTGAACAAAGGAGCGAGCGAGAGATCAAAGCGCTGCATAAGGTAGCATTGAACAAAGTTTTGCATGAACGATGTGATGTGCTCGTCATGTGCTGCAACCTGCTCAAGAGAGATAAGCGGGAGCGTGATATGCAGTTTGGGATAAACCATCTGCATTGGGACTCCTTGCTGTTCGATAAAGCAGGTGCGGAGGCTTTCATGGCGCTGTATCAGTAGAGAGAAGCTGTGTTGAAGGTGTTGAATGTTGAGCTTTCCATGCAACTTGATGATCCAGGGAACCTGATAGGCAGGTGCTTCAGACATCCACTGTTCTAAGAACCAGATCTGTTCTTGTGCAAAAGATGTAGGAAAGAGAAAGACATCATGCTCTAGAAGCGTCTCTTGATCTTCTCTATTTGATGATCCTGTTGAAAAAATAGTCATGCATCCTTGCCTTTCTCTGATTGCTTCTCTTTATGCCTGTCCTTTTGAACCTGACGCTGAACGTTTTACGCGATAAGCCTCGCGTGATCTGGCTTGTGGTTGAAGTACGCCTACCGGCGTCTGTTCTGACGCTTGTTTTTCCTGTTGCTGGATCTTCTGTAGCGCTTCTGCAAGCTCGGCAACAGTAGGGTATGCAAAGATCATGGATAAAGGAATAGTGATGCGGAGAGCATCGCGCAGGCGGGCACATATTTGCGTGCTTAGTAGCGAATGACCACCCAGCGCGAAGAAATTCTCATGCCGACCCACCTCGGGCAGATGGAGCAGCTCCATCCACACCTGTGCGAGCAGCTCTTCAACCGGACCCTGGGGAGCCTCGTGAAGTGTGTCCAGCTGGGTCAGTGCTGGCAGCGGACGCCGGGCGAGGGCCAGGCGATCGATCTTGCCGGTTGCCGTCAGCGGGAAGCGTTCCAGCACCAGAAGGCGAGATGGAAGCATATAGTGGGGGAGGCGCTCTTGAAGATAGGAACGCAGCTCCGCCTCCGTGAGGGTCTGGCCCGCGCCGGGAACGACATAGCTCAGGAGCAGCGGCTCCGTCTGTTGCTCATCCGCAGGTCGCAAGAGCGCAACGGCCTCCAGGACCTGTGGATGTTCCTGAATGGTTGCCTCAATCTCCCCGAGCTCGATGCGGAAGCCTCGCACCTTGATCTGCTGATCGAGACGGCCCAGAAACTCCAGGGAGCCATCGTCTCGCCAGCGTGCGCGATCCCCCGAACGATAGAGGCGAGCCGAAGGTAGCGTGCTGAATGGATGAGGCACAAAGCGCTCAGCAGTGAGATCGGGACGATGCAGATAGCCGCGAGCCAGCCCTTCGCCGCCCAGATAGAGCTCGCCCGCCACGCCAATCGGGACCGGCTGCATCTGCCCATCGAGTACATACACCTGCATATTGGCGATCGGCCTGCCGATTGGAACAATGGTCTGTTCATTTTCCAGGGTACAGACTGCTGAAGTTGCCTCAATGGTTGCTTCAGTTGGGCCATAGAAGTTATATAAGGTAGCATGTAGATGTGGATGGGCAAAGAATAGTTCAAGGAGATCGTGTGTAAGCGCTTCGCCGCCACAAAAGACATGGCGCAAAGACGTATTCTGCGCCAGATCCGCTTCACCGAGAAAATGTCGGAGCATAGAAGGCACAAAATGCAGGGCGGTTGCTTGCTGGGTTGTGATTAACTGACTCAAGTAAGCAATGTCACGCTGCCCACCTGGTTCTGCAATAATCACGCTCCCTCCGCTGACCAGTGGCCAGAATATCTCCCACACAGACACATCGAAATTGAGAGATGTTTTGTGAATAATCTTATCTGTTGATGTAAGACGCTTCTCTGATGGTTGCCAGAGGAGCCGGTTACAGATACTTCTATGGCTGATCATCACTCCCTTTGGTTGTCCGGTAGAGCCTGAGGTATAGAGAATATAGGCCAGATTTTGAGGTGCGAGCTGAGTCACCGGATTTCTGCTCTCTGATGCGCCAGCGTCCTGCCAGTCGTCCTTCAGGAGTAGAACCGGTGTCTCTTGCGTCGGGATACGTTCGATCAGCTCGGTTGTCGTGAGTAGGAGCTGAGCCTGTGAATCTCGAATGAGAAAGCCCAGTCGCTGAGCAGGATACTCTGGATCAAGCGGCACATAGGCTCCTCCTGCCTTGAGGATCGCCAGCAGCGCAATGAGCAGCGACGGCGAGCGAGGAAGGCAGAGCGCCACCCGAACTTCGGGCCCGACGCCATGCTGGTGCAACTGTTGAGCAAGCTGATTGGCGTAGCGATTGAGGGCCGAATAGGTCAGCAGATGGTCCTCCGCGGCCAGCGCGATGGCATCAGGGGTGCGCTCTACTTGATGCTCGACGAGCAGTGGAAGGGTAAGAGCCTCAGGCAAAGGCTGGAGTGCGGGTTGCCACTGCTGAAGGAGCTGCTCACGTTCGGATGCTGAAAGCAGCGTATAGGTGTGCAGGGGATGATTGACCTGCCCAGTAACCTGTTCCAATATCTGCTGGAGCCAGCCCGTCATCCGCTCGATGCGCTCCCTGGTAAAGAGTTCAGCATTGTATTTTATGACGCCACTGAGCTCACGACCAGAATCCTGGAAGAAGAGGGTGAGATCGAACTTGCTATTCTCTGCAGGGACCTGCCATCGAGCGACCTGAAGGTGGGGCCAGGCAGGAGGCTCTGCGGCGACATATTGCAGGACCAGCATGGTCTGGATCACCGCAGAGCGACTCAGATCGCGCTCCGTCTCCAGCTCACTCACCAGCTGTTCAAACGGAAAATCTTGATGGGCATAGGCAGAGAGGGTCTGTTCACGCGCCTGGGCAAAGAGCTCGGCAAAGGTCATGTGAGGCGAGAGTCTCAGACGAATGACCAGCGTATTGACAAAGAAGCCGACCAGTTTCTCCACTGCGGCATCGGATCGTTGTGCCACGGGGGTGCCGATCAGCAGATCCTCCTGCCCACTGATGCGCTCGAGAAGAACCGCAAAGACCGAGAGCAGGCCCACAAACAACGTCACCTGTTCCTGCTGACAGCGCAGCAGCAGGCCGGTGCGCACTGCCGCCGGAATTGTAAAGGGAGCATGGGCTCCACGAAAGCGTTGAACAGGTGGACGGGGTCGATCGGCAGGCAGATCCAGCACCAGCGGAGCGTCGCGCAGATAGTCGAGCCAGAACGTTCGCAGCGGAGAGAGTCCCTGTTCCTGAAGCCAGGAACGCTGCCAGAGCGCCACATCGGCAGGCTGAAGCGGCAGCGGAGCCAGAGGATGAGGCTGCCGTTCCAGCAGCGCCTGATAGAGCGCTCGCAGCTCCTCTTCCATCACCTCAAGAGACCAGCCATCCAGAATGATGTGATGGAAAACGAACAGCAGCAGATGCTCCTGAGGTCGCACGCGCAGCACGCAGCCGCGCCATAACGGGGCCTGCGTCAGATCAAAGGGACGCAGAAGGTGCTGCTGGAGAACGTGGAAGACCAGCGCCTGTTGCTCCTCCACCGCAGCAGGATACAGCGCTTCAAGCGAGATCAGAGGCAGCCAGCACGAGAGCGTGGCAGCAATGCGCTGCTGAGGCAATCCCAACACTGCGGGAAAGCAGGTGCGCAGACTTTCATGTCGCTCGACCAGCGCCTGGACGCTCTGCTGGCAGATGGAGAGCTGCAGGGGTCCCTCGAGATGGAGTACCCAGGGAATAAGATAGGTGGTGCTGTCAGGCTGCCACTGCTCCAGAAACCAGAGCCGCTCCTGGGCGAAGGAGAGCGGAAGTGGATCAGGTCGAGCTCCCGCCATCAAGGGAGGAAGAGCCAGGGTCTGCTGCTGTGCCAGATGGAGCACCTGCGCGAACTGTGCAATCGTGGGCGCGGCAAAGAGATCCTGCAGACGCAGCGAGACAGGGAGCCGGGCATGCAGTCGAGCGATAATCTGGGTGGCCAGCAGCGAATGGCCGCCCAGGGCAAAGAAATTGTCATGTCGACCCACCGCCGGAAGATGGAGCAGCTCCATCCACACCTGTGCAAGCAGCTCTTCAACCGGACCCTGAGGAGCCTCGTGAAGTGTGTCCAGCTGGGCCAGCGCTGGCAGCGGACGCCGGGTGAGGGCCAGGCGATCGATCTTGCCGGTCGACGTCAGCGGGAAGCGTTCCAGCACCAGAAGGCGAGCCGGAAGCATATAGTGGGGGAGACGCTCCTGAAGATAGGAACGCAGCTCCGCCTCCGCAAGCGTCTGGCCTGCGCCGGGAACGACATAGCTCAGGAGCAGCGGCTCCGTCTGTTGCTCATCCGCAGGTCGCAAGAGCGCAACGGCCTCCAGGACCTGTGGATGCTGCTGAATGGTTGCCTCAATCTCCCCGAGCTCGATGCGAAAGCCGCGCACCTTGATCTGCTGATCGAGACGGCCCAGAAATTCCAGGGAGCCATCGGCTCGCCAGCGTGCGCGATCCCCCGAACGATAGAGGCGAGCCGAAGGCAGCGTGCTGAATGGATGAGGCACAAAGCGCTCAGCGGTGAGATCGGGACGATGCAGATAGCCGCGAGCCAGCCCTTCGCCACCCAGATAGAGCTCGCCCGCCACGCCAATCGGGACCGGCTGCATCTGCCCATCGAGTACATATACCTGCGTATTGGTGATCGGCCTGCCAATTGAGATGGATAGGCTCGTATTGTTTGCTACCTGACAGTATGTAGAATAGGTTGTATCCTCAGACGGACCATAGAGATTATAGACGCGTTCGACCGTCTCAATCTGATACAACCTCTCTACAAGCTGACTCGAAAGAGGTTCGCCTGCAAGATTGATGATACGTACTCCAGTAAGAAACGGTTGTTCAGCGAGAAAGGCCTGGAGCACCGATGGGACAGTGTTAATGAGCGTAACACCTTGTTGTCTTTGTAGCGGAGCACTGTTCGGAAGATGCTGAACGAGTACCACTTTGCCACCACAGGTTAATGGTGCAAACAGCTCAAAGACAGAGAGATCAAAGCAGATAGAGGTAGAGGCCAGTGTCGCAGAGAGATCTTCAGGAGAATAGGTCAGATGCGCCCATGCAATCAGCGTAGAGGCTGAGCGATGCGTGATGCCAACCCCTTTGGCCTGTCCCGTAGAGCCTGAGGTATAAATGATATAGGCCAGATTTTGAGGTGTGAGCTGAGTCACCGGATTTCTGCTCTCTGATGCGCCAGCGTCCTGCCAGTCGTCCTTCAGGAGTAGAACCGGCGTCTCTTGCGTCGGGATACGTTCGATCAGCTCGGTTGTCGTGAGGAGGAGCTGAGCCTGTGAATCTCGAATGAGAAAGCCCAGTCGCTGAGCAGGATACTCTGGATCAAGCGGCACATAGGCTCCCCCTGCCTTGAGGATAGCCAGCAGCGCAATGAGCAGCGACGGCGAGCGAGGAAGGCAGAGCGCCACCCGAACTTCGGGCCCGACGCCATGCTGGTGCAACTGTTGAGCAAGCTGATTGGCGTAGCGATTGAGGGCCGCATAGGTCAGCAGATGGCCCTCTCCGGCCAGCGCGATGGCATCAGGGGTGCGCTCTACCTGATGCTCGACGAGCAGTGGAAGGGTGAGAGCATCAGACAAGGGCTGGAGTGCGGGCTGCCACTGCTGAAGGAGCCGCTTGCGTTCGGATGCTGAAAGCAGCGTGTAGGTGTGCAGGGGATGATTGACCTGCTCAGCAACCTGCTCCAATAGCTGCTGGAGCCAGCCCGTCATCCGTTCGATGCGTTCCTCGGTAAAAAGATCTTTATCATACTCAAAAAAACCACGCAGCTCGCGGCCAGAATCCTGGAAGAAGAGGGTGAGATCGAACTTGCTATTCTCTGCAGGGACCTGCCAGCGAGCGACCTGAAGGTGAGGCCAGGCAGGAGGCTCTGCGGCGACATGTTGCAGGACCAGCATCGTCTGGATTACCGCAGAGCGACTCAGATCGCGCTCCGTCTCCAGCTCACTCACCAGCTGTTCAAACGGAAAGTCTTGATGAGCATAGGCTGAGAGGGTCTGCTCACGCGCCTGGGCAAAGAGCTCGGCAAAGGTCATGTAGGGCGAGAGTCTCAGACGAATGACCAGCGTATTGACAAAGAAGCCGACCAGTTTCTCCACTGCGGCATCGGATCGTTGTGCCACGGGGGTGCCGATCAGCAGATCCTTATGCCCACTGATCCGCTCAAGAAGAACCGCAAAGATCGAGAGCAGGCCCACAAACAATGTTACCTGTTCCTGCTGACAGCGCAGCAGCAGGCCGGTGCGCACCGCCGCCGGAATTGTAAAGGGAGCATGGGCCCCTCGAAAGCGTTGAACAGGTGGACGGGGTCGATCGGCAGGCAGATCCAGCACCAGCGGAGCGTCGCGCAGATAGTCGAGCCAGAACGTTCGCAGCGGAGAGAGTCCCTGCTCCTCAAGCCAGGAACGCTGCCAGAGCGCTACATCGGCAGGCTGAAGCGGCAGCGGAGCCAGGGGATGAGGCTGCCGTTCCAGCAGCGCCTGATAGAGTGCCCGCAGCTCCTCTTCCATCACCTCAAGAGACCAGCCATCCAGAATGATGTGATGGAAAACGAACAGCAACAGATGCTCCTGGGGTCGCACGCGCAGCACGCAGCCGCGCCATAACGGGGCCTGCGTCAGATCAAAGGGACGCAGAAGGTGCTGCTGAAGAACGTGGAAGACCAGTGCCTGTTGCTCCTCCACCGCAGCAGGATACAGCGCTTCAAGCGAGATGAGAGGAAGCCAGCACGAGAGCGTGGCAGCAATGCGCTGCTGAGGCAATCCCAACACTGCGGGAAAGCAGGTGCGCAGACTTTCATGTCGCTCGACCAGCGCCTGGACGCTCTGCTGACAGATGGAGAGCTCCAGGGGTCCCTCGAGATGGAGCACCCAGGGAATGAGATAGGTGGTACTGTCAGGCTGCCACTGCTCCAGAAACCAGAGCCGCTCCTGGGCGAAGGAGAGCGGAAGTGGATCAGGTCGAGCTCCCGCCACCAAGGGAGGAAGAGCCAGGGTCTGTTGCTGTGCCAGGTGGAGCACCTGCGCGAACTGTGCAATCGTGGGAGCCGCAAAGAGATCCTGCAGACGCAACGAGACAGGCAACCGGGCATGCAGTCGAGCGATAATCTGGGTGCCCAGCAGCGAATGACCGCCCAGGGCAAAGAAATTGTCATGCCGACCCACCGCCGGAAGATGGAGCAGCTCCATCCACACCTGTGCGAGCAGCTCTTCAACCGGACCCTGGGGAGCCTCGTGAAGTGTGTCCAGCTGGCCCAGCGCTGGCAGCGGACGCCGGGCGAGGGCCAGACGATCGATCTTGCCGGTCGCCGTCAGCGGGAAGCGTTCCAGCACCAGAAGGCGAGCCGGAAGCATATAGTGGGGGAGACGCTCCTGAAGATAGGAACGCAGCTCCGCCTCCGCAAGCGTCTGGCCTGCGCCGGGAACGACATAGCTGAGCAGCAGCGGCTCCGTCTGTTGCTCATCCGCAGGTCGCAAGAGCGCAACGGCCTCCAGGACCTGTGGATGCTGCTGAATGGTTGCCTCAATCTCCCCGAGCTCGATGCGAAAGCCACGCACCTTGATCTGCTGATCGAGACGGCCCAGAAACTCCAGGGAGCCATCGGCTCGCCAGCGTGCGCGATCCCCCGAACGATAGAGGCGAGCCGAAGGCAGCGTGCTGAATGGATGAGGCACAAAGCGCTCAGCGGTGAGATCGGAACGATGCAGATAGCCGCGAGCCAGCCCTTCGCCACCCAGATAGAGCTCGCCTGCCACGCCAATCGGGACCGGCTGCATCTGCCCATCGAGTACATACACCTGCGTATTGGTGATCGGCTTGCCGATAGGAGGAGGCGAGAATGCATTGTAATCGTAAACAGCAATCGTCGCACAAACAGTTGATTCGGTTGGACCATAAGCATTAAAAAATGCACAATGCAGGCTCCAACGCGCAGCAACCTCTGCATTACACGCTTCGCCAGCAGTAATAACCGTCTGAAGAGCTGGAAAAGAAGCCTCTGGAAGAACCGCCAGAACCGAAGAGGTACACGTAATCACCGAGATAGCATGTTCTTGCAAAAATCGGATAAGATCAGGTCCAGGTAAAAGTTTCTCCTGCTGAGCCAGATAGAGCGTTGCTCCAACGTCCAATGACATCACCATCTCCCAGACAGAAGCATCGAAACTAAACGAAGAGAATTGTAGCACATGATCTGTTGCATGAAGATGGAATGCCTCAACCTGTGCACAAACAAGATTGCTCAGGCCACGATGATGCAAGATCGTTCCCTTTGGCCTTCCCGTAGATCCAGACGTATAGATAAGATAGCAAGCCTGTTGCGGATGGATTAGAACCTCAGGGGGACTACCAGGTTCATCTAATGCATACTGATGGAGCGTATCAAGAAAAAGTATCTGTGCAGAGGTAGCGGAAAAATACTCTGGAAGATAGCGATGTGCCAATAAAAGCGTCAGGCCCGCATCAGAGACCATAAAATTTAAGCGATCTTGAGGATAGGCAGGGTCTAATGGCACATAAGCCCCCCCTGCTTTGAGCACACCTAAGACGCAGAGCAGCATATCCAATGATCGTTCAACATAAATTCCAACCTGGACCTCAGGACCAACGCCGCAACGTTGCAGATAATGGGCAAATTGATTGGACCGTTTATGGAGTTCTGCGTATGTGAGCGCCATATCGTCGAAGACAACAGCCAGACGATCAGGAGCGTAGTGAGCAGAGGAAGCGAGCAAAGAAAGTGGCGAATAGCGTTCAAAATCAGCGTTCCCCGTCTTATTCCAGTGTTCGATACTCTGAGTATATTCTTCTGGAAGCAGAATTGTATACTCTCCCACCGCATCATCGGGCCGTGTTGTTACCTGCTCCAGCAGATAATAAAAATGGCGAATAAGACGAGTAATAGTCTCTTCTTTGAAAAGCGAGCCATTATATTCCACCCATCCAAGCACATTTTCGCGCCGTATTTCAACATAAATATGAAGCTGTTGATGAGATCTTGATCCATCTTGTGGACCAGCAACAGAGTTATCACCAGCCAGATCGGGCTCTTCTCGGATGCTCACGATCGTTTGAAAAATCGGTAGCTCAACAGTGCTCCCTTCTCCTGCAAGCTCATGAAGTAAAGAGGCAGATGGAAAAGCACGAGAGGCCTCTTCAATGACAGAGTGAACCTCTTGCAAAAAATCACGAAATGAACGCCTTTTATGATAGGAGATCCGTAGAGGGAGAGCAGTCTGCGTGACTGGAAGTAGCTCTATCCCGAGCAAGAAATCATCCTGTTCACTATAGCGAGCAAAGAGAATACTAAGCGTTGTCATAAGATATGAAGAGAGCGGAACCTCTACTTGCCTGAAGGCAGAGGTGATTTTTGGCATCATATCGGGGGGAAGTCTCAATGGAAGATAGGAAGAATGATGCATACGTACTTGCGAGCGAAGAGTATCGGTAGGAAGATCAAGCTGAGCAGTAGCAAGTTGTTTCTGCCAATAAGTGATAGAATCTTCTCTGCGCATTTTTTTTCCAATAGTATCAGAACGTCAAACGAAAAGAAAACAGAATTTTTCTGCTTCTCGTTAAGAATAAACAAAATTCTGTAATTTTTCCTGGCTTTATAACGCTATTTTTCTAGCGTCCAGACGCTAGAAAAATAGCTTCAAAAGCATTCTTTGCCTTTTCGATGTCAATTATCTTGAAGAAAAACAGGGAGAAAGCAAGAGGTAGAGATAAAATAGGTATCATTTTAACAGATGGATGCATGCTGCTTTTGCATAGTACCCATGATGATGACCCTGATATGCTTCAACCTGATGCAAAAGAAAGCCCATGTCAGGGAGGTGGAGATCGTATCTGGCGCTCAGTGTAGCGCAGACCTGGATATGTGGTAGATAGCGCTCACACAAAAAAGGAGAGGCTACAATAGGATCACTCTTGGCAAAAGCAGTAGAGAGCGCTTGAATCACTCTTTTCAGATAGAGGCGCTTTAGCTCTTCGGAAAGCGTATCCTGTAATATCCTCTGTACAAGAGCGTACAGAGTAAGAGTGCGTTTTTTCTTATTGCGTGTAAGCAGTGAAGAATTATACAGAATACTGATATTTTCATAGAGAAGTAAGGGGTCCTGTGCCATACTGGCCAGCCTCTCTCCAAGAAAAGCGGCCCCGTCAATAAAAATTTCCTCCGGAATGTCATTGGGAGCCAGAAAAGCGCAGAGGCGCAGGAGATCCATCGCCCCAGTGCTTTTCGATGCTATCTCTGCAAAAGATGCGCAATAGATGGAGGCCACAGAATGAGGATAGTGTGTTAAGTTGAGTCCACAGAGTGTAAAAGGATTGACCCTGCCAGTATGGTAGAGATGCAGATAATCCACAATATCACACGGGGTCTCTTCAAGATAAGCGCCTACTTGCGCCAGAGCTAATGGTAGCCCCCCCAGGAGCTCAGCAATCTCATATGCAGCTTGATACTCGGCAGGAACAGATGATTGAAGGTAATCTATTGGGACAGGAGAGCTCTGTGGATGCAAGAGTCCTGAGTAACGTAAGAGCAGCTGTGCCCCTTCCTCAGGCTTGAGAGGAGCAACTTCTAGATTAACCGCCAGGGCCCCTAAGGTAGGGAGACGAGTAGTAAACAGAATCGTTCCCTGAAGAGTAGGAGAGAGAAAACGCTGTAACAGCTCTCTTGTGCGGAGATTATCCCATATCAATAGCCATTGTTTATGCATTGACAACCAGCGATGAACGGAAGCAACAAGGTGTTGGCTCCCTTTCTTTGGAGCAACAGGAAGCTGCAACATCTCAGCAATAGCAAGATAGCTCTGTCGAATCTGCTCCTCCGTTCCAGCCTCCACCCAGAAGATGGCCTGGTATGATGAAGCATAGCGGTAAGCAAATTCAACAGCCAGCTGAGTTTTTCCACTGCCGGGCATCCCATATAATGCATAAAAATCCGTAGGGATCACTGCAGCCGTGGATGAGTGAATGGGATGAAGAGTACTCAATAGTTTTTCGTGACCACTGAAAAAGCGATTTCTTTGATATGGGACATTCCAATAGCGATTGAAGGTAGCATCTGATACATCAGACTCCTGGCGAGGCCCCGTTATTGTTGGCACCAGCCCCAACTCAAGTGCACCTTTGCCAAACAGCGCACAGAGCTTCTGGCGAAAATGAGGACTGGGCCTGGCCCTTCCCCGTTCCCAACGATTGATCGTGTATCCATCAGTGCCGATATATCCAGCTACATCACTTTGTGTCCAACCATGAATAAGCCGTTCCTGTCGTAAGCGTTCATTTGGTTGAGAAGGAGCTCTGCCCATGGGAGTTGTCCTCTTTCCGTTTCTGGAGTAGCTCGTATTGAGATAGCAACCATTCGCCGATTCTCACAGATACTGCCTCTGATCTTTGTTAATCGTCCTGAAATATAACTATAATTATATATCTACAAATTGCTCAACGGCAAGAATTAATCCCTCAGGTCTTCTATTAAATCCCTTTTGAATAATCCTCTTTCTTGCACTCTATCAACACATAAAAAAGCCTGAGTGGAGCCTCATAAAAGCCTTATATATGGCCTAACAAGGAGAGTATTTTCGCATGTATACTATATATAGCGATAACGTAAGGAGGTTTTGTTTTCATGGAAAGAGATACTATTGCATTAGATTATATCAGCTTATCCATTCACATTCTTTCTATTGCACAGAATCATTCAAAGCGGCCATATGATAACATTTCCTGCCTGTGTCGAGAGATAGAGCAGATTACGGATAAACATGTTCGGTTATTGTTATACACCGATTCAGAGAAGATGACGGATCTGCTGTCTCCACGTTCAAGTCAGATCATCCTGATTCCCGTTCAGTTCAGAGAGGTCGTTTATGGATCATTGGAAGTAGAGACGCAGAGCCTCAGTTTTTCTGATATAGCTTTGCAGAGATATGTTTTAAGCCTGCTATCCAATATTTGCGCCTGGATATTGCACAGTATCGAGCTGTCAATGATTGTGAATAAAGAGAGCCATAGTCAACCGGCTCTTTCATCATCTTTAACCCGGCGACAACAGGAAGTACTGAAATTGATCTGTCGTGGGTATACACCAAAGATGATCGCGGACACCCTGGCCATCGCTCCTTCAACGGTAGAGAAGCATCGTCAGCAGATCTATGCAAAACTGGATGTGCACAATGAGTACGACGTTATGCATGCTGCTTATAGTGCAGGGTTATTTTCGCCTATTCAAGATCTCATGACTTTTAACGAGAGGGCATGTTCTCGAGCATAAAGTATGGTCACATCCCGGCGAGCCCAATGAGATGGTAGATAGATAGTGGATAGATAGTGGATAGATAGTGGATAGATAGTGGATAGATAGTGGATAGATGGCTGAACAACCATTTGTTGTGTCTTTCCGACAAGAAAGGTAATGAAGAGTGAGCGTTCCACTTGTAGATCGAACCCATTTTACACGAGCCTTAAGTTCACGTCCCTTTGCGCTGTTGTGGATTGGTCAAACGCTCTCCAGTATGGGAGATGGAGCATTTTTTACGGCCCTGGCCTGGCAAGTATTAGCGATCACTGGTTCCAGTGCGGCCATGGGTATTGTGGTTGCGGCGCAAACATTGCCAGCTATTTTTTTCATGTTAATTGGAGGGGTGGCCGCTGATCGTTTACCACGACGGCTGATTATGATCTGGTCAGATATTGGGAGAGCCATTGCTGTACTGACGATTACGGTTTTAGGGTGGCTTCACTTATTGCAATTGTGGCATCTTATTTTTTTAGTCATTCTGTTTGGTATTGCGGACAGTTTTTTTCGGCCTGCGTATCGCTCAATCTCCCCTGAGCTGGTTGAGAAAGATCGATTATCGTCGGCCAATGCGCTTACTGGCTTAAGTAAGCAGATGAATCAGCTGCTTGGACCGATTATAGGAGCCACCCTCGTCGCGTTTATTGGGCCATCGGGAGCATTTGGCTTTGATGGGTTAACATTTATTATCTCCGTACTCTTTCTTCTGGGCGTTCGTTCCTCATTATTTACCCCGGTTTCTGCCAACAAAGAGGCAGCTGTGAAAAGTGTAGTGTCCCCTAAAAAAGGGTTTCTCTTCCTGATGGAAAATGTGCGAGAAGGTCTGAGCTATATTGTTGGCTCAACATGGCTGTGGAGCGGTGTGCTGGTCTCGGCTGGTATTGGGGTCGTCGTAACTGGTGCTCTGGCCATTGCCATGCCAAAGTTAGTCTCTGATTTTTACCACTCGGGGGTCTGGCTCTTTGGTCTTATTAGTACAGCGCTTGCGTTGGGATCAATTAGCTCAATTTTTGTGATAGGGCAATTAAAGACTATCCGTCGGCGCGGTATCGTCCTTTATGGTATTCTCACTTGTTCCTGTCTGGCCTGTGCCGCCTTTGGCATTCCCGGTCCAACGTTTATTCATCCCTTTATTGCTGTGATCGCGGCCCTTCTAATTGGATTCGGCACTGGAGCATCACAAGTGATCTGGCCCACGCTCTTACAAGAGCTCGTACCGCTTGATAAATTAGGCCGGGTAAGTAGCGTTGACGCACTGGGGAGTGTATGCTTGATGCCTATTGGCTTTATCGTGATTGGTAATCTGGTTGATCTATTTGGTCCAGCTATCATATTTATCTGCAGTGGTCTCATTGGTGCTGTTTTTGCCTGTAGTGAGCTCTTTGTCAAAGATGTGCGCCAATTAGAGTAAGAGACGCTATGTAGCTACAATAGCGGTTAGGAAGATGTCAGGTATGAAAAAGGAACATGTGTTATGGTAGACGCTCGTATACTCAAGCTTGCTGAGATCCTGGTCGATCACTCACTCAAAGTTCAGCCCGACGAGAAAGTCATTCTGGCGAGCAGTATTCTTGGTCGGCCTCTCATCATGGAAATGTTACGTTTAATTACGCGTAAAGGAGCTGAAGGCATCCTCGATATCACTTTTTCTGAAATGCCCGATATTCTGCTCTCTGAAATGCCCGAAGATCGCTTAGATCAAATTCCCGAAATAGTAGACTATATCTATCGTCATACGCATTGTCTGGCTAATATTTATGCACCTGAGCAGGCGATCGTAAAGGCTGAGATTCCACTAGAGAGGAAGCAGCGTGCCAGGCGTGCTATGCAATCATTGCGCCAGCATGTGCTCTCCGATATGCGTTGGGTGCTCTGTAACTATCCTACACCTGATTTAGCGAAAGAGGCTGGCATGTCGATGGAGGACTATGAACGTTTTTTCTTCGATGCCTGTTTGATTGACTGGACGGAGCTTGAGCAGCAACTGGCCAAGCTACAGGAATACACGAGGAAGGCGAGCGTTGTAGAGATTCTAACTCCTGATACTCAGCTTACTCTTTCGTTGGAAGGTCGTTCCAGTACAATTGGGGCCGGAATAAAAAATATGCCCGATGGAGAGATCTTCTGGCCACCTGTGGAGACCTTGACGGAGGGAACAATATACTTTGATGTTCCTCTCATCTATGATAAGCACGAAGTATCTGGAATAGAGCTCACGTTTGCTGCCGGGAAGGTCGTGCAAGCGAGGGCAGAGCAAGGGGAAGCGTTTCTGCTGTCGGTACTTGATACAGATGAGGGGGCAAGAACGCTCGGCGAATTTGGTATTGGCTGTAACTATGGGATTAAGCAATATAGTAAAAGCATCTTGTTTGATGAGAAGATAGGCGGGACCATTCATCTTGCCTTAGGAGCCAACGTTGATCCAGCTGGCGGCGGGAAGAATACCTCCTCTATCCACTGGGATCTCATTAAAGATCTCAGAAAGGGTGGTGTCATCAAGATCGATGGTGAGGTCATTCAACAAGATGGAAAGTTCACAATTGCATAATGCAGCTCTTGACGGTTGTCTCTGACTGAGAAGAAGGTTGGAGCGATCGATTGTATCATGGAAAAGGATGCTGAGATGAAAAAATATTGCAAAGCGTATTTCCTGAAGGATCTGCGTCAATTTCCCGACTGGTCTGAGCAACAGGATGAGTCACCGTTGGGAGATGAAGATGTTGTCTACCTCTGGGACGATTTTACTGTGGTGAAAAGTCCAATAGTCCCTGAGAAAGGAATTATCTGGCAGCACGTCACACCAGAATGGCAAGATTTTTGCAAGTCCAGCTTGAAGTTTGAGATCCCAGACGATTTGCGGTATGCCTATTAACTCCTGATGCCTGGTCGCAGGTAGGCAGGTGGTTGCAAAGTGGCTTTGCTTCTACCTGCCTACTACCTGTGAAAATAGCCCATCTCACAAAATAATTGGGTGGTTAAATGGCTGTCGACTCTGCTAGAACGACCAGATGCCCGGTCCCCTCAAGGCTCTCTAATTGAATATCGGCCACACAACGGACGGGCACATAGTTTAGTGTCAGCGTTCCTTCAATATGAGCTACTCCCGTTGCCTGGTCAAAAAAGGCTTTACTCAGATCAGTTGCAGCTCGATCGATGCGTACACCCAGATCAGTACCACCACGGGTCGCGGTAAATTTTATAAAGACATACCCCATTTCTTCCACCCGTTTGCGAAACTCTTCAAGAGAGGGCTTGGGGCCACCTACGGTTACAGGTTGGTCTCCCTGGGATAGACGTTGTACTAAATCATCCATGATAGGTTCCTTTCATAAGTAGCAGTTCGTCAATAGCGGTGTGCTTTCTAGTCCGCCAGACTATCCTCATCCGTGGTTGGGGGTCTACCCTACCGTTAGAGGTAGAGAGGTAGAGATATATATAGAATAAACTCATTGGTATCCTCTATGCAAGTGTACATATTGGAATTCTGTGCGGTAATTTTGACAATAAGCTGAGCGGTCAGGTATACTGGGAAAGAGCACATCTTATTGGTTCTTTTGGGCAATAACTTCAATAAAAGATGATAGCTTACCGTAGAGATTTTTTCTCTGGCTTTCCAACCTTTCAATACGATATCCGACCAATAAGCTTCTCGCGTAGTCTTCACTAAAGAAGTGTCGTATATGACCTTCATTATCAAACATGTCTTCTTCAAGTTGAGTGCCCTTGCCATAGAGCGGATCATTAGTTGTTTTACACATAAAAGCAAGTCGCCCACCTATTTTTAGGACGCGATGTATATCTTGAAACAACTGTTTGGTTACTTTATCGGAATAATAGTGCAACGAAAGTCTTGCGTAAACTCCATCAAACCCATCGGTTTGAAAAGGAAGGGTTCCGTTACTCATGTCTACCACCTGGAAAGTCAGGCCGGGAATAGCACTATACATTTGTTTATTTCTTGCAATCGCTACTTCAGAAAGATCCGTTGCAATAACTGCACAGCCTTGCTGCGCAATGAAAGCTGCGTCAGCACCGAAACCGCAACCCAGCTCAATTATCTTTGCGTGATCTGGGAAAGAGGGTGCAACTTCTTGAGCAAATTCACTTGGCGTTCGTGAAAAAGCTGAATGTTTCCCTTCCATATGGATATTGTTCCAAAGTGCTTGTTGATCCATTAAGTAATTACCTTTCGCTGTGATCATTTTTTAGCTCAAGAAAAACCACTATACACTATAGCATAGTATATACATATTTAGTCGCTAGCTTATTGAGAAGAACCAGCCGACTCTTTGGAGCGAGCAAGCAAAAAGCCAGGAATAGATCAGTTGATCCATTCCTGGCAGGAGTGTGTCTGTTTACAGCTCGCAGGTAAGACTAGCCCATAATCGTGTGGACATAGTGCTGTGTCTCAGCAGGCGTATAAGCGAGCCAGTTGGCACCACCAGCATTAACTGCAGCATTCACATTGCCGGGGCCTGCATTATAGGCGGCCAACGCCTTGGCATAATCACCACCATACATGCGACTGAGGTCAGCCATATGGCGAGCGGCTCCATCCAGCGCCGAATTGGGATCGTACGGATTGACACCCAGGGCCGCAGCCGTTCCGGGCATAAACTGGGCAATCCCGATCGCACCTACCGAAGAGCGAGCATTGGGATTAAAGCCACTCTCTTGCTGAATCTGACGGACAAAGAGATCTGGACTGATACCATGACGAAGAGCCGCAGCGCGGGCCACGCTCTCATAGGAGCTATTTGCCGCAACCGAAGCCGTCTGAACCTGAACGGTTCGTGAGGAAGAAGCCGCAGTGGCAGCGGTGTGTGGTGTCGCGAAGAAGGTCTGGAAGCCCATGAAACCGGTCAGCGCAAGACCAGCAACGGAACCAGCCAGCACCGCACTCCAGCCAGCAGCTTTCTTCTGGGTTGCAGGACGATTGGAGTGGAGGGTGGTTGGAGTGATCATGTTCAGTACGTTCCCTTTCGTGTCAGTGATGGTAAGGAGAGCACACCGTGTGTTCTCGCATGTATGACTGTCTGGTTCTCTATAAGATGTATCAACACCGTGTGGTATTGAACAAGTAGGTGTTGTTTTCTTCAACACCTACAGTATAGAAGCTCAGGCTCACGACGGCCTCACATTCTCAACAAAAAATCTAGCGGGAACCTCACAATGACGCGGCGTACTTTAAAGAGAAGAAACTTTGGCTGGCAAGAGAAGAAACTTTGGCGGATTTCAACCGTAGATCAAGAACCAGAAAGCGTACTTTTACATCTCAGAGGAAGAAAAGGTTTTTCAATACGTTTGTATGGGGACTCTTCAAGTACCATCGCCTGTAAAAATGTTTTGCTCATAATGGATAGTGCTGGCTGATCCAGGCCTGTTGACATGAGATTACTGCATATGCTTCTGTGCCATAATGAGAAGGGATATTGGCGAAAGGCACTTGCATTCCGAACGATTGCGAACAGATTGTGATCATAAAGGAGGTTTAAAATGACGGGTTATATTCAAGTAGTAACGACGATTGATGATGAAGCACTTGCAAAGAAAATTGCAGAAGAGCTCGTCAAACGCCATCTTATTGCATGCGTCCATATTGTTCCTATAACGAGCGTGTACTGGTGGGAAGGGAAGGTGCAGCAGGATCACGAATGGTCCTGCACGATGAAAACACGGGCAGAACTCTATCCAGAAGTGGAGAAGGCCGTTAAAGCAATTCATACGTATGATACGCCAGAGATTATAGCGACTGCTATCGTAGATGGCAGTGAAAAATATCTCCAATGGATTACCGAGACCACTGCGGACCCTTCCTTATAAGTGCGTATAAAGAGTTTATCACTCTTTAATTTTGAAGGCTAATATTGTACGAAGATGTTACTTCAATGAAAGCGAGGGAGCGGTCTGTGTCATTAAGTGCGCATGCAGTTGTGATCAAAGACGAGGAAATCTTGCTCGTTCAGCGCGAAGATTTCAAAGTGTGGGTTTTACCTGAGGGGCAGGTTGAGAAAGGCGAGTCTGTAGCTCAAGCCGCAGTTCGTGAGGTTTCCGAGGAGACTGGCATCGAGGTTGTCCTGACCGGACTGTTAGGAATTTATTTCATGCCCCATTGGATCGGCGATACACACAACGTCGTATTTGCCGCCAGGCCAGTTGGTGGCACCTTACAGCCCCAACAAGGAGAGGCCGATGATGTGAGGTATTTTCGTGTTGATAGGCTCCCTGAACGCCTGCCCTGGTGGCATCGTCAACCGATCCGTGACGCAATTGCTGGTGTAAGATACAACGCCGTATGGCAACAAGACGTTCGCTGGCCGGCAGACTGGATATCAGCGCGAGAGGTGTTTGCCTTGCGTGACCAGGGAGCACTACCAGCATCGTTGATCCATGCAAGTTGGGAGGTATGGTGTCGCGAGCCCCAGCCAGATGAACAATGGCGAGAAATTAATGAAGAATGAGGCGAAAGAAGGTCTGATCAGGCAGCATGCTGGTCAAAAAGCAGCGCGACGAGTGGCCAATCTTCTTTTGAACGAGGTCAGCGAAATGAGCTAATGCAGTCTCTCAGTAAGCGAGCAGCTCCATTTGCACAGAAGAGCTGATCTTCCCTTCAATCTGTCGAATCGCGGCAAACCTTTCTGGCAAAGGGCACTACTAGGTATGATCATCTGGGCCAAAGCCGTACAGTGGACCAAACTCGCTTACATAGTGCTGGAATAAGGCTAATCCGTTAATGCACGTCCAGCTCGTCCTCGTCAACTCTTCGCGCTTCTTCTCCACTGCCACAATAGCTTTTTCTGGCCTGCCTGCTGATAGCTCGTCAAGCACTGGTTGGATGATATCGAAGGTATAGCCAGCCTCTCTGAGCAAGACGACCACGCGCAGACGGTGCATCTGGAGCTCGTCATAGAGACGATAGTGGCTACTCTGATCGCGCAGCGGGTGCAAAAGGCCCTGCTGTTCCCAAAAATGGAGGGCCGAGACACGTACGCCTACCTGTCTGGCCGCCTCTCCGATGCGGAAGCGTTCAGGATACGAGGCGCTGTGTAGGGGCGTGGATGGGTCGGTTAATGTACGCAGAGCAGAGAGTGTCTGTTCAATCTGTAAACGCTTGCTGGCAAGCTCGGCGTGACGCTCATTGATCGTTGTCAGTGCAGCGGAAAGGTCACCTCGATGGAGTGCCTGCATAATTGCTGATGTTCGTGGCCAGCCATAGCCATGGATCATGCTTTTCACTGTCTGGAGTGCAGCAAGATGTCGTTGCGTATACAGGCGATAGCCGCTCGGACTACGTGCGGCTTGCGGAATCAAACCACTTGCCTCGTAATTGCGCACTTGCTGGACACTGATCTTGACCGCCTGTGCGAGATCATGGGTACGCAGGTAGGAACGATCTGTCATGTAAAACCCTCACTTGCTTGTAGAGACTTCATTCAATGGCGACTCTTCTTTTTACCACATCCAATCACCATATTGAGCTTGAATAGGACCTATCAGACAGGCGTTGGATATTTCTTAACCCTCCAATTGGGCATAAGTGTTGTACAGTAAGAAGAGGAAGCCCGCGAAAAGCCTGCTCATACAGGCCTCAAACGCGCGGATGGGAGGGCTACCAATTATTCTGGCACGAGATAATGAGATGGTAGTTATACGATGAATAGGAAGAAAGGGTCAAAATACATGAATGAAGTTCAGATTAGCCACTACCTTACTGAGATTCTTGAGGGGGTGGATGTTGTCATGGATGCTGGGAATAGTTTCTTTTTCTATAATCCAGATAGTGGCCCGGATAGTAGCATCCCTCCAGATCATAGATTTCCGTTTGTCACGCTTGTGACCAGCGATCTGTATGACCAGTTCTCTCAGCTTAGCCGTCCATCGGTCTTTCGCTTGAATATTGGTGTTAGCAAGCAGACGTTTCGCTCACTCTTCGGTGACGTTGCGCGATCTTCCGTCAGGGATAGTGTGGAGATCAGTGACGGGGATGTGAGTGGATACGATTTCACTGCCCTGGATCAGTTGATGCCTCATCCTGAGTATGGCCGCATGTATTGGGTTTGTGTGCTCAATCCCAGCGACAAGACGTTTGAAACCACAGTGCAGCCGATGCTTCTCGAGGCGTATGACATAGCGGTGAGCAAGTATAAGAAGAAAGCAGCGCGATAAATGTGCTGATATGCCTGTCCCAACATGCAGGTATTCAAATTGAATGAAAACCTGCATGTGAAACTCTGAGCCCGGTGATGAGATGGAGCAGGATCATGTGCTTGAACCGATCAATGGCTCCCCACAGGTGGGCCAGGGGTTAGCTTGATCCTTACTAGGAATAGAAACTTTCTAATCCATGAGCGCCCAGAGCGAGGGAGAACTCGCCGCCGTGATGAATCTCATGTTCAAGCACATGCCAGATAATCCATTGGCGGGTATGTGGTACCTCTTCTGGCAGCCCTTGATTCCGTAGCCATGACTGATGAGAGGCTGGAGGCGAAAAAAGCTTTTCGAGATCAGCAGAAGTCCAGCGGTCCAGGGCAGAGGAGATTACGTGCCAGCTCTTCTCAAACAGAGCGACCAATGAATCGGCCCTGGATAAGGCTGCCTCGTCGCCGTCGTCACCATCGCTCCAATCGAGGTTCGGATCTCCTTCACCCATCCACATGTAGAACCAGTTGAAGCGTGCACCAATCATATGATTGAGAAGCTCGCCGATTGAACGAGAATGTGCTGCAATTGGGAGGGCTAGTTGTTCGGAAGAAAGCGATGAGATCGTTTTGATAAGTGTCTGCTGATAGTTTTCCCAACCTTGTTTATAGAATGCGACGTGGGGAGATGTTTGCTCTGCCATGACTGTCTACTCCTTAATTCTAATAACGTGTGCGAATGAGTGAGCAGGCCCCTGCTGGTTGTTTAAGCATAAGGACACTCGTGCTCTCCATCAATAAATGGAGAGCACGTTAAATTTGCTGGCTAGCTCCCCTGGAGATAATCTACCAGGCAGGTGCCCAGATGCCAAATTCATTCCCATCGAGGTCGATGAACTGAGCCCATTTCCCCCATGGCTCAGTTGTTGGACCGTGAGAAATAGTCACTCCGCGAGCTTTGAGTGTCTCACAGGTTTTTTCTATATTATCTACATGCAGGACATAGCCAGTCATGCCAGTTCTGTCACCACCACTCTGGCCACGCAGGCCGAGCATGATGTGGGTCTGAGCCCCGGGAGGTGCTACTTCCAGCCAGCGCTCAGTCTCGCTCATCGGCTGGTCATCGACCTTCTCAAAACCAAGCTTGTTTACATAGAAGTCAAGGGCTTTGTCTTGATCGCTGACGCCCACATTGATCGTACCAATTTTTGTGAACATACAAATTTCCTTTTTATCATCACAATCAAACAACAGTATGGATGTGCGTGACCGGCTCAGAAAAAAATTCTGAGCTGCCTTTTGTTTATTCTTTTTGAGGATATAAAAAGTGGAAATTCTGTTCGTGAGTTTGCATTTTGCAAGAAACTCGCACTTTTTAGGGGGTAATTACGCCTGGTTGGAGCATAGAGAGGTGTATGGTAGATCACACTACTATTGTGTTGTGTTAGATAGTCCTTCTTTAAAAAGAAAGGTATCATCAACATAGAATTGAAATAGAGATTTGAACATAAAAATTTAAATCGCAAGAAGAAAGGCACTTCTTATGCAAACAATCACTGTAAAAAACAAATCTGCGCTTCTCTCTGAAAATGGCCTCTACCTTATTCTACAATCAGACCCTTATGGCCTTTATGTTAAAGACGGTACCCCTGATCCACGGGTATGTATCCTGGCAGGTGAAGATGTGAAATATAATGGCTCGACCTATAATAAATATGCTTCTTCATGGCAGTTCTATCCCGACTGCCTGCATACTGCTGAAGAGGTGCTCAAAAACAAGAAGTTAGAGCTGGGTGGAGATCAAAGTAAGGTTTCGCCAACCGGGGCCGCCTTTGGCACCAGCGATGCCGCCAACATCCTCGCAGCGAATACGGCACGCGCTAACCATGTCAATGCGACCAATGATAATGCCAATCCTGGCCTGGGTCAGGCCTATGTCATGGTCGTGACCACCGCCGTTGTGGGTGGCATCAGCTATCCCTATCATGCTGCTGGTGTCGTGGCAATCGATGGCAACGATCGCATTACCGTTGAGGTGCTGGCTGGCATCTCTGACGCCCAGGCTCGTAAAGATAAAGGGGCGTTTCATATGTACACCGTTAATGATGCGGTCCACTCGTTTCATGCCGCCTGGAGCACTGATCCTCATCTGAGCGCTGGCCCTGTCACGATCGTAATTGAAGCTCGCTAGCCCTGACTGTGCTAGATGTATAGCGCCAGGCGTCTGGGAAACGTTCCCTATTGAGGCTCTAAAACTATAGATACGATGTCAGCGAAATGGAGTATTTCCTGACATCGTATGCAGTTTTGCTGATCACATACGGGCTTTTGTTTAAGAATGAGTAATCTGCAAGAGGCGGAGGTGAATGATTTGCTGGAGCATCTCCTCCGAAATAGGACGATCAAGAGGGATACGAATTGCGCCTTTGGAGGAGCTATAGTCTTGGAGTTGGTCCTGGAGCGTCTCTATTACCTGGCCGCTATAGGGGTAGATGCCAATATGGTTTTTACGGGCGGCAAATCCAAGCAAAGGCTTGTTCCGATATTTGAGGGTCGGCATCCCATAGACAATAGCCTCTTCTGCATCTGGCACTGTCTGTTTCGCAAGAGCACGAATACGATCGAGCTCTTTTCTTTTCGAAGGTTCAACGGTTGTTAAATAATCATCTATTGCTGTCATACTATGATTATGGCGTATCTGAACCATCTCTGTCAAGTCTATTCTGGATCTGTTTGTATAAGCGTGATCATACACGTAAAATCGTCATATCTTCCTGTTTTATCTATCCACTTTTTTATACAAATGCCAGTCACGCAATAGCTGAAGTAGACTTTGAAAACCCTTGAGCTGTTACGTGACTGATCTTTTGTGCGAGAGCTATTCAGTAAACCCAATCTCGCTGGCAGGCTTGACCTGCACTCTATGTTCGCCTGCCCAGAAGCCGTTGAGCGTCTCGTTATAGAAGGCGATAATTTTTTCTGCTGGCAGCGTCTCACTATCATCAGTTGTGTGAGCATCGCTGGCCAGCAGCACGTCATAGCCATGAGCAACCGCACTACGGACAGTTGTATCGACACAATATTGTGTCTGGCCTCCTGTGATAATCAGGTGTTTGATTCCACGTGCCTCCAACTCTGCCTGTAAATGTGTTTTATAAAAGGAATCTGGCGCTTCTTTCTGCACAACAGGTTCACCAGCATGAGGCGCAATGGCTGGATGAATAAACCATGCTGGCTGACCTGGCTCCATATCGTATCCTTTGCGCCCATTATGCTGAACATAAATAACTGGCGTATTGTTGGTGCGGGCTCGGTCCAGTAACAGATTGATTGCATCCAGTACTTCGTCGCGGTGATAGGCTTCACCCACCACACCTATCTGTGCGTCGATTACAAGCAGGGCGGTATCTTTGCTCATTCGGTTCAACTCCTTTTTGGTATCTCACGAATTGGTTCATTTGTTCTTGAGTTTACCACATAAAGCGTTGTGGTTGTGCCCTAAACGCGGGGTCGAGCTCGAATCAGTAATACGCCCTGCTGCTAGTGGGTTGTTGCCAATCGTCATTCAGCCAATCAATGAGGAGCGCCACCATTGCTGTGGCATTGGTGCGCTTCCACCGCATTCCCCGTTTCTTCATGCGCCGATTGACCTCTTGCTCTTTTGACTGAAACAGTCGGCTTGGTTGAGACTGAGGGTGTCCCCAACCGTGAGGAACCAGAAGAAGGTTAGCCTGAGGCTCTTGAAACTTTTTGGTGAATTGTATGAAAATTCAAAAGTGGGACTTTCAAAAAGCCCTGGACTAGATGGCTTTCCTGGTTGTATATAGACAAATATAAATAAGAGACAGCGATTGTACTACTGGCTCTTATTTACACTGTTGCAAATAACTCTGCATGAATACATAAATCACATCTTTTTGATTCTAAATGCTCCATTGTGTCCGGCCTATTTTCTTACTACTTATCCAGTACCACACTAACGCCAGGAGTAATAACGATGCAATTATCATACATACACCATTCCATTTTGCTACTCTCCATCCGTATGTCCCCAGTAGGGAACCGGCTGCTCCTCCTATAAAGTAGGTAAACATATATATAGTATTATAACGGCTACGCTTGCTTTGTGATAATTTATGAATCCTCGATTGGTTAGAAACTTGGCAGGCTTGTATTCCTAATTCTAGTAAAATAATGCCAAAAATGAAAGAGAGCAAGGACCAATTCATTAACCAGAGTAATACTAATGAAATGAGAGAGATAATAATTGCCAAACCTGTTATATACCGGGGATTATAACGATCAGCAAACCTCCCTATTGATGGTGCTGCAATAGCTCCAAAGATGCCAGTTAAACCAAACAATCCAGTAATTTCACTACTATAATGATAAGATGAAGTTAATAAGTAAATAGATAACGTAACCCAAAAAGAATTAAACGCAGCAAACATTAATGCTCCAAAAAGACAGGCTTCACGCAATATTGATTCTGTTTGTACAGTTTCCCATAGTGATGCTATCAACGCAGGATAACTTGGAGTATCTTTAGGAGCACGATCTGAAGGAAGAAGAAAAAACACAAATACTCCGAGTAATAGCATAGAGCTAGCAGCAATCCAGTACATGATTTTCCAACTATAGATCGAAGCAATAATTCCACTTATTGTTCGTGATAATAAAATACCAATTGCTAAAGCACTCAGCATGACACCCACTACTTTTCCTCTTATGTTCTCTTTGGTCAAACGTGTTGTATAAGGGATGATAATTTGAGGAATGACAGTCGTAAAACCAACAAAAAAACTGGCAACTGCTACTATATCTAATGTCGGAGCTAGAGCAACACTGGATAAAGATAATGTTACAGCTACTAGTAAGAATAATACTATATTTCGCTGATTATATTTATCACCTAAAGGTGCAATCAATAACAAACCACAGGCATAACCTATTTGTGTTAAAACTGAAAGAAAACCGATTTTTTCTTCTGATACTCCAAAATCCTGAGCTATAGTTGCCAGAAGAGGTTGCATATAATAAAGGTTGGAGATAGTTAAAGCGCAGGCTACAGCAAGGAAAGAGATATGTCGCTTATTAAGTATCGGTTGTATGGTTGGATTGCTTGTATCACTTTTATTCAAAAAATTATCAGAAAAAATATTCATTTCTAGATCCTGCGAACTTTCTTCTTGTCAATCAAGGATACACAGGCGACAACGTATTTCCGGCTATAACAGTTTGACCTTTGCTGTATCTCTCTAAAGCTTCCAATTCCTTGTCAAATGTCCCACTGGGGTCAGCATACGGTATAATGGAAAAACTCACCTCCGCCTGTGTTCCTGATATATTTATGCCCCTATCTCGAAACCACGCAGCCAATTTCTGGTGTAACATTGCCAGGCGCGGATACACAGCTTCCAAATATGGTCCCGTATGACCAAAGATACTAATGTTGTGACAGAGTACAGATACAGTAAAACAACGTATCTTTCCATCTCCAGGAGCAGGGAAACGCTCAAAATTGTCTCTCGTGCGCTCTTGAATGCCCAGAATTTCGATGTTGTAGCTTGCAAAAAAAGCCTCAAGATCATGCGTTAATTGTTTCCTATCATTCAACAAATACATGTGTTTTCCTTTCATTACAGGTCGTAGCATATACTTGGTTGTTTGATGATTGTAGATAAAATGAACTTATCAAACAATAAAGTACATGTTCTGAACCACTTTTCATGTTTATCCCAATATCCAGTCAGTTAGTTCCTTCAAATTGTTTACAATATTCACTGGCTTGTATGAATCGAATGCTTGACTTTGTGTAACTCCAGTTAACACAGCAACAAAGGGGACTCCGCCTCTTAATGCTGTTTCCGCATCTATTGTGCTATCACCAGTATAAAGAGAATTTTGCTTTGATTCTTGAAAATGTTCAATAGCAAGCCATAAACCTTCCGGGTCAGGTTTATGGGCTTGTACATCCTCGCTACCCACTATAACTTCGAAGAAGTTTAATATTTTTTCTCGCTTTAGTATTTCTTCGATTCGGTAGCGATATTTTGTGGAGACTACTCCCATCTTTATATTCACCAGACTAAGTGCTTCCAAAGTGGAGTTTACTGTATCATAGATTACAGTATTCTCTGCCATAGCTTCATCAGCTCTTTCTTTAAAAAGGCGCACAAACTCACTACTTTTTCCTTCATGTTCTGATTCTGTAAGGTACAGAAAAGTTTCTGGCAGCGATAATCCTATGGTTTGACACACTGACTCATAAGAAGCAGGAGGAATTTTTAAGCTACGAAGTGCGAAGTTGATGCATTCCATTGCACCATAGGAGGAGTCGGCCAGTGTATAATCAAAATCAAAAATAATGACACGCAAATCATGACGCATAGTTTTTCCTTCAGAATGCCTTTGTCGCTTCAGAACATTGTGTTGCATTTGCTTGTTTGTATCTTCTTTGCACAGCAAGAATTTCTTTTGCTTGGGCAACCGTTTTCACTTCTTAGAATTTCGGTTACTTTTTCCAGTTTTGCATAAGGCAGTACTTGCTCAATTTCTGAATAATGACGTGCCTTACGAATAGTCAAATCCGAAATTTCGTGAACTCCCCCGCCTTCTAAGCAAAAATATCGAATATTGGCTTTATCAAATCCGACATCTTCGGCTGCTTCTTGAACCATTAGTGGTATTTGCATAGAGTGAGGTGAGCCGTCTTTCGTGAGAACATAGAGAGTCTCCACTCTCTTTAGGCGAAAAATTGTACAAAGCTTAAAGCCTAATTTATCTAAGTGATGTAACTCGGGACAAAATGAAAAGACGTTTCGTCCTTCGCTCAGGCTTTTATATGCTTCTGGATTTACATCCTGTGAGTAAGTACATGTTAAAAGGAGGTCTCCTTTAAAAACGTTCACGTTAACTGAAATAATGTCACGTGATGGTTCAACTACTTGCATTTTGTTTTTCTCCTTTTTGTGTTGCGGTCACAACAAGTGTAGACCTGTGTGATTCAATAATTTGCAATAGGCGCTTTACTAATTTAAGCCATCTTTCATGCAGATAAAAATAAATAATCAGCAAGTATAAGATGAGGTTATGCGCCTGAATAAAACCTGGCACTATAAATTCCTACAGTAATTTAGGATTATTTGTAATGCCTTCATGGTTTTATCCAGCTGTAAAAAACATTCTGCCGTATTAGACACAATGTAATTAATAGCATCTATTGCTATATAGGATTTTATCACATGTAGCGCTATTAATCAAATATATGAATTATTTGACAGTGTTTTCTTGAAAGTCCCGCTTCATCGTGAAAGCTTCTCAAAAAAAGCTCTTCAATAAATTTTTGAGGTTGAGCACAGAAATGACGTATATGCTTTGCAACATTGGAAACACCCAACCACTTTTCATACCAGTGGCTGACTGCGCTGCTGTAGCTTTTTTTGATCCAGATAAGCATGTTATTGGTCTAGTGCATGCTGGATGGAAGGGTATTGTGTATCGTATCATCATCCATGATAGTGAAGACGCTGTCTCTCTGAGGTCGGCACTGGCGCAGAAGGTACCGGAATGGACAGTGATTGCCGTTTGAGGTAGCTTTCAACGGCATCTCCAAGATTTTTACACATGCCATCGATCCGCACACTGGATCGCTTGAGACGCTCCTTGAGCAGCTCCACTGGCATATGCTCTACCGCGATCTCGGCTAACTCCCTCGATTTCGGGATGCGACGCCAACCATGTTTTCCCACTTTTTGTTTCCCGGTCAGGAAGCATATTGACCAGGTATACACCATCTTTAACACTTGACTGCATCTCCTCGATGGGAGAGTTCCGCAATTATAGGGAAAAAGAGGTAATCTTCCATAAAATAATTCACTATTCACTGATACTTATCTCTATTGTCTCCTTGAGAGAAATACTATAGAATAAGAATCTCAAATCATGCAATATAGTTACAGCTACCTTTTCAAGATACGAAAAGAGTATTCACGAATTGACCGTAGGAAAAAGATGACGCATTTTCGGAACGAGATAATAAGCGAGCATACGATCAACACAAGCTCCGATCAACTTTTATCGACTGAGCCCCTCAAAATCTTCTTTAGCTATGCTCATGAAGATCACGCCTTTCGATCGTTGCTGGGCAAACATCTGATGCCTTTTGTGCGTTCCGGGCTAGTGACGCAGTGGTACGATGGAGATATTCATGCAGGAGCGGAGTGGGCGGAAGAAGTGTATGCGCACCTGAATACGGCAGATATTATTCTGTTCCTTGTTAGCCCCGATTTTATGAACTCAGATTTCTGTTATCACGTGGAAATGGCTCGAGCTCTCGAGCGAAATGCGTTAAAAGAGACACGAGCCATTGCTATCCTTCTTCGCCCTACGTATTGGCAGGAAACGCTTTTGGGAGATCTCCAGGTTCTTCCCAGAGGAGAGATGCCAGTCAGCATCTGGCATGATCATGATCAGGCATTTTTCTCCATTGTTCAGGATATTTATGCAGAAATTACCCTGTTGCTCTCTCAAAAGTGGCTAGAGACATCGAACAATTTTCAAGATGCTAAGGATTATGAGTATGCACTCCGTGCCTGTCAAAAAGCGATTCAATTGAATCCTCGCAACAGTTCTGCTTACTTAAATGCTGGTACGCTCTTCTGGCATCTTCGCCAATATGAGGAAGCGCTCACAGCATATGAGCAAGTGATTCAGTTAGAGCCAACGAATAGTATTGCGCATGTGAGCAGATGCTATGCCCTGTGGAACCTTGGGCACTATCAGCTAGCCTTGCACGCCTGTGAGCAGGCTATTTTACTGCAACCTGATAATAGTACGCTGTATCTTATTCAGGCTCAATTGTATGAGCTACTGAAAGTTCAAGCTCTTCAAAAGGCAAGGCAACTGGATGGAGCAGCTATTGGAGCGCGGAGAAATCCAGCGTTTATTGCAGGTCCGTCCGCGCACCATGATCTCTAGCGCTGATGGGCGCTTGATTCCAGGGTGTTCCACTTCTCCTGGAAGAAGGACATGTGCCAGGTAAGAACCCCTTTGTCTGCCAGAGAACTAACCCAGAACTGGAAAGCCCTGAAATAATGCTCTTTGCTTTGGAATCTGGTATAATCGGGTAGAAATGGATTTCCTCTTATAACCGAAAAGGAGCATCACTCATGACCAATTCCTCCGCACCATCACAGGCAGCTGATCTCAAAACATCTCGATCCGTTGCGCGCTTTCCTCTCTGGATCTTCATCGTTGTCATACTTGGGGCTCTTTTGAGCATCACTGGTGCGGTGATCAGTAAGGTCAATCCTACCCTGCTCACGAGTGGGGGCACTATGACAGAGACAGCGCGGGTCTACGCCGACTATATGTTTGCCCGAAGTTTAGCGCTCGCCATTATGTTGCTTTTTCTCCTCTTCATAAGATCTCGCCGGGTACTGGCCAGCTTCATGGTACTGATTGCCCTGATTCAACTTATTGATGGAGTGGATGATCTGGTACGTGGAGCGTTTCTGCTTGTTCCAGGCTTGCTTGTGTTCGCCCTTGTGTTCTTTGCGGGAGCGTGGAAGTTGTTTGGGCAGCCATTTTGGCACCTTGATGCCTGGCGCGAGTCTTAAAGAATATATGCTATAATTTTTTTATACCTGAATACCTCAAAATGCAGAAAGAATAAGAAGCATCATGATTGGAAGACGCAGCCAACATGGCCCAAAGGCAGGTTACTAGTACCGCTGTCTTTGGGCTATGCAGAGGTCACAAGTGCATAAGAAGTCCATAACTGGATAAACTTGTTTCTGCATAGCTTTGTGTTCTGTTTTGCATCATGCAAACCCTTATGACAGCGTATCTGGCTGTCTGAGGGTTTTTTCTGTGCGTCTTCTCTTCTTTTACCTCCTTCAGATAGCACTGCGCTGTATCGTTTCATTTTTCAGGCATGTGATGATGGCAATGACGTATGCCATGCATCTTGTCCCCAAAGGATTTTTATCCCGAAATACGTGAGAAGGAGTAAAAAATCATCTATGGTGCGTATGCATACTCTCTCTTTTGTGGTCCGGTATCTACGACCACAGTGGCCAACAGTAGCTCTTCTGGCGGCGTTGTTGGTTTGCAGCGTGGGAATCCAGGTTGGCAATCCAGAAATTTTACGTTCATTTATTGATAGTGCAACCAGTGGGAGGTCGCTTTCATCATTATGGATCATGGCCGCTCTATTTCTAGGAATGGGGCTATTAAATCAAGGTCTGACGGTTGTGAGTGCCTATGTCAGTAGTAATCTTGCCTGGCAGACAACAAATCAGATGCGCCTGGATCTGACCTCCCATTGCATCCACCTGGACCTTTCTTTTCATGCTGCACATGCAGCCGGAGAACTCATTGAGCGGACTGACGAAGATGTAAGCTCACTCTCCAATCTCTTTTCTTTGTTTACCTTGCAAATTATTATGAGCTTGCTTGTCTTAATCTGCGTCCTGGCTGTCCTTTTTCATGAGGAATGGCGTCTGGGCCTGGCTATGAGCATCTATGCATCTCTCTGTCTGTTTGTCATCCAGAGTACCCGGAATACCACCTCATTAGCCTGGAAGAAGGCAAGCCAGGCGAAGGCTAATCTCCATGGTTTCATTGGTGAATATGGATCAGGGGTAGCTGACCTGCGTACCAGTGGCGCTATTGCGTATAGTATGCGCCTCTTTTATGATCTGCGACGAATGGCTTTTCTGAAAGATTGGTCTGCACGCCGTTTTAGTCTCTGGCTGTCTTGTGGAACAGATCTCTTACTCATTGGTGGTTCCGTTGGCGCGTTTCTGCTCGCTGCTGCGCTTTTTCAGATGGGGACAATTACACTTGGCGTGGTCTACCTGGTTGTTACATATACCCAACTCCTGTCTACACCCCTGCAAACGATTATGGAGCAGATTGATGATCTGCGTCAGGCCAGGGCAAGTCTCGAGCGTATTCAGGAGCTTTTTGCCATCCCTCCAACCATTGGTGATGGTCTGGAGCACGATCTCCCAGGTGGAGCATTAAGTGTTCAGTTCACAGATGTCTCCTTTGCCTATCATCCAGATGTTCCCACTTTGCAACAGATCACGTTAGATATTAAGCCAGGCGAAATATTGGGCCTTCTGGGACAGACCGGAAGCGGCAAAACGACCCTGGCTCGTCTCCTTTTTCGCCTCTATGAGGTTGATAGTGGGACGATTTGTGTTGGTGGCCGTCCTATCCAGACCTTGCAGCTTGCAGCTCTTCGGCAACGTATTGGTATGGTCACTCAGGATGTACAGCTCTTTCATGCAAGTGTGCGAGATAATCTAACGTTTTTTGAGACCGCTATTCCAGATGAACAGATTGTGCACGTGCTGTCTGAAGTGGGTCTGGCTGACTGGTATGAAGCGCTTCCACACGGGCTTGATACTGTTGTGACCACTACGACCAGCACTGGGATTGGGCTGTCAGCAGGTGAGGCACAACTGCTCGCCTTTGCTCGCGTCTTCCTTCAAAATCCCTCTATCGTCATCCTGGATGAAGCCTCTTCGCGCCTGGACCCTGCAACCGAACTCTTTCTAGATACTGCCATCAAGAACCTCTTTGTTGGACGGACTGGGATTATCATTGCGCATCGGCTTGCAACCATCAATCGCGCTGATAAGATCGCCATCCTGAGGCAGGGGCAGATGGTGGAATATGATCGGCGTGAGAACTTACTACAGGACCCAACCTCACAATTGAATGGTCTGTTACAAACCGGACGTCAGGAGCAAGAATGATGACTACTCGTTTCCTTGATTTAGGTAAGCTGGTTCGTTATCGACCAGGTTCAGGTCTATTGACAGCGCTCTTATGGGTCCTGACCAGTTGTATTCCGCTTCTATCAGGACAATTAACGCGTGCTATCTTCGACCAATTAAGCGCAAAAACGACTCTTCTTGGCCTTACTATCTGGAGCCTGGGCGCTTTATTGCTCGCATCAGAGATCGGAGCTCAGCTGGTAACGACGACCTGGTTCCTCAGTCATGAGTATTGGATGATGACCATGAAGGATCTGGTGCGCAGCAATTTCTTTTCTGCGCTTTTGAAAGATCCTCCCGTTGTAGAGAATGGAGAGGCTTCTGGCGATCTGATCAGTCGTTTTGAGGATGATGTGACGAAAGCCACTGATGATGTGATTAATGAGTGGTATCGGCTTTTTGGTGAACTCGTCTTTGCCGTGATTGCCGTGATCATAATGATCAAGATTAATTTGCTGATAACTCTGGCTACTGTTATCCCTCTGATTGCTCTAGTTGCCATTATCCATCGCATGCGAGCGCACCTGGAGCCTTATCGACAGAAGACGCGCGAAACCTCTAGCGAGGCACTGGGGTTTCTAGGAGAAATATATAGCATCGTACAGGCCATAAAGGTAGCATCAGCCGAGGAGCGGATGGTTCAGCACCTGGCAACTCTGAATGAGCAACGCCGTCGAACAATGCTCAAAGAGGAGATTGTGAGCAACCTGCTGGTTTCTTTTAGTGGAAATATCACCAATCTTAGCAGGGGGATCGTCATTCTCCTTACGGCTCAGGCTATTCATGCTCATACATTTAGCATTGGAGATTTTACGCTGTTTGTGATCTATCTCGATTGGCTCCTGCAGCTCCCACGTCGGATTGGACGTCTTCTTACAGCCTTGCAACTTGCTCCTCTCTCAACGCAGCGTTTGTTTGCAGTACTTCCAACCACCTCTGCAACCAGTCTGGTCGCCCATCACTCTCTTTATACACGGGGAGCTTTACCTGAAGTTCCACGGTATGAAAAAGGGGAGGATCTGACCGAGCTTATCGTTCATGATCTTACCTATCGCTACCCCTCTTCGGGCCGTGGCATTGAACATATTCGCTTGCACCTGAAACGGGGCTCGTTTACGGTGATTACCGGGCGCATTGGCTCAGGGAAGACAACGGCCATCAAAGCACTCCTTGGACTTTTACCTCTGGAGACAGGCCGCATCTTCTGGAATGGAACAGAGATCACTGAGCCCGCCAGTTTTTTTGTGCCTCCTCGCTGTGCCTATACAGCACAGGTTCCGCGACTCTTTAGCCTGACGCTTAAGGAGAATGTTCTTTTGGGTCTTAAGCCGGAACAGGTTGATCTGGAGCAGGCATTCTTTCAGGCCGTGATGGAGCAAGATATTAATGCGCTGGCTGAGGGCGTTGATACCATGATTGGAGCCCGAGGCGTCCGGCTCTCTGGTGGGCAGGTACAGCGCAGTGCGGCTGCTCGTATGTTTGTACGTACTCCTGAACTGTTGATTTTCGATGATCTCTCCAGCGCACTGGATCGCCAGACCGAGCAACTCCTCTGGGAACGTCTCTTTGCTCGAGGAGAGACGTGTTTGGCTGTCTCTCATAATCAGGAGGTCTTGCGCCATGCGGACCATATTATTGTGCTTAAAGAAGGAAAGATTGAGGCAGAAGGGAGATTGGACGAGCTCTTGAGAAAGTGCAGCGAGATGCAGCATCTCTGGCAAGGTGAGGTGCTGTAATAGAAGACATGTGGTCTAAAGAAGCTGATTCGGCATTTGCGAAGCATCGATTGCCGGATGAGCTTCTTTGAGCTTGTATGAATTCCTGAGACAGCAGTGTCTCATTGCAGATGGTTTAGTAGGCATCCGAAACTTTGTGTACCGGGCCAGATCCACTTTATAGGTTGAGTTTAGAAGGGTTCATTCCAGACACGAATCAGATCCTGTGGCTGAACGCCCCGACGCTCGGCTAGCGCTATCGTTGCTTTGTAGCCCTGTGATGGACGTAAAGGGTGCAGCCGCCAGAGCGAACGCAGCTCGGTCTCGTTAGGGAGCGCAAGCAGAATGCTGCTCTCTTGATCATCTGGGAGTGCACCAACATCAATGCGTTCGAGCGAATATCTCAGCCCATCGCCCAGAGCTTTGACGGTTGCTTCTTTGAAGGTCCAGTAACGGAAAAAAGCTTCTTGTCTCTGCTCCTCAGGTAATGTGAGAAAGAAGCTATATTCGCGTGCCGAAAAACAGCGTTTCGCCAGTTGCTCCATATCCGCCAGCAGACGAACATATTCAATATCAATGCCAACCGTCCAGGCATCGCTAAAAGCATAAATGGCCAGTTCATACGAATGAGACACGTTAAAGCGAAGCGAGCTATGATGAAGAGGATCAAGTTCAGGACGCCCATATTTTTGATAGACAAACCGACACTCCTCGGCTGCTATCTCCAGATAGTGTCCCAGGATGGTACGCAAAATAGCTCGACTTGTGACGAAACGCCTCCGATCGTGATCGAAGTAAAAAAGCGAGGCCCGCTTCTGCTCATCATGAGAAAGGGTCTTTTCTAGCTGAACATAGTATTCATCTGGTTGTTGAAGCTCGGCATACCAGATGTGGATCTGATTGGCATAAGGCCTCTTGAGAATCTGATCAACTCGTGTATTTGTAATCATCTTATTTTATCCCAATGTCTGTCTTCCTATTTCAGAGCCTGTAAGGCTGCTCGTCTCAATAAGCTATCTGTCTGTCTTCCTGTTTCAGAGTCTATAAGTCTGCTCGTACTAATGCGAGCAAGGATTCTCGAGCTTCATTAATGAAAAAATGCTTTCCTGGTAACGTATGCATCGTAAATTTGCTGGTTGTTTGCTCTCTCCACCAGGCAACCATCTCTGCTGGAGCACGTTGATCCTGCTGGCCAGCAAAGGCCGTAATGGGGCAAGAAAGCGGTTCTTCAGGATAATAAAGATAGTTTTCAAACACAGAAAAATCTGCTCGGAGCATAGGAACGATCATGCGCATAAGATCCTGATTTTGTAGCACATCCTCTGGAGTGCCCTCAAGGCGGCGGAGCTCTGCAATTAATGCTGGTTGTGGAAGAGCATGTAATGGTGCAATATCTGCGAAGAATTGTGGGGCCCGACAGGCAGATAAAAACAGGTGTTGTGGCTCTATCTGATGGTCTCTGCGCAGATGACGAGCTAATTCAAAGCTGATAAGCGCACCCAGACTATGCCCAAAAAAGGCAAACGGGAGATCGAGATAAGGGTTCAGTTCCTGTTTCAACGCTTCAACGAGAGGAGTAATCTCCTGATAGGGCTTCTCCCGCATACGATTCTCTCGTCCAGGCAATTGCACCGCACAGATCTCAACTTTTTCGGGCAGGTAGCGTTGCCAGCTCTGATACGTGGAAGCTCCTCCGCCCGCAAAGGGAAAGCAGAAGAGCCGCATTTGTGCCTGTGTCTGAGTGTTTGAGCGTACAATCCAACTTCGTGTAGAAAAAAAGTGAGACATATGCTATAACCATCCTTTTCTCGATCCGCTGTTATTGGCGGTATCTTTTCTATGAGAGGACCTGCAAGAATTTCAAGTCCTGTCTTACTTCTTCTTTCTTTTTGATCATTTAGCTGAAATGCATCATTGCAGGATCGCCTTTTTCCTCCTCGCTCTCTAACGATCGCGCTATTGCCTCTGCCAGATTGCGCCCCAGGTAATCGACATGTGGCTGAACGATCATTGTATCGTGTGTGCCAGGTGTGCTGTAGATCTTGATGGGATCAATAGCGAGCGCTTGCCATTGTGCAGCGATCCGATCAGCAGCTGTTTGATGAGCCCGCTCCTGTGCCAGGAAGAGAATAAGTGGACCTGCATAGTGCTGTGGCTGATAGGATTGAAGCATGGCTCTGCCCACTTTTGCCAGTCTTAAGAAGCGCTCAAGCCAGGGGAGGCTTATCTCTGGCAAGTCGAGCCGAGCCTGCTCAATCTGGTGAAGGATAGCTGGAATGCGTTCAGCAGGAGCAAGTTGCTTCAGCTCGCTCTCAGTAAGCGAGAACGCTTTCCCTTCGGAGCGAGCCTGTTCGTGGGCAAAGTGGAGCAGCTCACCACTTTCATCCAGCGGTAAGAGTTGAGCGTCTGGTATCTGGGAATCAAAGAGAGCAAGTAAGGCCACTTTTTCTCCCTGTTTCTGCAACTGTTGAGCCATTTCAAATGCCACGATGCCTCCAAAGGACCAGCCACCGAGCAGATAGGGACCCGCTGGCTGTTGAAGCTGAACTGCCCTCACATAGGTGGTTGCAAGATCTTCAATGGTTGCTCTTTCATCAATGGTCTCTTGATACTGACGCAGATCTTCAAGACCATAGAATGGTTGCTCCTCTCCCAGAACTTCAGCCAGCTCACGGTAGCAGAGCACTCCACCGCCGCCCGGGTGGATACAGAAGAACGGTCGTTTGCTGCCCCCTGCCTGGATGGGAACGAGCGGCGTCAGCTCTGTTTCCCCTTTTTCCTGACGGAGTATGGCGGCGAGCTGCTCGATAGTTGCTTCCTGAAAGAGCAGCGAGAGCGGAAGTTCATAGCTATATTGCTGGCGAATACGGTTCATCAAGCGAACGGCGGAAAAAGAGTTACCACCGCGAGCAAAGAAATTCTCATTGATGCCAATTGGTCGGGTGGCTAATACCTCTTGCCAGATCTGAACGAGCTGCCATTCCAGAGCATCGCGTGCCGGAATCCTTCCTTCCTCCTCATACTGTTTGCCATTGTGCTGACTTAATTGTTTACGATCGAGTTTGCCATTAGGTGTAAGAGGGAAGGCTTGTAGCCAGAGAAATGTTGTTGGATGCATATAGTCTGGCAGTGATCTAGCCAGATATGAGCGCAATTGCGTGGAGGTGCAACTGGACCCTGCTCTGGCGATAAGATAGGCCACTAAACGCTTCTCATGCTCTGCATAGGTTTGCGCGACTACGATCGCCTGAGCGATGGCTGGATGTTGCTCGAGCAAAGCCTCAATCTCTGCGGGTTCGATGCGGAAGCCATGGACTTTGATCTGTTGATCGCTGCGCCCAAGATATTCGAGCGACCCATCCGTATGATAGCGGGCCAGATCGCCCGTTTTGTAGAGGCAGAGCCCGGGTCTCTCCTCGGAGCTCCATGGATCTGGGATGAAGCTTGCGGCTGTAAGCTCTGGCTGGTGCTGATAACCACGAGCCAGTCCGCTGCCTCCGAGATAGATCTCTCCAATGACCCCCATAGGGACTGGTTGAAGATAGCGATCAAGGAGGTAGAGACGGGTATGAGCAATCGGCTGACCAATCCGTACAGATGGATAGTGGGCAGTAATCTGCTGAGCTGCTGACCAGACGGTTGTCTCTGTTGGTCCATAATAATTATAGAAGGCGACCTCTGCCCCCCTGGAATGGAGCAGTTGCGTGGCTACTTCTTGAGGGAGGGCTTCGGCTCCACTAATCATGGTATGGAGCGAGGGTAAGGGAAGACCGAGCTGTAAGAGCATCTGCCAGGTGGTAGGCGTTGCCTGCATCAAGGTGGCGTGGTGTTCTTGTAAGACAGAGTGCAATCTCTGGCCATCTCTGGCAATGGTCTGTTCAATCAATAGCAGCCTGGCTCCGCTGATAAGCGGAAGAAAGAGTTCGGGGATCGACATATCGAAGGCAAATGATGCCAATGCTGCGATCGTGTCTTGCTCGCAAATCTGATGTTTATGCTGCATATAGGACAGGATGTTGCGTACGGCATCGTGGGTAATCATGACGCCTTTAGGCCGCCCGGTTGAGCCAGAGGTATAGATACTATATGCTAATTGCTGCCCATGAAGGGATGGAGGCACCAGAAGGAGGGGCTGGTGCTGATACTCCGAATGATCATCGTCTATGATAAGAACCTCTACTCTCTGTTCCAGAGCGAAAGGAGGCTGTGTATGGGTGAGGAGGAGTGAGATCTGAGCATGCTGCAAGATCCACTGTTGACGCTCGATTGGATAATCTGGATCGATGGGAACGTAGGCTCCTCCGGCTTTCAGGATTCCCAGAAGCCCGATTATGAGACGGCAATCGCGTGGAAGACAGATCCCTACAGGTACATCTGCACCAACACCTTTGTTCAGGAGCAGATGCGCCACTTGATTGGATTGTTGGTCAAGTTCCTGATAGGTCAGGGTCCCCTGCGTTGTGATCAGCGCTTGCGCATGAGGAGTACGCCTCGCCTGTTCAATGAAGCGATGGGGAAGATACTCTGCTGGTCGTATGTCATCGCTCTGTTCCTGCTGCTGAAGAGCGAGCGCGAGTTCCGGTGGCGTTAGCATAGGAAGCTGATGAATGGATTGGGTCAGATTGGTTGCCAGAGCGGAGAGTATCGTCTGAAAATGCGCAAGCATGCGGCGCATAGTGACTTCTTCAAAGAGCGCCGTTTGATACTCGAGGGTCCCTATAAGGACACTGTCTTGCTCTTCTAAGGCCAGTGCGAGATCAAAGCGAGCGGTCTGTTTCGCTGCCAGCGTGGTTGGATGGACGGTAATATCGGCGAATTGCTGCGTATATGGTGGCAGATTCTGGAATACAAAGAGTACCTGAAAGATTGGATTATAGCTGAGATTACGGACTGGTTGAAGCGCTTCAACCACTTTTTCAAATGGCATCTCCTGATGTGCATAGGCGGCCAGTGCGACCTCTTTCACCCGTTGTAGGAGCTCCTGGCAGGTTGGATCTCCTCCCAGATCTGTGCGTAGAACCACTGTATTGGCGAAATAGCCAATCAGTGGCTCTAATTCGCTGTGTGTGCGACCTGCAATGGTGGTCCCAATGAGAAGATCATCCTGGCCACTATAGCGATGAAGAACAATGTTCCAGGCGCTTAGTAAGAGCATGAAAAGGGTACAATGCTCTTGCTGACAGAGCTTTTTAAGCTGCGCCGTTACGTCTGGATTGATGATCAGGTTCAATTCAGCTCCCTCAGTAGTCTGAATGGGGGGCCTTGGATGGTCCGTTGGCAGAGCAAGAAGCGGAGGGGCCCCGGCCAGTTGGTGCCTCCAATAGGCGAGCTGTCGCTCAAAGTGAGCGCTCTGCTGCCATTGTTGCTGCCAGATGGCAAAGTCCCGATATTGAAGCGGTAATGCAGCGATTTGAGGCTGTTCTTGCTGCAAGAAGGCCTGATAATGCAGCGCTACCTCTCTCCAAAGGATCTGGAGGGACCATCCATCCGCAATACAATGATGGATACTTACGAGCAGAACGGCGGTGTGTGGTTGCAGATAAAGCAGACGCCCTCGTAAGAGTGGACCGGTTGCCAGATGAAAGGGCTGCTGGGACTCTTCCCTGGCGATCCGTTGCAGCTCTTCCTCTGCTGATGCATGAAGAGAAAGATCGATCTCTTGCAGGTCAAACGATTGCGAAGGGAGGATTATCTGAACGGGTTGCTCATCCTGGACCTGGAACCGCGTGCGCAAACTTTCATGACGCTGGATGACTGCCTCAAAGCTCTGGATCAGAAGGCGTGGATTGAGCGCACCTTCAAGACGAAGCGCTTCAAAGATCGTATACGTCGTGCTCAAGGGCTGAAGCTGATCGAGAAACCATAAGCGCTGCTGCGAGAAAGAGAGGGGTGCCGGGCCATCGTTGCTGCGCCGGGGAATGTGTGAGTCTGTGAGTGGGTCAGCCTCTTCCGTCGCTGCCTGTCGTGCCTCGATGCTCGTTGCTAGCTGAGTAATGGTCGGCTGTTCAAAGAGTATTCGTAGTGGAACAGTGATCTGAAGCTCGCTTCGCATGCGGGCGATCACCTGCGTTGCAAGGAGCGAGTCTCCACCTAATGCAAAGAAATGATCATGGATACCAATTGATTCAATTGAGAGTGTTCTCTGCCAGATCTCAGCCAGCTTTATCTGGAGAAATGTCTGGGGACGAATAGTCTGTTCAGTGCGTAAAAGGTGCTCTTCTGAGATCTGTAAGAGCGCCGCATGGTCAACTTTGCCATGGACAGTTACAGGTAATGCTTCGACCACAAAAAAGAGGCCCGGTACCATAAAATAGGGCAGTCTGGTAGCCAGAAAATCTCTCAAGCCATTGACCGATACGACCGCATCTGGCTGAGGGACAAGATAAGCAGCGATTTGAGGCTCTCCATTAGACGTCTTGCGCATTAAGACGCAGCATTCCTGTACAATAGCCGCCTGTGTAAGGGCCAACTGGATCTCACGGAGTTCAATCCGGAAACCATGCCACTTGACCTGCTCATCAAGGCGTCCCAGATATTCAAGCGTTCCATCGGGCAGGAAACGTACACGATCACCTGTTTGATACATTCGCTGTCCTGGCTCGAGCTGAAATGGATCAGGGAGAAACCGTTCAGCCGTCCATTCCGGAGCTTGCTGATAGCCACGAGCCAGTCCCGCTCCACTAATATAGAGCTCACCGGGGAAGCCTCGAGGAACAGGGTGTAAAAAAGCATCCAGGACATACAGTCTTGTATTAGCGATGGGTCTGCCGATGGGGACAGAGCCCTCCTGGGGAAAAGAGAGTGGCAGCTCATAGACGCAGCAACCGACTGTGGCCTCTGTTGGACCATATTCATTGATCCAGCGCAAAGGAGCTGCTGACGCGAGGTGACGCCACCATGCTAATTGTTCGGCGTACAAAGCCTCACCACCGATAACCAGGGTCTGCGCTTCGATAGGCGGCAGTTCTTCTTGTTCTATCAGCAGGTGCTGCCACTGCTGAAGATGTGCGGGCGTCATTTTAATAGGAGAGAGCTCAGTCGTGCTCAGAAGCTGTTGAAGCTCTGTACTGCTCTCTTGTTCAGAGAGGAAAAAGAGCGTCTTGCCTGTGATTAGAGGCGGAAAAAGGCTCGTCACCGTTAAATCAAAACCAGGTGAGGTATGAACCGGGGCCCCCGCTTTGTGGGAGACGCCATAAGCCTCGATGCTCCAGAACACATAGTTTATGAGTGACTGATGAGAGATCATAACTCCCTTTGGATCGCCAGTTGAGCCAGAGGTAAAGATAATATAGGCCAGATGCTGGCCTGTCATGGCTGTCGTATTGCTTGCCAGTGCAGCTCTGCTCTGGCGAGAAAGCTCGGAATGCTGGCTATCGATGCAGAGGTACGGGCAAGAGCTATCTGCAAGCTCACTGGTGAGCTCTGATTGTGTAATGATCAACTTGACCTGGGCATGCTGGAAGATCCAGCGACACCGTTCGCGTGGATAGGCAGGATCGAGTGGGACATACGCTCCCCCGGCCTTTAGAATGCCCAGAAGCCCAACTACCAGTGCAGGCTTACGAGCGAGATAGAGCCCTACTGGCGTCTCTGGTCCTACATCATGGTACTGTCGGAGCAGATGGGCAAGCTGGTTAGATTGCTCATCAAGTTCACGATACGTTATCGTCCCTTGCGCCGAATGGATTGCGCATGCCTCGGGCGTACGTTTTGCCTGAGCGGTAAAGAGTTCATGCAGGCAGGCATCCGCAGGATAGCTTTGTGCCGTCATATTCCAATCAATGAGCAGATCTTGATAGTCCTGTGAAGGAAGAAAGCATTGCCTTGTGTCTGCTTCAGGATTGCGGAGCATACTGGTTATCACCTGCTGATAGCAAGTCAGAAGAGTATCTGCTAACGCTGGACTGATCCGCGTGGTATCGACATCGAGCAGCAGGCTGAGCTCATCAGTAAAAGGATCGAGCGAAAAGCTGGCGTTCAGGGCAAAATTAGTCTGTTCGTGCCGCCGAGTTTCCAGAATAGTAAAGTTATGAGCCTGTTTGAGAGGTGTCAGAGCATGGAAATGGAGATAGGTGAACAGCGTGTCCAGGACCAGTGGATGCTCCTTCTGGATCGCTGCCAGAGGATACTGACGGAAGGGCAGGAGTTCACATTCCTCGGCAAAGGTCGTTTGAATAAGCTGTTTCCAGGTACTTTGCCGCAATGACAGGCAAAATGGAACAACATTCAAGAAGAGCCCGCACGTTTGTGTTCCCCCGATCTCCTCAGGTCGCCCTTCACAGGTCAGCCCTGTAATAATCTCCGTTGATCCACTCAGCAGGCTCATAACCTTACAGTGGATTGCGAGCAGCACACTTTTCAGAGGCGCTCCAACAGTTAAGCCTGACTGGCGCAGACCTGCTTTCTCCTCAGGCGTAAAGAGATGGGTAGCATAATAGAAACGTCCATCGGAACCTGGAATAGAGGTTGGCAGGAGCGGCTGCGTGTGCGTGTGTGTAAGTTTGTGGTACCAGTAATCACGATAGGCAGGATCAAGGAGAATCGCCTGCTCTCGAGCAACATAATCACGGAAGGCAGGCACCTCAGCGCTCCTGGGTGGGAGTGCCTTGCCCTGTAAGAGCAGAAAATACGTTGAAAAGAGCTCTGCAAGCAGGAGATGGAGACTCCACCCATCCAATAGCGCATGATGCTCAGTCATCGTCAATTGAAAGGTCTGGTCAGACCGCACATGCACATGAAAGCGTAGGAGAGGAGGGTCGGTAAGATTGAAAGGCCTGCTCTCCTCAGCCCGTAAAAAAGTAGCAAGCTGTTTTTCTTGCTCCTCAAAGGCCAGGTGGCTAAGGTCAGTCAGTGGACAGGGCAGAACGGCTTGCGCATGGACAATCTGTAAAGGTCGTGAATAGGTTGTGAGATCAAAGGTAGTACGTAGAATAGCATGATGATCAACAATCGTTTGTATCGCTATCAGGAAGGTTGGATAGTGAAGTGGGCCCTGGAGATGGAGGCTAAACACATTCTGATACAGTGGACGTTCAGGGGTCCAATCCATATGGTAGAGCATGCCCTGCTGTAAGAGCGTGAGGGGATAAGCATCTGTACTTGTGACAGGAAGCCCGACATAATCGTCTGCCTCAAGCAGGCTGAAAGGCAGCACCACAGCCGGGGCAGGCTGTTCAGCGAGAGATATATGGTCGGCAAGTTCAGCAATCGTTTGATAGTGAAAGAGCTGAGGAAGCGAGCAATAAAGCCCCTGCCGCTTCATCCGCGCAATGACGTCAAGGCTCCGAATAGAATCCCCACCAAGCGCAAAAAAATTATCATGGATACCAATTGGAGACCGCGCCAATCCCTGTTCCCAGATCGTAGTGAGCAACCGCTCTACAGCCGTACGCGGCGGGCTATACACGGTGCCACTTTTCAAAGCGGTCAGCGTCTGTGGTAACTGGAGTAAGGCCTGAGCATCCAACTTTCCATTGGCCGTCAGCGGCAAATGTTCCACCCAGAAATAGTGCACTGGATTCATATAGTCTGGAAGTCTCTCCTGCATATACTGTCGCAACGCATGATGGGTCAGTTGTTCTGATGCCTCCTCCTGTCTGGGAATGAGATAGGCAACTATCTGCTCGTTCGTCTTTTGGGTTCTATCCAGCAGCACTACCGCTTTTTGAATCTCCGGATGGAGTTGTAATGTATGAGCGATCTCCGCTAATTCAATACGAAATCCGCGCAGCTTTATTTGTTGATCGGTCCGTCCAAGATAGATCAGCTCTCCTGAGGCCAGACGGCGAGCGCGATCTCCACTTTTGTAGAGCCGTGCCCCTGGTTCCGTCGAAAAAGGATGTGGTATGAAGCGTGTCGCCGTAAGCGCTGGCTGATGGAGATAGCCACGCGCAACGCCTCGCCCGCCTACATATATTTCACCGGCCACTCCATCTGGAACAGGGCACAGCTGCTCATCAAGAAGATAGAGCTGCTCGTGCGCTAATTCTGAGCCCAGAATGCTCCCCACTGGATGATGAATCTCTTGCTCATCAATGGGATGAAGCGTCACATGGACGGTTGTTTCGGTGATTCCATACATGTTCACAAGCTGTGTAAGTTGCCCTTGATTGTGCGTAAGCCAGGGAAGAAGGCTGGCAAAATCTAGCCGTTCTCCACCAAAAATGATCCACCGCAAGGAGCTTTTCGCGAGCTCATTGGTAACTTCTTCTGATTGGAGTAACCGCTGGAAAGCTGTTGGCGTCTGATTAAGCACGCTTACTTGTTCATTGCAGATCAGCGTCCAAAATTCTGTAGGTGAGCGACCGGTCGATGGTGGCACAATAACGCACTTGCCTCCAGTTGAGAGGGCTCCCCATAGCTCCCAGACAGAAAAATCAAAGGCAAACGAATGAAAGAGCGTCCAGACATCCTGGCTGGTAAATTGAAAGTAGCTCTGTGTCGCAGCTAAGAGCTCTATGACTTGCTGGTGTTCTACCTCAATTCCTTTGGGCTGACCGGTTGAACCCGAGGTATAGATGACATAGGCCAATTGCTGAGGGTTCAGTGAGAGGGCCAGATTGTCATTGGCCTCTGAAGACTCATCCTGTTCTCGGGCAAGCTGATCAATGGAAACGATAGTTCCGTGATATTCAGCGATCGTTTCATACAGGCTGGACTGTGTAAGAAGGAGAGGCGAACGGCTCTCATTGAGCATAAACATGAGACGTTCAGGTGGATTCACAGGATCGAGTGGGAGATAGGCAGCTCCCACTTTCAGGATCGCAAGCTGTGCAATGACAAACTCACAGGAACGTTCCAGGTAGACTGCAATCAGCATCTCAGGGCCCACATTGAGTTTTTGAAGTTGACGAGCTAGCTGATTTGCCGCCTGATTGAGTTGTCGGTAGCTCAGTTGCTGGTTAACATAACGGAGCGCAATTGCTTCTGGATCGCGTTTGACCTGTTGTTCAAAGAGCTCGCTGAGACTGGTACAGGATTGATCCTCCCGAGGAGGGGCGGAGTGCTGCACCTGCTGTGCATGTTGCAACGACAATTCGCGACAGCGTAAGCCTGGCTGGCTCACACACTCCTGTAAGAGATGCAAAAAGGCCGTCAGCATACGATCAATCGTGGCCGAAGCAAACAGATCTGTCTTATATTCAAATGCTACCCGGAGCTCGCTGGCGGTCTCATAGACAAACAGAGAGAGATCAAACTTGGCCGTTCCTGTATCCACCGGCAATGATCGGACTTCTCGATGCTGCATATCCTGCTGAATAGGGACTGGATTCTGATAGGAGAAGAGCACCTGAAAGAGTGGATGCTGTTGAAGTGAGCGTTCAAGAGAAAGACTCTCGATGATCTTTTCAAAGGGAAGCTCCTGATAATTGTAGGCAGTGAGCATGGCCTGCTGCACCTGTTCAAGCCATTCCCGCCAGAAGAGATCCTGTGTCAGACGACAGCGCACAACCAGTGTATTGACAAAGCATCCAGGCATTGTTTCGAACTCCACACGTGTGCGTCCGGTGATAGGCATACCCAGGACGAGATCTTCTTGCCGGGTATAGCGTTGAAGCAACAGGAAAAATGCTGCCAGAAAGAACGTTGGAAGCGTCATATTCTGGTTGAGACTCTCCGTTTTTAGCTGTGAGACCAGCGCAGAAGGCAGGAGACGTGAGCGTATGGCTCCATGGATCGACGATGTGGTTGCGCGTGGATAATCTGTTGGTAGCTCCAGATATGGGAAGGCATCCTGCTGCGAAGCCTCTCCAAGATACTCCTTGCGCCATGTCGTGAGAAGCTCTTGCAGCGCCGGACTTGCCAGCCATTGCTGTTGCCAGTAGGCAAAATCCGAGTATTGAAAGATCTGGCGTCCAACAGAATCTGGTGCACGCTGTGTACGATAGGCTTCATAACAGAGCATAAGTTCACGCAAAAAAAGCTGGATCGACCACTCATCGGTAATGCTATGGTGCATAGCCAGTATAAAAACATATTCATCATCGGCAATCTGTAGCAGTGAACAACGGAGTAGAGGTCCCTGAGACAGCTCAAAGGGGTGCTGCGTCTGGGCTTTCATGAACGTAGAGAATTGATACTGCTGAACCGAAGGCGAGAGCTGACGGAGATCTTTACAGAGCAGAGGAACAGAGAGCGTCGGGAGGACAAGCGGCTGACAGCGGCCATCAGGAGCACTGATGAAGAGCGTGCGAAGGATCTCATATCGTTCGACAAGGCAATCAATGCTCTGTTGAAGAAAGCGGCTCTCTATCTGATCATGTAAGTGATGGGCAGAGATGACTGTATATAAAGCGCTCCCAGGGTACAACTGGTCCAGAAACCAGAAACGTTGTTGGCTTGAAGAGGCACAGAGAGGCGTTGTGGCAGGCCTTGCCTCGAAGACAGGGGCAGCAGGCGTTCGCTCAATCTCCTGTTCCTGAAGCAGGTACTCAAGAAGAGCAAGCTTCTCGCTGAGAGAGCTCTTTTGCTGCTGAGGATTGGGCGTAAAAGACGCTCTATTTGACGTATCAACCATGTGCCGTCTCGCTTTCTTGTTCTGCTCGCTTGCGTTTGTCCAGTAAGCGCGCGACATCATCTGTCGAGAGCTGCGTAATCTGCTGAAAGACCAGCGCAATTTTTTCGAGTTGTCCCGGTCTCGCTTCATAGCGCTGGATGACAGGAGCAAGCTCTGCAATGGTCGGGGCTTCAAAGATATGGCGGACAGGACAGGTAATCTGGAAGATCTGATTCAGCCGTGAAATCAACTGAATAGCCAGCAACGAATGGCCACCCAGGAGAAAGAAATTGTGGTAAACGCTGATCTGAGGACGCTCTAAGAGCTCACTCCAGAGCTCTGCCAGGACCGCTTCTAGAGCAGTACGGGGCAGGATCACCTGCTCGTACTCTGACTCTTCTGGCACCGGAAGTTCCATCAGTGCATGACGATCAATCTTGCCATTTGCATTGAGTGGCAGCTTCTCCAAAAGCACAAAAGAGCCAGGAATCATATAGGCAGGTAAGTGCATCTGTAAAAATTCGCGTAGATCCTGAAGATCAATGCTCTGCTGGACACTGAAAAAAGCCACCAGTCGTTGTTCGCGACGTCTGTTTTCCCGAACGAGGACCACCGCATCGCGAATGACTGTATAGCGACGAAGAACGTGCTCAATCTCCCCCAATTCGATGCGAAAACCATGGATCTTCACCTGTTGATCGCTTCGACCAAGAAACTCTAGCTCTCCTTGCGCCGTATAGCGTGCCAGATCCCCCGTTTTGTAGAGGCGTGCTCCAGCCTGATGAGAGAAAGGATGCGGGAGGAAGGCAGCTGACGTCTTATCGGCAGCATGAAGATAGCCACGACCGACTCCCACACCTCCAAGATAGATCTCCCCAATCACCCCAGGAGGTACAAGTTGCAGCGAGGCATCCAGAAGATAGAGCTCCATATTAAGAACTGGTCGGCCTAATGGGACAGAGAATTGTTGAATGGGCAGTGGCTGCTCGATACGGCAATGTGTCACATCGTCGGAGCATTCTGTTGGTCCATAGGCATTGAGGAGCGGAATAGCAGGATAATATGCAAACCAATCGGCGCAGAGCCGAGGCGCAAGAGCCTCTCCAGTCAATAGCAGCCAGCGTAAGGACGTCAAAGGCCAGCGCCCTTCTTCTTGACGCGCTAACTCCTGGAGCATACTCTGTAAGAGTGAAGGGACCGTCTCGAAAATACTTATCTGTGCGACCTCAATTGTCTGAAGTAATTGGCTCAGATCATAGGTGATGATGTCGGGCAAGATAGCAATACGGCCCCCCACAAGCAGGGCAGCAAGGAACTGCCAGAGAGAGATATCGAAGCATTGAGATGCTGACTGAGCCACACAATCTTCGGCTGTCAGGGCAAGATCCTGTACTTTTGCATAGAGATGATTGAGCATGCCCAGGTGTTCAATCATCGCTCCTTTGGGCTCGCCAGTCGAGCCCGAGGTATAGATAATATAGGCCAACTGTCGAGAAGAGAGCGCAGGGAGCTCTATCTGCTCATGAGCAGATAGAAGCAGTGAAGCAGCATCGTGCAGCAACGTCTCCTGTTCCAGCAGGGTTGGTATGAGCGGCAGCTCTTTGAACGCAGCGTTTACTGTAGCGCAGAGAGCATGGGCGGCTACAACAAAGCGTGTCTGACTCTGCACAAGGATCTGGTGTAATCTCTGGCCGGGCAGCCCGGGATCAAGTGGCAGATAGACCCCGCCAGCCTTGAAAATAGCGAGCAACATGATCAGAAACGCAATGTTGCGCTCTGCCAGCAAGGCGACCGGCTCCTCTGGTTGTATCCCTGCTTGCAAGAGAACCTGAGCTACCCGATCACTGTGCGACTGTACCTCCTGATATGTTAGCGATTGCCCATCTGCCAGGACTGCAATCGCGCCGGGTGTCCGATCCACCTGCCGAGAAAAGGCCTGGAGAAACGTCTCCTCCGGCAGGGGAGACGTAAGGGGCTGATTGGCAGTAAGGAGTGTATAGTTCGTGATTTTTTGCTCAGGCGCCTGCACAATCTGTTCGAGAAGTGTCTGGAAATATCCCATGAGACGGAGAATTGTTGAGCGTTCAAAGAGAGCAGTCGCGTATTCAACCACGAGCTCCATCTCTTCTGCATGAACCTCAACAAATAGGCTGAGATCAAATTTTACCGTCTCAATGGCAATAGGGACCGGGCTGATAGTCAGATCCAGAAGCTGGCGTGTTGAAGACATTAATCGCCGCTGCTCGATCAGATCTTCAAGCAGACCAAATTCAACCTGAAACAAAGGATGATAGCCTGAACTACGCTCCGGCTGAAGAGCCTGCACCAGATGTGCAAAAGGAACCTCTTGATGGGCCTGGGCATCTAATACCGTCTGACGAACACGAGCGAGCACCTCGCGAAACGTAGGCTCTCCCGTCAGAGTCGTCCGTAAGACCAGTGTATTGGCAAACAAACCGATCAGAGCCTCAAATTCCAGCCGTGGACGATGTGCCACAATGGTCCCAACGACAATATCCGTCTGACCACTAAGGCGGGCCAGCAGGATCTCAAACGCGGCCAACAGCATCACAAAGAGTGTCACACCTTCTTGCTGGCTGCGATCACGGATCTGTCGAGCAAGAGAAACCGGAAGATTGTAGGTCACCCGCTCGCCACATACACTGAGGACAGCTGGCCTGGCATGATCGAGCGGCAAAGCCAGAAGCGGAGGAGCGCCAGCCAGATGTTCTTGCCAGTAGCGAAGCTGATGTCCATAGGACTCACCAGTGGCGAGAGAGCGTTGCCAGGCGGCAAACTGTCGGTATTGGCAGGGAAGCTCTGGCAGTGGGCTGGGCCGCTCCTGAGAAAAGGCACTATAGAGTGAAAGCAGCTCTTGCAAGAAAACGCTGATCGACCAGCCATCGAAGAGACTATGGTGCGTCGTACATTGAAGCAGAACCCTGTCAGGAGCCAGTTCGAGCCAGAGCACGCGGAACAGCGGCCCCTGCTCCAGATCAAATGGTTGCGATGCCTCCTGAGTAAGATACGGTTCAAGTTCTTGCGTCGCCAGACCAGATAGCTGTCGTATTGGAATCGTCAGAGCAGGAAGAACGATCTGACGAGGCCCATCTGCCTCAAGGCGAAAAACCGTTCGCAAACATTCTTGTCGACGTACAATCTCAGCGAGAGCGCGTGTAAAGAGCGAAAAGCGGAAATCTCCCTCAACCTGATAAGCAAATGAGAGATGATACTGACCCGTGTTCGGGTGGAGCTGCTCCAGAAACCAGAGGTGCTCTTGTGAAAATGAGAGCCTGTGTGCCTGGTTATGCTCAACCTGTGTGGAAGGATGGGAAAGAACTGGGGAAAGATCATGAAGTCGCGCAGGTAGCAACAGCTCAATCTCCCGCGCCATTGCGCCCAGTGTAGGCGCATCAAAGATCGTCAGAAGAGGGAGCTCCACCTGGAGATCGCGTCTGATACGTGAGATAAGGCGGATAGCAAGCAGAGAATGTCCACCCAGTTTGAAAAAATGGTCAGCGACACCTACCTGAGGCACCGCAAGAAGTTCCTTCCACAGTTCGGCCAGCGCCTGTTGTAGCGCCGTCTCAGGGGCTTGAAAGCCATTTGTAGCAACAACTGCAACAACCTCACGAGGCAGTGGCAGGGCCGCACGATCCACTTTTCCCTGAATCGTGAGCGGCATGGTCGGTAGAAATATGATCCGACCTGGAAGCATATAGCCTGGGAGCAGACCAGCCAAAAATTGATACAGCTCTTCCTGTGTTGCCTCTCCCAGGGTCGTCACATATGCACAGAGCGCCTCCTGATCCAATGCCTGAGCAATGACCACCGCCTCCTTGACCAGAGGATGAGAGCGCAACAGCGCTTCAATCTCCCCCAATTCAACGCGGAAGCCCCGTATCTTTACCTGAGCATCACAGCGATCCAGAAACTCTAGCGCCCCTGTAGGAAGCATGCGCACGCGATCGCCAGTACGGTAGAGCCGGGCCCCTGGCTCAGTAGTAAAAGGATCGGGAAGAAAACGTTCCGCCGTAAGATCAGGTCGCTGAAAATAGCCTCGAGCAAGCAATGGACCACCAATAGCCAGCTCACCAACGAGACCAGGAGGAACAGGTGCCCCTTCTTCATCTAACACCAGATACCTTCTTGCGGGCAGCGCATGGCCAATCGGTGTCCTGACTGGAAGATGGTCTGTGTGCAGGGTGGCATACCAATGTGTCAGATCAAAGACAGAAGAGGTAATAATCGCCTCGGTTGGTCCATAGGCATTCACGAGTTGGACGGTGCGTAAGGCCGTTGTATGCCAGAGCTGTACAGCCTCAGGTCGTACCTTTTCACCACCCAGAATAACCAGCCGTAAAGAACTGGGAGCCACCAGACTGTTCTGAACCTGCTCATCAGTGATCCACTCATACCAATAAGAAGGCGGAATATTGAGCACAGAGAGCCCTGATCTTTTCACATAGTCTGTCAGGTCATGAGCATCCCAGAGAGCCGATCGCAGAATCAGTGTGGCCCCACTCACTAAAGTCGTAAAGATCTGCTCCAACGACACATCAAAGGCCAGCGACGCAAATTGCCAGACGCGATCCTCCGAGTGAATCCCAAAGACCGATTGGACACTGGAAAGATGATCCATAACAGCCTCATGTGAGACCCCCACAGCCTTTGGTTGCCCCGTTGAGCCGGAGGTATACACCAGATAAGCGAGCTGCTGTGAAAAGCCAGACCATTGAAGATTCGTCTGGTCATAAGCAGAGAACATCCAGCTAGACAATGCAAGAGGCAAGATCTTCCCACCATAGCCAGCAAAATCCAGAACCTGCTGAGGGCTGGTAAGCAGATAGGTTGCCGCACAATCCTGTAACTGAAACGCGATCCGTTCAGCAGGTGACTGAGGATCAAGCGGGACATAGGTGCCCCCGGCTTTCAAAATAGCGAACAGCGCAATAACTGCCTCGAGAGAACGTTCGAGACAGAGCGCCACCCGTTGCTCAGGCCGTAAACCATGAAGCACAAGATAATGGGCAAGCTGATTGGCATAGGCGTTTAAATCATCATAGCTGATAGATTGCTCGTGAGCGAGTACCGCCACCTTCGTACTTGACCGATGAACCTGCTGTTCGAAGACCTGCTGTACAACCAGCGGAGAGAAAGACCGAGAGGAGAGAGACGAGCCAGTCTCTGGTATCCAGATAGGAAGACTGCTAACTGGTTGCTCGAGATAGGTTGCCATCGATTGAATAATTGTCAACCAGTAGGTGAGCAGTTGTTGCATCGTCGTCTGGTCCCAGAGATCGCGATTATACGTAAGCTGTCCACTCAGTGTCTGCTCCTGCTCGCGCAAGCCAAACGAAAGATCAAACTTGGCATAGTCATTATTGAGCTGGAGAGGAATCAACTGATACTCTGCGCGTGTCCGTTCGATCTCTGAGCGGTATTGGAGATCGAGCATGACTTGAAACAGCGGGCTCTGAGTAAGGAGACGCTGAGGATGGAGCTCTTCAACCAGCTTTTCAAACGGCATCTCTTGATGAGCATAGCCATCCAGAGTCACCTGGCGAACGTTTTGAATCAGCTTTGCCAGCGTTGGTCGATCTGCAACAGAGATCCTGAGCGCAATCGTATTCAAAAAGAGGCCAAACACCTGCTTCAGATCATGGTGGTCTCGTCCAGAAACGGGGACCCCAATCACCACCTCATCCTGCTGACAATAGCGTGTCAGCAGAACAACGAGGCTACTCAGCAGGATCATAAACGTCGTCACCCCCATCTGCTGAGCCAGCGCATGGATCTGACGGGTCACCTGAGCTGAAAAAGAGAGTGGGAGATAGCCCGCTTTCTGACCCGTGTGAGCGCCGCGTAGGAAATCAGTTGGCAGATTGAGAGAGGGCGGACAGCCAGCCAGCTGCTTTTTCCAATACGCGAGCAACTGTTCATAATGAGCGCCTTGCAGCCAGGTTCGTTGAGCCGAGGCATAATCGCCATAGCGCAGAGCTTGAGCCGGGAGAAGAAGCGTCTTTTGCTCAACCAGAGCAGTATAGAGCTGATGAAGCTCCTGAATAAAAACATCGATTGACCATGCGTCACAGAGCAGATGATGGAGAACAATCAGCAAGACGCGATCATCTGGTGCAACGTGAAGAAGCGTCGCATGCCACAGAAGCTGCTCTGTCATCTGGAAAGGCCGTTGGATCAGGTGCTGGATCTGCCACTGAAGAGCCCGCTCTCGAGCCTGTGGTTCCGTCTCATCGATCGACACAGAAGCGAGCCGATGATTGACAAGAAGAGAGGGTTCGATCACTTGCTTGATCACCCCATCATCTTCTCGTAACACGGTCTGAAAGAGCTCATGACGCCCTGTCAGAGTCGCTACTGTTTCTTCTAAAATCTCTTGATGGAGCGTACCAGTGATGCGAACAGCGATGCTTTCATGATAGGCGGCGCTCTGAGGCTCTAACTGTTGCAAAAAATACAGCCGCTCCTGTGCAAAGGAGAGAGGGGCCTCAAGACCAGCCCGTCTTTGCACAACGGACGAAGGCACGAGCGACTGAGGCTCATGGGATTGCAACCGTTTTGCCAGCAAAGAGCGTTTGTTCGCAGAGAGCTCTTGCCGTCTTTTTGCCAGATCATCTGGTACAGGCATAGTGCACTTCCAATCGTCAGAAAGAGGTACATTTATGATATCTGGATATCTGCATTGAGCATACCTGTGAGAGAGGGGGACTGTCATGGAGAGGCGAGCGTATTTTATCTACCTTCTTTCAAGCAGATGAGGCCAGGAATGTGTTCTTTCAGGAGAAAAGAAAAAGAGAAGAGACAAGAAAAAAAGATTTCTCCATCATCGAAGCGCTGAAGACAAGAAGATGGAGAAGCAAAGAGCATCAAGCAGCTTAATTGAATGCTTTCCGAGAAGCTGCTCTGGCGCGCTGGCTTAGATCGCGTATTTTTTTGATGCCTGTTTCATCGAGCACGAAGCGGTATGCAAGGCGACCGGGAGCTAAAGACTTGCCCTCAAGCAGTTCAAAGCCGAGTTTGCGCACCATATTATCGCCTTCAACAGTCGTTGTAACAGTATAGAGCGTTGTAATTTGATAGCCATTGGAGATAAGATGCATGAGAACATCCATAAAACGATAAAGGATGATCCCTGAATAGAGATTACGAACATGATGTGGCAAATTTGGATCAACAGCAATAACATCAATATAGACACTAAAAGGATGAAAGCGAGAGAATGGGAGGATATCTTTGACCACAATCTCACGCTCAATCTTTTGCCCTATTAGAAGCGCATCGAGCGTCTGTTCAGATAAAGAGAACATAGAAATATAGCCAGCGACATTCCCATTGACCTTAAGCGAATGAAACGTAAACTCCGATTTTTGTTGAAAAGCGATGCGGTCTGGTAACGGCGTAATAAAATCGTTGCCAAAGCAGCGCGTCCCAATCTGCATCTCTTCAACCTGATCGGCTGGCGTTGAACGAGAAAAGACAATCTTATCAAATTGTTCAAACACCATATTCATTGCCATAGCAAGAGCATTGATATCCCGTTTGGGATACATCCCTTGCTTCATACCAGGAAGGACCACTTTGGGGATCAGGCCCTGATTGACCTTGCGGAAAAACATCGCCTTCGAGAGGCCAAGTTTTTGTTGTGCCTCGCTGGCAGTGTAATAAGATTGATTATTATTCATTGTCAGTCTTTTCTATTAAAGCAGTTTCTGCTAATAGCATCTCCTTTTTCTTTTCTGATTATTGAAACTATACCATATTGTTGTGATCTTGTAAACTTTGCATATTACTGAATTTAGAGTAATTTTTGTAACTAAGTAGTATTGGTATTGACAAGTGTAAACATATATAGTATAAAGTGAACAGTATATACTTTTGAAACTTTTGGAGGCAGCGAAACTTGTCGACAAGCACATGAGATGTGGGTAAATACCAAAGATGGTGAAGAGCTGGTGAGGTGGGTTTGGACAACTCATGAGGGAAATGGATGCACTGGAGCATCCAGGGGTGGGTTTTTCTATGCATGCTGATGCAGAAGCACGGATAGCAGGAATCATTGCATCAATAAAGGAGACACCTCGTGCCAGCACAAAGGAAATTACGAGTCGGGCTACTTTTTGGCGGAAATTCGAGCGAACATGATATTTCGCTTCTTTCTGCCGCATCAGTGATACGCCACTTAGATGCCGAGAAATATGACGTTTTTCCAATTGGTATCACGAGAGAAGGCGTCTGGTTACCGGGTATAAAGCCAGTAGAGTTTATCGCAGCCGAAGATCATATGCATAGTAGTCAGACGTCTGGGCAGAAAAATTTTGAAACCTTTCCCGAAGCATTAACTTTATCAATCAAGCTGTCTACTCCAGGCGAGGGATTAGATGTTGTTTTTCCGGTCTTGCATGGACAGAATGGTGAAGATGGTACGGTTCAGGGTCTCCTGGAATTGGCGGATCTCCCCTATGTTGGATGTGGAATTATGGGATCAGCGTTGGGGATGGATAAAGAGAAAGCGCGATTGATCTTCCGCTCGTTGGGCCTGCCTGTCGTCAATTCGTTATCTTATCGGAGCAGTATCTGGAAAATCTCGCCAGAACGGATTCTGGATGCAGTTGAGGAACGCCTGGGATATCCAAATTTTGTCAAACCAGCCTCATTGGGTTCGAGCATTGGCGTCAGCAAAGTGTATGATCGTGGAGGTCTTCGCCGCGCCATTCAAAACGCAGTTGAATATGATCATAAGTTTCTGGTTGAGCAGGCGATTAATTGCCGTGAGCTTGAGTGTTCAGTATTAGGAAACGACGAACCAATGGTCTCCGCAGTGGGAGAGGTTTTCTATACAGGCGAGTTTTATGACTACTATGCAAAATACCAGGATGAACGTTCCCACACCGTTGTGCCAGCCTCTATTTCACCTGCCCTTGTTGAAGAGATGCGCTTCCTTGCTATCCAGGCCTTTCAAGCACTCGATTTAAGCGGTATGGCCCGCGTAGATTTTTTTCTCGAGCGAGAGACCGAAAAAATATTCATCAATGAAGTGAATACCCTCCCGAGCCTGACCAATCAGTGCATGTATTCTAAACTCTGCGAATATAGTGGATTACCCTATACCCATTTACTTGATCGCCTCATCGAACTTGCGCTAGAGCGACATGCTCATCGTCACCGTCTCAAACGCGCACATAATTGCAATTAGCACTCATTTTTCCCGCTCAACCAGCAACATATGAAGAAGCCCGAGAATCAGCAGAGGCCATCCTGTGCGTCAAGGCGCAACATAGACAAAGACACAAAGATATGAAAATGGAGCTGCTCTGTTCATCTGAAAGGGATGTGACTTATGACAACAGTATCAAGACCTGCCCCGCTCTTTTCTGGATTTGCACCAGGTGCTTTGAATAGAGACCTGCTTCCAGAGCTCTCTCCTGGGGATATAAAAACGCTGGATGGCATTCGTTCGATTGCCCATCTATTAGAATTGGGGCAATCTATCTGTGGGCAGACGCAAGAATGCACGCAACGGCTCTGCCTGGAAGTAGAGAAAACGATGCAGGGGAATGCCCACCTTCATCTGGGCCGCCAGACAAGATCGCCACACCAATTATTGGGAGCTGCAAGCTTGCTCTCTTTTCCCGTCCAGTTCAATCATATCGTCTATGGCTATCTCACGCTTGTTCGTGATTCGCAGCAGCCTGATCAGCCGGTGATCCCTACTCCCATTGCCCAACTCCTGATACGCGTCTGTGGGTGGCTGCTCTATACCTTTGAGCAAGCGGCATTTGTACAAGGGCAATGCCGTCAGCTTCAATATCAAGTGAATGGGCCACTCACGAAACGCGAGCGAGAGGTCTTGACCCTTATGTGTCAGGGCCATGATCAGCAAGCCATTGCAGATATTCTGTGTATTGCACCTGCAACTGTGGGAAAACATCGGCAGCATATTTATAATCAGCTAGGCGTTCATTGCGAACGTGATGCGCTCTTTGCTGCTTACCATACGGGATTGTTTTCGCTCATTGAGGGATATAGTTCATAATTGTAGCGTCTATTTGTAGTGTCTATAAGGAGGTATCTCTTTGTCTCAACAGATTGTAGGAGTCGTGGGTGCCGGTGTTATGGGGATCGGTGTCGCCCATAATCTCGCTCAGACTGGACATTCAGTGATTCTGGTTGATATCGATCAGACGATCTTAGTACATGCGAAAGCGGAGATTAGCAAGAATCTGCGTATGCAGCGCATGCTGAGTAAGACGAAAGACATGGAAAGTAGCGATACGATTCTCAATCGTATCACCTTCACAACAGACTATGGTCTCTTAACGGATGCCGATTTTGTGATTGAGAATGCAACCGAAAAATGGGAGATCAAAAAACAGATTCATAGCCTGTTGGATGAGATCTGCCCATCGCATGCCGTCTTTGCCATTAATACTTCCGCCATCTCGATTACCAGACTGGCTGCGGTCACAAAACGGCCAGCCCAGATTCTGGGGATCCACTTTATGAATCCCGTTCCCCTCAAGCCTGTAGTTGAGGTGATTCGCGGTTTTCATACATCTGAGGAGACCATTACTGTGACCCAGCGTCTATTGACCGCGATGAATAAGCAGTGGGTCATTGTCAATGATTATCCTGGTTTTGTCTCGAACCGTATCTCACACTTATTCATGAACGAAGCTGCCTTTGTGGTGCAGGACCAGGTTGCAACGCCGAAAGATGTTGACGACATTTTTGTCAAATGCTATGGACATACCATGGGCCCGCTCCAGACTGCCGACCTGATTGGATTAGACACTGTTGTGCAGACGCTGGATGTGCTCTACCAGAGTTATCAGGACCCCAAATTCCGTTGCTGCCCTCTCTTGCAAAAGATGGTTGACGCGGGCCTCTATGGCCGTAAGAGCGGAAAAGGTTTTTATACATACGCCTGATATATTCTTCTGATTGTTTGTCATCTGAAAAAAAATACGAGAGCGTTGAATACTCTCGCCAAGGAGGAACCTTCCATGGAGATTCGTACAAAAGTATTAGCTTTTCTTCAGCAGTTTTTTAATAGCGCTGTGCTTGGTGATGATCAAGACTTTTTTGCCATGGGTTTTGTAAACTCTCTCTTTGCCATGCAACTGGTTCTTTTTGTCGAGAAAGAGTTTGGTATCACCGTTGATAATGATGATCTGGATATTGACAATTTTCGCACCATTCGCGCGATTGTCAGCCTGGTGGAGCGCAAGCAGTCGGTAAACGCTCTTTAAGCTCCCCTCACTGCCGGATTTGATCGTTCAAGAATGAGGAACAGGATGGATAACCTGGTAACCGACCAGCAGAAGCAGAGGCAGATAGGATTTCGTGCTTTTGTGGATGAAGAGGTCATTCCGATTGTAGACCAGTATGATCAAGAAGAGCAGACGCCGCCAGAGCTGATTAAAAAGATGGCTCGTGCTGGCTACCTGGGTGCGGCGATCCCTGTCGAATATGGTGGATCGGCCTTTGACGCGATCACGCTTGGCTTTCTCTGTGAAGAATTTGGTCGTGGTTGCTCCTCTCTACGCAGTCTGTTGACGGTGCACACTATGGTTGCATCTGCCATTTTACGTTGGGGAACAAAAGATCAGAAGGCTCACTGGCTGCCGAAATTAGCGACCGGCGAGATCATCGGTGCTTTTGGACTGAGTGAGCCCAATGTTGGCAGCGATGCCAAAAGTGTTGAGACCGTCGCTGTTCCAACCGATAAGGGATATCTGTTGAATGGCAAGAAAAAGTGGACCACCTATGGCCAGATTGCGGATCTCTTCTTAATCTTTGCACAGTGTAAAGGGAGCGTCACCGCCTTCCTGGTCGAAGCCACCGCCGCTGGTTTTTCGCGCCGTCCCCTCCATGGTATCTTTGGAACCAGCGCTTCGATGTTAGCGGAGATTACCCTGGAAGATTGCCTGATCCCACGTACCCAGCTGCTGGGTGGGATTGGCTTTGGGCTTGCCTCAGTTGCAACCGCCACGCTTGATAGTGGCCGCTATACCGTTGCCTGGGGATCAGTGGGTATTCTCCAGGCCTGCCTTGAGTCCTGTCTACGCTATACCAGCACACGTCAACAATTTGGTGTCCCACTCAAAGAGCACCAGTTGATCCAGCAACTTATCACCCGCATGATGACCGACACGAGAGCAGCGCGGCTTTTATGTCTACAAGCCGGCTTTTTAAAAGATGGTGGTGATCCACGCACTGTCATGGAGACCTGGGTCGCGAAATACTTTGCCTCAACGGCTGCGGTCCGTGCAGCCAATGATGCTCTCCAGATCCATGGAGCAAACGGTTTTAGTCGCGAGTATTACGCGGTACAGCGCTATCTTCGCGATGCCAAAGTTATGGAGGTCATTGAAGGGAGCACCCAGATCCAGGAGATTACCATTGCCCGGTATGGATATCAGGAACAGAGCCGCTGAGTGGCAGCGGCGCTGAGCAAGAAAGGAAGCTGTAATGGTCAGTGAGTCAGGGGTTATCATCAATGAGAAGCCTCCCAAAAAGAAGTCCATTAAGTGCGTTGTCTGGGATCTCGATCATACCCTATGGGATGGCGTTTTATTGGAAGATGGAGAAATTCATCTGCGCCAGGATGTCGTAGAGGTCATCAAGACGCTTGACGAGCGTGGCATTCTCCATTCGATTGCCAGCAAGAACGATGCTGCGACCGCTCTGGCCAGGCTCGAGGCATTTGGCATACGAGAGTATTTTCTTTTTCCGCAGATTAACTGGAACTCCAAGGCCTCCTCTATCAAAGAGATAGCTAAAGCGCTCAATATCGGCATTGATACGTTTGCGTTTGTTGACGATCAGCCTTTTGAACGGGAAGAGGTGGCCTTTGCCCTGCCTGAAGTGCTCTGTATCGACGCGCTCGAAAGCTCCAGTATTCCCGCATTAGAGGCGATGCAGCCACGCTTTATCACACAGGACTCACGTAATCGACGTCATATGTATCTCAGCGATATGAATCGTGATGAGGCTGAAAAAACCTTTACCGGGCCCAGCGATGAGTTTCTGGCGACCCTTAACATGGCCTTTACGATTGCTCCCTGTACCGAAGCAGAGCTCCAGCGTGCGGAAGAGCTCACCATCCGAACTCATCAACTGAATACAACAGGTTACACCTACTCCTATGAGGAACTGAAATCTTTTATCACCTCACCTCGTCATCGGCTCTATGTCTCCAGCCTGGATGATAAGTATGGAACCTATGGCACCATCGGGTTGGCGCTCGTTGAGTGTGAGCCAACGTTCTGGACGGTCAAATTGCTGCTGATGTCCTGTCGCGTGATGTCGCGTGGCGTTGGCACCATTATGCTGAACTACTTAATGCAACAGGCGCGTGCAGCTGGTGTCACGCTTCGTGCCGAATTTGTCTCCAATAACCGTAACCGCATGATGTTAGTCACGTATAAATTTGGTGGTTTCCGTGAGATTATGAAAGAAGGCGATTTCACCCTCTTCGAGCATGATCTGGCGCACATAACACCTTTTCCAGCTTATGTTGATGTAATTATCAAAGAGTAAGCGGACAAGGATTGAGGGAGCTCATGAGTATAAGAGAAGACCTGCTCAAGCGTCGTGAGGAGCTTTCAGCAGGGAGACAATCGTTATTGCAAAAGCGGCTGAAGCAATCAGGGGCATCTGGACCTGAGCTGCGGCGCTATGCTCACGAAGGGCCAACGCCTTTATCCTTTGCGCAACAGCGGATCTGGTTTCTCCAGCAACTGGAGCCAGAAAGCGCTGCGTACAATGAGATCATCGCGGTCAGGTTGCGTGGAACACTTCAGTTGCCTGCATTGTTGCAGGCAACGCGTACTCTGATCTCCCGTCATCCCATGTTCTCGGTCCGTTTTTTTGATCGTGAAGGAGAGATCTTCCAGCAGGTAGCCCCTCTCTTCGCATCCCAGATCTCTCTGCCCCGCTATGATTTTCAGCATCTCTCCGCTCACGATTGTGAACAGGCTGTACGGCAACAGATGCATGATCTGGCTGCACAGCCCTTTCAGTTATCGCAGGATGTACCCTGGCGTGGCTCCTTACTGCACGTGCAGCCAGGAGAGCATATAGCCGTTTTTGTCATGCACTATATCATTGCAGATGGATGGTCGATACATCTTTTTGTCCGCGAATTGGCGACACTCTACGCTGCTATTGTGCAAAAAGTCGCGAATCCCTTGCCAGATCTTCCCATCGGCTACACCGACTTCACCCTCTGGCAGCGTGAAGTCTTACAAGGACCCTATTTCGAGCGCTTAGTGACCTATTGGCGTCATCAACTGGCTGCTGCTCCATCGCTGTTGACCTTACCAACTGATCATCCACGTCTCCCGCTTCTGGAGCAACGTCGACAGTCTCACCCTGTGATCATCTCGTTAACGCTACTAAAAGCCTTACAGACATTGGCTCAGCAGAATGATGTGACGCTCTTTATGATCTTGTTGGCAGCGTTTGCTCTGGTTCTCGCGCGCTATAGCCATCAAGATGATCTCGTGATTGGCTCGCCAATTGCAGGTCGAACACAGATTGAGCTTGAACCAATTATTGGTCGCTTTGTGAATATGCTTGCGTTACGCATACAGTTTACCAAGACTATGCCCCTCTCTCTCCTTCTTCAGACTGTGCGAACCACCGCCCTGGCCGCTTACGCTCACCAGGATCTGCCATTTGAGAAACTGGTTGAGGAGCTTCGGCCACCCCGATCTCTTAGCCATAGCCCTCTCTTTCAAGCCGTACTGGCACTGGAGAACGTGCCACAAGCGCAAGCGCAACTGCTGGATCTTCAGATTAGCCAGCTGGACAGCACCGTTGAGCAGACAAAATACGAACTATTTCTTTCACTTGAAGCGCGTGGAGAAGAATTGCAAGGGAGGCTGGATTATAACGGTTCGCTGTGGAACCCGATGAGCATAGAGCATCTTGTTGAGCAATGGTTTCACATTCTGACGGTACTGCTTGAAACCACAGCGTTGACCATCGGAGAGCTGTTTGCTTCATTGCCAGATGGCCCCTGGACTGAGCAGACGACACCCTCAGTAGAGGTAGCTTCTCCCCCTCAGATCTCCAGACCCGCAACCGCATTAGAAGAGAGACTCATGCAGATCTGGTGCGAAGTTCTCGACTTGCCGCACATTGGTCTGTATGATGATTTCTTTGTATCAGGTGGGCATTCTCTGCTCGCATTACGGCTTATTTCACGTATAAAGACCCGGCTTGGGTATCGGATTCGCCTGATGACTCTCTTTCAAGGCAGAACAATTGCTGCACTCGCAGAAGAGTTAGCAGATCAGCATTGAAAGGGCCTAGTTTTATAGTACACTATTTACTGTTCAGATAAACGATCAACCGGAGTGAAAGGAATAATACATGTTAAAGGGATTAGGCGGCCTGTTACACCGCTTTCGTTGGAGCGTCCTGGCCCTGACGATTGTGATTACGGTCCTGGCAGCCTATTACGGGATTGGCGTCTTTGATACCTTAAAGGGAGCAAGCATCAATGATCCGGGGAGCGAAGCCATTCAAGCGGGAAAATTGATTGGAAGTAAGCTCAGTTCAAGTTCAACGGATGTCGTCGTTCTTCTCAGTAGTCCAACACTGCAAGCCAGTGACGACGCCTTTAAGCAAGCTGTGGATGATCTGCAACAGAAGCTTCAGGCGCGTTCAGAAGTTGACTCAGTCACATCGTACTATACAGATAAGAGCGCAGGAATGCTCTCGCGCGACCAGCATGAGATCTTGATGCTCGTCAACCTCTCGAGCGATGGTGCCGGAAAGATGGGGAATTATAAAAATATTGCTCCTCTTTTCACCTCGCCAACCCTGACCGTTAATACTGGTGGCACAATCGTCTCCGATATTCAATTCAATGATCAGACCGGAGCTGACCTCCAGTATGCAGAGCTGGTAACGCTGCCAATTATTGCCTTGTTGCTCTTTTTGATCTTTGGAGGCGTCATAGCGGCGCTATTGCCACTCATCATTGGCATCTTTGCGATTATTGGTTCGTTTGCCATCCTGCGTCTCCTCTCGAACTTTATGGAGATCTCGAGCTTTGCTGTGGATGTCGTTGCCTTTATGGGACTGGGCCTGGCGATTGACTACTCCCTCTTTATTGTTACTCGTTTTCGTGAAGAGCTGCTGCTCAACGAGAACGACGTTCGAATCGCCTTGCATCTCACACTGGCAAGCGCCGGGCGTACAGTCCTCTTCTCTGGCTTAACCGTTGGCACAAGCCTGATCTGTCTCCTGATCTTCCCTGAAGTATTGTTACGTAGCATTGGTTTAGCCGCCATCTCGTCAGCATTAGTAGCCATGCTGGCCTCATTGCTGGTCTTACCGGCCCTGCTAGCAATCTTTGGTCTGCGTATTAACGCTCTCTCATTAAATAAAGTGCTCCGGCGCAGACCGAAAAGCGTCGTTCAGGATCATGGTGCCTGGTATACCTTAGCAAAATTTGTCATGCGTTTCTCCATTCCCGTCACTCTGGTGATTGTCGCCTTTGTCCTCTTCCTGGGAACACCTTTTCTGCATGCAACGTTCTCTTCGCCAGACGAGCGGTCGTTACCTGAAGGCAGATCAGCTCGTGTTGTCCAGGAGCATCTGAAAAAGAATTTTGTTGGTCAGGGCGTTGCAGAGATGGACATTGCGATCACCACATCGGGCGATGTCCTCTCAGCTGATAATCTGGCCCTGCTCCAGACCTATGTTGCGCGGCTTCAGGCGACGCCCCATGTGACGAGCGTGCTCAGCCTGACCTCAGTTGATCCACGCTTAACCCTCAAAGATTACCAGCAGCTTTATGCTCATCCTGAGAGCAGCCCTGAATTGGCGAAGGTGGCGAAACAACTGGCGAATGGCAACGTCACGGAAGTCATTGTCACCACAGATGCGGTGGGCCATTCCGATCAAGCCCATGCACTGGTTGGAACAATTCGCGATGTGGCAGTGCCATCTGGCATCACCCGTCTGATTGGTGGGACAAATGCGGTTGAGGCGGACCTGTTTAAGAATATTGAGGCAACGATTCCATGGGCTTTGAGCGTGATGGCGATTGCGATTCTCATTCTGCTCTTCCTCTTAACGGGCTCCATCATCATGCCAATTAAAGCCATTATTCTGAACACCCTGTCGCTCTCGGCTACCTTTGGCGTTCTGGTCTGGGGTTTCCAGGATGGCAACCTGCAAAAACTGCTGCACTTTCAATCAATTGGAAGCCTCGATAGCACCCAGACCATTCTCATCTTTGCGCTCGCCTTTGGTCTCTCAATGGATTATGAGGTCTTTCTGCTCAGCCGTATTCGCGAGCAGTTTGACCTGACGCATAGCAACCGTGAGGCTGTGGCCTTAGGCCTACAGCGTACTGGTGGCTTAATCACCAGCGCGGCCATCCTGCTGGCAGTTGTCATTGGAGCCTTTGCCACCTCCAAGATCATCTTTATTCAGGAGATTGGCGTCGGGGTGGCTCTGGCAGTGCTCATGGATGCAACTTTAATCCGTAGCCTGCTTGTCCCGGCAATGATGAGCCTGTTGGGTTCGGCCAACTGGTGGGCTCCGCGTCCACTGCGTGCGCTCTGGTCTGTCATTGGTCTACGTGAAAGTGAGCAGAGTACCCTCGAACAGAGACCAGTACCGTCCGAACTCTTTTTGCAGGATAGCGAAGAGAAACAGATTCAGACGCTGTAAAGCAGAGGGCAGGAAAGAGGCATCTCAATCTTCGAGGTATCTTCATCTACGTAGGATGGATTGCCTTGCCTCTTTCCCCTGCTCAGACGTGCGGATCAAGATCACTGGAATTGGTCCGTTTCAAGAGCCCATAGGGGCAATGAGTGATGAGTTCCCGATGGGAAGAGGAGATTTATCATGGCAGTGCAGACACATCCTTCAGCAGCCATTGAGATAACCCACCTGTATAAAAGCTATCGTATAGCCAAAGGACAGACCGTCCATGCCGTACAAGACCTGAGTCTAAGTGTCCCAGCCGGGCAGATCCTGGGATTTTTAGGTGCGAATGGGGCAGGAAAAACAACCACCATTAAAATGATTTGTGGCTTAATTACCCCGTCTGCCGGGCAGGTCTCGGTGAATGGCTATAATGTGACGCGTCAGCACCCACAGGCCATGAGACAGATAGGGGCGGTCCTTGAGGGGACCCGTAACGTCTACTGGCGGCTAACGCCCTGGCAGAATCTGATGTACTTCGGGCAGATCAAACAGAAATGGGGCCAGGCATTGCGGATCAGAGCCGAGGAGTTGTTGCGTGACTTAGAGCTCTGGGATCGTCGCAATGACCCGATTCGTCTCTTCTCAAGAGGAATGCAACAGAAAGTTGCCATTGCCTGTGCTGTCATTGCCGATCCCCCCATTATTCTGCTTGACGAACCGACATTGGGACTGGATACCCAGGCCTCGCGAACCGTCAAAGAATGGGTGTTGCGCCTCGCCCGTGAAGAGGGAAAGACGGTCATATTAACAACCCATCAACTGGACATGGCCCAGGATCTGTGTGATCGCGTTGCCATTATGCGCAAAGGTTTGTTGCTGGCAGATCAGCCACTCTCCGAACTCCTGTATGTCTTTCGACAAGAATATTATCAAGTGCGTGTCAGAGGGGCCCTGGGGGCACAGGATCTTGGGCGATTTCAAACGCTGGAACTGGCCGTTGATGCTGATGAAACGCTCATCAAAGGTGCGATCGCCAACCAGGAAGATGTATATGAACTGTTAGCGCTCTTGCAGCATGCGCATGTGCCATTGCTTACAGTAGAGAAGATAGAACCTGATCTGGAAGAAGTGTTTATTCAATTAGTAGAAGAGCGGAAAACACCGCTTGTTCAACTGCAAGGAGCCTCTTCATGAATACCGTATTAGCGATCTACAATGAAACCTATAAACGCTTATTAGTGACCTGGGATTATCGTTTTAATCTGATTGTCCAACTGGTGACGGTTGGCTTTATCTTCCTGGGGGCAAGCTTTTTTCTCGGTGGGGGAAGTTTTGATGCGCACCAGCTTGCGCCAGTCTTAATTGGCTATATTGTCTGGTTTTATGCCCGTATCGTCATCATGAGTACCAGTGCCGATCTGGTTGGGGAGGCACAGGCAGGAACCCTCGAACAGACCTATATGAGCCCGGTTCCGGCATCTCTGCTCTTATTAGGGCGAATGTTAGCGTTGTTGATTTCAACGACCATCATTGTCTTTCTCGTGACGGGGTTGTTGATGCTGTTGTTAGGGATCCGTTTTCCGCTACGCTGGGAGTTCCTTCCCGTGTTTCTGCTGACATTGTCCGGACTCTTTGGCTTTACTCTGATTCTAAGTGGGGCAGGGCTCATCTTTAAGCAGATAGATTCTCTGGCCGATCTGATTCAGAACATGCTGCTCTTCTTAACAGGCTCCCTTTTGCCCGTAGATCGTTTTCCCGTCTGGCTGGCCGCGATTGCGAAGACCTTGCCGATCACGCAGGGAATCATTGTATTGCGCCAGGTCGTGATTCAGCAATATTCGCTGGTAGCTGCCTGGCAGAGTGGAAGTCTCCTCTGGCTTGTGATCCATTCAAGCCTGTATCTCATCGCTGGCCTGATTATCTTTAAATGGTGTGAGAAAATTGCCAAGCGTCAGGGAACACTAGGACAATACTAGTGGTATTGATCATCCCTGAGCCTGTATAAGGCATATGCCAGAGAGAGGCGAGAGCAGAGGATACCAACATCTCTGCTCTCGCCTCTCTCTGGCATATGTTTTGGCAAGCTGAGTACCTCCTTTTCTCCTCTGTTGCCATTCATTATGCTATAATTGATGCTCAAATGAGATCACTGAAAGATGCAATTTGGTATGGAATTTCAACAACTCACCTATTTTCTGGCAGCAGCCCAGACACAGAATTTTCGGAAAGCAGCCGATATCTGTCTGGTCGCCCAATCTGCTCTTAGTCGGCAGATTGCTCAATTGGAAGATGAATTAGAGGTCGAACTCTTTACACGCAAGAATCAGCGTGTCACATTGACGCCAGCGGGCCAGGAGTTTGCTCAGTATGTCAAGGGAGCTTTAGATCAGCTTCAGCAGGGCAAGCAATCATTGAGCACATTGCAGGCAGGGCAGATGGGTACCATTACGCTGGGCTGTGTTGAGGCACTGGCCGCAGCTTTTCTTCCGCCATTGTTTGCAGACTTTCACCAACACTATCCACTTGTGCGGTTAAAAGTCCGTGTAAACCATACCGCAGAACTGATTACGATGGTGGAACAGGGAGAGGTAGATTGCGCCCTGATACTCGATCCTACCATGCATTCAGAAATTCTTATAGTCAAAGAGATATTCCGGCAACCATTACAGCTTCTGGTGCCAGAGGAGCATGCTCTGGCTCAGGAGCAGATGCCAATAACACTGAAAAGATTAGTTGAAGAGCCGCTCATTCTTTTACATGAAAGTTCTAAACTGGGCCAGATTACGCGACGTATTCTGGCCCAGCGCGGCCTGTCTGCTCGCCCATTGATTGAGATTGAATCTGTCGAAGGATTGAAGGAATGTGTGCGTCAGGGGTTAGGTGTCACGATGTTGCTACCAGCCTTGATTCGTACCCCTCTTTCTCACAACGGTCTGGTTTTGCGTCCGATCGTGGACCTGACAGAAGAATTTATCTTTGCCCTTATCTATCGACGAACGGGAACCCTTTCCGCGCCTGCACGTCTGTTTATTCGGACTATTGCGGATGCAACTGTCCTGACGGAGAAAAATGTAGAGCAAAGATAAGTGATTCCTGGGTTCTGGCCCTTAAAGAAGACGATGACAGTCCCACTCTTGAAAAGCGGCGACCAGACAGTGCATTTTCGGCCACCAGTACTCCTTTCCTGCTCCATCAGAGCCATCTTGAACGGGCATAAGCAGCCAGAAGATCAGGCCCGTGCGATAATCGGTCAGCAGATCATCCCATGAGTAGTTAGTTACTCCATGTTTCTGTAAGACGGTGTGATAATGACGCAGCATCTTCTCTTCGCGCTGCTGTTCATTCCTCTGCTCAGGAGTCCAAAACGCTGCACAGAGATTGGCAAGATCATAGCCTGCGATGTCGACGGTTGGTGATTGCCAATCGAGCAAGTACGTCACACCTGTTCCTGGCTTCTTTGGGGATAGAAAGTTGGCGAAGTAGGAATCGCCATGAACAAGGGTCAGATTCCTCATCTCGCGAAAACGGGGTTCCAGATATTGTTTCCAGTGATGAGATACATGATCCAGCACCTGTTCATACAGTTCCCGTAACTCGCCAGGAAACCATGCCTGCTCATGAGCGAGAAGCGATTCCCATGAGTTTCTGCGACGACGAAGGTACAGGTCAAATCGTTCTGCATTTCGAGACCAGTATCCGACATCAAAAACGTTCTTTCTGAGCAAGGGGTGATCCCACCAGTACGCATGGATCTGGGCGAGTGTCTCGATAACGGCTTCGATGTCAGCCGCAGCAGGCACTCCTTCCACCAGACTGATCTGTTGATCACGTGTCACGGGCGGTCGATGGGTCTCTGAGAGATCCTGCAAAAGTATGTAGGAGTTTCTCCTTTGCTCATCAGAGGCTGCCGCATAACAGGGAATGATCACAGAGGGATGGTCTGGTAGAGAGGCGACGAGTTGATAAAACTTCACTTCTTCCATACCTGCCTCCTGTTCCCAGGTACTTTGTCCATTCTGCTTGAGTATCAGACGCCTGGGGGCATCGACAGAAGCAGCCTCGGAATAGCGGAGGAACAGGTGATTCGTCTGAGAGTTGAAAGCTCCCGTCGTTTCTATCTCAACGCTCCTTACCTCACCTTCTTGAAGGACTCCTGCGAGGCGCAAGACGGTAGTGAGCCACTGTGGTGTGAGAGGTTCGGGAACAGCAATAAAAGTATTCTTATCATCCATATTCTATACCTTATCTCTGAATTCAGAGCCGCTTTGGCTGAATAATTCTATGTTCTTTACCCCCTCTTCCATTTATTGTTCAGCGGAAGCTGAGCAAGTTTTTTTGCAAGCGATACTGAGGGGAGACGAAGATCCTGGCGAAACGGGAAGGTATAATAGGTTTCAATACCCAAACCTCCACGTTCATCTCGCAGGATTACGTAAAAAAAGTCGCCCACGGGAGACTGGTACGCATGCTATCGTAGGTAAGGCCATAGTGTGTAAGCACCTTTCCATAGGCAGCGGTATCACCCTCACGCAGAAGCCCCAGAAATAATGGCCCACACCCAACCCATTGATATCCCCGGCATATGACATCAATCCCACGCTCATGAGCTTCACGCTTTGCCGCTGTGATCACACTCAAAACGTTCTCAGACACGGGAATAACTGCAACCTCTGATTCCTGTCCCAGCGAAAGTGTCGCCTCAACGGCCTGAATGAGGATATTTGTTTCAAGATCGTTTGGCAGAAGAGAGTAGCTACCAGCCCCTTCTAATATCCCTAAGAGAAGGTGTGTTGGAGTGAGGACCGCATGATGCCACTTCTTCACCTTTAACTGTGCTCGTCTCATAGAATGGACCGCAAACCTGGTAAGATGGACACGAATTTCCCGATCAAATGCCGGATCAGCCAGTTGCGGCGTCCGGTCCTTCTCCTCACCATCATCGTCAAGCCTCTTAAACTGAAATGTACCTCGTAAATGAAACGTGCCTGGTATAGGAAGCATCGACTCTTTATCGTTTCTATCTCTGTCCATTCTACTCTTCTCCAGTACTATAAAGAGTATCTCTATCTATAATGTTACCATATCTACACGAACTAAATCCAGAAATCCAACACATAGTATCAGAGTAATGAAAAAGTTTGCGAGGCTGGATACCATGGAAGAGCTGGCATGGTGGAACTTCACGATCAATGAAGGAGACGCCCTCCTGTTTCTGTTACTTATAGCCAAAAACATACACAAATCTGCGCTATCAAGCCATCAAGTATGGCGTCCAGAATGTTTCAATTCATGCAGAAGAGGACATGAGCAGGAAGAGGAGGCAAGGCAGGTAGGGACGCTCAGCGGGCGCGACTGCGGTCTGGCCCCTGTCTGGGGGGACAATGAATTGAGAAGGGGTCACAGATCAATCATTGAGGCTGATGACAGGGGCCAGACCGCAGTCGCGCCCGAGAAATAACCTGATGTAGTATTATTCCTCTTCTTCGCGCTCTTCCCGATGCGAGAGCCTCTGTGGCCGTCAGAGGACCAACCCAGAACTTAAACGCCCTGTAGGGCATCTCTTTCCTCTAGTCACTCTCCCATGGCCAATGGGAAACGATGTTATGGAGGGGCTGGCATGGTGGAGCTTCAAGATGCGGAAGGAGACAAGCTTTTTTTTATCTAATTTTGCAATAAAAATATAATTTTGCTTGTTAAAACATGTTAAGTGGGGCGTCTCTTTCCTCTGGTCCCACTCCACTCAGTGAGCCCCTCCATCGTCCATTGGAAACGGGAACGGATGCTTGGACCGGGGGATAACTGATATAGTGCAGCGAATGTTTTAGTTGACTTAGACAATTCCGCATAAGATACAATGAAGTGAAAGAGAGCAGAACTCATGTATACATCTAGATGAGTACGGTGCGATTGAATTGCTCATCTTCACTGAGACAGACGATACCTGTTTGTGTTTCAACGTAGAGGAGAAGATGCATGGAATATCGACAACTTGGACAGTCAGGTTTGAAGGTGCCAGTCCTTAGTTTTGGGACAGCAACCTTTGGTGGGGGCGATGCATTTTTTCAGGCCTGGGGAAGCAGTGATGTCGCACAGGCAAGTCGCCTGATCGATATCTGTATGGAGGCTGGTGTCAATCTGTTTGATACGGCAGACATCTATTCCAGAGGCATGTCAGAAGAGATTCTGGGCAAGGCTATTGCGGGGCGAAGGGATGATGTGCTCATTTCAACAAAGGCCACCTTTCGGATGGCTGATGGACCCAATGCCCTGGGATCTTCGCGCTATCATCTGCTTCGCGCCTGTGAAGCTAGCCTGCGTCGGCTAAATACCGACCATATCGACATCTATACCATGCATGGTTTTGATGCCCTCAGCCCGGTTGAAGAGACGTTAAAGACGCTTGAGACCCTGGTACAGAGTGGAAAAGTGCGCTATATTGCCTGCTCAAACTTCTCCGGTTGGCATCTTATGAAGTCATTAGCAGTCTCACAGACCTATGGCTGGTCTCGTTACGTTGCACACCAGGCATACTATTCTCTGATTGGACGCGATTATGAATGGGAACTGATGCCACTGGCAGTGGACCAGGGAATCGGCACAATTGTCTGGAGCCCGCTGGGCTGGGGACGTTTGACTGGAAGAATTCGACGTAATCAACCCTTACCAGCCAATAGTCGACTGCATGTCACAGGGGATCAAGGACCTCAGGTCTCGGATGAGTTTCTCTACACAGTCGTCGATGCGCTCGATGACATCGCAAAAGAGACTGGAAAGAGCGTCCCACAGATTGCCTTAAACTGGTTGCTGCAACGATCAACCGTTGCCAGTGTGATCATTGGTGCTCGCGATGAGGAGCAACTGAAACAGAATCTAGGGGCAGCCGGTTGGAATCTCACGACAGCCCAGATTGCAAAGCTTGATAAAGCCAGCAATACGACGCCCATCTATCCATACTGGCATCAGCGCCAATCGATCGAACGTATCCCTCTCCCCATTCCCTATGAGGAGTCGCACTAATCGGCCAGCATCGTCTCTTATACCATTGACGGCATGATGTCACCTCAGAGTTATCTTATTCGTGAAAGAAGAGGCAGGTTTTCTTCCTGGTAGAGGCCAGTCACCCTACCAGCTACAAATCTTTTTAGCCGCTGTACATGGATCTGATGAGTGAGTGAGGAGAACCATCCTATGCAAATACCATCCAAGTATGAAGTCAAGACCCTCATGGAAGAGTACCACGATCCGTGTATCTCGCTGTTTCTGCCCATTGAGCGAGTTGGCCAGGAGACCCAGCAGAACCCGGTTCGCCTACGCAATTCCCTGCGTGAGATTGAACATCAAGTAGGACAGAACCCACGTTTTTCGACAAAGTTGACAGAGCTCCTGGAGCCACTCCAGGCATTGCCAGATGATGAGACGTTTTGGCAAGAAGGGCAAGGGCTGGCGATTTTCCGCAATTTGGAACAGTTTCGCTGTTATCACCTCCCTGAGCGTGTACAGGAACAGGTAGTGGTTAGCACCCATTTTTATCTCAAGCCCCTATTCCCTTTTCTGACCAACGAGGGTCATTGCTACATCCTGGCCTTTTCTCAAAACAGAATCAGGTTTCTTTCAGGAACCCGTTATACCATCCAGGAGGTGCTCTTACCAGAGAATGTTCCCGAAAGCCTGGCAGAGGTTCTTGGAGAGCATCCGGAAAAGGAGCTCCAATATCACAGCAGCACTTCAAAAGGAACCGTTGGAAAAGGGGGACGGCACGCCCTCATTTTCCATGGGACTGGCGCAAGTGATACATCAAAAGAACATCTCGTGCGCTACTTCCATCAGATTAATCGCGGCTTGCGTGAACTACTCCATGATGAAACAGCACCACTGGTACTTGCTGGCGTAGAGTACCTCATGGACCTGTATCGTGAGGTAAATACCTATCCCCATTTACTCGAGCGTGGCCTCCCTGGTAATCCAGATGACCTGTCAGAGCAAACCTTGCATAAACACATATGGCCACTTGTAGAGCCTATTCTTTTGCAAGCAAGGCAAGAGGCACTGGCACAATATCAGGAGCCAGCTGAGATCGAACGCATTTCCAATAATAGTAGTCAGATTGTGCCCGCTGCATTCGAGGGTCGTATTGCAACCCTGTTTAGCTCAAATAATCGAGAGCAGTGGGGACGCTTCGATCCCTTCACCGAGGCCATTGAGATCCATGAAAATGCAATCCCTGGGGACGAGGATCTCCTGGAGAGGGCCGCAACTCAGACCTTCTTGCATGGTGGATCGGTATATCTCCTCGATCCGACCATGATTCCCGGTGGTCAGCTTGCAGCAGCAGTGTTCCGCTATTAAGCAACCATGGTATGATGGTCAGCTGGCACTCTTCCTGAACCAGCTGACCATCATACTATTCGGTCAGGGCGCTCAAATAGCTTTCTCCCGGAGCGACATTCAGCGTATCAACCCACCAGGGGCTTCCCATGACTGGTTGCCCATTGTAGCTTAGCACCAGCATACGGATAAGATCACGCTCAAATTCGGCCAGTGCTCCCATCAGATGAAAGATCAACTTCCCGCCAGGTGTGGTTGTGTCGATCTTCTCGGTGAGGCTGATGAAATCGGCCCCTCGATCTTTGAGGAGGGTCAGTGTCTCAATGAGATCATTGAGTGAACGCCCCAGACGATCAAGCTTCCAGACAATGACGGTATCACCTGCTCGCACACAGCGTGTTTCTGTGCGTTGGCCCTTGAGGTAATTGAGCTTCCTCTTATTTCCATGTTCCCTTTATCAAGTATTGACTTAATTAAGCAATTGTTTTACAATCAGAGTATGGATATGTTTGTTGCGCTGGCTGATCCGACACGAAGGGCTATTCTAGAACTCCTTGCGAGTAGTGGTGAGTTAAAGGAAGAGCAAGCACGATCTTACCTACGAGAGAAAGGAAATACCTCATGGCAGGCAATACCTATGAAGGAGAAAGCAGCATGACAGAGAAGATAAGCATAGGATCTCCCTCCCAGGCAGTTTCACCTCGCTCTGATTTGAAACAGTTGGAGAAGTTAGTCGGGACATGGGAACTCTCCGGCGAGACTTCGGGGCGGATCACCTACGAGTGGCTAGAAGGGAGCTTTTTTCTTCTGCAACACGTGGATATGGAACACACTGGTAACTATATCAAGGGCCTGGAGGTCATTGGGCATCTGCGGCCCTTTGGGGAAGAGCCAGGCCCAGATATCACATCGCGTTTCTATAGCTCAACTGGCGATACCCTCGACTATGTCTACGAACTGGTGAACAATTCGCTCATCATCTGGGGTGGGGAGAAAGGTTCTCCTGCCTACTTCAAGGGAAGATTCAGCGAAGATGGCAACGCCTGTACCGGTGCCTGGGTCTTTCCGGGCGGAGGTGGGTATCGTACCACTATGACCAGAGTGGTACGATAGGAGGATCGAGAAATGGCTCAACCACTTCCCATCACGAAATCAGTATTCACTGGACAAACCCTGGCAGCGCGGATTTCCATCGCCACAGGAGTGCTCTTCGTGCTCCTGCTCTTGAGTCTCCACGTGCTTGAGCCAGAGTTTGACCCGATCTGGCGCTTCGTCAGTGAGTATGCTCTTGGCCCCTTTGGCTGGCTGATGCACCTGGCGTTCTTCCTGCTTGCAACCAGCCTGGCAAGTGCAGGGGTCGTCCTCTTTTCCTCCGTCCGCAGCATGGTGAGCAAAATCAGTCGCCTGGTGGGCTACATCGGTCTCGCCATCCTGGGCCTGGCTGCTATCGGCATACTCATCGCGGCCATCTTTACCACCGACCCCATGACTACTCCTCCATCGGCGATGACCTTGAGCGGGAATATGCATGTCTTTGGCGCTTCACTGGATTATACGCCGGTGGCTGCTCTTGTGCTGAGTTTCGTTCTGGCGCGTCAGCCAGCCTGGCGGCCTATTCGTCGATGGCTGTTTCTCACCGCCGGAGTAATGCTACTCGCCATGGTAGCATTTATGCTCATGCTGCCACATGACGGTAAATTCGGTCCTGGCGTGCTTGCCGGCCTGTTCGGACGCTTCCTGCTGGTGTCCTATCTCGGCTGGCTCTTGACCATTGGGTTCCACACCCTCAAGCTGTACCGCCGAGTTGACAACGCCTGACCGATGCTGATCTACCGTGCACAGTCATACAAGTCGTCCCCCTCTCGCAGCAGAGGGAGACGACTTGCTTTTTCATACATCTCTTTGTCGCAACAAACCAACGATTGTGACACTCAGCAGTTTATGTGAAATGAACTGCTGAGCGACACGACAGGTCGAGAAAGATTCATCTTAGGAATGAGAGGACACACCGTGATCTTCGGTGGCTATCTCTCGCGTCTCTTGATCGACTCCGTCTGGAAGCCGCAATGGTCGGAGATTGTCCAGGGAACGGGCCGATTGATGGCTAAAACTGTATTGGCCGATGAGATTAATATGTTTCCAGCCCAATGGAGTAATATACTGAGATGTCTCGGATGTGTAAACCTCTCTCGCGAGCTCAAGAGAACATCAACTGCTGAAGCTTTTTCAACGTGCCCGTTTGGGGAAGTGGGGTGTAGATCATAACTTTAAGTTCGGGCTGAGCTGGCACCTGCAAGGTCGTGTGCTCGAACATCAGACATCCTACCAATGGATGCTCTATAGTTTTATGAGCATCGGCTCTCCCACGTACATTGTGATGGGGCCACCACGCACGAAACTCTGGGCTTACACGTTGCAAATCAGCGATCAAACGTTTGAACCATTCCTCATCGGCATAACGAGCACTCTCAGCACGAAATTCCTCCATCACTTGCAATGCAACTTGCTCCCAGGTGGGCTCTTTGTTGAGAAGACGAATCTCTGGATCAGTAAAAATGCGCCAGATGACATTATATTCATATGGAGGCGCCATCTCCGTCCGTAAAAAGATCTGTGAAGCCGTAGCATTCCAGGCGAGATAATTCCAACGGCGATCGATGATGTACGCTGGAGTAGGGGTGAGCGCATCAAGCACACGACGTAACGCAGGGCTTACCAGTTCATCGGATGGAGCGGTCTCGATGAGGTAGGGCTGATTGGCAAAGAAGAAAAGATGTTGCCGTTCGTCAGGTGTGAGCTGTAACGCATCAGCAATGCTCTGGAGCACCTCCCGTGACGGGTTCACATCGCGCCCTTGCTCTAACAGGGTATACCAGGAAACACCCACATTCGCTCGCTCGGCTACCTCTTCTCGTCGCAATCCTGGGGTGCGACGCCTCCCACCACGCGCCAACCCAACCTCTTCAGGCGAAAGGCGCAGACGCCGCGTACGGAGAAAATCCGCAAAATCGCGTCTGCGTTGTTCGTCGCTCATCAGCTTTCTTGCTCCTTATCCTATCAGTCTCCATCATACGATAAAGAGACTCTGGTCCTCGTAGAACCTTCATGTGATACTCCTCTATGTATCACATCTTGTGATGGTCGTCGTTTCGACAAGAGAAAGAGAAACAGTAGTGCTCTGTGATCGCGTTCAGCGAATGGCTCTCCTCATCTGTCGGCTACGGTGGCTGGAACCTTCCCAATGGTCGAGGATCTGGTAGTCGCGCGTATGGGGTATGGCGCGATGCAGTTGGCTGGCCAGCACCCTGGCTGCGCTGTTGCTGAACCCATCATACAGCACCACTCCCTTGCTTGCAAGGGGTGAAGGTACCCCAGTGCTAACAAACACTGTCAAAAGTTGAAAGGAAATCATATGTCAGAGGGAAAAAAGACCGCACTCGTTACCGGAGCAAACAAAGGGATCGGTTTTGAGATCGCACGTCAGTTGGGCATCCAGGACATCACCATCCTTGTTGGTGTACGTGACCTGGACCGAGGAGAGGCCGCCATTCAGAAATTGCGTGCCGAGAAGATAGACGCCACTGTCGTTCATCTCGACGTAACCGATCAAGCCAGCATTAATGCTGCCGCAGCTTTCATTGAGCAGACCTGTGGGCGGCTGGATATTCTGGTGAACAATGCGGCTATCGCCGTTCAAGAATGGAGCACCCCACCCAGTCAGCTCTCGTTTGAAGATTTGCAGAAGACGTTCGCCACCAATGTCTTCGGCGTCTTCGCTGTTACCAAAGCCATGCTTCCCCTGCTGCGCCGCTCCCAGGCCGGGCGCATTGTAAATGTATCGAGCGAGATGGGTTCTCTGGCTATCAACAGCGATGCCAGCTCGGCCATTTCACGAATGCCACCCACTCTCGCCTACAATGCTTCCAAAACAGCCCTGAACGCTCTCACTGTCTTCTTCGCTAAAGAGCTGCAAGACACGCCCATCAAGATCAACTCGGTCAGCCCTGGCTATGTCGCTACAGACCTCAACGGACACAGTGGCCATCTCACGACCGAGCAGGGTGCAAAAGCACCTGTATCCTATGCAACCCTGCCAGCTGATGGACCTACTGGTGGTTTCTTTGGGGCCAATGGACAGATCGCCTGGTAGCGTTCCCGTGGAAGGTCAAGTGAACAAGCTCAAACTGCTCAATAGGACGATGTATGGCAGAGCGGGCTTCTCCCTGCTCTGCCAATGTGTGTTTCACGCGCTGTAGGACAGAGGTGGTAAATTGGGATAGAAAACGCTCTATCGGATATGGTATACTCCATTTATGAAATAGAGTATTTCAAAGGCAGAAAATTGCTTGAGTCTCATGAGGCAAGCATCAAGCTTTGAGAGGAGAAGTCTAAGATGTCATCTCGTCTAACGCCTTCCATATCCATTACTGTCAGAGGTATCCAGCACCGACTCTTATGGGCTGGAATTATTGCACCAATTCTTTTCGCAGCAGTTATTATAATCGATGGTCTCTTCAAGTCGGGGTATTCGGCAGCCGATGAGGCGATCAGCTACCTGGAGGTAGGAGTCAACGGCTGGATTCAGCAAACCAATTTCATCATTTTCGGTCTCTTGCTCATCGTCTTCACGGTGGGCTACATCCTCTGTATGCGCCCAATCGTTGGGCGAGTCTGGATCTCCATTGTTGGCATATTCCTTGTACTCTCTCATCTAGGATGGATCATAGCCGGTCTGTTTGTTCCGAACCCCTACCTGACACCACAAAATACTGTGCATGCGATTCTACATCAGTTATCCCCCATCATCATCTTCCTTTTTCTTGCCATTGCATCGTTGGTCTTAGGCGTGAAGCTCGTCTTTACTCGCAGGTGGCGCGCGTACGGGTGGTACTGTCTGATCATTGGTCTTCTTATGACAGTATTTCCGATTGTAAGTCTGGTCTATCTTATCACCCCGGCTCTTGTCGGAAACTTTGTGGGGAACGTCAATTCTCGTTCTCCTAATGATGGGTGGACCAATCGGATAGTGCTGTTGGTTGGTCCCATAGCCTGGTATCTGATCAGTGCGACGGTCGTGATGCTACACGTAGATCAGAAGATTGAAACGTCAAAGGGTTTGGAGGTGTAACGCTCGAATTGGACTAGACGTAAATAAGGGAATCGACCTTGCAGACTTCTATAAAATGGCTTGAGAATTGGGCTGTTGGGCGCAGATAGTATACATTCGTAGGAGAACGGGAGAGACTTGGAGTATGGACAACATTCTTGCTCAACATTATAGTTCAGTAGAAGATTATATTGCCTCACTCGACGAGCAAACGCAAAAAGAGAGTCACGTGCTGATTGAAATGATGCAACGAATAAGTGGGCATGAGCCAAAGCTGTTGAATGTAGGTACCCTTGGGTTTGATACCTACCATTACAGATACGACAGTGGGCGCGAAGGCGACAGTCATGTTCTTGGCTTTTATCCAAGAAAAGGAAAGATCACCGTTTATCTTATGGATGGTACGGCACGCTACTCGGAATTGCTGGCCAAGCTAGGGAAATATACCACTACCGGATATTGTGTGTACATCAAGCGGCTCAGCGATGTAGAGCTGCCAATCCTTGAGCAAATCGTGCAACAATCTTATGAGTATATCAAGTCAAAGTCCCAAGACGGGCCTATAGACCGAATATTATGGCAAACGGAAAAATAGACGTTTCTGCCTCTTCACTTCATTCTGGAATCTACAGATTAAGCGATCTCTCTTTTTTCTTTCAACGAGCTTTCCACGCAGGAGGCACAGTACCCTATGAGGCGATGATCAAGACGTACCAGAAACAGATAGAGTCACACATGAGACAGCACCTCTCCACGAGCAAGTTCAGAGAGGTGCTGGATATTATTGAAGTGCGGTCCTGGCTAGTTCAATGGCCAGGCTACCTCAAGTATGCATCTTCTCAGCAACTGCTTCAGGTAGTAGATCGCATCGACTACCTGGTAGATCGGTTGGAGCAAATACTTTTACCAATGGACCAGAGCTAAGTACCATTTCACTGGCCGACTCTCCTGTTTGAAATTTACTATCGGCCTTTCCATGACACTTTTTCGGGACATCTCCTAAGAAACACAACAATTCAGCCTTGTTTTGTGGTTGGCATCATGCCTGGAGATAATTGTCCCGAATACTGTTGATATGGAGGAGAAAGTGGCCAGCAATGTGGTACACAAAGGCCCGAACGGTGACGCGATGATCCCTCATGACGCTCGCACGCTCCAGTGCCTCTTCATCAAAACTGTTGAGAAGTGCAATTGTTGCTCTGCGAACGGCAGCCACTTCCTCAAGAATATCCTCAATGCTACGCTCGTTTGCCCCTGAATGCGCGGCATAGAGATCCGGGTCGAAGCCAAGCAAAGGAGTTAGGTCGTTGCGAGCAACCCGCAGCGCGCGATTCACGAGAATGCGCTCGTCATCGCTCATGTGTACGAGGATTTCTTTGATGGTCCACTCTCCTGGTGTGCACCGCCTCGTCAGTTGTTCGTTGGAGAGGGGCAAAATGAGTGCTTTGAGTATTGGCAAAATGTCGAACATGTGCTGGAGGACAAGGCCATCATTGGGTAAGAGATCCAGATACTGAATGGTATACGGGACATAATCCCCCTCGTGGGGCTTATGGATAACTTTCATAAAGCATACCTCTTGTTCCGAGATTGTGAGAGATCGAGGTTTGCCCATACTTAGAACAAAAAGTTGGAATAGGAAAATAGCCCAAAGAAGCTATAGAAGCCATATTTCGGTAGAACCGTTTCTTGCTAAGCATATCTTGTTGCTGTATGGCCTGGCAGGTGAGTGATCTGGGGCTATGCGGTAAGCCCTAGCGTATAGAGATCACCATTATAAGTTCCAATATAAACCATACCATTTGCCACTGTCGGTGCGGAGTCAATAGAGCTAGCGATTTGCTCAGACCAGAGAGGCTGACAGGAATTGCGACAAGCAGCATCGAAAGCATACAGTTTCCCATCGCGAGAGCCGACATAGACTACGTTGTTAGCTACTGCTGGTGAAGAATAGACAGAGCCATCTGTTTGATAGGACCAAAGGGGTGAACAGGGATTATGACAAGCAGCGTCAAAAGCATAAAACTTGCCATTATCAGAGCCAACATAAACTATTCCATTGGCCACTGCTGGTGAAGACCCAAATGGCTTATTTCCCGTGTAAATCCAGAGGGGCTGACAGGAATTGCGACAAGCAGCACTGAAAGCATAGAACTCACCAGTTTCGGAGCCAATGTAGACCATGCCATCGGCTACTGCTGGTGAGGCAACGAGAGCTCTGCCTCTTGAATAAGACCAGAGAGGCCGACAAGTCTTGCGGCAGGTTGCATCAAAAGCGTAGACGTTGCCGTCAAAGGAGCTAATGTAGACTATACCACCAGCTACTGCTGGTGAGGAATCAATCCAACCGTTTGTTTGATAGGACCAGAGGGGCTGACAGGCACTAGAACAGGAGGCATCGAAAGCATAGAGCCTGTTGTCATTCGAGCCGATATAGACCATATCGTTAGCTACTGTTGGTGAGGAATCGACCCAATCATTTGTTTGATAGGACCAGAGGGGCTGACAGGCACTAGAACAGGAGGCATCGAAAGCATAGAGCTTGCCGTCACGAGATCCAATATAGACCATACCACCCGCAACCGCTGGCGAGGAAAAGATAGGGCCACCTGTTTGATAGGACCAGAGGGGCTGACAGGCACTAGAACAGGAGGCATCGAAAGCATAGAGCTTGCCGTCACGAGATCCAATATAAATGGTGCTGTTGATTACTGCTGACTCAGAGTAAATAGAATTGCCTGTGTGATAAGACCACAGCGGAGCAAGATGAATCGCATTCATAGTATTGATAATTTGCTCATAGGGATTTAAACGGGTATGGGCAGCATTAAAGCCAAAATCTACTCCTCTTCTAGCAGTTACTGCCCAATACGTATTTGCTGCAGCCGTTGATCTCAAGGACGCGCGTAGTTGATCCTGCTGTGTTACAAAAAACCAGGCTATATTATTTCCTATAACCAGGAAAAGACAGAAGAGTATAAAAAATATGTTACGAAGACCAAAACGAGGCATGAAAAATGATGCGGGTATCTTAATCTTATGAGGGTGAACAATCTGAACATCTGGTTTATTTGTACGGATCTGTTTGCCATCCTGAGTTTTTTCTTCTTTTAGAAAAGCTTCAACTACTTTTTTGATTCCTTCGGCTACATCAAAGAATGCTTCATCTAAGTTAGACCATCCAGAAAGGGGTTTGGCATCCGTTGGAAGTACTTGAAGGTGACTAAAAGGGGTTCCTTGCCAATGGACGGGGCGGAGAATAATAGGAATAACATAGTTTGTTCCCTGGCGATGTCTCTCTAAGGCCTGTTCCATTTCTGTACTGTAACAATAATCCGAGTTGACAAAATCAGGACTTACTAAAAGAAGAATAATCTGAGCCTCGTCTAATTGCTGATTAATTTCTTGTTGCCAATTGGTTCCTGCGCTAATGTCACGATCGTGCCAGAAATCAAGAAGTCCCAGTTTTCTTAGCGCCCCTAACTGTTTTTGGAGTTTTTGTAGCAAAAGCTCATCTTCATGGGCATAACAGAAAAAAATTTTAATGGGTTTCTGTATTTTACTTTCGCTTGTTTTCTCAAGATCATTTTGTGGTGAAGAGGGAGTAGCGCCTTCAGTGGTTATATCCATGCGATTTTCTCCACATCCTGTTGCAGATCCTGCTTGGTTCCACGAATATAGAGCATCGTGTATCCAGCGAGTCATGTCCCATGATTTGGGCCAGACGATGACGGGAAACGAATTCTGCCATCCGATAGCCAAAGCGATGACGTAGGTCATGGGGACTGAGAGCAGCGATCTGAGCCTGCGTGGCGTATTTCGTCACCAAGTGTCCCAGCGCCCGTCCCGTCAGCGAACGGTGCGTTTTTTCCGAAGGAAAGAGATACTGGCAGTCCTGGCAAAGGGTTTCCAGATACTGGTTTAAGATAGATCGTGCGGTGGTATTAAGCGGAACCTCACGCACGTTCTTGCGTTTGCCTACAATCCGCAGCGTTCCGTTTCGCTTGCCCAGATGGATCTGCTGGCGCGTTAAGGTACAAAGTTCTTGCACACGTAAGCCAGTATGCAGCAGAAGAGTGACGATGGTTTGATCTCGAAGTGTTCCTACAGCATTGACTGCAGCAACCAACGCCTCTTCATCCTCATTGCTCAAATGTCGAGGAGGAGATGCTTCTTTGGGCACGAATTTGATGAGAGCAGCAGGATCAGACTGAATGAGCTGCGTTGTTCTGGCCCAGGCGAAATACTGTTTCAGGCTCATCAGGGTTCGATTCACTGATGACGATTTGAGGCCAAGTGAGATTTGGAGATACTCCCGATAGCGGATGAGCAGCGGCGGAGCCACCGCTTGTGGCGTAAAATTGCGTTCCTCTTGTTCGCCACACCAAGAGTCTTCATACCAGGCGATAAACTGGCGCAGGTCGCTGAGGGAATTGCAAATAGTGACTAGTGAGATATCCTCGAATTGTTGAAGCACCTGCCTATACTGATCGAGAGCCTGCTGACCACTTTCTGAGAGCATCGGTTGTGCTTTTCGTGCCATGCTTCACGCTCCTTGCCAGTATTAGCAAAAGTGCTTTTTGCCTGATTTTGGCGTGTATTAGCAGACATTGGTCCTCTTTTTGTGCTCGAATCTGTACATTTCATGTCTGCTCAGGTATTTTAGCAGAAGTCCAGATAAATGTATATATCTATCGGTGAATAAAGTGGGAAGGTCGAATTGGGTCTTCTCGACTCCAAGAAACCTGAGCAGGCTATGGATATCCTCCTCAAAAAAGTAGGGTGGCGTCTCGGAAGGGGCTGAGTCTCCGAAACCACGAATGTCGAAACGAATAACCCGATAGTGTTGCGCAAACACAGGGAATTGCTCGTCCCATAATCTTCTATGGACGAGCCCACCGTGAATGAGGATAAGTGGATGGCCTGTGCCTGCTACCTCATAGGCGAGCCGTGTGCCATTGACCTCGGCGAAGCCGTTTTGGTAGGTTTCTGCCATAGTATCACTCCTTAAAACTCTCTGATATGCTGGTCAGCTGATGAAAGAAGAGTGCCAGCTGACCAGCATACTATTTCGCTATACCATACTCCATGGGTTCGTACTGGAGACGTTCTATCAGTTGAGGAAGGAGAAGACCGTGGTCCGCGATTAAGGTTGGCACCTGATCAGGCAAGGTGGCCCAAAAGAACTCAAAAATATGCGGATCGCGAGAAGTAGAAGAGAAGTGTTCTGTATGTTGCCATACTGCTGGCGGCTGCCCTTGATACAAGAGGTGATAAAAATAACGCTGATGAATCTCTTCGCGTCCAAAATCTGCCATATCACGTTCCTGTTCACCAAGAAATCCATGTAAAATAAGGTGAGTCAAGCCAGTCTCTTCAAATGCTTCGCGTAAAACGGCCTGTTCTGGTGTCTCTCCCTCCTCAATAGTCCCTGCAGGAACCTGTATCCCTGCTTCTGGCGCGTGCGGATGACTGAAGACGAGCAATTTCTGCTGATGGGTGATGTATGCAAACACTTTTCTTTTGACCTGCTTCACAGTCATTTTCTCCTGTTCAAACATTCTCTTCATCTTTACGCATGTTAGAGTCCTGAAAATCACGATTTGTGCACAAAATATTCAAAAGATCTTGACGGTATATTTACCGGTGTGGTAGATTATATTTGCATTTTTAGAATAAATCAAGTAGCTGTTCGATGTTAGATTGGAGGCCGAAGGGTTATGGCAGGTAGTATTATTCGTTATCCTTTTCATGGCAAGGATGCAATGGTTCAAGTGTGTGACTTTGTCCGCACGTTTCCCTTGCAGAACCGCCACGTGCTCGATATCTCCTGGCGCATCAGTGCTCCGATTATCAACGAGGGACGTGATGGCGCTTTCTGGCAGGATACGCAGGGACGGATTGTTGGCTTTGCAGCCTGGCAATACTATTGGGCGGCCCTTGATTTCTTTATTCTCCCTGGTCCCACCGAGCAGGAAGTTGAAGCAGCAATCTTTGCGTGGGCAGAAGAACGGATGCATGAACGGGACGTTGAGCGTGGCTATCCGCTTTCCTACTGTGTGGAGTTCCGAGACGATGACGACACACGTCGTCAATTGGTAGAGGCGCATGGCTTTCTGCTCGAAGCAGATGATAGCTATGTTCTTTTCCAGCATACTCTTGATACCCTTGCGCAGATTCCAGCATTGCCTGATGGTTTTACGCTTCGTCCTCTCAGGGGCGTCGAGGAGGTAGCTGCCTATGCTGAGCTCCATCGTGCAGCTTTCGAGAGTACCTCGATGACGCCTGAGTGGAGGGCGCGAACGTTGCAAACTCCCCAGTACCGACCAGAGCTGGATCTGGTGATTAGTGCACCTGATGGTTCACTGGTAGGTTTCTGCGTAGGCTGGTTTGACGCAGATCATCAGGCTGGACAGATTGAGCCACTGGGTGTCCACCCACACTTTCATCAATACGGCTTCGGTCGCGTCTTGCTTTTAGAGATGCTCCGGCGTTTTAAAGAGCAGGGAGCCAGACGCGCATTTGTCGAAACGAATCTCTCTTTCATCCCTGCTCTACGCGCCTACGAAGCGGTTGGTTTTCAGCAGGTGCATACCATCCGCCGGAAAGGGAAATGGGCAAACCTTCATGAACAATAGAGATCTCTAGATATAATCATACATCGATAGCATTGCTCTGGCCTGCGATAACACACTGATCTGTAACTCGGTTAAAGCGCCAGGCTATTATCAAGGCTCTCACCAATCTCAATACTGCAATAGAGGTTCCCCTAAGGCTCGTTTGAAATGCGTATTAGCATATTTTTGTTCTAAAAGGAGCGTTTACTTGTAGCACTCCCCCTTTTGAGCCTCTTTCTCACCTTTTCCAACGCCTGCCGCGCAGCTTTATCAATCGGATCAGCAGAGCGCAGTGAATGAACGCAGGCATTCCAGATTTGCTGGTTCTGCGTTCCATCGAGTATCTCCCCTATCAGAACAATACCAGCATGAGTATGCGCTGGAAGTGCTTGCAAGATATACAATGCAGCTTTTTGAACGATTTTATCGTTTTTTGTGTTTTTAATTTCATGCACTGCAGTATATGCTATAGTTCTTATTTCATCTTCATTCCCTTTTTCAAGGTCAAGGTTCGCTTGAACCTCCAATAACCACTCTCGGAGAATCGTTAAATTATCGATCTTCTCTGCTCGGGCAGAAACACGCAAACGATTCTGGGCGGTTCTTATAAGATCTTTTGTAAACACTAAACTCTCTAAACAACTTAAACGTTCTGCATACCAAGAACCAATTAAATATTCTAGATAGTCGAATTCTCCATAATGTAATAGTTCTCTAAAACGTTTCAAATATATGAAGTTTCTGTAATCAGTAAAATATTCTGTAATACCTCTTAGTTTGCTTAGATCTCCTAACCGCCTATATGTTAGAGTGCATTTTTGGTCACCTGCTTCAGCAAAGTATCGAAAATGTCTCGCATTACCTATAAGATATGCTATAAATCTGCACGCATATCTTGCTTTTGTTTTATTATAAGAAGTATAGTGCTTTAGAATAGTATCTGCAAGGGGCTGTGATTGCCTCCAGAAAAGATGGTTCCATAGCAGGGCCACTTCCTGATAGTTGATATAGTTCGCGGTGTTCAATTGTTCCTGCAAATAGGTTTGCCATATCTCTGACCACGGCTGTCCACCCTGTTTTCCGGTACATCTCAACATCTCCAGAAGATGCATTGCGGCAGGATAACGCACTCCTTCGGCACACTCTAAGAGTGCCTGCTCAATAGAGAGCCAAGCATCAATGTTTTCATCCGTGCAATCACGCGATAAGCCCATCCATTGCCTGATTGCAGTTACATGCTGCTGGTAGTTCTTCTCTGACAGAGGGATTATGACTGGCGTAATCAGCGTTCCGCATTCCAGTGAGCAACGTGCAAGCAAGCGAAATTGCTCTGGATGTTCTTTGAAGTATTGTTGCACAGTTACCAGATACAGACCCGATGGGCCGCGCTTGCCCAAGAAGGAGAGGGCACTCAAAGCGAGATCAGCCACATCAAAGTCGGCTGAGACGGTCAGATCGACAGATGGTTTATAGGGTCCGATTGCAGGGAGGCCTGTGAGTGCGAGTAATGGCGGGATGAGCGCAGCAAAAACGACGGGGGAACACGGCTCCAACTGTTTAGCTATGATAGTGAGCAAAGTCAGAACGTTACGCTGGCGATTTGTCTGCTGCGTATCCTTGATGGCTTGGGAAATGACACGAAGGAGTGGCAGGCGATAAGCTTCTTTGGGCAAGCTGAGCAACCAACGCAATATGACATTTTCAATCTTTTTGCTTGCGGTACTTGCGTTATCGGGCGTGCGCGACGTTCGCTCATAGCAGGTCAGCAATAGCTCTGCTGTCTGTGTCTGCAATTCTTGTTGGATAGTCAGTGGTCTAGCCTCGATGATGGCTTCGGTCGCTAGCACGAGCGCAGAAACCTGCTGTTCAAGTGTCCTATTCGCAGACTCAACGAGTAGCACGCGCAGAATCGCGCTGGCAATATGTTCGTCGTTGTGATAGCTCAAATAGGCTACAGCTAACAGAAAAGGTTCACGCCAAAGAGCATCTTGGCGGCAAGCGAGCTGGACCAGTTCATTGATCCTGCGATCCTGGTCGGTCTGCATGGTGTTGATAATATGACGTGCAGCAAAATATTCTTGGAAGGTGCGATGCATAAAACCCAGATAGTCGCTGACTCGCGAGACAAAGAGACCGCCACGCACGCGGACCCGCCACAAGAATTGTATTGCTTCTGCTCGTACTTTATCATCAGTATCACTCTTACGACCAATCACTTCCATCAGCCTCCTCTCAACTTCGCTCTGACGCACAAAATCGCTGTTCGCCTCTTGCATCTCAAAAGCCAACGGACCCAGGCATTCAATGGCCTGAGACTCGGTAATTTCTGACTTATTAAGCAGGATCTTCGTGATCGTATCATAGAGTTCTACACGCTGTCGAGGAAGGGCAATACGGTTCTGCTGCATAACCAGTAGGAGGGTTAACATCAGTGGATTTTCAGCCAGTTTACGTACCTCCTCATTGCTTTCAATGGCTGCTTGTAGTTCCTGCGCACGCACTTTTACTTCCTCCTCAATCTGTGCGGAACTGACCTCTGACACATGAAACTCTCCCTCACGATTGGCCTGGCACCAGCGTGGCAGGAAATACTTAATCTCTTTGTAACCCAATGCAGCTAAGGTAAAATGGGGATAATCAGGGAAGGCTGCCTGATCATAACCAGCCACGCGAGAGGTAATAATAAAATAGCAGCGAGAACAATATCCCTTGACAAACCTCTTGATCTCTTCCTGTACCTCCTCACGTTGTACCGGATCGCTCACTTCGTCAAGGCCATCCAGCAACACCAGACAAGCGCCGTCGTGCAACTTTTGCCGCATAAAATCGGCTAAGCTCGGCAGGTCCATATTTGCCATCTTACGCAGCAAGTAAATAAGCAGTGAGAGTACCTCCTTCGCCTGCCCTTCTTTGCTCTTCCCATCCACACCCATACCCACTGAAGTGCTCTTTTGAGGGAACGCCTCGTTGGCATACTGGCCTAACCTCAGCATGACAGGGATCAGATTCGGTGTGAGTTTTTCGTGTTCTGGCATATCTGGATCAGGCAGGCCCAAGCCGCGTACCGCCATGTGCAGAGCTAATCGCTCCATCAGGGTGCTCTTGCCCATCCCTGGATAGCCCTGAATGACGACCACATGGTGTGAGTTTAATTGTTCCCAGACTACATCCAGACCCACTGGATGGCTAGCTTTCAAGTCATATTGCCAGTTTTTCTCAGCTTCCAGCACCACTCGTTCCAGGTCCAGCGACAAAATACCTCTCTTGAGCGATTCGCGATAGCGATCCAGTTCCTGATCGGGTACGGGAAAGTCCACTCGCGCTCGGTTTGCATAAAAACGCGGTGGGATATAGATCTCAGCCAGGGGGGCCTTCGGCGAAATCAAACCTGTCGGAATGACTTTGAGCGGCGTCCGTTCTGTATTGCGCTTAACCTGCTCCAGATAGCACCTCTGTAATTCCCCCGATGGCAATGGAGTTGTCGGCTGATCACTTAGATCCAACATCCTGGCTTCCTGCGGTGATAGTACTCCTTCTTCAACGAGTATCATTGCGATTCCATGTACCGTATCTAGGAACGCTTCGTCTTTATCAGACCATTGGGTGATAGGTTTTCCATCTGTAGGCAATGCTTGAAGGTCGGAAAGAGGAGGCAAGCACCATATGCAGTGTCGGAGAATGATGGGAATAACGCGTACATCACCTTGCCTATGTCTTTGAAGCGCCTGCTTCATTTCCCTCTGGCAGTCCTCAGAATTGAGAAAATCAGCACTGATGAGTAACAGAACAAGGTCAGCACCACTAAGATGCTTCTCAATTTCTTCTTGCCGTGCTGCACCTGGTTCGATATTTTGATCAGACCATCCTATGATATGATTGATTCGCTCGAAAGGACGCAAATGCTTCTCAAGTTCCCTTTGCAACTTCTCGTCTTCGCGAGCATAGCAATAGAAGACAGAGATTGATTTACTCACTGGGGCCCTCCTGTCGATGTGAGACTCGTATCGGGTGATTATGTACGCTGTTCTTTCTTCTCGCTTTTTTCAGCGTTCATCCTTCCTTTTATTATAAGGCATTCACGCCTCACTTTCACTATGAGCCTTAAAGAAGAAGGAGAAATATGAAAATAAATCATTTTTTATAGCCGAAATACATACAAAACTGCGTATGCTGATGGGGGTAAACAAAAAAGAAACAAGGAACAAGCTCCAGGAAATCCCCGAGCTTTGGCAACAAAACGGTCTATTTGAAGATTGGTGAGTCCTTTAGAGCTTGACTTGCACTCGATCAGGAGCGATCTCCGATCTGGAAGAAGAGCAAGAATATCAATTTCACCGAGTGCCGCAATCTCACCCAAATGGACGTGGCGTCGTACAAGTGCACTATACTCTCGTTCCAGGAGAGCCTGGATCACCCATTCAAAGGTCCAGCCAAGATTATTGAGCGGGGCTAGCCGTGGATGTCTTTGCCATACCTGCATTGTTGGGTGTTCAAAAGCAATGTGCCACAAACAACAATATTCTAAAGCGTCAATCAGCGTCTGCGGCGATGGGGGACGAGTCTGTTTGAGGAGAGCCTCTAGCGACCAGGTGCGGCTTGTGTTGACCCCACAAAACAATGCAAGAGACGGCGATGAAAGCCGTTCGCTAAGAAATCTACAAACAGAGCGGTGTCTACCTGAGTAGTGTCAAGGGATTGTGGTTGCAATACCAGTGCATCCAGATGTTGCTGGCCTTTGCATTGGAATGTCTTCTCCCCTTGAAACGGGGCACAACGATGCCTATCCTGCCTTTTTCGAAAAGAGCAGGGAGTAGAGGAGATGCATACTGAATAAAGAGCAGACATTTCAATATATTGTAGCGATACGCGTCCAGACGCGTGGATTCCTGGTCGTATTTTTAATAGGACAAACTATACATGTATACATGTCTGCCAACCACCTACAGAATAGTAATCGTAAGTCCTTCAGTTTCCGATGCTTTCTTCCACTCTTCTTAACTGTTTCCCCCAGATCCAAGTCTGATTGTGCCTGACAAAACCAACTGAAGCATAGAGTTTTTTTGCCCCTTCGTTATCATCAGGTGGACACACACGCGCGTATCTGGCTCCCTGGTTCTTGAGTTGATAGAGCCCTTCCTGTAAAAGCATACGACCAATCCCCTGGCGCTGTGCTGTGGGATGAACTGTCACAGGCTCAAAATAGCCGCAACTGCCCTGACCATCCAGCCAAATAGTAGTATAAGCCAGCATTGTGTCCTCTGTATCAAACACGCCAAGGTCAAGTTCGGGAAGATATTCGGGAACTGCTCGCATCCTCTGATAATCCTCGAATGATTGGCCGATTCCCCAGGCTGCAAACTCAATCTCTATTCGGCGAGTATACTCCTGAGTGTTTCTCAACGGACGAATAGTCCATCCTATAGGAAGTTCGGATCTCGCTAACTCAGTAGAAAGCTCCTGAAAGAAAAGCAATTGACAATCCTCTCCACGTTGAAAGCCATGTTGAAACAGGGCTTCTTGCAGGAAAGAATCATCATCAAACGCGTAACACCAGAGATTGCGTCGTTGTGGTTGATCAGCGAAGGTTGTAAGCCAGTATTCTTCGGCCCAGTTCAAGATGTCTTCATAGAGTACCTTTTGCTGGCGCGCATCTGGAGCAACTTGAATAGTTGTGCCGTAGGAAAGAAACCAGGCAAAAGCCAGCAATTCGCCGGCAGCATTTTTCCACAGTCTGATGTGCTTGCGAGGATCTATCGCCTGGTTCCTATATCGCGTCCACATGAGATCTCCCATATGCCAGATGCAATGAAAGGGATCAGAGGAGTGAATTTGCTCGACAGATTGCAGCAACTGCTGCCAGTCTTGCTCATCTTGAAGCAATGTTGAGTGAAAGTCTGAGTTCTCTGTCAAATTGATCAGTCCTTTCGCTATTGGTGAAAAGTATGCTAGAACTTCAATCCAGAAAGCAATGCCTCTTATCACAGCGAAATTATTTGTGAGAGAGGCGAATATTTATTGAGAATCGTTCAATGCCTCTGCGGCTCATTGTATCATCCCTATACGACAGAAGGTGTCATGTTTCTCGTGTATACTCCTCTTGTTGAGTTGACCTCTCTAAAAAAAGGAGTTTTTCCCCATGAAATATGGTTTTATTCTCATAGGTACTGCACCAGAAGTAGTTGAATTAGCGCAGGAAGCCGAGGCGGCTGGCTGGGATGGAGTTTTTCTCCCAGATGACTGGATGACTGCCTGGATCAAATTAACAGCGATTGCAATGCGCACGCAACGTATCTCTCTAGGGACAATGCTGACGCCGCTTCCGGAGCAATCTCCCTGGTACGTAGCTGCACAAACTGCAACCCTCGATCAGCTTTCAGGAGGACGCGCGATCCTGACAGCCGGACTCGGTGTCCTGGAACTGGATAAATTTGGCATGCAAGATAACAAAGTACGGGCGCAGCGCCTTGATGAAGGGCTGACACTTCTCGATAACTGGTGGCATGGGAAGGATCTGTACGACTTTACCTACGAGGGTCGCTACTACCATTTACAGAAAATGCAGACAAATATCGGTTGGCATACGCATCAACCACACCAACATCCTCGCATTCCTATCTGGGTAGTGGGTGGTGCGAAGCAGAGCCAGATTCGGCGTGCGGCCAGCTTCGATGGAGCCGTCATTGTGGGAACGCCGGAAGAATTATACGAGCGTAGAGTTGCGATCGAGGCTCTTCGTACTCACTCGACACCGTTTGACGTCATCACAGAGGGTGAGACCCCTCCAGATGACCCGGCCAGTGCAGCCGCGATTGTTCGTCCCTATGCTGAAGCTGGAGCAACCTGGTGGCTGGAGAGCATGTGGGAATTGGAGGGTGTCACCCGTACCTATGATATACGAACGCGCATCAGCGCAGGTCCGCCCAAGATATCGTAAGTCTTGACCCCTCTAAACGCAACTATAAGCGTTTTACTGCGTAATTCTCTATAGGAATATTGATGTTTTGCTTAGCTCTCTCTTTCGCGAAAGGAGAACGCTCAATGCCAGACAGAAATGGCGTAATTGCTGCCGCCATTATCACTACCATCGGTGCAATTATAGTAGCAATCATTGGTGGACTATTCCTGCTGATACATACTCCTTCATCTCAAAACACTTCTTCGACACCTGTCCCGCCATTTAAGCCAACCGAGCCCTCCACACCTATCCCACAGTTCAATCCAACTGAGTCCTCGACACCTTCAGTAGTGGCTACATCGAGCGTCTCAGATGATACTGATTTTAGTCGTCGGCTCACAGAACTCCATCTGAGCCAGATCTGGTCCGATTCACTGTCCAACCAGAGTGCTGAACTGTGGGATGACGACCAGACCTATTGTACATTTCAGAATGGTGCCTACCAGGTGACTCATCCTGATAACGTGACACAGACCTGTTATGCAAAACATTCCCCGCTCCCGTTAAACCACTTTGCTTTTGAAGCCCAGATGACCATTCTGGATGGAAACTCTGGAGGCATCCTGTTTGGAGACAAGCAAGGGGTGCAGTATTATTTTACCCTGGACTATAATGGCTATTACACTCTCTTTTATCACCCTCAGACCAATGCACCGTCATTTCCCTGTACTACCTATTGTACGAAACCTGGTATTGCGGTGACGGGCTATCATCACCCCAATCTATTAGGGATCATCGTCAATGGGACCCATATAGAGATGTATATCAATCGTCACCTCATCTATAGTGTCGAGGGAGTAAACATCCCAAATACAGGCACAGTCGGGCTCCTGGCTGTGAATAAAGGGCAGTCAACAGTCCAATTTCAGAATGCGAAGGTCTGGTCGTAAGAGGTCTGTGTCTACATCGTCTCTTGTGGATATCGGACGCGAAAGCGAGATGATGGCTTATATCTCGCCACCATCATCGATGAAAAATGAATGAGGAATTGGCGTCAATGGACTTGGGAATGCACTGGTTGCGGTAAAAGGTACTAAATAGGCAAGCAGCAAAGGGATGCCCAATTTTTCTGCGAGTGCACGCCCACTGGAGAGCCCACTGAGTTCACCCAGAATCAGGTCTGAGCCCTGACAGGCAGCCAGACCTCTTTCGGTCGCCTGAACCGCCTGTTTTTCGGCGGCTCGCTTCATCTGAGCAAAAACCTCAAGCGTCTTCCCTTGTGCCACCAGACTCTGGATCTCCTGAGCCACAGCCTGTGCATTACCCCCAGTCGAAACGAAGTCCAGCCCGGTGTCCGTGACTACATCCTGAAAGTCATCAGAAGACAGAATACGTACCATATGCCCGGCATCTTGTAAGCCCTTCCCTAAAGCTACATATGGCTGAACATCGCCCCGACTTCCCCCGGTAAGTATTGCGATCTGCATAGACAGTATATCCTTCTCATCATCACATATACTGTGATGACCGGTAATCAACCTGACAGATAAACATAATATTTAGAAGGTTGCTGATGGGCTCTTTGCAAGATTGTGGCTCTCTGTTCGTTTTCACAATGCATGATGCCTCGAGCCATCTTAAGACGGCTCGAGGCATCATATAAATGACTTTTGAAGGGAAAGACAATAGTAGGCGTATCAACAGAGCATAATAGGCGAAATCACAACGGATGTGATCGTTTGACCGGCTGGTCCAAGATACCAGGAATCATTATTACAGAAAAGGATGGGCTCACCAGACGAGAAATACAGGTACCCCGACCAATAGTTTGAGGCCACATGGTTGGGACTGTAGATATTGACTGTCTCTGTTCCCGATTGCTGAAAACAGTAGACATCGCCTGAATCCGTATTGATTTTCAATTTATTGGAGGATGAGCATGGAACAGAAACAGTTGCATGCGAGAGTGGTGCTGCATGTGCTCGTGCAGATGCAAAGGAAAAGGGGAGGACTAGCGTTAAGAACAAGAATGCGAGATACGGCAACAGTTTTTTGCTATGCATCAAGGGAAAATCCTTTCTCCACATTGACATTCTTCTTCTATTATACTACTTTTAGTATCCTACTTTTGTCAACCTTTCTACTACTTTTCCTCCTACAACCAACCAGACACCCAAAAATGAGACGGCAATGTGCCTGCGAACAGGAATAGGCGCTTTGTGCAGTGTGTTCCATCGACTCTCAACTATACAGATAGAGAGATAAAAAAGGGCCTTACATAATTCTTAGAGAAGATTTTTGGTATAAGACAGCTTGAATTATCGTAAAACACTATGCCTCTGTATTGCCTTCCAAGCATTGGCAGAACTTCTACCCTGTCTTACTATGGGTATCGGTAAAGTAAGAATAAAATGAATCGTACATGAATAATTCTATGTATACTTATAATCAATAGCACTGAATAAAACGGTCTTCACCTTTATGCCTCTTAAAAGATGAGGAGCCGATATTCGCTGGCTAGCAACACTCTTTTTCAGGCATCCAGCTTACTTTCAGGAGTTATGCATGAAACAACGAGCATTAACAGTACTTGCTTTTCCACTACTCTTGCTGATCATCTCAGCCTTAACCCCATTGAGCGCCTCGGCTGCATCCAGTGCTCATTTCCAGAAAGTTCATTTTTTGCAGCACGATGGAAGTACAAAATCTGTCGTAACGAACGCGAAATACGCACCTCTTGCAGGGAATCTTTCCTATCATGGAGGGGCAGTTGAAGCCGGAACAACCAATACCTATGCTATTTTCTGGGAGCCAACCGGCAACGTATCGTCCACCTATCACAGTCTGATCGAGCGGTATTTTGGTGACATTGGTGGGAGCGGACTGTACAACAACAATAAGCAGTACAAAAATTCTTCCGGTCAATATCCAAGCAACACATCCTTTGCAGGTGCCTGGGTTGACACAAGTGGCTATCCAGAAAGTCCATTATTGGATAGCGACATCCAGAATGAAGTGAGTTATGCACAGAGCGTGAATGGCTGGAGCTCAAGTGTGAACAATATCTTCTTCGTCTTCACCGAAGCCGGTCAGGATCTCTGCTTTGATAGCTCGTATTCACAGTGTGCCTCCAATGCCTTCTGTGCTTATCACAGCTACTTTGGCAGCAACACTATCTATGCGGCAATGCCCTATGCTTACAGCTTTAGCTGCAACGGTGGGAATGGCCCCAATGGAGATCAGGCCGCAGACGAGACAATCAATGTGACCTCACACGAGCAGATCGAAGCGGCCACTGATCCCTTGCTGAATGCCTGGTATGATAGCAGCGGTTCAGAGATTGGCGATAAATGTGCCTGGAACTTCGGCAACTCGAGTGGCGCCAATATTACGCTGAATGGCAATCCGTACCGCCTTCAGAAAGAGTGGGATAACGCCAAACGCGGTTGCGTTCTGACTGGACCGTAAACCAGGACACCACTTGACAGGAGAGAAGGGTCTGGCCGCTCGAGACAGGGGCGCTCGAGTCGCCAGACCCTTCTTGCTTTGCATTGGATGTTCTGAGATGAGCCATGAGCCGTTCGTATCTTGCTTTTGAGAGAAAAGGAGAGTATACTCTATATATCTTATTTTTCGGAGGTATCTTCTATCATGACTGCAAAGACACTTATGGTACTGCGAGCCAAAGTGAGCTGCGTTTGCCACTGATCAGATTGAGCGAAGTATCAGATCGCTCTTCTCAGTGTCTGTATCCCTTGTTCTGAAGTCTCTACAGAAACGATCCTTCTTTCTGTAAGCTTCTGTTTCCCATGTTCATAGGTCAGCCCACTTAAGCCTCTTCAGGCTTTTTTTCGTTGCCTGCTTCAGGTAAGCTAAGCTCTTCAACAGTACCCCCCCTTTATCCCACAGCGTTTACACCGCTTGATAGGTTCTTCATGCTTTCTAGCGATCCTCTCATACCGAGTGTACTGCTGTCTAAACACGATCTCTCCATAATTTTTGAAGAAAAGGAAGAAAAGATGAGGCGCTCTTTGCAGGCACTACAACGCTATGGGCAATTGCTCGCTCACTATCTGCGAGCGCAGTGGCTATGGATGCTGCTGCTGGCGTTTATCCTCTGTTGCACCATCGGCGTGCAGGTCATCACCCCACTGGTTGCAAGCATCTTCATCGATCAAGCGATCGCTGGTGCTGCTCTCTCCAATCTCGTCTGGTTGGCAGTGCTGACAATGGTTCTGGCCCTGTTGGGGCAGGGGCTGACCATTGCCGAAACGTATGTGGCGGAACAGGTGAGCTGGACGGCTACCAATGCTTTGCGTGCCGACCTTGTTGCGCACCTGTTACGATTGGATGCCGCATTTCACACAGCTCACACGCCTGGTGAGTTGATTGAGCGAGTAGATGGGGATGTCGCGACGCTGGCTCGCTTCTTCTCGCGCTTTGTGGTCTCCGTGCTGGGAAATGTTCTTTTATTGCTCGGTGTGATTGCGCTACTGTCCTACGTTGACTGGCGCATTGGTCTGGTAATGAGCGCCTTTGTGGGTACCGCCTTCCTCTCTATCCTGTGGATACGAGCTATCGCCACCCCATCATGGACCGCTGATCGTCAGGCCAATGCAGATTTCTTTGGCTTTCTAAGTGAGTATCTGGCCGGATTGCAGGATATCCGCTCCAGTGGGGCAACGGAATTTGTGTTGCGCCGTTGTGCTGAAGTGATGCGGTCCTGGCTCAGGATCAAACGAAAAGCTCAGATGTGGGGCTATGGCATGACGGCTATCAGCCTGGGGCTGTTTGCGCTCGGAACAGTGGCTGCTTTTGCTGTCAGTGCCGTGCTTTTCAAAACTGGCATGGTCACGATTGGGACGGTCTATCTGATCTTTCAGTGTACCAACATGCTACGTCAACCAACTGAACAGATTCGCAAAGAAATACAGGAGCTGCAACAGGCAGACGCCAGTATTGTGCGGATAGAGGCTCTTTTAAGGAAAGTACCACGCGTGATTGATGGCCCTGGAAGGGCATTGCCACCGGGCCCCCTGGGAGTGGAATTGGATAACGTCTCATTTGGATATACAGAAGATGCTCAGATCTTACGCAATATCAGCGTCTCACTTGCTCCTGGTCGTGTGCTGGGAATCGTGGGGCATACGGGGAGTGGGAAAACGACACTGACGCGACTCCTCATGCGGTTCTCTGATCCGCTGACTGGTTCTGTGCGACTGGGTGGTGTCGATCTCCGTTCAGTCCAGCTAAGGGCTGTGCGCTCGCGTATTGCCCTGGTCACTCAGGAAGTGCAGCTCTTTCATGCCAGTGTACGCGATAATCTGACCCTTTTTGATGAGCGTATCCCTGATGAACAGATTTGCCAGGTGCTGGATACGCTCGGATTATCTAGCTGGTTACAGGAGCTGCCTGCTGGACTGGAGACGCACCTTTTCTCTGAGGGCGTGGGTCTTTCGGCTGGCCAGAGTCAGATACTGGCGTGTGCACGCGTCCTGTTGCTTGATCCCGATCTAGTCATTCTGGACGAGGCATCTGCGCGGCTGGACCCGGCCACGGATCGTCTGGTGCACAATGCATTGCGTCAATTACTCGAAGGGCGCACAGGCATTATCGTCGCACATCGGCTAGAGACGATCGCCTATGCTCATGATGTGCTTGTTCTGGAGCAGGGGCAGGTCTGTGAGTATGGACCACGACAGCTCCTTGCCTCTACTCCCGACTCGCGCTTTGCCCAATTACTACAAGTTGCTGAGGAGGTTACTCGATGAAGAAAGTCGTTCCCACCTGGCGCTCTCTCCAGAAGATGGCACAGTATAAGTTTTGGCTCTACCTGCTCCATGCGCTCTTATGGGGAGTATTGGGTGGATCATCGCTCGTGGTAGGGCTGATCGTCCAGGCGTTTCTGGATACGCTGACTGGACGAGCACATCTGGCACTCGACGCCAATGGACTGCTCGTCATGCTGACGATCCTTGCCCTGGTCCAGGCTGCTCTCTTGCTTGGTGCGGGCTTTGTTGAGATCCTGATGCGTTTCACTATGAGCGCACTGGTACGTCGCAATCTACTGCGACAGATCTTAAAACGCCCGGGCGCTTCTGCATTCCCTTTCTCGCTTGGAGAGGCAATGAGCCGCTTCCGCGACGATGCCTATCAGGCGGAAGATGGCGTAGATTGGAGCGATGAGATTGTGGGGCAGGGCCTGATCGCCTTGATCGCTTTCCTGGTGCTCCTGCACATCGATGCACGTATCGCCTTCATTACCATCCTGCCTCTGGCGGCTGTGGCACTACTGGCACGCTGGGCAAGTACCGCTCTAGGACGCTATCGCGCCGCAAGTAGTCAGACAACCAGCCAGGTCACGGGAGCCATTGGTGATATCCTTGCAGGCGTCCAGGCAGTGCAGGCTGCGGGCGCGGAAGAGCGTGTCATGGTTCGCTTCCGTCGCATAAACGAGCAGCGCCGCCGGGCAATGCTGGCTGATCGTCTGGCAACGCAGATCCTCGATGCTATAACCGCCAATGCAGTCAACGTGGGCTCTGGCCTGATGATGATAGTGGCTGCAAGTAGTCTGCGTGCTGGTAATCTGACGGTTGGTGACTTTGCTCTGTTCGTCTCATACGTCAGCCTGATCGCTGAATTTACAGCCGATGCTGGTCAATTTCTGACTCACTACGGACAGACGGGAGTTGCCTTTCAACGGATGAGTGAATTACTGGGTGATGCTTCACCCGATGCGCTGGTAGAGCCCACGCCCTTGTACCTGCGTGGCCCTCTGCCAGTTGTATCCACTCCCGTCTGGAACACCGGTGATCGCTTAAACCTTGTAGAGACGCAAGGTCTGACCTATCGCTATCCACAGACGGGCCATGGTATCGAAGCGGTAGACCTGAGCCTGCCCCAGGGTAGCCTGACCGTCGTAACGGGACAGGTTGGATCAGGCAAGACAACGCTGCTTCAGGCTCTTCTGGGCTTGCTCCCCCTGGATGCGGGCGAGATTCGATGGAACAATCACGTCGTGGAGGATGCTGCATCTTTCTTTCTCCCACCACGTGCGGCATATACAGCGCAGGTCCCCCGTCTCTTCAGCGAGACACTTAAACAGAACATTCTCCTGGGGCTCCCCAACGATCCAGAAGCGCTGGCAGCCGCTGTATGGGACGCTGTGCTAGAGCCTGATATACAGCAATTGGAGGCGGGATTGGAGACATCGGTCGGCACTCGTGGCGTCAAACTTTCCGGCGGCCAGGTGCAGCGTGCAGCTGCTGCTCGTATGCTCGTGCGTGGTGCCGAACTACTGGTCATCGACGATCTCTCCAGCGCGCTCGACGTCGAGACCGAACACATTCTCTGGGAACGCCTCTTTCAAAGGAAAGAGAGAACCTATCTTGTTGTGACACATCGTCGTGCCGTCCTGCAACGTGCAGACCAGATCATTGTCCTCAAGGATGGCGTTATCGCAGCCCGAGGAACGTTGGATGAGTTACTGACCACCAGCGAAGAGATGCAACGGTTATGGCAGGGAGCCAGCAACTCCCTGGTCTAGTGGGCAGGATCTACGATAAATCCTTGAAAGGATGCTCGGGAAGAGAATAAGAAAATGACCGCAATCGCTTGAATGAGCGTTCCTACAATAATCGCTATCCAGATACCAGCGACGTGTAATGAGGAAAAGAACGAGAGTCCATAGGCGATGATAATCTGTATGGAGATGCCAATGATGGTCACGTATAGCAATAAGCGGCTTTTTCCAGCGCCTTGAAAGACGCCGCCCAGACTAATCACACAGGTCAGAGCCAGGAGGTAGATGCACATGTAATGGAGATACAGCGTCCCCGCAGCGATAACAGAGGAGTCTGCGATAAATAAAGAGATGAGCTGGGTCGCAAAAAGAGCCAGTATGGCAGATGCAAACGCGGCCAGGCAGAATCCCAGGAAGAGCGATTGGCGGCCAATCGAATGTATTTCATTTTTGTGGCCGGTTCCAATACAGCGTGCCGTATAAATACTGGAAGCCTGACGGATTGCATAAAATGACATAGTGACAAACACCAGGATTTTTGAACCGATCCCATATCCTGCCAGATTGGCAACGCCGAAGCTCCCGATCAATCCAATCAATATCATGTTGCCAACCATTCGTAAGATGAAATCACCGGACATCGGGAGCCCAAAGTTCAGGATCTGGTTGATAGTGGCGAAGGCTTTGCCGGTCGTGTGGACTGCGCGGCTCATCTGTATGAGCCGCGAACGACCCAGATAGAACAGACTTATCGCCAGGGTAATCATACGTCCAAGTAGCGTAGCGATAGCAGCTCCCTGTACTCCGAGACGTGGAACGCCAAGCAGGCCATAGATAAAGAGTGGATCTAAAACAAGGATGCAGATGTTCGCCACTATCGCCATTTTCATGGGAAAACGCGTGTTACTATCGCCCTTAAAGAAGGAGTCAGAAATATTTTGTGCAAAAAAGACCAGCACACCAGGAAAAGAGATTTGGAAAAAATCAACGGCGAGCTTGAGCGTCTGACCGTCATTCTTGTCAATGAAGAGGGATGCAATCGGTTCTCGTAAGAAAAATCCACTCACCGCAATCACCGGTGCAAGGATGCCCCATAAGATCCAGCTCCCTTTGACAACATTCTTTACTCCCTGGATATCCTTTTTCCCCAGATAGACTGAAATAAGGACCGTAGACCCTGAGCTCACCATTAAGATAATTCCCAACAAGACATTCTCAAAGTTCGTTGCCACTGCCACAGCGGCGACCGCATGTTCTCCCAACCTTGCGACCCAGATAGTATCCACAATCCCAGCAATGACCCCTGCAAGTAACTCGAAATACACAGGGTAAGCCAGCAAGGCGAGCTTTTTTCGATGGATTGATGGCTCCATTGAAGCACCTCCTTCTTCTAAGGACAGGCCCTGTTGTTGGCTACGTGCGAACGGATCCAGAAGCACAGAGTAGAAACTGTACAAGCTGCGCAAGCGAAGCGATGTTGAGCATAGAGGGCCGCCTGGATGATAAGAGCTTTCTCTCTTCACATGTGTTCACCTGTTTCTTCGCCATCGGTAACTGTTGAAGAAAGAATTGAGCGTTGAGTGGAATAATACATGATAGATAAAATGAACCGGTAAAGTTTCTACATGAACAATACATTCTATAAAATTCTAACATACAGATTACTTAATGGTCAAGTCATATTTTTAATAAAAAAGAAAAGCTTTTTTACCATGACGTGTAAAGTGTGAAGTAAAGTGGAGTAAAGTGTTTGTAAAGCGCTCATACTGTATCATGCCTTCAGAGACAAATGTATAGAAGTGTATGTGACACAAATGACGTTCCTCGTCATACAACGTTCTACCTTTGAAAGATTGAGTGATGATATTTGTAGAAGATCAGGAAGGTGGATTTGGTTATGAGCTTGCTACACGTTCCTCTTCAGAGAAAAGAAGACACACTGCACTATAAAGCCTATCTGTTTGGCCCTTTTCTCTTTTTTAGGCAGGGGCAGTTAATAGAACAATCTCACTGGCGAGGAAAAAAAGTCAAAACGCTGTTGAAGCTATTTCTGATGAATCCGGGGAAAATTTATTCAACTGATCAACTTATCGATCTGTTGTGGCCAGATCTCGACTTTAAATCTTCTGTCAGTAGCCTTCATGTCACGCTCCATAATCTCCGTCGCCTGCTTGAGCCGACCCTGACTTCGCGGCAACCATCGCGCTTTATTCATCATAGCGCCCATTTTTATTGGTTTGAGATTGATGATTCATGGTGGGTTGATACCCTGGAAGTCCAAAACCTGTTTCAATCGGCAAAAGATCTGGAGAAAGCGGGGAACGTGACTGCGGCGGCATCTCATTATCGGCGCGTCATGAGAATCTGTCAGCGAGACCTTCTCCCTGAAGATTCCTACGAAGATTGGTGTTTGCCGTATCAGCGACAGTATCAATTTGTGCACTCTCATGCAGTCCAAAAGTTGATTCAGTTTCATTATCAGCATCATGACTTTGAAGGAGTGATTGAATATGCCAATGAGGCGCTCTACTTCGATCCCTATTCTGAACCAGCCATGAAGGCCATTGTAGATGCATATGTGAGGCAAGGAAATATGGCCAAAGCTCTTCAAGAATATGAACGGTTTCGTGCTTTCCTCAGCGGTGAATTGGGGATCGAGCCATGTGAAGAAATGAAAGATTTACGTGCAAAAATTGCCAGATAATGCCCATAGGTCGTTCCTTGACGATCTACTTGTGAAGTGAAGGTGAAAGAATGTCTCAGAGCACGATTATTAAGCTCCATAATGGCAGCGATGTGACTCAACTCTTAGCATACATTCCCTATGCCAGGTATGTTGAGTTCGCCGGATCCCGTTGGATTGTCTCAGAGCGTTTTCTTCCCAAAGAAGAGATTGAGCAGCGATCCGATAGTGTTGAAGTAGTTTATAGTAGCACGCCTTACCCTTTAGCGAGCAAGGCGTTGGGGGCTCAACGTACGATTGTCCAGGTAGGAGCTGTCTCAATTGGGGCGGGCCACCCGGTTATGATTGCGGGCCCCTGTTCGGTTGAAAGTCGAGATCAATTACTGTCAACTGCCACGCACCTGGCACAAAATGGGTGTCACATCTTGCGTGGCGGAGCTTATAAACCGCGAACATCTCCCTATAGTTTTCAAGGGCTACAGCATGATGGCCTGAAATTGCTGGCTGAGGCGCGAGCGCTCACCGGTCTGCCCATTGTGACCGAGGTGATGTCTCCGCAAGATGTTGAGTTAGTGGCTACCTATGCTGATATGCTTCAGATAGGAGCGCGGAACATGCAAAATTTTCCATTGCTGGCTGAGGCCGGGCGTTCTGGCAAGCCCATCTTGCTGAAACGATCTCCCTGGGCGACGCTCACGATCTGGTTGCAAGCCGCAGAATATATCCTGTCCGAAGGAAATTTTCAAGTGGTGCTCTGCGAAAGAGGGATCTGTACCTCTGAAGCGTCAGCCGGACGCCACTTAGATCTGACAGCCATTCAGCTTATTCCAGAGCTCTCTCACCTTCCGATTATTGCCGATCCCAGCCACGGGACGGGCCAACGGAGCCTCGTAACGCCGATGGCAATTGCATCGCTCATAACTGGCGCAGATGGGATTATGGTGGAAGTGCATCCGGAACCGGATAAAGCGCTCAGTGATGGAAAACAGACACTGTCATTCCAGGAGTACGATGCTCTGATTGAGAAAGCGCAAAAAGTTGCGGATACCTCCTTCTCTACGTGTGTTTCATTTGCTGTATAGCAAAGAAAGAGGGACGATACATGCAATTCATTGATATAACGCAAGGTTTCTATGCCGATATGCCGTCGTTTCAGGCAAAGTGGTATCCAAAATCAGCCATCTATGCGGTCATGACCCCTGAGACCGACCCTGCCCATACCGGTCGAACATTTACACGCCTGGAGCTTTTTGCACATAACGCGACCCATGTTGATGTACCGCAACACTTCTACGCGCAGAAAGAGACCTTAGATCAGATCCCACTGGACACCTTTATTGGGCATACCTGTATTGCCGATCTTTCCCATAAAGCTCCCCGTGAACCGATTACGGGCGATGACTTAGAGCAAGCGCTCAACGGCATATGGACAGCAGGCTCGCGACTGATTATTCGAACCGATTATCACCACCATTACTGGGGGCACGCTGATTTCTGGGACAAACCTCCGTATCTAGTCTTATCAGCTGCTGATTGGATCGTAGAGCATGGGGCGGTCCTGGTGGGATTAGATTGTATTACGGACAAGCCGGGGGACACGACACAGCCGGTCCATTTTCGCCTCCTGGGTGCAGGTGTGCCTATTCTTGAGTACATTACCAATCTGCATCAGATCAAACAGCCGACAGGCTACCTGATTGCCCTGCCAACAAAAGTGGATGGGGTAGAGGCGGCACCCGTACGAGCAATTTTTGTTGAAGATTTCCAGGGGAGAGCGTCACTATGAACGCAACGGTCGCTCTGTTAAGGGCTGGTCGAGATCTGACGCAGGCCACTGACGAGCTCCTGGCGCTCCTCGGCTCACCGCTTGATGCGCTCCAGGCTGGCATGCGTGTAGTCATAAAACCCAATATGTTTCAGGTGAAGCCTGGTTTTCAGAGTCATCCTGAGCTTGTCTGCGCAGTTGCTCGTCTGGTAGCGGCAAAAGGGGCAAAGGTTACCGTGGCAGAGCGGACCAGAAATATCTATACGCTGCTGAAAGACACGGATATTCACCGCTATGCCACAGTGATGAGCTTTGACGATTGCTCACTGCGTGTGGCCGCGATTGAGGGAGCGACCTCTTTGCGTGTCCCGGTTGCTTTTCCGGAGATCATTCTTGATTGCGATTATTTCATTGGTATTCCACAATTGCGTGCGCATGCAGGTGTTCTGGTGACAAATGCCATGAAAAATCTGATTGGCATGTTTCCTGGCTATACTACCAGGATCGTGCATACCGTAGGTGTGGAAGAATCGATTGTTGATCTGAATCTCTTACGGCACCAGGATCTGGTGATCACAGATGCAACCACCGTGATTGAAGGCAACTATCCAATCAATGGAGTCGCACGTGAGGTTGGCCTTCTTTCTGCCTCCACCAGCGCTGTCTCCATCGATGCGGTCATGAGCACCGTTGCCGGTTACGATCCCTTTGAGGTCGAATATTTGCGCATCGCCCACAATAGGGGCCTGGGCACCATTGATCTGAATGAGATCACTGTGGTCGGCCTGCGCCCCGCTGACGTCGCTTTTACGTTGAATCATCCTCCGTATACGGTTCAATCGCCACGAGAGGGGATCCACATTTATGCTCAGCACGCCTGCATCCAGTGTCAACGCTATATTGCTGGATCGCTTCTGATGCTAGAGCCCGAATTGCAGGCCTATGATGGAGAATTGACGATCATCTCGGGCCCTATGGAGACATTGCCCGAGGTGAAAGGGCGAGTGGTCTTGATTGGCAATTGTACGTATCAACATCGAGATGCAGGCGTGTATGTTGAGGGCTGTCCTCCTCGTGCTATTCAATCCGCCGCGTTCAAATATGCGTTAGGGCAGGAGGTGACGGCAGATCAACGCACACAGTTTCGAACGGCTGAAGAACATATTCGAGCACAGAAAAGTAAGCTGAGGGATTAGGGAAACTGGCAACGATGTGCCAGGGATGGACCAAAGAATAGGTGAGGAAATAACGTATGAGTGCTCTATTTGAACGTCCCTTTGATGCTCTTCCTGAACCAGATGAGCTGGTACGTGAGACGATGCAATGGCATTTTCAGCCACAGACAGGCTCCCCTTTCTGGCTGCGTCAGAAAGATCAACTGCCTTTTGATCCGCTTACGGATATTCGTACCGTCGCAGATCTGTACAGGTTTCCCGATGTTTCCAGCCAATGGAAGCACATTGCCGTAGAAGACCTGATTCCCAGAGGGTGCCGCCAGGAGCAAGCATGGGAGTTCTCTGTCTTTGAGAGCGGAAGCACGACAGGCTCTCCTAAACGGATTATTGAAAGTACCTCTCGGAGACGGGGGATCGATTGGATCAACAGTATGCTCACGATGCATGGCATTCCTGAGCAGGGACATTGGCTACACATTGGGCCAACTGGACCACATATTGTTGGTCGCTCGATTGGATTAGTGGCTCATTTGCGCTCAAGCCTCTGCTATTATATTGATTTTGATCCTCGCTGGGTCAAAAAATGTATTCAGCAACAGCGGCTTGATATCACAAAACTCTATCTTGATCATATCATTAGCCAGGCAGTCAATGCATTGGAGACACAGCCTATTTCCATGCTTTTTGCGACCCCTCCTGTATTAGAGGCTATTTGTAAGCGTCCAGAGGTTTTAGCCCTCTTTCAAAAACGGATTCGCGTCTTGATCTGGGCAGGGACAAGCATCAGCACCGAGTCACTCTATCTTCTGGAAGAAGAGTTTTTTCCAGACACAAAGATTATTGGCTGGTATGGGAATACGTTGATGGGGATTGCTTGCCAACGGCCCCGCGTCGCTGAAGATACAGAGCTCTGTGTGTTTCAGCCTTTTTATCCGTACTGCCTGGTTGATGTGGTACGACCAGAATCTCCCGGTGAGCTTGTGGATTATGGAGAGGTTGGGCAGGTTCGTATGACCTTATTGACCAAAGAACTGTTTGTCCCAAATGTCCTGGAGCGGGATAGTGCACTTCGGCAAAAACCTGTGGCCGGTTTTGCATGGGATGGGCTTGCTCGTATTGGAACCCTGGATAGTGCGCGCAATCAAGTCATTGAGGGAGTGTATTAAGGTGGCACATATCCCCATCATACGACCCGGCGGTATCTATACCTCCCGTGACAGGGAGATGCTCTTCACGCTTCAAGGCGAACCGTTTAGCGAGCTCTCTCAGACCCCGCCTTTATTACTAACGCGCATTATCAACGAACTCATGGCGGCACCAACTCAGCCATTGGAGGAACGGATAGCGGCTATCAAGCGAGCGGGCAGGATATTTGCCGAAGAGACGGTCGCGGGAGAGTCCCCCGAGGAGTATTGCCGGAACTGTGTCCAGGTTTCAGGACTTCCGCTCTCGATCATGCAACGTAGCCTTGCGGAGATGGCTTCTTTTATGCAGGCGATCGAGAGTGAAGTGCAGGCTCAGAAGCCGCATGGAGCGATTCACGCTCCAAAGAATATCGCAGAGGTTGATATTGCGGCGCTGTGGGTTCCCAGGGGAAAGACGCTTGCCGTCGTTGCGCCTGGGAACCACCCGATGACTCATGTTAGTTGGATACAGGCCCTGGCCTTTGGCTATCATGTTGCCGTTCGCCCTGGTCGGCGCGAGCCCTTTACCCCGTTGCGTCTCATTCAGAGTCTGCTGCTCGCCGGACTTCACCCCGGACATCTAGCCTACCTGCCGTGTTCGCATCGCAGTGTCGAGAGCATGATAGAGGCGGCTGATCTGGCAATTGTCTACGGGAATGAGTCAACCGTTGAACGCTATCAAGGACAGAGAGATGTCCTGGTTCGTGGTCCCGGCCACTCCAAGATCCTGGTGGAGCAAGATCTTCTACCTTCTCATCTGCTCCAGACGCTCGTTGAGGCGATCGCTGCCGACGGAGGGGTGCGTTGCACAAATGCCAGCACACTGCTCTTACATGAGAGGAGAAAGGGCATTGCACTGGAGCTTGCCAGACGGCTCGCCGATCTTCCACTTCTGCCCACAACGCATCCGCATGCATGCTTACCCGTGATGCCAGTCGAGCAGGCGCGAAAGATCCGCGCCTTTATCGACCAGGTAGGTGCAGATGCGCAAGATCTGACGGCCTCTTTTACGACGAACCCGCCGATCGTAGAGTTTGATGATGGAACCGCAGTGTTGCGCCCGGCTGTTCTTCAGTGTACCAGCAACAAACATCCATCCTTTGGTGCAGAATTACCGTTCCCCTGTATCTGGGTTGCGCCCTGGCATGTTGAAGAGGGTCTTGAACCACTGCGCCATTCTCTCACACTGACACTCCTGACAGAGCGAGAGACGCTGATCCAGGAGGCCCTTCTGGATCAATCGATCCGTCGCGTCTGCTGGGGGATGGGCTCTTCATTTTCCACAATTCCAGGTCTTCCTCATGATGGCTATGTCGGCCAATTTCTTATGGAAGTCAAAACACTCATTCATTTTAAAGGAAATGTATGATGCAGTGGAAAGATAAATACATCCTTGTGGCGGGTGCATCTGGTGTACTTGGTCAGGCAATTGTCGAGGCCTTTTTACAGGAAGAAGCGACCGTCATTGCACTCTATTTTCGTCATCCGGATCGCTTGTATTCGCTTCTCCATGCTGATAAAGCCGATGAGCGCCAGTTGCAGATTGTTCAGGTCGATCTGACTGATGCCCATGCAGTGCACAGCTTTTTTGAGCAGCTTGAGCAGACGCTACCAGCGCTGGATGTCCTTATCAATGCTGCTGGCGGTGCCCGGCCTCTGCGTCTGGAAGAAGTGACATTAGACGAATGGAATGCCTGTCTCCAGATGAATCTGACTGCACCTTTTCTTTGTGCGCAGTCTGCTCTTCCATTGTTACAACAACGTGGGGGAAACATTATTAATATTGCCTCTGTAGCGGGATTAACAGGCGGAGCATTTGGCCCTCACTATGCAACCGTGAAGGCAGGGGTGATAGGCCTGACCCGCAATTTAGCTCGTGAAATTGGCAGCTACGGTATCCGTGTGAATACCATCGCGCCAGGCCCGGTGGCCTCGCCCATGACGGAAGCGCTGCCCCCGCCTCTGCTTGAAAAGATCGTGGCTGAGACCGCGCTTCATCGTATTCTGCAACCAGCAGAGATTGCGGAGACAGTCATCTGGTTAGCTGGTACAACTGCGATGACCGGGCAAACCGTTGTGGTTGATGGTGGACGCTATTTCCTGTAAAATCGAATGAGTACTGAAGAATGGAGTGAATCCCATGTCCAAGAAAAAAAATCTCCTTGTCGTTGCATCTTCTTTAAACCCGAAATTGTTAAAAACGCCCAAAGGGATGGGATTACGTGTCATCCTGGCGGCTCGTGAGGCCCCAGCCGATCCCAGTCTGTACGATGTCTTCTTGCCCGTAGAGCATAAAGATGAAAAGGCGGTCGTAGACGTTGTCAAACACTATGTTACAACGCAAGAGCCGATTGATGCGGTTGCCTGTTTTCATGAAGGAAGTATTCATGCTGCGGCCCGTGTGGTTGATCTGCTTCAGGTACCTGGGAATTCGTACCAGTCTGTGCGCACAATGAGGGATAAATATTTAACCAGTATTGCCCTCAAGAAGGCCAATGTACCAGCTCCGCGTACGGCATTGGTGGTTACATTGGATGAGGCCTATCGTGCTGCAGAAGAGATTGGCTATCCCTTGATTATCAAGCCTCAGGCTGGTGCAGTCAGTCAGGGTGTTGTAAAGGTGCATCATCCAGAAGAACTAAAAGAAGCGTATCAGGTCATCTCCACAATCTTCCAACAAGAGTATTTTGAGCGAGGGGCTCAAAAAGTAGCAAATTTGGCCTCTGAATTTTACATGGATGATATTGAGGGGGTGTTATTGCAAGAATTTGTGCCAGGTTTTGAAGTGGCCATTGATCTGGTGTATGGACAGGGGGAATATCTCGTCTTAGCCATTCATGATAAACCCCATCAATGGGATGAGCCATATTTTATTGAACGTATGTATGTCACCCCCTCTCATTTCTCAGAAGCGGTCCAGCAAGCGTTGATTGAGACCGCGATCCGGGGCCTCAAAGCAGTTGGCGCAGAAACAGGGGCCGCTCATGTTGAATTACGTGTCACTGAGACCGGGCCAAAAATTATCGAGATTAATGGGCGGCTGGGTGGGACGACCGCGTATGTTCAGGAATCGATTCTGACATCAACGGGTCTCTGGGGGCCAGAGGAGTATCTGCGCGTTGTTTTAGGAGAGGCGCCAACGCTGAAGCCGGTAGAGCGGAAGCCAGCGGGCTTTGTAGGTGTCGAGGTAGAGCAGCCAGGCCGAATCGAATCATTTGCTGGCGTAGAGGAGACGCTCGCGCTCCCCGGCGTGTTAGGGATTCGTTGGTATCTGAAGCCTGGTGATTCTATGGTCCTGGGATATCCAGAAAATCCGTACGTGTTTTTTGCCCATGTGCTGGTTGAAGGCCCGAGCTACGAAGAGGTCATTGCAACGATGCACAAAGTGCAAGGTCTTTTGCGAGCCGTTGTTGTTGAGAACGTGTAAAAACGTGTAAAGTTGAGAATGTGTCAAAGGTCAGGTCTCTTGCAGGCCATTGTTATTGAGAAGATGTCAAAGGTACTGAATTTTTATGCGCACAATGAAAGCCGTAGTTCTTGAACGTCCTGGCGCTCCTGAGGTCCTGGAGCTCCAGGACCGTCCCATTCCTGAGGTCAAGCCAGGTTGGGTACTTATTCGTGTAAAGGCATTTGGACTGAATCGTTCAGAAATGTTTACGCGGCAGGGACATTCTCCCTCAGTGAAATTTCCCCGTATCCCTGGTATTGAATGTGTGGGTGTGGTTGAAGCATCCATGACATCCACATTGCAGCCCGGCCAGACTGTTGCAGCGGCGATGGGGGGCATGGGAAGGCAATATGATGGGAGCTATGCTGAGTATACCCTTGTGCCTGAAACGCAAGTGATTGCGTTACACACACAACTTCCATGGACGACCCTTGCTGCTCTTCCCGAAACCTTTTTAACCGCCTGGGGCTCGCTGATCGATGCTGTGGATCTTCAGTCGGGGCAGACGCTGCTGATTCGTGGGGGGACCTCTTCTGTTGGCATGGCTGCAATCTCCCTGGCTCGTGATAAGGGGGCCATCGTACTTGCCACCACAAGGAACCCCGCCAAAGTACCGGGGCTCTTGCAACAGGGAGCCCATCACTGCATCATTGATGATGGGCATATCGAAGCAGCGGTTAAACAGATCTATAGCGGTGGAGTAGACGTTGTTCTCGAATTAGTTGGCGTGACAACCCTGTTTGATTCCTTTCGTGTCGTCAGACGAGGAGGAATTCTTTGCAATAGTGGTATCCTGGGAAATAGCTGGACGATTCCTCAATTTGAGCCATTGGCAATGCTGCCTTCAACCGTGAAATTTACCGTCTATGGAACCGATGCCGTTTCTGCCAAAAATAGCACAGTCGCGCTACAGACCATTGTTGATGCCGTTCAACAAAAGCGCTACCATCTTCCCATCGATCGTATCTTTCCGCTTCATGAAATTGTGCAGGCTCATCAATATATGGAAGACAATCGAGCACAAGGAAAACTCGTGATCACGATCTCGGACTAACGCAGTGTATCCCACCGGTCGGGCTTCCCGACCGGTGGATCTGACTGCGCTCCGTCTCTTCTGCTTCTTCTGTTCAGGGTTAGTGCGCGTCACCGTATCAATTTGGGAAAAACATACGCTTCGGTGTCTTGGAAAAATTCCTCAAGGCGTTTTTTCCTCTCACTGATCCCATTGGGTTCCTACGAAGTTGGTAGCGGATGACGGCCACTCGTACATTTCGATCCTACAGTATTCTCGGAAGCCCAGGCGTTGGTAGACCGCATAACCCATGGAGGATGAGCCTAAAATGCCTAATCGATAGCCAAGTCTGCGGGCATCCTGCAACGCTGCCAGGGTGATCGCAGCCCCAATGCCTTGTCGTCGTGCTGGTGGAAGCGTCCAGACAAAGTAAATTCCGGCGACTCCTGCCCCCAGGAAGAGGGATGCGGTGGCCACTGGCTCGCTATTCCAACGGCCCAGGTAATGATGCCATGCTTCCTGATCGCTCAGTCCGGCCTTCTGGTACATCTCCCCGACCCAATTCGCCTCGATCTCCCCCTCACCAAAACCCATGCCAAGTGTTTGTTTCCACACCCAGAGTTCCTGCTCATCATGGACGCGTTCAATCACAAAGCCTGTAGGAATAGAAACCTGTTCAGGAATGGTCTGCAAATCGACGGCCATGCCTAGCTCACTACCACCCGGCGTGAAGCCGTGCGCAACCAGTCGCTCGCCAAGATGAGCAGGACGCATCGAGGGGCCAACGTGCCAGGACCCTGGCACCTTGTGTGCCTGGAAGCATTGCACCGAGGCGAGAATAGCCTCATCTACAGTCTCTGCTGTCAAGGTCGCACGCACCACACAATTATGGTAGCTAATGGGTGCACCACCAATAATCCACTGAATGGCTGGCTCATCGCGCTCTTCTCCCCCTCCTAACCGTCCAAGAGTAAGTAAGAACTCTCTGACATTGGCCTCAATTGCATTCATGATGGATGGCTCTGAAAGGTCTTGTAGTCGTTGATTCATAGGAAGCTCCTGGATGGTTTAATGCTTACTATATATGTGCCAAACACTCCTATGCGTCGGCATCTTCCGTACTGGCTCCTTTTCGTGGAAATGTTCTAAAGAAATTTCTTCCCTCCCTAGTTTACCATCTTCACCTGAGAATATGGGTTCATACACACTCTCGGTGATGCTCGCTTGTTAGTGAATAGTGCACAATCTCTCAGAGCGAAATCCTAAAATGATATGGTGACCCCTAGTGAGCTCCCACTGCGGTGATCATATATTCATTCCAGGCCTTCGTAGGCAGGCTTGCTACGTCTTTGGTTGCGATGGCCTTGATAAAGAGTCGTGCCTGCGTGAGCCTGGTGAATAAGGGAATATTGTGATCGATAGCAGAGCGCCGCAAGATATATGCGTCATTGCTCTCCTGGTGGCTCTCTTCATCCTCGATCGCAATGACCAGATCGATCGTGTGTTGATGGAAGGACGTAAGAACATGTGGCTCTTCCGCTTCATGGACGTTGTAGAGTCTGGTGACGGCGATGGCCTGTTCATGCAAGAATTCGTAGGTCTCTTCGGTTGCATAGAGTGGAATCTGTAATGAGTTCAGGAGCTTTGCGCTCTCTAGAAACAGCTGTTTCGTTTCGTCTCCCAGCAGACGAAGAAAAACGCCTTTGTGAGGGACCCGCCCATCTGTTGCAATAATTGCCTTCAGATACGCCTCTTCCAGATCCTCTCCGAAGCAGGCAACTTCACCTGTCGATGCCATCTCAACGCGTAAGAGTGGATCTGCTCCGCTCAAGCGTGAAAAAGAGAATTGTGGAGCCTTAATCGCCGTAAATGGTAATGGAGGCAGGGAGACGGCTGGAAGATCTTCTTGAAAGAGCGCATCCACAAAGAGCTCAATAAAATTCACTCCAGTGACTTTTGAGATGAAAGGGAAGGTACGTGAAGCTCGTAAGTTGGCTTCAATGACATAGACCTGATCGTCTTTCACCAGAAACTGAACATTGAAGGGGCCAGTAATCTGTAATGCAGCAGCGATAGTAGACCCGATCTGCTTCATCTCCGCACTGATCGGCTCGCAGAGAGTCTGTGGTGGAAGTACGATAGTGGCATCGCCAGAGTGAACGCCGGCATGCTCAATGTGCTCAGAGATTACGGCTACTTTGACTGAGCCATGTTGTGCAACTGCATCCAGCTCAATCTCTCTGGCATTGCGTATAAACTTAGAGACCGTAATCGGGTGTTCAGGCGTTATGGCAGCAGCTTTTTCCAGGTACTGCTCCAACTCTTCTTGATCAGCGCAGACATTCATGGCGCTTCCAGAAAGTACATAGGAGGGTCTGACCAGCACAGGGTAACCAACCTGATCAGCAAAGCGCGTTATCTCTGGCAACGTCGTAAAATTTCTCCATGCAGGTTGTTGTACCTTGAGAGTATCAAGCAAACGTGAAAACTGATACCGATCTTCTGCCTGTTCAATCTGCGAGGCATCGATCCCCAGCAGCGGCAGGCCATAGTTTTGTAAGGCGGTAGAGAGCGTATTTGGGGTCTGACCGCCAACGGAGAGGATCGCCCCTGCTGGCGCTTCAAACTCATAGATATCAGCTATGCGTTCAAACGTAAGCTCTTCAAAATAGAGCCGATCAGACGTATCATAATCGGTGGAGACCGTTTCAGGATTACAATTGATCACAATAGAGCTTTTCTGATAGTTCTTGAGCGCCTGTACGGTACTGACACAGGTCCAGTCGAACTCGACTGAGGAGCCGATGCGATAAGGACCAGAGCCTAAAATAATGATACCCTGTGCTCCAGTTGGGTCGACATCATGATGGGACCCATTATAGGTCATATAGAGATAATTCGTCTGAGCTGGAAACTCAGCGCTCAGCGTATCGATCTGGAAAACGACGGGCTTAAGATTGAGCTTCAGGCGTAGCGAGCGAATCGCCTGTTCTGTCTTACCAGTGAGTTCGCCAATACGCTTATCCGATATCCCTAACTGCTTCAGGGTGAGCAATCGCTGCCTTGAAAGATGAGGCGTCGCTCTAAGAGCCTGTTCTGTATCAAGAATATGTTGAATACGGTGCAAAAACCAGGGATTAATCCCTGTCATCTCTGCAATCTCTTCAACGAAAAAACCAGCTTGCAGCGCCAGAGCCAGCGCAAGGAAGCGTTTTGGCGTGGGCGTACAGAGATGGTGTGTGATGTCTGTGCGTCCTGCCTCATCACGAGTGAACGCTTTTGTGGAGGTGGCACCCTCAAAACCGAGATCCAGCATGCGGATCGCTTTTTGGTAGGCCTCCTCAAAGCTGCGGCCTATCCCCATGACCTCCCCAACAGACTTCATACTGGTGCCAATCGTGTGATCAACATGCTTAAATTTATCCAGATCCCAGCGTGGAATTTTCACCACGACATAATCCAGACTGGGCTCAAAGCAGGTTTGCGTCGTGCCAGTCACTTTATTGGTAAGTCCTGTGAGGGCATAGCCAAGGGCCAATTTAGCTGCAACATAGGCCAGTGGATAGCCAGTCGCTTTACTCGCCAGGGCCGAGCTCCGTGAGAGCCGCGCATTGACCTCGATCACATAGTATTCAGAGGTGTGGGGGTGAAGAGCAAATTGCACATTACATTCACCAACGATCCCCAGGCTCTTCACAATGGCTATCGATGCATGACGCAAGAGATAATAGTCGTGGTTGGTAAGCGTCTGACTGGGTGCAACAACGATAGATTCGCCTGTATGGACCCCGAGTGGATCCATGTTCTCCATATTGCAGACTGTGATACAGTTATCATCTGCATCACGCACGACTTCATACTCAATCTCTTTGAAATGATGAAGATACTGTTCAATCAGAACCTGAGGAGCAAATGCCAATGCGCCCGAGACAATCTGTGCAAGGGCCTGTTCATTGTGAGCGATTCCAGATCCCTGGCCTCCCAGTGCAAACCCAGCACGAACCATGACGGGGAAGCCGATGGCGGCCCCAATCTGTAGCGCATCATCGACCGTCTCAGCGCTTCGGCTCAGAGGTGTGGGAATATGGATGGTATTGAGATGTTCCGCAAACGCCTGACGATCCTCCGTCAGCATAATGGCTGAGATCGGGGTCCCCAGAATCTGCACCTGAAATTTCTCCAGGATACCCTTATGATACAGCTCAAGGCCACAATTGAGCGCCGTCTGCCCGCCAAAGGAGAGGAGAATGCCATCTGGACGTTCTTTCTCAATAATCTTTTCCACAAAAAAGCTGGTCACCGGTAAAAAATAAACGGTATCCGCAAGCAACTGAGATGTCTGAATGGTGGCTATATTAGGATTGACCAGAATACTAAAGATCCCCTCTTCCTTGAGCGCTTTCAGGGCCTGCGAACCAGAGTAATCAAACTCACCGGATTGCCCGATCTTGAGCGCTCCTGCTCCGAGCACCAAAACTTTGCCTGGTTTTCCCATTTAACACCGTATCCTCTCAAGAAAATAGTCAAAAATCCATTCAGTATCCATCGGCCCTGGGGCCGCTTCTGGATGAAATTGGACAGAGAAGAAAGGGAGCTCGTGGTGCTTCATCCCTTCATTACTTCCATCATTTGCGTTCGTGAACCAGGGCGTGAACCCTTGAGGAAGCTGGTCTACCGCAAAACCATGATTCTGAGTCGTGATATAGCAGCGTGGTGTTCCATTCAATACACAGGGCTGATTCTGGCTGCGATGACCAAACTTCAGCTTATACGTCGTCCCTCCTGCCGCAAGGGCCAGAAGCTGGTGACCCAGACAGATACCAAATAGCGGGATTTTTCGCTCCAACGCCTTGCGAATCGTTTGAATTGTTTGCTGCACCATTTGTGGATTGCCCGGCCCATTCGAGATCAGAATGGCATCAAAGTCGAAGTGATTGGTTGGTGAGAACAGATCCCAGTCCCATGGCACGGTCACGACCCGTACATGGCGGTCAAGCAATGAGCGGACAATATTGCGCTTGGCACCACAATCAATCAATGCGATCGTATAATCGCCATGTCCCTCCACCTGAACAGATGATGTGGAGACCTGAGCCACCAGATTCTCTTGATTGGGATCATAGAAAGGGATCGTGTCCTCAAAAATGATTTTTCCGAGCATCGATCCATGCTGACGGATGTGTTGAGTCAATAGACGGGTATCTTTGATCTCCAGGGCAGCGATTTTTTCTTGATGCAGCCATTGCTTCAACGTCATAATACTGCTGTAATGCGATGGGGTATCGATGTAATTAGATACCACCAGCCCCTTCACCCGGATGCTGTTACTCTCCCATAAGGCCGGACCAGGTACCCCATAATTGCCGATAAGAGGGTAAGTCATGACCAGAATCTCACCAGTGAAAGAAGGATCGGTAATCGCTTCAGGATATCCCACCATATTGGTACTGAAAACAACCTCTCCAGCCGTAGCCTGCTCGTACCCAAACGAGAAACCTGCAAATCTGCTCCCATCCTCTAAGAGCAATGTGCCAGAGGGAGAACGTTCAGCAAAGGAGCGATCTGAGAGGCTCTGCTCACTTTCCTCCACATAATACGGTGAAATATCATTCACAATTGTGCTTGTATGTATGCTATTTCTGTTCATCGTACTCCTTTACAGACGTTGAAAAGACGATCTTCATCAAGAAGAAGGATACAAACGAAGACTTATAAAGCTCTTAAGAAATTCATAATAAAAATGTAAGAACGACATCTATTATTTAAGAGGTAACAATGAGAGCCACAGTGAAGGTATATAGAGCAGCCAGGCCATGAGTTCTCGCCAGAAGTTCTCAATGAATGAGCAATGTACAGATGTACAGGAGCGTGAGGATGCTCACAGCGAAGGATGGTCTGAGAACGAGAGCGCGTTGACCTCTCTTGTGCTGATACCTGTTTTGAGGCAGGCCTGTCAAAAGACTTTTTCTCAGAAGACATTGTGCTACGTGTTTAGATGAATTTCGGGAGAAGATCACATGAAAATTCTTTCTTTCAAACCTGGTCACGACGGCTCAGTTGCCTTTGTGGAAGATGGCAAACTCTTGTTCTCGCTTGAGGCAGAGAAAGATTCTTTTTCTCGTTATAGCCTGATCACCCCCCAGGTCATTGTTCAGGCTCTTGATCTGGCCCCATCTCTTCCAGATGTGGTAGCCATTGGTGGGTGGCATAAACAATTCTCCAACATTTATTCAGGCATTGGAGCAGGCTATTTTGGCTTACAGCCGGGTGAAGTGCAGGACGGTCGTTTCTTTGGGAAACCCGTCAAAGTCTTCAGCTCCTCTCATGAGCGCTCGCACCTTTTTATGTCTACCGCCATGGCACCGATTGCTCCCTTAAAGGAATGTATCGTCCTGGTCTGGGAAGGATTTATGGGTGCCTTCTATCACTGGCAGGACTATGGCGCCAGGATCTCGCGCATTGATGTTTTGACTCAGCCGGGTTTTCGCTATAGCGCTCTGTTTGCGCTGGGTGATCCGACATTTTCCGAAAAAGGAGAAGATACACGGTTAGAGGATGCAGGAAAGCTGATGGCGTTAGCGGGTTTTTATGATGGTCGGGATATCCCAAAAGGTGATCAGCTCGTCATAGAGAGCCTTTTGACATCCAAGACCGTCTTTCCTTTTGATAAAAGAGTCTATAAAGAAACACAGTTATATAACTGTGGCGTAAATACACCCAGAATGCATGCAGCTGCATACTATATCACTAACCGTCTCTTCGAAATCTTTTTTGAGGTAGCGAAAAACCGGTTGCCACAAAACCTGCCTCTGGTCATATCGGGCGGCTGCGGATTAAATTGTGAATGGAATCAGCGCTGGCGAGCCAGTGGACTCTTCAGTGACGTTTTTGTACCTCCGTGTACCAATGATACTGGATCAGCAATTGGAACGGCAGCCGATGCGATGACGCATTTTGGAGAGCCCTGTCGGTTAGAGTGGAGCGTCTATGCTGGAGCACCGTTCCTGCGTGACATCGAGCCCGATCCCCAGGTATGGGCGAAAAAGCCATTAGATCTTACCGGGGTGGCTCAGCGTCTGGCTCAAGATTCCGTTTTTGCCTGGGTACAGGGTGGATATGAGATGGGCCCGCGAGCATTGGGGCATCGCTCCCTGCTGGCCTCTCCTTTGACCAGTAACAGCAAGGATCTCCTCAATACCATCAAAAAGCGTGAGTCCTATCGCCCCATCGCCCCCTGTAGTCTGTATGAAGATCTTGAAAAGTGGTTCGAGCCAGCCATTGATGATCCCTATATGTTGTACTTTAGCAAGGTCAAAACCCCTGCACTGCCTGCTATTACGCATGTGGATGGAACGGCAAGAGTGCAATCGGTAAAAACGGAAAACGAGCCAGTCCTGCATAGCTTATTAGAAGCCTTCAAGGCCGTGACTGGTTATGGGGTCCTGTGTAATACCTCGCTTAACTTTAAAGGGACTGGCTTTATTAATCGTACATCAGAACTGGTGGCGTATTGCGAAGAAGAAGGGATTACCGAGTTCGTTATCGATGATCTCTGGTATAGCCGATCAGATGCGTCTAAGGTAAGCAACCCAATCCATTTTGAGCAACGGGCAGAGCCCATGCGTTTATGGGGAAGCATGGGCATATAACTGCGCATACAGAGACGGATAGTGGGCTCCTTCACCCTGGAAATGTCGGATCAAACGCATTTCGCAGAAAGGGGCCCTTTTTCAACAGTCTGTGCGGGGAGCAGTTTGTCACAGACCAACAGGATACGGGAAAGGAATTATCATGAAGGTTCTTCCTGGATTATTTCAAGATACCCTCCTTCGTTTACTCCAGCAGGCTCATAAAAGAGCAGAGCAGCATAAAAAGGATATTCTCATTAGCTTGACTGTCCCCATCACCGTACGAGATGGATTAACCCTCTTCTCGTCCAACCGATATCAACAGGACAGCCAGTTTTTTTGGGAGCATCCTCAGACGCAAAGGACGCTCGTAGGGATTGGCTGTGCTACTCGTATACAGCTCGATGGTGGCTCACGTTTTCAAGCGGTTAATGCGTATTGGAAAGAGCTTCTCCAGCATGCGGTTATTCAAGAGGAACATACTCTTTCCCTCTCATCTGGACAGGCACATATCAGCGGGCCCATTCTGTTTGGAGGATTTGCTTTCCATGAGACAGAGGAAAAAAGCGCTTTATGGGAAGGTTTTCCTGGTGCCTCATTTGTTGTTCCATTAATTCTCTTTAGTACGCACAAAGAAGATACAACAGTCACATTTAACTATATTGTGAAACCCGATACAGCCCTGTATCGAGATGAAGACTATTGTGTCACCATTTTTTCGCAGCTCCTGGTTCTCCAGGAAGAGACCTATACACCTGGAGCCAGTCATCCAGAGAGAGAACTGCTGATCAAACGGGATAAACAATTTCTGACTGCGGATGACTGGAAGCAGCTTGTCTCACAATCAGTGCAAAGCATCCGCCAGGGAGAGTATCAAAAAATCGTACTTGCCCGTGGAATCAAAATTGAGCTTCAGCCAGCCACAGAGCGCTTCAATATTGGTGATATCGTCAACCATCTTCGTCACCACCATTCAAATGCGTATATTTTTGCGCTCCAACATGAGAAGCGCTATTTTTGTGGTGCGACACCTGAGCTCCTCATCAATACACACAACGGCACTATCCATACCATGGCCCTCGCCGGTTCTGCACCGAGAGGGCAAACCCTGGCAGAAGATCAGAACATCGCGATGCATTTGTTACAGAGTAAAAAATTGCTTGAAGAGCACAGGTTCGTTGTATCTGCAATCTATCAAGCGCTTCAACCACTTTGTGCCAGTGTCTCTTATTCAGAGAATCCTGAGATATTGAGACTGGAAAATGTGCAGCATCTGATTACCCCTCTTGCTGGAAAATTATTACCCATGCGCACCATCCTCGATCTTGTTGAGGCCTTGCATCCAACTCCAGCGGTTGGTGGTCTGCCTCAGAAAAAGGCACTGGAGATCATTCGTCAGGAAGAAAAGCTTGATCGTGGCTGGTATGCCAGTCCGATCGGGTGGCTTGATGCCTATGGCAATGGTGAATTTGCAGTTGCCCTACGGAGCTCACTCATTGACGGGCAGAGCGCAACTCTGTTTGCGGGATGTGGTATTGTCGCTGATTCCGATCCTGAAGAAGAGTATAAAGAGACCTGCTGGAAATTTCAGGCAATGATGAATAGTCTAGGCGTCGGCATATCCACCTTACCACAGCAAGACCTTTGAGAAAAGGGGCGCGTCACTTTTCGATCCAGGTTGATACCGGCAAGGCATTCCCACTGGTGGAACGCCTTGCCGGTATCCTCATATCTCTCAAAAAGAAATGTGAATAAAAAAAGTCTATTTATATAAATAATGAATAGATGAGATAGATTGAAGAGATGTGCCAGACGAGAGATTACTCTCTCCCTCTTTTTCTACCTCAAATGAAGATTACGAATGATGCGAAAGAGCTTAAATGTCAAATTTCTGTAAAAATATACGAAACAGTACGCCAAAATATCATTGCATGTTTTAATGTTAAGTGGTATTCTGTGTATAGATACTTTAACCAGCCTGTTGAACCACCATTAGCTTAAGAATTGTACATAGGAATTTATCTCCGATAATACTTTTATCACAAAGTTTGAACAGAGAAAGAGAAAACGCAAAAGATACTTTTGGGCAATGTAGTGAGTAAACATTAATCCTGGCTAGAGGAATAATGCATTGCAAGATGTCTGTCTTATCAGAAAAATAGTTGGTCCCAATCTTCCCTCAACGTTCCTTCATCGTGAGGCCCTGGTCGAACGACTGCAAGAGATTGTGATGCGAAAACCCTCAAAAAATAATGGTTCTGGGGCCAACTACAAATTAGTCCTCCTTTGTGCGCCCGCAGGATATGGGAAGACAACACTCCTGGCCGATTTTGCCCGTTCAACAGCGATCCCTTGCTGCTGGTATTTTCTTGACAGTACTGATACAGATTACGTCGTCTTTCTACAAAACTTGCTTGCCAGTATCTGTTGTGTTTTTCCCTCCCTGGAAAGAAAATTAAAATCGGTCTTCATGGATATATTTCGGCAAGAAGCCTCCTCCCCCATGAAAAGGTATCAGGCAGCCATTGATGCTTTGTGTACGATTATCTCCGAAGATGTGTCCGAAGACTTTGTCATTTTCTTGTGTAATTATGAAGAAGTGAATGAGCATAAAACCTTTAAAAATCTGATCAACTATTTGCTCAAGAATCTTCCCAAGCAGGTAACGCTTTTTGTTGAAAGTCGAGTTGTCCCCAATATCTCCTTCTCATCCCTTCTGGTTCAAAATGAAATGTGTGGCCTGAATACAGATGCCTTGCGCTTCTCGGCTCAGGAGATCATTGCACTGGCGAATCTTCAGGGAATCAATGCGCTGACGGAAGATGAAGTTGCTCAGTTAACTACCTATTTTGATGGGTGGATTGCAGGCATTTTAATCTGTACCTATCTGGGCGAACGAAACTTTTTTCACCAGGGCTCACCTCTTTCCGATATCCAGAGCCTGCCTTCATACCAGGTTGATTCGGTCGCGATCCAAAAGCGCAACGAGCTCTTTTCTTATACGGTCAATGAGGTTTTTAAGTACGATAGAGAGCTCCAGCGTTTTCTTCAGGCCTCTTCGATCCTTCAGCAGATGGAGCCAGATATCTGTAATGAGCTGTTAGATAGAACTGATGCTGCCGAACGTTTGTCACGTTTAGAGTATCAGGGATTATTTGTGACATCGTATAAGCAATTCTCTCAAAATATTTACGTCTGTCATCCAGTTATTCGTGAGCTTTTCAATAAGCAGTGTTATGAGCAGGATCGAGGTCGCTTTTTTCAACTCCATTACAAAGCGGCTCAGTATTGGCGCGCACGACAGCAATATGAGCAAGCACTCTACCATGCGCTTGAGTCAAGAGCCTATGATCTGGCCCCGCAGATCATTTTTGAGGGCTATAAACAGCTTCTGCAACAAGGACGGATCGAAACGCTGTCACGCTGGCTCGATAAACTTCCATCAGAAATGTTAGCAAGCCATCCTCGTTTCTTTTTAATTCAGGCAACCATTCATCTCATCAGAGGACAGCATGAGATGGCATTCACGCTGCTCAATAAAACGTCCACGCTGATCGAGGGTTTTTCTGAGAGGACAGCCCAGTGCCATATTTTGCAGGCGGAAGTGGATATTCTCTATAGTAAAGCACTGTTTCAGACAGGCGATTATGTTCAGGCTCAAAATTTTTGCCAGCGAGCTTTAAGTGTCTTGCCAGTTGACGAGATCGAGCTGCAATCAGAGGCCGAAATGCGCCTGGGAAGTTGTGCAAACCTCCAGGGAGACTTTACCACTGGTATTGTGCATCTTCATCGGGCGCTCTCTCTCTGGGATAATCAACCTCCTGCTAATCTTGCCGTCGATATCCATAGCGCATTAGCCAATACCTATTATCTGATGGGGAATTTTGAGTTAGCGCAACATCATCTTATGAGAACCTTAAAATATTGTGAGCTGCTACAGGACGAGCAGCGAAAGATAGAGAACTTAATTCTCAAAGGTATTCTCTACAAAAATCGAGGAGCGTATAAAGAAGCAGAAGAGACGCTACTGAATACATTGGAATTAGCGCGTAGCCTCCTTTACACTCGTCGTGCAGAAGCATATACCTTAGTGAATCTTGGCTCTCTCTATATGGAGCAAGGGAATTACTCGCAAGCTTTGATCTACTCTGAAGATGGACTGACCCTCTCTTATAAATGGGGAAATCAGAGCATTATCAATAGTACCCTGGCTGATATTGCACTGATTCATCTTTTTATGGGAGACATCACGAGTGCGCTCCACTTTGCCGAAAAGATTCATGTGAAAAGAAGCCCTGGCAAGTCCATTGGATACGAGCAAGTTGAACAAGAATTGACCTATTGTATCATTTTTCTGTATCAGCACCGCTATGCAGAAGCATATACACGGTTAGTTGCCATTGATCATGCGCTCGAGGAGACCCTGTTAAAGCGGGGCCGGTTACAGACCAAGTTATGTCTTGCGGCATGTCTGATTGCGCTTAATCAACATGAAGATGTGATACGCCATTTGCAAGAAGTTGCTTCACTGCTGATAGACTCGGAAAGTTATAAGCAATTGATATTTGTCGAAACAAAGTGGTTCCCGACATTGCTGCAAGTGATGAAAAGTTCTCCCCAGCTTGTAAAGTTAAGAGCCATTTTAGAGCTGCCTGAGGAGGACTGCCAGGAATATCAGAAGGGCTCAGAAACAGAGTATCTGCCTCAGGTCACTGAACCATGTCCACCAAAAATTGCTATTATGGCTTTTGATGAGCCCATTATTCTCCTGAGTGGACAACCGATTAAACATTGGCGTATGTCCTATGCCAGAGAGCTCTTTTTCTATCTCCTTGAGAGTGACCGTCCAATCAGCAAAGAGAAGATTATTACCGCGCTCTGGCCAGAATATACAAGCCAGACGAATCAAATGTTTCATTTAAGTATCTATCATATACGCCGATTAATCGGAAAGCTCTGTCTGGTTCGGCATGCTGAAGGCTATAGTCTCAACCTAAAAGCGTGCTTTGGTGAGCATGTATGGTATGATGTGCAGGAATTTCGTGCGCACAAAAGAGAGGCCGAGCAGGCGGTTGTGCTGAAAGATGATCTTCGTGCCAAAGAGGCCTTTCTCAAAATGGTTGAGCTGTATCGGGGTGACTACGGCAGTTTATTCTATAATGACTGGTGTACTGTCAAACGAGATGAATTAAGGACGGCCTATACAGATGCTCACCGACAATTGGCACAGATTGCCTGGCGTCATGAAGCATTCGATGAGAGTGCTGAGCACTGGAGCAAGATGCTGCATATCGATCCATGTTTAGAAGAAGCCCATTATGGTCTGATGCGCTATTACCTGCGCCAGGGAAAGAGAAATCAAGCACTTCGACAATATCAGCAGTGCAAAACAATTCTAAAAGAAGAGTTGGGCATTCAACCCCGACTGTCTCTGCAAAAATTATATCAACAGCTCACTGATCCTCTTGATTCGATAGAGCATAACGAACACTAGTCGTTGCAGGTTCCTGCTTTTTGCTCATGCAAAGCTTTCTAGACAGCCGTCTCTCGTTCGCTGGAGTTTTAGTGAACGTTTTCAATACAAAGGGAAATCGGGGATAGTTTGTACCGGGGCGAAAGCAATTCATTAGATTGAATTGCTTTCGCTCTGTTCGTCTAGTGTTAATTTCTTGCTGAGACGATGGCAAAACTCTGGAAAAGGGAGAGGAGCAATATCGATGAAGAAACGTTGTTCATCTGGAGTTAACTCCAGGCCTTCATTTTGAAGCGTCTGCAACGGATTCTGTTGTATCGCTTGCCGAAATAGTGGGTCTATCGATGCCTGGCCAAGAATGCGGTTGAGTATTTCCCAGGACATACGCTTTACCCTTATTGAAGAATCGCTATGTGGACAAGTGCAGGCCAGACGGGTCCTTCATAGGGTCTATGAGGTAAGATTCTTGGCAATAACACAAGAAGAATTGCTATCATCGCAATGGCAATGCCAAACTGACGCAACTGAAAAACGGTCACCTTGCGGGTTACAGAAATGAGGACAGTGAAAAACGCGATAGTGCTCATGAACATTTTGTGCATGTATTTCTTCTCCAATTGTACTTCTAAAGTTGTACCTCTCCAATGGAAGACTCAAACATACGTTGAGCCAATGATGTACAACAACTCGCTATCAGATAAAACTGTCTACAAACAGAATCTTTCTGCATTACTGCAAGCGGAGCGTAATTCCTCCTTAGATGATTCTCTTTTTAGAAGAGATGAGCCTGTGGTTGTAGAAAGTGTATTCTGTTTCTAGGAGAAGAATACATGATGGATGCTTTACAATCACTTTACACAACACTTTACATCTTTACATGAGGAATGATCCAGCCTGTATGTGGAAATTTTGGAAATATTTGGTATGGTTTCCATACTCAGGAGGGACGTGAAACACAGGTTTCCAACCCATAGAAGATGGCTTGGTGTGACACAACGACCTGTTCCACCCTTGACAGCTCTTTCTGAGGAGCAACGAACACAGGCATAAGGTCGCTTTGCTATCATCCCCGGCACTGGAAGATGGAGTGACACAGGCTTTTATTGCCCAAACCCACGAGATCCCTCCGAGTACTCTTCAGAGCCAGGTTCAAGCGGTATCGTGAGGAAGGACTGGCGGGAAAAATATGTCGGGGCCCTTTCTTGACGCCCACCTCTGCTCAGATTATACTATCTGTAGCGGATATATCCGTGAGTGATGTACCAGGAGCGAGAAAGGATGAGACGCTCTATGAGATCTGCGTCAGAAGGGTATGATGAACTCAAACTACGACCAGCGACCAAAGATGATCGAGATGCCATTTTTCACGTACGCAAACTCTTTGAGGGGCCAGAGATGACTCCTGAGACATTAGGGAACCATTTGCAATCACTCGATCTAGAGAAGCAGACAAGAGTGGTAGAGTCTTCAGAGGGCACGTTGATAGGCTACGCTGAATTGTGGCAGCGGCGCCCTGGCTGGTTCACCCCTCAGATCTGGGTCCATCCTCTTTCTCAAAGGCGCGGACTTGGGATGAAATTGCTTCAGGCATTGGAGGTTTGCGCATTCTCTTTCTCTGATGAGACCCCTTGCACGCTGCTTGCTCAACCGTCTGGTGCAGGAAGAGCTGCGGATCACTTGTTAGAAAAGAGGGGGTACTTTCTCCAAAGTACGTATGAGGTCAGAGAGTTGACCATGCGTACTGCCCCCGCGCCTATTGGGTCCGTTCCAGGCATACAGATCCGTAGCTTTGTGCCAGCCCAGGATGCGCAGAAAGCGTTTGAGGCGGACAACGAAGCCTTTCTTGATCAAAAAGGCTACATTTCACGAACCTTTGAGCTGTGGTCGCAGCGTTTGAAACTGCATGCAGACGACTTTGACCCAACACTCTGCTTTCTTGCATGGGATGAAGAACACGTGGCAGGAGGGGTCTACAATCACATCGAGAGAGGAGTTGGGGAGGTGATGCATTTAGGCGTCAGGCGTCCCTTCCGAAAACGTGGTGTAGGAACGGCTCTGATGAGATACTCGCTGGCAGAATATTATCAGCGTGGCATCACGACGGTACACCTCACTGTCGATGCAGATAGCCTCACCCAGGCCCATCTGCTTTACGAACGTCTGGGCTTTCAAGTGAAGGATACGTACCGGAATTACATCTATGAGCTTTCAAAACGAGAGCAGCGGGCGCAGTGAGAAGAGTGTTCCTTGCGACCTGTTGACCGAAGCTCAATAGCTGTTTGCAAACGATCTCTCCTCTTTGCGGTGTGATGAAGTCGATCTGAGTGGTATTCATCAGACAGATTGTTCTGATTGCCCAGAGTTCATGGTATAGAGTTATAACCGCATCTCTTTCACACAACCCTGTGTTGAATTGTGAGTAGTTGCAATTCAATAGTTCCTAAAATCTAGCGAATCCTTGATTTGTTCGGTTATGGAGCTACCAGCGGGCTTCACTTCGGTGGAACAGGAGTTCGAGAGGTGTATCACACCCTGGGGTGTTTGTTCCAGCTCCAGGCTCTGTGGTGCTGCATTAAGGAGAAGCGAAAGCAGACGTGTGCTGCACGTGACAACCCTCTTGAACGCCGCGAGGAGCATTTACTCCGAAAGGAGCGCTTACAGCATGACCCAGTTGGTGTATGTCATCAATCAAAATGGACACCCCTTGATGCCTTGCAAGCCATCAAAGGCACGCAAGCTGTTGCGGGATGGTCGAGCCAAAGTGAAGCACCGTGCGCCCTTTACCATTCAACTGCGCTGGGACTGCGAAGAGCAGGTCCAGGACGTGGTGGTTGGCATTGATAAGGGCAGTTCAACGACGGGCTTTGCCTGTGTGGGCCGAGGAGAAATCCTGCTGTCAGGAGAGATCCTGCATCGCAAGGATGTCAAAGAAAAGCTCGACGCACGGCGTGCGCATCGGCGCAGTCGCCGGAACCGCCGCTGGTATCGTCCCTGTCGAATATTGAACCGGGCATCCAGCAAGCGCAGTGGCAGGCTGCCGCCTTCCATCAAGACCAACGTGGAAGAGGTGATCCGGGTGGTACAACGGCTGCCCTTGCCCATCACTCGGATCGTCATTGAGGATGTCCAGGTGGATATTGCCCGGCTCAATGATCCGACGGTACAAGGCAGTCGCTATCAAGATTCCAAACGCCTGGATGAGAACCTGCGCATCGCGTGCTTGCTGCGAGATCGCTACCAGTGCCAACACTGCGGCAAACGGGAGGTGCGTCTGGAAGCCCATCATGTGCAGTATCGTCAGCATGGGGGAAAAGACACACTGAGCAATCTGTTGACCCTGTGCGAGTCGTGTCATCACGGGGTGCATGCGGGGAACATCACGCTCGAAGTTTCAGGCGTGAGCGGCCATCTTGATCACATCGCGCAACGGTCCATGCAAGGCAAAACGTATCTGTACACCACACTTGGAAGCGCGCTTCCGCTCTCAACGCTCTTTGGGTATCAAACGGCCACCTGGAGAAAGCACCAGGAATTGCCGAAGGAACACGACAGTGACGCCCTGTGCATCGCGACCTACGACACCGGAGAACGGGTTCCCTGGCAACGAGAGCGATTTTATCGCATTGGGTTCCGCCCTCGTCAAACACGACGGCAGTACCACGATTTGCCGCGCAAGGGGCAAGGGCGGGTGCGCTATCAACTCAACACGGAACTGGAGGGCTTTCGCAAAGGGGATGTCGTCCGAGTCAAAGGAACATGGATCAAACAGATCAACTCGATTTATTCGACGGGATATCTCGCCTTTTCCCGTAAGAAGGGGGAGCCTGCGAACGCTCGTCCCAAGGATTGCGTGTTGCTGGAACGTGGCACCACGATACTCTGGCAAAGACCGCAAAGATAATCAAACAATGTCATTGATTCACAATGGTTTCAAAGAACGTTTCGAATACCTCAACATTGTCCTGACGGATAGTCCTGGAAGCCAGCTGCCAGCACATCTGTCAGACGTTGAGCCAGCATACCATCGGGGTCCAGATCAGGATCAAAGACCGTAACCTCTAACCCCAGCGCCAGATTGGAAGTGAGCAGATGACGCAACAGGCTGACAAGCTCCCGAACTGTCAGGCCGCCAGGGGTTGGTGTGTCGACGGCTGGCATAACGATGGGATCAAGCACATCGACATCAAGATGAATCCAGTAACCCTCAACGGACCGTTGCTGAAGCGTTTCGCGTGCCAGGCGAGCAATCTGTGTGGCCCCCTCCCGTTGAAGCTGCGTGGCGTCAATGGTGGTTACACCTGCCTCGCGAACTTCTGCCAGATATTCATCGTCTGGGCGAAAGCCGATGGCAACAACATCGCGGCCCTCTACGAGCGGGCTATGTCCCTCAAGGTTGGTAAGTGAGGCCGCACCTCTGCCCATGACCAGAGCTAAATCCTCACCTGCCGCTGATCCAACCCCCTCGGCATTGCCTGGATGGCGGAAGTCAAGGTGTCCGTCAATAAAAATGAGCCCGTAGCGCCCCCTCCGGCGCAAGGCAAGCATTCCGCCAAGCAAAATGCTACAATCTCCACCCAGCACAAGAGGAAATGCCCCTGCACTGATATGCTGCTGAATGCGATCAGCCAGGCGGAGAGAATAGGAGATCAGCCCCTGAGCATTGCGTAGCGTCTTGCCATCCCAGGCGGGAAGATAGCGTGGTGGAACCACCACGCCGCCATCGTTTGCTCTGAGCCGGGAGACAAGGCCCTTATCCCGCAACGCTCCAGCGAGCTTATAGACGCCCGGCACCAGGCCTGGTTCAGGTGGACGCAGCCCCAGGTTCGAGGGCGCGTCAAGAATAACGATAGGTTTGGGCATAACAGCATCCTTTCTTGCCAACAAGAGCTCTGGGTGTAGATGTTGAGTTCAAGCACCGTTTCTACGAAAAGGACGAAAGAAGGCTCGCAGCTCCTCTGCCAGCAAGGCAGGTTCCTCCAGAGCCGCAAAATGGCCTCCACGCGGCATCTGTGTCCAGCGTTGCACGTATAGTGTGCGCTCCGCCCATTCACGCGGTGGCTGACTGATCTCTTTGGGGAAACATGCGATCCCAGCGGGGACCTCGATCTTTTGACCCGGTTTCAGAGGCGACAGAGCACGCCTATTTTCATAATAGATGCGCATTGAGGAAGAGATCGTTTCAGTTGCCCAGTAGAGCATAATATTGGTGAGCAGTTCATCTTTACTGAAACGTCGCTCAACATCGCCCGCACAATCGCTCCATGCGCGAAACTTTTCTACAATCCACGCGGCCAGCCCGACAGGCGAATCGTTTAGCGCATAAGCGAGCGTCTGGGGCTTTGTGGCATGCAATTTCGCGTATGCGCCCTCGTTCACGGACCATTGTTCGATCTCGCGCAGGTAGCGCCTCTCCGCATCCGATAGCTCGATGGGGTCCAGGGGGGTGGCGGAAGCACCCAGATAGTTTAAATGGATGCCAATGAGTTGCTCCGGATATTTCAACGCGAGGCGTTGCGTCACACCAGCACCAATATCCCCACCGGCAGCCGCAAAGTGTGTATAGCCCAGCACATCCGTCATCAGGCTTGCCCACAGTTCAGCGACCTCGCTGGTTGATACACCACGGGTACCAGGGCGATCAGAGAAGCCAAAACCCGGCAGCGAGGGCACAATGACATCGAAGGAATCAGCCGGGTCACCGCCATAGGCAACCGGATTGGTTAACAGGGGGAGCAGCTTATACATCTCAAAGAAAGAGCTGGGCCAGCCATGGGTAAGAATCAATGGTAAAGGCCTGGGACCCTGTCCCCGCTCATAGAGAAAATGAATGTTCAAGCCGCTTAGATCAGCGCGAAAGTGCGTCCACTGATTGAGCTGCGCTTCCTGCGCTCGCCAATCAAACTCGTGCTGCCAGTAGTTCATAAGTGAGCGCAAATACTCCTGGTTCGTCCCATAGTCCCAGCCTGCATTCTCAATCTCATCAGGCCAGCGTGTACGTTCCAGCCGCATTTTAAGATCATCAAGGACCGCCTGTGGAATAGCAATCCTGAACGGATATTTCCCCTCTTGACACATAGGTGTAACCTTTCATTATGAAATAACCAGTTACACTGTACCATCCCGAATTGTAACTTGTCAAATTCAATTAGAAGGTTACATATGAGTGTGCACGAAATGGACGGCCCAGCATTTGAGTTCATTGGCGGGAATCTGTGCCTGGACTTTGCCAATACCCTCGGTGGGGCACGTGGGAGCGACACGCAAGAGCATCTCCCAACCTATGATGCCCTTGTAAGCTGGAGCTTGCAGGCTGGGATCATCACAGCAGAGCAGGCTTCTTTGCTGAGAAGCGGAGAGCATGACGAGATTGAGGCGGTGCTTGCCCGAGCTCACAAGCTGAGAGAAGCGCTCTACGGTCTCTTCTCTGCGCTTGCCAGGAGAGAGCAACCAGTGGGATCCGATCTTGCTACTTTGAACGCCGAGTTAGAATGGGCTCTGGCTGGAGGACACTTGATCGCTTCCCCTGATGGTGTCGCCTGGCAGTGGCCTACCGAGCAACAGGGACTTGCTCGTATGCTCAGTCGCATCACACGCTCGGCTGCCACGCTACTTATAGCGCCAGAGCGCCAGCTTATCCGCGAGTGTGCCAGCCCCACCTGTAGCTGGCTCTTTCTTGATAACACAAAAAACCATCGCCGCCGCTGGTGTAGTCCGACCGGTTGTGGGAATCTCGCCAAAGTCCGTAGTCATCGTCAGAGACGACGCGAACAAGAGAAGGGATAAGACGTTTCCACCGTATTTCCCATGAACAGCTCATCTTCATCTCTGTCACCAGAGACAGAGTGATTGAGACGTGAGACATATCTGTGCAAGGAGGTCAAGATTTAGTATGCTTACCATCACCATCGACACAGCCCGTCGCTTCATTCTTGGCAAGCAGGGCATATGGCCCGGGAGGCGCTGGCGAGGCATCGAAGGCATGGAGCAGGCCATGTATGCGATGGAGTATCTGCAACTCGATCCACTGCAAATCATTGCTCGAAGTCAGGATATCACGCTCCACAGCCGTGTGCTTGATTACACTCCTGGTCTGTGGGAGGAGGTGACGTATCAGCAACGGAAGTTCTTCGATTGGGGGGGCTGGCTGGCCGTCCGACCGATGGAGGAACTTCCATATTGGCGCGTCGTGATGCACCGCGAGCGCGATTATAACGAACGAATCCGCGCCATGGCCCACGATCATGCCGAGACCATTGTTGAAATGCGAGCTATCTTGCGTGAGCGAGGCATTGTAAGTAATCGCGACTTTGCGATGGCTACGCGCACACGAACGCAAAGTTACCGAGGCCGTAAAGATAGCGCCCTGGCCCTGTATTATCTATGGCGTACGGGTGAAGTGATGACGCACCACCGCAACCGTTTTGAGCGTGTTTATGCACTGACTGACCAGGTCGCGCCCGCGCATCTTCTTCGTGAGAGCACCGAAGCCGAGGCTGATCGCTTCATACTTACAAAGGACATCAGTTTTAGCGGCCTGTCGCGACTGAAACGTACGAGTGATTCGTTCCAGCGCGGCAATCCAGCTCTCGCAGCAAAGAAGCTGCTGAAAGATATGATCGCAGATGGTGACATCATTGAGGTGAAGGTTGAAGGCTGGAAAATGGTCCACTATGCACTTGCAAGCGACCTTGATGTGTTAAACGAGTTAAGCGCTGGACGTGTGCCGAAGGCGTGGACGCCGTTGGACACGACGACACTCGAAGAGGTTGTCTTTATGGCACCGCTTGATCCTGTGAGTGCACGCGGGCGCACCAGCGAAATATTTGACTTTGAACATGTGTGGGAGGTCTATAAGCCTGAACACCAGAGGAAGTTCGGGTACTACACCCTCCCAATTTTATGGGATGACCGACTTGTTGCGCGCTTCGACAGCAAACTTGATCGCATAACGAACACCTTCATCATCCTGGGTCTGTGGTTAGAGGATGAGGCTCTGGGCAAAGATGAGGCATTTGCCAGGGCTCTGGCTCGTGGGTTTGCGCGCTTCATTACTTTTCTTGGTGCAAGCAAGCTGGATACACAGGCGATTCGCGAGCCTCTATTGCGCCAACACGTAGACAGTTCAACGAAAGTGGAAGTAGAGCTCCAGGATATCTAGAAACTCCTAATATCAGGAGGTACGTTATCGGCGTTGAGGAGTTGGAAAATGAATGCAACTTTGGACGTTGGATCATTTATCACAACGCGGGATGGTTTGTGAAGAGCCAAACGAGAATAAAAAAGGGTCAGTGCATCCAAACCTAAGCGTACAATTTTCAGATTCGGATGCACTGACCCCTAAAATACTACTTTGCGGCTGGTAACAGCAAATTTAACTCCATCTATTATAGAATAGATAAAAAGCATCAAGAGAGCACTCTGGCTCAAGAACTGGATAAGGAAAACATTCCATAAGTTCCTTCATTGCCTGCTTCTCACGAGAACAGTCAAGCAATGTTGTCACAAGCTCATCATGGACCTGGCCATCCCTTTGTAAAAATTGGCCCCAGAGTACCAGACCACACAGATCATCTTCAATCACCTTTGGGTTCTTTCCATATTCAGCCGGAAAGAGGCGTCTATAGGCTTCAAGATTATAGAGCCAGGAGCGCCCTTTCACCTTTTGCGCGGCTGGATGCAGCCTCTTGATGTCTGTAAACATCGTGGTTAGCTCCTCTATTCTCTTCTGCATTCGTGCCTTGCTGAGCGGTCCAACATCCAATGGGTCATCATTCAAAAAGTGTATTCGAATAAGTTGCTCATCTTCTCGATAGTCATAGCGAAAACAGCCGTAGGGTGATGAATCAGAATACCCCCAGAAACGCTCGCAAAAGCGATAGGTCCATTCACCTCCATCTTTTGCCTGAATCAATCCTTCCCAATATTCTTGCCACAGCGGATGATCAAGCTGAAATGGTCGTCTGAGAAAATGGAGAGGAATATTTGTTGTGTGCAGGACTGCATCTTCAACACTCACACCACGTACTCTTGCGACATGTTGAGCAAAGCGGAGCTGAAGGTCAAAAAAGGCAGGGGAATACAAGGTTGGCATCTCGTCTCTTCTTTCGTTAGCGAGCATCAGCAACATTTGCATGATTTTTCAATCATTTTTCGCAATTATTCTATCACCTGCAGCTTCAACGCGTCTATAATACCTTTCAGAGAGTGCCCATGCCTCCTGCTCATCTTCAATAGCAGTCTCGCTGTTATCGGCTTTGCTAAAAAAAGCGCAATCAAAACAAGATGGGGAAATCCTGGCGAGAAACACTCGCATGGATCTTCCCCAACGACAGCCATGCCGCACATCGCCATTCATGAATAATGTTATATGATAGTGGCATACAAGCACAGCTGTGCTTGTATGTTGCGAAAAGAGACGAGGACAAACGTGGTATTTATTCTTGGTTACTTGCTTATAATTAATATAGTGACCTTCATCGTGTATGGCCTGGATAAGCGTGCAGCCAAAATGGGAGCACGAAGAACTCCAGAAAGGGTCTTGTTGTTACTCGCATTTGTTGGTGGCACCCCTGGCGCCTATGCTGCCCGAAAATACTTCAGGCACAAGACGATCAAACGCCCCTTTATCACCCAATTGCGTTTTATACTTATCTTTCAAATAGGTCTGTTGCTTCTCTATATTCTGTTCTCTTTCCGTGGGCATGCATAGCTTTGACAAAACTACACCTCATGAGGTACACTTTCTCTTGAATCTGTACGTTGCGTTCCCCATTGAGAGAAAAATTAACAAAAGGCGCTCGCGATGGTTTTATATTGGCTCACCCGCTTACGTCCATCCTCAATCTACTAGAGTAGGCATAAAAATCGGTATCCCCGCCTACCTATCTATGAGTGTGCCCTCAAATAAGAAACGAGGGTCTCCTTCTCACCTTTTGCTCCCTCATGGCTGCAACTGGCTGGTTGCAGCCATGAGGGAGCAGCGCCGCCTACACGTACCCCAGGATGCGGTCGATCTTTACGCATAAAACCACACGCGGATCGTCACTATAGCGCGCGTAAGCACTACTTTGATAATCGCTATGGGACTGGATGGCTGGATTTTCTATCTGTAGCTATGCAGTATACTTTTAGCATACACACAATTAATCGATCAGATACTCAAGAAAGATGAGATACTGCTATGAAGCTTCACTTTTTACGTCACGCGACGTTTGTTGTTACCCTTGGTGATCTTACACTCCTGGTTGATCCTATGTTCTCTGCGGCGGAGGCAATGCCACCAATTCCTCACGCAGGGAATGAATATCGTATTCCGATGGTGGACCTTCCCTTGACCAGAGCAGAGTTGCTGACATTGCTACCTGATGTCGATGCTGTTCTGCTCTCTCATACACATTTCGACCACTGGGATGACGAGGCCAAAACACTCTTGCCAAAACAGCTCCCCATTCTCTGTCAACCCGAAGATCAGGTGGTGCTTGAGCAGGCAGGCTTTACATCTGTGTTGCCGATTCAACAGCAGACGGAGTGGCAGGGGCTGCATATTTCCCGAACTGGTGGGAGACATGGAAGCGGTGAGTTGGGAAAAATGATGGGGCCCGTCTCTGGCTTTGTGCTAAAGGGAAAAGATGAACCCTCACTGTACATTGCAGGAGACACAATCTGGTGCGAAGAAGTTGAACAGGCATTAGAACAGTACACACCAGAAGTGGTCGTCCTCTATGCTGGTTCGGCCCAATATGTGACTGGTGGTGGCCCCATTACTATGACGGCAGATGATGTCTGCCAGGTTGCCCACAAGGTGCCAGCAGCTCAGATCGTGGCGATACACATGGAGGTTATCAATCACTGTGTGCTAACTCGTGCAGAGCTTAAAACACGACTTACAACAGAAGGCCTGTCTCAACGGGTGCAGGTTCCCCAGGATGGAGAGGTTCTGATCTTCTAGTACCTCAGAGATCTACTTCTCACTCCTAACGCTTCCAGCTCTCTCTCGGCATGGGACTTTATTCAATTTCCCAGAGAACTCTATGTGCCTCCATCGGTTGAACGTCCTGATTGAGAGAGGCTTTTTTCACATGCAGACGTACGGTTATCATCACGATAGGCAAAGATGAGAACCGTACATCCCTTTTTCCGAAATCTGAGAAGATCAGCCCCGCCGACCTATCGACAGGAACACGAGAGGGGTAGCTTAACGACCAATCAAAAACACACCGAAGATAAGATAGGCAACGAGGAGTGCTATCAGAGCATTAAAGACAACGCCTAAACCAAATACGACCACAGGACGCCAACCAGCTGCTTGAGACCCCTAACCTTGAACGAAAGGCCAATGGTCACAAAGGCAAGCGTGAAAAACCAGACACGCAGGGATGTAATATCGGCATTTCTTTGTATCGTTTACAAAAAGATCATCAGGTCACTTGAGAGAGACACTGAAAAACCCCGAAAAATCCTAAAAGCTGGCAATTTCTCCTCTTTTGTGAGGCACTGAATAGCTTGAAGAGCTGGCAGGAAGAGAGAGCCCTTCAAAAAGATCATGTTCCTCTTTACGGCCACCATTCACCAGACTAAAGACGCGATAATACTCCTGCGTTCCCCATAGATAGCGATGATCCTGCTCTGACAGGCTATCAAGCCTGGTGGGATACTGGAATTGTGTCTTGTGACAGAGCACTGCACGCCAGGCTTGAGACCAGTACTCGCTGGCATCAACGCTGGTCGTCAGAATCCAGTCTGTCCAGGATTGAGCTCGCCGCTCCTGCCCGTCTATCTGCATCACCAGCTCACCAAAGACCGGCATATGCCGCGTAAACCATGCTTTAGATGCAAAGCGGTAATAGAGCTTTGAGACACGATGAGGGGCAAGATCTGGAGCAGAAGGATATTGCTGATCAGCAGCACAGAGAATTGCAGAGGTAGTGAACTGAGAAATCGCGATATGATCGGGATGACCATAGAGACCATCCGGTCCGAACGTTAGGACGACGTGTGGTCGTATCTGGCGCAACAAATACACAAGTTTCGCAATGATTTCATGTTCATTCGCCAGATCCACATCCCCATCGATATAATCCAGGAAATCGAGACGGGATATGCCCAATTCTTGACACGCTTTGCGCACCTCCTTTTCGCGTAGAGAGCCCAGCACCTTTTCACCTGGATAATCGTGCCAATCATTGAACCAGCCACGCTCGCCACGTGTCGCAATAATGAGCGAGGTTTCCACTCCCTGATCAGCGTAACGAGCGAATGTCCCTCCGCAAACGAGCGACTCATCATCAGGATGAGCGAAAATGCCAAGTAATCTCAGTGCAGAAGACATCATTTCCTCCCATTACTGTCTGTTCACAAGGAATTTCTCACAATACGGGTTCATAGACGCGCTCTCGTATGCAAAAGCTATTGTATACTAAATTGATCAACTATATTAAGTATAGGGAGCGAAACTCATCTTGTCAAGATACAAAAGCCAGGCCATTGCTTGTTTTTCTGTTGACAACCGCTTTTTGTTCAGATATGCTAAAGTAGAGAAAGTTCATTCACTTAGTGAACTAAAGATGCACAACAATGTAGGGACAGAAAAAACAGGAGGAGAATCATCATGCTCTTCATGAAGCAGTTGAGCGAGCATGCCCAATTCTGAACTTGCTGGTCAATCCCCAACAGATCACTGGAACCATCGTGCATACAACACCAGTGGAGGCAAGTAGCGCTTCATAGACCTCCAGGTGACATACAGAGAAAAGGAAATATCAGATTGCGACGCGCAATAATTATTGACAAATTGAATCAATTAAGTCAATAAAAAGCTTGACAACATCAGAGCTCAACCAGTATGCTTACTTTATCATCTATGCATGAGATTTGAAGGGGCAAACGAGTAGCATGAGCATGTCTTCATATGAAACCAGCGGAACTGATGGAACGAAAAAGGTTGAGCCAGCCGTCCTTTTAGACCATGTGTCTTTTCGTTACACCGCACCAGAGGAGCAGGAAGGTCAGGATACAGCCTCTTCTGCCTCGCTGCCGCCTGTTCTTGCTGATATTTCCTTCTCTCTTTTGCCAGGTGAACTTCTTTTGATTGCCGGTCCGAGCGGCTGTGGGAAGAGTACCTTACTCAAATGTCTGAACGGACTCATCCCCCATACCTATTCCGGCACACTCAGCGGCGAGATTCGACTCAATGGTCAAGCAATTCATGGCATTTCCTTGCGTGACCTTGCCAGACATATTGGCACGATGCTCCAGGACCCCGATAAGCAGATTGTGGGCAGTACTGTCGAGCAGGAAGTTGCCTTTGGCATGGAGAACCTCGGTGTTCCTCGTTCACAGATGCTCCGCACGCTGCAAAACGTCTTGCACCAGTTAAAACTAGAACCATATCGCGATAGAGCAACCCATGCGCTCTCAGGAGGACAACGCCAGCTGGTGGCTGCCGCTGGATTATTGGTGATGGAACCGGCCATCTTCCTCTTTGATGAGCCCTTTGCCAGCCTGGATTCTTTTGCCGTCGATGAACTGGAGCAATTGATTCATCATCTGCGTCAGGAAGGACATTCCATTATCATTGTTGAGCATCGTGTTGAAGAAGCTCTGTACCTCGATGTGGACAAGGTTCTGCTCCTGGATCGTGGCCGTCAGGTATTCTTTGGCGATGTCCCTTCATTTCTCGCGCTAGCCGATCCTGATCAGATGAAGCTGCCAGTAACATCCAGACTTCAGCAATTTGGGGCGTCCGTCACGCGGCAAGAAGTGAGAGAGCGTCTGATCACGCCAATCATTACCGGACAGAGGACACCAGATGAAGACGGGGTCCAGAAGAGCGATACCATCCTCTCGCTGGAGAATATTCACTATCGCTACGCCCCATTCTCGCCAGAGATTCTGCGGGGGATCTCATTTCAGATTCGCCGAGGAGAAACGATCGCTTTGCTTGGTCCCAATGGATCTGGCAAGACAACGCTTGTGAAGCAATTTCTCGGATTGTTGCGCCCTACCCAGGGATCGATACAGCTCTATGGTAAAGAGAGCAAAAAGATGAGTGTGGCAAAGATCGCCGGGCAAGTAGGGTATGTTTTCCAGTATCCCGGGGCCATGCTGTATGCACCCACTGTACGCCAAGAAGTGAGTTTTGGGCCGGAGAATCTGGGCTTTCGCGGAGACCAGCTTACCAGTGCGGTCGAACAGGCGCAAAGAGCGGTCAATGTACAGGATTTCGCCGATCAATCACCTTTCACCCTGAGCTTTGGGCAGCAAAAGCGCGTGACCATCGCCTCTATCCTGGCGATGCGGAGCAAAATCTTATTGCTTGATGAACCAACCGCAGGGCAGGATTATCGCTCATATATCGCTTTAATGGAGCATATCCGCCGTATTCCTGATCTGGATGCATTGCTTTTTATTACCCATGATCTGGATCTGGCACTGCGTTTTACACAACGTGTGCTCCTGCTCAAAGATGGCAGAATCGAGGCAGATGGTCCTCCATTGGAGATCCTGAGGGATCAGGAGCTCCTGCACCGTTGTCATTTACGGCCAACATCGTTATTAAACTATCTTCTCTCATCACCATAAAACAGCAAAGAGCTGTGTGTATTCATCATCATACAGTTCTTTTCTCTCTATTTTATTTTTTTCGCTGCATTTCTATTCTATCAGTATCTTTTATCGTAGAACGAAAGGACCTGGACTTATGAGTAAACTCTCACCATCATCCTCTATCTGGAAAGTCGGCGTACGACAGGTCGTTTACATGGCTCTTGGAGCAGCTCTGTATGCAGGCCTGAGTGTTGCCACCAATGTGCTGCAACTTCCCAGTATCGGCAGGGTCTCCTTGCGCCCCGGTATCGTCATTCCACTCTTCTTCGGGGCTGTCTTTGGACCGATTGTTGGCTTCTTTACCGGGCTCGTCGGAAACTTTCTTGGCGATCTCATCTCAGGGTATGGCGTCTGGTGGAACTGGGATCTTAGCAATGGACTGATTGGCCTGATTGCTGGTCTGGCTATCTACAGCACTGTGCGCTATGGTCTGGGGCGGTATGTGAAGACGCGCCTGATTGTCATTGCCGAAGTATTCAGTGCTCTGGGGATCGTCGTTGGAATCGCCTTCGGTTCATATACAGACATCTGGGTCTCTCACTATGATTTTGCCGGTGCCACAAGCGAGTTTATCCCGGGCATCACCTCTGATCTTGTCACTGGCCTAATCCTTCTTCCCATCTTCTTGATTGCCTACAACGCAGCGACTGTTCGCCGTGGCATCCCGACACGTGCGACACAGCTACAACCAGTCAATCAGGTCAATCAAGTGGCTACTCCAGTTGATCAGGAGGCTTCCTCTGTAGAATAACAGCTCTATGACAGAGAAAGCTCTCGTTCTCTCTACGCAGGGAGGGCCGCGTGCCTTTCCTGCGTTGGCGCGTCCATATCGCAACCATACAAGGAAGAAGCTCAGCCGATGCTCACCACTTTCTCATATATCAAGCGAGACTCGTTTGTCCACCGACTCGATTCGCGCACGAAAATTATTCTGCTCTTTGCCTATAGCTTTGCCGTTGCTCAGACCTCTAACTTCTGGATTATTGCTGGAGGCTTCCTTCTGACCATCATCTATTTTTGTCTGAGCCGGTTGCGCTGGGAAGAGACAAAATCTACATGGAGGTTAGTCATCACCGTTTCGCTCATTCTGACCATTGGCAACTATCTTCTCTCGGGGGGCAACATCTTACAAGAGGTAGACTCATATAACGTTCATGTGCTCTTCTCGCTTCCATTCCTGGGTTTTCGCTCACATGTCCCCTATATTGGACCCGCGCCACTGCTCTTTAGTGTTGAGAGCATTATCTTCTTTTTTACTCAGATCATGCGCAACATTGGCATTGCGACTCTTGGCATCATTATTGCCTACACGATCGATCCAAGCCATATGGGCGTTGCCTTCAGGGGCCTGGGCTTTCCCGACAAATTTGCCTATGCCATCGATCTTTCGTTTCGTTTCTTACCAACAGTCATGCGCGACGTTGATACCACACTGGCGGCTCAACGGGCCCGTGGCTTTGAACTTGATCAGCTGCGTGGTGGCCCGATAGGCAAGGTGATGCGTATTGCCCCTCTTATCTTACCGGTGGTTATTGGCTCTATCCTTGGCGCTGAAGACATCATCAATGCGATGGAATTGCGCTGTTTCGGTGTCACAAAACGCTCCTGGCTGATAGAACTGCGGATGCAACGCGCTGATATCGTCCTCGTGACTACTGCTATTGCCTTCTTTGTATTGATGACGCTCCTCAATATTATTGGCGGCTTTTATGGGCAGGGCGCTCTTCACCTCACACATATCCAGGGGATCCCATCATTTTTGCTGGGGAGTAAATAAAGGGAAATCTTTGCCCTGGCTGAGGAAGCCGAGCGGTGTCTGGATGTTTCTCCTACCTGTCCTCCTGAAACGCAGTTTGAGTAGGCCAATGCTCTCTATGAGCAAAAAGTCCCTGGCGGAGTAGGCAGCCTTACGGAACGGGTGCGAGCGTATCGGCAGACGTGTGCATTTCCCCAGGAAGCATCTGATGCTCTCAAAGAGGTCAAACAGCTACCTGTTGGACCTGGTGAGTTTGCCAGCGTTTGTTCCTGGTCAACCCGATCCGACACCCTCTACTCCCTCCCCCCAAAGAGGTGACTGCGGCGTAAGCCGAAAAGTCGTCCAGGAGAGCCATCTTCCCGTCGAGATCCGGTGAGAACGGCATAGGAAAATCGAGAAGATACTCATTGTTCCTGAGAAGGAACAATTCAACTGAAGACAACTCGTTGGCTGGAATCGACAGTTCAAGAAGTGCAATGCCCGACGTGTGGTTCGGTGAGCAAAGCCAGGCGGAAAGGGCAATCTGTGGTAATCATGCCATATCCCCCGCGAAAGTCACGACCAGTGCGCAACGTTACACGCTGGATAGAGCAGGGAACTGAATGGGTACTTACCCAGAAAAAAAAGGAGATTGAACCTGGTTGGGATACGCGGTTCGCGCATCCCAATCACCCTTTTGCCTCCTTGCGCTAGATTTCACTCACCCACAAACGCTGCATCTCCTCGCATGTTGCCAGCAGTTCAGCCAGCGTGCCCTCCGCCTCCACAGACCCATCCTTCAGGACGAGAATATGATCGGCGCGGCGTAGTGCTGCTTCGCGGTGGGAAACCACCAGACAGGTGCGCTGCTCGTCCGCGCAGATACGTTGCCAGAGCTGCCGTTCTGTTTCAACATCGAGGGCGCTGGACAGATCGTCAAACACCAGCAACTCAGATGGGCGTGCGAACATGCGAGCCGCTGCAGCGCGCTGAACTTGCCCGCCAGAAAGCTTGATGCCTTTGGGGCCGATCATCGTCTCCAGGCCATCAACGAGCGTCTCCACGTCCCGTTCCATAACCGCCGTGTGGATTGCCTGTTGGACCTGGCTCTCGTTGAGTGGCAGATCAAGAGTGATGTTCTCGCGCAGCGTTGCGCTGAGCAAGGTAGGCGTTTGCCCAGTATAGGCGCTGTGTGGCGGCCTAAAGAACGCCGTAGGATCGTCCACCACAACACCATTCCAGCGGATTTCACCTTTCTGCTTCGCTAACAAGCCGAGCAGTACCCGTAACAATGTCGTTTTGCCGGAACCGATGCTCCCGGTAATCACCACAAACTGACCACGCTCTAAACGCAGATCGATGTTCGTGATTCCCCGCTCAGTGCCCGGATACGCATAGCTCAGATTGTGTAGCTCCAGCTGTTCTAAACGCTCTTCGATCTGGGGCATACTCACTGCCGTGTCGAACGTTGCAGCCTGCTGGTAGAATGATCCAGGAGTGACAAGCGCAGATGGCGTTGCTCCTGGCATGAGTTCGGTCAAACGCCCCTGAGCCACTGCGAGCTGGCGATAGCGGGTAATCTGGTTGATCACCTCATCACTGAAGCGGCCAATCGTGCCACCCATATAGGCTATAAACAAGGTGAGATCGCCGATGGTAAAATGGCCAGTCCGCAAAGAGCTGCCAGCCAGCAGCAGGATCAGGCCAGTGCTGATGCCTGCAATGCCTGTGCCGAACACGCCGAGGACCACATTGCTAAAGAGATTCTCGCGCAACGAGGCCACACGGCGCTGATTGTTCAGGCCATGAAAGCGCCTGACGATATTGGGAGCCGCGCTGGCTACCTGAATGGCCTGGACCACACCAAACATTTCGACGAGGTAGTTGCTGACTGCGCTGGACGCCTCGCTGCTCTTGCGCCGGTAGGATTCAACGCGTTTGCCCAGCGTGTTGACGATGATATTCCCAACCAGCAACGGGAGAACAGCAATAACCGTGATCTGTATGTTGATACGCGCCATGATAAATAGCGCAACCAGCGTTTCAATGCTCATGCCAAAGACAAAAGCACCCATCACCAGGAAAAAGCCAGGGTTTCCGCTATCCCTCTGAAAGCGGTTGATCATATCGCCACTGTCACGAGGCAGGGCAGCAGCTCCTGGCTGGCTCAGCAAGTACTCCAGCAGATTTGTACGCAAAAGAGTCTCCGTTTTAAACATGGGCAGGCGCTCGGTGAGCTGGACCGCCATCAGCGCGGTCACACGTGCCAGCAAATAGCCCAGCATCAAGCCGAGCAAGCCCCAGATGGTGGCGTCAAGCTGCCTGTGCTGCGTCAGATGATCAATAATTTGCTGCACAAGCAACGCTGGTACAAGCGGCAGGAGGCGGCGCGGCAGTTGTAGTAGCACTGCCCAGATGTAGTTTTTTCGCGTGAAGTAGATGAGTCTCCAAGCAAAAGAGCGAGTTTTCACGCAAGCATCTCCTTCGGGTTCGTCATTCTCAACAATTTGCTGTAGTAAGAGGTGGGATCGCAGGCAAGTGTTGCCCGCGTGTTGTATTCCAGGATACGCCCATCGTCCAGGACCATGATATGATCCACATGCTCGACTGTGCTCAGGCGGTGGGCAATTACAAGAGCCGTGCGCCCGGCTATGAGACGTTGTGTGGCCTGAGTCAGTGCCTTCTCGGTCGCAGGATCCAGGCGCGAGGTAGCCTCATCCAAGATGATGAGCTGCGGATCTTGCAAAAAGACCCGAATGCAGGCCAGCAGTTGGGCCTCGCCTGCGGATAGGCCGCCGCCATCACTACTCAGTTCCGTATCCAGACCTTCCGGTAAGCGCTCGTACCACGTGCTCATCCCCAATTGCTCGATAGCCTCCAGGATGCGCTGATCAGGGATAGTGTCAGCAAAAAAGGTCAAATTGTCGCGCAACGTGCCCTGAAAGAGTTGCACTTCTTGCGTAACCAGCCCAATGCGCGCGCGGAGATCGTCCAAGTGTGCCTGACGGAGATCATGCCCGCCCAGGTACACAGAGCCAGATGTGGGGTCGTAGAAGCGCATGAGCAAACGCATGAGCGTCGTTTTGCCGCTGCCAGTGCGCCCGATCAGCCCCACAACTTCGCCTGCTGCCAGTTGGAAAGAGATGTCGTGCAGAACAGTTTGCTCGGCCTCGTAGGAGAAGGAGACGCCCTGGAAGGTCAGAGCCAACGCGCCTGTGGGGAAGGTCACGCCCAGACCATCCTGGACACAACTTTGTGTATGGTAGATTTCATTGATACGTTCGATGCTGGCAGTTGCTTGCTGCAGCGAACCGAGTTGCTCAGCGATATCCAAGGCATGATTGAGCAACTGAGTGGTATAGGTCAGGAGCAGGACGAGAGTGCCGAGCGAGATCATATCCTGCACAAACAAGGACGCGCTCAGGATCAGCACGATCAGCAGGCTGAGCACATCCAGAATTAAACCAGTGCATTCAAAGCCTGCCCAGAAGACAATGCTCTTGATCTCAGTCGAATTCTCCCGGCGCTGCAAGTGAAAGTAGCGGCGCATAATATAGCGGCCCGCTCCGCTTGCCGCGATATCTTCCAGTCCATGAAACAGCTCACCCCAGAAGCCGCTCAGCTCGGCCTCCGCCTGCCAATGTAGCTGGTAGATCGAGGTAGCCCGTTGTTGCACGTAGAAAAAGATGATGTTGCTCATAATGAGATACGCGCCCAGAATCGCGCCAAACCAGATATTCTCACATGCTATCAACACCAGTATACCCAGCATCAAGATGCCGCTGCCCAGGATGCGAATCACAAATTGCGAGAAAAAGTAGGCCAGCGTCTCCACATTGCTATCGACCCGTTCCAGCAGCTCACCGGGAGTGTGCGCTGCGTGGAAGGAGCGATCCAGGCTCAGGCAGTGGCGTGTCAGATCGGCGCGCAACCGGTTTGTGGCATTCCATCCGACATCTTCAGAGAAGTAGGTGGCGAAAGCTGCGACCAGCCTGCTGCCAAGCGCAACTCCAAGGTAGAACAGAGCGATGATGCTTAGCACCTGCATGCTCCTGTTGCTTTGAATCGTATCGATAAATGCGCGAATAATCTGTGGTCCCAGCAGATCTAACATGATGCTACCGATGAGTAAGAGCGCCATAAAGCAGACCCGGGGCCATTGTGGACCTAAGTAGGTCGCGAAGAGCGTCCCATACTGTTGCAGGGTGACCCGCGTCGGTGAATTGCGAGCCTTGAGGGACTGGAATATTTGAGAAAGTTTCATCGGTTCCTCTAACTTTCCATGTTCATGAAAAAGCAGCAAGAGCAACCGCTGAGATGCATCCGAGAAAGATGCGATTCATCCAGATGGTGGGTAAGAAAGGATGGAAAGCAGTGTCATAACACGCAAACACCCGCACCGGTTGCACTGCTGCACACGCCGGTGAGAGTTGCAGTCTACTGCTCGTCTGAAGAGGTTATGGACCGCACATAATGGAGGCGCACGCAGGCAAAAAGGGCAGAGTAGCCCCTTGGGCCACGGATGCGGCTTTGCCATACGAGCTTTGTGGCAAAACGCCCTTCTGTGCACTTACCATTGATGCGTCTCCAAATTAGGTAGAAAATGGTTAAACAGTAGTATGGAAGTGAGTATACATGATTATCTTTACTATTACAAGAGGATAGAGACACTTATGAACCCAGATGGAGAACAGGAGAAACTTTTTTATGGGGAGAGGAAAAGGAGGTACCCCCAGGATAACCGCAAAAATAGTAACTGTTCAGAAGGGCTATGCAGTTGCAGAGATGGATACCGATCTGCTACAGTAGCTCCATGATCATAGATGAAGAGCTACACCACCTCCGACAAGAGAATCATGCACTCCGAACGACGAACCAGACCCTGCGAGAAGGGCTGCGGGAGGCCATCCATGCCATTGAGTCTCTCCAGCAGCAGGTCAAGGATCTGGAAGGGGTCGTTGCTTTTCAACAAGAGCGTCTCAAGACGCTTGAGGGGCAGCAAGCCAAAGACAGCCATAACAGTAGTTTGCCTCCCTCCTCGGATCGCTTTGTGCGGGTACCCAAATCGTTGCGCAAGCAGAGCGGCAAAAAACCCGGAGGCCAGCCAGGGCACAAAGGGCATGCCTTGCGCCAGATCGAAGCTCCCGATGAGATCCTGATCCATCAGGTTGCTTCCTGTGCCTGCTGCCACCAGGACCTTGAAACCTGTTCGGGGAGGATCGCGGAACGCCGACAGGTCATCGATCTGCCGACGAAACGGCTCTGGGTCATGGAACATCAGGCTGAAGAGAAGCAGTGCCCTGTCTGTTTTCATCTGACGCGGGCCTCGTTTCCTGCTGATGTACAGGCCCCAACACAATATGGAACAGGTATTCAGACCATCGCGACGTATCTGGTCGCCGGCCAGACGGTTCCCTATGCACGTGCCAGCCAACTGCTGCACGATCTCTTCGGGGTCCACCTCTCCCCCGCAAGCATGGCCGGGTTTGCGGCCCGCTGCTCCCAGGAGTTGGCCGAGTGGGAAACGCAGCTCAAGGCAACGATCCTCAAGGCTCGGGTCCTGCATCAAGATGAAACCGGAATGCGCGTGGGGAAAGAGGGCTGGTGGGTCCATGTGTGTGCCACCAGCCAACTCACGCACTACGGCGCACACCTGAAACGAGGACGAGCGGGCATGGACGCAATCGGCATCGCACCGCTTTTCGAGGGCATCTCGGTGCATGATGGCCTCCCCAGCTATCAGGGCTACCGCTTCACCGAGGCGTTGTGCAACGTCCATCATTTGCGAGACCTCACCTTCGTTGAAGAAGAACTGAAGCAGGATTGGGCCAAAGACATGAAAGATCTGCTGCTAGATATGAAAGAGGCGGTTGAGCAGGCTCGCGTGCGAGGCCAGCCCGCATTGGAGAAGGCGATCCTCGCGGGGTTGCTCACGCGCTACGACCAGATTGTGCAGGCTGGGTACCGAATCAATCCTCTGGTCGAGAAGCCACCAAAGACGAAGCAGTACAAACGTCTTCCTGGCAGACCCAAACAAAGCCCGGCACGCAACCTGCTGGACCGTTTCTCGACCCGCAAGTGGGATGTGTTGCGCTTCCTGCTGGATTTCACCGTGCCCTTCGATACGAACGGGATCTGCGCATGATCAAGGTTCAGCAGAAGGTCTCTGGCTGCTTCCGCACGTCCGATGGACTCATCAGTTTCTGCCGCATTCGCAGTTACCTCTCGACCCTTAGGAAGCAGGAGGTGCCGATCTTTGCTGCGCTGGAGCAGGCTCTTACTGGTCATCCTGTTTTCTCCGTTTTTTGACCCCTTCTGAACAGTTACTATTTTTGCAGTTATCCTGGGGGTACCTCTACCTGGGGCGATATCTGTTTTTGTTGTGAGGCGTAAATGCATTCTTGACTCACAATAGTATCAAATGGTGGCGCGGTACCAGTGGCTGCCGCCAGGTCGCGCTGCGGCTCCTGGTTGGTGCGCCGTGTCGTTGGGGTCCGCTAGAGGTTAGTGTATGAGCTCTCGGCGTCGTCTGGCTCCTGGGGGCGGCCCTCGCCGTCTGGTACGGTGCCCATTTGAATGCTGTACTGAGGGCCGCCGCTTTGCTCCTGCCATCGGTATTTGAGGTAGGGGCCATAGAGTGTAAATTCCAGAGTTAAACTGGTGGTTTTCACAACAAGTATCGTGGTGAGCAAGCTATTTGAGAGATCATGCCCACCAGGATAATTGTTGTATTTTCACCAGAATAATGTTGGGATTTACAGTAGACTCTCCTCTACACAGCGACCTCAAAGAGAATGAATGGGGAGGCATATGAAGGAAAGAAAAATGTTATACTATAAAATTCACAATAGAATGATAAAGCCTTGCTCATAAGAGCAAGTAATTATATTTTTGATTGAAATATTCGCTATCTAAAGCTTTAGTTACTCAGACATGTGGGTCTGAATAGTTAGGTTTATTATTAAAGTAGCGAAATGTGAAGAAAGCCAAATAAATAATGGAACTTAACGGTGCCGCAGCTAGAAGAAGAACTAGTAACCATAAAAGTTTATACTTCCAAATTAAACTTTTATTAGTAATACAATGAATGATTGTTCCTATCCATAAAAATACAAGAAGGATGATAATTAATTCTTGAGGATGATCAAAAATAGTCATGACGCTCTTCTTTCTAATCTAAATTTTTCATTTCGTTAACCAACAAAAACACATCAGTTAGTAAAAATTAGGTGACTCAAACTCTTTTTATGTATTTTAGCGTTCTTCGCAACTAAGTAGCATTTTAGCGACTACAGTCGCACAAAAACAGTTCCTTTAAAACGTTATAGCTCTTCTTTGATTTTCACTAACTGTATTTTACTATATCATAAGATATAGCTGACTACCAGTGCTGCTATAATATCGGCTCGCAGGCCAAACGAAATTCTGATTGTGAAATGTCCGGGATATGAGTCATCCTGAACTTTTGCAAAAGTTCTCAAAACCAGGGGGCAGGATTCTCCCTGTAGGGGAGTGGAGTGTCCCCACTCCTCGGCAGAGGGCGGCTTGTCTTTGAGGTACGTGATCCGATATCTCTTTATCGGCGTTGCGAGCGACGAAAACGCAACCAGAAGCCACTGAGCAGAAGAACTGCGGCGATCCCCACGACCAGAGGAATGATCCAGCCTGCACGCTCTTGAGAGGGAGAGACGAGCGCACGTTTCTTTTGATCCTCGGCAACGATCGTTTGGGTGGACGTGGGTGTAGCACTATTCGCGATCACCACCTGGTCACGCCGGGGGAGAGGCGTTGGCGTGGGAGTGGGAGCAGCAGGCGTTGGGGTTGGGGTGGGGAGTGCTGCACGTGATTGAGCCGAGTCAGGGCTGACCTGTAAAGAGGATTCATCAACCACTTCAAAGTTTGAAAGAAGCATCTTCCTCAACTGTAACACCTCGGGATTATCCCAATGATCATCCGGGGTGCCAGAGATAAAGCAACAACTGCCATTATCGGCGACAATCATTCCGTAATGTTTCAAGGCGGTGAGGACAATGCGGGTCTGTGGAGAATATCCATCAATATTGACGTCAGCTTTCAGGCGGAGACGAAGACCCATCGGCGGAAGGTTGGGGTCAGTATTTGATGAAGCAAAGTGACGAGCAGGCCAGATATAGGTATTTTGTGTCTGATTGACGGTAAAACGCAGGGCATGGGTGATGACTCCCGACGCAATCTCGTCATAACGGACGAGGCCTGCAAAGATCGGAAGTCCGGCGGCGTCTGCTGATGTCCAGTTACGGGGACGCAAGGCATTGGAGTTGAGATCCCATATGGCACCGCTGCCCGCTTTCCAGCTTCCATCGGCCTGGGGGTAACTTGCAAAAGTCTCATAGAGCTTGCAGGTTGCGCTATTGATAACAAGCACATGGCGGTCCCCAGTACTCTGTGCGCCCCCTTCAATGGGGGCTTGAGGAGGGATTGGATAGGGACCAGGATCGCTCTCGTTTGCGTACTCAAAGCTCACCGGAACGGTTGGTTGTGTTCCTGGAACGACGGTATATGGAAAACCGATGGGCGCATTATCATACAGGCCAGAGCCGAAAAAACCATCAAGATGATTGGTAAGGCCAATGCTTGCCATATAGTTGGCTGAGTTAGAATGAACCGGCAATGAAGAAATATCTTGATTCCAGATATTATCAGAAGGGAAAATCTGACAACCCCCAACGGTGTTCATCGAGCGCTGTGGATAAGCGAAGGCGACTGTTCGACCCTGTACGTTGGCTACCCCTGCCTGGATTATGAGGACCAGGAGTAGCAACAGAAGACAACGTTGGAGCATGTCTAGAGTGGAATTGGCACCAGAGATCCTCTCATGCCTGCTTCGCATCCATTCTGGCTTGCATTTCATGATTTTATTTTAACTCTTTCCCAAAAATAGGTATTCCTTCGTGATCTAGCGTGAGGCTCCTTATCCCTGATGAGGAGCGTGCAGGGGCAAGGAGAAGGTAATTGTCGTGCCTTGGCCTTCCTGGCTTTCAACCCAGATCGTTCCTTGATGGCGTTTCACAAATTCGGCTGAGATATAGAGCCCTAATCCTAAGCCAGGGTACGTGAGTTGTGTATCGCCCTCGACGCGATAAAAACGCTCAAACAGATGGGCCTGCTTCTCCTGTGCAATCCCAATGCCAAAATCCTGAACGCTTGTAAACAAAGTATCCTCGGTCCGGGTTGTTCGGACGATGATTGTATCAGCCTGTGGGCTATATTTGATGGCATTGGACAACAGATTGATAAGCACCTGCTCGATCCGTTCACGATCAGCATAGAGCTCTATTGATGAGCTCGCTTCATATTTGATGGTATGTTTGCTTGTTGTCCGCTGGAGATCTTCAACGACTTCCTGGATCAGCTTTTCCATATCAAAGGTCGTTTTTGAGAAGAGCAGATGGCCATTTTCGATCTTGGTGACGTCGAGAAGATCGGCAATAAGGTGCGTTAACCGATCTACCTGAGACTCCATTTTGTGAAGAAGGGAGACTGCTCGATCGTCGCCAGCTCGTTGAAATTGGCGTTGAAGTAATTGGGTATAGGCCTTCAGGCTGGTAATGGGAGTCTTTAATTCATGGCTGGCAATGCCAAGAAATTCATCTTTTTGTCGTGAGAGCTCTTCTATTTTTCGTCGCGCGAGCACCTGGTCAGTTACTTCATAGGCAAAGACCATCACCCCTTCAATGACTTGATTGGCATCGCGCAGGGGAGTATACACAAAGGTAAAATAGGTATCCTCCAGGACTCCTGTTCCCATGCGATCAATGGCAACTTTGAGCTCTTCTCCTGTATAGGGAATGCCCGTTGTCATCACCCCTTCCAACAATGGCTCAAGTCCCTGGCCGCGTACTTCAGGAAGTGCTTCAAAGAGGGGAACATGCAGGACCTGCTCGCTTGTTCTCCCCCAAATTTTGAGGGTGGTAGGATTGGCCAGTTCAACCACATACGTTGGGCCGCGCAGAATGACAACGGCTGCGGGAACATGCATAAAGAGCTCATAGAGGCGCTCTTCTGCTTCATAGCGTGTACGTACTGTTTTAATCTGAGTTGTCACGCGGGCCAATAATTCGCGAGCGGAGAAGGGTTTGACCAGGTAGTCATCTGCGCCAGCCTGGACGCCTTCGATGATAGCTTCTTCTCCTGCGCGTGCTGATAACAGAATCACGGGAATGCGAGAGGTATCGGGATGTTCTTTGAGCGCCTGTAAAAGTTGGAAGCCATTCATCTCTGGCATCATAACGTCTGTAAGCACTAAGTCGGGTTTATGACGTTGGATTGCCTGAAGGGCCAGGGCTCCATTGGTAACAGCCTCTACTTCAAAGCTAGATTCTAAGAGCCGTTTGATATACTCGCGCATATCCCCATTATCGTCAGCCAGGACAATGCGCGGTTGATCGGAGAAGACCAGCATATGCTCCATTGTAGCGGGTTCTTCAGGAATGGGATCAAGGGTGTTTTCTGGCAACCACTGCATCATCTCCTGGAGATAGGGGGTTGCACCAAGTGCGGTAGAGTGCAAGAGAGATCTGCTGCTATCCTGATCATGATGCCATTTGGGAAGTTTGACGGTAAAGGTAGTTCCATGTCCATCAATGCTCTCAACCGTAATTGTCCCATGATGAAGTTTGACCAGTTCCTGGACGAGAGAGAGACCAATGCCAGATCCTTCAATCGAGCGCGATTTTGCACCTTCGACACGGTGGAAACGTTCGAAGACATAGGGAAGATCTTTATGCGCAATCCCAATCCCCGTATCCCGTACCTGTAGTTCCACTTCTTCAGCTTGTTCTGTGAGGATAACTTCAATTGAGCCCTCAAACGTAAATTTAAAGGCATTGGAGAGGAGATTAAAGACGATTTTCTCCCACATATCTTTATCAATGGCAATAGGAACCGATAATGGAGGGAGCTGTAGCTGAAGTTTAAGCCCCGCGGTCTCAATGGCTGAACGGAAATTGCTGGCCAGTTCGGCGGTATAGTGCGCTAAATCTGTGGGTTCGTATCTCGCCTGCACACGACCCGCCTCAATACGTGAGAAATCGAGCAACGTATTGACCAGCTTTAAGAGACGCAGAGCATTGCGATGCGCAATCTCAACGCGTTCTTTATTCAGTGTCGTGATATCTGGATTATTCCGCATCTCTTCAATCGGCCCCAGGAGCAGAGTCAGAGGCGTACGAAATTCATGGCTGATATTGCTGAAGAAAAGAGTTTTGGCTCGATCAATCTCTGAGAGGGCTTCGGCTCGTTTCCGTTCCTCTTCATAGGCTTGAGCACTGGCAATGCTGGCGGCGATCTGTCCGGAGACCAGCTTGAGAAAACCTTCGTACCCATCATCAAACCGTCGGAAAGGATTCAAGCCTACAATAAGCACTCCTCTCTGTCCCATCTGCCCAGAAGGCGCGATAGGAACCAGGGCGGCCTGATGAGGTGCACGATTCCAGGGATGTGTTGGCAGATCAGCAACGAGCTGTGAGAGGTTCTCGATAAGGAGAGGTTGTTGCGTCTGGATCACCTCTTGACACGGCCAGATAACAGAATCGTTCAGCATTATCTGCTCAGGTGCAGCCTGATGACCAGGAGGGAGGCCGGAACTCCCTGCTAGAGAGACGCTCTTCTGTTCAGGATCAAGCAGATAGATCAGGGCAAAGGGAAGATCTACAGGACTTTGTGCCAGACTCAGTGCGCTCAGAGCACAGGCCTTCGCTACAGTGCGAGCATCCGTTGTTTCAGCAGCCAGGGTGCGCAAGAGGGCAATCTGCCGTTCTCCAATAATGCGCTGTGTATCATCGGTATTTGCACAGATAATCCCCTCAACACCACCCTGATCGCCCGGGACGGGACTGTACGAGAATGTATAGTAGGTCTCTTCTTGATAGCCATAACGCTCCATAATGAGGAGAAGCGACTCATCATAGGTTCCACGGTTCTCTTCAAAGACCGTTTTGATACGAGGCTCGACCTCATCCCAGAGCTCATACCAGACAACTTTCACTGGCTGCCCTAGCGCCTCAGGATGTTTTCCACCGACAATCGCTCGATATGGATCGTTATAAAGATTGATCAGGTCAGGACCCCAACCAACCCAGATTGGCTGACGAGAGGTGAGCATAATACGAACAATAGTTTTCAAGCTTTGTGGCCAATGCTCCACAGGGCCAAGGGGCGTGGATGACCAGTCCCTGGCACGTATTCGAGCTCCCATCTCACCACCTCCCGCAAGAAAATCAGTCTGAGAGGAAAGGTGCTTTGTTGCTTGCGCTGTTACATCAAGAGAGTTGTCTGATTGGTCGTCATACTTCATGCCTTTTTTTGGGAACCTCACCTTCGTTCGTTGCGCACACTCACCCCAAGTATATCATACATCGAGCTATATGTGGCAAAAAGGAGGGGAGCCCCCTCCAGATCTTTCTAGTAAGACGAACAGACCGCTGAGGGCGGTGCGCTTTTAATCTTATTGGCTATCTTCAGAACGGAGAGCGACGGAGCGGGAGCGGATGAAAAACATGATGATGAGGCTCTCATCTAAAACTAACGTTAGTTTAACTATGTGGGCAATGAGCTTTTGTTTATTACCATGAATCATGGAGAGGGGATTACGGTAAAAAATCGATCACAAAGCACACTGTATTCGCTTCTTCGTACGCTGCAACCATTGTTACCGTTTTTGATTGGCTACGTGAGAATAGGAGCCTGGTGCAAATAGTTACTCTGTGTAATGATAGATGGTATTTCAGGAGAAAAACGTGAGAAAATTAGTTGCTTCGATGCTCATGACTCTGGATGGTGTGGTTGAAAATCAACATCTGTGGACTGTTCCATTTAGGAGTGAGGAATCGCAAACGTATAAATTGGATGAGCTTTTTGCCAGCGATGCACTTTTGCTGGGGCGCGTAACCTATCAGCTGTTGGCAGCTGCCTGGCCTGGAGCTTCTGGTGCATATGGTGAAAGAATAAACAGGATGCCAAAGTATGTTCCAACCAGCACATTGCAGGAAGCCGAGTGGAACGCTACCTTTATGAAGGATAAGGTTGCAGAGGAAGTGACCAGATTGAAACAGGAGCCTGGTCAGGACATACTGATCTTTGGGAGTAGTGAACTCATTCGCTCGCTCATGCAAGAGGATCTCATTGATGAATACCGTCTCATGATCTTTCCCATTGTAGTAGGAACCGGGAAGCGGCTTTTTTCTGGTGAGGGCCCGCAAAAGGAATTTACCCTTGCGCAGTCACACACATTCAGCTCAGGTGTTGTAGTACTCACATACGAGCCACAGCGAAAAGAAAAGGGAATTGCAACTAATCACCCTTAGTCGCAATTCCCTTTGACGATTTCCATACCCACTGGAGCACGGTTGACTGGTATGTGATGTGGTACTTGTTGTCGAGGTTTCGGCAGGCTGACGAGCGGCAAAATGCCTCGTCGCCGATCGTGGCGTCGCCTCGCCACGATTCCAGAACCTGAGGTTAAGGTTGCAGCCCGGTCCGGTGAGCAAAGGCGCGAATAGCCACCGCAGCATTACCAACCAGCGGTTTTCCATGCCCCAGACAAAGTGTCGTCACATTCATCTCAGCTACTTTGTGAATCGAGCGTTTTGCTTGATCCAGGTCCGGTGTTGCAGCGACCATGGGCAAAAGGAAAAGGAGTATTAAACAACTCTAGCATTTTTTCTCTTTTAGCGGGTATAATCTTCATAAGAATAGCGGTGTGTTGCTGCTATTCAAAAGAAAAAGACAATGTGGTCTCACTCCTGACCTCGCTGAGAAAGAGTCTTCTTCGCCGCAGAAAAGCATGTTCCGGACCTTTTTTTGGTGACTGATGCAGCCAATTTTTTCTACCTCCAGATGCATACCTTCAGACGAGAAAGTGAGACGTTTCTATGGCAACATATGCGTTTTTTAATGTTCCAGCATGGGGACATGTGAACCCAACGCTTGCAATTGTACAGGAGTTAGTCGCTCGGGGTCACGCGGTAAGCTATTATCTGCCAGAGGAATTTCGTGCAACCGTTGAAGCAACTGGCGCTACTTTTCAGCCCTACGTGTCCAGAATTGGTCATGCATGGACGAAGGGCTTTGCAGATACAGAAAAAGGAGGAGGAATCATCAGGACGATTCTCGCGGATAAAGAGACGGTTGGACCTCAGATTATCGATCGTCTCAGAGCTGAGCGCCCTGATGTCATCATTTACGGCTATATGTGCTCCTGGGCAAAAGGAGTTGCAGAGGAACTTGCCGTCCCGGCGATTAGCACACGTGCCACTTACGCCTCGAATGACCATTTCGACGCATTTCGAGATATGCGTACAAGATTGCAGGGCGCAGCTATTCTTGAGGAATTTTCGAAGTTGAGCGGTGCGAACGCAGAACATGATAGCTCACCATCCAGTCCTCAGGCTGAGCTCCTCCGCTTGACTGCGGTGGTTGAGCCACTCAATATCATCGTCATGTCCAGCATTTTTCAACCGCTACAAGAGACGTTTGATGATCGCTACCTCTTCATTGGCACCTCTATTCTCCCTCGCCACCAGGAAAGCGATTTTCCATTTGATCAGCTCGATCGGAACCGCCCTCTTCTCTATATCTCCCTGGGAAGTATTATGACCAATCAACCAGCGTTTTATAAGCTCTGCTTTGAAGCCTTTGGAGACCAGCCATGGCAGGTCGTACTTCCAATTGGAAGACATACGGATCGCGCACAGCTCGAACCCGTTCCATCAAACTTTATCCTCGCGCCCTCTGTCCCTCAACTCGAGATCTTGCCGCGCACACGGCTCTTTGTGACCCATGCTGGAACCAACAGTATTATGGAGAGCCTTTTCTTTGGTGTGCCAATGGTCCTGATTCCCCAACAACCAGAGCAATATATGCATGCCCTGCGAGCCGTAGAGCTGGGCCTGGGTGTGCAATTAGATAAAAATACGCTTACCGCTTCGGCTCTGCGCCAGGCTGTAGAGAGTGTAGCCGATAATTCATCCTATCAGGAACAAGCCCATCATGTGCAAAACATTGTTCAGGCGGATGGTGGCTATCAACGTGCAGTCGATGCAATCATTCAGTTTACCCGGACACATGCAAAACATTCATAGACCTTTGACACTTGGAGAATGTGCGCTATTAGTAACATTTATAGCGCACATTCTCCAATTTTTCTCTCACCTCAACCATCATAATGCCACTTCTCTCCTGTTGAAGATTTTTATTTTGATCTTCCTCGTAGCATGTATGCATAATAAAAGTATTTTGGCCGCTCCCTCTCTCCTGCATTCTAGCTTCTACCTGAGTAGTTACTGAAAAGCCTTGCAAATGTGCGAGCTTCAAGTTATACTTGAAGCTAGACTACCATGTGAAGAAAAAGGATGCTCATGGAGACACAGCAGCAAGACAAGCAACGGATTCGGCGGCGCGAGAAGATCATGGTTGTAGGCACAGGCTGTTACGCTATCTTCTTTCTGGCGGCTCTGTTTGTTCCTTTTGTCATCTATTTGATGATTCCAGTCTTCCAGACAGTAATAAGTGTAGGTCTCTTTGTAGGTCTCTGGCTTTTCAGCTGGATGGTGACATACATACTGGTCGCTTTCGTTCTGACACGGTATATCACTACTACCTTTGCACTCAAACATGCATGGCTTTCACGCTATGGAATTGAAAGCAAAGCAACAATTACTCGATACGACGTGAAGCGGCACGTTACTCCATCAGGAGACGAATACCCCTCTCTGTGCTTCGAGCTGAGTTGGTCTCATCCTATCAGTTCAACCCCTATTTCTATCTGGAAAAAGCTTCCTTCTGATGTTTGCCGCGAACGACACTCTTATGATCATAAAGAGTTATCTGAAGAATGCCTACGCCAATTGGAATACTTCAAACCTGAAGCTCCTTTTACCGTGCTTTGTGATCCTACTGATCCTTTCTTTTTTCTGACCATTCATCCGATCAAGCCTTCTCACTATCCTCTTCCTACTCCTCAGGGACATCTGGTAAATAGCGCGAATGTTCGTCGGTTTTTAAGGTGAATGTCAGAAAATCGGCGCGAAACATGGGAATCGACCATATATAGCCTGAGAAAGCTGCTCTAGCGGAAGGTGGCCAGCTTCGAGGATCGGTTCGAAGCGAGCGTTGGGGAACGATTGGGCATAGACACGACCATATTCAAGAGCTGCCACGTGATCGCTTTCTCCCCAGGCAACGAGAACGGGGATTTTCACATGCCTGAGGCGACGCTGTAGCTTTGGGTCACTACCCAACCTCTCGCTATCATACACATAGAGCGTCTTCGTATTTGCTTTGCTGGCTGCAATTTGCTCAGGTGTAATGGTCGATGGATCGACTTGGAATGCCGCTGGATTGTGGAAGCTGAGGGCCGACAGGAGGTGAGACCAGGATCACTGTAAAAATCGAGATAAACACTCACAAAGCAATTTGTTCTATTAAGATTTTATGTAACTATTCAGAAAGGCTACCTCGAAGGTACATAACGTATGTGCTTTTCGCTCTTCTTGTGATTGGCATAATTGAAAATGCAGTAAAAAACCCCGTGAAATGAGTTCTTTACATCATCATTCTGAATAGTTACAAACATTTTTACTAATACAATACTTTATGTCTCATGCCATTTCCTCCTGGAAGAAAATATGGTAAGATTGAACCGCCCCGCCCGTAAGCCGACAAGTAGATGAAGATGGAGATTTATTCTATGCCAAAAATTATAGCACCACGTATCGTGAAGATATATTCAGAAAATAATGATTTTCAATATGCAGATACACTGAAACGGAAGCGCGAAAAGCGGCTTCGTCATCGTGAATTTTTTGTCGAGGGTGTTCGCCCTATCAATCAGGCATTGCAGTATCACTGGCCTATTCGTGCATTTCTCTATGCACGTGATACTCCCCTCTCAGATTGGGCTAAAAATATCTTACGGACATCAACTGCCGAGACTCATTATGAACTGCCTGCCCATCTTCATGCCAGGCTCAGCCAGAAGGCTGAACCATCTGAACTGATTGCCCTGGTCACCATGCCCGATGATGATCTAAGCCGTATCCCCTCCAAAAAAGAGGATCTCCTGGTCGTCGTCTTTGATCGCCCTGCCAGCCCAGGGAATCTTGGCACAATCATTCGTTCGTGTGATGCCTTGCATGTGGATGGTATTGTGATTACAGGCCATAGCGTAGATCTCTATGATCCCGAGACCATCAGTGCGACCACGGGCTCTTTCTTTGCCATCCCCGTTGTCCGTCTTCCCTCTCAAAAAGAGCTGGTGCCCTGGATTGAGACTCTTCGACAGCAATCAGAAAAAGGTATACGTATACGTGTTGTTGGAAGCGACGAAAAAGGAGACTGTGAGCTCACCGAATATGATTTTACGCAACCTACCGTACTCGTCGTTGGGAACGAAACCTGGGGCATGAGTGCAGCTTATCGAGAATGGTGTGATACTATTGTGAGCATTCCCATCGCTGGTTCGGCCTCCTCGCTGAACGTTGCCTGCGCAACCTCTATTTTGTTATACGAGATCAATCGTCAACGCCGCCTTCAGCAATCATAACTCACGTTATTTGAGATTATTATGAACATGAGCCAGATCTACATGAGCCAGATCTACATGAGCCAGATCTCGCAAGAAGTAGGAAAATTGCGCCGAGTGGAAATCGAGAGCAAACACTTTTTCTCTCTTATCGAGCAAAATATGCCTTGACAAATACTATCACTGCGGCTATACTTTGGTTGAGGTTACTTCTTTTCTCTTCTTACGCCCTCATGGTTTGCTAGATCATGATATGATCTTAAAACCAATCAAACTGGCCTCACCTCTAGATTCCTTGTATTCTTTTTTTTATGCGTTATGCTGAGCGTGTTCCTTGTCCTTGTATCATGGCCACTGAGAGCATCTCCCTGTACAGCTTTTTTGATTACAGGCTCATCATGAGAAGGAGAACTACGATGGCACTTAATTCACAGGATCAGCAGGCGATTGTCACGACTCATAACACGTATCGGTCAGATCCAGCAGTCAATAACCCCAACCTGACCTGGGACAGCACCCTGGCGAGCGGGGCGCAAACCTGGGCCGATTATTTGGCGAGTACGGCCCACAAGCTCCAGCATAGTAACGCGAGCGACAGGCCGGGTCTGGGAGAGAATATTGCGAGTGCAACGACAGGAAGCATGACGCCAGGGCAGATGGTTGATGAATGGGGAAAGCTTGTCATTCCTTCACCACCTGCTCCTGGAGGACGGTCTGAACAGGCGCAGTTCAAGCCTGGTATTTATCCTGATGTCTCCAAAGATGGGGGAACAGTTGGTCACTATAGCCAGATGATCTGGAGAACTACCACCAGCGTTGGATGTGGGTTTGCCACCGACAGTACCACTGGACAAGATTATCTGGTGTGTCGTTACTCGCCCGCTGGAAATATGGCGGGTGTGGGTGTTCCCTCTCCCCAACCCATCTCCCTCGCTCAGATCTCGGTTGCGGACTCCAAAAACGTCCTTGGGGTGGATGCCTCAAACAATGTCTACTGGTTCAACTCTGATGATGGGAACACCTGGTCTCAGTACTCGGTCACCGGCCAGCAGATGAAACAGGTAAGCATCGCATCGGATTACACGGTCTACGGACTCGACTCCTCCGGGGCTATCTGGCAGTACGGCTTTACCAGTACCCAGACCTGGACGAAATTGGCTGCTGGTCCCGTTGCCTTTGTTTCTCTTTCCTGTGGATCGGCAAGCAACCTGTGGGCTGTAGGGACAGATTACTTCTGCTATCAGAACACTGGAAGCGGCTGGACGAAGATCGTTTATCTCCCTGGAGCGGGGGCTGCGGGGGGACCGCTGATCACGACCGCTGCTGATGGAACGACCTGGTGGTGTGATAACCGTGGTATGCCTGCGCGCTACACTGGTAGCACCTGGGATTGGTCGGTGAGCAGCGCGACCGGGTGGACATTTCTCCAGCTTTCCTGTGGATCTACAACAAATGTGTGGGGAATAGGGAATAATAGCCAATACTATAAGCTCGCAGCCTCAGGGACGAGCTGGACGACGGCAATGCCCGGCACAGGGAAACAGGTCAGCGTGGCCTCTGATGGAACGGTTTGGTCAATAGGATTAGATAATACGGTCTCTCGCCTGGTGAACAACGCCTGGGTGCAGCTTCGCTTCTGACACCAGCAACCAGGATCGTCCGCTTTCTCCAACGATCATACAATCTCTCCGAGCAAATCGCCGATGTGCGCTCTGCAGCTTCCTCCTCACGAGGAAGCTGCACTCGTGTCGAAGATGTCAACACGGCCATCTCCGCAGAGTAATTTGGAGGGAAAAAACGAAGAGACCCCACCTTGTGGGCTGCTTGTGGCGATGGATCACGCCATCGCCACAAGCAGCGGATCAGCGGATCAGTGAGGACGCGGCTATGACTGGTGGCCAGACGTGTCCTGGGCCACGGATACCTCTGATTGTGGCGTGGGAGATGACGTTAGAAAGGGAATGGAGCCCGTTGTGGAGATCCAGGAGCCAGCAATAATCAACAGGAAACCAGAGATCGTAGCAATGGTAAATTGTTCCTGAAGGATGGTTGCACCCAGAAGAACGGAGACAGCCGGATTGATATACGTGATAACCGTACCACGACTGGCCCCTACTTCAGCAATCAATGCAAAAAAAGTTGGTAGGGCCAGGGCTGTACAGATCACACCCAGAATCAGCAGGCTCCCGAGAACTCCTATGCTGGGCACATGACTGGGGAGCCGCGTGAGAATCAATGGCAACAAAACAACCGTCGTGATGCTACATTCGGCAGCTGCCACCGAGATGCGTGGTAATGCAACCAGTGGTCGTTGTTTCAGCAGTAAAGCCCCAACTGCATAGCCCAGAGCAGCTAGCAGAATAAGGGCAGCACCAAACCACATCTGCCCATCACCTCCCACGTCAAAACCCAGTAAGACGACCAGACCCACCATACCAATCAGCAGTCCAATCAGGCGCAGTCCACTCACCCGTTCACTTTTATCAAAGCCCAGAGCCAGAAGGGCAACAATCAGTGGATTAGCAGAGATAATCAGACTGGTGAGCGAGGATGGAACATGCTGCTCGCCGTAACTAATCAACAAAAAGGACCCGACCATATGAATCAGCGAGAAAAGCAATACAACCGGCCAATGTTTCAGAAGCGGTCGTATCATATTGCCTTTAACCGCCATAGGTATCAATACAGCCGCTGCAATAGCCGCGCGAGCAAAGACAACCACGGCTGGATCTAGTTCGCGTACAGCAATTTTAATAAAAAAGTACGGAATACCCCAGAATACAGACATAGCAATAAAAAGCAGCCAACCTTTACGTGTCATATGGTCTCCTGTGCGCGAATAGCAAAAAATAAATACGTGTATCTATCAATACAGATCTTTTACAGCAATCAACAGAATATCAGAAGGATCAATCTTTGAAAAGAGCCACTTGAATTGAAAGTGGCCATACCATTTAACGGTAAATGCCACGTAAGCTGCCACCAGGGATAGAGCAAAAAAACGTTGCATCTAGTAAGTGCCTGGGCCATGGAAAATCGCCTGGTGTTGGCACCCCCTGCTGTGTGTGCGACAATATCAATAGATTGTGTTATGCCAATACGTTCTGTCATACAGTAAGAATGTTTCCACAAGGAGGATATATGACTGAGGTGCAAGAAGTTCATGAATGGAATCGCCAGATTATCGAAAAATTCCGTGCCACTGGCGGTAATGTTGGCGGTCAATTTGCGAACATGCCTTTACTGCTCCTGACAACGGCAGGGGCTAAAAGTGGTCAACAGCGTACTCATCCCCTGGCATATCTGTCAGAGGGCGATCGTATCTACGTTTTCGCAGGAAACGGTGGTGCACCGACCAATCCGGCCTGGTATCATAATCTGCTTGCGCATCCCGAGGTGACGGTCGAGGTTGGGGCAGAGAAATTCACGGCCAGAGCAATTGTTGTCACTGATACGGAGGCTGAACGCCTCTTAGATGTTCAGGTACAAAAGAGGCCGGAGCTCGCTGATCTTCGGACGAAGATTACACGCAAGATTCCGGCCATCTTACTGGAGCGCAAAGAGTAACACTTGCTTTTTGCTCCCCAATTCTGTACTCTCATCCAGAGTGTTGGGGAGCAAAAAGCATATGTCACGCAAAGGCAATATTGACAAAAACAACGATAAAACTTTACTATAAAAGCTCAGGTTCTTCATAGAAGAACCACATTTACCCGCTAATTTTTAGCAAAAATGACTATTTCATATATGGAGTTGCTGAATGGGAACGAGCAAACAAGCTCCCTCCAAATGGTTGTTCGAGGAAAAGTCTCCTGGTTTTGAACGTCTCACGATGCTCTGTGATGGGATCTTTGCGATCGCCATGACCTTGCTCGTCCTGGATATCAAACTGCCGGATGGGGTAAATTTCACTCAGGGAATGAATGGTCTGCTCTCAAAGAGCCTCTTCTATCTGCTCACATTTATCATTGTCGCCAACTACTGGATACAACATCGCCAATTAACAATCTTTATTAAGCGCCAGGATCAAACATTCACCCTGCTCACATTTGTATTTCTGGCCTTTGTGGTCTTCTTTCCGGTCTCATTTAATGTACTTGTCAGCAATAACGATAACAGTGCTGCCGTTGTGGTTTTCTACACACTGGTTCTGGCTGGCTGCGGCCTTTCATCGTTTTTCCTCTGGTTCTATGCCACCTGGAAGCATAGGCTGGTGGATGTCGATCTCGGCCAGGAGGTGATCAAGTCCCGCCTGCTCGGTCTACTGATCGGCCCCCTCTACTTTTGTCTTTCCCTCTTCTTGCTACTCATCCCCGGAATCAGGAGTAACGACGTGTTTTATAGCTGGTTACTCCTGCCTATGGCAATCAGAGCCATATATCTCATCAGAGAGCGCGGTACAAAAAACAGCCTACCATCATTCAGCCGGAAACGGGCGAAGATGGCAAGCTACCGCTGACGAGCAAGTAGACCGTCAATCATCCGGACAATACTTCATCTGTGCTCCTGTCCATAAAGTAGTGCTGCTATAGAGTTTTAAATCTTAACAGCCACTACTTTATGGACAGGAGCACAATATATGAGCACACACGAAGGATCGGCCCGGCCGCTACAGCAGACCAGACTACTAGCGAAACGCAAGGCGATCTTCTTTCTCACGATTGTATCGTTTCTAAACACGATGGGATTGATCGCAAAGGCTTCAATTGGGACCAATATTGATATTGTCCGCTATTCCTGGTATGCTTCTCTTGAAGCACTGGCATATTGGTCCCCACACTGTTACGCGAGGGCCAAAATGAAGAAGATAGAGAAAAATCATGAACACAAATATATCACGTATTACCATCAACGCACCCGCAGCGCAAGTCTGGAACGCGATCACCCAACCGGAACTGGTTAAGCAATGGCAATATGGGACAGACCTGATTACCAGCTGGCAAGCAGGCAGCCCAATCATATTTCGCAATGAATGGGAAGGCAAGATCTTCGAGCAGAAAGGCACCGTCTTTGAGTTCGTGCCATACAGCCTGGTACGCTACACGCTCTTCGCGCCTCGTCCAGACCTGGAGGATGCGCCTGAGAACTACTTGACGATGATCTATCAGCTACAGGAAACGAACGGACAGACCACGCTCAGCATTATCCAGAACGATCCCCGGCCTCGACTAGAGCCAGCCACCAGTGAATCCGAAAGCACCGATGAGAGCGAGAACAGCGTCTTGACGGCCCTGAAGCAGCTCGTTGAAGGGTAAATTCTATAAAATACCTACCCAACCTGGTCTTGTGATGACGCAGGCAGGCTGACAAGCCACTGCTGCGTCTCATGAGGCGTGCGAAAACGCAGAAAATGCAGGTGCGCATACTGAGGATCGGAGAGTGCGGCGCAGTAGAACTGGCGTAGCGGATTATAGGTCTTAAGCGACCAGAGGATAATCGAGTTGCGCTTCAATAGTGTACCTTGCAACGACTCACGGTTACCATTCCATAACTCCTCGCGCGTTAAGCCCGTTTTAAAGCTCTGCTGTATAGATATTCTCTACAGGCTGCCTGAAAATTTAGATGCGATTGTCCTGCTTTTAACGCGTATATGCTTGACTTTAGAGAAAACGTTTGCTACTATCCCTTTAGAACTTGAAACCTTCAAACTATCTCTGATTCTGATGAAAGGCAAAGCTCTCTATGGCTACCCGTTTCCAAACGGCAAAAGGGATTGCGCGCATCCGCTATTGCAACGCTCCTGCATTGGCCCAGAGCCTCACTATGCCTTTTTTCAGGAGCCCCCTATAAACTGAACAAAGTCAATGAAGAGGCCGTGGGCTAAACTGCTCACGGCCTTTTTGTTCTGTTCAACACAGGTCGTGAAGCGCGCAAGATTGGCTGCGCGGTCGGTGGCCTGTGACCATTGCCTCGCCCTTTCTTGCACGCCGAGTGAACCATTTCAGATGTTCTCGTTTTCTTCCACTCAAGAAAGGGATTCGAGTCATGCATGTACGCAAAAAGGAAAAACGTCCCGATAAATCGTTTGCTCGCCAGATCGGAAAAGATTACCTTTCTCTTCTGCATACCTATCTCAAGCCACAGTGGCGCTCTGCCCTGCTCATGAGTCTTCTGCTGCTCATCAGCATTGGATTGCAAATGGTGAATCCACAATTATTGCAGATGTTTATTGACGCGGCATTACAAGGATCGGCAAAGAGCACGCTAGTAACGTTTGGGGTACTCTTTGTGGTCATTGCGCTTGGAACGCAGGGCTTATCAACCCTGGCAATATATCTGAGCGAGAATGTGGCCTGGACCGCGACGAATCGTTTGCGCGAGGACCTGGTTGCGCACTGCCTGTCACTGGACATGGCCTTCCACAAGGACCATACACCAGGAGAGCTTATCCAGCGTGTTGATAGTGACGTCGATGCACTTGCAAGTTTCTTCTCACAAGCCATCATCCAACTCGTAGGAAACCTCCTCCTGATGATTGGGATGGTACTTGTCCTCTTCTCGAAAGATTGGCGTTTGGGTTTGATGATGCTGGCCTTTATCATCCTGGCTTTTGTCTTCGTGACAGTGGTGAATGCGTTTGGCCTGCCCCGCTGGCTGGCTTTTTACGCGAAGAATGCTGAATTCTTTGGTCAGCTCGGCGAGTACCTGGAGGGTACCGAGGAAATTCGCGGAAACGGCGCCGCCCCCTTTGTGATGCACCGCTTCTATCTGTTTTTGCGTCAGTGGATTGCTGTGAGTCAACGTGGCATTGTGGCCGTTGGCTTATGGTTTGCTGGGACCATGACCATTTTTTCCTTGGGGAATATGATGGCGCTGGTCGCCGGTTCCTGGCTCCTGGGTGCGCACGTGATCTCCTACGGCACAGTCCTGATGACCTTTTATTACACGAATCTGATCATGGTTCCAATCGGACAAGTTCGCGATCAGTTGCAAGAACTGCAAGGAGCAGGTGTAGCCATCCAACGTATCCAGCTCTTACTCAAGACACATTCACTTAGGCGCGATGATGATCAGGTACGGACTCTTCAGCCTGTCGGAGGCACCACTCTCCCAGTGCCAGGGTCACACCAGCATCATGAACCCCTTCTAGCAGGAGCGCTTGATGTTGCATTCGAGCGTGTTACCTTTGGCTACAACGAGGATGAGCCAGTTTTGCGGGATCTGAGTTTCCATCTGCCCTCCGGCAAGATTCTAGGGGTATTGGGCCGTACAGGCAGCGGAAAAACGACACTGGCTCGCCTTTTACTGCGTTTCTATGAGATACAATCCGGCTCGATATGCCTGAATGGTGTCCCTCTCCAGAAGATCGGGGTGGATCAAGTGCGGCAGCGTATCGCAATGGTGACACAGGATGTGCAGCTTTTTCAGGGCAGTGTACGTGACAACCTGACCTTCTTCAAACGCCATGTTTCTGACGAACACATCATCGCGGTGCTCAATGAATTGGGTCTGGGACGCTGGTTACAGGCCCTTCCGGATGGGTTAGAAAGTGAGCTGGGAGGTGATGGTACTGGCATCTCTGCTGGTGAAGCGCAGTTACTCGCCTTTGCACGCGTTTTTCTCGAACATTCTGATCTGGTGCTGCTGGATGAAGCCTCATCGCGTCTCGATCCTGCCACTGAACAAGTCATCGAACGCGCGCTAGAACGACTACTACAAGGGAGAACCAGTATTATTATCGCGCATCGCTTAGCCACCGTGCAGCGTGCCGACTACATTCTGATCTTGCGCGATGGACAGGTACTTGAATTCGGTCCACGTGCAGAATTGCAGGCCAACCCGGATTCGCATTTTTCGCATTTGCTGGCTCATAACCTTCAGGAGGTCCATTCATGAAAACGGCTCATGCCATGTGGCGACTCATCTGTTACCGCCCACTCCTCTACACTGCGGTAACGTTCCTTTATATATGCAATATCCTTCAGCCGCTCCTGATGGGTGTGCTCTTTCAACAGTACTTTAACGAGCTCGCACAGAGCCAACGCCTCACCTCCGAACTCTGGCAGCTCAATTGGCTCGCATTAGCACTGATCCTGGGGCGCGGCCTCTGCTCTTTTATTGGCACCCTCCTGAGCAACATCTCGCGCTTTTCGATTACCCAATTAATGCGTCGCAATCTGCTGCAAAGCGTGTTAGAGCGACCGGGCGCGTCCGCCTTCCCTCATACAATTGGAGAAGCGCTCAACCGTTTTCGCTCAGACGTGGAGCAGCTTGATCGGGCCGTAGATCTGTGTATCGATTCGCTCGGAAAGACACTGTTTGCATTGTTTGCGCTGATCATTTTGCTGAAAGTGAGCGTGATGGTTACGCTGCTCATTTTCCTGCCACTCGCAGGGGTGGTAGCTACCACGCAGGCGATGTATGCGCGCTTGCAGCGTTATCGCCAGGCCAGTCGTCAGGCGAGCGGAAAGGTTTCGAGCGCCCTGGGCGAGATTTTTGGCACGGTCCAGGCCATTCAGCTTGCCAGGGCTGAACAGGCGGTTCTGGGTCATTTCCGCACGCTGAATGAGCGGAGACGCGCAGCTATGCTCAAGGATCATCTGGTTGAGCAGATAGTGAACTCGACGACTGGTAATATTGTGAATCTGGGAACTGGCTTTGTATTGATGATGATTGCACAATCGTCGGGCACTTTCCAGCTTGGCCCTGGCAACCTGGCCCTCTTTCTCTTCTATCTGCCCTTTGTGGCTGATTTTACACAATTTACTGGTACATTCATGGCTCATATGGTGCAGACGAGAATCTCCCACCAGCGGTTACTCGCCTTCCCACAGGAGACAACGGGTGAAAAGCTTGTCGAGCATCATCCGCTCTATCTCTCCGGCTCGCTCCCAGAACTGGGTGTGATAGAGGCGCGCTCTGCTGATGCTCTCTGGGAATTGAACGCGGTAAACCTGACCTATCACTATCCTGAGAGTGGGCGTGGCATCGATGGAATCAATCTATGTGTGCGGCGCGGGTCGATCACGGTGATTACCGGGCGCGTAGCTTCTGGTAAAACGACGTTTCTGCGCGTGCTGCTAGGGCTGCTGCCGTGTGAGGCTGGAGAGATATCCTGGAACGGGCAAAAAGTGCACGATCCGGCAAGTTTCTTTGTCCCACCACGCAGCGCCTACACCGCCCAGACCCCCCGACTCTTCAGTGCGACGCTTCAAGAGAATATCCTGTTGGGGCAGCCAGAGACCAGGGAGAAACTCCAGGCTGTCGTGCACGTAGCAGTCATGGAACAGGATGTAGAGATGTTAGAGCACGGCCTGGAAACCACCGTAGGGGTGCGCGGTGTCAAGCTCTCCGGTGGTCAGGTTCAGCGAGCCGCCGCGGCTCGCATGTTCGCGCGCCCCGCCGAGTTGCTGGTCTTTGACGATCTCTCCAGCGCCCTGGATGTCACTACTGAGCAACAGCTCTGGGAACGGCTCCTGGCCCGGCAGAGCGAGGAATATCGCCCTACCTGCCTGCTCGTGTCGCATCGCCACCCCATCCTCAAGCGTGCTGACCACATTCTCGTCCTTCATGAGGGGCGCATCGAAGCAAGCGGCACTGCTTCCGAGCTTCTCCTCACTTCTCCTGAGTTTCGCGCCATCTGGTCGAGCGAAAGAGAAGATACTTCTGTCTAATACAAAAGAGACAGGCTGTTGGCGTCTGCTCTCAGTAAAGCTCCCCTTTGCTGAGAGCCCCGCCAGTATTGCCAAGTATACCCTCGCAACCTGGGCCGTAACCCCTACAAAGTCGTCAAAGCTTACGTGAAATAGTCCAGCACCTCTCCAGGAAAAGGTAAATGACATCCGAAGTGAGCAGATTTTCTCACCAAAAGTGAGACAGATCCTCCACCTGAGCATTTGTCCTCCAATGTGAGCAGCTCCACTGCCTGACAGAGAATGCACCTTAATTGAAATATCCAGGATAGATGCTTATAATGAATATCATGTTTACTCTAGAACAAGTGAACTACCACGAGGCTGAAGACCTCGTGGCTTCTTTGGAAGCCTGAGTTCACCAGACTGGTTTCCAGAAATGGGAACAGCGTTCGAGAGGTCATGACACCTGCGGTTGACGCATCAGACCGCTGCTCTGTCGCCTGGGTTTAAGTAGGACTGAGGAAAGGTCCGGTGATCCAGGCTCAACAAGCCTTTTGAACTTTGTCGAGATGACGTCGGATTCTTTTCGTGGTCACAGCGAAGAGATACGCACCACCCGGCGCTTGCCGGAGCATTTTTCCGAAAGGAATTCTTTATGAACGTTGTCTATGTGCTTTCACCAGATAGGGAACCGCTCATGCCCTGTAGCTGTGCGATTGCTCGTTTACTACTCAAGGATGGAAAAGCAAAGGTGGTGCGTCGGACTCCTTTTACCATCAAACTCTACGCACAACCAGAGGATGCCCACATGCAACCGTTAACGCTTGGCGTCGATACCGGTAGTGCGACGATAGGCTCAGCCGTTTCTGATGAGTGTGGAAATGTTCTGTATCTCTCAGAAGTAGAAATCCGCAATGATATTGCCAAAACGATGAAGGAACGAGCGACCTCTCGTCGAAATCGTCGCAATCGAAAAACGAGATATCGTCTTGCTCGCTGGTTGAACCGAAAGAACTCGATCAAAACGGGGCGTTTCTCGCCGACCATGAGAAGCAAGATCGAGGCACATCTGCGAGAAATACGCTTTGTGAAGTCATTGCTACCTATTACCTCCGTTGTGGTGGAAACAGGGACTTTCGATCCACATGCCCTCAAAAATCCTGACGTGCTTCAAAACAAAAAACTGTACCAAAAAGGGATTAACTACGGGTATGCGAATACAAAAGCCTATGTACTCACGCGAGACGGCTACGCCTGCCAGCACTGTCAAGGCAAATCAAAGGACAACCGATTGGAGGTGCATCATATCATTTTCCGGCGTGAACAGGGAAGCGATGAGGAAACCAATTTGTTAACCTTGTGCAAAACTTGCCATGATGGACTCCATGCCGGAACCATCACGCTCAAGCGCACCGGCAAGCGCAAAGGGAATTTGCTTCATGCGACTCAGATGAATAGCATTCGCGTGCAATTGTTCAAGTGTATAGAGGCAGAAGAAACGTTTGGATTCATCACGAAGGAACATCGTCTGCTCGCAGGACTGCCCAAAGAACATGTCTTTGATGCAACAATGATTGCGACACGAGGGATCACCCCCATCTTTCGCACGAGCATGGTGCTTTCCAAGCGTTGTGTGGCTGATGGTGATTATCAGCAAACGAAGGGAGTTCGCAGTGAGCAGCGGATCAATACCGGCAAGATCAGAGGATTTCGGAAGTTCGACAAAGTGCATTACGAAGGTCAGGACTACTTTATTAAGGGAAGAATGTCCACCGGTTATGCCATCTTGATGGATGTTTCTGGCAACAAAGTAGATTTAAAACCCATTCCGAAGTTTGACAAGATGAAGAGAGTGAGTGCTCGTTCCTCATGGATTATGACACACAAAACCATGGCAAGTTTCTCATCCTCTACCACCTGATTTTCGTTTGCAAATACAGGAAAAAGCTTTTGACACTCTATGGGGATGAGGCAAAAGGGATATTCGAGAGCATTGCTACACACTCAGATTTTTCTTTTGAGACGATGGAGGTTGATCAGGACCATATTCACTCTCTGGTGAAAAGCGGGCCAAGAATATCTCCACTGGCGATTGTGCGCAGGTTAAAACAAGAATCGACGGTTCAGCTTTGGCTCAGGCATGAACGTGAATTGAGCAGACATTTTGGAAAGAACGAACATTTTGGAGTGATGGATATTTTTGCTGCACTATTGGGAATGCTAGTGAGGAGGCAATTCGCCACTACATTGAGAGTCAAGGGTGAGAAGCGGCAATTCATCCACGAAGCTGAAGACTTCGCGGTTTTCTCGCCGCACTTGTATAAATGAACTCCACGATCACCTTGGCAATGCGGAAACGCTCAATCTCTACTTACAGGCACTGAATGCTATTGGAGTAGAATGAGATTTCTTGACAAAAAGCAAGAAATATAGTAAAGTCTATAGTAGATTGTTGTCCTCTAAGAGAAAGGATACTGCCTATCGAGAAACCTTCACGTTTTCGTTTCACTGCTCTCTCTATGTTTCATGCGGAAACCACCCATTCATTTTTGAAGGATCATGCTATTTTTTTGGCGAGCGTTCGGACGCTCTGGTTTCCCAAGAGGCACTCAGTGGTCGATTCGTTGAAGGTTGCTCATAATCAGTATCAAGGTTCACTGCCCTCTTCAGCACCACAAGTTGCGCTCTCCTCTTCTTCTTCTTTGTAGAGCCGTGAAGCGATTTTTCCCGTGAAGGTTAGTCACTTTTTACGAAGGAGAATGCTTTATGTCTTTACCTCATACCTCATCTGCTCTGGCATTCGTAGAGGATGCCCACAATCAAGGTGCTCTGGTATGTCTGCTTGGAGAAACACAGGTGCAGCCAGCACACTATGACCTTCAGCTCCAGAATGGTGGAGTTGTCATTTGCGTCGACAATATCGTCGTTTTAGAGCGTTCGCGTACTCCCTGGGCGATCACCTGGCGCGTCGGGATAAGTGGTACTGTGCGCGCCTGCGATGGTCAACTCGTTACACTTGCAATCGGTCATCGTGAGATGACATTGCCATTGACAGAGAGCAGATCATATCATTTTAATGAAAGATGGGAGAGTAGAAGTTCAAGGGCCATTAGAAACTTTACTCGCAACTTCAGGGGAAATGCGTCGGCTATGGTATGGAAATAGAGAGACACCGGTGCAAACTGAATTGGCAAAAGATCTTTTTTTACAAAAGCCGCAATAGTGGTACAGCTACATTAAATGGTGAAGATCTCAGAAAAATGACAAAAATGGGGCTCAAATGTCTCCACCATTACCATTTAATGTGGCTGTACCATAGAGATGCAGTTGGAAGTAAAAATCAAAAAAACTAAAATATGCACTCTTAACACTACTATCCAAAAGGAGTAGCTATGGCAAACAATTACGAAGATGATGATATAGATTCAATAGTCCCAATTCGTACAAAAATCATCAACAGATCAAAGATTAAGCGGCCTAAATCTCCTAAAAATACAGGGAAAAGTTCTAATGTTCAATATTGGCTGCGAGAGCAATCATTGAAAAAGGGAGATGGAGCGAAACCTCCCTTTAGCCCAACACTTCCGATCTCTCAGCAAGATGCCCCCTGGATACTCTCTTCACTTACCTATTTCTATGAGTCTGACCTGATTTCAGATGTGATAAGCCTGGTGAAAAGTGGCAAAGAAGCAACAGTATACTGTTGCTTGAACGAGTATTCAGAGGACACTAGTTATGTTGCTGCAAAAATCTATCGCCCAAGTATCTTTTATAATTTAAAAAGTACAATGCAGTATAGACAAAATAGAGGAAATTCAAATGTACGTAATACACATGATGAGAGAAAAAGAGGAGATTCGGAAGCTCTATCTTTAGTACAAGAGTGGGTAAATTATGAATTTAAAACTCAAGAGCTTTTATATAATGTTGGTGCTGATGTACCAAAACCAATTGCTCAGACGGGAAACGCTCTACTGATGGAGTATATTGCAGATGGGGATGAAGGGGCACCATTATTGCAACATGTGAAGTTGGAAGAGAACGAAGCTCTTAAGCTTTTTAATCGTATTATGAACAATATTGAGTTATTTTTGGCTCATAAACGGATCCACGGAGACTTGTCTGCATATAATATTTTGTATAGGCAAGGAGCTGTGAAAATAATTGATTTTTCTCAGACAACAGAGTTAAAAAGTAATTTTCGTTTATTCCCACTCTTACTACGTGATATCGAGAGAGTATGTCAATATTTCGCGCGCTACAATATTCAAACAAATGCTCGAGATATTGCTCATACCTTTTGGGATCGTTATAGTGTTTAGAAACATCACAGGAAGGAGGTTCGCCTATGTTTTCTGGCCAAGTATTTCTATCTCGTCAACTAGCACATGTCCATCTTGTTTCTGACTGTGGATCTGCTGGCATCGGATGATTGGCTCAGGAGTCATCAGGTTGAGGTGATGGAAATGGATTATACAGGAGTCTCCTGACGACCAGTATTTAATCTCCTGGAAGGTGTGTGGCAACTTATTCTGCTGAATGTACAGTAATTGATCCACCGTTTAATAGTAACAGAGTGACTATCATGTATCAGCCAGATAAAAATTGTACAGCGTAGTAAATATAATTTGGAGACAAAAGATGTCCATATATGATACCAGTGATTGGGACTTTTTTTGTTGTTTTCCTAAGGGGAAGCATACTGCAGAGGCTAGTAACGAACTATTAAAGAAGCTAAAGCGCCTATGGGCTTACGGTCTTCATTTTTATGCATTTAAGCTGTCGCAAGAGAACTGGCCTGCAACCTGGGAAGAACAATTACTATCTACGGGAAAAATCATAACAGCAAAAAGCCCAGGCTTGAGTGGAAGCTTTTCCTGGTGTATTGAGCACCTGTTGGAGTCGAATGGTGGCCTTATCGGGATGTCATATGGAGTAGCGTTCATTGATTTGGATCCATATTTTCTACTCAGCAATCCATATTTGGACTGGATGCATATAGGAGTCCGTGGTATTGATGCTGCTGCTAAAAGAGATAAAATCAATGGTGATAACTATCTTGCAGTTCAGCAGTCGTTTGTTTCTTGTTGTAAGCTAGTCTGCGAAATCTTTGAACCTCTTTTTGGCTTTGGCAATAAGAATGCATATCTTGAGAATGACATTAGTCAATTCCGTCTGTTACGCAATGAAGGGCAGGAACTGCTTCAAGGAACGTTACCACCCATTGATGAGTGGTTTTATGAGCCGCCTTTACGTTATGTGGCTCCCTCGCTTGTGACATCAGAGCTCACAATGAGTTACCTGTCACATCAACATTGGCAAGTTGAGCGCTTGAGCACCAATGGTCTCTTTGTTACCCCCACCTACCCAGAATATACCTATAGTGGGTATAGTGCGCTACATTATCTTGCCAAAGGCAAGACAGATGTGCGGGCTGCGCGGCGAGCTCTTGAGATTTTCGAGACAATTGGTGATAAAGAAAATGTGCGTAGAGCGGATAGTCTCATACCTGAGTAACTGCTTTGAGCGGTGAAGGAAGGTTGCACCAAAATGTCTTTATCCGATGCAAGTGATTGGATTTTTGAATGCTGCTTACCCAGGCGAGAAAGAGACGGCACATGGCTACTGAGTCATTTACAGCGTCTCTGGTCGTATGGCTTGAGCTTTCATGATGTTAAAGACGCTCAAACTGCCCCTTTATCCTGGGAAGAGCAACTGCTCACTTCTGGTACTGTCACCTTACTTTTAGGAGAGGATTTTCATGGAACATTTCGTGTAGCAGCCGAACAACTCATGCTGGCACAGCGTGGAGCTTTGTTGGTTGATAACGGAGTGAGCCTGCTTTACTTTCAGATAAATCGGCGGAATCCGCACCTTGATTGGGTGCGTTTAACGGTTGATGGTCTGAATGTAGCTGCTGCGAGAGACGATGAGGAAGCAGTCTCCTACATGGAGGTCTATCAAGCGTTTGTCTATTGGAGTAAGTTGCTCTGTGAGACCTTTGAGCCGCTGTTTGGCTTTGGTTATCGCGCTGGTAGTCTGGCAGATGAGCTAGCGTGGGAAAAATGCGTCTATGAAGGGCGAAGTGAAGACTTTCGCCAGACGCACCTTCCTGCCATTGATAGTTGGTTTTCGCATCCCCTCTGCGGTACTTTGCACCAGAGCTTGTACATGCAGAGCTGCTCGTGGAACTCCTCTCGCATCAGTTCTGGCAGATTGAACGTTTAGCAACTGAAGGTCTTTTTGGTACGACCACGCGACCTGAATATACTTATTCAGTCTATCATGGATTAGCTTATCTTCAAAAAGCGGAGGAAGCGAGCCGCTATGCACACAGAGCGTATGAGATTTTTACAGCGGTTGGTGATAAGGATCATGCTCGTCGGGCTGAACGGCTCCTGCCTGAGCGATTGAGGGGCGTGGATTGAATTTCCATATTTCTTTTATGGCACAGGAATAGTATTCTATATCTATCCTACAAAGAGCCTGTTGAAAAGAGGAAAACGATGAAAGGTCCAATCCAAAATCACTTGATGAGCGTCTTTATACATGTAACCGATATACAACGCTCCAGTCAGTGGTATAATGAACTCCTCAGCGTTGCCCCTGGAGGCCCCCTTACCCACGAAGGTACTATTTATGATGTCCCTATGGGTCGCGAACACAGTCCTTTTTTAACGCTGGATGCCAACATAACGCTCAATCAACCAGATGGCAGACACCCTCAATTGATGTTCGAAACAACTGATATTCAAGCTGCACATGATTTCCTGATGGCCAGAAATATCGAACGAATAGGTGCGATTGAAGATATTGGCTCAATGTATATCCTGGCCTTTAAAGATCCTGATGGGAATGTTTTGCTTGTTGGTCAAAAGAAAGATGAAAGAGAATAACTATCCATATGGTTCAAGAATATATAGAGATTCGGGGCGCGCGCGAGAATAATTTGAAAGATGTCTCGCTACGCTTGCCCAAGCGTAAGATCATTATTTTTACGGGCGTGTCGGGTTCGGGCAAGTCCTCGTTAGTCTTTGATACCATTGCTAACGAAGCCCAACGGCTCCTCTTTGAGAATTTTAGTATGTTTGTACGCAACTTCCTACCACGCTATCCCCAACCAGATGCCGATACGATTGAGAACTTGAGCATGGCTGTGATTGTTGATCAGAAGCGCCTGGGTGGTGGCTCTACTTCCACAGTGGGGACTGTAACAGACATTGCATCTGTGCTGCGACTGCTCTTTTCGCGCATTGGCAAACCGTATGTAGGTTCGGCCAATGCTTTTTCCTTCAACGATCCACAGGGTATGTGTCTGGAATGCAATGGCCTGGGTCGTAAGATCGGTATTACTCAGGAAGCGATGATTGATACCACCAGATCTCTGAATGAGGGAGCGGTCATTGCCCCGGGACTGGCCGGATGGGAGTGCGATCTCTATGCACAATCTGGCTTCTTTGACAACGACAAGAAGATAGCAGAGTATACCCCAGAGGAATTAGACCTGCTTCTCCACAGCGAACTACGCAAACATCCAGGCCTGGCATACAACACCTATGAGGGCCTGGTGCACAAATTCAATCGCAAGTTCGTTGCGCGAGATATCCAGACGCTCTCGCCTCGTATACGGCAAAAGGTCGAGCCCTTTTTGAAGCTTGGCCCCTGTCCACTTTGCAAGGGAGCCCGGCTCAATCAGGCCGCCTTAAGCTGCAAGATCAAAGGGTACACGATTGCAGATATGGTCACGATGGAGATTGGAGACCTTCTAGAGATAGTCAAGGGTATCGAAGAAGCGGAGGCGGCGCCAATCATTCGCACCTTGACCGAACGGCTGCAACATCTGGTAGAGATTGGTCTGGAGTATCTTAGCCTGGGTCGGGCCACCGATACCCTGTCTGGAGGAGAGTCGCAGCGTGTCAAAATGGTCAAACATCTGAACGGCAGCCTGGTAGATGTCATGTATATCTTTGACGAGCCGAGCGTTGGGCTTCACCCGCGCGATGTCCATCGCCTCAACGACCTGCTAGAAAAATTGCGTGACAAAGGGAACACAGTTCTTGTTGTAGAGCACGATCCTGATGTGATTAAGAAGGCCGATTACATCGTCGATATGGGACCATATGCCGGGACTGAAGGAGGGACGATTGTTTATGAAGGCGATTACGCTGGTCTGCTCCAGGCCGATACGCTGACGGGCAACCATTTGCTGAAGACCAGGCCGATGAAAGAGAGCGTTCGCCACGCAACCGGGTCTCTGCCAATCGTTCATGCCACAGTCAACAATTTGCAGGATGTCAGTGTGAATATTCCTACGGGTGTGCTGACAGTCATCACTGGCGTCGCTGGTTCAGGCAAAAGTTCGTTAATTCATAAAGCTTTCCTCAGTCAGCATCCGGAAGCAGTAGTGATTGATCAATCATCTCTGAGTACATCCAGTCGCTCCAATCCTGCAACCTATACGGGTATTATGGATGATGTACGCAAGGCTTTTGCAACAGCCAACAAAGCCGATGCAGGTCTATTTAGTTTTAATTCAAAAGGTGCCTGTCCTAACTGCCAGGGGCTGGGTGTCACTTATACTGACCTTGGTTTCCTGGAGGGCGTCAAGCTTCCTTGCGACGTATGCAGTGGCAAACGTTTTAAGGACGAGGTCCTGCTCTATACCTTAAACGGGAAATCTATTGCTGATGTCTTAAACATGACTATTTCTCAGGCACTGGCATTTTTGAAGATGAAAGAAGTACAGCCAAAGCTCCAGGCGTTGAGCGATGTGGGGCTGGATTATCTGACCCTTGGTCAGCCCCTCTCAACGCTCTCAGGTGGCGAGTGCCAGCGCATTAAACTTGCCAGCGAACTCCATAAGCGTGGCAGTATCTACGTCATGGATGAGCCCACTACTGGCTTGCATCTCTCGGACATTGGCCGCTTGCTCACCATCATGAACCGTCTGGTCGATGGTGGCAATACTGTTGTCGTCATCGAGCATCATCTCGATATCATTCGCAATGCCGACTGGATCATCGATATGGGACCCGAAGGTGGGCATAATGGAGGAACTATTCTCTTTGAAGGAACGCCTTCCGACTTGCGCAACGCCAAACAATCCCTGACCAGTCAGTATCTATAGAGCAGTCTGGCAAGCCGATCATACTTTTCTGATGTCAGACTAAAGATTCTCTCTGGTCAATTGTGCTCTGACGACTTCCAGATATGATCGGCTGTTTGTGGCAACTTTAAGGGACGTGCTATACTCATATACTCATCTATGTTGATGTTGGGGAGTTGGGGACGTCATTTGTTGTGGACAAGGAGCCTATGCCGAAATCACCTGCTTATACACTCATGTGGTCTAGCGAAGACCACATGTATGTTCTTCATACATCTGAACATCCACCGCTGTTGATCAAACCCGAAAATGAGGAGGGATGGCACGCCTGGCTGAGAGTTCATGCTTCGTTTTCATTTCAGGGGCAATCTGGTCATCTCAATGTGCTGAAAGAGTCCCGTTCGCGTGGGAGTGGCTACTGGTATGCCTACCACACAAACGCAGGTAGGACGCGCAAGCACTATCTCGGACGTAGTGAGGCCGTGACCTTCGCACATTTAGAGGAAGTAGCCAGGGATCTGCAGGAGATCAAGCACGATTCTTCACGACCATCTTCGCATACTGCCTTCTTGCCGAGCGAGCCTTTCAGGAAAGAGACGCCTTCCAGCACCGGGTCACCGGGTCGCAAGCTCGATGATTCCAGCCTCATGATGGTAACGACCAGACTCTCTCCGCCACAGTTACCTGCCACGCTTGTCGTGCGGGAACGGTTGCTTGCGGTGTTAGATGCTGCCCTCTCTCGCCCACTCACCTTGCTCTCGGCCTCCGCTGGTTGGGGAAAGACCACTCTGCTTGCGACATGGGCGTACAGGCACCCTCAATTAGTGCCTTGGCTCCCTTTAGAGGAGATGGACAATGATCCAACGCGCTTCTGGACTTCGCTGATTGAGGCTCTACGCCGATGCAGACCAGAGATCGGGGGACGCGCGCTCTCTCTGCTCCAGGCATCTGCTCCTCTCGCGACCAGTTTGACAGCCTTGCTCAATGAGCTGGCCAGCCAGCACGTAGCGACCTCACCTATCCTGCTGATTCTGGATGATTATCACGTCATCAACGAGCCCATGATTCACTCGTCCCTGACATTCTGGCTGGAGCATCTGCCACCACATGTGCATCTGCTGCTGCCCAGTCGCACCGATCCTGATCTTCCCCTGGCTCGCCTTCGTGTGCGTGGGCATCTGGGAGAGCTTCGCAATAGCGAGTTGCGCTTTACGAGAGAAGAAACGCAGGCTTTTCTCACTCAGCGCATGGGGCTCGCCCTCTCGGAGGCGGATATCGCGCTCCTACAAGCTCGCACCGAAGGCTGGATTGCTAGCCTGCAACTGGCGGCCCTGGTTCTCCAGAACCACGCTACCCCATCCATCTATGTGCAAACGCTGAGTGGAAGCCAGCGATTTGTGCTTGATTATCTGCGTGAAGAGATCCTTGCCAGCCTGCCAGCCGAACTGCAAACATTCTTGTTGCAGACAAGCTGGCTGAATCCGCTGAGTGCCTCACTCTGCGATGCTGTCAGAGAAAGAGAGGATAGTGCCCACCTTCTCGAACAGGTGGAACGAGCCAATCTGTTTCTTCACTCCCTTGATGAGCATCGGCAGTGGTATCGCTATCACTCCCTGTGGGCGCAGGCGATGCAGCACGAAGCTCGCCGCCGCCTGGGAACAGCCGCTGTGGGTGAGCTTTACGCTAAAGCGAGCCAGTGGTATGAACAGCAGCAATTGGTGCCGGAAGCGATTGAAGCTGCTCTCAGAGGTGAGCATTTTTCTCGTGCAATGATGTTGATGAAGCGCTTTGTAGCCCCTCATACCTTTCGTAATGAGTATTCCCTGGTCTGCTCGTGGTTGAAACGCACACCAGATGAGGTCCTACAAGTCCAACCGGAGCTCTGTTTCCAGTTTACACTGGCTTTAATGCTTACGACCGATCGGCGTTCATCTGATACCTGGACACGCTCCGAACAACTTCTCCAGTGGGCAGAGCAGGGCTTTGAGGCGAGTGAACAGCGGGAACGGCATGGGGATGCGTTGCAACTTCACGCCGTTCTCGCCTTTTTTCAAGAAGACCTGATGCATCTCTTTCTGTTGACTCATCAGGCCCAACCACTCCTGACAGAACACAGTCTCATGTATCCCAATAATCTTTTAATCAGGGGTCTCGAAGCCCTCCTCGCAGGTGAAGTACAGGTGGCCTGGGTGCACCTTCTTGAGGGGTATGAGCGGATCAAAAATCTTGGCGATCATGCTGGTGCCTTCGGGGCCGCCCTCTTTCTGGGTGAGGTCTGCCTGGAAAAAGGTGAGCTATATAGGGCATCGCACTATTTCCATCAAGCACTGGGCCACATTGAAGAAGATGAAAGTCTTGTTCGGCAGCAATTTCTTCTGGAAACAGGGGATACCGAGCCCTTCTTTGTCTCCTGGGCCTATCATTGTCTGGCGCGGCTTGCGTATGAACGCAATAAACTGGACGAGGCGTGGCAGTATCTATCCCAGGCACAGGCATTGAGAGAGAGGCCAGAGAAAGAAATCCATGTTCTGGCATCAGGTGCGCTCATTCAGGCTCGTCTGCTGCGTGCTTCTGGAGAGCCTGATCAGGCTCTCGATCTGCTCTTGAAATGGGAAAAGTATGCACGTTTCCCCGGTCCTTTGAGCACCATACGCATGTTTCGCTTAGAGCTGCAACTGGCTCAGGGAGATCTCGCCCCAGGAGAGCAATGGACTCAGACCAGAGAAGAGGTCCCGTTGCTCGCACAAGAACACACTCTGCCTCTCTTGCACCAGCAGGAAAAGGCGCTTCTCCTTGCACGTGTACACATAGCGCAAAAGCAAGGGATGGCAGCCTTGAAAACGCTCGCCCCCTGGAAAGAGAAAGCTCAAGCTCAGGGCCGCGCCCAGAGCGTCCTCCGTATGCAGATTCTGGAGGCTCTGGCTTATGTTGTCTGCCAGGAACACAGTCAGGCCAGATCTTCGCTTCTTCAAGCGTTACAAATGGCCCAACCAGAGCATTCCCAGCGCCTCTTCCTCGACGAAGGCCCAGTGATGGAATCCCTGCTCAGAACACTCTTGCCTGAGCTCTATGAGGCCTCCTTGCGCTCCTTTGTGCGAACCCTCCTGCGTGCATTTGTCGAGCGACCTGACGTTCGATCTGTTGCCTCTCCTCAAGAGGCTTCGCTCCCCCTGGAACCACTCAGCGATCAGGAGCAGCGCGTGCTGCGTCTGCTCGTCGCTGGACGCTCCAATCCAGAGATTGCGAATGTCCTGGTGATCTCGGTTAATACCGTCAAAACCCATGTCCAGAGCCTTTATCGCAAGCTGGGGGTTCGCAACCGTGTCGAGGCAAGTACGGTGGCGCGGCACTCCTCTTTGCTCTAGCTTTCCCATTTCTTCTCTCATTCTGCCAGAACCACCCCATCGGGCGATCACAACTCACCCGATGGGGTTTTATACTTTCAACCATCTTGAACGAAACGAAAGGAGGATAGTGCCGCACATGCGATGCCGAATCGCTATCGAAGGACATCTAGACCCATCCTGGCAAGAATGGTTTGAGAGCCTAGAGATTTTCCCCGAGGCCTCTGGCAGAACAGTCTTGCGGGGGAGACTGGTTGATCAAGCGGCGCTCTATCGAGTGCTCCTGAAAATTCACAGTCTCGGGCTTGTTCTGCTCTCTCTGAACACAGATGAATTTCTATCAGAGGGACAATTGTAGTGGAATGCATCAAGAAAGAAGAAGAAACGATGCCATATATTCAAACAAACGATTCCGTCCAACTCTATTATCGGGATTGGGGCACTGGGGCACCAGTGCTCTTTGTCAGCGCCTGGGCGTTTAGTGGGGCTATGTGGGAATATCAGATGCTCTATCTGTCCAACCATGGGCTGCGCTGCATCGCCTTTGATCGTCGAGGGCATGGTCGTTCGGATGATCCTGGACGTGGCTATGATGATATTGACCGGCTGTCCGATGATCTTGCGGAGGTAATTACCCGGCTCGATCTACGCGATCTCACCCTGGTTGGGAACTCAATGGGCTGTGGAGAGATCGTCCACTATCTTGCTCGCCACGGCACCAGTCGCATTGCTCGCGTCGTGCTCGTGAGCGGTACGACTCCTGGTATGCTGAGATCGGCAGAGAATCCACAATGATTTCCGAAAGAGGCTTCCGAGTTCGCTATAGCGAGGATGCAGCAGGACCGTCCGCTGTACATGACGGATGGCGCGATCAAATACTTCGGTCTTGGATCGACGTGGCCAGCGCCACCACAGCTTTCCTCAGAGATGGTGCAATGGGCCATCCGGCTCGTTCTTGAGTGTTCGCCCAAAGCAGCCATCGAGTGCTTCCGTACCAATGCGCAGACCAGTCTGCTGCCCGATCTGCCCGCATGTACAGTGCCAACACTGATTCTTCATGGAGAGAACGATCAAATTGCCCCTCTCCATCTGTGTGGACGCAGGACAGCTCAAGGCATTGCAGGCAGCGAACTCAAAACCTATCCTGGCGGGAGTCATGGCATGTTCCTCACTCACAAGGATCGCCTCAACGAGGACCTGCTCATCTTTATTCAAGGTTGAACCTTATGATGCCACATCTTTCACGTTTCTGTTTGTGTGGGTAAGAGACCATACTTAAGGGCAAGAGCGACGGCTGACGCGCGTGAATCAACGTTGAGTTTGGTGTAAATATTCGTCAGATAAGCTCGAACGGTGCGCTCAGTAATACCCAGACGCTTCGCGATCTCTTTGCTGCGCTCGCCACAGGCCACACCAGCTAGCACCTCCTGTTCTCGATTCGTCAACGCCAAAGGACTGGGAAGAGGAGCAATGGGTGAATGAGTGAGAGCTGGTGTTTCTTCTCCGGCGGGAGATGTGGTGTGTGCTAGCACGCGAGTCATGATCTCTGGCTGCATCACGACCCCGCCACGGGAAGCTGCCCGAATGGCATGGAAAAGCGTCTCCAGTGAACCTTCTTTGAGCAGATACCCAGACGCACCTGCCTGGAAGCCACGCACGATGAGTTCATCTTCATTGTAAGTCGTGAGAATCAACACTGCGATCTGTGGCCAGGTTTTCCTGAGAAACTTAAGCACATCTAGACCGCCCATTCCAGGCAGGCGTATATCAAGGAGGACAACATCTGGTTGCAGTTCTTCAATCGTTTGCAGTGCCGCAACTCCATCGGCGGCATCTCCCACCAGAGCCAGATCATCGCTGGTCGCCAGCATCAAACGGATTCCCTCGCGCACAATGGGATGATCATCTACGATGACGACACGGATTATTTCGCTCATGCACATTTCCTTGCATCATTGATCGGCACAGTAATGATGATCTGAGTGCCTTGTCCTGGAGAACTAAGAATCGTGAGTTGTCCCCCCATCAAGCGAACGCGTTCGCGCAGCCCAGCTAATCCATAATGCCCTGGACGTGTCGCAACGGTGGCGGGGTCGAAACCAATCCCATCATCGCGAACCTCGATCTCCAGCCAGGTTGCGCACTCGTGCACATTAATCCAAACCTGATGGGCCTGCGCATGTTGGGCGACATTGGCTAATCCTTCGGAAATGGCTCGCAGGATATGTCCACTCTGCATATCTGGCGTCGCTGCGAGGGCATTGAGTGAAGCCTCGCAAGGAATACCCGTATGGTTCGTGAAGCGGTCAATCTCCTCTTGCGCCATTTCGGCGAGGTCTTCAGAACGTGGGTGGTCTGCACGCAGATCCTGGAGGACGTAGCGTGTCTCGGTCAGCACAGTCCGCGCTCTGCTCATGGTCGAGAGAACGATCTCGTGGGTACGTTCAGTCTGACCTTTGCTGAAATACGCGCTGGCAGCTTCGAGTTGCATGAGTAACCCGGCGACCCCCTGCGTGAGCGTATCATGGAGGTCTCGTGCCAGCCGTTGCCGTTCGGTCAGCATCGTCAATTCTTCTACGCGCAGGGCGTAGGCCGACAATTGCAGATGAGCGGTGTTGAGATCACGCAAAAGAGCCTGGGTCCTCGCATGAGCGCGTTTCTGTTGCAGAAAAATGGCCAGGCCAGCCAGAATGAGGAGCACGGGAATCTCGACAACGAAGAAATCTCCTCTCCAGAGGAAAAACCAGGGGATGTGAGAGCCGAAAGTCTGAGTGTAGAGTAGCAGCAACGCAAGATAGCATCCCAAAACCAGCAGAATGAGACGGAGCTGTTTGAACATTTCAACCACCGCAACACAGAATACGAGAGAAAGGAAAAATGCCACCATCCCATCTTGTGCTATGTGCGTCAAGATCAGCACGATGCCTGTTTGCCCTGTCAGGATGAGCCACTGGAAGCTCCTGCGCAGGTTTTTTGCCAGGCCCAGCCAATAGAGCGCAGTGCTTGGGAGGATGAACAGCAAGATCAAGAGCGTTGCTCCCACCTGATAGTGATCCTGCCTGCCAGGTATCAGCAGATTCCAAACCCATCCACTGATCAACCCGGTCAGCAAATACCAGCAGAGTGGATGGATACTCCTTATGAACTGTTTCATCACCATTTCCTTCATATTCTTCTCGTCTTTGCATATCCAACACCAGGATGGGCTTCTCATGAACTGAGCCATTGTAGACGTTTTTCATTATAACATGTCTTTGCTTTCTTACTCATGGCCAAAGCGACAGTGGCGAAAACGACAGTGTGTGTCCAGTAGTCAGGTCAGGGGCTGCCAGTGGCGAAAGAGACGTACCAAACGAGTTTGAAAGCAGGTACACTCCACCTATGGCCGGAGACAAACTGCCCCTCTGCAGTGACGCAAAGGAGAGGAAGCCGAAAAAGGAGAACACCATGCAAGCACCCGATGGAAAAAGCGAGCGCAATCTGCATGCCACCTCACCCTCGCTGGTCGAGGTTGAGTGTCTTTCACGAACCATTCGTTCACGCAATAGAACGATCCCCATTTTAGAGAATATTACCTTTACCATCCCCGCTCACTGTCTCTTTGCGATTAATGGACCTTCTGGAAGTGGAAAATCAACGCTGTTAAATATGCTGACAGGGATTGATCGTCCGAGTAGTGGACATATTCTTTTTTGCGGCCAGGAATTGCGAGCGATGAGTGAGAACGCGCTGGCGCGCTGGCGAGGCAGACATGTGGGAATTGTTTTCCAATTTTTCCAGCTCATTCCCACCTTAACGGCCCTGGAAAATGTCCTGCTCGCTCTGGAACTCGGTGGCGGTGGTGGCCTGAAGCGCCGACAATGGCGAGAACGCGCTATGACCTGTTTAGAGCTCGCACAGATCAATGATCTTGCCCATCGCCTGCCCAGTGAACTCTCCGGCGGCGAGCAGCAGCGCGTCGCGATTGCTCGGGCCATCGCGAATGACCCTCCGGTGATCGTCGCAGACGAACCAACGGGCAATCTCGATTCAAGGACCGCTCACCAGATCTTCGAGACGCTAGCGAGTCTCACTCAACATGGCAAAACAGTGATCTATGTCACGCATGATCGAGAACTGGCGGAGCAAGCACACGAGCGGATCGACCTGTGCGATGGCCAGCTAGTGAAGAGCAATCTGGCGCAGATTTCTGGCAGCAAATCACACACGGAAAGAACTATGCAATGAAAAGAGGAAGCGTTTTACTGCGCAAATCGCTTGCGGATGTCACTCGGCGCAAGGGCCGTAGCATGCTCGTCATCCTGGGCATCTTCCTTGGTGTTCTGGGGTTGACTGCTGTGAATGTGGCGAACGATACGTTTGGGCGACAGTTCCTCTCCATTGTTGCTCCCACTGACGTCCCCAACGCCACCTTTACGGTCGCCAACCTTCCTTCTTCAGTTCTCACGGACCTGCCCCACGTAGCGAATGTAGAGACAGTGGAAGTGCGAACGCAGATAGATGCGAATTGGCGTCTGGCAGATGGCCGTAGCGCTAGTCTTGAACTCAATGGCTATCAACGCTGGCAAACGACCCAACTCAATACCTTTCACCTGACAAGCGGACGCTGGCCAGGGCCTGGAGAGGTTGTTATGGCTTCGCGTGACCGCTTTGTTCAATCGGTCACGCCTGGCGATCGTGTGAGCATCGTCAGGCCCACTGGTCAGATCGTTGTTCTGCGTGTTGTCGGTCTGGCCTATACCGTTGAGCAATCGCCCGCGCAGGCCGTCGCGTATATGAGCGCTGAGGGTTTGCGCCAGCTCGTTGCAGGCTCAACACCGGACAATAAGTTGTCGCCGTCTTTGACTTCAGAGATCCTGATCAAGATGCATGACCAGAGTTTCAATGGCGTTGAAGTCACCTACGCTATTCTGACATCACTCCTCAAAGCGGCCCATGTCACGGTCTCTGGATCTCACCGGTTCTCAACGGCTGGCCAGCAAGAGACACAGCTTGGTATTACCGGTTTTCTCACGGTTCTGCTCGTATTGGCAAGCATCGCGCTACTCCTGGTCTGTGTCATGATTCTCAATACGGTGAATATGCTCCTCACTGAGCAAATGAAAGCCATTGGGACAATGAAAGCTCTTGGTGGAACCAGATGGAGAATCATCCAGGGATACCTGGTATCTATTGGACTGTATGCGCTGGTTGGCACTGCGCCGGGTCTTGGTCTGGGTCTCCTCCTCTGTTCACAGGTAACAACAATTGTCGCGAATCAGGCACAACTGGATCTGCCTCCCTTTCAAATTGCCCCATGGGTGATTCTGGTAAGCATCACAGTTGGGCTATTGGTGCCAGTGTTTTCAGCTCTGGGGCCGTTGTGGATGGGTACCAGTATTCCTGTCTGCCAGGCGATGGCAGCCTATGGCGTGAGTCCTGGGAAGCGTCAACATGCTAGCGCCTGGGGACGCCGGGTGCATTGGGTGCCGCAAACGGTGTGGTTAGGCGTGCGTGAGATTTTCCGCCGACCTGGGCGGGCGACGTTGACGCTGTTTGCCCTGACTATCTCTGGAGCGATGTTTCTCGCTGTGCAGGTAGCCAATGAATCCATCGGGACGACGCTCTTTCATGAGCGGAATCTTTACATCTATGATATGCGCGTCGGTTTAGCATCCAACCTGGTCGTTTCGAGGCAACTCCGCTCCCAAATCCAGGCTTTGCCAGATGTGGCGCAGATCACCCCGTCGGATACCCGCACATTTGTCATGACAAGCGGTGGCGAACTGCTGATTGATGCGTTACCAACCACGCGTCAGGTCTATCAACCTCACGTACTTAGCGGCCATTGGTTGACCAATCAAGGACAACCCTCGCTCGTTCTCAGCGATACCGCGGCACAGCGACTGCATCTCCAGTTGGGTGAGGACGTCACGTTTCGTCTGGAGATCCCGCAAGCACAGTCGATCCGTTGGAAGATTGTGGGGATCGTGCATGAACTGGCATATGCGTCGAGTAATGCGAGTAGCACGGTCCGGCTTGGGATGGCTTTTACGACGCTTGATACCTTCCAGACCCTCGCCAACCTTCCAGCAGACGGGCCGCCAAACATCTGGATTTTTGCCCATGATCATGGGCCTCAAGCACTTCAGCAGTTGCGAAAGCAAGTGGTCACCATTTTCGAGCAGGCACACGTACAGGTCAATCTCGATACGCCGGTCTTAGATCAGGCCGCGCAACTCGATCCAACTGTCACGGTCTATGCCCTGCTCGACACCGTTGCGATTCTGGTGGCCCTGGTCGGGATCTTGAGTCTCTCCAATACACTCGCGGCCTCGGTCCTCGAACGGCGGACTGAAATCGGTATTTTGCGGTCACTTGGGGCAACTGGCCGCCGCATCGGCCTCGTCTTCTGGATAGAAAGTCTTGTGCTGGCGCTGATTGCCTGGTGTATCGGGGTGGCGATAGGGCTGCCAGGGGGAGCAGTCCTTGTCGAAATGCTGAATACCTTTGCCGGACCATTTGATACGATTTTCAATCCCGGCGTCGTTGTGGTCACACTGTTGTTTGTCGTGGCTGTTTCAATTATCTCAAGCGTTGGTCCCGCCTTGAGCGCCGCACGTCTGCCGATCGGCGAGATGTTGCGCTATGAGTAGTGCCTGGTTCTTTCTCTGCGAGCATTGGGAGAGAAACGTGAAATATGCTCATCTTCACACATGCTCCCCCCCATGCTTGCGAGGATGAGCGCCTGGAAGCGAGTAAAGGTCTAGAACCTGGAGAGGCGAATCTGAGGCCAGGGCATCTCCACCTCCACGTCCGTTTTCAAAGGTGGATGTACTGGCCTTTCCTCCAAAAGACAATACGCGATCTCTTGCGAGAGAAGGAGGCAGTGATCCAGTATGATGCATGCTCAGGTGCCGATTCAGATTACACCAAAATCCATTCATTATTAACATGTGTTTTGACTCTCTAAGTATAAAGAAAATTAAGGAAAAAGTAAAGATGTTTGTCTATAGAGGCAGAGTAGAATGTTTGAAAAATCAAGGGAGATGTGCTACGTTCGTATTCTAACAAATACTGAGTATATGTGTATATTCCCTTCTTTGTGAAGATACAGTACATTTTCGGCCTTGTTTCCATGCTGGGCACACCTCACAGGCGATTCGATCTTGAGTCATCGTCGTTGGCACAATATCTTGCACGAAAAGAGATAAAATGGCCAGGTTTCTTATCTGGCAGAGAGCAGAAGTATGGATAGAACGGAAGAATTACAAAAAAAGACGGGCTTTGCACCTGTGAATGGTACGCAACTCGCTTACGACGTAATGGGCCAGGGATTTCCTCTGATCTTGATTCATGGTGGCCTGCTAGATAGGCGAATGTGGGATGCTCAGGTGTTGGAGTTTGCCACATTCGCTCAGGTGATTCGTTACGATGTCCGCGGCTATGGGCAGTCCCAGATGCCACAGGTTCCCTACTCAGATGTGCAGGATCTGTTTGAACTGCTTCGTTTTCTGGGTATCCAGAAGGCTGCTGTGCTTGGTCTCTCGTTAGGAAGCGCAATCGCTCTGGACTTTACGTTGCACTACCCCGAAATGGTGGAAACTCTTCTGCTCGCAGCCCCTACGATAAATGGTTACATGGTACCAACTGTAGCGATGAGACAGCGATGGCAAGCGCTGTCATCGGCAGTGGAAGCGAATGATCGGACGCGCCTCTTTCACCTGTGGGCAGATGACCCTATGATGCCTCACGCTCAAGAATATCCTGCAGCATACCAGCAGTATCGTCACCTGCTAAAAGCGTACTCTTTTTCCCACTACTTCTCACGAGGTTTGCAACAGCCTCTTGTACCTGGCGCAAGAGAGCGGCTGGCAGCAGTTCAAGTTCCAACACTCATCATCGTTGGGGACCGGGATGAAGAGGAAGTCTCTACTGTTGCAGAACTTCTCTCAGCAGAAATTGCGACAAGCAGAAAAGTTGTCGTACCTGGTGTGCGTCATATGCTTAATATGGAACAGCCTGACGAGTTTAATCGGATCGTCCTTGAATTTCTTGAGACAAAGCTGAAACGCCTATTTTTCCGTTTGCCATAATATTCGGTCTATAGGCCCATCTTGGGACTTTGACTTGATGTAATGATAAGACTGTTGCACGATTTGCTCAAGAATTGGTAGCTCTACATCGCTGAGCCGCTTGATGTACACACAATATCCAGTAGTTGTATGTTTCCCTAACCTGGCCAGCAAGTCAGAGTAGCGTGCCGTACCATCCATAAGATAAACGGTGATCTTCCCTTTTCTTGGATAAAAGCCAATCACATGACTGTCGCCTTCACGCCCACTGTCGTATTTGTAATGGTAGGTATCAAACCCAATCGTACCTACATTCAACAGTTTTGGCTCATGTCCACTTATTTGTTGCATCATTTCCATCAGCACCTGGCTCTCTTTTCCCGTTTGCTCGTCGAGTGAAGCAATGTAGTCTTCGACTGAACCATAGTTTTGAGCAGTGATTTTGTCCATACGCCAGGTTGCTCCTTTTGGATCTCGTGTTTATGTGTCCGCTTTGTCGCGGACACAACGTTTCTTCTCTACTTGGCTTCACATGATGAATGTTGCTCGCAAAAGCGAGCATAGCATGAGTATATGAAAGGAACTTCTCCGATCTTGCTCAAATCCTCGGCCTGACTCTTGCCTGGGAAAGATCAGCCGGCGCGCCTATGCTTTCCTTGACGAAAGCCTCGCATGGGTGCTGATGGAAGTCTCTCGCCTACGAATGCACACCATTTGCGCATACCAGACCACTTCTCAAGCCCTTTTATGAAGGTCGCTTCCCATGTTTCGCGCAGATTTCCTCCACCATTCGCCTCAAGAATCGTCGAACTTTCGCGCTATTTACCTGGTACGCCTGGGATGAGGCCGCAAAGAAGGTTGCTCAGGCTCAAGGTATCACTAGAAGACCCTCATCCGGCGCAGGTTTCGCACAAAATGCCCTTCAATTATATACGTTCACAAAATGACCCCATCAGTATAGCTTAAAGTGACCCTTGTGACAAGGATCTTTCGCCCGTATACTCTTGGCATGGCATCCTGACCCGAGCTGTGCTTCCTTCCTCGGGAAACCAAAGGACGTAGCCGTAGCCGCCAAAAAAGGAGGGCTCTCTCTCAATACCTCTCAGGCTCTGTTTTCCAATACTGGTGAGACTCTCATTCTTCATTGAGCCACTACCAGCGTGCTGTATCTACTTCGTAGTACGTGCCGTTAGGATCCCAATAAGAACCCCTGGCGTAGGCAGTTAAGCCGGGTCCATCATAGAGCATACCAGAATAGCAGCTTGTTTGGCCGGGGGAAACATATTGATCTCCCGTGGCGCAGCTTGCCCAGGTAATCGAGCCATTCGTATTCGTACGCCCAACATAGGCGTCTCCGTATGCGTTATTTGGTACGCCATAGTTAAATTGTACATAGGCCCAGGCCGTGTGACAGGTTGGACTCCATTTCAGCCAGACATGCCCGTAGCCTCCGGCAAAATCCATCCCGACTGTACCCGGAGCAGTGTACGAATCCGATGCGCATCCAGTTTTATAGGGGTCCTGGTTGTCGTAGCCATAGCCACTCAAGGTTGCAGTATGAACGGTCGTGTTTTCCAGAGACTGGGCATGGGCCGAGGGAGCAATCAGGCTCATCGAACAGAGCATGAGAAGCACGATAGGGGTTAGCAAATACCATTTGAAACGACTGCTAAGGCGATGCATGATTGAAATTTCCTTTCAGTATCACAAGTTCAGGAATCATAAACCCGGTACTTCTTCTATGGTACTAGAAAATGAGCACAGAATAGCTATGCCTACCTGTGCATCTGAATAGCCGTTATTTTGCAGAAAGAAAGTGGGCGCCATTTTATGTCAATCGCTTCTTTTGGAGACATTTTGCGGGACTTTCGCACAAGCAAACATATCAGCCAACGGATCCTCGCCGAAAAACTGGGAGTACATCGTAATACCATTGGATCCTGGGAACAAGGAAACTATCTGCCCGACAGTAAAAGCATGGTACTGGAACTGGCGCGCCAGTTAAAACTCAGTGACGTGGAGTTGCGCCAACTCCTCGAAGCCAGTCTGACTGTGCTTTCTCCTCACTGGTCTGTGCCATATCAACGCAATGCCTTCTTTACTGGACGGGAAACGTTTCTCGATACCCTGCATCACAAGCTGCGCACCGATCATGCTATGGCTCTCCCCCAGTCGTATGCGTTACATGGACTGGGGGGGATTGGTAAAACCCAGATTGCTCTGGAGTATGCCTACCGTTACGCACTGGAATATAGCGCGGTCTTCTGGATCGAGGCGGAAACTATCGAGAGTACCCTGGCGAGTATGAGCCACATCGCTATGCACTTACAGCTTCCAGAGCGAGGAGATGTAGATCAGCAGCGGATGGTCGCCGCAGTTCAGCGCTGGTTGACAACCAATAGTGCGTGGCTGCTGATCTGGGATAATGTAGAAGATTTGGACCTCCTTCAACGCTTTCTGCCTCCCGCCTATCAGGGGGCGTTTCTCATCACGACCCGCAATCCTGTCCTGGGAACCCTGGCTCAGAGCATGGAACTGCCCCCAATGATGCTAGAGGAAGCAATGGCGTTTGTCTTGCGACGAGCCAGACTTCTCCAGGAAAACTCCAGCCGAGAACCACACTCTCAGGTCTCTTTGTGGGAGGAAGAGGCGAAGGCCCTCGTGCAGGTGATGGGAGGGTTACCATTAGCCCTCGATCAGGCCAGCGCCTACATCGAAGAATCCGGATGCAGTATTGCAGATTATCTGCACCACTATATCGATCAGCGCACCCAACTGCTGGATCGAAGAGGAACGTTTGGGAAAGATCATCCTCATACTGTCACTGCAACGTTCTCCCTGGCCTACACACAGGTCAAGCAGCACAATCCCCTTGCTGCTGATCTGCTCTGCCTCTGTGCCTGGCTCTACGCGGAAAGGATTCCTGAGGAACTCTTTGTCTCCGATCCAGATCATGCTCGTCCGGCTCTTGTGGCTAATCGGTACCAACTGGACCAGATGATTGTTACGTTGCGTACCTTTTCGCTGGTCCAACGCCAGTCGGATACACAGACGTTCTCGCTTCATCGACTGGTGCAGGTGGTTCTGCAAGAAGAGATGAACGAGCCAGAGCGTGCTACCTGGCAGCAACGTGTGATCCACCTGCTCAATATGGCCTTTCCTGCCGTTGCGAGTCACACCGGGACAGAACTCTGGGAGCCGTGCGAGCGACTGCTTCCCCACGTGATAATCAGTGCCGCCGCTGTCCCGGATAGCTGCCAGGATCAGGAATTGGCCGAACTGCTCCTGAAAGCAGCAGACTACCTCCACGAGCGGTCTAGATACAAACAGGCGCTGTCTCTGTATCAGCAAGCGTTGCAGATCCGGGAACGAGCATCAGGTCTGGAGCATCCTGCGGTCGCTTCTCTGAAGAGCCAGCTTGCCCATCTCTATCGGGTGCTAGGCAATTATGCGCAGGCCGAACCGCTGTTCCAGTCCGCGGTGCACGTGCTGGAACAGCGGTTCGGTCCGAAGCATCTAGAAGTAGCTTACCCCCTCGAAGGGCTCGCGATGGTCTACTACGAGCAGGGCAAGTATGAACTGGCAGAGCCATTGCAGCAACGAGCGCTACAGATCCGGGAACAGGAGCGGGGCTCGGAGCATCCGGAAGTAGCCCTGGCACTCAACCGGCTGGGAAATATCTATTATGAGCAGGGTAAATACGAACTGACCGAACGGGTCTATCAACGAGCGCTACAGATCCGGGAGCAGACGGTGGGACCAGAGCATTTTCGGATAGCGAGCTCGCTCAATAATCTGGGCAACCTCTACCGGGAGCAGGGCAAGTACGAACGGGCTGAGGTGTTCTGCCTGCGTGCTGTGCGCGTAGCAGAACAGACCTTAGGCGCGGGCCATCCTGATCTGGCCGTGATGCTAGGGAGCCTGGCTGATCTCTACCGCGAGTGGGGCAGATATCCACAGGCTGAGGAATTGTATCAGCGAGCACTCTCTATTACAGAGCAAGCGCTTGACCCGGAGCATCCTGCACTCGCATATCACCTTCATGGTCTGGCGCTTCTCTGCCGTGAGCAAGGCGACTATGAGCACGCAGAGGCCCTGTTCCAACGCACCTTACAGATTCGTGAACAGCGTCTGGGGCAAGATCATCCAGAGACCGCCCAGACGCTCTACGACCAGGCGCTGTTCCACCAGCTTCAGGGCCAACTGGGCAAGGCCTCTTCTTTAGCCGAACGTGCTCTCCAGATCCGCTTGCGGTCCCTGGGAAACACCCATCCCAAAACGATTGTCTCACGCACACTTGCCGCTCAGTTGGAGGAAAAAATGCGTTGCAATACATAGGATAAAAAGCGCCTTTCGATGTTTTTTTTCTTTTTCAACAAAAAAGAGGAAAAAGTTTACAAAAAGATCGTCTATTGTGCTCGATCAACGTCAATACTTCTTCCGCCTCCTACAGTCTACTCCGAACGCCACTACTGGCGAATTTGAGAACATCTTGTGCATCAAAACCGTCAGCGATCGGTAGGCCTTTTCTAAGGCCTACCTTTGCACACAATTGCACAGCTATATTGTGTAACTTCTATTTTATGCTTTCTAGTGAAGCCAGTGGCTTCAATGGGTATGAAGAAAAAAAAGGAGTATTCCTTGTCATTGTTTCTCCATATCTTATGAAGCTTTATTGTCTATGCGGGTTTCACCGAAAGGAACCAGAAGTATGCTGTAAAAGCTGTTGTGTTTCGGGAATCTCTACAAGGGTTTTCACACTCCTGCTTTCTCAACAGAGATGATGGATCTTTAAAAAGAGGTATGTGGATCTTTAAACTTTTTTGGTAATGTTCCTGTTTTTTATGAGAAAGGTATGTGCTATTGTCTATCTACAACTACGCTGCGCTACGCAAGGCTGTTCTTTTCGTGGCTTTAGCCATTTTAGCAGCGAGCCTGTTCGTTGTGGGATCAAAACCTGCAGCCGCAGCCACATCGAGACCATCCTGCATCAGTACTGCGCCAGTCTATTATATTCCTGGGAATCTGCTTTGGTATGGGCATGCTGACCCGACCGGTGGTTCCGCAGCCTGGGCTTCAGGTACCGGCAACACGGTTGGCTCCAACTGGGCGGGTCTCCAGGCCTTCTCCGGTGGAAATGGCATCATCTATGGCATCGACTCTGCTGGCAATTTGCGCTGGTATCGTCACCTCGGCTATCTTAATGGTACCTCGTCCTGGGCTTCGGGAAGTGGCAACGCGATTGGGAGCAGTTGGGGAGGCTTCACATCCGTATTCTCTGGTGGAGATGGGGTGATTTACGGCATCGACACCGCTGGCAATTTGCACTGGTATCGCCATCTGGGCTACCTTACTGGTTCCTCGGGTTGGGCTACGGGAAGTGGCAACGTTGTTGGTACGAGTTGGAGTAATCTTCAGGCTTTTTCGGGCGGAAATGGCATCATCTATACGGTGGATGGTTCCGGCTCCTTGCACTGGTACCGCCATCTGGGCTACCTGACTGGCTCCTCGTCCTGGGCTTCGGGAAGTGGCAACGTTGTTAGTAACGGTTGGGGCAGAGGTAACGGCATCCTCTCCCATTTCTCTGCTGGCGGAGGCATCATCTATGCGATTAATAGTACGGGCCACCTGTACTGGTATGATCACCTCGGCTACTTGAATGGCTCTTCATCCTGGGCTTCGGGAAGTGGCAACGCGATTGGGAGCGGCTGGTCTGGTGACTGGTCAACCTTTGCTGATGTCGATGCCTGTGGCAACTCGGTGGCTTATGCCCAGACCCACTGGACCTGGGAATGGTATAACACCTCCAGTACCTCGTACTATACCGTCAGCACCGGCGCATCGCAGCCAAACTTCGAATGTGCTGAATTTGTGGCCCGTTCCTTAGCGGCCAATGGCTACTTTCCAGGGCTGGATGCCAATACCTCGACATCTAACCAGTATGCCAGTTACCAGGGGTATAGTCTTGCGTATGTTCCTGACCTCTACAGCTATCTGATCAACAATCACCTTGGGGTAGATGTTGGAGATAATCCTGCGCAAGCCGCGCCAGGTGATATTGCGTTCTACAGAAATGGCAGTGGGACATTAGAACATGCTGCATTGCTTGTGCAAGTAGGAACCACGCGTGATGGGAGTGATACCCTGGTCGACGCACATAATGATGCAGATTACCAAATTCCCTATAATAACTACCAGGCATGGAACGGGTACTCCGCGCATATTGTGCACCTTTACTAAACAAAATCAACCTTCGCATGAACGTGGTGGAAGGGGTTTGTCAGGCACGTTGTTCTGACAAACCCCTTCCACCACCTACAGCATCTCTTAGTTCCTGGATGTTCTCTGAGTTTCGTGAAGAAAGGATTACTCATGGTGTCTCATTTCCGTCATCGTGTCAGACTGGTACTCTTCGCCCTCGCTTTGTTGTTTACGCTTGGAGGGATAGGCTTTATCGCGCCTCAGGCGCACGCGGCCAATGCAGGGCAGAGCTTGAAAACTCAGGCGGCCATTCCTCAGATCAATACGGCCCATTGTAGCTCATTGGGAAATTTGATTGAGTCCGAGCCGATCAAGGCTCGTTTCACGAATACGACGATTGCAGAAGTGGATGTCTACTATAACAGTACAACCGGCTATAATTGTGCCTATCTTTATGCTGTGGGGCCAGCCTATGGTCAGGCGCAATCTCTCGATATAAATATTGCGACCTGTCAAGAGGGGTATGGTTCAGACGGCTGTACGTGGATACAGCACGACGAGGATGGTCCTTATACCTATCACTACTATGCTGGCCCAGTTGGGGTCTATGGCAAAGGACATTGTATCGCTGTGTGGGCCGATATCGAATGGCAAAGTATCATCGATGGCGGCGGCGATAGTCCGTTTGTTGGCCACTGCGGCTAGCACGTTGTTTCGACCAGTTGTTTGCTTTTTATGAAGAACTGCCATGCTTTTCAGGCACAGCAGCCTTTTCCAACAAGCAAGCACCAGAGAGCAGAAAGGTTCGATCTTCATCCTTTCTGCTTCTTCTGGAGAGAAAGGGATATCTTCTATGCATAAAGGACGGAACATGTTCAACGTCAAACGCCTGGTTCTGTTCGGACTCATGGCTCTGGTACTCTGCACCGCACTGGCTCTCAATACAGGGGCTGCCTCCGCGCACGCCACTGTTCCAACGCGGTCCGCAGCCCTTGTTTACTGTGGTGGCGGCACAGGTGTCAGTTGCGATGGGAAAGATCCAATCCAATGGAACTGTTATCTTGATGCAATAGATAAATATGACGCCACGAGTTCGGATTTAGGTGGGTTGACGGAAGACATTATCCTTCGCTATAGCCCAACGTGCGGTTCTGCGTGGGCGCTGGTCATCTTTAGCGATCGTGTGCCATCCGGTCATTATGGAAATGCCATCATTACGCGGACTTCTGATAATCGGCAGTATGACTGCACGACCGGCGATAAGATTGTCTATCCTGGCCAGACCTCGTGTTATTCTGGCATGGTAGACGATCCTGACTGGACAACGGCCTGGGCTGCTGGCATGTACAGGACAGGAAGCAATAGCTGGATCCGGGAAGCCCGGACACAAGCATTTTAGCGATCGTTCCAGTTGTCTTATCGGCGCAGTTTTGCGGAGGATAGCGCCTGCGCCGATACATCCTCCTTTTGGGGGTAGCGCTACGTAAGCTGTCACCAGGGGCAGAGTAGCGGGCAATACGAGCATCCATCTTTCTTACAGGTAATTTCCGTCTTTTTTTCTGGAAAAGAACCTGACCCCATTTGCCCTATCAAGAGCATCATGTGTTGTGCTCAGAGGTATTCGTCCGTTGTATTCATGAAGAAGCAGCCAGTTCCGACACTCTCCATTTGAGGAACTGACAGGCTCATGAATTGAAAGGGGATGGACTGGGGACCAACACCGGATTCAAACGTCTTCCCAGCGCCGATCCTGGCACGACCGAATCTGATTTGCGCTATGTGCGTTCCCGCTATATTCACAAAGAGCAACTGCGCAATGCCATCGCGCATGTCGCCAATACGATCTTTGAGATCCGGCGCGCTGACATTTGGGGAGAAGGAACGACGGCATGTGCGTCCGACTCCAAGAAATTTGGGGCGTGGAACCAGAACCTGCTCACAGAGTGGCATATTCGCTATCGTGGTCCTGGCATTATGATTTATTGGCATGTCGAACGCAAGTCTACCTGTATCTACTCACAGTTCAAGAGCTGCTCCTCCTCCTCAGAGGTGGCGGCGATGATCGAAGGGCTGCTACGCCATTGCACCGATGCCGAGATCGAGAAAAACTATGTAGATACTCATGGTTCTTACACAGAAAGGCCAGACCAATGACTCGGACACCCCCAAAGAAAAAGGCAAAAGAATTAGCAAAGCTGCTTCGCGCGGAGCGGCCTGATTATTCCTACCTCAAAAGCGTCTTTCGAGCGCTGCGCGAAGCGCTGGAAATTGAAGTTCCTCGGAAAGAGGCCAGGCTTCCAGAGGTTCCCACGGAGGAGGAGATTCACCGCTTCTACCAGGCGGTGTGGAACTGCCAGAACTTCGGGGATATGGTGCTGATCAAAACGCTCTTCTACACAGGCATCCGCGTCAGCGAACTGATGGCGATCCGTCTCACCGAGGTCGATGTCGAGCGGTGCCAGATTCGCATTACCCAGGGCAAGGGGAGCAAGGACCGGAAGGTTCCCTTCCCCTATGCCTTCCGCGAATTGCTCGCGCTGCACATGGAGCAGATGAAAGTCCATAGAGCAGTGTATTTGTTCGAGTCAGTGCGCAAGCGTCGGTATACAGATCGAGGGGTGCGCAAAATGCTGGCGCGCTACGCGGCCTAAGCAGGCATTACACGTTCGATGTCTTCCCACAAATGGCGGCATTTCCTCTTCACCTGGCTCAAAAAAGAGGGCATCGATGATGCTCTTATCCAGCCCTATTCTGGACATGCAACGCGCCAATCGTTAGAGATCTACTCTAGGCTTTCTCTGGCTGACGCCCAACCCTCTTACAATCAAGCAATGGAGCGATTCCCGATCCAGTAGCATACCAGCGTTAGCATTTCTGCTCTTTCTCCTGTTCAAGAAGGCTCGGCCCGCGTGGCCCTCATGTTTGTCAATGCCCAGACTTCAGCAATCCGTTGATTCTGGACCCGAATAATTTCTAGGATCATCGGCTGATTACCGTCAGCCATGGCTGGAATTCCATGCAGACTGGTACGACTGGCAACCTTCTCTCCATCAATCAACAACTCCTCAACAGCGACCCGGATGTCTGGAAATGCTTGAAATCTTGCTGCATAGGATTTTTTGACACCCTCAATTCCTGTTTTCAGAGGGTGACTATAAAAGTCTGAGGCGAAAATCTCGTCTACAGCAGCCAGATTTCTGGTGTTAAATGCGTCGTACATACGAAGGATGAGATTCTTGGTGTCCTCTTTTGTCATGTAATTCTCCTCTCTTTTCTATAGATTTTGCAGCTTTTTCGTTTGACGCTCTCGTCTCATCGCCTCAAGAACGTCGATCTCGCTCCTGGCTCTGTTCTGCTTTGCTTTCATATATGTGCAGTATCTCCTTCTGGGAAAGCGTCGATTCCTCGTCGATTCGTTTGGTCACGGATGAAGGAGAAGGCTGAGGTGGAACATCGCTTCCCACAGCGCTTATCAACGTGCGCATTCCTTGCATACATGTAGCAAGCTCTTCCTCTTGCATCGAAATCTGGTATGTTGTCTTGGAAGGAGAGCTATGCCCAAACGGAGATATAAGCATGAGACGCGCTATTCGATGTCGTAGTCGAGGGTGAACGTCGCCTCGTGCTCATCGTGATGCCATACACAGTGCCCGCGCAACCCTTGCAATTCGTCTGTGCCTGAACCGGGGACAACGTATCCGAAGGAATCTGTAACGTTGCCACTCGCTACCGCCCCACCATGTTGAATGACGAAACTCCCAAAGCGGCTTCCGATGCGCCCTACGACTTTCTCTGTGGCAACGTAACCAGCTGAGCCGTCACCAGCTTGGCACATGAGGAGGACAGCTGTACTCTCAGCTTCAATGTCACCCTGAAAACTCCTTTTCACGTCTATTTGCAAGAGCGTAGCACCATCCTTCGGCTCGTCGTAAGGACGTTGATCCCAAGAGCTAATCTTAAAGTCGGATTTCGTGTGGATACTCATAACGGTTTTCTCTTTCCCTTTATCAGTAGTGACTCTTTGTCAGAACTGTTCATTATAAACCTCTTTGAGTCTACCACCGATTTAGGAAAATTTCGGTCCTCCATTCTAATTGGGTTCTGCTTGTTTTGCTGAGTCTCTCGGTTATCCTGACAAGGATTTTAGTCCAATGAGTAATATCTCAAAGAGGTCGTGGCGAGGTTTCATATTTCTTTGCCTCTCATATCCACTCTTTGAGTTCGGCGCAAAAAACCTTGCCGCACATATTGACATGAGGCTCTCAACTGGATCATTTTTTGCAAGGAGGATAGGTACGTATTTTTGTACCAAGTCTTTATTCAATAAGAGGCGTTAAACAAACTATTACCTGTATTAACCGCTACTCTGCCCCTGGTGACAGCTAACGTAGCGCTCCTCCTTTTGGGTTCAGTTCGATCTCAGAGAAGAGGGCATATCGGCTGAGACCCCTGGCGAACGGTATACAGAACTGCAGTGATTGTGGCGTCCGCAGAGCGCCCTTCACTGCCATTTATAGGAATCATGCAAAAGGAATGTATAGCTCGAAACAAAATGCTTCTGCGAACGAAAAGGAATTGGAATCTCTCCCCTCTGCAAAAATCAGGATTTCTCCAGTTTTGGGTGTATAATAGATGCCTCGCCACCCAATCTCCAACCCCACATGGTATTTCCCACCCATACGCTCAATGTAGCCTCATCGTCTGCTTTTTAACTCATCAATAGATGCCTTACAAAGCCTGACAAGTTTTATATACCATTACGGGCCTGGCTGGTGTGGCACTCTCTGTTTGTCTCTCTGCTTTCAGGAGGAAACGTGTGCTGCGTACCACTCAATCAAACAGATTTCCCACAACAGGGCGTATTATCCAGACCTTTCGTCCATACTGGTGGCGTGTGCTTCTGATTATCGTCATGATCCTGATAAACTCTACCCTTGGCACTGCTGTTGTCCCTGAAGTCACAAAAATGATCATTGATCAGGCTTTCCTGCGCAAAGATGTTACCTTACTGGCCTGGCTGGTCCTTGCGCTGATCGTTCTGCCGATGTTTACCGGTGTGGTCAGCATTGCGCTCGATTACGTGGGGATAACACTGGCTCAGTATGTCATGCACGATCTGCGGATTGGTCTATATGCCCGTCTTCAAGCAGTTGCCCTGAGATTCTACAGTTCGGAGCGCACCGGTGAGATCATCTCGCGCCTGACCAACGATATCAATGGAGTGAGTGATGTACTTAGCAATGGTCTGAGCGGGACGCTCTCTCACTCTATCGGGATGCTAACAACGCTGCTTGTGATGTTGAGTTTAAATGTGCCGCTGACCCTTCTTTCCCTCGGCCTGACGCCAATTTTTGTCTCTCTCGCTGTGCGCGTGGGGGCTGTTTTACGAGGGGCAAGCAAAGAGAAGCAGCAGACATTGGCCGACGTCTTGTCTGTACTTGAGGAGACACTCAATGTCAGTGGAGCACTTCTTGTGAAGAGTTTCGGGAGGCAACGAGCCGAGACGACACGTTTCAAAGCTCTAAGTGAACGACTTGTGACTATACAGGTCCGCCAGACGATGGTTGGGCGTTGGTTCCTGTTGAGCTTCCATCTCTTTTTCAACATTGTCCCGGCCCTGGTCTACTATTTCGGAGGACTTCAGGTTATGGGTGGTCGACTCAGCCCTGGTTCGTTGATTGCCTTTATCGCTCTACAAAGCCAGTTCTTTCCCACACTGCGTCAGTTGCTCAGCATTCCTCTTGATATCCAATCAGCGCTTTCCCTCTTCGAGCGCCTTTTTGCATACCTTGATCTGCCAATCGAGATTGCCGACTGTTCCAATGCCAGGGCGCTTGATCATGTCGCCGGGCATATTCGCTTCCATCATGTGAGTTTTTGTTATCAACCGGAGCAGCCAGCTCTCATTGATATCGACTTCGCGGTTCAGCCTGGACAACTTGTCGCTCTGGTTGGTCCGAGTGGCGCAGGCAAGTCCACGACAGCCTGCCTATTGCCCAGGTTTTACGATGTAGGGCAAGGCGCAGTAGAGATCGATGGTCATGATGTACGCTCTGTGACGCAAGAGAGCCTGCTCCAGCATATCGGGATAGTGACACAGGAAACCTACCTGCTTCACACGACGATTCGCGAGAATATCGCCTACGGGCGGCCCGGCGCTGCTGATGAGGAGGTGATTGCCGCTGCGCAGGCCGCTCAGATCCACGAACGCATTCTGCAACTCCCAAACGGCTACGAGACAGTGGTTGGCCCACGTGGCTACGTGCTCTCAGGCGGGGAGAAGCAGCGCGTAGCAATCGCCCGTGTCTTGCTCAAAAATCCGCGCATCTTGATTCTGGATGAGGCGACCAGTGCCCTCGATACGCGCTCTGAGCGCCTGCTTCAAGCAGCTCTCGCAGAACTTCAGATGGGGCGCACAACTCTGGCGATTGCTCACCGTCTCTCAACGATTCTCTCTGCCGACCAGATCCTGGTAATGAACGCTGGACGCATTGTCGAGCGTGGAACGCATGCGGAACTGCTCCAGCAAGGTGGTCTCTATTCCCAATACTACGATGAGCAGTTGAAATCTCGCTAAGACATGCCAGATTAACATATGTATGGCCCGGGGGTGCGTTGCTTTGGCACCTGTTCAATGAGCAGCAGAAGCGTTCTTTTGGTCAGAGGCCGTCTTCTTTACACCTGTGCCTCTCCGCCATCAACCGCCAGTTCACTTCCATTAACATAACTACTATCGTCTGAGGCCAGGAAGACAACCGCTTTCGCAATCTCATCGGGTTGTGCCATACGACCAAGAGGGACACTCGCCTCAGAGGCTGCTATCATCTGCTTGAGCTCCTCTTCAGTTTTGACTAGAGCGCGCCATCCGGGGGTATCGGTGGGGCCAGGGCTAATGGCATTGACACGGATACCACGACCTTTCAGATCAAGAGTCCAACTTCGCGCAAATGAGCGGATCGCTGCGTTACTCGCACTATACACACTAAAACCACCTATGCCTTGATGGACTGTACTGGATGCCGTCAGGATGATTGAGCCACCCTCACCCATGAATGGTAATGCCTTTTGTACGGTGAAGACAATCCCTTTCACGTTCACATCAAAGGTTTTATCAAAATGGGCCTCGGTGACCTTGTCCAATGAAGCAAATTCACCAAGGCCCGCATTGGCGAAAAGAATATCGATATGACCGTGTTTCTGTTTGACGGTTGCATATAAGCGATCTAAATCTGCCAGTTGTGAAACATCACTCTGAATACCAGTGACATTCTTCTCGATAGCTTTGACGGCTTCATCTAATTCAGCCTGACGGCGACCAGTAATGTAGACATACGCACCTTCAGTAACGAAGCGTTTGGCCGTGGCAAGACCAATGCCGCTATTCCCACCTGTGATCACTGCTATTTTGTTTGCTAACTTTGTCACAACCGTTTCTCCTTAGAAAGCATCCAAGCATCTCATGCGCTATCTGGATGGTATAAATGAGATCAGATATCCATCACGTTTGTAGCAGGCAGAAAGAAACAATGATCGGAACACACGACTCTGGGCTTCCATAGCGTCCTTTTCAGGAGATAGCGCTCTTGCCCGCTCTCTGCTTTTTTGTTGGTGTCAGCTACTCTGTTCACACGCTGGGTTTTCCCGGCACCAGATCGATTACTTCGACATCATTGAGTTGTAGTTTTTGCAATTCTTCACGGAGCATAGCCGGAGTACCTGTGAAAATAGGGAATGTCGCAAAGTGCATTGGAATTACCTGCTTCACACCCAGAAGCTTTGTCGCAAGAGCAGCCCCCTTTGGCCCCATTGTTAATCGATCTCCGATAGGCAGGAGCGCAACATCAGGTTGATAGAGATCACGAATGAGCTGCATATCCCCAAAGAGGCAGGTATCGCCTGCATGGTAGAGCTTGAAACCGTTTTCCAGTTCAACAATAAAACCAACAGGATTGCCACCATAGACAGATTGCGTGAGCAGATCAAAACCAGAGGAATGAATAGCCGGTGTCATCGAGATAGTAATCCCATCGAGCGTGACGCTCCCACCGATATCCATATTCACAATATTGGCCACACCTCGCTTCTCTAACCACCACCCCAGATCAATAATCGTGACGACCTGTGGTTGAAATTTTTTTGCCAGCGGCTCCACATCACTTACATGGTCATAATGTCCATGTGAGACCAGGATAATATCAATCTGTGTGAGGTGCTTTGCCTCTGGTGGGCTACTTGGATTCTGTTCAATCCAGGGATCAAATATCAGCACCTTGTTTTGAGGTGTCTTCACCAGAAACGTAGAGTGGCCTAGCCATGTTATCTCTGCACCGTTGAAACGTGCCATTGTTCTATCTCCTCACCGCGCGTTGTGAGACAAGCAGGACTATTCCATGCCTGTCTCATGGCATAGATCAGGAAAAAAAGTTTCTCGTTGAAGAGAGAAGATGCTCTGACTTTGAACTTTGCACGTTTATCCTCGTCCGATAGTTACAGGTATGTGTTGAGCCGCGGCAACGATAAGGTCAACAACATCATTGGGATGTGAAACAGGGGAGGCATGGCTCGATGCCACCTCACGCGTTACGGCCCCCATCCTTTTGGCCATAAAACGAAGGGCGTCCGGGCTGATAGCGCGATCATTCATTCCAATCAGTGCCCAGGATGGAAGCTGTTTCCAGGCAGGGGCACCTGAGCGCGTACCAAAAGCCTTTGGATTGATGGGTTTTTGTACAACCGCAAGATTTTGTCCTTGCTCAACAGGAACATCTTGAATAAAATTCTCTGGAAAGGCTGATGGTTGGACCCAGACAAAATTTGGGGTATAAGATGGGACAATAAATGCATTGATAGGTGGTGTGGGGAACCGAGAAGCGATATCAAGGATACTTTCACCTTCATCTGGTGCGAATGCGTCAGCAAATACCAGCGCACTTGCATTATCGGCATTTGTAGCCGCGTTGGTAATAACCGCCCCGGCATAGGAATGACCAACGAGGATTGTTGGGCCCGAGAGCGTTTTGAGTGCCTGGCGCGTTATGAGGATATCCTCTTCTAAAGAACTGAGGGGGATCTGGATCGCAAGAGGGTTATATCCTCGCGCTCGCAATAGGGGAATGACCCCAAGCCAGCTAGAGGCATCAGCATAAGCTCCATGTACAAGCAACACATTGAGACTATGTGCATCTACCTGCGGGCTTTCTTGCCTCTGATGTGCTGCCTGAATGGTGGTAAAAGCGCAACTCATATAAGCTGTTGTCGCAGCGGCTACTGTAATGCCCTTGCAAAACGCACGACGCGTTGAGGATGGAAGGATTGTAGACATATAATTTCTCCGTTGGTACTGAAGCATACATGGTTAAAAGCTTGCAAGAAAAGGTCTCGTCGAGGAGTATAGTCAAGAGGAAGCAGAAATACATCCACCAAAAGTGTGAAATGGCACTATCAGATTTTTTGTATGAAACCGTTTGTTATCTATCCAGAATGACGATCAAGCGCTCCGTTTTCTGAAAAAGTATCAGGTATGACATCATCACCGCCATATTTTTTTCTCGCTCAATCGTCAGCGAACTGCTGCAGATAAATGTCCTACGAAGTGAGACGATCTGGCTCTCAATCGCGGAACCCAGGGACAAAAATTCCTGGACCCTCCTTCGTCAGGTATACTTGATTCAAAAGCTGTAAATTACCTTTATCATCATGGGAATTAACAAATCATTACCTCGCTGATCGAAAAAGGTGTACAATAAAGAGAAGAGGAAGTGGTTATGCAGATCGACCATTTGGACCATCTGGTGCTAACCGTGCAGGATATTCATGTAACCTGCGAGTTCTATTCACGTATTTTAGGCATGCAAGTCGTCACCTTTGCAGAAGGGCGAAAGGCACTGTGCTTCGGCAAGCAGAAAATCAACCTTCATCAGAAAGGCAAAGAAATTGACCCAAAGGCGGAGTCACCGACTCCGGGCTCTGCCGATCTCTGCTTTTTGACATCTCTGCCACTCGAAGAGGTGATTACTCATCTTCAATCCCAGAATATCCCTGTCCTGCTCGGGCCGGTGGAGCGAACTGGTGCAACAACGTCTCTCATGTCTATCTACTTTCGTGATCCCGATGGGAACTTGCTCGAAGTCTCAAATGCTTGCTGAGAGATCTGGAGTGCGTCCCCATGATCCGCATCTATGCCGTCAACATTGAAGCGACCAAGGGCAACGAGCGTCCTATTCACATCACCCTGCTGGGCGCGGTAGCTCTGATCGTCGAGCCCCTCTGTAACCCGGATCAGCTACCAGACGAAGGATTTCGCTTCAGCGCGCTGCCGCTCAAATTCAAGGGCGACGGCACCTTTCGGGCGCACGCCCTGGCCTGCATTGGTTAAAAGTCGTTTTCTATTATGCCGCTATCAGAAAGGTAGGTTGTCAGAGCCTGCTCGCCAGCCTGCGCGATGATGCTATCCTGGCTGGAGCGCACACCGCTCACGCCGATGGCTCCAACCACATGTTCACCGACGCGCAATGGGATTCCACCTTCGAGTGGGAGCATCCCTGGCATGCCAAGGACGACCATATTCCCTTTGTCCAGGAGGTCCTCATGGAAGCTAGTAGGTCGGCGAAAATTGACCGCATGTATGGCCTTGGCGATCGCTACGTCAACGCTCGAATTGGCATTCTGATCCATGCGCTGGAAATAGAGCAGGCTGCCGCTATCATCTACAATAGCGATGGCTACCGACCATTCATTTTTGAGTGCAACATCTTCAGCGGCGGCTGCCATCACTTTGGCCGCCGCTAGTGTAAGAACGGGTCTGGTAGGAAGTTTTTGAGTCATACAATATCCATTCTTTTTCTATTCATATCTGAACTGGAGTGGTAGCCCAATCAATCGATCGGATTATGGCTACATCGCGCCGAAACCTGATCACTTTTAGCAGATCCAGTTTGAGTGTATACAACTTGCTTGCAGGCTTTCCCTCGCTTCTGCTATACTCAAGCGTGTTGGGGAGTTGGGGCGAGGTCTGTTGTGGACAAGAAAGGAACCCATGCCAAAACTACCGGCTCATGCACTCATCTGGTCTGCCAGGAAGCGATGTTACTTACTGCACACGTCTGAACACCCTCCAGTGCCGATCATCTCTGGAAACGAAGAACGATGGCACGTCTGGTTGGCCACTCATTCCTCCTTTTCCTTTCAGGGCCAACAAGGCCGCCTGAACGTGCTCAAAGAGGACCGGCCTCGGGGGACAGGTTACTGGTATGGGTACCACACCAGTTCTGGTCAGAGGAGAAAGCGCTATCTTGGACCAGATGGAGCCCTGACTCTCGCACGCTTAGAGGAGATGGCACAGGCGCTACAGGACAGCAAGCAGGAGCCTTTACAGCAACGCTTGCTCCCTATCTCCGTGCCAACCTCTCAGGCTGACAACGAGACCGTTTCCAGCACAGTGAGACAAGGCGATAGGATCAATGACTCCGGTATGATCATGACCAGACTCTCTCCTCCAGGCCTGCCTGCCACTCTGATCATACGCGAGCGGCTTCTCTCGGTCATGGATACTGCACTCTCTTGTCCGCTGACCCTGGTCTCCGCTTCCGCTGGTTGGGGCAAGACTACGCTACTCTCGGCATGGGTGCATCGGCATCCCCAACCCGTTGCCTGGCTGTCTCTGGAGGAATTGGACAATGACCCGACGCGGTTTTGGGCCTCGCTGATCACTGCACTGCGCAGATGGCAGCCAGAGATCGGTGAGCGTTCGCTTCCCCTACTGGCAGGAAGATCTCTTTCTACTGGTGTGATCATGCTCCTCAACGAGCTGGTTGACAGAAATGAACAGCCCGCGTCCATCGTGCTGATCCTTGATGACTATCATGTGATCGATGAGCCAAGCATCCATGCCTCCTTGAGCATCTTCTTGAAGCATCTCCCTTCCTATCTCCATCTGATCATCTCCAGTCGCGTAGACCCGGATCTTCCTCTCTCTCGCTTGCGGGTGCGCGGGCAACTGGTCGAGGTCCGCGACACAGACCTGCGCTTTACACGGGAAGAGGCTCAGCGCTTTCTCATCGAGCAGATGGGACTCGCCCTCGAAGATCGCGAGGTTGCCCTCCTGGAAGCGCGCACTGAGGGTTGGATTGCCAGCTTGCACCTGGCAGCACTCTTCCTCCAGAAACAGTCTGATCTCTCTGCGGGGGTGCGGATGCTCAGGGGCAACCAGCGCTTCCTCCTTGACTATCTGCGCGAAGAGATTCTCGCCAGCCTGTCGCAAGACATACAAGACTTCTTGCTAGAGACGAGTTGGCTCAATCCTTTGAGCGCCTCACTCTGCGATGCCGTCAGAGGCAGAGAGGATAGTGCATACCTGCTCGAACAGGTGGAACGCGCGAATCTGTTTCTCCACCCCCTTTCTGAGAGTCGGCAGTGGTACCGCTATCATGCCTTGTGGGCACAGGCTATGCAGTATGAGGCCAGGCTGCGCCTGGGTGCATCCGCTCTGCATGCGTTTAGTGAGAAAGCGAGTCTCTGGTATGAGCAACAGCGGATGCTTCCCGAAGCGATTGAAGCTGCGCTGGCGTGTGAACAGTTTCCCCGCGCGGCTACGCTGATCGGACGATTTCTCGTTCCCGATAGCTTTCACAATGCCTATCATCTGCTCTGTTCCTGGCTCAAACGCCTGCCGGAGGAGGAGTTGCATACCCAGCCGGATCTCTGTTTTCAGTATGCACTTGCCCTGTTATTTACGATGGATCGGCGTTCGCCTGCTCTGTGGGTACGAATAGAGCCTTTGTTGCAGTGGGCTGAGCAGGGCTTTGAGGCTATCAAGCAGAGGGAAAAGCTTGGGGAAGCCTCCCAACTGCATGCTGGTCTTGCCTTCTTTCAAGGAGATTTCACACAGATGTTTGCCCTGGCCAGGCAAGCACAACCCCTATTGCGAGAGGAAAGTCTGCTGTATGCTGATAATCTCTTGCTCAGGGGGCTTGCCTCTCTGCTGGCAGGCAATATACAAGAGGCCTGGCGACAGTTTCTCGAAGGGTATAGGAGAACAAAAAACCTTGAGAATCATTCCTCGACCTTCATCGCGTCCCTCTGGTTGGGGGAGGTTTGCCTGGAACAAGGCGAACTCCCCAGGGCAGAGCACTATAGTTGGCAAGCTCATGCACTCATGGATAAAGATTCGGAGTTTGCTCGCCAACAGCTGTTGCTCGAAACAGGAGACCTTGAGCCGTTTTTTACCTCGTGGGCCTATCATTGCCTGGCGCAGCTTTCGTATGAGCGTAATGACCTCACCAGCGCACAGAGGTATCTTTCCCAGGCACAGGCAGTAAGAGCACACCCAGAGGAAGGGGTCCATCTGTTGGCATTGGGCGCATTCGTTGAGGTTCGCCTGTTACATGCGTATGGAGAGACCACACCAGCTCTCGATCTGCTCTCGCACTGGGAGCGGCGTACGCGCTTCTCCTGGGCTTCGAGAGCGATTCGTACCTGCCGGGCGCGGCTACAACTGGCCAGGGGCGATCTCTCTGCAGTCGAGCAATGGGCATGGGAAAAGCAACAAGCCGATCAGTCTCATGTGCCCGAACAGGAGGCATTTCCTCTTTTATACCAGCAGGAAGAAGCGCTCCTCCTGGTGCGTTTGCACCTCGCGCAAAAGAAAGGGGAGGCTGCGTTGGATGAGTTGGTTCCCTGGAAAGAGCTGGCCCAGGCTCAGGGGCGCAAACGCAGCGTGCTGGAAACTCTGATCCTGAAGGCCCTGGCTCACGCTGTCTCTCAAGAAGCTCCTCAGGCCAGAACCTCCCTGCTGGAGGCGGTACAACTGGCGCAACCAGAAAATGTTCAACGCCTCTTTCTGGATGAAGGGCCAACGATGGAGCATCTGCTGAAAACGCTGCTGCCAGAACTACACGAGATCTCTCTGATCTCCTTTGTGCGAACTCTCTTGCGCGCGTTTGCCGAGGAGCCAGGGGCCCGGTCAGCCAAAGAGGCCACGCTTTCTCCAGAAGAGTCGATGCCCCTGGAACCGCTCAGCGATCAGGAGCAACGAGTCCTACGTCTGCTTGTCGTGGGACGCTCTAACCCGGAAATTGCGCGTGACCTGGTGATCTCGGTCAATACTGTAAAAACCCATATCCAGAGCATCTACCGCAAAATGAACGTCCACAATCGTATTGAAGCCAGTGAGGTTGTACGGCGCTGGTCGCTGCTCTCCTCTTCCTGATCCTCTCCCTGTTTCTCTCACCTACGTAAACCATCCCATCAGGTGATGGGCAACTCACCCCCTACCGTTTTATACTTCAATCACTCTGAACGAAAGGGGGGGGCATCTCCTCGATGCAATGCCGTATCGCGATCAAAGGACCCCTGGACCCATCCTGGCACGAATGGTTTGAGGATCTTCGGATTGCTCCTGACGGCCCTACGAAAACAGTGCTCTCTGGACCACTGGTCGATCAAGCGGCTCTCTATCGGGTGCTGCTCAAAATACGGAGTCTTGGCCTTGTTTTGCTTTTTTTGGAAACATATGAGGTCGACTGGGAGCCAGAGAAGGAAAGAACGAAACATACTCAATAGTCAGAAAGGCAGAATATCTTCAACCAGAACGATAATAGCAAGCTTGCTGTCAAAACGCAGGCTTGATCAGCACATCTACAAAACGCATTTTGAGATATAGTAAGATACAGAAAGAGAAAAATGAAGATGTCAACCATACTTGTTACCGGAGCGACAGGAACGTTAGGGAATGAAGTCGTGCAGCAATTGCATACACGTGGGCATCATGTTCGCGCGTATACGCGACAAGCACAGCCAGCCGTCCCCACGGGCGTAGCAGTGTTTCAGGGGGATATTCGCGATGGGAGTGGTCTGGAGAAAGCAACGAAAGGAGTGGATGCGATTATTCACTGCGCAACGTTCTTTGGCGAGGTCAAAGCGACCGATCTTGACGGAACCAGCCACCTGATCAAGGCTGCGCAAGCCCATGGTGCGCCTCATCTGATCTATGTTTCCATTGCAGGAATTGATCATAGTCCGTTTTCCTACTTTCAGGCGAAACTGGGGGTTGAACACCTCATCGAGCAATCCACCCTCCCCTGGAGCATTTTGCGCGTAACCCAATTTCATCCCTACATCTTGAGCCTGATCAAAGACTGGGAAGATGAGCAGACATCAACCATCACCGTCCCAGCAGGAACACGGTTTCAGCCCATCGATACTCGCGAAGTTGCTGCTGCTCTGGTCCAACTCGTTGAACAAGAAGCTGCTGGTCATATCCCTGATATCGGTGGACCAGAGATCTTAACTATCGAAGACATGATAGAAACCTATCAACGAGTGTTGCACAAAAAAGGTGTGATCAGGGCCGAGGGGCCAGAGGTGTTGTCAGGGGAATACTATGATGCGTTCCGTTCGGATGAGAAACTCATCCCTGATCGCGCCGTTGCTCGCATCACCTGGGAACGCTTCTTACAAGAATGGGCCGAGAAACTTTTGAAATGATCCCTCGATAGCTTTTGAAGCCAGCTGGAGAAATCCAGCTGGTCAGGATCTCTCAGCAAGAATACGTCTTTCTTCCTCTATCCTCATGCCCCTGACAAGCTTAGCAGAAGCTATCGGGAAATTATGTCGGGACCTCAATAACCTGAGGCCTTCATCTTCTATTTCATTTTCGTGAATGCGCTTGACATCTCGCTTTCGCTGCACTACTCTTGGGAGAAGAGAAGATCGAATGTACAGGTAGAAAGGGACATGTTGGTATGTACCATCCAACGAGCCGCGTGCTCACTGTTCTTGAGCTCTTGCAATCTCGACCATCTATTACTGGGCCCGAGTTGGCTACGCGTCTTGAAATGGATGTCCGAACGGTGCGCCGCTATATCACACATTTGCAAGATGTTGGGATCCCCATTGAAGCCAACATTGGTCGCTACGGTGGATATCGGCTTCGTCCCGGTTTTAAGCTCCCGCCATTAATCTTTACCGAAGATGAAGCAACCTCGATTATGATTGGACTGCTGGCAAGTTCATGGCTGGAGATAAAACAACCTTCGACCTCAATTGAGGGCGCTTTAGCCAAAGTCTCGCGCGTCCTGCCATTAAAGGCCAAAATTCGCCTGGAGGCGATGATGGCAAGTCTGGTGCTTCTTCCTCATCATCAACAAAAGCGCCCTGATGCCTCGCTCTTAATCGAGCTCAGTTGTGCGATTCAAGCATCTCAGCGCATTGAGATTGTCTATAACGCACAGCGCAAAGAGAGCACTCAACGAAAGGTAGAACCCTATGGAATGGTTGGATGGAAGGGGAACTGGTACCTCGTGGGATATTGCTGCCTGCGGCTGGAATATCGGATCTTTCGTCTCGATCGCATTCAGCAGGTAGAGGTGCTCTCCGAAACATTTAGGAAGGATGAAGGATTTGATTATGAACAATTTGTCAAAGACCGCTATCAAAGTCCTGGCATGCTGGTTGAGGTAGAATTTCAAACAGATCTTGCAACGCTTCAACAACATATGACTTCGCAGTATGGCACATTAACGCCCACTCCTACTGGGGTCCTTTTCCAGGAAGACTTTGATGATATGGAAGCCATGGCCCGCTATCTCATGGCCATAAATCTTCCCTTTGTCGTTCATTATCCCCCCGAATTGCGAACAGCTTTACAACGGATCGGCGAAAAGATGATTCAATTTGCAACCGCACAACCACCCCAGAGCTCTAACCAGTAGCAGGCCCGGGGGTCCTTCTTAGGACAGCCATGTGGGTAGCAAAAGTCTTAAATCCTTGTAGAATTTGGTAGTATGCAACGAAGCTCCCTAGAAAAGCTTCATCTGGCGGCAATTTTCTTCTTTCCTGGCTTCTGCCTGTACTAAAGCATGCTTTAAAGAATATCTGCGTGTCAGGATTATGTAATTGCGATTGAAAGTGCTACATACCTGGTTTGGACCAAAAACGGTCTTGATTTTTTGGGTCATTAGGGCTACAATCAAGAACATGGATAAAAAAATCGGAAGTGAAGCATTACAACCAAACCCAGCGCTTGAATCCTTTAAGGTTTTCGTGGGCCAATGGCAAACCACTGGATCTCATCCCTACCTTCCCGGGATAACCTTGCATGGCCGTACAACTTTTGATTGGCATGCTGGCGGCGCGTTCTTGATCATGCACACAGAGATTGACCACCCCAGTTTTCCTGACGGGGTTGCGATTTTTGGCAGCGATGATGTGGCGAAAACCTATTTTCAGCTTTACTTTGATGAACGTGGCATCTCTAGAAAATACAACATAACCATGACAGGAAATCAGTTCAAGTGGTGGCGTGATGAGCCCAGTTTTTCTCAGCGAGTCACTATGACCATAGAAGACAACGGCAACAAGATGGAAAGTCAGGGTGAAATGTCACGCGAGGGAGCGGCCTGGGAGAAGGATCTGGCACTAACGTACGTACGATTAAAGTAACTCATTCACCCCCTTTCCCCTCCTAATGTGTGTGCATCTCCATTCTCGAACATATCGAGAATGGACGATCCTTCCCAGACCCCGCACAGAATGAAGCAGCTAAATAATACTTATATAATGTATCTGATACATGATAATATCCTATTCCCCCCTAACGTATGTGGTAATCTGCTAATACGTTTTGCTCGTACATTTCCCACCTGGTACCATCGGCAAAGGAAGCCTTGTCATCCCCCGTCTGAAAGTTATCCCCAGCTTATCCACCGCCTTGTTCTGTTTTGCACAAGATATACACAAGGTTGAACGCAAAGTTGTGGAGAAGTGGGTTGTGTGGAAGAGGTTCAGGCTGGTACACTTTGAGCAATGAAGAATGATGCACCAACACCACCTACATTGGTCAAAGTGACAGGAGAAGAGCCCTATGTCTGTAACGATGTCGAAGCAATCGGAAATTACTCCGCGTAGTGCATTACGACACCGTCCCATTGGCTTAGAGGTCGATGAATTTGTCGTTGCTCGTACTCCACGTGCATCGCGAACAAAAGAGCAAAGCGTTCCTATTCGTGTTCGTACGCTCAAAGCACAACCCAGAAATGAGAAGGCCGTTCCTGTTCTCCAGTCGCCAGCCACGCATCCTTCTCATTTCTGGCTCCTGGTTATAGCCTTGAGCATGATTACGACCATCCTCCTGATCTGGATCGCACAGAACTGTTGGGCGCTTGGAACCACAACCCTGGATGATCTACGATATGGACGCCCTCGCACCGTCCACATGGATCATTTTGTTGGACATGAGACGGGCAGCGCCCCCAGTCATTTTGTGGCAATGAATATCAATGGTCAGATCAGTATCCTGGAGATCCCTGGAGGGAACTCTGGCTCGTCACATCTGCTGATGGGCCCTCACTTGAACGGACCAGGCGCAGATCTGGCTCCAGTGACCCTGGACTTCGTTGGCGACAGCCATACACCAGACCTTATCGCAGAGGTTCATGGCATCGCCATTCGTTTTCATAACACAGGCAAAACTTTTGAAGCGACCCCATAAAGCACGATGGGGCGTTTCCTTCACCCAAACTCTTTCTGGTTTTTTTACTTATGAGGGGACAAAGATGCCAGGTCATCCTCATGCTGTTGTTGAGGTTCGCTTTCTGACATGAGCAAGTTGTGACTGGCAATGACATCTTTGTGCGTGATAGAGATGTAGATGATGGTAGCCAGAATAGCTGTAAGGAAGATGCTGCTTGTTATCACCGTCCCCAGGCCCAGACCACCATCGTCGTGCGATTGAGAGAGGTAATCACCTAAGGAGGCACCCAGAGGGCGGGTGAGAATGTAGGCCATCCAGAAAGCCAGGACCGCATTGAGTTTGAAACGCCAGTGGGCAACTGCAATCAAAGCAATCGTCCCTGCAAAGAGGAGTGCTGATACAAGGTAGCCCAGTGCCAGTTTCTCGGCGAGTAGGTCGCCTGCTGCTGTTCCCAACGCAAAGGTGGACAGGATTGTGAGCCAGTAAAAGGTCTCTCGCCTCCAGGTGTAAATGGTATGAACCGAGAGTGTTTTTTCCACAGCATACCAGGCAATAAAAACAGCTGCTAACGTGGCACTGAAGAGAATAGTTGTCGTTTCTAGGGAGACGCCAAAGTTGTCTGTCAGGTTGTCAGTGATCAAGGTACCCACAATACTGATCAATACTACAACTGACCAGTAGATGCCAGGTCGATATTTGTTTGAGACGAACTGGAAAATGAGTAGAAGAATCAACAGGCTCCCCATCACCAGGGTCGTACCGGTCAAACCCAGGTTCAGGTTGGTGTTGATAAAGTCAGCTGCCGTTTCGCCAACGGTTGTGCACAGAATTTTGATAAGCCAGAAGTATATGGTCACCTCTGGCACCTTATTCACTATCTGTCGACTCAAGGGAGGAAGAGTGTGCCGATTTGCAGAAACTTTCATGAATAGGAACCTCCTTCATACAAGTTCACTGTACAATCAAGGAGTGTACACATTACATGCTCCTTGATAAAAGAGATCTTCGTTAATAAAATGTTCCACGAAGCAGAAGGACAGCAGACTTTACCTATCCTCCACATCTTTAGTAACCATACTGATGATTGATGAGAAGACAATGAGAGAGACACTTTCTTTTGGGGCGGTTTTTTGCTCAAGAAGTCCTCTCATTATTGGCTCATGAAAGTATGTTAGAGTCTTGTAGAGAAGACAGAATAGCGGAGTATAATGAGAGGAGAGATGTGTTATGCGCATCTTAATCGCGGAGGATCATCCTATTTTGGGGCCAAACGTCAAACAAGGGCTGGAGCAGTGCCACTATGCGGCGGATCTGGTGACCAATGGTCAGGATGCTTTGGCCTTTGGCATGACAATTCCTTATGACTTAATTATTCTGGATGTGATGCTTCCGGAGCTCAACGGCTTTGAGATCTGCAAAAGCCTGCGTGATAATCAGCGACGTATGCCTCTCCTTTTTTTAACAGCTTTAGGTGGGGTTGAGCAGCGCATCTCAGGTCTTGATCTCGGTGCGGATGATTATCTTACCAAGCCGTTTCTGTTTGGAGAACTGGAAGCACGTGTGCGGGCTCTTTTGCGTCGCAGAAATGAGGGGAAAACAGCGGTACTCCAATTTTTTGATCTTCAACTTGATACAAGAACTCATGAGGTTACTCGTGGTACATGCTCTATCCCTCTCTCCAGTAAAGAATATGCGCTATTGGAATTTCTTATGTATCATCCGCGTCATGTGTTGAGCCGAAGGATGATTGCTGATCACGTCTGGGATAACGATGCTGATCATCTCTCTAATATTATTGATGTATATATTGGCTATCTACGTACGAAGTTATGCGCACGGGGCGAACCGAATATTATTCACGCTATTCGTGGTGTGGGCTATCAATTGAAGGAGCCAGAAGGATGAAGTGGTCTGTGTGGCGTGTATGGTCTCCAGGTATACGCATTCAAGTCATGCTCTGGAGCATTGCTGTTTTTCTTGTCCTCCTTCTCAGCTCTGATCTCGTGCTGTACCTCGGTTTGAAACATTCACTTGAAGTAAATATGGATGCAACGCTTCAGGCCCAGGCACAACAGCTTGCCAATGGTATTAGTAATAAAAATGGCACAGTTCAACTGGATACGGAGTCACCGGAGATCGATACTCCAGCAATTGTATCTTCTTCTCGATCGCAAAATATTGCATTTAGAGTACTGATTCGCTTGCTCGATAGGCATGGGCACCTTCTACGCACGACTCCCGCTTTTCATTCCCTCGCCGTTCCATGGGAGAGTGTGACAAGATCACTGAGTGGCGCAGGTTGGCAAGGCACAGTAAGTAATGTGAGAGGACAGGAGGTTCGGCTCTATAGTATGCCACTGACCAATAATGGAGTCGTCTTTGCCGTTTTGCAGGTGGGAACGTCATTAGAGCAGACGGAAGTGGCGTTGCGTAGCTTGCTGATGCAACTTCTCCTTCTGGTTCCTCTTCTTTTTGTTCTGGGATCTCTTGGAAGCTACTTTCTTGTCAAACGTGCTTTCCATCCTATTGAAGTTCTTACCTGCACCGCTCAGGAGATTGAAGCTGGTGATCTCCATCGACGCGTTCCTCTTCCCTCTACCCGTGATGAAGTATATCGGTTAGCGGATACCTTTAACAGGATGCTTGAACGACTAGAAACTGCATTTGTGCGTCAGCGTCGTTTCGTGGCTGATGCCTCGCACGAGCTACGCACACCAACAACGGTTATTTCGAATATGGCTGAGATGGCGTTGCTGAATGCAGCTAGTAGGGATGAGTGTGCTGCAACCTTGCAAACGATTATTACAGAGTCACAACGGCTTGGGCATCTGGTCAATGATCTGTTAGCTCTGGCACGGGTGGATGAAAGACAGACCCGACTAGAACGAGAGAGGGTTCGACTGGATTTGCTGGCGTGTGCCGTGGCAACTCACCTGCAACCCATAGCTGATGAACGCCAGATTACATTGGAGGTGCAAGCATCAGAGCCTACCCTACTCGCAGGGGATGAGGCGCGACTCATCCAGGTTCTGTTAAACTTGAGTGAGAATGCACTCTCGTATACTCATCCTGGTGGAAGGGTTTGTCTCACCGTGACGAACAGAGAGGGACAAGCCTGCTTGATTGTGCAAGACACGGGGATTGGCATGGCCAGTGAGCATCTTCCACATATTTTTGAACGTTTTTACCGCATCGATCCTGCTCGCGTTCAATCAAAGGAGAGCCATAGTGGTTTGGGACTCTCCATCGTAGAGTGGGTGGTGCGAGCGCACGCAGGTTCTATTTCGGTAGAAAGTCAGGTTGGCAAAGGTTCAACCTTTACCGTGATGTTGCCATTTGTGAAGCACGAAATTTCCTGTGATGATTAGATACCTATTTTCTGTTTTTAGTCTGAAAGGAGTAGCGTAGCACATTTGTGTAAAAAGACAGGGTGCAAGGTAGTTACCCTACACCCCAAACGTTCGTGTGAGCTGTTCTGAGAGAACCTGTAAAAGACTACTTCTCGGCTTCTGCCTCAAGCACCGTCTTCTTCCCCTCAGCAGGAATAGTACCATCTGTCTCAAACTTAAAGGCAATCAGATTTAGATGGTGCTCATGGTCACGGCCAGACCAGTCGAGGTAGAGTGTTTTGGTGCTTTCACTGAAGGCCAGGCCAGCAACTCCGTTGGTCGTCGATTTCTCGTGAACCACGACCTTGCTCCCCCAGTTTTCGCCGTCTGTGGAAGAGAGAAGATTCAGATGCTCATCATGACCAATCCATGATAGGTACAGATAGCCATTTCCGAAGGTTAGTCCAGGAGTTGCCGTATGGGGGCTATCCTCTTTCAGCACCTTCTTATTCTGGAAGCTTTTGCCATTGATAGATGAAATAATATTGATATGGTGATCAGTTCCCTGCCAGGCCAGGTAAATCTTCCCGTTGCCTGCTGCCAATGCTGGCCCCGACTCCCCAGTCGTCTCTTCGTCAAGAACCAACTTGCTAAATTCGGCCAGTTCCCCATCCTCAGCGACATTGAACGCAGTAATATTGAGATGATGCTTGTGATCACGGCCAGTCCACGCCAGGAAGAGCTTATCATTGCCAAAGGTAAGCGCAGGTGCACATTTACGATGAGAGGTCTCGGCAATCGTCACCTTGTCGCTCCAGTAGAGGCCATCGGGAGAAGAGATGACATTGACTTTCTCATCATGATCAACCCAGGCCAGGAAAATTAATCCTTTGCCAAATGCAATCGCTGGCCGAGTGCTTTTAAGGATGCGTTCATGAAGCGTATGCTCATTGGTGAAGTTCTCGCCATCCTTGGAAGATAAAATATGCAGAAATTCATCTTTCGCTTCCCAGGCGATAAAGACTTCGTCTTTCCCATATGCAATAGGCATGCTATTCTCTCCTAATTATAGTTTAAATTGACCGACACTCTCATCGGTTCTCTCTATAAACGCAGAGGCTTCACCTTTTTAGCTGATTGCTTGTGTGCACAAAAATAATTCGGCTCTCAAAGTGAGAGCCGAACGTCTTGCTTTAAGATCTTACTTATCGCGTTGTTTTCGACTGGCTTTCTCTAAGAGAATGCCACCGACGAGATACGCGGCGGCAAAGGCGAGCACAGCCCCATATGCGACGGCAATGGTTTTTCCAACTGGTTGCTTTTTGTCCATGGAGGGAGATCCTTTCTCTTGAGTGTTATAATCATGCACTCTTAAAGAGAGTACGAACAGAAGGCGGGACAGGTTTATATTCTTCTTCACCTGGATGGAGGATGCCGATGGGAGCGACATTGCCGAGCTGAGAGCACAAACCAGGGAATCGCCAGAAGGGTCAGCATATTGCCCACATTCGATATGATACTGGCACTAAAGAGCGCATAGAGTGGTACACGTCTTGTTTTGCTAGTATGTCTACAAAAGGCAGGAAAAGATAACGCAATTTTCTGACTTTTTTGTAATGATAACAGAATCTGGTTGCGGAGAAAGGATATATGTATTCGTACCTCACCAATTCCCTCAATGACCATCAGTTGGCATGGCCTGGGGCATATATGGAGGGGCTCGCCTGAACGGCGGCAACATCCGCTCGTCAGCCAGACCCATCCATCGCATCTTCCAGGCGATGACGAAAAGGTGAAGCGAAAACCCCACCTTTTCGTCATCGCCAGTTTTTCCTCCCCACACTTTTTCTTCACTTTCCCTATTTTCCCGTATCTCCTGAAAGTAAGAGCGCATTGCCGTCAGGATCATTTATGATCGCGAAACACATGCCAAAAACCGTCTGATACGGCTCGCGCACGCCCTGATACCCAAATCCAACCAGTTCAGCATATTTTGCCTCTACCGCTTCCTGCCCTTTGAGATAAAACTCGAGAACCGAGCGATATCCCTTGCTCTGTTCTCCCTGCTCTTCCCAAGCAAATTGCGCATCCCAGCGATCCGGCCGGGAATCGAGAAAGAAGGTGAAGCCGTCTCTGCCCATCTTGATCTCTACATGCGATTGCTCTTCGCTCCCCTCCGGCACAGCCAGACCCAGCCGCCGATAAAATTCGATCGCTCTGCCCATATCTTTGACGATCAGTCCTACCATAAACAGTTCGAGTGCCATCTTGATCTACTCCCTTTCTTTTCAGACGCTGGCCGAAAGCGTCTGCCGCTCTCTTTCACCAGCTCACTGATGCCTTTATAGTAGGCTGAAAGGGGGGCTCTGATCTTGCCGATCTGTGCGATTTTGGTACAATCCTGCTCAATCTCTCCACTCCTGCCGATATGCCCGTGGCGTCACGCCAACCTGCCGCTTAAAGACACGTGTCAAATGGCTCTGATTGGCGAAGCCCACTTCCAAAGCAACCTGTGCCAGCGCCATCTCCCCCTTTTTCAACAACGTTTGCGCTCGCTCGATCCGCTGCCGCACGACAAACTGATGCGGGCTCTCTCCGGTTGTCTCGCGAAACAAGCGCGCGAAATGATAGATGCTAAAACCAGCCTGGCCCGCCAGTTCCTCCAGGGAGATCTCCTGCTCCAGATGGGCCTGCACAAAGTCCGCCACCCGCTGCATCTGCGGCCGCGTCAAGCCCCGCCCGCTCTCTTCCCAGCCCTTCCCTACCGCCGCATACCGCCTCAACAGATGCACTGCCAGCATCTGGGCCGCCGTCTGCGCATACAACTTGCCCGCTGAGGAAGGCTCTTCCAGCTCTTGCCACAAGGCAAACCCGATCTGTGACAGCAACGGATCTTGAAAGCCCGGCCGGCTCCTCAAGCTGACCTTCGCCCCATCATAGTCGGCCACCTCTTCGCTCACCCGCCTCAGCAGCTCCTGCTTCAAATGCACATGCAAGGTCCTGGTCGGCTGCTCGGAAAAACTCTTCCAGCGTACTTCGTACGGCTCTTCACCCTCCGCCCTCAACAGTAGATCCCCTTGCTGCACCTTCCCGCCTCTCCATGGACCATCGCTGCAGCGCTGTTCTAAGCGCATCCCTCCCCCACGAAACAGGATCAAAGCGATATCAGCATTAGCCCTCGGCTCCGCATTCCATCCCTCAAACTCATCTGGCTCGTGAAAAGCCTCGGCCCTCACCCCCTCCCAGCCAGCCTGCTCGCTCGAGAGATATAAGACGGGTGCGACCAGGGCTTTTTGCCCGTTACTATGCAACAGTCCGTTCTGTGAAACTGGTTGTCGTTCGGCGGTTGGCATAATCTATCCTTATCACCTGTATGAAACACGATCACGTTATCTCTTGAGATATACTACCACCTTTGCCGCCCCATAACGCGCAACCTCTTCTCAGAACTTTCAACGCCTTCTGCTCCGATGTTCGTATGCAAACGTGTGCAAGCACACGTCCACGCAGAATTTTGTTGTTGCTGCTGTATCCTTAACCGCCTCCATGCCGAAACACGTTGATCTTCTATCAAGTCCCAGCCGATTTTACGTCATTTGTCCGAGCAAGTACCGGAGGCGGCTTGATCAATGGGCCCGATCAAGACCCAGGACAACGCCAACCTGGCTTGCGTTTGCCGCCACCGTCGCTCCCTCTTACAATTTTTCGCGCTAGAATATAGGAAATACAACACTATCTCGCTGGGAGTTTTGTGGTTTTTACGAGCTTTAGATCCGTCGATCCTCGATCTCCCAGATATGATCAATGACGTGCCAGGCGATGCGCCGTGCCGCGTACGCTACGGGCCAGCCATTCTCCACCAGTTCGCGCCCATCAGACGGCCTGCTCAGTACCGAGGCAATCTCTTCGCGCATCGCTTCTCGTGCGGCCCGATCCCTCGCCGCAAATGGTTTCTGTTTCACGCCGATCTTCCGTCCATACGCCCGCTCGGCCTCCACAACATGTCTGAATACCTCATCTCTCTCCCTTCCCCCTCCGCGTGGCCCCTTGCGCAACTCAGCCGGTGAAACGGCAACGACCTCATCCATAATCTCCCAGGCGGCCCGCAGCAAGGAGACACGCAGAGCTGCCGCCTGTGCGTCGCTGGGCTCCCTATCAAATCTGGCGATGCTTGAAGGTGCACCCCAATCCGTCGTCGTATCCCCTTTTACGCGCTCCACCGCCAATAGATCACCCACCTCGAACTCCTGGCCTGCACGCTCGGCAATCACCCGGTACCGCTCCGCCATCTCCAGTAGCGCGTGCTGGGCCTCCCCTTCATTCTTTCCTGCCCGACACCATCCTAGCCACTTCACTGCGCACGCAAATACCTTTTTTTCGCCCACTTCCAGATATATCTCAGTCATCATCATTGTCCTTTAACAGATCTATTTTTTTATGCACAAGCAGAGTATACTCTCAAATGCGGTCAGATAGAGACCTCTTTTATCTATATGCCGACTACCCAAATTTTTTGACACAGAGCATGTTGAATGTTAAGATTCTTTTATTGTATATTTCATTCTATAGGAGGAAAATATGCTTGATCCTTTGTATGAGGAGAACCTCACGCCGCAAAGGCTCGAACGGATCAGGATGATGACCAGTCCACCATCATTGATCGAGTCAGCGGTGCTGAAAGCATGTGGCTCACCACTTCAAACGCTCACCCGCATCACTGACGGCTTCTCCAAACCATGATCATCCTGGTTTCGATGATTTGAAGTCATTACCCGCCATGTCTCCAGCCGTTCAGGCATTCAGTGCATATCAGGCGCACTTCAATGACGCCGCCCAGGTTCAGGTCATCCTCTGCGAAGCTCGAAGCACATGTCGCAGAGTATCTTGCCTTTATGGAGCGATTCCGATCCTCGTTGCAATGAGAGGAGCACAACTGAGGTCCCGAGGAAGCGCCTGGCAACACCGTTGCTCAAAAAGGCGTATAATGAAGAGCATAGACAAACCAGACAGAAAGGACCTTGGGGTAGCAGATCTTGTCACCAACAGTACCGTCTGTTGGTGATCTATCACGGAATAAGACTTCGCCGCACGTTCCGAAGCCACACGAGAGTTATCTCACGATTCCACTTTTGATCTCCTCACAAAGAAGAGGTATACAGTCCCTTGAACACTGGCGCATGGCCATGCGAAACTATATTCCCCTGTGCCAGAGACCGCCGTTCCGTGGAGACGGGACGGCAAGGGTGCAAGGCACCAGAAACCGTCTGGAACAGGAACGGGACAGACATCATTCTGCCTGAGCAGAAGAAAAAGTATTTTATGGCATGAGAAGAAAGGAACACAATCTATGATAGAACAAGCGCCCTCACTGTTTACCTTCTATCAAGGCTGGAAAACCTACCAACGGATGCTCGTTGAGATGCTTGCGCCACTTTCCCCGGAACACCTGGCTCTCCCCATCGCCTCGGACCAGCGAACCATCGGGATGGTGGTCCAACATCTGATCGCTAACCGGGTCTGGTGGTTCCAGGTCTGGATGGGCGAGGGCAGTGCTGATCTGGCTCCCATCGCCCACTGGGACCCTTCAGATGTCGCGTATCAGCCCGTGTCTGACGCTGCCACCTTGATTTCCGGGTCGGAGTCCACCTGGGGCATGATCGAGGAAACCCTTTCACACTGGACGCATGCCGACCTTGGACACATCTTCCAGCCCCCAGCAGCCTTGAGCGAAGAAGAGCGAGCAAATGTCCCCCCGTTCTCGCGACAGTGGATTATCTGGCATACGTTCGAACATGAGATCCATCACGGCGGCGAACTGTCCTTAGCCCTCAGTCAGCGCGGCCTGATGGGGATCTATGGCGACCTGTAACTGATGATAACGAAGATAAAACAGATGGTTCGATACAGAAAAAAGAGGTGGAAACCATGTTTCGCAAACTTATGGCAACGGAGTTGATCGTCCGAGATCTGGCGGCCTGTACCGCGTTCTATCGGGACACGCTCGGCCTGGTGGTGCGGGAGAGCGAGAGCACGCCCAATTCGGTCTCTTTTCAAATAGATAACGTGTACTTTTTTCTCCTGGAGGCTGGAGGAGCCGCACAGATGGTCAGTTCGGAGCCGCTTGACCTCTCGTTGGAAGGAAGCCCTCGCGTGCTGCTGGCCGCTGGAGTGGAGGATGTCGATGCTGCCTACCAGATACTGACCACCAGGGGCGTCCGGTTTCTCCGCCCTCCAACAGACCAGCCCTGGGGGCTACGCACAGCGTACTTTGCCGATCCCGAAGGCAACCTCTGGGAGATCAACCACTCTATTGAAGCGAAGCCAGAGAGATAAGCGAAGCCGTTCTGTGAGATTGGCCTCATGCTAAAAAACTCTCCAGAAAGCTTCGATGACAGATGACCCACTCTCTTCATCTGGCGATGATGTGACGAGAAACAAGCGAGCAGGTACACTCTCGCCTGTTTTCTCTTGCTGCAGAGATGACGATTCTCAGAAAATAGCTCTGAGAATCCACAAGAGATGTTGTCGACAGCGGCTCACATGAACCACTGTCGAGTCTCAGCGATATTTATGAATGTTTAAAACAGACACCCTAGAAGTAGTTGCTCGTCGGCTGTTGTGTTCGAGAAGGCTGGACACAATCGGCGAGCGCCTGATAAATATTGGGAGGATACTCCGCCAGTCGATGACAGAGATACAGGTACCATTCCGTTCCATACGGAAGATACAGACGGGTTTGGTACCCTGCCTGTTTCATCTGTTTCAACAGATCTGGACGAACGCCATAAAGCATTTCCACTTCCACCTGAGGAGCGGCAAGCCACTTCCGCCGCTCGAGTTCTTGTAAAAGATGCTGATCATGTGTCGCAATAGAGAGGGGGTGTTGCGCCGAGACTGCCCTCTCAATGAGGGAGAGAAACCGTTCATCCAGCGCTTCTCCACGCTTCATAGCGCGTTCCTCAGGCTCTTGATATGCTCCTTTGACCAGCCGTATTTTCCCTGGCAAGTGCATGAGTGCCTCAAGATCTTGCTCTGTCCGATACAAATGTGCTGCCAACGTAATTCCTACATGCGGATAGTGCGCTGCTCCCTGCTGATAGACTTCAAGGATCGCTTCCAGTTTGTCCGATTCCTCCATATCCACCATAAGACAGATGCCACGCTCTTTGGTCTCCTGAACCAGACGAAAGAAATGATCACGTGCCAGTCTTTGGCTCACCGAGAGACCAATATGAGAAAGGTCGAATGAAATCGTGGTTTCTTTGGGAAGGGAAGCAGTTTCTACGGCCTGACTGAGAGCAAGCAATTCCTCCATTGCAGCCTGGCAGGCCTGCTCAGTGCCTGTGTTTTCTCCAGCATATGCCAGGAAAATGCCATAGCCCAGGCTCGTCAAGGTTTTGGCCGTCTCAATCCCAGCCTTTCGGGTCTCGCCAGTGATAAAGCGACGAGCCGCAGGCCAAAGTGCTGCATAGACTGCGGGCGTCTGCAAGAGTGCAGATTTGAGCGGGGTATTCCGTGCGATAGCTTTTAAAGCGAGAGAGGCATCTAATTCCTCAGGTGAATACACCATATCTAATCCAATCCTTTCTTTCGAGCCGGGAAAAACCTGTTTCTGTCCATGTGAGAGGTTTTCTCAGTATACGATTTCAACCTCAATGGAGTGAGCAGGCGTTCCTTCATATTTCACTACCGACAACATCCCAGGCCAAATGGCCTATTAGGCCAGCCGGAGAAATTTACAATGCTAAGCTCTTAAAGGAACTCAGAAGCGGGCTGAAGCTACAAGGTGAAGCCCGTCATTTGCTCGCGTTTCCTATTCCTCCAAAGCGGAAGTTGGGATGCCACGTCGGATCATCTTTGGGAATGTGAAGGTGACCCGGCGGGCAGCACACTCATTCCTCAGAGGCCCACTTCCCCTTTCGCTCGCCCGACCCAGTTGAGCACCTCGTCCGGGATGCCGCGCCGTCCGAGAAAGTAGCTGAGCTGGGCCGCGTGCTCCTGCGTGTGGCGCATGATGTAGAGCGCAACCTCTACGAAGCTGACGGCCTGCCCCTCAGCCCAGGGGTACGCGAAGGTCTGGCATGCCTGTTCATCCGTTAGCGTGGAAAGGAGGGCGTGGTACTTGCGACGCGTCTCCACGAGATAGACGTGCAGTTCCTCCTTCGTATAGGGCCGTTGGGGTGAGATCGGCGGTTCAACCTCAGTCCAGATAAAGGGAGCTGGGGGAGCAAATTCCTCCTCCGACTTCCCGGAGAGATAGAAGTCGAGCCAGAAGAGCGTATGATAGGTGATGTACCAGAACTGAGCGGACTCAGGTGGCAGCCAGGGTGAGTGATCCGAGGGGTCGTTCCAGAGCCGCTCTTCCCACAGCGAGGTGGGGCAGGCCAGCAGGGCATTGTCAAGCATATCGATGGCGGCACCGAATTGCTGCCACAGAGCGCTGCGATAGATGGTTTCCATGTGTCCTCCTCTTAGATATCGATCCCGGTCAGTCCGTGCATGCCCAGTGTGAAGGAGAGTTCCCCGCCATGATGCAGATCGTGCTCAATGAGATGCCAGATTACCCACTGACGCGTATACGTTTGCTTTTTACTGTTCTCATCGGTATCGTAGACAAGTACATAGGGATCGGCAATGGTCCAGTGGGAGAGAGCATCCTGAATGACTTGCCAGATGACTTGCAATCCCTTGACCAGTGAGGCCACGTTACGGGCAGGTTGATTCGTCTGATTCCAGCTCGCAAGCGTGTCCAGATATTCATCGCTCCTTCTTTTCTCTCAGCCTACCACCAAAAGCGGTCAGAATCTACCCTATATATCCAGGTTGTGCCTCAAACTCGGGGTCGAGCTCGAATTAGTGATATGTCCTGCTGTTGGCTGGCTGTTGGCAATCGTCGTTGAGCCAATCAGCGCGGAGCGCCACCATTGCTGTGGCATTGGTGCGCTTTCAGGAACGTGGCACAGGAGCCCGAGTTTGGGGCACAACCCTTTCATCTATATGCCGACTACCCACATTTATTGACACAGAGCATTTTAAATGCTACGCTTCTTTTATTGTATATTTCATTCTATAGGAGGGAAATATGCTTGATCCTTTGTATGAGGAAGAACAGAACCGCACGCCGCAAAGGCTCGAACGGATCAGGATGATGACCAGCCCACTATCATTGATCGAGTCGGCGGTGCTGAAAGCATGTGGCTCACCACTTCAAACGCTCACCCGCATCACTGATGGCTTCTCCAACGAGGTCTATCGCGCCACCACCAGCGGCGGGGAGGGAGTGATTGTCCGTATCCACTGGTGGTCGAACGCCTATTTTAAAGAGGAGCAATGGGCGCTCAAGCAATGCGCCGCCCACGCTATTCCTACGCCTCGCTTCCTGCTTCTGGAGTATATAGGCTCCGGTGATGATGCCCGCTCGATCTGTGTGGAGACCCTCCTGCCTGGCCGCACGCTGTATTCCCTCATCGGAAGCAAGAGCCTCTCTCCTGCTGAGGCACATCCTCTGGTAAAAGCCGCTGGCGCTCTCTTGGCTCAGATTCATGCGATCCCGGCGCGGGGCTGGGGACGGATCAATGCTGAGGGGATCGGTCCTGCCCCCTCCTGGTCTGACCATTTAACGCCTTCCCTGATTGAAAACGCGTACGCGGCCGCTCCCAAGCTTCAGCTCTCCGAACAGTCAATCACCGACGCGATCGCTCTGCTTCGTTCCCATACGGCGCTTTTTGAGAAGATGGCCCCGTGCCTCCTTCACGGTGATTTCAGCGCTCAACATATTCTCGCGGAGGGCGATCAGGTCACTGGTTGCATCGATTTTGAGTTCTCGCGCAGCGGCGATCCCGCCTGGGATTTTGCCTATTGGGACTACTTCACTGGCGTCGATACCTTCCAGGGTCCACTTCTTCCCACCTCCTGGCTCCTCGAAGGCTACTGGCAGGCTCTGCCAACGATAGATCCCACCTTTGACCTGCGGATCGCGCTCTGGCGCTTAGAACTGGGACTCGAACTGCTAGCCTACCATCACAACGATTTCATTCCAGACTACTTCCAGTTTATCGGCAAGCATTTCTTGCGCTCCCTGGAAGCGCTCGCATGAGAACAATCGCCCCCTGGAATAAGCAGGCTCCTCCTTCCCGTTATGCTAAATGGAGGAGGAGTTCTCCTGCCCAACCTTTATAAGGAGCAAGATATATGCGCGCAGATATTGTCCCTGGTGGCCTCTTTCCCGATTACGAGCTCACCGACCACACAAAAACCAGACGCAAGCTCAGTGAGCTTCAGGGGAACGATCCCATGATCCTGATCCTTTCGCGCGGGCACTATTGTCCCAAAGACCATCAACAGCATCTGGAACTAGCCGCCTTCTATCCCAAAATCGCCGTTGCCTATACTCAGATTGTGACTATTTCCACAGACAATATCCTGGAGACCAACGAATTCCGTGCCTCCGTCGGTGCGCAGTGGACCTTCCTCTCTGACTCTGGTCGCAAGATCCAGCAAGATCTTGACATTCAGGAATATACCGATCCCCATCATAATCCCATGATCCCTCATACACTCGTGCTCGAGCCGGGCTTGCGCATCTATAAGATCTACAATGGCTACTGGTTTTGGGGGCGTCCCTCTCCCGACGAGCTTCGCGTCGATCTGCGCGAGGTGACGCGAAAAATCCGCGCAGACTGGGATCTCTCGGCTCCCGGCCTGCGCGAGAATTGGGAAGGCGACCACTCTCAACACTACCCCTATCAAGCGAAATAGTTACGCTGGCACTGCTTCGTGAGGTAGCGCTCTGTAAGCTGTCACCAGATGCAAGGTGGTGGGCAAAAAAACAGAAAAAAAACGCATAAATGTGGTATTAAGCATTAATATCCAGAAATGCAACACTAAGCGCTTAGTATTGTATTCCTGGCTCCCTCACACTCTGCATGGAAAATAATTTACACCCCTACTAACAAAATCTCTTCTAGCGTTCGTATCCTGAAAATGGCATTTCCCGTGCCACGTTTTGGTGCCTCATCCGATAAGTTCTATGAGATCTTAAACAAACGAGAGGGACACACCATGCATCAGGGCAAAGCCACTGAAGAACAGAGCGATGTACATATAGCGCTCTATGATCGGCATATCTCCGCTCTCCTGCCCTACCTGACCCGGCTTATGACGAGCCGCCAGGATGTCGAGGATGTACTTTTTGACGTCTTTGCCGCGGCCTTGACAAGCCAGACCTTTGCGCACCTCACGGATGAGCAGCAAAGGGCCTGGCTCTACCGCGTCGCGCGCAACAAAGCTATCGATCACTATCGCCACCACACCGCCCTGACAATTGTTCCCATGGAGGAGACATGGGACAACCAGGACGAGGAGCCGACGCCCGAACAACGCTTCCTGCGCCAGGAATGCCATGCCTTCCTGCACGAGGCAATCGCCCAACTCTCTCCCCTCCAGCAACAGCTCATCCATCTACGCTATCAAGAGAACATGCGCCTGGTCGATATTGCGGCCTGCTTTCAGAAACCAGATGGGACGGTACGTAAGATGCTAGCACGCACTCTCAAACAGCTACGAACACTCTACGAACGTCAGGAGAAAGGAGGCAATCATGAAGCCATTTGAGGACATCCTACCAGAAGAAGAGGGGAACTACCTTGTAGACCTGCTCCAGGAAGAGCCCCGCCAACTACTTGAACTCAAGCCCGCCGAGCAAGAACAGATCATCCAACGGATACGCGAGCGCCTGCTACAAACATCGCTGGACGCCCTTCCTGAACAAGAATATGACCCGGGTCAGTTCCTCATGACTCCTATTTCGCGACCACCAGCCACGCGCCGCCAGCGCCTCACCAGCCTGGTAAGCAGCCTCGTCGCAATCCTGGTAGTCGGCGTGATTATAACATCTGCGCTCTCGCTCTTCATCCCACAAAGGACCATTATGACCGGCCCACCTGCTGGCCCCGTCCAATCACCTGGCACCACCCATGTCCAGGCTGGCGGATTTGAGATGACGCTCGGTATCACGCAGGGGCCTTACTTTCTAGGCGAAATGCTTGAGGTCAATATCAAGCTTACCAATCACACTTCAAAAGTACAATGGGTAGCCTCGCCTTTTAGCAAGAGCGCCTGTGGTTACACAGATAGTATTGAGATGCAAGAAAATGTAAAGCCCGCCTTTGAACTTCCACCTACAGATCATCGTTGCCCGTCCGGGGCTGCAGGGCATTTGCAGATTTTACCCGGGCATACGCTAAGCACACAGAAATACTTTGTCTTGCAGTGGAGTGGTTCCATTACTTTAACAAGTACAATAGATTTTCTTGAGCAGAACAATGATCAGTGGTACCAGCCCGTAAAAAGCCCTCTGGAGGGACACTGGCCTACCCTGCACCTTCATGTCGCCTCTCAAGTCCCGCCGGATCGCCTGCTTACAGCTCACGTCACGGACAAGTCTATCACGGTAGATGCCTCGCCCTCCGCACATCTACAATACCTCTTTGGCTTTACCTGTACCAACGGACCCGGCTCTGGTTCTGAAAATACAGACAACTATGGCTCAGGCAACTATGGCTGGCAACCTCTCAAGAGCACCACAGTCAACCGGCCCGCCTGCTCTATGAAGCACATCACCTGGAGCTATGCCATTGGCGTCCCCGGTTACGCTGTTGCCACAGGCAATGCGCAGTCAGATACATAGGCACGCAATGCTTTGCAGATAAAGCCCCTGCCAACACAGACCCTTTGTTCTAGGGTCCGTGCTGGCAGGGGCTTCTCTTTCTGGCTGCAATCTTTTTGGTTTCTTGATCCTCTTATAGAGGTAGCGTTTGTTCCTGCCCGGTATCTGAATACTACCCCTCCACGAAGTACCTCTCCACGTCATACTCTGCCTTGAGGGGCGTGGTGAAAAGCTCTCTGGATCTGCGCTAGCTGGCTATTGGAGCGGGATCTGGCCAGCGACCTGGAGTTTTTATGCCGGCTCTGCCCGTTCACATGGTCTGGGCACAGTCTTGACCACGCTCCATCTCGATTTTGAGCAGGAAGCGGTGGAGGTACCAGGAATCCCATATGAGCAAGTGAGGCAAGTTGCGCTTATCCCTGTCACTTATACACTGGGAACCGCATTCAAACCTGCTGCTCGTAAACCGTTAGAAGAGGTTTTGCATCGGGATCGGTGGTAGAGAGAAGCTAAAACGATGTGACCAATTTAGGGAATGACCTTGCGGTGACGAAAATTCTCGAAAATGCTCAAGAACATCGCTTCCGTATCAACATACTCGTGGAAACCAAAGCGGCGGGCTTTTGAACCATCAGCGAACATGTCATAGTCCCAGGAGAAGACGAAATCACCAAAGCCCCAGGACGTGACCTTTTGATAGGGGTGAGGAGCAAGTCCATACTTCTCGATCATGGCATTCCAGAGCGGCTCCTTGTCGGCCATGACGACAGTGAGTGACATCGGCAACGGGGGCGCTACCTCAAGCTCAAAGAAGCGCGCGATCTTTGGCCACATCTCGCTCCAGCGGAATAGGTCTCCATTGTTGATGTTGAATGCCTGGTTGGCGCACCGTTCGTCAGTGGCCGCCCAGACGGTTGCCCGCGCCAGCAGGCCCGCGTCGGTCATTTCCAGGAGCTTATCGTACGCGCCCGGCTTGCCTGGGAAGCGCAGTGGTAATCCCAGTTCCTTCGAGATAGCAGCATAGACCGCGATTACCGAAGCCAGGTTCATCGGATTGCCCAGCGCAAACCCGCCAACCACAGACGGGCGGATCGCTGACCAGTTCCAGGTTTTACCTCGTTGCCGCTGTTCGAGGAAAGCTTGCTGATCGACGTTGAATTCTGGCGGCATATGAGGAGGGTCGCTCTCACGAGCGGGCGTCTTGAACGGGCCCAGATGCGCACCATAAACCTTGTATCCTTGCATCAGGCTCACATGCTGCAAATCGGCTGCAATTGGCTCGACTGCCTCGATCACATGAACGAGCATAGCCAGATTGGGCGGAACCAGTTCGGCCCAGGTTGGCCGATCCTGATATGCAGCATAGAAAATGTGTGTCACCTGAGTGAGGCTGCCCAACTTCTCGTGACAGTCGTCTCGATCAAGCAAATCAACCATTACATACCGAACCCGGTCCGTAGACGTTCCACCGCGTCGTGCTACACCAATGACATCCCAATCGTCGAGTGTTGTCAGATAATCGATGAGATTACGACCAATGACTCCTTGTGCTCCAACAACCAGGGCTACCTTCCGTTTTTGTTCATTTTCTCTGCTAGTAAGTGCATATTGTGACATAACCATGGAAGCTCCTTTTATAATTCTATGACTAATATTGTTTGTGTGCTCTTACTATAAGCACTTATGGGGAGTCTCACAAGTACGCACTTTGAAGTAACCGAGAAGCGTCTGGATGGGATGTGTGCTATACTTGGAGCATGGAAAAGACACTGCTACAATCTTCAGCGCATAGCGTATTGATCGCTCGCTGCTATTCGCGGGATGTCCTCGATCTGATTGCCGACAAATGGATAGCCCTCATCTTTGCTCTGCTTGAAAAACACCCTACGCGCTTCAATGAGTTACAGCGCGCGATTGAGGGAATCTCCCACAAGATGCTCACGCAAACGCTACGCAATTTGGAACGCAGGGGGATTGTCGAACGCAAGATCATACCGACTATTCCGCCTGCCGTGGAATATTCACTCTCTTCACTGGGAACCACTCTCATCCCGCTAATGGCGGCCTTGCGACAGTGGGCGGAAGAACATATGGAGGAAGTTGAACAGGCCTTTCAGGCGTATGAAGAGCGAGAAGAAAAAGCATAGTATTGAGGTTAAATCCAGGTTGAGAAAGATCTTTTTTATCTTCCCAAACCGGTTATATGCTGCAATGCCACTGCACAGAAAAGCGGTGCAAGAGTGTTCTTGCACCACTTTATCGCCTTTGATAGGCCATCAGCCGATTCTGGAACAACGATCATCCTTTTCCTGGACGCCTCTTTCCACCAAATCTTCGCACTATGTAAGCGCTCGCATCCATTGGAAGTTGGACGCCATCCTCTGCCAATCTGGGATGACTCGTATGATAGAGGTTATGGTAATCGTTGGAACAGGATCTAGTCCTTATAACTGGCCTGACCACCTTCACTGCCAGCTTTGCGGGCCTCTTCACTCGTGAATTCATGCGCATTGCCACTTTCATGAGCGGCGCGACCAGCCTTCTGGTGCTGTTCCTGACTGACTGCTTCCCTGCCCTTCTGCCCTACAGCGCTTCTTTTTTGTGTTCAGATACCATATTCTTTCTACTTTTTTAAAAGTAGATATAGTTATATATAAGGGAGAGCCCGTCTAAATCTATGCTCTTTGGCTTTTACTACTATCCTTCTCTCTGTCTCCTCGTGCTATTTTTTGCTTTAAGATAGCGCATTGTGGCCTCTATCAATGAAAAGCTAGATACGCTATACTGTTTGAACTTTTATTGTTCTGCTTATAAACATAGTAGAGCTCTTTTTTATGGCGAATACTCAACAGCAAGTAATAATTTATCAAGAAGGCTTAAGAAAAGTGGGAATGGAAGCAATGAAGCCACGAAAACAGAATAGGTTCTGATACAAAGTGAAGAATGGGATACTTACAGTATCTTATGGTGATGACAAATCAACATGTGATTCTTTCCATCTTTAGCGCTCTTTCCATCATCACGGTCCTGGGTGATCGTTACTAAAGGCGTGAGCCTGGAAGTGGGAGAGAGGCGGGTGAGCACGCTCAGAGGGGTGTCCGTGTCCCGGGGGATAATAATTGAGGCTGACGACATGGGCCAGACCGTATCCTTACCCGAAAACGAGATCAATGCCTTATTCAACTCTTCTAGCCGTTGTTTCCTGACATGAGAATCCCTTTCGAACGCTGGGGGACCAACCCGGAACGGGAATGCCCTGGCCAGAAGGGAAGCTCCTTGCCGATGTGCCCCCTCTTTGGTATACTTCCTGATGTGTTGGGAGGAATGGGATGGTTGCCAGGAACAATAGAGCCACAAGGAAGATTCAATGTCTAGAACTCCTCTTCATGCCCTGATCTGGTCCAAAGAGCGGCACCTCTACGAGCAATATACCCGGGGTCAGCTTCAACACCATTTTCAACCTGCGGAAGATGCCGCCTGGTTCGTCTGGCTCCAGGGGGTCTCCTCCTTTGCCTTCCACGGTGCCAGAGGCTCCCTCAATGTCTATCAGGAGCAGAGGCCACGCGGAGGAGCATATTGGTATGCCTACCAGACCAGAGACGGCCATACGCGTAAGCAGTATCTCGGACGGATGGAGACTCTCACGCTCTCGCGACTGGAGGAGACCGCACAGGCGCTGGCTCACGTGCAGCAGCCCACAACCACTACCGAACAGGGGATGCTGCTACTCTCCAGCCGACTTACCCCGCCACGGCAGCCGAATACCCTGGTGGAGCGCGAGCGCCTGCTGACTGCACTCGATGCGTCACTTTCGACGCCGCTCACACTGCTCTCTGCATCCGCGGGCTGGGGTAAAACCACACTGCTCTCGATCTGGGCACACCGGCAAAAAAAGACGCAGGTCGCCTGGCTCTCGCTGGACGAACTGGACAATAGCCCGGCACGCTTCTGGAGTGCGCTGATTATGGCGCTGCGCCGCTGCCCCAGCCTGGCAGCGAATTTTGGGGAAAACGTGGTGGCAGAGTTGCAATCGCCCCAGCCACCGCCGCTTTCCTCCTGTCTGTCGGTGCTTCTCCATGAGCTGGAAAGCCAGCAGGTGTATCCTGCCCCCATCGTCCTTATTGTGGATGATTATCAGCTGATAGAGACGTCGGTCATTCACCAGGGTATAGCCTTCTTCCTGGAGCATCTGCCCCCCCATCTGCATCTGATCCTCTCCAGCCGCGTCGACCCGGATCTGCCTCTTGCTCGTCTGCGAGCCCACGGGCAGTTGACCGAGATTCGCGCGGATGAACTGCGCTTCCAGGAGGATGAAGCGAGCCAGTTTTTACATAAAATGCTCTTCCCTCCGCTCTCGGCAGAAGAGCTGCAGCGGCTGATGAGCCGAACGGAGGGTTGGATCGCTGGTCTGCATCTGGTTGGGCTCACGCTGCAGAAACGTGAGGATCGCACAGCCTACCTTGAGACATTGACTGGTAGCCAGCGATACCTTCTGGACTACGTGCAAGAGGATATTCTAGCACGTCTCTCCCCCGAGACCCGCACTTTTTTGCTGCAGATCGCCATCCTCTCTCGCCTGGATGCTGCGGTATGCCAGGCCGTCACTGCCGCGCCAACAAGAGCGACCAGCCAGCAGATGCTCACATTGCTGGAGCGAGCAAACCTTTTTCTGGTCCCCCTGGATGAGGAACGGCGCATCTATCGACTGCATGATCTCTTTAGAGAAGCCCTGCTCTCGGCGCTCCACAGCAGCCAGCCAGAGATGGCCTTGCTCTTACATCGCCGGGCCGCCGACTTTTATGAGGCCGAAGGGCAATGGGCAGAGGCTATTCTTCATGCACTTGCTGGAGCATCCTTCTCCATGGCAGCGCGTCTGATGGAGCAGACTGTTGAGCAGTTCTGGGTACGTGGAGAGATGGCCATGATGTCGCGCTGGGTACTGTCATTGCCAGATCCGCTGGTGCCCGAACACGCACGTCTGGCGCTCACCACAGCGCTCTACCTGCTCCATCCCGTCTCCTCTTCAACCCGCGAGCAACGCGAAAGTCGCTATCAGCACGTAAGGCAGCTCATCAAACGGGTTAACACTGCCTTCTCTCATCACACGAAGGCGACTCATCAGGCAACGCTGGCAGCACCAGCAGGATCGAGCGTGCCCTCCATCGATCCAGAAGTCCTGCATCGACGCCTGCACCTGTTACAGGCAGGGATGGCCTTGTATGAGGCGATAGAAGCCTCGGATTTTAAGCGCCTTCCGGTCCTTCATCAGGAGATGCTGGAGCTTGATAAGGATGAGGAGGTTATCTGGCATATGCTTCCACTCTTCTGCAACGTTGTTTACTACACGGCTCGACAAGAGAGGGCGAAGCTTTTGCCACAGCTCCTGGACGCCAAACAACAAGTGCGTCGGTCGGGAAGCCAATTTGCTGTGACCAGGGTCAGACAGTGGCTGGCACTCTCCGCCGTAGAGGCGGGACAGTTGCGCCTGGCCTATGAGGAGAGTCTGGCTGCCCTCGACCTGATTGAGCAGACAGGGAGCTATGCTCTGCTGAAAGGATACTTTAAAGATATCCTGGCGCTGATATTGTACCAGTGGAATCGATTGGAAGAGGCGCGTGACTGGATGCGAACGGCCATTCAGGAGGCTGTTACCTGGCAGCAGAGTAATCTCCTTCTGTCAGGATATATCCGCTTGATGCAGATCGAGTTGGCGAGAGGAGATCTGTCTGCGGTCCAACAAACGCTGCACTCGTTTGAGCAATTAGAAGGCCACCGGAACTGGCTGCCCATCATGCGAGCACAATGGTGGCTGGCTACGGGACAGCTACAGGAAGCAACGAACTGGGCACAGAACATTGTCTTGCCCGAGGGGGCATGGGAGCGTAGCTTGTATGATGTGTTCCCGGTCATGATACGGATATATTTTGCAACGTTTCGTTGGACGGAGGCGCTGCAGTTGCTAGAGCGCTTTGGTGAGGACCTGAGTCGTTCGGCAAATAGCAGAATCACCCTTACTTATCTTGCCCAGTACATAGTAGCGCTCCATCACACAGGTCAGAATGAGCGAGCCTACGAAGTTACAATGAGACTGTTTGCCTTAACTGAACCCGAGGGCTACCTGCGTGTGTACCTGGATGAAGGCGAACCAATGCGCCAGGCACTTGAGCAGTTCCAGACCTCACATTCCCATCAGCATGATCTGACCGCTTCTGCTTCAACAATCGCCTACATCTCACAGCTGCTATCAGCAATCGCCCAGGAGCAGTCTGGTGCAAACAGAGCGTTGGAGCCTGCTCTTCCGTCTGGACCGGTCTCAGCCGGGCAAGCGTCCGTCAGTCCACCCGCGCTTCTGACGCAACGCGAGCAGGATGTCTTGCGCCTGCTGAACACAGGAGCCTCAAACCAGGATATCGCCCAGGCCCTGGTGATCGAGCTCCCCACCGTCAAAAAACACGTCAGCAATCTGCTCGGCAAATTAGGAGCCACCAGCCGAACCCAGGCGGTTGCTCTGGCGCGAGCGCGCTCCCTGCTCTAACAAGATTCCTCCCAACAGGTGGTCTTTCTTCGCAGGCAACTACTCCCTTTGGTATCCTTTTGGCGACTGTGGAAGTACTCGCGTTCTGGTATGCTTTGTTCAGACGCAGGGAGAGGTGATCCTGGTGATTCACTTTCCCGAGCACAGCGCGAAGATCGTGAAACGCGCAGAATGCGGAGGAGGCAGATGTTCTACACGATACGTGTCCAGGGACACCTGGACCAGTCCTGGGAAGATCGCTTTGGCGGGCTCTGCATCGAGCAACAGGCGACCGGGACAACGCTCCTCTCGGGGAACTTGCCAGATCAGGCTGCGCTGCATGGAGTGCTCCTCCAGATTGTCCGGCTTGGTCTGACGCTGCTCTCACTTGAAACGAACGAGAGCAAGAAACTGGATACGTGAGCCATGGCTCAATTCACATTATTCTCATGAATAAATGACTGTTTTACACTCCTTGAAAGGGTAATTTTAATAATGGCTAATGAACAAATCTTAATGGTGATGATGGCAGTTACCGATATGGCAAAGGCCAAAGCCTTCTACGCAGAACAATTCGGATTTGAGGTCACCAAAGATGTCGGCGCGGGCGATTATCATTGGGTCTCGCTTTCTCTCCCAGGAGGAGGCACCACTCTGACGCTGTCGACGATGCATGAACATATGAAACCGGGGACGATGCGACTTTACCTCTCGACTTCAGATATTGAAGTAGCATACAACGAGCTCAAAGCAAAGGGTGTCAGTGTCAACGACATAAAAGATGATCTGTACGGCCCGGGCTCTGGCGTCAAATGGTTTGACCTCCGTGACCCCGATGGCAATGTATGGCAGGTAGTTCAGTCTTAGTCCTTTTCGAGCAATCGTCCTGGCTATGAGCGTGGTAAGTAATCGTGGGAGCTGGCAGCCGCTCCCACAGAACTGCTCAGACCTGTGCTGCTGGACCCATTGGCGTGAAACGAGATGAGATTTCGCGCCCAATGACTTTCATAGAAAGAGAAAACATCGGGGGGGAATATATGAAACAGTCCTGGCAAGATTTTGCGCTCGTTGAACCAGAACTTGCTGCCTTTGGCGAGGCTCGCTTGAAAAGTGGTCCAGCCTATCTGGCAACCGTTCGTGCTGATGGACTGCCTCGCGTTCATCCTGTGACGCCAATTATCGGCGAGGGGCATCTGTTGTTGTTTATGGAGCCCACCTCTCCAAAAGGACATGATTTACAGCGTGGTTCTGGCTATGCGTTACATTGTTGGGTCAGTGATACGAACGGTGGAGAAGGAGAGTTCTGGCTGGTGGGACATGCTCTTCTCACTGCTAGTCCAGCCATGCGAGCGCTGGCGACGACCTATGGGTATCAGCCGCAGGATCATTACATTGTCTTCGAGTTGACGGTAGAAAGCGCGTTTTCAACGATCTACGCTGATACTGGTCAGCCCATACGGAAAAGATGGAAGAGCGAGCAAGAGAAGTCCGCAGTCGAACTGTCGTAAAATTGTCGTTTGAATAAAAATAAGGAGATTAGTATGAGCCAGTCAGATCTGAACGTTTCTCAGCAACCCGCCAGCAGCACGGAAGCGATCAACAAGAAGTCTAAAGGATTCTCGCAGCAGGAACGAGCCGCGATGAAGGAGCGTGCTAAAGAGGAACGTGCCAGCAAAGACAGGGCAGAAGGAGAAAAAGATGTGCTCACAAAGATCGCTGAGATGTCGGAATCGGATCGTGCGATAGCCACCCGATTCCATGAGATCGTCAAAGCGAACACGCCAGACCTCTCGCCCAAAACCTGGTATGGCATGCCTGCATATGCCAGGGATGGGAAGATTGTCTGCTTCTTCCAGCCGGCGCAAAAGTTCCAGACCAGGTACGCAACGATCGGTTTTAACGATAGCGCAAACCTTGACGAAGGTATGATGTGGCCTGTCTCCTTCGCGCTAAAAGAACTGAACACTGAAGGAGAAGAGAAAATCATTGCGCTGATAAAGAAAGCGGTCAGTCAGTAAGAGGGGAGGCTAAGATCCTTGCCAAAGAGAGGTAGGGCTAGGATCACTGTAAAAACAGTAACTGTTCAGAAGGGTGGCGTAAAAGGTTCATTGTCTGCAATTGTCGTTGTATTCCTGGTAGTGCCGAGTTCAAATGTGTAAACATAGGCCTGATTCGCCTCTTTTAAGTGGTCCTTCTGAATAGTTACTATCCCTATAGCCTCCGTGACATCACGCTACGTGTGGTCCGTCTTGCCGCTTAGCGGAAAAATGTGCTAGTGCATATGGTGCTTCAAAAAGGTGAGAAGCATTTGCCAGGAGTGCGCCGAAGCACGTGCATTCCCTTGAGGGGTGCCACCATAATCATTGATACTTCCAGAAAATTGGTGACGTAATTGCGTCAGGGTTGTTGAAACGTTTGGCATACCAATTTTATGTCCAGCATGAGCATAGCTTACATGTTGATGCCAGTAGGGATGATGGTGGTGTCGCAAACGTTGCTCAATCTCCTCCGCAAAAAGTGTTCCAGGCCACATCTGATCATCCTCACCTGAAATAAGCAAGATGGGTCCCTGGATTCGCTCAACGAGGATTGCAGCACGAGCAAGTTCGTCTGTATGCTGAAGGGTTTCTAAGTACAATGTACGGTAAGCGATAGGAGCTCCCTCAGCCAACTGTCGTTTCTCATAGGCTTCAAAAATGGGAGCAGGCTTGTAAGTAACAAAAGGCAGAGGCTGATCATGGTAGGACCAGGATGAAGTGACTTTCTCACCTAATCCTTGATAGACATACGCGCTAGGGGCATAGGCCACCACAGCAGCAATCTCAGAAACAGTTGCGCCCAAAAGCAAAGCCCCCTCTGCCCCTTTTGAGATGCCTATGACGGCAATTTTTTGATGAGCAACCACATCTATATGGCGTAGCCACTGTACCGCCTTAATGAAATATTCTAGGGGGATTTCTTGCAGATGGCTGGGAAGCGAGTTGACGCCGAAATAGGCTAATGCCACAACAACATAGCCATAGGTAGCTAATAATGCCGCCTCTTGTTCACGAAGAGCTCCACTGGAGCCACTCAAAAGCAAGAGACAAGGAAAGGAACCAAACTTTCTGGGAGTAAACATGGTGCCAATCAGACCATGTTCAGACAAAGGCTGGCGTCGTACCTGTTGCTCATTCCAAAAGAAACGTTCATGGCGAGCTACTGCTATACGTTGGTTTGCTACCTCGGCAGAAAGCTCATAGCTCAAAGGAGCGATGGAAATGCTTTTGAAAGGAGAAAACGCAGACGATGGTGTTGCGTTGAGTGGCTGTAACGACCAGAAGAGGCCCATGGCATCACATTCGGTATAGCTTCCCGCTAGCGGAGGTTGTTCACTCACATCTACCACTCCATGTGTATTAGCACGAAACATGGCCCATGAGTCCCATATCCGCCCCATCTCATCACAGATGGTCATACGTAGCGTTACCAGTTGCTCTGGCAAAAGGTAAATAAGGCGAATGTTCACGGTTTCATCAACACGAGCAGGTTCGGGGATGATAACAAACCGAGGAAGAGCAGTGCTTGATTCATCCTGCATAGGGTTCTCCTTGAAAAAGTGAAGACTGTTTTCCTTTGTCTATTAGTGATATTTTAGTATAGATAGATCGAAAAGTACAATGATTAATTATAATACTATTTATAGCTTCTTTTGCCTTTCCATGCCCAACCGCTTCCGTCACACAATGTTCAATGTGATGTTCAAGAATGACCTTGCCAACCTGATCAAGGGAAGCCCGCACCGCCGATATCCTGTGTGAGCATATCATCACAGTCGCGTTCCTCTTCCCAGAACCGTTTGAGGTTCTGGGAAGTTGAGTGTCTTATTGTGGTCTCTTAGTCGTACCGCTGAGTGATGCAGCTTTTCTCCCTTGCATGATGCGAACAGAAACCGCCATTACAGGTATGTAAAAACGTTCATCAGTTTTGATGATACAATCTTCTATCTTGTCAGTTCACACTTTCTCTGTTGGATTGAGATGCCTTTTCTGCCTGGTTATCAAAGGCCAGATGCTCCCCTTTGTTGGGACGCCCTTTCCCTGTGGTAATCAAAGGCAGTAAACTTCCCTGCACATAGTCGGTCCATGCAGGTGAACAGACATCATAACACTCAAATGTGGGAACTAACCCCTCGTGAGTGAAGAGGAGCTGCGTTTTGTTCCCTACTTGAGAGATGTCAAAATGCACTTTTGTGCCTATCCATTCGTTCTGGTCTTTCACAAAACTAAAATGATTGTATGTGACAAGCCAGACAACTGACTTGTCAGGAATAACTTCGATGATTTTCATTGTGCAAGAATGAAGGTCTTTGTAGTGATAGGCAAATTCATCATGAAGTTGGGAAGTGGAGCCTTCAATGTCTTCCGACCACCATCCGCGGACATTGGTGACCGCATTGAAGACTTCTTCTGGCGTCTGATCGACCAGCATGGTCGTGGTAAAATGGCGCTGATCAAGTGTTTGCATGCGTATTTCTTCCTTTTTCTATTATTCTTGAATATCTCTAAAATCTGCTTTTTCCTGATGGTCAGTTTCTTGCTCCTGCGTGGATGGGGAATTCGTCTCCTCAAGCAGAAAATCTTGTAGAGCAGCGAGACGATGATCCCACTGAACTGAAAGTTCATCAATCCAGGTCGTGACGGACCGCAAAGCCTCGGGTTGAGGCACGTAGCGCCGCTCACGACCTATTTCTTGAGCCATCACGAGACCAGCCTGCTCTAAGGTCACCAGATGTTTGATAATAGCTTGACGCGTGATGGGCAAACGGGTAGCGAAGACCGCTGCTGTCCCTGAGCCTTCTTCGCACAATTGTTGCAGCAAGAGACGACGTGTGGGATCAGCAAGAGCCAGAAAGATTCGCTGCTCCTGTGAATCTGTCATCTTTCTTTGTTTCTCCTCTCACCACAGGGCACTGCTCTTGTAAGCGATCTCTCATAAGCGGGCCGGGACTGTGCAGGCACTACACGACTTCCTGACTCTGGAGAAAGTCGCGCAACCCATTCAGGCATTCTTGCCAGCCATCGGAGTTATCGTGAAAGGATTGCTCAGCCGGAACCAATTTGGGCAGGGATGCAAAACCTGACTCGACCAACGTCAAAAGGGTCCCCTCAGCCTGCTCTGCCAGCGTAATCTCTACCAATGTATTGGGTACGATGTCAAACGTGATCTCTGGATGACTGACCGCATAAGAAGGCCAGCGAAAGGCAAAGCGCTGGATTGGCTCGATAACCTCAATTGAGCCGAGATAAGGACAAGGTTTATTCTCCCAGCTAAATTGGATGGCACCACCGACACGAAAATCCATACTACTCACAATCCCAAACCAACGTGCAAGCTGCTCTGTTTTTGTAACAGCTTCCCAGACGCGCTCACGTGGGATGGGCAAATGGATGGTTCGCTCGATACGATCAGAAAAGGTCATGTGATCTCCTCTTTGCTAACGCAACATGCGTATACTGTCTTCAGGCAACCTCTGGGTTGCCTGAAGACAGTATACCAGAAAAATCAAGAATAGGCAACTATTTAGTTGCCTATTCTTGAGGAGGCGTCACATAAACAAAGTTGATGATCAAGCTAGCAGCGAGCTTGACACAGCCATGCCATTGAATTATCTTTAAGACCTGAATGTATAAAAAAGAAGAGGACACCTTTCTAAGATGAGAAAGCCTGGACGGAAGGAATGATTCAGCTTACCACTCTCTATCATCTGGCTGAAGCCGCCAATTGGCCTGCGATCCAGCGGGACGGCCTGCATAGTGCGAGCACTCTTCTCGATCTCGCAGGCCTCACCGGAGAGGATCGGGAACGATTAGAGAAGCACCAGCGATTAACGCATACCGAACTACCAAACGGGGTTCAGTTGCGGGATCAGCGCCCTCTGCCATCAGCAGCCTTATCAACCTGTTTGATTGGCATTGCCCCATCTGAATGGTACGCCCTTATTAATGCTCGCGTCTTCTTCTGGCTTGATCCAGAGCGACTCAATCGACAGCGATCCGCCTGCAATCCCCGCCCTCAAGTGGTCTTGACCGTAGATGCGAACAAACTCATAGCGGCCTATGCTGAGAAGATTACTGTTACCCCGATCAATACCGGGAATGCTCGCCGTCGTCCGGCCAGACGGGGAGCAGCAACCTTCGTTCCCTATGCAGCATGGGTCACCTCCGCCTGGGCCAGTGAGGGTGCCAGTTTAGGTCCACCGGTACGACCATCATCGCACCCTCCTGTGGAACTGACCATTGCTGGATCGATCCCGGATATTATGCAATTCGTTGTCAGAGTGCAGCAGTTGGCCCCTGGTCAACTGTTTACGCCAGTAGTAGGGGTAGAGCACGTGTAAGCTGTCACCAAAAGAAAGACTGGCTCTTACGTCACTACTGTCATCGAACGGGAAAGCAGTACCAAAAGACAAAGGCACCCCTTTACCGAATTTGCTGGGCCTTAAGTCGCGTTTGGAGAGGTTTCCCTCCACTCTTCTCTTTTGCTCATGGGAAATCATCACCCGGAGGTTGGAATTCACGTTCCAAACCTCCGGGATGACTCATGGAACAATCAAGAGTTTGATGCTACTCGTAATTCATCTATGCACTTACCAGCTAATTCTGGCAGTTTGTCCTGTTTCAGCGCTCTCAATAGCTCCAAAAACCATAGCTAAGCTTTTGATGTTGTCGGCAGCTTTTGTTTCGGGTTGCGTCCCATTTTGAATACATTCAAAAAACTCCCGAATTAATCCTGCATGCCCTCCAACATTGGTAGCTTCGTACACTGGTATTTCAATATCCTGATAAGCTGAAATAAAATTCCCCGTTTCCTTGATAACCTGAGCCTGCAGATTTTTTCCACCATCCCAGGTTAAGGTTCCTTTCTCTCCAACTATGCGCCAGTCGCATTCCCAAGTCGTTGGTAGTCCTTCGGCACACCAACTGCCACGATACGTGTAGATAGTGCCATCAACCATTGTAAAAATGGCAATAGCTGATGCATCCTGATCATACCAGGAACCTTGGGGATTCCATTCTTTACAATAAACGGATACAGGATCGGCTCCAATCAAGAAGCGTGCGATATCAAAAGTGTGAATAGCCATATCCAGAAGCAGCACATGCTTCATGTGATCTCGAAATCCACCAAAGTGAGCTCCAATATAGAAATCACTGTTTACCATCGTAATGTTACCAATGGTTTTCTGCTCTAGAAAATGTTTGACCTGGCGAGTTGCGGGTTCATAGCGCCTGTTCTGAATAACTGAAAAAATCTTTCCTGCTCGTTGAGCCGCTACTAACATTTCCTTTGCATGTTCCATTGAGTCAGCCAGTGGCTTCTCACTCAATACATGGCATCCATGCTGCAGCGCCATCATGGTGACCTCGTAATGTGCATCAGGAATGGTACAGTTAAATACAGCATCAACTTCAGTCTGCTCCAAAACACTGGCAAGGTCTCTGGCGATTATAGCTTCGGTTAGGTGGAAATCTGAAGCTTTCTTCCTGGCGGCTTCTTCAAAAATATCTACCAGGCTTACTATTTCAACTTCGGGCAATTTGCGGATGGCTTCGAGCCATGCACTACTCATACTTCCACATCCTACCAGCACAGTACGCACTTTCCGTTCTTGCATCATAATTCCTTACTTCTGATAATCATATCTCATCCGCATCGAGATGTCTATTCTGGCTTGTCTCCACCTGTATCCAGGCAAACATCTGTGCTCCATTCATCCAAACAACTACTTTGCAGCCCATCCACCATTAATAACTAATGTGGACCTTGTAATACCGAAAGGGAGCTATATAACTCGCAGCATTCAAGATATACTGCCTCTTCATAAAGGTGATAGAATCACTTCACGCCCTTCAGCGGCGGAGGCATAACAGGCGTCGATGATACGAGCACGCCGTAAGCCATCGCTTCCGTTATACAGGGACCAGTGCCCATCACGAATGCGTTGAATAAAGGTATGGATGACCGCTTGATGAAACCCTCCCGGCGGGGATTGGGGAGTGATTTCGGCGGGTACATCGGCCACATCTGTGTAAATGCGCAATGCATCGGTTGTCCTGTTATCTTTTGCATAAATTTCCGCGCCGCCCTTCGTACCATACAACACTATCCCGAAATCATTGGCCGCCCGTCCATGCGAGGCCCAGCAAGCTTCCAGTAGCAGGGTCACACCCGTCGAGAGGCGCATAAAAGCTGTTGCTAGATCCTCAACCTCGAAGTCATGGCCTGCCCCCGACTTGCTCTCGTTTGTATCAAAACCTACACCACGTGCACCCAGTTCATGATAGGTAGATGCACTCACGCTCACCACTTCAGGCTCACCCAGCAGGTAGAGACCGATATCGAGCACATGCACCCCCAGGTCGATGAGCGGACCGCCGCCGGCCTTCTCCTTGCTGGAAAACCAGGAACCTACGCCCGGAATACCGCGCCGGCGCAGCCAGTAGAGCTTCGTGTAGTAGATCGTGCCCAGTTCCCCTTTGTCTATATAGCTCTTGAGCACCTGCACATCACCACGCTCGCGGTGATTGAAGACCACCTGCAGGACACGGTTGGCCCTGGTGGCCGCCTGCACCATCTGTTCCGCCTCCAGCCCTGTACGAGCAACTGGTTTCTCACATAGCACATGCAGTCCGCGTTCCAGGGCCGCAATTGCCACGGGCGCGTGCAAATAATTGGGGACTGCGATACTGATTGCATCCAAGTTCTCATGGGCCAGCAGATCATGATATGAGCGATACAGGTGAGAAATCGAATACATGCCGCCAAGTGCGGCCAGTTGCACTTCCTCCAGGCCTGCCAGTGCCACCACCTCAACACCAGGCACCTGCTGAAAACAGCGTATAGCCGTCTCGCCACCATAGCCCAGGCCAATCACGCCCACACGAATCGTTTTACTGCCAATATTGGCGGTCATTGCCAGACCCCCTTCCTCTCTCCTTCAAATAGTGGGGTTAGGCACAAAATCACCGCCGCGGCAGCGTTTGAGATAGTTGAGCGCATGCACCTGGCCGGTCATCTCAAGAGCGTCCCTGTAAATCGGATCGTGCCAACCCTCAATATCGATTGCCCCCACAAACCCGCCCTGGCGCAATTCACTGATGATATCGGTCCAGTTGCTATCCCCAAAGCCCGGCGTGCGGTGAAAGGCATACTCGACAGGACCATGAATACCATATTGTTTGATAACATCCCATTTGATAGTACAGTCTTTCCCATGTACATGAAAAATTTTCTTCACCCATTGTCGCAGTTGCGGAAAGGGATCAACCAGCGTGACCAGTTGATGGCATGGCTCCCACTCCAGGCCAAGATTTTCAGCAGGGAGAGCATCAAACATGCGTTCCCAGGCGGCAGGACTGTGCGCAATATTCCAGTCTCCGCTCTGCCAAGTACCACCCATACTGCAATTCTCAAACGCCAGGCGTACTCCCCGGTCGGCGGCTCGCTTCACCAGTGGCTCAAAGATTGTTTTAAAGCGCGGAATGGAGGCATCAATGGGCCGCCCACGTAGCCGACCGGTAAAACCGCTGACAATGTCTGCTCCAAAGAGATGGGCATTGTCGATCAGGCGCTCCCAGCTGGACAATGTCTCCAGGTCCATCAAGGTTTCCTCCAGTGGATTGCCGTAGATTCCCAGGGCGATAATACTCACCCCGGCACTATCCACAACTTCTCGGATGGAATGCGCCAGGTGCTCAAGATCAATCGTACCGATGGTTTGCCAGAATGAGATAGAGAAACTTTCAAAACCGTAGGGCAGGATTTGCTTGATATAGCCCGCAGGGTCTTTTCCCCAGCCTTCAACAAGCGTTCCTATCTTGATATCTTGTGTGTCACTCATTGCCTTTTCCTTTTCCATACAAGCAGCTGCCTCCCCACAACAGTTGAGGGAGACAGCAACCAGAGAAGTGTATTCCCTTATACAGGTAGATTAATACTCCCAGCGACCGATATCGGGTGCCGAACCATTGTAGGGAAGCCCGACATCTACGCCCTTATCAACCACCAGACTGCTGGCCGATGCTGGCTGATAGTAGGTATTCCAGCGGTTGCCCGTCTTCTTGAAGCCGGGATCACCCAGCAGATTGCCCGAACCCAGGGTCGGACCACCTGTCAGATTCCAGCCTGCCTTCTGAGGGTCCGTGTGATACTTGAGGTTGTTGTTAAAGGTCACATTGGAGCCACCCTGAGCATCTGCGCCCTCCGTGTTGAGGAAGACGTTGTTATTCACTTCCACACCGTTGGCATTATCAAGCTGGACCCCGTTGCCCATGTGGTCAAAGACGTTGTTGTCGATGCGAATATTGGTTGCTGCGTCGGGAATAAAGACCCCGGAGCTGTTGCCAAAACCAAAGCCCGGCGTGCGGTTTACATTGGCAATGATGTTGTTGTGGACGAACATGTTCTTCATCGTGTAACCGCCGCCACGCCAGATGGCGATGCCGTAGCCCTTATCCTGGATGTAGTTGTTATAGATCTCCATCCCACTGACGGACGCTTCAATTGCCTCATTCCCATTCGAACCATCCTGATCAATCATTTTGACGTCGTGGAGTTTGAGGTTATTGGTCGCGTTGCCTACTGGATCATAGGCGGTCAATTGTGAGTGGTTGACGAACGAGAACCAGGTATTGCAATCAATGTTGTAGATTTCGTTGCCGTAACTCAGGTTCCACATTTCAATGGATGCCTTCTCTCCCCACTGTGTATCGGATTCGCTCACGCGAATGTATGTATCATGGATCTTCACATTGCGGTAGTGGCCAACGAAGATGAACTTGAGGCCAAAGCCGCCCTGATTGTCGTTAATGGTGATGTTATAAATGTTAGCTCCATCCAGTCCGGAAATGTTCAGGTTCCCTACCGATTCGCCACCAAGATCCGTACCAGAGTTGATAAAAGTGCAGTCGTGAATCGTCGTGTTATACATCCATTTGCCATCGGGCAGAGGAATATACCACCACATATCGCTGCGCCCGAAGACCGCGCCGCGCATCTGGAGGTTCTTGAACGTCACATGGTGCATGGTCACGTTGTTGCGGTTCTCCACCCAGACGCCCGCCTTGATCTGCTTGTTGTTGCCGTCAACGGTAAAGCCGCTCAAGGTCTGGTTGCCATCAACCGATGGAATCATCTGGTCAGGTGAGCCATACTTGGGATTGCTGCCCGAATAGCCAGGAGAGAAAAGCTGGATCAGGCTGCCTTCATGCCACAACTTCCAGTCTGCGGAACTCTGGTCAACACCAGGGGCTGGGATGGGGCCATTGGATGTGATGGTAGTGCTGCTCTCACCGGCGCCCTTAATATTGACGCCCAGCGGAAGCATGGTGGCTACGGTTTCGTAGTAGGTCCCTGCCGCCAGGTTGATGGTATTGTTGAGCCCCTCAGGCACCTGTGTGGCGGCGTAGGCCAACGTCTTCCAGGGATGTGCTGTACTGCCATCACCAGAGGTGTCGCTGCCAGTCGTCGACACGTAGTAGTCTGTGCCAGGAGCGGGTGCTGTGGCGGTGGTAAAGGAGATACCTGCATTACTGGCAACGGTCGAACCGACTGTGCTTGTTGCCGTCACTTTCCAGTAGTACTTTGTGTTACTGGTCAGAGCCGTGGCCGGTGTGTAACTGGTGCTCGTCAGGTTGCTGACATTGATGGCCGGGCTGCTGTAGTTGCTGCTGGTCGAGACTACCAGCGTATAGCTGCTTGCCCCACTGGAGGCGTTCCAGGTGAAGCCAGGTGTAACACTGACATTGGTTGCACCGTTGACCGGGGCGACCAGGGTGAAGGTTCCGGGAGGCGTGGGGGCGGCAGTGGTGAAAGAGATGCCTGCATTGCTGGCACCGTTTGAACCAACTGCGTTGCTGGCTGTCACCTTCCAGTAGTACTTCGTGCTTGTCGCCAGGGCTGTAGAGGGCGTGTAACTGGTATCGGTCAGGTTATTGACGTTGATGGCCGGGCTGCTATAGTCGCTATTGGGCGAGACCACCAGCGCATACCTGCTTGCATTGGCCGATGCGCTCCACGTAAACGCGGGGGTCACACTGACGTTGGTTGCGTTGCTGGTCGGGGCGGTCTGATTGAAAGTTCCAGGTGGTGGTGGTGGCACGGCGGTGGTGAAGGAGATGCCAGCGTTACTGGCAACGGTCGAGCCTGCTGCATTGCTGGCCGTCACTTTCCAGTAGTACTTTGTGCTGCTGGCCAGAGCCGCCGTGGGCGTGTAGCTGGTACCAGTCAGGTTGCTGACATTGATGGTGGGACTACTATAGTCGCTATTGGGCGAGACCACCAGTGCATAGCCACTTGCCCCATTAGAAGTTGCCCAGCTAAACGCGGGTGTAGTGCTCACACCAGTCGCTCCGTCGGACGGCGTATTCTGACTGAAGGAACCGGGAGGGACAGGGGTCAGGCCGTCATCAATAGAGAGATCCATGTAATCGATGTTGGCCGATGCAGAGACGTTGGCGGTACTTTTGATAATGATGTTCTGATACCCTGCCGGGATTGTAAAAGTTACGGTAAGCGTAGCCCAGTCGCTCCAGGAACTAGTGGTAGGGAAAACAAGGTCCTGGCTCTTGTCACTCCCGACGTATAACGCGAGATTGGTGACAGATGCGCCCGTCGCGTTGGCATACCGGATATTCATGAGTGCTGTGCGTGTCTGGTCCATGCCTTTATCAAAACTGATCTTCGACCATTCGCTTGTCAGCCCGGTGACATACCCGGAACCTGAATAGCCACTAGAAGTTGACGCAACAGTAGCATTGGCAAGATTGGCTGTCTCAGCCTCATACCTGGTTGGGGGTCCATAAGCTGCATAGGCGCTTTTCGTGCCTATGAAAGCTTGAAGCACAAGGCAGAACATTATGCTGATCAGAAACGCCACGAAAAATCGTTTTTTCGCTTGTATGCTGGTACTAATCACCTCAAATACTCCTTTTCATCTTCGATAGGATGCGTGTACAACGTGAGGTATGCTGTACTGGTCAGCAGGATGAGAATGCGCAATATCCCTTACACGGGATGATGAAATGGGATCAATCCTGGAATACATTTGGGTTGTCTGGTGCCTGGCCTCCTTCCGCTGCTGGTACTGGCAGAACTCCCATGGCCCAATCATTTTCCTTGCCAGCAGGTCACTCTGTCAGGAGAGTAAATGATTTTTTTGTTTTCTGCTAGTGCTCAAATCAACGATTTCTCAAACATTTCAACCCTCTCTCATCAATAAAATCAATGATTTCTCAAACATTTCAACGATCTGAGCCTGTCTCCTTGCTTTCTCGCTTTCAAAGATCCGCGCTTGACAACTTCTCGCTCTGCTGCTGTCGCCAGGCTTCGTACTCGCGCTGGGCTTCTTCGTTGGTGGATAAGAAGTGTTTAACGTCTCAGCCCACTGGATACGCAGGGAACTGAAGGCTTTCCAGTCTTCGCACCTACGCGTCTGTTGCGCGGTCTGGGATATGATCAGCCGAAGGATCACAACGGCATCATCGTCGGCAATCAGGACATCGCTTTGCGCCCTCCAGGCAGGGGCGCTTCCTGCGCTATCAATCCCTCGGATCGTAAACACTCCCATAACTCCGTTGGGATAGGGTCACACAGAGCATCTAGGCACATCCTCACCTGGACATCGGACTGGAAACCAACCACTAACGCTTTTACTGCAGGATGCGCAAATGGATATTGCGTGGCCGCGCTTTGCAGCAATACACCGTTTGCATGACACATTTCTTCTATCGCACGTACATGTGCTCTAATGGCGGGAGATGCTGGAGCATGATTATAGCTTGCCCCCTGGCTACTCGAGCCTGTTGCCAGGATACCGCTGTTATATATACTTGCTGCGAAAATAGCTATTCCACGTGAAGAGCAGAGGTCAAGCAACGGCAGGGCACTTTGTTCCAGCAGGGTCCAACGCCCGGCGATCAGAAAACAATCAAAATCAGCATGTTTCGCAAATTCCAGCGGCACCTGCCACTGGTTCATTCCCGCGCCGATGGCTTTGATCACACCCTGCGCGCGTAGATCCGCAAGGGCAGGAAAGGTTTCATCCAACACCTGTTGCTGGTATTCGTCAGGATCATGCACATAGAGCAGGTCCACGCTGTCAACCCTGAGACGCTTCAGGCTCTTCTCCAAGCTGCGCAGTACGCCCTCACGGCTGTAATCCCGGTGCACAGTGTTCCCTTCAGCAATCCATCCTACTTTGGTGGCAATCTGGACCTGGTGTCGAGGCACCTGCTGTAGAAACTGTCCCATGCGCATCTCGGCCATACCTGCTCCATAGCTGGGAGCAGTATCAAACCAGGTGAATCCCTGTTCGAAGGCGTAGGAGAGCGCGCGACTGGCCTGCTCCTCTGGAATAACGTTCCCAGGTCCCCACGAGGGCGCACTAGCCAGAGGTGCGGTTCCGAATGCCAGCCGAGGAAGCCTCAAGCCACGTTGTCCAACCTCCACCATCTGTTGCAAATGATTGTTCAGCATAAACGCTCCCATGGTTGTCGATATGATGGAATGTTCACAAAACGAGCTATTCCCAGGGTGAGAGTAATCTCGCTGGCTGGAGGCAAGACGACGCGTAGCAGTTGATCTGCCATACTCAGCGTTCGATTCTCGGTCTTCAGTTCGGGCGCGGCATATCCTGCCGGGCCGTGGGGACCAGGATATTGGCTCAACCGCTCCGCATACTGAACATTGCGAAACTCATGTTCACCGAATGCGCCCGCTTGTAGCAGCAGGTCTCGCTCGTCAAAGACGCTCAGATTGAGCAGGCGCACGACGATATGGTCCTCCTCGATCTTTTCTACCAGTGCGGCCACGTCTGGTGGCAGGCCAGGCCTCCTGCGCTGTACATCAAAGTACCTGATCTGGCACATGAGCAGCCCACCGTTGTAGATAATCTGAGGCGCGCCCAGAGTCAACTGCACCAGCGCCTCTGTGAGCACAGGGTTCAGTTCCTGCCAGTGGTGGATGCTGACCTGGCGCAGGTCGCTGTCGTCGCAGCGTATCATCTCCATACGCCGCGCCACCTGCCCGTAACTCTCGCTCAAGATCTGCTCGGGATACGCAGGATTCTTGCCCTTCAAGAAACAGAGCCAGGGCAGTTCATGTCCCGCATCCTCTTTGTTGCGAAACGGCACGACCTCGCACCAGTCCACCAGGCTGGCTCGCCGCGCCTGCTCTACACGGGCCCAGTCCTCACTATCCTGAGTCATGTTCCAGAGGGATACGGGATAGACAGATGACGGAGAGAGATATTCAAACCAGCCGTTATCGTTGTAGCGGTAGGGAACAAGAAAGATTGTTCGCTCAGGACCATACTGCTGTTGCATCTCGATCCAGAAGCGCCCCACACTGGAGGCCAGTTCGCCAATAGTGTAGGTCTGACCAAGTTTATGTATGCAATCGATCTGTGCTCGTGGGAGATCGAGATACTTTTTCTCTCCGGTGACCAGAAACGCGCTTGTAGCGCCGACGATAGCTGCCATACAGATGTTATAGTAGCCGTGAGGCCAACTCCACCCGTAGAGTCCGCCATACCATTTGCCGTCGATATATTCGCCAACTCGTCCTGAGAGACCAACGTTATCGGGGAGTAACCCGCCATTTTGCCGAGCTCGTTCCTGCCAGGCAGCAACATATTCCACAATCCAGCGGCGGTACTTCTCCTCGCCAGTCAGCAGATAGGCGTTTGCCACCAGGCTAGTCACAATCAGGTTCGTGGCGACATCTCCCTTGCCCATACGCTCCTGCATCACCTCACCCATACGTGCTGCTAGCACAGAGTCGCGCAAATCCTCATAACTACCAACTCCCTCCACATCCAGGTAAGGCAGGCCGTATGGCTCCATATCAGCCGTCCAAGAATATGCTACCTTGTCATAGAAATAGCCCCAACGTGGTCCTGTGCTCCCAGTATGAGGTGCCCTGATCAACCTGCGCATGGGATCATAGTTCTGTGCATCGGGATCTTCGTTCACATAAAAGCCTGCAAAGCGTTTTGCACGCTCAATGAGACGAGAATTCGTGGGATCGGCCATGCAGAGAAAATAAAAATAGATGGAGCTCTCGCCCTGGTGAAACTGGTCGTAGCCTCGCTCGTACTCTTTGTGGACAAGCCCCAACCGACTCAACTGCTGCGTGACTGCATCCCATTGACGCTCGGCCAGTTCTATCAGATGGTCAGCACCTCCCAGCAGATACAGCAACGCCCAGTTATAAAAACTTTCATAAAAATCATCGGCTCCATCACGCGTTTCATACGGTTGATCGTCCCTCCAGATAAGCATGCCATCACTGCGGGTATATCTGGCGAGATAGGGATACACAGACTGTTCCATCACTTCAATGAGTTTCCGCTCCAATAGTGCCCAGGGCGGTGGCTGAAGCAGAGGAATAGAAGCTTTTACCGTTGTGATTGGTCCTGTCATACTCCGCACCTTAAACTCTTCAAAAAATTGAGGAAAAGGAAGAAGATATATATTCAGACATATCAATCTTCTTCCTTTTCCAACAAAAGTGGGAAACTATCCTTTGAGGGATTTCAGGCTGTTCTGCCAGGCCTGTGTCTCAAAGTTCAGCACCTTATCGAGCCCGGCGTTTTGCAGATCCTGCTTCTCTTTCTCCAGGATCGAGGCGACATCGCTATCGCTTTTAGCAAAGACCATCTTGGCCATTGCGAGCTTATCGATATCTTTGATGCGCTGAATAAGCACGGTGATATCCCCATTGGGATCGTTCTGCGTATATCCGAACTGGGTGTCATCCGTCGTTGCCTTATAGACAATAGTTGCCTGTGCATTGGTAGCCCAGCTCCGCTGATCGGCGGGCAATTGGTTATCTGTCACAATCTTACAATGATCGACAAAGGTTGTGTTACCTACCGTGTTGTAAAGGCCAAGACCATAGGTATCCAGCTTGCTCTTATCGGCCTGGGCATATTTGCTGTTCAACATGGGAACGCCATCGCTATCGGTTTTATCCCAGAACAGTCCTTGAGGGCCAAAGGTGAAGACACGCTGCCCCTCGGGTCCGGTCGCCCAATCCAGGTAGGCAAAGATCGCTTCGGGATCTTTTGCCTGTTTGGTAATCACGTTGACGTTCCAGCCCACGCGCGAGAAGGTTCCCGGCTTGATGTTGTCCTTGTTTAAGCCAGCTTTGTAGAATGGCCAGACCACTTTGTACGCGGGATTATCAACGGTGCCTTTCAGGTTGCTATTAGCCGCCTGTAGCACATCGCCACCATCCCAACCAATATAGACCGCGATCTTGCCTGTATTGGCCTTCTCCTTTACCTGGTCCTGCGTCTGCGTGAACAGGTCCTGCGAGATCAGTTTCTCGCGGAAGAGGCGGCTGGTGTACTGCATGCTCTCCAGATAGGCAGGATCATCGTACATCGAGACAAGCTTGTTGTTCTGGGGATAGCCAAACATGTACATATTCTGTAGCGAGCGATTTTCGGTGAATGTCGGATACAGATAGACATAGCCGCCAGCCGACATCTCCAGGGGCGTGACGCCGGGATAACGTGCCTTGACCTGCTGCAAATAGCTCTCCAGATCACTATAGGTTTCCAGCCTGGGCGAACCCAGTTCTTTGTAGATCTTCGTATTGATCGCCGTCCAGTACTGGCCGTTGGTCCCACCCTTCTGAATATACCAGTTCGGAATCTGGTAAATATGGCCATCTTTGGCGCGCAATAGGTTCAGCGTCTCTGTGCCGATGTACTTCTTGATATTAGGATATTTATCCAGGTACTGATCGAGGGGAACTAGCTTGTTGGCCTGCACCAGGCGATCAACATCTGGACCGCGATCCAGCATCATCGCATCCGGCAGGTCATCGGCTGCGATCATTTGACTTAACCTTTGTTTCGCTGCCCCATTGGAGTTGATAAAGTCTATCGTAACTTTTTTGTTCTGTTGTATCCACTTCGATACATCATCTTGACCCCATTTCTTCGAGTAGCTAAGCCAATCGTAGTTGGCATAAAAGCTAAACGAAAATGGTTGATTAGTGCCAGCTTTGGTTGACGAGGTCGTGTTGTTGCTGGGTCCGCACGCGCTGCTGAAGAGCGTGAGGAGGACCAGCAAGAAACCAAAACTGGTCATGCGACGGTTAAAACAGGCGTGTTTCAAGTGTTTCCTCCTTGATCGTGAACGTGATGGTGGTGCAACATACTGGGATAAAATTATTCTTTCAAAGAGCCAACCAGGACGCCCTTCACAAAGTACTTCTGAATGAAGGGATAGGCAAGCACAATGGGAAGAACGGCGATCATCATGGTGGCCATCATCAGTGAACGTTGGGTCACGCCCGCCATATGCACATTGCCGGCAGCACCTCCTATCTGCCTCATTTGATCCGGCGGGATGGCCGAATTGATGATGTTAATCAATAAATTCTGCATTGGGAGCAGGTTGTCTCTGGTGATATAAATACTAGCGTCAAACCACGAGTTCCAGTAAGTAACGGCGGTGAAGAGCCCCAGAGTGGCAAACACAGGACTTGAGAGAGGGAAAACGATGCGTAGAAACATCGTGATGTGATTGCATCCATCAACCCGCGCCGATTCCTCCAGGCTTGTTGGCAAGTTTTGGAAAAAGGTGCGAAAGATGATCATGTTCCAGATGTTGACGGCACTCGGAAGGACCAGAACCCAGAACGTATTGATCATACCCAGATTACGAATCAGCAGATACGTCGGGATCAATCCCCCTCCGAAATAGAGCGTGATGATACAGAGCGTCATATACAATTTACGCCCGATTAGATACTTCTTGGACAGCGCATAGCCCATCATGCCCGTTACAACCATCGAAATGAGCGTTCCCACTGCCGTTCGTGCAATGGAGATACCCAGCGAGTTGAGCAGGCGGCTATCAGCAAACACCAGGCGATAGTTGTCCAGTGTAAAGACACGCGGCCAGACCGTGATGCCACCGTTAGCGGCATCAAAACCGTCGTTGAACGAGATCACCAACGCATTCCAGAACGGGTAGAGCGTCGTGAAGGCGACAAAGATCAGAGTAGCATAGACAAACAGGCTGATGACGATATCGTCAAATCTTCGTTTTTTCAGCTTTGGGGCTTTTTTTTCTGGTCTTTGGCCCTTTTTCGTTATAATGTCCTGCTGCCATTTTTGTGCTACCATAAACTTGTCTCCCCCAGGCGACGCGCTAGAAAGTTAGCGACCACCAACATGATGACGTTGACAATCGATTTAAACAATCCCACAGCCACGCCATAGGAGTAGCGGAAATCAGTCAAACCAACGCGATACACATATGTATCGATGACATCGGATACCTCACGCAGGATCGCGTTATCTCCCCGATTGGTCAACAAGAGAATATCTTCAAAACCCGCGTTGAGGATCTGCCCCACAGACAAGATCAGAAAAATAGTGATCACTGGGACAATACAGGGCAAAGTCACATGCCATAAGCGCCGCAACCGCCCTGCACCATCGATGTCCGCCGCTTCGTACAGATTGGGGTCTACACCAGCAATTGCAGCCAGATAGATGATAGAACTGAAGCCAATCTCTTTCCAGATGCCGGTAGTAATGAGGATAGTCCAGAAGCACTCCGGTATCGAGAGCCAATTTACTGGTTCATGAATGATGCGCAACTGCAGCAATGCCATATTCACTGATCCATTGTCCACAGACAGAGCGGAAATAACCAGGCCCGCCACAATTACCCATGACATAAAATGTGGTAGGTAACTGATGGTCTGTACAATCCGTTTGAAAACTGGCAGACGTACCTCATTGAGTATTAATGCAAGTATAATAGGAGCAGGAAAAGCAAAGACTAGCCGCAATATGCTGATCACTATCGTATTTTTTAAGACCGGTAAAAAGAGAGGATCGGTCAGCAATATCTGGAAGTGCTTCAAGCCGACCCAGGGACTGGCAAAAAAACCGCTCGAGAGATCATAGTCTTGAAAGGCTGTCAGCACTCCCCACATCGGCAGATAGCTAAATATGAGCAATAGAATGATGCCTGGCAGGACCATAACCTGTAAATCCCATTGACGGCCCAGGCGTCGCCAGAAGGTTTCTTTGCGAGCCGAGGGCTTTGGCAACGAGACAATTTCAACTGATGGCAGCGACTGTAATTTCATATCTTCTCCATCCCATCGCTGAGAATATACTTTCTAGCAATAGATGGTAGAATATTTTTGAGCGTTGCACCACTGTTCAAATCAACGATTCTTCAAACTTTTCAACGATCTCTTCAACGTCCTACGATATCCCTTTCTCTAACACTTATCTCTGATAATCCGGATACACAAACGCCATTGAAAAGTGCGAAAAATCGTTGATCGGTTATCTTGCTATAGAACTGACCATGCTTTACTATTGAGCATTGGAGAGAACAATTTCCATTGCCTGCATCTTATATGCTCAAATGATATGCTACAATACATGCAACCAGATTCTTGTTGATACAAGGGAGTATTGACTCGTGTTTAAAGTCTTGCTTGTCGACGATGAAGATCTAGATCTGCACGGGATGGAGCAATTTGTACCGTGGAGCTGCTATCGTATGGAAGTACTGGCTGCTGTAAAATCTGGCTACGAGGCACTCCAGGTCATTAAGCAGCACCACATAGATCTTCTGGTAACCGATATTCGCATGCCTGGGATGAGTGGGCTGGAACTGGCTCGCCAGATCAGAACGCTTCAACCTTCCCTCAAGATTATTTTTGTAAGCGGATACCAAGATTTTCAATATGCACGGCAGGCCATAACCCTGCATGCCAATGGTTATGTTCTCAAACCCATTGATGACGATGAGCTTTTTCAAGAGATCAGCAACGTTTCAATCCAGTTGCAAGAGGAACTGAAGCGCACCCGTCTGCAATCCCCTCGCCCCTCACATCCCACAGCCACAGAGCAGAGATCTCAGACACCATCTCGTACCTCTTTGTTGGATCAACCTGGGCTGAAACGTAATCAGAAACTAATCAAGGAGATTGATCAGTACATTCAAACACATCTTGGGGAAAACATTCTTCTTCACGAAGTGGCTTTCCACTTCGGCTTCTCACCCAACTACTTCGGGCGCCTCTTTAAAGAAGAGATAGGCGCGTCCTTCACCGATTATGTCATACGTAAAAAATTAGAGGAGGCCGCGCACTTGCTCTGCAATTCACGGCTCAAATTGTACGAGATTGCTCAACGACTGGGCTATAGTAGCCTGACCTATTTTGGGCGCCAGTTTAAAGAAGCATATGGACAAACTCCTGGTGATTTTCGCCGCCAGTGCTGAAAGTGATGGAACACAATGAATATGAAGTTGGGCTACCAGCTCTTGCTATCCTATATCGTGCTGGCCATCATTCCCACATATAGTATCGGCTACTACTCTTATACGACTTCGGTCAATGCACTGCAAAACGAGACCACGCTCCGCCTCCAGGGAACGTTACAACAAATACAAAACAATATTGCTTATAAACAGAACGAAATGGAACGCACAGTCGAGCAACTCTATTATGACCAGGGGTTTCAGGCTGCCATCTATAACTATACGAACGGCTGGGAGGGCTACCTTACTATTACACAGAACGTCCTTCCTCGACTCTCATCTGCCCTGGCGCTGGCTTCGTATGACGTCAACCTTGTCACCTATATCAACGACCCCAGTTTTCCCGAGGTGCGCTACCCGGTCTCCGGAAATCCTCTCAGTAGAGGAAAACGAGCAGAAATTTCGCTGATTGATCGCTTTTCAGACGAACAATGGCTCAATACAGTGTCAGAAGAGACCCTGATACGCGGTGTCTGGATGCAAACGCCCGTTGATAAGAAGTACGGCAATATCAGCTACTTCAGAGAATTGTTGTATTTTCAGACTGGCACCAGGCTTGGCGTACTACAGGTAACGGCCAGCGTTCAGGATGTGTTTGCCGCCATCGAAGATGCTCATGTCGGAGAGGGAAGCGAGATCGTGGTTTCCGATATCAGCAATAAAGTCCAATTGCTGGCTGGCACACAGATATCGATAGCCGATTGGAAACTACGCGGATCGGACACTCTCACAGTCACCGCAACTGTCCCAAACCTGAAGTGGCATGTAAATACTTATGTGCCCCTCTCCACAATACGGGGTGAATCGGATAATATACGCAACATTACGTTTCTTATCTGCGCTCTCGTGTTCTTTTGCCTCCTCCTCTTGGGTTGGGGTATTTCTCAGCATATCTCCAGGCGCATCAACCGCATTATCGTGGCCTTTAGAGCCTTGCAGATTGGCGACTTCCGCAGGCGCATCCCTGATAAACAGGGAGACGAATTGTGCGAAATTGAAAATGCATTTAATGAGATGGCCAATAATCTTGGTACTCTAGTACAGGAAGTCTATATTAACAAAATCAAGCAAAAAGAGGCGCAGCTCAATATGCTCCAAGCGCAAATCAATCCACATTTTCTCTACAATACACTCTCAGCCATCAGTCGCCTTGCCAAAATGGGCGAGAGCGATAAACTGCAAAAAATGTTGCTCAGCCTAGCTCGCTTCTATCGGCTCAGCCTCAATAACGGACGTACCATTGTGACAGTTGAAGAAGAACTACAACAGGTACAAACATACCTGGATATCCAGAAGATCAAACATAGCAATGACATCGAGGTCCGCTTCGATGTTGACCCGCAGGCTCTCCCTTATATCACGCTGAAGCTCACGCTGCAACCCTTTGTAGAGAATGCCATAACCCATGCCCGCTTCATACATACGATCCATATTCGTATCGTGGTTGAGAAACAGGGGACAAACATTGTATTCCAGGTTATTGATGATGGTATTGGTATGGATGATGATATGCTGACACGTCTCAAAACAGAGGCCGGACACTACGGGATACAAAATGTTGACCAGCGTATTCAACTACAGTTTGGCGATGCCTATGGCGTTTCAATTTATAGTGCCTTCGGCATTGGCACAACCGTGCAACTCGTCATCCCGGCTCAACTCCAGGAAGAGAAACATCCCGAACCAACCATTTCTTTTCAACGATGATATCGCAAACTGTGCTACTTCGCCCTCAAGCTCTTGCCCTTGATACACTGACAGGGTGAGGCAGAAGAAATCGGGCAGCTGCCAGATATTCTCGCCATTCACACTCCTGGACGGAAGGAATGATTCAGCTTACCACTCTCTATCATCTGGCTAAAGCCGCCAATTGGCCTGCGATCCAGTGGGACGGCCTGCATAGTGCGAGCACCCTTCTCGATCTCGCAGGCCTCACTGGAGAGGATCGGGAACGATTAGAGAAGCACGGCCTCCGAGCATGAACCGTACGAAAAAGCACGCTAAGGACTGGCCTTCTTCTCTTAACCAGCTATTGAGCGTAAGAGATAACAGTTTGTGGAGGTCTTACACAACGTATCGCGTCCCATTCTGTCTATGTAAAAACGGTCGTTATCATTATCCAAGCTCAAAAAATCCTGTTGCACAAAATTGCCAGGATCTTAGTCCTCCCTCCACCTGGCTCCAATTTCGCCGCTGTCTCGACAAGCTGGAGCCGTTCTGCCGCATTGCTAGCCACACTAGCGAAGAAGTGCGCGACATTCTGGGGTCTCTGGAACAGATCTATGGAGTACTGTTTCCGCTGTTGAACTTACGGCAGTGGCCTGGTTCTATCTACACCTGGCTCACGCACCCGATCCTCGACCCAACCAACTCTGGCCGGGTGACGATGGATTACCTGATCAAGCTCGTCACCACGGCACTGGAGTGGAGCTATCAAGCTGGGGAGCCCGATGTACAACCAAAGATGTTGGAGCAAGCTGCAGAGCTACTGGTACTCCGTCGAGATACGCTAGCGATCATTGATGGCGCAGGGCCATGTCTCAACGTTCCTTCATCGAAGCCTCCTGAACAGGCAAGCGGGACCCAAGCAGAACAGACCTCACCCTTCCCTGAAGAGCAGCCTAATCCACCTGCTGAACGAGAACATATAGATCGGACTCACGCGAGACGAGAGGTAATGGCGCAGGCCACCCAACCTGCCAAATGCACCTTTTCCGGAGGAGTGCCCATTGATCTCGTGCGCTTCGTGGAGAGCTGTGTGGCACTCGTGGAATGTCCTGATTGTGCCTGTATGCGCACGCATTCTCCGCATGGTGGAGTCCTGCGGTTCAAGTCCCACGACAGACACAAAACAACGACACCCAACACCGGACAGCGATGAGCCAACAAGGGGAAGGGAGACTGGGATGTTGTTGGCGCTTTAAAGGAGAAGGAAGAGGTAGGGTCACTGTCACCAGCCACAAGGAAGGGACAGTGACCACCAAGAGACGCGCAAAACGCCGACTTTTCTGGAAAGTGAGTGGTACTTCTTTCTCCTGGACTTACTCGGAGACGAGTGGAACCTCCTGAAGCGGCCTGAGCTCAAGAATGTCTGCTGTCAAGACCTCTGGCAGGTCGAAGATGAACTCAGTCATGCCAAAGAGCGTCTTCGCCATCGTAAGTCGCTTCTTTTACAGTGTTTTGCTCATGCTGGTTAGCTACTTATGCTGATATCACACTACCCCTTGCCATGCCTGAGCACATCCAACCCCCACACCCGCCGCCCATACACTATTACCGCACACAAAATCGCCAATATCAACGGTGACACCACTGAGCCCCACCCAAAAACCACTACTGTATACACCACCGCACCAATCATGATCATCAATAACCCACTCGCCGCCAGCGGCGTCAACCACCGCCATCTTCGCACAATTCCCGGCAAAATCAGCCCTAGTGCCCCCAAAACTTCGAAAACCGCAATAAAACGCATAAACACGTTTAACATTCCAGGATAAAATTGCGTCAACTGCTCATTGGTTCCAAGCAGCTTGAGGCTCCCCGCCATCAAAAACATAGCCGTCGCCGCCACCTGCATCACCCACAATACCACCGTTATCACCACAACTCTCCGATCCCGCTTCCTCGCGTCCTCCGCTACCATTTGAATATCCAAGTTATTACTCATAGCACTTCTCTTTCTCTCGTACCTATCTTCCCCAGAATATACGCTTCATATGACCATTACTGTAACTGGTTATCATACGACAAATTTCTCTCATCTTGCCCTCTTTTCCACCTCCACAGGAAGGTTTGGAGTTTCCCCATTGATGTCTCCGTCCGTTGTCTCTTGGATGAGGAGACCCGCATCCGGCTAGATGGAGATAGTATGACTCATTCAAAGAGCTTTGTCTTGTAGAAAAACGAAACTGCTCGATTCGGCTTTGCTGTGCCCCTTTTCAGTGCGGTGACACCAGTGATCAAGCAGAGCAGAATCTGGCCTGGCAACTGTTTACCCTACCTGATCAAGAGGGGGGACTAAGATCCTGGTAAAAATGTGCAGTAAGGATTTTTGAGATTGGATGGCAATAACATTCTTTATCGCCATCCAATCTCTTAGCGTGCTTTTTATTACCTTTAGTGCTAAAGTAACATAAACAGCGATTGATGCATACCGAACTACCAAACGGGGTTCAGTTGCGGGATCAGCGCCCTCTGCCATCAGCAGCCTTATCAACCTGTTTGATTGGCATTGCCCCATCTGAATGGTACGCCCTTATTAATGCTCGCGTCTTCTTCTGGCTTGATCCAGAGCGACTCAATCGACAGCGCTCCGCCTGCAATCCCCGCCCTCAAGTGGTCTTGACCGTAGATGCGAACAAACTCATAGCGGCCTCTGCTGAGAAGATGACTGTTACCCCGATCAATACCGGGAATGCTCGCCGTCGTCCGGCCAGACGGGGAGCGGCAACCTTCGTTCCCTATGCAGCATGGGTCACCTCTGCCTGGACCAGTGAGGGTGCCAGTTTAGGTCCACCGGTACGACCATCATCGCATCCTCCTGTGGAACTGACCATTGCTGGATCGATCCCGGATATTATGCAATTCGTTGTCGACGTGTAGCAGTTGGCCCCTGGTCAACTGTTTACGCCAGCTGTTTGAAACAGAGCACCTCTTCGCGCCATGCTTGCTGATAGTATGAAGAGTACTATGAAAAAGGTGAACGGAGAGTAGAACTGGCAAAGGACAAATGATACTTCCTGATTTTGGAGGAGCTTTTCCAAGAAGAAAATGAGTTCCAAACATACGTGTTTAATCCCTCCCTTCACGAAGCCTCTCCCCCACCTACCAATTGGTTGAGGTTTTCAGAGGTGAGAGCTATGTTACCCATCTTTCCTGATGGGCTTGTTGAGCACTTTTTCAACAGGCTGCGGACAATTTCGAGACACATTTAGGACCTTCTTACTGCTGAGATTTTGTGTTATAATGATGTATCTATGTATACACTTGACCAACAGTCCATTGAAGCCCAGGTTGCCAACGTACAGCATGGCTTCAAAGAGATGCAGCAATCCGCTCAGGGGATCATTGCTCAATATGATCCGCAGGACAGTTTCTCCTTTGCGAAAGAACTCTTTGCCTCAGAGAAACATCAAGTACGAATGGTGGGTGTATTCGTCATGGGATATGTTGCCCACCAGAGCAACGACGTACTGACATTCTTGCGACACACGGTCAGCATTGATAGTTCTTGGCAAGTGCAGGAAATCTTAGCTCAGGCGTTCAACCAGTACTGTCACGACATTGGCTACGAACAGGCACTGTCAGACATTAAGGATTGGCTCACAGATAGTAATCCGAATGTCAAACGAGCAGTCACCGAAGGGTTGCGTATCTGGAATCGACGAGATTATTTCAAGCAATACCCCGCAGTGGCTATTTCATTGCTGAGTGAATGGAAGGATCACGAGAGCGAGTACCTGCGCAAGTCCGTTGGAAACGCCCTTCGAGATATCTCTCGTACCGAAAAAGCCTTAGTGCAGCAGGAAGTAACTACCTGGAACGTAAATGACCCAAAGATCAGCTTTACGTATAAGTTGGCGTGTAAGTTTTTGTAGGGCATGGTTCAGAGTAAGCTTAGATCAATGTGACCATTTTGAACAATCCAAACCGTGAAAATAAATCTGAGATGGCTTGCTGAGGGGCTTCAGGATTTATTTTGAGTTGGCTCAATTGTTCAAAGTTGTCACATTCGTTTGAACCTTGCCTAAAGAAAGAACATGTAACAACCTTATGGAACACACGATCAAAAACTATGACAACTTTTTCGTCCCAACAAATAACCCCGAAGAAGCAAAGAGGTTTTACCATGAAGTGCTTGGCCTCCCAGTTAAATTTGACTTTGAGAAGGCTGGGTTAACGGCCTTCAAAGTTGGAGATCAGGAAGCTGCCATTATTCTTCAAGACATTACCAAACATCCTGATACGAAACCAGCAATTCTCTTTGTCGTTGACGATGTGAACGCAACTTACCAGGAACTGAAAGCAAAAGGGGTCAGATTTCTATCTGAGCCGTATGAAATCTATACTGGTCTGGCTATCCAGTTTGAAGACCCTTTTGGGAACCGGCTTGGATTGACTGATTATTCTAAGTCTAAACAGTGAGTTTTGGTGAGTAAAGACGTGTTTCTTGAAGAGACAGGCACCTGAGTTGTGTGTGGAAATTGGGGGGGCCTTTCAGAGAGCTATTAACACAATCAGACATTTTACCAAACGAACGATTGTGATACATCTGATCATTGGGCTCTGACTCAATCTCCTCATCGACAATCAATAATTCGATCCGATGGGAGAATCGGCGTGTCACCAGCCATCGCAGATCGAGGCTGCTATTGCGCGATATCGCACGGGAGCACCTGGAGCCGCTTTCGGAACGTTGAGCACGATGTGCTGCTCCTTGGAGGCAGACTCAGGAGACGTAGAAGAGTCTGCCTCCATTTCCTCTTCTTACTCATGATATCTTGCGACAAAACAGCGATTGGATGTTTGGGAAGGTTTCTTTGCAGAAAACCACAGCAACCTTCATTCCACCCCGCCCTCGCCAGATAGCATATTCCTTGCTTGCTTCTAGGGTTTCTGCTATACTCAACCATGTATTGGGAATCACGTTTGTTATCTACATCTACAAGGAATTCATGCCAAAATCGTCTGCTCACACGCTCACGTGGTCTGCTGAAAATCATTACTATATTTTGCATACCCCTGACCACCCTCCACAGCCAATACAAGCAGGGGATGAAGAAGCATGGCAGGCCTGGCTACATGCCCATTCTTCCTTTGCCTTTTGGGGGCAATCGGGGCATTTGAATGTCTTTAAAGAGCTTCGAGCACGTGGCACTGGTTACTGGTATGGGTACCAATCATACGCTGGTCGCATGAAGAAGCGGTATCTTGGACGTGCTGCTGCCCTGACGCTCGCGTATCTGGAAGAGATTGCCCAGTCCCTCCAGGGGCCTGTAGACGGCACTACGCTGCGACTATCGCATGCTGTACGAAGGGCTCAGAAGGACAAAGCAGAGAGCTTAAATCTTACGCAACCAGAGAACGTGCCTCTTTTACCAACCGTCGTCACCAGGCTCGCTCCCCATTCTTTACCGACGACCCTCGTCGTACGAGAACGGCTGCTTGCAGCCCTGGATGCTGCCCTCACGCGTCCGCTTACCTTGATTTCTGCCTCCGCTGGCTGGGGCAAAACAACCCTGCTTGCAGCCTGGGTGCACCGCTCTCCTTACCCGATTGCCTGGCTCTAACTGGAGCCATCAGATGATGATCCAACGCGTTTTTGGAGCTCGCTTATTACTGCACTTCGTACATGCCTCCCGGATATTGGTCAGCATGCCCTCGCCTTGCTCTACACCTCTGCCTCACTTGTTACCAGCTTGACGGCTCTTCTCAATGAGATAGCGACCAGGGCTGTTGAGACATCGCCTCTTGTCCTGATTCTCGATGACTATCATGTGATTGAGGAGCCTGCCATTCATGCATCTCTGCTCTTCTGGTTGGAACATCTCCCCCCTCACCTGCATCTGATCCTTGCCAGTCGTGTGGACCCCGATCTCCCTCTCCCTCGCTTGCGTGTGCGCGGACACCTGGGAGAGATCCGTGACACCGATCTGCGCTTTACACGAGAAGAAACCTATCTTTTTCTCACGCAATGCATGGGTCTGGCTCTCACAGAGGCCGAGAGCGCGTTGTTAGAGGCACACACCGAGGGCTGGATTGCCAGCTTACACCTGGCAGCCCTTATGCTGCAAAAACAGACTGATCCTTCTGCGGGCGTGCACATGCTCAAAGGAAGTCATCGTTATCTGCTGGAATATATGCGTGAGGAGATTCTGACCAGTTTACCACAATCGCTCCAGGACTTTTTGCTCCAGACAAGTGAGATTGGTCGCTTGAATGCTTCGCTTTGTGATGCAGTGACAGGCAGAAGCGATAGTGAGCACATGCTAGAACAGATCTTGCGGGCAAACCTCTTTCTCCAAAGTTTTGATGGGTGGTATCGCTATCATGCGCTGTGGGCACAGGCATTACAGCATGAAGCTCGACGTCGTCTGGGTGCTGCGACCATACGTGACCTTCATCGACGAGCGAGCCAGTGGTATGAACAGCAGTGTCTCTTGCCAGAAGCGATTGAAGCTGCGCTGGCCGGAGAAGATTTTGCTCAGGCTACGTTGCTGATCGAACGCTTTGTCATTCCGCAGAGCTTTCACAATGCGTATCATACGCTGTCGCGCTGGTTGAGACAATTGCCTGAGCCGATCCTGCGAGCCAGGCCAGACCTTTGTGTGCTATCTGTCCTCGCGTTCACATTTACCACTGATCGGCGTTCATCCGCGACCTGGGAACGGGTTGAACAGCTCCTTCACTGGGCGGAGCAGGGTTTTGAGGCAACAGATGAGCGGGAACAGTTGGGAGAAGCGTTGCAACTCCATGCAGAGCTGGCCTTTTTTCAAGGCGATAGTGAGCGTTTCTTGAGCCTGGGACGACAGGCTCAATCATTGCTGGGAGAGCAGAGTTTTCTGTATTCCGATAACCTTGCGGTGCGAGGTTTTGAAGCCTTGCTTGCAGGTGAGACGAAGATAGCCTGGCGGCACCTTCTCGAAGGGTATAGAAGGTCAAAAAAACTCGGCTTGCATTCTTCGGTCTTTGTGATCTCCCTCTGGTTGGGGGCAGTCTGTCTGGAACAAGGCGAGTTGCGCAGGGCAAAGCAGTACTATCAACAAGCCCTTGCCCACATAGATGAAGATCTGGAGATGGCACGTCAACAATTGCTGCTAGAAACAGGAAGCACCGAACCGTTCTTCGTCTCCTGGGCCTTTCTTTGTCTGGCACAACTTGCGTATGAACACAATGAGCTCGCCGACGCTCAGCATCATCTCGCATGCGCCCTCACTATGAGAGCAAAGCCGGAGAATGGGGTTCACGTTCGGGCATCGGGTGGACTCATTCAGGCTCGTCTGTTGTCTGCGGCTGGAGAGACACAGCAAGCGCTGGATATACTCATGCGCTGGGAGAGACATACACACTTCCCCTGGTCTTTGCGCGCAATCTCCACGTGCCGGGCACGACTTCATCTGGCAGAGGGTGATCTCTCGGCAGTCGAACAGTGGGCACAGGAAAAGGCACATTCGTTCGGTTTCCTGGCATCTGAACAGGAGCTCCCCCTCTTACAACAGCAGGAAGAAGCCCTGCTCCTGGTACGATTATACCTTGCACAAAAGCGAGGGGATGCTGCATTGAAAGAGTTGGCCCCCTGGAAAGAGCAGGCTCTGGTTCAGGGGCGCATGTGGAGCGTGCTGGAAATCCTGATCCTGGAGGCTCTGGCTCACGCTACCTGTCAAGAGCCTGACCAGGCCAGATCTTCTCTTCTTCATGCGGTAAGACTGGCTCATCATGAAAACATTCAACGCCTCTTTCTCAATGAGGGCTCATCGATGGAACGCCTGCTGAAAACGCTGCTGCCAGAAATCCGCGAGGCCCCCCTGAGCACCTTTGTGCGAACGCTCTTGCACGCCTTTGCTCAGACATCCGATCCCCTGCACGCACAAGCGTCTGCAGAGAAGAATTCGTTGCCCATCGAACCGCTGAGTTCGCAGGAGCAACGGGTCTTGCGTCTATTGGTTGCCGGTCAATCCAACGCAGCCATTGCACGCACCCTGGTCATCTCACTCAATACTGTGAAAACCCATGTTCAGAGCCTCTATAGCAAACTGAACGTCCATAGTCGTGTCGAAGCCAGTGAGGCGGCGCGGCGTTTGTCTTTACTTTAATCATTCTCGTTCTTTTCTCGTCCTCCTGGAACCACCCCCTCAGGTGATCCCTTCTCACCCGCTAGCATGGTATCCTTCAACTATCTTGAACGAAGGGAGGACCACTTCATCGATGCACTATCGCATCTGTATTAAAGGGCAGTTGGATCTGTCCTGGCAAGAATGGTTTGAGGACCTTCAAATTCTCCCTGAAACATCGAACACAACAGTACTCTACGGATCGCTACCCGATCAAGCGGCTCTCTATCGGGTCTTGCTGAAAATTCGGAGCCTTGGGATCGTGTTGCTTTCCCTTGAAACGGATGATCTGCCTTTGAACCAGGAAGAGGAGAGTCGTCCGATACAGGGTGAGAATTCATAAAGTATGACCGCTTCCTGAGGCAAGGCGAAGAAAGAGCAGAAGAATTAGAATTACTCCCAACGAGACGTTCGCTCTTGCGCCACTCTGCGCCAGAGCAAGAGACAAGGAAGGACTGCAAAGAATGACTTTTCAATTTCCAGAAGAGAGCACCATTTTTGGGAAAAATGTACGACGGCGCGTCCATGAAGAATATCTCCTATGGCTAACCACAGTGGATACACGTGGGATGCCTCAACCAGCACCCACCTGGTTCTGGTGGGATGAGGAGGCATCCAATTTTTTGGTCTATAATCTGGCTCATGCCAGACGGCTGGACTTTGTGCGTCGCAATTCCCAGGTGGCGCTGCACTTTAATGGCGACCGGACGGGCTCTGGGATCATTGTATTTACTGGGCATGCTCAGATCAGCACGACTGAACCACCAGCCGATCAACACCCGTTCTATCTGGCAAAATATCATCACTGGATGACCAGCAAGTTTGGCTCACCAGAACAGTTTGCTGCGGAATACTCGGTGGCGTTGCGCATCACTCCCATCAAGGTACGAGGCTCAATTTTCTAAAGGGAAGTCTGGCAGTTCATAGTGTGAAAACATCCTGCTCTCTTCAGGTGCCATGTATCTTATGCCTGCTCGTGATAGAGAAGAAGCTTACTTCAGCGTACAGAGGTTAGGAAATCAGGGAACGACAGGTATATCCAATAAATATTATACGCTGCCGGAAACAAGGGCGGATTCTGACCTTCTTTAGAGGTAAACTTTGTCTATCAAGGGATGAACGAACGGGAAATAAAGGAGAAAAGTATGCCTTACCTGATTACTGGTGCCACAGGCCCTGTTGGCAGATCTATCGTTGCTCAACTCCGCTCTAAAGGGCAGGATGTTCGTATTATCACACGTGATGTGCACAAAGCCCCTGCTAATGTAGAAGCTCTGGAAGGCGATTTCACACAAGGGGATCTGCCCGCCAGCGCTTTTGAAGGAGTCAATCGCGTATTTCTGTTTCCTGCACAGGGGGGTGTAGATGCCTTCTTGAAGCAGGCGAAGGCCGCTCAGGTGGAACAGATCGTTGTGCTCTCCTCACTGGCTGCGGCCATGGAGTATGAGCGAGACAAAACTTCATGGAGCGCACTGCACCATCTTGCCATTGAGAAGGCAGTCATTGCCAGCGGCATTCCATATACGTTTCTCCGTCCTGGGAGCTTTGCCAACAATCTGCTGTTCTGGGTACACTCCATTCAGACAGGTGGCGCTGTCTATGAACCTTACCCCAACTCAGTCCAGGCACCCATCCATGAAGCAGATATCGCCGCTGTTGCAGTAGCTGCGCTCACGCAAGATGGACATCAGGGAAAGACGTACTCCCTAACGGGTCCCCAGGCGCTGACGCGACTCGAACAGTTGAATTGTATCGGAACTGCCATTGGCAAGAAGCTTCATTTTCAAGAGATTCCAGTCGAAGCCTTCCAGACGGAGATGGAGAAGTACATGCCTCGACCCGTTATCAAGATGCTGCTGGATTACTGGTCGGACACGGTCACCGCTCCTGATGTTGTCCTCCCAACTGTCGAGCAGGTGACCTTTCAAAAGGCACGTACACTCGCCCAGTGGGCCACAGACCACGCGTCAGACTTTTCCCATCAGGTCCTCAATGAGCATGTAGCCAGCAAATGATTCGTTTGAGGCTCGCCATTCTCCTGCAATAAACGTTGGGAAGGTCCTACCCAGGCGGTTTCATCCTGGGTAGGACCTTCCCAACGTTTTCTCTCTCGCGCATGCCTACACATTGAGGCATACATTCGAGAAAGGTTCATCATAAAGAGCCTCTCTAATGCCCAAACAACCAACCGCCATTCACATTGAGGATTTCACCTGTAACAAAGGATGCTTCTGGCGAGGCCAGATATTGGACGGCTGCAGCTACATCGTTGACTTGACCGGCTCGCCCAACCGGCGTTTGCTCGACGATGCTATGGATACGCTCTTCGGACCAGGCACCAGTAAACCCGGTATTGGCAATGAAACCCGGAGCAACTGCATTGACCGTGATCCCCTGAGCGCTCAGTTCTCGCGCAAACCCATACGTCAGACCATGTAGCCCTGCTTTAGCTGCGGCATAGGCAGTTGAACCAGCCCGGCTACCACCGTTAAAGGCTGCGATCGAGCTGATGTAGATAATCCGCCCACCAGGCCTCACCAGATAGGGAGCAACAGCAACGGTCATGAGGAAACTCCCTTTCAAGTTTGTATCCAACACGGCATCCCACTCCTGTTCGGCTTCGTCAAGCGTCATATCAGTTGTGACGCTACGCACAAAGCCAGCCGCGTTGATGAGGACATCAATCTGCCCCCATTGTTCAACGATAGACGCTACAGTCGTTTGGACCTGTTGGCGTTGGCTCACATCCGCCTGATACCAGACAACGTGTGGGGCAAGTTCCGAAGCTGTGGCACGTAGCGTATCCTGATCGCGCCCAAGAATAACAATGGAAGTATCTTCGTTCGCGAACCTTGCTGCTATGGCTTTCCCCATGCCGCTATTTCCGCCAGTGATAAGAATAGTACGTTTTCGTTGCTTCATGTTTGCTCTTCGCTTTCTCAATACATTGATGGGGATAGTATAGGAGAAATGAAGTTATCTGTCCAATATATAAAAGATAGTATACTGATATGAAGGAGATATAAAAACACATGGAGCTACGACACTTACGCTATTTTATTGCCGTTGCAGAACACCTCCATTTTAGCCGCGCAGCAGAGATTCTGCATATTGCACAGCCGCCGCTTAGCCAGCAAATACAGAGTTTGGAGAACGAACTGGGTGTGCCGCTCTTCGTTCGCACCAGAAGAAGCGTGCAACTGACTCCCGCAGGCAAAGCTTTTCTAGATGAAGCAAAAAAGGTCATCGCCCAGGCAGAACACGCCATTGCAGTCGCACACCAGGCCCACAATGGCATTCTTGGACAATTGGATGTCGGCTTCGTTGGCACTGCAATCACAGAGGTATTACCAACCGTCCTTAAGGCGTTCCGAGAACAGTACCCGTTCGTCAAAACACCATTGCATAATCTGGTGACTATCGAGCAAGTGCAGGCGCTCCACGAAGGCTGGATTCAGGTAGGCATTCTTCATCCGCCTCTTCTTGACGCTTCGCTCCATCTAGAGGTTATTCACCGTGACCCGCTGGTCGTAGTTCTTCCTACTGACCACGCTCTCGCGTTGCAGAAACAGATCGCGCTGGTCCAGTTATGCGAAGAAACGTTTGTTATGTATCCTCGCGCCTGGAATCCCGGTCTCTTTGACCAGATGACGAGTCTTTGTCAGAGTGCTGGCTTTCATATGCATTTGGGGCAAGAAGCTTCAGGCTGGGAGTCTATTATTAGTCTGGTCGCTGCAAACTTTGGTATTTCTATCGTTCCTGCTTCATCTCAATTGCTTCGTAATGCGGGGGTTGCTTATCGTCCACTTCAGGACGTCACCTCAACCTTTGATCTTGCCCTGGCCTGGCTCCCAGACAACGCTTCGCCCATTTTACACAACTTTCTGCACGTTGCTCGTGAGCGTCTCATGCCAGCAATCCCGGGAAGGGACAATGGTGTATAAAATAGTGCCAGGCTTCATGTAAAACTCTCAAGTACGAAGTTGAGGCTTTTTGCCATTCTCTAGCGTGTGGGCACACCACTCAAAGCAGGTGAAGCGGGCTCAGATCCATTGCTGTTTATTATAAGCACGCTTCCGGCTCTCTGCCAACCCTCCATTATTGCGTCAGTGTTATACAGTAGAGGCATGATCCAGAAAAAGCCCGGCCAGCTTGGATCGAAGATGCATGCATGCACCCTTCTGTACGACCTATCACCACCTGGAGCAGGTTCTTGTGTATCCAGGTTCTCATACTCTCAACTGTAGAGGAGAGCATGGGAGATTGAGGCAGGCAAAGAAGGTTTCTCATTGTATCGTGAAAACAAGAGAGGATAGACCAATGACGCACGCAGCAGGAGTATATGCAACCCTCGATGAGTGGATTGCCCATGAAGCGATCCCATGCTCGCTCGATTCTCGTCTGGATTTCAATGCCGCTGTTGATACCATGATCGGTACACTTGACGATTCAGTGACATTGCTGGGCTTTGGAGAGGCTCTTCATGGAGGAAAAGAGCTGCTTCTCCTTCGCAACCAGCTCTTCCAGCGCCTTGTCGAAGCCCATGGCTACAGCGCTATCGCTATTGAGAGCAGTTTTCCTCAAGGACCCATCGTCAACGACTATGTGCTTGGCCACGGTCCGGCCTCCTATGAGGCGGTGCAGGATGCTGGATTTAGCCATGGCTTCGGAAAGTTTGAAGCGAATCGAGAACTGGTCGAATGGATGAGACACTACAATGCTGATCCAGCGCATCAGAGGAAGCTTCATTTCTATGGATTTGATAGCCCGACCGATATGATCACAGATAGTCCTCGCCAGACACTCCACTTTGTGCTTGATTACCTCAGTTCAGTTGATGAGGTCCTCGGTCAGGAGTATCGCCATCGCATTGACCCGCTACTGGGACAGGACGCTGCCTGGGAGAATCCGGCGGCCACGTTCGACCCGACACAATCGATAGGTCGATCGCAGGAGGCAACGACACTACGGATCGAGACAGAGGAACTGATTTCAGAGCTACACGTGCGTCGACCCGAACTGGTCGCAAAGAGTGACGGGCGTCGCTATCGGGAGGCTGTTCACTACGCGGTGATAGCCCGGCAGCTTCTGAACTACCATGCAGCATTAGCGCAACCATCTGAGAAACGTCAGGCCATTCTGCTCGGCATACGTGCCGCCATGATGGCTGAGAATCTGGCATATATTGCCTCCCGTGAACAGGGTCGAGGCAACATCTTGATTTTTGCCCACAATAGCCATCTCAAGCGTGGAAAAGTGCAATGGCAATGGGGGAATGAGACAGTAATCTGGTGGCCTGTTGGCTCGCATCTGCATGAACTCTTTGGCCGTCGCTATGCTGTGATTGGCTCAGCCGTAGGCTCCTCACCTGTTCACGGGATTGGTCAGCCAGAAGCCGGGACGCTTGAGGCGCGGCTCACATCCGTGCCCGGGCCAGTGCGCTTTATTCCCACGCATCAAGCACTTCCCGTAGAGAACCTTGCATCTCTTCCGCTTCGCTCTGGTAGCAAGAAGAACAGAAGCTATACAGAACCACTCAACGCCCAGAGCTTCACCGATTTCGATTGGTTCGCAGCCCTGGATACAACAGCATACAGCCCAGAAGGTTGGCCATATCTTAAAGACTAGATCAGAGCAGCTTCATGGAGAATTCTAAAGCGCAATACCCCTCTACCACAGAGGGACTCATCGAAACTTTTGTGCTCCACTTTTGACCCGGTCATCTTGTCCACAAACCATTTCTCACAGCCAGCTTCTTTGAGTGCGTCTATTGGCCAAAACCAGACAGAAAAGCTGTCCCAAAAAGGATACCTCAACCCTCTTTACATGTGATAATCACACGTTGTGATGAGTAAGACATGCTTTATCTAAAGATGAAAAGGAAGAAATAGATGGCAAAAAAGAATCAGGCCCCAATGTTTGTGCGTGTGGCAAATGTTTTGACAACAACTCTGCTACGTGCGGGTATCAAACTCAAAGGAACCGGAAGCTATCCCATGTATCTGCTCACAGTGCGCGGGCGCAAAAGTGGGCAACCGCGTACAGTCCCAATCGCGATTATTGAGCAGAATGGGAAGAGCTATGTGGGCTCTGTGTATGGAATCGTGGACTGGGTGCGCAACCTGCGAGCAGCGAGAGAGGCCATCCTCACCCGTGGACGTCGTGCTGAAACAATCAACGTCAGAGAACTGCCTCCCAAAGAGGCTGCGCTCGTATTGCGAGAAGATGTCAAAGGCGGCAACCCCTTCGCTCACTATTATGGCGTAGCAGCAGACTCCTCCCTTGAGGAGTTTGAGCGCGCGGTACTCACTCATCCACTGTTTGAGCTGGAAAGGAAATAGCACAGATGACTCAACTCCAAATGAAAGGAGGGAGGCTCCTTGAAGGAAGATGGCATCAGCTTACAATCAGGCACTAAAGCGAATAATGCCTATGGAGGAGATAAACATATGCAAGAAATCGAACTTTCAGCGGGGATCATCGAGTACGAGGATACGGGTGGCAATGGTCCCGTTCTCGTGCTGCTGCATGGGCTGCTGATGGATGGCTCAGTGTGGCGTCATGTCGTTCGTGAACTGCACGCCGACTATCGCTGTGTGGTGCCGACGCTGCCTGTTGGCAGTCATCGGCAGCCCATGCGGGCAGACGCAGATCTCTCCGTAAACGGCTTGGCGAAGCTTCAAGCCGAATTCCTGGAGGCTCTGGATCTGCGCGAGGTGACTCTGATCGGCAACGACCTGGGAATTTTCCAGGTCACGGCGGGCTTGTATCCTGAGCGCCTGGCACGATTGGTGATCACCTCGTGTGAAGCTCTGGAGAATTTCCCGTCGGGTTTGCCCGGACACGTCTTGACGTTTACGGCACGGTTGCCTGGTGGACTGAATGCCCTTGCCCAGCCCATGCGCCTGCGGGCGTTGCGTCGTCTGCCAATAGCTTACGGCTGGCTGGCAAAACGTCCGATTCCTCCTGTAGTGACTGACACCTGGTTGCATCCAATCCTGACCCAACGAGAAATCCGACGTGATCTGACCAAATATCTGCGTGCAAGCAAGAAAGGGGACATGCTTGCGGGAGCTGAACTCCTGCGTAGCTTTGACCGTCCGTCACTGGTGGTTTGGGCCACCGACGACCGCGTGATGCCTCTGGAGTACGGGCGCAGGCTGGCCGAAATGCTCCCCCACGGGCAATTGGTTGAGATCGCTGATAGCTCTACGCTCATTCCTCTTGACCAACCAGTCGAACTCGCTCGCGTTATCCACCAGTTCATCCAAAGCACCCTATGAGGTCGTTTGGCTAAGAGGATTATCCCAACAGTTAGGGAACAGGGCCTGCTTGTCGAGAAAAATGAGATGGTGAGAGCCTCATAACACACACAAAGAGAGGAGGCGAAGAAATGGCACCATTCAATCAGCGCGGGCCCCTTCTCTAAATGAAGGAACTCAGGGCAGTATGCCTACGCGGAAGAAGAGCTCAAAGGACGCCCATTGAATAGATGTGATGAGATGGCAAACACAGGGGGAACTCTATGAGCAGCAGCAGATTGATACGCGTGCATCGCATTGCAGCAGATCAGGAGATCCGAACCACCGATAACCCGTCAGACTATAGCGATGCGTTCGAGGTGCAGACCTCGAGTATGGATACACGTACAGCGGAGCAGTGGTCGCGCGCCCTCTTCGAGCATGCCCCACGCCTGGTGCGTTGGTTCCTGCTGCTGGGATGGCGGTGGGTGCTGGGCCTCCGGCTCGGGCCAAGGCCATCGTCCGATCACGTTTTTGGCTGGCGGATTGCCTCAAGGGAACCCGACGCGATCCGCCTCGAACTGCACTCGACGTTCATGACTGCCCAACTGATCCTGCGAGTTGCAAGCTCGACGGTAGTTTTGACCACCAACGTGTTCTACACGCAGCGCCTGGCTCGCCCGCTTTGGGCAGCTGTCGGCATGATCCATCGGCAGATGATTCCATACCTGCTTAGGCGCGCTGCGTCCTTCCCACGGCTTACAATTAGCTAAGCAGAATGATTATTGGATGTTTGCTCTCTCCCGCAGGAAAGAAAGTATCCAGCATACGGCAAAGACAGACAGTACCTGTTCTCAGAAGTCAATTCCAGGAGGAAACAGAGTGGAATCTTTCGAAACGTACCGACCCTATCTTTTTTCCATCGCCTATCGCATGCTTGGGAGTGCGATGGATGCAGAGGATATGGTGCAGGAGACGTATATACGTTATCAGACCGCACGCCCGCAGACCATTCACTCGCTCAAGGCCTATCTGACCACGATTCTGGTGCGCTTGTGCATGGACCAACTCCAGCTCGCACGCAGGAAGCGAGAACTGTACGTCGGCCCCTGGTTACCGGAGCCGATTCTCACAGAAGAAAGGCCCGAAGCAGCCAATCCCGAAACGCGTGTCGAAACAGAAGAGTCGGTCTCACTGGCCTTTCTGATACTTCTGGAGAAACTCCAACCATTCGAGCGAGCTGTTTTCCTCCTACGCGAAGTCTTCGAGTATGAGTTTGGTGAGATTGCTGGCATCCTTGAGAAAACAGAAACAGCCTGTCGCCGCACCTTCAGCCGGGCGAAGCAACACCTGGTCGCGCAGCGGACACCCTTCAAACCCGCCCCCGAAACGCATCGACAATTGCTTAGCAGCTTTCTGGAGGCAGTGCAGAGCGGAGAAATGATCACCCTGACTAATCTGCTTTCCGACAATGTCATTCTGTGGTCAGATGGGGGCGGGAAAGCCAGAACTGCCACCTTGCTTCCGATTTATGGACGTGAAAAAGTGGCTCGTCTCAGCCTGGGATCAAAGCACTTCTGGCCGGAAAATATTCATTTCGAGATTAGAGAGGTCAACGGTCAGGTTGCGCTGGTTGGCCGCGTCAACGGTTTCGCCTGGAACGTCATAGATATGGATATAGAGCATGAGCAGATTCAGGTGATCCGCATCATTGCTAATCCGGAAAAACTCACACGGGTCTGAAGAGCATCGGGAAAGGACAACGCTATGGAAAAAAGAACCGCACTCCCTAATGACTTCCCAACAGACGGGGTAGAGCTCAGATATGTACTTGTAACCCACAATTACGCTCAATCACTCGCATTCTATTGCGATGTTCTGGGTGCGACGGTAGTGCATGAGCTACCTGGTATCCTCTGTTTTCTGAGTTTCGCAGGCAGCCAGATTCTTCTGTCAGCATCTGGTGGTTCGATGCAAGACAAGACCAACTTCCTTCTCAACGACAAGATGATCATGAGCGAACTGAGCATACGGGTTCCTGACTGTCTGGCTGCCTATACAAGCCTTTGCTCTCGCGGAGCCGAATTTATCACTCCACCTGCTCATTCCAACAACCAGACGCGAGCCTTCTTCCACGATCCTGATGGACATCTCCTGGAGATCTGGGAAGCCTGAGTGCGAAATGGTAGAACACCGTTCGATCCTTCTGAAAGGCACCTTTGAGTGCCACAGAGGCACGGATTTCCAAAATGGACACGCTGAGTAGGCCCGGAATACGTCTGAAAACTACTCACGTTTTTGACGTATCCCGGGCGGGCCTTGATCCTGCCCCGATTTGATAGAGTCCAGGAAGCTGAGATATACTTGATCAAATCAGGAAAGGGATCATCATGGCAAAGGTTCAAAAAACCTACACAAAAGAGTTTAAAGAGGAAGCTGTGCGGCTGGCTCAAACCAGTGGAAAGCCAGTCACCCAGATTGCCCGTGAGCTGGGGATTTCGGATTCGGCGATCCACGCGTGGCGCAAGGAGCTGGCAGAGTACGGCACAGATGCCTTCCCAGGCAAAGGACATCAAAGTGATCTTGAAGAAGAGAATCGCCGTCTCAAGCGCGAACTCGAACGGGTTCAACAGGAGCGTGATATTTTAAAAAAAGCTGTGGGCATCTTTTCGCGGGAATCCAGATAAAATACCAGTTTATTGAACAGAATAAGCAGGAATTTCCGATTGCTGTTATGTGTCACGTCCTCGCTGTTTCGGAAAGCGGCTTTTATGCCTGGCGAAAGCGTCCGCTGTGTCAACGTCAACGAGAAGATGCCCAGCTCACAGAAGAGATTCGAGAGGACTTTCGTACTCATGAGGGCAGATATGGCAGCCCGCGGCTACACGCAGAGTTACGTGACCGTGGGCGACGTGTTGCTCGCAAACGCGTCGCCAGGCTGATGCGCGAGGCCGGATTGTATGCGAAACGGCCACGGAGGCGAGCGCTCACCACACGGCGAGATCCTTCTCATCCGGTTGCGTCCAATCTTTTGAATAGGGAATTTACGGCAGAAGAGCCAAATAAGAAGTGGGTCACTGACATCACGTCCATTCCAACTATACAAGGATGGTTGTACTTGGCGGTTGTTTTAGATCTTCATTCACGCATGGTCGTAGGATGGTCAATGTCAGGCCATTGCGATGAGAAACTCGTAGAACGAGCGCTTGATCAGGCTCTTGCTCGCCGTCGCCCCCCTCTGGGGCTGTTGCATCACAGTGATCAAGGACCTCTACCAATTGTTGCCAGACTTCATGTGAATCGCTGAGAACATCTGCTAATGGACGATCTCGCTGCGATGCATAAATCCAGGCATTAATGTCATCATCACTCTGCAATGCTGGCGGCCAGGGCGGTGTAAAGTCTGGTTCATGATTGAGTTCGAATTGAAAGCGTTTGACTGACCAACGCCGCCACCCGGTTAAGTGGGCTACGATATCCTTGATAGACCAGCCACCAGCGACTTCTGGCTGTGTCATATTGACCTCGCCAATCTCGTCGAGCAAGGCTTGCCAATAAGCATTTTCATTGTGCAATTCCGTAAGGAGTTGGGTTTTACTGAGAATAGTGTCCATTCTGCGTTCCTTTCATCTCATTGAAGCTATTGAACCAGAGTGTGTCCTTCCCTCTCCTTTTCTTTCAGGCGATGAGCACACTACCATGTATGTCCTTATCTCGACAGAGACGCTAGCCAGGGAAATCCGCTGGAACCCCATGCATACCAAGGATGAGTGAGAGTTCGCCGCCGTGATGGAGATCATGCTCCAGTACATGCCCAACAATCCAGGCGCGCGACAGATAGACCTGTTTGCCGTCCAGCTCATCGGGAAAGGTCTGTTGCATGTCAGCTGGACTCCAGCGAGCCAGGCAATCAGCCACGAATTGCCAGCTGAGATCGAGGCCCAGAGCCAATTCGGTAGCGGTTGGGATAGGTACTCCCTCACGCAACGGCTGTAGAGTCAACACCCCTCAAAATGATGATGTAAATGGAATCAATTCCCTGTATTAACAAGCTGACTGCATAATGTTACATGGGTAGTAAAAACAGAGCATCAACGTTCATAGGAATAGGGAACAAAGTACCGTTCAATATCATCTTTCTAATAAGAAGCGTATTGCGCCTCTTTATGAATGGAGAAAGGAAAAATCATGCTGATCTGGCAACATATCGTATGGAAGATACAGGGAAGCGGTAAGATCATTGGTAGCCTTGCGCTCATGCTTAGTCTCCTGATTTTGATGAGTGCTTGTTCAGAAGCATCGTCTTCACAAACATCATCGCAAACAGTGACGATGCATACTAGTTGGGCAGAGTATTATACATCATTAAAAGAGCTGAAGCAGCACTCAGATGTTGTGGTTAGAGGAACCATTGCTGAGATTGGGACGACATACAAACCTACTGATGGGCCAGTTTATACACCTGTGACTGTTTCAATCACTCAAATCATATCAAAACCTCAAAATGAGGATATCCCGGCAAAAATCTCACTAGTCCAGACTGGTGGAAAGTACAAGAATGTTACGTATCAAGTCGATGATGATCCTCTGTTTCAAAAAGGTGAGCAAGTCATTCTTTTCCTGAAGGAGTACAAACCGGGAAAATTTCGCATCTCAGGTGGCCCAACAGGAAGATTCAAAATTGCCAATGGAACTGTTCTACCAGTTGTCTCAGATGGCGTACAACTCTCTCCATCCACAACCGATACACAGTTTGCTTCAAACCTCCAAAACGTTTAACAGGAGTTGACGAAAAAGTGCAGTGAAGTCCGATTGAGTGTCAGTGTGGCAAAATGATCAAGTCAATTCTCCACGACGCTTGAGAACACAAGGATATACTTTGATCAAAGTGAGATAAGCCCGGGATGCACAATTCTCTCACGAGAACCTTCCAGGTGAGATAATTGGATACTTTGGGCTTATCTCACCTAGAGTCGAGATAACAGCTTTAAGTGATGAGAGAGATTCTATGAACTCATTGCATATGATCTTGCCCTGGCCTGGCTCCCAGACAACGCTTCGCCCATTTTACACAACTTTCTGCACGTTGCTCGTGAGCGTCTCATGCCAGCAATCCCGGGAAGGGACAATGGTGTATAAAATAGTGCCAGGCTTCATGTAAAACTCTCAAGTACGAAGTTGAGGCTTTTTGCCATTCTCTAGCGCGTGGGCACACCACTCAAAGCAGGTGAAGCGGGCTCAGATCCATTCCTGTTTATAAGCACGCTTCTGGCACTCTGCCAACCCTCCATTATTGCGTCAGTGTTATACACATGATGGCTGAGAATCTAACATATCAAGAAAGGGGGAGTATCGGTGGTGTCATGCCATATCCCCATGACGTGGGGGATGGACTGAGGGTAAATGTCAGTGTTGCACCCTGCGCGATCTCGGCATGATGGAGCCAGGAGCGTTGAAGTGGCACCCCGTTGAGCCGGACTTCGGCGACATAGCCATACGCTGGTCCGGCCTCGGGGGCCTGGATGAGCAGGTGCTTCCCACTGTTGCCCAGCTTGATCTGGATCTCGGTGAACGTGGGGGCTGTGATCAGATAGAGATCCTGACCCATCACGGGATAGAGCCCCATTGTTGACCAGAGATACCAACCGCTCTGGCATCCCATATCTTCGTCGTCGCTCAGCCCATTGCGGGTCGCGTGGTAGGCACGGGCGAGCAGGGCACGGACACGCTCGGCGCTCTTATCGGGCCGTCCAGCGTAGTGATAGAGATAGGGGATATGGAGCAGCGTCTCCTTCTGGATATAGTGCCCCTGAGCGAAAAAGGCATCGAGGACCTCCACAAAAGCTTCTGGTCCCCCATGGCGGCGCACCAGCCCCGCAAAATCATGAAACACCTGGAACGACCATTGTCTGCCTGTCGCCTCATAGAAGTATGGGACCAATCGGGGCTGCTGTTTGACCTGGTCCGGATCAAATGGAGTGAGCCATGACCCATCGGGTTGGCGCGGTGCGAAACAGCGCAGGTCGTCGCGCCAGAGCTTCCAGACGTTGGACGCACGAGCGTACGCGGCCTCGGCCACCTCGCTCTCTCCCAACCAGGCCGCCAGCGTACCAGCGCACCAGTCCTGATAGCAGTATTCAAGATGTTTGGAGGCGCTGAAACGCGGGACATCCGTCGAGATGTACGCAAGGGGAGGCTCCCGGTCTTGATCGCGCAGGTCGCGCCCAAAGTGTACCGGGTCGGGCGACGGCACCAGCGCATTTTTGCGCATAAAGGCAAGGGCTCGCTGATAGTCCTGGCGTGTGAGACCCGGCAACCCCTTGAGCGCCGCCTCACAGAAGAGAATATCAATCGTGCTTCCGCCCTGGCTGACACCATAGTGACCGGCAATCCAGGCGTCGGGCAACCAGCCACGATGCTCCGCGATGTCGAGGGCGGCCAGCAGAAAGGCGGCCTCTCGCTCAGGATCAAACAGAGAGATGAGCTGGTTGGCATTGCGCACGCTATCCCAAAAGCAGTAGAAATCGGTAAATTGGCGCGTTCCCGAATGCCAGAGACTATGCTCGTCGTCGATACCAAGGTCGGTGGGCATACAGACCAGACGTGTAAAAAGCGTCGCGAAGAGTGTGCGCTGTTCGACACTCCCGCCCTTCACCGTGATTGCTGTCAGGGCCTGATCCCAGGTCGCAGCGGCGGCGGTGCGCACATGATCAAAAGGGAGGAATGAGAGTGTGGGAGAGAAGCTTTCTGCTTGAGCGGATGCAGTAGATTCATGTCGGGATGATTGCCGAGGTGAGGTGGTCGCCTGAGCATGGTCTGAGCCAACTTCGCGGGCGAGGCTGGCGCAGGCATGGGCGAGACTCGCATAGGAAATACCGACCCAGGCCTGGACGCAAAGCGGTTGCTCCGCTGGATCGTCCGGCAGGCGGAAGGTGGCGATGGCTTTGCTCTGAGGGCCGACAGCGATGGGGCCGCTCACACGATCCATCCCTACCGCGCACTGTTGTGCACGCGCCGGTTGATCGAAATGGAGAGCAAAGAAGACCGAATAGGGATAATTATGTCCCCAGCCGCCCTGGCAGTCGGCTCGCCCAACAAGGTCGGTCGGAGAGAGCCACTCAATGGAGCCACCAACCGAGGCCCCGGTATACTCCTGCGTCCACTCACCTGGTTTGTCACCGGGTAGCACGGGGATGGGAGCCATCTCTTCCCACTGGATCACCGCGCCCGCATCAATGAGCAGATGGGCACCACCGGTTCCAGCAGGGAACGTGTAGCGGTGGACGCCGACATGCGGGGTCACGGTTAGCTCGGCCCGAATCGCCTCCGGTTGTAAGCTCACGGCATAATAACCGGGCTCCGCATACTCATCCTGAGGATGATAGGCAAGCGGCGAGGAACGCCAGGCATCAACGGGGCCGATAAACGGCGTAAAGCCTACATTGCCATAGCGGCTCGGCCCGCCTGTGCCGCTGACATGGGTATGGCTAAAGCGAGCAATACGCCCATCAACACCATACCCATATCCGTTGGTTGATTGTCGTCCCACGATCGTATCGGGGCCCAGACGTACCAGACTGTAAGGCAGATATGGACCACATAAACATTGTCCGCTATAGATGCCAATGAAAGGATCAACCCAGGTTCGCATCATTTCTCTCCTTTGAAAACTGTTTTATAGCAGCTATTATGGCCCACTCCCGGTTCGTCGTCTATAGAAATATCGACCACTCTCCATCAGACTTGTAGAAGAGTTAAAAAAGAGGTACAGTAATTAGGTAAACCGACCAAACAGTAAAAGGGTACTGAGTGAATCTGTGAATATTTCCTCACGCAAGTAAGAAATGAAAAGAGCAATGAACAAATGAAAATTGTAGCAATCTATGGTGGATCGAGAAAAAATGGAAATAGCGAACAACTCACCAAAGAACTCCTTCGAGGGACTTCATCCTCTTCCATTCATTTGAGCGATTATCGTATTCAGCCAATTGTGGATCAACGACATGACCCCAATGGTTTTGATACGGTAGATGATGACTATAGTCTCGTTCTCCAACAAGTTCTCTCCCATGATTTTCTTATCTTTACCACCCCTGTGTACTGGTATGGGATGTCAGGATTGATGAAGAATTTCATTGACCGTTGGTCTCAGAGTTTCCGCGATCCATCGCTGAACTTTAAAGGGGAGATCACAAAAAAACGGGCGTTTGTGGTGATTGTTGGGGATGACCAGCCACAAAGGAAAGCCTTACCTTTAGTTCAGCAATTCCAATATATCTTTGATTTTGTAAACGTGCCACTGATGGGATATCTGATCGGGCAAGGAAGAAAACCTGGGGATATCCAGAACGATCTCAGAACGCTTGAAGAGGCCGCCATCTGGCGAAACAAGCTTCTGGAAACACATTCATAATGGGTAATGCACCAGATATGTATGTTTTTTGAAACCGCATGAAAAACGGGATACGTCTGAAAACCATTCAAGTTTTTCACATATCCCGGGCAGGTCTCTCTCTGTTACCTGTCTCTCTTGACTTTATCGAGCCAGGCCCGCATATCGGGCTCATGGTCATCGTGAAAGTGAGAAAAGAACAATCTGCCGTTTAATGGCTCTCCTGCCAGCCATGAAAAACGTTGAGGGTCCTGGAGTTCCTCTTCAGAAAAGGCAGCAAGGGCCTCTACCAATTGTTGCAAGACTTCACGTGAATCGCTGAGCACATCGGCTAATGGACGATCTCGTTGCGATTCATACATCCAGGCATTGATGTCATCATCGCTCTGCAAAGCTGGCGGCCAGGGCGGTGTAAATTCTGGTTCATAATTCAGTTCGACTTGAAAGCCTCTGACTGACCAACGTCGCCACTCGGTTAAGTGGGCTACGATATCCTTGATAGACCAGCCACCAGCAACTTCTGGCTGTGTCATATTGGCCTCGCCAATCTCGTCGAGCAAGGCTTGCCAGGAGGCATTTTCATTGTGCAATTCCGTAAGGAGTTGGGGTTTGCTGAGCATAGTGTCCATTCTGCATTCCTTTCAGCTCATTGAAGCTATTGAACCAGAGTGTGTCCTTCCCTCTCCTCTTCTTTCAGGAGATAAGCACAATACCATGTATGTCCTTAAAGAGACAGAGATGCTAGCCAGGGAAATCCGCTGTAACCCCATGCATACCAAGGATGAGTGAGAGTTCTCCGCCGTGATGCAGATCATGCTCCAGTACATGCCCAACAATCCAGGCGCGCGACAGATACACCTGTTTGCCGTCCATTTCATCTGGAAAGGTCTGTTGCATGTCGGCTGGACTCCAGCGAGCCAGGCAACCAGCTATGAATTGCCAGGTGAGATCGAGGCCCAGAGCCAATTCGGCTGCGGTTGGGATGGGTGCTCCTTCTTGGAGTGAACCTTTGTGACGCTTCAGGTATGCACTCAGCTCCTCGCCAACCTCTTCTCCCAGGGTCAGCATAAACCAGCCCGTACGAGCACCGATGATGTGTAACGCATTCTCACTAACGGAGCGCAGATGAGGAGCGGCACGCAATGCAAGCTGTTCGGAGGTAAGTGGTGCGATTGCTTCTCTGATGTGCTTCTGATATTCTTTCCAGATAGCATAGTACGTTATGAGGGTAAAGTTGTCCTCAGTCATCGTATGGCCTCCTTTTTGTCTCTTCTTTCTCGTAGAGTACCATGGAAAGCGGACAGTTTACGCCCGCTTTTCATGAGTTTTGAATGAAGACAGAAGAGAGCAATCAGCAAGCAGTTCAATCAATCACGAATGATGGAAGAGCCAGATAGGTAAGACTTTTCAGGAGCGCATCAAAGATTTTACTAACGGTATTCCTTTTCGCCAATGACTGCGATGCTCGTATATCCCCGCGAGGTGGGACCTTGTTCTATACGTACATTCTTTAAGCCTTCTCGCTGCATGCCGGGTATGATCTGCTCCTCCAGTGCCGATTGAAGTGATTCCCACACCTCGACCTCTCCTTGCGCATTGACTTTGCCGGTAGAAAGCGTCAGCACTATTCGGCCTCCTGGCTTGAGGACACGATAGAGTTCGCGCAGAGCAGGCGAAGATACGTGTGGTTCCAGCCAGAAATAGAGGGTGTGGATCGTCATGATCTTCTCAAATTGCTCATCCTTACAGGGCAAAGCGGCTATGGTACCCTGCGAGAGCATGACCTGTCCAGCCTTTACCGCCGCTCCATTTCGTCTGGTTGCGGATCGCACCATCTGTTCTGAAAGATCGATTCCCACAACGCGTCCTCTGCTTGCTTGCTCTGCTGTGAGCTTGATTGCCTGGCCAGCTCCACAACCAACCTCCAGGATTGTATCTGTGGGCTGAATGTCCAGAAGGTGCACCGTCCACTCCGTCTCTGCTCTATGCTGGCGCACCATTACTTCTCCAGCGACCCACCCTATCACACCTTTCGGACGCGGATAGTGTTTGTTCAGAACCGTATCAAAAACGTGTTTTACCGAGATCATTGTGTCTTCCTTTCTCATCAACTCTGCTTAGCATAGCAATGACCCGGCGATAAAACAAGCCAATATCTGCTATACTCTCGATAAGATTTTTTTATGAGAAGGGGGGGGTTCCACCTATGGATCTGCACCAATTGCAAGCCTTTGATCACATCGTTTTGTACAACCATTTCAGCAAAGCTGCACGCAAATTGGAGGTGTCCCAACCAACGATCAGTTTACGGATTCGTGCCCTTGAACAAGAGGTTGGAGGACCTCTCTTTGAGCGTAGAGGCAATCGTGTTTTTTTGACAGAACTTGGACAGACTTTTCTTCCTTATGCGCAAACAGCCCTTCGCGCAATGACGACAGGAGTAGATGCCGCGAGGCGGACCAGGGAAGGAGAGAGAGGACAGGTCAGAATCGCGACCTTACCCTCGCTGGCAACAGGTTTTTTTGCCACAGCTCTGACACATTTTTATCGCCAGTATCCTCACATTGATGTGGTCATTCATACCGGTCATACCCGAGAAATCTGTGAAATGCTCCATGAACATTATGTTGATCTTGGCTTCGTGGTTGGACCATTTTTTCATCCGGAGTTTTCCCCTCTTCTCCATTTAAAAGAACCGTTGGCACTGGTAACCTATCCCCAACATCCACTTACCCAGGTAGAACAGGTAACCCTCCAAGATATTGTAAACCAGGGTTCTCCTTTTTTTCTGATTGATTGGAATGTTGAGGTGAAACAGTGGCAATCCCATCTTCTTGCCACTTCTCCGTCATCTACCATTGAGGTTCCGCCTCAGACGGCATATGATTTACTGATGAGAGGGAAGGGAGTCGCATTTTTAACACGAACCATGGTCGAACATGAGTTGAAAACAGGAACATTGGTAGAGCTTTCTGTGCAACACATGCCCAGTTTTCACCGAGAAAGCCTGCTCATCCAGCATCATGCCGTTGCTCCATTGCCAGTTGCTATCAATGAATGGCTTCGCGTGTTTCGAGAAGAAGCGCGATCCTATTGTCTTGAGAGCAGATGATTGATAAATGAATATAGAGCTACTACCTATTTTACCGCCCACTGAATTCGCATATTTCCTCCCACAAAGCGGTTCAGTCCCACTTTTGGTGATGAAAAGTGCCTTCAAACAAGGCGAGGCCCACCACGACAGCTAAAACAGTGAAAGCTGTAGGAAATGCGTCTCACGTCTGTCCACACCTTGATCCATACGTATTCAGCATCACCAAAAGTGGGACAGATCCACAAAGCTCCTTGATCTCCATCATAAGCCAGGCTTCGAGGTGCCAAAATGATTGAGGAAACGTTCGGTGCCGAGACCACTAATCAGCAGTCGTTCTTTGGCATTACTGAGGAGTTGCTGGGTCCACGTCGTGAAGCCGCCGTCGATCAGTTCCATCTCGGTTCCCAACAGGTTTGTTGCATAGATATGGAAGCAGGCACCAACATAATAGCCACGTCCTGTCTCCCTGTTGGGATCAAGCTCGCAGAGAATATCCGAATGGTTGGCCGCGAGGGGAGAGAGCACCTGCTCAGTGAGGACCTGTTCCCGTCGCCCTTGTTCGAGATCAGTGATGGCGACCCGGAAGTGATGAGCAGGGTAGCCAAACTGGGAGGCTTCACGCAACACGCGCAAGTAAAAGCCAATCTGTTCGAGAAGGGTGCTGGTCTCGAACCGAAACGATCCCTCGTCGCGGCCAGCAACACAGAGGGCGAGGAGACGAAAGTGAGGAAGCGCTCCTTCCACTTTGTAGGCTTGCCCACGTACCACGCGATGTGAGGTGCAGAGCCGGACCCGTTCTCGGTTCTGCCGATCCGTATGCAGGAGACGGCGGCGTGAAGCACATTCGAGGGCCAGGACGTTGGTTGCGTCGGCCACGACTTCGGTATTGCGAAGCGTGGTGAGGACCTTGTTCTGGTCGACGGTCGCTATAGCAGCATTCGTGCCGAGTGGACAAACCGGTGAGAGTTCGATGGCAGTGTAAGCGTCCGAAAGCTGCGACCAGATAAGGCGGTCAAAATCAGTCAGCGCTTCTAGAGTTGCACGGGATGGACGCACAAAGCGATCTCGCTCATAGCGCTCAAGAAGTTGACTGGGGGTGATCGTGCTCGCACGCCGTCGATAGACCTCCAGAAGCAGGGACTGGAGGTCTGTCGGACCAAGTCGCTCGACAAGCACATCAAGTAATTCGGGAACTCCTGCTTCCCGCAGGAGCCGCTCAAGCATGGAATGATCCACAGTTTCATCCTTTCTCAGATCCGCTGGCAGAGATTCTTGCCATCAACATACTCATCTTCCTCAATGCTGCCCATTTCAGTAGTTTTTGCCCAGAGGATATCCAGGTCACCTGAGCTCTAGAGTGTTGTCATTCTGGAACGCAGGTGCCAGGAGAGGATGTACAACGTGAGCTTCGGCTATGACCTATCCGGTTGATAGATGAGCAAGATGACGCCAGAACTGAAGGTCCTGGTCTCGACCAGTTTCAGCACCTTCCTCTCACTTCCCTCTCGGAAGAGACGCTTGCCGCTGCCCACCACGACAGGAAAGACCATCAACCGATATTCATCGATCAAGTCCTGTTGCATCAGGGTATGGACCAACTCTCCACTGCCGAAAATCACCACATCCTGACCCGGTTGCTGCTTGATCTGGGAGACTTCCTCGGCGAGATCGCCCTTAAGCAGGCTGGCATTCCACTCTACTTCCGAGAGCGTGGTGGAGGTCACAAACTTGGGTAAGCTATTCATGCGCTCCCCATACTCCCCGGTTCCTTGCATGGTGGGCCAGGCAGCGGCAAACCCTTGATAGGTCTCTCGTCCCAGCAGAAGCGCGCCGCAGGCTTTCAGCTCTTCGAATTTAAACTGCAACTGTTCTTCACTCCTGCCAAATTGGAAAGACCACTGGTTTGGGGCTTCCATGACGCCATCCAGCGTCACAAATTCGGAAACAATGATGTTTCTCATGCGATTCTTCTTCCTTTGTTGATACAATTCCTTGATACGATGGTATTTCCACGGTGCTGGTGCGCGATTTCCATCATGATCTGCCGACCGACCCCGCGGGTCACGCATCTCCCGTTTGAGTGAGAGTATACGTGAGAGCTGACCAGAACACATCCCTTGAACAAGGTATTATATGGCGAGGTTTCAGGTATCTTCAAGCTTCCTCCAGGCGTGTGCGGGCAAGGGAGGCTCCCTTGAAGCAGGCAAGCGATAAGTGGGGAGAGACAAGTTAGGCCAGGTGCTGTTCGAGAGCATAGCGGGTAGCAGCACTCCGCGAGGAGACCTTGATTTTCCCATAGATCGCCTTCAGATGAGTGTTGACTGTGTGTGAACTGATGATGAGTTGCGTGGCAATCTGCGCATCGGTGAGTCCCTGAGCCAGCAGGCGCAGCACCTCCACTTCACGTGCTGTCAGCCCGTCAGGAAAGCGAGATGGCCATTTCGCCAGGGGTGTAGTCTCGTGCGAAATCGCCACGATTTCTCGGGCTGCCAGAGCCTGCTCCCAGGTCAGGCCACGTCCCTCGGCCCAGGCCAGCGCAAAGGCTTGCTCTCCTAGTTGGGTACGGACAGCAGCCAGGGAGCGCTCGTAGTCAGTCCGGAAGAGGGGTGGTAGAGGTGTTCCATAGGAATCGCGCAGGGTTGCCGCAGCAGCCCACAGTCGCACTGCCCACCTTGTCTTACCCTGTATCGCAGCGACGGCAGCCAGACCTTCAATTGTAGGGACCAGATCCACAACAGCCAGACCTCTCCGCAGGCTCTCTTCATACGCGGTGCCTGCGGCGGTGTAGTCCGCCTCCGCAGCGAAGATCTTTCCGCGAAGAGAGCCTATCGAGGCGAGCATTCCCTGATTGCCGAGTTCCTGCCAAAGTGCGTGGCTTTGTTCCATCAGCAGGCGCGCGGTTGCCGTCTCCCCTTGAGCGAGAACAATCTCCCCCTGGAGAGCGAGAGCAAGCGCTTGCGCACTCATGATGCTCGTTTCCCTTACGCTTGCGAGGCTCTTCTCTACCAGGGTCTGCGCTTGCACGAGTTCCCCTTGCCACAACGCCGCACGTGCCTGAGTGATGAGCGACATAGCTATCCCAGTCATGTCGCCCACTACCTGGCACATCTCACCTGCTTGTACTGCCAGTGGTTGGACCCTGGCGTACTCCCCCTGGTAGAGGACGACCAGCGCCAGCGCACCCAGCGCCCAGGCCATGAGGGTCTTGTCGCCTCCTTCTCCAAAGAATACCAGGCTCTCCTCGAACTGCCTTCGCGCAGTTGCCAGGTCCCACCGCGCGAACGTGAGATGGGCCAGATGGAAGGAGGCCTCGCCCATCCCCTGCATATCTGCAAGCCTGCGGAACAATGCCAGACTCTCTTGACACAGCGCTTCTCCCTGCTCAAAGTGACCCAGGGAACCGGCCAGGCTCCCAGCAGCCCACAGCACCCTGGCCCGTAGCGACACCTCTCCCCCTGCGGATTGCTCCAGCGCCCGCGAAAGCCAGTTCCACCCCTCCCGTCGGTATTCGTGGGCATACCAGAACCACCAGAGAGCGATTAAGAGGCGGAAAACCCCGTCTGTTTCTCCTTGCTCAAGCAGCCAATTCGTGGCCGCACGCAGATTGCCCTGCTCCTGCTCCAGCCGCGCAAACCATGCCGCCTGCTGCGGACTGTTCCACGCCTGTTTCGCTGTTTCTGCCAGGGCCAGATAATAGTGAGCATGAGCGGTTCGCGTCACCTCCGCTTCTCCAGCGGCAGCGAGCGTTTCCTGCCCGTATTCCTGGATAGTCTCCAGCATCACCAGCCGCGGATCTGCGGTCTCGTGCTCAGTCTGCTGCAGCAAACTCTTGTCAATAAGGGAGGCTATCGCATCCAACTGCCAGATGGCAGGGGTCTGGGGATCAACAGCCGCGCAAACCGCCTCAATAGCTTCCAGGGTGCAGCCACCAGCAAAGACGGAGAGTTGCCGGAAGAGTCGCTGCTCATCAGCGTCTAAGAGGCGGTAGCTCCACTCGATGGTTTTGCGCAACGTCTGGTGCCGCTCCGGTGCGTCTCGCGCGCCACCCGCCAACACTGTCAGGCGGCTTTCCAGGCGCGCGAGCAGTGCGGGTGGCGGTAGCAGTTTCATGCGAGCCGCGGCCAGTTCAATCGCCAAAGGCAAGCCATCCAGGCGGGCACAGATTTCGGCGATCGCCGAGGCATTCGTATTATTTACCTGGAACTCGGGCTGGAGTGCCTGGGCGCGTGCGCTGAAGAGCGCCACCGCCTCATACTGTGACAACGTCGCGAGTTCGGGCAGGTGGGTGGGATCGGGCAGCGAGAGCGGCGGGACGGCAAACTCGTACTCCGCTAAAAGGTGGAGCACCGCACGGCTGGTGACCAACAGCTTGAGTTGTGGACAGCGCGCCAACAGATCCGAGAGGATGCTGGCAGCACTCATCACCTGCTCAAAGTTGTCGAGGAGCAACAGACACTGCTTCTCCTGTAGGAAAGCGTGCAACTGTTCCCCCAGAACCTGGGTGGGGCTCTCTTTCACACCCAACGCCTGGGCGATAGTTGGCGCAACCAGTTCGGCATCACGGATGGAAGCCAGATTCACAAACGAGATGCCATCGGGGAAGGAGTTGCGGAGTTCGGGGGCCACCTGCAACGCCAGCCGCGTTTTGCCACTGCCACCGGGTCCGGTCAGGGTCAGCAACCGCACTTCTTCGCGCAGCAGGAGTCGCTGCACAGCGGCGACTTCCCGCTTGCGCCCAATGAATGGGGTAGGCTGTATAGGCAGAGGATGAGGATGGGGATCAAGGGTCAAGAGAGGCTGAAAATCGGCGGGCAGGTCAGCAATGACGAGCTGGAAAAGCCGATTCTGCTGCTGGAAGTCCTTGAGACGGTGCTTTCCCAGGTCTCGCAAGCTCACCCCTTCAGGCAGGTTGTGCTCCATCAGGTGCCGAGTGGCCTGCGAGAGTAGCACCTGACCGCCATGCCCGGCCTGCAGAATGCGCTCCACCAGATGCACATCCCGGCCTACGTACCTTTCATCAATCCGCTGTGGCTCCCCTGTATGTAGCCCCATACGCATGCGCACCATCATGTGATTGGACCAGACATGGGAATCTAGAGCGCGTTGGGCGACCACGGCAGCCGAGACGGCGTCGGCGGCACGCGCAAAAGCGAAGAACAAGGCATCTCTCTGGGCATCGGCTTCGTAGCCGTGAGCCTGCTGGCAAGCTGTGCGCAGCAGCTGTCGGCACTCGGCCAGCACACAGGCATACTGCTCACCCACGTCTTGCCGCAGGAGCGTCGGTCCCTCGATATCGGCGAAGAGCAACGTAATCGTTCCCGTCGGTCCATCACGCATGCGAGATCTCCTCTGGTCCTCGAAACACACAACGTATGAAGGCTCGCGGACAACCCGCAAGCCAAAGGATCATCTCTGTGCATTATATCCCATCATCTTGAGAAAAAAGAGATTCACAAAAGAGAAGGTGCCCTTTTGTGAATCTCTGGAAACACGTAACTATCTCAGAGTTTCGGGTTTGCGTGCACGGACGAAGGCACTGATAAACCGGCCATCGACGGAGGTGCGTTCCTCTGGCGAGAGGGCTGTCACAGAAGCGCTCGCGCCACTGGAAGCGATATCATCCAACGAATAGCGCCGTGTAATCTCGATCTCGATCTCGACAAACCCGGCTTTCTGTAAAAGCGCGCGATAGGTTTCTTCTTCTAATGCGCCAGCCACGCACCCGGCCCAGGACTCCATATCGCGGCGCAGGATGGGTGGCAGTTCCCCCTGCACGACGATATCAGAGACCGCAAAACGACCGCCCGGAGTCAGGACTCGATAGGCTTCGCGCAGGACCTGCCCTTTGTCAGCTGAGAGGTTAATCACACAGTTCGAGATGACAACATCCACGCTGTTTGCCGGGAGTGGGATGGCTTCAATGATGCCCTTGAGAAACTGGACGTTCTCAATCCCTGCCTCTTTTCGGTTGCGCTCCGCCAACGCGAGCATGGCATCGGTCATATCAAGACCGTAGGCGAAGCCTGTTAGTCCCACGCGTTTTGCTGAGAGCAGCACGTCGATGCCGCCACCACTGCCCAGATCCAGGACCTTTTCGCCGGGGATCAGTTCGGCCAGCGCCGTCGGATTGCCACATCCCAGCGAGGCCAGGGCAGCCGCAACCGGGATCTCGCCCAACTCCATCTGGGTGTACAAGTGAGAGGTAATCGGGTTGCCCTGGCTCACATCAGAAGAGCAGCAGGTTGATGCACAACAAGAGGATGCCTCTGTTGGCGGTGGTGTCTCTGCCTTTTCTGATGGCCCACAACAGCTTGGACCGCAACAAGAAGCAGTGTTGGTTTCTGTGGTACCAAGCACCTGTAAGGCGGTTCGCGCATACCTGGCACTTACCTCTTGTCGTAATTGTTCATCACTCTGGGGAACTGTGTTCATTTGCTCGTTTCCTTTCCATTTCTCACGGGCAGAAGAGCACCACGCCCTTCGCTTTTATTTGTACTTGAAGAGACGGAGGATGGCAAAAAAGGACGCACCACAGGGTCCCCATCTGCGTTGGTGTCGCTGCAACAGGCCGATTGCTCGCAGCAGTCGCAGCGAGGCTGATAGTCGAGGATGTGGCCGCGACGATCCAGCTCAAAGTGGCAACACGCCAGCAGTTCTTGCTTGAGTTTCTCACGCGCCCGTTGAACCCGTGACTTTGCCCCAGACAAAGAAATCCCCAGGCGCTCGCCCAGTTCCTTCTGGGTGAGGCCCCGGTACTCCGTAAGGATTAATGCCTGACGATCTTGTTCCGGCAAAGCCAGGACCATCGCACGCACGCACGGGAGCAGTTCGCTCACGACATCATCATCAGGGAGGTCCTCTGGCAATTCCAGGTCCAATGCTGCATCCAGGGACGTCAGCGCTCTTTGACGGCTGCGATAATGATCCACAATCAGGTTGCGGGTAGTCTGGTAGATCCAGCTTTCTAGCCGTCGCGCATCTCTCAGGTGGCTCCCATGCTGATGAATTTTGAGAAAGACGTCTTGCAAGAGATCCTCGGCTACTGCGTCATCAGCCACGCGGCGGCGAATAAAAGAATGGAGCGGCGTGTGAAAGGCTTCCCACGCCTGCTCAGTCAGTGTGTCCATTGCGGTGTTCCTCTCGTTGGTTGTGTTCTTATCACCAGAGACGGAGCACGCGCCAAAAGGACGCATCCTCTACACGTGCCCGGTTCCCAGTTGCACCACCATGACATGTGCGCTCTGTGGACAGGCGACTTCCCATTCCACCGATGTGCGAATCGCTGGCGCGACGGCTGACCGCTCGATCAATTGAAAACCAAAGCGGGGAAAGTACTCTATAGCTGTTTCGGTGAGCAGGTAGATCTGCCCAATACCATGAGTGCGTGCATAGGCCAGTTGCGCTTCGACCATCTGGTGTCCGAGCCCCGATGAGCGGGAGAGAGGATCAACGGCGACCGATCGCAGCAACGCCACCGATCCATACAGTTCCAGCGCTGCGCATCCCACGATCTGATGGCCTTCGCGGGCAATGAGCAGGCTCTCCAGAGCATTTGAGAGGCCCGCTTGAGGAAGACCACAACGCGTGAGGAGTGTGAGCACCGCTTGAACATCTTCTGGTTGTGCCCTGGCGATCAGGCTCATACTCCTGGCTCCATCGTCGCGATCGCTGCGGCGTATGCCTCATCGAGGGAGGAGAACGGTGCATGTGTCAGGAAGAAGTTCAGACGAGTGGTGATGAGATCGCGCGTCCTGCGAAAGGCGGCGAGGCGCTCCTCGTCGCTTCCCTGGACGCGACTGGGATCAGCAAAGCCCCAATGGACTTGCCGTTTCGCGTTGGGGAAATAGGGACACGCTTCGGCAGCCTCATCGCACACGGTAATCACCAGATCAACTGGGGGTTGCGCACGAAACTCCTCCAGACTTTTGGAACGATGCTCACTAAGATCAATGCCACTCTCCTGCATCGCTTTGATCGCCAGGGGATGGACGATACCCGGTTCGGTTCCCGCACTCATGACCTCAAAACTGGCTCCCCCACGAGCACGCAACAGTCCTTCGGCCATCTGGGAACGCGATGAGTTGTGAGTACAGAGAAAGAGCACTCGCAATGGATAGGATGAAGCACTGTGGTCTTCAGACATAGGTGGTCTCCTCCTGGGTAGATGGTATCTCAACCGGTTTGAGAGCGTCATCAGTGGTGGAACGTGGATGCCCCTGCCGGACCCATTGATAGACAAGGGCTCCAGCAACGGCCCCGACGAGAGGGGCCAGGACATAGACCCACTGGGCATCCCAGGTCCAACTGATCAGTGCCGGACCCAGCGACCGAGCGGGATTCATGGACGCTCCACAGATTGGGCCAGCAAAGAGCGCTTCCAGGCTGACGGTCGCGCCTATCGCCAGGGCTGCAGCCTGTCCAACAGCGCGAGTGTCTGTTGCCATCGCCATAATAACGATCATCAGAAAAAAGGTGAGGAGGAATTCCAGTCCAAACGATTGCCAGGCTCCCCCTGTGCCTGCGGGAAGCGTCGTCCCAAGCATGGCGACGTTGCCCAGGAGCAGCCGTAAGCAGAGCGAGGCCAGCACCGCACCCAGCAGTTGAGCCAGCCAATAGCCAACGAGCCGCCGGACAGGGAAATGGCGCGCGAGCACAAACGCAAGCGTGACTGCCGGGTTGAAGTGGGCGCCACTGATATGCCCGAAGGCATAGATCATAGCAGTGACAATCAGCCCAAAGACCAGGCCCACGCCAACATGAGTTACAGCCCCATGAGAGAGGGTATCAATCATAATGGCTCCGCAGCCAGCAAAGACCAGACCAAAGGTGCCCAGTCCTTCTGCCACATACGCACGAAGGTGAACTGGACCAGGAGCGACGGTGGGTGAATCATTACTGTGCATTGCGACTCCTTTGCGCCAGATCCAGGACGGGAAGAAAGAAGTGAAGACGCGTGCTCAAGTGCTCTGCGGTCTGCTCGAACGCCGTCAGCCGATCTGCATCGGTGCCCTGGACAGCGGCTGGATCAGCCAGACTCCAGTGGATCGGCTCGTGTCCACACACCATGTCGGGGCAGGACTCTACGACGCGATCACAGACGGTAATGATGGCATCGAAGTGCTGATCCTCAAAGAGGTCTAGATGTTTGGGAACGGCTTGTCGCATATCAATACCCTGTTGTTCCATAACCTGTCGGGCCAGCGGATGAATCCGATCTGCTGGCTGACTTCCTGCACTGACGGCCTCGATGGTTCCCTGGCTCAGATGACGGAGAAGGGCTTCCGCCATCTGGGATCGCGCGCTGTTCTCCGTACACAGAAACAGAACTCGTGCGCCAGATGCGGATGAGAAAGACTTTTGTCGCCCCTCGTGATCTGCTGAGGGGGCGATTGCGGGGTGGATGAGGAAACCTGCGGCCAGGTAACGCTCCTGTACGTGATTGAGATCAAGCTGATAATACACCTCACGTTCGTCTGCGCTGCTGCGTCGCTCGCTCACCAGATGGCCTTCGCGCAGTTTTCGCAAGTGATAGGATACCAGATTTTGTGGGAACGCCAGGCGCTCTACTAATTCCTGGACGCGATAATCTGAGTGCGCCAGTTCGCGGATAATAGCCCACCGTATCTCATGAGCAACCAGCTTGAGAATAGGAGGAGGGGAGACCGTACCTATCATGTTACTCTCTTTTCCATCAAAATATTTTGCATCAAATTGCTTTGATGGATTGTAGCAGAGCGTCAGGAGAAAAGCAAGTTGGACGCAGATCAAGAACGGATCGAAGAGCTACTGAAAGTAGGCCTCTCGGTACGAAAGGTTGCCAGAGTCCTCAAGTATTCAAATCATCACTCCCTCAATACCTACCCTACATCAACAAACGAAAGCTCTGTGAGCACCATTAAAATCATATTCTCGTGCCTAAGCACCGATGAGTGTGTCTGGAGAGGAGACGTTGGCGCAGTTTCGCGTCTTGATTTTCTGTTCGGACTCATGTATTCTCGTAAAGAAGTAAAAAATTCCGAGGAGCTATCATATGCCTGACCATCGCTAACATTTGCCAGTGCATGTGATTGAAAAGCAATACTGTTGCCGCAATGCAACCGATATATTGTTTTGTCTCGTTCTGCATGTTAACGGGTTAGCAGCTTCTGGCTCCTGGTCAGCATCTCTCAGATACACTGATCTCCCTTTCTCGACCTCGTTTCTGAAGCTGCCTCACGCTCAGCGGCACATGCGTTTTTTCGTTCATGTTTCTGGCTGCTCACCTTCTTCCAGTATCATCATTTACTATCGAACTTTTGACCTTTTCGAGAAAGGTTTATGTAAGGAGAGCTTGACCATGAGTCCTACTTCGTTTACCCCCATCATCATTCCCGATATCTGTTATGGCATAACTAACGATGGAAAGCCTTTATTGCTCGATATCATGCGACCAGAGCCACTGCCAGAGAACCGCATGCCAGTGGTCGTCCAAATTCATGGAGGTGGGTGGTATCAAGGGGGTAGGGAAGCTGAACATAACCGCTTCTTCGCAGAGCAAGGCTTTTTTACCATCAGTATTGAGTATCGTTTGAGTGGCGAGGCCATCTTTCCCGCTCAGATTGAGGATATCAAGATGGCCGTGCGCTGGTTGCATGAACATGCCGAGGAGTACCACCTCGACACACAACGCATAGGTGCCTGTGGTCACTCTGCTGGTGGGCATCTTGCTGCCCTGTTGGGAACCTCCGGGGACCGACAGACTCCAGAAGACACCCCCGTTGTTGAAAGGTATTCGGTCCAGGTGCAGGCCGTCGCTACTCTTTCTGGTCCTACTGACCTGTTGCGTATGGGAGGGTGGCACGATGCTCCAGATTCGCCAGAAGCGCGTCTCCTGGGTGGACCTGTACAGGAGCGGATGGAACTGGCTCGCTGTGCCAATCCTATTTCCTACATCACCAGCGCTGTCCCACCTTTTCTGATCATTCATGGCACGCAAGATGATATTGTCCCCTTCCAGCAAGCCGTGTTGTTATATGAGGCGCTCAAAGCAGTTGGCGCCAATGTGACATTTGTCCCTGTTGACGGTGGTCACACTCTCCACAACGACTGGAGGATAGATGTTCGTGAGGTGCTGGCCTTCTTCCAAAAACAGCTATGTGACATTGTCTAGAGGAGAGCAGAGCAAAGAGCTTCATAACCGCTGAGAGCTCTCGTCTCTCAAGACAGTTCAGCGTCGATGAACCATGCTGTTGTGATCCAATCAGAGTCACGGGGCAGAACTTTTGCCATCTGGCTTGAATGGACTGATAAAACTCTCGCTTGCGATTTCGCAATAGCTCTGAGCGACACGGCTATTGCGAAATCTCCTCTGGTAGATTCAGAAATAGAACAAGCATATTTTTCTCTGACTGTTTTCAACCTTCCTGTTCCTCAAGAAAAGCCAGCAATACCTGAAGCATCTCCTCTGGTTTCTCCAGATGTGGGGTATGCCCACACTCCTGCAAGACCACCTCTTGGTAGCGCCCACCATGCTCCTGATAAGTACGTAAGAACCTGTGGATCTGCTTTTTCATCGGCTGCGGTGGATAGACCACCAGCCCAGGCCAGCCTGGCACCAGCCCCTGTTGTCCCAGAACCCCAAAATCAATCAGCGAGGTATCAGAGACGATCTGGTCATGCGTTCCATGCACCCACAAAACGGGAGGCTTTTCTCGCAATGTGATGAAGGCACGTTGGTCGAGATACTTTGGAGAGAAAGCGTTATTCATCCCCCACTCCCCTGGTGCGACCAGTGGCCAGTAGCTCGACGGAATGATGGCCCCTGGAAAATACTCTGGCCCTACCGCTGTCATCAGCAACGCCGAGAGCAGCCGTTCTTCCTGCTCCGCAGCAAGAGCAAATACAGGGCTGAAGTAGAGCATCTTGAGGATGGTCCGAGGCGAAAAACGGTCCTGGCCCCGATCTCCTGAGGCTAACCGCTGCACAAACTCAGGACTGGCTGCCGCGCCGCCGCCACTCCCGGCGAAATCTGGCCAGATCGGGGTTCCATCTTCATCTCGTGTTCCACCCAAACCAAAGGGCGAACCGGTCGCCTGGAGAATCAAGGAACGCACCATCCCTGGGTAATCGAGAGCATATTGGATCGCCACATTGCCCCCAAGGGACCATCCGAACAGGTGGAAAGGGGGAATCTCCAGGTAACGAATCAGTGCCGCCAGGTCATCGGAGAACTCACATGCCCCACGCGTCGCGTCGATTGGCAGCCGCTCACTGTAGCCGAAGCCTCGCAAGTCGGGAGCATAGATCCGGTAGCGTCCTGTTCTGGCGAGCGCCAGCATGAAATCCTGGAAAAAGAAGGATGAGGCGCAATTGCCATGTAGCAGGATGAGAGGAATCTCCCCTTCGCCTGCTTGGAGGTACGCCGTCCTGAGTCGGTCTGTTTTGATCGACTGGTGGGAAATACCGGGAAGAATTAGTGTGTTGCCCATTGTTCGCAAAATACTCCTTCTCTCCTTCCACACAAGTGGTGGAAGTGCTATACTCATCGACAAAGCCCTCACTACTGAACATCACGTTCACTCTGGTGAGAACTGTATTGTAGGACGAGCAGAACAAAGCGGTCAAGAAAAAACCGGCTTTGCGCAAGATCTCGAACAGAACTGCAGAAAGTGTTGAGAATTGGACAAAGGAAGAGAGATACACAGAGATCCATCGCTAGATCGTCGTATCCAGCGCACGCGTCGTTTGCTGCGTGACGCCTTATTTGCCCTGATCATTGAACGTGGGTACGAGGCTATCACGATCCAGGACATTACGGAGCAAGCGAATCTCGGACGGACCACGTTTTACCTGCACTACCGAGACAAAGAGGAGTTGTTGAAAGCCAGTATCAAAGCGCTCATTGACGAGTTGCGGCAAGAGGTTGAGCCTGACGAAGAAGAAACGTGTCTCTATCGTACCCGCAGCATCCGTGTGTTTCATCATGTGGCACACCAGCAGCACCTTTACCGAGCGCTACTGAGAGAAGCGGGACCCGCCAGCATAGGAGACTTGATGAGAGCGTACTTTGCCGAGCTCTATCAACGGCGTATCGTCGAGCCATTGAGCAGGGAAAAAACATCGTCGGCAAGAAGGGAAATCATTGCGGCCTCCGCCGCTGGAGCGTTGTTCGGCCTCCTCTTCTGGTGGCTCAACCACGACCTCTCTCCCTCTGCCGAGGACATGGGAGAATTCTACTGGAGATTGATGGCGATGGGGAGTGAGGGAATGATCCGCTAGCACAAATCTATGCCAAGTTTGCTATCCTAGAAAAAAAGTGCCTCCTAAAAGAGAAGAAACCTCAAATTTTTTCTCAGAAGGAGGACACCTTTCTAGTATGACGCCTTCGGCCATCACCGTCCAGCTTATTCCCGGCGGCCCTCTCCCCGACGATTTGACCTCTGCTAGCGGAATCTAGAGCTTTTTATGTCGAGGCCCCATTTAGTTAGGTGATGGTAACCTTTTTCTCTGCATAGATGAGAATAGAAAAGAAAGAGAGCAAACTTAAATGAGAGTAGAGAAAAAGGAGTGATGCATGGATTCAATAGACAGACTCTGGGAGCGTATCGAAAACTGGCTAGCAGCGAACGCGCCAGACATTGCGAAAGCGCTGAAACCTGGGATAACAGATGAAGAAATTCGCGAAATTGAGGCAGGCATGGGAGGGCTGATCATTCCCGAAGATGTCAAAGCTTCGTACCGCAGACATAATGGCTATAGCCAGGGAAGCTTCTTGATGGATCAGTCGATCCTGTATGATCTCTCAGGGATGTTCCAGGGGCAAATCGGCTGGGAAGACCGCCTGGGATATGACTTGATCCGCAAGCCTGAGTACCTCTCCGGCCCCATTCAACCGGTCTGGTGGCATCCAGCATGGCTCACACTCACGGGTGATGGAGCGGGCAACCACTGGTGTATCGACCTGGCTCCCGCAGCAGGAGGCCAGGTGGGGCAGATTATTTCGTTCGATCACGAGGTAGGCCCGACCAGGGTGCTTGCGACAAGCTTCCATGAGTTATTGGCGACCTTTGCCGACCAGTTGGAAGCCGGGACATATGTGATGAATGGGGACAATCTCACCAAACCGGAAAATATCTGGCGGCCAGAACACCGCACGCGCAGCAACTGGGGACGGGTAAGAGAACGTGGCCATTCAGCTGCCCCAATGATCAGTACTCACACGATGATCCCCGAAAGCTCGTTTGCAGAGTCAATCAATACGCTCTATGGCGAGGTAAGAGCCTTCTTGGAACGGCAGGGTATCCAACCGTTGATAGAGTTTGTGATGATGGTCTACGTGCACTACGAGAAGAAGTCAAACCATCAGCTTGCTCTGGAGGTTGGCATCGTCGTGGAAGAAGCGAGAAGCGATGACCCTCGCATGCACGTTGGTACGTTCCCAGAAGGCATCTCGGCCACACTGCCCCAGATCTGTCATCGTCGTCTTGAGAGGATTGTTGTTTCTGAGGAAGTAGATCGCGAGGTGATGGGTCCAGCCGACCTACGCCTGGTTGCGGAAGAAGGTTTCGAGGCTCTTGAGAAATGGAGCATCAACAAACAGAAATCATTAGCTGGCTTGCCGTGGGTCACGTTCTGGGTCAACCCGCAAGACTCTCAAGATGTGCCTGTAAAGGAAACGGTGGCGCACCTGGAGGTGCACAGATTACTCAAAAAATAACGCGGCATTATAAGACCTGCAAGGGCCCTGCTGATGGGCTTGAAGCACCAGATCTGTGCCAGACTCATGTAGACAAAAAGGCTATGAGCACACGAATTCTTTTTCTTTTTGACGAAGCAGAACTCAGTCCCACAAAAGGGATTTACCTCCGTATCAGCGATGTGGAGAGAGCGGAGGATATTAAGCCCACTGATGACATTCCAGGAGGAATATCATCAGTGGGCTCTTTTGCGTTAGACAGAAGCTTCTTCTCTTCCGCTCGACCAGATAGCGCGAAACTCAGGAGAGGTGAGCAGAAGTTCGGCGACAGTGCCGCTCGCCTCCACGCGACCCTCCTTGAGAACGAGAATGGTATCAGCGCGCTGCAGGACGGCGCGGCGATGCGAGACAAGGAGGCAGGTGATGGGATGTTCCTCTTTCTGCCGTGCCAGGAGGCGTTCCCAGAGTTGCTGCTCAGTAGCCACATCGAGAGCACTAGAGAGATCGTCAAATACCAGCAATTCAGATGAGCGTGCGAACATGCGGGTCGCTGCCGTGCGCTGAACCTGCCCACCAGAGAGCTTGATGCCCTTGGGACCGATTATCGTCTCCAGGCCATCGGCCAGCATCTCCACATCCCGTTCCATAACCGCCGTGTGGATTGCCCGCTGGACCTGGATCTCATTGAGCGGCAGACCAAGGGTGATGTTCTCGCGCAGCGTTGTGCTGAACAAGTGAGGCGTTTGCCCAGTATAGGCGCTGTGTGGCGGCCTAAAGAACGCCGTAGGATCGTTCACCACCGCACCATTCCAGCGGATCTCACCCTCCTGCTTCGCTAACAAGCCGAGTATTACCCTCAACAACGTCGTTTTGCCGGAACCGATACGCCCGGTAATCACCACAAACTGACCACGCTCCAAACGCAGGTTGATGTTTGTGATTCCTCGCTCAGTACCCGGATACGCGTAGCTCAGATTGTGTACCTCCAGCTGTTCTAAACGCTCTTCGATCTGGGGCATACTCACTGGCGTGTCGAACGTTGCAATCTGCTGGTAGAAAGATCCAGGAGTGACAAGCGCGGCTGGCGTTGCTCCGGGCATGAGTTCTGTGAGACGCTCCTGCGCCACTGCAAGTTGGCGGTATCTGGTAATCTGTGCAATCATTTCATCGCTGAAGCGACCAATCGTGCCGCCCATATAGGCGATAAACAAGGTGAGATCGCCGATGGTAAAATGGCCAGTCCGCAAGGAGCTGCCAGCCAGCAGCAGGATCAGGCCAGTACTGATGCTTGCAATGCCTGTGCCGAACACGCCGAGGACCACGTTGCTAAAGAGATTCTCGCGCAACGAGGCCACGCGGCGTTGATTGTTCAGACCATGAAAGCGCCTGACAATATTGGGAGTCGCGCTGGCCACCTGAATGGCCTGGACCACACCAAACATGTCGACGAGGTAGTTGCTGACCGCGCTGGACGTCTCGCGGCTCTTGCGCCGATAGTGTTCAACACGTTTGCCCAGCGTGTTGACGATGATATTCCCAACCAGCAACGGGAGAACGGCGATAACCGTGATCTGCATGTTGATACGCGCCATGATAAACAGCGCAACCAACGTCTCAATGCTCATGCCAAAGACAAAGGCGCCCATTACCAGGAAAAAGCCAGGGTTCCCGCTATCCTTCTGAAAACGGTTGATCATATCGCCGCTGTCGCGAGGCAAGGCGGCAGCACCTGGCTGGCTCAGCAGATGTTCCAGCAGATTTGTACGCAGAAGCGTCTCCGTTTTGAACATGGGTAGGCGCTCAGTGAACTGGACCGCCATCAGCGCGGTCACACGTGCCAGCAGATAGCCTAGCATCAAGCCGAGCAAGCTCCAGATAGTGGCGTCGAGCTGCCTGTGCTGCGTCAGGTGATCAATAATCTGCTGCACCAGTAATGCTGGTACAAGTGGCAGGAGTCGGCGCGGCAGTTGTAGCAACACCGCCCAAATGTAATTTTTGCGCGTGAAGGAGATGATCCGCCAAACAAAAGAGCGCGTTTTCATGCAAGCATCTCCTCTGAGTTCATCATTCTCAACAATTGGTTGTAGTGAGATGTAGGGTCGCAGGCAAGCGCTGCCCGCGTGTTGTACTCCAGGATGCGCCCATCTTCCAGCACCATGATGTGATCGACGCGTTCAACTGTGCTGAGGCGGTGGGCGATCACAAGAGCCGTGCGCCCGGCCATGAGGCGCTGTGTGGCCTGGGTCAGGGCCTTCTCGGTCGCGGGGTCCAGGCGTGAGGTAGCCTCGTCCAGAATGAGCAATTGGGGATTTTGCAGAAAGACCCGAATACAAGCCAGCAGTTGAGCCTCGCCCGCAGACAGCCCGCCGCCATCGCTGCCCAGTTCCGTATCCAGGCCTTGTGGTAAGCGCTCGTACCACGTGCTCATCCCCAATTGCTCGATAGCCTCCAGGATGCGTTGATCAGGGATAGTGTCAGCAAAAAAGGTCACATTATCGCGTAACGTGCCCCGAAAGAGTTGCACTTCTTGCGTAACCAGCCCAATGCGCGCGCGCAGGTCGTCCAGATGCGCCTGGCGGAGATCCTGCCCGCCCAGGCACACAGAGCCAGATGTGGGGTCGTAGAAGCGCATGAGCAAACGCATGAGCGTCGTTTTGCCGCTACCAGTGCGTCCGATCAGCCCCACAACTTCGCCTGCTGCCAGTTGGAAAGAGATGTTGTGCAGAACAGTTTGCGCGGCCTCGTAAGAGAAGGAGACATCCTGGAAGGTCAGAGCCAACGCGCCTGTGGGGAAGGTCACGCCCAGACCATTCTGGACACAGCTTTGTGTATGGTAGATTTCGTTGATACGTTCGATGCTGGCGGTGGCTTGCTGCAGCGTACCGAGTTGCTCAGCGATATCCAAAGTATGATCGAGCAACTGAGCGGTATAGGTCAGGAGCAGGACGAGAGTGCCCAGCGAGATCATACCCTGCACAAACAAGGATGCGCTCAAGATCAGCACGATCAGCATGCTGAGCACATCCAGAATTAAACCAGTGCATTCAAAGCCTGCCCAGAAGACAATGCTCTTGATCTCAGTCGCATTCTCTTGGCGCTGCAAGTGGAAGTAGCGACGCATAATATAGCGGCCCGCGCCGCTTGCTGCGATATCTTCCAGTCCATGAAATAGTTCACCCCAGAAGCCACTCAGCTCGGCCTCCGCCTGCCAATGCAACTGGTAGATCGAGGTAGCCCGTTGTTGCACGTAAACAAAGATGATATTGCTCAGAACGAGATACACGCCCAGAATTGTGCCCAACCAGATATTCTCGCGTGCTATCAACACCAGTATACCCAGCATCAAGATGCCGCTGCCCAGGATGCGAATCACAAATTGTGAGAAAAAGTCGGCCAGAGTCTCCACATTGCTATCAACCCGTTCCAGCAGCTCACCGGGGGTGTGTGCTGCGTGGAAGGAGCGATCCAGGTTCAGGCAGTGACGTGTCAGATCGGCGCGCAACTGGTTTGTAGCGTTCCAGCCGACATCTTCAGAGAAGTAGGTAGCGAAAGCTGCGACCAGCCTGCGGCCAAGCGCCACCCCAATGTAGAACAGAGCGATGATGCTTAGCACCTGCATGCTCCTGTTGCTTTGAATCGTATCGATAAATGCGCGAATAATCTGCGGTCCCAGCAGATCTAACACGATGCTACCGATGAGTAAGAGCGCCATAAAGCAGACCCGGAGCCACTGTGGACCCAGGTAGGTTGCGAAGAGCGTCCCATACTGCTGCAGGGTGACCCGCGTCGGTGAATTGCGAGCCTTGAGGGACTGGAATACTTGAGAAAGTTTCATCGGTTCCTCTAACTTTCCATATTCATAAGAAAGCAGCAAGAGCAACCGCTGAGATGCATCCGAGAAAGATGCGATTCATCCAGGGGGTGGGTAAGAGAGGATGGAAAGCAGTGTCATAACACGCAAACACCCGCACCGGTTGCACTGCTGCATACGCCGGTGAGAGTTGCAGTCTACTGTTTGTCTGAAGAGGTTATGGACCGCACAGAATGGAGGCGCACGCAGGCAAAAAGGGCAGAGTAGCCCCTTGGGCCACAGCTGCGGCTTTGCCATACGAGCTTTGCAGCAAAAAACACTTCTGTGCACTTACCATTGATGCGTCTCCACATTGGGTAGAAAATGGGTAAACAGTAGCATAGTAATGAGTATACACAATCATCGCTACTCTTACAAGAGGATAGAGACACATATGACGTTTATCTCAAGATTTTATCTGGGTATGCTCAAGTTGTAGGTCAATCAAATGAGCAGCGATCGTTTTGAGTTGATGCGCCGGGGAAGACTCGCCGAAGAGTGAGGCGGAAGCAAGCGCTCCGTTGACAACTAGCAGGAGTTGATCAGCCAGTTGTTCAGGATCGCGTGCACCTGCCTGTTGGCTGATCTGAGCCAGTCGATCTCGTAAGGCTTTTTCATGCTGGACTGCATGTTGATATGCCGGATGCTCCGGCTCGGCAATTTCCGCCATGGCATTCAAAAAAGGGCACCCACGAAACCCTGGCTCTTTGATGCGCTGATCGCACGCCTCGAACCATGCCAACAATTGTTCCTTTGGCGAACGATCAGGTGCCGCGATGATTTCTTCAAACCACCGCAGATGAGCGCGGTCCTCTTCCTCAATATAGGCAGCAATCAAATCATCTTTGGTGGGGAAATGCCGGTAGAGGGTGGCCTTTCCCACACCAGACCGCTCGACAATAGTATCGACACCAATAGCACGAATCCCTTCTCGATAAAACAACTCGCTCGCCGTCTCCAGAAGACGTTGGCGCGCCGATGAGTGTCCTATTGTCATTTCTTTCCACCTTTCACTCTTGAACAGAACAGTTCTGTGTCTATTGTAGCACGCAGATCCGTCTTCTGCAAGAAGTGAAATCTGCACCAGGCAGATCGAAGTTGTGTCGATTCACTGCGACGTTCCATCTCCCCTTGACACGAGACAGAACAGTTCTGCATACTCTCAGAGAGAACAGAACAGTTCTGTATTATTCAAAAGGAATTGGAGAATCGATATGTTACTGACCAACAAGAATGCTGTCATCTACGGGGCTGGAGGAGCCATCGGCGGGGCGATTGCTCGCGCCTTCGCCCGTGAGGGGGCAAACGTTTTCCTGACTGGTCGCTCGCTTCTTTCAGTCGAAGCCGTGGCCAGCGACATTCTTGCCGCGGGAGGAGTCGCTGAGACAGCCCAGGTCGATGCGCTCGATGAACTGGCCGTCGAGAAACACCTGAGCGCTGTCGTCGAGAAGGCTGGAGGGATTGACATCTCGCTCAATACCATCTCGCTTCCTCAGCGAGGAGTTCAGGGAATACCGCTCGTCGAGCTCTCACCTGAGAGCTTCACTCTTCCCATCATGACCTACATGAAGTCCCACTTCTTGACGACCAGAGCGGCGGCGCGGCATATGGTCGAGAAGAAGTCTGGTGTGATCTTGACCCTCACTGCCACCCCTGCCCGCACCGCTGCCTCTTACGTGGGAGGCATGGCACCATCGTGGGCGGCGATCGAAGCGCTCACCCGCAGCCTGGCGGCGGAATATGGACAGCAGGGTATCCGCGCCATCTGCCTGCGGTCGGATGCCATCCCAGAGACGGCGACGATTATCGAAGTGTATAGTCTTCATGCTGAAGCCCTGGGTTTGACGCGCGAAGCAGTCCAGGATTTCAGCGCTAATTTGAACCTGCTGAAGCGGCTGCCCACACTTGCGGAGGTTGCGAATGTGGCCGCCTTTATGGCGTCCGATCAATCCAGTGCCATGACGGCGGCTGTTGTGAACCTGAGTTGTGGCTTAATCGCCGACTAGGAAAGAAAGAAGAGGATATGGACGAAACGGTCAACACACAGAGCTTATACGGCAAGAATGTTGTCGTCGTCGGAGGGAGTAAAGGTGTAGGACGCGCTATTGTTGCCGCAACCCACGCGCAAGGCGCGCAGGTGCTTGCCGTCGCGCGGCAGGAAGAGCCGCTCAAAAAGCTCGCTGATGCATTTCCAGGTGTTCGCGTCCTCGCGCTTGATGCAAGCTCCGAGCACGCTCCCGCGACAGCGTTTGCCACACTGTTGCCTGATATCCTGATTGTCTGTGCGGGCGCCATTCCGCATGCCGCACCACTTGTGGAGCAAAGCTTCGAGCAGTTCTCGCGCAACTGGAATAGCGATGTCAAGATGTCGTTGCTCTTCTCGCAGGCCGCGCTGACCGCTCCACTTCCCACTGGGGCGACCATTATCCTGATTTCCAGCGGCGCAGCCATCGGTGGTTCACCCCTTTCAAGCGGCTACTCCGGCTCAAAGCGCACACAGATGTTTATCGCACGTTATGCCCAGCAAGAAGCTGAGCGCTTGGATCTTGATATGCGCTTCCTCGCGCTTGCGCCGGGGGGCCTGATGCCAGAAACAGACCTGGGAAAAGCTGCGGTCGAGGCGTATGCTTCCTCTGCTGGTCTTTCAGTCACTGATTTCATCAAAATGAGAGGATCATCGCAAACACCGGAAGAGGTTGCCAACGCGGTCGTCGAGTTCGCAAGGCAACCTGACAGTAGAGAAGGAACAGTCTTCCTGGTGTCGGTAAAAGGTATTGAGGCTTTGCCATAAATTTGTTCATTGAGGCAAATCAATGAACTTGATCTAGAAAAAGTCAGAGCCTTTTCTGGTAATTTAAATCCATTCATACTGACCTACATAGTCCTGATCAAGTTGATTGAAAACATGGTAACTGCATGGAGAGGAAGGATTGGAGAAAAACATGGAATTTCCCCTGAAGCCGCTTTGATAAGATCCGCTGGGTTGTTCATGACCCGGGCTGACGTGTGCATCGCACGGGTCGCAACATGGCGAGTCTATTTTACTTCGTAGATTGGTGGTCGAGAGGAGGAGCGCTGTCCGCTTTTGCTCGTGTGAGCAGAACGTTCTCCTCCTCAAGCTTGTTCAGTTCAATGGGCTAAAGCACCATCCCAGGTATTTTTCCCCCCACGTGTTACTGGTTTCGTGGGGGGCAATGCGTAAGACAGCAGGGAAGTAGGCCAGCATTGCTTGCGGCTTGCGTCTCTACCTTATATCACTCACTCCTCTTCGGCGTTTTCCTCTGAAAAGATACGGTACTGCCTTCTAACTGAGGCTGAGTTTGTCTTTCATCAGGAAAACGCCGATAGTTCTACAGATGTTAACGGACGACAGTGAGCGAGCATTACCCGTCTACATGTTAGCTGCCATCGTGCAGTTCAAGGTCTATGAGGGTCAGTGCGATACCCCTCGATTTTGCACAAACGTCAGGAGATCGTCGTTGAGGCGATCTTTATGGGTCAGAAACAGGCCATGTGCTGCACCCTCATAGACCTTGAGCTGACTTTGAACAATGGCCTGTGCAGCTGGTCGTCCAAACGACTCCAGCGGGGCGTTTTGATCACTATCCCCATGAATGACTAACGTTGGCATCGTGAATGCGTGCAGATCGGGGCGAAAATCCGTTCCCCAGTGAGAGCGTAGCGTCTCGATCAGGGCTTTGAGGGAGGTTTCGAGTGTCTGTTGTACTCCCCATTGCGCCATCTCGGGCGAAAGAAGCGATGGCCAGGGCCATGTCGATCCTAGACCACTATATTTGATTGCGACTCCGTTTAAGTAGAGTGGACGATCTTGCTGTAATGAGGAAAGATGCTGATCGAGAACGAATTTGGGCACTCCCGATGGGTTTTCCTCGGACTGGAGAATGCAGGATACAGCCGGACTGATCAGAGCTACGCGGTCAACGCGGCTGGCTCCATGACGAGAGAGATAGCGAGCAATCTCGCAGCAGCCCATCGATTGGCCAACTAGTGTGACCTCGCGGAGATCAAGCTGGGTGAGCAGTTGGGCGAGATCGTCCGCTAATGTGTTGAAATCATAGCCGTCTCCCGGATCATCCGAGCGGCCATGGCCGCGCCGATCATAGGCAATACAGCGCACTCCTTGTTCAGACAGGGAAATCATCTGATATTCCCACATCGCTCCACTCCAGGCATATCCACTCACAAAGACAACGGGTTTACCTATCCCCCACGAGCGATAGTATAAGCTGGCATGATCGTTCGTTTCAATACGTGGCATAAAGGACCCTCCTGATAGTCTCTACTCGATTTTTCCCTGGACCCTCCAATTGCTGAGGAGAGTTCTCCTTCAAATGTTGGGTCACAACCTGATCATCTCATTGATTAGGCGGGCTCGCAGCGATCCTCTCAGTTCCGATGTTCTCTCGATGTTCTCTCAAGGAAGATTGAGGATCAATGTGATAATCCAATGATAGGCGAAAACAGCAGGGGATTCTTCTGTGTTCTTGCTCTCGCTATTCAAAATGTGCTTTGATTTGATGATCTTGTCGGTACTGTAGAGGGGTGAGGCCGATATGCTTTTTGAAAACCTGGGTGAAATGGCTCTGGTTGGGAAAACCCATCTCAAGCGCTACCTGGGCCAGAGGGCGGTCCGTTGTTTCGAGCAGATGCTGTGCCGCCTCAATCCGTTTGAGCAGCACAAAGCGATGCGGGCTCTCTCCTGTTGCCTGTCGAAACAGGCGAGCAAAGTGAAAGACACTGAAACCGAGCTGCTGCGAAAGCACCTCCAGGGAGAGATTCTGATCTAAATGAGCCAGTATATACTCGATAACTCGCTTCACTTGCTGACGTGTCAGGCGTTGTAAGGGCTCTTCGATGGAATTCTCTATGGTCAGATAGTAGCGGAAGAGGTGCACTGCTAGCATTTGCGCAGCCGTTTCCGCATAGAGCTTTCCTTGAGATACAGGGGATTGCAAATCCTGTTGTAAGGCCAATCCAATTTGGGTAAGTAATGGATCTCGGAAACCTGAGCGCTCGACAAATTCGACATGAGCAGGATCACGATCTGCAAGCTGCTCAGAAACGCGTTGGACAAGAGCCGTACTCAGGTGCAGACGAAGTATCTGGAGCGGACCCGAGGAGAGATCTTTGTCTCGCCAGCGAAATTCATACGGCATACCCCCGGGTATCAAAAACCAATCCCCCACGCTGGTATAGAGCGCTTTCCATGGCCCGGAGCCATGTGTATTTCTGATTTCGAGAAATACACCTCCGTGAGTGACCATGACCAACGAAAGATCAGGGATAGCGGGAACCAGAGCACTCTCAACTTGTGCAGGTGCATGGTAAATCTGCCCCTGTATGCTCTCCCAACCAGCTTGCACACTCAACGAGATAGGGAAGATTTCAGCAGAATATGTTGAGAGTGGGTGAGAAACGCCGCTCTTCTCAGGCATAGGAACCGCTCCTTGTCTATCTCCATAGGTAGATCGAATGAAAAACATCATCTTTTGAAGTATAGCATGCATCCATCTGGCTTACCAGGCTGTTCAGATCCCAACCAGGGCGTTCCAGTTCTTGCAGATGAGGTAATGAGCCAGGAAGAGGTAGCACCTCTTCCACCGACAGATGCGCTGGTGGAGTCTTGCGCATACAAGGCTGACCTTGCAAGACCACATACACCACGTCAAAAGGAGCATGCACATAGGGACGCAAACGACGACGCCACTTCTTGACCCAACTCTCCGACATGCCCGTGACGTTGGCCAAGTGCGCTTGTTGCCAGTCAGGATGGGTTTGCAACAGGGTATACAAAAGAAGGCGTTGCGAGTATGATTCGGTCATAGCGAGACTCCTGTGTCAAAGGCGTTCAACAACTTTTCACAGGAGTCTATCGCTTTTGTGGCTTTGTTTCTAGGACACGAGGTCGTGAACCCTCTCGGGGGACGAGGTGCCCATTGCATACACACAGATGCTCCGAGGAGAGCGTTCGGGGACGGCCACGGGGAGGAAGCAGAGAGCCCTGCTCGCAGGGATCGAGACGGACCAACTGGTGTAAGAACTGGACAAGGTGATCGGAGATGGAAACGGTTTCTGGGTCTTGCGGGGATGCGGTATGATTGGTCATGGAGGAGTATCCTTTCTGTTTTGTTTTTTGAATACAAGGATCATCCTCCTTTTGAGCCGTTTTTGCAAGGACTCTCGTACCTTTGTCTCTCCGATCTCCTCCTTCCTCCGATTTAGTATCAACCAATGGACTGCGGTCTGGCCCCTGTCTGGGGGGACAATGAATTGAGAAGGGGTCAGGGATCAATTCATTGAGGCTGATGACACGGGCCAGACCGCAGTCGCGCCCGAGAAATAACCTGATGCAGTATTATTCCTCTTCTTCGCGCTCTTCCCGATGCGAGGGCCTCTGTGGCCGCCAGAGGACCAACTCAGAACTGGAACGCCCTGGATCCCAACTGACAAATAAATCTGGACCTTAAAGGTCTGCAAGCTTCTGATACGCCGCTTCAGCCTCTTCTTTGAGGCCGATCAACGCGCCATATGGTTGCTCACCCAGGATATCCAACACGCTTTTGAGTGCTTCAGCATGGGCCCTCGTCAGGGCCTCTGCCGAGGGCACGATGATATCCGGGACAATTCCCGGCTCCTCATCAGCGCTCAGCGGCTCTGACCTCATGCCTCCAGTAGAGATCCATGCCTGGAAGTGAGGCGTAAGATAAAAAGGCCGCCCTATATATATACCCCCACCGGTTGTTTCACCAATAATGATTGCACGTTTTTGTGCACGCAGATGATTGGCAAAGCCCTCGGCCGCAGAAAATGTTTGTCTACTGACCAACAGATAGACAGGCTTGTTCACATATTTCGCACCAGCCAGATAGGGAAACGTTCTGTACTGACGCACTTCGTGGTCTTCACGGCTGTGATACTCTCCCAGGTGCACTTCGTCTGCAAAGAAATAGCTCACCAGCAAGTGAACCATCGAGGGCCACCCACCCCTGTTCTGGCGCAGATCGAGAATCAATGCTGAGGTATTCCCGAGGATATTCATCACCCACATTACTGTTTCCGTTGCCCAGCGGGCCTCGGCAAAACCACGAAGATCAAGATAGCCAATGTTACCGGCAAGCCGTTCGATTCTCTCAAAACCAAATTGACGAACCGACTCTGCAATACGCCATTGTTCCACCTCCTCATCAGCAACCGCGTGGCGCTCTTTCTTCGCTGGCTCTGGCTGTGGCTGCTCTGAATAGCTCACAAACAGATGCCGATCACGACCGATCATACGCAGTTGCTCGGTGAGCACTTGAGCAAACACTGACCCAGAGGTAATTGCTTCATACACTTTTCCATCCAGATCACTCTGGAGTGTGCGCACGATCTCCTCTGCCACATCCGCAAAAAGGTAATGATCCTTCACCTTGCTGAGTAATTGTTCCACAACCTGTCGCCGCCCGGCATCATCTAATAAAAACTCTTCGTTTATCATACCTTTTGATCCTTATATACCTGCAACACCTGGTATCGTGCTTTTGACAAGGCTACCGTAACACTGGCAGTCGTGCTGACGCTCTCGTAGCGAATGAGTTGTGCTGGCTGGCCCGCATATTCAATCTCGCGAGGCGGTTGCAATCTGATCCGCTCCTGGTGCTGCCAGAAGGCGTGCAGGTCGGAGTGACCAAGCAAAAAACTGCTGGCGAAGAGCATCATCCAGATCATACAGTGATCGCAATAGGTATAGAGAGAGTATCCGTGCTCAGGACCTCTTTCCACGTTCCAGGCTCGCCCCCATTCAGGGAGATCACGAGCAAATGAGGTATACATGTGATTTGGACGGTGACAATGAAGACAGGGAAGTGTCTGGGCTGCACTATCAGGTTGATAGGTCTTGACCGAATACAGGAGTGCCCGTTTGTACCCTTTGATCTCGCCAGGCAGCGGACAGTGAATCGATCCCGCCTCACCAGAGCCATCACATCTGGGGCAAACAAAATTGAGGTAATGAGAACGCGTGGGCAAACGCACGTGTAGACGTTGTTGCCCACAACGCATACACCAAATGGTTGTTTCCTTCCAGACAACTGACTCTACAGGTCGTGGCAGGTAAGCGGCAATCTCTTGTGGAAAACGTGACGCCAATACTTGTCGAAGAGCAAGCTTGCCACGTTGCAGGCGCATGGCCGCAGTTCCCGGCGCAATGTCAAGCAACCTGGCAATCTCCGCCAACGAAGACTCATGCACATAACGCCTGACGAGAAGAGTACGCGTGTCAGCATCAAGCAGAGACAAAGCGCGATCAAGCAGCTCTATGAGCTCTTTGCGTTCAAGGTCGATTTCGATATCGAAATCGTCAAGCATGCCATTGCGAACAGGAGTTTCTGTGGGGTCATCCTCAATACGCGATATGGTCAGATATGGTGCTCGCCGCCGCTGCTTCCGTAGCCAGCTATGACACACATTGCGCGCAATCCCTGCCAGCCACGGGGAAAGCGACTGGAGATCGCGCAACTGGTGACGACAACGCCAGGCTTCCACGAGCGTTTCTTGCACCAGATCCTCAGCATATTCAACGCTCATCGTCAGTCGACGACACAGATGAACCAGAGCCGCTCGCTGTGCATCGAGCTGCACAGCGAATGAGCGATCCAGTTCTTTCATTTCGGACTGCATACTTCACCCCTCACGGATAGTCTATCATAACACCTTTCTCCTTATTCTGTGGTTCCTTGTAACCAAAACATCACAGGGTAGAGGATGGATGTCGCAATTCGTTCTTCCTGTTCCTACCGTGGGCAACCCCCCAACACTGTCAGTATCTGATCCCTTTCCCAAATTATGAAATAAATCAAGCTCGCGGGCCGTGCTCCTCGTACTCAGAGCAGAGTAATTTCCGGGCTGCGTCGGTTTTGCCAGTGGGCGGATGGATGAGGGCTACTTGCGCCGCAATCCGGCACGCGCAAGTAGCCCAACAGTTGTGGCGATGGTTCCGATCTTTGATGCTTTTCATTCCTCCCATGTCCCTGCCTCTCTGAGTGATGATCTCATCAAGTGATAGGAATATGTGGCGATCTGCCTGGATGAATACGGTCGTTCCTGCTCAAGCCACCAGACAATAGCTTCGATGAACTGCGCGCTGATGAGATTTGGGAGAAAACCATTTGCGAAGACGCTTTTCTCAGCAATGTGCTGATGGCTAAGAGCTCCCACCAGTTCCTGGAGACGTGTGCTCAGCATGTCGGCGATAAACGTACGCATTCTGGTCACAAACCAGGAGCTTCCCTTCTTGCCTAAAAGTGCTCGATACAGCCGCTCATAGTGCGCGAAATGGTCGAACATCTTTATCCACGCTTCTGGTGTAGCATGAGCTTCTGGTGCCTGTTCGAGGATCTCGCCCCAGGGATCTGTTGAGGGCTGAGATCCGAGGCGCTCCATCACCGAGTGGCGCAACGGATCGATCCCATGTATGACTTCGGCTATCATTTCCTCAAAGATCTTCTCAACCAGGTTGTACTTGTCCTGATAATGGCGATAGAAGGCTGCTCGGCTAACCATCGCGCGTTCGGCAATTTCTCCCACCGTGATCGCATCGAAGCCGCGCTCTTCAATCAAAGCAATCAGCGCCTCGCGTAACAATTTCTGTGTGCGACGCACCCGCAGATCGCCAGAGTTATGAGACACTTTGCGCCTCCTGTCACATAAGTGACATTTCCTTTAATTTGCTCCTGGTTTCTAGCCAGAGAAGAAGATATGCTTGAAACAAGACATGTTGTCATGTAACTATGATTGTGTCACACAATGGATATGCAGTCAATCTGCCTTTCCATCAGGCAAAGAGCCTGATCTCAATTCCTGGGAAAAAACACGACGCAGTCATACCATGCGTACTCATACAGATAGAAAGAGCAGGTAAAAGGGCATGCAAGAAAAGGCCCCAAGTACTCCACAGCAACAGCCAGGCTCTAGAAGCCAGCTCAATAAAAAATCCAATGTGATCTTTCTCAAAATCGCTGGCGGTCCCCTGCGTGCCTACTCACTTCTCAAGCATATTGGGCGCAGCAGTGGCAAAGAGTTCGCAACGCCGCTGACCGCGTATCCTCTGGGAGATGGTTTTGTAATAGCTCTGCTTTATGGGAATGCCACGAAGGTGAACTGGTGTCACAATGTCATGGCCTCCGGGAAATGCATCATTAAGACACACGGGCAGGAATATGTGCTCGGAAGGCCAGAAATCATCTCAGCCGCGCAAGCGCTCCCTGCCTACCCGCCGCTATTCAGGTGGGTGTACCAATCACGGGATATTCAGCAATTCTTGTGGGTCCATAGCATACCCATCTAATTAAGATATCCTCAGAGGCGTTGTTCAGAGGCTGCATCAGCCTGTCTTTCAGGGACGTGAGCACGTTCGGTTCATAAGTTTTTCGCCGAACGTGCTCACGTCCCTGAAATGACGACCAAAATGAAGATGATGCTCCTTGCTTGCTCTGGAACTTCTCAGAGTAGACCCTCCAATGGAGGAATGTGAAATCTGAGTTGGAGTGGCCTTTGGGGGTAATTCAGTTTCGCTTGAAGCAGATTATTTTAGCATATGTTGAAGTTCTACGAGTTCTGGATCAGTGCGAGCAAATTCTCTGGTTTCCGGGTAAAGCGCAAAAGCCTGCTGCAAGCTCGTCTCGGCCCTCTCCAACTGATTATGTGTGGCATAAAAGCAGGCGAGATTATAAAGCATGTACCCTTTCAAGAGTTCAGGTACATCCGCCTCAATCACCCCATTGGCCCAGACCTCATATATTTCTTGTGCACCTTCAACATCATGACGCTCTAGCAGATAATATCCCAGATGAATCTGAGTATGTTCATAACAATTTCCCATGAAGGAGAGATAGAAAGGCATGCCTTTCTGTAAGCGATCACTAGCTGTCAGATCTTCTTCAGTGAGTTGTTCTGTGAGTTCGATAAGATCGGCATAGACTTGATCGGACTCAACAAGAATCTCTGGCCAGGAACGATAGCGATTCTCCTCAAAGATGAGCGGATTGATTATTTCAAAAGGCTCGGATGCAGGCTGCGGGCGTTGCTGAAGATGGGCTTGCACACGCAGTACAAGACGTTGTCGCCAGTACGATAAGTGAACGACATGATCTTTGGCAGACCAGTAGTCAGGCTCACCAATGATGGTTAACTCTGCTGGAGGCAGTGCCTGAAAAAACGCATTCTGGTTGGCTTGAGCATGACGTAATAGGTCCAGTAACAGTGGCTTAAAACTCGTCTGGTTCATAGGTAGTCTCCCTGGTATAGTTTTGCATAAAACAACAAAGTCATACGGTACACGCAGATTTTGGCAAATGGTCAAGAAGAAAAAGGGAAGCTATGCACCAGGGCAAAAAAGAAGGGTGAGACCATGAAGCACAATGGCTCCTGGAGATGCGGAGGCTCACTACTACAGCCAGAGAGTCAAGGATGGAGAGAAAGAATCAGTGACAGGCCGGTCTTCCTTGCGAGGTGCAGCGCTTTATTACGAAGTGATTCATCGATGTGCACCTCCTTTCAGTTTTCGTTCAGTTTCAGTGATAGCTCAAGTATAACAGGAACTGGCTTTTTTGGCAAGTCAGGCAGATTATGATACAGGGCGTTCCAATTCTAAACGACATGGCATGTTCCCTTCTGAACCAGAAGAAAAGCCTGGGTAGGGTCCTGCTGAAACCAACGGATTTGGTCGGGAACATTTTTGACCCCCAAGCGATCCATGAGGCTCAGCACACAGGTGTTCAAAAGGGTTAACACATGGGGAACGCTTTGGGTCCGTGACTGACAACCATCTTCCCCCAAGGTCACATCTCGACGCCAGTGCAGTCGATTTTCGATCGCCCAATGCTTTCTCACTACGTCCAACAGACGATCCGCTGACGCGTGTCGCATGGGCACATTGGTGAATCCATAGACCACTTCTTGTCTGCGCTGTCCTGTTTTGCTGATCACCGTGTCACGGGTGAGGCGAAAGACTTGCTCAATGCCACACCAGGTGGCGGCAAACCAGTCATTGAGGTCGGGGCTACAGACGATCTCCCGCCTCTCCACGCGCCCATGACCTTTCTCACACGTCTGGGCTTGCTTCCACCGTCGACGATCAGGGGAGGGATCTTCAAAAAAATCGGCAATATCTTCTCGCAAGGATGGTTGATTGCCTTTGGCTATCAAGACGTAAAACCCACCAGCGTGATGAATCAGGGAACAAAAGTGCCGTTGGGTATGCATCGCATCAGCGCTGACAATGCGTCCTCTAAGTACTGCCGGGTTGAAGAGCGTCTTGGCCGCACTGATCTCATTTTGCTTGTCTCTCACATTGCACTGGGCCAGCATGATCCCTGTGTTGACTTCATACAAGCTCAATTGATGGACCGGGGTCTCTTCTGAGGTCGTTGCCCGAACGGTCTTGCCATCCAGGGCCAGATGGGCATGCTCGTAGGCACCTGCGGGTGTTCGTAAACGACTCGGTTCATCCTGGCAACGACCTTGCGCTTCCCATCGCACAAAGAAATCAGCCAGCAGTTGACTCAACTGTGCAGGATCGACCATGGCCAGGTGATTGCTGTAGGTGGTTTGGCAAGGCATCGTCTTTCGCGTGAGCCCAAAGTGCTGCGCAATGAGCATCCTGCGATAGCGTGCCCATTGAGTGACTCCTTTGAGGGTTTTTTCTCCACAGATCTTGGCGACGACGACCAACGTGAGCACGAAAGCCAGTTCATAGCGTTGTCCCTGACCTCTTCGGGGATCGGGAAGGTGTTGAAAGAGATGATACAAAGAGAGAAAGAGTGCTGGGTTGTTGATTTCTGCCTTCCTCTCGGGAAGGGAAAATGTGGTATAGTCCATGCAGAGTTTTCCTTGAGAGTGTGATTGGTTTTTCTATTCTACAAGGAAAACTCTTCTTTTTCATCTCCATTTTTAGAATTGGAAAGCCCTGGATTATGATACAAAACCATTTGTAGTCGGGTTCAGCGTATCCAGACCTGAAAATTGTACGCGAGGTTCTGGGTACGCTGACCTCAGAATAACTACTGTTCGCGGGTAAATTGCATTACCCAGTTTGTATCCCATGACTTGCCTTCATCAAAGGAAAAAGCTTGTTGCCAACGCACCGTTGACTCTGTCAGCTCATCCCAGATTAAGCGCAGATGTAAGGGTTGACCATCTGGGGTTTCAATGATCTGAAAAAAAGTGCCAGCGCCTGCTTCAAATGTTCCGAGTACCGGCCTGAAATCCAGGGGATTGCGGTTGTCGATCCAGGTAATGGCCCATTGCTGTGTTGTGGGTTCAAAAGCCTTCACACTATACCCAAGTAATTTCTCCCCTGAAGGAAGCGTGCCTTCCCAATACTCAGCAACCGCACGGCCAGCGAGTTGCTTTTCAAAACGAGAGCGAGCCGGGAACTCATCCCACTCAGCCTCTTTCTCAGGCAGAAAGACGTACTCCCGTTTTTTGCGCCGATTGACTATGCTCCAGGTGCCAATCAATGGATCGAAACTATGAGTATCAGATTGATCAAAGTTGTTGTTCATGTGAATCCTTCTTTTCTTCTTCAACCTTTGAGAAAGATCAGGAGATCTTTTACTTTCTCGATTCTAATACGAAAAGAGGGTGATAGTGACCCTGATTGGAGTCGCGAGATTTGCAGAATAGCCAGGAGTCTGAAGCTACTAATAGTCAGTCCAGTTTGATTCTGCCAAGAATGGGTGTTTGTGGTCCCTGAAAGCCCCTTTCCCTTTCGGAATCCCTGTTGTCGCCTGATTTTCCGCATGCCTGGGAGTAAAGATGAGCTAATAGTGAGTCCACATTGAAATTGACAGGAGTGAGATACTCAAGTAAAAGCCAGGAAGCCTATTGTCAATAACAATCTGGACTGGCTACTAGATGGGTTGTTTCCGTTTATACCCAAAAGCGCTCCTCACTGGCTCAATCTGGTCTACACCAATCGAGCGCTTATGACGAGTCTTGATGCTGACAGTCTTCCTGATAGTTCCTCGTCACATTCTGGCTTCATGGCTTTGATGCTTCAATCTGCTCAGCTCTGCACATGGGAACCGCCTTTTCTGTCTGCTTTTTTGGGAAAGCAGCGAAAACAGAACCATGGTCAGAAAGGGCGATGTATTTTTCTCTAGCTGTATACATATGAGGGAATAGAACGATGACAACACGCGCGTTAGTGCTCGGCGGAGGGGGTGTAGCGGGAATTGCCTGGGAGACCGGGCTGCTCGTGGGACTGGCCGAAGCCGAGGTAGATCTTCGCAATGCTGACCTGTTTCTGGGAACCTCGGCAGGTTCTACTGTAGCCGCACAGATCACCAGTGGCCTTACGCTGGATGAACTCTTCCAGCGACAGGTTGATCCCGCGCTCCAGGCTCAGGAATTAGCACCGCAGCCCGACTTCCAGAAGATGATTGCTGATTTCACACGCGTTCTGAAAGAAGGAGGAACCAGTTCAGAGATCTTGCAACGCATTGGCGCTCTGGCTCTGGCCGCTCCTACAGTGACAGAGACGAAGCGTCGGGACGTGATTGTCTCACGGCTGCCGGTACATAGTTGGCCCCAAAGCCGATTAGAGATCGTGGCTGTTGATGCGTTCAGTGGCGAACGAACCATTTTTACAAGGGAGTCCGGGGTTGATTTGGTTGATGCGGTCACGGCGAGTTGTGCGGTGCCCTATGTATGGCCTCCAGCCACAATCAATCACCATCGCTATATCGATGGTGGGTGCTACTCGATGGCCAATCTGGACTTAGCGGCTGGCTTCGACAAGATCCTGGTGCTCCAGCCCGATGCACCTCCATTTCCTTTACCGGAAAGCCTGGAGGAGCAAAGAGCACGTTTGCAGCGCCAGGGAGCGCAAATAGAAGTGATCGAGCCTGATGATGCGATGAAGGCAGCTCTGGCCTCCGCCGGGGGCAACGCTCTTGATCCCTCCTTGCGAGGAATCGCGGCCAATCTGGGCCGAGAGCAAGGTCGGCGCTTGGCGGCGCGCGTGGCTGACCTGTGGTAATGAATTGTGCTCAGTGAAACATGAATGACGCTCTTTGAGTCGACTTTCCTACGAACATTCCCTAAACAACCTCACTGGGCATGTTCGTAGGAATTCCCAGGAAGATAAGGGTCTCCTTTTGAGAAGCTCTCGCGGATGGATTGATGGCACTGATGGTAAATGAAGTGAAAAGCTGACCGATCTTGCATTGAAGAATGGGAATTTTCACTGAAAGGTGGAATTGGACGCTTTGATGATTGGAAAGGTAGCTCCCTATCTAGGGGAATACCAGGAAACGTTGTAAATACCTTGAACGCTCCTGGCAATTCCCCCACACTTGTTGGGAAAGCGAGGAAGAAATCAAGGCTGCAAAGAGGACGCCTCAAAAAGTTGTAGTAACCTCCCATAGAGCCAGCGCCGATAGACGTGCCGACCCTCCTCGCGATCTGGTGTCCAATCTACCTCTCCGTCAAGGGCACGTTCAAGATGCCAGGGAAGGCTTTGTAAGAGCGTGATCTGCCAAAGTGCCTCGACCTCTGCAAGAAAGGTTTCCAGCGCGAGGGCTTGGCCGGTTCGTTGCTGCCATAGCTCAAGATAATATTGAGCTGCCTCCTGATAGGAGAGAGCCGCGTCTGGTTTCAACAGTGATTTGAGAACACCAGCAATATCCCAGAAACGCGGTCCCAGGGCGACTTTGTGGAGATCAAAAATCAGCAACTTTTGCGCCTGCATGCGCCAACCCACGTTCTGCTCAACGAAATCGCCGTGAATGAGGCCCTGAGGCAGCGTTCGTACCAACTCTCCCAGACGATACGCCATGTGGAGGAGTGCTTGCTGTTTGACTGAGTGCTTCTGGTAAAGAGCTTGTATCGTGTCACCTAAATCACCGTAAAGAGCATGTCTTTCAAGCTGATCAAAGAACTGGCCCAGGAATTCACCATCTTGAAGCCACCGTTCATGCTGATGATGCACAAGCTTTTTTGCATAGTGTTCATCAAGAACAACTGTATTCAATTCTACGAGAACGCGCAGCCACTGCCAAAGTTCTTCTGGTACATGGCGAGCAATTCCGATCCGTTCGAGATATTCCAAAAACAGGATCTCTTCCCCCTGTGAGCCATTGAGAACACCATAGAGATGAGCCACGGGTACCCCGGATGCCTCAAGATAGTGATAATGATACGCTTCTGCTGGAATAAAAGGGAAAAGACGCTTTATAAAGAGAGGTCGTCTTTCCTGTCTACCAGCCTCAGTGAGATAGGAAACGATCACTACCTTTTTATCCGCGCAATATCCCTGGAAACCTTGTAAAGATCGCTCGCCTTCTACCAAGAATTGTCGCAATTTTTCCTCAGAGACGAGTTGTTCAACAATTGGTTTGAATTGTGCAGACGAGAGACCAAACAGAGATGAGTTGGCAGAAATGTTTTGATCCATTGTCATAAACCTTTCCTCCTTGCGTCAATAAAACAAGAAAAAAGGCGCTCGCAGAATGCTAAGAAACAAGATAGCAATGCTATTCCTGGATCTCAGTCTTCTGCGAGCGCCTGCCAATCTGTAAACAGATGATTTGTCTGTAGCGCTCGTGTATTTCTTGTTTTGAAATTGCTCCTGAGCGACCTGATATGGTTCTGGTCATCTCAGCATAGGCAAGATACTACTCTAAAGGATACCAATGAAAAAGTCAAGCATGAGAGAGGGCAAGAACAACACTCCTTACCCTTCGACTACCTCCCAGTCAGTCTCTGCTTCTCCCTTTGACCACCATCGTCCGGTATTGAGAGTGTTCATTTTGCGCTTATTGTGCGACTTGAAGCGCAAAACTTCGCTGCTTGGAGAAAGGGTCCATTCATTCGCAATGGATCCGTTGCTGACCATATCACGCTCTATGTCGGTGACAAAATCGCTAGTGAGGTTGAACTGAGCCAGAAAAAGTTTGATCGATTGGGGGCAGATACAGCGGGAATCCGAAGGAGGTGACTAGCTCCGGGCTAAGAAAAGCAGTCAACGAGGCCACCTGCCTGGGAAACGGCGAATCCGTAAGCGTGAGCACTTGAAGAGCAAACGCTCGATAGGAACATGTTTCTTCCTCGGCTCGATACACCACAAATGCCGGACATCCATTGACAGAGGTCGGAGAGAGTCGCCATCGTTTCTGCGTACCAGATGGGAATAAGATCGCAAGAAGAAAGGTCCGAATTGCTGCTCGTCCCTGATACCACGAAGGGACCGGAGGCATAGAGAGCGTTGCGTCTTCTTTCAGCAGTGCCACGAGTCCATCCACGTCATCAGTCTCCCACGCCTGTAGATAACGAGCGAGCAACGAATGGGTTGCTTCATCAATGCGACTGACGGATGCCACTTCATACGTCTCGCGTGTATAGTTCTTCTCAAGCGTCACGCGGGCACGATGCAAGGCGCTATTCACTGCTGACACCGAAACGTCAAGCCACTGCGCAATCTCATTTGCTCGCCAGTCCAGCACATCTGAGAGAATCAGGATAGCTCGTTGGCGTGGTGGGAGCAACTGCAAGGCGGCGAGGAAGGCCAGAGAGATACTCTCGTATCGCGTATAGTGTGTTTCCGGATTTTCTGCCTGCTCCTCTGCTGAAACCAGCCAGCTATCAGGGAACGGTTCAAGCCAGAGCACCTCAGCAGTTCCTGGCGCAACTGGCTTCGTTGGGTCGGACGCTGGGGAGGTGATGGTTGGTAGTGTACGCGGTGAGCGTTTCTTGAGTGTGTCAAGGCTGGTGTTGGTTGCAATCGTGTACAACCAGGAGCGCAACGACCCGGGGCCCTTCTCCGCGAATGTGCCAAAGTGTCGCCAGGCACGCAGCATGGTTTCTTGTACTGCATCCTCGGCATCGTACGGTGATCCTAGCAAACGATAACAGTGCAGGAGCAGTTCCTGGCGATATGGTTCAATCAAAGAAGCGCTATACGATTGACTAAGAAGAGCAAGATCTGAGATTGGTGCGTCTTGTCCATCATGAGTTTTCCTTTGTTTCTCTATCACGCTAATGCGCCTTTCTTCTTGCTCCTGGATCTTGTTCAGTGATGAATCATCTCATTGATGCTGCATCACCTTTATTCTACCATCTCATACAGGCTCTCTGCCAGCGATTGGAGTGTTCCACAACCGTTTGGAGCAAAGGGCAGATCAAGTGAAACAATTCCCTGGCAGACCGCATAGTTTTCCCTCTTCCAACAGTTTATTAAGTGTCTCTACCAATAGAGCAGAGGCTGTTCTGGCCGGTGATGAGTAAGCATCTCTGAGCCTTTTGGATAAAACAAATGAGAACACAAAGGAGATCACTATGTTACTTGAGAAGAAGAACGTTATCATCTATGGAGCTGCAGGAGGCGTTGGTTCTGCGTTAGCGCAGGCTTTTGCACGTGAAGGGGCAAGCGTATTTCTTGCTGGTCGCACCCTCTCAACGCTTGATGCAGTGGCACAGACTATCTCCAACTCTGGTGGAGTAGCTCACACAGCTCAGGTTGATGTCCTCGACGAGCAAGCTGTCGAGGAGTTTACTGATATGGTAGTCAGGTCAGCCGGAAGTATTGATGTTTGCATTAATGTAGCGAATTTTGCTGATCCAGGCGGCCTGGGCAAACCGCTTACTGAGTTGTCGCTCGAAAGCTTTGCGAACCCCATTACCAACTATACAAGGGCATATTTCTTGACAACACGAGCGGCGGCACGACGCATGGTTGTGAAGAGATCAGGGGTCATCTTAACGCTTACCGCGATCCTGGCACGTGTCCCTGTCCCTTCTTTTGGAGGACTCGCGCCAGCATGGGCGATGCTCGAAGCGCTCACGCGCAGTTTCGCGGTCGAGTTGGGGCCACAGGGTATTCGCGTCGCAGGCATCCGTTCGGATGCTATCCCAGAGACGGCAGTTGTTCGCAATGCCTACAGTGCTCGTGCCAGTCTGCTGGGCCTGACGAGGGAGGAGATTCAGGCCCAAACGGAGTCACTCACGTTATTACGACGGTTACCGACGCTGACTGAAGTCACGAACACAGCGGTATTTCTGGCTTCTGATCAGGCCAGTGCGATGACTGCGACGTTCGCAAACCTGTCTTGTGGATCACTCGTCGAGTAGGATAGACTCGCCCGGCACCACACACTCCCCGGTCGCGAGAGCAGGTGAATAACACACACCGCCTGCTCCCGACCGGGGAGAAGACAGCCCACGCTTGAGACAGGGAGTAGCACATTCAGGCCAACCAGGGCCTTTTTTTCGCGGGGAATACCTCTATAGGAGCTGGTTTGGACCGCTTCCACACATCTGAAAATCTACTGCTGATGCTTCTGATCTCCCTCCGAGAACGCTCTTTCATTCCCCAACGCTTCATCGTTCACCAAACAAACGTCATTGTGAGGTTCCCGCTAGAAATCTGGTTGAGAATGTGAGGTCGTCGTGAGCCTGAGCTTCTATACTGTGGGTGTTGAAGAAAACAACACCTACTTGTTCAATACCACACGGTGTTGATACATCTCATAGACAACCAGACAGAAATATGTGCGAGAACACACGGTGTGCTCTCCTTACCATCACTGATACGAAAGGGAACGTACTGAACATGATCACTCCAACCACCCTCCACTCCAATCGTCCTGCAACCCAGAAGAAAGCTGCTGGCTGGAGTGCGATGCTGGCTGGTTCCGTTGCTGGTCTTGCGCTGACCGGTTTCATGGGCTTCCAGACCTTCTTCGCGACACCACACACCGCTGCCACTGCGGCTTCTCCCTCACGAACCGTCCAGGTTCAGACGGCTTCGATTGCTGCAAACAGCTCCTATGAGAGCGTGGCCCGCGCTGCGGCTCTTCGTCATGGTATCAGTCCGGATCTCTTTGTCCGTCAGATTCAGCAAGAGAGTGGCTTTAATCCCAATGCTCGCTCTTCGGTGGGTGCGATCGGGATTGCACAGTTTATGCCCGGAACGGCTGCGGCCCTGGGTGTCAATCCCTACGATCCCAATTCGGCGCTGGATGGGGCCGCTCGCCATATGGCGGACCTCAGCCGCATGTATGGTGGCAATTATGCCAAGGCGCTGGCCGCCTATAATGCAGGCCCCGGCAATGTGAATGCTGCGGTCAATGCTGGTGGTGCCAACTGGCTCGCCTATACCCCTGCTGAGACACAGCACTATGTCCACACGATTATGGGCTAGTCTCACCTGCGAACTGGAAACAGACCTTCTTCCGCCAGGAATGGATCAACTTGATCCGTTCCTGGCTTTTGTCTACTTGAGTATTCTGACAATTCCTTTACCAATATCATTGTCACGAATAGGCATTTGCGCGATGTTCTGCTTGCAAAAGGGTATGAAGTTCACTATACGGAATTCAATGGAGGGCATGATCTTTTCTGCTGGCGAGGAGGCCTCGCGGATGGATTACTGGCACTGATGGAGTTGAGGGACAAAAAAGATCAAAAATAGACCACTGCTGGCGGATGATTCGCATAAAGCTTGTTCCGGTCCCTGGTGCCTGACCAGGACACAGCCAGCTGGTCTATTTCGCCATTGTCGAAAGGGTCACTCTTTGTTATCAAAAACAGGGGGGCGAGCCTTTCGCCGTTTTCACCTGGCATGAACAAGGAGGCTTCTTCCGGACGTTAATCAGGGAAATTTTCTGATGCATTGCCAATCGTATAGGGGGTAGAGATGTTGGGATACACGACCATCATATCCATGCCGTGATTGGCATGAAACAGATTATGGCAATGGAGCATCCATAACCCAGGGTTGTCTGCGTAAAAAGCTACATCATAGCTCTCATGAGGTCGCACACTGATGGTATCGAGGTGTACAGGACTTCCGGCCAGTGCCCGACCATTCTTTGTCAATACAGTGAAGGTATGTCCATGCAGATGCATCGGGTGGATACCACTATCCGCATTATTCTCGAAATGGAGTCGAATGAGCTGTCCTGGCTTGACCACAATTTCAGGACTATTCGGGAAGGATTTGCCATTCAAGGTAAAGACCGGCCCAGGCCGACTATTGGAAAAACCAATGGTGAAGCCAAGGGAGATTGTATAGGTCATATCAAAGTGGCTCTGGAGGGTGATGGGGTCTGTTCGCGGCTGCCCGTAGGTTGCAAAGTTAAACTCGTTCTGGCTGAGAGAGGGAAGAGCACTGGAAACATATTGTCCCTGCCCAACAAGCACCACGGGCGCCTTTGCATACTGTTGGTCACCATCTTTGGCAATGAGCAGCGCGACTGGACCATTCTCAGGCATATGGAAGCGCAGGTCATAGCGCTGCCCTCCATCAATTGAGAGGGGCACCGCTGTCAATGGCGTTGGTCCGTTGATATCGTGCCCATCGAGCGCAGCAACCAGGAAAGGCGTCCCAACCAGCGTCAAGTGATAAGGATAATTATCGGTATTGACAAGGCGCAGGCGAACCCACTGACCTGATTGTGCTGAGACATGCACCGTACCCATGGCTCCGTTGAGCGTTGGGCTGCTATTCCAGGTATGGAGAGCAAGCGCTGTATCGACATCATCATGTACTGTAGAAATGATGGGAGTGACAATGACCATCCCATAAAGGCCATGGCCTGTTTGTTCAAAGCTTTCCTGATGCGAGTGATACCAGTACGTCCCGGCATCTTTTGCCAGAAACCGATAGGTATAGGTCTGTCCTGGTTTGACGGCGTCTTGAGTGACGCCTGCGACCCCATCTGCACTGTTGGGAACGGTCATACCATGCCAATGGATAGTGACTCCAAAGGAGAGGTGATTGACAAGATGTACCATCACTAGATCCCCCTGTCGCACATGGAGTGTGGGTCCGGGTGAGGTGCCATTGAAGGTCCAGGCATCGCTGGCATTGCCAGAACCAAAGGAAAGGTGAGCAGGTTGAGCTGTCAGAGTGAATGTATCGATGTGAGCAGCTGTCTGAGGCGCTTGTAGAGTGTCTATGGGCGTACCGGAACCAGAGTGCCCAGCCTGGCACATGCTTCCCATATCGCTCATATTCATATCTTTCATATCTTTCATATCTTCCGTATGGCAGGCAGTCCCCATATTGATCCTCTCGGGATAGCGAGAAGACCACATGCCCCATCCAATACCGCCACCGACTATGAGCAGAAAACAAAGTACACCCAGAAGAAAGCGCTTCACTAATTTCTTTCGCTTCTGCTTTTTCGCTACTGGCCCCCCTACCTGGGGCTCGATGACGCTTTCCTGCTGTTCTGTTTCTCGCTGGTTTTTCATACTGTCTTATTTCTCAACTCTCAGATTTCTTCTACTATTCCATCAAATCGGTAATCTTCGTCTCAAGCCAGGCTAACGTAGCATCACACGAGTGAATGTGGTAGTCAGCTAACTGCAGGATGAAAGGACGCTCCTGGTCCTGAATTCCAGGGTTGGACACCACCATACTGCTTCCACGCGCGTAATGTTCGCGCAAAATGTGGAGGTACTCGCGATACTGCTGTAACACAGCAAGTTGTAGGGCAGCGTCCACCAGGCTGAACTTGGAGAGTTTGACCACAAACAGGTCTGGGTAGTCCGAATCATATTCACCCGGGTCACGCATGAGGGTAAAGAAATGCTCCCGACCAGCATCAGTGAGATGATAGAGTTTGCGTGTCTGTCTATGCCTCTCTTGAGAAGCTGTAGTATCGTCTTGTTCACTCTCGAACGTAATCAGACCTTGTTGTTCAAGTCGACGAATAAGGGGATAGAGTGTCCCCCAGCTAAGCCGATGAAATGGACCTAAAATGCGCTGGATGATCGCGTGGAGTTTATAGCCATGTTGAGGCCCATTCATGAGTTCACCCACCACAAACAATTCATAAGCAGGGTGAGGACTACGCCCACCGCTGTTTCGTCTAATGTCTTTTTTCTCTGGTAGATTCTGCTTCTCTGCCAATGCTCTGCCTGCCTTACACTATATCGGTTCGATACTACTATTATCAGTATACCGAATCGATATAGATAAAGCAAGAGAGGAACAAAGGGAATTCTTTGTTCACCAAACAAAAGTCATTGTGAGGTTCCCGCTAGAAATCTGGTTGAGAATGTGAGGCCGTCGTGAGCCTGAGCTTCTATACTGTGGGTGTTGAAGAAAACAACACCTACTTGTTCAATACCACACGGTGTTGATACATCTCATAGACAACCAGACAGAAATATGTGCGAGAACACACGGTGTGCTCTCCTTACCATACTGACACGAAAGGGAACGTACTGAACATGATCACTCCAACCACCCTCCACTCCAATCGTCCTGCAACCCAGAAGAAAGCTGCTGGCTGGAGTGCGATGCTGGCTGGTTCCGTTGCTGGTCTTGCGCTGACCGGTTTCATGGGCTTCCAGACCTTCTTCGCGACACCACACACCGCTGCCACTGCGGCTTCTCCCTCACGAACCGTTCAGGTTCAGACGGCTTCGGTTGCTGCAAATAGCTCCTATGAGAGCGTGGCCCGCGCTGCGGCTCTTCGTCATGGTATCAGTCCCGATCTCTTTGTCCGTCAGATTCAGCAAGAGAGTGGCTTTAATCCCAATGCTCGCTCTTCGGTTGGGGCAATCGGGATTGCCCAGTTTATGCCCGGAACGGCTGCGGCCCTGGGTGTCAATCCCTACGATCCCAATTCGGCGCTGGATGGAGCCGCTCGCCATATGGCCGACCTCAGCCGCATGTATGGTGGCAATTATGCCAAGGCGTTGGCCGCCTATAATGCTGGCCCTGGCAATGTGAATGCTGCGGTTAATGCTGGGGGTGCCAACTGGCTCGCTTATACCCCTGCTGAGACACAGCACTATGTCCACACGATTATGGGCTAGTCTCACCTGCGAGCTGGAAACAGACCTTCTTCCGCCAGGAATGGATCAACTTGATCCGTTCCTGGCTTTTTGTTCTTCAATCTGGACTAGCGCTATGTCGATGTGAAAGGTCAAGAACATGTGCATATCTGATTGAGCTACTTGTCATAGCACAGAATGCAAGCAATAACTGACCGCCCACTGCAAACATGATGGTCACTTGCGCACCATAGTATTGCAATAATAACCCTGTAAGTGTTAGCCCCAAAGGTGCTAGACCATTGCTAATCAGGCGTGAGACACTGTTTACTCTGCCACGCATTGCATCAGGAGTGAGCTTAAATCGATAGCCCATATTCACAATATTATAGATTGGGCTTAGGAAATAGGTAGTTCCAACTGTACATCCGAGCAACAATAGAGATGGCAATGATATCAACGGTATCCATAGCAAGGCATCCAACCAAAGTACTCCAAGGATCACAACAGCAAAGCGGACACGTTGTTGCACCTTCGCTGCTACCATTGATCCTATAATCCCTCCAATTCCTCCGATGCTCAAGATGATTCCAATTTTTTCACTGGATGCGTGATGTGATTGTGCGATAATAATTACGATAAGTGTTTGACCTGCCCCGAAGAAGACATTTCCAGAAGTGACAAGTGCCATTGCACGTAAGATGGGTTGTTTCCAGAGCCAGTGTAAACCTTCTGCGATATCCTTGAAGAGATGCTGATCTATTGCCTCTCGCTGTTCTTGAAACTGGACTCGCATGAATAATAGCGAAACCAATGAAGCCAGATAAGAGGCAGCATCTGCGAGGAAAGGCAAAAACATCTGTATTGAAAAGAGTAACCCTCCAAGTGGAGATCCAACGAGATTCATAATGCCTGTAGTTGCCTGTGTGCGTCCCATTGCGGAAGGTAACTGTGCTCTGTCAACAATTTGAGGTAAACAAGAAACTTCTGCAATACTAAAGAACGTTCCTAACAGGGCATCAAGAAACCCTGTTATATATAACACCTCGATTGTGAGCCTGCCAGATATCCCAATAAAGAAAATGCTTGCCATGCTCAATAATCGTCCAGCATCACACACAACCATCACTCGCTTACGATCCCAGCGGTCAACGAGAGCTCCCGCTGGAAGCACAAAGAGTAAATAGGTCAGCGAGCGCATAGCGCTAATAAACCCAGCCTGAGCTGGTGAACGTGTTACAGCTAATATGAGCAAAGGAAAGGCCAAGAGTGAGACAGCAGTACCAACACTCGAAAGTGTCTGTCCGCTCCATAATAAAAGGAAATCGCGATTGTGCCAGAGAGACGATTTCAGTGCCATGGATGCTCTTCCACCTTTCGAAAAGAAACTCTTGAGAGAAACGCTATCCCTATAAGAGATGAGAAGAGTATAAATCATCTTAAATGTAGAAACACCATTCTTTCGAACAATGTCTCTTCTTGACAACTTCTGTTATAATAATAATGAGAAATCGTCCACCACCTTTAGATTTTTGTTACTTATTTTCAATTATTTATAAAACTATAGACTTCTATAATCTGTGAAAGCTACTCCATCGCCCTCTGATCACTTGATTATCTTCTTTGCTACTGAGTGAATGCGTTGTATACACGCAATTGACAACGCATCTGCTGGTCTGTTACACTTATCTTCACACAGAAAATTTGGAAAAGGATGGTTCTTTATGGCCTGGCGCTTGTTGCTTACTCGCCTCTTCATCATATTCCTCCAGTTGCCCATAGCCGCATTCTGCCCTTTTCCAGGCACATTTTGAGGTAAACTGTTAAGAAAGCAGGCTGTGGGTTGCATTTGACAAGCTCCCATGGCCTTGTTTGGGTTTCTTCCGCTTCACTCTCAGAATGTTCACCCCTTCCTCAGGTCCTGGTGTTTGTCTGCACCTGCACCATGCCTATTCGGACAACGAACAAACTTTTGTTCGTGTTCTGTCGTGAGGAAGCTCTTTATGCAACTCTCCCTACCGGAATATCGCCGTCTTCTTGCTACATATCTGATCCCTCAGTGGCGGCGCGTCCTTCTTTTCGCTCTGCTCTTTGGCACTGAATTAGCACTGAAACTGATTGGCCCGCAGATCCTTCGTGTTTTTCTCGATGATGCGACTCTGGCTGATAGGCATACGTCGCTCATCCCGATTGCCGTTCTCTTTCTGGTCGTCACGTTGGGCCAGCAAAGCATGGGAGTCTGGGCAGCATACACCAGCGAGCGCATTGGTTGGCGTGCGACCAATGCGCTCCGTATCGATCTGACGAGGCATCTGTTACAGCTTGATCTTTCTTTTTATAAAGAACACTTGCCTGGAGAGTTGATCGAACGTATTGATGGTGATGTTGCCATGCTAGGCAACTTCTTTGCCCAGTTCGTGCTTCAGGTACTGGGCAATCTTCTTTTGCTCGTTGGAATACTGGTCATTACCTGGTTCCAGGAATGGCATACTGGCCTTGCCCTTACGCTTTTTGCGTTGCTGGCTGGTATGCTGATCAATGTTGTCAGCCAGGTGACGGTTCCCTCCTGGCAAGCGGTGCGCCAGGCCAATGCAGACCTCTATGGCTTTCTTGAAGAGCGTCTGGGAGGGACGGAAGATATTCGCTCAAGCGGGGCTGAAAGCTATGTGATGCGCCACTTTTTTCTGCATGCCCGCCGACGCTTTTTTACCACGCTACGTGCTCGCTTGATCTCCGTTCTTCCCTGGAGTGTGCCGCAACTGTGCTTTGCCATTGGCACAGTGATTGCTTTCCTGCTCGCGGCCTGGTTGTATGGAGCAGGGATGGTGTCATTAGGGATGGCGTTCCTGATCTACTATTACATTCAAATGCTTTTCTTACCTATGATTATCATTTCAGAGCAGTTAGAAGATTTCCAAAAGGCGCGCGCGAGTGTCACACGGGTTTATGATCTCTTGCATGTGCGCAGTCGGATGAAGGATGGGCCAGGCGTGGTCTTCCCCTCTTGTGCGCTCCCAGTCGAGTTTGTGGACGTTTCCTTTGGATATGATGATGAGGTGATGGTCGTACACCACCTTTCGTTTCGCTTGCAAGCAGGCGAGGTATTAGGCGTCCTGGGGCGGACCGGGAGCGGCAAGTCGACGATCGCGCGTTTGCTCTTTCGGCTCTATGATCCTGCATCTGGCCTGATTCGCCTGAACGGGACCGATCTCCGTACCGCTGCACGGGCTGATTTACGTAAAACAATTGGTCTGGTGACACAAGAGGTCCAGTTATTTGAGGCCAGCGTTCGAGATAATCTCACCTTTTTTGATCGCACGATTGATGATGCACGTATCCTTGCAGCCCTGACGGACCTGGGAATGCTCAGGTGGTACCACCATTTACCACAGGGGCTTGATACGCGACTTGCGCCTAATGGTGGAGGGCTGTCCGCTGGCGAAGCGCAGTTGTTAGCATTTGTGCGCGTTTTTCTGAAAGATCCCTCGGTCGTGATTCTGGATGAGCCTTCTTCGCGCCTTGATCCAGCTACAGAGCGATTATTGGAACAGGCTATCGACAAACTTTTGTATGGACGAACTGCGATCATCATCGCTCATCGCTTGAGTACTGTGAAGCGTGCCGACTCCATCCTCATTCTTGAGGAGGGCCGTATCCGCGAATATGGCGCTCGTATAAACCTGGCTCGCGATCCCAATTCACGCTTCTCGCACCTGTTACGAACCGTTCATAGTGAGGTACAACCATGAAAAATCGACAATTCTTCTGGGCCATGCTTCGTTTCCGTCCCTGGATTTTTCTCAGTGGCATATTCTTTTTCACTCTGGTGAGAGTCTGTGAAACCGTTCCGGGACTCATCGCCCAGGTATTTTTTGATCGCTTACAAGCTCATGCGCTTAAAAATACAGAGCTTGTCTGGTTCATTACCCTGCTTCTGCTCTCGGTTGCCGGGCGGAGTATGTTTTTGTTTTGTAGTCAGATCGGGGAACTCCCTTTTCGCGCGACCCTGCTCCAGAAGAACCTGTTTGCCCATATACTCAAGTTGCCGGGAGCTGCAGCTCTTCTCACATCGTCGGGGGATGTGATCAATCGTTTGCGCGATGACGTTGATGCGAGCCTGGAGCTGCTGGATGGTCGTATTATTTCCTATGGCGTGTTTGTTGTGATTGCGCTGGTCATCATGTGTCGTATCAATGTGCTGCTTACCCTGGCTGTCTGCCTCCCAATGGTCACAATCATTGTGACGATGCGTCTTGTTGGCACATATGTTAAGCAACGGCGTGAGCAAAGTCGCAAAGGGACTGCTGATGTAAGTGGTTTTCTTGGAGAGCTCTTTGGCGCTGTGCAGGCGGTTCAGGTTGCTGGGACGGAAGAAAGTATGCTTGATTACCTGGATCATCTGAGCTCCATTCGGATGCGGATGACGATGCGAGATAGCTTGCTCAACCGTATCACACAGGCAGCCTTTGAGAACACGGTTACTATAGGTACTGGTTTGATTCTTCTGCTGGCTGGCCAGTCCATGCGAAATGGTTCATTCACGGTCGGAGATTTTGCTCTCTTTGTCTATTATATTGGCTGGATAACTGAATTTACGACCTACCTGGGAACGGTGTTCACCCGCTATCAGCAAGCTGGTGTCTCGCTGGCGCGCCTGGTCGCTCTCTTGCAAGGTGCCTCTGCACACGTACTCGTACAACCAGGACCCCTCTACCTGTGTGGGCCATCACCTATTGTCGCAGATGTACCTTCAATTGGTGCTCAATGGCTAAACCGACTTGAGGTGAATAGCTTACACTACTGTTATCCAGGGACGGAGCAGGGAATCAAAGCTATCTCGTTCTCGCTTCGGCGCGGTTCGTTTACGGTTATCACAGGCCAGGTTGGATCCGGCAAGACGACGCTCCTCAGGGTTCTGTTGGGACTACTACCAAAGGATAGCGGGAATATTGTCTGGAATGAAGATGTCGTTGAACATCCCGATACCTTTTTCCTTCCGCCGCACAGTGCCTATACCCCACAGGCTCCTCGCCTTTTCAGCGAGAGCCTGCGTGAGAATATCCTGTTCGGCCTGCCTGAAGATGATCGGCTGAAGCGAGCGCTCGATCTGGCTGTCCTGGGAGCGGATCTTCTCTCTATGCCACAGGGCCTGGATACCGTCGTAGGACCACGTGGCATGCGCCTTTCCGGCGGGCAGGTGCAACGTGTCGCTGCGGCCCGCATGTTTGTGCGGCCAGCCGAACTGCTCGTTGTTGACGACTTATCAAGCGCGTTGGATGTAGAAACGGAGGCACTGCTCTGGCAACGTCTTGGCATACAGAAAGAGGCAACTGTGCTTGCGGTCTCGCATCATCGCTCGGTCTTGCACCAGGCCGACCACATTATCGTCCTTAATGAAGGGATGATTGAGGCGCAGGGGAGGCTGGATCAGGTGCTTGAGGCAAGCGCTTTCATGCGGCAGCTATGGGAGGAGGATGTGCCAGGGTAAAAGGTGACGAAACTCTGGGCAAATCGAGCAAGGCTTTAGGATATTTCCTACCTCCCTCTCCACATTCTGTCACGCATTGAATGGTGCAGCGACTACATAGGTAAATATAGGAATGATGTGTTTTCTTGCCAGGCTTTTCTTGACTGGCAAAAACACGAGAGGGAGATGATATGCTCAATTCTGCCGATGAGATCTCACCGACCGATCATGGTGAAATGTTTCGATGTTATGGACCTCCCATCTTTACCTACCTTCGTTTGCATGCTTCTTCACGCGAAGAGGCAGAAGATCTGACACTCGATGTGTTTACCGCCGCTCTTGGCAATCCGCAACTCCTTACCTGGAGCGGCCCACGCCAGCTTGGCTGGCTGAGACGCGTCGCCGCCAACAAGCTGACCGATAGCTACCGCCGCGCTAACCGTCGTCCGGCAATGGCACTCGACCAGTTCGCGGAGATACTGTTCGACGAAAATGACCCTGTCCTTGTCGCGCAACACCGCGAGGATTATAGCCAGTTACATCAACATATTCAACAACTTTCACCACTGCAGCAGCAGCTTTTGCGCCTGCGCTATGGACACGGACTGCATACTGCGGAGATCGCGGAATTGCTTAACAAGAACGAACCAGCTGTGCGCCAGATGCTCTCACGCACCATTAGCCTGCTTAGAACCATGTACAATATCCCATCGACCCGCAATAGCAAAGGAGAGAGGGCATGAACTTTAATACGCTCCCTGAAGAACAGGACAATCCCGAACTCATCAACCATTTGCAGGACTTTCATCGCCTCGCTCCCGAAGATAGAGCATCGTTAGCTTCCATTGAGAGACGCCTCCTCGCCGTTGCACCTCCACAGTTGCAAGGATACGCACCAGCAGAGGCATCCCAATCTGAAACGATCATTATAAATTTTCCGCAGCCACGCGCACAAAAGGTGTGGGTGCGTCGCCTGCAATGGTTTGCCGTAGTTGCATGGGTCATACTTCTGCTCGGGGCTAGCGTGCCCGCGTTTGTACTCATCCAGGGGAAAAACCACTCGGCGCCCGGTGGAAAGACCACGCACGCGACGGGTACGGTATCGATCCCTCCAGGAGAGAAGAGCACATTGGTAGGGAATGGTACCCTGGTGAATGCTCAGATAGTCTTCATGGCAACTCCCCAGATCGGTTGGGCCAGACAAGGTCAGTCTGGAGCAAAGAACGGCCCCATCGTGCGCACCACCGATGGTGGCAAGCACTGGCAACAGGTTACACTGCCGCAAGAGCTGTCGGGGCAACCTTTCGCGGTCTACGCGTTCGACGGGAACATGGCCATCATTGTCCCACCGGCGGTCGAGCAGACCATTCCGCAGTCGTACCTCTATCGCACCCTGGATGGCGGTGCAACCTGGCAACGCGGCACCTTGCCTGCACTCTCCCCGGACGACGGCGGTATAGTCGTACTCAACTGGAGCTTCCTGGACCATCAGCAAGGCTGGATGACCATGTGGAGGGGCATATGTTGTGGCGGGGATAGCCGCAATGTCACGCTGGATCAATTAGGAGGTGAGACGCTGTACCACACCACAGATGGAGGTCTGACCTGGCTCCAATTCACCTCGCTCTCTTTCAAATATCCAGGCAAGGGTATCACGTTCATCACTGCCCGACTAGGATGGCTCACCACCTATGTTGACGATCCCGTGCACCCGTCGCTCAGCGATCCGCTCGCCTTCCCGGGAGCTCTCTACGTCACCCATGACGGAGGATATACCTGGCAGCAGCAGTCGCTGCCAACACTCAGCCAGACAACTTCAAAGTCTGACTATCAGGGCTTAACGTTCTTCAGTGCTAGCAAGGGTTATCTCTTTGATCGCGTGAGCACGTCTACTGGTCCTGATCAGCAATTCCTGTACGTGACACAGGATGGTGGCAATTCGTGGCAGGTGCTCGGCTCTGCTATTCCTTCCCATTCATATAACTTGAACGTTATTAATGATATCTATGTCTTTGATGACACAACCCTCTTCACGCTACGCAATGGCCAGTGGGTCGCAGCATCAAAGCCTTTTCCCTTCATGGCCGCTACGGTCAAGTTTTTCTCTCCGCTGGCCGGTCTCGCACAAACGTACACTGGTGATATATACCAGACCAGCGATGGAGGGCAGACCTGGCAAAAAATCGGGACGCTGCCTGTATAGCGCCCTGGGAGACCCGGATTGGCAAACTGCCCCTTACTACCTCTAATGGAGGGGAATCCTGGCCACCAGAGCAGGCAATCATGATAAAGAAGAGCTGTCACGATTGCCTGCTCTAGTATTCGTAAACACGCTATTGGATAGGGAACCGCTCCGGCGATCCTTCCTCCCCGTAATGCGAATCTGACAATGATTCCTGCACTTCGCTCTCTACTATAGGCTCTGGGGTAGTTGTCATATTTGGGGTTCCAGGATGCACAGGCAAGGCAGTTTCGTCATTTCTACGCGTTCTCGCTGCTCTCAAAGGAATGTTTATGAAACGAGCTCGAAGCTATCCTCTGATCATGCGACGCTGGTAGCGCCCTGTCGAGAATGCGTGTCCAAACTGTCATCGAACGCTCCGGCAGGCCATGACACTGACAAGGCGAACGGTGATCAGTGATTAAGCTAATTCACGCAGGCTATCGCTCCATCACCTACTGTCACAGATGTACCTTCAATTGGTGCTCAATGGCTAAACCGACTTGAGGTGAATTGCTTGCACTACTGTTATCCAGGGACGGAGCAGGGGATCAGAGATATCTCGTTCTCGCTTCGACGCGGTTCGTTTACGGTTATCACGGGCCAGGTTGGGTCTGGCAAGACGACGCTCCTCAGGGTTCTGTTGGGACTACTACCAAAGGATCGGGGGGATATTGTCTGGAATGAAGATGTCGTTGAACATCCCGATACCTTTTTCCTTCCGCCGCACAGTGCCTATACGCCACAGGCTCCTCGCCTTTTCAGCGAGAGCCTGCGTGAGAATGTCCTGTTCGGCCTGCCTGAAGATGATCGGCTGAAGCGAGCGCTCGATCTGGCTGTGCTGGGAGCGGATCTTCTCTCTATGCCACAGGGCCTGGATACCGTCGTAGGACCACGTGGCATGCGCCTCTCCGGCGGGCAGGTGCAACGGGTCGCTGCGGCCCGCATGTTTGTGCGGCCAGCCGAACTGCTCGTTGTTGACGACTTATCAAGCGCGTTGGATGTAGAAACGGAGGCACTGCTCTGGCAACGTCTTGGCATACAGAAAGAGGCAACTGTGCTTGCGGTCTCGCATCATCGCTCGGTCTTGCACCAGGCTGACCACATTATCGTCCTTAAAGAAGGCATGATTGAGGCGCAGGGGAGGCTGGATCAGGTGCTTGAGACAAGCGCTTTCATGCGGCAGTTATGGGAGGAGGATGTGCCAGGGTGAACGGCGACGAGAAGAGAGTTGGCAGGAAGAGCGTCTTAAAGAAGCCTGGAAACCGCACGACGGCGCTTCAGGAATTTCTTCTTGTTTGAGCGTAGAAAACCAATTCACCAACAGTATCGATCCTAGTCCTACCTCATGAAGAGTAGAGAAAAAGAAGATGACCACCTGATCTCAGAGTTGTCGCAAAATGATGACAAAAACATCGAGATACATCAGTTTGTCTGGTAGGTATACTGCTTTTGAGAGGCAGGCATCTCATCGATAGATACGTAACTGCTTCTTGCTTGAATCCATATGATTGCTTTCGGCTGTTCAAACTGGGAGATGACAACATCCTCCCCAAAAAAAGAAAGGTGGAATAGCGATGAATAGAGTTTTAGCATTGCAAAAGCTTTCAACGGAAAAGAAATCAGAATACATTGCAGAAAGTGCAGTATCTGTGGAGGTCTGTTTCAACGAGAGTCATCTCTCGTTACTCCTGTGTCAATAAGGTGTCTGTTTTCTTCTGATGATGCAGACTGCTGCGTTGATTAGCGAAGCGGGGTGGCCCGTAACATAAGCCATCCCGCTGGCACATCCTTATTCAGCAATTTGGTGTAACTCGAGTGACCTGAAGAGGTCAAACCTGAACAATGATCTCCAGACACACTTTCATCTTCTGATCGATGAATCAAACGAAAAAAGGAAATATGCGGTCATGTCCCATCAATTTTCTGCTCTTTTTCACCGCGATTGGTATGAAACGATGGAGCACTATCAGCCGGGTGATGAACTGCTGCGAATTGCTCGCAAATTGCTTCCTCTCGCCTGGAAACTGACCCGTCAGGCTTTCTGGTTCTCCGTTCTGCCACCTGCCAGTCAACTTCCCAGACAGGGCTGGAAAATTCATGTCTCGGCGACACCTGATAATTGTGAGGCGATCCTCCAGCAAACCGCTGCTTTTTGTATTGAGCGCGAGGTGGCTTTTAAATTTTCTCTGGATACGTATTGTGTTCGACTTTCCACATCTCCACTGATGGCACGAGAAGCCAGCGGCAAGTTTATCACCATTTATCCCGTGCATGAGCGCCATTTTTGTGAGCTCATTGAGGCCCTGTACCCTATCCTGCGCCCCTTCACTGGACCTTACATTCTGTCGGATAAACGCTATAAAGATGCCGAAGTTCTCTTCTATCGCTATGGAGGAATTATTGGTATGCGTCGACTCTCTGTTGCGGGTGACCACAGACAGTTGCTCCTCTCACCTCAAGGCGAACTGGCTCCCGATCAACGAACTCCCTACTGGAATCCTCCTGTATGGGTGAAAGACCCCTTTGAACGCGTCGCTGGCAACACAAACGAGACGGAAGAAGATGATGGTACACTCAAAGAGGGGAGATATCGTATACAGGAGGCGATACAGCTCTCCGTCGATGGTGGCGTCTATCTTGCTATTGATACACACATTACACAAAAGGTAATCATTAAAGAGGCCAGGCGTTTTGTCAATATTGATGGTCAGGGAAGAGATGCGACTGAGCGCCTGCGGGAAGAATATCGCTTCCTCCAACAATTGCAGGAGACAGGCATCACGCCCGCCCCAATTGACCTGTTCTGGGACTGGGAACATCTCTTCCTGGTTGAAGAATACATTCCAGGCATGCTGTTAAGCGCGTTTATCGTGCGATTTTTGCCGCTGATTAAACTCGATCCTGAGCAGCAGGTCATCCAGGACTACATAGAAAAGCTCAAGAAGATCTGGTGTAATCTGGCACAGGCCATAGCCGTTCTCCACGAGCGAGGCATCATCTATGGAGACTTTTCTTTAAAAAATATTATCGTCAGCGATAGTGAGCAGGGAACGATACGCCTCATTGATCTGGAGGGTGCATGGGAGGATGGGAGCGGTTTGGCTGCCAGCCTCATCACACCAGGCTTTAGCAGCCCGGTTCTTACAAAGCTCTCAGGAAAAGAGCAAGACATGTACGCCTTTGGTGCTTTGCTGCAAGGAACACTTTTTCCTATGAATGCGCTGCTCACGCTGGAACCTGCGGCGGCGAAAGCGTTTCTAGACGCCACCAGCCGCGATCTTGGTCTGCCACCGGAAATTCCTCAACTTATCGAAGACTGCATGAACGAAAACAGGGTGAAGCAGCTCACGCCACAACAGGCGCTGGCCGTCATCCAGCACGCCAGGTTTCACCAGCCAGAAATAACTGCTCCAATACCACCAGCCCTCTCCAGAGAAGATTTGCTGGGAGCAGTCGGCGAGATCCTGAGCTACATACATGCCAGCGCTGATTACACGCGGACGGATCGACTGTTTCCGGCTGATCCACTGGTTTTTTCTACCAATCCGCTCAGTCTGGCCTACGGGGCAGCTGGAGTAACCTATGCCCTTGCTCTCATTGAAGGAGAGGTTCCCATACGTATGCGTACATGGTTGTTGGGGCAATCCTTCCATCAGGACCAGCTACCGCCAGGTCTTTATATCGGTGCTGCAGGCATTGCATGGGCGTTATGGGAGATGGGATTGAGGGAGGTAGCCGTGCAGACGCTACGGCAAACCGCACAACATCCGCTGTTGTGGGATAGTGCCGACCTGTTCTCTGGTGCGGCTGGCTACGGCTTAACCTGCCTGCGTTTTGCTCTGGCAACCCAGGATGCTGACTGGTTGGAGCGTGCGCGGCAGGTAGGAGAATGGTTGCTACACACAAAAAATGCGGTACACAATGAAGGATACTGCTGGCCCGATCAGGATGGCAGGGTCCATCTCGGCTATGCGCGAGGGGCCAGTGGCATCGGCCTCTATCTGCTTTATCTCGGGTTAATCACACAGGAGACACACTTTCTGGAAACCGGCAGTCAGGCTATAGCATTCGATCTCGCTCATCTCTCAGTCGCCGATGAGCAGGGACACCTGGCCGTACCCCGATCATTCGCTGATCCAGACGATAACGTTGTCCTGCCTTACTGGCTGAGTGGTAGCGCAGGCATTGCCAGCGTTCTCCTACGCTTCTGGCGCTATACAGGTGAGAGCAGATACCGCGACGTGCTCGAACGTCTGGCCCCTGATACGTTCTGCTCATATAGCGTCTTCCCTGGCCTTTTTCAGGGACTGGCGGGACTGGGAAATTTTCTGCTGGATGCCTATCAGTTCACAGGGGAAGAACACTATCTAAGGCGCGCCCAGCAAGCGGCGCGAGGGGTTTTACTCTTCAAGCTACCAAGACCGCAGGGTCTGGCCTTTCCAGGAGAACACCTTCTGCGTATCACCACTGACTTTGGTACTGGTGGGGCTGGTATTGCTCTGTTTTTGCACCGTCTGGCAGGAGTTGCTGAGGGACAATATAATTTTCATTTTACATTGGATCATCTCCTGCCAGAACACCTGCGCCGACCTGTATATATATCAGCATCCCTGCTTTTCAACACTTGAGGTGGAGCTTGATGCGGCGCTTTGACGCTTTGAGGTAAGCTGAGGGTAGATGCTGTTGGCGAATGGCTCTCAAAAAGCTGAGCAGAGAGCAGTTCTACTTTGATAGACGGCAAACATGTGTGGATATCGTTGTTTAAAAGCCAGCGCAAGACCTTTCCCCATGTGACCTTTGCAATTCACAGGGTTAACAATCACCTGCGCTGCTGAGTCGAAAATGTCATCTTTGCGATAAGAGAGCGTCGCCATACATCACCTCATAGTACTCAAAAATAAAATCCTCCGCTCTTTGCCGTGCTCACCAAATTTTCTGCACCATTTGCGTAAAGCACTATCTGAAACACCAGGATCTCTCGATATTTGTTGTTTTTGTTTTCCCACTGGTTTCAAATAGTTAAACTGCTTGTTACTTAGTGACCTGATTGTGATTTACCCATTGGATCCTACTGCTTGAAGTATAACAAATTTCTCTTCTCTTACTCCCCAAAAGCGGGTCAAGGTCGGTAAACTGATCATGAAAAGGGTACTCTACTCGAGGCTCTCTCTCCATGAATCGATATTCAAGCATTTGTACTAGTACTATGACAGAAAAGGTCCATATTTGACGCTATGCATCTGCATCAGGCCTCTCAGATCAACGCCCCCCTGATGATGTCAAACGTCATCGAAGGGGCGCGTGTTCACTGTTCACGTGTAGGATGCGCTATTGTGTCATCTCGTTTAATAACTCGGCGAAGTAGAGCCCTTGGTATGGGAGCTCTCCGCTATCCTCGATACACCAGAGCATGGAAAGGACAGCCTGAGCGAAACCCCAGTTCGCAATACGTTCACGCTCGATGTTCAGCTCGGCGGAAAGCTGATCAATGCGGCGAGTCAGAAGCTGTTTTTGGTTGGGATGGGAGAGTATGTCGGGCCAGAAGTTACGCAGCAGCGCACCAGTGTCGTAAGCAGGCTCGCCAATCACTCCTTTAGGATCAATAGCCAGCCACAGCTCACGTTCGGAGAACAGGATATTGTCCTGATGTAAATCTCCATGCAGCAGTACCGGCTCGGCCTGAGACGCACTCAGTTCCGCGTAGAGCCGCTCGGCCCGGTCGAGGTACTCATATGGCATTGGACAGGGACCTCCGGCATACTGTTTGCGTATGCGAGCGAAGGCCTTGCCCCAATCGCCAATCGTTGGGAAAGGATAATGCTGCGCAGGCAAGGGACGCCAGAGCTGACGCATCACAGATGCCGCCACCGAGATCGCCACCTCATCATGCTCCACCGCACGTAGCGTCTTACCCGGCTGCACACGTTCCATCAGCATTACCTGCTCCAGCTCGTCATAAGCCAATAGCTGTACCATGCCATGCCCTGCACAGTGACGCAGTGCCTCCGGTTGAGCCGGAAACTCATCGGTCAGACCTGTCTTCACTATGGCCTCTGTCCCGTCTGCCAGAACCGCATGCGCTACATAGTTGAACGACAAATTCCCTACCGGCGCACCAATTGTCAGTCCCCAACGTTTCTCACTGGCTGCCAGTATCGCAGGTAAACGGTCGAGCCAGACACGGCCCTCTTCTCCAAACAACGTCATCATAACGTTCGCAAAATGCTCAGGAATAGACAACAATCTCGTTTTCCTCCGTTGTGTTCTGTGTGCTTTGAGTTGTGCAAGCCCGCTTCTGTGCGCATCCACAGGCGAATAGGAGAGAGATCGGCTCTTCGATTGAGCGTGTTGGTAAGATCTTTCTCTGCACAGTTGCCGCAGATATCACATTCGGGCTTGTAAAAGTGAGCTGCACTCTCCAGGAGAGTTCGTCGATCAGGAGAAGTGGGGGAGCACGAATCGGAGGAAGATAAGCATAAAAAGAACTCCTGCCAGTCCAGCAGACCGACGTGGAGCAACAGAAAAAAGACTCAGCCGGGAGCCTGCTGATGACGGAGAGTTGCGTATAGGTGGATTGAGATGAGCGTCAGCGTCAATAGTGAGCGAATATCAAATATACCCTTCTGACTATGATAGAGAAAGTGTACCGCGATCACGTACCATATGCAAGACTTCTTGCCTCACAGCAGGTTGATCAGCGGAGAAAACGTCCAGTGGCCGAAACAGCGCAATACTTGCTTTTAGCGCCAATTCAATAGGGTGTGCTGGCCCTAACACATGACATGAACCGAAACCCGCCGCAAGCCGCCGTCCTTTCAAGGCGTGCGGTAAGGCGGGTTTTCTCTTGGCTTTAGCCCTTGCTTTTTTGTATAAAATGTGATATAAATACCACATGGAAAAACCAGAGTACACCAGCACCCGCATTTGGATACGAACCGTAAGAGCTGCAAAGCTCATCGGAGCATATACCAATGAAAGCATTGTGAAAGTGCTTGATCGACTTGTTCAACAGGAATTAACAAGAGTTCTTGCGAAACAAAAGGAAGAGGAGAAGTGATGGGGAAGGCGACCAAAACGATCAAACAGGCATTGTGCTATCAACCGCAGCATGCGCTCTGGTTTGAAGCTCACCATGCCCTGTTCAACCGGGTGGCCGCCTTCTACTTTGATGTGATCAACGCCCATGTGAAACTGCTCGATCTGCCGACAAAAGAAGCACTCACCGCTCTGGAGAAACGTACGCATCGCACCGCTGATAATCCTGATCCCATCATGCCACTCTCCGAGATTGAGCCCAACATTCCCGCCCTGTTTCGACGCGCTGCCATTAACACCGCACTGGGTTCCGCTCGCTCTTTCTTTTCGCATCTCGCCAGATGGAAAGCGAAAAAGGCGAAAGCGGAGGCCAAAGGCAAAACCTGTGGCGATCGCCCACCCGTCCCGCCTCGCACGTGGCGCAAGTCTCCTTCTTTTTATGCTGGAATGTACAAAGGACGCACCACGACAAGCATCCTGCTCAAGATCTGGACGGGAACCTGCTGGTCCTGGGTCAAAGTGCGCACGCTGGGCGGGGATGTGGAGGATGGCTACGTGTTGGGAAGTCCCTCGCTCATTCGCAAAGGCGACCACTGGGTGCTGCATACCCCTGTTGAAAAAACCTTTACCAGTCCGGGCAAAATCGTTGAACAGATGGCTTATCCTAAGACACGCATCTGTTCGGTAGACCTCAATTTAGGCGACAACATCGCCGTCTGCACGGTGCAAACTGCCGCAGGTACGATCCTTGCCACCCGCTTTCTCAAGGGTGGCAAACGGATATCCGGCTTTAGGAAAAGTGCGCCGTTTCGACGTATGAAAGATAGCTTCATAGGAGCAGGAGGTCGAGAGTTAATACCTCTTAGAGCAACTGACCTACCTAGAGAGGAAACTTGAAGGGGAAAATAGCATGTCTGTAAAGCAGAGGCAACCGAAGATGTGTAGGATGATGCTCTGCAAGCTCTGAGTGCATGGTGAAGCCTACACTGGTTAAATCCTAGTTTCCAATGGTGCAAAAAGCCACCCGTCGCACCACATCTGAGGCGGCGACATCACAATACTACATCTCCGTCTTCCGATGTAGAAAAGCTCTCTGTGATGAATACCCAATAATGAATGGGGTAAGGAAACGAACGGGGCACCTACACACTCTAAACGTCTTTCATACGTAAATACGGGATCGCCTACGGGTGGCGACACCTACGGCGACGGAACCCTCATAGTAGAGAGGATAAGAAAAAAAAAAAAAAAAAAAAAAAAATATCTGAACGAAGGAGCAATCTCCGAAAGGAGATGAGAGCCTATCCTTGATAAAGATAGGCAGGGTAGGTATCAGTGAGAAGCAAAGAAGGGGAGGTACGTGTGATGCGTGAAGCCGAAACCATCCTAGCTCTCATCCGCGAGCGAGGAAAGAAAAAACTTAACCTGGAACGGGTCTACAAATTGCTGTATAACCCTAACCTCTACCTCATGGCCTATGGGAAAATCTACAGAAACAACGGTGTAATGACACACGGAGTGACCCAAGAGACGCCCGACGGAATGTCACTGGAAAAAATTGACACCATCATTGAACTAGTACGCAACGAGAAGTGGCAATGGCTTCCAGCACGCAGAACGTACATCCCAAAGAAAAATGGGAAAAAGAGGCCGTTAGGAATGCCGGTCTGGTCAGATAAACTGGTACAAGAGGTTCTACGTCTCATCCTAGAGGCGTACTATGAACCCCAATTCAGTGATCACTCACACGGATTTCGGCCTGGACGCAGTTGTGCAACAGCGCTACGAGAAATCCACAAAAAATGGTCAGGCGTTACATGGTTCATAGAGGGCGATATCTCGCAGTGCTTTGACAAACTCGATCATGGACTTATTCTCAATACCATTAGTGAGAAAGTTCACGATGGAAGATTGTTGCGGCTTCTGCGAGGGCTATTAGACGCAGGATATATGGAAAATTGGACGTACAATACTGCCTCAAGTGGAGTCCCACAAGGGGGTATCATCAGCCCACTGCTCGCAAATATCTTGCTGAACAAATTGGACACATATGTAGAAAACGTTCTTGTCCCACGATACAACAGTGGGGTCAAAAGAGGGATGAGTGGAGAGTATAAAAAACTCGTCGCGGCATCCATTCAAGCAAGACGCATGGGAAACATCAAGATGGCAAAAGAGTTGAGGAAGCAATTTCAAAAACTACCGAGCCTTAATGCGAATGACCCCAATTTCCGACGGCTCAAATACGTGCGCTATGCCGACGACTTTCTTCTGGGTTTTATTGGATCAAAGGCAGAAGCGGAAGAAATCAAACAGCACATCGGGACATTTCTAAGAGAAGAACTCAAACTAGAACTGTCCGATACCAAAACGCTCATCACCCATGCACGAACGGAAGCTGCGCGATTTCTAGGCTACGAAGTCACAACACGCCAAGAAGATACAAAACACCGTTCCAAAAGTGCAATTCACGGTACAAAGGGAAATGGAAGAAGTATCAATGGGAGAATAGGGCTGCGGATGCCGAAAGACGTACTAAGAGAGAAGTGCAAGCGATATATGCGGAATGGAAAAGCAAGACAACGATCAGAGCTGATAAACGAAAGCGATTATGCTATCGTCTCAAAGTATCAACTGGAATATCGAGGCATTGTCAACTATTACCGCCTCGCCTTTAATCTCCATACAGCCAGCAGGCTACGATGGATAATGCAAACCTCACTTCTCAAAACACTTGCTGACAAACACAAAACGACGGTAAATGAGATAGTGAAAAAGCATGAGGTAACGTTAATGGTAGATGGAGTTCAATACAAAGGGCTCCAAGTAAAAATACCACGATACGAGAGAGAGCCGCTTGTAGCGACGTGGGGAGGTGTATCACTGAAATGGGATATCAAGGCACCTATTGAAGAACGGCCACCGAAGATATGGAATACACGAACAGAACTCGTGAAAAGGCTATTAGCTCAGTTCTGCGAACTCTGTGGTGACACGGAGAATCTGGAAGTGCATCATATCCGCGCAATGAAAAAACTCTACGAACGCCCAGGAAGGGAAAAGCCAGCATGGGTGAGACGAATGATTGAATTACGCCGAAAAACGTTGGTCCTTTGCAAAAGATGCCACGTAGATGTAGAACACGGACTTCCGCTCAAAAAGCCTGGTATCAGTCTCGCGGAAATCAAAAGTAGACGACAACACGCAGATGTCGTACGAAAAGAATGATTATGGTACTGGAGAGCCACGTGCATTGAAAGATGCATGCGTGGTTCGGAGGAGGGATGTCGGAAAAGTACTGAGCCTCTCAGCAACTCGTTGGCATCCTATCCTACGGCAGCTTGGCATTATTGCACGCAATCGCAAGAGAACGGGAATCATTGCCACTGAAGAGCAGGATAACGCGGCTCTGTGGCACCAAATAGCCAATCACGATGAAGACTTTTCCCATCAGATCAGCGCTCGCATTGTCCAGTTTGCCAAACAGCACGGGGCAAGCATCCTGGTGTTTGAGCATCTGGGGAACCTGAAACCCGAACAGGGAAAATACAGTCGTCGCGGGAATAGCAAGCGGGCATTCTGGATGAAGGGACGCATCTTCCGGTATTGCAAGTACAAAGCCTGGAATGAAGGCATCATCACCAGCCGGGTCAATCCGCGCACCACGAGCCGAGAATGTGCATGCTGTCATGCGAACGTGATTCGCTCTGCCCAGGGCACTCCACAGCAAGGCTATACCATGGGGGCTCCACTGGTGATCTGTCCTGCGTGTGGCATGCGTGGCAACGCGGATCGCAATGCATCCATCGTGATTGGTCAACGGCTGGTCTCCCGATACCAAGAAAAGCCTCGCACTCCGCTTGCTCGTCAAACGGAGGACCCGAGAGGGTCAGGTGTGGTCATCTGCCAGGACGCCAAAGAGGACGGGGAACCATCTCTTCCCCCAACCGGGCAAGCAGATCGCCAGGGGCATGGCACCGCCCATGGGAAAAAGCGCAGGATGGGTGCGCCTTCTCCCCGTATTGCTACCCAACTACGCTTGTTCACCGAGTAGCTTCTAGCAAGCACAGACTCAGAAGAGCGACTACGGAGCAGTGCAAGAAGCCGCCGCGTTTCTAACGCGTGCGGAGTGTCACTGGTACATTGAGGACCAAGTCTGTCTGTAGTATACTGGGACCGATGAGCTGAAAGGAGGAGCCCGATCCATACGAGTTCCCAAACCAGAACCACTGACATTGAGCGATGCGGAGAAAATCGAGTTGGAACGGCTTGTGCGTCGGCACGGGACGCCCTATCAGTCGTGAACGAACACATCTGGTGGAAAATGCTTCTATGTATCGAGAAAGGAATCTATCTCCTTTGATGCGCAGTTTTTATTTGTTAGAACTCTGGGTCGGTCCGGGTGGTGCTCGCAAGGCTGACTATTATCTCTTCAACACCAGAGAAGAGATCAAACAAGCATTGGCAGACGATTTGAGTCAGCAAAGGCTAGGACCCTATTTGGTTCTCTGGTATGGAGAGATCATCAATTTGTTTGTCTATTCTGAGGGGAAGAGTGTCTGGAAAAAGGACTTGCATCCATATATCACCTTCCACCTTCCTGGCTACCCTCCCCTGCAAGGTACGGCCGATGGATGTATCCTTGACGTGAGCAACTCAGGTCTTCTCCCCTCGGCCCAAACGCGTCAGGATTCACAGCGGCGGCTCTTCCGCGACGAGCTCATCGACATCCTTTGGCCGACAGAACAAGTGGGTTCTGGGCAGGAGTCAGCAGTTCGAGTGGAGATTGATTGGGCTGCAATAGATATCCCTGCGCTGGAAGGACCATGCTTGCAACCAGGTGAGGTGGTGACTTGCGGGCAGTCCTACACCAATGAAGAAGAGCAATTCGAGTATGGGTACAACACGTTGGAAGATTGAAGCATCTTGTGTTCCTTGAAGCATTGCTCTTGTGGATCTCGCTTCTTGTCTCTCGGCGTAGAAGACTGCTTTGCTGATGAGAAAATGCTGTCTCTACGCCCTTCAATTGCAGAAAGACTTGGGCCTCAATGTACTAGTTACTGATTTGACACGTATCCTTAGCTTATCAACTCAGCTCTTACGTCTACACAGACAGTATAATGTATGCGCTCTCTGTCACATGGCAGACAAACCAGGAGCGGAGGACGAATAGCCTCGGCTTCCATATCGCGGATCACTGAAGAAGGGTGACGGTTGCTCGGCGTCATATCACCCTCAAAAGCCTGAAAAAGAGAGCCTTCCAGAGCACTGCTCTCGCGCAACGCGCTAGGGGATGAGCACAATCTTGCCATGAGTATGACGCTGCTCCAACTCCCGATACGCCTCTCGAACAGCCGTGAGGGGATACGTACGGGCAATGGGTATTTCCAGTTCACCCTGGTCGATGAGCTGAGCAAGTTCTGCCAGGACTGTTGCGTTCGCTGCATCCATATTTCCCTCGGCCTTGACCCCATACTTTGCCACTGCCTCAAAGTTGATAATCGTATCGATTCGTTCTGGTTGAACGCCAAGCTGAAGCGCCAATTCGACATAATCGGCACCAAATGTATCAATAAACGCATCAATATGACCATCAGAGGCTATTCGAAGACGATCCTCAACGCCTTCACCATAGGCAACCGGGACAACGCCGTGGTCACGCAACCACTGATGATGAGTTGGGCCAGCCAGGCCAACTACCCTCGCGCCTGCTCTTCTTGCCAGCTGAACAACGATTGAGCCAACTCCACCTGCTGCCCCTGACACCACAATAGTATCTCCCGGTTTCAGCGAGACCGCCCGAAGCGCCGCATACGCCGTGGTTCCGGCGACAAACAGCGAACCTGCCGCCTCCCATGAAACATTGCGCGGACGGCGGGTGAGATCACTGGCCTCTACAACGACAAACTCTGCCTGGCTGGCCCTCTTGTGCGTGAAACCAATCACCTCATCGCCAATCGCAAAGCCCTGCGTCCCCTCGCCGATCGCAACCACCACCCCCGCCAGGTCACTGCCCTGACCAGAAGGAAAGGTGGCTGGCCACCGCTCGGCAAACACTCCCTTACGAATAGCCCCCTCACCCGGATTAATACCGGCTGCCTTGACATTAACAAGTACCTGCCCCGGACCCGGCGTAGGCCGCTCGACATCAACGACCTGCAACACATCAATCTCGCCATACTGATCAAATCTCACTGCTTTAGGCATGCTCCCGCTCCTTATGTGTATATTCTTACTGCTTGCGTAGCTACTATGATTCTTCATAGAATTCGGTTTTTCGATGAGTGAATGAAACATCACTCGTTGTTACTATAACCGAAGCATATGTATCTTGTAAGAAGTAACCAAAAAGTGATAGAGTACCTGTATGGAAACAAAACAGCCAGTACAACCAGATATTTTTCAGTCAAACTGCCTGTCGCGGCAGGTGCTGATGTTGATTGCTGATCAGTGGACGCCGCTGGTATTCTACGCATTGGAAGAAGACACCATGCGTTTTAGCCAGATGCTCAAGCGGATTAGTGGGATCTCGACAAAAATGCTGTCGCAGACATTGCGGGCATTAGAACGCAATGGCCTGGTCCAACGCGTCGTCTATCCTGTCGTCCCTCCAGTTGTAGAGTATTCTCTCACCCCCCTGGGACAGACGCTGATAGAACCCATGAACGCACTCAGAGACTGGGCATATGGACATTTGCAGGAAGTTGCCTATGCCCAGGCCGCATATGACCAGCGCGATCATACCCAGATCCAGGACGAAGTAGCCTCCCTTGTTCAGCAGCGTTAGCACCCAGAAAACTCTGCATTGAGACAGAAGCACCTGGTGAGTATTATAAGTAAGATTCCTATTGCCCTTGGGGGACCCTGATGATCGCACTGACAACGCAAGGCATTGATCTGTTCAACAGTGTGGACTCTTCCATTGCGAGAGAAATTCTCTTGTGGCTTGCTTGAAACTGCCTCTTCCCTTGCCTGGAGTACTCTCTCTGGGAGGCATTCCGACGGGGCCTCTCTGTTTGCGGTCACTCGGATGAGCAGGTTTTCCCTGGAAGTCACATGAAAAAATGAGAAGGAGAGTAGAGCTATGACTGAAACAATTCGTGATTTGATGCTGGCAAATTTGTTTGAGGTCTTTAACGAGCGTGACCCCGAGCGGCGCACCCAGGCAATAGCCAGGACATATACAGATGATGTTGTTTTCTCTGATCATGATGGCATTGCCACTGGTCACGAGGCACTCAACGACAAGGCACAGAAGCTCCTTGATAAAATGCCTGGTTTCGTTTTCACTGCCGCAGGGCCCATCTATGAAACGCACAATCTTGGTTACCTTGCCTGGCACTTTGGCCCAAAAGGAAAGCCTCCTGTCGTGAGCGGAATGGATATTGCGATCATAAGAGAAGGCCACATTGCCACGCTCTATACGCTGCTCACTGTCTGATCGGCAGAGTTTGTATACGCGCATCTCCTCCGCTCTCTGTAGCACGCGACACAGAGCATTATACAGCACCTCTTTCTTCACACTGCGCGGAGCTTTAGAAGATCATTTTGGCGTGAAACTGGCCTTTCGGAACTGTCATCGCGTTGCCCTCTTCCAGAAGGATCAGCTCGATGGGAGCTATGAGGCGTTTATTTCGCCAAGAAGTCAACTTCTGAACCAGAGTCCCGAACTCGTTGATTGCTAACGGAAAGACGGGGTGGGCGGGGTGCCTCAATGTCGAGCACCCTGCCTCTTTTCATTTTCCGAGCCAGCCAGTTCAATAAAACCTGCGCTGTTGTTCTGTCCTTATATTCAGCCATGGGTGGAGAGTACCGACTCCACTGATCATCGGCACTTAATACCTAAAATATATTTATACTTACTAAAAAGGATTAAGATAGTGAAAAAGTACCTACTTTTCGATCATGATGGTGTTCTGGTGGATACCGAATTCTGGTATTACAAAGCTGGAGAACGCGCCCTGGCAGACATTGGTTTGACCTTGAACAAGGAACAATACCTCCAGGATATGAGCCAGGGATTGGCCACCTGGGCCCAGGCCAGGGCAGCAGGGATTGATGAAGAGACTATCAGCAGACAGCGTGAGATTCGTAATGAATATTATCAAGACTATCTGAGAACAGAAGCCATTGAGATAGAGGGCGTCGTTGAAACGCTGGCTGAACTGTCACAATATGTCCGCATGGCTATAGTGACGACTGCAAAGCGTGCGGATTTTGACATTATTCATGAAAAGCGTCGGATAAGACAATGTATGGATTTCGTCCTTGTTCGCGAAGACTACCAGTTCGCCAAGCCGCACCCGGAACCATACCTGACCGGCTTAAAGCGTTTCGGAGCCGCCAAAGAAGAGACGCTGGTGGTAGAGGATTCAGCCAGAGGGCTGAACTCAGCCGTGGCAGCAGGCATTGACTGTGCCATTGTGTCTAACGACTTTACAAAAACGCAGGACTTTTCACAGGCTCGCTATCGAATCGACACGCTGATTGAATTGAAGGATATCATCCTTCAGGTACTCTGAAGCAAGCTGATGTGCTTTCAGGCGGGAGAAAGGCTCGTTTCGGATGAGCTTACCTTACTCAGTCAAGTTAGGATGCACTTGCATCTGAAAGATGAGATAGAAAGAGCGTACAAAATGGAGCAAAAGATTCGGGATCACCATATTGCTGTGGTGCTTGTAATAGATCAGCAGGGCCAGCTGTTGATACAGCACCGCGATGGCTCTGCATATCCGTGGCCGCACAAATGGGGCCTGCCGGGAGGCGGGATTGAGTTGGGCGAAACCCCGGAAGAAGCGGCCCGCAGGGAGCTGGAAGAGGAGACAGGCATCAAGGTCCATGGCAACCTCAAGCTGTTCTGGGAGAGCATCCTTCCTGCTGACCCACAGCCAGGAGTGTATCGTCGATGGTATGTCTACTCCGTCCAGACCCAGGCCCGCCAGGAAGATATTGTCCTGGGTGAAGGGCAGGCTATGGTTTTTACGCCGCTCGAAAGAGTGCTTGACCTGGATTTGATTCCCACTATAAGGTTGATTGTAGAGCGCTTTCTGGAGCAAGCAACCCAGTAGATAGCTCTTCTTAACCTCTGGTCAGCAGGATCATTCCTGCCAGAATCACGCACTCTCCAACCTGCGCCAGCTATGTTTCTCCGCCAGGAAACGCGCGCCCATGAAGGAGCCACTCAAAACGCTACACTCACGCATGGGCGCGCCATAGCTGATGGGGCTGCTACTCATTGCTGGTACGTTGAAAGGTTTTTTCCTGGATGCTGCTATCTTGACCTGTCTCGCCACCTTCACCAATTTTGAGATTCTCACGAAAGAATTTCTGCTGGAACACCCAATGCATGAGTTCCATCCATTTTTTCGACCACTGCTTGTATTCCGGATCGTGGATATGGGCCAGTTCCATCCCTTCTGGAGCGATGAAGCCGTCCAGAGACATCACCATATCGAAAAACACTTTGCCTGTTTGCATAGCTCAATTCTCCTCTGTGTTTGATTGATCATTTGTGCACAAATCTTCCCTCGACAGAGCCTTTTGATGAGCTATATAGTCCTACCAGTGACTATACAGCTCATCAAAAGGCTCTGTCTTGAACAAAATGGGCAGCGAACCCAACTCCCCTTTGCTACCGAGACGCGCAATATGAGCAGGTGTGTCTATACTTAAAGTTTTCGGTACTCAATGTGCAAGAAAAAGCGAATGAAACATGATCTATCACCTGCCCGTATGTCCGCTCCCTGGGCTGTTCCACTGCTCAAGCTATCGAGGCCTGTTTGCTCATCAGGCGGATCGCCAGTAGAGCGACCCAACACCCGCTCACAATGATGCCAATTCGTTCAATGAGTCCTACTGGCCCCCCATCCAACAATATGAAGGTGAGGACGAAGACGATAGAAGAGGCAACGACCAGCAGACCTGTGGCAACCGAATACCAGGCCCAGCGGCGCGATGCTGGATCGGCGGCATCGCGCCGTGCCAGCACAAAGCAAGCCACAGCCAGCGAGTTGAACTGAAGCTGGCCCAGGAGATTATGAATGGTTCCGGGAATGGTTGTCATGCTCGGCACTCCAGGTGGATACCCCAGCACTGGATCGGTCACGAAGATCCCAGTCCCGATGAAGCTCAGGCCAAAGAGGCCGAGCAGGATGGGTCCCCAGGTAGAACCACGTCCAGTGCAAAGGCGTAGCCTGAGACCGATGGCAAAAGCGAGCAGGAGCACTCCAGTAACGATGTAGTTGGTCATTTGTATCCACCCACCCTCCCCCAGTTCGAGCGAGCTGTCGGGGATGAGCAAGGCGTTGTAGCCAGGACGTATGGCCCCAAGAATGAGAATGACAACAATGTTGAGCAGTGCACCAATGGCACCGCAAGCCAATAACAGTCTGGTCGCTACCGGTTGCTCTCCAGTGCGTTGTGCTGAGGTTTCCATATGTTTTTTTCCTTTGCCGTCAGATCATATGACCATTCTCTGAAAAGAGTCATACCTACTCTGTTAAAGTTTGTAGGAATAGTCTGTTTGCTACCGAATATGGTATTCTGAAGAGAGTGTACATAGGAATGTGCTCCCTGCCAAGCACACGCCGGGGAAACCGTTCTCTACCGAACCTATAACCCTGATTGTTCGCCAAAGAAGAGGTGACATCCGTGAAACAACAGAAAACCGATCGTCGTTCCCAACGCACCTATCGTCTGGTGAGTGCTGCCTTTGCGGAACTCCTGGTAGAAAAACCCTACGAAGAGATTCTGGTGCAGGATATTTTGGATCGGGCAGACATTGGTCGTACCACTTTCTATGCTCATTATTTCGATAAAGAGGATGTCCTCAACTGTATTGTAGAGCAGGAACTGGAGATGTTGACACACCAGATCACCCGTTCAACCGCAAGACAACGGGTCGTGCCCAGCCTGGAGCTGTTTGAGCATGTGTACCACTCTCAGAATCAGCAGTTTCTGGCCCTGATGCGAAGCCGTGCGGGGGAGCCTTTGTGGGAAGCCTTGCAGGTAGCACTCTGCCGAGCAATTGAACCAGCCCTTTCCACCCTCTGCGCCGAAAAACGTTCTCCCCCGATCCCTCTGCCAGTGGTCTCCCAGTACCTGGCCGGCGCCTTTCTTACCTTGCTTAAATGGTGGGTCACTGCTTCTATGCCCTACCCACCCGAACAGATGGAGACCATCTTCCAGCAACTGGCGCTACCCGGAGTGTGGGCCATGCTCAAAGAAAAGTGAGCAGTATAGCATCTGCCAGGGGTTGAGGAAGCACATATCCCCGCAGAGAAAAAACAGGTCTTCTCTCTTGTTTCTCTCGTCCCGTTGTTGTGCATTCCATAATGCGCCTACACCTTTACCGAATGTTACGTCTTCCTCCCTTGACAAGCTGCTTTTTTTTCTCCACAATAGAAATATGCAGAAGAGGAAGTGCACTCTCCTGCTAGCTTTAGAGAAAGAAACAGGTGTCATCGTATGGATTGTGTGACGATACGCCAGAAGCAGAAGCAATGCCTCTGCTTGCTTGGGAATGGCAACATGCCGCGAACCGTCGCCCAAGGCCGTACTATGCCCATTTTTCGGAGGTATCTGCACTAACAACGATCTCGACAAGCTGTGGGCAAAGGAATTGGCCTGGTCGCCACCTCCTACGGCTTTGTTGTGTTCCTTTTCTCATGCGCATCAGCAGACCGTGGGCGCTCTCTGCAACACCTATCCGGCCTACGGCACTTTTGCATGTTTATTGCACCATGCAAAAACACGATTACTGATGAAGAAGCATAGATCGATGCTCATGAGGAGGGAAACCTATGGTGACTTCAGTCACGCCCCGACCATCCTATTCTTTTCTCCGCTACCGCCGCCTGTGGGAGCAATATATCGCGCCCCAATGGCGACTGGTCAGTCTGCTTACTATCTTTTTGCTGACCACTATTGGCCTGCAACTGCTTACGCCCTTTATTCTGGGGCAATTTATTGATGCTGTAACACATGGGAGAGCAGCGGACACGTTGTTTGTTCTGGCTGTGGTGTATCTCTGCGTTGCATTTTTCGCGCGCGGTGTGCGTGTTGGCGAGACCTATACAGCGGAGCGACTTGCCTGGATCACCACAAACGCGCTCCGTCTTGATGTCGCACGACATTGCCTGCGGTTGGATCTCTCGTTTCATCATCAGCACACCCCTGGCGAGTTGATTGAGCGAGTCGATGGTGATGTTAGCATGCTCAACAATCTCTTTTCGCGCTTTGTGCTTGTGCTCATCAACAGTGTCCTGCTGACAGTGGGAATGCTGGTCGTTTTACTGCTCATTGATCTGCGCATTGGTCTCACACTCCTGGTATATACGGGTTGTTATCTGCTCGTCAACATCCTCTTATCCCGCATACCCCCGCCCTACTTTGTGAAAGCGCGCCAGGCCGAAGCAGAGTTGTTTGGTTTTCTAGAAGAGCGACTCAGCGGTACTGAGGATATCCGCGCCAACGGTGCCGTTGACTCTGTTTTACACCGCCTCACTTTTTTTCTCCGTCAACGGTTCCTCCTCCAGAGGCGAGCAGAACTGGTGAGCCAGGAAGTGAGAGGCGTGCGCATGCTCATGTATATTATCGGTACGCTGATCGCGCTAGGACTGGATGCGTATCTCTATCTCAGCGGGACCATTACGCTTGGGATTGTGTACCTCATTTTTGCCTATACGATGCAACTCTGGGACCCACTGCGCGAGATCACTCACCAGATTGGAGATTTCCAGCAAGCGGTTGCGGGTCTCTCACGCCTGGATGAGCTTCTACAAACCAGGACAGCTATTCCTGATGGTGAACTGGAACAATTGCCAGAGGGACCACTAGCTATAAGCTTTGAAACGGTCTCTTTTGGCTATCAGGCAGCAAAACCTGTGCTTCATGCCATCTCGTTCAGCCTGACTCCTGGCACCGTACTCGGCGTACTTGGGCGCACCGGGAGCGGGAAGACCACGTTGACACGATTACTGTTGCGCTTCTATGACCCCGATGAAGGGTGCATTCGGTTGAATGGTGTGGATCTAAAGATGATCAAGCTTGATGTGCTCCGCTCGCGTGTGGCCGTTGTGACACAGGATGTGCAGCTCTTTCATGCAAGTGTACGCAACAATCTCACATTGTTCGACCGCAGCATCTCCGATAGCGCGATCGAGGACGCCCTCAAAACGCTCGGTTTGTTAGAATGGTCTCAGCGTTTGCCACAGGGGTTGGATACGATCTTACGCTCTGGCGGCGAAAGCCTTTCCGCCGGGCAGGCGCAATTGGTGGCGCTGACACGAATCTTTCTGGCTCATCCCGATCTGGTGATTTTGGATGAAGCCTCTTCACGTCTCGATCCGGTGACTGAGGCGCTGCTAGATCGTGCAATAAGCGGCCTCTTGCGCGGTCGCACGGGCATTATCATTGCGCATCGGCTCACGACCTTGAAGCACGTAGATGAAGTGATGATCCTTGAACGTGGACGGGTAGGCGAGTATGGTCCGCGTGAGCAATTAGCCCAGGGCTCGGAATCATACTATTCCAGGCTCTTACAGGTTGATGATATGGAGGATGCAAAATGAAATTGTGGCAACTTGCATGGCGCCTCTATCGTTTTCAAACAGGAATGTATCTCTGCTTGCTCGTCATCGTTGTGGGAGGCTGGGTGCTCTATATCCCATTCTGTGTGCTCCCCAGCATCTTTTTCGATACATTGACAGGTCACGCGCCACTAGCGATGAGTGTGTGGGGAATTCTGGCTTTGCTGTTTGCAGCCGAGCTCATCCGTACCATTGATGAACTCGGCTGGGAGTTTTTCACCACGGTGACACATTACACCACCAGTTCGCTCCTCCAGCGTAATCTTTTCCAGCGTATTCTCGCATTACCGGGTGGACGGGCGCTGCCGTTCTCAACGGGAGAGGCGCTTAATCGCTTCCGCGACGATGTCAACGCGCTCAGTCAGCAGCTCGCTTCGTGGTTCAGTGTCGTGGGAGCAGGCATCTTTGCGATGATCGCACTGGTGATGATGGTGAGGATTTCGCTGTTCCTGACCGTACTTGTGTTCCTGCCCCTGACACTGATCATCATCATTGCGAAATGGGTACGACCTCACATCGAGATGAATCGCCACAGGAGTCGGCAGGCAACAGGCGATGTCAGCGGAGCGCTTGGCGAGATATTCAATGCGGTTTTGGCAATCAAGGTCGCGCGCGCAGAGGAGCGTGTGATTGAGCATGTGGCGGAACTGAGTCGTGAACGTCAGCAAACATCACTGAAAGATCTGCTGTTCAAGACAACATTGGACGCGATCTTTGGAGGGACGAATGAGCTTGGTACGGGTTTGATTTTGCTGCTTGGGGCCAGTGCGCTTCACCATGAAACATTGACCGTAGGTGGTTTTGTGTTGTTTGTCTTCTATCTGGAATGGGTTCCAGGGATTATCGGCTCGATCAGTAATGTACTGCCAGAATATCGGCAGACGTGTGTCGCGCTTGAGCGTCTGGTGACGCTCCTGCAAGGTGCACCATCTGCAATGCTGGTGGCTCATCACCCCCATCTCTTCCAGGAGCCCAAAGCTGTGGCGAGAGAAGAAACAAAGCGGCGAGATCCTCAAGAGATGCTAGCATGTGTAGAAGTCAGGGATCTGACATATCATTATCCAGAGACGGAACGTGGCATTGAGCATACCACGTTTTCCCTGCCACAAGGCTCGTTCACGGTAGTGACGGGTCGGGTTGGCGCGGGCAAAACGACATTGTTACGAGTGTTGCTTGGGTTATTGCCGAAAGATGCAGGGGAGATTTGCTGGAATGGAAAGGTCGTGGGAGATGCTGCATCTCACTTCATTCCGCCGTACAGTGCCTATACCCCACAGGTGCCCAGGCTCTTTAGCGAAACTCTGCGCGACAATGTGTTGCTTGGTCTAGCAAAAGAAGATGCAGATCTGGCAGATGCTCTTTATGCCGCCGTAATGGAGCAGGATCTGAAAACGCTGCCAGATGGATGGGAGACGCAGATTGGTCCGCGTGGGGTACGACTTTCGGGAGGCCAGGTGCAGCGTACGGCAGCCGCACGGATGTTCGTACGTACCCCAGACTTGTTCATCTTCGATGATCTTTCGAGCGCGCTCGACGTGGAGACAGAGAATCTCTTGTGGGAACGGCTCTTTGCTCGTACAAAGGGCACCTTCCTTGTGGTCTCGCATCGCCATGCAGCACTGCGTCGGGCAGATCATATTCTTCTCCTAAAAGAAGGCAAAATAGAGGCACAAGGAACATTAAAGCAGCTTCTTTCGGAGAATGAAGAAATGCGTTGGCTCTGGCAAGGGGAGCAAAATGCGCTCATTCAACGACATCAGAACCTCTCTTGAGGAAAAGCAGGCGAGAACCCAGATTCTCGCCTGCTGTTTCCTGGCATTCTATCCACTGCGCGAACCGGAACTAAGACGGAAATCACAGTAGAAGAGACCGCTCAAGGTAAAGCTTTCCTATTGGATGGTGAGCAGGAAGGCCGATCGGCTCAAACCAAAAACTATGGAGGAAAAACATGACTCGCTTGCTTCTCTCAGGTGGAGGGAGTGCGGAAGACTCTCTCTTGCTTAATCAGTTACTCGTTCAACTCACAGCCAGGGGGCCGATGGTCTATTTACCACTGGCTCTGGACCCTCAGCAAACGCCTTATAGCTCTGGCTACGCGTGGATTGGATCGGTCTTTACCCCTTTAGGCCTCGATCATATCACGATGTGGAGTGATGTCTCGGCAAAGACAGGAGATGATCTAAACCCCTTTGCAGCACTGTATATCGGTGGAGGCAATACGTTTAAGCTCCTGCGCGATCTCAAAGAAGCCAGATTTGATCAGGTTATACGACGCTTCCTCCATGCTGGAGGCATCGTTTATGGAGGCAGTGCGGGGGCCATTATTTGCGGCAGAGACATTTCCACCGCATCATTGCTTGATCGGAACGACGTTGGACTGGAAGACACAACTGGACTGGATGTGCTTCAGGGCGCTTCCGTCTGGTGCCATTATCAACCGACAGATGATCAGCAGATCCGCAGTTTTGCTGAGCGCTTGCACCATCCGATCATTGCATTGGGCGAAAAAACAGGGGTCTATGTGCAAGACAACGTAATGCTTGCCGTTGGGTTTGAACCTGTGGTGGTCTTTCATCACGGCGCTCGACGAACCTTCCCTCCATCATCTGTCGTACTCATTTCCTAAGAAAGCATTCACTATCGAAGCTGATATCTTCGCGATGGTGCGTTATCTTGTATCAAACTTGCCCACATTCATGACAGCATGGCAATAGAAAAGTTCCTCACGTCTTTTCTGTCGCCATGCTTTTTTCTACAGGCTGAGTACTGCGTGAGCAAGTCGGCAAACCAGAGGAACGACGTCTTCAAGAGGACGTGCAGGGCCCGCAAGCGCCTCGAAGGACTCAAAACTAAGGAGAAACTGTAACAACGTGCGAATGGAGGGCAGGTCTTGCCTCGAAGCATGGACGCAGTGGCTTCTGGAAAAGCTGCCCGTGGCAGAGCGCATCGACTTGAAAGTCCTGCCTAGCCCCACCAGGAGCCGCTTGCCCTTTCGGGAGAGAGCAACTCCTGGTAGGTAAGCAACAGGAACCCCAGGCATGAATGCCAGGGAGGTTTCAGGTACGCGCATAAGCAAGTTGGCGCATGCCCCACACATTCTCTCCTTCACTGATTGCATGGTTCGCCAACGCCTGCAAATCTCGTTCCAGTTGATCGATGATGCGCCCGTAGTATTGCTGGACGAAAGGATGGTGTTTCCACGATGGGAGATTCATGGAAAACATGGCCGCTGCCTGCGCCGTCGAAACAGGCAATTGATAGACGCGACTCAGGGAGCATCTGAGCCCCTCACCTACCTGATGTCGCGCCAACAACGGACCGATGTAGAGCTCATTTGCCTGTTGTCTGAGCAGGGCTGCCTGGATCTCCAGATACTGGCACAAGAGCGGGTGCTCCGTCCGAATCCACTCAACTTCTTCCACCAATAAGAATCCCCCTGGACGCAGTTGTGTCCCCCATCGATCAAGCACTGCCAGCGGGTCTTGAAGGTGAGTCAGGAGCAAGCGGCAGAAGATGAGATCGCCCTGCCCAGTTGGAAAAGGAATCTCTGTCACATCATGACGAACAAAGGAGAGATGCGCAGGTGCATTGCTCCGAGCCTGCGAGAGAAAACGTTCGGAGCTATCAAGACCGATAGCCTGAGCGCATTGCGTGACCTCTACCAGAAGGCGTGTAGTATACCCCGGCCCGCATCCCAGATCGATGACAACCTCTGGTGCTGCGCCAACTGCCGCATGCAGGAAAGGACGGCTTGAGAAAGCAAACACGTTGGCAACGACGTGTAACCTTCGTGCCGCTCTCTCTGTATCTTGAAATAGGTAGGACATGCAATCTTCTCCTTTCTCCTATTTTTTGCTCTCGTCTTGAAGATCACTGCTTTGTCTCAGAACATATGGGTGATAGAGAAAAAGACCCATTGATACCCTCCTGCTCCTTTTTCTCTATCCCTAGTTTACCATGTGGAGTGCAGATTGGTATGAATCATATCTTGATGAAGCGTTTGTGAAAGACGCTCAAAGACGTTCGTAGTCCATCACTGTCCGCTCATTTACCACATTGCCGGTATGCCTTGTAGATTTTGGTTCCAGCAGCAACACCTGGGCTTCTTCTTCTGCTATTGGCAGGTGCTCAACTCCTTTCGGAACGATAAAAAACTCTCCTTCTTTCAACCTGACATCCCGATCACGCAATTTCAAGAGCAGTGTGCCCTTGATCACCAGAAAGAGCTCATCCTCCCTTTCGTGCATATGCCAGAACAACTTGCCTTTCAGCTTCGCAAGAAGGACATAGGAGTCATTCAACTCCCCAACAATTTTCGGGGTCCAATGTTGCTCGAACAATGCGAATTTCTCAGTGAGGCGAACTTTCTCCATGAACCATCTCCTTTTCTCCGACAGACCGCTAGCTAGCCGACAGGTTGTTCGGTACTCGTTGGTCCGCCTCCTCCTGTGGTGAAGTATGGCTTCTCCGAGAGATGAGCAAGCTTGAGAGTAGCCCGAATACCAGAGCGATAGCCATCACAATGAGAGAGCCTCCCAGGTCCGGTCTGGTCGTCATATGGTATAGCTGCTCATGATCTTTCTTCTTAACAGCATTCCAGGCAGTTGCGCCTGTTTCATATCTCAGGTCCCAGTGGCATTAGTGGAAGCTCAAGCTGGCTCGTGGGCTGTCGAGGCAACCACACCCCAAAACCGAGCCAGGCCAACCCGATGAGGAACAGCACCATGCCCGTCGTGCCCACTACTGGTGGCAGGAAGGGAGCGGTTAAGCTGAGTACAACCCCAACGATGAGCGGGAGACCTGCCCAGCGCGCCACTGTCTTAGCGCGCAGCGTCATGACGCCAAGCAACACGCTACCCACTACTCCCAACAGCCCTCCAACCAGAAAAAAGATCACTAATCCTTGTGGAGGCGATCCTTTCACGAGAGATGGGGCTGCCGATGCGAGGAATGGCAGAATGAAGGCTTCGACGGTATCACCGACTACTCCCTGGATAAGGATGTAGACAAATGTGAAGAGGAAACCGATCAGCCCGAAGAGACCTGCTTGTTGGGCTTGTCTGCTATAGACCCCAGGCAACCCTACGACAATCAACATGTCGCCAATGATACGAAGCAGAGCCGCTGTGGCGGCGAGAGAACTGGCAGGATCTTCACCCGTGAAGAAGACGGGAACCGCAGCAAGAGCAGCGAACAGGCCCCCGATGAGTACGCTGATTCCACTCAAGCGATATAGCGTTGTTGATGACATGGTGTATTTCATTATCTCTTTCCTCCTGACCTATATTTCGGCATCAGTCATTTGCTGGCGCGTGTGCCGATGGTAATGCGCACGAAGCGCGCAACAGGACCTGGCTGGGCCTGTACCTCCAGACCCGCCTGTTCAAAAAGCGCGCGCATCTGCGCCGTACTGTGCACACGTGGATACAGCCAGGTAAGCCAGGCCGGGGCAGTGAAATCGGCGAGCAGAAAGTAGCCTCCGGGTCGCAAGACGCGGGCGACCTCACGCACACCGGCGGCCTGATCGTGCCAGTGATGAAACGAGATGGTCGAGAGCGCGAGATCGACCGAGGCATCTTCCAGAGGCAATGCCTCACCAGAACCCTGGTAGAAGTGAGCCTCCGGGGTAAGTTTGCGCGCAACTTCTAGCATTTTTTGCGCCGGATCGACCCCCAAAAGGTGTGTCTCCGGCCAATAGACATGAGCTTTTCGCAAGAGTCTCCCGCTCCCACAGCCGATATCCAGCACATTCGCCGGTTGGAAATAGCTTGCTGCGTGCTGTAAGACGGCAGCGTGGACTGGATCAAACAGGCGTTGCTGCATCCAGGAACGTTCGTACGTCGGTCCCCAGCGCTCGAAGAGTTCCACATCAAGTGTGGAGGAGTTGTCTTTCATACATCTCTTTTCTTTCTCTGTTCATTTTGAAGAACAGTGTGTTTGCTATCGAATGTAATATTCTCTAGAGAGAAGAATACAAGGAAGATCCCTCGGAGCCAAGCACACATCAGAAGAACCGTTCTTTACCGAACAAATGCCCCTGATTGTTCACAAAAAAGAGGTGACATCCGTGAAACAGCATGGTGGAATCCAGAATTTGGCGTAGAACCAGGGGCATTTCAGAGGTTAGGTGAGCTCACCCCTTCTGAACATGGAGCAGGCTCATCCCATTCTTGATTAGCTCAACTGCTTTTGTATGCAGAAACGTGTGCGTGTTGATAGAGAATATGAGGGATTACTTGATGAAAGTGAACTTTCACCAACTTTTTCCTCTGACTCTGGGATATATTTAATCTTATTGGGGATTAACCGAGGGAAGCCCCCTTATTCATGGGAACCTTTTGCATCTCTTTTGGCACTTCTTAGTATGACGCTCGATTTTTCACGGACACGAGGAAAGATATGGACGAGTTTTACACACTGGTTGAGACCGCTCAGGCAGGAAGTAAAGAGGCTTATGAGAGCCTTATCAATCAGTTTCAGCAGATGGCATATGCTACAGCATATCATTGTTTAGGAGATTATATCCTTGCCCAGGATGCTGTACAAGAAGCTCTTATTGAGGCCTATCTCCATTTACCACAATTGAAAGAGCCTGCAGCATTTCCTGGCTGGTTTCGCCAGATTGTTTTCTATCAATGCCATCGTCTCTTACGAAAGCCATCCTTTGAGCATCTTCCACTTGAGGCAATAGCCTCATTTGATTCTGGCGCTGATCCTCTGCAAGACATTGCTGAGCGACATGAGGTACAGGCAGTAGTTCAACAAGCTATTGCTCTGTTGCCACCAAAACAACACCAGATTGTGGACCTCTTTTATCTCTCAGGCTATACACAACAAGAAATTAGTTCCGCGCTCAATTTACCCGTAAACACAATTAAGAAGTGTCTCTACTCTGCTCGGCTGCGGCTCAAGGAGCATCTTCTCCCTCGTCTACAGGATGCGATTGCTCATACAGCGCATGCAATCCTCATTTACCTTCGAGAAGGTTGGTGGGAGCCACTTTTCGAGAGATATAGCCCAAACCTCATTCCAGGCGCAAGACCCTATGCCACGGAGGACGCGAAACAATGCAAATAACCACACAAATGATGCAGAAGCAAGCTCAAGAGATTATGCACCTTATTGGTATACATGAGCCAGTCACTGTTACCTTGATTAAGGAATACAATCATGTCTATCGAATTGAGTGTCCACAGGACATCTTTTTCCTGAAGACACATACCAAAGAGTGGTACCCACCAGAGGATGTTGAAACAGGGTTCTCAGTACGGCATGAACAGAGCGCGTGCTCTCTCCTTGCTTCTCACGGGCTGCCAACTCCTGATGTGGTACTTGCTTTGCATACGCGGAAGAATCCTCTTGGTCGACCTTTTCTTTTGACAAGGAAACTGCAAGGGAGGTCGCTAATTGAACTACTTAAGCACTATCAGAATGATGCGTTGCAATGGGATGAGTTGCTCAGGATCACAGGAGAGTATTTACAAAAGATGCATAGTATTACTTTTCGATTTCCTGGCTACATCGTGGACAATAAACCTGACGGACCGCTTGACGATACCCAGTGGCAACATCCAATCTGGTCAGCGAGACAGAGACAAATAAATGCCCTGGCACAGTTGCAACAGGAACAGAGCAAACTCTCTCAGCAGACAATACAACGGCTACAAACACTGTTCTCAACGCTCAAAGAGGCACTAGAAGCAGAATATCAGCCCCCTCGCTTCACGCATGGCGATTGTCATGCTCACCAATTCTACCTTTCCCAAAATGAAGTTAGAAAATGGATGGTTTCGGGTTGTGTGGACCTGGAGGTCGCCTCAGCAGGCGACAGTCTCCAGGATCTCGTAAAGATTGCGATCGAGATGGTAAGAGAGTTTACGGGAAGGGATTGGTGGACACCTCTCTTTGCAGGGTATGGAAAAGAGCCAAATTTTGACACGTTCCGGTTACGGCTTCTTTGTGCAGAGGAAAACGAATTTCAATGGCCTGCCACTCGGCAGGAAGTTTTTAATCACTTATTAAAAGCAAGCAGGTGGTCAGAATTATTCACCTTCAATAGATCTCATTCCAATGAGCACAGCCCGTATGAGAATAATAACAGAAAAGATTGATTTCTCTTTTTCTGTATGATATTCTATGCCCAATCACTATGTACGACTGTGGCTCCCATCCTGCTTGCAGGTTCGTCAATGCGTACATACGTTTGCTTATTGAGCAATTGATGTTGAGACATACTCCTCCTGATCCTGATCAAAAATACGCAACTATCATGAAGAATTTCCACGCCTGTTTTTTTGCCATAGACACATACGAAGCACAAAGATTATGTATTGATATCTATGAAAGGACGAGCGTATGAAAACCTCTACATTTCGCCTGGAGACTGGTGACCAGAATAGTGGAATCGTGTACCTTCCTGATGAATGGCAAGCGCAGTTGCCGGTGCTTATTATCTGCCATGGTTGGGGCGGTGATAAAACATTGAATGTATTTGCCGAGCAGGTATGCCAGCGCCTGATTGCGTTGTCGATGGCAGTTGTCGCCTTTGATTTTTTTGGCTGTGGAGAGACCGGTGGGGATTATCGTTTCATGACCTATGGTCGATGGGCAGATAATCTCAGTGATGTCTGCACCTATGTTGCGGCTCAGGAGTGGGCTGACCCACACAACATCGGGGCGCTTGGTATCAGCTCGGGGACGACGGCTGTGCTGCGTTGTGCCATCACGTATCCTACGCAGCTTGCGTTTGTTATCTCTGTTGCTACAGCGCTGGGAAACTACATTCACATGCCTGCTGGTCCCGCCAAATTGCTTGTTGATCATCTGGACACACTCTCTGCAGGTGGGACTGTCGAACTGTATGGGACGCAATTTGGTCTCGATTTCTTCAAAGATTTCGTGAGCAATGCGCCTCTCTACCATCTACAGAATATCACATGTCCTGTCTTTTTCTTGCAAGGAGGGGTAGATAACATCTATCGGCGTACAGATGCCAGATTGGGCTACGAGATTTTGAAACGGCTCAACCAACCGGTTGATTATCTTGAAATCGAGCATGGGAATCACGGTCTGGAAACGGCTCCAGAGGAAGGTACTATGGCCGTGCTCAACTGGCTTCATGAACAAGGCATTGTGCACTAAGCTCGCAATTGGCCATACTCCTTACTCCTTTTGCGGGAGGAGTCTTTTTGAAGGAAAAAAACGAGGTTTTTTTGGGGTGGTAAAGCCCTGAGGGAGCCAGGAGAGAGGCGCGGGAGGCTGAGCATACGAGCGTGAGTGCATCACCCTCCCGCAAGGAGAGAGAAAGTTATGCCTTGCTTAATTCATCGAAGGCCTGCCCGATAACGTTTGGAAGACGTTCTTCATTGCCGCGCGGGTCAAATTTCTGGAGCTGCGGCACGATGTTGGCGATGGTCGTCTCCCGATCCCAGTCGCTGGCAAGCGCTTCCCCAACCTGGGTACGCAGGAAGAGAAACCAGCGTCGTAGGTCCGTCAGAGCTTCCGCCGTTTGGATCGGTCCGTGGCCGGGAATGACGTGCTCGGCTTCCAGAGCTATGAGCTTTTCCAGCGCCTGAATCCAGTTCTCCACACTTCCACCGCGAGGTAGCGCTGGAACAAAGGTATTGAAGAGGAGATCGCCAGTAAAGAGAGTGCGAGATTGAGGTAACCACGCGACGCTATCGCTCAGGCTATGTGCCCGGGCAAGATAGCGCAATTGCACTTCAATATCACCAACGAACAGGGTCAGATGGTCTCGGAAGGTCAGCGTAGGAGGCGTAATAACCACATCGCTTATCAATGCAGCCATATCCTGATTCTGGCGCCAGGCAGCAAGTGTCTCCTCTCCATGAGTAATCAGATTATTTCGTACCCCTTCGTGTGCGATGATAGGGTTGTCCGTAAATACCTGGTTCCCATAGACATGATCGCCATGGGGATGTGTATTAAAAAGGTACAGTGCTCCGTCTTTCCGACGTTCTTGTGCAGCAGCACGTAAAGGCGCTGCTTCGGTCACAGCAATCCCAGAATCGATGACGAGGACACTTCCACCTTGTGAGATCAGACCGCGATTGCAAACACCTCCAAGGGCTGCATTCACTCCTGGAACAATCTCCTGAATAGTCAAATCAGCCATTTTTTTCCCTTTTCACAACACACAACAATGATCCCGAGGGCAAGCGAGTTGAAAGGCTTACTCTGCAGGATCATTGTTGTGGAAGCTACCAGTTTCCTGTTGGGCTTGACAGTATGGTAGCACGTGGATTACTTGCTCTTATCGATTTGCTCGATGAATAGATTATAGCACGCTTGTTATATGAAGTGCCAACTACTGGATTGACTCTTTTTTTACCTCCTCGCTGATTTTCGCGAATCCCTATGTGTAGCATACTACTTCTTGACAGATGCAGAGATGAGACTGTATACTGATTAGGCATTCAGTATTCTTTGGAGGTTCCTACATCTATGCCAGATAACCGCTAACTCCATTCTGTTTCATTTTCATGTATTGAAACAAACACCACTATTCTTGCTCCTCGCTATTCTCTGTATCTTTCCGGGGGGATGATTGCTCAATCTTTCTCTACCTGGTTGGGTCTATCATCACATGGCGATTCTTTCAGATTTGCTGAAGAGAATCCAGCGAATAGCAGCGCAAGCATTCGATGGTGCTCAGAGGTATGGAGAAGCGCACGGCAACACAGGTGTTTGGTTTGGAACTCCGGCAAGCACATTGCTGATTTTCCCCATTTCCCCACCTTACAGGTTCATGCTGCCTTTTTTCTGGTAAAGAGCGTCGAGTGCGCTCTTACAGGCACATGCCTGATTCTCCATCATCTCTTTCCGCTCCATCGTTCCCACAACGTCTTGCTACAATAGTTCTGTTTTTCTCACGGAAAGAGGTTTCCACATGTCATCCATCACAAAGCATTATGAATTGGTCAGACATCACGAGCTCATACGTGAATTCTACGAGGCGAATCTCCTCAAGCTCATCTCTGAACAGGCAGTGGTCTGGCTCAATCTGATGTCCCATTGAAGCAAAACAAATGGTCATTTCTTTGCATCTAAAAAAGCCGTCATTTCAGCCTTCCATCGGCTCAGAATGACGTCGGCGTTACGAGCGAATAAAGAAACGGAACAGAAAAGATGTCAAGTAAACGAGAAGTATTTGTGCAGACGCGCGAATGTCTCCTGGCAAAGATAACAGAGAGCCTGCACAATGATGAGCGTTTTGTTGCGGCGTGGTTGGCTGGCAGCTATGGGCGTGGCGAGAAAACCTGGCAGAGTGATCTGGATGTTCATGTCGTCGTCGCTGAGGCATATAGCGAGAGTCTGTGTGCTAAACCCTGGCAATCTGGAGCGAAAACGACTCCTGAACGGTTGGCACTGTTCAGACAGTTTGGAACACCTGCCATCATTTTTGATTCACATGGGAATAATATCATGGGTGGCACGTTCACCTATGTTGCGTACCAGGAATCTGGGCAGAACGTTGACTGGATGTTGATTCCCCAGGCGAAAGCGTACCAGGAACGCCCATGCCACCTGCTCTTCGATAGAGTTGGCCTGCCTGATCCCCCCGCATCAAAAGTTGAAAGCATTGAGGAGAGTATGCAACGAGCCTCAATACAGATTGGCTTCTTCTGGATGATTGCTGCCAGTAACGTCCAGAATCTTCTCAAGGGCCACCTGTCGCAATACCATATGCTCCTGATGTGGCTTGAGGAGAGCATACGCGAGGTACAAGCAGCACTCAAGGGCGAATACCCTCAGTTCACGAAAGCTTCGCGCATTCAACTTTATACGACGCAAGAAGAGCAGATCGCAGCCCTCCGTCGCTTATGCGATAAGATGGAGAACCTGATGCCGAGTGTGGTGGAAATGGGCGGCTCTGCTCCTCAAAATCCACGTGTGGTTGTGGAGAAACGTCTTGAGCTACTAACGGAACTATAGAGGAATTACATCTCTCTACCGAAAACTATGTGAGACAAACATGTCATGTCTCACATAGTTTTCCAAGCATTCTTCATTGAGGAGGGTCCATTGGAAAGATTGCCCGTTGATTCCTCTTTTTGATGTTTTACGCGGGGCACGAGTGTTGGTTCGTTCCTACTATCAAGCTGAGGTGAAAAGGTGCTCCCTTCATAGAAGCTATTGAAAGAATTTCTCAACTCTTTTGGCCATAGTGCAAGGTGTTTCCCTTTAGAGAGAAGAAGACACTTCAAAGGAAGGACGTGTCATGCTCAAAATCCACATCGTAGGAGGCTCTGGCAGCGGGAAAACAACGCTAGGAGCAGAAATCGGTGCCAAATTCGGTCTTCCCTTTTACGAACTGGACACACTTGGTAGAGGAAAGTGGATCGACGAACTGGACGTCCCTGCCAGGGAAAGCTGGACAGACGAGAGAGACTGGCTCAATAGAACCTCGATAAAGAGTGCCTTCAAATTTACCACGCTTCCAGGCTGGGTCATCGAAGGCAACTCAGCTCTTTGGACCGAACCCATGCTTCATGATGCGGACTATATCATCTTGCTTCAGGTGTCCTGGAGAATGGCGGCCTCTCGCATCATACGCCGTCATATCATCAAAAGCCTGCTAGGAAACAATCCTCATCCAGGAATCAAGTCTCTCATCTCATTTATGAGAGATACCCGCCAATTCTACTTCAATCAGTGTGACCAGCAGGTCGTAGAAGCGATGAGCCGCTGCCTCGAAGACCAAAGAGCAGACACAGAGCCGCCTGATGCCGAGCGTTTGCTCATGCGCCTTGAGGCGTATGGGAGAGAGGTTGTCAGCCCACCTACAAGAGCGTTTTTATATCAGTATCTCGAAAAATACAAGCAGAAACTCATTATTGTAAAAAACAATCGCGAGCGCGCTCAACTGCTTACATTCCTGGCACAACAGCACAAAGAGAGAGCAGAAAAGAGAGATTGCAGCGTGGAATAAGCATGAAATGTTCCCAATGCTGTGTCCCTACCTTACCACGACTCAAGCCCTGGTGAAGCACCTCTTGCAGCGTCTCATTGCTCAAGAGGCTCCATCAGGACCTGTCGAGTGACTGCAATGAATGCCTGGAACGCGCTGGAGGCAATTGGTTCTTCCATCAGAAAGGCCAGAGCAACCTTCGCAAGTCTTGACAACCTGACATCTTTCTATTATCATAATGAATGCACACTCATTCACTGTGAATGATCATTCATTCACAAAAAGGAGGCAGACTTATGAAAGATCCCGTGAAAGCGTCCCTACAAGAGCAGTTGGCTGTAGCCCGGCGCGCCCAGATTCTCGATGCGGCGATCAAGGTGTTCGCGCAGAAAGGCTTCCATACGACGACCATTAAAGATATCGCGCGCGAGGCTGATCTGGCGGATGGAACGATCTATAAATACTTCGAAAATAAGACGGCGCTCTTGCTTGGCATCCTTGAGCCCCCAAGAACGCGAGCTCAACAGGAGATGAGCTTTTTGCTAGAATCCGATGCAGACATTCATAGCGTTATGAAGGCCTTTATGCTCCAGCCATTGATGGCCTTTAAAAAAGATAATTTTGAACTCTTTAAAGTGATTATCTCGGAGATTCTGGTCAATCAGGAGCTACGCGAACGGTTTCATCAACAGGTGCTGGGACCGATGCTGCAAGGAGGTGAAGCATACCTGCGCCGCTGGTCAGAACAAGGTGTGATCTCACCACAAAATATTGATCTGACGATACGTGCCATTGCAGGAATGATCCTTGGCCTGTTGCTAGAACAGAGCATGGGCGATCAAACACTTGAAGCACAATGGGATGAATTGCCTGATACGATTGCCTCACTGATTGTCAACGGCATCAAAAAAGAACCATTGTAGGAGAACTGAACCATGATCCTGACACGGGCATTACGTTATCCTTTTCAGGGGAGGGGCTGGACCCGCCGCCTTCTCGCTCTCACACTACTGCAATTGCTTCCTGTTATCGGTCAGCTGATGCTCCTTGGCTATGGCCTCGAGATCGTGCGGGCCGTCTACGCCGGAGAGGCCAATCTGCCACCAATACGCTGGCTACAGGCACTCGGCAATGGTCTGCGCATGATACTGGCTGGACTCCTCTACTGCCTGCCCATCCTTATAACTGGAGCCATCATAGGAATGAGCACAATTGGTCTCCGTGTGAACACCAGCAGCATGGGGACATTGAGCCTTATCCTCTCCCCTCTGATTGCCATCGTTGGAGGCTTGCTCATGAGCAGACGCAAGCAGACACAAACAGGAGCCGCAGTCAAGCCGGCACCAAAACCTGGCTCCATCTTCGCAAAGATCGTACCGCTTTTCGTGATGATTCTGGCCATCTTTGTCTTGCAAGCAGTTGTGTCAGGTGCGAACTTTAGCAGACCAAACGCTGCAGCTATCGTGCTGTACGTTCTCCTCACTCTGCTCATCTCTGTCATCGGGCTTGGCCTGGGCCTGGGAGGAGTACGTCAGGCGATCATGCAACAGGGACTCTTCTCACCAACGACCAGTATCACGCTTCTTCTCCAGCACAGCGCCACCACGAGTATCCTCATACTCAATCTCTTCCTGCTGGGAATCATCACGCTCCTTGTAAGCAGTCTGGGCCTGATCTTGCTGGTCCTGCCTGGCTTATTCACCATTGTCGTCGGCTCGCTAGCAATGTGGTATCTCTTTGCCCACTATGGGATGCAGATTGGCATCACACCAATCAACAGCACGACAACATCAAACAATGTCTCTTTTTCAGAGACGCCAACGGCCGTCTAGTACAGACATACGGACTACCGTTCAAGCATACAAATAAAGACAGGAGTACACACGTTATGCAGATTACGATTATTGCCGGAGGGAGCCGTGGCGACGTTCAGCCTTATGTAGCGCTGGGCAAGGGCTTGAAGGATGCAGGTCACGCTGTTCGCGTCGTGACTTCAGACGATTTTCAATCGCTGATCACCGAGTATGGCCTGGAGGCTTTTTCGACTGGCGGTAGTGCTGAGGCTGTCGCCAAAGAGATGCAAGGGCTCTTAGACAAAGGAAACATGCTCACCGTTCTGGCACGTATGCGGGAAGCATCCGAAAAGCAGGCGCTACAGGGCATTGAGACCAGCATACGCGCCTGTGAAGGGTCAGATCTTCTGCTGGGTGGGCTCAGTGGCATCGCCGGCGGCGCTTCGCTTTCGGAGTATCTCAACATCCCACTCCTGCTTGCTTACCTGGTTCCTTTCCATCCGACCAGCGAGTTTCCCAGCGCGCTGACGCCCCTGCCACAGTCTCCACTGACCCGATGGCTCAACAAGCCATCCCACTCTATCGCGCAGCAGATGATGTGGCAATCGTTCCGTGGCGGAGATACGAAAGTTCGCACACAGGCGCTGCACCTGAAACCATCCTCGTTCTGGGGACCCTTCTCCGCTTTGCGCAAAAGCAAGCTGCCAACACTCTACGGCTATAGCCAGCATGTTATTCCACGACCACACGATTGGGATGCATCGCAACACGTCACTGGCTACTGGTTTCTCGAGCCATCCGAAGGCTGGGAGCCACCCACCGAGTTTGTGCAATTCTTGCAAGCGGGTCCCGCACCGGTCTATGTCGGCTTCGGCAGCATGACTAATAGCAAGCCAGAAGAGACAGCGGACCTGGTCCTACAAGCATTGGAGCGCACCGGCCAGCGCGGCGTGGTCTATGAAGGCTGGGGCGGCCTCAAAAAAGAGCAGTTGCCGTCGAATGTCTACATGACACAGTCGATCCCGCATAGCTGGCTCTTCCCACGCATGGCGGCGGTCGTCCATCACGGTGGCGTCGGTACCACCGCAGCGGGACTGGCGGCAGGAGTTCCCTCGATCATTGTCCCCTTCTTCGCCGACCAGCCATTCTGGGGTCGGCGCGTCCACCAGCTCGGCGTCGGACCGCAACCGATCCTGCGCAAAAATCTCACCGCCGACAGGCTCACTCATGCTATCGAGCAGGCCATGAACGATAACGCGATGCGTGCGAAGGCGGCCACACTTGGTCAGCGTATCCGCGCTGAGAACGGCATTGCACGAGCAGTTGAGATCATCGAGCAGAGCCAGAAGAAAAGTCTTTCCCCTACCAGACGCCGCTCGCCACCTACCAGCAGCCTTTCTGAAAGCGGCCACCGATAAGCAGGTGCTCACCAGTACAGCGTATCGCCAGAGCATTGTACAGAAGGGGCTTGCCCCGACGTCGCTCCTCGACCATCTTTTTGAGATCGTGCGGCAGGCATTAGCGAGCAGTATTCATCAGGCTTTTGTCATCACGTTCTGCCTCAGTCTGCTCATCCTGGTCGTGGCAGTGTTCTTACGGGATGCCCCCGCATCTCAAGGAGAAGATACCATCGCTACCACTCAGGGAGAGATAGCAAAAGATCATCGTTACGCCAAACAGTAAAACAAGGAGCACAAGAGTATGGAACTGACAACTATTGATATCACCAACGCGACATTCAAAGCCAATCCATTTCCGTTCTATGCCAGACTGAGAACCGAAGCCCCGGTCTATCCTGTGACACTCAAACGATTCGGCAGAACCTGGCTGGTTACACGCTACAACGACGTACTGGAGGTATTGAAGGATGAGCGCTTTGTCAAAGATCCCAAGAACGCTATGACACCAGAACAGTTGAAGAAGGCTCCACGCATGCCAGCTATGTTCAAGCCATTCTCAAAGAGTCTCCTCAGCCTGGATGATCCTGATCATGCCCGTTTGCGTGTCCTGGTCCATAAAGCCTTTACGCCCCGGCGTATTGAGCAGATGCGGGATCAGGTTCAGGTTGTGGCCGACGAGCTGCTCGAGGGGATTGCGCCCAGGGGACAGATGGATCTGATCGCTGACTACGCCTTACCACTGCCTCTGACCATGATCGCACGCATTCTGGGTATTCCCAGCAGCGACAACAACAAGTTCCATCGCTGGACCAAAACCTTCCTTTCAGCCGCGTCAAATCCGAATCCTCTGGTGATTGTGCCTGCGATGATGAGCTTTATGCGCTACCTGCGCAAACAGATCAAAGAGCGCCAGGCCCACCCTCAGGACGACCTGATTACCGCGCTGGTACAAGCCAGAGAAGGCAACGATATGTTCAATGAAGATGAGGTTGTCTCCATGATTTTCCTCCTCCTCAGCGCTGGTCATGAGACAACAGTAAACCTGATCGGTAGCGGCATGCTGGCACTGATGGAGCATCCTGACCAGATGCAAAAGCTACGCAACGCACCAGAGCTGAGCAAAAGCGCAATTGAAGAGTTGGTCCGCTTCGTCTGTCCCGCTGAAACGGCGACCGAGCGCTATGCTCGCGAAGACGTCACTATTGCTGGCACGACTATTCCACGCGGGGAGATGGTTCTGGCTGTGGTTGGATCAGCTAATCGCGACCCCAACTACTTCGATAATCCAGACACCATCGATATTGCACGGACGAATAACCGCCACCTTGCTTTCGGACAAGGTATTCACTACTGTCTCGGGGCGCCCCTGGCCAGACTCGAAGGGCAGATCGCCATACCTACACTCCTCCAACGCCTGCCCAATCTCCATCTGGCAAGGAAGCCCGAGGACCTGCGCTGGCGCGGCGGTATGATCCTGCGTGGACTCGAGGCGCTTCCCGTAACCTTCTAAAACTGAGCAGGACCTCTCTTGCTTCCTATTGTTGTCGTAGAACGAAAGGCGGAAATTGCCATGACCATCATTCTGTGGATTATACAAAGCATCCTGGCACTTCTGTTTCTCTTGCACGGAGTCTTGTTCCTGATCATGCCAGCACGAGTGAAAGAGCAGTTCCAAAAAAGCTCACTATCAATTGGCTTCGGTCGCTTTATTGGCCTTGCCGAATTGCTGGCAGCCTTTGGATTGATCCTGCCGGATTGGACACAGATCCTGCCCTGGCTCACCCCGCTCGCAGCAGCTCTGCTTCTACCGATTATGGTCGGAGCGGTCGTCTCTCATCAGCGCAGCAAAGAGCAGCCTCAGGCCATATTGTGCCTCGGCATTATCGTCCTCCTTCTGATTGTAGCCATCTACCGCGCATTCATTCTGCCAGTGTAATCATCAACAATCTCTTGCATTTTTGTTACCCAATGCGTATAATCTCAGGAAAAGAGAATATCTTGGGTAACAAAAATCATTGAGGAAAGTATGCCAAAAGCTGCCCCATATCATCTAACCTGGCAGGTCGAACGGGAAAACTATGAACTGTACGACCAGAGAGATAGTCCTATCCTCACGATCACCCCAGGAGAACCTGAGTGGTTTACCTGGCTCGATACAATTGCCTCCTTTGCCTTTCGCGGGAGGCAGGGACAACTGACGGTGCGGAAGGAGTCCAGGAAGTGGGGCAGCGGGTACTGGTATGCTTACAACCGGGTCGGTTCAAGGCTCATCAAGCGCTATCTGGGAAGAACAGCAGACCTCACGCTCACGCGCCTGGAGGAGATGGCTTCCCGGCTCAGAAGAGATATACCTCTTCCACCAGATGATGTTTTTGCTGAAGTGCTCTCTGATGAGCCAGGACAGAATACGTGGGCAAGGAGTGTGAACGTGAATCGCTCCTCCTTGCAAACCGCAGCCAGCACCGAGTCTGGCAACGGTCTCAACGAACTGAGGATGACGATGGTGATGACCAGACTCTCCCCTCCACGCTTGCCCGCCACGCTGGTGGTGCGAGAGCGATTGCTCTCGACTTTAGATGCCTCCCTTTCTCGTCCGCTCACCCTGCTCTCCGCTTCTGCTGGTTGGGGCAAGACGACCCTGCTCTCAGCATGGGCATCCAGGCATTCTCAATCGGTTGCCTGGCTCTCTCTCGAGGCGCTCGATAATGACCCGAGGCGCTTCTGGATCTCGCTGATCGCTGCACTTCGCAGATGTTGTCCAGAGACTGGAACACGTGCGCTCGCCTTACTGCAAGCACCTACACCTGAGCCACTCTCTCTCTCTGTAACGGCCCTGCTCAATGAGTTGTCTGACAGAGAGGCGGAGGCCTCACCCATTCTGCTGATCCTGGATGATTATCATGTCATTGATGAGCCGGCCATTCACGCATCTCTGACCTTCTGGCTGGAGCATCCGCCCGCTCATGTGCATCTTTTGATTGCCAGTCGTGTCGACCCAGACCTTCCCCTTGCCCGGCTCCGTGCGCGTGGACATTTAGGAGAGCTCCGCGATACCGATCTGCGCTTTACGCGGGAAGAAACACAATGCTTTCTTACCCAGAGCATGGGACTTGCCCTCTCAGAGGCTGATGCCGCGCTGTTAGAAGCACGCACAGAGGGCTGGATTGCCAGCCTCCACATGGCCGCCCTCTTCTTACAGAAACAGATGAATCCCTCGGCTTCGGTGCATATGCTTAGTGGTAGCCAGCGTTTCCTCCTCGATTATCTGCGTGAAGAGGTTATTGCTTGTCTGCCGAAAGATGTGCTCCATTTTTTGTTGCAAACCAGCGTGCTCCATCGATTGAGCGTCTCCCTTTGCAATAGCATCAGGGGCAGAGAGGATAGCGATCGTTTGCTGGAACAGGTAGAACGGGCGAATCTTTTCCTCCAACCCCTGGATGAAAGTCGGCAGTGGTATCGCTATCACGCGCTGTGGGCGCAGGCCATGCAGCACGAGGCTCGCCGCCGCCTGGGAACCACTGTTGTCCATTCACTGTTCTGCAAAGCCAGTCAATGGTATGAGCAGCAGCAGATGCTTCCGGAAGCGATTGAGGCCGCACTGGAGGGAGAAGATTTTGCTCGTGCGGCATCGCTGATCGAGCGCGTTGTCATCCCAGAGAGTTTCCATAATGCGTATCATACATTGTCTCATTGGCTGAGACAACTACCTGAGGAGATCATGCGGACGCGGCCAGACCTCTGTTTGCAGTCTGTTCTCGCATTGATGTTTACGACTGATCGGCGTTCGCTCAAAACCTGGAGACAGGTCGAACAGCTTCTTCAGTGGGCGACGCAGGGCTTTGAGGCAAAGGAACAGTGGGAGAAACTGGGGGAAACTCTGCAACTGCACGCCAATCTGGCCTTTTTTCAGGGGGATGTTGCTACCACGTTCATGTTAGTTCGTCAGGCTCGACCACTGCTTTCCGAACAGAGTCTGATCTCTCCAGACAATGCTGTGCTGCATGGTTTAGAAGTTTTTCTGGCAGGTGAGGTAGAGGAGGCCTCTCAGATTTTCCGTGAAGGGTATAGGAAGCTCAAAAACCTCGGCAATCTTTCTGCTGCCTTCGCAACATCCCTCATATTAGGAGGGGCCTGCCTGGAAAAGGGCGAGTTGCGCAGAGCTGCACAGTACTATCAGCAGGCCCTTGCCTATATAGATGAAGAGCAGGAGATTGCACAACAGCAATTGCAGCTCTCTACAGGAAGCACTGAACCGTTCTTTGTCTCCTGGGCTTATCATGCGCTTGCACAACTTGCGTACGAGCACAATGATCTTGCCGATGCGCAGCGTCATCTCTCGGGAGCGTTGACATTGAGAGCAACGCCGGAAAAAGTCATCCATGTTCTGGCATCGGGCGCACTTGTCCAGGTTCGCCTGCTACACGCTTGTGGAGAGGTACAGAAGGCCCAGGACGTGCTTTCACAATGGGAGATACAGGCGCTCTTCCCCTGGTCTTTGCGAGCAATACGTACCAGCCAGGCTCGATTGCACCTGGCTGCTGGAGAGCTTTCAGCCGTTGAGCAATGGGCACAGGAAGAGGATCAGGCAGACGTGTCCCTAGATGGCGAAGAGACGCAGGCGCTCCCCCTGCTGTTCCAGCAGGAAGAAGCCCTGGTGCTCGCACGTTGGCATATTGCGCAACAGAAGGAAGAGAATGCATTGCGAGAACTGGCCTTCTGGAAAGAGAAGGCCCAGGCGCAGGGACGCCAACGGAGCGTTCTGGAAATCTGTCTTCTCGAAGCGCTGGCTCACTTTGCCTGTCATGAACACAATCAGGCCAAAAATGCTCTTTTACAGGCTTTACGATTAGCATATCCCGAGAATTTCCAACGCGTCTTTCTAGACGAAGGTCCTGCAATGGAGAACCTGCTGCAAACATTCCTGCCAGAACTGCGCGAGATGCCTCTCCTCTCGTATGCGCAAAACCTCTTGGATGCATTTACACTGGAACGCGGTGTGGAGAAGAGGCCACATGCCAGAAAAAAATCATTTGTGCTGGAACCCCTTAGTGAGCAGGAACAACGCATCTTGCGCTTGCTCGTTGCAGGGCGAACCAACCCGGAAATTGCGCATTCACTGGTGATTTCAGTCAATACAGTGAAGACTCATGTGCAAAGTCTTTATCGCAAGCTAGGCGTTCACAACCGTGTTGAGGCAGGTTCGATGGCACGAAGCCTATCTTTGCTTTAATCCTCTCTGTTTTTCTTCACCCACTTCTAACCATCCCATCGGGTGATGTTAACTCACCCATTTGTGCTGTATCCTCTAGAACATCTGAACGAAGAGAGGATGATTCGTATGCAATGCCACATCTGGATCAAAGGCCATCTTGATCCATCCTGGCAAGAATGGTTCGAAAATCTGATGATTCTCCCTGAAACATCTGGTAAAACGTTGCTGCACGGATCACTTGCCGATCAAGCAGCACTCTATCAGGTTCTACTCAAAATTCGCAGTCTCGGCCTGGTCCTGGTCTGCCTTGAGACGGATGAGCGGTCATCCGTCCAGGAAGAGCGATAATCAACCAAAAGGAGTATGTATCATGACAGCTTATTCATCTACACGGCCCCCCCATAAAGATGTGGCTCTCACCAGCCTGAGCGCATCGGAGCTAGCTCACCGCATTGCTGAGGGGCGCATCTCCTCGCAGGAGGTTATAGAAGCACATATTCGCCGTATCGAAGCGGTCAATCCACATCTGAACGCCGTCGTCGTCTCGCTCTTTGAGCAGGCACGCGCTGAGGCACGCCAGGCTGATAGCCTGCTAACACAGGGAGCGTCCGTTGGCCCTCTCCACGGTGTACCCATCACCCTTAAAGAGCAATTTATGGTCTCTGGCACAGCCACAACTGTTGGTATTCACCATCAGCAATCTCGGCTCATGGAGTATGATGGCCCCCTTGTGAAGCGGCTTCGCAAGGCCGGTGCCATTCCACTGGGCAAGACCAATGTCTCACAACTGCTGATGTATCATGAATCTGATAATCCGGTCTATGGCCGCACAAATAATCCCTGGAACCTGGACCGTACACCTGGCGGGAGCAGTGGAGGAGAAGCCGCTATTATCGCCGCTGGCGGTTCGCCTCTTGGCCTGGGAGGCGATTTTGGGGGAAGTATTCGGGTGCCCGCACATTTCAGTGGCCTCTATAGCCTGCTTCCCACGGCCAGAAGATTAACCCATCATGATACCGCTCCTCACGCCTATGTTGGTGGACAGGAAGGTATTATCGCTCAGCCCGCTCCCATTGCACGTAGCGTTGAAGACCTGCGCCTGGCAATGAGCGTGCTCGCGGCTCCTGGCTTGAACGAGATTGATCCTCTGGTGCCGCCTGTTCTCTGGCCCGACCCAGCCGCCGTCTCTCTTTCAGGTCTGCGTATCGGCATGTATACCGATAATGGCGTTTTTTCGGTAGCACCAGCGGTACGTCGTGCGGTGGAGGAAGCGGCGCAGGCCTTGCGTGCACGTGGTGCTATCGTTGAGTCCTGGAACCCACCCAATGTGGCGGAAGCGGTCCGGCTCTATGTTGGACTGGTGGGTGCGGATGGTTTTGCGACCTATAAACGCAATCTCGCAGGAGATCCCCGTGATCGCCGCATCAGCTTTAATATGCGGGTAAGCAGCCTGCCTGGGATCGTTCGTGGACCATTGGTAGGCCTGCTCAAGCAAAGTGGACAGGCTCACATGGCGTCTTCGTTGCAGTCTATTCGTGGAGCGTTGTCGGTCGATCAGTACTGGCAGTTGGTACAAGAGCGCAATCAGTATCGCGAACGCTTCCTTGCCGCGCTTACAGCTAGCCAGTTTGATGCTCTTCTCTGCCCGCCCCATGCACTTCCAGCCCTGACACATGGCAGTAGTGGCACCTTAAATCCGACCAACGCTGGCAGCTATGCTATCCTCTACAATTTGCTAGGTCTGCCTGCTGGCGTGGCCCCCATTACTCGTGTGCACCCGGGTGAGGAGAGCGAGCGCAACGTTGGGAAAGATAGCGTTGAACGTGTTGCCCGTACCGTTGAGATGGGCAGCGCAGGTCTGCCAGTAGGCGTGCAGGTGGTAGCTCGCCCCTGGCGAGAGGATATCGTTTTAGCGCTGATGGCGGCACTGGAAGAGCATACCGGTCCATGCCTGCCCGTTTCGGGAGATGCTCTCCTCTCATAGAGAATGTTTTTTTTGAAAAGAAAGAGAAGATTATGTTTTCGGAAAAAGAACGCGCATTTCTTCAAAGCCAGACATTGGCAAGGTTTGCAACCGTGGCGGTAAATGGTCAACCTGACGTTGACGCGGTAGGCTTTGGATTTGATGGGGAGCGCTTCTCTATGAGCGGCTATGCCTTAGAGCGCTCACGCAAGTATAAAAATGTCGTCTCTGGACACACCCTGGTCTCGCTCATCATTGATGACCTGCCCTCACTTGAGCCACTGATGCCACGTGCGATCAAGGTACATGGAGAGGCTGAGATTGTCACCCTTGAGCAAGGGTATCGAGGTCCCGGCACCTACATTGTCATTACGCCAAAAGTCTCCTGGAGCTGGGGCGTTGATGCACCAGCCTTTCAAGATGGGCAGTTTGTCACAAAGAAAATCACCTGGCAATAGCAGCATTGAAATATTGAAAAGGTTTTTTTTATGAAAAAAATAGTTCACATCATTCACTGGATAAGTAATATTGCGGGCACAGGAGCGCTGGTGTTGGGACTTTTGCACTGGTTTGCCAATAGAAGCTTTCTTTCTGTACATATGTTGTTCGGTCTTGTCGTTACATTGGCTCTGCTGGCTTTAAGTATCGTATTGCTCTTGACCAGAGGGATGAGAGTAGCTGGAGCACTGGGCATCATCTACGCGATGATCATACCTCTCCTTGGGATGAATCAGTTTCTGCTTCTCATTGGCAATTTGCACTGGCTCGTTCGGGTCGCGCACTTGCTGGTAAGCGCAGGTGCGATGGGGTTTGTTGGTATCATGAGTGCACGCTATCTCAAGCAGGCCGAAGGAAAAGATGCACCTCAGATGCCTGCCCCCCAGATCGTGAGACAATAAATACCCTCCTAACACTCATGCAGATAGCTGCTTTGGGAGTACATTGCATCCTTTTTTTGCGAAAACGGGCAGAACCAGTTCTGCCCGTGATGCTGAAGGTTGGGCTAAGATGCTAGCGAAAATAGTAACTGTTGGCCCTTGAGTATTAAAGGCAATCAGTCGAATGCCACGCTTGAGCAGTTCATTTACCAACGCGATGATTTCGGCGGTGTTGCGCCCCAGCCTGGAAAGCTCGGTGACAATCAGGGCGTCGCCTTCTTCTAATCGTTGCATCGCCTCATCAATTTTGAGATCTTTGAGCCTCGATGCCTCAAGGATCTCATACCTCTGGTTTTTGACATCCTGTTTGTTGTGAGATACGCGGATATATGCGAGATTTTTACTCATTGTTGTCTTTGTCTCCTTTTAACCTTTTTGCGATCACAAAGACGATACAGTTTGTAGAGGTCTTCTGCAAGATATCTCATGCCATTTTGTTCTGGTGATAACGGCCTATTTCTCAAAAAGCTGAGATTGAATCTTTTTCACAGGTGAATTGAATATCCCGTTAAAACACTGGCCTTCCTTCTGGAAAGGCCAGGACAAGCGCTACTCGATCTTGATTAATTACCAGCCCTTGCAACCCAGTCAGGGGCTGCAATATCGTGCTGACCAAGGAAGAGATTTAATTGTCCGATATGCTCCTGCACATGGCGCAGGTTGTAAAGAAACATTTCGTAATAGGACATAGAATGTCTCTTCACCCAGAGAGAAGAAGCCTCGCTCTTTGCCTCTTCCTCTGTTAAGGTAGCAATCCGCGATTTACATTTTTCACGTACATACTTTACATAGAAGAGAATTTCCTCTTTAGTATGAGGCTGCTCAGGCATCGCACCGTCAGGATCAAGCTCAAAAAGGCCGAAGGGAGCTGGTGGTTGAAAGCCTTCGACTGAACCTGTCAAAAGCAAATCAATGAAAATAAGCACGTGATGACAAACTGACCAGTAGGCTGGATATTCAGGGACCACTTCATCCTTCCATACTTTTGCCTCCCAAAGCTCAGTAGGACAGGCTTCAGCGGCTTTACCAAGGGCATCAATTGCCGCTCCATACTGCTGCCAGAGCGCTTCCTTCCAGAATGCATCCATGATAGTATGCCTCCATCATCATAAGTGAAATAGTCGCCGATCAACATCTCATTCTACTTCACCATCTGGCTGATGAACAAATTTTCCATCCAAAAAGCACGAGGGCAGGGTTCTCCTTGCTCTGAGCGTGAATTAAAGGCAAAAAAGATCAAAGCGACAAGGCAATACTATCCCCTGTGACAAAAGTGCCTCCCCAAGTGATGAATCTATTAGGAACGTTCCACATTTCTCTGAGTAAAGGAGAGACGGTTAGTTGAAAGAACACCTAAGCAGGATCACCCTGGACACGTGACTCTGCATAACAAGCAGAACTCTGCCCAGACGACGGGTAGAAGCCAACTACTTGCAGCTATTCAGGAACAAACAGCCACCCTGCTTGGGACACTGCGCCTCTATGTTTTGCGCTCTGGCGTGGCCTCTGGTCCAGAGGTACCAAAGGACCAGAGCCGGGCGAATAAATCGAGAAAGAGCCCTATTCCTTTAGCCCGAATCGATGAGTATCTGTTTTGTGAGACCAATACGTACTCCCCCTATATCGTACTCTACTCACAAACCGATCCCTCCATCAAGGTCTTTGAGGGATGAAATGTCTCAGTGCCAATCTCGTACTCTGTGAGATCAAGAGGAGGGAACAGGAGACTAGAGAGTATCGACCAACTCAAGGTGGGCTTTCCCCTTGTAATGGTAAGCATGCAGGGATGTGTGGAGGGAAAATGTGATGAAAGCTGTGGTATACAATGGACCGCGCAACACAAGCGTGAAAGAGGTGCCGGACGCGAAAATTGAGCGACCGACCGATGTCTTAGTGCGAATTACGAGTACGAACATTTGTGGCTCCGATCTGCATATGTACGAAGGCCGGACCGATTTTGAGCAGGGCCGGATATTCGGACATGAGAATCTCGGTGAAGTAGTCGAAATCGGTAACGCCGTTGATCGCATCAAGGTTGGCGATATGGTGTGTTTGCCCTTCAACATCGCGTGTGGTTTCTGCGCGAACTGCGAGAAAGGTCTCACCGCGTACTGCCTCACGACAAACCCGAATCCGAAGATGGCTGGAGCCGCCTATGGCTTCGCCGACATGGGGCCTTACAACGGTGGACAGGCCGAGTATCTGCGTGTTCCCTACGCAGACTTTAACTGCCTCCTCTTACCAGAGGATGCACGGGAGAAGCAAACCGATTACGTCATGCTTGCTGACATTTTCCCGACTGGTTGGCATGTGACTGAACTTGCCTGCGTACAACCAGGCGACTCTGTGGTCATCTACGGTTCGGGACCTGTTGGACTGATGGCGGCCCATTCTGCAATGCTCAAGAGTGCCAGCAAAGTGATGATCGTTGACCGACACCCTGATCGACTGCGGCTGGCGGAGTCGATTGGCGCGATTGCCATTGACGACTCGAAAGCCTCGCCAGTTGAACAGATCATGGCACTCACGGATGGAAAGGGAGCCGATAAAGGATGCGAGTGCGTTGGTTACCAGGCTCACGACCCACAAGGCCACGAGCATAATAACATGACGCTTAACAACCTTGTTCAGTCAGTCAAGTTTACTGGGACAATTGGCGCCGTTGGCGTCTACGTACCCCAGGACCCCGGTGGTCCAGACCAACTGAGCAAACAAGGCGAGGCCATTCTAGATTGGGGCCTCTTCTGGTTCAAAGGTTTGACTATTGGAAGTGGGCAGTGCAATGTCAAGGCATACAACCGTCAATTACTTACCCTCATTCAGGTCGGTAAGGCGAAACCATCGTTTATCGTGTCACACCAACTGCCACTTGACGAAGCATCAAAGGCCTATCAGCATTTTGACGCACGCGATAATGGCTGGACCAAAGTTGTCCTCCATCCTGCGCAGTAGTTTGTGATGGCTCCAACACCCTTCCCACGGTTCGACTTCCATCTGGTGACACCATCTCGGTACCTGGGCAGAGACGTGGGGCATGGCCGAAGACGCACGCTGTCGCGAGGAGGAAATCGCTGCGCCTCGGCCTCAACCTCGGGATGACCGTGATCGATACTGCTGAAAAACTCGTCGGTGAGATACCTGCCGGACGACGCGTTCCTGGTGAGCAAAGGTCTTTCCACAGAACGTGACCCGGCGCGGGACCATAGTCGCTTGTGAGTGCAGCCTGCACCGCCTCGGGATAGATCATCTCGATCTCTACCTCCTGCACCGGCGTGAGCAATTTCGCCGTCTCAGATCTAGAAGAACTGCTGACCCCTTCCTGGAGCGCCGACCAGGTTCTCTACAACCTCACGCGACGCGGGATTGAATATGATCTGCTGTCCTGGTGCCGCACACTCGGCCTCCCAGTTTATAACCCCATTGATAATGGAGGCACTATGAAAACAATAAGAAACGTTAATATCCATCCTCTTGAGCGGATCGGCTCCGCTACGATTGGAGGAGCACTGCTCATACGCAACGCCAGGCATCTTTCCCCTGGGAAAGCCCTCCTGGCTCTCAATCTGCTGTGGCGAGGGGGAAGCGGACATAGCTTCCTGTACCAGGCACTTGGGGTAAGTACTGCCGATGGAAGCCAGGAACTGCCTGGTTCCCTGGAGATCACGCGTGCAATTACCATCGGCAAACCAGCGAACGAACTGTATCAGCTCTGGCGCACACCGCAGACGCTTGCGCAGATCTTAGAGGGGATTGCAGAGGTCACTGAAGTGAGTCCGGGACGCACCCACTGGAACTTGCAGGTTCCTCCTGGGCGAAACGCAGCATGGGACACAGAGATCGTGGAGGACTGGCCAGGGGAGTTCCTGCGTTGGGAGTCTGTTTCGGGCTCACGTCTGCCTCATGAAGGGTTGATTCGCTTCCGCCCCGCTACCGGGGGGAGAGGGACGGAGGTAACGCTTTCTATTCGCCTGAACCCACCTGGTGGGTCTCTCGGCCTCGCGGTGGCCGGGTGCCTGGGATTCCTCTCACCCATGGTCGTTGGCAAAATCCTCCGTAATATGAAGAGTTTGGCTGAAACCGGAGAGATTCCGACCCTGGCGCGCAATCCAGCCGCTCGTCCAGGCGATCAGATGCTATCTCCCCCTCCCTTTCAGGAGCCCTCTCATGTGGCGGCACTTTAAGGGGTATCAGTCTCTTCAGTCTCTAAGGAGGACACAACTATGCGAGCACTCTGCTGGAACGGGGTCAACGATCTCCGAGTGGAGAGCGTGCCAGACCCGCAAATCGTCAATCCCCATGATGCTATTGTGCAGGTAAGCCTGTCAACCACCTGTGGCTCTGATTTGCATTTCATCGATGGCTACATCCCCACCATGCGCTCCGGGGATGTGATCGGACACGAGTTTATGGGAACCGTGGTCGAAGTGGGTCCTGATGTCAAACACGTCAAAAAGGGCGACCGGGTGGTGGTCCCCTCGTTTATTGTCTGTGGGGCCTGCTGGTATTGCCAGCAAGGGCTCTACTCGCTCTGTGACAACACCAATCCAAATGCGGAGTTGCAAGAGCCACTGATGGGCTATCCCACGGCCGGCATCTACGGCTATACGCATGCCTTTGGAGGCTACGCGGGCTCACACGCGCAGTATGTACGAGTACCACACGCTGACCACGACTGCTTCCAGGTTCCTGAAGAAGTGCGCGATGAGCAGGCGCTGTTTCTCTCCGATGCCGCCCCGACGGGCTATATGGGAGCTGATTTTTGCGACATCCAACCGGGAGACACCATCGCCGTTTGGGGTTGCGGCGGCGTGGGCCTGATGGCGCAACGTAGCGCATACCTCCTGGGGGCTGAGCGGGTGATCGCGATTGATCGCTTCCCGGAGCGGTTACGCATGGCACAGCAGATCGTGGGCTCGGAGACGATTAACTATATGGAAGTCGACAGCGTCATCGAGACCCTCAAGGAGATGACTGGCGGACGTGGCCCAGACTCTTGTATCGACGCTGTGGGCATGGAGGCGCACGGAAAAAGCATGGGCTATGCCTACGACCGCGTGAAGCAAGCGCTGCGGCTCGAAACGGACCGGGGCGAGGCCCTGCGGCAGGCGATCATGGCCTGTCGCAAGGGAGGCACGCTGTCTATTCTGGGCGTCTACGGGCTGATGGACAAGTTTCCGATCGGGGCCATCATGAATAAAGGGCTCACCGTGCGTTCTGCCCAACAACATGGCCAGAAGTACCTGCCACGCCTCCTGGAGCACGCGAAGCGAAACGAGCTCGATCCTTCGTTTCTGGTGACGCATCGCTTCTCACTTGAGGAGGCACCACGGGGGTATGACATGTTCAAGCACAAGACGGATGGATGTGTGCGAGCTGTCTTTACCCCGTGAACACCTATCCCTGGAACGCCCTGTTAGTGGGGCGTTCCGACTCTTTTTTCTTTGCTGATGAAAGCCTGTGCTAGCCGCTCGAACATCGCGGTCATTTCTTCTGGCGAGCGCAGTTTAAGAACATTGGTGGCAATAAAATCCTCCGCTTGTGGATATCCACTCGCTCTGATGACCTGGGCAGCGGCCTCTCCATCAAATGGCGTATGACGAAATTCATATCCCTCTGGATGGAGAAGTAGCCAGTAAGCCCCTGGCTCTTTTGCAAAGGGAATACCCACGCTTCCAGCATTGAGGATGCGGTGTTGACCCACCAGAAGCTCGAATTGACGATGGGTATGTCCACAGATGACGATATCGGACGTCCCCTCTGCAAAGATGGTGTCGAGCTGTTGGGGTGGGGTCAGGGGCGTGAAAATTTCTTCATCACTATGAGGGGTGGCATGGCAGAACAAGATGCGACCCAGCGTTGCCATCTCGAAGATCAGTTGCCTGGGCTGCCTGGCGAGAAAATCGCGCTCAGCCTGCGTGATCTGTTGTGCAAGCCATTCTATCTCCTCAACTCCTTTTTCCGAGAGAGGAGGAAGGTAGCGGCGCGCGAGAGGGCGTTTATCAAACGTCTGTACAAGCTCGCGATCGGCATTGCCCTGGATATAGTAAATTGGCTTCTCTACTTGCATGAGTCGTTTGAGTGTTTGTCCAGGCAAAGGACCAGAGACAATATCTCCCCCTACGACAATAACGTCTGGTTGGATGACTTGAAGCTCCTCTAAAACAGCTTGAAGTGCAGGCAAATTGCCATGAATATCGTAGAGAGCGGCAATTTTCATAATGGTAAGCTCCTTGAGGTTATGTACGATGCGCATTTCGCGATGATGCACCATCATTTTATGCTTAAGATGTACTGCACACGGTGTGTGTCATCAGAGACGCCTCATGACTTTTCCTTGCTGCTCGAGCATGTGCATTGCTTGCTCATAGTAACGGGCCTGTGGTAGAGTTGTAAAGTAGTTTCGTAAAACTGGTCTAGTTTCCAAAACTAAACTATAGGATCGAACAATGCTTGAGTCAACTTGTCCCGTCGGGCGTACCCTGGAGCTTTTAGAAGGAAAATGGACGCTGCTAATTGTCAATGAGCTATTAGGTGGCGTAAAGCGCTTTGGCCAGTTGCGACGTTCTTTGCATCCAATCAGCCAGAAAATCTTGACCGAGCGATTACGTGCCTTAGAAGAGAGAGGCGTGGTGAAGCGTACCATCTACTCGGAGATACCACCACATGTGGAGTATCAGCTTACAGAGCACGGACAACGTTTGCGCACTATTTTTGCGACGATGAAAGCCTGGGAGCTCACGGCAGAGAGCAATTCTCGCAGCCAGTAGCTGTTTGTCATGCTGCGAGAGATACTATTGATATGGCAGTTGAGGATGTCAGAAAAACCGGTTAAGAAGCTTTTACTTCTGTTAAGGATAACCCACTTAAAAGAGAGAGCCTAAAATTATAACCGTCCCTTTTTTTATGTGCATTTGGATACACCAGTACAATGAAGAGTAGGTACGAAGTGTTTTTAGCCATATTGGAGGAAGATATGAACTGCCCAACTTGCAATCAGCCTATGGACACTAGTCTTGATGATAGTATTGTCAGAAATCATAAGACGGGCCAGGAATATGATAAACAGTGGTACGTCTGTAAATCAGATGATATCTGGGTAACAGTAGAATCACCAAGAAATAAAGCTGAAGAAAAAGAGGCACTCCTTCAAGCATAGAGGAAAAGAAAGACCAAGCTGGAGAGATGAACTGCTGTTGAGCTTGTTTCTCCGGTTTTTTGTGTCCCCCCACCCGAATCGATTACTACAATCGCACCATGGCTAGACCCATTAAGTGGACGTACACGGGCATCGTTTGATCGTTGAAATATCTCTGCGCACGGCACTATGAGTCACAATGGTGGCGGGCCAAGTGAGCAGAATAACCCCTTTGTTTTGTTAGTGGAACCGCATGAGCATCACAAATGATTCGCTTCCTACCCGGTTGCGATAGGCATTTTTTTAAAATAAGGCATGGTTCAAATGGAGTGAGAACCATGTGACACATGAGCGCAACGATTGACAAAAAGAATCCCTGAGAGATAAGGTGATTTTGACAAAAAAAACAACACCGTTCTCAGGGAGGAAACATGAATCATTGTAGCACGATTGAGCAGCGCGTTGATATCATTTCTCAGATGTTGGCCCAGCCACGTCATGGATTGGTGAGTCAGTTGAGCCGAACGTATCAGGTGTCCCGTCAGACCTTGTATCGGTGGGCGGCAAGCGGGCGCAAAGCGCTGCATGAAGCGATGGGTGCACCGCTGGTCCCACTGAAGCAAAAAACGTCGCTTGCCACACTGGTTCTGACCTTGTTGATCGAAAACCACGCCAGGTATCGAGGCATCCAATCGACGCTCAAACGGTTGCATGGCATACGCATCAGCATAGGAAGCATTTGCACGATCATCCAAGATGCGGGGCAACGTGCGCAAGCGTGGATGAACCGACAACGTGCACAAGCACCACGAACCTTGGCTCTCGATGAGCAATACAGTAGCCAGCGCGGCAAAGCCTATCTCAATGTCATTGATGTTCACAGCGGACAAGTGTGGGCGAGCATCCCTCCCGTGGCGGTCGATGGCGAAAGCTGGACGCTGGTGTTGTGGTCGTTGAGCGAACAAGGCATTGAGCCCGTTCACACCGTCAGCGACGGAGGGCGGGCCATTGCTGACGCATTGAGCCATCTGGAACTTGACCAGACCCATCAAAGAGATGTGTGGCATCTCTTTCACGTCGCGGCACAAGTTCAAGGGCGTCTTGAGCGAGCTGTGAAAGCCGAACAAGACCGCCTGCCAGCGCTGCAACGGCAAGCCGAACGCGTCGCGGCGGGAAAACGCGTTCAAGGAAGACCATCGGGCAGAACGCTGCACCAACAGCACATCGTCCTGGCTCAAATGCAATCGGTTGCCGATGCGGTGCGCTATCTGTGTGAACAGTTGCATGCGTTGTTGGATGTGGTCGTGTTGCATGATGGGGCTATCATGAGCAGTTCGTTTCGAGAACAGGAACTGCAAACCATCGTTGCCCTGCTCGACGAGGTGGCGATGCTGGCGCAACCGGGCTTGCAGCAGCACCTTGCGATGCTGAGTAAGCAACTGCGTTTGGCCTTGCCTCATGCCTTGTTGTTTGCCCGACTGCTCGATGGCAGCCAGGAGCAGGCGCTTTCGCGGTTGGGCTCTCAAGCCGTCGCGTTGCTGGCATGGGCATGGCAGCGGCGAAGCGTGCTTGGCCCAAGCAGCCAGGATCTCTTGCGTGATCTTCCATCGCTGTGGCAAGCGCAAGCTTCCCTTCTCTTTACGGCTTGGGATCGAGCGGTTCGAGCCAGCAGTGCGGTTGAAAATTGGCACAGCATTGTGCGGCCTCATTTGGCCGTTCATCGCACGCTTTCTGCAGGAATGCTTGCACTGCTGGCTGTTTGGCAGAATCATCGGATTGCACCTCGTGGACTTCATGAGGGGCTCTCCCCTTTACAACGAACAGGATCGACCGAAGATCAGCCTGATTGGCTTGCCGCGTTGGGCTATCCTGTTCTTGTCGTTTGACTGTTCAAAAGTGTCACATGGTTTTGAACCATGCCTAACAAAAATTGGTATGATAAACGTTTCTTAGAAATATAGCGAATCCTTGACAATCCATGATTACTCTGTCATACTAGAGCGATGAAGTTAAGTGACTATGCAAAGCAACAAGGCGTCCGATACGAGACTGCATGGAGATGGTTTCGTGATGGCAAGATCAAAGGCCATCGAGTCGGAAAACATACGGTGATGATCGATGAGGGCCAAGAAACCTTTTTCGATCATCCGAAAAACGTCGCTATCTATGCTCGTGTTTCTTCCGCTGAGAACAAACTCAACCTGGACAGCCAGGCAGAACGGTTGGTCGCCTATGGTGTCGCCAGAGGCTATCAGATGAGCAAAGTCGTCAAAGAGGTCGGGTCTGGAATCAATGACGCACGTCCGAAATTTTTGGCTTTGCTCGAAGATCCTGGCATCACGGTGATTATCGTCGAGCATAAAGACCGGGCCAGCCGCTTTGGCGTGCGCTATATTGAATCGCTTTTACGAATCCAGGGGCGCACCCTCGAAGTGGTCAATCAGGCGGAAAATGGGACGGAAGATCTGCTTGCTGATCTGACTTCCATCATTTACTCGTTCTGTGCCAGGCTCTATGGCCAGCGAAGGGCGAAACGGAAAACAGAGCACATTATCGAACAATTGCAGGAGAAGGTGGAAGAAGATGCAACTGGTTGAGCAGCATGTGATACAGAAAACGGATTCACGGTTTCCGACGATTGATGCTGCGTGTTTTGCCTCAAAAAATCTGTACAATGCGGCGCTCTACGCTCTCCGTCACCACTATATTTGGCACCAGACGTTTCTCACCTCCGTCGAGATGGACAAGCGGATGCAATCGCACGAAGCCTACCAGGCGCTTCCAGCTAAAGTGGCGCAACAGGTGCTTCGTGTGTTGGAAAAAAACTGGATCTCCTTTTTTGCATCTCTTGCCGAGTGGAAAAACCATCCTGAGAAGTTCAAGGCTCGCCCTCGGCTCCCAGGATACCTCGATAAAAGAGCAGGCCGAAACGTTCTGATCTATACGATGCAGGCGGTGAGTCGCTCGAAACGAACCCTTGGCAGGCGCATCATCCAGCCTTCTGGGCTCGCTATTCAGGTAAAAACTCAACAAGATCCCTCCAGTATCGATCAGGTACGCATCGTTCCCAAGTCAGGCTTTTATGTCGTGGAAGTGATTTATGAACCCAAGCCCAACCCATCGGCAGTGGACCCGGCCTGGGTGGCAGGCATTGATGTCGGGATGAACAATCTGGCCGCGCTAACTTCAAACAAACCGGGGGGTGTCCCGATCCTTGTTAACGGGCGCGGTATCAAGTCAACCAATCAGTGGTATAACAAACGCCTTGCCCAGTTACAAAAAGCTCGTGGCCGCCCTGGCTTCACCCGTCAGATGCAAGCATTGACCACTCGCCGCACGCGTCGCATTGACCATGATCTGCATCATGCCTCTCGTTTGCTCATCGACCTTTTGATCGCTGATGGGATTGGCACGCTGGTGATCGGCAAAAATGAGGGGTGGAAGCAAAACAGTCATCTGGGAACGCGAACGAATCAACAGTTTGTGCAGATCCCGCATGCCCGTTTCATCGAGATGCTGACCTACAAGGCGCAGCGTGTTGGGATCACGGTGATCCTCACAGAAGAGTCGTACACCAGTCAAGCGAGTTTCGTGGATCGTGATCCGTTGCCTCCCTACCAAAAAGGCAAGGCCACTGAGCAGCGGTTCAGTGGGAAACGCATCACACGCGGTTTGTATCGAACGAAAGAGGGTCGACTCATCAATGCGGATCTCAATGGGGCAGGCAATATTGTGCGAAAAGTAGCACCGAATGCCTTCGGGTCTGACGGTGTAGAGGATGGGAGAGGCCACGAGCCGGTAGTCCATCCAGTGAAGGCAGTCATTCCCTTCACACCCCGAAAACGAAAGCGACTTCCGGGCCCTGTGTCAGGATTCGCTAGCGTTTAGGAACTATATAACTAAGCTGTGGCAATGATTATATTTATTGTACGTATAAGTATTACTGATGGGTAGCATGCTTCATTATAGTACGGTCCAGGCGTACATTTTTTTAGATTTTTGTGATTTGTCAAGATTGCTTTCAACGGCTTCTCATGCGATATTAGGAGGGGTAAGGGTTATAAAGAGGATCGTGTCTCAGTTGAGATTGAAGAGCGCTTCCAGTCAAAAAGCATTTGAATGATGAGAGGAAGTATGGTATATTTGAGGTGTGCCCTGTCGGGCTTGAAACACCTGCATCATCATACTAGGGGCTGTTAAGGCTCCGAGGCTAAATACCCTGCGGAGCCTGGTCGAGATGAACCAAAGACACCCAGGAGATCGGTTCTCAAGGGTGTTTTTCTTTGCCCTCATTGATGGAGTGGAGCAGGTCCAGGACGGAGAGGATCAGACCGATGAAGGAAAAAACAGAGAGGATGAAGCGAGAGAATTTCAAAAACAGGGATTATTTTGTGAGGCAACTGCCCGCAGACCATATCAACCGTTTTTTACACCGAAGCATTACGTGTTTATAAAGATCGTTCATCTCTTCTTCCGTTGCCTCTTGTACTGAAGCAGCTCTGGTTGATATAGTGCTAGAGGTAAAATGTTTCTGAAAATTGACTTTTTTTGATAAAAAAGGAGTCGGCCGCTGGCTCTTGAACATATACGCGAATGTGTGTTAAAATAGACGTATGTATACACCAGCAACCTTTGCCAGGCAGGTCGGAGTCTCCGTGAAAACCCTGCAAAAATGGGATCGGATCGGGGTGTTACCTGCGAAGCGAACGGTCACGAATCGCCGATACTATACTGATGAGGATCTTGCTGTTGCACTGAGACACCCCCATCAGCCCAAGAGAGATCGAAAAACCATCGGCTATTGTCGTGTGTCGAGTCAAGCCCAAAAGCCGGATCTTGCCAATCAACAAAAGATGTTGGAACAGTTTTGCCGCCAGCGGCAGATTACAGTAGATGAGTGGATGATGGAAATTGGTGGAGGACTCAATTTCAAGCGGAAGCAGTTCCTATCGCTGATCGATGCCATTCTCGCAGGGAACGTCGAGCGGGTGATCTTGGCTCATCAAGATAGGTTGGCGCGGTTTGGCTACCCGTTACTGGTTCATCTTTGTGAGATACATCACTGTGAACTCCTGGTTCTGAGTGTTGAGGAACTGAGTCCAGAACAGGAGCTCGTGCAGGATTTGCTCGCGATTACCCATTGTTTTAGTTCTCGTTTGTCTGGTTTGCGGAAGTACCGAAAGGCCTTAGAAAAGGCACTCAGAGATGAAAACAGCGCACAAGATCAGAATGAACCCCACACCTGAGCAGGTGGAGTATCTGAAACGTGCCTGCGGGACCCGTCGATTTGTCTACAATTGGGGGCGTGAACAGTGGGAAAAGCAGTATCAAGCGTATAAAAGAGAGCAAGAAACAACTCCTGAAGAGCACCGTGTGCTTACCCCCCCCAACGCGTTTGCGCTCAAAAAGCAGTTCAATGCCATCCGAGAGGAGCTCTATCCCTGGACGTATGCGGTTACCAAGTGTGCCGTCGAAGGTGCCTTTGATGATTTGGGAAAAGCCTATAACAACTTTTTTGCTGGCCGAGCAGACTATCCGAAATACAAGAAGAAAGGGAAAGCGCACGAATCGTTTTATCTGTCCAATGACAAGTTCACGGTTGGCAGTCATTGGATCTCCATTCCCGGTTTAGGGGGCTTCATTCTGGATCAACGGAAACAAAGGAAGGATCGTGGCAAACGGAAACGCACGCTTGGAACCGTGAACCTTTCAGAAAAGCTGCGCTTCGTCGAGGCAGAAACCGCGTCATTCCCCCTCAACAAGCGAAACCAGCGCAAGCAGGTTCTGTGTGAGCGCGTGAAGATCCTGGGAGCGACGGTGTCCTGTGAGGCTGGTCACTGGTATGTGAGCGTTCAACTTGAGATGAACAAAGTAGTCCCTCCGACGCCAGAACCGGTGGTTGGAGTTGACGTAGGCTTAAAGCAAGCTGCCGTCGTGTCGGATGGGCGAGTTCTTGAGAACCAAAAGCCACTCGCACTCCATTTGAAAAAGCTCGGCAAGCTGCAACGTCAACTGAGCCGGAAACAGAAAACCAAAGACCCGGAAACAGGAAAAACCACGTTCAGCAAGAACTATCAGAAGCAACGCATGAAGGTGGCACGAAAGCATCAGCAGATTGCCAACATCCGGCGAGATGTTCAGCACAAGTTCACCACGGAGCTGGCGCGAACCTGTGGGGCCATTGGGATTGAAGACCTCAACATTGTGGGGATGATGGCCAATCGCAAGCTCTCACGTGCCGTTGCTGATGCGGCGATGGGGCAACTCTTGCAGTTGCTGAAGACTAAGGTCGCAACGTCTGGTGGGAACCTGTTTGTTGCCTCGCGTTGGTTTCCCTCAACCAAACGCTGTTCAGGATGTGGACAGGTGAAAAAACGCATGCCACTCAAACATCGGACCTATCAGTGCCTGAACTGCGGACTGGTGATCGACCGGGATCTCAACGCATCTGTGAATTTAGCCCAGTTTGCACAGACTCAGCTTCGCCACTCTTCAGCGTAAAGGTGGCCGTCCAGGATAGTGGCTACGGCCTATGACGTTAAAGCGCCTGTGGAGCCGATGTGACCCCGAAGCGGGAGGGCCGATTCAAAGGTTCCCGTGCTCTGGCTGTTGGCAATGAAGCAGGAACAACTGACCGCTTGCGTGTCTCTTCGGGGACATTCGAGTATGAGAAAGGTAGCAGGCACCGTCGATGCCAGAAGTTCGCAACACTCATGATAAAACGAACCATCCGCCTTATGTGCGCTTTGATATCGCAGCGGGAAATGTCTTTGATCTGCCAGAGTATTCATCTGGTCCCAAAGGAGATTCGGAGGCGGTCTATACCGCGATCCGTGAGGCTGGCTTTCAGGGCATTCAGGATGGAGATCCTGCGCTCTGTGCCCGGGTTGGACTACACGTCACCGGTGCAGGACGCGTTGATCATCCTCAGGAAGCGGCAACAGTGGCGGAACGATTAAAAACTGAGGGTTATGAGCTAGCAACCCTGCACGTCGGACGTGGCATGGAGTCCGAACAGGAGTGTATTCGTCTCGCCGAAGCCATTGTCGAAGCCTCTGTCCGCTTTGACATTCCCCTGTATATTGAGACCCATCGTGCAACCATCACACAGGATCTCTGGCGAACAGTTCAGTTGGCCCGGGCCGTTCCTGGCGTGCGCTTTAATGGTGACTTTTCGCACTGGTATACAGGACTGGAGATGGTCTATGGTGATATCGAGGCGAAATTTGCCTTTCTCGAACCCGTTTTCGAGCGCACCCGCTTCATCCATGGGCGCATTGGCTCTCCTGGCAGCATTCAGGTCGGCATCCTGCCAGATCTCACACTTCCGGCCATCGCCCACTTCCAGGAGATGTGGACCCGTTCATTTGTTGGTTTCCTGCGCACAGCTCAGCCGGGCGACTTTATCTCGTTTACACCAGAGCTGCTCCGCTCAGATATCTACTACGCACGGACCATCCGTACTGCCGATGGTGCGCTGGTCGAGGAAAGCGATCGCTGGCAAGAAGCGCTCGCCTATCTTAAGCTGGCCAGAGGCTGCTTTGAGGAGGCACAGAAACGACTGGAACAGGCATAGCCAATAGACCCCATTGGGCCTTCTTTTCAAGGCAGAGCCTGCTCACATACGCGTCAAAGTGCAGCGCCCTTGGAGCCTACGGACTGGATAGCCCGACTACATGCCTCTTCTATAGTGCACGATAGTGATGACCAACTTACCTTTGGTTGTCCAGCCCTATTATATAGGTACGCAGAACCGCGTCCTGAGTATTGCGCCAAAGGACGCTGGCTCCTGTTCACTTTCGGATTTTTCTACTCGCTTGTTCGTTGCTGATAGATGTATTCGTTGTTCAGATCTCTTGCATCTGAGAAGCTGCTGGCGGACTGGTTTGTTCTCCAGTCCGCCAGCAGCCAGTCGATAGCCCCTCTACATGTTCGCTAGTGTTGAGCGTCAATCGCATCGAGAAGCGTTTGAATGCGCTCAGGATGCATTGGTTCTCCATTACTCAAGGTATCAATGACGACTTCGCTCTCGCGTTTTCCTTTTAAGAGTACTTCTGTTCCGGGTGTCAATGGAAGATTGGCCTCATTCGCTGGCCGACCATCTCGCAATAGTAGCGTGACGACCTGACGACCAATCTCAACGGTAAGGATGTGCCCATCGGATGCACGTACCGTCCCGCGTGTTCCGACGCGCCAGGTGATCTTCCAGGGCTGGCGCGAACGCTCTACCACAACCAGATGTTCCGGACGAATGACGATACCTGCATTTTGAAGAGTGGTGTCATAGTGCGCTCGTTGCGTCTGCGTTTCCCCAAGCACACGGACAAAAGCTCCTTGATTGTGAGCGTCTTCCACCCATGCAAGGGCGAGTGAGGTGTTTTTCAAAATCATAGATGAACTCCTTTGTGTTGTAAACAGCGACATTCACGGCTTCATTGCCTCACTGATCCACAAAGAAGGAAGGGGTGACCGCAAAGAGAAAAGTGCCTTTGGATACTGATTTTGAGCAACCTTCAACGCAGCAACTACTGAATGGAGCAGTGAAGCAAAAACGTGAAGGTCTCTCAATAGGCAGTATCCTTTCCTGAGGGGACAATAGACTAAAAATAGTTTACTTTATTTCGTTGCAAATAGCAAGGAGATAAGCAGGCAAATCAGGGATTTTGCAAATTCTCGAGCTATTTGTGAAAAGATCCCATCAACAGAGATACCGCTTCTTGAGGATACGCACAGAATCAACGCATCCCAGAGGTACCTCCTGAATAACGAAATGGTCGGAAAAGGTGGTGGACCTGAGCCCCGACCTGCCCGAGTTGGTCAAGTCCGGTCCGCACAGCTCTTACCATGCCACTTCAGGGAGAGAAACTGCTACAATTTATTAGAGCGTCCCCACTCGGCGACACGCCGGATTCTGGCAATCGATCATACTCCAGTGTGCCAGATATCTACATACTGGCCGACCACCATCAGATATTTTCCATTCGGAGACCAGGACAGATTGCCGGAGGTTCCCCCGTTGCCGAACAATCCCCTACCCGCGTAGGCAGCTCTCTGCTTGCCACTCAGCGCATCTAAAAGAGAGAGTGTGCTGCTTGTCGACGAAAAACCTACGCCGTGTTTGATACTATCAACCAGTGCCATCCGTAGTGCCTGAGCAGCAGCAAAGTAGCGTTCACCCAGGGTCCAATGTTGCAACAGATCGGTCTGACTTCCAGACGTATCGACGGTAACCGGATCCATCAGCGGAATGTTGCGCACGCGCCGTCCACTCGCCACATCCCAGACTTGCACCTGCTCGAACACGCGGCTCCCAGGCTCCATAACTGCCCAGCCATGCCCAACGAAAGCCAGCACTTGCTTCCCATCAGCAGACCACATAACACGCTGAGGGTATATATCCTGAGATACATGCTCAGGGTGACAGGTGTGCAATTTCTGCCCGGTCAACGGGTCCCATATCTGCACCGTGCCGCCATCGAGCCAGCCGGCTGAAGCAACCAATGTTCCATCAGGAGACCAGGCTGCGTCCGAGGTGGTATTGCTATACCCATAGTAGGTGATAATATGCTGATCGGTCAGGTGCTGGTAAAGCAGATAGCCCCCTACAGCGACCACGGGCAGCCCAATTGCGCTTCCGACAACACCTCCCACTATTAGCAGTGCAGTGCGACGCGATGTTCCGCTGATATGAGAAAGACCATCACCACTTGTGGTGCCGGGCTTGTCCCCCAGACGCTGACCCCTCTCGGATACAGCTACCTGCTGAAACTGATGACCACAGCGATAACAGCGCTCCAAGCGTGGATCATTGAGTGCTCGACAGACAGGACAGGCCATAGGAGAAGTCGACATTATTCCAGTCCCTCGCTTTCCTCAGATAGAGTCAGGTTCTACATGAGAAGTACGTTATCGAGGGGCGATATCTTACGCATTCAAGAACATGGATGAGACAATGGAACCTTCCTTACTTTAACGTTCATGAAATTGGTGACTTGACAGAGAGGTTTCAAGTAGCGTCAAAAGATGACATCGCCTCTCGGGAGTGGTAAAGGCAACTGAAAGCGCGTGCCGTGTTATTTCCGTCAACTCCTGTTGAGAAAAGCCGAGCGCGTGTGCGAGACGATATTCCTGGCCGATATTCGTACTCAATTGCACGGGGTCATCGGTTCCCAAAACAACAGGGATACCCTGTGCTACCAGGCGACGGATCGGATGGTCCTGAAGAGATGGCACAGCTCCTAAAATGACATTACAACTGAGACAGCATTCAACGGTGATCTGTCTCGCGCGCAAGAGATCAAGCAGATACTGGTCGGAAGTGGCAAAGACGGCATGACCGATCCTGCTCACTCCCGGAAGGGTCGCTACAGCGGCCAGATTTGCCGCAGAAAACTCGCCAGCATGGATAGTTATCCCAAGTCCTACATCGATGGCACGCTGCGCAATGGAGCGTGCCATCTCCCATTCCGCCTCCTCATGATAGGGTTCATACAGAAAATCAAGGCCCCGCAATCCGTGCGCAGCCTGACTGAGACACGCCTGAACGATCTGCTCTAAGCGCTCTGGCTCGTACCTGTTGAGGAGCAGGACGGCAATCGCTTCAGCATGCAGATGGGGATAGCGGATTTGGACGCGCCGCTCTGCTTCCTGAAAAAGATCTAAATAGTCAGGAAGCAGCATCGTCTCGCCCCCAAAGCGGACCTCAACGAGAATGGCACCCTGCATCGCTGCTTCCTCCAACAGATCTTCCAGGCGGGCGATAAAGTTGTCTGGGAGCGCATCGAGACCTGGATCGGCTGGAAAGACGCTTGCGAGTTGCCGCAAGCGTGGTATCCCTGGAGGAAAATCGTGCATTAAGCGCGTGGCCCAGGTCATCCAGTCATAGGGCAAACGGCCCTCGCGCGCGGCTAGCACGCGATCAAGGCGAGGAGACACTTCCTGATGGATGTGGAGATCTACTTTCGGGAGATTGAGCAGGTGACGAGCAGACTGTTCTTCCCCTGACGGGAGCGTATGGTGCATAAAGTCCTCCTTCTGATGACACTGCTCGTAATATAGCACCTCGAAGTTTCCAGTAGCAAATGGACAGAAATCAAACCATCCGCGCTCGCTGAGAATTCACTATATCTGATGTTGGCACACCGAAGAAGATGTATCATAAAAGCAATGGTAGGAATAGATTAAAGCTATTAAGAGATGCTATACTATGCAATAATTTAGTAGAATCTGGTAAGATGCTAAAAAGTGTACAATCGTGGAGGGATTTGATGAAGTACACATTTACCCTTATGAACGAAAGAGACGCGCGTGAGATACAAACCTGGCAGTACCAGGAGCCTTACACAATGTATAGCCTGGCACCCGCTTCCAAAATGTTGGCAGAAAATGATGATACTGAAAAGAGGTGAGTAGCCAGAAACATGCACAAAAAAGCGTATGCGCCGCTGTGTGTGGGGCAACTTCAGAAACGAGGTCGAGAAAGGAAGATCAGTGTATCTGGAGAGGTGCTGACCGAGAGACAGAAGCTGCTAACACATTACCATGCAGAACAAGACAAAACAATATGGCTGTTGCATTGCGGCAACAGTATTGCTTTTCAATCACATGCACTGGCAAATGTTAGCGATGATCAGGCATACAATAGCTCCTCGGAAACTTTTTTACTTCTTTATTCTACATGAGCTCAAATGAAAAATCAAGGCGCGAAACTGCGCCAACATGTATTCTAAAGGTAACCCTATTAAACCCGCTATGTGATAGGCAGCCTCCATCATCGCACGATTGCATTCAAGCGGTATTTTGAGCACCAATCGCATCCTCACACCATAAAGCGAGCAGGATCGGAACGGTGATGATCCTGCTCGTCTTATTGCATACTCACGTATTATTCATCAATTTGTCTCATGTATCAATCAAAACATGACACAAGGATGCTAACACCGTCAATTCCATGCTTCTGTAGGTGGCTTTTTTCTTCGCGTTTTGAGCGCTCCTTCTCATTCCTCCATCGACCTCTGTCCTCTCTTCACGCGCTCTCCCTCCCCGTTTCGCCTCTCCTTACTTCTCCCCATGCCATGACGAAAAAAATGTGTTTCTTTTATTTTCGCATTTACGGCATAGTCACAGAAAAACTGACGCGCGGATACTATGCTGGCAGGTGAACGAACAGCAGGCCGGCTTCGTTCACCGGACCATGTAGCATCTTTTCTCCGTCTGGACCAAAGACCTGGCTCTCACCATGCAGAATACGCCCCTGCCATACGCCTTCCGTTACCGCGCCAATACTATTGGCGGAGACAATATACAACGCTTTAGCGGCCGTCCGCGCCTGATATTGCTGACTGATCCAGGCCGCGTTCTTCGCTTCTTGTCCAGGCTCACATGCCCAGGCACAGGGCGAGAAGATAATCTGCGCGCCCATCAAGTACAAGCTTTCGGTCAGGTGTGGCGTCCAGCTGTCGGCGCAAATATCAAGCGCTACTTTGCGGCCCTCGAAATCAACTACCTTCAATGCTTCACCCCTGGTGTAGAGTTGAAGTGCGATATCCAGTTCGTTGATCTTGCGATGCTTGTTCACGATGTTTCCCTGCCGATCAATGAGCAAAGCGGTGTTGTAGATGTTCTGCCCCTCGCGCTCCTCCAGTCCCACAACTATAGCCATGTGATATTGCCTGGCAAGATGTCCCAGTGTGTCGCTAAAGGGACCTGGCACGGGTTCGGCATCGCGCCGGGCGGCCTCGGAGAGCCAGCCGGTCAGGGAACATTCGGGCAAAATGATCAGGTCACAGTGTTGTTGACCAGCGGAGATGATGATGTTGGTAATGGTCTGTATATTCTCATGTTTATTACCCATGACGATAGGTATTTGACCAATGCCGACCTTCAAGGGCTCTACACTCGGTTTCTGCATAAGTACTGCCTTTCACAACGTCGTAAAACGTGTTGATTTCTGCTTTTCACTCCAGGATAGATCTCAGCGACCTTACGACCGAGGAAATTCAAGCAGCACATCGCATCTTTTGCAAGATGTATGGCCTCAGCCAGGCAAGAGATCGCGTTGAACACCGCGTTAAACGTCTCATCCAGGAACAGGTTCACTCCTTGTTGAGGGGAATGAATGGTTCGTTCAACCTTTTCATCTTTTTGGGAACCTACGACACATTCTACCACTATTTATATAATTTCAACCGCTGTTTGATGCTCATTGTTGGCTATCTCATATCATACAGTGACCAATGACCTTGACCCGTCAAATCAGGGCAAGATCACACTATCACTCCGAACCCGCTTTCAGCGCCTCGCTCATGGATATGAGCGAGATTTTCCTGCCGCAAAACCACTTCGTTATCTCATACACCACCAGGATCAATACCAAACTTAGCAGGACATAGACCGGATTCAACGTCATGGGGATCAGCATGTTAATCGAATCCGCGATGGAACTGAACAAGTAATTCCCCAGAGCCACCATCAGGAGTAGCCCTAACCCAAAGCCGAGAAACACGACCGGCGTTGAACTGTTGAGAATCAGCTTCGCAATGTCTTTTCGGTAATAGCCGAATATCTTGAGCAAGGAGATCGTCTTCCAATTCTCATCAATGATCAGCGAGGAGACAATGAAGATAATGACCACAGCCAGAAGCACGGCGACGCTGGTTGTAGCTGTAACAATCAATGTCGTCGACGCGGACACATTCGCAAACTTTGTGGGATCGCGCACGTCCAGAACGCCAGCCAGCAGGCTCTCGTCATAATTGAGGACATGGTTGCTCAAAACAGTGCGGTAGCTTCCAGGAGCCTGACCGGTCTTCTGGTTAAACTCATCTAAAGGGAGAAAAACATATTGCTCTCCGTAGGCTTCGATGATCCCATCAATTTTCAGGCGGTATGATTTTTCATCCAGCTTGTTGATACACGTGAGCGTATCCCCAACCCCAAGCCCAAGCCGCTGGGCCAGCGACGAGGTGATGTTGACCTGATTCCGAGATATCTTCGCGCCCCCTATGCCGTTCACCTTTAGACCAACGGAATCTGGCTCCATGCCCAACACGTAAAATTCAATCTCATCCCTGCCCTCGGGGTAGGCACGGAATGAGTTGTACGGTTCAGCGCCTGTGGGTACAGGTCGATCATGGAGGTTCTGCATCTCCTTGAAGTTGTATTCTATGCCATAATTGTATCTTGCCACGGCCCCTTGCTTCATCGCCACATCCATTGAGGAGTTGAAGGTCAAACCATACAGCAGGACCAGTGACGCGATGCTCACCCCCAGGAGCAGGAAGAGCAGACGTGGGATGCTTCGCACTTGCTCGCGGATTTGAAATTTGGTTGTGAAACGGAAGCGTTCGAGACGGAGCACACGTTCAAAAAAATTCACCCTGGCTTTTTGTTCGTCGCCTTTCATCAGTTCAGCGGCACTCTTTTTGAGGACGCCACGGAGAGAAAAGAAGCTCGCCAGACCAATCAACGCGAGGGGCAGCAGCAGAGCCAGCGCGAGATTAAACGGCGAGAAGGCGATGCCAGTGTTCGGCAGGATGTATGTGGCCAAGATGGAATCGACCGCAAGCCCTATACACGGCCACGCAAGCAGTATTCCGAGCAGGCCACCCGTGATGGACAGCAGCACCGGGATCGCCAGATAATGCCGTGTGAGTTCCCGGCGGCGGTATCCCTGTGCGTACAGCGTCCCAATCACCACCGCGTCAGACTTCACCATACGTAGCATCGTCACGCCGACGATAATACAGCTCAGCAGGAAAAAAGCGATGGAGACGGGAAAACTGAAGGACTGCAAACTGGTAATATTGGCCCAGGGCGAACTGATACGCTTGTTATTTTTCGCGTCCAGCCATTCGGAAAGGCTGTACCCTTTGTCCTGTAAAAGGCCGTGCAACTTCGCGCTCTGGGTGTCGACATCTTCTCTCTTTGTAAAGCGTGCTCCATAGACCGTGACGGCTTGATGAGCCGCGTTGGGGAACATCTCCATATCCGCGCTGGAAACAAGAGCAATGCCAAAACCAGCAGTCGGCAGCACATCATACAAGTTTTTGATGATATACACATAATTAGGCAGCGCCATGGTGCCCGTAATATGGAAGATTTTGCCGTTGAGCTCAAGTTGACCACCGACAGCTAAGCCATGGGTTCGCAAAAAGATGGGGTCAAGCACAATGTCCCCTGGATTGTTCAACGGCTGGCCTGAGAGGACCGTCGGAATATTGATGGTGGACGTAGGCGTGAGAAGCCGCAGCTCGCTCTGTCCATCCGGCAGTTTGACATCACGTTGCTGGTAGGGTTCAATAACCGCGCCGGATTCCCTTGCCAGCGTCGGAAGATCCTCAATGGTCTTGTCTGTGGAAAACGTCAGATCTTCCTGCATATTTGTTTGGGCAAAGTGAACCACCTGATCTTCCAGACTGCCGGCCACCCCTGTCGCCGCTGTGAAGTAGAAGCTCCCTATAAGGATCAGAAGGACAATGCCAATATACCTGCCTTTGTTTTCCCTCAGCATGCGCCATACGCGTTTTTGCAGGACCATTACCATTCAATCCTTTCTGCTGGGACAAGCTCGGAATGGTGGGTCACTTCCGCGACCTCACCGCTTCTCAGCCTGTAAACGGTGTGTGCCATGGCAGCGATGGCGCTGTTGTGGGTGATCATCAGGATCGTTGTGCCGAAGTCCCGATTCACGTTTTGAAGCAGTGACAGAACACCTCGAGACGTATCGAAGTCCAGTGCGCCGGTTGGCTCGTCGCAGAGCAACAGCGTGGGATTTTTGATGATGGCACGGGCAATGGAGACGCGCTGCTGTTCGCCGCCGGAAAGCTCTCGTGGGAAGCGGTTTTTCTTGTCGAAAAGCCCGACAGCAGAAAGCACATCGTTCATCTTATGTGGCTGCTTACTGATGTTCGACACCACCTCGATGTTTTCGGCGACCGTCAGATTGGGCACAAGGTTGTAGAACTGGAAGACGAAGCCCACGCTTTTTCGCCGATACTCCACCAGTTGATCCTGACTGAGATCGGTGATGCGTTCACCATCGATCTCAACGGTCCCACTGTCAGCCCTGTCCACCCCGCCAATGATATTCATCAGCGTGGATTTGCCCGACCCGGAAGGTCCTAAGATAACACCTATGTGCCCTTTTGCCAGTTGAATAGACACGCCTTTGAGGACCGTTGTGGCAATTCCTATCTGATACTGTTTCGTCAGTCCCGATACCGCTAAAAACATACTCAAATCTCCCTTTTGAATTATATCCGGCTTTGATAAGCTCTCATAGCGAAGAACCAGGCCACGGCAATGATGCCAACACACCAGGCGAGAGCGATCTAGATCTCATTACTGATCCCCCTTAATGATCTTTCTCCATCGCTTTTTTCATGGCCTTTCCGGCTTCCTGGTCAGCCGCTTCAAAGACGTCGGCAAACGTTTTTGAACCCTTGATGAGATCATCACAGAACGTTGCCACATCTCTTCCTGTCACTTCGATAACACCTTTCCCAACGGCTGTACCCTCCTCAAAAAGATCGACAATCGCCGAGAGCACATCAGTCATTTCGGCGAGCTCGACTGGCCCGACTTTCAAGAGGTATTTTTGAATCTCGTTATACACAATCTGATAATCTTGCGGAAGCGCCTTGACACGCGCCATATGCGCCCGCCACGCTTTTTTGCCTTCGATGAGATCGCGTATGCTCATGGTTCTTCTCCTACTTGCCTAATTTTCGAGCAATGGTAGTGTTCAGTTGCTCGCGCCACTTATCGCGATAAGACATTGCTCCCTCAGAGCCCGCCAGCGCCGAACAGAAGCCCGCGATATCGTCGCCCAAAACCTTCCGGGCGCTCTGGCCATCCGCCACCGATTCTTCGAGCAAGCCAAGCACACGATCAAAAATTGGCATAAGGTTCCGTCCAGTGAAATCTGTACGAGGCCAGAGATTGACCTGGATTTCTTCCCATGCCGCTTGATAATCAGCCGGAAGGTTTTTTACACGCGCCTCAAAGGCCTTCATTTCTCGAGCCATGTCGTTGCCTGTGACTTTATCCCAAAATTTCATGGTTTTGCTCCCGTAACTCTTTGATTTTTGCTGAGAGGAACTCCCACCTTTCCCAGAACTTGCGCAGTTCCTCACGGCCCGCGTCGTTTAACGTAAAAAACTTTCGGGGTGGCCCCATGTCGGACGGCTTTTTCGTTATCTCCACGAGCTTATTTTTCTCAAGCCTGATCAGGATGGTATACACCGTTCCCTCCACCACGTCCGTAAAGCCCAAAGCGTTGAGCTTACGTGTAATTTCATACCCGTAGGTCTCTCCTCGGTTGATAATTTCCAGGACACACCCTTCCAGAACGCCTTTGAGCATTTCAGTTAAATTATCCGTGTTAAACACCCCTTCACTAATCAGTGTTACCAATATGCAGTAATACTTAGTACTGCTATATTGTATAACGGAGTAGTGTGCATGTCAAGACGAAAAGGACGGATTGTCAAGTGAGCTGGAGACAGAAGAGGAACACGATGCTGTGGTGCCAGCACTGACGTAAGCCGGGAGCGAACGCAGGGCTCTTCTCTCGCTCCTCTTCCTCACAACCCTAACCTCAAACAGTCTGGAGTCCAATGCTAGACCGTCAGGTGTTTCCGATATTCGACAATAGGCAGGCAATCGCCGCTTTAGGTTGTTTAGGTCCCTATGCCTTCCGTGTGATAAGATAGAGAAATGTAAGTTGAAATAGAGCGATGCTACTGCAAAGGAGTTAATATGATTGCCAGGGGCAAGCAGCAGAGCACTGTGCGTATTGAGCCATGGGGTAAGGACGACCTTCCACTTCTGAAAAAGCTGCTGGGTGATCCCGCAATGACCGAGCATCTTGGCGGTCCAGAGAGCGACGAGCAACTGATCAAGCGCCAGGCTCGCTACGAACGGCTCACAGAGTCAGGTAAGGGCCGAATGTTCAAGATTGTTCATGAGACCACTGGCGAAGCAGTTGGATCTGTTGGGTACTGGGACAGTACTCATAATGGAGAAGAGATTTATGAGATGGGATGGTCGGTGCTTCCCACATTTCAGGGGCAGGGCATCGCAGGGGCGGCAGTTATTCAGGCTCTTGTTATCGCGCAGTATGACAGCAAGTATCGGTTTCTGCATGCCTTCCCATCTGTTGACAATCCTCCATCGAACGCCCTCTGCCGAAAGGTTGGCTTTACTCTGGTCGAGGAATGCGAGTTCGAGTATCCCAAAGGTAATTTCATGCGGTGTAATGACTGGCGTTGTGATCTTTCCATAAACAATTAGGCCGTTATAGTACTGAGAGAGTGGGCGAACAGGATCGTTTTCCTCTGTGCTGGCGCCCACTACTGTGCCAGACACCTGTTTCGATGGCCCACCAGCACTCCACCCTGATGAACAACTATTGAGATTTCAGTCGGAACGCACCTGTGCTCTGACAAGCTCTGTATAGATACCACTGTGCTGCATAAGCTGTTGATGCGTTCCTTGCTCGACTATACGCCCCTGATCCAGGACAAAAATACAATCTGCATGCCGGATAGTACTCAGACGGTGGGCAATAATGATCTGTGTGCAGTGCAGGGCAGTGAGATTTTGCGCCACGTGTCGCTCAGTGGTAGCGTCTAACGCACTCGTCGCTTCGTCAAGCAGAAGGACAGCGGGTTTATGGGCTAAAGCTCGTGCGATCGCCAGTCGCTGGCGCTGACCACCGGAGAAGACACTTCCTCCCTCTGCCACATACGTCTCATAGGCCATGGGCATCTTCTCAATATCATCTGCAATGGCTGCCAGATGGCTCGCCTCGCTCACCTGTTCAATGGTCAATGCTGGATTATTCAGAGCGATATTCTCTCGTATGGAACCGCTGAAGATGCAGGCTTCTTGCAGCACAATTCCGAATTGGCTCCGCACTTCCTGGTACTGCAGCGACTCTAGTGGAATCCCATCATAGAGAATAGAGCCTGTGGTGGGCTTGATTAAGCCTACCAGTAGTCTTCCTAATGTACTTTTACCAGAGCCAGTCCTCCCCACCAGTGCAATTTTTTGTCCAGGCCAGATGTTCATTGTGATATGACGCAGAATAGGAGGTGAGCTCTGATCATACTGAAAGCTGAGATCTCGCAGTTCTATCTGTCCCTGAAGTCTATGGGTTGCCTTCTTCATGGTAGAAGCGTCTTGCTCTGGTTCCGCCTCCAAAACATCGGAAATTCGCGAAAAATGTGCACGCACGGTCTGAAGATCCTGAGCACTCTCAATGAATGAGCTTAGTGGCGAGAGAAACAGGGCCGCTAACGTATTAAGGGCAAGCATCGTGCCGATGGACATTGTGCCTGCTATCACTTGCTGCGCTCCTAATAAAAGGAGGAGCAGCGGCGAAAGGATGGAAACAAGATGTAATACCAGCCCGATCATGATCGAATACGATTGTAAACGGAGCGATATATTCATCTCGGCAAAGAAAAGATTTTCCCAGCGCAAAAATGCTCTATGTTCCGCACCTGCTGCCTTGAGGGTTGCGATTCCTGCTAACACTTCATTGAGATACCCCTGTGTTTTGCCCTGGGCTTCAAGCTCTCTCTGGGTTAAACGTCGCAGACCTGGCGATGTCAGAAGAAGCACGATGATCTGGAACAGCCCCAATCCTGATGCGACGGTCGCTGTCAGGCGCGAGAGGACGATAAGGATCACAAAATTGACGATAATCGTACTGCCATCCAATAGAAAGGAGAGTAGCTGATTGGTGACAAGATTGCGAATGACAAGGTTGCTATTAATGCGTGAGAGAAGATCGCCACTTAAGCGCAATTGAAAAAAACGATAGGGCAGGCTCAGCAGATGTTCAAGAAAATTAAGCATGACGCGTGTATCGATTCTCGCCTGCAAGTACAATAACAGCGAGCTTCGTAGGAACAGAGCAACCCCTTGCATTCCGATTAAGAGCACCATGCCCAATCCAACCAGCAAGAGAAGACTATCCTCCCCTGCTGGTACAATATGATCAATGATCAGTTCTGTTAACAGTGGGCCACCCAGGCCAAAGATTTGCAGAAGGAGAGAGGCGAATACAATCTGAAGCAGTGTCCCGCGAATCTGTAAAAACGAACGTATATAGGCCCCAAGCGTCAGGGAATGACGCGCAGCTTTTAGCGTAAATTGTGCGCCTGGCTCGAGCAAAAGAGCGACACCAGTAAAACCCTGATCAAACTCGCTGGCACTTAAACGGCGCCGACCTTGTGCAGGATCAACGACATCAATCCACTTGCGCGACCAACGCTCAATAATCATAAAGTGATTGAATTCCCAATGGATAATGGCTGGTAGTTGAAGATAGCGAAAATCCTCTGGTTTAATGGAGACAGCTCTTACACGCAATCCATACAGACGGGCAGACTTGACAATATCGAGAGCTGTGAGTCCATCTCTCCCTACTCCACAACGTGCCTGGACTTCTGTTATGCCAACCGTATGCCCATAGTAACTCAGGATCATTGCCAGACAGGCTGCCCCACACTCTACTGCAGTCACCTGCCGAATCTCTGAGATCTCGGACTGCTTTCCAGGCGAAGAGCGTAGCTCTTTCTGAATAGCTGGCAGCCGTTGCGTCTCTGCTTCAATAATTTTGAGAAGCTCAGGAGGATACTGATCAAAAAAGAGCTCCCTCTGTACGAAATGTCGAGACAAAGGGTGTGTAGGCAGCCTCTCTATTCCTCTACCAGTGGTGAACTCTTTTCTTTTCTCTTCCATTTTTCGCGTACTTTTTCCTTGTTTCTTATTTTTAAAAGGCTATAAGAAATTCTACTGTGCGGAGCCCGAATGTCTCTTATTACGAATGAGGTTCCATGGAGGCAAAACAGAATGAGATCAGGCTTTCAGATCCAGCTTGAATATCTGCCTGACCAGAACTGCCCAGCAAGAGCGATGAGGAAGGTTGAGAATAAAGTGGTGCGGTGGCAACAAGTGCCGGGCCTGAGACTAATTGAGACAATGCTGGCGAAAGATGAAATTGCGCCTCAATGCTTTCCGGGCTTTGTATTGCGTTTTCAACATCCTGCACGCTGGTGGTAAAACAGGCTGTTCCCCATTCGCTACAAAAATGAAGCTTCTGTCCAGGATGAACGGTTAGTGGCTGGGAAGGTGCCAGTAACACCAGTACAATCGGCTGGCCATTCACTGTGTTCTGCGCAACGATCATGGCTTTACTATGCAGATAGACTGGCACCCGAATGGTACAGATAAGGAAGGCTCCGGCGCATGTAAGGAGCAATAAAGCCCAGAGGAACAGGAAGATTGGCGGTGATGCCAGACGTAAAAGAACCTGAAGCTCCTGACGATACATATACGCTTCTATAGCACGCTCTCGAAAGATTGAACGCTCTTGCATGTTTTCTTCCACACCTCCTCACTTCAACTTCAATACGCTAAAACATTTAATCAAGATAGTGAGGAGAGTATAGCAGAAATCACATTAAAAAGGCATTAAATTTATCTATTAACAACTGGGCTGAGAGTACCTGGCAGAAGCGACTGACTAGAGAAGATTATTGAGGATTGACTCCGCTCTTTTGTAGTCTTGTCGAACTATATGGAATGCTGCAATTGGATATGAGTAGACGGCTTACCCTCGCTTAATAGCGATAAAGCTCCACAATGCTTTGCCTCTCCTCTAGAGAAAGCAAGGCAGCAGAGGAACGAGGCAGAAAATTCGCAAAGATGCAGGGAAGCAACGACTTCTGAAGTTGCTTTCCTTTCTCTCCAATGGTTTCCTGCCTGACATCTCTCGCTCAACACGACATCGATATATCAAAGAGACAAAAAAAACGATTTACTTCCTCTGAGTCGTCCACATAATTCTACAATTATTATTAAATGCACACCAAACTGTTTAACCCGCCACTTTGCGGCTAGAGAACGTAGCGATACCTCTCTATGCATACACCATCATGCTCTTGTGAGCGTATCCGCACAAACCTCGGTCCATGAACGGTAGCCACTGAGAGCCAGAGTCAGGTCAAGATCTGCCAGAAAGTTCATCAGGACTTCTTTGACTCCTTCTTCGCCTCCTAACGCCAATCCCCACATATAAGGACGACCTATGAGCACCGCTTGCGCGCCCAGTGCCAGGGCCTTTATGACGTCAGCAGCTCGTCGTATTCCACTATCCAGCACAAGTGGAATCTGACCATTGACGACCTGAGCAATGGGGGGTAATGCGTCCAGGGAGGCAATTGCACCCGCGACCTGTCGCCCACCATGATTTGAGACGATCAGGCCGTCAATGCCCGCATCCAGAGCTTTTTGAGCATCGTCAGGATGCAGGATACCTTTGAGGAGTATGGGAAGCCTGGTATGGTTTCGCAACCATGTGAGATCATTCCACGTTAATGATGGATTCGTGAAGATCTGAAGGAAATAGTTGATAGCCGCTTGAGGATCTTCTTCAGGTGGGCGCGGTAAGGCACGACGAAATGCAGGATCGCTCAGATAATTTCCCAGTCCCTGACCCAATAAAAATGGAAGATAGGCATTCTGGATATCCTGCGCTCTCCAGGCCAGAAGATAGGTATCAAGCGTCACCACCAGGGCCTCACAACCAGCCTGTTCTGCTCTCGCCAGGATGCTTGCATTAAAATCGGCATCTTTACTCCAGTAAAGCTGAAACCATCGGGGAGCATCGCCCATTGCTTCTGCCATATGTTCAAGAGGAATAGTTGAGGCGGTACTAAAGATCAATGGAATACCCACGGCTGCCGCTGCCCGCGCAACGCCGGCCTCTCCATCTGTATGTACGATGGATTGTACACCAATGGGAGCTAAGAGGAGAGGAGTGGGATACTGTTTGCCGAACAGCGATATGCTCAAATCTCTCTCTGAGACATCCCGTAGCATACGGGGAATAATGTGCCAGCGCTCAAATGCAGCGCGATTGTTCTGCATACTTTCGGTCATGCCGGAAAGGTACCCTCTCGCCTCCGGGCTCATCGCTGCATGAGCGGCTTGCTCTAGCTGTTCAACATCAACCGGGAAGCGAGGCCGCTGACCCTGTAAACCAGACAGATAGATCTGTGTCTGACGCGATAATCCATACGAAGAGGGTGCCATACTGTCATCCTTTCACAAGCTTGCTTGCAGCGACTCTGGTAGCATCAGGACTCTTCTCTAACTCTTCACTAATCCGCTCTCGTTCAGTTGGTGTGCGATTCTGGCTCATCTTGAACTTCCCCTGAAGCCGTGTAATCTCAATGGAGAAGCTAACGGTCCCTTTCATCATCTTTTGGATATATTCATCCGGTACCTGTTCTAACGACCAGGGATGTTCAAATTGGCGCTCATGAAGATCAATCAGGTTTTTCAGGTCCTGATATGATGCTTCTGTCTCTGTTATCAAGAGCGGAAGACCATAGGCATGCACCGCGGCATAGTTCCAGGTGGGGACAGAGAGAGGCTGCTCATACCACGAGGGCGTAATATATGCATGTGGTCCCTGGAACATCACTAACACTTCTTGATCAGCTCGAAAGCTTTTCCATTGTGGATTCCCCAATGCCATATGGGCTTTTAAGGTTCCATAGGGAGCAGGCTCAGACTCGAGGAGAAATGGGAGCGGTGTGGCAATCGGTACTCCGTTCTCGTCAGTGCTCACCAGCGTTGCAAAGCTGTAATCGCGCATAAAGGCATGAATAATCTGCACATTAGCTTCATTAAAATGACCAGGAATATACATATTTTGATGTTCTCTCTCTATACCTAACCAAATAACTTTAGAGCAACTCCTTGTTTTGATAGTATACCTGTCATTCCTGGTGGGTGCAATGGTTGCATCAAGGCTACACGCCAGGCAAGACCTTTCATCGCTGCGTAAGATTTTTTCAGAATCCGCCCAGACGCATTCCAAATTGGAGAGTCATTGAGGGCCTACGAGAGTAAGCATGCGAATTCCCATCACCACATACCATGCGAGAGCCTCGATCACAAAGATGCGATTGATTATGACGACAAACACTGAAGGTTGCGTGCCTCCCGAAGGGGCAAAGAAAGAGAAGAGGACGAAGATAGCAGGGATGACGGTAATAAAGCTCGCAATAATCGCGTACCAGTCATAACCGCGCCAGGCGGGAGATTTTCTGAGATGCCAACTGAGGATGAGGCTCGCAATAGGCAGCGAGAAGAAGATTGAATATATAAGTTATATCTAATTCATCGTCAGGATCGGAAAGGAGGAATTTTTCATGACGAAATCGGCGCACTCTGCATGCTCTCCATCGGCTATGTAGTTGCTGGCTGGCTCAGTGACCAGTTCGGCCCGACCTCAGTCTTCCCACTTGGTAGGCTGCTGCTAGTCGTATTGAACAGCGGTAAGCTGTTCATACGCAGCATTCGCACGATAGAGTAGGCTACCTGGCTGCCAACTGCTGTTGTATAAAAGCCAGTTTCTCGGGATTGCGGATGATCCAGATCTTATGCATCTGCTCGTTTCCAGTGAAGGTGAGCAGGGAAAAGAGATGCGCATCTGCCCAGATCAGCAGAGCTGGAGAACCATTCACTTCTGCATAGTTCACAGCAAACGTATCGGCGTATCGTCTGGAGGTCTTGGAGATAATCCCCAGGCAATAACGAGCCACAGCCGCCAATCCCAGCACAGGACGCAAGGCAGCCGTGACTTTGCCACCACCATCAGCCCAGGCCGTCACATCCTGTGCGAGCACATCAGTCAAAGCAGCCAGGTCACCAGACTGACACGCGGCCAGAAAGCGTCTCAGGAGGTGCTGTTGCTGAGCCGGAGATGGTTCAAAGCGTTGATGCTGGGTGGCCAGATGTTCTTTCGCGCGATGAAAGATCTGGCGACAGTTTGCTGTGCTTTTGCCAATAATCTCACCGATCTCAGGAAAAGCATAGTCAAAGACTTCGTGGAGAAGGAAAACAGCGCGCTCAGGAGGAGTCAACGTTTCTAGCAGGACAAGAAAAGCCATCGAGATCGATTCACGCATCTCAATCGTGTCTTCTGGCAACAGGTTCATGTCTTCAGTCAGTATCGGTTCAGGCAGCCAGGTACCGATATAGCGCTCTCTTTCCACACGCGCGGACTTCAAGTAATCCAGGCAGAGACGGGTCACCAACGTGCTGAGATAGGATCTGAGTGAGCGTATCTCAGTTGCTGTCACCTTGCTGAGACGAAGATAGGCCTCCTGTACGATATCTTCGGCCTCGCTCATGCTGCCAGTCATACGGTAGGCAATCGCTAACAAGAGCGGCCGATAAGTCTCGAAGTCTTCCATAGCTGTGCTCTTCCTGTTCCCTTTACACGTCCTTCCCTTCATTCTAACACAGAAGCTCAGCCTGACAAGGCAACGTCGCATGTCACATCTGACCGGGCTGACTCGTCTCCATTACAACTCGCGCCTCAAGACAAACGCGGGCCAAACAGAAAGCAAAGAAAGAGGAAGAACATGCGTATTTTTATGATCGGTGCGACTGGCGTCCTGGGACGTGTCCTTGTGCCACGTCTCCAACAGGCGCATCACGAGATTCGCACCCTGGTGCGGTCCGCGGAACAGGCGCGAACATTGCAGGCAGCTGGCATTGAAGCAACCGTGGGAGAGATCCTGCGCGCAGAGACACAACAGCAGCTACCAGAACTGCTCATGGGCTGTGAGGCCGTCATCCATATTGCCACGGCTATCCCAGCCAAGGTTTCTGCCCCCGGCGCCTGGGACACAAATACCCAACTACGCACAGAAGGAACAAAGCACTTGCTCGCAGCCGCACTCCAGGCTGGGGCTACACGCTATATCCAGCAAAGTATCACTATGGCCTATCCCGACGGTGGCGATGGCTGGATTGACGAAGACCAGCCAATCGACACGGACCTCGACCGCGCAGATCGCTGCGCCCCGGTTCTGGAGATGGAACGGCTGGTGCGCGCTGTCCCACCCACTCGCTTGCAGTGGAGTATTCTGCGTGGTGGCTGGTTCGTCGGTCGAGGAACAGGACAAGAAGGACTCCTGGAGAGCCTGCGCGCGGGAGAGGTCGAGATTCCTGGCAATGGGCAAAACTTCCTGTCCCCCATTCACGTTGCGGATATGGCCGAGGCGATAGCGCGCGCGCTTGAACACGCCCCTGGAGGCTCAATCTATCAGATTGTCGATCAGCCGCTACGCTATGGAGACTATCTCATAGAGCTCGCTAACAGGCTGCATCTGCCCCAGCCCTCGTATAACGAAGGACTGCCCCAGAATCCATCGTATCGTTGCAGTAACCAACGTGCACGAGAACAGCTTGGCTGGCAACCGCAACACAGCATCTGGCCTGGAGAGCCCTCCTGGTAATCATGCCAGTTAGCTGACATCGGTCACTACATATCATATCCTGTTCAATAAATCTTAATAAAGGCTTTGCAAAATGCAAGTGCTATCATATTCCGCTGATCCAGAGGAATGTCCTCAACGGCTGGGAGCTCATGTAAGCGAAGAAAACGCGAGTTCACATCCAGGAGATTGTTTTGCTGATCGACGAGAGCCGCTGGATAGATAAAGGCGTGCATCAAGTTTAGTGAGAGATCATAGGTTTGTGCATTGAGGGTAGTCTCATCCTCTGGCAAGTAACCAGCAGCCAACCAAAGCTCTTCTCGCTGGTGAGCATCCAGTTCCAGATAGTCATCCTCAGATCGGGCTCTTGATCTCCGAGGAATAGTAAGCAAGAAGAGAGAACCTTTTCTCTGCTAAAAAGAAAAGGTTCTCTCTTCTTGGGTCAATCAGATCAGAGGCGAACATCACACAGGTCATATGCCTGCTTCAAGCCAACAAGCGGATCTCCCTGTGGGATAAATTCCTGGCCCACGAACCCCTGATAGCCCGTCTGTAAAATGGTGCGCATGATGGGAGGATACTGAATTTCCTGCTTCTCATTGAGTTCATGGCGTCCAGGATTCCCTGCGGTATGATAGTGTGCGAAGTACTCATGGTTGTCCTGGATGGTGCGAATCAGATCTCCTTCCATAATCTGCATATGATTTTGTGCTGAATATAAAGCAAGTATTTAAGCTATTTGACTACTGTTATCTTTGTTTTTGACACCTCAATTGACACCTTATCTATTCGAGCATAAAAAAAAAGCACCTTAAACTGAGCAGCTAGGGTGTTTTATTTAGCGTATTGCTATGATTTTTCCAAGTCGTGGGATGCAGGCCAGTGGGTTGATCATCCGTTGAAAGGCACAAAGAAAGACCCGCTGTATCTGGATTGCTGGCGTCGATCCTGTGAATATATCCCCACTGAATGGGAACGCTTGGCGATCCTTCAGTCACTGCTTCCTCAACAACTTACATTGGTGTAACAAGGATTTGTAGCGTAGGTTTGTATGGATGAAGAAATAGCGCCCATAGAGAGTTATGATGAGCGCGTGGATCTCCTGAATTTAGCAGGCTGGACGATCCTCGATATTCACGAGAATAAGCAGACCTATCATTTCATCGCAGAGGTGGCACAAAGGGTGACCACTTGCCCATTGTGACATGTCCAATTAATGCCCTATCGCTTTGGAATGCGTGATCACCTCTTTGCTGAAGAGAATGCTCGCAAATATCCTCGGTTGCGGAAGTCGTTTCAACCGGAACAAGAAACACAGGAGTAGCCGCTCAATCGTCCATTCCAACCGCTCGCCAAAAAGCCTACAATACTCTTAGAGGTCAATTTCAACCTAAAATGTGAAATAGCTAAAAAAGGTTTTGGACTGTATAAGGATGTGTAATACGATTGGTCTTACCTGAGAATCAGCCTGCAAAATAGACACATTTCTCCGTTATCTATATACTAGATGTTACTAGACGGTCGTTTGCTATCAGAGAGATTGAGAGAGTTGGTGATGAAGGAACAATCAACATATACAGAGAAGCGCTATGCGGTATGCATTGGCATCAATGACTATATTCCTTCCTCCCACTTAACCTCCTTACGTTATGCTGAACAGGATGCCCAGGCTATTGATGAGGTATTAGGAACACTGGGCTTTGATCCAGCAAACCGCCTACTGTTGCTGGGAAAGCAGGCCACGCTGGAAGCGATGAACGAAGCATTAACCGAGATGTTTCTTGATCGAGCCCAGGAGAATGATCTGGTCGTCTTTTTCTATGCTGGCCATGGCAAATCACTCTATATCCAGCAGGATGATGAGCAGGAAGTCTTTCTGTGTAACTATGATTTTGATGAGCCAAGGATTCTTAAGCGCCGGTCCTATCGGATGGAGAAGACCCTGGGGATGCAGCGGCTCCGGAAAACGTTTTTTGAAGGGAAAGGATCGCGCAAACGCCTCTTCTTGCTGGACTGTTGTGCGAGCGGTGGTTTTGCTGGTTCAGGCTATCGAGCGGGTGATCAGGAGACCGTTCGTACCTACGTACAACAGATGCTGGATAGTAAAATGACGGGACGTGTGGCTCTCTCAAGCTGTCTTCTCGAGCAACATGCTGCCGAAACAACAAAGTATGGGCATGGGTATTTCACCTACCATGTCCTGCAAGCCCTCAAGGGCCTGGCTCCTGAGGCCCTGAGACGAGATGGTTGCCTGACAGTCAATACACTCTTTGAATACCTCTCACAAGCGTTGCCAGAACGGCAGCGCCCTGTCCTTAGTGGCGTCCAGCATGATGTCTTTGAGATCGCCTGCTATCCCGATCTGGTTCGACCTGATGAAACTCCCGTTCCTCCTTCCACAAATCAGGGCAAGGAAGACCGCTTACGAACGATGCTGGCAGACCATACAGCGTTTATAGCTGATCGACTGCAAAGTTTTGTCGGGCGTGCACACGAGATTGCCGAGCTTCAACAGATGATCCAGGCCACGCTCCCTATGGGTGGCTATGTCAGTATCACTGGTCAAGCGGGTCAGGGCAAGAGTAGCATGATGGCGAAATTAGTTGAGGCATATAAGAGTGATCTGCCCGCCTTTCATTTCATCCCTTTTAATCCGGGCCCTGATCATCAGGTGGGGCTCCTGCGCAATCTGATGGCACGTCTGATTCTCAAATACAACCTTTCAGAGACCTATGTCTCTACAGAAGTACGCGCAGCTCTGCGCGACTATCTCCCCAACCTCTTACGGGAAATTGCGAGCAAAGGGGGACAGGAGGTCCTCTTTATCGACGGCCTGGATCAGATCGAAGAAGACCTCAATGGTGTGCGAGATCTCTCCTTCTTGCCCACGAATCCTCCCGCTGGTATCGTCTTTGTTCTGGCAACGCGTCCCAATGATGCTCTCCAGCCTTTAACCTTACTCAAACCACACCATCGTTACGCCCTCCCCAATCTCTCACGAGCCGACTTTGCCCTCATCCTCCAGCACCACAACGTTCGGCTTGATCGCCATCTGGCCGATCAGTTCTACGAAAAAATGGAAGAGAACGCTCTCTATCTCGATCTCGTGGCCAGAGAGCTTCAGGAGTCGCCAGATCTTTCACCACAAGACCTGATTCAGCGTCTGGCCACCAATCCCAATAACCTGTTTTCTGTCGCAATGGAGCGGTTCAAATGCAACCATATCGAGTGGCGAGAAGTCATCAAGCCTGTGCTTGGGCTCCTCTTGGTCGCTCGCCAGCCTCTCACCTTATGGCAGATACGACAGATTCTGCATCTGGAAGATGATCGTCTACGAGGTGGCATCACGCGGCTGGGTGGGTTCATCCGCGACAACGGCCAGCGTCACTACACCATTTTTCATCTCAAATTGCAAGAGTACCTGCGCCAGGACGAAGCCAACTCGGAAAAAGACTATGTCTTTGCCACCGACGAAGAAGAAGGCTATCACGACAAGATGGTGAACTGGTGTGAACCCCTGATCTGGGAGGACAGTCCTGATCCCAAAGAACAAGCCAGGCGCATCTATGCGCGCAACCACTACATCAAGCACCTCTTCTCTGCCTGTCAGTATGACAAACTCTTTCATATCCTGGATGAAGGAAGTTACGGACGCGCCAAAGAGCAATATGACATCACTAATCGCTCCTATATTCAGGATCTGGACCTGGGTAAGAAGGCCGCCATCAACTATGGCCACATGCATTATCAGGAGATCGCGTCCCTCCCTCGGCTCTGGAAATACACATTGTTGCGGGGCAGCCTGCGGAGTCAGGTTGATAGCTATCCCGATAGCCTGTTTCAGGTTGGGTTAGCCCTCAATCATGAAAACGAGATTCTTGGATGGATAGAGCTCTTGACAGATGATGAGAGACGCGTAAGTCTCTTGATCATGCTAGTTCAGCATTACCACAAGCAGCAGAAACGACAAGAGCGAGAAAGAATACTGTTGAGAGCAATAAGTATTGCCTCTGACATAGCAGTGCCTTCAGTTCGAGTTAAGTCCTTGATGAAGATAGCGAAGGGACTCTGTGGGATGCAGGAGTGGGAGCGGGTACAGGAGCTGTGGAGGACAGCGCAGAGGCTGGCACGAGAGATAGAGGTGTCGAAGTCCCGATGTGAGGTCTTAATTGAGATAGCGAAGGGACTCAGTGAGGTGCAAGAGATGGAGCGGGCCCTGGATATGTGGAGAGAAGCCCTGAGGGTAGCACGAAGGATAGAGGATCCCTGGGGTCGAGCCAGTGCCTTGAGTGCGATAGCAGAGGGACTCAGTAGAGCACAGGAGTGGGAGTGTGCCCTGGAACTGCCACAAGAGATAGAAGATCCTTGGGATCGAGCCAGTGCCTTGAGTACGATAGTCAAGGCACTCAGTAGAACACAGGAGTGGGATCGAGCTCTGGAGATCGCACGAGAGATAGTGGAGCCTGTGTTGCGGGCAGTAGCCTTGAGTGCGATAGCAGAGGAACTCAGTAGGGTGGGGGAGTGGGAGCGAGCCCTGGGGGTGGCACGAGAGATAGAGGGGCCTTGGTCTCGAGCCAGTGCCTTGAGTGCGATAGCAGAGGAACTCAGTAGGGTGGGGGAGTGGGAGCGGGCCCTGGAACTGCCACAAGAGATAAAGGGGCCTGGGTTTCGAGACAGTGCCTTGAGTGCGATAGCAAAGGGACTCAGCAGAGCGCAGGCGTGGGAGCGGGCCCTGGAGATGGCACGAGAGATAGAGGGGCCTGGGTTTCGAGACAGTGCCTTGAGTGCGATAGCAGAGGGATTCAGTAAAGCACAAGAGTGGGAGCGGGCTCTGGAGGTGTCACAAGAGATAGAGGTGCCTGAGTTTCGAGCCAGTGCCTTGAGTGCGATAGCAGAGGGATTCAGTAAAGCACAAGAGTGGGAGCGAGCCCTGAAGCTATGGCGAAAAGCACAGGCGGCGGTACGAGGGATAGACGAGCCTTTATTGCGACCTAAAGCCTTGAGTGTGATAGCAAAGGGGCTCAACGGAGCACAGGAGTGGGAGCGGGCCCTGGAGATGACACGAGAGATAGAGGTGCCTGAGTTTCGAGACAGTGCCTTAAGTGAGATAACAGAAGGACTCAGTAGAGCACAGGAGTGGGAGCGAGCCCTGGAGGTGTCACAAGAGATAGAGGTGCCTGATTTTCGAGCCAGTGCCTTGAATGCGATAGCAGAGGGACTCAGTAGAGCACAGGAGTGGGAACGGGCATTGGGGGTGGCACGAGAGATAGAGGAGTCTGAGTCTCGAGCCAGTGCCTTAAGTGCGATTGCAGTGGACCTCAGTGGAGCACAGGAGTGGGAACGGGCCCTGGGGGTGGCACGAGAGATAGAGGTGCCTGAGTCTCGAGCCAGTGCCTTGAGTGTGATAGCGGAGGTGCTTAGTGGCGTGGATAGATGGGATCATGCCCAGGAAGTGTGGAGAGAAGCCTTGGGGGTGGCACGAGAGATAGAGGTGCCTGAGTCTCGAGCCAGTGCCTTGAGTGTGATAGCGGAGGTGCTTAGTGGCGTGGATAGATGGGATCATGCCCAGGAAGTGTGGAGAGAAGCCTTGGGGGTGGCACGAGAGATAGAGGTGCCTTGGTCTCGAGCCAGTGCCTTGAGTGTGATAGCGGAGGTGCTTAGTGGCGTGGATAGATGGGATCATGCCCAGGAAGTGTGGAGAGAAGCCTTGGGGGTGGCACGAGAGATAGAGGTGCCTGAGTCTCGAGCCAGTGCCTTAACGGAGATAGTGAATAGTTTGAGCGAGGCGCAGGAGTGGGCATATGCCCAAGATGTAGCACGAGAGATAAGGGAGCCTGAATGGCGAGCCATAGCCTTGAGTGCGATAGCGAAAGGATTCAGTGGAGTGCAAAAGTGGGAGCACGCCTTGAAGATGTGGGAGGAAGCTCTAGATGTAGCACGAGGGATAGACATACTCAGATCTCGAGTGCATCCCTTGAAAGGGATAACACAGGGATTATGTGAGGTGCAAAAGTGGGAAATCGCAGTTGATTTAATACAAAGGAACTGGTTGTTGGCAGAGACAAGGAGTGATACGTTAATGCTTCTTCCTCTAGCATCCGGGCTGATCCAGAAATATCCCTGGTTGGGGACACGTTTCTTTGAAATTTTTGCAGAGGTAGATGAGCTCCTTCGTCCTTAGCAAAGGCTAACTTTTGTTTTCGGGTAGCTATATGTATCAGAAGCGTGTCGGTTCAAAATTATTGATATCTCCATGAAAAGGTGCTGAGTCTCTTACAGGGATTACTCTATGATCAAATTGGTGATGGGCTGATGTGATCACTCCTATCTCTCACTGAACATTGACCAAGTACTCTCCAGAGGGAGTATGAAACAGAGATATATGAGTAATATTATGTATAGTAATCTTCTTACTCCGCCTTGGGAGCCTCTCAAGACCCATTCAGACATATGAAAGAATCTGCATCTACTAGAAAAGTGCACGTTTCTGCATGACGTTGCATGACAGTATCTGTAGGGTGCAGGTATGCCTTTTGGCCTAAACACCCGCTCACATTTCTTCTCCTGCCAATCTGAGCTATACTTCAGGTTGGCTTTTTATTGTGAAAGGAAACGGTTCTTCATGCCTATGAGACGCCCACTTTATCCTGCTGATGAAAAACACCGTTCAGACAAGGGAAGCTATAAATATACCTCCCGTGATCATAAGGCTCTTCTTTTTGTCGCCCAGCAAAAATTTGTCTGCTTTGATCAGCTCGGACAGTTCCTTGCACCTGATCTCTCTCCCGCAACTGAGATTCCACACTCTTCTGAAGAAGGTGCACCTCTTCATGGGGGGAGGCGGAGTCATCTGCATTGGCCTCAGGATCGGCGCAAACGCATTCATGCAGTTGCCGAGTTAGCCAGACGCTGGCAGAACAAGATGGGGTTTGTGGATGTCTGGCAACCCTGGTCACATGAGCCTCCCTGGCTACGCATCACACAGAGTGGGTTGCTCAACCTGGGCTTAGATTGGAATGAGCTCCCATTCCCAGAAGACCGCAATCGGCTGACGCTAACCTCTCATACGTATCACATCACAAAACGTCGTCTCTTCCTCGCCAACGGAGGTTCTCATGCGCCAGCACATCGGTGGATCAGTGAACGGGCGATTGAAGCCCACCAGATAAAAGAAGGAGGTGTCAAAATCCCTCACCGGCCTGATGGCGTGATGGAGCTGCTCGAAGAGGGGATGTTTCCCATCATTCGCAATGGATCCCTGATAGAAGAGGTTCCTCTAGCTCCTGGCCAGCATGTGGCAATTGAGATAGAGTTGACGCAAAAGAAATTTGATCGGCTTGGTGAGCATATCTTGCCCTCATTGCTGAACAACTATGACTTTGCCTGGTATTACTGCGGCAAAAAGGAAGTGTATGATGCTCTGGTTACGGCCCGCCGAGCGTACCTACAGACGGATGAGGAGCGTAAGCGACTGCGAATCTTTCTTCTCGAAGAGAAAGGGCAGGAGATAGGATGAGATATCTCTTTGTACGAAGAGATGCACTGACTCTCAAGAGGGTTGCTATCTGGGTATTGCTGGTGTGTCTCTTCTATCTTGTTGGACCTGTCCTCGTTCGTGGGCGCAATCTTCAGAGAGGAGCAGCTGGACCCCTCTGGAATGCTGAGAAACGCTGGTTCCGAATCTACCGAGAAGCATTCATTTCGCTCCTCTGGTATGCGCCTCTCTTCATCTTCTTCCAGCCGCTCTCTACTTTCTGGTCCAACCTTTTTCAAGAGAGTGCAAGCTGGCTGCATCTATCGATACTGGCTATCCTGGGGACAGGGTCCCTTTTTCCACCTACCTTAGGGAATCTGAGCTATCGCTGGTGTCTCTGTCTGCCTTTGGCCCCAGTAGTGGCCTGTATCTGGGAAAAGATCCAACCCAATACTACATGGATAGCCCGACGTATTCTGACGGATGAAGAGCTGACAACATTGAAGAATGCGACCGACCTCTCTCAGCAATCTGAGCAAGTAGCAAAACTCTCTACTCCGTTGCAATCTTCCGCTAAAAAGCCTCGAGCTCCCCGCAAACAGTCTCAACAAAAGGCTTTGCCGCCAGCTACTGCCGAGAAAAAGAGCTTGTGGGAGCAGATTGATTGGAGTCAGATACCCGATACAAACCCTGTAAAGATCGCTGCCATGCAAGAATTAAATCGCAGAGAGGAAGAGAAACAAACGCTTCAACGCGATCAATGGCTCCAGGAGCAAGCGAAATTATTGGATGTTGCACCTGTAGAGCAGGCTGTATCTCTTTCCATTGCAGAAAAGACTGTTCCGTCAGAACCCGAAACAGATATAGCTCCTAAGAAGGGCCATAACTGGGATGAGGGTGAAGGTTCTATACGAGAATTATGAACAAGGAGCATCATCGAATGCAAACACCCAGACCTCTGACGATAGAGCTGTATCAATTAGCGTCTGCCCGCTTCTGTGGTGGGCTTTTGTCATTTCTTTTTGGCGTATGCGTCCCATCATGGATTCTTGCATGGCTACAATGGGGATGGCGATCATTTCCCTGGTGGCTTCATGTAAACACAGCACCAGTATTCTGGAGTTACTTACAGCATCCTCATATACTGTCTGGTCTTGTCTGGCTCCTCTATTACTATCTGGCCTATTACTGGTCAATAGGTAGACCTAAACAAGAGAATTCTCGACGACCGCAGGAGACTCGGTATGAGTATTCCTCTGGGAGCCGGATCATTTCTTCTACGCCACCATCCACATCAAAGACACCCCTGGCTGCCGCGTGGGAAGGCGAACAAAAGGATCTTCTGATTGAGAAGTGTTACCAACACTATCGAAAAGCCTTACGGCGTTATGATCCTCCTCTTATTCACCTGAAAACGCCCAGAAGTTTTTATTATGGGAAAGGAGTCGCGCTCGCATGGCGACATGGTACCGACCTTATCCTTCCTGAGGAATATCTGACTCCAGAACGTATTGAAGCTTTGCTCCCATTCCTGGCTCATCATCTCGCAGCTTATAATACTGACGAGCCAGATTGGACAGAACTGGACGAGTACCCGGGCCCTTTGCCCTTCCCTTTGTTTCTTGCTTTGACAGGAAACTTCCTCTGGCTCGTGACCGTGCGGAAGCAGGCCATTCTTAACACAGAGAGAATAGATACCCAGCGGATAAAAACTGTGAAGATTCATAAAGCTGACGAGTTCGCAGTGTATCTGGGACAGGGCCCCGCGCTTGAACACCAACTTAGACGAATGCTCGCCGAAATCCAACGAGACCACCAGGTAGATCAAAGTATTCCTCCTCTTATTGAGCGTATAGGTCACCTCGAAGCCCTGAATAGAAGAGAACAAGAAGAAGTCGCAAAGTTAGCCTCGCAACAGAAGTAGGATCACCACCAGCCTTTGTAGAAAGAAGATAGGATCACGCCCAATAAAACAAGAGCAACGCCCCAGCCAGGCTTTTTTTAGCCATCATTTTTACATTCACGTCTTTGAAGTTACATGCATGAATGCTTGAATAGAGTAAATAGGAGGAATATTTTTAATGCGCTTTTTATGGAATTTAGCACAAATTGAACTATATAATGTGGTAAGTGTAGAAATTTGAGTTCATAAGGAATCTGGAGGGAATGATGGGATCTCCTGACTTCGACTCGATCAAGCAGCTAAATGTCCATGGCGTTGAATACTGGTCAGCTCGTCAACTAGCACCACTCCTCGGTTACCAACGGTGGGAACATTTTGATGCGACCATTCAAAAGGCCATTATCGCTCTCCAGCAGACTGGACAAAATGCAGAAGACCATTTTCCCGCCAGCGGGAAAATGGTCCAACTCGGATCAAGTGCTGAACGTGAGCTTAAAGATTATGCTTTAAGTAGACTGGCTTGTTACATCGTCGCCCAAAATGGGAATCCACGCAAGCCCGAGATAGCAGCAGCGCAACTCTACTTTGCACTTTCAACCCGCACATTAGAGATACACCAGCTACGAAAAGAGCAAGAACAGCGCTTAGAGATGCGGCTCAAAGTGAGCGAGAGCTACAAGCAGCTCGGGGAAACGGCCCAGAATGCCGGTGTGCAGTCAGAGACCTTCGGCATTTTTATTGATGCAGGCTATCTCGGATTACATCGCCATACCCTTCAAGAGTTGAAAGAGAAAAAAGGAATTCCTGAAAAGGAAGATTACCTGGATCGCATCGGAGCTGAAGAGCTTTCCGCCATAGATTTTAAGAATACACAGACCAGCGCAAAAATAGTACGAGATGAGGTCGAAGGGCTGGATGAAGCTTCACAAACACACTTCTTTGTGGGAGACCAGGTGCGCAAAGCTATTGAAGCTATTCAGGCACCTATGCCGGAAGATATGCCCTCAGCCGCCTCTATTAGAGCGATGGTAGAAGAACGCCGCCGTGTGAAGAAAAAGAAGCTCAGCACAAAGAAAAGCGCCTCCAACCAGGAAAAACTGTTTGAATAACACAGCTACGTACCTCATTGCTTGCTTATGAAGAGAAGAGCTCATTCCTTCCATAGAACGCAAAATGTATTAGCCATAGTATCCATAGTGATGTCTCCTGTAGGAACCCTATAATAGAAAGTGCAGGGAATCGTCGCAATGGAAGCAGCGGCAGTCCGAGGGAGTATCTCGATACATTGAGAGCGGCGCACAAATCGTACTATCTTACTTTGCTTGGGGGTGATCTTTAAGCAAAGTAAGGTACATGCAAGAAACACGAGGGACGCCAGGAAATGAAGGAGCATCATGCACAATGAGTAAGCACGTTGAAGGAGCCATCAAGACAGAGGAAGAACTCTCTGGCCAGCTTACATATCCGTTGATCTTCATGATGACTGTCGCCTGCGGTATTGGAATCGCCAATCTTTACTATATTCAACCCCTTCTAGTCGAGATGCAGCAGAGCTTTGGCGGTTCTATTGATCAGATCGGTTTCATCCCCATGGTGAGCCAGATTGGCTATGCCGTCGGATTGCTTTTTATTGTGCCTTTGGGAGATAACAGGAATCAGCGCCTGCTCATTGTTCTTTTACTCTGCCTCGCCACATGTGCACTGGCATCTATGGCAATAGCCCCAACGATACCCTTTCTCGCCTTAGGGAGTTTTTGTGTTGGATTAACAAGTATCGTTCCCCCAGTGATTATTCCATTTGCTTCAAAGCTCACCCCTTATGAGAAGAGAGTCCACGTTGTAGGAGTAATAATGGGGGGTCTCCTGATAGGGATGCTCGCAGCTCGGATGGTGAGCGGCTTTATCGCAGTGCGTTTGGGATGGCGGGCCGTTTATTGGATAGCAGCAGGGCTTACCTTGAGCCTGGCACTCTCCTTGAGGATCTTCCTGCCAGATGACCCCTCTCAAAAGAATAGCTTGCGTTATCCGCAACTTCTGGGATCTCTCTCCACCCTTGTCCGAACTGAGCCTGTATTACAGGAATTAATCATCCTTGGTTTCCTTGGTTTTGCAGCCTTCAATATGCTCTGGGTATCCCTCTCTTTTTTCCTCACTACAGCGCCGTATCACTATAACAGTGCTGCAATAGGGTCCTTTGGGGTTGCAGGCATCGCAGGGGTTTTTGGAGCTTTTTTTATTGGCAAATTTATCGATCCAGAGAAGCCACGCCGAATGAACGGTATAGCGCTTTTGATCGCACTTTGCTCTTTCATCCTCGTCTGGTTGACGGGTAACCATCTTAATACGCTCGCCCTTGGTGTTGTTTTCCTGGATCTGGGGGTACAGGTGAACAATGTTGCTTGCCAGGTTAGAATGTCGCAATTAAATCAAAAAGAGCGAAGCCGCCTGAATGCCGCATACTCCATTCTCTATTACATCGGAGGATCTATCGGTTCCTTACTAGGCGTCCTGGCATGGAGTATTGCCGGATGGAATGGAGTCTGTTGTACTGCTGTTTTCCTGCTTATCGGTGCTCTAGGCTTCTACATCCTTCACCGAAGAAGAATGGAACAGTGGCAAGCAACACATAAGAATGAGCAGATTTGATTAGCGTTGTGAGATCGCATGCCAAACGTCCTCAACACTCACCAGTCCAAATATGGGTCATCTAAAGTTAATAAAAACATACCTCTAACGCTGCTGGGAGACCAGTGGTCCCCCTGATTATACAAACGCTCGCTACTGGATCTTACCATCCTTCAGAAATGAGAGGAGGCCAACATTGTAGAGCGATGCGTTTTTAATGCGTCGAAAATCGGGCGCTAAGACTTCAACGAAAACCATCTCTGTTAGAAATAATACCTTTGCTCCTAACAGATGGCTCATGTAAGCTCTGGCAGAATCAGTTTTGCGACCGATTGAGACATGAATATGAGGCGAGATCAGTCCTGCCTCTTCATCAAAGGCAATGGTCCCAGCTCCAACTGCCTCTACATTCTCCAGGTAGACTTTTGACCAGATGGGAGCATTCTTATCTTCAACCTTTTCACATGTTCCCACCAGCTCTACCTCACTCATACCTGCTATGAAAAAAGGGATATAGCCTTGTTTGACATCGTTCTGAACACAAAAATCTTGAAGTTCGGAGAAGAAGTCTTTTCCATGCTCAAATGTTACTGAAAAAGTCCTTCCGATAGTGAGTACTGCACTTTTCATAAAAACCTCTCATCTAAAATGGAGTGAACACGCTTAGAAGTGAACTTTGATTGCATCGTACATCAATAGTTCCTCTCAAATCAACAAAAAATGAGGCCGATTTGGTTCAGAAATACACATCCTTATTTATAACCTTCTGGCCAGTTCGGTCACAGATCCATATTTTTCAAGTGTATATAACATATTTAATTCTGTTTTTACTGTAGTAAAAAAGCTCTCGTTGTAGTGGGAGCGGGCTACTACAGACTCTACATCGCTACACAGCTGGTCATCCTCAAACAAGTCATCATAGAAAGAGGTAAATTCTGCTATGTGTTTGGTCTCGAGGAGCAGATTAGTAATGGGTTTCTCTAACGAAAAGTAATAGAGTGTAACAAACAGATTGTCGTGGACAGAGAACATATCTGGCTTGAATGGAATGTTATTCTGGAAGTTGGCAGCTTTACATATTCTGACATTTACACCAATTTTGTGATGAACATAGGCCGTAATAAGTGTATTCATTCTGAGTCTCATATCTAATGAGCTGAGAATGAATATTCGTTTGATTGGGATCTTCTTTTTCAAAAGCCCTATATTTGTCATCATGTATATTTGCCCTGCAATAGTATTCCACCAGCGTGTAAGCTCTACATCAAAAACCATAGCACGTAGTTCTGATTTTGCCTCCGCTACTAAGTTGTTTACGACATATTGCCACTCATCTCTAAAGTTCATGGTTTTTATATTTGATGCAAGCAGTTCTTCAGTGAGATCCCTGGAAAAGTTTCGTTCAATGATAGTCTGTAATAACTTTTCATCTGTGGTCTGAGCCTTAAAAAGGGAAGCGTTCTTCGGGGTTAACAGAGGCGGTGGTTCTTTCTCAGAGGTATTTGAATGCGCTCGTTCTCGTGTTGAGGATATGTTTCCAATTGAGGTAGGCTGTTCAAAACCTAAATCTTCAAGAGAGAGACAAAAAACTTCGCATAACTTCTTGCGGAAATAGAGCGATGGTGTGACTCCCTCTCTCTCCCAACGCTGCCAGGTTCTTGCGCTAGGGACCCCTAGTTTCTCACAGGCTTCTTCCTGCGTCCACTGTTTGCTCAGCCGAGCATTGATAAGCTTCTCATTGAGTTGCTTCTGGCCCATCAAGTTATACCTCTACAAAATAATCATCTAAAAGAGATGTTTAGCACTTTTTTATAGTCAGAAGCTATTGAGATGTCGTCTCGATGTCGTTATAGGGTTTTTCCATAAAAAATGCCGTCTCTTTTGTCGTCTCGATGCCGTCTAATGTCGTGGTCTATAACCAGGCACTCAAGTAAAATTACATCTAGATACACCACTTACGTTTGAAGAGGTTATCGACACTACCACAACAATTATACAAGAAATTTTGGGAAGTTTCATGACGGTTCTGGTACAGAATAGGAGGATAATGCGCATGGATTTTACACTGAGCGTCAACATTTGGTTTATCGTTTCTCTCTGCCTCTTCTTCTTCTCTATTGGCATCTGGTTAGGGAGTGGTCGTTCAAGTCACTCAGGTAGCCGCCGTTATTAAAGAGGTTAAGGAGAGACATGCATGGAGGCTTTACTCTATCTCATGATTGGCTTCTGCATAGGCATTGCCTTCTATTGGTGGCAGACGCGTAAACAGCGCCGAGCCCTTCGCGCCTACCGGAAGCAGGCCAACGCTATGCGCTATTGGGGACGTCCCGTAGAGTAAGGGAGAAGAAAAAACCAGGGGCTGTAATAGCAGCCCTGGTTGGGAGAAATGGTTACTGGTGCTCATACCCTGATACAGGATAAAACCACATTGGGGATACTACCGAACAGTGCGAATCCCTACCTCTTGATAGGTCACCTGGTGATCCAGATGTTTGCTTAATGCATTACAAAGTCTGGCTGCAAGAGCCGCGCGAACAGGAAGGTCTTTTTCAACTTTTTCGATAGTAGCACGCGATACATCAGACTCTTTAGAGAGCTGTGTAATAGTTAGCCCTGCATTCGTGCGCAACTCTTCAAATTTCGTCATATGTTACCGCCTTTATCGTATCACTATTTATGCTAGATTCTAGCATAAGAGAGCCTTTAATACAACTAGTTTGCTCATAATTGCTCATAATTGCTCAAAAAAAGCTTGACTTTTGTGAAACCTGGATGTTATCTTCTTAGTAAGATCAAATATGAGCAATTAAACGGAATAATGAGCAATAAATAGAATTTAATTGCTCACCAAAGAGATCGCGAAAAAGACGCCCGTGGCTGCAACCACAAGCGCCTCTTAAACGACCCAACCAACCGTCTGCGGGTGCTAAAGCCTGAGAAAACTTTCACCTGCATACAGCCCAAACGTCGAGTCTACATGCATTATACCGTGCTAGGCTCCGATGTCAAATTGTTGCTGACTTTTTCAGCAAGAAGGAGCCTGGCATGGCAAATGCAAAAACTTTTCAGCGGCGTGTAGGTTTTCACTGGACGTGCGTGGCTCCTGCCACTATTTTGCCCGATCTTTGCTTCTCCATGGGTGAGGATGGTTCAGAAGTGATGCCCAGTCTTCGGGAGGAAATGAGTCGTGAAGGGCTCTGCTTCCTACGGGTTCTTGGCATTGCTTCTGATGGGTTATATCTGACTCACGTCTCTCCATCGCCATACAGCATCCAGACAGACTATACAACGGTCTTTCTTTCCGAGGAAGATCTCTGGATGGCTTATCCCTGGGATTGTCGCTTCCAGCGTAGCGGCGTGACACCGGCAAAGATCGTTTCTTTCTTACAAGCACATGCACAAAACGTGCGTCCATTTCAGCCCAACACCCTTTCCCAGCGAGCAGAGCGTACCTTCTTCCCTGAAGAGTCATTGACCGCTCTTGAGTCGCTGATCCTTCCCATTGATGCACTCCCTGAGCTTCAGAACATCGAGGATGAAAGCCTGATTCCTTCTGTTGAGGACGTCAAAGAGGATCTTCCCAGCCATCAGCGCGTTTATCATAATCTGGTTCATCGGCATATTGCCTCCCCTACCGGTCAGCAGATCTTGTTGATGGCTGTGGTAGATGCACTCATGAGCCAGCTCTATGGCATGGTTGATCAACGCCAGGCACTTCTTCTCCAACAGCGATGCGTTCTTGTTGAACAGGTTCGTCACTGGCATCTCTTGACGCACCAGTGTGTCGTGCATGCGCTCTTCTCTTCTGGAGGGATGAATGAGCCCTGCTGGCATGTCACGGTTGGTGTTCCCAGTCGGTTTCTTACTGCTGCTTAAGACATATTCTTTCCGCTTTCAAAGGAGATTTATCAATGAACAATTCTCAAAGCATGACAGCCTCGGACGATATGCTTCGCCTGTATATGAAGGATGTCCAGCATTACCCACTCTTGACTGAGGCTCAAGAGTATGCGCTGGCCAAAAAGGCAGCCAATGGCGATAGAGCTGCAATGAATGCGTTGACCGAGGGCAACTTACGATTAGTGGTGGATACCGCGTTTAAATTTGCCCCCTATGTACCTTCTCACATGCTGATGGATCTGATTCAAGAAGGGAACCTAGGACTGATGCGAGCCGTCGAGCTATTTGATTACACCAGAGGCTATCGCTTTAGCACCTTTGGCTACTGGCGTATCCTCCAGCGAATGCAGCGCTATGTGTATGCCGCAAAGCTCCCAGTCCATCTTGCTGCGCGAGCTGCTGCTGACCTGGTGACTGCAAAGCGCTTCTATCACTCTCTGTCAGATACTCTTGGACGTAATCCGACGATTGGAGAACTTTCTTACGCATCTCATATCCCTGAGGATCGCATTACTCTGATCTATTCATGGCTTAAAACCACCTATCATTCCCTTGATACGCCATTGGGAGCTGACGACACGCGAACTTATTATGATTTCCTGATCGATCCTGAAGACGCTTATAGCGCGATCGAAGATGAAATGGATATGCGTATCCAGATAGCATCCTTCCTTGAGCTCTTGCCTGCGAAAGAGCGGAAGATCGTCGAGATGTATTACGGACTCAATGGGGAAGCACCTTGCATGAACTGTGGGCCAATTGCTCAGTCCTTTCAGGTGACACGGCAGCGCATACAGCAACAGCATAAGAGTGCAATCAAGCGCATCCAGGCACACGTTGCTCTGGTCTCCTCTGAAATACGTGCCTCTACTTCTGTAACCGCTGCTCTATCTGTAATCCCCTAGGGGAGAAATGAGAGATCTGTGATGCTTTTCCCACAATCCAGCAAACAAGGCACGTCATTTCGGCCAAATATGCAGCTCTGTTTTTGTATCGTCTTTGGGGTTGGTGTCGTGGCTTGTTTCACGCTTCTGGCAGCCTCGCTGTTTGTCGCAGCGTATGTGTTAAATCTTGCCTGTACCGCCTTTTTTGAGTCGATCACCTATCTGACCACTCTTTATAGTGGGTCTGATAGTCTCGTGAAATTCCTGCTCATCTGCCTGTTTGGGTATGCCATTCTCCGTGTTGGACGGTGGATGCGCCGTTCCTGGCAGATGGATCGTGAGGTGCATCATGGTTGAACAGTTGAGCACAAAGACCTTAATCTGGCTTTCTGGAACCATCATGGGTGCTATTGTGGTGATTGCGATGCTCATGCAGCATCAACACGATTTACAGTCCCTCTGGCTCTATATTGAATGGACGTTCCTGGGAGGTATTGGGATTGCCCTACTCTATCTCCTCTACCTCACCTGGCATAATGTAAGCATTCGCCAACTTGAGCGCAAACACCGGCAGGCAGAGATTGCAAAGATTGAGTCCGAAAAATGGGCGGCTGAGCAACTCCTTCTGGGTCAACAGCAGTTGGACCTGGAGCGTCTCAAATTGGAGCAGATCAAAACGCAACAGGAGCAGGAACGGTTGATGATGGCGACCCGTTGGCAGGTTCAACATGCAACAATTCCTGTGGGGCATACTCTGGTGATTCGCGATGACCAGTATGGCTCCAACGGTTATGCAACTTTTCAATCGCCGCGTCTAGTCGAGAAATCCGAAATTTCCGGGCCAGTCGTCCCAGAGCATGCTGAGGACGAGGAGATAGAAGAAACTATCCCACAAGCGCCTGCTTTTCCAGACATGTGCCATCTAATCTCCAATGAGCGTATGGTTCTCTGTTATGTCAAAGAGGGCCCTGCTTATGGGACTGTTGATGATGTACTCTCAATGGCGGTCACAGGCAAGCCTGGGCGGGGAAAAACGACGGCCCTCATGTACTATGTGACGGTTCTGCTGAAGAGCGGAGCTGAGGTAGTAATCTGGGATCCCCATGGGGCTATGGCCGAACTAGCAGTGCTCAATGGATGCACGCTACAGGGTCTGCCACCCACTGCGAAAGTCACCTATCTGGATCGCAAGCAGGACATTATTCAGTCTATTCCTGGACTTCTCCACGAATTAGAGGTTCGCGATACGCTTTATCGTGCGACGAGACAGACAAAACACCCCTTCTTATTGCTTGCCGATGAACTGCCTGTGCTGGCAGATTATGATGAGGAACTGGCGATTCAGTATAAAGCACAAAATAAGCGTCAAGCCAGGGAGGGTGAGGATATTGAGAGCATTCCGAGCTTGATCAAAGTCATTCGGAAGGTGGTTCTCGAGGCACGTAAGTGGCGCTGTTTCTTTATTGGGAGTGGGCAGAGCTTTGATGCACAGATTCTCCCAACGCGTGTCACAGAAAATTTTAACAGTCGTATTGTCTTCTTCAGTTCTGATCGCCGAGCACGGATGTCCGGTCTGGAAAATGATGCGATCAAGACGCTCTTACCAACAATTCGACGAGCTGGAAGCGGGGTGATGATTTTCGATTGCAGTCGATGGGATGGTCCTGTGATTGGTGCTATCCCCATGATTACGGTTGAACATATGCTGGCCTTCTTACAGGCCACACCCACTTCGAAGGATAGCCCTGTGCCCACTTCTCAACGCCCTCAATTGCATCTCATCGAAGCGGCCTCCTCTCCCCCCTTCGAAGAGGCTGAGAAGCCATGCGAAGAGGCGGAAGAGGAAACACCCCTCACTGAGCTTGAACAGACTGTTCTGGATCTATTGATGATGGGCTCTTCACAGAAACAGATTATCCAACAGATCTGGCAGACAACTGGTGGCGACCGGTATGTTAAAGCCTCTGCCGAAATGCAGCGCATTACCGCAAAATTATTGAAACGCAAACATGCTTAGAAAGGATTTACACGACGGGCAAAGCCCCCTTTTTTAGTGATGAGAGCAGTCCCTCCGCAAGCCAACAGCCCGGCAACTGGCTATGCGAGAGGTGCTAGGGCAGAAGGGAGAAGAGATTATGGCCCAGTCACCGCACCCACTCTTTAACAACCAAATGAACCTGGAAGATCACCAACCATACTTTGCGACAACGACGCTGAAAAGCAAAATTGTGGCTCAGTTGGCAGGGAAGACTATCAAAGAACAGGAGGAAATCGTTGAAGGACTTCTTAAAATGTTAGATGTTAACCTGCTAGCTGCTCTTAATATTGCGTATAGCATGGCCCCGCAAGCCAGCACAGAAGCGAAGACCGAAGAGTAAATCATATGTTTCTGGTTGACGGTCCCAGGTAGGGACGGAAAGGGCATTGATTCATGATCATCGCAGTTGGATCACAGAGCAAGATTAAGGTAACAGCCGTGAAAAATGCTTTGTGTCAATTGGGAGTTAAAGCTGATATCGAGGCAGTGAAAGCACATTCAGCAATTGCTGAACAACCATTCAATCAGGAGACACGACAGGGTGCAATAAACCGTGCACTTCATACTGCCCAATTAGTACCCAGAGCGGCTTTTACCCTTGCTATTGAAAGCGGCTTATACTGGCGCATGGATGCATGGCTCGATATTGCTCTGGTGGTTGCCAGGTTCCCCGATGGTACCTGCGTTGAGGTTGAGAGTGAGGCGATTGTTTTCCCCTCCAGTGCGGTTGAAGAGGTACAGCGACGAGGCGTACATACCTGGACAGCAGGGCAGGTGCTACAAGAGTGGGGGCAGGTGCAATCTCATAATGATCCACACCTTAGCCTGGTAGGAAAGTCGCGGGCCGATTTTATTCAAGATGCAGTCGTAAAGTTGTTTCAAACGTTGCAAGCCCGCCATTTGCTGTCCGTTTGATTGTTTGTTCCTAGCCCTACCTGTGGCGACTGGTATGTTAAAGCCTCTGCCGAAATGCAGCGCATTACCGCAAAATTATTGAAACGCAATCATGCTTAGAAAGAAACCTTCTCACAAGAATATCGTTTGCTAGCATCGGTTTATCCACTATCGACAAAGGAGCTTCTATTATGACAACTCCCGCACCCCCTGAAGAACAATGGACACCCAAACGCATTATTGCCGAGCTGCCCTTTATCCCTGCTCTTTCGAGTTGGATCAAGCTGTTATTATCGCTTTTAGCAGAACCGATGATGTTTGGTAGCGCCCTTTTTATGATCGCAGAGACGGTTATCCCAAGTGCCGCCCACTGGTCGCCCACTTTGACTTATGGTGCTCAAACGGTGATGAGTATCGCGCCAGAGATCATCCTGGCCGGTGCGCTCCAACTTGCACGCAAAACGCAACGGAGCGGCAACAAAGTGAAGGCCGTCTTATTGTTCTCCTTGTGCAGTATGTTTGGTCTGTTGACCTTAATTACTGTGGCATCTCTGATCTGGGACTTCTCAGGAATAGCTGGTAAATTTCTCCTCTTCCTGCGGGTTATTGCAGGAATTGGCTATACCATCATTGTTCACCTACCAGAAGAAAACAGTGGTGAACACGAAGTGGTAAAGGCTAAAGATATGCAGGCACACCTGACAGAATTTGCCGCGTTTCTTCAACAAAGCCAGGCCAACCTGTTCACCTCCATTCAAGTAAGTATGGATACTATGAGAGTTCAGGTGAACGCTTTAGAGCAACGGGTCACGGAACTGGTGAACACTCTGGGTGAACAGGAGCAGTCAGCAAGAGAACAGGTAAACGTTCTGGTCAACGCTCGTCCAGAGGACCTGGCCCATCTCGATCAACGCTTTGATGGATTACGCAGTGAGATGTTCCAACAGATTGAGGATCTTGCACGGCTCATGGATAATCTCTCCAATGGCTTTACTCAGGTGAGTCATACTATCCGCAAGGTCGAGATCAGCGTAAGTGAGGTGAAGCAGTCTCGAAGTGGCAGTCAGGAGGGGTCTCGTGCTCTTGCTAGCCCTCGTCAAAAAGGTCCCAAACTGCTTAAGTCAGCCCCAAAGCAGCACACCGAGGATCTGGGACAGCTAGAAGCTCTTCCTCCCTTGATAGTCGAAGGGTTGGCACCAGAAGTGGTGCAACGGATTCTTACTGACCATATCCGCCGAAAGATGAGCTGGAGAAATATAGGGGGCAATTACATGAAAACAGTCAAGCCTGTCAAAGATGCCTATGAAATGTATCTCTTAGCACAATCCTCATCCCAACTAGAGGATCTGGAAAACGAAGAGGAGGAGGAAGACTTACTGGACGATGTCGTCCATGACGGGACTGTGGTCGATAGCTTGCCCGTTTCCCAACTTGGGTAAACACCTCTACCCAGCCGCTGGTAAACATTTCCGCTGACCCTGGTAAACACCTTTGTTTTTGCACTGGTGAACTCCTCTGGTGAACACTTTTCATCAACCTCTGTACACACCCAGGTAAACATCCCCCCTGTTTTTCGGTCGACATGCCATTAACCTGAGTACCTGTTTTCCTGCAAGACGTTTTTAGGGGCCTGGGTGTGTTTGACAAAACCTGTTGACTACATCTGCTTAAGCAAAAACCACAATGTTTTCTACACCGAAGGAAGGAGACCTGAATGGACATCTTTCATAAGAATCCCTGGGGGACCAGTCTGGGAAAAGCGTTCAACCAGGATAATCAGGATCTTCAAGTAGAGGAGACTGGTACAGCTTATTACTACGGCATTGATGGGGAACATGCTGTCTACGAGGTCACAGCCGCAAGAGAAGGCCTTCTCATTATCAATGGACAGGCTCAGGTTGTGAGTCATGGGAGGCAGGCAGTCAATGCGTGTCGCGCCAACCATATTGATCTGTTCTCTGGCTGGTCCAACCGTCCCTGAAAGAAGCCTTGCCGTTCGTCTCAGCCTATTGCCGATTTAGGGGGTAGGCTGGTGCGAGCCGGTGGTGCACTGCGCTCGTCCGTTAACACGTGTGCCAATGTAGACGCGTTGGCACACACATGGAGGAAATACCCTGGAAACAGAAACCCTTGAAGGCTTGTGGTATCTGTTAGAGGTTCACTTAAGGGAGGGTAAGATCTGTGTCAAATCAAAACATTACTGAAGGAGATATCGTCCGGTATGTGGTCGAGGATGGTGGGCTGGATACGGCCAGAGTGCGACGAGTGTACGATGATCATGTCCAGCTGGTGAACCAGGAGCATGGCTATCAATCGATTGGACAGGATCAGATCCTGGAAATCATTGGGGAGGTTCAACCATCCACGACAGGTAAAAAAAGTTCTTGAGAAGAGTGGGTGCTTCGCGCCCCTCCAACTGGCTTTGCCCAAAGAGATCAAGAGTGTAGTAGAAATAGCAGGTTTCTCAGCACAATGGCGTGGCTGAAGGCCTGTTTTTCAGGATCATGTCCCAGAACGTGCAAAGGAAAGAGTCTTATGAAGGTTTTTGCATTAGGCTATGCAGACCCTGCTGCTGAACAAAAGCTTGTCACATGGATGGAGGATCTCTCCACTGTCCTGGTTGATATTCGGTTTCGACCCGTATCGCGTTGGCATCCAGAATGGAACAAACGCCGGTTACAGGAACGCTGGGGAGCACGCTACCTCACGATCCAGGCCTTAGGAAATATCAACTATAATCAACCAGACATGCCTATTAAGATTCAAGACCCAGACAAAGGAATTGCTGAATTGGTTCGTCTCATGCAGGCAGGCTATCAGCCAATTGTACTGTGTGCCTGTAAACATTATGCAACCTGCCACCGCCATACTGTCATTGAACTCCTTCAAGCACAGTGTCCTGAAATTGAGGTCATTCAGTGAACTACCAGAAGATTCTGTTTTTCAGCGGTTTTCTTGCCTGTTTATCCTTCAAAGAAGGAGGGTTCTATGGGTGATGTGGTTGTAACAGTCCCGCAGTCTTTTGGTCTTGATCGCTGGATTAATGAAGGCGATGCAGCAGGTGCCCCATGGAGTGGGGAAGAATGGCACTTCTACCTCTACGGTGCCACACCAAAAATGCGGCCTGGGGATCGTGTGTATATCGTGTATAACGGCGCGCTTCGTGGGTTTGCTCCGCTCGTGCGGATTGATTACTTTCCCGGCAACCGCTTTGGGCTAGTGCGTCATGGCGATGCTCACGCAGTCAGCATACCGAACTATATGCGAGGGTTTCGTGGCTGGCGTTACCGCTGGTGGGATCGCAAGGAAGAGCAGGCCTTCCCCAATTGGCAGGACCCTATGGCACTCCTACCTGGGGTCGTGCGACCGATGCCAGCGAATCCGCCCACTCCTCTGAAAGCGCGCACCACAGAGCCAGGCACCCCTCAGCAGAAGTTGTTTCTTCTTTAAATACCTCTCTCAAGCCCTCTCTGAGCATGCTTCTCAGTTAGTTTTAGTTCAAAAGAGCAGACTGAGAGGGCTTTCTTGACGAGAATTGAACTTGATATGCCACCATTCACCACTTCATCTCTTCTCTATAGGAGGATCAAGGATGACACTCGATATTACCGTCACGGACATGTTTTGTGGTGCCGGGGGGTCCAGCACCGGCGCGATGCAAGCGGGGGTAACCGTTCGGCTTGCCATTAACCATTGGAAGCGGGCAGTTGAAACGCATCACACCAATCATCCCCACACTCGGCATGTGTTAACAGACCTCCATCAGGCAAACCCAAGACAATTTCCTGCCACCACCCTACTTATTGCGTCACCAGAATGCACCAGTCATAGCCTTGCCAAAGGACGGAAGCGCAAAGGGCAGGGACAAATGGAGCTCTGGGAACAAGGAGATGTGACCCCGGTTGATGAGGCGGAAGAGCGCTCGAGATGTACCATGTGGACGCCCCTGGACTGGGCGGAATGCCATGGTTATGAGGGGGTCATTCTTGAAAATGTGGTGGATGCTCTTCTCTGGAAGCCGTTCCATGCCTGGCTTCAGGCGTGGCGAAGTCTCGGATATGACTATAAACTTGTCTACTTCAATAGTATGTATGCGCATCCTACTCCTCAAAGCCGAGATCGGATGTACTTTATTGCATGGAAGAGAAAGAATCGCCGTCCCAATCTCAAGATCACCCCCACTGCCTATTGTCCGCAATGTGGGAAGGATGTGGCATCTGTGCAATGTTGGAAGAATCCTCAGAGACAGTACGGGAAATATAAACAGCAATATGTGTATCGGTGCCCGCTAGATGCGAACGAAGTTACACCTTATTATTATGCGGCAGCAAATGCGATTGATTGGGACAATCCTGCTCCACGGATCGGCGATCGTGCTAAGCCGTTGCGTCCTAAAACCATGAAACGTATTGCCTATGGGTTGGAGAAATTTGCACAGGAACCCTTCCTTTGCAATCTGAATCACCCTGATGCACGCCCTGCAGCACTTTTTGAACAGCCCTTTCCAACCCAGACGGCATATGATAGCAATGGGATCACCGTCCCTCCATTTATCTTAGATCATTTAGGAGAATACCGCCCTCGTGCCCTCTCTTCCCCAACATCCACTATGTGTGCAAGTGGAAATCACCATAGCCTGGTAGTTCCTCCTACCTGGCTGATGACCTACTACAATCACGGGAAGATGGCACCAGTGCAAGATGCAACCCCGACAGTTACTACCCTGGCCAGACATGCTCTAGTTGTTGCAAATACATCGGGCATCCCAGCAGTCGAAGACTGTGGTTTTCGTATGTTGACCCCGAAAGAGATCCAGGCCGCGATGGCTTTTCCCAATACCTATATCGTTACAGGAACGCGACGTGAACAGGTAAAGCAACTAGGGAATGCAGTCACACCACCCGTGATGTTTCTCCTTACCAAACGCATGACAGACTCTCTCTGCTAGAACTGATGACATTCTATTCTTCCCCTGCTGTCTCTGCCCAACGACAGCAGGGCATTTTTTGGAAAGGATACCTCTTAATGGATCATGTACCTTCTCCAGTCATTACACTCTTTCCAGACCAGCAAGAGGCTCTGGAGAAGGTGTTGGAGATGATTCGTCTTGACTCGACAGGTCAGGCTCTTGTCGTCGCCCCCACTGCCTGGGGCAAGACCGTTTTCTTTAGTTTTCTGGTTGCATGGTGGTTACAAGAGAAAGGGTCTCCGGTATTAATCATAGCTCATCGTGATGAGCTACTCGAACAGGCACGCATGAAGCTGCAAAGGATTTCCCCTGATTGTGCCGTTGGAAAAGTTGGGGGTGGGGTGCATGAATACGGAGATCCCGTAACAGTGGCGAGTATTGACACTATCCACCAGACACGTCACCTCAAAAAACTGAAGCATTTCGGCTTCGGCCTCATTATCTGCGATGAATGCCATCATGCGCCTGCTCCCAAATATCAAAAAGTCTTTCAGGAGCTCAATAAGGCCTTTCATCTCGGAGTCACAGCAACCCCCAATCGCTTCGACCAACGTTCACTTGAACCCATCTTTGGCCCTCCCGTTTTCTCAATGACCATTGTTGATGCAATCACCAGTGGGCGACTCAGTGATCTAAAAGCAGTTGCTATCCGAACGGAGACCTCATTAGAAGCGGTTCGTCTTGCGAAGAGTACAGAGGGAGAGAAAGACTTTCAAGTCCAAGATCTTGAGCGAGCTATTGATACGCCAGCACGTAATGTGCGCGTTGTCGAGGCCTATCAAGAGCACGCTCCTGGAAAAAGGGCCGTTTGCTTTGGGGTAACGGTTGCACATGCACAGCATCTTGCAGAGGTCTTTCTTACAAAAGGTGTTGCAGCCGCAACTATCACTGGTCAGACTCCTCGCGAAGAACGCCGCCGTCTCTATCAAAAATTTCATGAAGGCGGACTCACTGTCCTGACAACAGTAATGGTCTTGACGGAGGGTTTTGATGAACCGCTCATTGAATGTGTCATCATGGCCAGACCCACACTCTCGCCTGTCGTCTTCTTACAAAGCCTTGGGCGTGGCCTCCGTGTTGCAGAAGGCAAAACTCAATGCCTTCTGCTGGATCTGACCGATAATTGTATCAAACAGAAACAGCATCTTCTCCCTCAAACGATTGAAGGTGCTCTGGGAATCACACTCCAGGATCATGAAACCGTACTTCAATGTGTCAAACGCCAGAAACAGGCAGAACAAGAGAAGATTGCACCTGTCCGTACGCTTTCTGAAGAACGACACATTGATGAGGCAGTCAATTTGTTTAGCTCACGTCCCTGGGAGAAATGCCATAATAACAGCTACTGCTTGCAGGTGGGTGCCCAAAAACACCGCATCCTGCTCACTCCCTCACGAAAGCCAGAGGAGACCTATGATGTCTGGGCCTTTCTCTCTCCTACCTATGAAGGACAGCTCTGGCTTCAAGCAGCCCCTCTTGCCTGGGCTCAACAGCATGCAGAGATGAAAGCACGCCTCCTCGAAAAAGATGAACGGAACCTTGTCCTCGTAGACATACAGGCCCCCTGGAGATCGACTCCCGCTTCTGAAAAGCAGATCTCGCTTCTGAAGAAGCATCGTGTGGCAGTTAGACCGGGAATCACACGGGGTGAGGCCTCCGACTTGATTGATCAGATTGTTGCAAAAAAAGCGCAGAAAGCACAGAAAGGATCGAAAGTAGGTACATGAGTGATGAATGGTATACTCCCGCTCGCTACTTACAAGCAGCTCGAGAAGTCATGGGTGCAATTGATCTGGACCCTGCCTCAACAGAGCTTGCTAACCAGACCGTCCAGGCAGGCACTTATTATACCAGGGAACAGAATGGGTTAGCCTTCCCCTGGGAAGGTCGCGTCTGGCTTAATCCTCCCTTTGGACGCCGCCAGACGCCTGGGAAGAAGACAAATCAGGGCGTCTGGATCACGAAATTAGTTCAGGAGTATCAAGCGGGCCGCGTCTCTGAGGCGATTCTCCTAACGACAGGCCGCACAGATACTTCCTGGTTTTCGCCCCTGTGGGATTATCCTATCTGTTTTACCGATCATAAGGTTGGCTTCTTCACCCCCAGCTCGGGGAAGATCCTGCAAGAGTGTGGGCACACTCATGGAACCATCTTTGTCTACCTGGGACCTCAAAGAGAATGCTTCCTTGAAGTTTTCAGTCAGTTTGGGGTGGTTGCCCAACGCGTCTCACCTGCAAAAACGCGTCCACAAAATTTAGCACTTTGGAATGGAGTGTTCACATGAGCGCTCGTGATGCAAAGGGGGAATTGCTTCTATGACAACCACATCCATGAGTGCCATCTGGAATGAACAAGAACCCTTCCAGACGGCGCGCTATACTGTACGCCATTTCCAATGGTCAATTCTTCCCTGCGATAAAGATAAGGGACCTGTCAGGATTGGTGGGTTGAATAAAGACGGCACTCCGAAGCGTTTCTCCTGGGGATCACTTCAGAACCGGCACCCCTCTTTGCAAGAGGTGGAATACTGGCAGAAGACCTATCAACCGCCCCTCTGGTCTCTGGTGACAGGGGCCATTAATCAAAGGGTAGTTCTTGATTTTGATGGGAAATCCGGACAAAAGACTCTCGAGCAACTTGGGCTCTCGCCTCATGTGCAGACAGGGTCTGGTGGCTATCACGTCCATTTCCATCACCCAGGGTGGCATGTGCCAACGCTGGCTGGCAAAAGCAATAAAGAGCTGGGTCAACGCTGGCCAGGGCTCGATATTCGAGGAGACGGAGGCAATGCCCTCTTCTGTGGGGAGAGCCATGCTGGCCGCTATCTCTGGCTCCGTGACCCAGAACCCGATGACCTGTTGCAACTTCCTGAGGCACTCGTCGCATTTCTGCACCAGTCAGCCCTTCCTGAACACCGCATAGCCCTATCAGAGGAGTCTCCCAATGCATCAGTCCCAGAGGTCGCAGAGACCGCGCATGAGACACTGCTCACCCGAGCACTTACCAGAGTCATCAAGAAAGAAGCTGGCCGCAATGATACTGGCTTCTGGCTGGCCTGCCAGTTACGCGACCATCACTACTCGCTCGAAATGGCCAGAGAGATTCTCGAGCGCTATTGTCAACAGACGCCAAAGGAGAATACGAAGGGGGGATATGAACCCTATACGCGTGAGGAAGCCTTTGCGAGCCTGGCCAGCGCATATAAAGATAGCCACAAGAAACGTGAGCCCTGGGTGATCAATACAAAAACTATGGTCATCTCCGAACCTTCTCATATGCTCCCTGAATCAGACCTCTTACCTTCATCTGGCCAAGCCTCTAATGGGAATGGTCATGGGTCTCCCCCAACCACAGGCCAGAGGCACCCAGATGGGGAAGCACCACTGCCAGATATTATTGTTGGCACTGACCAGCTGCGAAATGCGGTCGATAAAGCGATCGAGGCAATTCAACACGCGGAACAACATGCACCAACCCTGTTTCTTCAAGCAGCGCGGCTCGTGAGCATTGGGCAGGACGAAGAGAAACGCCCCATTATTACGCAAATGAGCGTTCCAGAAGTAAAAGAAGTGATGACTCACTCAGCGAACTTCTATCGCTTGAAAAAAGCGAGTGTAGAAGAGGGTGGTTCTATACAATATCCCGTTTCCCCGCCCAAAGAGATTGCAGAACAGATCCTGGCCCGGCAGAGTAACAAACCCTATCTCCCTTTTCCCCCGCTGACAGCGATTGTCGAGACGCCAGTAATCCGCCAGGACGGGAGTGTTCTGTCTGCATCAGGATATGATAAAAAATCGCGGCTGTACTATGCGCCTCAGGAAGGCATGGGGAACCTGTCAGTCCCATTAGACCCGACACCTGAGCAACGACAGGCAGCACTGACTCTAATCTGGGACGTGATTGGAGAGTTCCCCTATGCTACCGATGCTGACAAGGCTAACGCGTTGGGGCTTCTGCTTACGCCACTACTTCGGCCTGCAATCAAGCGACATGTGCCCATGGCCCTCATCGACGCCCCAAAGCAGGGGACAGGGAAAGGATTGCTCAGTGATGTCGTCTCCATAATCGCAACAGGAATGGGGGCGATGATTCTCACCCTCTCAGATAACCCGGATGAGCTTCAAAAGTCCATTACCTCATTACTAATTGAAGGTGCAACCATGATCACCATCGATAACGTCGTGGAGCGCCTTCAGTCCAAGCATCTCGACGCGGTCTTAACATCAGACTGGTGGCGCGGTCGTATTCTGGGAGCATCCAAGATGGCTCGCGTACCTCAGCGTGCGACCTGGATCGCGACCGGAAATAACATTCGTCTGGGTGGTGATATTGCTCGTCGGTGTTATCGCATTCGGCTCGATGCCAGGATGTCGAAGCCTTTTAAACGGAAGGGATTTAAGCACACAGACCTGGCCAGTTGGGCCTTAGAACATCGTGCCGAGATTGTAGGCGCACTCCTCACACTAGCACGAGCCTGGTACGCAGCAGGAAAACCGCGATACGAACACCTGCCCGCCATGGGAACCATGACCGGTTGGGTAGAAGTTGTAGGAGGTATTCTCGAGTACGCAGGCGTGTCTGGGTTCCTCGCCAACCTGGATACCCTTCAGGAGCAAGCGGATGAAGAGGGTCCGCAATGGGAAACCTTTCTCCTCTCCTGGAGGAAAGTTTTTGGAGAAGAGTGGACCTCAGTATCGGATCTTAGTGCAATTATCACAGGGGAAGGCAAAATTGCGGGAGGTGGTGATACAAAATACCACTTTGACCTCATAGAGGCCCTCCCCGAACCACTTCAAATCACGCTCAAAGAGAAGCCCAAATCCTTCAAAATATGCCTCGGAAAAGCACTTGACAAGCACGTGGAGACCTGTTTTGGAGAAGACAATTTACGACTTGAAAAGACCTTTGATAAACACAATAAAAAAAGCCTTTGGCGCGTAGTTGCGGGGAATGCAGGGAGTCTTTCCAATGCTACGCAGAGTGAAAATGTGGAATCCTCTTTAGGTGATGAGGTAGATGTAATGGGGTATGAGATAGATGGAAAACACTCCCTTCACACCCCGCAAAAAAACGGGCAAAAGAAAGAACAGACATGCTCAAAAGGCTCCCCAGGCCATACCGCAGCCATTGAAGGATATTGCGAAAAATCCTTACCGCCATCACTACCACTACAATCCCCCGCAGATGGACATCGAAAGGAGAAACGGGACTTATGATCATCCACGAAATTATTGAAAAACTCCACGAAAAGGGGGTTCAGCTGAGCATCATGGGAGAGACAACGCTTAGAGTAGAAGCCCCGGAAGGGTCTCTCACAGAGGTTCAATGGGAGTGGTTGGCGAAAAAGAAACCCATCTTGATAGAGTACTTGCAGAAAAAACGCGCTGTGGAAACATCAAACACCACAGCTTCCAAAGAGGAGACATGCGCCCACTGTAAGAATACTGTTGAATATTATAGCGATACAGGAGTCCCCTCTTGCAAACACCATCGCTTACTCATTTCTGAACAGCAATGTGCCACTCTTCCCGCTTTAAAGCGCATCACCCAGACTGATTTCTTTCTTCAAGATATCGAGGAGATCCAGCAATGTCTCTCGAGGGAGAAGAAGCCAATCTGTCTAGATCTCGAAACAACTGGTCTGAAGGCCCATAAAGAGAAAATTATCTCCCTTGCATTGGGGAGGCCAGGTCAGGTTTTTCTCCTGGATCTACGACCTTATTACGGATTGAGCGCGGAATGGCAGGCTCAATGGAGATATGCTTTACGCACCCTCCTCCAACAAGCCGATGTCACCTGGGTTGGGCACAATCTAAAATTTGATGCAGGCTTCTTACAAGTGCACTTTGGCATTCAGCTTTGCAAGATGTACGATACGATGCTGGTTGAACAACTTATTCACGGGGTTGGGTTACTCGATCCTGACGTACCAGTCAATCTCCAGGCGGTTGCTACACGCTATCGTCTTCCTGTCAGAAAAGAGGCTCGCCAATGGTTTGCCGGATTAGATTTGCGGCCTGAGGAATGGGCAGCTCCGTTTCCACCAGAGCAGCTGGCCTACATGATTCAAGATATTCAGGTCCCCTATCAGATTGGTCAACTGCAACAAAAGCAACTACAGAAAAACGACCTTAAACGCATTGTTGCGATTGAGAATCAAGCGATCCCGGCGATCACGGCACTTGAGCAGAGAGGTGTACTCATCGATCAGACCCTCTGGCGAGAGATCCTGGCCACGAAATATGAACGACAACTCCACCTGGAGGCAGAGTTAACAGAGTTATTGAGCACAGCCTTCTCCAACAAGGGGCCTCAAAGAAGCTCGTCCTACCAACAGACTATGGTCGCGTGGGATGAGGTTTCTCCACGGCCTCCTCGAGGGCCTGAGATCAACCTGAAATCCTCAGTCCAGCTTCTTAAAGGGTTGAATGCAATGGGAATAGAGGTCTCATCCACCAGCGAGGACACCCTCGAACCCCTTGCTGGAACCTTTCCAGTCATCGCAAAACTTCTGCAATGGAAGAAGCTGCAAAAGTTCCGGAGCGCCTTTGGAGAGAACCTGCTTGAAATGATCGATAGTGATGGTCGGCTCCGCTGTGATTATGCTCAGATCGGAGCCCTCTCTGGCCGCATCATTTGTAGCCGACCCAACCTTCAACAGATCCCCTCGAAAGAGAAGAATGAAGACGAGAACATCCGTCGGTGCTTTATTGCGCCACCAGGCCATAAGCTACTCAAAGCGGACCTCTCTAATATCGAGCTCCGCATCCTGGCAGAGGTAGCCAACGATGAAACCCTCTTGCGAATGTTCGCTGAAGGGGCCGATCTGCACGAAGAAACGGCCAGGCTTATGTTCAATCTTCCTCCAGAGACCGACACCAGAAAACACCTCTACAAAGGCCAGTATCCTGCCCGCGCCCTTGCAAAGACCATCAACTATGGCCTTGCCTACGGCATGGGAGCCCGAGGTCTGGCGAATCGTGCGGGCATTCCTGAAGATGTCGCGAAACAGCTTATGGAGACCTACTTCCAGACCTATTCTGGGATAGCTCGGTGGCTTCGTATCACGGCTCAGCAGACGCTCAGGCGAGGCTATGGTGTCACCCTGGCTGGTCGTAGACGCCCCTTTATTGTCAATGAGAAAACAGACAGGGCTACCAGGGCAAGCATGGAGAGATCCGCCAAAAACCATCCGATTCAGGGAACCAATGCAGATATCATGAAGCGCATGCTCCACCTTCTTCAGAAGAACCTGCCCTCAGAAGTGACCCTCGTCTTAGCCGTTCATGACGAGGTCGTCCTGGAGTGCCCAGACCACCTCTTGGAGCCTGCCGAACAGATTCTCAAGCAAGCCATGGAGCAAGCCTGCCGAGACTTCCTCAAAGTCGTTCATATCCCTGAGGCTGAAGTGCTCATAGATGAATATTGGCGGAAGGAGTAGCTGTTATTCAATCCCTTCCAGGACCCTAAGCCCTGGAGAAGGTTTGTTTATGGTCAGAGTTCTCAATCCCAACCGGGATCCAGAGCCCTTTTTGACGAACAGACGGGGTTGTCCGCAAGCGCGTTAAATGCGGTTACAATCCCAACCGGGATCCAGAGCCCTTTTTGACGAACAGACGGGGTTGTCCGCAAGCGCGTTAAATGCGGTTACAATCCCAACTGGGATCCAGAGCCCTTTTTGACCCGATTAAGAAAGAGTAAATTAATATGATTGCAGTAGAGTTACAATCCCAACTGGGATCCAGAGCCCTTTTTGACTGAGGATTATGTAGATCTTATTGAAGCAAGATGCCTGTTACAATCCCAACTGGGATCCAGAGCCCTTTTTGACTTACCCCAGAGTTTGTTAAGCGCGTTGCTGATTCGGTGTTACAATCCCAACTGGGATCCAGAGCCCTTTTTGACCACCAAATCAAGAGAAGCAGCGCGGCAAGGGTTTGTGTTACAATCCCAACTGGGATCCAGAGCCCTTTTTGACGGCTCTTCCTCTAGTGTAGCATGAGAAGCCACTAAAAGCCAGCTTTTGCGGGAGGCTGCTTTTTTTGCCCCCATAAGAGGTCAAATTTCGGGCATTTCTTAAGGAATCCTCCTCTCAAGCTGCTTCTAGAGCCTTGCGGGAGGCTCAGCTCACGACCACCACCGCACCTACCTCCCGCAAAAACACTTTCTTATGTTCTGTTCTTCAATCAAAAAGATTTTAACGAGAAAGGCAGAGCCATGTCAGAGATCATTGACCCCTTAACTCATCATTCCTTAGAGCAGGTTTCTCAACGCCTCAAAGAACTGCGACAAACTATCGCAGAACATACGCAAGTAATAGCTCGATTAGAGCAAGAGGCGCAATATTATGAGAAGGAGCGGCTTCGCCTAGCCCCACAAGCCTTGTATCGTCATTGCCGGGCAGATGGCTCTTACATTGTAGCAGAGGCTATCGTATTAGAAACGCAAGGGGTGGCAAAGCATATTCAGTATCAAATCCCTCGAAGCCATGTTCATCGAGGCGAAGAAGATGCGTACCGTCGTTGGTTACGAACGCCAGAAGAGCTCGCGCTTCTTACACTCTAGACGGTATTGCTCATTCTCCAGTCAGAAAGAAGGTGCATTATGGTGTATCCTTTTCCTCACATTGAAACGACGCCACTACTTACTACCTTGATCGAGAAGCATTCACCAGTAGCTGTTGGAGTCTCCGGCGGTAAAGATAGCGATGTTACAGCCTTTGAAGTCAAAGCTTATCTCAATGTGGTTGGGCATAAGGGCCCCTTGATCCTGGTACATAGCGATCTGGGCCGGGTAGAACATCCAGACTCATTACCTGCATGTGAACGATTGGCAACACGTCTTGGGCTTGATCTGATCGTTGTTCGCAGACAAGCTGGCGATCTGATGGATCGGTGGCTAACTCGCTGGCAACGAAATGTGGAACGCTACAGCCAGTTACTCTGTGTCAAAGTCATCTTGCCCTGGTCAACGGCCTCGATGCGCTTCTGTACCAGCGAGCTCAAAACAGCCATTATCTGCCGAGATCTTGTTGAGCGCTATCCCAAGGCCGTTATTCTCAATGCCGCAGGTATTCGTCGCCAGGAGAGCTCCGCACGTGCAAAAGCCCCAATCTGTGCTCCTCAGGTCAGACTTACCAGTACCACTTTTGAAACCACAGGTTATAACTGGCTTCCCATTCTGAGTTGGTCGCTGGAGGATGTTCTGGCGCACCACCGTATCCATAACTTTCCACTACATGAGGCTTACGCTACCTATGGAATGAGCCGGGTCTCATGCGCCTACTGTATACTCGCAGGCCTTGATGATCTCAAAGCCTCTGCAATGAACCCGGCGAATCATGAGATCTATCGAGAGATGGTTGATCTTGAGATTGCCTCATCCTTTAGTTTCCAGAGTGATCGCTGGCTTGGAGATATTGCCCCCCAACTGCTAAGTAAAACGCAACTCACAGGCCTGGCAAAAGCCAGACAATGTGCAGCACAAAGAGAGCAGCTTGAGTCTAGAATACCCAGACACCTTCTATATACGAAGGGCTGGCCTACCATGATCCCAAATAGACAAGAAGCCCACCTGCTGAGCGATGTCCGAAATGCAGTCGCAGATCTTATGCAGATCACCATCCAATACAGAGACCCAGAGGCCATTATTGCTCGTTATCAAGAGCTGCTAGAGCTCAATCAAGGAAAAAAGAGGTACCAACAAGACACTCATATGTCAGTGCCACATCAACACCACTTATGGGATATCGAGCATAGCTTATGAGCTTTGCTCATCTATGGTTTGCGTTTAAAAGAGAGAAATATTGTGGAGGTAGAAGAATGGAATAAATAAAAGGAAATGCTTGAAAAGAACTTTTAGGCGGGTTTTTCAGTACAGAGCTTATCTCTATAAGATCAGTTCAATTTGAGACCAGATGGCAAGCCTCTTTCGGCTTTAGCCTATTAACAATGTGCGGATATATGTCAAACATACGTTACAACCCCAACGGGGATCCAGAGCCCTTTTTGACTGCCAGTAGAGCAGGCGGCAGCCGTCCGAACCATGCGGTTACAATCCCAACGGGGATCCAGAACCCTTTTCGACAAAAAAGGGCACCGGCGTCAATGAGACGACAACCTCCGTTACAATCCCAACGGGGATCCAGAACCTTTTTCGACAGCCAGGGTTTCAGGTTGTGGAGGTGGCAGCCGTCGAGTTACAATCCCAACCGAGATCCAGAACCCTTTTCGACTATCCAGGTGGCAGCAGGGTTGCACGCTACTGTGATCGTTACAATCCCAACCGAGATCCAGAACCCTTTTCGACGGCTCTCCCTCTAGTGTAGCATGAGAAGCCACTAAAAGCCAGCTTTTGCGGGAGGCTGCTTTTTTTGCCCACAGAAGAGGTCAAATTTCGAACCTTTCTTAAGGAATCCTCCTCTCAAACGGCTTCTAGAGCCTTGCGGGAGGTTCAGCTCACGACTAATACCACACCCACCTCCCGCAAACACAGGCCTTCTGTTGCCGGTTTCATAATCAAGGTGCAAACAGCAGCGCATTGAGGAAAGGCCATTATGGAAAACGAAGCTATTCGGCTCTACTGTGGTCAGTGTGAGAAACGATGGAACTATCACGCACCAGCCACGGGGCCCTTTGCCTGTATCTCTCCAGTTACAGGCAATACTACAACTAGCAAAACGACCACCTCGGTCGAAGTTGCCCCCCACACTCAGGTTATTCAGGATAGTGGAGCCTTCTCCGACGGACCAGGTCAGCGTCTGAGCTTTCCGGAGGCACTCAAACAGCAGGAAAGGCACGCTGAACGCTTTGGCTATGCCGATCGGGTCACAGCTCGGGCCAGCTATGACTTTCTCATCGATGAGATGTGGGATGAGAACGAACTGAACGGAACCTTTGTACGTAGAAAGCGACGTTGGTCTGAGGGAGATGCCAGGGATGCTGTTGAGGAAACGGTGCAGGCAGCGGCCTTCCTCTCCCAGCATCGTAATGGCCTCTCCTGCCTGCTCTCAGCCCAGGGCGTCTCCGCATTACAGTACCTGGACTGTGCACAAAGAGTGTTAGCTTACTTTCAGCCAGAAGATACTTTTGCGTTAGGTGGTTGGTGTATAACGGGGAAAATGCCTGCGCAGATTATGCCCCATTTTCGCGAGACGATGTACCGCTTAATCCCCTTCCTGGGAGGGCAGGGAGTCAAGCGCATTCATATCTGGGGAGTCTGCTATGCTCCGGCGTTGGGCGAACTGCTCTGGCTTTGCGATCAGTGGGGCATTGCCCTTTCGACGGATAGCGTTGGGCCATCTATTCAGCCAGTTCGGGGTATCTGGGGCTATGCAGAGTGGCGCATGAAACCAGGTATGTATCATCAACCGCCGGTGCGTGATAGCTGCAAGACGGGGCACTTTGATCAGTGTCAGGGCTGCCGAGGGCTGGAGCGTGCACGCCATACGCAGGCCACACGCCTCTGGCTCGCTGACTTTCGGCAAACTCCCTGGTATCCGCGCCAGGACCCGCAATACCTCAATAAACCTCGACAGTTAACCCTGGCAGTATAGATCCACCTGTCCGGGACCACCCATTTCAATCATTACTGGTAAAACGTTTGACCTCTCTGTCTGAAAAGATAGTGAGGTCTTTTGTATGTTTGTGAGGAGAACCGTATGGAAAAAAAGCGGCATGTGCTCTCGCAGCAAATCAACGGCAATTACACGTGCAGTGTTTGTCTCGGAGACTGGAAAAAAGAGCCTTCATCACTCTGTCCAGGAGCTATTCGCTATCTCTATGGAAGCTGGCCAGAGCATCTCTACACTTACACCCAACTGCGCAGGCTCAAGCTCAAACCGCTGGGTGAGCCAGAGGGTTGCTACTTTATCCAGAAGGCTCCCTATATCCGCTACCTCTACAACATTCAGATGGCCGTTCCTCGGCGTGTTCCAACGGATCGGCAGCGTGAGGCTATCACAAAAATGCGCGCTGCGCTTGTTCAAACGTACACCTGCTTGCGATGTGGGTTCTACGATAGCAGCCATGGCAGAGATAAGCATCATTATCTGATTCTGGGACACTGTCCTGGTTGCCGCTGGGAGATCCAACAGAAAGAGAGGCAGGTGGAGGCGTGCCTCTGGGCAGCTGAATATATTAAGAAGACGTCCACATGGGTCGTTCTTGACAGCGAGACCACCGGATTGGGCGATAGTGATGAGATTATCGAGCTGGCCATTGTGAGTGCTTCTGGTGCTGTTGTGTTCTCCTCACTGATCCAACCGCAAGATCCTGCACGTCACGACCTGGCCACACACATCCATGGCATCACTCCTGAGATGTTACAGACCGCACCTACCTTCCCTGAGGTATGGCCTACCATCAAGACAATATTGCGTCGCTACCGCAATGTGCTGGTCTATAACGCCGACTTTGACAGAAGGCTGTTGAGATTGACTGCCGAGAGATACGGTTACAGACTTCCTTCAGCAAAGTGGGAAGACTTGATGCAGCCCTATGCAGCGTATCACGGAGCCTGGAATAGCTACTACCGCTCTTATACCTGGCAGAAGTTGGGGACGGCGTGCGACATGCTGGGAGTGGAAACGCCAGAAGGTTCCCACCGTGCGACAGCCGATGCTCAAAGCGCTCTGGGGGTCTTGAAAGCACTAGCTGCCCGCGCGGATTCCTCTGATAAAGATGACTCGCCACTGAAAACAGTTGCTTTAGAAGCATCGCCACCGTTGGGAGAAATCGAAAATGAGGATCATCCCTTCTAATCCATGCTCTTACCCGAGAGCTGGAAACCATTCGATACGCGCACCTCCGGCCCTCAAAAAAAGTGGAGGGTATGACAGACACAATCAGGATGATAGTTGACTAGATATGAAAGGAAATATGTGATGTGCAAGCGCAAGACGCAAGATGAGGGTACTGGCACTCCTCAGTTGTGCCCTCCGCTTCTGACTATTGAGCAGGTTGCTCGGATTCTCGGCATTGGCCGCAGCTCGGTTAGCAGATAAAATCACTCCTTACTTACAGTTTCCTGGGAAGCAGAAATAGAGGTATGTTATGGCTCGATCTCGTCGTAATCCAATAGGGAAATTTGGAGTTGTTTCGGTTCCTCCTGGTACGGCTCCTGAGAAGCTTCTTGATGTAAAGGGTGCCGCTTCCTGGCTTGGGGTTAGTCGTACAAAAGTTTTTGAGCTGATGCGCGATGAAGGCCTTCCTGTAATCCGTATGTCCGGTCGTATGATTCGATTCGATACCAATAGCCTCTATCAGTGGGCTTTAACAAGACAGACTAACTATGTGTTTATCGCTTAAGCGATAGGAGAAAAGTTATGGCAAAAAAAGAACAAACCGATAAGCCAGAAAAAAAGCGGCGTGCTCGTGGTGAAGGGACGGTCTTACAGCGTGCTGATGGTCGATGGGTCGCCCGTGTGCCTTTGGGAGATGGTAAGCGCAAAGAAGAGTACTATGATACCAAACAGGAAGCGGAACGAGCTAAGCGGCGAATGCTTAATGAGCGAGATGCGGGTAATCTTGCAGTAGGTAAGGATCAGACTTTTGGGGAATATCTTCTTTATTGGATTGGTGTTCATGGCCCAACTATATTGTTACAAACATATTCTATGTATCTAGGTTATATTAAGTCTAGGCTTATTCCAGGGTTGGGGCATGTAAAGATGAAGAAGTTAACTGTCGAAATGTTTCAAGAGTTGTATCAATCGTGGGATGGGGAATTATCTCCAAATACAATTCGTCTTATCCATAGTTTGGCGAAGCAGTCTCTTAATGATGCGGTGGTATGGAAAAAGATTTTGTATAATCCTGTTGCTCATGCGAAACTTCCGAAAGCTCGTCGTGCAAAGGTGCATGTGTTTACTGATGAAGAATTAAGTAGGCTACTAGAGCATGCAAAGAAATCGAAATGGTATGTGCTGTTTGTAATGGCTCTCTTTCTGGGTATGCGCGAGGGTGAATTGCTGGGTTTGAAGTGGTCCGATATTGATTTCAAAGAAGGAGTTTTGCAGATACACAACAAACTGTATTATACAAAGCATCCGGTTTCAGAAAAGATGGTGTATATTGAAGGGCTTCCTAAGACGGCTGCTGGCCAACGTCTTATTGTTTTGCCTTCTGACATTATAGATTTGTTGCGTAATCATCTGGAAGAACAGAAAAAACTTCAGGAAATGCAGCTAAATTGGAAGGGATTAGATCTGGTGTTTTGTACTCGGGTTGGTGGATTTATGAGTGATGATCATATTCGTCATCATTTTAGCAAGTTATTGAAAGAGGCAGGGATAGAACATACAAAGTTTCATGCATTACGTCATAATGCGTCAATGCTTCTTCGTCGTCTAGGTATTGATCCAGTTGTACGTAAGGAAATGCTGGGCCACAGTAGCATTTCAATGACTGATGATGTCTATGGTCATGCTACACGGAAAATGCATAAAGACGCAGCTTCTCAGATAGAAAATCTTTTTAAAAAGGAAAATGAGTAGCCTTTCCATTGTTTATCGGCTTTTTGACACCTCAATTGACACCTTAAAGTGTGTATTTAGGTGTATTTTAATGAACTGTGTTGAACGCGGCTGTAGTTCCGTCATCCGCCGCTTTACTCAGATCGGGCTCTTCATCTCCAAGGAATAGTAAGCAAGAAGAGAGAACCTTTTCTCTGCTAAAAAGAAATGGTTCTCTCTTCTCTTCTCATAAGTCCATCAGATCAGAGGCGAACATCACACAGGTCATATGCCTGCTTCAAGCCGACAAGCGGATCTCCCTGGGGGATAAATTCCTGGCCCACAAACCCCTGATAGCCCGTCTGTAAAAGAGTGCGCATGATGGGAGGATACTGAATTTCCTGATCCTCATTGAGTTCATGGCGGCCAGGATTACCTGCCGTATGATAGTGTGCGAAGTACTCATGGTTGCCCTGAATGGTGCGAATTAGATCTCCTTCCATAATCTGCATATGGTAGATGTCATACAGTAGCTTCACACGTGGGGAGTTGACCATCTTACACACTTCGATGCCCCAGGCGCTCCGATCACATTGATAATCCTGGTGATCAATCTTGCTATTGAGTAATTCCAGTATCAGTGTAACTCCTGCATCTTCGGCAATCCTGGCCGCGCGCGCCAGACCTTCCGCTGTAATTTCTGCCCCCTGCCGATCATCGAGTCCCTGTCTATTACCGCTGAAGACGATGATGTTGGGAATGGCCCACTGCTCAGCAAGTTGAACAATCTCGCGCAATTTCTGCTCCAGTTGGAGATGATGCTCGCGTCGATTCCAGCCTTGCTCAATGAGAAAATCGCCATTAGTGGAGACAATGGTTAGTCCGCATTCCTTTGCCAGGGGCCAGAGAGATTGATCAATCAATTCAACCCCTTCATAGCCAATCTCTCTGGCGGCGTGCAGGAGTTGTTGAGGGGAATCATACCTGGGGGCAAAACTCCACCAGCAAAAAGATTGTCGAATACAACTCATATACTACCTTCCTTTTCACTGCCAATGCGTTTTTAGTGTGCCATTGGCCGCTTTGTGCAAACAAATGAACAAATGATTACAGTTGTGTCCAGTCAAGGATGACGCCCATCGCATTGGCACGTCGCTCGCTAAGCATCTTGTAGGCGGCTGGAGCATCAAGCGGCGAATAGCGGTGGGTTACCAGATCAGAGACATGCATATCGCCGCGCTGTACATACGAGAAAAATAAAGAAGCCATGCGCTGCTTACTCCAATATGCATGATCCGTTGACTGTTCGGGCGGATTGCTATCGTGTGCTCCTAAAATGGAGAGACCTTTTGATACAACATCGCCAGTCAAAGATTGGGCAGAAGGAGTTCCGGTATCACCCAGGAGAATCAAGCGTCCAAAACGTCGCAGCAGACCCAGTGAACTGTGAAAAACACGCGCACTCCCAGTGACGTCATAGACGGCATCCGCCCCTTTGCCTTCTGTAAGCTGCAGAATCTGTTCGCGAGCCTCATCAACACCCATCGCCAATGTCTCTGTCGCACCATGCGCGGATGCCATGGCGAGGCGTTCCTCGGCAATATCCACCGCGATCACCCGCCTGGCACCAGTGAGACGGACATATTGCACCACGAGCTGACCGATCAGGCCCAGTCCAATCACCACTACTTGCTCCCCAAGGCGATGATCTCCCCGGCGCACACCGTTCTGGACAATCGTTGCCAGACCAATCCAGGGCGCATCCTCATCGGCAATTCCCTGTGGCACTGGATAAAGCTCATCAGGATCGGCAATCACATACTCCTGATGTGCCCTGCGCAATGCAAAACGCTCCCCTTCTTGTATGCCTTCAACACCCTCGCCAATGGCTACTACCTGGCCAACCATACTATATCCAGGGAAAAAGGGATATTTCACCCAACTATCCCAATGCGAACCTGGTTCAAACTGACGGCTCAAGGCGATCATCTCTGTTCCAGTGCTGATCAGCGTTTTTGTGGCTTTAATAAGAACTTTGCCTGGACCAGGCTGACCAACCTCGTCAGACCAGACCTCAACTTGATCTTTTCCTGTAAAGACAATTTTTCGGGACGTTACCATATATTTTCTCCTTTTTTTTATTCTGCATAGTTTAGAAAGACTGCAGAGTCTCTTTTCTCCGGTCCTTTTGCCATATGTTGTCGTCAACATATGGCAACCAGAGCATACGAGTTGTCTGATTGAGTGCACAGTTTTTATAAAATGGATGCAGTCGATGAACGAACCACAAGATGCGTGGCAAGTTTTTTCTGTTGAAAAGCATCCAGAGCAGATGGTTCTTCTTGAAAATGGTCTAAGATCAGATGGACCGCTGCCTTCCCAATTTCCATCATGGGTTGAGCAACTGTCGTTAAGGGCGGTGTTAAATAAGGTGCATAAGTATCGTCAAAGCTGATAATCGATATATCATCTGGTACCCGCAAACGATAGTCATGTAATTGCTGAAGAACATGCGCGGCCAGAGTGTCGGTAGAGGCAAAGATAGCTGTTGGGCGCTCTGCATGCACTATCATATCTCGTAACGATTGAGAAAGGGTCAAGGGGATAGTACGATTGAAGGACGAATGTGCTCCCAGATCCAGAAACCGCTTATTCAACGGGATCTGATGCTTGTGGAGACTGTCCAGATAGCCCTTCAAACGCTCTTCCTCAACGTAACGGCCAAAATGGTGCTGAGCCCTCAGGAGTTCAGGATCTATGCCAATATATGCAATACGCTTATGTCCAAGCGCAATGAGATGTTCCATCGCCTGGATAGCACCAGTATAGTTGTCCACAATGACGCTGGGCGTAGGAATGGTCGTTGGACGCTCAACCTGCACAACAAAAATACCTGCGTCCAGTGCTACTTGCACATTCTCTTCGCTGATTGGAGTTGTAAAGATAATAGCATCAACCTGTTGCTGAATAAAGGTTTCCACTCCCAGGCGTTCTCGCCGCTCATCATCACGCACGCTGATCATCAGGAGCTTCCATCCCCACCGACTGGCCTCTTCCTCTACTCCTAAAGCCACGCCTGCAAAAAACGGATTGGGAACCAGCGAATGCAAAATATGGCCAATAGAGGTCGTTCGCTGATGGCGCAGACTACGAGCGACTGCATTCACATGATATCCTGTGCGCTGAATGGCCTCCTCAACCACCTTTCTGGTCTCTTCAGCAACATATCCCTGTTCATATAATACACGCATAACAGTAGCTGTAGATACGCCTGCAACAGCTGCAACGTCCTTTTGCGTGACGCGCTTCCTCTGCATATATTCCTTCTCTGGCGAATATGTTGACGATAACATACATAGTATAACTGGCCGCTTGTGCCTCTGTCAAGGAATTGGAGGAGATTAGCGCTTCTTGCGGGGTTTTACTGGGATTGTCAGGACATATGAGACGCTCCGCTCTAACCACGGTCCCAGTTGCTCCGGCTCTGCGCTAATCTGCTCTGGAACAATGACATATTGCTTGCTTGGTGCCTCCCCATCGTGCTGAAGTGGCTCTGCACCTGGTTCTTGCAGGAGCAGATCACGATCATCTGCGTTGAGTTTTAATGAGAGACCCTGTTTTGTAAGTGAGCCTATTGGTCTTCCAGCATTGTAGATCATGCCGCCACCAAACATTTTTCTAAAGGTGATCTCGAGATGGGGATAAAATTGCGCCGCTTGCTCCACCTGAATAAGGATTTGCTGCTGCTTTTCTGTTAAAGCCATATTTACGCTCTTCCTTTATAAATTTACTCTTTGCTTAGTAATTTTTTAGGAAATAATGAAGGATACCAGGGTTTCAAATTCAGCAGTAAGATACTTGATCTCGTCTGGCTGGAATCGATGATCGCGCGATCGCTGCTTGTATTCTTCCAACCACTATGCTATGATCAGTATATATTATTTCGTGGAGGTTTACATGACAATCAGCATTTTTTCTACTGTTTTCACAAACGGTGAGATGCTCTGATGACGCTTTTCGCTTCCTTACCTGATACGGTGCTGGCGACTCTGGGGGTCGTCTAAGCGCAGTCTTTTTTCCTTGTCGATCAAGATTTTTGCGCCCTTTTTTCAGCGTCTTCAGTTGCATATATCCTCTTGACAGGTGCAATCTACGCACCTCTCCAGACACGAGATCTTCTTCCCGTTTGTGATCCATACCCACTATTGGCCTCTCTCTGGCTATCGCTCCATGCCCGGCAAATAGACTGATGGCATGTTCTTGTCTGAAAGGATCTCCTGTCTCTATGCATCGACGTTTTCTACGCAATTGGAACTTGCTGGTTCGCTATCTCCGTCCACAATGGTTAGCTGTGCTGGTATTAACACTGCTGCTCTTTGCTAATATTGTGCTCCAGCTATTCAATCCACAAGTCATTAGCTTTTTTATCGATACGGCACAGACTCATGGGCCGCTTCAGGTTCTCTTCCTTGCAGCCAGGCTCTTTCTGTTTACCGCTCTGCTCCAACGCGCTGTTGGTCTGGCATTCTCCTATCTCGCAGAGAGCACCAGTTGGAAGACAACAAATGCTTTGCGGGCAGATCTGACGCTCCATTGTCTCCAACTGGATCTGCCTTTTCATAAGAAACACACTCCTGGTGAGCTCATTGAACGGATCGATCAGGATGTGACGATGCTGGCGAACTTTTTCTCTCAGTTCGCGCTCCAACTGGCAAGCAATGCTCTTCTTATCCTGGGCATTCTGATTTTTTTATTCACCGTAGACCAACTTCTGGGAATCGCGCTGGTTGGCTATACCTGTCTTGTTTTTGCGGTACTGGCTCTCTTCCAGAAACGGTCTGCTCCCTTCTGGAAGGCCGAACGCATGGCTGATGCCGACCACTATGCCTTCCTGGAGGAGCATGTCCAGGGGACAGAGGATATTCGCTCAGCCGGCGCTGAACCATATATCACCCAACGCCTGGTTACGCTGATGCATCGTATGCTAGAGACGCATCGTCGTGCACGCCTGGTCAGCAATACGACGTATGTCAGTAGCCAGTTCCTCTTTCTCATGGGGTATGCGCTGGGTCTGGGCCTGGGAGCATTTCTCTATGTGCAGGGACAGATCTCACTGGGAACAGCTTATGTGATCATGTATTACATCGGTATGCTTTCAGGACCACTTGAAAGTATCCGCACTCAATTTCAAGATCTCCAGCGCTCTACCGCCAGTATTGATCGCGTCGAAGAGCTCTTGCATACTCAGCCGCAGGTTCTGGAGACCATGAGCGCCAGCCTGCCAGCAGGGCCGCTCTCTGTCACAATGCAACATGTCAGCTTTCGTTATGAGGTCCAGGAGCCTGTGCTGCATGATATCTCGTTTTCGCTGGCCCCTGGACAGGTTCTGGGCCTGCTCGGACGGACTGGCAGTGGCAAATCAACGCTCGCACGATTGCTCTTCCGTCTCTATGATCCCATCAGTGGCTCCATTCAGTTTGCCGATACTGATCTCCGTACACTGGCTCTGGATGATATTCGCAGCCATATCGGGATGGTAACGCAGGATATCCAGCTCTTTCAGGCCAGTATTCGCGATAACCTGACCTTCTTCAGCCCACAGGTGAGCGATGAACAGATTATGCAGGTGCTGACCACGCTCAAACTTCGCACCTGGCTGGCTTCGCTTCCCAATGGCCTGGATACAATGATCGGGGCCAATGGACAAGGTCTTTCTGCTGGTGAGTCTCAACTACTGGCTTTTGCACGCGTCTTTCTAAAAGATCCTGGCCTGGTGGTGCTCGATGAGGCTTCGTCACGCCTTGATCCTGCGACTGAAGCATTGCTTGAACAGGCACTTGATCAACTGCTTGCTCAAAGAACCGGGATTATTATTGCGCACCGACTGCAAACGGTGCAGCGCGCCAACTTTATCCTGCTGCTGGATCAGGGAAACATTATTGAGTATGGCCCGCGCTTATCCCTTATGCGAAATCCAGCTTCACACTTTTCTCGTCTCTTACAATCTGGCCTGGAGGAGGTGCTCGCATGACGACATCCCGTTTGAAAACGCTACCTTTCAACTGGCGGCTCGTGATCTATCGTCCCTGGCTCTTCCTTCTGTATGGGCTCTGCGTTTTTATCGTTTCTATTGTCCAGATTGTTCCAGGCTGGATTCAAAAGATCATTTTTGACCAGGTAAGCAATAAAGCGCCCGCTACCTTGAATATATGGAGCTTGATCGCGCTCTATATCGCCGTGGGCCTGGGAGGATTGCTTACATCATATGGGCAGATCTGGAGTGAGATTACCTTTCGCTCAACTGCTGGTATGCTTCTTCGCTTTAATCTCTTTACGAGCCTGCTTCGCCGTCCAGGTGCCAGCAGCCTTCCAGTATCGGCGGGTGAGATCGTCAGCCGTTTTCGCGATGATGTCTCAGAGACGTCCGATTTCCCTCTCTGGATTCCCTGTGCATTTGCAGAGACAGCTACAGCCGTTACGGCCATTGTTATTATGATGCGGATCAATCTGCTCATTACACTGGTGATCTTCCTCCCACTGCTGTTCTCTCTTCTGATTGCACGTCTGGTCTGGAGCCGTGTCCATCTCTATACGAAAAATAGCCGTGAAGCAGCTGGGCAAGTGGCTGGCTTTCTTGGTGAACTGTTCGGGGCCGTACAGGCGATTAAGGTCGCAAACGCTGAACGTCCTATGGTTGATCACTTGCAGGCCCTGAATGCTCGACGCCGCAAAACGAGCCTCAAGGGCTTTCTGTTTGGTCAATTGGTTGGCACCGTCAATGATACGGCGACAACTTTTGGGGTGGGCATTATGCTCTTACTTTCGGCTCAAGCGATGACCGATAAGACCTTTACGGTGGGGGACTTTGCGCTGTTTGTCTCTTATCTCTGGTTCACGACTCAGCTTCCCGCTTTCTGGGGCTTTCTTCTTGGCGATTACAAACAGCAGGAAGTCTCGATCAATCGCATGGTTGAGATGATTCCAGATGAGCCCGCACAGGTACTGGTTCGGCATGTGCCGGTCTCTGTGGGCCCTACCAATGCAACCTTCCAACGGATCACGTTAGAGACACTGTCGCTCAAAGATCTGACCTATCAGTATCCCGGGACCCGGACTGGTATTCAACAGATCACGATGGAGATCAAACGCGGTTCCTTTACGGTGATCACTGGACGAATTGGTTCTGGCAAGACGACGCTTATACGCACACTTCTTGGCCTGCTTCCCAGAGATTCAGGGGAGATCTTGTGGAATGGCGCAGAGATTGATGATCCAGCGCGCTTCTTCATTCCTCCACACTGTGCCTATACACCTCAGATTCCACGTCTGTTTAGCGATACGTTGCAAAACAATATTCTGCTTGGGCTTCCTGAAGGACCAGTCAAGCTATCAGAGGCACTCCAGGCCGCAGTATTGGAGGAGGATATCGCTCAGATGCCGCTGGGGCTGGCTACGACCATTGGTCCTCGTGGCATTCGCCTCTCAGGAGGCCAGGCACAGCGCACTGCCGCTGCTCGCATGTTTGTACGAGATCCAGACCTTCTGGTCTTCGATGATCTCTCCAGCGCACTCGATGTTGAGACCGAACACAAACTCTGGGAGCGCCTTTTCACACATCAGAATACCACCTGTCTGGTTGTCACCCATCGTCGTGCGGCGCTCCAACATGCTGATCAGATCATCCTTCTCAAGGATGGGCAGATCTCAGCCGTTGGCACACTTGATTCGCTGCTAGAGAGCAGTGAAGACATGCGTGAGCTCTGGCACAGTCAGATACAGCCATCGCTCTAATTGGGAAGATTACAAAAAAGAAGGAGAGGACGTGCTCCTCTTCTTCTTTTTTCGATGAAACAATCAGTCTCCTCAATGCGGGAGAGACTAGACCCAATTTGCACGATAACGCAGTAATGCGCCCACTCCCCCCATGGCTTGAAGGACTGCGTGTCCCTGAACGGACTCGACTTTTGCGCCTGTATTCGCTGCCTTTCGCACAAGTTTACTGCGTTCCTGCTCATCAAGTGGAACATCATTGGCCAGGATAAGTACATCAGCCTGTCCAAGTTCGAGCGCATGGAGCGTCTCTTGTATTCCGCTTACGGCCAGCCCATTGGCACGTATTCCCTCCACCAGATTATCTGCCTGCGTGTGGGATGCTTCCCGATTCATAAAGGTAATCACTGGTTGAATCTCTGCCTGTACGTCACGGAGCGGAGTACGAATATCGAGATTCAGAATCTCTTCATGCACCATAGGCTCAATTCTTTTTGAGATCTCTTGATGCAACTGAGGGATTGCTACGGCATCGCCAGCCAGAATCACACGTTTGGCTCCTTCCTGATCGACCAACTCTTCGATAGCCGACGCCGCCTCACGCAAGAATTCTTTGCGCTTATTCTCTACTCTTCGATGGTAGCGCGCCTGATTTAAGCAGGTGGTATTCCGTTTACTGTAGCCATCTGGCGAATCATTTGGTCCGGCAACCTCCTCAAGAAAACCCATACGTGTGACAAAGAGGCGCGTCGTATTGGTATCAACAACGGCGGTCACGACGGTTTCTTCTTCATCGAGGAGATGGGCCAGTTGAAATAGATCCGGATAGGGTTCAAACGCAATCTGATTCTGGAATGTGGCCCCGAGTTCCAATGTTTCAAAGAGGTTCTGCTGGTCACATGCAAAGATAGCCACTCCCTGGAGCCAGGGCTCAACATGGTTTTCAAGGTATGATTGGATTCGCTCTTCGTCCTTTCGAAATCCGTTCAGTGCAGGATGGCGAGGTAATAATGTCTTTTCTATCTCGCGTAAACGATCTCTCAGAACGGGAGTAGAGGTACGCCTCCATGGTTGTTTTCCAGACATATGTGGACTCATATCCAGATAGATGCTAAAGACATATGAGCCGTCAGGCTCGAATGCTGCCAGTTTGTGAAAAAGTTCGCGTGCAGTCTGCATATTGTTCTCCTTGGAACATCCAACTTCCTACCATTCGTTCCCCCCTCCCTAAAGAACGTTCTCTGCCAACGAAACGTAGCTCAACTGGCCGGTCTTTTGGCAGTTCACAGACCAACGATGTGCCGCTAAACCAGGACGGATTGCCTCTTTCGGTTCAACTGGGGAATCTGCTGCAAGAACTGGGTTGCGTAGCGACTAAAATAGGTCGCCTGAATCTGCTCTGATGCTACGAGCATCCAGTGAGCCATCACCGCTAGATCGTCCTCAATCGATTGTTGTTGCGCAAATTGCATCTGATTAAATAAGAGATATGCCAGTCCATAGGGCTCTTCCTGCTGTTGAAAGAAGCTTGTGAGCTGCCGCGTTCGCTGAAACGATGCATCATATTGAGCTGAAAGTCGATCATGCTCTATCCTGGTCATGAGGTCAATCACATAGGCATCGTCATTGTGGGCGTCTGTCTTCACAAGAGCTGGAGATTGCAAGATGGTTGTGAGAAGGTGCCCGGACTCTTCTCGATGCCCCTGGAGACGTCGGTAGGAGGCAAGTCGCATCTGAGCCGCCAGAGTAGAAAGACTATTCGCATCTGTACAGCTATAGTTCAGATATTGCTCAACATAGGTGCTTGCAACATCAACCTGATTCTGGAGGTGGGCCAGGTGAGCCAGTCCCAGCAGCGGTTGCCACTGGTGCAAATGGGAGGCTCTGGTCATCGCAAGCCCTTCTTCCCAGGTCTGCCGAGCCTGCTGGAAAGCTCCACGCTGACAGAGGAGCCAGCCTAAGCTCGAGATAAACGCTGCTTGTTGTCGACGATCATGGCGTTGCTGGCTGGCGGAGATCCCTGCATAAAATAGTCGATCTCCATCTTCCTTCTGCTGAAGGCGACAGGAGATCGGAGCCAGACCAGCAACAAGACGCACAACATCATCGTGTTGATCTTGAGCAAGAGCTTGCATACACGCCGTAAATAATATCTCCCGTTCCTGCAAAAGAGATGCAATCTTCTCAGTGTGTTGTTCAATATAGGTCAGGGCATATGCTCGTATGTTGCGCCGCAACGCATGTATCTCTTCCTGATCAACTGCCTGTATGCTATGAGATCCGTAGGCCTGAAGCATTGGATGGAGGCGATAGCGAACCTGTCGCTCTTTTCCAGGTACAGAGATCAGATGTATCTTCCTATCAGCCTGCTTTTCTACTGGCAGATCAACAAGAGATGGGAGGCTCTCTGCTGGCAAAACTTCCAGAAATGAGTGGCGTACAAGCTGACTCAACTGGCTGACTGTTCTCTGCGTTGCTCTTTGTAATGGATGCTCTGATGATGCGTCAGCTAAAAATGGTTGCAGCAACTGGCCCGGTTGCGATTTGCCAGATGGAACAATCTGTAAGGCAACAGCGGTATCCAGGCTAAAACTTGAAACTCCAGACTGTGCGAGCAGGGCAAAACTCTTTTGTGTGTCTGGATTGAGCATCCGAAACGCATAATCTATCCTATCGCTCAGATGGTGTTCGCTCGAGAGAATCTGTTCAGCGATGTCAGAGAGCAGCAATGAAATTGGGACCCCCATACGAATAGATGCAGCAAGGCCCTCTATCGCCTGGGGGAGATACCCAACCATTGCGCATGCCTTTTCTACGAGAAGCATCTCACTCTCGTCTAAGGGCTCCGGAAGCAGTTCAGAGAGATACGCATGAGCATCCTCAAGTTCGAGCGGGGCAAGAGAGAAGGTATAAGCGATAGAGGCTGAAGCAAAGTTATAGCAACTGGTCACGAGAAAAGCACTCGACTGCTGTTGAAGCATATCAGGGCCACGATCCGCTCCTGAAAGAGCATCGATGGCTCGGGCGAGAGGAAATAAGGGATCAACATCGTCAAGCAAAAACAGAAATGATCGATTGATGAGATACGGACGAAGCTGGCTGATCAGTGAACTGATTGAGGCCTCAATAGTTGGGGAAGCTAATAGGCATTCCTGCCTGCATACAAAGAAGGGGCTGGTCCTCATCTCTGCTGAAGTCCCCGGGTTGATCTGGAAATGGGAAGAAACTAGCTGAAAAACCTGGGCCAGCAATGTTGCAAGACCGGCTGCACCTCGATACCCACGACAAGGAAAAGAGATGATACCACCTGGGAATACAGAATCTTGTCTGGCAAGTTGCTGAACAATGGCGCTTGCGAGAGTACTTTTACCAGTCCCAACCAGCCCTGTAATCAAGGAGACCTGAGGCCGATCATGCTGAAAGATCTCCAGAAATTGCGCCACAAGTTTCTGTCTGCCAGGCGATAGCATGCGAGAGGGAGGAAGAAAGAGGAGCCGGGCTCCTGACTTTACTGTGGAGATCTGGCTACGAATGCGTGCGAGCAGAGCCTCCTCAGATGATGTTAGCTCCATAAGTTCGGCCATGCGTAGATAGGTCTGCAATTCACGTGAGGTATGGCAAAGCAGTTGAGCGAGAGCCAGTACCCGTTGCCGCACAGGTCCTCGAAATGGATGAACCAGTTGTCCTGTTTCTAGACGAGCCAGAAAGGCTTCAGAAATACCTACCTGGGCCAGATGCGCATCCTCGCGAGCCTTTTGCGCAAGGGCACGTTGACTGGAAAATCCACAGCTGCGCCGCCGAGAATGAAACCACTGTCCAAATTGCATGCCATCCATAAAGAAATGCTCCTCTTGCAGTCGTTGATTGCTTCGCTCTTTTCCGCTTCACCTCTTGTTATACTACGTCATCTTCTGTAGACCAGTCACCATGATCATAGATACTTCACAGCGTCTACGCATAAATTCTGCGCATACTCTGCGTATCTTCGTCGCTCCCAACAGCACATTCGACGGCAGAGGATCATCTGTTGACATATTGTATAGCCAGAAAGCTTCCTTACAACTTATGATCATTTCTCACACACATGAAAGCGAACAGATAATGGAAAGAACAACACAATTGCGTTTATTTATTCGTCTCTGTGGACTGATCTTGACGCTTGGAGCAGCCAGTTTAACCGCCTGGTATTGTATCCCCCACACGTATGCATCTGCTTCAACACATGCCGAAAAAAAGCAACGGTGCGCCTCTGCGAATGCCAGTTATTCTTCCCTCGTTCACCAATTTGACTATAATGCCAAAGCATCGTTACAGGTAAAAGAGATCAGTGTAACGCAACAGGATGAGGTCAGTATCCACGATATCACCTATGTTTCGGAAGATCATATTGTTTCGGCTTATCTGGTGGTTCCGACAGGACAGGGACCCTTTGCAGGAGCACTGTTTATGCACTGGTTAGACGATTCACCCACCGGGAATCGCGATGAATTTTTGCAAGATGCCATTACATTAGCACACAAAGGCACTATCTCACTCTTACCACAGGGCTTCTACCCCTGGATAACCCCACCAACAAATAGTGCAAAAGATTGCGAAGCCACCATTCAACAGACGATTGCTCTTCGACGTGGCCTGGATCTTCTGGTATCAACGACGACGATCGACCCGCAGCGCATCGCCTTTGTTGGGCATGATTACGGGGCAATGTATGGTTCGATTCTGGCTGGCATCGATAAACGAATTAAAGCAGCCGTACTCATGGCACCGACTGCTCGCTTCAGCAACTGGAATGTCCCATTCTTCCTGGATACGTTAACAGCCAGGCAGCGTTTAGACTATACGGTGGATACCGCATCTATTGATCCCATCACACTCATGGAGTATGTCTCACCCACACCTGTCCTCTTCCAATATGGTCGGCTCGATAAATATGTCTCTCTGGCAGACTTGAACAATCTCGTTGAGGTCGCAAAAGACCCCACAACAATCAAACTCTATGCGACCGATCATGCTCTTGCTGATGATCTCAGCCATCAAGATCGCCTGAACTGGCTAGAAACAGAACTAAAACTGCCATAGTTTCCGTTCTGGCAATGACCAGACTCACACTCCGCCTGAGTCTGGTCATTGCTTCTACCAGGGAAATTCCTGGCTTTAGCAGAACATTTTTACGTTATGATACCTGCAAAAGGGAAGAGGCCTTTCCATTCTGTATCTTCTTCAGCTATAGTATAGACATGAAGAACGTACAACTTATTCTCATTTCTGGCTTACCAGGTGCTGGTAAAAGTACTCTCGCGGAAAGTCTTGTCGAAAAGCTATCAATGCCACTCTTTTCAGTCGATCCAATTGAATCTTCGATTATTAAAAGTGGCATAACACGAAGGTTTGAAACCGGGTTAGCCGCATATATAGTAGCCGAAACGCTCGCCGGCGAACAACTAAAACATGGACTGTCAGTGATTATTGATGCAGTAAATCCAGTGCAAGAAGCGCGAGCTATGTGGCACAATCTGGCACGGACACACCATGCAACACTGATTATTATTGAGTGTGTTTTAGAGAGAGAACTTCATCAGGAAAGGATTGCATCCCGCGTAAGAAATATGCATGGGATTCCGGAATTAACCTGGCAGGACGTTGAGCATAGCCGTAAAAACTATCTCCCCTGGACAGAAGAACGGTTGGTCTTAGATACCGCGAATGGTCACGAAGAAAATGTGCAGAAAGCGTTAGACTATATTCATCTGAAAGGCTGATATGACGAGAGGAAATCAGTCCCAGACATGACTTCTGCTGTTATTCTGGAAGGCAAAAAGGAAACATTGCTATGAATCCCAAACCCAGCCATCTTGGCCTCATATATGCAGAGCAATTCAAGGACACTGGAATTGCCGAGGTCTATCATCATCGGCCTCCGTACTCAGATGAAGCAATCAGCATGCTCCTTGAGCTGGTGACAGATGAACCGCGAACCATTCTCGACGTGGGGTGTGGAACGGGAGACCTTGCCCGTCGGCTTGTAAGCGGGGGGGAGCGCATAGATGCGGTTGATTTTTCTCCTGCCATGCTTAACAAAGGGAGGGCACTCCCTGGCGGCGATCATCCTCATCTGCGCTGGATCTCAGGGCGCGTAGAGGAAGTCGAGTTGCAACCACCCTATGCGCTTATCACAGCAGGCGAGAGTTTGCACTGGATGGAATGGGATGTCGTTTTCCCTTTATTTCAGCGCTTGTTGACACCACATGGCTCCCTTGCCATTGTTGAGCGAGGAACCAATCCCCATCCTTGGAGTGATACACTGGGACAACTGATCCAACAGTTTTCAACGAATCGAGAATATAGCCCATACAACCTTGTTGAGGAATTGGAACAGCGTCACCTCTTCCAACAGCGCGGGGCCATTCGTACGCATCCTGTCCTCTTTATGCAGTCGGGAGAGGCGTATATCCAATCCTTTCATTCGATGAACGGTTTCTCCCGAGAACGCATGGGGGAGGAGGCGGCAAACACCTTCGATGAAGCATTCAGAAAGGTCATTTCGCCTTTTCTACAGGATGGGCGGTTGGCATTGTCCACGTTTAATACGCTCGTGTGGGGATACCCCCAAGTACCGTAGGGACGTTTCAAGCACGTTGCTCGTTCGAGAATGGAATGTTCAGTAAAGACAAAAGAGCAATGTCCTTGAAGTAACTACTCACTTCTTCCAGGTTGAGGTTGCCTGCTGTGAAGCCAATATATCCGTCAGGGCGAATCAGGATCTGCGCGTCGCCTTTTATCCCGTACGCGCTATAGGCTTGACCAGCACTGTCGATGAAAACAGATGCAGAACGATCCATGGAATTTTCAGGGCGTGCAATCACATATATGCGCAAATCATTGTGAGATACTCCTCTTACCTGCGGCACAGGTTGGCCTGAGAAGAGAAGCAGCGTGAAATGGGTGCCTTGAAAAAGATCGAAGAGGCGAATCTGTTCTCCGTTTTCTGCCTGGATAAGCGAGGCATCAGGGGCACGATCTCCAGCTCGTATGCCTAAAGGGTCGCCATCGTCACGAGCCAGCGGACTCCCACGATACGAGAGACTGAGTTGGCTTGGGTCGGCAAAGGACTCCTGACCAGAGGTCAGATTCACTATGGCCTGACCGAAATCTTGCGCAAAAGCGCGGTGACGTGTAGAGGTTGTCGCGAGGACACCAAGAGCGATGGGCAAGCGTTCAACCTGATAGGTATCAAGGAGGGTTTCTGACGCGCCCTGGAGCACATAGTCCAGTTTCCAACCCAGGTTGTAGGCATCCTGAACGCCAGTATTCAGACCCTGGCCACCAGCCGCAGAATGCACATGAGCTGCATCTCCAGCAAGCAACACCCGACCATTTCGATACCGATCAACCATGCGAATGTTTGGCCTCCAGACGGAGATCCAGGTGGGATCAGAAAAACGGACCCCGGGCAGACCGACGCGTTCGTCAAAGAGGCGTTGGAGTGTCTCCAGGGTCGCAGGAGGCATGGAACCGTCCGCGCTGGGAACAACTTGTGCTATGAAAAACCACGTATTACTCTGACTCATCCAGTTCAGGGTCAATCCCCCTTGTACCGGATTACCCCAGGTACACCAGGCGGTGGCATCTAATCCGCTGGCACTGACATTGGCCAGGATGTGATGTTCTTCGTCCCAGGTTTCGCCAAGAAAAGAGATACCAGCGAGTTTCCGCACGGTACTGCGTCCCCCATCACATCCTACCAGGTAGCGGGCCTGGATCTCGGTTACACCGTTCGCGCCCTGGACTGAAGCGACCACGTAATCTGGATACTGCGTCACCCCCACCAGCGTACTGTTGAGTTCGACCGAGACCCCATACGATGCCAGCCGCTCACGCAACACGGCTTCGGTGTGGTGCTGGCTCACCATAAAGATGGCTTGATAAGGGGGTGAAACCAACGCGCGAATGTGGGTCAGATTGATTTCCTGGATCAGGTTGTTCTGCTGGTCATAGGTGCGCAAGGGCACTAACGGTTCAACATAGGCTGAGAGTGGAGCGAGAACGCCCAGGTCCTCAAACACTTCCTGTGTACGAACGCTAATCCCCCTACCACGCGTGCCAATTGGATAGACAGAGGATTGTTCAATCAGACGGCAAGAAACGTTCCGCCGAGCCAGGTCAAGGGCGAGGGTCAGCCCAACTGGTCCAGATCCTACGACCAGCACATCGGTCTGAAAGACAGAACTCATAAGATAGTCCTTTCCAGGTGAAGAGATGCTTGGAACAGCATGATTTTTAAGGCTTGAACAGACGGAGAAGGATCTCCACATCGGGACACTGCCGTTTGAACTGTTCAGGATCGCGTGCAGCCTGTCTCGTTAAACCTTCAAGGCAAGCTGTAAGGGTGGTTGTTAACTGATCAGGATTGCCTGCCAGAATCTCGCCCGTTGCCTGACCCTCAACAATCAATTGCCTGATGACACTGAAGAGATCCTGGCTCTGCTTGAGGAATGCTTCATGTTGCTTCTCTGCAACAAACGCCCTGTTTTGCATCTGGTCCATAAGGTGATTAATCAGTTGAAAGAAGGCCGGGTGATCGCGTCGGGAGGCCAGAAGTCTTGATACCAGCAACGTCAAACGCTCTCCAGGAGTGCCCGGCATTTCAAGCACACTTTGTAGACCAAGAGGATCGGTCATCGTCACCCGTTTGACCACAGCCTGAATAAGGGCTTCTTTGCTGGAAAAGTAGCGATACGCAAGACCATGACTGATGGAAGCTTCAGTGGCAACTTCATCTATGGTAGCGTCCAACCCTTTCCGGGCAAAAATCTGTAAGGCAGCATCGAGAATATGCTCTCGTTGCTCAGCACGAATCTGTTGATTCGCCTCCTTTGTTCGAGGCATAAGAGAACAGCCCCTTCCCATTATTAATGACTGACTGAGTCAGTCATTAATAATGTACCAGCCCAGATTGTGGGTGTCAAGGGGGCCGAAAGCTGATTTTCCATCTCATGAGGTATGGCCAGGATCACTGTAAAAATCGTAACTGTTCAGAAGGGTGACATAAAAGGTTCATTGTATGCAATTGTCGTTGCATTCCTGGTAGTGCCGAGTTCAAACGTGTAAACATAAGCCTGATTCGCCTCTTCTCAACCTTTTACTACTGCCTGATAGTCAGCCCCATCCTGTGGTAGAAAAGATGCCACAAGATAGAGTAAGCAGTACTATTTGAGGCTCACATGCACAATAATGATACCCAAAAAAGCAAGAGCTGTCACAAAATGAAGTGTACGCAACCCCTTGGGAAGCTTTTTCCTCTCTACCGCCTTTTCCACAAAAAAACCCAACGAGAGCAACACACCAAGCACGAGCCAGGCAACGGTACCTAGCAGTAGGTCACGCTGGAGGCGCTGATCCACAGTAGGATGGAGTACCAGCAGAAAAATATAGTAGAACATATGGGCCGTTGCTGTGATCCCCACTACCCAGCCAAAGAGTGGATGATATTTACGTAGCACAAGCAAGATGTTGCGCGAGAAGGTCGTGAGGACGGTTTGTCCCGTCTTCTTCATAAGAAGGTACAAGCGCCGAGTGAGCCATTGTCCCAGCGAATACACCATGATAAGGAAAGAGAGAAACCCCAGGTTGCTTCCCGGTTCCTGAAGTGGTCTCAACTGCGCCAGGGAGTGTCCCTGTAGCACCAGGAAAACACTGTAGGTCACACTCAACAAGAGCGAGAAGATGCTAATGGTCCAGACGCCCCATGAGACAGGGAGGCGCAGCAGGCGTAAAGTGCCGTATATAAGGAGAAATGCTAGCACCGCGAGCACGGCAACGAGGAGAATACCGATAAGCCCCTCGACAAGTTGTGTAAAAAGTACGTCCATCTTTTTCAAATCCTTTGTCTTAGATTATTCATAGCGGAGAATTTCCGCAATGCGGATCCTCCCGGCTCTTTGGGTTGGTCCCAGGCTGGCAAGCAAGGTAATGACAATCATAATGAGCAACATCCAAACAAGCGAGCTGGGAGCAAAAGCGTAGGGGATGGGAAACAGCCAGGAGGAGAAGAGGCTCACAAAAACTGAAGAAAGCGGAATTCCTATGATGCTACTGAGTAACCAGCCCAGGATGGTCAGGGTGAGACCTTCGATCCAGAAGACGCGGGTAATTTGCCCGGCACGTGCTCCTAGTGAGCGCCAAACACCAATTTCACGCTGGCGTTCGAGGACAGAGCTTGTAAGGGCATTATAGAGACCTAGAATGCCAACCATAGCCACACCAACAGCAGCTACATAGAAGATGATATAGATGCCAGCCGCACTACTGTCTTCGCTGGCAATTTGTTGCTGCTTCGTCTGGGCCAGAGCATCATAGCCGCTAGCTTGCAATGCGCTATTTGTCTCGGTAACGAGTCGTTGGAGCGCATCTGGCGTATTCTCTTTAGCCTGGACAAACAATTCATTGGCTTGCAGGTCTTGATGCCCTTCAAAACGATTGAGATCCTCAAGGGTGGTATAGGCGACGCCATATGAGCCTACTACAGGGCTAAAGTCATTGAGTGAGCCGATAATCTGCCAGTTCGCACTATGGCCATTATCATCGGTCAGTTGGAGGGTGTCGCCAATGGCGAGATGAGCCCGGTTCAGGAAGGTCGTATCAAGAACAATGGTGTTATGGCGCTGGGCATTGAGCCACTGGCCGTCAACCATTGGTTTCTTATACAGCTGTGTTTGTGGATTGATGCCTACAATATCGATGACCCCCCAGCGGGTCGAGGCAGGCAATAGATAACCTGATTCAAAGATGGCAATATTCTTGATTGTTTGCATCCGCTGCTGAAGTGGCTGATAGGGCTGGGCGGTGGCGCCCATAGAGACAACATCATAGGCATAGTTATCGTAGGTATGGAAAGCAAGCTGGCTAATATCATAGCGCACAGTCATCACAGCCAGAAATGTCATTCCTGAGAGCGTGAGCGCGGCAATCGTCAGTATGGCCTGTGTACGCTTACGAAAGAGGCCACGAAAGCCCAACCAGAAGGTTTGCGGGACCCAGGCCAGATGATGCGACAACAAGGTTTTCCGAGAAGAAGCACTATGCGTGACACCATAGGCACTCAATGCCTGGCGCACAGTGATCCGTGTCCCTTCCAGCAAAGGAAAGAGGGCCGCCAGCAGAGGCACACACAGACCCGCGATGATGCTGATAAGTAGGGTGATCGGTTCAAGTGAGAAGCCACCCAAATCTAAAAACTTGCTAGTGGCAAAACGGAGTGCGATACCATAGCCAGCCAAGATGCCCACTATGATAGCAGGGAAGGTGCCAATGATGCTATAGATGAAGACGGTCAGCAGATAGCTGCCAAGAATGATACCCCGTGTTCCGCCCATAGCCTTCATTGTACCGATAATGCGAGTCTGCTCGGCAATGACAGTCATCAACGTATTCATGATAAGAAAACAGGAAACTATGATAGCACCAGCCGCGAGGAGACGCACAAGATTAAAGAGTCCCGTAAGAAAAGCGTCGCCCACCTGGATGCCAACGCTGCTTTGAATCTGGGTGTCCTGACTATGAACGCCTATGTCCTGGAGCTGGGTGCTGACGGCCTGAGCAGTGGCATGCACCCTGTTAAAGTCCTGAACTTTGAGCGTCAGACTGTTGAATTGCATAGTCCCCAGCAATTGCTGCAAGCCGGACTGGCTCATGTAGCCTTGAGCGCTACCAGTGCCTTTCAGTTGTCCAATACCAGCCGTCTTTGCGATACCAACCACATGTAAGGTTTGGTTTCCCTGTCCCCTCTGGATCTGAATCATTTCACCCAGCGTGAGTGGCGCGAAGGACCCATCTTCAATCTCCATGGCAATCTCTCCAGGGCCGGGTGCACGCCCTTTGATGATGGTATAGGCTCCAAGAGTCACTTGCTGAGGATGAGGAAAGGCGGTGATATGCAGTTTGGTCGGCTGACCGTTTGTTTGCCACTGAACCAGGGCACTCATCTGGAGTTGCACGGCCTGGACGTTAGGTGTCCTAGCGACTAGCTGCTGGCCCTGCTCTGGGGTAATATGATCAACAAGTACAGTGATATCGGGGGCATGTGAGCGATCTTGCTGGAAGGCATAGCCCGCTATAAGCTTGGACTCAAAAATATTAATACTGGTTAGGCCAAACACCCCAATAAAAATGGCAAGAATGACCAGGAAAGAGCGTGCCTTGCGCTTGGTGACTTCCGCAATGGCTTTATGACGTAGTGCGCTATCAAGTGAGAGAAAACTCATTGCATTCCTCCACTCATTGATCCTGGCAGAGACTGAACGATACGCCCATCAGAGAGCTCAATACCAGATGAGGCACGCCGTGCCAGGGTTGGATCATGGGTGACATAGATAATAGTTTTGCCGTGGCTGGTAAGTTGAACAAATATCTGGAAGATCGCCTGAGCAGACTGAGAATCGAGGTTTCCGGTTGGTTCATCCGCAATCAGCACTGGGGGATCATTGGCAAGTGCGCGGGCAATAGCGACACGCTGTTGCTGGCCGCCAGAAAGTTCACTAGGGAGCCGCTTGGCGAACGCTCCTAATCCTACCGTATTCAGGCACGAAAGGGCGTGTTGACGCCAGGTGCGCCGGGGTAAGCGGCATCCGCCTAGCTCCATCGCCAGGAGCACGTTTTCTTGTGCCGACAGGGTTAAGATGAGTTGAAAGAACTGAAAGACAATTCCGACATGGCGCCCGCGCCACTTCGCCAACTGGTCCTCGCCCTTTGCGCGTATCTCTTCACCTGCAAAAAGAATACGCCCACTTGTTGGCCGATCGATACCCGTGAGCATGTTGAGCAGCGTTGATTTGCCACTTCCTGAGGGGCCATTAATAACAAAAAGACTTGCTTCTGGTACCACGAAAGAAATATCGTGCAAAATGGGAATATTCTGTTTCTTGGTAATAATGGTATGGGAAAGATGTTCGACTTGAATAAGGGCACTTCCCATAGGAGCATAGGATGGAGCGTGTGATGACGATGGTTGATACTGCAATGCGCGTCCTCCTTTTTACTTGGTAATTTTTTGTGGTTATTGAAGCTATACTACCTGGCTGGCTGGGGTTTGTCTTCCGAGAAAACCCTACTCTTGTCGCAGGATTGAAGACATATAAAACGGGCTGGCAAAAAACGAAATTCTGTAATCAGGGAAAACCCTGATTGCCAGCATTGGCATAGAGAGCGTATACTCTTTTCATATACTCTTTAAGAGAGCATGTAAGCGGTGAAGAAGTAAATAGTTCAAAAAGGGAAGGATTGCGTGCAAACTCTCCTGGCCAGTATGAAGAGTGCTCATGGGTGGCTCAGTGTGTTTGGGCTCCTCTCGTTGATAGGATGTCTAAGTCTAAGTATGCAGCAAGCAACCATGGGTGCTAGCGCTTCTGAGAATGCTATCTATACCATCGTGTTGGCGGGGGCTTTTGGGGGAAGTGGTACCGTGTTGTTATTCCGTCTGCGCAATGTAGCACTTGCGCGCATGGTGTACGTCATTTTTTTGAGTGCAGGCTTGATGAGTTGTTTTCTCCTGATGGGAAGTTGGCATCGCGCCTTGATTGTCAGTTGGGCCATTCTGGCTCAAGGAATGGTTGCGACTGTTATCAGTCTGGCCTCTGTCTTTCCTCATCGCTCCCAGCACTACCTGGCACGACATGTTGCTCTTGCCTCTTCGCCCCTCATGATACTTGCTGCCATTCTGGCGATCTGTCACATTCTGGCCGGGCTGTTTTTCCCCTTTATTGGGACCTCGATCTCATTCCTAGTCTATCTTTTTTCACTGTTCTGTATGTGTCTGCTTATTTGGGGCATCCATTCCGGGTTTCAACGCCTGGCAGCCGAGGATCGTGTATTCGCAAGTATGACGATCATTGGCCTGATATTTGCCTTGATGTCCTTTGCCATGAACAGCAATGCAGTTCTCTATCATGTCCCGATGGTACCCACATCTGTTGGCTTCCTGCTCTTGTTTAGCCTCCTGGTTGCTTGCGTGGCCTTAGTGATGAGCTTTCTACTCTGGGAATTGCGGCACTGGAAATCAAAAATGATGCCGCGTGTACTGAACATACTCTGCCTTCTCTGCCCAGGCATAGGCATGGGAATCTTGCTTGTGCTCTTGCGGTTCACACCTGAAGGAGATTTTCTACAACATGCGGTAGTCAGTTTTGTCACTTATCATCTGTTACTGCTCCCGGTGATGCTTTTGCCGCTTGTTTGTTACACTGTGCTACTCACACATCAACTCGCTGGGCAGACTGGCCTATTGAGTCGCAGCCTGGTCCGTAGCATGCTCTGGTTTTCTCTGGCAAGTTGCTTTGTCTTGAGTCACTTATTTCTCTGGGGGTTGCTCAATAGCCTGGTTTCCTTTGACCGCTCGCTTGTCCAGGCAGGCTGGTTCATGCTCAGTCTCTGCCTTTTCCCCTGGTGCTGGCAGAAGGTGCGGATGCTTGGAGACCAGGTATTTTATCGCGATTTTTACGCCTATAACCGCACACTGCGTGATTATAGTTTTGCTTTAACGCGTTCGCAAAATTTTTGGGAGATTTGTGAAGTCACACTTCCCTTGTTAGCTCGCTTGCTTAATGCCTCGGAAGTAGAAGTAATAGTGAAGAAAGAGCTCGTCTTGCCTAGTGACTATCCCCCCTTTCATGCGACCCCGCTTTCGCGATGGGTGAGCTCCTCTTCGCTTACGGCGGAGAAAGATGAGCGCGGTGCGAAAAGGGAGCAGGAGTATATGCAGCTGGTCGCTGCTGCGGAGGCCGCTTTGAGTCAGCGGCGAGATAAGCTCTTTGTCGCTGGCAAAATGCTGCTTTTTCCACTGTATGAAGGAGAGCGGCGACAGGGATATCTTTGTGTTGGTCCTAAACTTAATAAAGAAGGCTATAGCACACAAGATATCAGTTTTTTGGAGACCGTGACCGCACAATTGACACTGCTAGAGATCTGCACACGTGCAACTGAACAAGTACGCCTGAATGCTCGCCAGTTGGCCGCGCTCAATCATCGCTTACTCCAGGCGCAAGAAGATGAGCGGCGCCACCTGGCCCTTGAACTACACGATGGTACCCTTCAGCAGGCTATGCTGCTGGCACGGCATCTGGCTGATCATCGTGACTATCCACAAGCGCTGGAGGGGCTCTCGCTAGCACGTACGGTTGTACAGAGTTTGCGCTCGACCTGCCTTGAGCTACGCCCCCCGCTACTTAGTGAGTTGGGGCTACGAGAGGCTATTGGTTGGTTGGCGCAACAGGCGCAACAGCGCGGAAAGCTCACCGTTTCTGTCACGTATCGAGGAGATGAGACGCTTCGCCTTCCCCAAAAAATCGAGTTAACGATGTATCGAATTATACAAGAAACACTCAACAATATTCTCAAGCACTCTCAGGCGCAAGCGGCCTGGATTCGCATGCGTATGAGCCAGGATGGAACATGTAGCCTCCTAATTATAGATAATGGCAGAGGCATGCAAGCACAACAGGTCTCAGCTGAACATCTTGGCCTGGTTGGTATGGCTGAACGAATACAGGCTATTCATGGTCTCTTTCAACTGCGTTCCAGCCCTGGCAAAGGCGTCTGTGTGCGTGTTATATGCCGACCTGGGCATCATCCCTCGCACAAGGCACTGAATTGGGAGCTTGCTGAGCCAATCTAACAAGAAATGAGAGGTGTGATGGAGACACAACACAGAGATCCACAGGCTATTTCTATTGTCCTGGCGGATGACCATGCGATGATGCGTGAAGGAACACGGAAGTTGCTCGAGGAAGATGCTGCTTTTGTCGTCGTGGGTGAGGCCAGTGATGGACGTAAAGCCATAGCCCTATGTCGGCGGCTCTGCCCCGATGTCCTCATTCTCGACATCGCTATGAAGGAGACAAATGGGTTTACTATTGCTCAGACGCTACTAACAGAGGAGAGGCACCCGCAAATTTTGGTGTTGACGGCCTATGATCAGGATGCCTATGTCTGGAATATGCTCCGCCTCGGCGTGAAGGGGTACTGGCTCAAGAGCGCAAGTAGCCAGGACATTCGCCAGGCAGTCATTCGCGTAGCACAAGGGCAAGAGAGTCTGGATCCCGATATTCGTCCACTACTCAATCAGCAACGACCACTGGAACTGACCCAGCGAGAAAAAGAAATTCTCCTCCTGATTATGCAAGGAATGCGCAATAATGAGATCTGTCAACAGCTTCATCTCTCGATCAAAACCGTGGAATCACATGTGACGAATCTCTATCAAAAACTCAATGTTCAGTCACGTGTAGAAGCAGTCGCTGTGGCTCGGCGCTATGGCTTGCTCCTCAATCCAGAGTTTTGAGAAACTAGAGGCAACAACTGTTCTAGCCTCATCTTTTGCTCAGATAGCTGCCTAAAATGATACGATAAGGCCCAGATATACCCAAGTGCAATATTTATAAACGCCAATACTTAGGTTGATGTTGTATGAGTCATCGCTGATTTGGGAGCAACATCTGAGGGAACAAATGCGAAGATGTTCCTCTCACATTCAAGATACAGGCAAAAAAGACCTCTTAGTCCTTCACCTTAGCGGGTCAGGCTGGAATGCACCCGACCGTACCTATTCGTTCCTAACGTAGCTCGTAGACGAGCTGGATCTGGACACTGTACGACTTGTTTCCAAGCCTCCGGGGGTCAGTGACAGAATGTCTTCAGGTGCTCCTCGCTCCTCTGTGCATATATTTTGTTGACCCGATACTATGATAACAGGAATATGAATTACCAGGGATGGTACCAGTCTCTACAAGTGTATCGCTGCACGTGCGAATAAAGTCAAAGGAGATATCATATGGCAACTGGTCATCCATCAATCGAGCATCACCGTAAGGCTGCTGAGCATCATCGCAAGGCCGCAGAACATCACGAGAAAGCCGCTGAGCATCATGCCAAAGGCGAGCATGAGACCGCTGCATCACATGCTCATATGGCTCATGGACACCATATCCAGGCAACTGAGCATCTGGAGGAGGCAGCGAAGAAACACACTGCTCAACCTGCGGTAGCCAAAGCCTGATAGGTTTTCAATACATACATTTGCCACAGGTCAGTTGAGGGCTCCCTCAACTGACCTCTACGGCTCTCTAGCCAATTCTAGCCAATTCTAAAGAGTCGAGCGCTATAGCGTGTCGGCAGCGTAACGGTGAATACGCCTTTGTCTTCCTGCCAGTTCCAGGTATCTGGCCCTTGCGATGGGTAAATGCACTGAATATGTTCTGATGGTATTCCCTTGCGGTGGTGCAAAGGAAGGTCGATACTGGCCTCCCCAGTATCACGACGCCAGACAGCTACATAGTCCTTCTGCCCACAATGAAGCCCCAGGCTGACCCAGGAGGCATCAAATGTGGGAAGGCCAAGTGGCCAGAATGGGAGCCCATGGGGAATCTCGCGCCGCAACTCTTCTTTATAGAGCTGAATCGCCTCTTTCACGAGAGCAACATGTGCTGGTGGGAGCTGTGCCAATTGCCCACTGAGATGAATACGTTGTAAGAGCGCATTCACCATATTAAAAATAACGCCCTCGGTCTCATCTTTTTCTAATGGATAGGTCCAGATCGCCGACTGTTCTGGGGTGACGGCACTCAGACAACTCGCGGCAATCGGTGCATACAGACGATAGTTGTCCTGATCACTTGTAGATTGCAGGCTATGACGGCTGAGCAGTGCGTAATCCATCCGCATGCCACCACTCCCACAATTTTCGATGACCAGATGTGGATAGCGCACAAAGACCTGATCCAGCCAGTTCAGATACGCACGATTATGAGCCAGCAATCCCACGCCAGGGCTGGCGGCATCCACATCGGTTCCAACTCCAATGTTGATATTGTAATCAATCTTGAGATAGCCAACTCCGTATTCTTGCACCAGACGATCAATAGCTTCATTGGCATGGGCCAGGACAAGAGGATGGCGAAAATCAAGCTGATAACGGCCATGATCAATTACCCGTTTACCATGGCGACAGAAAAAACATTCATCCGGCCATTCTTGAGCAAGTGAGCAGTGTATCCCCATGACTTCAATCTCAAGCCAGAGCCCTGGCACCATGCCATGCTGCCGAATATACTCAAGCACGCTCTGGAGACCATGCGTAAAACGCGTCTCTGCGGGCGTCCAGATACCAACTGAGTCCCACCAGTAGCCATCATTAAACCAGCCCGCATCAATACAAAAATAATCACTCCCGACTTCCGCTGCGGCATCAATCAATGGGAGGAGTTTCTCTTCGCTAGGATTGGCCCAGAGACAATTCATGTAATCGTTAAAGATGACAGGAAGCTGTTCATTGTCGCGATTAGGACGACGAATACGCCGCCGATATTGTGTCATCTGGGCCACAGCCTGCTCAAATCCCTGCTCAACTGCACATAACGCCACCGGAATCGAGGTAAATGTCTCACCAGGAGCAAGTGGCTGAAACCATTGATGTTCTTGATCAGTTGGCCCGCTTATCTGAACATAGAGCTGATCAAGGGCGATATCGCTCATCTCCCAATGCCAGGAACCATTGTGTTCAATCTGCCAGAGCCAGCCTTCATTGCTCTCGTTATTCTGGAGGTAAGCCACCGGTAATGTTTGGCCGCTGGACCAGGTACCAACACTCGTGATCGCAAAACGTCGACCAGAGTAGGGCCCAACACGGCTCAGGCCGATCTCTGGCAGCGTATAGCTGCGCCATTGTCCTTCGCCCAGACAGGTGCTGTAGGGAACAGAACACTGCATGCGCTGATCCCAGTTCTGCTCTCCTTCTTTCGCAAAACCGTAATACGCAAATGACGAGATATACTCAATCGTCTGAGGAACTGGTCCATCATTGCGCACTTCTGTCCAGGATCGAAGGCAGGAAAGACCGGAAAAAAGCTGGAGATGGCTGATCACATGCAGTCCGGTCGTGGCATCAACCTGTTCAATCTCCCACTTTGTGCCAAAATCCGTCTGGTACGATCGATCTTCGCTATAGTGAAGCCGTTTACCAGGAACGGTGTAGGTATATCTTGAGCTATGATGACCATCCCGATCCTCTCCAGTCGCTTGAAGTTCAACCAATCGATAGAGGGACCTATCTTTCTCAGGGACCCTCTCCTCTCGAAAAGGGAGTGCCGAGCAATGCAGAAGGTGCACATCACCCTCATCCGTAATCTCCAAAACCAGGGAAAGCGGATTTTCAGACAAAGTAATAAAGCGAGCCATACATATTTTCTCTCAATTCTCTTGACTAGCGTTTGCGAATCTCCTTGCTATCAATAACAATCTCTGAGAATGGCGAATCGTTAGTATGTGTGAGGCCCAAATCAATCTCAGCCATTACCACCTTCCTGTTGCAACACTTTCCGTAGGGCCAGGGACTCTTAAAGCCAGATTGACCTTATGCTCATGACACAGGCTCAAGGAACATGGGATAGATCTGGGCCTCTATTATCCACTCAAAGAAGATCCCTTGCGCAAAGAAGAGGCCCACCAGCTCGCACAACAGATCAAACAAGATGATCTGAGTAGTGGTGGGATTGCATCTCAAGAGATCGCGCTTTCATGAGCATTCCAGAGAAGAGAGATAATGAGCTTGTACTCACCATGTTGATCCTGGAGTTCGTTCTTCTGTTCTGCTATCAGGCCTGACGCGCCTGGCGGGGTTTCTTTAACAGGAGAAAGGCGACCAGGGCCATGCCCAACGAGATCAGCACACCGATGGCGAAGGTGGTCTGCGGAGTGATCCAGAGACCCACAAGCGCCTGCATCAGCGGGCCAAGCATGACGGCAAGTGAAATAGCCGATCCGCGCAGACCCATGATCTGGCCGCGATTCTCTTCGTTCGTGTTCGCCAGGTAGATGCTCCCCATAGCTGGCTCAACAAAAGCACTGCCGAGTCCCGAGAGGACCGCACCCACCAGCAGAAACGGATAGAGGGGAGCCACTAATGTAAACACGATCAAAGAGCTGAAGAGCAGGCTTCCCATCACAATCAACGGTCGTTTCGGCAGTTTCTCAGAGAGCCGCCCCAGAATCAGCGGGAAGACGGCCAGTGCCATGCCGTAAGCGCTGAACAGCAGTCCATACTGCGCCGAACTATAGTGTAAGATCTTCTCAAAAAAGAAGGGAAACTGCGGGAACACGAAGGGGTAGGTGAAGATCATACCAAAGTCAATCACCAGGAATGGAGCGACCAGCCAGATCAGAGATGCCAGTTGCCATTGTTTCGGCTGCGAGGCACCAGTTCCACGTGTCACGCGTTGCTGCCTCGCCTGTGCTTTCGCCTGCCTGGAGAGCGTTTCTGGTACAAGAAAAATAGCGAGCAGAGAAGCCATCAGCGCAATGGTAGCCGAGAGGAGAAAGGGACTGGCAAAGCCCATACTCTGATAAAGGACGCCCCCCAGGCCCGGCCCCAGGGCGAAGCCAACCGCCTGAGCCGTCGTAAGTAGCCCAATCCAGCGCCCCTGCTTCTCAAGGGGAATGGTATCGCCAACCATCGACATCGCCGACGGAATCAAGCCGGAAAGCAGCATGCCCTCCACAAAACGGATGGGAATAAAGAACAGCGGCACGTTGACGAATGCCAGCAGGAGATTGGTCACAATAAAACCAGCCAGCGAGATAAAAAGGATAGGCTTGCGACCAATGCGGCCAGACCAGGTTCCCATTGGCGTGCTAAAAAGAAACATGCCCAGGCCAAAGGCTCCTTCCATCAGCGCCAGCATCTCAGATCCCATCCCGAACGACTGCAAGCGCTGGGGAAAAACAGGGATAATAATGGCAAAGCCTGTCATCAGTAAGGAAACACAGCCAATAAGAAATATCAGTGCTGCTGTGGGCTCTTTGGGTCTTACACTCTCCTGCAAAGGACTGGTGACGGTTTTCTGTTCGAGGACTGCTGTCTGCATCTCTCTCGGTTCCTTTCCGGTCTTCATCTACGTAGGAGCGGCAAGTTTCGGAAGGAAAGAGCCTTTGTATCTCCCTGACCCCCAATGGATCACATCCCCCCACCTACTCTCCTTGCAATTTGTCAGTGACTTCTCTATATCTCTTCTTCTGGCCCTTCTCCAAACCGGAAATGGATGTTGCTCATCAAGGTGTTCTTCCAAAGATGCCCTCTTCTTTTTCCGGTTTTTTATCCTTCTCCTGGAATAGGATAGTATCATTCCTTGCAATTTGCAAAGAAGAAAAAGGCAATAGTCTACGTCAAACATAGGAGAAAAATATGACAGGCACTATCAGCGGCAGCTCGGTCAACCAGCAGACATCGAGTGGTCGCAATCTATTTCGCTCGATAGCTCTCTGGACGCTGCAAATCTTGCTGGCGCTCCTCTTTCTTGCTACTGGCTGCATGAAACTGCTCACCCCTCCCGCCGTGATGCAGGCCCAGTTGGCGGTGCCCTTTCCACAATGGTTTATCTACTTCATCGGTGTAGCTGAATGCGCAGGCGGGCTTGGTCTGTTGCTGCCTGGCATCCTACGCATTCAACGCCGACTGACGCCAATTGCTGCCTGCGGATTGGTTATCATCACAATTGGAGCGGTCGCCGTGACGCTGCTGGGAGGAATGGGTATCGCAGCGGCCCTTTTTCCACTCATCGTTAGCCTCCTCTGCGCACTCATTGTCTTCGCGCGCCGCTCCTGGTTCGCGCAAGCCTGAGCCTCACAACTGGAAGAGCAGATGCAGAGGGGCGTAAACCTCCACAGGTAAGTGTACGCACGATCAGCAAGATATATTCTTATATAATAACCGACGGGACAGAACTGAGAAGATCAAGCAAGCTCTGAAATGCGTGGGAACGCCATTTCCGCTTCAAAAAAATGACCTGTGTCGAAAAATGAGCCTGGGGTGCAAATGGAATCGCCAGTAATTTTCCCTGAGCCACTTCCTCCTGGACGGCAAAAGAGGGCAGGAAGGCGATCCCCAGGCCACGCATCACGCATTGTTTGATAGCTTCAAGACTCTCAAACGCCGAGAGCATATGATATGCGATGCCAGCTTTCTTGAGTTCCTGAAGCAAGAAAGCGCGATAGGTACAGCCCTGTTCCGTCAGAATGAAGCTGGCATTGACGAGATCCTGTGGCGTAATTTCCTTGTACATTCGATATGATGAATCTGGGCAGGTCACAATGACAAGCGCTTCTTGCCGCACCGAGATGCTGATAAGGTCAGGGTCCTGCGTGGCCGTATCCAGAATCAACCCCAGGTCACAGGTTCCTTGCTGGATGGACTGTATAATCGAGTCTTCATTGCCTAGTTGCAGTGCAAGCGTCATGTTGGGATGCTCTTTATGAAAAGTCTGCAGGAGAGAGGGAAGGTAACAGGCGGCCAGGGTTTCAATCGTCCCAATCGTCAGGCTCCCTGTTTGCTGCGAGATAAGTTGTGCCTTTACTTCTTCATGCAAGGCCAGAATCTGCCGAGCGTATGCGATGAGAACGTCTCCCGCCTGCGTTGGCTGCATTTTCGGACCATGACGCTCAAATAAGACCACTCCATACTGTGCTTCTAACTTCTGAATCTGGGTGGTCACGCTTGACTGGGCATATCCCAGCACGTCAGCCGCCCGTGTGAAATTTTCCCATTTGGCGACTTCACACAGGGTTTGGAGATAAATAAAATCCATTGGTGGTTCTCCATCAAAAAGAGTGATGTTCCTCATCAAAAAGTATAGCGAACGCTGATGCCGCTGTCTATGGTAGAGTTGACCTGCACCAACAGTGGTGCCCAAGTCCATTCCCACCAAAGGAAGCAAAACGATGACACAAAATACCCCTGTTTCACTGGTCCTGGAAATACCAGCAGCGCCGTCCAAAGCTGCCCATCAGCACTTTTTTGCGAGACTGGCAGTTGAAACAGATGTCTCAGATGTCATGGGAGATCTCCAGCGCGGTTACGATGGCTTTGTCCTGATTGATGCACGGAGTACCCAGGATTTTGAGGAGTGCCATATTCCTGGTGCCATAAATCTCCCCTATCGAACTATTACTGCAGACACCATGAAAGCATTCTCTCAAGACAAGCCCCTGATCATTTATTGCTGGTCTCCTGCCTGTAATGCTGCCACAAAGGCAGCGGCAAGGCTAAGCGCCCTGGGCTTTCAGGTCAAAGAAATGCTTGGTGGCATCGAATATTGGCGAAGAGAGGGTGGAGCAGTAGAGGGAATCCTCAAGGAAGGGAATGTACTGGTACGCGCTGGCTCACCAACCTGATAGGGTCGCATCAGCCAGGACGTACGAACAGAAGGAATCATCTTGACAGGAAGCGGTGAGGACAACTTGCTAAGCATCAGCATTGTATCCTCAGGTTCCTCTAAAGGGATAGATTGAAGAGACATGTGGTTCTTCCTAAAAACGTAAGGACACTTTTTCCTCTAACAAGAGAGCCTTTGATCATCAGGAGGTGTCCAGCCGAGAGCAAAAACCACATGTTCCGTCTCTAAATCAGGACGATGTACCAATTCGGCTCGTTTGGCAGTTCGGATGGAGGGGATATTTGTTGCTCTGGTGCGAGCAACGAACTTTCACTATAGTAAAAAAAGAGCATCTACAAACTTTCCAGGATCCAATAAAACGAGATGTTCGATATCTGCTCCTATTCCAAGGAAAGTGATTGGCGCCCCTATGTCATCCACTAATGCAAAAGCACATCCTACTTTTGGGCTCGTATCTACTTTTGTGAGAATGACACTTTTAAGGCGATCATAAGAAAACATACGACGGAATTGTGGTACAAATTGTTGCCCATTCTCTGCATCAAATATGCCAATATTTTCAACAGATGCTTCAGGATATTTTTTACTCATCATGTCGTGTAGCTTAGAAAGCTCATGACTTCTTGTGTTTCCACCTATAAGGTGCGTGGGGAAATCGATAATGATACTCATCGGTTCTGTAAACAGTGTTGATTGTAGAAAATTGCACATTGTGTCAATAGAATCGACGGCCTGATCTGGATTTTGAACATCAATAGTGTTCTCTCTTATCTGCTTTCTCAAATTCTTAGTTTTTGTGGAATAGATAAGGGCATCTGATATGAGGAACACATTTTTACCAGCCTTTTTCAGATGATAAGCTAATTTTACTGCAGTGGTTGTGACCCCTGAATCAGGCCATCCTATGAGTATTTTTACCTCAAACAGCTTTTGAGGCCGTGATGAAAGAACATTCAAAGGAGTTTCGAGGAGGGATACAAGTTCATTATGAAGAGCAAGATATGCATCTTCTCCAGAGTGAATAAAATCGCCTTCAGCCAGGTGCCACAATTTCTCGCTGACCATTTGAGTTGCCTGAGGGCTGACGTTAGCAGCTAGAAGATTTTCCTCTAGTTGCTTCAAAAGGTCAGTTGAAAATGTTTCTGTAGCCTGAAAACGATCTTTTATTTGAGTAAAGTATGGTCCAAAAGCTTTGAGAAATTCGGTGTAGTTATTCATATTTTTTTACTCCTTTATCCTAATTACAGCTTATACGTCTAAAGTGATACTTTGTTACATCAAAATTCTTGTTTTTCTCCTATTTTAGACTACCACCTACATTCCTCTGTCAGAATTCCGACTGGCTTGTCAAGCTAATTTACATTGTAGAATTTATGGATACCCTGTATTTTGTTTTATACGCCAATCAGGTTCCGACGCACATAAAAATGGGAAACTTACAACAAGCCTGGGACGCTACTCTTCATGCTGAGAAGTTTGTTCTCCATTCAACCAATCCGAGAAAAATTGATGTGACCCACTACCAAATACAGGTTGCAGAAGCTCTTGGAGACCTCAAAAGCTCTACCCTTATCGATTGAAGGAAGTAGTATTTTTGTCCGGGTCCGCCAGCGCATTATAGATTGTCCAGTCCGTTTTTGTATACGCAAGACGAAGCCCTGATCGTTCCATATTGCGCTGACTCCCTGTTGCCACGCCAGCCTGACCGACAATAAGCTCGCATTCCTGGCTTATTGCTCTGGTAATGCGAGCCTGGAGTAATGCCTGGTGGCAGCCATATGCTCGAAATGAGGGGAGTGTGGCAGCCAGAGCCAGATAGCCAACCTGCTGATACAGAGAGAGTATCGCAATGGCTACTGGTTTCTTGTCAACAAGTGCAAAGAAACAGTTGTTGCTCGACACATCTATGAGACGAGACATACTCTCATGAACATAGCCGTAGGCTGCTGTCTTTGGAAGACCAAAACTGTTGAAATAAATATCCACAAAGGTTTCTTTTTCTTCTGGTTCAACAGAACGAATGGTCAGCTGTGGGAAGGAGGCCTGTTGTATAGCAGGAAGGCCGTACAGAACATTGTAAAATCCTGATTGATAAAATCCATGTTTCGCCAGTTGCCAGAGAAGAGACGGAGAAGAGAGAAGAGGAACGACCTGGAAGCTACAAATGCCACCAGAACTACGATACCACTCAATAATCTCATCAAGAAATCCCACATCATCACCGCTGATATGATGAACACGATTATACAGTCCGCTATGTGCTTTTTGTGCCAAAAGTGCTACGGCTTTGCCAAAAGAGCGTGTATAGGCACCGTACGGGTTACCAGGACATAAAGACAGCATCCGCTGCTTTTCGGTGGAAAAGAAAGCAATGCTCTCTTCCAATCGAGACGCGAGCTGTGGGGTTACCGAAGGTAGTGACTGATGCATATGTGCAGATCCCTTTTCAAATGAGAAAGAGGGCGGAATACTCCGCCCGACTGGGTTAAATAGAAATCAAGAAGGATTGGCTCGAATGTATGGTATCCTCAGCTACCACTTCAATAATACATCCAATTGCATGAATACGCCTATTGTCATTTTTACGTAGAAGTAAACCAGGTCTGTAGTGATGAAGATGAAGACTACATTTTAATTATATGAGAATATTTTAAATTCAGGTATAGTAATATAAACAATTAATGAGAAGGTACTAAAGAGAAATATAGGGAAAGACTGGATTAAACAAATGGCATCTATACAATTTACGCTGGCGATTAGTTATAATGAGAGAAGATAAAGTATTTAGATCTGCCCATAAGAAAGGGAACAGATCAGAGCAGAGTGTAAGTGGCATTACATTTTGCGGATTTTTTAGAGATCTAATGAATACAAGTGTTTGAATGGTTAACTATCGTTCATTAGTATGTCATCATCGACCTTCACCCAATACTAGAGCAAGCGCTACCGAGAACATGGGCTCGTTTGACCTGCCAATGTGACATTGGTAAGAAAAAGGCGAAACACAACGATTCGATTGCCACAAAAAAGAGTAAGGAGACTACTTGTGAGAATCTCATCATTGAGCCAAACAGAATAGTGCACTCCTGCTAAGGTGTCTCAAAATCGTTCGTTTTCTGCGATAACGAGAGAGTGAAAGAACACTATGTCTGACATGTCCTGGGATGAGCTGAAACAAAGAGATTTTATAGCTTTGAATAAACGTCTGGAGCAGGTTATGTTCCTAAGACTTCTCGTACTTCTATTACCATACGCAAACGGTTTTGTTGTTGGCTTTGTAATAATCTACGAAGCTCTTGTTCTCCCTGTCGCATTGAGTGTTTACATCACTCCAGTGACCATCATCATAATGCTTGTTGGTGCGATGGTAGTCTATTTTATTCTGAAGAGGCGTGATGTCAATGCCATCCTGCAGCCTAGCTTTCACGCCTGGTTCACACAGTATGGAATGGAGGCAACCGCAACAGTGATAGGGCGTGAGGCCAGCAAAGACGAAGATGGCGATTTGATATACTGGCTTGAATTCGCATGGTCTCATCCAGATACGCAACAACGCTCTACCAAAAGAATCTCTACCACAACTGTAACTGATTACAATGCCTGTCCTTTAGAGAGTACGCATCCTGTACTCTTTGATCCCGTTCATCCTAACATTTGCCAATTTTACAGATCTCAGCTTAAAGCCACTGAGATTATAGTGGGCTACCTGGAGTAGGGGTAGGATCTTATGCATGATAGATAAAGCACTGGCAAGAGCCGCTTTCTTGCCAGTGCTTTATCTATTCCTGCGTATTCGCTTCAACTGCATTACCCCCAGAACCACATACCAGAGAAAGGCTTCAATCTCCATACTTCTTTGCAGTAACCCACCAATTGGAGCGGTCCATCTCCCATGATTGTAAAAGTAGGGCCCGAAGATCTGGAGCACTGTGAGCAGTCCGGTTGCCAGCGAATACCAGCCGAAGCTCCGCCACCTCACCTCTTTTAACAGACCCGATCCGATAACAAACAGCGCGATGCTCAATAAATCAAAAAGCAGATGGAAGCCGAGAATATGCAGGAAATCATGCCACAATACTGGGTGCCCCGATACGCCTTCTGTAAAGATCCCACCAAGGACCAGCCCACAACCTGAAAGGATCATGAGTACCAGACTGATCTGGGAACGGATCTTGCCAAGCATTGGGTACAGTGTTTGGTAGATTCCTACATTTGCGATGATAAAGAACAAGCCACAAATCACAAACGTCAGGTTTTGCGTCCAGCCTAGTGGTCCCAGTTCCAGGTCGCTAATCGGCTGGCGAATAGGTGAATAACCAGGTCTGAGTAACCCATTCACGATAAACGCAATAACGAAGAGAAGCGGTGTCGCGATATTTATGAGTGCAAAGAACAGTACCAGAAATTTTTGCCGTTCCCATGTGGGCGGTGTGAATGTTGCCTCTTTAGTTGTATTATAGTTTATATCATTTTGGGACATGAAATAGTTCTCCTTCATTCTTTCATATATAGAGAGTTCTCTCTACCTTCTTCATTCTCCTCATAAATATAAAATGCTTCTGTCGCACCACTATCACAAGATTGTCGCAATTCTGTCATCATGGGTAAATGCTAAGAGTTTGTCTTAGAGTGTGTCTTAAGAGCCGCCAATGCTGGCTGATCGAGATAACCTCGATACTTCATTATTGAAGAGATATTGTCTGACGTCATATACATGACAAGTGTATATTTCATTCATCTTTGACAAAAAACCGTCCGTTTCTTCAAGCTGGAAGGGACATCAAACGTGTCCCCAGGCTCTTAAGACATACTCTTAAGATCAGAACACCGTTCTAGCGATGAGAATATTTTAAATTCAGGTGCTGGAAAAAACACAGGACAATGTGTCAGGTTTTTGGCCGCGTTCGCGATAAAGAAGTGTATGCCATGAAGCAAACATCTATCAAGGTGATTGAGAAGGAGAGCTGAATGATGGTGTTACCACCGTATGAAGAAACGGTAATACTGCCACCGGTGCAAGCTGGAACACAAAGCGCATTCCCCATTGACTATCTTTTCACCAGTGAACGAGCATGGCTGGTGCAGAAATGTGCTGGCATCGTTCGTAACGCGGATGCCGCAGAGGATCTGGCGCAGGAGACGCTATTGGAAGCATGGCGCAACCGGCATAAATGGTATGGCAGCCGCAGTGAAAAGCCTGAGCCTCTTAGAAGATGGCTTGCGGCTATCGCACGCAATATCTGCTTGCGCTGGCTGCGGGAGGATCAACACGAGCGTGCCCACCGTATGACTCACACATCCTTGGCTACGAGCACAGCATCCGACTATGGTCTGGAAAAGGATGAGTGGAACATAGACGAAGTGGCAGCTCCAGATACGTATGAAATTGAAATTGAGCTTGAACGTGCGGAATTGAGTGCTCTGTTGAGTCAGGCACTTGGCTATGTCTCCGAATCATTGCGCACAGCACTGGTGGCCCGATACCTTCAGGGAGCAACGCACGATGAAATCACGCGGCAACTTCAGGTAAGCGAGGCCACGCTGGTCCAACGTATTTATCGAGGTAAGATCGCACTGCGTACCGTCTGTGCAACCCATCTGAGCCAGGAGTTGGCAGCTTACGGCATCTATCCGCCAGGAATACGGCCAACAACGGAAGTAACACGTCTGTGGTGCCCGTGGTGTGGGGATGACCGACTCGTGCTCAATGAGGACGCATCTGCCGGGAAATGTTCTTTTCGATGCCAGGGTTGCCGCGTTCTTCTTGGGGGAAGACGCGATACCGGCAACTGGCAGAAGGTCAGTAGTTCCGCAGCCAGATGCGCTCAGCTACTAAAAGAACTGTATGGGTACTACTGGCAAGCCATCGATCAGGAGCCAAGCTGCTTCTTTTGTGGAGGACCGGCAACACTGACGATCAAAGAAGCACAGGATCTCCCAGCAAAGTATCATGGGATGGGCAGACAGGCTGGCATTGCTATTTCTTGTCTTCAGTGCCAACGGACACACTACAACACGCTTTCGCATCTGACGTTCGATCTGCCACAGGTCCGGCGCTTCTGGAACACACACAAACGCATCCATTGGCGCCAGGGAGAGGAAATCGAACATGCAGGTATCCCGGCGCTGGTCAGTTCTTTTCAAAGTAAGGAGAGCCAGAAGCATATCGATGTGCTGGTAGAGCCGCAAACGTTTCGGGTGTTAGCCATCACTGAAGCGTAAATAGGTTTTCAATATCACTAATGAGCATCAACCTGCAACGACGTGTTCCCTTGCGTCGTTGCAGGTTGACGCTCATCTGTTCGCACAATGGCAGCGACCGGGCAGGCTATTCTGCTATTGACCAGATTTTCACTCTATCGCTTGCTCCCGCCAGAAGACGCGTGGGTGACGCAGAGGGCGACCAGGCCACATCATAGAGGGGTTGATCGCGAAAGGTCTGTCTCTGCTGCCCACTCCTGGCTTCCCAGATCTGAAGCGTCTGATCAAGGGCGGCTGACGCAATGAGTACGCCATCCAATGACCAGGCTATAGCCGTCACTGGCGACGTATTTTCTGTATAGCAACACACGCGTTTTCCTGTGGAGGCCTCCCAGACATGGATAGCATGGTCATCTCCACCCGAGGCCACCAGGGTGCCATCAATCGACCAGAGTACGGCTCTCACGCGTGCTTCATGCGCTTTATAGCAACACGTTTGCGTCCCTGTTGCAACTTCCCAGACATGAACGGTTTTGTCCCAGGAGGCAGAGGCAATCAAGCCCCCATAAGGTGACCAGGCGAGTCCAGAGACAGGTCCATCATGTCCTTCATAACGCTGAACCACTCTGCCTGTCTCCACTTCCCAGATATGGACACTCCAATCACTACTTGCAGAAGCGAGCCGTGTTCCGTCGGGTGACCAGGCAATACCATTCACGCTCGCAGCATGTCCAGTATAACAACGAAAGGCCTGACCAGAGGCGATATTCCAGACACGTACCGTTTTGTCCTGACTGGCTGTCGCCACAAAACGACTATCCACTGACCAGGAAACGGCGGTAATCTGTTGCAGATGTCCGGAGAGGACTTTCTCTATCTGACCGGTGAGGGGATTCCAGAGATGGAGCGATGGAGCTTCTCCACCTGCTGCCAGGTACTTCCCATTTGGAGACCAGGCCAATGCATTGATCCGACCTCCGGGCTGCTCATAGACGAGAGGCAATTGAGGAGCCACAGTAGAACAGTTCGTACCACTCCCATCTTCTTGATGGGAAGCGCGAAACTGATCAGACACCTGTGTCTGAGGAAAGGAGCGCCTGGCCTCAGATGGATGGAGAGCGCTCCCCAGAGCATCTGCAAAATCAAGAACGGTGGCGAAACGTTGGGTAGGGTCTTTTGCCAGCGCTTGCTGAACAACGGCCTCCAGTGCGGGCGAGATCTCAGCATCATGCTGACGCAGTGAAGGGATCGGCGCAGAGAGATGCTGGCCAATCACTTCAACAGAACTACCCAGGTACGGCCTCTCACCACAGATCCACTCATAGACCATAATTGCCAGGGCATATTGATCACTTGCCGGAACAGGCTTCCCCTGCAATTGCTCAGGTGCTGTATACGCAGCAGTCCCGGCATAGGTACCGGTCCGTCTTGATGAGGTATGATGAGCAACGGTAGCAATCCCAAAGTCACTCAAGAGAAGAGTATCTTGCTCATCCAGCAACACATTGGCCGGCTTCACATCGCGATGAATCAACCGTGTCTGATGGGCATACGCCAGCGCCTCCGCAATCTGTCTGACATAGTTCAGAATCAGATCAGTAGCAACACGCTCTCCACCCGGATGCCGATCCAGCAATGTTCCATGAGCAGCATATTCCATAACGAGATAGGGCGTAGACTTTTCAATATTAAAATCAATCACCCGCAGAATATGGGGATGTTTAAGCGCAGCAATCCTTCTCCCTTCCTGAAGAAATGCTGCGCGAAAACTTTCTAGCTGTGCATCTTCAATATCATCAAGCAGCAATTTCACGGCTGCGGGCGTCTGCAAATAAAGATGTTCAGCGACATAGACCTGCCCAAAACCACCCTTGCCAATACGCTTCAGCAAGCGGTAATTACCTAACTCCTGTCCTTCCCGATTCCACATACGACATTCTTCCTGTTCATCGTACTATCAATCCTTCGACAGAGCTCACCCATGTTATTGAGCAGCACTGGTTGTACAGTTAAAGCGAATAGCATCTGCTCCAAGGTACCATTGTGGCGTTCGCCCACTGGTAAGGGTTACAGAGAAGGTATAGGTGTTATTCGTGCTCTTTGGCAGACTGAGCGAAGGAACCTTTCCATTTACGTGCAGGTCCAGCCAGGTTGTTACTGGCTGATTCTGATTCTGCTTATCAAAGGCATATCTGGCACTACTCCCCCCATTGGCTGTAATATTCAAGACATAATAGGCATCAGGAGCGCCTGCATACCAGGAAGGAATGTGGACAGATACACTGCATGCCCCATTGGGCAAAAAGGCGTTGGACCAGTTCCACTGTGCCTGCACAGCATTTTGATTCCAGGCCCATTGGAAAAACCCGGAACAGTTGCCCGGGCTATTCTTTGGATTCCCACTGGCACCTGTATAGCTGTGAATAGGTCCAGAGTACCCGGAGGCATTCACCACGGTATCAGAAGCCACCGTATTCCAGGCTGTGGTATTGGTTAATTGGGCCTGATCCCCACAGACATAATAGCTCATGGCGTAGGATGGAAGAGGCGTGGGTGTGGGCGTTGCGGTGGGCTGCACCGTTGGAGAAGGCTGCACAGAATTGGGTTGTGAGCCTGCTGGTATTGTACCTCCATTTTGAGGAATGGAGGTCGCCGTCGGCTGTGAAGTGGCCGTTGGCTGGAGCGTTGCGGTGGGGGTTGGCAGTACTTGTCCGGTGGCCGTTGCAGTTGGCGTGGCCATATGTGTACTATTCACGAGTGCCTTTGGCTTGACAGCATGAACGGTGTGAGAGAAAGGATCTGTCACCCTATACCAGAGCAAAGGGGCAAGCACCAGTGTTCCAACGAGTAAGCATAAAAGTATAACCTGCGCAAGTGACCAACGGCGCCATCAGGGCTTTCCAATTCTAAAAATGGAGATGAAAAAGAAGAGTTTTCCTTGTAGAATAGAAAAACCAATCACACTCTCAAGGAAAACTCTGCATGGACTATACCACATTTTCCCTTCCCGAGAGGAAGGCAGAAATCAACAACCCAGCACTCTTTCTCTCTTTGTATCATCTCTTTCAACACCTTCCCGATCCCCGAAGAGGTCAGGGACAACGCTATGAACTGGCTTTCGTGCTCACGTTGGTCGTCGTCGCCAAGATCTGTGGAGAAAAAACCCTCAAAGGAGTCACTCAATGGGCACGCTATCGCAGGATGCTCATTGCGCAGCACTTTGGGCTCACGCGAAAGACGATGCCTTGCCAAACCACCTACAGCAATCACCTGGCCATGGTCGATCCTGCACAGTTGAGTCAACTGCTGGCTGATTTCTTTGTGCGATGGGAAGCGCAAGGTCGTTGCCAGGATGAACCGAGTCGTTTACGAACACCCGCAGGTGCCTACGAGCATGCCCATCTGGCCCTGGATGGCAAGACCGTTCGGGCAACGACCTCAGAAGAGACCCCGGTCCATCAATTGAGCTTGTATGAAGTCAACACAGGGATCATGCTGGCCCAGTGCAATGTGAGAGACAAGCAAAATGAGATCAGTGCGGCCAAGACGCTCTTCAACCCGGCAGTACTTAGAGGACGCATTGTCAGCGCTGATGCGATGCATACCCAACGGCACTTTTGTTCCCTGATTCATCACGCTGGTGGGTTTTACGTCTTGATAGCCAAAGGCAATCAACCATCCTTGCGAGAAGATATTGCCGATTTTTTTGAAGATCCCTCCCCTGATCGTCGACGGTGGAAGCAAGCCCAGACGTGTGAGAAAGGTCATGGGCGCGTGGAGAGGCGGGAGATCGTCTGTAGCCCCGACCTCAATGACTGGTTTGCCGCCACCTGGTGTGGCATTGAGCAAGTCTTTCGCCTCACCCGTGACACGGTGATCAGCAAAACAGGACAGCGCAGACAAGAAGTGGTCTATGGATTCACCAATGTGCCCATGCGACACGCGTCAGCGGATCGTCTGTTGGACGTAGTGAGAAAGCATTGGGCGATCGAAAATCGACTGCACTGGCGTCGAGATGTGACCTTGGGGGAAGATGGTTGTCAGTCACGGACCCAAAGCGTTCCCCATGTGTTAACCCTTTTGAACACCTGTGTGCTGAGCCTCATGGATCGCTTGGGGGTCAAAAATGTTCCCGACCAAATCCGTTGGTTTCAGCAGGACCCTACCCAGGCTTTTCTTCTGGTTCAGAAGGGAACATGCCATGTCGTTTAGAATTGGAACGCCCTGCGGCGCCATAGAGGCAGCGTTCCTGTCAGAACTGAAACGCGTGATGGTGCGCCCAATGGTGGTGGGGCCGCTGGTTGAACCTTCGCCTGTAACGGTGACGTATCCAGCTCTTTGATAAGGGTGTGGAGTGCTTCGACTACTGCATAACAGGCTTCTTCCTGATCAGGCCAGGCAGAATCGGTCAAAGCCAGCCCATTTTTGGGGAGCAGGTCTAACTGGCTAAAACGTCCATCATTCCATGGAGCTGGCTCAGCCAGGATAGGAACAAGACGCACCTCATTCCGCCGCTGCCACTCCAACGCATTCACCATTTCAGCACTCTGAAGATAGTCCGAAGCCAGAAAATCCGGGCTTACCAACCACAGGATAATATCAGCGGTGGTATAGTGGTGCCTATGCACATCATCCCATCCGCCAACGACATCAATAGCCAGCTCATTCCACGCGCCCACCGCCCCTCGTCTTAATAGAGGAGCAAGCTGCTGTTCTAAACGTTGTGCTAAACCTCTCTCTTTTTGAGCATAGCAACAAAAGAGAGTCATGTGAGAAGACATAGACAGCTCTCCTCTTTCAAATACTTCCCAATAGGGAATAGGTTGCGAACCGGCCAGATAGCTATTTACACGTCATTTACTACTTATAAGGGAATTGTATCATAGATGGAATTCAATGGAAAAGTCTGTAGGAGCAAAGTTCCTGGCGACCAGTCTGGCTCTGCCGAGAAAAAGTGCTTGTGCTCATAGCGACGGGTCTTCTTGCGGTATCAGCGATAAAAGTTTTATCATCACGAGAAATGGAGAAAAAGAAACAGAAAAGAAAAATTGGGGCTTGCATTTCCACTTGATTATCCCTATGATAGACCTCATCATATACCCAGGGAGGAACCAATGGAACCGTTAACAGCCGGATTAACAGAACTGATTTTAACCGTGAAAGATGTGAAGAAATCAGCAAGTTTCTATCGCCATGCCCTTGGATTACAGGTTCAAGGTGAGATTAGCGAGGAATGGGCCTGGTTTTGGACAGGGGCACCTGGACAATCACAGCGCATTGGCCTGCACAAAGGCAGTTTACCCTACGAGATCTACTCGCCAAACTCGAGCGAACAACGCTGGGGCTCAGTACATTTTAGCTTTGCTATCCCCGCAGACAGACTAGAAGCCGCCATCGCTGGCGTTCGGCTACAAGGAATTGAAGTACGAGGCCCTCAATACTCAGAGGAGCAAGGAACCGCCTCCTACTACTTCTATGACTTCGATGGCAACCTTATCGCTTTTACCTCTCCAAGAATATAGGAAATATCGCCGTTACAAGCAGATCGCTCTCCCCTCTTTACGTGCACGTAAAGAGGGGAGAGCGATCTGCTTGTAATCAGCTTCCTGGTTGGCAGAAATGGTCGAGAGAACGCATTTCTGCCGATCAGGAAGACTGGCCAGAGAGACTATTACCAGGCATACGCCTCGGGAGCCTGTCCGCCCGGGCCAGGGAAGATTTCGTCCAGTTGACGCAAATGCTCTGGACTTAACTGAATAGTAAGTACATGCATGGTATTATCAAGCTGCTCAATCGTACGAGGACCAATAATTGGTGCAGTTACCATTGGATTGGACTGCAACCAGGCCAGCGCAACATGAGCAGGTTCCTCACCGAGCTCGCTACAGAACTTTTCATATGCCTCCAGCCTGGAGCGATTTTTCTCAATCTCGCTTTGTATACGTGCATCAGCACGACGACCTTGCTCGCTCTTCTTTAATACTCCACCAAGCAGGCCCCCAGCTAAGGGGCTCCAGGGGATGAGAGCCAGTCCATATTCTTGACAGGCTGGTAGCACCTCAAGCTCAATCATACGCGCATTCAGATTATACAGGCTCTGTTCTGAAACCAGGCCCAGAAAATGCCTCCTGGCCGCAATCTCATTAGCACGTGCAATATGCCAGCCTGCGAAATTGCTGCTCCCAACATAGAGTACTTTGCCCTCGCGAACCAGTTGCTCCATCGCCTGCCAGACCTCGTCCCAGGGCGTGTTCCGATCAATATGGTGCATCTGATAAAGATCAATATAGTCCGTCTTCAAACGCCGTAGACTCGCCTCACAAGCCTGGCGAATATGGCGAGCTGATAGACGGGAGTCATTGGGCCAGTCACCCATATCGCCATAGACTTTCGTGGCCAGAACAACCTTCTCGCGGCGTCCACCACCCTGAGCAAACCAGCGCCCAATGATCTGCTCGGTGATCCCCTCACCCTTTTGCCATCCATAGACATCAGCAGTATCAAAAAAGTTTATGCCGCGATCCAACGCACTGTCCATAATCTCAAAGCTATCTGCCTCGTTGGTCAATGGGCCAAAATTCATGGTGCCCAGACAGAACCGGCTCACCTTCAGTCCCGTACGGCCAAGATATGTATATTCCATCCGAACCTCTTTCTTCCTTTTCACAGAACAAGACTCAAAATACTCAGACAGCGATGATAAGCATCGCTCTCGGTTTGTTGGCTCATGCCAACGTGTCTCCCATCATTAGATACTTCATAGCTTCAATTCGTCAAACAGGACGCTGCTATTTCTTGCAGGCACGTTTCATAAGAACAATTCTCTGCGATACATAGAGATAGAGATAATTCCATGCCACTCATTCTCTCCATCTACGCGCACACATCTAAATGTACAATGCGAAAAGAGTCAATCATGATCATATCAATCTTCAGAAATCTTGGATAATGTACTTTAAGAGCCTGCGTTATTCGCACCTTATGGAGATACAATCAACATTCTGTCCTCTTTGCCGCCAGTAAGCTTGAAAGGAAGGCAAAATTAGCTTATCCTTTAGATGGAACCTATAAATGTGAAATACAAACATTCAAGTAAAGGATTACATGTATGCAATTCTATCCCACAACCGCAACGGATAACCTCCTTGACCCCTCATTTCTTGCCAATCCTTATCCAACCTTTGCATTCTTACGTGAGCATGATCCTATCCACTGGAACCCCTATTTTAACTTTTGGATGGTTACCCGTTACGACGATATTTTGGAGATCTTTCAAGATAAGAGCTTTCATAGTGCGCCTCTATCGTTTGTTCCCGTTCTGGAGGCCTTACCTGAAGAGGAGCGAAACAAGCTGATTGCAATCAGTGCGTATCTCACAAATTTTATGCAAGCCATGGACGATCCAGAACATGCACGCCAGCGTCAACTCGTTCATCGTGCCTTTACGCCCCGTGTGGTTGAGCGTCTGCGTGGTCGCATAGAAGTCATTGTGACAGAGATTGTGGATCAGCTCATTGCGAAAAAAACCTTTGATATTATTGAGGATCTGGCATTTCCCCTTCCATCAACGGTTATTCTGGATGTACTGGGTATTCCCCATGAGCTACGCGAGTACGTGCGCAAGAGTACGCATGTCATTAGCGATCTGCTCACACTTCTGACTCCCGTTCCTCCTGCCCCGGGACAGCTTGAGCAGATGGCGGCCATCTTACAGGATGCAGCAGAGCAGCTCAAACCTATCCTTGCTGAGCGACGTGAGCATCCACAAGAAGATCTTTTGAGTACGCTGGTACAGGCCGAAGAGAATGGAGAGCGGCTCAGCGAACAGGAATTACTAATTATTGTGACGATGCTGCTCTTTGCAGGACATGAGACCACCACCAATTTAATTGGCAATGGCCTCTATGCACTGCTTTCTCACCCGGACCAGAGAGCGCTCTTACAACAAGATCCCTCCCTGGTCCCGTCTGCGATTGAGGAGATGCTCCGTTTTGACTCTCCTGTCAGCTTCATTTTTCGGTTTCTGGCTGAAGATAAAGAGTTCAAAGGAAAATCACTCCACAGAGGAGATCGGATCGCTATTGTGCTCTCAGCAGGCAATCATGATACGGTGATGGGCGAAAATCCAGAGGTCTTTGATATCACACGCTCTTCTGGTCCAAAGCGTCTGATTAGCTTCGGCTATGGCGCACATTATTGTATTGGAGCTGCGCTGGCCCGTATGGAAAGCCAGATTGCGCTAACCCAGCTGATCCATCGACTCCCTGATCTCCAGCTTTCCTCACCTGCTGTTTCCTGGCGTCCGAATTTCTTGTTACGTGGCCTCACCGCATTACCCGTGACGACACAGCCATAAACATCGGATCACCGTTCAACATCAGAAACCCTGAAGCCCGCCAGCCGTTCACCCTATGAGCCTGGGAGAAAGGTGGGGGTATTCAAAAGTCCTGAAGCGTTCGCGTGAGTGTATTACCTAACACGATGTATATGCTATACTGCACTGTTAGGTAATACACCACGAGTATTCAGGGTGAGGAGATTCATGCCCAGGCGCACAACCTACAGGATCATATGGTCAGAAGAGCTACAGCGCTACACGATGACAGGCGGGGCGATCGCTGAAGAGATTCCACAGCCAACAAGCTCTGAATGGGTGCCCTGGCTGTGCAGTATCAGGTCGTTCTCGTTTGTCAGTCGCACTGGAATACACTACACAGCCCGTCAGGAGAAGCTACAACGCGGCAGTACCTACTGGTACGGCTACCGCTCGCATGAGGACAAGACCATCAAGCGTTATATTGGCAAAACCATCGATCTCTCTATCCGTCGCCTGGAAGAAGTCGCAGCTCAGTTGACAGGTGAGAATCGGCCCGCGCCTCCAGTTCCTCAATCGACAAACAATGGAAAGCAGAGCAATGCGCTTACGATCAGGCACACTCCAATCCCCTCATCATGGCAAAAAGATCATGCAGATGAGCCGCTCATACTGCAGAGGATGCCGCTCCTGATATCAAAGCTTCATCCTCCCCATCTTCCCTCCACACTGATTGCGCGTCCAGACGTATTAGCCCTGCTTGATGCAGGGATGGCATACAAACTCACCCTGCTCGCAACGCCCGCAGGCTTTGGCAAGACGACCACGGTCAGCCAGTGGGTCACGGAGCGCCAGACCCACGCGACCACAACGCTATCACAGCTATCTGGGGAAACGACCGCGCATTCAACCCATACGCATACGGCCTGGGTGTCACTGGATGAAGGAGACAACGATCCTGTGCGCTTCTGGCGCTATATCATTGCAGCCTGCCAGAGTTTTCATGCCGATCTAGGACGCAGTGCCCTGGCGCTGCTCTTCTCGGAACTGGAACCTCCCTTCGAACTCCCCTCTCAGGAAATGATGCTGACGCTACTGCTCAATGATATTACTCATTTTATCAAGAATGGGTTGCTGATTCTGGACGATTATCACGTTATTACAGAACCACGCATCCACGCAATGATGATTTTTTTTATTGATCACTTACCCACGTCACTCCATATCCTTTTACTGACCCGTAGTGAGCCACCATTGCCGCTCATACGTTGGCGCAGCAGAGGCGAGTTACAAGATATCCATACTGCTGATCTGCGTTTCTCTCCCGCCGAAACTACCGCCTTCTTACAACAGTCCCTATCACCCAGACAGATCACAACGCTTTCCGATGACGCAATTGGTGATTTTGCAAGAGGCATGGAGGGCTGGGCAGCCGGGCTCCGTCTGCTCCAGCTTACCTTGCCTGGACAGCCACCGCACAGCGAGCTAGAGCATCAGCTGGCTCTGCTGTCAGGCAGCTCGGAGAGCCGCCTGAACGCAACGCTCCCCATGCATCCTCGTATTGTCGAGTACTTTATTACCGAGGTCTTGAATGCCCAGCCAGAGGTGGTACAACATTTCTTACTTCAGACGAGTATGCTCAGCCGCCTGACTGGTTCGCTCTGTGATACTGTGACCGGCCAACAGGATTGTGCGATGTTGCTTGAACGTATCGAACGAGCTGGACTCTTTCTGGAAGCATTAGAAGGGGCCAATCAGGCCGAGCCATGGTATCGCTATCACGCTCTCTTTGCTGAAGCAATGCGCAAAGAGGCGCGGACCCGACTGGGAGCAGAGCAGATCCGCACCCTGGCGCAAGCAGCAAGTCAATGGTATGAGCATCATGGTCTGTTCGCAGAGGCTGTAGACGCCGCACTCAGTGCTCAGGAACTTGAACGCGCTGCCTTTTTGATCGGGCGTATCTGCACTACCACCAGCTTCTATGAGATGCATACGCTCCTGCATTGGTTGAGCCAGATCCCTGAAACAATTCTGGAACATCATCCTGAACTGTACTTCTACGAAGCGCTCGCACTCCTGTTTGCCCAGGCTGAAAACGAAGCCATTCAGTTCAAAACAGGGCGTATCAACGAGCGGCTTCAACGAGCCGAACAGAGCTGGCGAGCCAGTGAAAATTACGCCAGGCTCGGTGAGGTCTTTGCCTTTCGTGCTCTCGTCATCTGGCGGCATGGAGAGATTGTTGGAGCAGGAACATATGCTCGTCAGGCACTTGATTGGCTACCGCCTCCTCCAACCAGGCACCAGAAGAGCCTCGGGCACCATACGGAGAAGATTGATTGGCGTAGCATCTGCCTGGCAGTCATTGGGATGGAGACCATGAATGAGGGGAATCTAGACGAAGCATACCAGAAGCTTCAAGAAGCACGTGAGTGCAGCCTTTTTTCAGGAAATAAAAGCTTTACACGTGCGACGACGATCATGCTTTCTTCAATTCTCCTGATGCAAGGCAAGCTCTATCAAGCGACAGAATATATTCAGCAGGTGCTCAGTGAGGCCAGAGCAAAACAGGACTGGGAAGATGTGATCTATGCGGTGCATGGATTGATGGGCATTGCTTATGAACGGAATGATCAGAAGGCAATGGAACAATGGGAACGTGAACTGGAAGAGATAGACAAGCAGAGCCTCGGAGTCGAGTGGCAAGAAATGATCCATTTGTATCCTGCGCTCTTGCACCATCTCCGGGGGAAGACGATAGAGGCTCAACAACAGCTTACAGCACTGCTGGCACGTGTAGAATTGATTCAATCACCCCATGTGCTCTCCCTGCTTTTCGATATACAGAACTGGCAGATACGGCTACAACTTGCTCTCGGCGATCTACCAGCAGCACAACACAGCCTCCTTGCTCTGAGCCAGCACAAAGCAGGCTTCTCAAGGCACTCTTATGAGCGATTACAGCTATTAGAGGCACGCCTCTTTCTGGCGCAAGGCGACGCGCCAGCTGCACTCACACAGTTCGAGTCACTACTCGCTATTGCACATGCCAGACAACGCACACGGGAGGCGCTTGAGATCCAGGTTCTGATGGTGCTGGCCTATGCAGCCTGCAAACAAAAACAGGAGGCCCGCTCTCTGCTTCGACAGACGCTAGTCCAGACACATAGCGAAGGGTATATGCGACTCTTCCTCGATGAGGGCGAGCCACTGGCCGTTCTGCTCCGTACATTCCTTCCCACAGTACAGGAAAAGTGGCTCCGTACCTACATACACCAGATCCTCCATGCCTTTCATCTGATGGCATCAGAGACCGATCCCCAGACCAGACGGGAAATGCTGACTGTCGAGCCGCTTTCACCCCAGGAGCAACGCGTCTTACGGCTCCTGGTGGCAGGTCAGACTAATCCCCAGATGGCGCGCGAGCTGGTCGTATCAGTCAATACGATCAAAGCTCATGTGAAAAACCTCTATCGCAAACTGCAAGTCAATAATCGTCTGGAGGCCAGTGAGGTGGCTCGCCACCTGAAGCTCTTCTGACGCGCCTGTATGCTCCCATTTGCAGGCCTCCTTCACGCATTTCGCAGACCTCATCAAAAACTACCCGAGTGGTGGATGTGGTATTACCCACTTGCTTCTTAACATAATGGCAGATCAAGAAAAACAAAGAACTGAAAGGGGTTTACCACCTTATGGGCAATACCATCCAGGAACATGCTGCTGTACCTTCAACGCAGACATCTCCGCTGACTCAGCCGCAGAAACCGAGAGACTACAGCCGTAAACAGGTTCTCACCACTATGGGCGGGCTCTTGCTGGCTCTCTTCTTTATCGGATTGGATCAGAATATTACCGGGACAGCCATGCCACATATCATCGGCGAATTTCATGGCTTTGATCGTTTCACCTGGGTCTCTACTGCATTTATGCTCACATCTACGGTTATGATCCCGATTTACGGCAAGCTCTCCGATCTATTCGGGCGCAAAGGTATCTTTCTCACTGGCCTGAGCATCTTCCTGCTTGGGTCTGCATGCTGCGGTATGGCACAATCGATGGATCAGTTGATCCTCTTCCGCGCCTTTCAGGGCCTGGGGGCAGGAGGGATTATGCCCGTTGCTATGGCGACCTTTGCTGATCTCTTGCCGCCGCAGCAGCGCGCCAGAATGCAGGGGGGGATGATGGGGATCTTTACCTTCTCCACTATCCTGGGACCAGTGATCGGTGGCTGGATTACCGATCACATTTCCTGGCGCTGGGTCTTCTATATTAATCTCCCCTTTATCCTCCTTGTACTGATCGGTCTGCTACTCCTGATGCCACGACTGCGACAGTCGCATGTCAAGGCCAGAATCGACTTTATTGGAGCGGCCCTCCTGATCCTGGGCGTGGTCCCGATCCTGCTTGGCTTCTCCTGGGCTGGTACCTTCTTTCCCTGGCTCTCCTGGCAGATTCCGAGTCTGTTGGGTGGAGGAGTGCTGCTGTTGATTCTGCTGGGCTTCTACGAGGTGCACCTCGGACGGAGCGGAGGAGAACCGATTATCGATCCCTCCCTCTTCAAAAATCGCGTCTTCACCATTTCAGCACTGAACATCATGATTACCTTTATGGGGATGATCGGGAGTATGGCCTTCCTACCACTTTATGCACAGGGAGTACTTCGTATCTCGGCAACCAATAGCGGCTTTCTCCTCATGCCCATGATGATCTCGGCTATGATCAGTAGCATCATTTCCGGTCAGGTGGCTTCGCGTACAGGACACTATAAACTGCTCGCGATCATTGGTATGACCATTATCGTGGCAGGAGGTGGGGCATTCTTATTCCTGGATGTCAATTCTTCGCCGATCCAGATGATTGTAGCAATGGCACTTATGGGCCTGGGGATTGGCACAAGTATGGCACTCTATAGCACGCTCATTGTGAATTCGCTGCCCCCCCATAAGATTGGGCAGGGCGTCGCAAATATGGATTTCTTCCAGGAGATGGGAGGACCGATTGCGCTCTCAATTATTGGTCCATTCCTGGTGGCTCACTACACACCAGCCTATTATGCAGCCCTACCAACTGCAATCAAGCAGCGGGTCCCCGACGCATTGTTGAAGATCTTTGACAAACCAGATATCGTACTCAATCCCTCGGCACTTCACGCACTGGCCGGACCATTCTCAGCCTTTGGCCAGGGAACGCTAGATCAGGTATTAGGAGCGGTCAGGGAGGGCCTGACACAGGGTATTCATATGGCTTTTCTCATGGGCTTCTGTATTCTGCTGGTTGGACTGGTGATGGTATTCTTCATGCCCAGAGTGGAGATCCAGAAGACGCCCACGGAGTAACTGAAAACCTCATCAGGAGCCGCTGGCAAAGCAGCCAGAGACTGAGGAACATCATGATTGTCCTGCGCTCTTTACGAACAAAAGCGAATATCTTACAATAGCGAGGTCGTGTGTGTAGCAGGAGGTTTCGATGATTACGATTATTCCCTATCAGTCTCATTGGCCAGAGGATTTTCTGGCTCTGGCCAGGCCGCTCCGCGAGGTCTTAGGCGATAGCGCACTTCGCATCGATCATATTGGATCAACAGCCGTCCCAGGATTGGCGGCCAAAGATATTATTGATATACAGGTGACTATCAACGATTTCGATAATGTGCCCCGGCTTGTCGCAGCTCTGGGTTCGCTTGGATATACAGAAGCCGTTGGAATTACGCAGGATCACCTCCCACCGCTGTATCAAGGGCCTGCAACGGACTGGGAGAAACGCTATTTCCGCCCGCCTACCAGCCTGCGCCCAATGCATCTTCATATTCGAGCGTCTGGCCGTCCCAATCAACGCTATCCCATTCTGTTCCGCGATTACCTGCGTGCCCATCCCGTCGCCAGTGCAGCATACGCGCTGATCAAACAGCATCTCTCCCAACGCCATCCAGATGATGTCGACTTTTATTATGACATTAAAGATCCCCTGTGCGACATCGTTATCACTGCGGCTGAGGACTGGGCGCAGTCGACCAACTGGCAGATGGGCCCATCCGACCAATAGTATCAATCCCTGATAGCTATTTCCAGCTTTTTTGTGTAGCCTCTTTTGTAGGAAAGACAAGATCATGTTTACATTGCGCCGCTATAGTTCAATTGACCAGGCAGCTGTTGAATATCTTCATGTATTTGCTCTTCAGCAGACGGGAGCTTATCTAGGACGTGGTCCCTGGGACGATGATATCTATGCGATTGAGGATGTGTATCTCAAGAATCAGGGAGAATTTCTGGTTGGTGAATACGACGGTCAAGTGGTAGCAATGGGCGCTTTAAAACGGACAGATGCAGAACGCGCTGAGATCAAACGCATGCGTATCCATCCGAGCTATCAGGGACGCGGCTACGGCCAGCTCATTCTTCATGAACTCGAAGCATATGCTCGCTCTCTTGGCTATCAGATCCTGCAACTGGATACCTCTATTCTCCAGATTCCAGCCCAGAAGCTCTACGAAAAGAATGGCTACCACGAAGTTGGCAGAGAGACCTATCAACAAGAAATTGGGAAAGATCTCTATCAACCGCTTGAGGTGATCCTCTATGAAAAGCAGTTGGCATAGCCGAAATCAAAGAGATCCTGGTGAGAAGATAACGATGTATCTGGCCGTATAACTCACATTATCTGCCTGCATACATCGTTATCTTCTTTTCACGCGACCAATCTGATGGAAATCACCTGGCTGTATACAGCCATTCAGGGTTCAGAGGATCTATGCCAGTGGATACTGCTTCCACACATAGCCAAGCACACAGTTGATGAGAGCAACGACTGCAAAGATCGCCCCCAGGACAGGTTGACCGGCAAGAAAGAGAGCTACAACCCCCACAGCATCAAAGACAATACGCAGAAGCCAGTACCAGACTCCTTTCAGCTGGTTTGCCGATTTTGGTGCACCATATCTGCCCCAGATGATAATAGCGATGACTGGCGTACCAATGCCCAGAAGGATGCGCAAAAATAGATTTGAACCGGTTACAAAGCCCCAGTAGATCAGGGCTGCCAGAACACTCAGTTCCAGAAAGAACGCCAGCGCAAGGTTAAAATATTTAAATAATTTCATAAAGAACAGTCCTTTGTCTCCCCATTACAATAGAAGCCCTATGGCTTAGCGGCCAGGCACAAAGATCGGGTGCACCTCTACATGCACAGCCTGTATCTGTTTTGAGAGCAGATCTTCCTGAGTATGATGCAAACAGAACTCAAGTGCAGGCCCCATCGTCATCTGTCTCTGCCACAAAACGTCCTCTTGCACCTCTCGATGCTGGTGCACCTGTTCATAGAGATGAGCGTAGCTAACGCCAGCTGGCTTGTTAAACCAGGTGGCAGAGCGAATCTTCGCTACCTGCGTCAGATCGATCGCATCATCCTTTAAGCGGTACAGGCCGCCTGTTCCATACTCGGCCAGACGTGCAACCGCGTTATGAGGCTCTCGACAGATTCCGGTCACCGCTGCCTCATCCAATGGATCAAGGGCCGATGAATTCTCTACCAGGTACCAATCCTCGTAGACCTCACTCCCCTCAGGCATCCAGGGCACCTGAGCCATCTCCAGGACTATTGAACCGATAAACCCCTGTGACTGCCGCTCTTGCAATATCTCATGAAAGGCAAGCAGCTTCTCCTGATAATCCTCTCTGGCTCCATTCATCGCTCGTTGATGCCAGAACACATATGCCAACATTTTTTTAGTCCCTTTCTTTCTGTAGCAAAGCTCGCTCCTTCACGCTATAGTACCGCTAAAGTGTCTGCAAGAAAAGAGCCAATTGCGACAAAAAAGAAAGAACCACTCATAGACATTATCGCATGCCGTTGCTGAAAAAGAATGGGCACCACAATTGCACTCTATCTCACGCTAACTGAAAAATACCTCTCAAAGCACATTGCTGATGGATACATTTTATGATGCCTCAAACACCTATTCGGGCTTTCCTCTATTTGGGCTTCATGGAGATGTTTAGTGATAGCGGGCTCGATGCTGGTTGTAATCCGCTCTTCGGGCTTTCTGCTATTCGAACCCATTGGATGGCTTGACAATCAGAATTTTTTATTCCAGTTATAATCCCTCTTTCGGGCTTTCCACCATTCAGAAGCAGAGCATGGAGAAAGAGCAAGAATTAGATACTGAACGTTATAATCCCCTATTCGGGCTTTCTCCTATTCCGACAATTCATTTGCAATTTCTGGCATCGCAATATGAACATCGTTATAATCCCCTACTCGGGCTTTCCACCATTCAGACCCTGCGCTTCCTGATCATGTGACCGAACGAGCGGCAGTTATAATCCCCTACTCGGGCTTTCCACCATTCCGACATGAAGATGGATGCTATCGTCCAGTGAAAATTGAACAGTTATAATCCCCTACTCGGGCTTTCCACCATTCCGACTTCATATCTATTACTATCTGTTACTGCCTGTACAAGTCATAATCCCCTACTCGGGCTTTCCACCATTCAGACTGGAAAAAGGCTATTCTTTGATTTTGCTGTGTGGCGTTATAATCCCTCATTCGGGCTTTCCACCATTCAGACATCAAACACTTCGTCTACCGTATGTCGGTATACACTCTTGTTATAATCCCCCTTTCGGGCTTTCCACCATTCAGACTTTTCGACAATGTTCGTTCTGTTGCTCAGGCTACTGAGAGTTATAATCCCTCTTTCGGGCTTTCCACCATTCAGACGTGCTGGAGGCAATGCCCGTCAGACCGGCAGTCCCGGCGTTATAATCCCTCTTTCGGGCTTTCCACCATTCAGACGTCCTCCCTGCAGGGACAGGGGCCAGTGGAAGCAGTAGTTATAATCCCTCTTTCGGGCTTTCCACCATTCAGACCGAGGTTGCATCGGAGATCGTGACACTTCTCCGCACAAGTTATAATCCCTCTTTCGGGCTTTCCACCATTCAGACACCAAAAATAGCTTTGAAATGGCTATGGACCAGCTGTTATAATCCCTCTTTCGGGCTTTCCACCATTCAGACTTTCGCTTTTAAGAAGCTCTATAGCAGATTCTAACCGTTATAATCCCTCTTTCGGGCTTTCCACCATTCAGACATAAAAACAAACAGAGACGCTATTATCGAATATCTCTCGTTATAATCCCTCTTTCGGGCTTTCCACCATTCAGACCAAAGATGGCGGCGTCGCGCAGATCCTTTATCGACATGTTATAATCCCTCTTTCGGGCTTTCCACCATTCAGACGCTATGCGACGATGTCGAGCAATGTCAATCCGTCCGGTTATAATCCCTCTTTCGGGCTTTCCACCATTCAGACTACCGAAGCGCATACTTACCAAAGCAGTATATGACGGTTATAATCCCTCTTTCGGGCTTTCCACCATTCAGACCAGCAACAGGAATATCTCTCAAAAATGATCGATGAACGTTATAATCCCTCTTTCGGGCTTTCCACCATTCAGACTCTGGACGCATCATAGAGAATGCGTTTCCACCGTTTGAGTTATAATCCCTCTTTCGGGCTTTCCACCATTCAGACTATATCTTCAATGAATTTATGAGGTATCTCACTATAAGTTATAATCCCTCTTTCGGGCTTTCCACCATTCAGACACTATTTTAATGCTTGACAAATGTTTTATTGCGTGGTAGTTATAATCCCTCTTTCGGGCTTTCCACCATTCAGACAGTAGCTTCAACTCTCTTCATTCTGAAGATCTTTTGTTATAATCCCTCTTTCGGGCTTTCCACCATTCAGACCCCTGCCCTTCTAGTATAGCATAGAAAGCGGCTTGAGGGGGCATTTTGCGGGAGGCTCTTTTTTGGAGCGCTTATTTGGGGTCAAAAAGAGGCTGTTTTTGGGATGAAGTCCCCTCAAGCCGCCTCCAGAGAGACGCGGGAGGCTGAGCTCAGCACCGAGACCACGACCACCTCCCGCTAAACTGGTCTTTCATCAACGTAAGAAGGGTCCTATTCTCTTTCGGGTTTTCTCCCATTAGGACTCTCATCTATCACTTCAATGGGGAGATAACTATTGCGTTATAATCCTTTCTTCGTACAGTTCTGATTATTACGCTGCATTGCTCCCCGAGTGGGGTTATAATCTCTCTTTCGGGCTTTCCGCTATTCCGACGCAAAAAGAAATATCCCCCCGTCTCTATTCTGAGCAGTTATAATCCCTCTTTCGGGCTTTCTCCTCTTTGGACGTTAGAGTCATAGCAGTATTGTCCTAATTTTTTCAGGTTATAATCCCTCTTTCGGGCTTTCTCCTCTTTGGACGATAAGGAATTCGAATGGAGTCACCGTATCGAGCACGAGTTATAATCCCTCTTTCGGGCTTTCCACCATTCCGACAGGTATGAAGGGCGTTATAGGCATATTGTTGGTTGTGTTATAATCCCTCTTTCGGGCTTTCCACCATTCCGACATATGCCCAAACGCCGAGACATTGTACAGGCAATGGCCGTTATAATCCCTCTTTCGGGCTTTCCACCATTCCGACACAGATTCGTACATTTCACGAACGATATCAACTGTAGGTTATAATCCCTCTTTCGGGCTTTCCACCATTCCGACACAAAATTGTGCGTCAGATTCTCGACGACGCGGGCATGTTATAATCCCTCTTTCGGGCTTTCCACCATTCCGACAAATATACCTATGGATTGTCTCTGGAAGCTTACCAGTTATAATCCCTCTTTCGGGCTTTCCACCATTCCGACCTTGTGAAACAGGTCCTAGATATGTGAGGTAAGGATGTTATAATCCCTCTTTCGGGCTTTCCACCATTCCGACCCCTGCCCTTCTAGTATAGCATAGAAAGCGGGTTCAGGGGGCATTTTGCGGGAGGCTCTTTTTTTGGAGCACTGATTTGAGGTCAAAAAGAGGCTGTTTTGGGGGTCAAGTCCACTCAAGCCGCCTCTAGAGGGACGCGGGAGGCTGAGCTCAGCACCGAGACTACGACCACCTCCCGCGAAATTGGTCTTTCATGAGACAGAAAAGGTCGTATCTTCTTTCAGGTTTCCCCATCGCACATTCATAAAAGCGAGCAAGGCCTTTTTTATTGCGTCTAGTTACCATCTCTCTTTGAGGCTTTCCCCTCTTCCCACCATCATTTCATTCGCCCAGGAAAGACAAGTAACCTTTCATGCTTTTCTTGTTCGATGTAAAACTAATGACGTTTATTGTTGGTCTACTGCAGTTTCTCCTCTTTGGAAGCCTGTTTGCGGTCCTGGGTCTCTGCAGCCTGACATTTTATGGACTGCTGGCCGGAACGATCGCAACGCTTTATGAAGAGGAATGCACGCTTTCAGCGTTTCCAACGGTATGTGACGGGGAGTATTTCTATTGCTTTTGGTCTCATCGCCGCATTTGCGGGTTCGGAGAAAAAGTGACTGGTGGGAAATAACATCCGAATAGAGCAGGTCTGGCCCACCGACGTAAGGCATTTGCCCTCTCATGTGAATAACATCGCTCGCATGCGTATAGGCAAATAGGCGAAGTGCTATAATCAAAAGCAAAGCTGGAACGAGAGAATTGTTCAGCACACAACATCCACAACCTTCATGGATAAGAGACAGATTATTGGTAGATGGCAAGCAGAGTTTGTAATATGTGACGTGCTCGATGAAGGCGAACCTTCAAGGCAGACTCTGCAATACCCAACCTGGCGGCGGCCTCTTTTGTACTCAGGTCTTCAATATGACGGAGAATAAATGCCTCGCGCAAGGTATCAGGCAATTGTTTTAACGCTTCACGAATCGCGCTACGAACCTCTGCATGCAATATGTTCTCTTCAGGATTATTCCCTTCATCGATCAACGTCATTGTGTAGTCAATGTTCTCGCCATCTTTTTCAGCGATCAAAGGAAGCGTTTCTAGAGTGTGGCGACGACGCTTCATCAGTGCAGCATTTGTCACAATGCGATAGAGCCAGGTATAAAGACTACTTTTGCCTTCAAAGCTGACAATATGACTACATGCCTGGATAAAACTTTCCTGAAGCACCTCTTCAGCTTCCGCATCATTATTGACAAGGCGGCGTGCCAGCAGATAAAACCTCTTCGCAAAACGCTTGAGCATACAGGTACAGGCCATTTTCTCGTTACGGCGCAACCCTTGCAAGAGCTCTTCCTCAGTTTCATACACGTTCATGTTGATATCCCATGGCATCTTTGGAGAGAATTCTTTCATTTGTGCTGTTTTATCCTCCTTATCGAACCTATTTATGCACCATATTGAGAAAAAATTACAGAATCAGGCTCACAGTATTTAATCACCAGTATCTTACCACTGGATGACTACGAAGGAAAGATATTCCTGGCGACCATCACCCCTCGCTCTCAAATTTGAGAGTACCAGTCTACTCACTCACAAAGCGAGCTTCTAGTGTAGCAATGTAACCATGGCGATCTCTATGGCATCAAAGACGATAGCATAGGGAGATCACAACCTGAAGCCATATGTAACCGATTGAACGAAGCCTGCATCCAAAGAAAGAGAACAGCCTGTACGTTCGATTGGTGTCATAGCACCATACAAGCAAACGGAGAGAATAGAGAAACCCTCTATTCTCTTATTCATAGAGAAAGTTAGAGAATAGATATGACCATGACTGGTACGAAATCTGGGCGCACAATTGAAGTGAACGATGTTGAAGAGCTCCTGTCCAGGAATAATGCTGCAAAGGTGATCGATGTACGCACGCCCGCAGAATATGAGGCAGAGCATATCCCTGGGAGCTATAATATACCACTTGATAAGCTTCCCGAACATAAAACAGAGGTAGCCCAGATTATCCAGGGACCCGTTATCCTTGTTTGCCGGAGTGGAGTACGCGCCGAACAGGCCGCAAAGATCTTTCAGACCACCAGTCTGGCACAATTTCATGTGCTACAAGGAGGCATCAATGCCTGGAAACAGGCGCAGAAGCCTGTTAACCGAGGAAAACAGATCTGGAGTATGGAGCGTCAAGTGCGGGGCTTTGCTGGCTCGATTGTCCTGCTGAGTGTACTGGGCTCCTTCTTTATCTGGAGACCACTGGCTCTTCTGGCAGGCTTTATCGGCGCAGGACTAACCTATTCGGCCCTGACAGATACCTGTGGCATGGCGCTACTCCTCAGCAAACTTCCTTATAATCGGGCCGTGAACTGTGATGTGCGCGATGTCGTCAAACAGTTGCGGATTGCGGAATAAAACGAAGGTTTTGGAAGAGAAAGGGAGAACAGATATGCTTTTACGTACCTTCTATGATGAGTCATTGGCTCAGACAAGTTATCTGCTTGGGTGCCAGGCTACAGGCGAGGCTCTGGTCATTGATCCACACCGTTCCATTGATCAGTACATCGCGTTGGCACGGTCAAAAGGTCTGCGCATTACAAAGGTGACAGAGACTCACATCCATGCTGATTTTGTCTCAGGCTCGCGCGAACTGGCCTCGAAGACTGGTGCACAGCTCTACCTGTCCGATATGGGGCCAGTTGAATGGAAATATAGCTATGCGGCAGAGGCTGGAGCTGTCTTGCTCCGAGATAAAGAGACGTTTCAAGTGGGCAATATTCTCGTTCAAGCTCTGCATACGCCCGGACATACGCCGGAACATCTCTCCTTTCTCATCACTGATAACGGTGCCCATGAGCCAATAGGCATTTTCACTGGCGATTTCATTTTTGTGGGAGATGTTGGCCGCCCTGATCTGTTAGAGCGTGCAGCCGGTATCCAGGGAACAATGGAGCAAGGAGCTCGTCAACTCTTCCGTTCGCTCCAGATGATGTACGACTTTCCTGAGTATCTGCAAATCTGGCCTGGTCATGGGGCAGGGAGCGCCTGTGGACGTGCCCTGAGTGCAATTCCTCAGACAACGCTGGGATATGAGCAGCGCTTTAACTGGGCCTTCTCTATCAACGATGAAGAAGCATTTGTACAGGCGGTCCTGGCAGGCCAACCCGAGCCACCGTTCTACTTTGCTGAGATGAAACGTATGAATAAAGTTGGCCCTCCCCTGCTGAATACGCAGCCATTCCCTCAATTACAGACGCTGGAACAGGTGCAGGTTCAACTCGCTGCTCAGGTGAAAGTTATCGATACGCGTGCTGCAAATGCGTATGCAGCCGGGCATATCCCTGGTACGATCAATATTCCCCTGAATGGTTCCTTTCTGACATGGGCTGGATGGCTCCTTTCTTACGATCGTCCGTTTGTACTGATCGCTGATCAACAGGAGGCCATCGAAGCACGAAGAATACTCAGCTTAATCGGCCTGGATACGATAACAGGCTATCTTCCAGTCTCGATAATCCAGCAATGGCAAGAAAAAGGACAAGCAGTTAAGAGGCTGCAAGCACTGGATGTGCACTCGTTGCATCGGCGCCTCGAGCAAGAGCATCTTCCAGTCATTGACGTCCGAGCTGCCAGCGAATATGCAGCAGGGCACGTACATGGTGCGATCAATATTCCCTTGGGAGAACTAGAGCAACGGCTCCACGAGGTTCCTGTTCAACAGGCGTTTGTGGTGCACTGTCAGGCTGGTAGTCGTTCGGCCATTGCAGCCAGCATCCTGGCTGCACATGGTTTCAGCCAGCATATTGATATGACAGGTGGTTTTGCAGCCTGGAAGATGGCTGGCCTGCCCGTAGAAAAAAAGCAACTGATCGAAACTCGTTAGGGGTCTTGTCTATCCACTGGCAGGCAAGAGGTGCTGTTCCGCTCCTGTGACCTCTGGTAACCTCCTGCTTGCTAGAGACAAGTAAAAACGAAGAAAAGGAAAAACATGGATCCACTCTCATTATTGATCATATTGCTGCCTGGTGCGCTGATTGGCATAACATTGGGAGCGTTAGGTGGTGGCGGTTCTATTCTTACCATCCCTATCCTTGTCTATAGACTTGGGATGAACACCCATACTGCCGTGACAGCATCGCTGGTAATTGTGGGCATAAATGCGCTATTTGGCATGGTCCTTCACTACCGCGCCGGCCATGTGAAGATCAAAAAAGCACTCCTCTTTAGTGTGTATGGTCTGATAGCTTCCTATTTTGGTGCCCGCATCTCATCATGCCTTTCCGGGCCAATACTGCTAGTCCTCTTTGGCTTATTAATGCTGGTCATTGCCCTCATTATGCTTCGTCCAAAGAAGCCAATACAGAAGTCCATATGGGAAGGGAAACGTCAATCCTGGTGGATGACGCTGCTCGGAGGGTTAGGGGTTGGCTTTCTCACCGGATTTCTTGGTGTTGGTGGTGGATTTTTACTTGTGCCAGCACTGGTCCTGTTTCTTGGTATGACGATGCAGGATGCAGTCGGTTCTTCTCTGCTAGTTATCGCCATCAACAGCGCCTCGGGCCTACTCGGACACCTGAACAGTGGACCCCTTCCCTGGCTGGAGATCATTCTTTTCGCAGCCGCGGGCCTGGCCGGATTATTGGTGGGGACACAGATGAACCAGAAACTCCCAGCGCAACGATTGAGCCAGATATTTGCCGTCTTTGTGCTAGCCCTGGCAAGCGTCGTGCTCAGTATCAACCTTCCACTCCTATTGCACTCTTTCTCATTCTAACCGAAAAAACTGATCCATTCGTATAAGAGCAAAATAATCGTGAATCTTTTTTAACAGAATGTTATCCTCAAATTAACATTCATGAGCTATAGTCAGAGTGCCTTCAGAAATATTTTTGAAGTTGGAAACCTGATAACCCTGAGGGCAAGAGGCTGGACTTCCATCTTCACTCATTATGTATGGTATACCGCGAACATTTTGCACTCTGAGCGAATAACATGAAGGATCAATACAGTATGAAAAAACATTGGCGATTCATTGCATCGATTGCAACTTTAGTCGTTGTTTTACTGAGTGCGACGGCTGGCGTCGCAGCAAAAGTTTCTGCCACTAATGACCAGACAACTTCTCATTTAGACAACACAACGACCCCTATTCAACATGTAGTAGTAATCTTCCAGGAAAACGTGTCATTTGATCATTATTTTGGCACCTATCCCTATGCCACCAATCCAGCTGGTGAGCCAGCCTTCGTTGCCAGAAAAAATACGCCCACAGTCAACGGACTGAGCCCGGCTTTGTTAACGGCCAATCCAAACACCAGCAATCCACAACGAATCGACCGCTCAACCCCCATCACATGTGATCAGGACCATGCCTATACAGATGAGCAGAAGGCCTATGATCACGGGCTCGTGGACCAGTTTGTACAGTCTGCTGCTGGCAGTCATTGTGCCGATAAATCAATTGTCATGAATTATTATGATGGCAATACCACGACCGCTCTCTGGAACTATGCTCAGCACTTTGCGATGAGCGATAACTCCTTTGGCACGACCTTTGGACCTTCGACGCCTGGCGCGTTGAACTTGATCTCAGGTCAGACGTATGGAGCTACCCCTGCTAATTTCGGGTATCCTGGCTATCCTGTCACCTCTAATGGCTCGATGTTAAATGATATTGACCCTGCCTATGATGACTGCTCTGCTAAGGGGACCACAGCCTCGATGGCTGGTATGAATGTCGGCGATCTGCTGAATGCAAAGAACCTGACCTGGGGCTGGTTTGAGGGTGGTTTTGCACCTTCTTCAGTTGCCAATGGGCAGACAGTTTGTGGCACAACCCATACCAATATCAGTGGTGCAACCGTCACTGATTATATCCCTCATCATGAGCCATTCCAGTATTACCAGTCAACCTCCAATCCTCATCATCTCCCACCAACTTCTGCACAGATGATTGGAAAAACCGATCAGGCGAACCACCAGTACGATCTACAGAACTTTTGGACAGCGGTGAACGAAGGACAACTGCCCGCAGTCAGCTTCCTCAAAGCTTCGGCCTACCAGGATGGTCACGCTGGCTACTCTGATCCACTCGATGAGCAGACGTTCCTGGTCAATACGATCAATAAACTGCAAAAATCTCGCGAATGGAAAAATACAGCGGTCATCATCTCTTATGATGATTCTGATGGCTGGTACGACCACGTCCTTGGTCCCATTGTGAGCCAGTCGAATGATCCTAACGATGCACTGACTGGGGCTGGAGCATGCGGTGCCGCGAAAGCTGGCGCCTATCAGGGCCGCTGTGGCTATGGTCCTCGCTTACCCTTAATGGTGATTTCGCCCTTTGCCAAAGAGAACTCCGTCGATCATACCGTCACCGACCAGAGCTCCATCTTACGCTTCATTGAAGATAACTGGAAGCTTGGACGCATTGGCAATCAGTCCTTTGATGCCCTTGCCGGAACCTTAAACAATCTGTTCGACTTCCATAACGACGATACCCGCTCACTCTACCTCGATCCAACCACCGGCGAGCCTATTCGTCGCTAAATACTGGACATAACAATAAACCCCTTACCAGCAGAACAGAGAAGCCAGGGAGGATCAGTTCTCCCTGGCTTCTCGCTATGCCAACTTGTTTGCATGTCAGCTTGATAGCCTTTTTTGGAGGTGAAGTCCCCCCAGTCTCCAGTTTATAGTAGCACCTTTTGGACATGACGCTATGCGGACGCCACGCCCTGAGATCAATACACGATGATGGCTGCTTGAGGTTATCATCTCCTTGTTCGGGCTTTTAGCTATTTGGACGGAAGCCAGTGAACTGGCCGCAAATGCGCTCGTGAAATAGTTATAATCTCTCTTCGGGCTTTCCTCTATTTGGACTGGATGATCCTCGGATATAACGTCATGTTTGGGATACAGTTATAATCCCCTACTCGGGCTTTCTCCTCTTTGGACCTATCTCTGCACTATTCCCAGGCATACGGATACTGGTTATAATCCCCTACTCGGGCTTTCTCCTCTTTGGACGCCGCATATCCTGGGCTGCGTGTGTATGCGAGCCTGTTATAATCCCCTACTCGGGCTTTCTCCTCTTTGGACAAACACTCTTGAACAGTTGAATTCTTTAATTCCAATGTTATAATCCCCTACTCGGGCTTTCTCCTCTTTGGACAAACACTCTTGAACAGTTGAATTCTTTAATTCCAATGTTATAATCCCCTACTCGGGCTTTCTCCTCTTTGGACAAAGTGAGTCAATAGATGGTGTTTGTAAAGTGCTAAGGTTATAATCCCCTACTCGGGCTTTCTCCTCTTTGGACCCCTGCCCTTCTAGTATAACATAGAAAGCGGGTTGAGGGGGCATTTTGCGGGAGGCTCTTTTTTGGAGCGCTGATTCGGGGTCAAAAAAAGGCTCTTTTGGGAGTGAAGTCTGCTCAAGCCGCCTCCAGAGCGACGCGGGAGGCTGAGCTCAGTACCAAGACCACGACTACCTCCCGCTAAAATGGTCCTACTCTTTCTCAGACAAGAAAGATATTCTCCTCTTTTGGTAAAGGTCCGCCTACGGTCTCAACTTTATCCAGGCAGTTTGAACAAAGAGGATAAAAACGAACACTATCATTTTCCTCATCTAGGTGCCTGGCAAGCTTCGCTCTCAGCAAAATCAACTCTTTCTTTGTGAGTTGACGTTTAGACAAATAGGCAGCTATCTCAATGCAACCCGACTCAAAGCTTGATACAGACTTGGTAATTGCGACAATTATGGTAAGCTGCGAGCACGATCTTCCGACAACAATGCATCACACAGATTGAAAAGGGCATCAGCGCTGCGCCCAAAGGTCTGATAGAACTACTGACGCAGCTCAGCAAATGTGCTACAGTTCATGGGTATTATTTTCCCTTTCTTTGTTTCAAGAGTGAAAGGACAATACACTATCAGGCAGCCTCTGGCAATAAAGGGTACCTTTTTTCCTGATGTATCTAAAATTCAATAAGAAAAAATTTGCATTTATTGAAGTGAAAAATTTGAAATTAGAGAAAGGATTTAAAGCAATGGAAGAGAGCGAAAAAAATTTTTTAAGAGAGGAACTTATTGGCTACTTTGAGAATATGGATACGTCATTTCATTTTGAAGATGTTTTTCTTCCTCAATTACAATTAGTCGTTTATAATAATTTTAATGTGCATAATACATCAATCAGTAGAGAGAAAAGGCCCGTTCTCCATCGAGCTATAGGTGAAACGGACATTTTACGCCCGAATTGGCTCGTTGCATCGCCGTTTTGGATATCGCACTTACACTGGCAACTTGGCTATGATATGGACTATGATAATCATTTTATTGATTGGAAGAGAGAGCTTTTTGAATGGCAAGCTATTCGAAGCTCCTGTCGTCGGACGGTCATTTTGTCTGAAGCTGGAGGAGGTAAAAGTTGGTTGTTGCGTGCGGATTCAGCAAAAACAGCTCGTGAACAATTTAACCGTCTAGAAGAAGGTGTTGCTCTAGATCATCTCGTTTTTCCTGCTATGCTTCAACTAGGAAAGCTGGCTGATGAACTCTTTGAGAACAAGAACGAGAACACATTGTATAAAGTGATAGCTTCCCTGCTCCAACGTACCCATCACTTTTCTACAAGCATGAAAAACTGGGTAGAGTACCATCTGGAGAAGGCACCAACCATCTTTCTTCTAGATGGGCTTGATACTGTCTCTCAAGAGCGGTTACCGATGCTTCAGCGTGCATTTCAGCAGCTTGATCGACTTACCCACAGCCATATTATTGTGACCTCTCGCTATGATGGGTATCCTGGTTTTCCTTTTACACGTCAATACTATCTGGCAAATTCAATGCATGTGTGGGAGCATGCACCTCTTGAAGAGATAGAACTTGTAGGTTTCACAACAGAGCAGATACACACCTATATCAAACGTTGGTTTTACGAGATCCCAGATCAATCAGATGCTCTCCTTCATCAAGTCAGCCAGAAAAGCTGGTTTTACCAGTTTGCCAAACTCCCACAACACATACTGTGGCTGTGCGAGGCATATTTTGAAAATCCTCTTCACGCTGTTTCACGGGAAGCGCTTTATCACTATGTGGTAGTGCGACAATTGGGGAGGCAAATCGCTATGCAACCGTTTTTACTCAATCTCTTTTTTTCTGTATTGGAACAGATTAGCTGGAATATGGCAACGCAAGAAGGGCAATGGCACTATAGTATTTCTTCCTCTGATCTATCTACATGGGTCTCTGGTCTGCTTTCAACTTTTCCCTCTGAATATCAAGGTAGCTCCGATGATATTGTACAGCTTGTTTTGAATAGCGGTCTTCTTGTCAAAGAGGAAGAAAATGACAGAGAGGAACGCTCGGGTTCTTCCTTCTACAGTTGGGTCGCTCTCGAAGTGCAGTGCTTCTTTGTTGCGCGATTTCTGCGTAAAACAGAGAGATCAACTCTTCTTGCACGCATCAATACCTATAGAACCAATACAAGTGCTTGGACTGAGGTCATTCTGCTGCTTGCTCTGTGGATTGAAGATGTTTTTCTCCTCGTAAATGGCCTTCAAGCGAAGGATGATGATACACCATTTGTCCTGTTTCTACGAGCACTCTGTATTCTAGAAACGGAGCATTTTGCTAATAGTATGCCTTCCATTCATTCTCTTCTGCAGCAACTGTTATATATAGTAGAGAATAATAGAGGAAGTGAAAAAAGATATGCATGGGCACTTTTACTGCAATTAACAAAAGCGCCGTTACAAGAAATGTGGATACAGAAAATCTTTGCGCCTGCAAGCCACGCTGCAGAACGTTCTGCAGCACTTTGGGTGCTTCCTTTTTTTAAAGACGATGTTTTGAAAAAGCCAGATCTTGTTGACTTCATCTTTGAGATGGCTTTACAAAAGCCAGAATCGAGAAAACAACAGAGAGATGAGCTTACTCTCAGAGTGGCTGCTCTACATACACTAGGGGCGCTTACGTGTATCAGTGCTATTCCAGCTTTATGTACTCTCATCTTTAATGAGAGTGAATCAGATCTCATCAAATGTGCTGCGATTTGGGCTCTTGGGCAACTAAGAGACAAGCAGGCTATTCCCTTTGTGGTGAAGATGGTCCACCGAAAAAGTGGTCAACGTCGCCATTCAGTAAAAGTAGCCGTACGAGCTGCTTCTGCCTGGGCTTTAGGTGAGCTTGGCAGAATGAGCACGTCTTCATCAGCGCAAAAGGCACTGATTGAAACACTCTGTGATGCAAAAGAAGATGAGTTTGTACGTGCGACGGCTATTGGAGCATTGATACAGGCAGGGCCTTCAGTTATGACCCATATGATGCCAATTATTGTTGATTCAACATATCCACGGCAGACTCGTTGCTATGCGTTAGAAATTGCAAAACAGGTGAGTGCTGCTTGGCTCTGGGAGACAGATCCAACTCAAATGAATTTCCAATTTGATGATCTTACACATCTACTAAGCAATAGAAGCGCACAAAGTGATATTATTTCTACTTTTATTGCATTGGTGAGAAATAAGAAAGAAGATATAAATATTCGATCAGGAGCTGCCGAAGTGCTCCAAAAATTGGAATTTCCTTTTATCTCGGATTTGCTACGACCTATTTTCTTAGAAGAATATAAAAGAGTTGAGAGATATAGCAGAAAACATTTGCTCAGAGATTTTATTCGCATCTTAATTGCCACTGGTGAGCCATCTATCTCCCTTCTTCTCAATGAAAAATATTTTGAAGGAGGTATTGCTCCGGGAATTGCAGATCTAGATGATATAAATGGTATAGAACGTGTCATAAGTATTGCATTAGATGAAAAAGCTAAAAAGCAAACAAGAGTTGAAGCTATTATCTCTATAAGTCGAATATTAGAAAAATCAAAGAAAATGACATTCCCTTCAGCTCTTTGGGATCAAGAAAGAAACCAAAAGCTCTATCAGCGCATATGTTCTGCTGTTCTCCCTGTTATTATGGATACTGATCACTCAACAGATGAGCGTTCTTTGTTTCTGCTTCCTTTAATAGAAAATGGAGAAAGTGATGTGATTGATCCATTGCTTCCCATTTTTATAGACCCAAATACTGCGCCTCAATTAAGATCTAACATTGCTGAATTGCTCTGGAGAGACAAAAACAAATCACGTGCAGTGTTATTACAAGCGCTGAATGACCCCAATAGAGAGATACGTATTAGCTCGTTAGCATCATTAGGAAAGTTAGCTGATAATTCAATAGTGCATGAATTATTTCAAGCATTAGAAGATAACGAAATTCGTGAATATGTGATACCCATACTTGGAAAAATAAAAAGCAACCTTAGTATTCAGAAGTTGAAAGAATTAGCTCAATTTTCTATTGAGTCAGAAAGACTTCGTGCTATTTATGCTCTCTCCACATTAAAAGACGAGGACGTGACAAGGCAATTGATTGCTTTGTTAGGAGATGGGGCATTAAGTGAAGAGTATAAAGGTGATAGATTATATATTATCTCACTTCTTGGCGTACGGGTGCATAAAAATGCATCAACTGCTTTGCTCAGATTCCTTCAAGGTGCTATTGCTAATGATCCCGTCCCTACTCGGCAACAGAGGGAGAAAGGTGGTGGTGCCGCTTTGGCACTTGGTAAGATGGGTAGTGAGGAGGCAATAGTAGACCTCCTAGATGCCCTATGGACCAACGCTGATACAGGTCATGTTGCAACAGGTAGCGCTCTTGGCTTGTGGGTGATGGGTTTTTCACTCATGTTCAATTCTATCCAGGATATCCTTTTCCAATTCGAAGATGCGAAGCATGAAGTAGAAGAATAAACTAATGAATAGATGTGCAAATCTCATGTTGGGAAAGGCTATAAGTATGCAATTTTCCTGATAGAACGATACTTGTTTTGCTTAAATGTGTCGAGCAAATTCATATTAATGGCGATATATTGTTTTATATAAGCTTTCAATGTGCAGGAAATAATTGAAGCAAAATATGATATATGGATGCATAGTTTTTTGCTACTGACGCATCCATACTAATCCAAACAGGCTGCGACGCTGGCTGATCCAGGGCAAAGGCACTGACACACAGCTGCTGCAAGGCAGCTATCTCAATGCGACCCTGACTCAAAGCTTGATACAGACTCGGCCATTTCCGACAAAAACTCGGCTATTGCAACAATGTTGGCAAGCTGCGAACACGATCTTCCGACAACAATGCATTACCCAGCACGCACCTGCCCCATCCCGACGGTCGTCTTGTATCCAATACCAGAAAACAAGGCCAGACGTGCAAGCGATGGAAGCCAGAGTGCAATGGGCGCGCCTGGATTGCCTTTCACTTCGTATGTCACTTTTCCCTGAAAACCCACATGTCCAAATTTATGTGCGGACAAATAGCGTGTCTCCAGGGTATAGTATGAGACGATCATCTGTTCATCGCACCAGTTTTCAATATCGCGTGACGTTAAGCCCTGGGTGGCCAGCCGTAGATGTGCTGGTGCAAAGATCTCCCACTGACGCGCCAGGTTCTCAAAGACGAGCGAGGGGAGTGGAAAGAGAAATAACTGTTTTCCCCAGGCCTTCTGTCCTTTGCTAAAAGCTGTTGGGGTGGCGAACTCAAATGTGTACTGTTTTTGTATTGACCGCAAGGCAGATAACTCTGCAAAGGATGAATAGGAGGCCCAGGATGAGCTATCCTGCTGAGGATCGGGCGCATTGATCACACGACTGATGGAGAACTGTGCCTCACCAATGCGGAATGTGAGCGTGTGAGCCTTGACGAAAAGTTGACTGACAAATGAACCAAAAATGGTTGCATCAAGCATAGTGATACGGAGCCAGTAGCTCTGCCCTGGAAGCACTGGCAGAGGCCGATTATTGGCCATTGCATCAGCCAGTCGCTCCGGTGGCAGATGGTGAAAGCCCTGCAATAAACTCAGGGTGTATGGTCGACGCTGATTAGGCTCATGAAGCCATTGCGATAATGCCGGATCACTCTGGTGAATCAGATCGAGAAAGGCCGCCTGAATCTGAGGTCCTGAACTGGGCGAGACCTGGCCAGGGGCAATCGGATGGAGTCGGATAAGAATGGAAAAAAGCTCTCCTCGTTGTTCAGAGGAGATATTCAGATCTTTAGACTCAGGATGTTGCATAGGGCTCCTCTAACAGATGAATAGTTCATCATCTGCCTTCTGTGTTTCGCCACGATCTTTCTTGATAGCCCAGCGTGGAATCTCTGCACACACCTGAAAGGCCATACTTCCCAGCAGGCTTTCTCCCATTTGGACTTCAGCACATCATTCTTGATGTAAGTGATCAGGCAACTGGCTATAATCCCCTACTCGGGCTTTCCTTTATTTGGACATGAAGACATCTTGTACCAGCAAAGACGAACGCTACAGTTACAATCTCTTACTCGGGCTTTCCTCTATTCCGACCCTGCCCTCCTAGTATAGCATAGAAAGCGGCTTGAGAGGACATTTTGCGGGAGGCTGAGCTCAGCACCGAGACCACAACCACCTCCCGCTAAACTGGTCCCCCGTCGCATACTCTCTCTTTCGCGCTTTGCCTTATTCGGACTGAGAAGAGAGTTCACCTATGAATTTGCAGCACACCAATTCTCAGCTCCTCTTCAAATATCCATAAGAGAGAATAAGGCCTTTTTATTGCTTCTAGTTATCCACTAGCACCTATCAAGCAAATAGCTAGCAACACGTAAAGAGAATACGTTAAACCCCATAGTTATAGTAATACAACCATGGGGGCATAGGCGAAAAAAATGTTGCTAATTGTATTTTTCAATCAAGGTTCTATTGGGACCGGCAAGTTTATATCCAGCCGAGAGGTAGGTAGAGCTATTTGGAACAGAAACAACTGAATTCAACTCACCAGCAACGTGAAGAGTGACAGTAGACCACGTTTTTCCATTCCAGTGCAAAAGAAATGGCTGACCTGAATGTGTACGTCCAACACACCAAACATCTTGTGATGAATGCGCGTCAACGGAAAGCAGAGAAAGATCATCAGTGGCAGTATACACAAGTGTCCATTTTTGTCCATGCCAGCGTAACACTTGATTGTTCCCTACCGCCCATACATCGTTCGTTGCAATAGCCTTGACCCTCATCAGGTCATTGTTACTTGTAGGAGTTGATTGTAGTTTCCATTGCACTCCATCCCAGTGCTCAGAAAAAGAAAAAGCAGGACCGTAGTCACCCGTCTCATATGATCCCACGATCCAAACATCACTACTATTATGACTGCTTATTCCTTCAAATGAGTAGAGTGCAGCATTGGGTGGAATAGCGGCGGAAACTATCATCCACTTTTGCCCATTCCAATGTTCCACCTGGTGCCCCCCGACAGCCCAGATATCCGTAGAGGAATACGCTGAAATGGTTGTAAATCGAGACACCGCTGAAGAGGGAGCTGCAAATTGATTCCATTTTTTCCCATTCCAGTGTGTAAGGGTTTCTTGATACACATGTTGAGAAACGACTTTTGTTCCTAACACCCAAACATCGGAAGGAGATATTTCTGTGACTGCACCTAATTCCGTATGATCAGGAACAACAAAATCAGAAACAAACGTCCATTTTGATCCATTCCAGTGAAGCACAATGGGGAGTGTGTCTGATGAATGAGGAACGCTACTTGTTCCTACTGCATATGCTTCTGAAGGAGAATAGGCAGAAATCGAATGAAGCTCGCTATCTCCACTATTATTCGGACTAGAAATTGCCTGCCATTGTGATATAGCAGCATGACTAGTAGTAGAACGCCATGCGAAAAGAGAAACAAGAAAAGCCATCCCGAGAAAGGATGCTGATAGTGCTGTTTTTTTCAAAATATACCTCTCTATGACACGCTAGTGTTCCAATGGGATAACGTTAGTGTAATAGAGAGGTATAAAGCCCACGAGCCCTATTTAAAGTACTTTTCTTCTATAAAATGACCATTTTTGCGAGAGTTACCACGAAACGGCATTTAAGGAACTTCCACCAGTTCCAATGGTGTCACGAACCCACCAACGAGTGGTCCGACAACCCATCCAAGCGATTGCAGTGATTGCGTCGCTCCACTCACACAACCTTGTTCGTGCCGTCCAACCATCCCAGAGATGAGACCTCGCAAAGCGTTTCTGTCTGTCAAACGTCGTTTCCTCTTGCTCTTCCTGGATACCAGCCGGAAGTAAAAAATAGTGGCAAATTATCTGGATTTGAGCTTGAAACAGGTGAGAAGTCAGAAGGATAAGCTTACCATTCACGAGGGTATATATTGAACCATATATGATCACATATGCTATACTAGCTCTATGACTTTGTGCTAAATATAAAGCAAGTATTTAAGCCATTTAAGCGCTCTTAGGTTTTTTTGACACCTTATCTATTTGAGCATAAAAAAACACCAGATCTCATCCTGGCCGTCCATACTGGTTACTTTGATGCGAACCTGATCATTGCTCATGTCCAGGCTCTTAGCATTAGTATGTATGATAGATGCTAGCAAATGCTCTCTGATTTTGTAATATACACTGAAAGCTTTTTACATAAGATATAATATAATATTAATAGGTTGCTTCTTGCATATTAATACCATATCATGTACCTTCTCTTTAGGAGTATATTCTAAAAAGATGATGAGGTGATATTGTGCAGAATCCTGATCAGGTTTATACAGTTGAAGAATATTGGAGAATGGTTGAAACTTTCCCTAATCACGCATACGAATATGTAGATGGGCATATTCGTTTGATGACTGGAGGTTCTCCTGCTCATTCGCAAATTATTGCCAATCTTTCTCATTTAGTGGTGGCCGCTCTGTGGAATAAGGAATGCCATGTCTATAATTCAGATGTCACAGTCCAGCTCTCCAAGAGCAGATATTATCATCCTGATCTTACCGTTTCTTGTGATCCTCATGATTGGACACAGACTAAGGCTTTAGCATCTCCAACGTTCATAGTAGAAGTTCATTCTGCCTTTCAAAACGTAGTAAAACGTGTTTACCACCATCCTAATTGCTACACTTGGGTCGGACAGGAAGCCTCCACGACTTCTACGCTGTTTTGATCCGCATGCAGTACACCGCACTCCACAGAAGGAGTGTGTGACCCTCGCCGGGTAATGAACCTCGCCAATATGTTGACAGCGCTATTTTCATCGCGATCCATGACGAGTCCACATTCGACGCAACAATACGTCCTTTTCCAGAGCGGCATGGCTTGTAAGTTGCCACACCCACTGCACATTTTTGACGTGTTGCGTTCATTCTCTAAAACCAGTTCTTTGCCGTACAGTTGGCATTTGTAAACAAGCATCTGTGTGAACGTATATAAGCCCCAATCGTTGTAGACCGATCGATTAAGATACTTTTTGCGCTCTTGATGCTGTTTCGCTACCATCTGCCTCTGACTCAAATCACCGATCACGACGGTTCTTTCAACCAGTTTGTGCGCGATGAGATGAGAAGCCTTGTGCAGGCTATCCCGTTGCTTGTTGCGCTTCTTCTGGGAAACGCGTTGGTAAACCTTGCTCAGATAGATGTATCTGCGTGACTTCTTTTTGCACTTGTCACGCTTTGAGCGGATCTTGTCCAGTTGTTTGTTATAGTATTGACTCCCCTTAAAGCCACCAATGTGATAGATCCTGCCTTGCTCATTGGCACCCGTTGCCAAGGTCTTGATCCCAAGGTCGAAGGCCACGACTCGATTGTTGTTGTTCGTTTCCTCCTCTCGTTCAGCAACAAAAGAAGCATAGTAGCGGCCAGCAGCATCACGACTAATAGCAACCTCTTTAAAGTGCGTAGGTGGATCTTCCGTTAAATGAGCTTTGATGTTCGGGTACTGCTTGTTTTTGCCTCTCCCTCCTGTCGGTAAAATGAATGTGTCCCCTTCGATTTTGAGGTACATGGCTGGATAGCAGAGCGTAAAAAAGTTATGGCGCGGGCGTACCCGTGGGAACCCTGGTTTCTCACCCTGCTTCACGCGTCGAAAAAATGCTTGCATGGCTGCATCTAATCGGAAGTAGACCTCATGGAGCAATTTGCCATAGACTTGGCACAATTCAGGATCATGCTGCTTGCTCTCTTGCAAACTGGCTTTGGCTATTTTCCATCCAGGCCACTTTTCTCCATCTTTGAGGCGTCCAATCCACCAGTTATATAGCGCCCTGCATTTGCCCTGCATGAACTCAAGGGCAGCAGCATCTTGTTCGGAGACGTCAACCCTGATCTTTGTGCAGAGCAGCATCTTTGATCACTTTCTTGTAAGAACGAAGCCCATGAAGCCGGGCAGAAAAAACAGTAACGATAGCAATCAAATCCCAAACCAGTTCGTGCTCAGGAGAGAGGCTTTCCCCATGTATCACAATCAGATCAGTATGGTGTCGCTGGCAGAAGGCTTCAAAGTACTCATAGCCAAAGCGCACTAAACGATCCCGATGCGCAATGAGAATGCGTCTGACTTTCCCTAACTCGACGAGCTCCATGAGACGATTGAACTGTTTTCTTTTATAGTTGAGCCCACTACCAATATCAGACATCCACTCATCGACTACAAGTGAATGCTGTGCACAGTAGGTTTCCAGTGCCTCAACTTGATTGGCGAGATCAGGTTTTTGCGCAATCCCTGAGACACGGGAATAGACAATGGTTAAGCCTTGCTCCGGTGCTATCAACCCCCGATATGCCAAATATTGGTCATGAGTATAGTAGCGCCGGTTCGTCGTAGGAGAACGATGGGCCTTTAGCTTGCCTTCCCGATCCCATTTTTGCAAAGTATTGGTCGTCCGACCGATAAGTTTGCCGAATTGCTTAGGTGAATATGTGTTATCCATACATACATTTTACCACATTTCAATATATTTTTCAATATAGTTCACCTCTCCTTCGACTGAGACGACAGATCGTAATGAGAAGCTTCAAGCTTATCAATTGTACCCAGCTATTCAAGAGATTCTGTTTGTTGAATCTCGAAAATGTTATATTGAGCATTACTATCGTACAGCCCAGTATAATTGGAATTATTCTATTTATGCTGAGAGGAGTCCTGTTATCTCTTTGAGGAGTATTGAAACTGTTCTTTCGGTAGCAGATATTTATCATAAAGTATACCTTATTCTTGAAGAAGAAGTTTAGTAGGCATAAAAAACGAAGAGGTAAAGTAGTATACATGCTTCCTCTTCTTTTTTTGCTGTTTTGATTATTGATAACGAAATGTTGAACGAATCAACACCATTGGGCGATAAGCCTCTTATAAAGTGCTTTTCGAGTAAAGCACGAAGTAGATATTTTTACATGAAAATATACTTTAAGCATGATGCAGATTTAGGATTAATGGTTGGAACAGCTTATTTTGAGTTTGAAGATGAATGGCCAACTCGTCAGGTGGAAGTGTATGGAGAGAAGTGGTTGTGCTCAAATAAGGAGTATCACCCTGGCGTAGGTCCGGGACTGGCAGACCAACCATTATCATTTTTTGAGTTTAAAAAAGAGCACGAAATTAATAAAACTGAGTTTGAATTAATATGGGCGGAAGCTATAAAAAGATCTTAGCATTGCTGGTACATTTTTACAAACTATATATTCATGGTTCACTTAAATCGATAGGACCCTACTGAGATATTATTGACGTTTAGACTAAATGAATCTGCAAGAACGTCTTGAGAGGCTCCCTTGAAAGCCAACAAAAGCGTAAATCTGGGATGGCTCATAACAATTGATTTTGTGAGCACCACAGGTGCGGAAGGTCAGGGACTGAGAAGGTGGATGCGATGCAAATCAAACACTCTCAAAAAAAACGTCTGACAACGTAGCATAACTGCCTGTACTCTTGCCTGCGTTGTCTTCCCCCATACGTATATATGAATTGGTTGGCCTGAGAAGTCTCTCCTGGCTGGTGCTACCAGCCGCTTTTTTCTTTATACTTTGAAGACTATTTCACTATCTTCTTTTTTATAACAAAGGAAATATGCTATGTACCAACTCTCGTGGAAAACCTATCTGTCATGGAGCTATCTTGTCCGTATGATTGTAGTCATCTCTGGTCTTTTCCTCTATGCACTCGGCATCGTTCTGACCTATCGCTCTGGCATCGGGCTGGATCCCTGGGATGTCTTTCATCAAGGCATCAGCAAGCACACACCACTTACCTTTGGGACAGCCAATATTGCTGTTGGAGCCATCCTGATTGGCCTGAGCCTCTTCCTCAAAGTCTACCCGGGCGTCGGTACGCTGCTCAATATGCTCTTGATTGGCAGCTTTGTCGATCTGATCATTCGCCTGAACCTGATCTCTGACCCGGGCAACATCCCCTTCTTGCTGCGCCTGCTTATTGATGTGCTGGGAGTAGCTGTCATCGGCCTGGGCACGGCACTCTATATCTCTCCCCGTCTGGGAGCCGGTCCTCGTGATGGCTTGATGGTTCGGCTCCAAGAAATCACAAAGATCCGTGTCTCGCTGGTACGTGCCGCCATTGAGATCACAGTCCTTGTGCTCGGCTACTTACTGGGCGGGACCGTCGGCATTGGCACCCTGCTCTTTGCCCTGGGCATCGGTCCCGCCGTTGAAGCAAGCTTTTATCTGATTAAACGTTTGCAGAAATATCTGCGTTTATAACAGGCTATGGCAGCTCAACATGAGCCGGGATCTCCTGCAATGCCCAGCTGTTTCCATCGGGATCGCTCAAATACACATACTTTATCCCGCCCATATCAATGATCTCGCTCAGTTCGACATCACGGCTCGCCAGCTCTGCGCGAGCCGTCACGATATCCTTGACCACTAGATGCAGCCCTTTAATTGATCCTGGCGGGACCTCTGAAATCTCGCCCATCCCAGTCCCAATTACAATTGAGCAGGCTGAGCCTGGCGGGGTAAGCTGAACCACACGCATCCCATTGCCCGGCTGTACATCATGATCGGCATGAAAGCCCATCTTTTCCACATAAAACACTTTGGCTCGCTCAACATCCGCCACCGGAAGCGGGACCAACTCAAGCTTCATCTCCATTTTTTATTCTCCTACATGACTGCTACGATTTGTAAAATCCTCTTTCAGTACCCATCTATAGAACGTATAGATATCACGTAACTCCTTGACTGAAGAGACATGGGTAAAACGAGGATAGGCTGTTCGCTCAATGGCAGTCATGAACGCATGCCTCCTCCCCCACCGAGATTTCTCAGCAAGAGCAACATCTCTAGAGAGAGCTGGGTCAATACACTCATCCTAAAGGAGTCAGGGGAGCAAAGACAACGATTTTGTAGTATCGCATACGATAAAAAGGGAGCCGCCAGAGACCAGGGCTGTTCAATCCAGATTCCAGAGTTTAAAATCACGAAAAGCGCAATTGGGCTCTTCTTGAGTTTGACTATTGCTATAGTTGCCGGCAACCAAAGAGATTGTTCCTGCTGCATCGGAGAGAGTATCACTGACACTTCCTGAAAGCTGTCCATTGATAAACCAGGAAATGGCACTGCCCTGCGCCACAAGACCGATGGTGTTCTCACTTCCTTGATGAAAAGAAGGGCAGGACTGTCTAGAGATAGCTGTAGAAGGGTGTTTTCCAAACTGGTCGAACCAGAGAGTACAACCGTTACGTGAGTCAATACCCAGGATATACGCTGTGTTAGGAGATCTCTTGTACCGAAACATCACTCCTCCATAGTTTCCACTGAGAAGCGTCATTTTCACTTCCAGCGTAAAGTTTTTAAAGGCGTCTCCAGCAGTTGGCTTAAACTCACAAGGAATGCGATAGGCGTACAAAGCCCTATTTTTAAATACGCACACGCTGGGTTCTCCATCTGGAGGCATCCATGCGGAATCTCCCTCAGAATCGCCGGTCAGAGGAGACAAATACACCGATCTACCCTGTCCTGGCACATAAGGATTAGGGTTGGCGGCAAGAGAGTTCGCGGTTGCGGTTGCGGCGGTTACCGCCTGCTGGGTCTGGGCAGTCACGATAAATGCCTGGCTGGTCGCCTGTTGTTGAGCCTGAACAGTAGCAAACAACTGATACTGGCTGGTCGAGGTAGCATTCGTTCGAGCCTCAGTGGTCTGAGCGGCTTGCGTTTGATTAGTGGCAAGCCGTGTCGCGTCGGCCTGACCCTGACGTTTAGCCTCATTTTGCACCTGAAGGAACAACAGGATGCCCGAAACCATCACCACAACACAGGCCAGCACAAGCAATACAGCCTTCCGTCGCTTGCGTTTGATGGCGCCCCATCCTGGCATTTGAGCATTTTTAGAGATTTCTTTTCCCATAATTTAATCTCCCGCACTCCTGGTGGTATTCACTTATGATATTCCTTTATAACTTTGTGAACTCAAACGTTAATCCAGGGTCCAGATTTTGAAATCGTGGTAGGCCACCTCAGTCGAACCCGTCGTATGAGTGTTATAGTTGCTAGCTTCGAGATAGATCTGGCCCTGAGGATTACCACTGCTATCGCTGGCGGTTCCCGCAGCCTGACCGTTGACAAATCAGGCGATAGTAAGAGCCTTTGGAAAAAACTGTATCATTAAATGTATACTATCTAATTGATGATGGCCAACTTTGGCCAGCTATGTGCCAGATATGGAAGGAATAAGACTCTTCTTGTCTTTGAAAGGTTTGAATGGAAAAAATAGCGCGTTCCTGGACAATTCTTTTGTTAGGTGGTCATTCTGGGGCTGGAAAAACATCTGCCGCCAGGCAATTAAGCAAAATTTTTGACGTCCCCTGGATTGAGGCAGATGATATTCGGCTTGCACTGCAAAAGATCGTTTCACCGTTACACTCTCCAGCCCTCCACTTTTTTCTGGCAAACGCTGATGTGTGGAGCAGATCACCCGAAGAATTATGTGCTCATTTACAGGAAGTAGGTTCAGTCGTTTCTCTGGCACTTGAAGGGATTATTAATCATCATTTACTCACACAGACGCCTCTTATTATTGAGGGAGATGGGATTCTTCCTTATCTCGCCACTCAACCAGTATTTGGTGGGCTCGAAGCTGTTTTCCCCGCTGCCCAGGCAGGATCATCTATACGCACAATCTTTCTACAGGAACCACAGGAAAAGATTATTGCTCAAGATATCAACCAGCGTTGGCGTGGTCTATCACCACATCTTGCCACGACCTGGAGCCGCCTTCATTGGCTCTATGGACAATGGCTCTCCACAGAGGCACAACACCATGGCATCCCTGTGGTAGAGGCTCATCCATGGGAGACACTCATACAGCGTCTCCTTCCTTATCTGACTGAATGAACAAAACAAAGCTTTTTTTCCATAACCTCCTCACGAGCATACAGGAGAAAAAGCTATACTATCTACAGCTTGAGCACACCTTCAGAGAATCTTGAACGTTTCTTTCATATCTCTCATGGTCTTTCTGTATAACAAAGAAGAACGAGAAACGTTTCTATGCCCAATCCAGATAGCAAGAAGGGCAGGTACATGGTGGTGTAGACTGATTGAAAGGAGGTCCTCCTACACAACTTCTGAAGCACCCTGGCGGAGTACGATCTATCAACGGCCATTACGAATGGCTTGTAGCGACCTGCTCAGCTTGCTCCTGCCAGTAGTCTCGCGCATGCGCAATGAACCCGATGGGCTCTCGAAGGCGCTTTTGGGGATCAGATTCGCCATGAAAAGGCGGCCCGGTTGATCCACTACAAAATAGATATTGCGTTTATCTTCCTCAATAGCCTTGTATGCCTGCCAGGATGATGTGCCATTGCCCATCTCATTCCGGTATTGTACGCCTTGTTCATTAATCGTGAGGACGTTCACGCCCTTTTTCCCCAGCACCTCATTAGATCGGGATGCGGCAAGCCACATCATAAGGAATAAGAGACCAAAGATGAGGAGAAGAACGAGCAGAACCAAAAACATGGTAAAGACGACTAGAAGGATTGAGAGGCTATAATTGCCCGAAAAAATTTCGTTCAGAAAGATGAATAAACAGACGAAAACAACGCTGATGAGGATAAGCCGGAGGCGAATTGTCCGTCGCTGCCGACGCGAAAATGCGTAGAGCTGGAGGTGCCAGAAATCATCACGAGTCAGGGTATATTGTACTTCATCCATGAAAAATATCCTCACTTCTCATTGCCTGGTGTTAGTTTTCATTGCATCATAGATTCTCGAATAAGATCTTAGCATGATAGATCCCAATGCGCCCAACTATAGCATAGATTGCGCGAAAATACTACAGAACAGGGCTTCACAGGTATTTTCCAAACATTTTACGCTCATAGCCACTCTCTGTTTAAAGATTGGTCCCAAAGTTCAAAGATTTAGCCCAAGAATTTTCAAAAATCGATCCCAAATACCACCTGTTTTGGGAGAGCGGCTATGTGCTTCATTTTTATTTTCTTCGAGATCCTTCAACAAAAGCCCTTGTATTCCTGTAGAACAATCTATCAGTAGCAAGCGACCTGAAGCACCAGGAGTGACCACACTTCAAGTCATTTACCTGCAATAAAAGAGAGCAAGGATTTTTTTATTGCGTCCAGTTATAATTTCTCTTTCGGGCTTTCTCACATTCGGACTTTACAACCCCGATTATTCCCCGTTATAATCCCCTACTCGGGCTTTCTCCTATTCGGACTATGATGCATTGCGTTGCCGTTTTTATCAATTGAGCTGTTATAATCCCTCTTTCGGGCTTTCTCCCATTTGGACAGTGTGGAAATGGAAGAGAGGCGCAAGCATACGGTAGTTATAATCCCTCTTTCTTGGACGATGATCGAAAAAAAGAGACGAGTGAAGTGGCACCTTCATTATAATCCCTCTTTCGGGCTTTCTCCCATTCGGACCTTAAAAAATTACTTCGCGACTATGAGGACTATTTTCGTTATAATCCCTCTTTCGGGCTTTCTCCCATTCGGACCGTATACAAACCGACAGAAACCCGTAAGTGATTTTTGAAGTTATAATCCCTCTTTCGGGCTTTCTCCCATTCGGACACATAGGGTAATCGGCACCCATCGAACACTACCTACAGTTATAATCCCTCTTTCGGGCTTTCTCCCATTCGGACTCCGTAATATCAAAAAGGAGGAACGCATTACCTGGTTATAATCCCTCTTTCGGGCTTTCTCCCATTCGGACCAAAGAGACTGAAGCATTGAATAGCTATTATAGAGACGGTTATAATCCCCTACTCGGGCTTTCTCCCATTCGGACCAGGCGGGTGTGAAACAGTGGTACGACTTCGCAGCAAGGTTATAATCCCTCTTTCGGGCTTTCTCCCATTTGGACTCCTGGTGTCGGGCATGTAGGCATCGTGACTGCCATGTTATAATCCCTCTTTCGGGCTTTCTCCCATTTGGACAAAATTAAGGAAGCTCTAGGAGGAAAGGAGATAGCAGTTATAATCCCTCTTTCGGGCTTTCTCCCATTTGGACCCCTGCCCTTCTAGTATAGCATATACAGCGGCCTGATAGGGCATTTTGCGGGAGGCTCTTTTTTAGGGCTCTGATTTGGGGTCAAAAAGCTCCTTTTTTTGGGGTGAAGCCCCCTCAAGCCGCCTCCAGAGCGACGCGGGAGGCTGAGCTCAGCACCGAGACCACGACCACCTCCCGCTAAATTGATGCCATCTCAAATGATTGTAAAGAGATGCAGGAAACAAACAAAGATAGAGCTCTATTTCCCCAAGCTGACAGCAGGGCAAAATGTGCAGCATAGGCAGGCCACGATTCAGCAGAAAAAGGGATGGTGATGGATACATGGGAACTTGTGTGAAGAGTCAGCATCTGCTATGAGGATCTACCTTCACGATGAGAAGAGAGAGCGTACGACGAGACCCACACCTACATAAGGTCTTTGAATGCCGATCTGAGCATGCCATCCACATGATGCTTACAAGCGGGCCATTCTTCAAGAAGGATGCTATAGTAGATGGTATCACGAACATAGCCATTCGGCAGAACCCAGTTGTGGCGTAATACCCCTTCGCGCACTGCTCCCAGCCGCTCAACTGCCCGTTGCGAACGAACATTGCGCCCATCTGTCCGAAATTGAACACGAAGCATTGCAAGGGTTTCAAAACAATGGCGCAGCAACAAATACTTACATTCAGTATTGAGGTGGGTCCCCCAGGTATGAGGAGAAAGCCAGGTTTTCCCGATCTCCCCATGCCGATGCTCCTGGGAAATCGAGTGGAGTTGAGTGCATCCAACAATCTGCTGATCTGCCAGATCAATAATGGCAAATGGAAGCGCTTCGCCTCGTCGTTGATCTTGCAGAAAGGTGTGAACGAGATGAGACATCTCTTCAAGCGTCGTTGCCTTCAGAGCCGAATACGTCCAGAGTTCTTCATCATGTCCCGTTGCATAGAGAGCTGGTATATGGGCCTCTTCCAAAGGGACAAGCCGGGCTCGCATGCCTTTTAACTCGACAGGTTCAATCTTCATAGGGTTTGCTCCTCATCTGCTTGCTCACCATCCTATGCAAGTCTGGACTAAAAAGCAAATGCCTGATGCATCTCTTCACCATTTTGAAGGTTATAATCTCTTACTCGGGCTTTCCCCCATTCCGACAACTGCATCCACTTTGATACCAGTCAATAATCGCCGGTTATAATCCCCTACTCGGGCTTTCCTCTATTCCGACGCCTTTCTGCACAATTGCCCACTCCTGTGCTACATAGTTATAATCCCCTACTCGGGCTTTCCCCCATTTCGACCGAGGGAAAAAGAGTCCTATCACGGTATATTGGAAGTTATAATCCCCTACTCGGGCTTTCCTCTATTTAGACGCCTGCTAACCAGGTCGAACCGATGGAGGATTTGCAGGTTATAATCCCTCATTTGGGCTTTCCTCTATTTAGACTAATACGATAGAGTTCAACTTCTCGTTCGAGACACGGCCGTTATAATCCCTCATTCGGGCTTTTCTCTATTTAGACGGTCTATCTGGTCCCTAAGAAATTTTTAGCCGACGGTTATAATCCCTCATTCGGGCTTTCCTCTATTTAGACATAGTCCTCGTTTATGACGAGTGGACAAAACTGCAAAGAGTTATAATCCCTCATTCGGGCTTTCCTCTATTTAGACACGATGTTACTTGAGATGATTGAGTGCGTCAACGGATGGTTATAATCCCTCATTCGGGCTTTCCTCTATTTAGACCCCTGTCCTTCTAGTATAGCATAGAAAGCGGCTTGAGGGGGCATTTTGCGTGAGGCTCTTTTTTAAAGCGCTGTTTCGGTGTCAAAAAGAGGCTCTTTTGGGGTGAATTCCCATCAAGCCGCCTCCAGAGCGATGCGGGAGGCTGAGCTCAGCACCGAGGGCACGACCACCTCCCGCAAAATTGGTCTTTCATCTGACAGAAAGGTCGTATCTTCTTTCGGGTTTTCCTTTATCTCACATTCATAAAAGAGAGCAGGGCCTTTTGTATTGTCTCCAGTTACCATCTCTCTTTTGGGCTTTCCGCTCTTCCGACTGTCGTTTCATTCGCCCAGGAGAGACAAGCAACCTTCCCTCCTTGTAGTATTCGATATAAGAAAAATTACACTTATTGTAATGTAAAGTAGGGAAAGCCGCTTGTCTCTTTCCTCTGCTGGGGATCTCCGATGGTCGCTCCTCCATTGCTCAATGGGAAAGGATATTATGGAGGGGCTACCATGGTGGAGCTTCACGATTGAGGAAGGAGACGCCCTACTTGTATTATCTATTTTTGTCAAAAATACTAATTTATGCTTGTTAAATCGTTTCGTGATGAGGTTTCTTTCTCTGGTTCCGATGCTATTCGGTCCACCTTCACTATGTTGACCTGGTTCATTAGAAATGATACGCATGCTCAGTCAAGCCAGGTTGATCAACAAAGGAATTATCAGCACCTTCGTGTTCGGGCTTTCTGCCACATTAAGCAATCGACAGTATCCATCGCCATCGCTCGACGGTTATAATCCCTCTTTCGGGCTTTCTCCCATTCGGACTCCTTTTGATGTGATTGGTATCCATGATCATCCACAGGTTATAATCCCTCTTTCGGGCTTTCTCCCATTCCAACCTTATACTATAATTTGCAGTCAATTGCAGGTATCTTGAAGTTATAATCCCCTACTCGGGCTTTCTCCTATTCAGACAAAATTGATGGTGTTGACGCTTGTCATGATTGTGAGATGTTATAATCCCTCTTTCGGACTTTCCACCATCCAGACCACCGGAAGGCGTGGCAGAAACACTGATAGATCCTGCGTTATAATCCCTCTTTCGGGCTTTCTCCCATTCAAACAGATAATAAGGATGAGGGCATGAGCGAGTACATTGAAGTTATAATCCCTCTTTCGGGCTTTCTCTCATTTGGACTCAGGATGTTGCCGCGCCTGGCTGACAAGCTTGCCTGGTTATAATCCCTCTTTCGAGCTTTCTCCCATTTGGAATCCAACCAGTTTATGGAACTGGGCCCAGAATGATCAATCAGTTATAATCCCCTACTCGAGCTTTCTCCTATTCAGACAATCATGAGTAAAAATCCACAATGGCGGTAAGCGGCAGTTATAATCCCTCTTTCGGGCTTTCTCCCATTTGGACTAGAGGGCCGCATCATTGGAAGCGCTGTTTTTGAGGTGTTATAATCCCTCTTTCGGGCTTTATCCTATTCAGACAATACTTCTGGTGTATTCAGTCACTACTGCCAAAGGCAGTTATAATCCCCTATTCGGGCTTTCTCCTATTCAGACCCCTGCCCTTCTAGTATAGCATAGAAAGCGGGTTGATGGGGCATTTTGCAGTAGGCTCTATTTTAAAGCACTTGTTCAGGACCAAAAAGCGCCTTTTTTTGAAGGTGAATTCCCATCAAGCCTCCTCCAGAGCGATGCGGGAGGCTGAGCTCAGCACCGAGGCCGCAACTCCCTCCCGCAAAAGGGGTCCGGAGATTTCTTGTCGCGCTGTGTATGGTACAATACAAGTCGTGAGGCTTCATTTCAGGGCGGTAAGCTACTGGAGGCCCGGTGTATTGTCTGCGTCATAAAGTGAGAAATTCATGGATCTTCATCGGTATATTCTGTTGATTTATCAGGTACCCAGCCAACCTTCCGGTATCCGTGTCAGTGTCTGGCGTGAGTTGAAGAAAATAGGCGCACTCTATCTCCAACAAAGTGTCTGTATTTTACCCGAGCTCGATTCATTGGTCGTGACTCTGCAAAAAATTACTGAGCGTATTACTGAGCAAGGCGGAAATTATCATCTCTTACCCCTCCATGAATTACCTCTGGAAGAAGAAACGAAGATTATCGATGGCTTCATTGCACAGAGCAATCTGCAATATGATGAGATTATCGAGAATTGCGATGTCAATTTTAGTAAAGAGATTGAGTTCGAAACCTTTCGCCAGAACTTTACGTATGCTGAGGCAGAGGAGATTGGTCAGGAACTGGATAAGATTCGTCGATGGTATGATCGAGTCGTCGAGCGAGATTGGTATGATGCTGCTCGCCGTGAGGTCGCTAAAAAGAGTATTGAGCGTTGTGAGCAACAGCTTGAAGAGTTTGAGGAGAAGGTCTTCCTCAAACAGGTCGAGGATGAATCTCATGTCCCTCCACTGATCACTGAAAAAAAGCAGCTTCACCCACGACGCACTGAACGCAATCACCCCCATAAAAGTTGATCGAGGCGAAGTAGCTATGCATCTCTCTCATAGCTACTTCAGACATCACTCTTCTCAGGCCATCTTTCTCTTTTTCGAGCGTAGTTCTCGATTCAAGGTCAGGCCCAGCACGACGAGAATCGCGACAATGAGGATTGCTCCCATATATGGTCGCAGGAATGCTAGTGCAGCGACAAATTGGAACAAGGCAAACACCAGAAAAACAAGGATGATCCCAATGAGAATAATGATATCTCCAACAAGGAAATTATAAATTGCTTTGATAACGTTCAACGTCCTATGCTCCCTTTCTCTCTTTACAACGTTCCGACGCCTTAGACTGTCTGGCTCTCACGAACACTGGGCGCAGGAATCGGTGATTGCTTCTGACGTTTCAACCAGGCTATGAACACACATGATGCCAGCAGGTAGATGCCAACGAGAATGGGAATAAATGCGTCAGAAAAAGGCCAGCTTACCTGAAATCCTTCAATGGCCCAGAAGGTTCCAAATGAGGTCAACATAATGCCAACGATAAATTTGAGGGTATTTTCGGGGACCTGCTTCAAGGGGGCCCGTACCAGTAAACATAGCAGAATAACCAGTCCGCCAGCAATTGCCGCGCCGAGTGCAGCTGAACCAATCCCACCCAGACCACACGAACTACTACAGAGCTGCGATGAGGTGTTACTACCAAAGGTAATGACAATAAATGCAACCTCTAAGCCCTCCAGAAAGACGGCTTTAAATGCAAGGGCCACCGCTGTCGGCTGAATCTTCTGGATATTTTCACCTCGCGCACGCAGCTCCGCCATATTCTCCTCAAAAATAGCTTCCTCGTCATGAAGCGCTTTGAGGCCGCTATAACGGAGAATGGCCTTTTTGAGCCATTTCAAACCGAATAGAATCAGAATGATACCAACAACCAGGCGTAAAATATTGAGGGGGATATAATAGACAAGTGCGGTGCCAAAGATGGCAACAATAATCGCAAGAGCAACAGCCGCCGCGAACGTACCAATCAGCGCGCTACGCCAATTGATGGTCACACCAACGACCAGCACAATCGTAAAGGCTTCAACGAATTCCACCAGGGACGCGAGAAATGCGGGTACAATGACAGCCCATTCCATCAAACAAATCTCCTCTGTATCAGACCAATTAAAACACGATGACTAAAGCGCTCCACTCAGACGAATGTTCAGGATGGTGGATAGAAATGTCATCTGAGATGATGCACGTTCCCACAACGGTGTGGTAGCACATGCTTATTGTAACACATGTTGCAATGAACATGTGTTATTTGTAACAGGTTTTACTCATTCTTAACAAAGGTTTAAATAATGCTTAATTCTTTCCCCTTAAGCTTTGCTCAATGGGTCAAATGGCCCAGGTTTTTTATCACCCGGGTATCGGTGAAAGAGGAATAACAGCACAATGAATACCGTAGTGAATGCAAAACGGCGCACTTCTCTTTTCCGTCATTCTTATGTACTGATGGCACTGGTTGGTCTTGTCACTATTTTAAGTGCCTGCGGTGGGAGCTCGACTACTACTGCAACGACGAGTACAACATGCGATAAAGCCACTGGCTTGACCGTGTATTCCGCACAGGGATATGACTCGGATGTCACCAAAGCTTTCCAGAAACAGACTGGCATTACAACGAAGCTTGTTGACGACAGCACTGGTCCTCTCATCGCCAAGATCTCTGCCGAAGGCAATAACCCTCATTGGGACGTCTCCTGGTTCGATGGAAATGTGACGATGCAGTCGCTTGATGATCAAAATCTGCTCTTAAAATGGCAATCACCCAGCACGAGTAATCTCACCGCACAGGGCTTGAAGTATGTGCCCGGCGATAACAGCTATTATCCAGTCAGCCTGACCACGGTGGGAGCCATTGCCTATAACAAAAACAAGGTTCCCGCAGCGGGATTACCAAAGGACTGGAATGATCTGCTCAAACCTGAATACAAGGGCCTTGTGGCAATGAATGATCCAGCTTATTCTGGCCCAACCTATCCACTGATTGCTGGTGTATCCCAGCTCATGGGCAGTGAGGATCAGGGCAAGCAGTTCTTCCAGCAGCTCAAAGCGAATGGTTTAATCAACTTTAAGACAAACGATCCTACATTGAATAGTGTTGAAACGGGCGCACGTGAGTTCGGTATTGTGCAGGACTCAGCTATCTATGGAGCCATCAAGGCGGGTCAGCCACTGGGAATTATCTATCCTTCCTCCGGAGTTATTGGACTGCCTGGTGTGATCAGCGTCTCAGCGCACTCAAAGCATACCGCCTGTGCTGAACAGTTCGTCAACTGGGTGCTCTCTCCTGAGGGTCAGTCAGTGATGACACAACATGATCCAACTGATGGCGATACCTATTTCATTCCTCTGGTGAAAGGGGTCACACCTACAGTGCAACGTCAGTACACTGACATCAATTTTATTGACCTGAATGTGTCCCAATGGGCAAAGGCAGAGGCAGAATTAAAACAATGGTTCCACAACAACATCGTTCAGTAGCGATTGTTGACGAACAGGGTGAGGTAGAGCTATCTACTTCACCTTCTGTAACGTCTTCATTGAGCAGATCTGCTCTTTTACGCCTGATAAGTATGCTACTGGTGGTCGGTATCCCGATTGTGGTGCTTGGCTTACTGGTACTTTACCCGCTGGCGGCGATTCTTCTCCAAAGCGTCTTTCCAAATATCTATGCCATCAATCCAGATGTTACCCCTGGCCTGTCTGCGTTGAAACAGGTTTTCAGCGATCCACTGAACTATCAAGCCTTTGGCAATTCACTCTGGCTCTCTGCAATTACTGCGCTCATTGCCTCGCTGGTGGGAACGACGCTGGCGATTCTTGCCAAAAGGACCGATCTTCCTTTCCGTGGCATGATGGATACGCTGGTCTGGATCATCTTCTTTTTCCCATCCTTCTTGATTGGTGAGGCCTGGTCGCTGATTCTGATTCGGGGAGGCATTCCCGATCAATTTTTGCATTTTTCAGATGCTTTGATAAAAGGGTTTTTCTCGCCTGCGGGCGTCATCTTTGTCCTCAGCCTGAAATCATTTCCGTATGTGTATATTTCGGTATCCGCAGCTTTGCGCTGGCTGGGTTCAGAATTTGAGGATGCGGCACGGCTCTCTGGTGCACGCGTCTGGCGTGCGTGGTTGAGCATTAATACGCCTTTGCTTGCGCCCGCTATTTTCGCTGGCGGGCTGATTGCCTTTGCTGAAGCGCTCTCCGACTTTGGTACTGCGGCCACTATCGCGCAAAGTTCAAACGTCACGCTCGTCACGTATCAGATCTATGCGGCAATCAATACGGCACCAGTCAATTTCAGTGCCGCTGCCGCGCTCTCACTGTTACTTTTTATGGCCATTGCGCTGGCCTTGCTGGTACAGACTGGCGTCCAGCGTCGACGTTCATTCCAGGTCATTAGTGGACGGAATCGCCCTGCACGCCCAATCTCATTGGGTCTCTGGCGCTGGCCTGCGCTGCTTTTTTGTATCCTGGTCTTTACGCTGGCACTGCTTCTGCCGCTGAGCATGTGTCTGATCCTCTCATTCCTGCATGCCTTTGGGAATGGATTAACGTCCAGCAATTGGACCGTTGCTAATTATATGGCGGTTCTGGCTCAGGGATCAGATGCGTTAGATGCCCTGTCTCGTACGGTCTGGCTGGCGCTGGGCACTGCAACCATGACGACCTTGCTGGGCCTGCCAATTGCATTTATTATTCGGCGCACTCACCTGCCTGGACGATCCATTCTCAGTATGTTTACCCTGGTCACCATTGCCGTTCCTGGTATTATTCTGGCCTGTGGCTACATCTTTGCCTGGAACGCTCCGTACCTGGAAAATATTGGGATTGGTGGACAGGATGGTATCCAGTTTTATGGTACCATCTGGCTCCTCTTCTGCGCTTACATCGGTGGCAATCTGCCCTATGCAACACGACTGAGTATTGGCGGACTGGAGCAGGTTGGCACAAACATGCTCGAAACAGGGCGTGTGCAGGGGGCCAATATCTTCCAACTCATCTTTCACATCGTTGGTCCCCTGTTACGTAGCCACCTGCTGTCTATCTGGCTCCTCGTATTTACTGGCACAATGTTTGAACTTGCGGCATCTGAACTGCTCTATCCGCCTGGACAGCCAACATTGCCGGTACAGATTATCAGTTTCTTCAATGATTTTAAATTAGGACCAGGGATGGCACTCTCAATGCTCAATGTTGCTATTGTCGCGTTTGCCCTGATCGCAATACGCGTTTTACCCTGGCTGGTGGGAAAAATTGGAGGGCGTATGCAACGGAGAAAGGCAAATTATGCACAATACGTATCTACAGATCAAACAGCTCAATAAACGTTATGGCGCAAAGAACGTCGTCTCTGATGTCAACTTGACGATGGAAGAAGGAGAGATCCTCTCACTGCTTGGGCCTTCTGGCTGTGGCAAGACGACGATGCTGAGAATGATCGCTGGCCTGATTGCACCTGATAGCGGCTGGATCGGGGTTGGTGGACAGGTGTTCTATGATGGGAAACGTGCACTTGAGGTGGAGGAGCGCCAGATCGGGATGGTCTTTCAGGATTATGCGCTCTGGCCACATATGACGGTTGCGAAAAATATCGCTTTCGGCATGCGCTTACGCCGAAAGCCAGGGTCAGAGATCCGCAAAAAGGTGGAGCAGCTGTTAGAACTGGTGAATCTTCCTGGGGTCGGGCAGCGCTATCCCTATGAGCTCTCAGGCGGTCAACAGCAGCGCGTGGCGGTGGCGCGCGCCCTGGCAACGGAACCACGCCTTGTGCTGATGGATGAGCCACTTTCGAGCCTGGATGCTGGCTTACGCGAAAATATGCGCACAGAATTGGTGCAACTCTTCCGGCATCTTAAGATAACGGTTATCAATGTTACGCATGATCGCGATGAGGCAATGTCGATGTCTGACCGGATTATGGTCTTGCGCGATGGTAAGGTGCAACAATGTGGAACACCTACTGATCTTTATCTGTATCCACACAACCCTTTTGTAGCCTCATTTATGGGGTATGCAAATATGCTCTCGGGGGAAGTTGTGGAGAGCACCGATACGGATATGGTTCTTTTGCGTCTGACAGAGAATACTCAGGGGCAGTTGATCGTTCAGGGCAAGGCACAAACTGCTGGCAACACAAGCATCGCTGGGAAAACGTATTTGCTGTTTCGTCCAGAAAATATTCGCGTCTCTCAGGAAATGCGCCAGCTTGATCACACAAATCATTGCGAAGGAAAGGTGGTCCATACCTCATTTGTTGGTGGGCAGTGGCGAACGCTGATAGCACTTGATGGGGTCACATCAACTCCCATTCTGACGTTTCCCCCCTTCCGGCCACAGATTGCGCAACGATTATGGTTAGAATTTCCTCCTGAATACTGTCAGGTCATTGTTGGTTGATCCATATCGTCTGTGGCCCCTCATCGCATTTAACACAGGGGGGCCGCAACTGAGCCTTTTCTATCCTCTCTCCAGTTGAGCAGACCATAACGCTTCCAGTGTCTTGAGGTCATCGATAAATTCTGCTTGACTCTGCTCAGGTCGCTTTTCCAATGTCTCAAGCATCTCCAATGTGAAGGCTTTGCTACCCAGTAACAGCCAATCTTGTTTGAGCTTTGGATGAATGGTAGAACCTGTCGCCATCGCAAATTGAAAATGGTTCTCAACACTCTTCATATCAGCTGCATAACCAATAATATAGTTTCCGTTCACTGTATTTGAGATTTTATAGATACAACCACAGGGTACACGCTCTTTATAAGCCTTACTGAGCTCTTTCCGATGATCCATCTGTGTCTTTTCCCTTCCATATTTTTTCAATTGTACCATTAACTAACGTGAGTTGTCAAGAAGGGAGAAGAAGCATCCCGAAGAAATTCTGGGCGTTCCCTTACAGACGTGAAAAAGAGGGCTTCCTACGCGATGAAAAGAATTTGAAATCTCGCAGAATCATTATGACCTGAAAATGCACTCACCAGATGGGAGCATTTTCAGGTCACACTCAACGAACTTACTGGTATCCGATAATCGCTATGGGGTTACTGATTTGGATACTGCTGGTTGGGATATTGCTGGTTTGGGTACTGCTGGTTGGGATATTGCTGATTTGGATACTGCTGGTTGGGATACTGTTGGTTGGGATACTGCTGGTTGGGGTACTGCTGATTTGGGTACTGTTGGTTTGGGTATTGCTGGTTGGGATACTGCTGATTTGGGTACTGCTGGTTTGGGTATTGCTGGTTGGGAGATGATGATGGTTGGCCACCATTGACAAATGGATAAGGTGCTACGGGTTGTTGCGGTTGAGCGCTGAATGCACCTGGATTGGGTGTGTAGGCAGGAAAGCCCTGAACTGGTGTTCCGGTAAATTGTCCGCCGATAAGCGCTGGCTTCTTGCGATAGTGAGGCAAGATAAAGGCCAGCGAGGCCAGAATCAGCCCTAACAGCATCACGCCTCCACCAATGAGCCAGTTATTCTGGTAACTCCCATGGGGATTCGCTGCATACCCACTGGTCTGATAGGTCTTGGGGTCCGCACTATTCTCATCATAGGCTACAATTTGAGCCACATGTGCTCCTGTCCCATCAAGATGTGTTCCAGTATTACCCGCTGTAGCCGTAATCTGTGTGGTATCCTCAGGATCAAACGTCACCTGCCAGAGCGGGTGATCCGACAACAGAGAGGAAGACAATGCTGGTGTAAAATCCTTTTCATCCAGGAAATACAATGCAGAATCACCATCCAGTTGCACATAGGCTCTATTTTTATCGTCGCCACTCTCACTATAGAGATAATGTTTTACAAGAGCTTTTTGAGTTGTTTGATAGGTAACCTGACGAGAGGTAAGGCCAATGATAATTCCAACGATAACAACAATACTCCCCAATAAAATCATACCCCAGCGTTGAGAGACAAGATAGCGAATCAACCGAAAAACAAGAGTATACACAATAAAACTCCTTGAAACAAAAAGAACATATTGAGAAAGATAGATAGACAAAGAAATCTTGCAGGATCGCAAATTCATATCTGTCATGTATAACGGACTATTCTTATTTCTGTATCAATATATGGAAATAGTCCACCCACATAGGACAAATGATTCGCGTCAAGGCCAATAGATCGTTACGTTAATAGACCGGCGACATACAGGCCATACACAATTGCGTCACTCTTTTGTTCGCAGCTGCCTGATCCAGCCGGAGATCTTCTTCCCCCAGAAGAAGCAGGCGCTGATGAGAAAGAAAAGAAGAAAGATGGCAATACCATAATGCCAGGGAGTGAGTTGGCTGAAGAAATCGCCCGAGTTTGTAGACGCTGGAATGAGATGCTGAACAACCGTATTTAAGGGGCCCCGATCTGGAAAAGGAACCTGAAAAAGCGTGGTGTAATTGAGGGTATGCTCGTGGCCATAGATCAAATGGACCATAGCGGTATATCTCTTGCCCGCCGTCAGTGCGATCTTTTGCATGTAGACAGGATAAGAGATAGAAGTCTGAGGCAAAAAGGTCTGAAGAGAGAGAGGAAGATCCTGCAACGTTCTTTTGTGCTCGTCGAGAATCTGTAACGTTCCTGAGGGATAGAGAAGCTGGTTCCCATTATTTTGCAGATCCACTAAGACGCGTTGATAGTTGCTTCCACTATCGTAGCTCACTCCTGTTGCCTGTAAATCTTCAACAACCGGACCAGGAAGATTAATCAAAACGCCTAACGCCAGTAAAGACTGCAAGCCAATCTCTACACTATTGAGTTGAGTGGTGCTTTTTTGAGTATGGGTCGTCAGATCCTGCGCAATAATACCTCCACCATGCTGACCCGGACGAACATTTGTGGGCACAGTAACGGTAAAAGCAACCTCTGAACTCTGCCCTGCGTTAAGCGTCAATTCCTGCTGGCTCAACGAAATCCATGCTCCAACATCGTGCTTCGCATCCTCTTTATGAAAAAACATTGTGCCGCTATCCTGCGCAGTTGTCGCATCAACAGCATAAAAGCTGACGGTGCCACGCACATCTCCATCGTTTGTCACGCGAAGCCTGTCAATAATCTGTGCTCCTGGCGTCGTATTGTATATAAAATAACTGCGCGGATGAAGGTTGTAAGGCAGATCAAAGGTTGGCTCGATACTAAAATGAGGCCCCTTCTCATGCGCTGCCGCAGAAACAAATAATCCACCTCCTGGCATACAGAGGAACCATCCTAGATAGATCAGACAGATACAGCTTAAAAACGTGATGGGCGAGAAAACGACACACTGCTTATACATTCCTGGTATCCATTCTTACCAGGAGGAGACAACCCGCCTCCTCCTCCAACCCCTTAAAAGGTATTTGCAAGCGTGATAGTAATGATCCCACTATATAGACCCGAAGGTGAGCCTGCCACAATAGTAAAGGTACCATCTATCTTATTCGTGTAATCTCCGTCTACGACAATCGTATGCGCAGAGTTTCCTGCCGTCAGAAATTTTGTGGACGTTGTCGTCAACGGCGTAACCGCCGTAAAGGTGGTACTGGTACATGTCCCATTCGTACAGGATGAGCTGACATCCAGTCCGGTAAGGTTCAAAGGGAGCGTGGTTGTGCCATTTTTTAATCCGGATGAGGCTGCACTCAATGTCCAGCCAAGCGCCAGACCACGATGATCTTTGACAACACTCGTAAACGTAAACGTGCCTGGTAGGTTTGCTCCTGTTAGCGTAAAGGGGCTTCCCGGCACTGCTGCTGCCGCATCGTTCGTCAGCGTCAACACACCCGGGTTTACCTGAGCATTAATTGTCATATCACAACTTGCAGACCCGGCACTGGCATCCAGTGGCGTAGCAGGATTACAGGCCGCTGCAAGAGCAGTTGCGTTGAAGCCAAACAAAAGTGAGCAGGTAACTGAACTCATAAAGAGAAGAATAACCCCTAATCGCATCATCTGTCGATGACCATACCCCATATTCATCAAGCATTGACCTTTCTTCATCCTTCAGAAAAGAAGGAATGCGTACACTATCCTTTTCCTACTGATTGGATCATATTCGTTTCTTCTTTTCGTCTTCTGTAAAGTACCAGGAAACTATTCACTCTTTTTTACTGTAATCGGTACTTATCCTATTCACAGTATAAAAATAGTCACATAATACGCAGCTTCCTAGCTGATTTAAATCTTATTTTCGATTATCTTCCACAACTATGACATACAATGAAATAATTTATGAAGCATTTGATCATTTTGATATATCTTCGTTTATCTAGATAAGAATAGTATCCCTCTAGCTACAGGAGCACCGACATGGTAATCACCTTCTCGTTCTGGATCTTGATCAGTCTGTTGGCGCTGATTGGTGCCATCTGTAGCATTGTCTTTTTACGACAGGCCTCTCATAACGCTCATACTCACGACCTCGATCATTATCTGTTTAACAAACATGATCATCAGCCACGAGGAACGGCGTCTCGCAAACTTCATGACTACTTGTTTAAACAGGAGCATGATCCTATCACCGAACACGATGCGAGCCATGAGCGCTTTCATGATCATGATCACGACGTCTAAACACACTTTCACATTGCAGGGGCGTCAAGATAGATTCCACTGTTTTGCTCGATCTAAAAGCTAAACGCACAGGAGTAGACTGAGATTTTGTCTACTCCTGTGCGTTTTTTTGCAGCAAAAATACTTTTCATTTCACTTACATGTCTAACGAACCAGTAACAGGATACATGTCTTCTGATCCTGATTCGTTAGACATATACATGGTTTAAAACGACAACTATCTTCCTACAGTATGCCAGTCTCCTCGGTTACCCAATTACCTGACATTCGACAAAGTTGATCGATGAAAGAGAGTCGTTGGGAATGGTTCCGTTGGTGCCTGTGAAGTTGCCTGAATAGCCACTCCCTGGATATTGCAAGACCTGGGACAGACCACCACTATTGATATCAACAGAAAAAACGATCACACCGACCGTACGTGTGCACCCAGTTGAGGACCAGCTACTTACCTGATCATTCCAACCTGGATAATTCGTCAGGTTGAAGATTCCAGGTCCCTGGAAACAGAGAGAGTCGCCACTCTGATTGAAATCTTTGTATAGGGTCACTGTAAAATAAGAGGAGGTGCAATTACCAGTTGCAAGGGGTTTTACCGTCTGGAAATGATTTCCTGCGGCGAAGGCGCTGCCTGCAAAAATGCTGAGGAGCAGGCTTGTAAGGAGCAGACTCACAACAAAGACTCGTTTCGGTGAGTTGTACATAAAGAATCCTTTCAGTACATGTGTGGTATACAACACAGTATCCATTTTGACACCATAGACAGGATCATTCCTATCCAGATACCAGTATACCATACTATTCTGCTCTTTCCTACAAACCCCCTCCAAAACAGCACAGAAATAAAAATGAAGAGAAAACTACACCAGGATCGTATTCACGTAAGCATGCTCAGCGTATGTCTTTTTGAAACGCTCCCCAGCACTTCCATTGACGCTCTTTGAGAGCATTACCTTGCTTGTGGGCGAAGGGTCAGGGCTGCGACAATCCCGCCGGTCAAGGCAACGATACAGAAAACAATGCCCCAGGACGGTCCAACACGATTAAACAAAAAGCTAAAAATCCAGTTATAGATGGTATTGCTGATGCCTATCGAAAAGAAGAGGAGCCCCATAACTGAGCCTACATTCCCTTGACTACGCTCATTCCCTAGACTTAAAAAGGAGGCCGCCAGTGGGGTCAGGCCAATAATGGCGATGGTGAGCGAGATAAGTGCCATCGTTTGTGATGAGAAGCAGAGCAACAAGAGCAGTCCCAGAATAGAGGCACTCATGCTGATTAATGACATCCTCCAGGCTCCCAACCGACCAATAATGAGCGAGATCAGAAGTCCCGCCACCACTGATAAGCCCAGCATGATCCCGCTCCAGGTAGCAGCAACATTTATATCTTGTCCATAAATAACATGCAGATACGTGGCGGCCCAGGTACGTACAATCGTGATCACACCGGCAACCAGAAAGATGCCCAAAGCCACAGGTGCCTGGATCGTTAGTAACGCTTGTAGCCTCTTCCACAGAGAAGCTCGCGGGAGTGGGAGCTCAAGAGCTTCAACAATCTCCTCTGTCTCTTCTTTAGGAAGATGGGTCGGCATAAAGATGGTTGCAAGCAATGTCACAATACCCATACTAAATGTGACGAGCAATGGCGGTCGAGCATCACCATGAAACCAGAGCAGAAGCAATCCATCAATGAGCGCAATAATCATTGATGATAATGGATATAGTTGTGTAAAGAGATTCAGAGCAGTGGCGCTTTTCTTCTTATACAGTGTACTGATCAGACCGTTGCCTGTAGAATCAACCATTCCTCCGCCAGCACCAATAACTCCCGAAAAACAGATCAGCCCGATTAAGACATTGACATGAAAAGTGAGGAACAAGAATAATGCACCGACTCCGATTGTCATCAGAAACGTCGCTAAGGCAAGCACAAAGCGAGGACCAGATCGATCAAGAAAGTTGCCACCCGTTAACGCCCCAGGAATATAGCCAAACGACCAGGCCACAACCAGAAGCCCCACTTGATCAAGCGGAAGTTGAAGTTGCGTCGATAGTGGTGGCAGAAGAGGTCCCCAACCAGCTCCGGTAAAAGCAAATGTCCCATACGCCAGACAGATAATACCAGTCATCATAGCAAGCGACCCACCTTTGAGGGTCCGACTTTCGTGCATTGTCGTAGCTTGCTTCGGCAAGATAAGATTACTCACACACACATTCTTTCTGCAATTGCGTTCAGAGAGCCACTATAAGTCTATTCAAAAATGCTTCAGTACAACTTTATCTATACGATATGTAGCACGACACTTTCGATCTGCCACAAGTATACACTCCTCTGCAAGACTGACGAGTCTTTTCGTAGTCATCTCTTCCATAAAAAAGAGAGAGGCAGAAGGATCTCCTTCTTCTCTCTCAGGTATAGAAAACCGTTCTTGCTCGCTATTGAAGCGTGACCTTTACTTCATGATAGCCTGTCGCGCCATTGGGAACGGTCCCCTGTCGATGACTCGTCTGTTGCTCGCCAGTGCCATCGGTGGCTCGCACGACGAGTGTATAGTCGCCAGCCTGGGCAGGTTGCCACGTCCAGTTCCAGAAGACCCAGGTATCCGGTGAGAGCGGAGAGGTAAGTGTGGCTGTATTCCAGGTAGTGCCAGCATCGGTGCTGACTTCCACTTTTTGAATCCCTCGGTAGCCAGCAAAAGCGATACCTCCAACTTCAATGGGTCCGCCAAACTTGCGAGCGCTTCTAGGATGGTCGATCCGGCTCATCGTATGCAATTGACCATTGTACCATCCCTGATCTGAATAGAGGCCGCCAATGAAATGGTCGACAAGATCAACGCGTGTGAGCCACTTGGGGTTCTCTTCCCCATAACGGCCCGGAATCAATACACGCAACGGATAGCCATGGCGGAGGGGAAGATCAGAGCCATTCATCTGCCAGGCCAGTAACGCATCCGCTTCGAGAACCTCTTGCAAAGGAAGGCTCACAGTATAGCCATCGACGCTCGAAAACGAGACATATTTCGCTGTATTTTGCGCCTCACCATGGTGGGCTAGTAACGTTTTCAGGGTGACGCCATGCCAGATGGCGGTGCTCATTAAGCCACTCCCAGGCCCATTTGCAATACATTCTAATGTAATTGCACGTGAAGTAGAGGGCAACTGCTTTAACTGTTCATATGTGTAGGTACCGGTTTTACCCACCAGGCCGGTCACTTCCAGACGCCACACATCCAGATTGGGGGTGGGATCAATTGGGTTCTGGGTGACAACATAGTGCTCGTCATTGGGCGTAATCGGTGAGGTGATCTCGTTATGCGGGTGCGCCTGTGTCCCATCATAGGAGGTATACCGCTGCTTGTATTCGTTTCCCAGTTGCAGACCCGCTACTCCTGCACCGAGCCCAACCACTGCAACACCAGCTCGCTGTAAAAGCTGACGTCGGCGCTGGCTCTGGACGCTTGATCCACTCTCTTCTGTATAGTGATGAGGGATCAACATCCGATAGGCCAGACAAAGGATAAAACCGTAGGCACAGAACTGAAGAATCAGTCCCAGGATCGTTGCAAATCTGGCCTGATCAATTGGTAGACCCAAAAAGTTTTGTCGCAGTTCATCCCAAAACAAGATGACTGCCAGAAGAATCATGACGAGGCTAAGAGCAGCAGCCGTCAACCATTCTCGTTTCTCAGGTTGCCAACTCTGCACAGGAAGTCGTAAGCGGACCAATAAGGCATAGAGTAAACCTAAAACTGTTCCCAGAGCAAGCATGCCCCACAGTGCCAGGCTCAACGGTCCAAGTTTTGAATCATGCCCAAAGGTGACCAGCATTCGGACAAAGGTATCAGCGCTCAACAGTTTCAGGACACGATCTCCAAACAGTTCGACAGGCGTTGGAATGCCTGCAAAAAGACGCAGAAATCCCATTATAGTAATGGTCACTAAGCTCGCAACCAATCCTGCTCCTAATGCTGCTAAGGCAGCCAGCAGACCATATCTAAGGCGAGTCTGCCTGGAGCGAGCGTCCTTCTCAGGATGCTCTTGTATTTTCTCCATAGTTCTCCTCTGTTATCGCGGAATGAAAAGAGCCCGCTAAAAGCCCTCTTCTTTACGCAGCTATCGTCTCTCCCACTACCTCTTGTCACGAAGAGAGCTCCAATTTTTCACAGTCTCAGCTATGCTCTCTCGCTCATACCAGAGAATAAAGCCGAGTCCAATGCACACAACGCCATAGGTTACGAGATCATACGCATACCACTGATTGGGGGTCACACAAAAGTAGCCAATCACACTGATGCAGGCAAAATACCAGCCACAGGCATAGGCTATAGAACGTGTATGAAGCGGTCGCTTCTGCTGGTCACTTCTCTGTGCCCACAAAGAGCCAATGCCAAAGGGGAGCCAGGGGACAAGGGCCGCCACATACCAGGGAAACACATGGGAGGAGCAGGCAAACACACTCACAATCAGGACGAGACAGGCCCCTTCCTTACTGATCTTTCCGCGCATTCGTTGGATACAGACAATCACGACGGCGGCGCTCACTACGGCCAGATTGATAAGCGTCTGAAGCGAAAGAATCCACGGCATGTTGCGCCGCAAGAAGAGGAGGCCCAATAGATAGGAGGTCAATTGGATCGGTCCTGCATTTCCACCCTGCTCGCTGGCATAGTGTGAGAAGAAGCCAACAACCTGGCCGTGGCCCAACACGAGAAATGGAATGTATCCTAATACGATGCTGCCAAAACAAGAGGCGAGCAGAGCCCAGTCCCTTGGCCTCCAGACGACAATCAAGAGCAACAATGGATAGAATTTTGTCATTGTTGCCATAGCAATAAAGAAGCCCGTGAGAATCCGGCCCCATGGCTTCTGAATGGGATCAAACCAGAAGACCAGGAGCATAAAGGTGATCGTCGTGACATCAACATGGCCCTGCATCGCAAACTCAACAATCGGCAGAGGGCACCAGGCGTAAAAAATGACGCGCCGGGGGTCAAGGCCCTGGCGTCGTAAAAGAAGTGCCAACAAGACACAGGACCCCAGATCGAACAGCATAAAAATGCCCTTGAGGCCATAGAGATTACTGGGAAAGAGCAGATAGCTTAAGACATAGATTCCCTGGGCCGTGGGAGGATACAGGCTGGGAACATTTCGATAGCGACTGTTCTGATAAATAACATCCTGCCATTGCACAAAGATGGGATTATTGGGTGTTGTCGCTAAAGGACTATACCCATGAAGGGTGATGCGAGCATCCCAGACGTATCGCCAGGAATCACGCGAGAGATTAGGATCGATAGGAATAAATATCACACGCAAAAGAAGCGCGCCAGCGATAAGACATCCCCATTCGACCCATCTCCATTTGCCGACGGCTGGCCCTGTCCTCACTATCAGCAGGCAGGCTGCCAGATAGGGTAGAAAGCTCACGAGCCAGAGCCCTAAAAAGAGGCCATCCTTCGTGTCCCCTGGATGAGCAATACGCGCTAAAACACTGGCACATCCAAGAGAGAGAAGCAACAGCAGTCCCAGGATAGCCGATGTTCTCCAGGGATGACGATAAGAAGATGGAGGAGTCTCTCGATACGGCGCGGTAATACTCTGCGTCATGTATGTCGTCACTTTCTCTACAATACAGTGTTGGGAAGAAGCTGCTCCCCGTCTGCCGGGGATCGCTGCTTCATTCTTTATCACGTCTCAAAACAGTACTTATTTACAGCCATGACTGCTCGTATTGACAGCTTATGCTAAGATCAGAACAGCAATTGCAAGCTCGTCACTAACCAGCGTCTTAGATTGGAAAAGTCGCAAGATGAAAAGAACGGCCCAGGAATTTATGCAGCAACGTCTGCACGCGATCCGCCATCGCCACCTCTTCCGACAGCTCTCTCCTCTTTCCCATGGCTCAACCCCCTGGATCTCGGTCGATGGACACAAACTCCTCAATCTCAGTAGCAATAATTATTTAGGCTTTGCCGATCATCCTCACCTGAAACAGGCCGCCAGCGCTGCCATTGAACAGTATGGCTGCGGAACTGGTTCGTCTCGCTTGATCGCTGGCAGTACGTTTCTTCATCAACAACTTGAGGCACGTCTGGCCGCCTTTAAAGGTCATGAGCAGGCGCTTCTCTTCACCAGTGGATATCAAGCCAATGTCGGAATTATCGCCGCACTCGCCGGGCCACGCGACATCATTCTTAGCGATGAGCTCAACCATGCCAGCCTTATCGATGGCTGCCGCTTAAGTGGAGCCCAATCCAGAACCTATGCCCATTGTTCTCTCATCGCTTTACAGCAGCAGCTTGAAGAGTGCTCTACAAGCGGGCAGCGTGGATTAACATTTGTGGTAACCGATAGCGTCTTTAGTATGGACGGCGATCTGGCTCCCCTGGCTGAGATAGCTGCGCTCTGTGAGAGGTATCAAGCATTTCTGATTGTCGATGAGGCGCACGCATCTGGCTGTCTGGGCCCTGCTGGCCGTGGCCTGGTCGCCCAACTCCCTCAATCGGCCCATGAAAATATTCTTACCATCAGTACATTGAGTAAAGCCTTTGGGAGCATTGGAGCCTTTATGAGTGGCACCACCTTGATGAAGGATTTTCTCATCAATGTGGCACGACCATTTATTTTTACAACATCTCTTCCGCCTGCCGATCTCGCCGCCAGTCTGGCTGCATTGGATCTGCTTGAAGAAGATCCAGACCTTCCAGGACGCCTCCAGCAGAAAGCAGCGTTTTTTCGTACGAGCTTACAGCAGTTGGGTTTTGATACGCTCGCCTCAGCCACTCATATCATTCCTTTGCTGATCGGTGATGCGGAACGCACTATGCACATGGCGGCGCACCTCCGCGAAGAGGGACTCTATGCGGTGGCGATTCGTCCGCCAACCGTCCCGATGGGAGCATCACGGCTCCGCTTCAGTTTGATGGCGTCCCATACCGATGAGGATCTCTTCTTTGCACTGGACATCATCAAAAAAGTTGGCTCTCAGATGGGTCTTGTCTGAAAATGGAGGTTTCATGCCGGATGATGAGCCTCTTTCAGAAACGTCTCGTCTGAAAATGGAGGTTTCATGCCAGATGGTGAGCCCCTTTCATAAACGTCTCGTCTGGCAAGCGACGAACAATCTTAGACAGGAAGGACCATACCATGCCCACTGAACATTCGTTAGAATTTGACGATAAACGCTATCTCTGGCATCCCTTTACGCAACAGCAGGATTGGGAGGCCGAACCGCAGTTAGTGATTACCGATGCGGATGGGTGCTATCTTATTGATCAGGAAGGGAAGCGCTATCTGGACGGGGTCTCATCGCTCTGGGCCAATCTCCATGGGCATCGCCATCCACTCATCAATGCCGCAATCACCCAGCAGCTTGATAAGGTCGCTCATACCACGATGCTGGGCCTCACCCACCCAAAGGCGATTGAGCTTGGAAAAAGGCTTATTGAACTGGCACCAGGCAGATTGAGCCGGGTCTTTTATTCCGATACCGGGGCCGCCGCTATGGAGATTGCGCTCAAACAAGCTTTCCAATACTGGCAACAGAGCAATCAACCCCAGCGTACCTATTTCCTTTCGATTACCAATGCCTATCACGGCGATACCGTAGGTGCCATGAGTATTGGTGGCATGGAGATCTATCGCCATGCCTACACCTCGCTCTTCTTTCCTACTATCACCGTTGATTCGACGGTCCCCTGTACCTGCGGCAATCAGCCCTCCTGTACCGACTGCCATATGCCCTGTCTGGATGAGCTGGAGCGTGTGCTGGCTCGTCATGGTCATGAACTGGCGGGTGTTGTGATAGAACCATTATTTCAGGGAGCTGGCGGCATTCGTATCTACCCACGTGGTTATACCCGGGCTGTCTGGGAGATGACAAAACGTCATGGTGCACTCTTTATTGTCGATGAGGTCGCAACAGGCTTTGGTCGCACTGGTACGATGTTTGCTTGTGAGCATGAGGGGATTGAGCCAGATATTATGGGTCTGGCCAAGGGTATTACTGGTGGCTATCTTCCACTGGCTGCAACGCTGGCGACTGAAGAGATCTACCAGGCATTCCTGGGGCCTGGACGCACGTTCTATCATGGTCATACCTATACGGGAAATCCCCTGGCCTGTGCGGCTGCCCTTGCGAATCTGGATATCTTTGTGCAGGAGCAGACACTTCACCGTCTCCAGCCACGCATCGAGCAGTTAACGCAGGGTCTGGAGCAGTTAAGAGCATTTCCTCTTGTAGCAGATATCCGTCAGTATGGCTTTGTTGCGGGCATCGAGTTAGCGCAGCAGAAAGATCTCCAGAGGCCGTTCCCCGCTGAAAAGAAGGTGGGGAGTCTGGTGATTAAAGAGGCTCGGAGACGGGGGGTTATTCTACGTCCTCTCTCGGATGTGCTGGTGCTTATGCCACCACTGGCTATCTCAGAACAGGAATTGGCGCTGCTGATACAGGTGACGGGCGAAGCGATCCAGAGTGTAGCGGAGAAATTAGCAGATGAGTAGAGGCAAAGGACTCTTTATTACCGGGACCGATACAGGCGTTGGCAAAACACAGGTGACCGCTATGTTAGCGCTTGCACTGCAACAGGCTGGTTGGAAGGTGGGGGTTATGAAACCAGCCGAAACGGGCTGCCCGGTGGTTGATGGTGCACTACAACCACAGGATTCGCTCTTTCTGCGTCAGATTACTGGCTGTACAGCTCCGCAAGAGCTGGTTACTCCCTATACATTTCTGGAACCACTGGCACCCGCCGTGGCAGCCGAGCATGAAGGCAGGCAGATTGATCCAGAACGAATTATGCACTGTTATCACGAGCTGGCCGAGCGCTATGATATCGTTCTTGTCGAAGGGGCCGGTGGACTCCTCGTTCCTCTCACGGAGCAAGCGACCTTTCTCGATCTTGCAGAACAGCTTGATCTGCCGATACTGGTGGTCGCGCGCAATGTCCTGGGAACGATCAATCATACTGCTTTAACGGTAACCGTTGCGGCACAACGCTGTCGCGTTCTGGGAATTATTCTCAATACCCTGTCTGCTGAGATAGAGGATGTATCCCAGAACAGCAATGTCGAGGCACTCAAACGCTGGGGGCGCGCTCCGTTAATAGGAGTGATCCCATACGCAGCAGAACGGAGACACGATACTCTGCTACACCAGAGTACACAGATCGATCTTCAAACTATTGTAACGCAACTTTCCTTAACAGGTGAAGAGAGGTAAAGATAATGAGCTTTCAAGCCCTGGCCGATAAAGCAATTGCTGGTGACATACTCTCACGCGAAGAGTGTCTCAGTGTTTTACACTGTCCTGACAATCAGATCCTTGATCTCCTGAGCGCCACCTATCGCGTTCGTGAGCAATTCTGTGGCAAACAGGTCCATCTCCACATGCTGATTAATGCCAAAAGTGGTATCTGCCCAGAAGATTGCCACTACTGCTCACAATCCAGTATCTCCAGTGCCAATATCGAACGCTATCCTCTGGTAAGTATGGAGAAGCTCCTCGAGGGAGCAAGAAAAGCGAAAGAAGCAAAGAGCAAACGCTACTGCATCGTCATTAGCACGCGCGGAGCCAATAACCGTGAGATCTCCTTCTTGACGAAGGCTGTTCGCCGCATCAAAGAAGAGGTCGATATCTCGATCTGCTGTAGCCTTGGGCTGATCACTGAAGAGAAGGCTCGGGCACTCTATGAAGCGGGTGTGGAACAGTTCAATCATAACCTGAACACCAGTGAGAACTATTATCCTGAGATCTGTACGACCCATACGTATCAGGATCGCCTGAATACCCTTCAGGCCGCCCGTACGGCTGGTCTCAAACTCTGCTCCGGGGTGCTCTTTGGACAGGGCGAAAGTGAAGATGATATCATTGACGTGACGCTGGCGCTCCGCGAACTGGAGCCACAATCCATTCCGGTGAACTTTCTGCTACCGATTGAAGGCACACCATTTGCCCAACACCGCTATGTGCAACCGTACGACTGCCTGCGTATTCTCTGTCTGATGCGTCTGGTTAATCCGCGCCAGGAGATCCGCGTCTCGGCTGGACGCGAGGAGCATCTGCGTTCACTCCAACCGCTGGCACTCTACGCGGCCAATTCTGTCTTTGTCTCCGGCTATCTCACAACCCCGGGCCAGGATTATCAGGATACCTGGCAGATGATCAAAGATATGGGCTTTGAGCTTGAAGAACATTCCGACAATAGCGAGCAAACGAGCGAGGCCCATGTCCACGCGTAGAGTGGTGATTACTGGCATGGGGGCCGTGACGCCCCTGGGCAACTGCGTAGAGAGCTTCTGGCATCATCTCTGCGCAGGCCACTGTGGCATCGAAAAAATTACGCACTTTGATGCCACCCCCTACCAGGTACAGATCGCTGCGGAAGTTCGCCAGTTAGAGCTTCCGTCTGCCATCGAGGCCACACAGCTCAAACGATTTGCTCGTTTCGCTTTGCTCGGGCTCATTGCCGCGCTGGAAGCGTGGCAGCACGCAGGCTTAGAGCGAGGTACGCTGGACCCTTATCAGATTGGTGTGCTGGTTGGTTCGAGCCATGGCGGTGAAGAGAGTCTAATCGAAGGGCTTGCCCATATTCTTGCCAACGAACCTGGAAAAGTCAGTCCACGTCTGATCCCACGGATGCTTAGTAATATGGCGGCGATGCAGATCGCTCGGCAGTTTGATCTTCATGGTCCCAGTTATGGCCTCAACACCGCCTGCGCAACTGGCGCTCAAGCCATTGGCGAGGCGGCTGAAATGATCAAACGTGGGGATGCGGTTGCGATGCTCTGCGGCGGGACTGAAGCATGTATCACCCCTTTAACGCTGGTTGGAGATCAGGCTGCTCGGGCGCTCTCCACGCGCAATGGTGAGCCTCAGAAGGCCTGTCGCCCGTTTGATCTGCACCGGGATGGTTTCGTGCTGGGCGAAGGGGCCGGTATTCTGGTCTTAGAGGACTATGAGCATGCTCTGGCTCGCGGTGCCTCTATCTACGCAGAGCTCTCTGGCTATAGTACGACAATCGATGCTTCGCATGAGACACGTCCCGATCTATCGGGCACACATCTCGCTCAGGCGATGAAACGGGCTATGAGCAAGTCCGATGTCTCTGCACGGGAGGTCGATGCTATCTTTGCCCATGCAACGGGAACAGTCCAGGGAGATCGAGCCGAAGCGATGGCCCTTACCCATGCCTTTGGTCAGGCGCTGCCAGCCATACCAGTCGTGGCGATCAAAGCTGCGGTAGGCCATACCTTGGGAGCATCCGGTGCCATCCAGGCCATCGCAGCCATACAATCTCTGCGGACGCAAACACTTCCCCCAACGCTCAATAGCGAGCAGGCTGATCCTGCATGTGGCTCACTGAAGATACTGGCAGAAGCCTGTCCCTATCCACTTCATACCATCATCTCAAATGCAGCTGGTTTCGGAGGACACAATGTCTCCCTGGTATTGACCAGTCCTTCTTAACAGAGCCTGTTCATCCCTTCCACTGAAACGCTCGCGTATTCAGGAAGTATTCTGATATGATAGCTGCAAACATATTTAACGAGCAAAAAACATCGTCACTACTCAGGTTTCGCTCAGGTAGCGACAATTGCGAGACATTGCCACGACGTGAGGGAAGTTACTTCAGGAGGTATTCTTGATCTTCCTCGCTTATGTAGATGAAGACATCACTGTCTACCAGGCTGAGATATGTGACCATAAGCGGTCCGACCACGTTCCAAGAGAGGTTGCCCAGCCCTGCTCCCAGCTTAGGAAAGGCAATACTTTGGATCTCGAGCGCTTTGTAGTGGTCGACAACATACCGAAGACCTTCCTCAAGGTATGCAACCTTTGAGTCGTCGCGCCAATGGTCTTTTGTCGGAAAATTGAGGATCCAGGGCGTACTCGCTTTGTAGAGGCTCGGCTGGCCAATGCGCAGTTTCCCCTCGCGGCACTCTTGTTGATAGACGGCAAACATGTCTGGATATCTTTGTTTAAAAGCCAGCGCAAGACCTTTCCCCATGTGACCCTTGCAATTCACAGGATTAACAATCACCTGGGCTGCTGAGTTGAAGATGTCATCTTTGCGATAAGAGAGCGTTGCCATACATCACCTCATATCTGTGAACAAAGGGACCTCCATGCCACAGGCAAGGGGGACCGGGTCAAGGTAGTTACAAAACATCCTTTTCACTCCTCATCCAGTAGATCTTTCCTTACACCCATAGTATATCACAGCTACATGCTTTTGGCATCGTGCAAATGGACGATTTTTTTGCTGGTATTGAGTCTATACTTGCAAAGGGCAGTTTTCTTTTGTCATACCTGTAGATAGAACCCTCAATCAACTTATAGGAGAAGAATGTGCTTGTTCTGCTCAGGCGCTACTTTGCGCTTCTTGCAAGGTATCTCAGACCACAATGGGTGGGGAGTCTTTTTCTGGCTCTCTTCTTGTTTGGAAATGCTGGCTTGCAATTACTCAAGCCACAGCTTCTGAAGCTCTTTATCGATACAGCCCTGGCACATGGTGTCTCACTGACCCTCCTCTTAATAGCCTGCTCGTTTATTGGCTTTGCCCTGCTCAATCAGGGGATCGCAGTCGCAGATAGCTATCTGGGTGAATCTATTGCCTGGACGGCAACGAACCAGTTACGTACTGATCTGGTGGCGCATTGTTTGTCGCTAGACCTCTCTTTTCACAAAGAACGGTCCCCTGGCGAGTTGATTGAACGCATTGATGGCGATGTCGATACGCTCTCTCATTTTTTTTCGCGCCTCATTATTCAGCTCGGCGGCAACATCCTTTTGCTGTGTGGTATCCTGGCGATCTTCTTTCGGATTGATTGGCGCGCAGGATTGGGAGCAAGTGTGTATGCGCTTATTTTTCTCAGTATGTTGATGGTGATGCGCCGACGTCTCATCCCTCTTTGGGTAGCTCAACGGCAAGCCAGCGCAGAGTTCTATGGTTTCCTGGGCGAACGGCTGGAGGGAACAGCCGAGATCCGCGCCAATGGGGCCACTACAACGGTACTGCGTCGTTTTCTGCGGCAGTTCCATACCTGGTTTCCTATCACCTACAAGGCACGTATGAGCGAAACCAGGATATTCCTTGTCAACTTTGCCGTAATTGCGAGCAGCCTCGTGCTCACATTGATACTCGGTGCATATCTGCGCAGTTTCAATCCAGCCGCTATTACCATTGGCACCATTTTTGCTATGTATACGTATGCCTTTATGCTGGTTGGACCAATCTGGACTATTCAGACACAACTTCAGGATCTCCAACAAGTCGAAGCGTGTATTCAGCGCATTTATGAATTATTCTCTACCACTTCGCGGCTGCATGATGGGTCAGGGGCGACCTTTGGGCGTGGTCCGCTTGCGCTGGAGTTTGAACATGTCACATTCGGCTATGAGGGTGATGTACCCGTGCTGCGTGATCTGACCTTTGCGGTCCAACCCGGGCAGGTTCTCGGTATTTTAGGGCGGACGGGAAGTGGGAAAACAACCCTCGCGCGGCTGATATTCAGGTTGTACGATGCCCAACAAGGCTGTGTTCGTCTCGATGGTGTGTCAGTCCAACAGACACACCTGCAGACGCTCCGTCAGCATATCGGCCTGGTGACACAGGATGTCCAACTCTTCCAGGCCAGTGTCCGTGATAACCTGACCTTTTTTAATCGTGGGATCTCCGACGAACGTATTCTGACAGCCCTCGAGAACCTGGGCCTCTCTGCGTGGTACCAGAGCTTGCCGACAGGCCTGGACACGGTACTGCCCACGGGTGCCCTCTCAGCAGGAGAGGCACAATTATTGGCATTTACACGGGTCTTTCTACAGGATCCAGGGATCATTATTCTGGATGAAGCCTCGTCTCGTCTTGATCCAGCAACAGCAGCGCTGCTGGAAAAAGCGCTAGACACATTATTCGACGGTCGTACGGCCATCGTGATCGCCCATCGTCTCAGCACTATCCAACGGGCCAATGAGATTCTCATTCTGGAAGATGGCGCAGTGCTCGAATATGGCTCTTACGATAAGCTCGCACATGATGTTTCTTCGCGTTTCTTTCACCTGTTACAAGTTGGCCTGGAGGAGGTTTTAGCATGAGGAATGTGCGCTTTTTGTGGCGACTGGTCTGCTATCGTCCCGTCAGCGCTGTCTGCAGGCCGCTCATCATGCTCGTCTGCTATGGTGAGCGCATCGTCTTTGGCCTGATGATCCAGGCGTTTTTCAACATGCTCCCCCAACATACGCAGGTGACACCTGCGCTGTTTATGCTCTTCCTTCCCTGGTTGGTTGCGATCGCCATCCGTCTCATTGTCGTCAACTTCGGAACATCTGGTACGATCCGCTTCGATTTTAGCACACAAGCCCTGTTGCAGCACAATCTTTTCAAGCACATCCTGGAGCGACCTGGAGCCCAGGCTCTCCTCGATTCGCTTGGCAACACAATCAGCTCTTTTCGCGACGATACGGCCATTGTGGTAGATCTGCTCGGCCATCTCGGAGAAACCTGCGCGCTCATCGTGTATACCTCTGTTGTCTTCATCATCCTGTTGCGGGTCAATGTGCTCATCACGCTCCTCGTTTTTCTCCCGCTTTGTTGTATCGTCGTACTGGCACGGCAAGCACAGAAGGGTCTGGAGAAGTATCGCAGGGCCAGCCGTACCGCGACCAGTAATGTGACGGGAGCCATTGGCGAGATCTTCGGGGCGGTCCAGGCCATCCAGGTTGCGGGAGCAGAACCGCACGTGATTGCTCACTTTCACGCACTGAACATGCAGCGTCGTGCCTCGATGGTGAAAGATCGCCTGCTCTCAGGTGCTCTGGATGCCCTTTTTGGCAATGTGGGTGATATCGGTACGGCACTGATTCTGGTCCTCGCTGCGCTCTCACAGACAGCGGGTCAGCTCCGCCCCGGTGATCTGGTTATCTTTCTCACGTATCTGGCCATTGTTAGCGATTTCTTTACCGATATTGGCAGCATACTTGCTGAGCAGACCCGGGCACGCATCTCTTTTGAGCGGATGGTCAATGTCTTCCAGGGCGCGCCGAGCCACCTGCTGGTGGCACATCATGACCTTCATATGCATGATGAGGTTGATGAGGAGCCAGAGCAACCTGTTGCGCTCCAGCCAGTTGTCCCTCCCTTGCAGCGACTGATCGTGCGTGATCTGTGCTATCGTTATCCTGAGACAGGCAGAGGGATTGCAGATATCACTATCTGCATTGAGGGTGGGACGTTGACCGTGGTTACCGGGCGTATCGGCGCGGGCAAGACAACACTTTTGCTCGCGCTCCTCGGTCTGGTGAGAGCCGATGCAGGCGAGATCACCTGGAACGATCATTCTATTGCAGACGCAGCTGCATTTTTCATCCCGCGACGCAGTGCCTACACTGCCCAGGTTCCTCACCTCTTTAGTGACACCATACGTGAGAATATCCTGCTCGGTCTCCCCGAGCACACCAATGAGCTCCAGGCAGCCATCCATACCGCTGTTCTGGATCACGATATTGCGGCACTTGAGCATGGGCTGGATACACGTATTGGGGTGCGAGGGGTGAAGCTTTCCGGTGGTCAGATCCAGCGCGTGGCCGCGGCACGTATGCTCGTTCGTCAGCCTGCATTGATCGTGTGTGATGATCTCTCCAGCGCTCTTGATGTTGAGACAGAGCAACTCCTCTGGGATCGGCTGAGAGCAACCAGAACACAGACCTGCATCACCGTCTCACACCGCCGCTCGGTCCTGCAGCGGGCTGATCAGATCATCGTCTTGAAACAGGGGCGGATTGAAGCTACTGGCTCACTTGAACAATTACTCACGACCAGTCAAGAGATGCAGTGTATCTGGCAGGGGTCGGAATGACGAGAATCAGAAAACATTATTTGGCTAAAAGAAGGTCTCGCTTGTAGTGACCCGTTCTTCTTAATAGCGTCTGTTCATACCTCCCACTGAAACACTCGCATATTCAGGAATTATTCTGATACAATAGCCGTAAAAAATTGGAGAACGAAATGTTTTCACTCAATACTGTTACGCTTCGCCCACTGGAATTTGAGGATATCCCTTTACTGTACACCTGGGATCTGGATCATGAACTCAATATGCTCTCGGGTTGGAGCCCACGACGGTCTCGGGCAGCCTTTCAGCAGATCTATGAGCAGCGGATTACCAATCCCTCAGAAAATATGGCCACGTTTGGTATTCAGTTTGACGAGCGTCTGATCGGTTTTGTCCAGTTAGCACTCATCGATCTTGAGGAGAAACGGGCAGCGGTTGGAATCCTCATTGGTGAGAAACAGCTATGGGGACGTGGCATTGGGAAGACGGCATTACAAATCTTACTTGACTATGCCTTTACGGTACGAGGGCTTGAACGCGTCTATGCCGAAATCTATAGTTTTAATACGCGTTCGTTCCGCTTGATGGAGCAGGTCGGATTTCAGCGCGAAGGGATTCTTCGTCAGCACGAGATCCATAATGGAGTGCGCCAGGATATGCACGTCTTTGGTCTTCTCAAAACAGAATTCTATACTCATCATGAGACCATCTTTCGCATCCCTGGCGCTCATGCACCCAAACAGTAACAAATTCTAGGAAAGGAGCCAGACCTTCGCATTCGTAAAGCTTACATCCGTGGTAGTATCGCCATTATAGGAAAGCAGGCCAATCTCTCCACTGGCAAAACTGTTATCCTTCACACGATCGACAAAATGTTTGTTGACATAGAGCAGAATCATCGAATCATAAGCGATAACAGTGAGGACATTTTCCTGATTGTAGCCAGTCTTAAAGGAAGAGATATGCTTGCCTTCCAGTAACACTGAGACAAGGCGATTGTTACTGATAACCATCAATCGATAGGCCCCACTGGTATCAAGGTTCCAGAGATAATAGGTATGATCACTATTCGACGTGCGAAACACAATTCCACCACCCAGTCCCTGTAGAATTGCATAATTCACTTGAAAAGCAAATTGTTTATAGACCTGACCCGATGTACAATAAAAGAGCGCCTGGGGAGTTTGAATAGTCACATGGAGAGAGCCATCCTTAAACAGGCAGGTAGCAGACTGATCTGCAGCACCAGGATCAGTGGTATGCCAATAGCTGACATTTGTGTCGCTTAATGGGTCGGTATCATCCGAGGCTTTACCAGTCACGCGGGAATAGATTGTTTGTGGATCAGTAGAGGCGTAGTAGAGCTGAGATGATTGAACTTGTTTGCTGAGATTGTTCATGAATGATTGAATATTCTGGCCGTATTGCAAATACAAACAGGAAGAGAGGCTACACACACTTATCGCGATTACAATAATCAAGGCTATGATACGCGAGATCCAGAAATTGAGATGCCTTTTAGGCGAGACTGGGAGAATTGGTGCCGTTCTAACCATTGGCACTGGCTGCCCCTGTTCAATAGGGGCAGCCAATGGTTGAACAGATACCTGACACTGTGGACAAACGCTCTCACCCTCAGATATCTTATGACCGCAAAGACCGCACTGCATAGTTTTTCTATTCCTCATATTTTTTACGTATGCTACGTTATATAAGACAATCCAACCTATTATGACATATATTTGCTCGCTTGCATAGTCAGATATATCTATTTGATTTCCTATACACTTCGTCTCAATTTGTCTGCTAGTGAATCAATGGCATAGATATGGCTAGAAGTACCCGTTCATTTAAAATATGCCTTTGTACGCATAAATATGGTAAACTGGTCAGTAAAAAATAGGAGAACGCAGGTTCAGCCAGAGAGGGAGCCGCAATAGCATGAATAATCCTCCTATCAGAGTACGTGCATGTCTTGCAGTCTTTGATCAGCATACATTGATTATGGTGCCTCATTATGGAACAGACGTCGGATCAGTACAATGGCATCTCCCTGGGGGTGGAGTTGATTTCGGCGAATCTTTGAGAGAGGCCGCTCTTCGGGAATTTTCTGAAGAAACAGGGCTGCGGGCGTCGATCGATTATCTGCTCGACGTGAGTGAAGTTATCAAGCCAGAGCAACCCTGGCATAGCATCACCGTCACTTTTTTAGGCACCCTTCTGGGAGGGCAGGTCACTGCGGAGGCTAATCATCCTTTTGCGTCCCTGGGGGACAAAACGCCTCGTTGGTTTTCCTGGGAGGAATTACAATCTTTGCATTACCATCCCCTTGTGGCAGTGAAGGCCGCCTTCAAGAGAGAGCGCAATGAAGAAAACCATCTCCGGTTCGAATGAGGAATAATCACCCTTCTGGCCAATCTCATTCGCTCAAACAAAACTGGTTCCACCCAAAAGTGATTTTATCCCAGGATTTTGGGCAGAACCACCAAAACAAGAGTAGAAAAGACGTCCTCCCATAGTGAGAGGGCGTCTTTTCTACTTTATGACAGTATGGCAAAGTCGATGTACAAACGAGACAACAGACACCAAATAGATTCCCAGTTGCATTATCAGTGCCCAACCAACTGGAAATGATGACAAGCGCAATCAGGTTGCTGATATTTCATGGGCTGTTGTTCTCCATCCATTCAATTGAACAGATGGAGCTGTTCTCAAAATTGCTTTCTCTCTCAGTTGTTCAGTTAAACATTGCTCAAATAGCTGGTAAATAGCGTGGAATCTGAGAATTGACCTTGCGAACCTCCAGACACTGGCTTGAGAAGCGAATGACGATACGCCATTTCTAGTCATTGCAGCAATGGGCAACCACATGATACTTGAGCCGTGAGATACGGCTCAAGTATCATGTGGTTATGAGGAGGATTCGCGAGACCTCAGGGATGTCAGGAAGCGGATATTGTTGCGGCTGTCACCGCGCCTGCACGCTCGTAATTCACGATGATGATACCATTTGGGGAGATGTGGCTCTCCGTCATCTTGAACGCCGCTGGGATGGTGCCATCGGTAAATAACTTTTTTCCACTCCCTAACGTCAGCGGATAGATCTTGAGCCAGAATGCATCGACTAAATCATGCTTCATCAGCGTCTGAAGGAGATGCGCACTGCCGTATACGTGCAAATTTGGCCCCGACTCTTGCTTAAGTTGGCTGACTTTTTCCGTAATATCGCCGCCGAAAAACACGGAAGGCTGCCATTGGCTAGAAGTGCGGGTATTGGAGGCGACATACTTGGTCGCTGTACTGACACTGGGCCATTGGTCCACATGGTACGGCCAGTAGGATTCCCAAATGTCAAAGGTTGTGCGTCCTAACAAGAGATCAAACGGCATGCTCATTTGCTTCTTCATAACGGTTCCAAGAACATGATCAGAATAGGGATCTTGCCACCCGCCATACTTGAAACCACCACTGGTATCTTCCTCTGGCCCTCCTCCAGCTTGTATGACCCCATCAAGGGTGACGAATTCGAGTGCAATAACTTTTCTCATGACCTATTTCCTCTCCTATCTGGTTGCTGACCACAGATGTTCATCGCTGTTTCATTTCTTTCCCTCTTGCATTCGGCATGAGTGATGAAGAACATTGATTGTTTTGCAAGCTGTACCTATCTCTCTTCTATGAGCTGAGAACGAAAGCGGTAATGCGGATGTTGCTTCCATCCTCGGACCTGCTCTTGTCGGGAAAGATCAGCTAACGCGCCGATGTAGCTTGCCTCAATCCAGGCATGGGCACTGGCGGAAGTCGCTCTCCTAAGAAGCGCATCAATCCCACGGCAATGGTGGCACTCCATGTTGATTGACTCAACGACGATTGGCAACAGCCACGTATCGCTGCTTCGAGCTCGCCCCCGATTTTGTGGCACAACCCCCAAAACAAGGACGGTTTCTGTCCTGCTTTCCGGCTATACTGTAGAGAGTAACGAGAGAGAACGTGATCTGATCGAGCCAGGTCACATATCAGCACAGGGGGGATTTCAACGTATGTTGGACAGAACAGCGTTAGTACAGCAGCGCCTTGATCATCAAGGGATCAGTCGTCCGCTTTTTTCAGATGCGCTCGCAGCTGTTGATTGGCTGGTGGCCGTTCAGGCGCAAGATTATGGAGCGGCTAAATGGGCCCTGGCCCTCCGCATACCAGAGGCAACAGAGCAAGAGATTGACAGAGCATTCGATGCTGGCACAATCCTGCGTACGCATGTAATGCGACCCACCTGGCACTTCGTCACACCTGCAGACATTCGCTGGCTCCTTGCACTCACAGCCCATCGCGTCATGGCTCTTAATAGCTCTCTCTGTCGCAAGCTTTTGCTCGATCATGCAACCTTTCTGCGCAGCAATGACATCATCACCCGAGCACTGGAGGGCGGAAACTATCTCACTCGACCAGAACTCGTCGCTCATCTAAAGCAAGCTGGTATTCGCGTTGAGGAAGATCTTCAGAGCACCCTCTTCATGATGCAGGCCGAGCTTGATGGCATCATCTGTAGTGGACCACGGCGAGGAAAGCAATTCACCTATGCCCTGCTGGATGAACGCGCTCCTCAGACGAAACGGCTTGATCGCGATGAGGCGCTGGCACACTTTACGCGCCGCTACTTTACCAGCCACGGACCAGCAACTGTGCAAGATTTTGCCTGGTGGTCAGGGCTGACCATAACAGATGTCAAAGCAGGTCTCGCCATGGCCGCTTCCGATCTGGTCTCTGACAGTATCGACGGCCAGACCTATTGGTTCGCACCATCGCAGCCAGCAACCCTCAGACAGGCTCAGATAGCGTATCTTCTGCCAAACTATGATGAGTATGTCGTCGGCTATACAGACCGGAGCGCCATCTTTGATCTCGCACACACAGACAGACTTGATACACGTGGCAATGTCCTCTTTACCAATACAATTGTACTCAATGGCCAGATTATCGGGACCTGGAAACGAACGCTCAAAAAAGAGACTGTCATCGTTGAGCTCAATCTCTTTCTATCGCTCAACGATGAACAGATGCAGGCTATCTTACAAGCTTCTCAACGCTATGGAGAGTTTCTCGAAAAAAAGGTGCAGACGCTATTTGCTATCACCTCAACGGCTACCAGTGCTATTTATTGATGCAGGTATTGCCAAAGGCTGGATTCAGAAGTGCGATAACATTCACAGTGTTTCCGCACACATTGATGGGAACATGCACAGGGGCCTGAAGAAGATTACCGCTGAGAACTTTGCAGTCCACGCACGTCTCATTATCTACCGTTGCTCGTTTCTCCGTTATCGTAAGACCAATCTCGGTGTCTGTATGATTGGCTCGAACTACGCCCTCAACCGACACCGCCCCATCTTTCCCTGCTGCTTCACAGAGCGTCAAGGTACCCATACGCCTGCCCGTCTCAGCATCATTAATTGCAGCCGAATCAACCTCCTTGAGCCCTGAAGCACAGACACTCGACGCATAAACATGTGTAAAAGGGAAAGCAAGAAAATGTAAAGCAAGGAGAGAAAAAACGAGAAGAGTGCAGCACAGAATATTTCTCATATATACCACCCCTTATCCAAAGCACACCACACCATTGTAATAAGTTTAACACAATTTTATATGATTTTCTATTAGAAAGAGTCATAGATAGTGCTTCAAAATGCAAATCAATAGAAACTCATGAAAGAGTCACCACCTACCAATGAGATGCTACCGGGATGCTACCTGTCTATTCTTATCCTGACACTTTTCATTCGTATTCAGAATGTGGAGAAGGCTACGGAGATGCTCTCATTTGCCTCTTGAGAGAGCTTTACACAGAGCTTGACACCCAGCCATACGAAAGCTCATAATAAGACTATGAATACATCTTCATCTATTTCTGAACATCCTGAAGAAACTCATACTGAATTATTATCTTATGTACAGAGAAGCAGTTTTCTGCATCAAAGAGATGTCACCTGGGGTGGGGCGCAACTGCGCATAACGAGCTACGCAAATCAGGAACTCCCTCCACAGGCAAAAGACTACGTGACCTCAGTTCGCTGTCTCGTCCTGCGTGAAAATGAGGTCCTGGCGATCCAGGACCCACATAGCTATCATCTCCTGCCAGGTGGACACTGTGAAGCTGGCGAGACGTTTGAACAAACCTTGAGGCGTGAACTCCAGGAGGAGAGCGGTTGGACCGTCCAGACTCCCTATCTTATTGGCTTTCGCCATCTCCTTCAGGCCTATCCTTATCCACCTTATCCTTATCCACACAATCTTCACCTGATCTACTGTGCACTGGCCGATAGCTATCACCCTGACATGCGAGAGGTCGATGGTTATGAACTGGGGGCAGCCTTCTATCCGATCAACCAGCTAGAAGCGCTCGCTCTGGGGCCAGAAGACCGGGCCTATCTGCCTCTAGCTCTGGCATGTTTGGAAGGCAGGACCTCACAAGAACGCCGCTAAAAGCCATCTCCCCTGGGATTGCATGCAGGCTCAGTCTCCCTTTGAGATGAGGCGGCGCACAATTTAGGGAGAGGAAAGAGCGTCTATCAACACACTGGCATGGCGCAGGTATTCCTCTCGCGCATCCCCTTTTTCCTCAACATCCATTAATGCCACCTTGTGTGCTAACATCTGTGCGAGATACGTTTGAATCTGGTCCAATTCGGCTTTTTTTCTCTCGATCTCCTTCATCTTTTGGCGAATAAGCTCAACCTTCTTTTGCAGAGGAAGTTCATTTGCCTCATCTGCCTGGATCAGCTCTTTGAGTTCTGCTAACGTAAATCCTGCCGCCTGACCTGCCTTGAGCATCATGAGATAGGCAACTGCATCCTCGGAATAGTCCCGATAGTTATTTTTCCCACGACGGATCGAGCGCTGCTCAAGAAACCCCTCTTTCTCATAAAAGCGAATGGTATGACGCGTCAAACCGGTCTTTTTTTCCAATTCTTTGATCAACATCGCAAACTCCTCCAAAAGGGACTTGACTATAGAGTCTACTCTACAGTTTACACTCTGAACAGAAACAAGGCAAAAGGGCTCAAGAAGAGAGATGAATACAATCATCAATCACACGAAGGCTATCCAGCCAAGCAAGAACAAACCAACGTTTGAGAGGAGAAAACATGAATACGATTGAGCAACGGAAATTAGGAACATCAGGTCTGGTTGTCCCAGCCATGGGGGTTGGTATCTGGAGTTGGGGTGATACCACCTGGTGGAACTATGGTCAATCACACACCCAGGAAGATATCATCCAGGCCTACCGCACCAGCCTGGATGCTGGCTTCACCTTCTTTGATACGGCGGAAGTCTATGGCAACGGTGCGTCAGAGCGCTTGCTTGGAGAGCAGTACCGCGAAGATGGCCGTCCCATCACCATTGCAAGCAAATTTGCGCCACCGCTCACGCGTTTTTCTCATATGGCCCGCCAGCGTTCATCGGCACGTTCCTTGCTGCAAGCCTTAGACCAGAGTCTGGAGCGTCTGGGGGTTCCCTGCATCGATCTCTATCAAATCCATACGCTGTCACCGGTGCTCAAGGTGGACGACCTGATGGATGTGCTGGCAGAAGCCGTCCAGGCTGGGAAGGTGCGCTCGGTTGGAGTGAGCAACTACAGCGCTACCCAAATGCGGCAAGCCCATGCGAGACTCGCCCAATACGGGATTCCTCTGGCGTCGAATCAGGTTCGCTACAGCCTCTTGCATCGCTACCCCGAAACCAATGGAGTGCTGGATGCCTGTCGGGAACTGGAGGTCGCACTGATCGCCTACAGTCCGCTGGAACAGGGCATTCTGACTGGCAAATATCGCAGCGCGGACGTCTCGATGCCAGCCAATACACGCAGGATGTTGAGTCTCTTCCTTCGACTCGATCTGACCGGAGATACCAAAGGGGAAGTTCCTGCCTGGCGGCGTTTGTTCTCAACGCCTCGTGTAATGCAGCGCAAGAAAATAGAGCCACTGTTTGTGATCCTGGAGGAGATTGCCCATGCACATGATAAAACCATCGCGCAAATCGCGCTTAACTGGCTTCTGACCAAAGACGAGTGCATCATCCCTATTCCTGGTGCCAAGAATGCCCGCCAGGCACGCGAAAATGCTGGAGCACTCGGTTGGCGCTTAACTCCAGAAGAACATGCTCAAATTAGTCAGACGGAAGTTGCCACACGATAAAGGAGAAGATTGAGTGAGTATGATGAGGTGCCAGGGATCGCTTCGATGACGCCTCCTTCGTCACAGCAGAGCGGCTTTCGTTTTTCTACAAGACAACCTCTATCCCGTGAGATATACTCTTCCATGTGTCATAGCACCAGAAGGAGAGACTCCTCGTAGCTTTTATAGATTGGAGAACAGATGAGAAAAATTGTATCGGGTTTGTTTATTTCGCTTGATGGCGTTGTTGAAGCTCCTAATACATGGCAAGAACACTTTGATGAGGACATGGGGGAAGCGCTGACGGCACAGCTCAATTCTCAGGACGCTGTGCTTCTGGGAAGAGTGACCTATGAAGAATGGGTCTCCTACTGGCCTACATCTACTGATGAGCCCTTCGCCAGCTATATTAATACCATCTCCAAATATGTCGTCTCAAGCACCTTGAAAAGCGTCGAGTGGAACAACTCGACACTCTTCAACGAAAATCCCGCCGAGGCACTGGCTTCACTCAAGCAGCAGCCCGGAAAGGACATTGGCGTGGCTGGCAGTCCAACCCTTGTCCACTCGCTGCTTGAACAAGGATTGCTAGATGAACTGACCCTTATGGTCCATCCGGTGATTGTGGGGAAGGGAAAGCGCCTTTTCGAAGATGGAGAGAGCCTTAAGAGGCTGAAACTTATCTCCACCAAGGCAACCAGGACAGGCACAGTGATCCTCACCTACCAACCAGTAAAGGCATAGATAGTCTCAAGTGGGTCCTTTTACTATTAATCCCCTCGTCATGTTCATATTACGAGCATAATGGGGGGATTTTTTATGGTATCATCACATACAATGACACAAAAAGAAGTTCTCAGGGAATAAATGCGAAAACATTCCTCTCAAACTCAGAAGCCAGGCAAAAGCAGACGGCTTTTCCTACCATATTTATACATTGCTCAAGCAAGGGTACAGCAACACTAAAAGGTGAAAGAGAAAAGGGGGCTTAAAAAATAACGCGTTACACGGCATGCTTTTTTTATGCAAACAAAAAACATCAAGCCGATGAACGCGTCTCTCCAATTTTGCCCCAATTTGGCGTATTCTGCAAGAGGCCAAACAGGGCAAGGAAACAGTGTGGTGCATGATCGCCAACGAGAACGCTATTGTTGCAAGATCTGCAAAAAAACGTTTACCTCGCGAACAGGAACCATGTTCGAAGGGCTGCGCAAGCCGACCGCACTCATTGTGATTGTGGTCACGTTGCTCGCTTATGGCTGTCCGGTGCAAGCCATCGTCAAAGCCTTTGGCTTGGATGAACGAACCATTGCTCTGTGGCGAGATCGAGCGGGAAAACAGTGCCAACAGGTGCATGAAATGATGATGCAGCAAGCCGATCTCACTCTCAGTCATGTGCAAGCCGATGAAATTCGCGTCAAAGGGAGAAAACAGGTGATCTGGATGGCCCTCGCCATGCTGGTTCCGACACGACTCTGGTTAGCTGGCGTCGTGCAGCCAACGCGTAACGCACGCTTAGCGGATCGTTTGTTTGCGCAGGTTCGTCAGTGGAGCAAGCATATCAGCGCGATCCTGGTTTGCGTGGATGGCTGGCCAGCCTATCCGCACAGTATTGAGCGTACCTTTCGCTCAAAAATCAAGCGAGCGAGTGGGAGAGGACGGTGTTGTTTAGAAATCTGGTCCAACCTGGTGATTGGGCAAGTGATGAAACATCAGCATAAGCACCACGTGGTCGAGGTGGAGCGACGTTTGCCGCATGGTGATCCACAGAAAGCACAGGAGCTCTTACAAGAAACCCCTGGATGTCAGATACTCAACACGACTTCCATTGAACGATTGAATGGGACCATGCGAGAGCGTCTGGCCAATTTCACTCGCAAATGCCGGCATGCAGCCTCTCGGCTTGAGACCGTACATCACGGCATGTTTTTGTTGGGAGTCACCTACAATCTGTGCTGGCCGCACCAGCAGTTGAGCACCCAGGATCAACAGATCAGTCCTGCCATGGCGAGCGGTTTCACCGATCATCTCTGGAGTCTTGTTGAGTTGTTCACGTACAAAGTCCCACCCGAAGCCTGGCAAGAGCCGAAAAAACGAGGGCGCAAACGGATCAAGCCGTTGCCTGATCCTCATCAGCCAAAACGACCGCGGAGGAGACCACGCAAAGTCATTTTGTGCTCATCCACCGTTTAGTGTGGCTGTACCATTGTTTCTGGTACATATGTCTTTTTTGTCGTAAGGCATGGTTCAAAACCATGTGACACTTTTGAACAGTCAAACGACAAGAACAGGATAGCCCAACGCGGCAAGCCAATCAGGCTGATCTTCGGTCGATCCTGTTCGTTGTAAAGGGGAGAGCCCCTCATGAAGTCCACGAGGTGCAATCCGATGATTCTGCCAAACAGCCAGCAGTGCAAGCATTCCTGCAGAAAGCGTGCGATGAACGGCCAAATGAGGCCGCACAATGCTGTGCCAATTTTCAACCGCACTGCTGGCTCGAACCGCTCGATCCCAAGCCGTAAAGAGAAGGGAAGCTTGCGCTTGCCACAGCGATGGAAGATCACGCAAGAGATCCTGGCTGCTTGGGCCAAGCACGCTTCGCCGCTGCCATGCCCATGCCAGCAACGCGACGGCTTGAGAGCCCAACCGCGAAAGCGCCTGCTCCTGGCTGCCATCGAGCAGTCGGGCAAACAACAAGGCATGAGGCAAGGCCAAACGCAGTTGCTTACTCAGCATCGCAAGGTGCTGCTGCAAGCCCGGTTGCGCCAGCATCGCCACCTCGTCGAGCAGGGCAACGATGGTTTGCAGTTCCTGTTCTCGAAACGAACTGCTCATGATAGCCCCATCATGCAACACGACCACATCCAACAACGCATGCAACTGTTCACACAGATAGCGCACCGCATCGGCAACCGATTGCATTTGAGCCAGGACGATGTGCTGTTGGTGCAGCGTTCTGCCCGATGGTCTTCCTTGAATGTGTTTTCCCGCCGCGACGCGTTCGGCTTGCCGTTGCAGCGCTGGCAGGCGGTCTTGTTCGGCTTTCACAGCTCGCTCAAGACGCCCTTGAACTTGTGCCGCGACGTGAAAGAGATGCCACACATCTCTTTGATGGGTCTGGTCGAGTTCCAGATGGCTCAATGCGTCAGCAATGGCCCGGCCTCCGTCGCTGACGGTGTGAACGGGCTCAATGCCTTGTTCGCTCAACGACCACAACACCAGCGTCCAGCTTTCGCCATCGACCGCCACGGGAGGGATGCTCGCCCACACTTGTCCGCTGTGAACATCAATGACATTGAGATAGGCTTTGCCGCGCTGGCTACTGTATTGCTCATCGAGAGCCAAGGTTCGTGGTGCTTGTGCACGTTGTCGGTTCATCCACGCTTGCGCACGTTGCCCCGCATCTTGGATGATCGTGCAAATGCTTCCTATGCTGATGCGTATGCCATGCAACCGTTTGAGCGTCGATTGGATGCCTCGATACCTGGCGTGGTTTTCGATCAACAAGGTCAGAACCAGTGTGGCAAGCGACGTTTTTTGCTTCAGTGGGACCAGCGGTGCACCCATCGCTTCATGCAGCGCTTTGCGCCCGCTTGCCGCCCACCGATACAAGGTCTGACGGGACACCTGATACGTTCGGCTCAACTGACTCACCAATCCATGACTTGGCTGGGCCAACATCTGAGAAATGATATCAACGCGCTGCTCAATCGTGCTACAATGATTCATGTTTCCTCCCTGAGAACAGTGTTGTTTTTTTTGTCAAAATCACCTTATCTCTCAGGGATTCTTTTTGTCAATCGTCGCGCTCATGTGTCACATGGTTCTCACTCCATTTGAACCATGCCAGATAAAATTTAATGAATAATTCACAAATGAGAAAGGAGAGCCAGAGCTCAAAAAACTATGAGCAAAAGCCGCCCTACAAACCTTGCACAACTGAAGGAGGCTCTCGTCGAAAAGATTTCTGAACAACACCTCCCGGATGTGTTCGCACGCATTGATCACGCGAACGGCTTTACCCGCCATCTTGTTGGGCGTTGAACTGATGCTGCGCCTTCGCACCTGGATGAAGTTGAAATTTTGCCGCCCATCGAAAGAAACGCAGCACGAGCATAGATAGGCATGTATGAGAGAAGCATCCATGTCTCTCTCCCTCCAGAAATATAAAAAATTGCTTTATGATAGAATTTTACATCTATTCTGAGCCAACCTCTACAGCGCCTGTGTCAACAGGATCTTTTCCCTTTGCTGGAAGCCTTGCTTACGTACAAGATCGGCCAGCCCTTCTAGAATACGAGCGGCAAAAGGATGTTCAGGGTCCAGGTGCTGTTCGAGAATGGCTTGTGCTTGCTGATAGAGCTGTCCTGCCTGGTCGAAGCATCCCTGAGCGGTTGCGATGGTTGCCAGGCCCAGCAAAGGCTCTATCAGGGATGGGCTTTCGGCTCCAAAAGCTTGTTCATTGAGGTGCAATGCCTGCTGAAAGAGCAATTTGGCCTGCTCGTCATTTTTCTGTTCAGCCTGCAAAGTGGCCAGTCTGATCAGAACTGGGGCGGCCAGAGGAGTATCCTGGCCGAATTGTTGTTTCAGCAAGATAAGCGCTTGCCGATACCATCGTCTCGCCTGCTCATGGTCGCCTCGTTCAGCACAGAGATTGCCTAATCCTCGATAAGAATCGGCTATATAGGGATGATCCGGGCGCAACTGGTGCTCTAGAATGTCCAGCGCTCTCCGGTAGAGTGCTTCGGCCTGTTCATACGTCCCTCGTTCGACCGCGAGATTGGCGAGCCCTCCTAGCGGATAGGCCACCAGGGGATGGTCTGGACCTGATTGCTTCTCCAGTAGCGTCAACGCTCGCTGATAGAGTGGCTCGGCCTGTTCATAGCGTCCTAACATACGATAGACCTTTGCCAGATTTTGCAGGCAGATCGCCGTTTTCTCATGCTCTTCTCCAAAGACTTGTTCTGCGATAGAGAGCGCATGCTGAAAGAAGGTTTCTGCCTGCTGGTATTTTCCTTGATAGGAATACAGCAGCGCCAGGTTATGCAGACTCTGGGCGATGTCGTTCTGAGGAATCTCTCCCGGCTGGCGACGGATCTGGAGCGCTCGTTGAAAGAGCGGCTCAGCCTGCTGGTATTTTCCCTGGCGCAAATACAACACTGCCAGATTGTTCAGGTTCCGGGCTAAGGAGAGAGGATGTGCCCCCTCTGATTCCTCATGTAAGGACAGTGCTTGCTCAAAAAATGGTCTGGCAGCTTGATAGAAGCCATGCTCCATATAGTAGAGCCCTGCCCGGTTGAGAAGCTCGGCTGCCTCTGGAAAACGTAGCCGATACTGCCGGATCAAGACTGCGCACTCTTCCACCTGCCCTAGATAGCGCCTACACGTTGGCCAGGAGCTGACATCGCGCAGATGACGCGGGAAGAGCGTATGCACCGCTTGCACCACACGCTCCGCCCACTGCCTGCGTTCATCAGGAGCTATGAGATCTCGTTGTACCACCTGGATGAGGCGATGCAGACTCAACTGGCGTTCCCTACCAACGCGTTTAATCAGGGAAAATGCCTGCAAGGCTTCCAGCATCAGATTGAAGTGCCAGTGATTAGCCACCGCCTGTTGTAAGGCCGGGGGCCAGTACGAGGCTCCGTCGATGAGCAGTTCTTCCGGGATATCATCAGGCGCCAGAAATGCACAGAGCCGCAAGAGTTCCCTCGCCTGCGGATGGATCTCTTCCACGCGCTGAAACGAGAGGGACCAGGTGGTTGCCACCGATTCAGGATAGCCCATGTGCTTGCCCCGTCGCGCAAGTAACTCGTAGCGGCGCTGGTGATAGATCTGAAAATAGTCTTGCAAGCTGCATCCAGTCTCTTCAATATAAGCGCCAGCCTGATCGATAGCCAGAGGAAACTGGGCCAATGCAATCACAATGTTCGTGGCTTCTTCTATCTTGTTGGCGTTGGCAGATATGGTGTGTTGAGCCCGTCGCAGCAAAAACTGTACCCCCTCCATCACCTCCATGGTATTTACCTCTATGGAAGAAGTAAGTGAACCCACCGCGCTTGAGCGTGTGGTCAGCACAATATTGCCATTCCCCCGAACAGGCAGAAAGGAGTGGCCAAAGGAAAGGTCGTCGGCGTTGTCAAAGATCAGCAGCCAGGGCCGATCGCAACGTTCCAACCAGCGGAGAACCTCCGCCACCAGTGTGCGCTGATCGGTCTCCTTCCAGGAGAGGCCGATAGGCAAAAGCTCTGCCAGTGCGACGAAGCTGGCCAGGATGGTTTCTAAACTTCCGGCATTGATCCACAACGTATGAGTATATCGTCCCTGCTCGCGGGCCCGATAGGCATACTCGACGGCTATCTGTGTTTTACCGATACCTCCCAGTCCTTTGATAACTTGCGCCTGGGTCAGGGCCACCTGGCGGATACCAGGCGGTGAGTCTGGTTTCTGGAGCGAGAATTGGTGTTCCAGGAGTTCAAAGAAGGTTTCGCGCCCGGTGAAATGAGGATTACGTGCGTAGGGGACAGTCCAGATTGCCGTCTCCTCGGGCTGCGTGTCCTCTGGTTGTAACACTGCAGATGTTTCATCCTCTGAAGCGTACATGGTGATCAACCCCAGTTCCTGGGAACTGAGCTTGAAAAGCTCGCAGAGTTTCGCTCGGTAATAGGCACCTGGCTGCTGAGTGCCACGTTCCCAGCGCTGCACCGTCACATTGTTAATACCCAGTTGATCAGCCACATCGTGCTGACGCCAGTTGCGTCGAATACGTTCCTGCTGTAAGCGTTCATTTTTCGGCATAGGAATACTCTCTTCTATGTGCTGCTGTTTTCTTCTCTTAATACTGAGGATATCCCCAAAATAGCACAATGACGGGGGAGAATCAGATTGGGGCGGGTTAATCGCCCCAATCTGGTCCTCCCTCGTCAGATTGACGGCGAATTCTGTCACAAAATACAATACCAGCATGAAGGAATGTAAGAGAAACAATATATAATATCTTTTCTTCTCTCATTTTTGGCATAGAAACCTCTCTTTCTTTCTAGTACATGACTCGGAGAATGGAGCAGCTTTTGCTCTGAAACAGAGCACTTGATATCTCATAAGCACTATCCTGTGCTCAAGCAAACCACTCCCATCCTTGAACACAGGCTGGTCCGTTCCAAATGGATGTGTTATGCTAGAACAAACTATCAGACAAGGAAGAGCCTGAAGTCACCAGCAAGTTTCCCAGACTCTTCCCAACCGGGTGGACCCGCCTTAAGCGCATCCACACTCCTTAGTATAGGGGGAGTGTCAGGGTAAATCAGTGTCCTGCAGTTCCCATATCAGGTTCCTTCAGTTCCCACTACGCGCTCGTTGGTCCATCAGAAAGGCGTACTCCTGGTGAAGCAATCCTCTTATGGGGAGCGCGACTACCCCTTTGGGCAGGCCATGCTGACGCTGCGTACAAGCATCGGGCTGACGCAAGCTGGTTTAGCTGAACTGCTGGGTGTCTCCCGCAAAGCAGTGGTGAAATGGGAGGCCGGAGGTTCGTATCCTAACGTCGAGCACCTCAAGGCCTTACTCGCCTTTGCTGTCAACCAGCAAGCCTTTCCTGTCGGACGCGAAGAAGAGGAGATTCGCGCCTTCTGGCGTGTGGCCCGCCAGAAAGTGTTGCTGAATGAAGCCTGGCTCCAGGACCTGCTCCATCCTCCTGCGCCTATCCAACCGTTCGCACGTACTAATCTCTCTGTGGATCTTGCGCTATCAGAGCCTGTCGCCTTCTCACGTGTTGATTGGGTGGGAGCCCTCGACGTGAGCCACTTCATCGGTCGTGAGGTGGAAGTGGCTGAATTGACTCAATGGATCGAGCAAGAACACTGCCGCCTGATTGCCCTGCTCGGTATGGGCGGCATCGGCAAAAGTATGCTCGCATCCTTCCTGGGACAGCACCTGACTCCTCATTTTGAGGCAGTGCTCTGGTGCTCGGTACGCGACGCCCCTTCGTGTGAGGATCTGGTTGCCGATTGTATCACGTTCTTCTCCGAGGAACTCCCCACAACATTTCCCAGGTCGCTTGAGCAGCGTCTCAACCAGTTGCTGGTATGCCTGCAGGCGCATCGCTGCCTGCTAGTGCTCGATAACCTGGAGACACTGCTAGCGAGTGGGGATACTGAAGGTAGCTACCTGCCAGGCTACGAGGGCTATGGGCGACTGATCCAGCGCCTGGCCGAAGCAGCTCATCAAAGCTGCGTGCTGGTAACCTCCCGGGAGAAGCCCAAAGAAATTGCGCCGTTAGAAGGTGTTCGTGCGCCTGTGCGTTCGCTCCGTCTGATTGGAGTGGACATCCAGGCCGCGCAAGAATTGCTCGCTGACAAGAGACTCAACGGCACACCCACTGCCTGGAAGCACCTGGTTGCTAGCTATGCAGGCAATCCCCTGGCCTTGAAGATCGTGGCGCAGGCAATCTCCGACCTCTTCAGTAACGATATCGATCAGTTTCTGCACGAGGGTGAGCTGATCTTCAATGGCATCCGGGCGCTGCTGCGCCAGCAAATGGGACGTCTGACGCCCCTGGAGCATCTCTTGCTCACCTGGTTAGCCGTGTTGCGCGAGTGGACCTCCCTGGATACGCTGGTACAGATTCTTCCTTCCAGGGTACCACGCACCCAGATGCTGGAGGCGCTGGAGGCGCTGGGACGACGCTCACTGCTGGAGCGGGGGCTGCAGACGAGCTTTAGCCTGCAATCGGTGGTGATGGAATATCTTATCGATGCGCTGGGCAAACGTCTGAGTGAGGAGATTGTGCAGGGAGACCCACAACAGTTGCGCAGATATGCTCTGGAGCAGGCGCAGGCCAAAGATTATGTACGCCAGACACAGGTTCGCATGCTGGTTCATCCGATCATCGAACGGCTCCGATCCGAACTGGGAGCAGACATACAGGTCGAGGCATGCTTGCTACGCTTGCTGGAGCAATTCCGTTCCGAGGATGTTGCTACACAGAGCTATGGTCCCGCCAACGTTATCAGCCTGCTCAAAGAGTTGCGTGGGCATCTGCGCGGCCTGGACCTTTCCCGGCTCTTCATTCGCGGGGCCTATCTGCAAGGTGTCGAGATGCAGGATGCGATCCTTGCTGGAGCAACGTTGCGTGAGGTGGTCTTCACCGAAGCCTTCGATGCGGTGCTGGCGGTGACCATCAGTCCGGATGGGCACTACATCGCAGCGAGCACCAACGGTGGGCAGGTGCGGGTCTGGCGCGAGGAGGGCCAGGTGGCCCACCTGATCATCCGGGGTCATACCGAGCGTGTGAGCGCCATCGCCTTCAGTCCTGATGGACAAGCGCTGGCAACTGCTAGTTGGGACCAGACGATCAGGCTCTGGGAGGTGGCCAGTGGAGCCCTTATCTGGACACGGCAAGATCACACTGCCCCGGTCACTACCCTGGCCATAACCCCCAATGGGAAACTGGTCAGCGGGGGGTATGATGGCACGTTGCGCGTGTGGGACGTAAGAACCGGGACACACCTTTCCAGTCTATCACATCAGAACGAGCAGATCTGGGCCATCGCCTGGAGCCCGGATGGGCGGATGCTGGCAAGCGGTAGTACAGATACCGCTGTCATCCAGCTGTGGGACGCCGACCAGGGAACGCTGCTGCAGGAACTGCATGGACATAGGGGTATGGTCAGCACACTGGCCTTCGCCCCTACCACCGGGCTCCTCGCTAGTGGCAGTTTCGACCAGGAGATCAAACTTTGGGAGGTGGCAACGGGCACCTGCCAGACGACGCTGGCAGGCCACACTGGAGGGGTATCAGGACTGGCCTGGTCCCCTGATGGCCACACCCTGGCCTCGGCTAGCCACGATAAGACAATTCGGCTTTGGGATGCTCAGACCTGGCAGTGCCGTCATATCCTCCAGGGGCATCGTGATGGTGTCCGTTCCCTGGCCTTTTTGCCCGGAGGAGATCGCTTGCTCAGCGGCAGCATGGATAGCACCATTCGCACATGGGAGAAGGTGAGCGGGCAGCATGTGCGCGCGATGCACGGCTATACCCTCACGTTGTATGCTCTGGCCTGGAGTCCTGATGGACGCTTCCTCCTAAGTGGTAGCAGCGAGGCGACGCTTACCCTCTGGAACGTGACGACCCAGACTCCCGTACAGAACCTGCAGGGGCACCAGCAGTTCGTGCAGACAGTCGCCTGGAGCCGCGCCGGAAAACAGATTGCCAGTGGAAGCGCTGATCAAACGATACGCATCTGGGATGCTCAGACGAATGCCTGTACTCATATCTTGCAAGCTGGCCTCATCATCAATGTGGATTGGAGCCCGGATGGCCGCTGGCTCGCCAGTGGCAGTTATGATCATAGCGTCCGTCTCTGGGATATCCAGGAAGGCTCCAACCGGGTGGGAATTGAACATACCGGCCTGGTCTCTAGTGTTGTCTGGTCTCCAGATGGCACACTCATTGCCAGCGCCAGTGAAGATGGACAGGTCCAGGTCTGGCAAGCGAAGGATAGCGCCCTCCTATGCCAGTTCAATCACGGAGGTGCCGTCACAGCTCTTTCCTGGAACCCGAACGGCGAACAACTGGTGATCGGAGGAACTGATGGAGAAAAAGGGACGTTGCTTCTCCTGGATGTACGACAAGGCAGACTCGTGAGGACGTTAGAAGGCCATCGTGGGTTTATCACGAGACTTGATTGGCATCTTGAACAAGATATCCTGGTGAGTGCGGGAAATGATGGCACCGTCCGCTGGTGGAACCCGGAACACGGGGTGAGCCTGGCTGCTGTTCAGGCTCACGATGGATGGGTCCGGGTAGTGCAAGTCAGCCCCGATGGGCAGACGGTCGCCAGTTGTGGGGAAGATGGCGTCATCAAGCTCTGGGGGATGCAGAGTCATCAGCATCTCGCCACCTTGCGAGCCGACCGGCCCTATGAGCGGCTGAATATCAGCGACACAATTGGGCTGACGAACGCTCAGCAGGCGGCACTGCGCAGTTTAGGGGCTGCGAGCGCGGATGGTTCACCATCCAGCTAGCCCCGAGGTTCAGGGACCCTGAACCTCGGGGCAAAGTTAGTAGCTATTTATCTAAAGAGACCTGCAGAGTGCTGGAGGAAGGCTGCTCCTCTGGTGGGACCGGAGGAAGACTGGAGGACTGCCCCTCTAGCAGAAAGCGCTCGACATGAGCCAGGGGACCGGGAATGAAGGCCAGCGTAATGACCACAATGAACACTCCCAGAACACCGAAGACCAGGGCTACATTTTTAACCTGGTCAATGACAAGGCCACTGAGCACATCTACCACGGGAACAACCAGCGCAGCCAGGAGCTGGGCAGACAGGATGACGCGCCCCAGCAGGCGATCTGGCCCCGCGCCCTGCAAAATGCTGAAGAGGGCCACATTGAAGATGGCGACCATGCCATATATTCCTCCCCAAAGAATCACACTCGCCCAGAAGTTGCGCGTGATGGCGAAGATGATGGTGAGGACACCCGCGAGCAGAAGCGAACCCAGCAGGAGGATACCATATGGGAGGCGTCGCTTCAGGGGACCAGCAGCAAGGGTGGCAAGCACTCCGCCGACACCTAGAGCAGTGGCCAAGACGCCCACCTGCGTATTGCTGGCATCAAGGACTTGCTTGGCGAAGACCACCACCTGAGCGTTGATCGGGGCAAGCGCCATGTTGACCAGGAGTGCCAGCAGAGCCGCCATGTAAACCACCGGGTGGGAGAAAACATAGCGTAGCCCCTCCAGAATGGCTGGACCGAGCGCAGCCTGGCTTTGCTCTTGAACTGGTGTCCCATTGAAGCTGCTTCTGATGAACCCGAGCGAGCCTGCCGACCCCAGAAAAGTAAGGGCATCGCACCACAGGACGGCCTGGATCGACCAGTGAGTCAGGATCAAGGTAGCCAATAGCGGGCCAACAATGAAGGCCACGTAGACGCCAGCCTGCATCCGCCCATTGGCCTTGATCAGCTCGTCTCGCTTCACCAGGTGAGGAATGGCTGTAAGACTCGCAGCACCAAAGATCATTGATAGAGTCGCATTGAGAAATGTGATCAGATAAATCCACCAAAGAGGAAAATGAGTAGAAAATGCCAGAAGGGGCACCAACCCGAGAAGTATTGCACGCGCGATATCCAGGCCAATCATCAAGACTTTGCGATCAACGCGATCCACCCATGCTCCACTCACTAGACCAAAGAGCACATACGGTAAATACGTTGCGGCCAGGGTCAGCCCGACTTTCAGTGCTGACCCTGTGAGATTGAAGACGAGTAGTGGCAGGGCGAAGTTAGTGAGCGCGCTACCGATCTGTGAAATGGTCTGACCCGTCCAGAAGATCCAGAAGTCACCGGCTTTTCTCCCAAAAACGGCCAGGCTCGTTTGTTTCATCAATCCATTCTCCTTGTCATTTTGTTCGAGCAATGTTAATTTGCCAGGATACCGGCTACGCCGCCAGTCCTGTCAGCGCCAATTACGTGAATCTTTTGTTGTAATTGATCATTGCGAGACAGGGAGCTTCTTTTTTCCTACATTTGTGGAAGCATTCCAGAAAACGTGTACCCCTACACCACGCTGGTCGTTTGCTAACACATCTGCCATCATAGCATGGAAAGGGGAATTAAAGGAAGAGCCTGGTTTGTCAGTCAGGGCTTTCCAATGCTGAGAAGGGAGATGCTCCTCTGAGAACGCCTCAAACAATACTGCCACCAGTTTATCCGTTTGAAGAGCCAGCTCCGCCACAGAGCTCTACCCAGGAGACCAAAAAGATGGATGTATGCAGTCTCCTGGGTAGCGCTCCGTATGAGAATTATTCTCCCAGCGGCGGGCCAGTCACAACCAGACCGTACTTGCTGGCAAGCTCTATGAGCGCTTGCATATCGAGTTGAGGTGCCAGATAGAGGGGGCGCATCCCTTCAAAGAAGCCTCGCAGCCCTCCTGGCAGGAACGTGACGAGCATTTTTCCTGCTGTCAAAGCACGCCAGGCATGTGGTACTCCGCTCGGAATGCGAATAAATGTCCCTGGCAAGACAGTAGACACTGACTCAGCAAGTTTGATCTGATAGGTTCCTTCCAGGATAAAAAGCAGCTCCTCTTGTTGGTGAGCATGCTCAGGTGGTCCAACCTGGGGAAGGGTGGTGACTACAGCATAATCGTAAAGCCCATTGGTTGCCTCTCCGGTTGCTTTCCAGGTCCAGTATTCCCCACTGGCTTCAAAAGTGGTTTCGCCTGCGTTCTCCTGCAACACGAGAGATGATATATTTATGTTCATAGATCTTTACCTTTCATTTTCTCTGTTTGACAGGTTATTTACTCAAGAAGGCGAGCAACTTGCTGACTAACTCTTGCGGGTGCTCTTCAGGTATCCAGTGTCCCGAGTTGCTTATCACGTCGCCTGTGACGTTCGTGGCATACTGCTCAACCTGAGTGAAAATCGCTGTGCCGATGCTATGGTCCGCTCCAAGAGCTAGCACTGGCATCAGTAGCTTTTTCTGGCTATAAACATCCACCTGTGCAGTGTCCGTTTTGAATGCGCTAAAATAACTAATGTATGCGTGCAGACGCGCAGGATCTTGCCAGTTTCGGGCATACAGTGCTATCTCTTCCGCGGTAATACTCCCCTGGACCTGCACTGGCACGGTGTTCTGGAAGAATTGCTCTAAAAAGGTCTTTTCACGCCCCTGTATGAGCTTTTCCGGCATCTGTGGGACACCGAAAAATCCAAACCACCAGACGCCGGGGCCGTTAGCAGTGAGCGCTGGATATTGGTAGAGGCTCTTATCAGGGATCGGTGCCTCCAGCAACGCCAGATGTTGCACGCTAGTGGGATAGAGTTCGGCATACGCAAAGGCGACCATCAGGCCAATATCATGACCGACGAGATCGATAGAATCTAGCTTTAATTGAGTAACAAGACCCCGAATATCTTGAGCCATTGTCATTTTATCGTACCCGCTTGACGGTGCATCGGTCTGACCAGCGCCTCGCAGATCTGGCGCAATCACCAGATAGTGTTTCGCCAGATCTGGCAAAACCTTATGCCACGAGTACCAGGTCTCTGGAAAACCATGCAGTAGCACTAAGGGCCTGCCCTGTCCTCCGCGCACATAATGCATACGGATGCCGTTTGTCGTGACAGTACCTTCTGTAAAACCAGCAGGGAGAAGCGTATGCTCTTCCTGAGCGTAAGACGCCTGGATGTGTGTTGCCGGAGGTAGAGTTGGTGGCGACAGACGCCATGCGGTCAGAGCAGGACTCAAAAACACCACAAGGGCGAAGCCCAGGAGCCAGCGTCTCCTTCCTTTCATGAGGAAATATTTGAGCATGGCAAACCGGCCTTGTACTAACTGAGGACGCCCGCCGAAAGGTTTGCTCACTTTCGTATTGCCAGAATGGGCAGAATTGTTTGTTGTCATTGAATGCTTTTTTCCTTTCTCACTTTTCGTCAGTTGATCTGGGAAGAGAAGAAAGACGTACCTGAATCTTTCGTCTGGACTGGATAGCGGAATCATGCTCCTCTTTCCAGGTAAAAGTCACTGGCGGATGCGTATAGCTTGCATCTGCTAGCGTCAACTTCTCTTCTTTTCACTGCAAAGCATACCTAGGCTCTCCTCCCTTTTTAGAGATCGTTACCTATCGTCTGGTGATCGTTTGTTGCCAACCCACGCAATGTTCCACTCAAACGATAGATAACGATCTCTGATGGCAACACGAGTAAAGCTCTGCTTTGGAGAGAAAAGATGATGTCATTGGTAGCGCCGCCTGGTAGGGAAAACCAATCAGACAACCTGATACAGGAGATTGCTGCTCTTGTGTATTAAACACCCAAGAGATGTGAAAAGGAATAGTTCACACAAAAAGATCGCTCACAACCACCAGAAACCTGACATCAGAACGAAGGTCAATAGGAAGACTAGTGATTGAACACCATCAATACGCGAACAGAAGCGAGAATACATAGGATGGCGCTCAAGAAAATTAAGCTGTGGCAAACAGATTGAAGGCAAAGGCAACTGGAAGCCCATGAAGCGTGATGATCAGCCGGGGCGTATCCGTCGGACGAGCATTGCACGCCAAGCGCTGGTCCCAGGAAAGACGCCAATGAGCACGCTCCGCTCGGGTCCAGACCTTCTTGGTGGGCGCTTGGGCATGTGGTGGTGAGAGTAGAGTGACGCTTTGTAGTTCGATTGTTTGGCTGCCAACGACTTTGAGCCAGGTTCACCGGATGCTACAGCGTGGCCAGTCACGCCAGACCACTGGGGTAGAAGCATGCAGTTCGCTGGCTGTACGAGGTGGCGGCGGAGAATTCGCGCGAGAAGAGGAAAGCGGCCACAGAGCCGCGCTCCCCTGCCGTGGCTTGAGCGTGGCACTACTCTCCTGACCCTGTGCTCGCAGCTCGCAGGAACGACAATGACCAATGCGCGCAGCATACAAGACGCGTAGCGAGCCATTGGGCTCCTGACTGTGAATTCCCTTGAGAAAAAAAGATGCTCGTTATCTTCTCTTACGAATAGGGATACAGATCTCTGCCTTGCATTTCCTTTCGGGATCATGTGCTGGATTGTTCAGACAAAATTCCAGGCACGGTCGATCATCGGCATCATATTCACTCTGGGGGAGCCATTGTCCATACAGATTTTGATAAAGAAGTCCTATTTTCTCTATCGTATCGTAAAACTGATAACAGGCATAGAGTCCACCAGGGAGGTGTTGAAACTGCACTTCTGTATGCTTCTCTTTTTCAAATCCCTTTGGGATTGTGATACAGCTATCATAACGACAAGCATACTCATCTACACTATTGGGGTCATCTAAAGAGATCCCAATCACATGCTGATCAGGCGGAAACAATGCATTGTTTGCTGCCCATTGCCCTAATTTCTCCCACGAAGCACTTGTATCCAGGTAACTTCCCACGTGCCTGACATAGGCGACTTCATAAGTGGGTATATCCTTCATGACGATATTCATATCCCAAACTCTCCTAAAAAAGTGATGATTGACTCGTCTATCGTACTCGAAAGAAAGAGGGGGCTCATCCTGATTTTTGCGAAAAGGTGCTGGGAAATTGCTCTGATTTTTTCGCCTTTTCCTTACTTCGCTTGGAGTGGTTTGAAAATATTTTTTAAAGACCGCTTGAAAACTAGAAATGGAGTCGAAACCGCAAAGGGAAGAAATTTCTAAAACGGTTTTATTTGTTTCCCTGAGGTAAGAAATCGATTTTTGCAACCGTTTTTGCTGAACATACCCTATAGGGGTGATACCAACAATAGAAGTAAATACTCTTATAAAATGATATTTCGAGAAATTTGATATATCGGCTAATGTTTCCAGGTTCATTGGCTCAGAGATATTTTCTTCCACATACTCTAGCACCCTCTTGATTCGCTCAGTATAGTCATGATTCATTGAAGGTCTATTTCCTCTTGTCGTTTCTGAAGGCTTGTTTTTCCACAGTATATCCTCTCCTCTATGAACATGGAAAGGTGAAACTCTTTCATTTTTGAGCTTTCGTTCAATTGTCTCGGCTCCTGTCTCTATTTTGTCACCTCGTTGTGCAAATCGTGGGACACATGCAAAATAGCAGTTCGAGCTCTTGAAGAGCGTAAGGTGGCGGGGGACGATAAAAATACAACAGGGGCAAATTCTTATCCTTCATAAAGAGAGAGGGACAATGAATTCATAGGGAGAAGTCCTTTATTGATCGCTATGGTTCAATTGAGCACGGGTACATAAATAGTTACAGAGCTAAGGGTGTTCATAGTGGCGACAGAACGACGGTGGCAAACCCCAGGACGCTCAATCGCCAATGCTTCAGTTTGACTATTGATGCGTTCACAACATGGCAAAACGACTGCTAGACGATACCTAACGATCGTTCCTTCCAGGCAGAGAACAGGTATGATAGTGAGTGAAAACACACCGTCCAATAACTCATTTTGTCCTGGACAAAAAAAGGATAACCACATGACGCACCCAAGAGATACGAGCAGAAGTGCACTTGAACATATTTCCCTGGTGAACGCTCTTTGCTGGTACCAGCATACCATACGTGAACACACACAAAAAACGGCAATACTCTCATATGCCCTCGCGTGCCAGCTAGGTTTGAGCGAGGAAGAAACATACCTGATTAGTCTGGCAGCCCTTGTACATGATATTGGAAAAATTGCGGTTCCCGCCGCCATACTAAATAAACCAGGTCCTCTCTCAGAACATGAATGGGCAATCGTGCGCTGCCACCCTGAGATTGGCTCCCAGTTGCTTCAGCAAGCAGGAGGTATGTGGACTTTCATCGCCTCACTCGTTCTGGCGCATCATGAGCGATGGGATGGATGCGGGTATCCATATGGACTGGCACAGGAAGCCATTCCACTTGGGGCACGTATCCTGGCGATCGTTGATTCCTATGATGCCATGACAGGATCAAGACCTTACCGACGCTCTCTTTCCCCTGCCGAGGCCAGAGCAGAAGTGCGACGGTGCGCAGGGAGCGCTTATGATCCGCAAATCGTTGATGCCTTCCTGCAAATGGATACCATCGATCCCCTCTCCTGGCCCTGGTAGGGCCATTTGCTCATATGATCAGGAGAAGCCGCATGGGAATAATTCCCAATAGTCTCAACATCGTTTGTTTCTTGACTCTCATGGGCTTGACCTCAGTTGAGTTTGCATGTATATTTGTGCAAGTGACATTATGAAATATATACCTCTCCGTGTACAACATCTTTTTTTGTGAAGGAGAAGGAGCACTTTATGGTATGCCACTTGCAGCTACTTATGCAGGTGATGCTTTCTAGCACTCCTATCTACAATCCCCCAGGCATATGCGCAATTTCTGCGCGGTAATGGCTGGGAAAACATATGACTTTAGCTGGTGATGTGATAGCATTGCCAGGCAGGCGCTTTCTCTCTCTCAGTTGAGAAAGCATTTTCAGGCATTCTAAGTGCTGGAAAATGCTGTCTTTTCCTGTTTTTGCCTCCACTAAACATACTACTTAGCCAATCTTCTACCGCGCAAAAGGTTTCGCCCCATCTTTGTGCTTTGTGTGCATGGGCATACATGTACATAAAATGTTTTTATACTATAGGGAAGAACATGATGCGCAAAAAAACACTACCTATAAATGTGAATCACCTCCTTCTTAACCGCAACTTTGCGCTTTTATGGCTGGGAGAGGCCATTTCTGTACTTGGAGATGCCGCCTTCGATAGTGCGCTGGCTCTGTGGGTTGGCACACGTGTGGCTGGAGGCCAACCCTGGGCTCCATTTGCTTTTAGTGGAGTCTACCTGGCTGGAACGTTGCCTGGCTTGCTGATAGGGCCAATGGCTGGGGTCTTTGTTGATCGTTGGGAAAAACGCCATACCATGCTGATCATGGATCTGGTACGCGCTCTCCTCATTCTGCTCTTGTTGTTTGTGAGTGGACTTTTACCGCTTCCTCTGGTGGGCGGCCTGGTTTTGCCGATCTGGGGGCAATTGCTCGCAATCTATAGTACAGTGGCCTTGTTGAGTACCTGTGGGCAGTTCTTTGGTCCCTCAAAGATGGCACTCCTCGGTGATATTGTGCTGGAGCAGCAGTTAGGCCAGGCCAGCACCCTGAGCAGCATAGCAGGGAATATGGGATGGCTTCTGGGGCCCGCGCTTGGAAGCCTCTGCTTTATGACATTTGGCCCACTGTGGAGCGTGCTAATCAACGCACTTTCATTTGTCCTCTCCTGGCTGATGATTCGTGGTATTCACGTATCTGAAACAGCTCGCCGTGTAGCGGTTAGCGAACGTGGTCATTTTCTCCGTGAATTCGGGGAAGGATTACATTTTGCGCTGAGCGATAGGACTGTAACAACGATTATCGGTTCTGGCATGCTCTTTATGCTTGGCGTTGGCGCGCTAAACACTCTCTATCTCTTCTTTCTGCTGGAGAATGTGCACGTGCCGGCAGGCCTCTACGGCTTTTTTGTCGCTGTGCCAGCGTGTGGAGCCATCGTTGGTTCTGCCCTGATAGGCCGTTTTATCAGACGCATTGGGGAGGCACGCCTCCTCTGGCTGGCATTGTTGGCCTGGAGTGGAACAATGCTGGTATTGGCACGTCAAGAGCAATTCTGGCCAGCGGTAGCGCTGCTTTTCTGCCTCGGGGGATGTAATGCCTGGATTGGCTCAGCGATTATGCCATTGCTCCTGCGTGCCACGCCACGCGAGATGATAGGGCGAGTTTCAGGAGTAACGTGGCCTTGTATGAGCATGGCTTCAATGCTTTCCACCTTCCTGGCTGGTTTTCTCAGCAGTACGGCCTTGCACCACTTTCACGCCACGTTGGGTGGAATGCATTTTGGTTTTGTGGATACCATCTATACTGTGGTCGGGCTACTCGCACTGATTGCCAGTATCAACGCAATGCGCAAGCTGCGCACATTTGGGCCAGAGGCTGAAGAAATGGAGACAAGTACGGATCAGAAAAGAGAGGTGAACATAGGGTAACGGCACCACGTTTCTTGCGACTTCATGGTACAGTAGCAGGCGAAGCTATTGCCATGCCATGAAGTCGCAAGAAGGACCCATACTATGTAACATGCCACCAGATAGACAGGGCTTATTACTCAGCTTTGTGTAGCTTCCAGAAACGATTTCGCTGAAAAGCAAAGCCATGATGAGTCATCCTGGATTCGGGAGCACCCTCTTAGGGAACAAACGCGAAGAGCTGTCATTTCTCCGCTTTTTCTGTGAAAAGCTTCTTCCTGGTGATAAAATAGATGCAACGCCTCCGCCATTCCTATTCGTCCGGAAGGAGCTCGGATCATGACTGATTTCTTCACGCAACGCTCAGACTTCGAGCGAGAAGGGTCGTTAGATATTCCATTGTCCTCGCTGAGTTTCCTGGAAGCCTCAACGCTGCTGCTCTATCGAACTGGTGTTGATCTCTCTGGCAATGATATCCCTCTAGCTTCTGGTTTTGCTGTCAAGATGAACTTCTTTACCTACCTTGGGGCAGCGCTTATGGAACTGGCGCTGCGCGGGTACGTGCGTATGGATGAGGTAAAACCTTTACCAAATTACGCTCGGTACAATCGCGTTCGTTCGCCTTCCGGGCCGCTGCTGTATCTGATCCTGACCCTGGTCTGTATCAGTTTCCTTTCGATCTGTTCTGTGTTGGTCGGTCTGTCATTTCCCGCAGGCATAGCTGGCTTTCTCTTTGCCTGGCTCAGCCTGCTGATACTCTCTCTCGTGTACCAGGAGCCTGCCCGCAAAGGAGTGCAAGGGTGGCTGATCGTGATGAGGGAGCCACCTGTCGGCGATGAGATGCTTGATGAGCTTCTCTGGCGAATGCAGCCCGTAGGGAATGCCATGAAAGTCCGCGACTGGCTTTCTTTCCTGACTGCACAGGACGAAGGGAAACAGTGGGTAAGAACCATGTATGACCGGATAGAGCGCCAACTTCAGGAACAAGTCTGCATCCAGTTCATGGGTAGGGAACGTGCCCCTTTCTTCGGCGAAGTTGAAACACTGGTGCTCAATCGTCAGAATGAACAATGGTGCCGATTAAGCAACCAGTTGCGGTTGGCGCTCCTCTCAGGAAAACCTTCTGATCCTTATACTACGGCTTTGCTCATTCTGCTTACGATCATTCCCGGTACGTTTCAGACCCCGCACCAGATCAGGCTCCCAGGCCAGCCCACCGGGCGAAGGATGACTGGTGGTATCTACCAGATCCTATCTGAGCCAGAGGAGATAGAGCAGGCCCGAAAGAGCCTGCGCACCCTCATTGACGGCGACACAGTGGTAGCGGATGCTATCGGACCCGACCTCTACGATACGCTGTTGCACCTGGCCCTTGGTATACGTGAGGGACCAAAACGAAGATAGATGGAGCTTTGCCACCAGCACCAAAGCAGGTTCACACCTGGCTCTGCGTTTGGGGATGAAAGGGACCTTTACCATCTTTCATGCTTCCCACCACCGACCTCGTAAAGGATTCCAGCCAGCCGCATACGCCTGTTTTTGTTCTCTTACCCAATCCGAAAGAGCTTTTGCTACCTCATCAATTGTCATTGGCGTGGTGTCAAAGGTCCAGATATTCCAGCGAGGATCTCCTCGGTGCCAGTGATCCCAGTGGCCCCATCGCAGGGTAGGCTCGGCATCAACTCGAATCACGTCTTGTCTCCATTGAGGATCAACAGAGTGCATACGTTGCCATGCGGCCCAGTTGAGCATTTCTTGACTGATGCCGCTATCGTGAACATTTCTCCCACGAAGTCGATCAATACGAATAACATCGCCACAATCTAACAAACAGCCTGCAAGTCCAGCGATTTGTGGAGTGGAGGGACAGGCGAGGAGTTCCCCGAAAACGGCACCACCACATAAACCCATGTCCTGTTCGTGTGATTGATGCTCCAGAGCTATCTTCACCCAGTGCTCAGTCGTACATTGACGCCACCTCTTGTCAGCAGTTGAGGGAACGCCAACCGCATCAAAATCGTACCAAACGACGTGTGGGTGCTGGACCAGAAGCCTATCGAGAGCAGTGGATTTCCCTGCTCCACTCGCCCCCATGACAACGAAGAGCATGATATTCCCCTTCTTTGTGCATAACTTATCCGTTCATCTTACCAAAGAGCGGAAAAGAGCAGCTTCAGCATCTCAAGGGCACAATCACCACAGCCCGCAGCATCCCAATCGATCATCCCAGTCACCTGCTCACCGTCTGTCAGAAAATTTCAGCAGACATCTTCCCTTTTCACATATGTGAAGGATCTGGACGATCTAGCGCATACCAGAGGATTGTATAGCCATCTTCATCTACACTGGAACGCACAAAGAGCATGCCAGCCTTCTCGATAGCTTTGCTTGACCTATGGTTGCGTACGTCAATCGTCGCTTCAAGACGTGGGATTTGCCAGCGTTCAAAGCTAGTTGCTAGCAGGGCTTTGATAAACTCGCTCGCCAGCCCCTGGCCCCAGCAGGATGGTTTCAAGGCATAGATAATCTCAAGATGGGGGTTGTTTGCAGGGCGCGCGATACCGCCAAAACCAATCATCTGGCTATCCAGGCGCGAAGTGATCGCGAAGCAACCATAGCCACGCTGTCGATAGTTGCCCTGTGAGATTTGTATCCAGGAGCGAGTCTGCTCCGCCGTCAGGGGCTTCCCATCACCCATATAGCGATGAATTTCAGGGTCACTACAGAGGGCATAGAATGCTTCAAAATCATCATCACGGAGATGGCGGACGAGTATCCGCTCAGTTTCAAAGACAATCATGGCGGAGATCCTTTCCAAATAGTCGTTTTGTCACGGTACAACAAAAGCTCCGGCACTGCTCCCCGGGTCTGCTTAGTAGACAAGAGAGGGTGTCTGCTCACAAGTGTGGGAAGAGGTAGCGCGCAAAACTTGGGTACAATCATAAGGATCAACAAAACTACCACGTAAATCTAGCAAGGTCGAATCATCAGCTGACATAAAAAAGCGATCTTCTTTCTCTAAAGTTTAGAAATAATGCTTTACATATCAGTTTATTGTAGCACAGAAATACGCAGATCAACTGAGAAAAAAGGCAATCCTGGACGGCCAAAATCCACGTATTCATGCACTAAAAACGGACAAACAATCGCATATTCAGCGAAAAGCACCCATTACTCAATACGCTCTGCTCGCCCTTTAATAATAGAGGCATTGATTGAGAATAACATTCAAGAGCGCTGACTAAACGATCGCTACTATCCCTTCGGTGCGCTAAGGGCCTGACGATAGGCTCGGGGTGTACGTCCCAACGTTTGCGTGAAGACCGCATAGAAACGGCTGGAGGAGCTAAAGCCAGAGGCGATCGCGACCTCGAGCACAGAGGCATCACTGGTAGCGAGGAGGCGTTGCGCATGGGCCAGGCGATACTGCGTAATGTATTCGACGATGCTCATGCCGAAGGTTTGCTGAAAGAGACGCATCGCTGTATGTTCATGCACTCTCATGGCGCTCGCGACATCCCCCACGCTCAGTTGATGGGTATAGTGTGCCGCGATAAAATGTGCTGCCAGCTCAGCGCGCTTCCTTTGCTGACCAGTAGCGCCAGCCTCTTTTCCTCCAGCCATTTCATACTCTGCCGCAAGTGCCAGGCGCAGAAGGCAGGCTCGACTCTCCAGGAGAATAACTTCTTGTACCGATGAAGACGCGGCGCGCAGATCCTCTTGCCAGCGCGTAAAGACACGCGCATCAAAGTGCGCACAGGTCCGGGTGCTATCGACGATCATCTCTCCATCCATCATCCGCTGCGTCAGCGTTCCCGGCAAACGCCAATGCAGAATATCGCCCAGCGGGATCGTCAGCCAGTGCAGCACGGTGTGCCGCTCAAACTCCAGGAGGCGATGTGGTAGAGCCGCCCAGAAGACCGCTAACTGTCCTGCACTCAGTGGAATCGAGGTATCCCCAAAAAGGTAGAGCAGGGCCCCTTTCTCAATCAGCGTCAACTCAATCTCAAAATGCCGGTGTGGACGCCCGGTTGGTCCGCCATCGTGGCGACCAGCAGCCAGTCCAAGCACTTCACATGCAATCTTCTGCATGGCGTTATGCGCCTCCCTATCTCCTAAATGGTGACAATACAGGAGAAATCTTACCAAAAGCAGGTAGATTATGGCAGATCGGCATGGTACAGTCAAGGCAGGATTATTCATTCAAACATGGAGGTTTCGCAATGGATTTAGCACAAATACTCCTGGCTGCACAGCCGCACGTTCCCGCTCACTATCGCCCCGGCATCGGCATCATCGGCAGTGGCGGCATTGTACGTGGGGCACACCTCCCCGCTTACCAGAAATACGGCTTAAACGTTATCGGCATCTATGATATCCAGCCCGCCGCGACACAGGCCGCGCAAGCACAATGGTCGACATTGCGCATTTTCGAGACCCTGGACGAGCTGCTAGACAACCCTGATATTGAAGTCGTCGATATCGCGACGCACCCGGCTCAACGCGTCGAGCTGATCCAACGCGCTCTGGCGGCTGGGAAACATGTCTTGAGCCAGAAGCCTTTCGCTCCCGACCTGTCCACCGCTCGCATGCTGGTTACCGAGGCAGAGCAGCGCGGTCTCTTGCTGGCCGTCAATCAGAATGGGAGATGGTCACCAGCCTGGCGGGTGGCGACCCTGTTGCTGCAACAGCAGGCAATCGGTTCACTCCTGGCCGTCACCCACCTGTTCGAAACCAGCTTTGCGTGGCGTCCAGGAAGTCCTTTTGACCTGATTCCGCATAGCACCACCTACGACTACGCAATCCACTGGATCGATATTATCCGCTGCTGGCTTGAAGACTACCAGCTGAGCAATGTACGTGCTCAGGAGTACCGCACGCCCAATCAGCCGCTAGAGAGCAAGAGCGATTGGGGGATGAGCGCCGAGTTCAGCTATCAACATGGCGTACGCGCCTTCATCCATTGTATCGGCGGAACGGAGACGAGCCGCCAGGGTCATCCCTTCTGGCTGCATGGAACACAGGGAACCATTCGTGGCTGCGCATTGGGGAACGATTTTATCGAGCTCGAGCGCGACGGTGTTTTTTCGCGCTTCGACCTCAAAGGGAGCTGGTTCCCCGATGGCTTTGCCGGCGCTATGGGTGAGTTACTCAGCGCCATCGCAGAGCAGCGGGAACCATATAACTCGGCCCGCCATAATCTCCTGACCCTTGAAATGACACTCGCGGCCTGTCAGTCGGAGGATGCTGATGGGCAGCCTGTAGCCTTTGAGGAGGTACCAGCATGACACCTGCATGGCCACGACTCGGCGTCTTCTCCTATGACTACCCTGACGTAGAGAGCCTGATTGCCGCATGCCACCACTCTGGTCTGACTACAGTACAGCTTGCCAACACGCTCCTGGATGATTGTCTGGCCCACCCAGAGCACAGTGCAACGCTTCGTGCGACATTGGAGGCGCAGGGCATCAGTATCGTCGGACTGGCCGCATATCGTAATCTCGTAGCTCCCGATCAGGCCAAACGCCGCAGTTCTATCGACTATATCAAACGTTGTCTCCAGGTTGCACCACTGTTAGGAACACCAGTAGTAGCCACAGAGACAGGGACTCTCCATGCAGAAAACGATTGGATCGCCTCGCCCGAAAATCAGAGTGCGGCAGCCTGGGAGACACTCTACCAGACGCTCAACGAACTGGTCCCGGTCGCGCAGCAGCATGGCTCTATTCTAGCCCTGGAAGGCTTCGTCAATAACGTCATTGGCAGCTACGATCGGATGGAAATCATGTTGGAGCGCATCGCCTCCCCACATCTGCAAATGGTACTCGATCCCTACAACTATCTCACACACGCCATGTTGCCAGAGAGCACACAAAGAGCGGAAGAGTTTTTTCAGCGTTTTGAGGATCGCTTTGTCATTGCGCACCTGAAGGATGTGAGCGCGGAGGGTGCCGAAGTGGATACACCAGAATTTGGTCTGGGTGTCTTCCCACAGGAGCCCTACATCGACTTTCTGCGCACCAGGCGTCCTGATCTGCCACTGATCTTAGAGCACCTGCCAGGCGAACATATTCCGGCAGCCGTGACACGCCTGCAAGCCATCATCGCCTCCCTGGCCTAGACAAAAACAGAGCAACGAGTTTCGTATTGCATACTACTGACCTCTGCGTCGTTTTCTAAACCTTAGAGGACGAGCTCGCTGTTGCCATGCTCGTCCCTCTGACGAAGAAATCGTCCAAACATGAGTGGGCTCCTCAACAAGCACCCTTCACCTTCCAGGTAGAAATAATCTGCTGGAGTTGACGATGGAAAGCCGGGGGAGCTGCACAAAAATGAAACGTCTCTGTTGCTTTCGTCAAAGGATGACTATAATCGATCGGCTGGCCAAAAAAATCGGTATAGAGAGCTCCTGCTTCCTCAAGCAGAAGGTGCTGTGCCACATTATCCCAAATTTTACAGTTCCGATACAGGAAGCCGCCATAGACTCCTTTCGCAACCATCGCAGCGTCAAAAACACTCCCACTTGTGTGGACACTTCCACAAGCCAGGATGATTTCTGCCAAGAGTTCGCATTCTTTTCTGGTTCTCTGCGAATCTCCTTGACCCTTTTCTATTCCATAAGCAATCAAGGCTGAGAGCAATTCCTGATCATCTTGCACCCACACACGTTGCTGATTGCAGTATGCACCCTTTCCTTTTTCAGCCGTATAGATTTCGTGAAAAGCAGGGAGCGCGAACCCACCAGCAACTGGTTCGTGGTCTTTGAGCAGTCCTATCATACAGCCATAGAGCGGGCTGGACTGCGCAAAATTACTGGTTCCATCGATGGGATCAATCACCCAGGTATAGGCAGAAGAATTGTCAAAGATCCCTGCCTCTTCATCGAGGATATTATGGGTCGGATAGGTCCGCTGAATCTCTGCGATCATCATGCTTGATATCTCTCTATCAGCCTCAGTGACCATCTGGGTGGGGTCGCCACATTTTCTCGCTGATGAGACGTTTCCAAAACGGTCACGCGCTATTTGGGCAGCTGCTGTGAGCGTCTTCAGGAGGAAATTTTGATAATCCATCTCTATCCTTTCTTACTTTAACTATCTTATACGTCTGATAGGGTGCCAGAATAGGCGACGAGAAGGCTTGTCGCTCTTGAACAGAAAGTCGCTTCACACTTTGCCCAGAGCGTGGACGAAAGACCTCAGCTCCTGCTTGACGCCACGTTTGTGCAGCAGGCGAGGTACAGTCGCGGGTGACTGCCCTTACCTTCCAACCCTTTGCAAGCAGGCTGTCTCACCTCCCTGTTGCATCTAGCACTAAAACCGTTTTTGTGCAAATAAATCATTATTTCCTCTCTTTTTCATGGCACAGCGAGACAGGAACACCTTTCCCGTGGAAAGAGGACGCCCTTGTGCTTGATGATCCTCATCCCTTTGGACTCTGGGATGAGCAGCAAACGTATCCCTGGAGCATTGATCGCCCTGGTCAATATATTGGCAGTTTTGGCCTACAATTGACCCCACGAGAGATGGCAAAATACGGGTATCTTTATCTCAATCAAGGTCTCTGAGATGACCAGCAAATTATTCCTGTCACCTACATCCAAGAGACGATGCAGCATGGGTATATCAAGCAATTTGCGCGATGGCACAATCATGATGCCTTCTTTAATGCCGGTGCTCTTGGTCAGTATATTGCCGTAATTCCTGATCTCGATCTTGTGGTTGTCATGACTGGATTTTGTACTGAGCATGATCATCTAGAAGAGATATTTGTCAACTTGATGCTGCCTGATTTACTCAGCGATTGATAGAGGAAAAACATTCAGCTTATAACTTTCTTTAGCAAATCAGGCAGTTGGGCTTCCCCTCCAGAGCAGAAGTGCCTGTTCTGGAAGGAGTTACTTTTTATTCCCCTAACAGCCCACTTTTTGAGCCCAAAGAGTTTCGTTGATGGCTTCTAGAGGAGGCACATCTTCTGACTGAGATGCTACGTATGACTTGTGTTCAGATCTCCTAGAAACCAAGCTGCTGCTTAACCAGAACCATCGTGGTACGACCAGGCTCGTGCTCTGCATTGATGGTCAGGAGTTTATTGATGGAGCTGGTCTGGCCATAGACTTGTAGGGAACGTTCATGTTCTAAGGGAAGGCTGTAGTCGTGGATACGACGAAGCCCATCTGAGAGCGTATGTACGAGCTTTTGTGTGCCAACCACCCAGATCACCTTGCTTGCGCCAAAGGCGGCAGCACCTACCTGGCTGCCAGAGGCTGATGCAATGAGGACCTCTCCCCGTTCAGTAATTGCCTGGACGCTTCCCACCAGTACATCGGGGGCCGCAACCAGCTTGCGCATCTCGTTGCGTTGGGTAACGTGATCAAACGTTGATAACAGAGTACGCACAGCTTGAAAGCGGCTAGCGTGCTCGATCTGCTCTGTCAGGCCAAGTACTTCAATGGTACGCGAGGGTGAATCGTAGACCTTTGTGCCATCGGGAATGAGGTCAAGCACATACGCTCTTGCTTCTTCACCGGTCTCAAAGAGAACAACGTATATGCCGTTGGCTTGTAGCGCCTGAATAGTCTTCTCGATCTGCTTCTCAGATGCCAGTTGTGTGAATTCAGAATGTGAGAGATTGGTAGCCATTGAGGTTATTTTCCCTTTCTTATCTTTTGCCCGGAAAGCCTCTCCCTTTTGTAGCGATAACATTTCATTGATACCTGGCTCGCATATACGACAGCGAAGGTGGAAAGGACTTTCCTTGTCACATCAGCCAGGTTTCCCTTGTCATACTTATGACAAATCAAAACGAGGAAATGTGACCAATGAGAGATACACAACTGGCTACCCAATTTGAGGCGGAGCGTCCGCGTCTGCGAGCGATGGCTTACCGCATGCTTGGCTCCCTCGCCGAGGCAGAAGATGCAGTCCAGGAGGTCTGGCTACATCTCTTCCGTTCCGACATGAGCACCATCTCGAACCTGGGCGGGTGGCTGACAACGGTAGTGGCGCGAGTCTGCCTCAATATGCTCCATGCGCGTACATCGCGGCGTGAGCAGTCTCTGGAAGCGTCGCCCATCACCAGCCATGATGACGGCATTGACCCTGAAGAAGAGGCGGAACTTGCCGATGCGGTGGGTCTGGCGCTGTTGGTGGTCCTGGATACACTTGCTCCCGCTGAGCGACTCGCCTTCGTCCTGCATGACATCTTTGCCGTGCCATTCAATGAGATTGCGCCTCTTGTGGAACGTTCTCCGATGGCGACGAGGCAACTTGCCAGTCGTGCCCGCCGCCGCGTGCAAGGTGCAGCAATGAGGAAAGACACTGATCTTGATGCAAATCGAGAAGTCGTTGCTGCCTTCCTCGCCGCCTCACGCGAAGGAGCCTTTGACGCACTGTTGACACTGCTCGATCCTGATATTGTGTTCCGAGCCGACCACGTAGCTGTGTCCCGTGGCGCAGTAAGGGAAGTCCGTGGCGCACAGGCCGTCGCTAGAGGAGCAAGACAGATCATGGAACGTATCCCATTCGCGCAACCGATACTCATAGACGGAGCAGTAGGAATCGTTCTTGCCCCACGTGGGCAACTCCTGCTCCTCCTGCGTCTCACCATTAGAGATGGAAAGTTCGTTGCCATCGATGCAATCGTCGACCCTGCACAGCTACACCAGTTGCACCTGGCGATCCTGCTCAACTGACGATTCACCAGTGACTGCCAGCAGTTGCCTATTTCATTCCAGGAAAACGCGCGTGCAAGAATGGTACTACCCATCTCATCGCAGCACCGTGAAATTCGCCATTGCAAAAATGAATACATGAAAATCGGCAAGTTGTGCAGGTAAAGCCGACATATACAAAATCTTTACGATGATAGGTAGAGAGCATAAGCTCTTGCTGGGAAAGTGATATGATGAAAGAGAGTTCTGAGAGGATACAAGGAGTTCGTTAGCAAGGCATGCCAGTATATAGCTGTTGGCAGAACCATTATCGAGAAAGCTCTCTGAGTGGGTCATGCCATCAGCAATGGGGCTACGCCCAATTCTATGCACTCCACATGGATGGCAGCCCCACGCCAGACTGCTATCACGTCTCTTTCACGGGAAGTTTAGAAAAGAGAGAGGCTACCAGTATGACGAGCATGCTCCTCGCCCCGTTTGAGCGCCCAGGCCGCAAGCACAAACAACACCAGAGTTAAACCCATCAGGAAAACAAGCTGGGGCATAAGTTGCATTAACGTTGCCCCCTCCAACAAGGCTGCACGCAGAATGATCAGGCTCGTTGTCAAAGGGAGAACGCTGCCCACAACACGCACGGCAAGTGGATAGACAAAAGGTGGCAGGCGGACAGCGCTCAAGAAAGACATGGTCGGCTCCAACAACGAATAAAAAAAGCTACTGTCACGAGCAAAAATACAGAAACTATTGAGAAAGACGGCCCAGGCCATCGCAGGTAGGAACAGGGAAAGGAATGCGAGCACAAGCATCATTGGATGCGACATATGCAGCCCACCCACCAGTGCCATCAGCCCAACAGTAAATGTCAGAAAGAGCCAGACGCTCTGAAAAAGGGCGGCAGTTCCATTGGCAAGCATGAGAACAAGGCGATTGGCAGGCGTCAAAAACATCATCTCCAACGTCCCCTCAAAACGTTCGCGCGAAAACATCCAGGACGATTGCACCAGTGACCAGTAAAAGACATACGCCAGCATTCCCGTAATGAAGAAGAGCATCACTGCACGCGCATCAGCGGCCAGAGGCCAATGTTGACGCAGGCCGGGCGCATGAGCCAGTGGTTGAAAGGTATAATAGGCAGTACCCAGCTCCAACGCAGGCCAGAGCAACATTGAACAGTAGATCAATTTGCCACCAAAGAGCATTCGGTGCTGCTTCAGCATCTCAGCCATAATAATACGCCAATAGCGAGTCAAGCGTTGACGTGGGTTTTCAAGCGCTATAGAAGAGGTGCAAAAAGAGACTGGCATTGCTGCCTGTCGTTTACCTTGTGCCATGGCCAACCTCCTCTTCCTGCTCCTGTCTCTGCAAACTATCAGAGAGGGCTAAGATAGCATCCTCCAGGCTCGGTTCAACCACTTCAAGCTTCAGCAGAGTCCCTCCAGTCCGCACAACAGTTGTTGCCGCACTTCCACCCAGATCCTGAGGATGGCGGAGCGTCACGGTAATCACCTCGTCGCTGGCAAGTATCTCCAGGCGCGCCATATGCTCACGAGCCATCTCACGTAGTCCGGCTTCAACGTCAGCAGGAAGAGAAGGAAGTTGCATGCGTATAATGCGCTCCTGTGAGGTCAATCTCTTCAAGTCAGCAGGGCTCCCCTCAGCGATCAGGCGCCCCTGATTAATAACATAGATAGAAGAACACAGTTCTTCCACCTCGTGCAGATAGTGCGAGGTGAGAAGGAGACCCTTCCCACTCTCAGCCATTGCACGCACAACCTGGCGAAGTTCACGAGCAATAGGTGCATCGAGGCCGATGGTTGGCTCATCAAGGAAGAGATATGAGGGATCATTGATCAGGCCGCGTGCAATCTGCAAGCGCTGCTTCATCCCCTTGGAATACCGCTCGACAACGGTATCAGCAGCATCCGCGAGGCCTACCAGATGCAAGAGTTCCTCGATACGTCTCTTCAAGAGGTTCCCATCAATATTATAGAGTTGTCCGAAATACCACAGGTTCTCACGTCCGGTCAAACGCCAGTACACCATGCGCTCACCGCCCGCAATCATATTGACACGCTTGCGCACTTCGAGAAGCTGGCGCTGCATATCGATTCCGTCAAGCAGCAATTCACCTGAGGTTGGTGCAAGGAGTGTACTCAGCATCTTAATAGTCGTCGTTTTCCCTGCGCCGTTCAATCCCAGCAAACCTGTTACCTGACCTGGTGGGATGTGAAAGGTCAAATCCTGTACTGCCACCTTTTCCTGCCGCTCCACACGGAGCCATCCCCGATGCTTGCGCGTCTTATACACTTTTGTCAAGCCTCTGGCGAGGATACCACGTTCCATTAGAATACTCCTTCCAAGGCGCGGCGTTCAGCTCGCCGCATGAGTGTGAGACCTACGACTGCATATATCAGACCAAGGACAAGATAGAAAAGCATCTCTGGGCCCAATTGAGCAGGCGACTCTCCATTGAGGAGTGCGGCCCGCAGAAGATGCACCACTCCACTGACTGGAAGCACGGCCCCCAACCATTGCAGCGGAAGTGGAAGATAGTTGACTGGAAAGGCAAAGCCACAGAGAAAGGTCATAGCTGCAAAGAGCGTATTCTGAGAGACATAGGTATCTCCCGTAGCGAGCATCAAGGCACCCAGGACAGTCGACATCCCAAAGAGGCCAATCAGTGCAATAGGAAAAGACAGCAGCAACGAGGACCAGTTAACATGGTGCAAATGGAGACCAAAGGGGGTGACACACACGAGAAGCAAGACAGCCTCCCCCAGACATGTCACGACCCATTGTAGAGTAATGCCCGCGAAATATGGGAAGCGCCGCGTAGGAGCGAGCAACAAGCTCTCCAACGTTCCTTCACGACGCTCAGTAATCAGCCCACGGCTCACGCCTAACAGGATACCAATTGAGAACGAGAGAATACTACCGCCCAGGATGACATAGCTCAAATAATCCGACGTACCAGCATACCTACTAAAACGTTCATCAAGCTGTCCGTACGCCAGGAGGTAATAACTAAAAAAGGCGAGCGCCGCACTACAAAGACCACTAAAGAGACCACTAAAGAAAAAGCTCCAGGGATAAGCGCGAAAGACAACGATCCAATTACGCCGGAATGTAGCGTATCCAACGCGTATGCAATAGGGCACAGGATCCCCTCCTTGAAAAAGGTATACATAAGCCACACTCATTGAAAGAGATCAATTACGGAGAAACTCGCGCACACGTTGTGCGAAAGCATCAACCGGGTTGAGTAGCCCAGTATAAAGCACCACTAATCCCTCTTTGCGACTCTGCACCAATCCTGCATCTCGCAAAACCTTTAAATGACGCGATACAGTAGGCTCGGCCAACTTCATTGTGAAAGCGATCTCTTGCGTATAATGAGGACGCTTAAGCACCAATTTATAAATTTGCAATCGCGTCTCATCCGAAAGAGCTTTGGCAACTGGTAGAATCCCAGGCGGAATGGTCCGCAGATCGGTTAAGGCCGCTGTCGCGTGCATGGTAAGATTCAAGAGCCCTCTCCCATAGCCCACCATAAGATGGGGCGCCGCAAACGTTGAAGGAGTACAGACAATACGCAGCATTTCCTCAAGTGGAAAACGCAATTCGTGTCTCTTATGGAACACTACTGTATCTGTCGCCCTATCATACTCAATGCGAGCATGTAACGAAGCTAACCATTGTGGTGGTTCCATGCTGTCCAGGCGTATAGCCTGTTGGGCACGACACTGCTCCAATAGAGGACGCCTGTGTTCCCACTCACGATGAAAGATCTGCTCCCAATAGCTCTTCAGCGCAACGAGTAAGCGCGTGACCAGCGGCTCTGGATCAATACGTAACTGTATCCAGGATGTAGAGAGATCCCCTTGCTCTAGCGGCTCATTGATCCAGCCAAATGCCGCAACATCGGGCAGTCCTTCCAGGAGCACATCCACAACCTGGCGCGGTGGCAAGCCAGCCAGGTAATCCAGGAATTCAAGCACTGCCATTTCTAGTCTTCCATCAAGATACAGCAGATCAATCAAGTGAATCCAATCAGCCTGATAGCGCTCAATCTCCTGCGTCACTTCACGCACCTCAAGGGGTAAGTCATTCTGTGTAGCGCTAGCCCACTCCTGGTTTGAGAGGTGATGACCTGGATCAGCCAGAACGTGGAGGCTGGTCAACATTTCACTCACAGGCGAAAGCACCATCTGCAAACGAGAACGCAATGGCTCCTCTGAGACATCAACCGATGGCATACTGTGTTCTTGCTCCTCCTTCAGCCATTCTACCACCTGATTAGCTAATTAGCTAATCAGGTGTCTATAGACATAGTATACCTATGCAAACAGAACCTTGTCAAGCCATTTTCGCAGTACCATGATGCTTCCCAGCTCGTCATATAACATTGGGAACGCTGTGTTTGTTACATCTTTGCAAGCACCAATAGAAGAATGGATGAGAAAGACGATGCAAGAATCTCTGGGCACACCATTGCTCGCCTATGAACATGTAGGCGGATGGGTAAACACCCTCTCATGGGCTCCGGACGGGAAGAGGATCGCTTCAGGAGGGCATGATGGCACAGTGCGTCTCCGAGATATTTCCACTGGCCAAACATACCTGACTCTACGTGGGCACGCCGATACCGTCAAAGCTGTTGGCTGGTCTCCTGATGGACACCAGATTGCGTCTGCGAGCCGGGATAGTTCGGTACGAATCTGGGAAGCGACGTCCGGGAAGCTCTTGCTACAGTACGAGGGTCACCACGTCGGGGTGAAAACTATTGCCTGGTCTCCCGATGGGAGATTGCTTGCTTCGGCGGGTTCTGACCAAACTGTGCAGATCTGGGAAACAGCGACAGGAAAACTTCGGACCCATTATGAAGGCCACCAGGCGACTGTGCGAGCCGTCGCCTGGTCCCCTGATGGACGACAGATTGCATCAGCTTCAGGGAATTGGGAAGACACGGACAACACTGTTCAAGTCTGGGATGCCACTTCTGGCTTGCTCCACTATTGCTATAAGGGTCACACGAATAGGTTGCTGTCAGTGGCATGGTCGCCTGATGGCCAACTCATTGCCTCTGCAAGTGGTGACCAGACAGTGCAGATCTGGGATGCCACTTCTGGACAACTGGTATGCTGTTACAGAGGACATACTCATTGGGTGAAAACTGCCATGTGGTCTCCCAATGGGCAGTTCCTTGCTTCGGCAAGCTTTGATAAAACCATACACATCTGGGAGTGGACTTCGAGGAAACTGATCCATAACTATCATGGTCATACTTCTAACGTGAACACTATCTCATGGTCTCCTGACGGGGATCGGATTGCTTCCGGGGAGGTTGGTGGCGCCATACATATCTGGGAGGCTCGTTCAGGAAAACTTCTTGATCAGTATCAGCATCATGCCTACCAGATCAGTGCTCTCTCATGGTCCTCTGATGGACGATACATCGCTTCGGCAAGCTTTGATAAAACTGTACAGATCCGTGATGCCACCTCTGGTACGCTTCGGCTTCGTTACGAGGGTCACACTGAGCGACTGAATGCGGTTTCCTGGTCTCCTGATGGGCAATACATCGCTTCGGCAAGCTTTGACAAAACCGTACAGATATGGGAAGCTATTACTGGCTCGCTCGTATGTTCTTACCGAGGCCACTCCGATAGTGTGCATGCTGTTGCCTGGTCTCCTGATGGACAATACATCGCTTCGATCGGCAATGACAGCTGCATACACACCTGGAAAGCAACGACTGGGAAAAAGAGACGCACCTATAACACACACAACCTATGGGGCATGGATGTCGCCTGGTCCCCTGATGGTCGTCTCCTCGCGTCGGCAAGCTTTGATGGTACCATACACATCTGGAATGTCGCTTCCGGCAGGCGAGTACGCACCTATAAGGGCCACGACATGTCCAGGAGAATACACACAGTTGTCTGGTCGCCCGATGGGCAATTTCTTGCTTCGGCAGGAGATGATAGAACTGTCCACATCTGGGAGGCCACCTCCGGGAAGCTTGTACGCCACTATGAGGGACATACCCATTCGGTTCTTTGTGTCGCCTGGTCTCCTGATGGAACGTGCATTGCTTCTGCGAGTTCTGACACCACTGTGCGCGTCTGGGACATTTTAACAGACAATTCTCTCTTGATCTATCGTGGCCATCACACACCTGTCGTTGATGTCGCCTGGTCTCCTGATGGAACGCGCATCGCTTCTGCGAGTTCTGAGGTACATGTATGGCACATTCGAGAAGCAATGTTTGTGTGACAGAAAGAAGCGAAGGGTCAGAAATCGCCGGGATGGAAGGGGTGCAAGCCCTTTTGATCGCCTTCCTGGTTTCTTTCCCCTGTCTCTCCCTCTTCACGTCTCCACAAGTGGTAAATGCCCTGAGAGGTGTGAGCAGATTTTGTCCTCAAATTAAAGAGAAGCCAGTGGTGTACCGTGTCAGTTCTCCCATCACCTATGCTCAACAGGTAAAGGCGCCTGTACTGGTGGTTCAAGGCCGTCATGATCGCGGTTGTCCGCCCCGGCAAATGGAGCAGTATGTGGCCCGTCTGCAAGCCCTGGGCAAGCAGATTGACATTGACTGGTTTGACTCTGGCCACGGCTCGCTCCACATTGAAGAGGAGATTGGCCTCTACGAACGGATGCTGACATTTGCGCTCTCCGCCCTCAAGGCGAAGTAACGCAGCCTCACAGGAAACAGTGATACAGGGCGGCAAAAGTGAACTTGCCGCTCTGGTAGACTCTATGATGGAACTCAATGAATGGATTATGGTTTATTAGACCACTACTCCTGTTTCCCACACAACTGCCACCAGCATCAAGAAAGGGGACGGTATATAGATACAGATGATATACTACTATATTGGATTACCAATCACCAGCATCTGGCTCGTAAGAGAGCACTTCACGAGAATGGAGTAGGAATGATGAACGTGAGGCCTCGCATTGGCATACTGTGGGGGGATTTCGCCTCCTCGACTCCAACCAAACTTGGCAAGCTCTGGAGCATGGGAAGGGTGGCCCACGATATCACGAGAGCACTTCAGGACTTCGCCCACGTCATTCCATATCAGCCCGCACCGCAAGGAACGTCCTTTTCTTTTGATCGCACATCCACGGCCCATCAGGAAGAACTGGCTATATTTCTCGGCAGCATTGATATTTTGTGGGCCGACCTCTATCCTGCGAGCGCACTGGCCCTTACGCTCCGAGCGGAACTTGATCTTTCCTTCCCGGCAATTTTGTTCGCGGGAGGAGTCATGCCCAAAGGAGCAGAGGCGATGCTCTTCCCCTGGCAGCATTTTTTGCGAGCAGAGGATACCCTGCTCTTTACGAGCAAAGCAGATCAAGCCATCTGGAAGCGCCTGATCAGTTGGAGCACCTTACGAGAAGGGGTGATCCCCTTAAGCGTCGATGAGAGCGTATTTGCTCCACAGCGTTTTGAAGAACGAGAGGGTACACGGGAGAAGCATCATCTCTCCGCTCATGCCCCATTGCTTCTCTATGTGGGCCGGCTCAACATTCAAAAGAATCTGCATACACTCTTTTACCTGCTCGCGGCCCTCTCGAAGCAGCTCCCTGAGGTGTGTCTTTGCCTGGTAGGAGAGGAGGACTCCATTTGTTTAGGCGAGTTCGCAGTACGCAATACTGGCTATGTGGCCTGGCTACGACAATTAGCAGCAGACCTGAACATTGCAGACCGGGTCATATTTCCGGGTCCTCTTTTCGGCAAAGACCTGGCGGATCTCTACGCGGCAGCAGATGTAGTGGTCAACTTTAGCCTCTATCACCGGGAGAATTTCGGTCTTTCGCAGGCCGAAGCAGCTTCTTGTGGAGTGCCCGTAATATGCTCAGCGTGGGGCGGCTTTAAGGATGTGGTCGAGACAGGAGTAACCGGCTATACAGTTGATACTGTTCTTACCAAACACGGGATCAAGGTCAATTGGGGTCAGGCCATATCACCGTTACTACACGTGCTTCAACACAAAGCACACCGCGAGGAGATGGGAAAGAAAGCTCACTCGCTTGCTCAGGAACGCTTCAGTATGAATGCCCTCCGGCAGAATCTGGCGACGCTTGTCACAGTCGCACAACAACCATCAACCAATACGTCTCGGCCTGTCTACCAGCCCAGCCTCTTTGCCAAAGAGTATGAGCAACACAAGCGAGCGTGCGGATGGTATGCAGCGGAAGAAGAGCATACCTGGTATCCTCCCATGTTCCAGGGAGCGTCCTATGCACTCTATGAACAATTAATGGCTCCCTATGCAAGCCAATTAGCGTCTGACCTACAACCACACCAGATTGAGGCCGACTGGAGGCCGTATTTTCCCTCTCAGGTCAGATTTGATCCATCTCGGCTGCTTCTCTCAGACGAAGATCCTATCTGGCCTCATCGTCGCTTCTTAACGCCACTAGAAGGGGAGATAATCCGCACCATTGATGGACGTTATAGTGTCGCCATGATTGTCCAGCAGCAGCACAAAAAAGACCAAAAAGCCTGCCGTGCGATCCTATGGGAACTCTACCTTGAAGGATTTATCCTCTTTGCCAATCATGACATTCATCTCTCTCTTTTAAGCAGGTAAGCCAGGGGCTTTAGTATGCCTCCACTTGGATGACTTTCCAGAAGTAGTGTTGTACGCTCCCTCGCCTGGAAAGTCATCAAAGAGATCCATTTTTTTCTGGTTCTGAAGCACTTGCTAAGATTGCATCCCATGCCAGTTCAGAAGCAAGGATACCGAGAGCGACCCCACCCAATGCTGGATTGTCAACCTCATTGGTTGTTACAGCATAGAGCACATCTCCATCTTGTATGGTGTGAAATGGATAGATACATCTTCCCATTGCCGTATGAACCTGGCGCCCCAGATGGCGTAGCGCCTGCACACTGAGTCGCTGATTAGTCACTACAAGGGTTAGCGTGGTATTCCCAAAAGGAGAAGGAATCGGTTCTCCAAGCGCGTGAAGCATCTGCATTTCCAGAAGAGGATGCCTGCGTTCTTTGGTTTGTGGATGGCGATTTCCACGCACAACCTGTCCAGATCGATCCAGAATGACCCCAAAGGAATTGACGACGACGAACACCGCGATTTTTGTTGGGCCAATCTGCTGGAAGGCTGCACCTTGCCCTGATGGTTCTCCCCGCTCAATCCCAAAGAGTCCTCCACAATTGGCCAGTCGCCCGGCCCCTCTGGCTCCCAGAGAAAAATATCCAGCTCGCGCGTGAGATACAGCTGCACGTCCCAACAGGTAATCTGGGTAGACGCTATTGTTGCGTCGCCGGTAATCGTTGATACTTGCGCCGTGACCAATAGCATATTGCCCAACGGGCCGCCCCCATTGTTCCCACAAGGCGGCGGTCACCCCACTGACGACTTCAAGACCAGGGAGAGAGCCTCCGGCAAAACAAATGGCATGGAGGCGAACCTCATCTCCAACCATTCCCATTGTTCCTGCACCACCACCTCGGATATCAATGCTCGTCGAAACACGTTCAGGAAACAGAAAGACACTACACCCAGTTGGTCCTTCTTCATATTCAGCAATTCCAATGAGCAGAGCGGGAAAGTCAAATGTGAGAGCTGGACCGTCAAAAAGCGTTTGCGGAATGAACTGTTGCATACAAGAAAATCCTTTCGAGAGAGTTGTGTAGAAAGTGTATTTTCCCCTGCCCCTATTATACCATTTGCTTCGTATATCGTTATCTGCCCTCTTTCGAGCGAGCAAGCAATTTTTGAATGCGCGTCTCTGTCAACACTGTTGTGGGATGGACTCCCAGGCGGATCGCCAGGATCTTCGTCTCCCCTCTATGAGAGGTGGACAAGAAGTGGACACAGGGCAAACGAGGAATATATAGTGCGCTCTTCGCGACCTCCTGGTCCAGGTTGTCTCTTGTCTGGTCCATAGAGGGCCTTTGTTAGCACGTGGAATACGCAGCGGCGTGTGAAGGAGGTAGATGGCGATGTCGCCACGAATCGTCGCTTTTCTGGCAGCTTCGGTCAAGGGTCACTGAGACGATCCTTTTGCCTCAATATGAGGCCCTCAGCCTTGCTCATCGGCATCACAGCCTATCCTGTATCGCTCCTGAACAATGACTATACGCACATCGAAGCGATCATTCCTGTGTCTCCAGTCTGATGGGCACACCTGCGAGCATCCTCAGTTTGTAAAAGGAAAAGATGTGTCAAAGACCTCAACCGGAAAATGGATGGACTCCAACGCGTCCTGCTTGATCGCACGACATCACTTTGAATGAGTTGCACCCCTCTATCCTGGGGGTTAAAAAGCCAGCCTCTGGCTTGCAAGGCTTCATCTTGCCTGGCTACCATGGCCCAGCCAACAATCCACCGCGAGTAAAGATCCAAGACGGCAGCCAGGTACATCCAACCATTTGCTGTCGCAATGTACGTGACGTGGGATAGGAGGCTGACGAATTGCCATCTAGCGATGGTCCTTTTTCGACCCCCCTCCCCAGAAACGGACGTGCCGGTTTCCTGGCATCCGGCTCTCCAGTATCGCTGGTCACTCTTGCTTAGTCCTACAGTTGTAGATAGTGGTCAATGTCCGAAATCTTTCCTCTTGTGGAGCGGTTTGTGACAAAGCGGTACTACGAGCGCTACGCTTCTGATCGCAAGCGGAGAATCAGCTTGACAATTTCCCTGGCAAACGCATCATCCAATGGCGCAGGATATAAGAGAAAGCGGTACCATTTGGCTCCATAAATCAAGTCCGCCAGGACCTCGAGATTGGTATCAGGGGCCAGTTCACCTCGTTGTATGCCGCGTTGCAAGAGCGTAACCAGCTCTTGCTTGCGTGGCACAATGAACGTCCGCTGAAATTCTCGCGCAAATTCCGGGTCCAACTGCGCTTCAGCAGCGAGCCCGCTCAACACCGTTCCTGATTTTCCCCGCAAGCCTGAAAAAGAAAGCTCAAAGTAGGCGAGTAAGTCCCCCTCCAGAGAACCTGTGTCGGAAAAAAGCACCTGCACCTCGGTCTGCGAGGTCAGGGCTTCAAGCGCTACTGCTGCTTTGGAAGGCCACCAGCGATAAATGGTCTTTTTTCCCGCACCAGCTCTCTCCGCAATCGCTTCAATGGTCATCGCCTGATAGCCCACCTGCTCCAGTACCTCCCTGGCCGCTTGCAAAATCGCCCGATGCGCCTGATCACTGCGCCGGCGACCAGGTGTGAAGGACTCCAGTTTCTTCGCCTCCTGAGTCATCTTGATGTTCCTCTCCACTTCTAGAATGCCTCTTGACAGAAACGACACGTTTCGTATATATTTATAAAGCGTCAATGAGTGACACGCTACGTTTCGTTTATTCTAGCAGAAGCTGGGTGGAGAGACAAACTGTTCTCTTCTTTCAGCGGAAGGAACATGATCTCTATGGCTACAACGACTCAGGCACGGAGTGGAGCCGTTTTGATTACGGGAGCAGCTGGTGGTATTGGTGCGGCAACTGCACACCGGCTCGATGCATCAGGATTTCAGGTCTTTGCAGGTGTACGAAGATCCTCTGATGGGGAGAAGCTCCAACGCGATATCTCTGCTCGGATTACTCCTGTTTTGCTCGATATCACTGATCCCGTCTCCGTTGCTCAAGCAGTGGAAACCGTTACCAGGGTAATTGGGAATGCGGGACTGGTTGGGTTGGTGAATAATGCTGGTATTATCGTGGAGGGTCCGGTTGAATTGGTTCCAATCGAGGAAGTACGCAAACAATTTGAGGTGAATGTCATCGGACATATTGCGGTCACACAAGCTTTTCTCCCTCTGCTACGGAAAACGCGGGGACGTATCATTAATGTTGGCGCGCCGACTGGATTGGTGTCAATTCCCTATCTGGGAGTGCTCTCAGCCTCGAAAGCCGCGCTAGAATCGGTAACCGATGCGCTGCGTAGCGAGCTTCGCCCTTGGGGGATATCTGTCTCTATCGTTGAACCAGCGGCTACGCAGACAGAGATCTTTCAAAAGTCGGCAGCAGCGGCCCAACAGGCCAGGGAGCAGGTGCCTGGAGAACTTATGCAACTGTATGCGCCAGCACTTGCTGCAGTAGCGAAAGCTTCAGCCAGCCAGTCACTGGAGAACCCTGATGTCGTAGTAGCTGCCATTGTTCAGGCGCTAACCTCCCGCCGTCCCAAAACGCGCTATTTCGCTGGGCGAGGGCTCAGAATGATTGCTGTCCTACGCTTGTTGCCTGACCGTACACGTGATGGACTGCTGCTAAGAGCATTGGGCCTTGCAAACGCCCAACCCATCTCATAGGACGCCCGCGACGCAGAGCATTCTCGTACACAGAAAACATCATGCTTGAAAAGAGAACATATGATGAAACCTCTTGCGCAACAAACAATCCTGATCACCGGATCAACCGATGGACTCGGAAAACAGACCGCGCTTGCCCTGGCCAGACAAGGCGCAACAGTGCTGCTTCATGGGCGTAATCAACAGCGATTGGAGAAGACGCTGCGAGAAATTCAAGAAGCAACAGGAAAGAGGAATCTGGAGACCTATCTGGCGGACCTGGCCGATCTTTCAGAGGTACGCAGTCTGGCTGAGCGCGTGCAAACCCAACATCCTCAGATTGATATGCTCATTAACAACGCCGGTGTGGGGAGCGGAAAGCTCCTGGGAGGCAGACGCGAACTCAGCCGAGATGGATATGAGCTTCGTTTTGCGGTGAACTATCTCGCGCCTTTCTTACTCACGCACCTCCTGTTACCCAGTCTGCGCACAAGCCAGCCAGCACGCATTATTCACGTGGGATCAGTCGGGCAACTTCCAATTGATTTTGACAATATCATGTTTGAACGCCGCTATAATGGCTATGATGCTTATCGCCGCAGTAAGCTCGCGCTGGTGATGTTTACCATTGATCTGGCTGATCTGTTGAAAGAAGAACATATTACCGTCAATTGTGTACATCCAGCCTCGCTGATGAACACCAAAATGGTTCGCGAGACGATCCCTTTTACCCAGACCACGGTCGAAGAAGGTGTTCGTTCCGTGATGTACCTGGCAACATCGTCGACGCTGGACAATGTGACAGGCCAATACTTTGACCAGATGCAGCAGGCACGTGCGCATCCTCAAGCGTATGACGTGGCTGCACGCCACCGACTCCGACAGATCAGTGAACAGCTAACCGGGTTGGCAGGCGCGCTCGCCTCGCTATGAGTCAGAGAGCGAACATCGCACTCTGACTCAATAGTTCTGTTGGAGATGTATGAAACATGGAAAAGAAAAGAGGTTATGATGCGTGTTCCACCTCTAGAAACTGAACGACTGATCATCAGACCTTTTACCCTCAATGATCTCGATGATATTCACCAGATTCTTGATGTCGATCTCCTTGCTGCCGAATTTGGGACAGAAGGAGCGAACACACGTGATGAGCGTAAGAGCTGGTTGCAGTGGACCATTTTGAGCTACGAAGAGTTGGCCAAGCTCAACCAACCACCCTACGGAGATCGGGCCGTTGTGCTCAAGCAAACGCAGCAAGTCATTGGTGCGTGCGGGTTTGTTCCTTGTTTTAGGGCCTTTGAGCAATTGCCCTCATTGCGGTCGGGCAGCCAGGACGCAGATGTCTACTTCAAATCGCCTGAATTCGGCTTGTTTTACGCCCTCTCCCCAACTTATCAGCGACAGGGATATACCACAGAAGCAATCCAAGCATTGATCAACTATGCTTTCACGCAGCTTCATCTGAAGCGGATTGTAGCGACGACCACCTATGAGAATGTGGCTTCCATTGGGGTGATGCGCAACGTAGGGATGCGAATTGAAAAGAATCCCTTCCCTGATCCGCCCTGGTTTCAGGTGGTAGGTATCCTTGAAAACAGACCCGCCAACTTGCGACAAACCAGGTCCTAAGGGCTCTTACGCATTCTCGGTGAAAAAGAACCGTCTCTACTTGAAAACGCGAGAGCTTCATGCTCAGAAAGTAAGAGCAACAGTTGGGATCCATCAGTGAAAGCAATAGCCTGGCAATTTTCACAACAGTCCTCTGGATCGGCAACAATCCTATGGGGAATAGGTCTCAATGGTCAGTACTACAAGCTCACAGGGAAGAGCTGGACGCAGGCAGCCCCCAGTACTGGGAAACAGGTAAGTGTGGCCTCTGATGGAACAGCATGGTCCATTGGTACAGATAACAAGGTCTATCGCCTGGTGAACAATGCCTGGACACCACTGGTTGTTTGACGCCAGCAAGAAGCACCGAGAGTTCAGACCCCAGCCCGAATCATGCCTCTTACGCTCCTGCGATCCGGGCTGGGGCTGCCTGGCACTCGGGTATGAGCACTGAGAGGCACCATGAGCGAGTTCGCGCTCCAAGCCTCCAGAAGCAGTTTTCTGATCTGCAAGGGCCGATGAAGGCACGTTTGCAGATCAGAAACTGTTTCTTATTGCTGGCCCGAGCAGCACTACCAGAGATCTCACCAAGTTGACTCACCAAACGTCCATTTTCTGCAACAGATGGCGCTGCTTTTCTAGGGGAGGGTCGCATCAGCTCCGCACGCACAAAACGTCTCCTTGACGAATCTCAAAACGTTAGGCCGTTGACGGGAAATCTGAGGCAAACGGAGGAGTTTATGAAGATTGGCTATGTGCGCGTCTCCAAGCAGGAGCAAAACGAGGCGCTCCAGATTGATGCGCTGAAAACAGCAGGATGTGAGAAATGGTTTGTGGACAAGATTACGGGATCAAAAGCCGAACGCAAGGGGCTGAACGAAGCACTGGCATATGTACTACGAGGCGACACCTTTATGGTCGAGAAATTGGATCGGGCAGGACGTTCACTCTATCCCAGAAATGTGCGCAGTATTAGGCATCTCTCGTGCTACGCTGTATCGCTATGTCAAAGAGGTTGAATCACCCACGTAATTACCGAATTTTCACCCACAGAATTCCAAAATCTACAGCGTACTAGTGGGTCAGTTGGCAATTAAGTTGGTTTGCCCTGCAAGGATGAGATCCACGACCCGTTTGGGTAACATCTCATCAACCGGTTCATTGACCACAAATAAGCGCATGTACATGATGCCACTGAGCATTTCTAAGAGGAATTGGCAATCTACCTGTGGCGATAATTCCCCACGTGCGATGGCACGATCAAAGAGGATCTGAAGCTGAGCACGTCGCTGACCCCAGCGCTCCTGCCGGAGAGCACAGAGTTCAGGCAAGTGGAGCGTCGCACCTGCCGTTTGAAAAAGGGCCTGCCCCACCCTCGATTGCAGAAAGAGCTGAAGAGACTGTAACACCGCGATGAGATCAGAACGCAGCGCTCCAGTGTCAGGAACAGGAACCTCCTGTACGACCCGATGATTGACGGCGTCGAGGACCAGCTGTTCTTTTGTTTTCCAACGGCGGTAGAGAGAGGTTTCGTGGACACCAGCACGCTCGGCAATGGAGGCCATGCTGAGCCTTTCATATTCCCTTTCCTCGAGAAGCTGGAAGGTCGCTTCAAACACAGCAGCTTGCACGCGAGCACTCCGACCACCTGGTCGGCGGCGCACCGCATCTCTCTCCTTGCCTGTTGGTCTGGCGAGTGGCGCGTTCGGGTGAGGTATATTCATCCTACCAGTATATCCTGTGTAGCCTGATAAAGCAAGAAAGCTTGCATTACGGAAGCGTTCCAGCTATACTTAATGCAAGCTTTCCTGCGTTTAGGAAAGAGCATCTGTTAACTGCAAAAAACAAACGAAAGGAACAACCTATGTCTTCTCACTCTTCTGATTCCTCCACACCCGACCGCGGACGCCTCCCTCATCATCGCGAGGCACCTTTTCAGTCTCCCGATCCCTCAACTCCAGCTGGAGAGCAAATCCTTCGCCGCCTGCGCGAGGAACTGTTTCTCTGGTTCACCACCGTTGATGCAACCGGGACACCGCACGCCCTCCCGGCCGCATTTCTGTGGGATGAGGCGCAATCCACCTTTCTCATCGCCAGCACAGCAGAGGAGGATCGCGACCGACTGACACAGATCCAGCAGAATCCAAAGGTGGGCCTGCATTTTAACCTCGACATGAGTGGGGCCGACTCCTTTATCCTGACCGGTGAGGCGAAAGTGAGCCTGGACGATCCTTCGTTTGATCAGATTCCTGCCTGGGTGGCAAAATACCAGGCGTTTTTTGAACACCAGGGATTAACCATCCAGCAAGCGGCAGCAGTGTCCCCAGTTGCTTTGCGCGTCCGTCCTCTGACCATGATTGCCCGCTACGGCGGAGCCATGCCACCTCCATAAAGCGGTTTCGCAACACCTGTGTTAGTCCTATACTACCCACCTTGAGGCACGGCAAGATCTTTTCTTGCCACAAAAGATGTGTTAGAAATGGACGGAGGACGCTACTCAAGAGATCTGGTTGTTCTATCCATGGTAGATGTCCGACACCGGGAAGTTCAATGTAGTTGGCAGATGGTAGGCATTGAGAAAGGTGCTGAGCTCCCCTGGCCGGGCGTGGATCGAGTGCACCGTGAATAACCAATGTTGGTATCTGCAAGGCAGCAACCTGTTCCATCATAGTTGGCTGCTGTATAAAGCGATTACAATCTGCCCCAAGAACCTGATTGACCTGGAAATTGATATGGAGGCCATCCACAAAAAGCTGCCGAGCGAGTTCCCGAGCACGTGATCTATCGGCGATATCAGTAGACTAGGACAATTCACAATACGCTCGCTCAACTGCATCAAACGCTTCTCCTTGTACCATGGAAAGCTGTGCTTTTAAATCTGCGAGATGACGTTGTTCAGCAGACGTGAATAGCGCGTCTTGATTGCGGTGATATTCAGCGTGCCATGACTCATCAATGCCTCAGAGATATACATCAATGCGCGTACACGGGAGGGATATTCAAGGCAATAGGCAAGCGCAAGGGTGGCTCCCCACGAATGTCCCAGGACAATCCATTGTGGGAGATTCCAGTGCGCACGTAAGGCATCAAGATCAGCGACTGCTGTCTTTACATCATAGAGAGGATCTCCAGTAGACCGGCCACAGGAGCGTTGATCGTAACGATAGGTTGTTACCAGAGAACCCCATGCAACTTCTCCCCGTGCTCAAACACGGCGGCATGTTGATTCCGATCAATCTGGGCCATCCCGCCGCTTCGCAGGCAGAGGCATTTGGAGTCATAATCGGAGGCAAACAGGTGCATGCCAACGCGGGACAGCTTGTCGAAATCGGACGCTTGATCGACACCGGACAGGTACGCGTTGCCATCGATACCATCGTGCCACTGCCCAAAGCATACCAGGCTCACGAGCGCGGCGAAGCGGGCCATCTGCGCGGAAAGATTGTTTTGCGCGTCGTAGAGTAAGGTCATTGCTCGTACACGCCTACCCCTCGTATTCACATGACCATCTGAACTGGTGATGACAATATGGCACGGGCGGTCTTTTGCGCCTCGATCAGGAGAGAGACGCAAAAGACTGCACAGTTGGGCGGTTTCGTCCTCCAGATGCCAAATACAAGAAATGACCAGATCGCTTTGCCTATGATGTGGGAGCAAAACACAGCGAGCCTGGAGAACAACATCTACAACGGTGCACAGAAGTCTTGAGCCGCCTTTTGAGAGCGTTCCTGATGGTCAAAAGAGTAGTTTATTCTCGACGAGTTAATGCACGTGGCAGCAGAGGCGATCCTGGAGAGGGACACACACTCTTGAACCTATGTTAACAGCATACTGATGCGTATGTGTATGCTGATAGCATAGATTTGCTCTTTCTCTGGCTACTCTGAACATGCTACACTTCTTGCAGGTCGTTTTGTCTGATTGTCACGTCTCGGTATTGACGACACTCCTGTAAAGGGGACCATTCGATCTGGTGCGGATGCCGCGCCCAAATTGAAACTCGTCTTTTTTCAAATGTAAGGACCATTGTATGAGAACCAGCGCATCTGACCCGCAGCGACTCTACCTGATGCAGGTAGCAACCATGATTGTGGGTCCACTCACCTTACCTGTTCCCTGCTATCTCATTCAGACCAGAGATGGCAAAAACATTCTGATTGATAGCGGCTTTCCCCCAAACTTCCAGCCACTGCCAAACACACCGGGGATTCAGAGAATAGAACACGGGAAGGGCGTTATTGAACAATTGGCAATGATAGGTGTGCAAGCTTCTGACATAGATCTCCTCATTTGTACACACTACGACGATGATCACTCCGGCAATCATGGAGCCTTCCCCAATGCCCAGCTCATTGCACAACGCCGACAATATGAAGTAGCGCATGCCGGTCATCCCCGTTTTGCGCTCACCCGTTCCCAGTGGGATCAGCCAGCCTCGCGATATCAGTTGGTTGATGGCGACACCCAATTGCTTCCTGGCCTCGAACTCATCGAGACCAGTGGACATGTTCCTGGACACCAGGCGGTGCTTGTCCATCTGCCTCAGACCGGGCCAGTGCTTCTTACCATTGATGCCGTCGCCGTCCAGGCTCATTTCACGACTGATCGGCCAGTTGGTCCAACGGATGCCGACGGAGCGGGTGCCATTGCCAGCACGCGCAAGTTGCTCAATCTGGCCGAGAGGAGGCACCTCTCCTTGATCATTTTCGGACACGATGGCCCTCAATGGGCGACGCTCAAACAACTCCCCGACTTTTTCGACTAACTGCAGCTGCCCAACCTTGGCGGCATGATGGCATTCTCCGGTACCGGATCAAAAGGATGTTCTTGCGGAACAGTGCTCCCTTTTTCGAGCAATCCTTGTGCCAATGAACAATAGCCACAGTGCTGGAACCAACCGATGGCATCCTGTGGAGTAATGGTGAGGAGCGCTTGTCCAATCGCCTCTTGTAAGCTCTCTCGGGTTCGCGCTCCTACTCGGCGTAACGCGACTTTGAGCTTGGAGAAAGCCTCTTCAATGGGTGACAAGTCGGATGAATTGGAGGGCAGAAAGAGCGTGTAACTGAAGTTGGCATCCCCATGCTTCGATGGCACGCTGTACCTTTTCTCTAGTGTGGCCCTGGAATAGCCTTGGGCTTGACATCACCTATCTCGCGCCTCAACTTGAGATAGCGTTTGGCTGCATGGTCATTTTCGCTGTGCCACGTACAGGATGGCCATATATCCTTTCGTTATCTGACCATGATAGCGGGTAGTGATCAAATCAGCGATCTCGCGAAAGAGACGGTCGTGTCGGGGCTTCTCTAACACTCTGTGGTTGGAATAGGTGTCCAGCAAGCGAAGATAACTGGCTGCATCGTAGGTGACATCCCAGTAATATCGACGGACTGACACGTCACGAAAGAGGCCCGTCCGCTCCATTTCCGCCTTAACCGGTTCTCCGACCTCATGGGGCCACAGTAATGGGCCGTATTTCTCTTGCTGCTCAGGGACCAGTGACCGATAGATCTGCTGCACCTCCTCAAAAAAGCCCGCAGATGCCTCACTTTGCACATGCACGTGCCAGAACAGAGCACAGGCTCCCGTAGGCTTGAGAGCCTGTGCGGTTTTCTGATAAGCGATGGCAGGATCGATCCAATGGAAGGCCGTGGCAGAAAGCGCAAGGTCAAAAGCCCCTTCCTCCACTGGCCAATCCTCAAAAGCCAACGTCTGCACCTGTACTTGCGGATAGGCACGCACATTACGGCGAGCAACCGCTGCCAGGTTTGCACCAAGTTCAATACACAAAAGATGATATCCACGGTGTGCCATCGGAACTGTTGCCTGCCCAGTTCCACACCCAATTTCGAGAATACGCCCTTGCTGAGGGATACCTGAGAGCGCCACCACATCGTCGAAGAGGGCTTCGGGATACCCTGGTCGAGCCTCGTCATAGAGTTCAGCTTCCTGATCGAACGTTTGGCGAAGGGGTATATGATCGTGCATATTCTTCTTTCCTCTTGTTCCTATCTGGTACCAAATGCCTCCCGTGCGGGATTTTCAGTCTACCATACGGGTGAAGGCCAGGACAAGCGCGCCCCCTCTCCAGCCCTTCACCACCTGCCTGGATCAGTTCGTATGATGACAACGCGATGCGTGCGATGGAGAGCAACAAGCCCGGACTGCGTCATCAGTCGCACCACTCGTTTCTAGCCAATGCGTCATTTTCCCTGCCATCTCGGCGAAGTGTAATCCTTCTTCATACTGGCCCCTCGCCTGCATATACAGCCCAACGGGAGCCATTTTCAGCGCAGGACCATTGCCCGGAGAACTTCCTGCCACACCAGAAGCTATAGGCGAGATATCTCTCCAACCTCGTCGAAAGAGTGGCTTTCCTTCCAAAGAGGTCAAAGAAGCATACACGCACCCCCTGTGAGTTTCAAAGACTTCATATCTTCTTCAAGAATCGACGTTTGAACGTTTCCACTTTTGCGCCTCGCATTGAGAAGTTATATGCAACTAAATGTTGCACATAATGCCTATTTAAATGATATCAATGCTCTGAAAAAAGGGAACAACGACATGCAGCAACCTCTCATCAACCACACGTCATGGACATCTCGGTCTCAAGCGTTGCGAACCCGCCTACTACCACTTTATATTGCCGCTTTTTCACAGGGGCTGGTGCTCTGGGCACCCATCGAGAAGGTGTTTCTCCGGAGTCTTGGGTTTGATCAAGCCACCATTGGCCTGATGGCCGCTTGCTATGGCAGCCTGATCCCTCTATTCGATCTCTCCTCAGGGCTCCTTGCTGATCGTTGGAGCCGCAAGGGCATCCTCATGCTATCCTCGCTCGCTACCATGATCAACGCCCTGCTCGGGGGGCTCAGCTACAATATCCCGACCTACCTGGTCAGCACCCTCTTCTTCGGGGTCTCAGTCGCCCTAATGTCAGGCACCTACGAGTCCATCCTGTACGATATGCTGCTGGAAGAGACGGGGCATGGGCTCGCCTTTGCCCAACGTCTGAGCCATGTCAAGCAACTCAATAGCCTGGCCTTACTCCTCAGTGCGCTCGCTGGTGGGCTGGTGGCTGTGCTGCTTTCACCTCGGCTGGCATATTTTGCTACGATTCCGCTGGGGATTATTTCCCTGGTCGCCCTACTCACCCTCCAGGAACCTCATCTGCATCACACCGAGAAACGCACCTCATTCGTCAGTCATGTGCGAGCTATTTCGCAGATCCTCTTCCAGCGAGGAAAATTTCTGCGCACCATCTCTATCTTACTTGCCACCTCGCTCCTTCTCTCGGCGGTCTTCGAGTTTGGGCCGCTCTGGCAGTTAGCCCTGGATGCTCCGGTTGGGCTTTATGGGATAGCCAATGCGGCGTTGCTCTTAGCGGGAGGTGCAGGCTCCTGGCTTGCAGCTCGACTGACATTCACGAAGCCGACCAGTGTCGTGGGGATGGTCGGGTTACTGGTGGCGTCGAGCCTGGCGCTGGTCGTCGTGAGAAACGCTATGATTGTTATTCTGGCCCAGGGAGTATTGGTTGCAGGGGGAGTCACGGTCAATACGATTTTTACCCGCATGCTGCACGATTCCCTCCCCTCAGAAGTACGCGCAGGAGCAGCCTCGGGGGTGAGTGCCCTCTCCTCGCTCGCCTTTGTACTCTTTGCACTCCTCTTTGGGGGAATAATCCAGCACGCTGGTATCTTTCACGCCGGGTGGATGGTGGTTGGGGTAACGCTCCTCGCAGGTGCACTGTTAGTCAAAGGTGCTCACCAGTGAGTGTGGTGAACAGTTTCTCTTCTCACCTCAAGAGACTGGAGAAGCCCTGGTCAAACTTGAATGCGTTGAAGCCAACCAGTATGCGCGAGCACCTGGGCAAAGACCGCCACTTCTCCCAAAAAGGCCGGAATGGAGGGAACAGATTCCGGCGTGATCTAGATCGTGACCAGGGAATGCAGCATACAGGTTCCAGGTCCTTCTTGCCTGCCGACAGATGCTTGAGAGCACAAGCTTGCGATTACATAATGAAATTGCCTCCATCCACGGTTAGATACGCACCTGTGATGAAGGCTGCCTGATCCGACGCCAGAAACAGAATAGCACTGGCAACCTCCTCGGGACGCCCATTTCTCCGTAGGGGAGTGCTTTGCGCCATCTGATCTTTGAGCGTCTGAGGCATGAAGGCATTGACATCGGTCAGAATCATCCCTCCGCCTACCGCATTCACACGAATGCCAGAGGGGCCGACTTCTTCAGCAAGATTTCTCACCATACTCTCGACACTGGCTTTGGCAACCGAGAGAGCGAAGAAGTTGGAATTTGACCGTCGAGCACCTGGGCTTCGTGCGATGCTGAAATGTTCGTTGGTGAGCCCCGTAGTTTTGCAATTGGATCAACATCAGATGATACTCTGCCGATGAACGAACCTGGTAGAAGAGTCCAGGTGAGGAGGTGTAGTGCTCACCTGGAGGGGGCCTGTCGGATCTTGTTGATAGCGTGCAGGCATGATCTCGACAAGAGTTGAGAGAGCAAGAAACCTGTTATGCAAGCTTCTCTGCTACATTGCACAACGCGGGAAGAGACGTGAAAGGATGCCAAAGGTTGAAGTACACACGAGAGACACCCATCTTCTCTAATGCTTCAACCTGCTGCTCAAATGCTGCTACTTCCTGGTCCCAGCCGATGGAGAGCTGAATAGGTCTTCTTGATTGTGCGATATGGAGACTCGCTTGTCGCAGCATATCTTCTCCCCATACATTGATTTCATCTGCGTACTTGATCGCACTTCGTACAAGATAACTTGATCTGCCAGCACCAATGACAATGCGGGGGGGACGGGCTGGAACTGGACGGCACCCAGCTCCTTGTGTATGGAGATAGCGACCCTCAAAGGTAACGTGTTCACCAGTCCACACTCGTTGTAACACCATGATGGTCTCTTCCAATGCATCTACTCGTTCATGACCAGCAGGCCAGGGCTCTCCCCATGCATGGGGCTCTAGTGGGTAATCCCCCACTCCAATTCCTAGTTCAAAACGTCCATGACTCATCATCGCCAGCATGGTTGTTTCCTTTGCAAGGCGACCAATCTGCATATTTGGGTGAGAAAGAACCATGGGGACCAGATTCACGCGTTGAGTTGCCACTGCGAGCGCCCCATAGAGTGTGAGCCCAGAAAGAAACGGGTCATCAGCATCACCATAGTAGCGATCCCCAATACCAATAGCGTCAATACGGCTTTGATCTGCTTCTTTTGCTGCTGCAAGCACATCTTCCCATTCTGTTTTGGCGTAGAATATTACTCCAATGCGCATAGGCGTTTTCGCCTCCCTCTTTCATCATTCTTTATGCTGTAGAAGCAAGTATGCTCAACACCTGCGAAAAATGTCAGATCCTGCTGCATTATTTGGATCTTTCCCACTTTTGGCGTTGGCATCTATGTATCAGAAGAAGCTACATCACACTCTTTAAAAACTCCTGGCGTTGGATCGCCAAAGGTCGCATTATTACAGTCAATACTGCCAGTTGCTGTTTGATAATTATACGTCCCATTAGCACCATAACGAACCTGATGCATACCACCGAACGTACAGGTACCACCCTCATCCGCACACTTTGTCCAGGTTACAACCGGAGTGCTCGTCGGCGTTGCTGTTGGGGTAGAGGTAGGAGTACTGGTAGGTGTCGATGTAGGCGTTGCCGTAGGAGTACTGGTAGGTGTCGGTGTTCCTGAACCCGGCAAATGAGCATTCAAAACCGGAACCAGCTGCTGAGCTATTTTAGCATGACCGGAATCGCTGGGATGAGCTCCATCATTATAATCAGACGACTGATAGACCAGCCAGTTGCTCGTATCAATGTAAAAAACATTGCTATCACCGGCATCATTGAGCGCCTGGACCGCTGCCTGCGTCTGTGGTATCCACTCACCTAACAGGTTCTGCAAGACCAGGATCGCAGCATTCGGATATTTCTGCCGAATATTCTGGAGAAACGAAGTATAAACACTCTGAAAATGTGCATCCGAGGTATTCGCATTATCATTTGTTCCCAAATTAATCACGACCTCGCTAACCTGATAGCGCTGGAAATCCCAATCCGGAGAGTCAGAAAAAAGCACTGTCTTCTCTTTAAAAAACTGAGTACTCATACCCACATCGGTCGATGAATGGCACTGCTCAACGAGACAGATACCCGAAAACGCAACCTGCGTATGCTCCACATCTAACTGCTCACCAGCCAACCAGCCATAAGCGGAGAGAGAAGACTTTGAGTCAGTCAGACCAGAAGTAATCGAGTCACCCACAAATTCAATAATAGTAGGAGAAACCTCTCTTAGACAGCACTGGCGGCGGAACGCAGCGGGGCGGGTGGTACAACGACATCGATCAGGCCTGTCAAGACATCGTAGACCAGTCCGGATAGTAGCCAGTTGGCAGGCAAGGCAGGAGTTGCCCGGAGCATAGCCACGTCGAAGGCCACCGCAGCTCGGGGATCGCTGATCGCTCTGGCCTTGAGCTCCTCGGGACTGATCTCGAAGTAATTGGCCAGCATGGCAGGCTGATCTCCCAGTCGTGTAATACCGCAGTCGGTATGCTGCAGGACGATCAAGTTGAACGGGTTGCCACCCCCAGGATTAGTCCCGGCAGCCTGGGAAACCTGGGCAAGCATACCCATCATACGCAACGTACCTGGCACGACACGTCCGCCGATATTGCGCAACACAACCGCCTCACTCAGTTCAAGGCCCAACACATGAGCAGGATCTACGCGCATATCAGCGCAACCGATGATCAGAGCCTTTACACTCGCCAGCTTCTCCGCCAGCGACTTCTCCTGAGTTGTATCCGTTGTGAAATGACGGGCAGCAAAATCTTTATTGCGTTGTAGGAAGGTCGCAAAAGTCGTATCAGTCATGATGCTTCTCCTCTGGATGCTATCGAACCGCCATACTCTCCTTATTCTATTTCATCCCCAACCAGCTTAACACGTTACGTAACGACAACGTCAAGTCCTGGCAGCCACCAACCGGTACGGGCGTTGGCAAGCAAAAAAATGCTCCTTGACGACTGAAGACGAGAGCGTCAGGATGGATATATGAAAATTCAAGGAAAACATCTTGTTATGTATAGTTTTGAACTTTATTAAGCAAGTTATCGATATCAAATGGCTTCACTAAAAAGTCATTCGCACCAACTTCTTGTGCGATCTGCCGCACATCTCTATTTGCTGAAATAAGAATAATAGGAAGCTCTTTCGTCTTCTCTTGCTGCCTGAGCGCTTTGCAAATGTCACGTCCATCTACTCCCCCCATCCAGATATCTTGTATGAGTACCGCCGGAGGATCATCACAGAGATCAATCACTCTTGCCCCTAAAGGCGTCGCTTCTACTTCATAGCCCTCATCTTCAAGCATCGCTTTAATCGCTTCAAGGATTGCTCTGTCATCATCAGCTAACAAAATTCGTTTGCTCATGCACCTTCCATTTCTTCCATGAGAGATGGATATCTCTGCAATGGTAAGCTAAAGAAAAATGTAGATCCCTCTCCTGGAGTACTCTTAAACCATATTTTTCCGCCATGGCGTTTGATGATCTCAGCAGCGATATAGAGACCAAGTCCAAGACCAGAGATCGTTTCGCGGTCTTTCTCTTCCACGCGGTAAAAGCGCTGGAAAATCTGCTCCTGTTGCTCCTGAGGAATGCCCAGACCAAAATCCTGTACGCTCACCGTGACCTGTTCACTATCTGCCTCCATTTTAACACAGATGCTATCAGCCAGAGGTGAGTATTTTATTGCGTTGCTGAGCAAATTTATAAGGACCTGCCCGATGCGGTCTCTATCTCCCCAGGCGCTTATTGATAGTATACCCTCTTTGCGAATACTATGATGGGTGGTTGTGCGTTGCATCTCTTCAATGACTTCATCAATTAAGGACGAAAGGTCAAATTGGAGTGCAGAGAGTTGCAGCTTTCCTGTTTCTAACTTCGTAATATCTATCAGCTCTGCAATCAACCTGGCCAATCTATCGATTTGCGCACCCATTTTTCCCAACAGTTCCGCATTCTCATCGTCACCAGATTTTTTGAGGCGCTTCTGCACGGTTTGCACAAAGACTTTGAGGCTGGTGACGGGGGTGCGCAATTCGTGACTGACGACTCCCAGGAATTCATCCTTCTGCCGCTCTACCTGCTTGCGCTCCGTCACATCCAGGGCAAATGCGATGGCCTGCTCTCGCCGTTCACCAACCAGCAAATACCCAACCAGCACATCAATTATGCGCCCATCTCGACGCAGATATTGCTTCTCATAGATCATCGGCGTTTCGGCTTGCTGTGCCTGACGAAGCTTTTCTTGATCAAAAGGCAGCCATTCTGGTGGCGTCATATTTGTCCAGCGAATCTTTCCTTCGCAAAGTTCTGTGCGGCTATAACCAACGATCTGTAAAAACGCATCGTTTGCGTGGTAGATAGTGCCGTAAATATCAGCAATAAACACCCCAACAATATCGCTTTCCGCGAAGAGACGGAGTTGCTCTCTTGAAAGGCGTAATTGCTCTTCGTCGTTTTTCCGCTCGGTAATATCAATATTAATGCCAAGCATGCGCAGAGGGTTCCCTTGAGTATCGTAGAAAGTGCGCGCTTTCGTATAAATCCAGTGAATGCTGCCATCAGGCCAGATGGTGCGAAATTGTACATCCAGCCTGGTTTTTTGTGTTACTGATTCAAAAACCTTTGTACAAGCTTCTGATAGATCGTCTGGATGCACAGTTTTTTCCCAGGAAGCAAAGTCTCCGCCGAAGCTTCCTGGTTGGAGTCCGAAAAGAGCCTCAGCCTCTTTTGTCCAGGTAATGATTCTGGTCCGCATGTCCCACTCAAAGATGCCTACATTTGCGGCCTGTTGTACCAATTGAAGTCGTTCTTGTATTTCCTGCAACTGCCCATCCAGTGCTTCTGCCTCTTGTTGTGTATGGGTCAGGTCAGCCCTTCTCTCTCTGATTTTCATATCCACGCCAACGCCCCCCTTTTACTGTCCCCTGTGCTTTGGAGGATCGCTCATTCTCATTCTGTATTGTATCAAGCTGATGCAAGCTGATACAGTCTACGCGTGTCGAGATGTCGGACCAGAACAAACCAGAGGATCGCGTCCCATGTCTTACCTTACCCGAGCGCAGAGCTGCCATAAAGAACTCGTGCATCCCACTGAAGCCCAGGCTGACTATCAAGCTTATTTGAACCTCCTGCCTGAAGATGTCAAACCACGTCAAACCACTATAAACACAAGGTTCCCAAAAAGCATCAGGGGCCACTTGAGAGCGGCCCTGATGCTTTTTGGGAACCAGAATCAACCTACTTCAGCAGCTTCCGCCTCCTGAGGCTGGGGTGTGCGTGCGAGCGTAGGAGCAAACAACACAATGACCAGGGCCAGCAGGACCAGAAAACCCAGCGCAAAAGGTAGAGAGAAGACTTGCGCCAGTTGCCCGATAACAGGAGGCCCCACCAGCAAACCAGCATAAGACATAGTCGCCACAGCGGCCAGAGCCAGGCCAGGAGCCTGGTTAGGGGCCCGACTCGCGGTACTAAAGGCCAGGGGAGCCATGCAGGCCAGTCCAATTCCCACGAAGGCAAAGCCCACAAGGGCCACGATAGGCTGATGAAATACCAGGGCCACGCCCAGTCCTAAAGCCGCCAGCAGACCACCCAGGCGCACATGCAGCACGGGGCCAATCCGTTTTGTCACAGAATCACCCAGCAGGCGCGCAATGGTCATTGCAAAGGAATACACGGTAAAAGCCATAGCCGCCAGACCAACACCAGTACCCAGCGAAAAATGCAGGTAAACACCACTCCAGTCCGCCATCGCGCCTTCACTCATAAAAGAACAGAGGCCGATAATACCCAGGCCCAGCAGAGCCTTTGTTGGACGCGCAAAGACAGGTGTTTTCTCGGTAGGCTTTGTCATTGTCGGCAAGAGCCAGCGACTGGCAAACACCACTACCAGGAAAAGCAGGTTGGCGACAAGCATGAAATGGAATAGGGGGATGATATTCAGCCAGGCCATCAAGCTACCCAGACTTGCCCCAACCAGGGCCCCCACGCTCCAGAGTCCATGGAAAGACGACATAATTGGCCGACGGTAAAGCTCTTCCAATGCGGCGGCCTGGGCATTCATCGACACATCCATAACGCTATTGCCCATACCCAGCAAAAAGAGTGAGATCCAGAGAAGCAGCAGATTGGGCGCAAAGGCCGGAACAATCAGGCCCAGGCAGCAGACAATAGCGGCTATCGTCGTAGACAGGCGGCTCCCCACATGAACAATCAGCCAGCCCACAAAAGAAAACGCTACAAGCGAGCCTACCGCAAGACCCCAGAGGGCGATTCCCAGTGGACCAGGATCTAACTGTAGCTGCTGTTGCACTGTGGGGATACGTGACGCCCAGCTTGCCAGGAGCATCCCATTGACAAAAAACATAAGAGATATAGCATAACGTGCCGTTCGCAACGCCGTCGGCTGTGTGAACAAAAGACAACTCCTTAAAGATGAATTTATAATTTCTCGGCACTGTACCACGCCCAGACTCCTTTTTCAAGTCACCGCCTGGTTGCTGAGAGGAGATAAAAGGGAAGCCTGGGAGGAGAGGACATCGAAGCTCAAAAATTTCTCTCTATGAATATGAACCAGCGCTGGATTCAGCGCCCGGTTGAAGAACTATTCCGGGAGACAGTTGAATCGTGGCCCAGGAACTTCGCCCTGGTCATTGAGGATCTCCTGATCCTGCCTGGAGAGAATGTTATCGTTGCAGGGGGCGCAGAGGGCAACTTTTTCCCTCAATGCGTTGCCCCCTATCTCTCTAGCCCTCAGCAAGCAATCTGGTTCGTTCCCACCGATACCCTCTGCGACCAGGAGCGCCGCAGCAAACAGACCGAATTGAGCAAGCGACAGAAAAGACATGGCGTCTACAATGAGAGTAGTGACACAGATCAAAGCTTGTGTAACATTATCGCCCGTAACTGACTCCTCGCCCCGCTATGTCAAAGAGCACAAACCACGCGCTGATATCTGGGGCATCAACGTCAATAACGCGCAGGATACCTCGTCCCTCAAGAAAACCTCTCAGGAGTCCAAGAGCGGTTGCATGCCACTCGATCGTTTTTTCACTATGGTTGCCGCCTTCATGGTCATCGAGATAGTCCTGAATGGCACGTTCCAGACTCACATACTTTCGATTTCTTCAGACTCTTCTGACGGCTTTTTCCTCCCTTATTCTGCATCGGATGTGTACTCCTGTGCCTCCAATTTCGTCCGTTGTACTTTTGCACGAGCTTGCGTCACTCCCCTGGTATGACGGGACTGATCATACACAGGAGCATCAATATCAACGCAATCGGATAGCGCTTTCCTCTGTCTTTCCGCCCGTCTTTCACTTTTTCAAATGCCGAGTACAAAGAAGCGACATCAATCTCCAATGAGACGTGCTCATGTTGCTCGACTTCGCCGAATATGGTAAGGTACATTTACGTCATTTCTCACTTTCTTAACGGTTTTGGAATTTCGTTATCCTGGCAAGAAATGACGTTTTTTGCACCCACTCATGACTTTCGGGACAACCAAAAAGCCCTGTCCTGCATCTCTCCTCACATAGTCCAGTCTGGCAGTAGAACGCCTGTATTCATAGACTGCCTTTTTCAAATGAAGAATTGATTGGCCCCCACAAATGCTTTCTTGTTGCGATAGGGGGATGGGAGAGATAAAATGCATCAGGTCTCTCCAAGAATTGGAGGTGACCTCCAAAGGCGGGTCTTTAGTACGTTCCGTGCTAAACTCTAGCATAGGTACCATCCGTTTTCTTTTGACTTGCTTGGAAAGTGGTCTTATTCTTACGAGAACTCACTTCTTTGCTTAAAAGTGAAAGAGAGGCATCTTTCACTTATTCAACCTTTATCGTTGAGCCTCATTCTCTGATAAAGAAGAATAGGGACCTCTGCTTGTTTCCAAAAAAGACGCTGCAAGCAGGCATTGTACTTCCTGGCGTTGTTTCCTGTGATACAGGAGCCTGGAATGGTCTGTTTGGTCGGGAACATGAGAAGCGTCGTACCAGTGGGCTTTCTGTTGTCGATTACAGTTTGCACGTCTCGTACCCAGCTTATTCTGAGAAAGTTGCACATGCTCAGCAAAAGCCACAACAACACGGATTACATACAGAATTTATCAAGCCAATTAGCTATCTTCGTCTGATTCCTGCACTTGAAGAGATCGAAGAGTAACATTATATACCAGGTCTGGTCATCTCATCTAAATATCAGCAGCTTAGCAGGAAGTTACTCTACTATAGGTGTTTTTGACTTGTTTCTTCTTGACCATACCCAAAAAATGGCACCTCCTAGCAACAGTAGAGCACCAACGCCCCCAACGATATACAGCAGAGGGCTGAATGGTGAAGTGTTTGTATGACCCTTGATAGTTGCAGGGGGACCCTGGACTGCATATTTTGTTGTCTTTGGAGCACCGAAAACAACCTGCGTACGCCATGCCTGGGTTGGGGTCGGAGTTACAATCGGAGTTGGCTGTGGTGTCACATCTACGGCTTGAGCACTGGCATATTGATATGCACCAATATCATAGCTACCTTGAATAGGACGTTTGCTGCCAGCAAAATCATTCGTCACAGTGGCGAGATGAACACCTTTGCCACGTAGGGCAGAAGCAGCCTGCAATTGATAGCTTGCAGCATCCAACGATCCTTCACCAACAAATTGTGGATTGGCATTAACATCACTGGCACTGGCTCCCCCTATAGCATTTCCATCGCCTCCCCACCAGGTATTGTGTTGAAATTGCAAGCCAGCACTCTGCGGTACATCACCAACCCAGCCCGAATGGGTACCCATAAAAATGTTATTGACAAACTGGGTGTTCTGGTGCCCGGCATCTGGATCGATATAGACGACAAAACCACCTGGTCCACCATAAAAGGTATTGTTCGCGACCACTGTGTTTTTCAGACCACCTCCAAGCCCCACACTCACATATATAAACCCTGTATCTTGTCCAACGAAAATATTGTTCCGTACAACATTGTTATTGATGGGGTTTGCGCCAATATCTGAAAAATTGCCAAATTGGACTCCATGGGGAAGCTTCCCATCAGCATGATTGCTCGCACTTGTCGACTCGTACACAAAATTCTGTTCAGCTGTGGTATTTATGGTGTTGTTATATTGGATCTCGACACCAGTATTATCATGTAAGACATTTCCCACCATATCAACGGTATCACACCCATTAATGTCTAAACCGAGCCCACGGTTCCCATAAATAATATTTCCAGCAAGCGTCACAGCAGTCGCATAGGTAGCATCGATCCCACCCGTGCCATTCTGGACACCGCCATTGTGAAAAATAGTATTACCTTGCACAAAAATATCGGCCGTACTCCCCATTTTATCGCCTGCAATTAACATGCCATACGCGGTTGTATCATGTACACTATTACCGATAATCTGATCGTGCTGGGCATTCCACGCCAGAATACCTTGAAACCAGGGACCCTGGCAGGTGAAATTTTTCACGCTGTTATATTGGCCCATGATAACCAGACAGGTTGCATCCGCTTTTGCATGGCTTCCATCCAATATAACTTGCTCACCAGGATAGGCCTCGTAGGTAATCAAAGCGCCAGGGCTCCCTGTAGTTCCAATCAGCACTCCGTCAGAGAGCGCATAGACGCCGCCACGCACATCTATTCTGTCACCTGCCTTCGCCACAGAGCCTGCACGACTGATTGATGCAAAAGGCTGATCAATCGTACCCACATTGTTATCATTACCTGTGGTCGAAACATAATAGACTGCCCCTGCTGCTCTGCTCGTCTGCATCATGACCAAAAACGTACCCGTCAGACAGATACCACTCATAAAAATGAAGAGAAGGAAGCTATGCCAACGTATCATCTTATACTCCATGCTACTCAATAAATGGTCAACTATACATCATTACACTTCTATAGTTACTCTTGAACCCTGAGGCAGTGCGATACGCCATTCATTATCTACCTGCGTTATTCGGGCTATTGAGCCGATAACGCCAGGATTACTCTTTTTATGGACTGGTAAACGCACTTCTGCTGAGATCTCAGACGGCAAGTGAACCTGTAACATCAAACTTCCTGCTTCAGCTTCTATCCATACGTCGATCTCTCCATGTGGCGTAGGCATACTACCCTGCGCCCAGGACATCCCACAGAGTTGAGGCGCAATCAAACTATGCGCAAAACCCGCTTCAAGCGGACGAATACCAAGTACAACCGATGAGAGTACATAGGCGGGCATCGTTGACCAGGCATGACACCAGGAACGAGACCAGCGTCCATTGGGCATCCAGCCTGCGAAGGCCTCCCAGGTGGTGGTGGCTCCTTTATCAAGCATATCGCCCCAATAATTGCGGATCATTGTAAGCATCTCTGAACTTTTCTTTTCACGTGCCAGCACCTGAAGGTTGAAGGATAACATCCACGGACTTCCCGTGCGTACCCAGTGATCAGGCTTCTTTACGACAGCAGGCATGAGCACACTCGCCCGCTGCTTAGTAGCCACCTCTACAAAAAGCGCACTGATATTGGTCGGCTGCGAGATGGTTGTGCTCAGCTCTCCATCACCATGGAGACTGTCAACATATGCCTGTTCTTGCTCAGACCAGAAAACGTTGTTGATGGCGCTCTGCATCTGATCAGCTCCCTGCTCATAGCGCTCTACAGCTGACATATCGTTGACGATTCTGGCTAAAGCAGCAGTCGCACGCAAGGCAGCGACTGCGAATATATTTTCGTGTGCAATGATGTTCGGTTCTCTATCATCCAGCGGTGCCCAATCCAACAGATGCCATACACCACGCATTTCAAAGAGCCCAAACGTATTGCGCGCCTGCAAAATAAAATCAGCCTGCTGTACAAGGGCCGGATAGAGTTCTTGTATCGTCTGCAGATCGCCTGTATAGTGATAGTACTCTAGACATCCCAGAGTCCATAACCAACTCCAGTTGGGAATGAGGTCTTCTTCCCAATCGCTCGGCACCTGAGAATTAACCACTGGTAGATAACGCAAAGAATCGGCCACCAGCTTCAGGTTTCGCTTCACGATACGCGGATCTCCATGGACAACCGCATGAACCATGGTGTCAATGTAGGCATCACCTGTCCATAACGTCTGCTCATAGGCGGGGCAGTCGGTAAAAGTATCTTCTGTACACATTCTGAGCGTATAGGCACACATCTCCCAGATCTGGGTCAGACGTACATCGGAGCAACGGAAGCTCCCGCGTTGACGACCAGGGTAGGTTGAGAGTGAGGTGAGCAGAGTATTCAGTCGTACAGGAGCAGTGGCACTATGAACTGCGATTACGAGATAGCGAAAGCCACGCCGTGTTGTCGAAGTGTATGTCTGCAATCCATCCCGACAGGTGTAGCGCAGCGAGTTATTCATATACTCTGTCCATTGAAGCTGCCCCTTTTGAATACCTTCGATGCCTACCAGATCGATAATTGCCCCTGCAGGTGCTTCTAGCTCGAATGTAATCCAGCCAATAACTTCACGCCCAAAATCAATAAGATAGTGTTGTGCAAGCTGTGGCTCTGTTGCAGGTACGTCAATGGGCAAGCTAACTTGACTGTGTTGTTCTATCACGACACGACTGGAGGTAATATCCATATACACATCAACGGTTGGTGCATTCAGGGCTGAAACCACCTGCCAGGTACCTCCACTGGCCAGTAATTCATCAATAGTGGTTGCATGTAAAATTGCTGCACGGCTCTCCCACGGTGTAACAGCAATATACCAGCAGCTTTCACTGTTCTCAAGGAGTGGCCTCACGCTCATACCCTCTTGACCGCTGACTGTGATAGTGATGTCTAGATCATGCCCCTCACCCTGCCAATTCAATAACAACACATGGTCGCCTTGAGCGAGCTGACACTCTACTTCTCTATCTGAGGATGACGGTTGCCATTCACTCACTTGCCCATCGATGATAAGTTGTGGACCTTGCCCATATGGGCTGCAGATCTTCACTGTTACCTCACCCTTTTCTGGCATCTGTAGAATAGTGGCAAGTACTATATCTATATACTGCTTTTTAACAGTGAGATCGCCAGGGGCAATATACGGTAGGAGATGGATGGCTGCCACGACCTCTGGACGTCGCCAGAGTCCGGCGGCGGTTATCCGTACCGGCGACACTGGCTCGTCGCTGAGAAATGGAATAGTGCGGGCCAGAAGGTCACCCCATGGCTGCATGCCTACCGGGCCAAGTTCCACAGCGTGTTCCCATGTGGTATCGTCAAAAAGAGTAGTTGTCCATCCTTTCTCCTCTAAGCGTGCATCAAATTGTTCTTCCCAGGGGAGCTGACAGGCGATACGTACAGTATCTTGTCGATAGCTATAGGCACGCTTGACACGCCAATCTTCAGTTGTTGCCACCACCGTCTCATGGGTCAACTGGTTATCCAATTGTACGAGCAGACCAGCACGTCCAACTCTTTGCAAAAATGTTCCTTCACCCCAATGCTGAACCATGACGGCGATGACATTTATGCCTTCAGCAAGATGGGGCGACACATCATAGGTATCATACTCATAGTGCTCATGAAAGGCGCGCGCTGGACCATATCCCAGACGTACCCCATTGAGAAAGAGAATATAACGACTATCTGCACTGATATGTAAAGACATACTGGGAAGAGGCTGTGTCAGGTGAAACGTCTGACGAAATTGCATCACCACATTCCGGGGTATCGCTTCGCCTCTCTTCCATATCCAATGGGCTTGAAACTGCATACTATTACTCTTCCATGTTCTCTTTGTTCAAATAGTGAAAATAGATACTATTAGAGCTGCTGGCCGCGCAAACGTTGAAAGACTTTATAGCTTCGTTTAGCGCAGGTAGAGATTGAGATTGGATCGAAGCCATGAATCTCGGCATACAACATGTCATGCAGCGGCGCAGTCCAATGCTCTGGAATGGCCCGCGCACCCAGTTTCGCGCCCATGATAGAGCCAACCGTCGCTCCATTACAGTCGGTATCCCAACCACCCAGTACCGCAGTTGTTATTGCGGTCTGATAATCATCCTGCGCAAAAAGAAGCGCGGCCACCACCAGCGCTGCATTGTTATTTGTATGCACATGTCCATAGTGCTTGAACGCTTGCCAGATTGACTCAACCAATTCTTCCTGGCTCTGAGCCGCATGCGCGATCTCACAAGCGCGCCGAATATCATGTGCCAGACGGCAATTGCGCGGAATTTTGCTCAAGCCAATCGCGATGATGCGCTCCATGTCGTCTTCAATAAAGGCAGCTGAAATCATGGCGGCCATAAACATCGCCCCATAGATACCGTTTTTGACATGTGAGAACGATGCATCACGCCAGGCCAGTTCAGCAGCCAGTTCAGGCCGTCCTGCCGCACCATATGCCCAACCGTCGACCCGAATCTGTGCGCCGATCCACTCACGATAGGGATTAAGATATGTCCGTACCCAGTCCTGTGTCTGGATGTTCCAATTGGAAGGCACTTCGTTTCTTTGGGCATGAGATGTCACCTGCGAGAAATTCAGATAACTTTGCGCCTCTGCTGTCGCCACATATTCATAGGGAAGTGTACGATGCCAGAGTTTGCCAATATCCCATGCGTCAAAGTTGCTGCCGCGTTCCTCTAACAGCAACAAACCTAAGACGGTATAGCGTATATCATCGTCGGTCTCCATGAAACGGATATGTTCCCGCGTGCTCTTGATGCTGCTGTTCGTAATCTCAAGACCATCTTCTGCTTGTGCGCGCGATTGTGCAGGAGTATAGCCTGTGATAGGCCAGGCATCTGCACCTTCAAACCAGCGTTTGACATACGTCCAACCACCGTGCATAAAAAGCCCCGTTTCAAGAGGTTTCCCCAGGGCACAACCAGCACAACGTCCCAACCAGGCCCCCAGAAATTTATCGTACCAGTCCTCTTCAGAAAGGTCCCTGGGAGAGAGATCTACCGGCTCCGGTCGCTCAGCACGAATAGCTTCCAAATCATTTGGTTCAGCAAAAGGAAAATCAGTCTGTATAGGAAGCGCTTGCAAAGCCATATATATCTCCATCAGTCGTTGCTCCTGTCCTGCGGCCTGCTCTATCTGCTGAATAAAGCCTTCAGTTCCACACCCTTCCTCTCGTCTCTGGATCACTTCCTGGCGAACAAGGTTCTCCAATATATCCCATCCAGCCATATCATTCCTCCTTAACTGTGAGGGAGCTTGGTAAGCCCCCAGTGGTTACAAACTACGCTCCCAGAAGAGCTTCTATGAGTCATCCCGAATTGCCGAGGAGCCCTTTTAACTCTTCGAACATTCGCGATGACTCATCATAAAGTTATCTGTTCAAAGCGAGCGGTCTCCTAGTAAGCTTCGACTTCGGCGAAGGCCACACGATAGGTCGTACCTCCGTCCCCATCTCCACGCAGTTTCGTCGCTTGTATACGCAGATACTGTATTGTCTGGGTAACGAAGCTAAAGCGTTGCACACCGCCATCACTGGGAGTGGGGTAGCCAGCCTGGTCACGAGGGGAGCCCAGGTCGTACCATCGCTGGAAGCATCGATAGTGAAATCAACCGGAAAGTCGGTCCCGACTACGCCAGTATCGTTGCGAGGATAGAGATCAACATAGGTAAAGGTTTTGGCAGTTCCCAGGTTGAGCGTGAGTGTCTCTGTATGATTGTTTTGCAAGCTATTGCTGCTGATCCAACCCAATGAGGAATACAGGATCGAATTGTGCTGTCCATCGTTCACGTATTGCAATCCCCACTTGATGTTGGTATCCTCAACTGAGCTTGTGGCCAGGGGCGTTGCCGTGCGAGCCACATTCACCAGTGCATAAGCTTCGACTTCAGCGAAAGCCATGCGATAGGTCCCTCCATCGTCACCAGGAAGGGTACTGGCGCTGATGCGTACGAAGATCCTCCTTTTGGCCTTCATTTTATACATAAACAGCGTTGTTTGTATGCTCCAGACCAATTTGCATACAGGTCTGAAGGGATTGAAGTGGTAAGCTTTTTTCAGAAGCATAGACACCATTCTAACTATAAATGAAAATGGCACATGTATGACGTAGTCAATCAACAAAAAAGTGCTGATAATCAATGAGCTTTTGCGCTTGTTTCATCATCTCATCAGAAAGCGCATGCTGCGGTGAGTGGTTTTGAGACCCGTTCCGGGTCTCAACTAACGCTTAATGGAAATCCATTTCGAGTTTCAGGCCCAAATATGTTTTATCTGGGTTTAGACGAAGGAGTCGGCAATGGTATCTGCAATTCATATGGGAACAACGAGGCCTGCGACTATCCCAGCCAGTATCAGGTCGACGATACCATGAATGCTGCAAAGGAGAGGAACCTATCGGCTGCTAGTGATTCCTCCAGTGGAGTATCTGCCACTCGCAGGTGGCTTCCGCAATTGTAGCGTATGCTCGTAGTGGAGGACGCGTAGTGCTGCACACACAAGGATTTCCTCACATTACTCAACTTGAGTACGGTGTTGCTGAAAGACCATATCCATGTCAGAAAGCATCTGATCTATACTGATGGTTCCACTAAAAAGCTCTTGAATATCTCTCAGCATCGTTGCTTGTACTCCATCTGGCCATTGTTGATTCAGAAAAGGGTATGATCCAAACTTTAAGTAAGGAATCATATCACCAACGGGACTTGTCATAACGACATCTACGTTCGAAAAGCTTGAGTACGTCAATGTAGTCTCCACAAAGCTTTTCATCACTTCTGGCTGGGACCAGTAACGCAAAAACGTTTTTGCTTGCTCGGGCACTTTTGTCTGGGCTGAGATACCCAGAACTGCACTGACCGCAGAGGAAACCCATGGTAAGGTATCTCCTGTAACATAGGGCAAGGGAAACATTCCCAGTTGTATGCCAGGATTTGCCTGTTGGATAGATAGGATACTCCAGTTCCCCTCAATAATCATTGCCGCTTTCTCTTCGGCAATATACTGTATTGCCTGATCAGAGGTCGTATGTAAAGGATCGGCTGTAAAAAATCCCTGGTGATAAAGCGCAAGGTAATCTTGCAACATATCTTTCCACACCGAGCTGCTAAATGTAGCCTGCTCATGACGCATTCGCTCATCGAAATCGAGATCATGCTGATAGAGAGCCGATGGTGCCATAGCATAGGGGATATACTCTGCGGTTTCCGCTCCGTTCATCCCCAGAGCGAGAGGCGTGAAACCTTTCGCCTTGAGCATGCGGCATGTCTGAAGAAACTCGCTCCAGTTGGAGGGCACAACGAGGTGCAATTCCTGAAAAATCTTCTGGTTGTAGATGACTCCCAATGCCGATTGGCCCACGGGCAAGCCATAGATCTTCTGATGATAGGAAGCAACCCTTTGCGCACCAGGCTCTACATATTTTGTCCAGGTTTCTTTGGAAAGATCAGTTAAGGTTCCTGCATTGATATAGCGATACATCTCTGTACCCGGATGCAGCATCAACAGGTCTGCGGCTGTACCTGCAGCGACACGAACCCTGAGCATCATGTCGTAATCTTCGGCGCTCAGGAGCGTCCATTTGATGGAGATATCAGGATGAGCTTGATGAAAGCCATCAAAGAGTGCGTTAAAGGCCACGACGTTTTGTTGTACGTTGTCGGGCCCTAACCAGGAATACGCAGTTACGACGGTGGGTTCTGTGGTTGCATGTGTCAATGTACTCTGATTGCAAGCATTCATGAGTACACCAGTACTCGCAAGCAGTGATGCATCCTTGAGCAACTGACGACGCGTCAAACGTTCGTTCATTCCATCTCCCCTGTCACCAGCCCGGCAGCCTCTCGATATTCTTTCGGTGACCGTCCATAGACTTTTCGGAATGCGAGCGTGAAGGCTCTCGTGTTGGTATACCCTACACGCTCCGAAATTTCTGAGAGGCGCAAAGAGGGGTCTTGCAAAAGGAGTTTTGCTCGCTGCAAGCGGCAATCCATGAGGTATTCCTGGAAACCTTTGCCAAGAGCCCGCTTAAAAAGCACGCCAAGGTAGTTTGGCGTGTAATGCAATTTCTCGGCTATCTCTGCAAGCGTGAGATCTTTATCCAGGTAGTCGTAGACATATGTTCTTACCCACTCGATGATCATACGCTCTTGACTCTCATCATGGACAGGCTCTCGATTAAGTGGGGCATTGATATTGCCGATCAGGTGTACAATATCGGAGGGCTTTACGGGCTTGAGAAGATAGTCAGATACTCCATACCGTAACGCCTGACGCGCATATTCAAATTCTTTAAAACCTGAAATAATGACGATCCTGGTCGCGAGACTGGCCGCCCTGGCCTTTTCGCAGACGGTTAAACCATCGATTCCTGGCATCCGAATATCAATAAATGCAAGCGAGAGAGTGCTGACGGAACGCATGATCTCCCATGTTTCCAGGCCGTTTGATGCTTCTAATACAGGAAAAGAGCCATTTGTCCGCTGAATGAGACGACAGAGCCCCTTGCGCGTAACATCTTCGTCATCTGCGACGAGGATCGATCCTTCTAAACGTGGCTGCATACAGTTCTCCTGTGTTTACACTACTCCATCTCTTGTGATTGGCACCCGTATTCTGACGGTTACTCCACTTCTCTCCCCACGAGATACAGAGAGACCATAGTCGGGCCCAAAAATTCTTTGCAATTGCCCCTGGATATTGAGCATTCCTATATGCTTTGACCTCCTTACGAAATTTGCATCATACGAGAGCGACGCTTGCAAGCGTCGCTCTACTTCCTCGGTCATACCAACTCCATCATCATCTATCTCCAGAATCAAAAGATCCTCCTGGACAAAACCACGCACGATCACGCTCCCCCCTTCTATTCTGGGATCAATTCCATGATAAATTGCGTTCTCGACCAGAGGTTGCAATGTTAATCTGGGTAAAAAGCAATTATAGAGCTCCTCTGCAATATCTATACGATAATGAAGCCGATCATTAAAGCGAAATTTCATTAAGAGCAAAAAGTTTTGCAGATGTTCTACTTCTCTGCCAAGCATTCCAATCTCTTCGGCGGCCAGCGAATAACGCATCATCTGCCCTAAAGCGTACGACATCTCAGCCAGAGCATCATTCCCTTCACTGATCGCTAGCATCTGAAATGTAGAGAGCGTGTTGTATAAAAAATGCGGATTCAATTGGCTCTGCAATGCCGCCAGCTCCGCTCGCTGTCGTTGTAGCTGCGCCTCATATTTATCCTGAATAAGCTGTCGCAATTGCTCAACCATCCGGTTAAAGCTCTGCCCTAAGATGATAATTTCACTTTTTCCACGATGCTGAAACTGGATGTCCAGGTTGCCTCGCTCTACTTTTTGCATGAGTTGCCTGAGCAGTGTGACCTGGCTGCTCACTCCATTGACAAAAAAGAACAGTAAGAACAGTGTGCAAACGAGAACGAGCGCACTTACAATGAACGTCGTTCTGGTTATGCCATCAATATCACGCAAAAGACTCTGGGTAGGAACAAGCGCTACGACGGTCCACCTTGATAAAAGAGAAGTATTGCTCGAAAGAAAATAATCGGTCTGCTCCCAGTTCAGTTGCTGCTGCTTGTGCTGTATCGCATGTGAGACGGCATTCGTAATATTCAGGTCTTTCTCCGAGGTGGCAACGAGAGGATACACAGGTTGCTGTTTCTCATCATAGATTAAAAATTTGGTGTCAGTCGCACCTTGCGAATTACTAATGGTCTGTTCGAGCGTCCGAGCATCAACGTTAATAACTACTACCCCAACTGGCTGTAATGTATCCAGGTTGACCAGCGTCTGCACAATGGAAAAGACGGAAATACGCGGTCGCAAACGCTCCATCATATCTGATGGAAGTTGATGCGTCGGCAAAAAGACGGTGCGCGTGGCAGTTTGCGTTACACGATTGTACCATGCTTGCTGTTTCCATGCTGGCAGAACACTGTATTGTACCGGCTGACTGAACGTAACCTGCCCCTCAGTGTACACATCGACCGAGACAATTGAGTTGTCCTCGATCATGATCTGGTTCAGCGCGTCCCGTAATTGGACAGTATCATTGATGCTCAATTGACGCTCTGGATGCTGTGTATAATCGGTGACGATCCGCAAAAGTTTCGGATTATATAATGACATCTGGGCGAGTTGGGTCATCTGATGCAATGTGGTATCCATGTTCTGATTGAGCAGGGTCGATATACTATCGACTGTCGCCGTTGAACGATTTTGTAACGCCTGCGCGGAAACAGCATATGAGATGAGACCTACAACCAGTACTGGCACGATAATTAAGGGAAAAAGCAGGAGAAAAAGCTGCGTGCGAAACAATAAGATACCATCATGACGGAGAGAAATATGGAGCATCATTGCCTCGCTTTTCCTATACAACACTTATACTGATCTCGTAATATACGGCTGCAAAATATCCCAATCAGGAAAGATAAAATCATTGATGCTCACATTGTACCCCTGCTGTTGCGCTAACGTTATAGAATCACTCAGAATGTTCTGCGACCGGTTGGCAAGCGCAGAAAGCGCTTCACTGCTATCTGCTATCTGCCCTGTATAGATTCCAGTCAATACATCTCCAATATCGGGCTTCATAGGCGTAAGCAGGACATGTGCGGTCTCAGGATTGCGTATGGATGGATCAGGGCCAGCCAGGGTATAATTCGTCATACCTATATATTGCCTAAAAGGTGCAAGAGTTACGAGTGCAGGATCGTTATTCTGTGGGTAAACTGAGAGATCCTCACCCATCTGCACCCAGCGTTTCCCGGTTTCGGGGCTGTAGAGCCAGTCAAACCAGGCCCACGCTTCCTCTGGATGCTGAGTCTTCGCCGAAATTCCGAAAAAACTTCCTCCATTTGTGTGGTAAAAGTACCCTGCGGGGATCGTTGTGGGCGATACAAGTGTTGTCAGACTATAATCAGTAAAATGATGGGATGTCCATTCAGCCTGGTTCCACACTCCGCCTACAATCATCCCAAATTTCCCTTGCTCAAAAAACACACGTGCCACCTCATCGCTTACGCTCAAAGAATCAGGATAAAAATAGTTGCGCCGTTTCCAGTCAAGAAAAAGATCGATACAATCAGCGTAATTGCGATCGGTAGCATAGGTATATTTGCCAACGCGATAATCAAGATTGCCAAACAAACCAAAGGTGTTGCCTGCGCCCCCTACTGAGCCAGCACCCCGTATAAAAACATCCATCCACCAGGACAACACCGAAAATCCGACATTTCCAAAGCCGAAGCCATACACTGTGCCATTACTCTTCTTTTGAATACTCTCAGCCGCGTGTGTGACATCATCCCATGTCTGTGGAACAAGCACGCTTCCGTCTCTGTTGACCAATCCAGCCTGTTTAAAAACCGCGTTATTGATATAAAGCAGTAGCCCTGGCGCCATTCCACTTAATGGCGCAGTATAGAGCTTGCCGTTAAAAATATTGCTTCCTTCCTGCAGTGCGCCCGTCGGAAACCTGGCTTTCCAGGCATGATCAGCCCACCTGTCCACCGGCAATAACCAGCCTTTTGCGATCTGCTTGTTCATCATTGGTGTCTCAGGGATCATAAAAATATCTGGAACCTGATTACCCTTGATTGCCAGCGCAAAAAGCGTGTCATAGAGGCCAGTGCCTTGCGTAACCTTGCGGATCTTGATGTGAGGGTGGCTTTTTTCAAACAGCCTGATCTCGTTGTTCACCCAGGGGGCCTGCGCTATCAACCAGTCCCAGTAGACCAGATTGACAGTAGAGGGGGAGGTTGTTGGTCGCTCGCTACAAGCTGAGAGAAGTTCGCTCAAAGTTAGAGCACCAGCCGCAGTCACCGCAGCCTGTAAAATGCTGCGGCGGCTTCTACGTATCGATGCTTGTTGAAGATGACTCATATGATCAAGACCCCCTTGTCTTTGTTTTATACTCTACAACATATAGAGGAAAAAGAAAAGCAGGAGGAGAGGCCTCCCCCTGTCTTCGTATACATTACTCCATGCTTCACTCATGCTTTGACCGCTCCACTGACACCATCAATAAAATAGCGCTGCAACAGGACGAAGATCAGCATAATAGGACCTAATGTAATTACTGAACCAGCGCAGACATAAGTCCAGTTGGTGGAGTGCTCTCCAATAAACGAATAAAGTCCAATCGCCAGGGTATTGAGGTCTGGTCGCCCAAGCGTAAAAACCAGCGGGATCAGAAAGTTATTCCAGGAACTGATAAAAGTGAATAATGCTACTGTCGCAACCATCGGACCTGCCAGTGGGAATAAGACTCGCCAGTATAACTGATGAAATCCTGCCCCGTCAACACGCGCAGCATCCTCAATCTGTCTATCCATGGTCGAAAAGTAGCCCATGAACAAAAAGGTACTGAACACCAGACCACCCGCGGTCTCAGCAATAACAATTGACCATAACGTGTCTAACAACCCCAACCTCTGCATAATATCGAAAATGGGAATAATAGTATAACCATGCGGCAAGAAAAGCGTTATTCCAACCAGAACAATGATAGCCCTTTTGCCGGGAAATGTCTTGCGCGCAAGTACAAAACCAGCCATAGACGTAACAAAAAGAGTGAGGACCACGGTCAAAACAGTCGTAAAAACTGAATTGAAGAAGTAAGCACCAAAGGAGGCGTCATTCCAGGTATTTACATAGTTTGATAAAGCCAGTTCTTTAGGAATCAGGTTCAGCCCTTCTGTAAAAAAGTGCTCCGGTTTGCGTAGTGAGCTTGAAAACACCCAGAGAAATGGATAAACCCAGAGAAAACCGCCAGCAATTAACACCATATGTGTTAGTAGGCTGCTGAGACGCTGGCGACGTTTATACGCCGGGAGCCGCTTCTTCTGCCGATATCTTGAAACACGTGTTGCCATGAAGGTACCTTCTTTCTATTTGTACACGTACAAAAAGACAAACAACTTGTTATTGCTGGCGGCGGATAATGCGAAAGACGAAGTATTGCATTATCGAAAGCGCTAATAAAATCAGCCCGTAAAAAAAGGAGGCTGCCGAGGCGAAGCCAACATTTGGCTCCACAACTGAGGCCGCCGTATCCCCAAAGGCCTGATGATAGATATAAGTATTGACGACTTCTGTAGCAAAGTAAGGACCGCCATGGGTCAAAACCTGTACCAGATCAAACACTTGCAAACTGCCAAGTATTGACAGGATCAGCACCATGATACCAATCCCGCGGAGCTGCGGTAGGGTAATATAAAAAAGTCGCCCAAATGCTCCTGTCCCATCGATCCTTGCCGCTTCGTAGAGCTCTGCTGGAATCGTCTGCAGACCGGCCAGCAGGTAGACCATGTTATACCCCAACGTGTTCCAGATGCCAATCACAATCACGCAACCCAAAGCAAAGCGCGGATCGCCCAGCCAATCAATATGGTCACGGATGATATGCAGATTGAGCAGGAGCTGATTGATGTTGTTTCCAAAGTCCGCGAGAATCAATTGAAACACCACACCAACGACCGCTGCAGATGTCACAGCCGGAATAAAATAGACAGAGCGGTAAAAAGGTGAAAAACGCAATTTGGGATTGTTTAAAACAAGCGCGAGAATCAGCGCCAGGAACAATTGGATAGGAACCAGGGTCGCCATATATATGAAGGTATGCAGAAATGCACCCCAGAAAATGGAATCATGTATGACGCTTGTAAAGTTGTCCAGTCCAACATACAGCGTTGGGTCTCCAATGCCATTCCACTGATAAAAGCTATAGGTCAGTGAGGCAAAGATGGGGTAAATAACAAAAACAACCAGCAGAATGAGCATTGGGGTCAGATACACATATGACCAGCCACTACTCAGTATCTGTATCCAGAGGCTACGCTTCTGCGGTATAGCTCGCCTCGATGGGATCTGCGGTGGCGTCGTTGGCAAAGATGGTGCTTGCATGGCAAAGGCTCTTTTCTAGTACTTTGGGAGACCTGGTATTGTTCTACCAGGTCTCCTTTTTGTCATGCCTCAAGATAAGCGGTAACTGATACATAAAGGATAAGAAAGAAAGCACAGCGCTTACGCAGGTTTTGTCGTATATGGCTTGGTGATATCCCAGTCAGAGAAAATGTAATCGTTAATAGTTACATTATTTCCTTGCTGCTGCGCCTGTGCAAGAGCCTTGTCAACAGCCTGTTGTGAGCGATCAGCGAGGTCAGAGAGTGCCGCATGAATATCACCGATCTGGCCTGTATAGATGCCTGTAGACACATCAGAGATATCGGGTTTCACAGCTGGCAAAATCACATTCGCAGTCTTTGGATTGCGTTGAGAAATGTTTGGACCAACCAGTGACACCTGACTTGTGGCTGCATATTGGGCAAAAGGCTTGAACTTAATTGAAGCAGGATCATTCGCCTGTGAGAAGACCGAAATGTCCTCGCCAGCCTGCACCCAACGCTTCGCAGTATCCAGGCTATACATCCAATTGAACCATTCCCATGCTTCATCAGGATGCTTCGTTTGCGACGAAATAGCGAGGAACTGACCTCCTGGCACATGATAGTAGTATCCTTGCAGCGTCTTTGAGGGGGCGACAAGCGGGACTAACGAATAATCAGTAAAATTATGCTGTGACCACTCAGCCTGATTCCACACACCACCAACAGTCATGCCGAACTTTCCTTGCTCGAAGAGCACACGTGCTGCCTCATCACCAATGCTCATTGAGTCGGGGTAAAAGTATTTGTGGTTTTTCCAGTCCAGAATGAGGTTGTACACATCTGCATAATTGCGATCGGTAGCATAGGTGTATTTGCCAACACGGTAGTCCATACTGCCCAGCGGACCAAAAGTACCAGCACCACCTCCTGGTGAACCAGCTCCACGGACCAGGACCTCCAACCACCAGGGGAAAATCGCACTCGAGTTTCCAATGCCGAAGCCATAGACGTTCCCATTACTCTTCTTAACAATGGCATCTGCGGCATTTGACAGATCATCCCAGGTCTGGGGTATTTTGACGGAACCATCACTATTGGTAAGTCCTGCCTGCTTGAAAACAGCGTTGTTGACATAGAGCTGTAAGATGGAGGCAGATCCAGTTAATGGTGCCGTGTATAGCTTCCCGTTGATCATGTTGTTGCCTTCGTAAAAGGTTCCTTCGGGGAAGCGAGAACGCCATGAGCTGGTGGCCCATTTGTCGAGTGGTAAAAGCCAGCCTTTCGCAACCTGCTCATTGAGCTTGAAGCTTTGCGGAATCATGAAAACGTCGGGAGTGGTTTTGTTCTTATACGCCAGAGAGAAAAGCGTATCATACGAATTGCTATGGGTCGTCTTTTTGATCTTGATGCTAGAGTTGGCAGCCTGGAAAAGCTTAATCTCATTGTCAAGCCAGGGGGCCTGCGATACCCACCAATCCCAATGATTGATTGTCGCTGTGGTTGATGCGGTAGATCCACCACAGGCTGCTAATAGATCACCAAAGACAGCAGTGCCTGCGATACCTGCCGCTGCTTGCAAAACGCGACGGCGACTCGTCTGTGCCAGAGCTTCTTGCATTCTATACATAATACCAGACCTCCTGAGTCAAGAAAACATTGTTCCCACACGCAAATACATTGTATGAGAACCTCATGACCTGTAGTCGTGATGACTATTCATCTTTACTCGCTCCTGGTGCTGCTCCGCCTATACCAGAGGCTCATTGACAATCATCATGCACAAAGTATAGAAGGCAAGGAACAGTGACACAAGATGGCCAATCAACGAAAAACCATGCGCATCAATGCAATCATTGTCTCTTAAGGCTCTTTGATCCCTCTTTCATGGCGTAGCACATCTGGCTCGCTTACCGGATGCATACCATACTCTTGAAAAACCTGTGCCATCCTCTCCCTATCCAGAGGCGGCTCTCTGAAGTCAGCTGGAGAACAGCCCCACATGAGTCTATCATATTCTCACTCTCTGCTCGACGCACTGGCAGACCTACTCTTCATACTTTAGCATGAGCTTCCAACAGATGCATTGATCAGTTACTCCTTTTCGTTGATTGACTGCACCATATCAAAGCTTTTTTCTTTTCTATTTATAGAAACCAATTCCATTTTTTCTCTCTCCAGCCCTGGAAATCGACATACCATTACCATGGGCTTGAAAGCAGAATAATAATCGTCAGGCGATCTATTGTCCTTCTCTTCGACTAAATCAGGTACATGTTCATTTGAACAGGCGGTCTGACTGCTGGAACCATCACCCTTATTGTTGAAGCCATGCAATAGAATAGGAGCACTGAACCCTTGAAGGACTTATTGGGTTGCACCTTGAGACTAAGCAGGTTGGCGACATAGCTAGAAACAGTGGTAAGATGAGCGACAACATAGAAATCGTGTATTCCGGTGACGCTGGTAGCAGGGATGCTGGTCCCGCCAGTGGTGGCGACGGTGGCACTGGAGAGATTGGTGTCGAGCGTTGTATAGATATCTGGGGCGCTGGTACTGCTGGTCTGGATGGTACCCAGCAATGGACCATCGAGTTTGTCCATATGGATATCGAGAGTGCCACCGAAGTTAGAGCCAGTTGCATAATCAGCATCGATAGCGCTAACACCCTGACTGAGATCAACACAGCTATATTTAGCCCAACTACCCTCATCCAGATTGCCAAGACTCATCACATCAGCCCCATTGTCTGTGGGAGTCAATATCCTGGTATTGCCGCCATTGTCGTCAAAGTTGGAGGCCTGGATGGTATCGCCATAGGTATATTGGGGAGTATGCGCCTGACATTGATTGCGGTAGCAGGTAAAGTTGCCCTATCCAGGAAGAGTTTTGGTGAAGGAGGAGTCATCGGAACTGACTGAGATTTGACTGGACACTATACTGCTACTGATAGGGCTAATATAGCGGTCTCCCGTGAACGAGGCCCCGCTCCCTCGAATATTTTTGTAGAATGGGTCACCGTAGGTCCAGCCGCTGTAGCCTGCGGGACCTTTATAGATACCAGTCCCATCCTGCTCGATGGTGATAGAGATGTATTTACCTTCTCCATAACTGTACCAATCGCCAACGAATGAAGTTTGACAGAGTAGTAGGGATTTCATATGTACCTGACACAGCACGCTAGAATTTTACACTTATCCTGGGCCTACCTCGATCGGTGGCGCGTTCCATCCTTGCGAATCATCGCTGCAACGGACATGCGCCCCAGACGCCTGGGCGGAGCCGGGGCGCATGTCCGTTGTCGTCTGGCAGACAAGAGGAGAGCGGCGTTCGCCACTGCATGCAATAACCGCTATTTCGCACTGGCCTTATCGGGGGGTTGCAAGTTGTTCGCCAAGCGGCAGAGTCTCTTTGGGTTTCTCGTTATCGCTTCCTTGCTGCATAAAGAGGAAGATGAACAGGCAAATGATGGGAATGAAACCTATAACCCAGCCCATCCATTCTGGGATGGCCGGTGGTGCGGTCACGGAAAGAGGGACCTCCACGCTGCCCCGGCCTTGCGGACCATCTACAATAATATGGAGATGCCAGAGCCCGCGTACAGTGATCTCTGCGTCCCCTTGAACCTGCTTGCCCGTGTTCGGACTGATACTGGCTTGTACCGTCTGTGCGGCAAGACCGCTACCAGGAATGGTCTCAGCGTGGTAGGTGAGTGACCGGGTTGATGCAATACTAAAGGGCAAGGTATATCCAGCATTACCAGGATACTTCGAGAAACCAATCGTCAAGGGATACGGACCCGCCTCTACCTGAACAATCTTCGCAGGCGTACCAGTGGGAAAAATTGCGAGAAGAGACACTGCCATGTCTGCGAGCAGTACCACCAGTGAGATGATTCCAACAATGAGCAACGCGACCTGTAAAAACATACGCATGATTCTATAGACCCCCTATTTCTGGTTCATCACTTCGCCTGTGTAGTGGCCAAGCCGAATGCCTATCACGATACCAACGATGCCCAGCAGCAACGAGACTGTGACGCCAACGATCCCGGCGTGTGCCAGAATTTCTGTCTCATCGCGAGCAGGTAGAACAAAGACGGGTATACAAGCTATAAAAGAAATCACTCCCAGGATGAGGTTCCGCCTGCGCTCTGTCCATGCCAGACGCCTTGCCCAGACGAAACAGGCATCGACAAGTGGAGCTATCGCGATAGGTGTAAGCGGCCAGTTCACTGCAATGATAGAGATAGCGCTGAAGAGACCAATTCCCTGGCGGTAGTGGAGCCCCTCAATTGGGAGCAGCCAGTTGGTAAGCGGAGGGACAATGAGAGAGAACAGGATTGCCTCCCCTATATACACAAGCATAACGAGAGTCGCAGACAGACGAGAAGGCAGTACTCCCTTTGTAGCGACGAACACGAAGGATACGAGCAGTGCCTCAAGAAATGGGTAGAAATTAATCAAAAGGCCACCAATCTGTAGCGATCCACGCGCATCGATTGCAGGTGGAACCAGAATACTCACAAACCCCATGAAGACCGCTATAGCAACTACAGTCCCGCTGTGTCCAATCTTAGCAGAGCGGAGATCCAATTCACGCCCGGTGAACCTGCTTACCGAGGCAATAATATAGATAGACCCCAGCACCATGATCGACATCCCAACAAAGATCATGAGGTGGAAAGGAGCCCATATAGCAACATCAACGCCATAGAGGGCGTGCCAATAGGTATCGAGCACAAACCCGAGACCCGATGCCAGTGCGCCATAGCCCGCAATATAGGAGCCGATAGAGCTGGAAAACAACCCTGCAAAGCGCGTCGTGTATTGCTTGAGTGCCGAGTTACGTTTCACCCAGTTTGTTTCGATCAGAACCTCCATAAGTGCAAGCACACCTCCAATAACGATACCAGACAACATGACAATATGTGGAGCGGTTAACGTACGGTCGCGTCCGACGAAAACATGCCATTGAATATCCCAACTCACTCCAACCAGGGTGATCACTCCTCCAAGGAGTATACCCAGACCCGAGAAGAGACGTAGATTGAGAAGCCAGCGTAGAACTGGCATGGCAAGGTTGCCAAATAGAGAACGGCGTCCAATTGCTTGAGACATATGTTTCCCCTTAATGAAGATGCGGCTTTAAAAATTAGCGGCGAAATGGAGGACTATCGTGGCCGACGAGTGATTTGAAGCTGTCGGTAAATTTCTGGATGAGCCTTGTAAATTCCTCCAACTCGTCATCACTAAATGACTCGGTCACCTGCATGATATCTTTGTCCGATTGAGCTTTTGTCCTGGCGAGCTGAGCGCGTCCAGCATCCGTCAAGCTTACTACCACAACGCGGCGATCCTTCTCATCATGCTTGCGTGTTACCATACCCGTGTTGAGAAGGCGATCCACAATGCCAGTCACCGTCGCCCCCGATTGATAGGTGAGTGCAGCTAATTCTTGCATTGTGCAGTTTCCTTCTTGCGCTTCAAGGACAAGCATTGAGACAAGCTGCGGCCAGGTAATCTCCATCCGCTCAGCTGCGAGAGTATTCATTTTGTGGCTTTGCCATACATGCATCTGGAGCGTTTGAGCGAATACACCAAACGCTGCGGCCCTTCGCTGTTCGCCGCTCTCGGCTACGCGTGTTTCCTGCTCATTATCACCTAACATGTTTATCTCCCCTGATATGTATTTGGCTTTATCGTTACGCTACAGACCCTGAGAACACAATTTCTCAAAATGGATAAAGTGACCAGTGTACCATATCCAAGAGAAACAAAAACGTTGAAATTCTCTTGTCTTTTAATTTGCGACACTAAATAATTGCACCTTTTTTATTTTGCATCACAAAGTAATTATATCTGGGAGTATTGAGTTTGTCAACTGGCTTTTCCTATCGTAAGTATGCAGACTCAGCCCAAGGAGAAGTTGGAGGTAAGGAGAGCAAGGCATTGGTGGAAAGGATTGAGCTCCTGAGCTAAAGAGGCTGGCGAGATTCATAGCTGTAAAGAGTGTTGAGAATGATTGCATTGCTGCACATGGTTTTTCGCTGATTGGCCATCTTGTGCTACTGTTCCTTGCCTTCTATACTTTGTGCATGATGATGTCGATGAGCCTCTGGTACAGGAGGATCAGCACCGGGGGTGGGCAAAGATAAATAGTCATCATGACTACAGGTCATGAGGTTCTCACGGAATATATTCGCGTGTGGGTATGACCTTTCCCTCTAGGGAACTATACGTTCTGTGCTCTTCATCAAGGCAAAAAGCTGCTAAGAACTGGCCAGGGAAAGGGATGTTTACCTCCTGCTTAAAGGGTACCATCAGCGACTCGACATTTAAAACACGCATCATATACTGAGGATAAGCTGCCAACAATTGACCTCCTACGGCTCCAGAAGGCCAGTTGAATTCGTCGTAGAGCCAGACCTTCATGTCACGTGCTGCGGCTTCTCTCACATGATGGGGCAGATAGTCTTGCCCCATCACAACCATGGCGCTAAAGGGAGCAAACAAACATATCCCTACGGGAATCAAGAGCAACCAAGCAAAAAACATCTGAACAGGGCTGAGTAGAGGGAAGCTTAAGATCTTCAGGCGTGAACCAGCTTAGTACACTTCGACCTCAGCAAAGGCCATACGATAGGTTCCTCCATCATTGCCAGGCAAATTGTTCGCATATACCCGCACATACTGCACGGTCTGGGTAGTAAAGCTCAAAATCTGAGCGTCTCCACCGGTTGGACGAGGGTAGTTACTTTTCTGGAGCACGGAAGTCCAATTGCTGCCATTGCTGGAGACATCAATCTCGAAATTGGTGGGGAAGTCAGTTCCAACCATGCTGCCGTCGCTGCGTGGATACAACACAACCTTGCTGATCGTCTTAGCAGACCCCAGATCATACGCGAACCATTCGTTATGATCAATATCAGTATTGTTACTGCTGATCCACCCGAGAGAGCTACCGGGAATCGAGCTCCGTTGTCCATCATTGGCAAACCGCAGTCCCCAACCATAGGAGATATTTTCCACTGAACTGCTCGCCGATGCGGTCGCGCCCGCTGCCAGGTTTGGTCCTGCCTGGAACACCTGGGAATACGGTCCAGGCTGGTTCACCCGATTATAGGCTCTCACCCGGTAATAGGAATTTGAGCCGGTCGGTTGGGTACTATCGGTCCAGGGTGTATGAAGATCAGTCGCACATTGATCACAAATCACGGTCCACGAGCCATCTGTGCCCGTTGTTGAGCGCTCAACTGAGTAATTTGCTGCCAGTGCAGCTCCTTGCCAGGCGATCTGACTGCCAGAAATGTTGGTAATCACGGGTGCGGCAGGAATGCTATCAGCTGGTAAGGTGGTGATGCCCTGTAATCGATAGGCATGGGCGCGTAACTGCTGAGCACGGGCCTGCTTATCAGCGCTGACCCCAGGATACACAAGGTCCCAACCGTCAGTTTTTCGATACCCATAGTTATCATCATGCGAGTAGAGATTCCAGTAGGTATCGAGAGAAACGTTTGTATTAGACTCAAGATTGGCAAGATAATCGCTCAATGCAGGGCCATTCCCATCTCCTTGCTCGGCCCAGTTGTCCCAATCATACTCGCCAATATAATAGGCCTTACCTCCATCGGCAGCTTGCTGAGCATAGCGATTGGTTGTATCGATCGACATGGGATACTGATGGTCGCCAACGATATCGATGTTAGCAATGGCTAAATCATCAGCGTTCACGCCACGAAAGCCATCAATTACCAGGTGATGACCATCAACGCTCTTGATGTAATTGGCAATTGTTGTGGTCCAGCTGACAGGCGGGTAGATCTCATTGCCCGTTTCCCAGCCCAGGATGGCGGGATCATCTTTGTAGGCAACGCCAGTATAGGTGTTGACCCGATTCATAAGCACGCCGATGTACTGCTCAAAGTCGCTGATGACCTGTGCGTTACTGTAGAAGTCATCATCATTGGTCAGGTTGCGCCACCCCGTAAAGGTGAATCTGCCGCCAAGGCCCTCATTGTGATAATTATCAATCAGCGGAATGATCAGGCGGATACCACGTGCACCAGCCTGGGCAACAGCATAATCATCGCGCTTGAGCGCATCTTCGCTGAAATTGCCTAATGTCGGCTCAATACAGAGAGCGCATCCAACTGACATCCCCAGCGTTTGCACACGCATCACCGTCGCACCCATCTCCTGGGCAGTGATCAAGGCATCATTCACACGATACTGGGTCACGGGGGTGTCGTCTAGACCCCACCAGTAGCTATTACCACCAGAAGCACGAAAAACATTGCCGTTAAGCATGAGGTGAGACCCGGAGCGGGTCACAAAACCGCTGACAGTTGCGGCATGGGCTGGGATGGGATGGGATAATGGGGTCGCCAAAAAGCCCAGCACCAGCGCTGAAAGGATAACTGCGCACCCCACCAATAGACGAAAAACCGCGCTCTTCTTCATAGAAGAAACTCCTTTTAACTATCCATTATGTCAAAACAAACCACCATGTTTGTTTTCTCTGGCTCACAACAGGTGTGAGCCAGAGAAAAGTGGGAGAATATGAACGTCTCTAGAAAAGTGGGAGAAAGGAAAAAAGAAGGTCTGGTCTGATCATCGCTCTGCACCACAGACCTGCTGCTGTCCAGACATGAGGTATCCCATTTATCACGAGAGACTCAAGACTATATTCTCTGTTACAACTATAAATGACATTCATCTGTTTCTGATGCAATCAATCAACAAAAAAGCGCTGTTGATCAATGGGTTTTTACTGCCTGGTGGAATTTTCATGAGGCCTGCGAGTTGGAAGTTCAAACAGACACCGATAAAGTGCTGGGAGATACGAGCCATCCTGAATTGGTCGGCTTTTAAAACTTTAGGATGGCTCAAGACGTGCTACTTCAATCCAGACAAAACAATACCGCGAACAAAAGTCCGTTGCGCGAACAAAAAAAGGATCAGGATAGGGACGATATACAGTAGCGTCCCTGCAGCTAAAATGTTCGTAAATGGCATACCTGTAGGATCACTGTATCCATTTGCAATCGCCACAGCCAGAGTTGCCTGATCATCACTAAGGAAAAGCGCCTGTGAAAAATAATCACCCCAGGCCCAGGTAAATGAAAGAATAAAGGCCGTTACGCAGATTGGAATTGACAGAGGCAGAAAAATGCGCCAGAAGATATGGAAGTAGGAAGCGCCATCAAGCAGCGCAGCCTCCTCTAAAGCAACAGGGATGGTTGAAAAGTGTTGTCGAAAAAGAAACGTAATTGTCGGTGTGCTGGCAATACCCCATAACACCCAGGGCCAGTAACTATCGATCAATTGTAAATGAGTGAAAAGCGAATACGTGGGGATAACAGTCAAAATTGGTGGCAACATAATGGTTGAAAGCATGACAAGAAACAACAACTGTTTTCCTTTACCGCGTAAGCGTGCAAAACCAAACCCAACCAGCGCTGATGAGACAGTGACCAGGCTTGCATAGATCGTTGCCAGTTCCAGTGTATTGGTCAGATAGCGCCAGAAATCAATCATAGTGAGCGCGCGGGCAAAATTTTCCCATTGAAAAACTGCTGGTAGCCACCGAATAGGATACGCTGAAAGCTCATCAGGTGTCTTCAGCGCCACGCCTATCAGCCAGAGCAGCGGTCCTACAAAAAGGAGTGCCAGGATCAAAAGCGTGATCAGCACCATTGCATCACGCCTGAGCTCTCTATTCTGTCTCTTTGTTTTTTGCACAGATTGCATTGTATTGCTGGAATTTTCTCCTGTACGTTCAGGTTGAACGGATGTGTGTGATATGAGCATTTTTGAGAAGCGCTTCCTTTCTTACAGATCAGCCAGCTACTCCTGATCAACTTCGTAATAAACCCAGAATGTGCTAGACCGAAAAACAAGCAATGTGACAGCAAGAATAATAGCAAACAGGATCCACAGAAGGGCTGAACCGTAGCCAAAGCGTTGATTAGCAAAAAATTGCTCATACACATGAACCATATACAGGTAGTTACTGCGTTGAATGGTTCCAGCATAATGGCCAATGCCTTTATTTTGTGATAGCAACAGCGGTTGTATCAGAGTCTGCAGCGCATAAATCGTACCTGTCACCGCTTGAAAAAAGAGAACCGGTGAAAGGATCGGTAAAGTAATACGAAAAAAGCTCTGGAACACATTTGCGCCATCAACTCGTGCTGCTTCAATCAATTCCTGAGGTATGCTTTGCAGTCCAGCAAGCGAAAGCACCATACCACCTCCTACCCCCCAGAGCACCATCACAATGAGAGCAAAAAAGACGGTCGGATCAAGCAGCCAGGAAACCGCATGACCTCCAAAAAGTTCAACAAACGCGTTGGCCACCCCTGAATTCCGATCAAAAATGAGCTGCCAGATGATCGCTGAGGCAACAACAGGAATAATTGAAGGAGTATAGAAAAAGGAAACGTCGTCGAGAAAAACGGGAATATGGGACTAGATTGCCAGATGCAGATAGATGCGACATGTGTCATACCTCCATTGGTACTAAAATAACAGCAACCGCGTCAAATAGTGATACATGCAACTCTCTGTATGAAAAACTAGCCAGTCAATACACACTACCGCCAGACAATTTTTGTCACAGGTTCACAAAAACCTTACTATCATAGTAATTATTTTTTGAAAATATTTCAAAAAATAATTACTATGATGAGCATACAATGGAACGATTAGCTTGTCAATCCTTTTCAGAGAAGCATCAAAAACCAGGTCGTTTGGGCGTTTTTACAGACAAATAACAACAAAGGGAAAGCAAAGAAATGGAAATGGTCTCATAAAGTCTCGTAAATTTTTGAAAAACAGTGTATAATTTTTTTGAAATAGATTTTATCAAAACAGAGAAAAGAGTAAGCATGAAGAAGAGGAGTCAGATTATCACCAGAAAGAAAATGACCATGGCTCAGATCGCTGAAGTAGCTGGAGTCTCAGTGCCAACCGTATCAAAAGTGCTCCGCCGGCAATATGATGGTTCTCAGGCAACACGTGAGCGTGTCGAACAGATTCTGTTAGAGCATGGCTATCTTGATCAGCGTGCCCTACAAAGAGCACGAAATGGAGAAAAAACGGCTGTCTGTCTGGTTCTACCTTTGTTAGAGAGCTCCTATGAATTAGAGATCCTACGCGGGGTTGATACAGGTTTAAATGAAATAAATCATCATCTGATACTGATAAAGCGCAGCAATGAGCCTACCCATGCTCATCAGTGGCTGATGCAATTGTCAGATACAGCGTTGAATGGAGTAATTTTAGTTTTCGGAGATCAACACCATGCGCAGGTAGAAGATACTTTACAACAACAACATCTCCCTTTTGTAATAGTCGATCATTTAAGCGAATTAGGCCCAACAGTTCCATCAGTTGGTATCAACAACTTTGCAGGTGGGCGCTCCGCTGTCGCCCATCTCTTTTCTTTAGGGCATCGACGCATTGGGATAATTACCGGACCGCTCACGTTAGCCTGTGCACGTGATCGTTTAGCTGGCTATCATACCGTGCTATCCGAAGAAGGTTTTCCAGTCGACTCTGCTTTAATTCGTCATGGCGTCTTTGAAGAAGCTGAAGGTATTAAGTCGGGCTATCAGGAAGCAAATGCTCTTTTAAATTTACCAGATCCTCCTACAGCCATCTTTGCTAGCAACGACACACAAGCAATTGGTGTCTATAAAGCACTTTTTGAACGAGGTATCCGCATCCCTCAGGACATAAGCGTCATTGGTTTTGACGATATCCCTATTGCCTCTCAAATGCTGCCTACATTGACAACGGTAAGACAGCCGTTATTTGAGATGGGGCGCACTGCGACATCAATGCTGCTTCGTCTATTGGAGAATAAACCATTAGATAGCACACGTGTCGAACTTCCAACAAGCTTAATTATACGTCAATCATGCGCTAAAAGCCCATTATAACAAGTTTTGTTATGCGTCCAACAAACATCTAACCAGGCCATTTTGAAGCGAATGAAGTTTTCTACATATATAGCTCTTTTCTTTTTTGGGAGCTGAAAGGGGAGGGCCTTGTTTTTCAATGGCCCTCACTCCAGTTACTCAAAACAGATGATTTAGCCTGTCGTAAAGGTCATCTGTGAGAGTTGTGGTGTCCAGATATTACTATCGCTAGAAAACTCAACTTTCACATAGTTCGTTCCTGATGAAAAAGATGTTGATGGGCTAAACACGCTACGCGTCCAGTTGCCTGTAATATATGCTGTCGAGGCCGCACTTACGGAGAGAGGTGTCCAATTCCTGCCATCTCCAGAGATGTAAAACTTTATCGGGCTAGCTGCTCCATTAAAGTAGTAGATGCGTGCAGAGAAAGTACTGATGTTTGTGTAATTATACACAATTGTTTCGACACTATCGCTTGTCCTGGTAGCTCGCGAGGTGTCACCTTCAAAGTTTGCACCATTGCTGGCATCAAAACGCCAATTATCGCTATGTGAACCATTCGTTCCAAGCTGACTCCAATCATTCAGATTATCGGTGATAGTGTTGCCAGTAGAATCGCTGACAGAGGTCAGAATGATCTGGGTCATTGCATTCGGGCCGAGGCTCACTGTCTCGCTGAACGAACTATTGGGGGCTAAAGTGGTATCTTCGACCTGCTGTAGATCCGAATTACTGGCATCAAACTGGTTGTTACTGTGAGTAGCATCAATCAGATAACGCTGTACGCGGATGTTTTTGCCGCTGAATTGAGCTGGTAGATTGTTGACATTGATGGTTGTCGTGTAGGAGTTCTGGATACTACGATCACTCTGATAGTTCCACGCCATCACTGAAACACCACTCTCATCGCTACTGGCCTCGCCATAAACGCCAAAGCCATGTGTATCCAATGAGTCAGAACTGGCTGCAACACGCGTTGTTTTCATCTGGCTTTGCATGAGCATCAAATTGTATTGTGTCGTGACCTTGCCAGGCTGGATGGCAAACTGATTAAAAAATGCCTCGACTCCTTCTTCGTTGTCTTTGCGCGTTGCAAAACGGATCGGATACGTATTCGATTCATCAAGAAAGTAGTAGTCTATTGATGCATCAGCAGCAGTAGACATCAAACGGTTATTGCTACTATCTACCGGGTAAGCACCATACTCCGAGGCAATAATTGGAATACCTGTAGAAAGTCCACGTGCAGCCAATAGACCATCAAGATACTGTCGCACCCCCTTATACTGGTTTTGATAATCCAGAGGCCCATAGTTGGGACGGCTACCATTAAACATATAGGGATGGTACGATAGAAAGTCGAGTCGTTTTGCGGGATCAGTGTCCGCTTTGTACGTATCCAGAAAATACTGCCACTGATCGTTGCCAGTCGTAGGCCCACCAACCAGCAGCGGGATATCTGGATTCAATGTCTGATTGATGTAGTTGATGGTCTGGTAAAATGATTTGTAGATACCATAGTAGATCGAGGTGTCCATATACGTGTATTGCTCATTCAAGACCTCGATGTACTTGATCTTTGGGTACAACTGTTTCCAGTAACGAAAAGCATGAATTAAAAAGTAAGTAATTTTCCTTAATTTTTCGAAAAATTAAGGAAAATATTCTTTCAAGGAAAGTATAATAGAGAGCTAAGCTATTGTCAAGGTATCTGAAAATCGAGCAAAAAGAAGTATTTTCGGCACCTCTCTATCTGTTCCCGGGGCAAATCTTATCACAACGTTTCTCAACGAAGAGTCAGCCAATAGCTTTGCAACCCACTACAGTGAATTATTTTCGAAAATTTTTATTTCAAAAGATTGGCTGGACATATTTTTTAGAGGTTTATCTGCTTCGCGAAACGCTCTTTTGGGTGGAAGAGTGTTTCGCGAAAGAGTCTATGCAGCCTTACACACTTATTTTTTGGTAGCCTGAGCGTAATTCTATCTGCTGATCGGCATACTCTAACCAACCAGTTACCCCATCAGGTAACTCAATGCTACCAGTCAAGTGTTCATCAGTGCGCACAAGATCTGCCACAATAAAGCCTGAGGGATGGACCATCTTGCCGCTCAACCGCTGCAACGACCCAAAACGGGGATGAATAACCACTGTGCCAAAGCCCATTTCTGCAGGACGAATACCCAGCAGGGTTGCAAACTGATGGTAAAGCGGATGCGTTCCCCAACCATGACAATCTGAACGCGTTGGTTCTGGCGCTTCTATGGTTGTATATAAGCCATTGGCCAGCAGCTCATACCACACATCCAGGAGTTTTAAAAGAACATCAGGCCTGTTGAGTAAAGCACAGGCCTCAAAAAGATAGTGTCTAAACGAAATCGTCATGCGTGTAAGATCTGGCGACGTAAAGAGCGTGTCTGCAAGGCTTGTTCGCTGGAACTCTGGCAGGGTGTTACTCAGTAACGCAAGACATTGTGTATGCTCTGAAAAACGTGTATGACTACAATCATCTGCGAACAAACCTCGCTCTGCGACCCAGAACGTTTCGATACCATTTATGGCTAACTGCTTTTGGAGTCGCCGGTTACGCTGTGCTAATTCATCTTCGCCAATCCACTCCTCCAGGGCTGCAGCATACTCCAGCGCCAGCACTACCTGCCAATGATTCATCCCTGTAATACGACTATGATCATCGTCGGGAGCATTTCCATCTTCCCATTCAGGAACGCCATCAATAAAATTCCATCCCTCCTGTACCTGGATCAGCCCCTGCAGATTTATGCGTGCCAGAAAAGTCTCGATAATCATGCGCACAACTGGCATGTACTGATACACAAACTCTGGTTCACCTCGCCATAATGCATAATCGTAGACCATACCAACCCACCATAAGGTAAAAGAAGGGATCACTTGTGAGTGCATTCCGGGAACACTGGCACGGATCAAACCATTGCTCAAACGTGCAGCGCCAAATTGAGCAATAGCTTTACGAACCAGTCGATCATCGTGGGTAATAACCATTGTTACCAGGCACATCAAACGCGTATCACTTACATACATCAATTGCTCATAATAAGGACAATCAATATAGATTTCATGCATGCACATTTGCAATGTACGCAGACTCAATCCAGTAATCGAGTTTAAATGAATATCATTCGTTGTAAAGTGCGTTTCTTGCTCGAGTGGATAACAGGTTTCTTCCAGCTGAAGCCGCGTCATCAGCAACGGTTGCTCGCCAGTAGTAATCGATAGTAGCAAGTAGCGTCCGCTACGCCACCAGAGCGTGGTAAAGTGCCGCTGCCCCCCACTATCGGGGACGAAAGTATCTTGATACCCCCTAAAATATTTATTATGGATAATGTGACGATTCCCTTTTTCTGACAGGCTACGATCATGGAAAAGCGATTCCGCCCATGCAATACGGACCACACTCCCCTCTCCGTTAGAAACGGTAACATGTGGGTAAGCACACATGTAGTCCTGCAAATCAAGAAGTATACGCCGAGTCGTTTGTGGGGGCAAAATAAGTGCTACATCGCGCTGGATGAGCTGATCCCATCCGAGTGCCTCATCTTCTCGATGCTGTTGCACCTCTACTCGCGCATCATCAGCACAGTCGTCAATATGACGAACAATACCAGCACGACGCAAAACCGTTGATTGGGGAGGAAGAGTGGCAGGCTCTTCCAGACGAGAAGCAAACCCATAACGGTTGTAACGAACACCAGCATACGCGTCTCTGTGAGCATCGACCCAGCCAGCACCGGCACCTTGTTCATATCCCCAGGGCAGCTTTCGGCCATCGAGCACCTGCCCTGGTCCAAAGGCATAGGGAGGTGGCAGATATGGATCGAGCGCAAAGCCATATCCCTCAAGCAGCTTGACCTGCCATGGGGCAATGCCCGTCCCTAACATTTGCTGATACTCAGGCTCTTGCGGCGAACAGAGAAAGCCAGGAGCAACAGTTGTTTGAGCTGCTGGACGCAGTTCACCAAGAGACCAGACAACTGCAACGAACATATGCTCGCCAGCCAGCACATCCAGATCATACGTTTCCACGTACCAGAGCTCAGGTGTTCCCCGTTCGCTTCCCCGCCCAATAACCTCGCCATCAAGATAGAAAACATACCGCTCATCGGCACTTATATGCAATCGAATACGCCCTGCAGTGTTGAGTACAACTGAACAACGATAGGCGGTGACAAATGGCGGCACAGGTGCTGCAGGGTGTGAAATCCAGGCACAGGGCCAGCGGTGCTCCGATTGGAGGTGTGGCTCATAGGGAGGATTACTAAGGATCACACGCATCGCTAGCTCTTCATTTCTCGTGATGGCCCGAAGACCTCATGCACAACATCCAGATAGGCATTCCCATAATCGGTATCAGGTAAAAGATAACTTCCTTCAGTCCACTCATTCCAGGCATTGATAGTAATAATGCGTGGCGTCTGTGCTTGCGTCTGGTCAGCATATGCTTTCGCCCATTGTAGGGCTTCACGAAATGCTTCAGGTGTATTTCCCTCAAGGACTGCGGTCCAGGGATAGCCGTACGCGATATATGGCTCTTCGGCTGGAGTACGGGGGGTAGAATCCCAACCAACAGAGACACAGGGATAATATGGGACAGAAGCAGTCCGGTACTGTTCTTCCGCTTCATGAATCGATGCCATGGCCAGTCGGTAATCGCTTTTCGGAAAACCTCCAGCATCTGGATCATAAAAATGTGGCCATGCATAAATACTTGTGCTGGCCAGCCCGAGTTGCTCAATCACCTCGCTGGGATTAGTGAGACTCATTTCGCTGGTAAGAATCGTTCGACTAAAAATATGTCCATGTAAATGCAAATCTGACCATCCAAGAGCCCGCACTTTGGTACGGAATTGTTCTATCGCGTTATGCGCGGCTTCTAATCCACCAAGCCCTTTCACAAATGTTCCCAGATCATAGATCGCAAAGTAGGGAGCATTGTTCACTTTAAGATAATTTGGGTGAGAAAAGTAATGATCGATGATATAATCAGTCATTACGTCGAACTGCTCGGCAGTCACACTCCCCCGGGCCAACAACTGCTGATCTTTCGAAGGCGGGGCGGGGAAGATAGAGCGGAAATCGTGATTGGCCCACATCAGCGCAAAATTCATCCGCTCTCGATTCGGCGCCTGCAAGAAACCACGCTCAAGGGCATCCTGTAGATAGGGACGCTGATCATACCAGTACCAATCATAGAGAAAAGTATTCACACCATGATCAGTAGCCAGATCAATCTCACGTGCCGCCCATACCGGGTCCGACTCATCAAATTGGCCCCAGGCAGAGACACGCGGTTGGCGATGCCCAGGATAGCGCGGCTGCGCCTGCCGTAGCAGATCCCACTCAGTCCAGCCTTCTCCCATCCACTCATCATTGCGGACGTCGCGATGATAGTTGGGGAAATAATAGACCCCGACAATATAATCTTGATGCATACTAGTCATACCAATCTTTCTTTCTATAGAGCGGTGGATTCATCATGCTGGAGATACTTTTACCAGGAGAATAGAAGTATCTCCAGCATGATGAAATCTCCTTCTTCCTATTATGAGCGCGAAGAATCAGAGCTTTGAACAATTACCCAATGTTAGGATGCTTCAACTTCAGCAAAAGCCATTCTATACGTACCACCATCATTCCCCGGAAGATTGGTGCCCTGCACTCGTACAAACGAGACGGTCTGCGCGGTGAAGGCAAAGTGCTGAACCGTTCCGCTCGTGGGAGTAAAGGTTCCAGTGCGTATGCATCACGTCGAAACAAACTACCCCGTTTGTCTCTCCTGGCTCACAACAAGTGTGAACCAGGGAAAAAGAGAGAAAGAGAAACGCTTCGAGGGAAAAGAAGAAAGAAAAAGGAGAGACCTGACCCAATCATTGCTCTGCATACCTGATCTCCCATTGTCCAAACATGATATCCTTCTTGTTCTATGAGAGCCTCGGGAGCTTATTCTCTAGTACAACTATACATAACTTTCCGCTCTTCCTGATGCACTCAATCAATGAAAAGCGTTGTTCATCAACGGACTTTCTCAACCAAAAAACACGCTGATTGTAACCTTGACCAGTTTTCGGAGAGTCTCCAGAGGTTGGAAACTCTCGTCTGAAACCCACAACTCGGCCTCTCTATGTCATCCTGACTCCAGTTTATGTTCCTAAGCATTGACGGCGCTGTGTCAACAGGTCCATCCAACACGGTGGTCTTAAAAGAGTGCCTTTTTTCACGTCTGTACACAGCAAGAAAATTGTGATGCGCTTATTGAGAACGGGAGGGTCTTAACTAGCGAAGATGAAAGGGGAGTTGATCGCCCCAGGGAGCCCGGTGCATGCCTTCGTAGCGATCAAAGTTGAAGCTCCCGAATTGCAGCAAAGGTGGCCTGGCGCTTTTGCTCAGACTTCTCCCGCGCATTTTTTCTGCTCGGTGGCTATCGCATGCCTGAATTGATATGGTGAAATCACATAGGGGTGCACTTCATGCTTGAGGTGAGGTGCCAATTGTTTGAAGGAACGTTGGATCAGCTCATAAGTAAGTATCCCTTTTCCGCTTTTTCACGGCTCACAAGAGAGGTGTCAGAAATGGCCGGAGGACTTCTTTCAAGAGATCTGGCTGTTCTATCCATGGTAAATGTCCCACATGAGGAAGCTCAATGTAGCTGGCGGATGGCACCAACTTCGCAAAATGCTGGGCTACTCTGGTAGGGTGCGGGTCAAGCGCACCCTGAATGACCAGCTTCGGTATTCGTAAAGTGGTAACCTGTTCAATCATGGTTGGTTGCTGAGTAAAGCGGTCGCTATCTTTCCCAAGGGCCCAGTTGACCAGGACAGTTCACCATACGCTCGCTCAATTGTATCAAACTCGACTCATTGCACAATAGAAAGCTGCGTGCGTAGGTTGGCGAGTTGACGCTGCTCCGAAGGCGTGAGCAGTGCGTCCTGATTGCGATGATATTTCTCACTGCATCACAAACGTTACTTGCAGATCCGGCATCTCCTCTGCCTTCTGATGCAACGCAATCGTACCTGACCCCTTAATGTTTGCAATACCTTTGCCCGTCGCTTCTATGAAGTACGAGGTAGTCAGTTCATACCAAAAATGGAAGGAGAGTTCGAGGATCGGGGCGCTGTGCTTGTCCAGGTCGCCTACGACGGGGTGGAGAAATGTGAGTGCATTGCTGCATTCACAATAATTCTTTCTGAAGAGACGATGTCTCTTCATTAGACGTATTAACCAGACGAATGACCTCTTATCACATACAGAAATTATTTGCCCCGCATATTGCTCGAATTTTGCCTTAAATGATCCCACCAGTGATACCATCGATGACCTGTATGAGGCATATAACGCGCTCGTTTATACATGCTTTTGACCGCATCTTCAATCTCTTGAGCTCCTGGACAGAGCATATCTGCCCAATATTTAAATATATCAATTGTGGATAGAGATGAGAGTTCTGGTAAGTGCTGCGAAAAGAGTGTTCTGGTATAGAGATTATCCGTTACGAGCAGCCATCGATTATGGAAGGCAATAGCACCAGGAATAACTTCTCCATCATCGATCACACCTCTCGATGATATATTTACCGCAGTTGTCATCATATCACGATCCATTGCGGCAATAGATAACAAATTCTTCTCGACAAAAGGTTGTATATTCACTGATTCTTTCTTCTGAGTAACATCCTCCTCAGGCCCACTGTAGATACAATATGGTTTCGTAGAGATCATTGCAGCACACATTGCAGCAACAGGAAGAGATTTTAGAATACGTTCCATTTGACCTGATGCATACAGGTTCATAAGACAGGACGGAGTGAGCATACATGCTTCCCTCCAGACGATATCATCTATCATGCTCATCCTCTTGCATTGAGACTTCCTCACTCGCATGAAACAATGCAACCGAAGCATTAGCGTCCATGCTCTCTCCTTTCATACTCTCTACAAGGGCCCTTGTATCTAATAGATCAATATCTAAGAACTGCGCCAGCATACCTTCACTCATTAAATTTTGCTCAAAAGCATCAAGCGCCAGATATTGATATCGTTTTGGCAGTTTTTGTATCTGGTCCTCTCTGAAATTTATCCCCAACTGTTTCTGCATTTCACGCACTTTAAAACCACGAGCCTGTAATTTCTCCCATATCCCAGATGATAATAATTTTAGATCTTCTAACCGCCGGGTCATGGCTTCCACCGAGACTCCATAATAATCAGCAAGCGTACATAAATCAGCTGGCGTCACCGCTTTTTTGGCTCTCCGAATATCGTTGAAACGCCGGGTGACACCGCTGGTAGGGAGAAGAAAATAGCCTGCAAATTCATCTGCCACACGTTCACTTTCAGGTTTCCGCTGATACCCATCTTCACTCGTCACAATAGGTTTGGTTCGATGAATCAGAAAATGGCCATAATCGTGAGCTAACGACCAGCGACGGCGTTCCTCAGGATGGTTACTATTGATTGCGATACACCCTCCTACTTGTTCTTCAAATAAATAAATTGCAGAGAACTTTGGAGGCAATGGATAGTAGAAAATGCGTATACCCACATCTTGTTCAAGAATATCACGTAATACAGGGATTTGTCCATCGCCTATTCCTAGACGTATTCGTTCTTCTATAGCAATGTTTTCAGCTGCTTCACGTGTCGACAGGCCACCAATGCTATATTCTTGGGGATATTTTCGAAGGAATGGTGCAGCATTTATTCTTTCTAGTTCAAAATAATTGCGGGCCAACTGAGCCAATTGTTCAATATAGGGCGCAATAATCTGATCATCTTGCTCTGTTCTTAATGTAGGGCCACGAAATTGTGGCTTTGACCAGTTGAGATTTGAGCGATCCCGCAGAAAGTCGCTTATTTGTACATCATAAGCAGATGCTAATGCTATCAACTCATGAGCTTTAATACGTCTATCACCCTTTTCAATCGAGAGCATTGTCGTACGTGCAACATCGATAATACGAGCAGCTTGTTCTTGAGTCAGCCCTTTTTTCACACGCGCTTGCTGAAGCTCTTTCCCTAACATGTTCATGTCAATTGTTTCTAAGATATCATTCATGTTCATTCCTCTTTCATCAAGCTGCTTTGTGGAGCTCTCATGTTTTAAAGATGCATATCCTCTTGTATAAGAGGGCTCACTTGATCCCATTCCTTCACATATGTCTGGTATAAATGCAACAATTGGTTCTTTACTTGCTGTTGCTTCTCAGCTCTTTCATCTTGTCTGACTATGTCATCTAACACTGGATATTTCGCAATAAGTGCTCCCCAGATGTCGCCCTCTTTTGTGTCTCGTATATCGCGCAACGTATCCACTTGAGCAAGCATTGCTCTGAGATGGACACCATCAGTTTTTTGCCTTTTTCTATCTTTCGCAGCGGTAATCCTATAGGACAGTGTATCCTCAATACCAGAAACGGCTATTGCCTGACGCCTTAACAAACAGGACGAGCAATATCCACACTGTAAAGGGATCTCTCGATGCCAATGATCACAACTCATCGTGGAGAAAACAATCTCAGGATGCTCCCGCAAGAGACGCTGACACATTTCAGCTTTCGTTGTCCCCAAAAATGGATTCTCGAATGAAAAGGGATGGCCGAGAAGTTTCTCAAGAAAGGTACCCATTCGTGCAAGTGTGAGAGGATGAACCGAACGAGAGTGATCTAAACCAACTTCACAATCACGAAATGGAAGATTGATTGCTCCAATACCATTCTCATGAATGTACAACGTATGTTGCATTTCCTGGAGGGCGCAGAGTGCTCCTAACAAGAGGAACACAAAACCACGTGTTCGATTACCCTGTTCGGTTTTCACCTCTTTTTTCCCAAGACGGATCGGGAGTTGGATTAATTTCAGTCTCCCTGGAAAGATCTCATTCATTTGCTGAAAAACTTTTTTTTGCTTCCCTCCCATCATCAGGCTACTTCCTGTACTTACTAGAGTATAATCCGTTTCCGGTTCTTGCACCAGTTGCAGATAGAGTCCCGCCAGCGCATCCAATCCTCCACTCCACAAAGCAACGCGTCTCGATGACTTTGGATAATCAGAGATCAGACGCTTATGCAACTCCGATTGACGCCCATTAGTTCGATACGTACTAAACTGAAAACTCCATAGGTCTTCCGTAAACCAGTATAAGAGATCACGCAATTCCTGCTTGAACGTACTCCTCTCTCTTAATTCAACGCTCCGTATTGGGAGATTGATAAGGAGACGTGTCGTTCTCTTTTTTCTTCTCTCGGAAAGATGATCTGCAACGTAGACAGCGACTGCTAGATCGCTTAAATCAGCAATCAAGGAGCTCACCTCATCAGCAGTTGTCCGCAGCAATAAATCTCTATCCCAGAGGGCAATGTTAAGATTCCTGGCCTCTCCAGTCCAATGATCAACACGTAGCACGTGTCCTTTTTTGAGTTCATCGTGAATACTCTGGTACTCATATGTATAATCAAAATCGCTCTTCATGCATTCATCTCCTAGATGTTTAACAGGTTGAGGTCTATTGGAACCCCTTTCTCTTTTCCTGAGTACCGCAGTCTTGGACGAAATGTCGTGAGAGTGTTATCTCGATACGCTCGTTCAGCAAACTGTTGCAATCGCTCTCGCACGTGTGGTCTCATACGAGCCAGGGTTGCATTCACGACTGAAGGTGATGCGTTATGCATGTGGTCTTTCCCAGATTCAACATAGGCCTCAAAGTCGGACCGGTAGACGCTCCAAAAGTAACTTTGTAACATTTCAATATGGATATTGGAAACGTTTCCTCCCCGACGAATCATTTCTATAGATTCTTTACACCCCTGTAACACAAGGTTCTTTGCTCTTTTATCCATACAGGTTTCTTGCGCAATAGTAGCTATATTTTCTCTCAATACGGCATAGTCAATAGAACGACTGAACAAGGATATGTCCAGATGCATAGCTTCACATAAATGGGCTATATTTGCTACAAGCTGAACAGCTTCATCTCCATACTTCTTCAGGCGCTCGACAGTTGAGCGCACAACGGCAATCACCAAATCATCGTCTTCACTTTTGTCCGCACATATTCTTTTATAGGCACCTTGATAGTTTCGTCCTACCGTTTCGCGTACCTCATCACCATCAGGCATAAGCTTCTCACCTCTGAACACATGGCTCATCATACTTTTCTACTCGCTCACGATGACGCATTACAGGTGGTGTATCATGGTGTATCTCCATAATTATAGTCACTAAAATCTGACATGTCAACAATTTTATCCATAAAAATGAAATTATTTTGTTTGAAAAATGACAATTGACAGGCGCACAAACAAGCAAACCCTGTTCTACGTTCAAATTTCTCTATGTGGAGAGAAGAGCGGTTCTCCCTTTCTGGATCGACTGCTTCCAACATCCAAGTAAGCATATTCACGTGGAAGTGGTTGATCTTTTCGGCGAACACTCCAGAGCAAGCAGAAAAAACAGGTTCCCTTCAGGATCTCTCGTCAAAGCTGTGATGCGATCTTCATCCATGCACACCACAGGCACTTTTCAAAAGTGAATGAGCCATTCGATAAATGATTCACAGAAGTAGATATTTCTAGTGATATCTTTACGAAGTAATAGCTACAAAGATATACCTATAAAGGAGCTTCTACTCAGCGTATTTCCTTGTTACAATCCAAGTATGTTAAGATGAAGAGTAAAAGAAGTAGCGCTGAAGAAAGGCTTAAGTCAGGGGAAGTTGGCGAGGGCTGCTGATATGGCGACCAATATCCTACGAGCTATTTATCGAGACCCCTATCGTGAAGTTGCGACGACAACAATCAATAAACTTGCCAAAGCCCTTGCGGTTCCTGTGAACGTGCTCATTGAAGATGTTTCCGAGGATTTTGCTGAGCAAGAGTGGACTTGCTCCAACGCTACCGAACGTTCTTTTCCTTATATGTTAATATCAAAACAAGCCCTCTCGACAAAGGTCTGGAGCAAGTGTTGAGCTTGTTTGATTGGTCCATCATCAATATCTGGCTCCAACAGCGCTCTTCACACAGAAGTTCTACAGAGCGGCCTATGACTGCCCATCTTAAAATGTCCCTTTTTACGCCTTCAAGAAGGCATTATCTACAGCCAGGAGTTGTAGGCGTTCCTTGCAGAGCATCCTCTTCTCGTCATTGATTTTGGCTTTGAGCTGGTCCTCGATCCTCACACTCATCTCTTCATTTTGCGATCAATTTCAGTTAGCAATGTCTTGCTATCTTCCTCAGACAAAGAGAAAGCCGTTGCACCTCGTTTATAATGTGGTAGGGAAATGATAGGAATTTTCAATAAACCACACATCATCGCTAAATCTTTTGATGCTTTGCCATTAATGACTAGAAATGAGTTAATATATGTTCCTCTTAAATAATTTGATGCAGTACTAAGTTGTTTAACCGCATCAAGATTAGTCACCGACCCTGTTGCAGAAGTCTTTGCTTCAATAATACTTACTTGATTTTCGTACCTAACCATAACATCGATATCGATCTGATTATTCTTCCCTTTGACACCACACATGACTTCATAACCATGATTTCGTAGTGCTTGTGCAATCGCCAATTCAAAGAGATGGCCATAATTTTTATCATCACTGCTTGGGCCCTTTGCTTCCCATCGCTCTTTTCCTTGTCCGAGTTGGAGGTCTAGTACATCACGCAGATGGAGGTGCTCTGGTAATATTTCTTGCTTCTGATAAAGAAGCTGGTGGCGTTGCCAGATATAGTGATCAACTCTACTTTGTCCACCTTCACTCTGCATATACAAAGCAGATGCATTACATTGTTCTCCAACCTGATAGGCTGCCAGTGACATGATTTTTGTCGCACCGGTCAAATTGAATATCAATGGTTGAGGTGTCAATGCAACTATTTCAGCAATCTTCTCTTTTAAAGCGGCTACTATCGTAGTGATATTATAAGGATCCGTTTCTAACCCAATGATAGTAAACCTTTGTTGTTCAAGCATTATTTTTAAGTATTCGTACTTTTCCTGCTTTTGTTGTGTGTAAACCAACAGAATGGTATCCGGACGATAGTGTAATGCTGGTAGAAAATTTGGCTGTGGCTGATCTCCTACCAGAGCGATCATCATAGTCATACGTTTTTATCTTTCTTTTTCTTACTTGCTTTATTTTATACGACTGGACACTCATATTCCGAAAGTGCCTGAGGTGCTGAGCCATTTCCGCCAACGTGCCAGGAATACGTCCTAGCGTTGCGAGGCTCTGCAAACGTTCCGATAATGTATTTCCTTTGGCTTTTTCAGCTTCACAAATAGCCTCGAGGGCTAAACCCACCATCATCGCACACGAACGAGGAGACACTTTCTCCACTCTTTGTGCTTCATCATACATCTACTGAACTCTGGGAGGAATATGCCGCCAGTGGATTGACTGCTCAACAGGGTAGAGCACCTCTGGAGACTCACTCCTTCCTGGGGGAATAGATCCTGTTGATCCTTTTACCTTCTGTATATCGCGTTCTAGCGTAGGTTGTGCACACGTTGAGCATAACAAAACACGCCAGGTTGTCCAGATAGTGATTTCTTTTTCTTGAATGAACATGCCATTTGGTTGCGATCCAGAAGCTGCAATCGTAAAAGCAGTCTTGTTTCCACAATGACCGCAGCATTGTACGACCATCTTTATGGGCATATTGTTCTTCCTTTTCTACCGTAATTGAAGCCCTTTCAATTCTCCTATTACGATAGGTCTGGCATGCTTCACCTATTTGTTCTACTCCCCTGAAGCCACAAAAAAAATGAACCTGATAGCGTTGCTACTGCTATTGCCAGGCACATATCGCAAATCCTCCCTACTGCTTCGCAAAGAGAAGAAGATTTTGCCAATCTGATGTTCTCAGATATCAAATACACGTTCATCAATGGTTGGTTGCTATTTCTTGAGAACCGAGGCATCCTCATAGATGCAGACACATGTAAAAAGCCCTTCTCGAGCAGGTATAAAGAGAAAAAATTGGCAAAGCGCAGAGATATATTCTCTCCATCAATCAAAACGACACTGCGAGTCTTATCTTCCTGATGTATAAAAAACGCTCCTGCATCACTCTCAAAGAGTCTGTTCACTCTTCTCTCAAGAGACCAGGATTTCCTGGAGCACCCTCCCTTCTTCATTGAGGAAGAGAGACCACAGTGGAAAAACGATCAGTGATCGGGTTAAAAGAAGAACGTTGATATAGTACTTGGTAAGTATTTTACCATATTTTTGTGGCAACGATAATTATGAACACATTAAAATTATTTTGTAACAACCGAAGCTATTTCATATCATACCAAATGGGATGACTATAGACTTGTAAAGAGACCAGTATACGAGAGTCGATCGCTTTGTAGATGCCAGATAACAAGGCGAATTGTTGAATAAGATGATCTAAGGTAGCATCCTGAACTGGGTATTTAGGAATGTGGACATCATCGGGCCACAGATGATGCATTGAATGCACCTGGTGTCATACGTCGTATCCGAGAACAAGTTGACACGTATCCTCCGCCCACTGACATGCTCTAAAATACATTCGTATAGAAGTGAGAAAAACATGAACATCTCCTTCTATTGACACACCACCAGATACAGCGTACATTTTAAGAAAACGGGGAAGAATATGCGCGCACAATCACCAGATACCAGTATTGCTGCTGAACACTATCTCATTGAGCGGATTCGCCAGGCTCCGGTATCCACACACTGGAATTTTAGGCATTTATTACTAATAAATTATTTAACCAAACAGCAAGATGGTATCACATAAAACGAAGTTGTACTCTATCTCCCTTTCAGCTGAAGCGTAAGCACGTAGATTTTCTGATAAGAGTATTAAATATATCTACAGAAATCAGTAAATTGTCATATAGAACAAACGTGATACTTGCGCTCTATTTTGACATATGTTATCATTCATGCCTTAAGAGTTATTCAAGTTTTGTGCTATATTCTTTGTTTCTAAAGATGGAAAATTCAGGAAGGAGCCAACACTTCTCTTCTAAAGACAAAGAGAAGTTTACAATACTATCTATGAGTAATAACATTGAAGTCATTGAACATCATTTAGCCCCCGTAAATTATGAGAAAATTCTTAGCGCTATCTCCCAAGCAATTAAACAGCTTTCCTCAGAACAGGGTTCACCAGAACGATTAATTCATGTGAAAACAGATCTGATTGCTTTCGACATCGATGCTCTTGCCGATAAAGTCGCAGTTCAATTCGCAAAAAGTAACGAATATCCATTTGAAATAAAAGAGGGTATGAGCTATGCAACTGTTCATGCACTCTCACTCGCTGAAAAAAGCGCCTTTCATGTACAATTGAAAGATAAAATTCAGCCACAACTTCATCAACAAATTCTCGCACATATTAAGGCTGGTACTGGCCAAACTTCACTTGAACATTTTGCCAACCAGCTTCTCACCCCTATGGAGGATTTTGCCAACAACCAAACAACTGGTCTGAATTACCCTTTATCTAAGGAGCAGTCTTTAGAGAAAAAACGTCTGCACGCCCATGCGCACAAACCAGAGTCAACTCCCTGGCTCAAAGCCCATAAGCTGACACTTACTGTAGGTAATATTGGTAGTTTCCATCAGCAGATTATAGACAACATTTGTAACTATCTTTCACAACAGGAAAACTGCCAGGATGATGATATTGAAGAGGTTCGCGAAGCATTGGGAGAAGAGATTGCACAGCCTACATCTAATTTTAGTCAGTTGCGAACTGTTTTGATCAAAGAGTCTGTCGCTCGCATCTACCGCGACGCGAAAGTCCGATATCTTCGCTATCTCTTCAACGGAATAAAAGAATGGAAAAAAGATATTATCAATAAAACAGCAAGAAATGATAACGAAGAAAGGCAATATCAGGGACTGCATTTACTTAATAACCTTATAAAACGGCTCCAGGGGCTGGATGCCTACATTCGCCAGGAAGAGAAAGACTATGGCTACTACGACGTTTCTTTTGGTGGGCAAACCTACAACTATCGCGATATTTTCTCACGTGCAGATGCATTTGACCAACTTCCGATCATCACCGAAATTGATGGTTTTTTGGGAGAAAGTACTGACCTGAACCATCAAACTAAAACTTTCACAACTGGCATTAAGCTCAAGCTGAATGGTGCTGTCAATGTACATGGAGGGAGCGGCAAATCTGTCTTTGAGTACAATACCTCTCTCCTTGATCCAGAGAGTACAGATTACACAGCCCGTCTGGCTGGAGCTCGCTCACCGAAACGCTTTTATGAGAAAGTAGTAAAAGTGGCATTGCTTTACTGTTTCGTTTTTAAGGAGATGAGAAACAATACATTCCGAGCTGGAGCCTATTTTGAACAACAACTACTCCCAATCCTGCGCGATGGGAAAGATATTGAGAAGATACAAGTACTCCAGCAATTGAAAAATGAAATTACCACGCCCGAAGTAAGCGGCAATATCGAGATCTTAAAATCGCTTTTGACTGCCTTCTTAACACAGTCAAGCATTGGACCGAAACGCTTTGAAGATCCTCTTGTTCTCAGTCTTGATAAAAGTATCTTGATAAAAGATGTGAATAAAATGGTCATGAATAATATTTTTTTCCAGGATACGTTTGATGGCTATAACGGCAAGAAAGCGCTTAAATATGTTTCAGTTAAAGAAGATAGCACCAGTACAGAAGCGCTCTGCAAACTACCACTCCGTTTGACCTTTGAACCTATCTATTACTATCCTACAGCTGATGCTGCCGAAACATTTACTATTACTCATGAAACGAAAAATATTCAAGTTCTTCCCGTCTTCTTTGTGCCTATGGGAGGCAAATTAGCTCAGAAATATAAGGATGTGTACAGGGATGTCAAACGCGTTTTTCTCTATTATCGACATCGGCCCCATGTCCATTCAGACCCCGCTCAAGCGTTCGTCTATCGTTTTACCTACACACTACTGGCCTACTTGTTTCTTGATATACTCGCTGGAAGTGTATCAAAGATTCAGGCGCGCGAAATTTTCTGCCCTCTCCTGACTATTCATTCTGAGGAACAACTACCAGATGAAGGCAATGAGCAATACACAGACGAAACGTTCATCCATTCCCTCATGAAAGTTTTGAGCCATATGCTATCTGTGGATTATACTAGCGGATCTCAAGGTTTTTACCTTGATACAGCACGAGGCGAACATGCGTTTAAACTGAAAAATGCTCTCCACTCGCTCTATTCTGCGCTTCCTATCATTTTTCGCCGTACACAACAGATCTCGCATTATAACCCGGCAAGTATGTTACAAAAATTAGCCATTATCATTGTTTCTAGCCGCAAATGCGATGAAAATATACATTCACCTCAGTATTACGAGGGCACCATTCTTGGCAAAGTCATTGGCATTGAACGTCAACCAGATGGCTCAATGCGTTTACAAACACTCTCGACTTTTTCAGCTAATCAGAATAATGAAGATATGTTTCAAAGACCACATGTGTTGTTGGAACAAGTCAAACAATGCCACGCTCTTGGCTACAAACACTTCTTATATGTTGCCCGTGCCCCTTATACGAGCACTCTCCATATTTCTGATACAGGTAAAGAAGATCTCTTTTTCATGAATAAAGATGTCGTTCAGTCAATGCGTTCTATTGACAATGACATTAAGGTTTATCCCATCTTCTATGATAAATATTATGTTATTAATCGCAAAAACGCTTTACAATCTCCAGGCAAACCAAATCTCAAAGCTGATTCGCTCTACATAGATGACATTGGGGAATTAACATCTGTCGCTAAAGACCCAAGCAAGCAATCTCTTATCTTTTTCAATTTATTTAGCGGCATCAAGGTTAACCCAACAGCTATTTACAATGGTGTGATTTCCTATGCCACTTTGATTAACATGTACGATGATCCAAGCTACGATCAGTATATCTGGGCTGATCTGCTAAGCGAACCACTTCCCAATTCTTTAAAGGTTGATATTCTGGATTTTCTTACCCTTCTCCATTTTGCCCGCTATGAAAAATCCAGTCAGCTTGGCTTCAAGCTCGATCCATATATGGATATTATCGGAGACTCATCGGTTAGTAAAGATGCAATCTTCCCTGCTATGAAAGGGAATGTACATTTCAATTCACTCGCTTTTTTAACATTGGTGCGTGCAGTTCTTCATACAAAATAATTGTCAAAGGGTCAATATATGCGTGAGAACAAAAATGAAAAAAATGATGAGAAAGCACCAATTCATAGCCAATTTGCTGAGAATTTAGGCAGGATATTCGAAGTTGGCTTCAATACGGGCTTCCTTACGGCCATTGGCCAACACAAAGAAATTACACATTACTTCGGTGATGTATATAAGCAGGATCTTCACCAACTCCGCTTCCCTGCTCTCGTAGAAAACATGTATAAACGCACTGGTGTATTTGGCGAATTGGATAAAGACTCTCTTCGTCTGTGGATGCTCTATATTATACAAAAAGGTTTTCTGGCTGGTTTGAACCTCTTTGGAGAATATCTTCACTCCTTTAGTAAGGATCGGCCTAAATTAAAAAGGCATATTGTCTATCTACAATGCAACTTTCATGATGAAAACAGCCTGAACACGTTCGTCAAAAATGAGGAGGTTGCGGCTCAAGATCTCATGCATCAGCTGATCGCGCAAGGCTTACCAACGCTTACAACAAGCGAAGAGAGGCGTGAACATAGCCGAAAGGGCAATTTTCTGAAAGCTGATACACTGCTGCTCCTTCGGTATGGCAGAAAACATTGGCGTATCCTCTGCCTTGATCTTTCAATCTTCTCTCTGGCTAGTTTGGATGAGACGCGTAACCTTAGAAATGTCGATAATATTAAGCGTATGCTGGAAGCTGAACTCCGCTATCTGCGCTCTAAAAGCGTCTTTACAAATCTGAGTATTGATGCTGATACATCAACAACTTCTCCAGAAAATATTCTGTCGGAACAGCTCAAAAATTACTTTACAGCCTTCAAACGCGAAGATAAAGAAACCTCCAAACTTATTCAAGCTGCCAGCTATGCGTACGATTTCTATGGCTTTCTGCTCAAAAAGGGCATACTTCAAATTGATGATGAAGTTCTCTTCAATATCATTGGTTATACGGATCGCGCCATTAATGCCATGTCAGTGAACCAGAGCCAGGTTGATCTGCTTGCCAAGTGTGCGGAAATTTATAAGCAAAATATCAGTAGTACAACCATTAAGGAAGCTCGTCATAAAGTCCTTGCTGATGTCCAGAAAGCAGCATCAAGGAGCTTTGAAAAAGGACGCGACTTCACTTCGAATCTGCTCCATCTGGTCGACAAAGGCGATGGTATACGCTGGCTAGAACATCAAGAAACCCTTGATCAATTTATCAATACTCGCGCACCTTTGAGTGCTCAATCTCTCAATCCACTAGCGAAAACGGTTCTCCAGCCAGAAGACTATGAAGGGCAATCGATCCTTGATTCCCACGCTGCACTGGTTACAAAAACTCTTCAGTCGTCACATCCTTATGTGTTCTTAACAGGTAACCCGGGTATTGGCAAAACAACTGCTATTGTGAATTTTTTGAAAAAAGCAGAGCAAAATGGAGAGGGCTTTCTATTTCTCTACATTAGCCCACGCAAACAGGTCAATCTTGATATTATAGAGAAATTTCGCGAGAATACAGGCCAACCCCCTTGCGAGCATTTATTTGGATTGACGACAAATTCCGTAATCATTCGCAACAATGCAGCACAAAAAGCGGTTCATTACTATTCACAACAACGTATGGATACGTTTGTGGAACAGAATATTTCCTTTATCCACGCTGATAGCGAAGATGCTAAACGACAAAAAACAAAAAAACAGCATCTTGAAGAAATACAAGAAGGGCTATTAATCGACAAAGGCAATAGTGTAAGTGGTGTTCTTGATAGCCTCTGTAGCGCAATTCATGTAACTTTAGAGAAACCCTTAAGCCATGCTATCGTTGCTACGGTAGCTATACAATCGCTCAAACGTTTAGGCACAGAAAAGGGCAGTACACTTCATCACTTTGATAAGATCTTCAAAGGCTTGCGCGGTCCGCAAGGCGAGGTTATCCCTCAAAAGATCCAGCAGCTAGGCAATAAAATAAGACACTTTTTTATCATGATTGATGAGGTTACGGGAGATGAGAGCGGCGTCGAGTTCTTACATGGATTACATTCCTTTCTAGAGCAATATGAGCTATTCACATCACCATATATTGATACTAAGGTTATTGTTGCAGATGCTTCTATTGTCGATCCAAAAATTATCCAACAACATCTTAGAGATACAACTTACGAACCCGATAAAGTCTACTTCCGCCGTATAAATCCAGCACAAAAACAACAAATGGCACCACTCAGTCTTGACTATACCGATTTCAAAACGCGAAGCGCTGCCGTCATCAATGCCAATGCCTATCCCGCGAACAAACTTCATATCACGTATCGCATCGGCGTCGATACCTTGATCTATGATGAGACGACCTTTATTGATCGCAGTAAGGAACTTCAAAAAAGAACGCAAAGTCGGATCTGCGCCGATATCATCAGCGCATTAGATAGTACAGACACCCCCCAACTTCTAGTTTATATCCAGAATAAAAAACGCCTGGCAGACTTAATCCAAATGGTCAAAAAAGAACGCGCTGCTTTTGAATTATACATTCACTATCTAGAAATTAATGCTAATCTTTCAGAAAATGGTCGAGATGCGATTGCCAAATATCGAACAAAAGTGAAAGTCGTCTTTATGACGGCATCAGCAAGCCGTGGGCTTTCTTTTCCGAATGCTACTCATATCCTTATTGAAATACCACATTTTGAGATTGAGCAGAACTTGATGGAAATTTTGCAGGTTATCTACCGAGGCAGAGGAGGAGAACTGGATCAGGCAGAGAAATACCTTACGTTCTATCTGACTGATCGTGTCGTCTACACAAAAGACATGGATCGAGAGGTCTCAGTCCGCGAAAGTATGCTCAATATCCTGAATATTTTGCTCATTCTGAAGCTTTCAATGATGACACGCATCTCTGGGAGTATGAAGTTGGGGATAAACCAGCATTTTATTATGATACCAATTGGTGGGAAGTCAGTCAATGCAGCAGGAGAGACTTTCACGTCACGTATGAATCGTCTTATTAAAGAAGCACAAAACCTCTACTATAGCAATCCTGACATCCGCGACCTTCTGCATATACACGAAAGTATTTCTCTTCTTCTTGAACACGCACGTATTAGTTTGCGCCCAGCTGATCTTACAAAAAGGAGCGATCAGAAAAAAGAGCACTATATTCCTCGCATTCCCACGTTTACCCTGGATTTCCAGAACAGAATACGTCAAGGTTTTGATCGACTTCTCGATTATGCAGTGATGGAACCCGGCCATATAGCAGGAAATATGTTGATTATTCCTATCGCTAATATGTCAATACAAGAAGCTTACTGGATGCAGGTAGAACAAGTACTCAAACGCGATCAAAGACGCAAATTTGACCTGCTTAAAGCTATGCGTGAGCTCATTACTCATCCGATCAGCCCTCCCAGTTTTCAGCTCGCACTACGCGATGGTATTACGCTTCTTCAAGCATTAGCAACGGTGACCGATCATAAAGATCCTCATTATGAGCAAGAAAGCAACCATACAGATCAGCACTTTGCACTTCCACTCGTTACGTTTCTCGCTTATGATACGATGAAAGAGTATTTCTCTCACAAAAAAGATTATGAGGACGACAACGAAGGCCAATCGTTTCGGACCTTACTGGAACGCTATCTTCGAGCACTCTATCCAATTGATAGCGTTCTCCCTATTGGTAAAGGCTATGAAGAGTTCCCATTTGTTGTTTTCCGCAGCCTCACCCTTAATGAAGCTCGCAGCAAGATGTTTACAGGAAGGTATCTCTTTATGTCTCAAGAGCTTAATATCATTAACATGTTATTAATGAGCTCAAAAGATGAGTAGTCCACAAAGCATTTTACGCTCTCTAATACTCCCAGGTCTCATGTCCCAGCGGTGACCGGTTGAGTTCTTCACGGTAGTGGTGCCATAACGGCAAAAAACGATCCATGTATGCCTGGAAGCGTTCGTTATGGTGCCGCTCCAGCAAGTGGACTAGTTCGTGGACGATGATGTACTCCAGGCAATGCATAGGTTTCTTGGCGAGCTCCAGGTTGAGCCAGATACGCCCCGCTTTGCTATTACAGGTCCCCCACTTCGTCTTCATCTGCTTGACACCCCATTCGGCGACCTGCACATCAATAATCTTTTCCCATTTCTCCAACAAAGCGGGGATCTCGGCTTTCAGTTGCTGACGATACCAACCCAACAGCACACGCTCGCGATCGGAGGTGTTGCTGTCAGGTCGCACGATGAGGTCGATATATTTGTGGTTGCGCAAAACGACTTGTGGAGTGCCTGGTCGATAGATGACATTGAGCAGATAGCGGTGCCCCTGAAAATAATGGCTCTCGCCTGAGACATATTCACGCTCGGTCTGACGCTCCTGGTCAATGAACTTGGTTTTCTGTCGCTTGATCCAGCTGAGCTTCGAGATGGTGAAGAGCCGGACGGCCTCGTCGTTGACGCGCAACGGGGCTGCCACTCGGATCCGGCCCTCCGGTGGATACACGCCCAGGTGCAGGTTCTTGATATCTTTCCTCACCACATCCACAACATAGCCATTCACAGTAATCTGATGCATACTTAAAACTCTGCGTGCCCCTTCATGATCTTGAGAATCTGGTTGCATAACTCTTCATCGGTAATATATTTGTGCAGAAGAGCAAACATTTTTCGCTCTTTCATCTGGTTCCCTCGCCAACCATGATGAGCACTGACTCGGATCTCCTCGCTGATGCCGTTGGTCAGGCTCTCACTATCAAGCGATTGCTCCTGATGCTCTGTGCCGTACCGCTGTATTGTATCATACACCGCTTGCTTGCCACGTGTGTTGATAGAATGAGGATAGGAGCCGCTGCTGCCCTGATTTCCTAACTCACTCAACAGGGCCTGCATGCGCAGAATGTACTCTTTATACTCGATGGCCTCTTCCTGCCGGAGTTTGATCAATGCATCAAGCCGTTCGGACATCTTGTCATAGTAGACCGGGTTCAGAGGCCGCTCGTTGATGGTGACACGCCGTGTATTGTTTTCGATGGCTTCAGCCATGGCTTCCGGATCTTTGAGATCCTCTGGCAAGCTATCAACAATCGCTGGCCCGCGCTCGACGAGCAGTTGGAGCAGACCCGCATTCTCAAAGGTGGTGATGACCTCGCTGTCTTCGGCCCGAATGTAGGTGTCGATCAGGTGGCGCATGGCTGGCTCGTACATTTTGAGGTCGATGGCGTCTCCACTGCTGAGCCGAATCTCCTGGCGGATCTTTTCGTAGTGGTCAACCTCTTGTTTGAGGGTCTCGATCTCTTGCGCTGAATAGCCAGCAGTGGGAAGGTCATTGGCCAGGTTGGCATAGGCTCGCACAAGGGCTGTAGTGAGCTTATAGAGCTCTAAACGTCTGGGCTCGCTCTCTGCTGTCAGTTCGTTGTTGGCGTCGCGAGCACAGAAGTAGCGTCGATATTCGGCGCTGCCCTTTGGTGGCTGCACAGGCTCGCAGAGCGCTTTGACGGCCTCCCGTGCATCCTCCAGCCGCTCACGTCCCTTTGTGATGCGGTCGCTGAGCAGTCCATCGACGTCGCTCTGCTCATAACCGGCAAAGGCTTCTGAGGTGTAGGTCTTGACGGAGCTTTCCAGGCTCTTGAAGAGATCTTTGTAGTCAATGATATAGCCGTAGTCTTTATCTTCATCGTCCAGACGGTTGACGCGACAGATGGCTTGAAAGAGTCCATGGTCCTGCATCTTTTTGTCGATATACAGGTAGGTGGCGGAGGGAGCATCAAAGCCGGTAAGCAGTTTGTCGACGACGATGAGCAGCTTCATCTGGCCCGGCTCTTTGATGAATTGCTCTTTTACATCGTCCTCGAACTTCTCGATCGATTTGCCACCCAGCATTTTCATGTAGATGTCGTACTGCTGCAAGCGTTCGGTCTCGCCCTCGCCGCTCTCTTCGTCCTGGATGTGTTTGACACCGGGCTTATAGGAGGTGATGATGGCACATTTCTTGAAGCCTTTGCTGGTAAAAATTTCGTAGTAGCGACAGGCCTGGTAGATGCTGCCTGCGACCAGGATGGCGTTGCCATGGTCGTTCATGAGACGCGGCTTCTCTTCCATGTCGAGCAAGATGTCGGCGACGATCTTTTCCAACCGATCCTGCGAGCTGAGGACCTTTTGCATGGTGGCCCAGCGTTGCTTGAGATACGCGCGGGCGATGTCGTTGAGTCCTCTAGTCTTGGCCTCAAACCATTGATCAACCTTTGCGGGCGAACTGAGGCTCTGCTCGATGTCGCGGGCCTCGTAGCGCAGGTCGAGAACGACGCCGTCGCGCACAGCTTCGTCATACTTGTAGGTGTGGATAAAGGTGCCAAAGGTGGCGATGCTGCTGTCTTTGTCGTTTTTGAGCAGCGGGGTGCCGGTGAAGCCGATAAACATGGCTCCGGGCAGGATGGCTTTCATGGCCTCGTGCAGCTTGCCCGATTGAGTGCGATGACATTCATCGACAAAGATGTAGATGTTGCCCTTGCCCTTAAAGCCAGATGGCAGGCTGTTTGTGACGTCTTTAATAAAGGCTTCGACGGCAGCTTTGTCGTTTTCGTCGCTCTGACGGTCGGTCTTTCTGCCGAACTTGTGGATCAGCGAGCAGATCAGCGCTGGGGTTGTCTTATTTAGTTGCGTAATCAGATCCGGACCGCTTGTTGTGCGATAGATCTGTTCGTTGACACCCAGGAAGACGCCTTCGATCTGTTCATCCAGTTCCTCGCGATCGGTGATGATCAGGATACGGGAGTCATGTATGTTTTCACGCAGCCATTTGGCGAGCCAGACCATAGTCAGACTCTTTCCGCTCCCCTGGGTGTGCCAGATGATCCCACCCTCGCGCTTGCGTACGCGCTCCTGGGCTGCTCGTACACCAAAATATTGGTTGGGTCGACACAGCTTTTTGATGCCACCATCAAAAATGGTAAAGTCGTGAATGATCTCCAACAGGCGTTCTTTGGCACAGAGCTGCAGCAGACCACGATCCAGCTGGTCTTCGACCGGACTGGCTTCTTTCCAGGTCAGATAATATTTTTCGCTGGTGCCAGTAGTGCCATAGCGTAGCCCCTGGCTCTCGTTGCCAGCCATGACCAGCTGAACAGTCGAAAAAAACGAGCCGATAAACTCCCGCTTCTGGTTGAGCAGGTTCTGTCGGATGCCCTTGCTGACAAAGGTGACTGATTTCTTGAGCTCCAGTACACCCAGGGCGATGCCGTTGACATACAGGACGATGTCGGGCCGCTTCTCGTTGCCGTCGGTAATTGTGACCTCTTCGGCGATAGAAAAATCATTATTGAGCGGATGCTCCCAATCGATCAGCCAGACGGTCTCAGTGTTCTCGCTGACATCGGCCTTTTCATGGACTCCATAGCGCAACAGCCCATAAAAGTCTTTGTTGATATCGTAGAGACTGCAAATCTGATCCTTGAGCAGCTTCTCCAGCGTGACCACTGTCTTATTGATGAGGATCTCACTATAGCCCTGCCGCCGCAGATAGACCCGCAGCAGGCCCTCCTCTAGATTGCTATTGGCCACGCGATTGATCCAGTTGCCCAGATAGGTGTAACCCAGCTGCTTGAAAAGCTCGATAACATGATCCTGCGTGGCCCGTTCAGGCCGGCCAACGGTGCTCATATCAAACTAACCTCGTCTTCCCTGTGAGTAGCTCTTGCATCATTCCTTGCTTTACCATGACTGTCTTGTCTCGCCTCTGTTCTAACGCCTCGATCTCGGTATCCATATCGGAAAGGACGGCGGCGATGGCTTGTTGTTCCTCCCTCGAGTGAAGCACAGGCAATACATAATTCCTTATAGACTGCAGTGGTACTCTCTTTTGACCCGCGGTACCAATCATCTCCAATTCTAACTGCTGTCTAAATTCAACAGTTTGGGTTTGATAAAATATATATCGAGAAATTGCATTTCTCTTCGCCCGAAGTATATGAAACTCAGTGCTACCAAATCCAAATCTGGTCTTTAGAGTATCAAGGCACGCGCCTTTTCCATTTTCAAAACATGGAGTTATCTTAGCCACAAGCACATCATTACGCTCAAAAAAAGTAAGCCCTTTCTTGATCAACGACAGGGGCACAACATTTTGATTAAGAATGGTTCCATTTTCTGAAATGTCTTCCATACGAATAAGAGTTACTGAGTCAGTATCACTAATCAAAGTTCTCTTGGGATTTAGGTCAAAAAGATCTCCTAATTTGCCATTTTCATTTCCACTAAACCCCGGCAACCGCATCTTCCCAGTCAGCAGTTGCTGCATCGTCGCCTGCTTGATAGCACGTTTCTTGGAGATCAGCTTGTCGAGCGAGGTGATCAGGGCATCTATGTCGCTGAGGGCGGTGGCGATGGCTTGTTGCTCTTTAATAGATGGAGGAAACACAATAGGAAGTAATTTGACAATCTTGCCTGTATAATCTTGTTGTTTTGTACCTTGGCAATATTGTACTGCTAAAGCTTTTCCTTTATACATATAATAGTGAAAAAGATAAGAAGTATTCAGCTCTTTAGATGGGAAAAGAGCCATACAGTGCTGGTTAGTTGTCGCCTCTTCACCAACAATTCCACATCTTCCTCTTGTTCCCTCTGCTTCCATTCCCGTAATTGCTATTAAAAAAGTTCCTTTAGGAAGCAATTTAAGATTTGTCTTGAAAACAGCTTCAACTGATATCTTCTCAATTGTATCATTAATAACGTTGTAACCCAGCTCTCTACTGGTGATCCAACGTATATCCCCTTTAAAAAATTCGGGATGTGTCCGAGAAGGCGTGGCCCCGCTCGTAAACCCAGTCATAACTTCACCGAAAGTTTTGGCCTCCCAATCTTCCGGAATCATGCCTAAATCTGTTTGTTTATATCCCAGATTTACCATCGTGACTTTTGATGTTGCTACCATACAAGCCCCATACTTTTTAAATGAGCTTCAACCTTATGAGTCAGTTCTTCGGCATCTCTTGAAAGAAGAGGCAACGGAACATCATATCGCTCTGCAAGCTCCTTCACCCGCCCCGCCAACGCCTGCGAAACCCGATTCAGCTCACCCTGCACATCTCCATTCAGAGTCTCCAGCCACTTATCTTCAATCACCAACACCTTCACCTCATCCTCGCTCAGTTGCTCATACTTCTTTACCACCTTTGCATCGAGGGCCTTCTGGGCAGTCTTCACCTTCTTGCTTGCCTCGGCCTCCTGATCCAGCAGCGTCAGATAGGTATCGAGCAGTTCGCGTTCCTGTTCGCTATCGGGCTCGCCGAAAATGGTTTTGATGCGGATCTTGACGCTAGCGCGGGTCAGCTTGCCCTTCTCGTTCACCGCTTCCTCTAAGAGGCCACCCTCACCGGTATGTTCCTCTTCCAGCTCGGTCATCTTGAGCGTGATCGCCTCTTTGTCGGCTTCCAGCTTCTCAATCTGTTGCTGCTCCGTCTGGAAGTAGCGTTGGATGATTAGATTAGCAGGGATCAGATCGCTGCTGGCCTTCCAGCCATCCAGCGCGATCAGGTAGACATCGTCCTGCATCACATCCGACCAGTAGCTCATCAGGTGCTGATAGACATCGTACTTATCGACGAGCTGAGCCTGTCCAAACACCTGCAGGATATCCTCGGAGAGCCGCTCGATCAGCTGTTTCGGATGACTACCAACACCCAGCCCATACAGGCCTGGACTATTATTGGCCTGCCAGCGCTTGAAGAGCTCGGTGATCGCCTGGTTGTACTGCACAAACTCGGGATGGGCAAAGATCGTCGCTTTGATCTCGTCATTGGAAACACGCAACTGGCTATAGCCGGGACGCAGATCAGCGGCAAACAGATGTTGTTTGAGGGATGGGAAGATCTCCCAGTAGCCTGAGAGGGCCTCGATATCGCGATCGGGGATACCACCGAGCAGGTGTGCCTCGATATCGTGCAGATCCTCAGGCTCCGAGCTATCAATATAGCGGGGAATATTCAGATTATAATCATTCTCGATAATCTCATCCAGGCCCACCATACGCGAGTAGCGCGGAAGCTCAAGCTGGCGGTTAAAGACATCGACAATCTTATGAATATCCTGGTGGCGCAAGCGATTCTTATTGCCATCCTTCATAAAGCCCTTGCTGGCATCAATCATAAAGATCCCAGTACGGGCATGGGCGTTCTCTTTATCCAGCACAATAATGCAGGCCGGGATGCCCGTTCCATAGAACAGATTGGCAGGTAGCCCGATAATGCCACGAATATAGCCGCGCTCGATAATATTCTTACGGATCTCCGCCTCCGCGTTGCCACGAAACAGCACACCATGGGGCAGAATCACTGCGCCACGTCCGGTACTTTTGAGCGAATGCAGGATATGCAAGAGGAAAGCATAGTCTCCATTCTTCTGCGGTGGCACGCCCAGTGCGAAGCGTCCATAGGGGTCTGCATACGCGTTAAAACCATTGCTCCAGGCCTTGCTGGAGAAGGGGGGATTGGCAACCGCAAAATCAAACGTCGCCAGTCGTGTATCTTCGGGCTTATTCTCAGAGCCCTGTTTAAAATAGGGGTGCGCCAGCGAATTATCGCGGTGGATAACAGCAGTTGGATGATTATGCAAAAACATATTCATGGTAGCCAGAGCATAGGTTGAGTTATCCATCTCCTGGCCATAGATCGAAATGCCCACCGGCGACTCATCAGCGGCCTTCAACAGTAGTGAGCCGGAGCCGCAGGTTGGATCATAGAGAGTCTGCCTGGCGCTCGTCGCTTTACTGATACCAATCACTTTCGCCATAATGCGCGAGACCTCAGCTGGAGTATAGAACTGCCCCTTACTTTTACCAGACTCAGTCGCAAAGTGGCGCATCAGATACTCATAGGCATCACCCAGCAGGTCATCACCCTCAGCGCGATTCTTGCGGAAGTCGAGCTCTGGTGAATTAAAAATCTTCACCAGATTTGAGAGGCGATCTTGCATCTCCTTGCCCTTGCCCAGCTTATCCTCATCATTAAAGTCTGCCACATCGATCACGCCGCGGAGATTATTGGCCTCAGCGAGTTTCGCGATAATCTTATTAATGCCATCGCCAATATCCTTCTTGCCGTCCAATGCCACCATATCCGCAAAGCTACCACCCTCGGGGATGACCACCTCAGCATGGGGATCACCAGCATACTTATCGGAGACATATTTCATAAACAGAAGGACCAGAATATAGTCTTTATACTGCGAGGCATCCATCCCACCACGAAGCTCGTCGCACAGCTTCCACAACGAACTATAAATTTCACTTTTCTTTACTGCCATGAAAGACGTTTGCCATCAACTTTCTATAAGAGGTACAGTCTGGGAAAGATTTTGAGATACCATCCACACGAACATGACACGAGTCCCGTTGTGGAGCCAATCACTCTGCTTATAAAAAAAGAGAGTGCCACCAGAATAGAAAAAGGAAGAATGATTGCCAGCGTCATTCGAACTGCTAGCGTCACGATGTGTCTTTTATTTTAACTCAAGTGTCTGCTACCTTGCAAGATGGCAGACACGCAATTCCTGGCTTCAGCCGACTAATCTCACCAGAAACACCATACAGAGCAGCCATTAGATGTTGAATTGCTGAGTGGAAGTCAACAGTTCCGCATTGCTGTCAGCCTGGCGATGGGTATTGGTCGATACGCTGGAGGTGAAAGCCACCGCGTAGAGTCTGTCATTATTGATGAAGGCTTTGGAAGCCTGGACACAACTGGCTGCCAAGATATGATCCACGTCCTCCAGGCATTGAAAGACGAGTTAGCATGTGTGATTGTTGTCTCACATCAGGACGAGGTTTTTAATGAGTTTGAAAACAAGTATCAAATGAAGCTTGTCGACGGAAGCACTGAAGTTAGCAGGATTTAATATACGGTACAGTGGTACTTCCAATTCGGCTTTCTTGCACCTTCCCCAGAAGAAGTTCCACTGTTAGGAGGATTCATTTTGGAGTGGATTCTCTTTTAGAAAGATCAGGGGGTTATACTTTCATCATTAAAACACCAGGGCCTGCCACATCTGATAGAATATTTCTGTGAACTGCTTCTAGAGATTCCCTTGGCTCGGTATATGTTGATCATTTGTATGGCCGTAGCAGAAGATTTGTGTGAGACACGACTAGCGGAGCAACCTTACGCTAACCATCAGAGCATCCCAGGTTTATTCCCTACCTCGTGTGAGATTGTCTAAAATAGTTTCATTGAGAAAGGGATCGCTCGTTAATGATTCATTCGATAACACATGTATGCCATATCGCTTGAGCATGCGAAGACTGCGCCTGAAAGCTGGATTGGTATCAAGTCCACCGGAACAACAGGGAACAGCAACAATGGGCGTATGTAATCCTGTATACTCACTGAGGATACCAACCGCAAGTGTATCGCTAATGCCTAGCGCCCATTTATTTATCGTGTTGAAGGTAGCAGGAAGCACAACAATACCGTCAGCACGTGGCAGGAGGTCAGGCTCATCTGGTTGTTTATATTCGCTTCGTACTGGATATCCTGTCACTTTGGAGAGCAGCGGAATATTCAAGAATTTTTTTGCACTTGGAGTAACAATTGCGCACACATTCCAACCCTCTTCTTGTGCCCTGGCTACAAAGGCATAGACGAGCTCCGCCTTTGAGCTTCCACAAGCAACAACGTAAAGAACACCTTTTCCTTGTCTCCAAGTAGTCATGCATATCCTCCTTGAAGAGTTGTTAAAGTATGCGCCATCTGCTCATTGAGAGATTTTACCTGTGGCATACGCTCCCACGGCTTTAATTCTTGCTTTATTTTCACGACTCTTTGAAAAGAGCTTGTTAGACCAGTCACCTGAATACAATCAAGGGCCTGGCCTATACAATCACACGCAGCTTTAATTTCCGCCTGTTGTGTATAGGCAAGACCTAAATCTACAAGGGTAACGGACTGATCCTTCAGCCGTGATGCATTCGGGGTTTCTTTTATACGATTTAGCTGCGTTGTAAGAGCTTTCTGTGCTTCTACTGATTTGTTAAATTGTATGTATCCGATTCCCTCAAATCCAAATAGTTTCGACTCACTTATATGTGCGTGTATGATCGCATCCTCAAAGGAAAGGGGAGCTATACCTCCATTATTTCTCGCCAGAAAAGTCTTGGCATTCTCTATTTCTTGTAGAAAGCTAGTATAGTTGTGTGATCTGGCATGTATTTCACTATGAACTGCACAAATCCAGGTGCGTAGCATATCATGTGAAGATGTACGGGCGGCCAAAATCTTTGCTTGCTCAAGAAACGGTAACCCTTTCAGCGGCTCACCTATATAAATTGAAACAAGCCCACGACCAGTAAAAATGACAGAGCTTAAAGCATCATTCTTCGCTTCTTTCGCTGCCTCTAATGCTTCAGCATAATATCTATCAGTAATCTCATAGCGTCCCTCATTATAAAAGATATTCCCTATAAGATAGCTGGTCTCACTGGCAAGGTTACAGAGTCTCGCATACGTTTTTGGAGGTTGAGAGCGCTCTAGATGCTGAGTTATGAGGCTAAGTGTTCCATACGCGTCCTGTAAAATATCTTTCCATTCCTGGCCTTCGCTACTTGCAAATTGTAACCGTTTCTTTTTGACAACGGCTTCCAGGCTTTCCAGGACCTGCTGATCTAATCCAGATGGATTACGCTTTAAAGCTTTTGAAAGTCTTTCTAAAACCTCTATATCTGTAGTAGTCTGATAGGTATAGAATGCACCACTAGAAAGTGCTGCGATGGTTTTCAGAGCCTCACGACGTGTACTCTCCATATCCAAACCTCCCATATCTTTTACTGCTTCAATTATACCTTGCGAAATTGCCGTAGAGAGGTGGTTTACAGAGATGTAGTTTGTTTTGGCATCATTTGGCAAATCTTCAACAACGACGGCAGTCTTCTCTCCCTCTATCGGAGCAACAAACCCAAGTTCTTCTGCTGTTTGCTCAAATAGCTCACAAAGCTTTGTTTGATAAAATCGCCCAGGGGTGCGCCCTCCCGTTTCCCATCTAGATATTACTTCTGTAGCAGTCCCTATTTTCATTGCGACGACAGCTTGAGACCAACCGCGCACTTCCCTTTGATATCGTAACTTGTCGTTCCCTTTTTTTAATGGCACCATGATCCAGCTCCCCTCAAACATATTGACAAGCATAGAACAATGGATATTTTACGCATATTGTATCATACCTCATTCATTTATCAATAAAATTGCAACATTTGTCATAGTATGGGCAATCTATTCTTCATAATTCTAGGGTATTGTATCAATAGACAGTAATACAAACCAGGTTTTAAAGCGTTTGTTCGTAATGAGTTGGATCTGTTACTTTGAGGGAGCAATGAAAAGCAATATACAGCGGATGAGAGAGAATTTTGAGCGAGAAGCACAAGGGGCAAGCAATGGACTCTATGGTCTCGCTGTCGTCTCTAATCATGAGGCAATCACTGCCCATATGGAGCGCATATATGACCATTTACAGCAATTGCACCTGGCAGGAAAGCAGGAAGAGGTTCGAGCCATCCTTATCGATGATGACGTATGGAACATGAAAGGAGAGCTGTTTGATGGACCTGACACAGAAGGCGGTCATCATTAAACCCTGGAACTCCGTCTGCGCGATCATTGAACTCCAGCTCCGCTTAGAACACTTCTCTGTCAAAAGTTTTGAGGATCATGTGATCGCTTTCAGTGAACTTCCACAGCTCACCATCAAACCGGACCTCATGGTAATTGACCTGGATAGCAAGAATCTGCCGAGCATAGTCACAGGACTTCACTCCTGTTGTCCGTCTGCCCGGTTGATCGTCCTGGTGGATGCCAAAGAGACGAAGGTCGCTGAAGAACTACGCCATCAACACAACGCACATATCTTGTTCAAGCCGTTTACGGTGAAAGCATTGCTCGAGCTTATAAGAGGAGAAATAAGTGTTAACGAGACTGAAACGAATCCTAGATAAACAGAAAAAACGAGGCGGGGAAGCGTTTTTAAAACCGACTACAGAGCTGACATCAGAAGAGGGAGAAGACTTCAGTGAACAAAGAATCACGATCCCCCCTCTCAAACCAGAAGAGCAATTACAGGTCTATCGATGGCTCCTCCAACATGGCGTCACCTGTTTCAAGGATGCGTCTGACCGACTGAGTTTGCTCTTCCCCGATGGAACCAGGAAGCACCATGAACCCATTCATGGATCGTTACACCGGTTTACCCTTCACCTTCCAGGTGGAGGAGAGATGCGCTTTGTTGAAGGACCAGGAGAGACAACCGTCTCCAATCCAGAGTTTTCATCCAGAAGAGGTTGAAGCGTCATAGTCGAGCCTCTTTTTCAAGAGGCTCTAGACACAACCACAGGGATCAGAGTGGGCTTGCTTATCCATCCTTCCTGATAGGAGCTTGTGTGGCGGTTCCTGGAGCTCTGATGCTGAACGGTTCATAGATTGTAGAGAGACTATCAAGACTCGTCCAGAAGATGAACTCGTTCCAAGACCTCCTCTATTTTCTATCTCGCCTATGGCCCAAGCCAGGGAGAGGGTCACAGAAGGAAATAATCCTCTGAAAGAGAGAAACGGAGAACGAGACTTCAACTCCCTGACTTCATCAAGAAAAAAAAAAACGAGAGAATGATCTAATCAATGCTCAATGGGTAAAATTGCACATATGGTAAGATAAAGGAGGCGTTGTTCATGTCAACTTTCTGGGGCGAAGGCGGCCAATACGGGCCTTATACCCTGCAAAAAGATGGCTGGCCCAACGCTGGTCAAGTCATGCGGGATTTTCGACAACAGATGGGGATAAGTGCTGAAGAAGCAGCCAGATTGTATAGCACTGCCCTTGAAATACAGGGAGATGATGAGAAAGGCAAGAAGTCAAAAGGCATTACGGCTTCCTGGATATTCAGTATGGAAAATGAAAATCGCGTGCCAACCCATATTCACCGTCGTCGGATACTTGCTGATATCCTCCAGATTCCATATGCGCTATTCGGTCTTTTACCTCTGAGCCAGGTTGCATTCAAGGTTCCTCATGAACCATCTTTGAAGCGTTCTCCGCTGATTGAACGTGTGTTAGAAGATCCCCAACGGTACGACAAGGAGCTTGATCTCTTCTGGAAACTCCATTATACGAACACTGCTGGAACACTCCTCTGTGATATAGATCGAGCTATCCTGACGCTCGAACCGGCGAGAAAAGCCAGTAAAGGGAGCTTACAGCAACACATCCAATCCCTTCTCAATGGGTATTATCAGCTTGGAGCCGAGGTCACGCGATCACAAGGCAAATTCCAACAGTCTCTGGCCTACGCGAACAATGCTGTCCATATCGTACACGCCACGCAAGGAACAACAGAGGTTGCTCAGGCTTTCTATACCCGAGGATACACGCATCTAGTGAGTGGCTTATTTGGAGAAAAAAATCAGACAGGGTCATTTCAGATTAATCCACAAAGGATAGGGCTTGCTATCAGCGATTTTGAGCAAGCCCTTCCATCTGCCCCTTCCTCCCTGAAAGGTCGGCTCTTGATGGAGCTCAGTCGTTCCTATGTCCATCTCAAGAGAAGTTCCTCTGATCTCGCTATTGCGCTTGACCTTGCAAAAAGAGCAAAGGAAACTATTGGATCAGATCATATCATAAGCCACCATACTCCGATTCATAGTCTGAATGAAGGTATGTTTCTTCTTGGACATGCTATCACACTGACCGGTGTTGGACGTCCTGAGAAAGCGCTTGAGGAATTGGATCAGCTTTCCTCATTAAAAGGAATCCGAGGAATTGCACGAAACCAGTTGAGAAGGCAGGCCTGGATCGATATTGTGTCGGCTCACGCAGCGATGAGTGCAAAGAATTATTATGACGTGATTATGAAACTCCTCAATGCTTTCGAAATTTGTCGTGAGTTGAATCTGACCGTGAATATCAATATTATTCATAGCATCTACTGCCAACTCCTTTTGACTTCGTACAAGAAAGACCCAGATGTACTTTACTTAAAAACTATGCTTCGTTCGTATTATCAGGCCCGTAAGGAGGTGCTGACGTGACACTCTCATTCCACATCTGTACACATGCTGATATTCCAGCAGCCAGCACGGTCTTTACTCACGCCTATCATTTTGCAACGGACCAGGAAAAGATGCTTCAATTCTTCTGAGTCTGCGCAAGATTTTTATTACCGTCGTTTCCATTTGAGAAGACCGAGTTTATGCCCAATTCGAGTACGTCCCCTTTCAAACATCATATAACGAAGTGTCGAACAGTAGCTTTTATCTTCTAGAGCAAAGACGCTTTTACCCCATAGTGATAAGCTTCACTTCACGTTGTGATTTACTCTGCACATTCAACTTTTTAGTGCAATGAACACTTTAGAGGAGAAATGGATCACATTGTATGCTACTCTTTTCATAGACGATCTCTGCCAGCAGCAACCGATATCGCCTTGAATAAGATGTTGTTGCCTGTTCTTTGTCGGCACTTGTTTTCATCGAAAGGAGAGCTCTTTAATTATGAATGCAGTGAACATTTTTACTGGACATACTTCCCAAGATTCGCGCCCATCTCGTTTCCAGCTTGCGCTGGTGTCTCATTCCCTTGTTTCGTTGAGCTATGGAGATACCTGTAAGGAAACGTGCAGTGTCCCTACAACATGTAAAAATACGTGTAAATTAGAATGTCATTCTGGCGCACCCTTCTCAAGCTTGCAGGAAGAGATCCCCCCAAGTCTGATCTCTAGATAAGTTTCTAGAAGCAGTTTCTCTGATCCACCCTTTTTTCTCAAAAATGAGGGCTTGAACACTTCGTTCTTTTTAGACACACTGAACACAAGGGAGGAGACGGTGATCAACGTCCTCCCTCACGCTGGCTGATGCGCAGAGGTCGTATAATAATCCCGAGAAAAAGGAGAAGGGCCATGCCTTTAACTCTTTGTCTGATTGGTAAATTTTTCCCTATTCAGGGAGGCGTAAGTAAGGATAATCAGTGGTTAGCCTATATCCTGGCGAAGGCTGGCATTCACGTTCATGTGGTGACGAATGCGGAAGAAGTTGAACCACACTATCGATGTTTGGAATGGACAGCATTTCCACCTTTGCCTGCGGATTGTCAGGGATCAATAACGATTCATACGACCCAAAAAGAAGAACGTCGCCATTATATCCCCTATGCAAATCCTTTCGTCACAAAACTTGCAGCGATGGCAACGGAGGTTATTCGCACACATCAGTGCCAATTGATTTATAGTTATTACCTGGAGCCTTATGCCGTCGCTGCATCCCTGGCTTCATCCTGGACAGGGGTTCCGTTTGGAATCCGTCATGCTGGCAGTGATATAGGGTCACTCTTTCAGTCTGCGGAGTTGCAAACAGCTTATCGCGAAGTTCTTCTGTCCGCAGACTATATTGTGGCCACACCTGCTACCTATAGAGGCTTCTTACATCTAGGAATTTCCCAGGAGAAACTTACGTTCCCAGCAGGTTCTTATCTTCCTCCACATATGTTCACACCAGATACCCCACCTCTTGATGTCAATGCAGTACTTGCGTGGATGCATGATCATCTCCCAGCTGATCCTTATTATGAGGTCTTTCGCCGTTTTGCACAGAAAACCTTCCAGCCTCAGGTGCCAACCATAGGTATATATGGCAAAATTGGTGAGGTGAAAGGGAGCTTTGATCTGGTAAAAGCACTCGCTTGTCTTCAACGACAAGGGATTGCCTTTCAATTTCTCACATTGGCTCAAGGAAGCGCTTCCGCGCTCAAAAGGTTTGCCGAAACCATTGAGGAAGTGGGAATAGCCACTCACACGTGGCTCCTTCCCTTTCTTCCCCATTGGACTGTTCCCCAATTTATTCGTGCCTGTACCGCCGTCTGCTTCCTGGAACGGGATTTTCCTATCCCTATTCACACGCCACTCATCCCTCAGGAGATCTTTGCCTGTGGCACCTGTCAGGTTCTCTCTCATGAAATAGCTGAAAAGCAACCATACTATCATCATCTGCACCATGGAGCCAATGTCTTTCTCGTCGATCCCCATCATCAGGATGAACTGGCGGCAACATTACGCACCATCATTCAACATCCTCATTCCAGCCAGCAGATTGGGCTACAGGGCTTTCAAGATGTTGGAAGGACACACCAGCAGATGACAATGGCAGCTGAACAAGGTTGGCAGCGATTCTTTCCGCAGATCTATGAAGATATTCAGCAAAGGAGAATGCGTATGAGTCTGGCTGAAATGCAATCCCATCTCGCTCATCTTTATACGAATGATGCCTTTCGTCACCTTTTCGCCATCGCCCCAGATGTTTCGTTTGCCCACTATCTTTTAACAGAGCAAGAGAAACAAGCACTTCGGGCCATTGATCGACGCCTTTTAGACTATTTTGCAACATCGCTGAAAATGAAGCAACAGGGCTATTTTCGTTCCATCTATCCCGCAACGTTTCTGCTGGAAGAAACACTCATCCAACGCTTGTTCAATCGTTTTTACCAGTACTACCCTGCACATCCTCAGGAAGACTTCTTTCCTCGCATGCTTGCATTTGGCACTTTCATGGAACAATCCCTGGCTCTTGACGAAAGTGCTCCTCCCTATGCCAGTGAGATTGCAAAATATGAACGATTGCATTATCGTTACACCTATCAGACGACATCAGATGATGCATTTACTTCAATTAACCTAAATCCTTCATTTGCTACTGTTCCGATACAGTTGAACTCCATTCCAACGCTTTTATCTGGTGTCTTTCAAGAAACATTTGTCTATCCTATCATCTCTCTAATGGATGCGTTGAAAAATCAGCAAGCGCTCGAAGAAATAGCGATCCAGTCAGGGCACTATGACCTTGTGTTTCAAAGAGAACCTCATTCGCTCACATTAAAAGTCTTTACATTCAATAGAGAGACCTCCTTTCTCCTGAATCTGTGTCAGGAACATCATCCAGTTGCGGCCATCATTGAGAAAACTGAACAGTATCTCCAGGCCACTGACCTGACTGACGACATTTTGGAGATCCTCTTCACGTTACAAGAACAACACATCATAGGAGTGTCGAATGATTCACCATCAGAAGCATAAAGTCACATCACCCTTCCAATTTCAACAGGTGAGAAGTACCTCGCGCACACTGCTCTTTGCTGATTCTGGCTGTCAGCGTTGTCAACATTGTTTCTTTCGCACGAGAAAAACAGCGTTCTCACAGATACCTATGGTCGCATCTCAGCGTCAATCAATCCAGATGGAACAGAAAGAAAGGAGCTCCCCATGTCAGGAGGAAAGAATCTGACGGCCTCTCTGCCTACGCTCGGGGTTGGTCTAGGATATCGTTCTGAACTAAGAGCGGGAATCTTTGCCCATCGCGATCAGATTGATTTTCTGGAGATCATTACAGATAATTATCTTTCCACCCCAGAAGCTATCATAGCTTTAGAAGAGCTTTGCGCCTCTTTTCCTGTCATCCCCCATGGGGTCGATCTCTCCATTGGTTCATGTATGCCATTAGAACCATCTTATCTGCGAGGGATCAAGCGCATCTCGGATCTGACGAAGTCTCCCTATTATAGCGAGCATCTCTGTCTCACACGTGTGCCAGGCAAGGATATTGGGCACCTTGCTCCACTGTGGTTTACTGAAGAACTGCTTGAACACCTGATAAGTCGGGTGCTTACGCTTCAAGATGCACTTGAAAAGCCACTTATTCTGGAAAATGTAACCTACATGCTCGAGATTCCGCACAGCTCTCTTGACCAGGCGACTTTTTTTCAAGAGATTGTCAGTGCAACTGGTTGTGGCGTCTTACTGGATGTGACCAATGCGTTTATTAATGCAGCCAATCACCATTTTGATGCTGAGCACTTTTTGCGTCAAATGCCTCTCTCCCACCTGGTCCAGGTTCATCTAGCAGGCGGTTACTGGCGAGGTGATTGGCTGGTTGATGGGCACAGTGAACTTGTCTCACCAGAGATATTCTCTCTGTTTCAAACGCTTGCTTCGCTATGCCCCATCAAAAATGTCATCTTTGAACATGATGCCCACTTTCCATCGATGGACGATCTTTTGCACCAAATGGCATATGCACGAAGGATACTGCAATCCAGCCAAAGATTGAGACCTGAAGGCATTGGATTCAAAGAGGCATAATACTCCCTGTCCACCTGGAATTTCTTCACACCTACACGTGGAGAAAGCAGATTCGATAAGAGACACTGATTGTAGATATTGATACAGAGAGGAACAACTATTGGAAAACACAAAAGCTCTTTTTCAACGGTCTTCTCACATATGTTGGATTGAAAGTGCAAATCAGGCTCGACCGCACCATACACAAAGTGAAGATTTCATCCTCAGTGACACCACGATGGGTCTGTTCGGCGTCTTTGATTCTGTAGGAGGACGAGATCATGGTCGATTCGTCTCCCATCTGGCTGGAAAAACGATTGCAGCGGCGTGGCGTGCCCTTTCTTCTGAGCAACGCGAAGCGCTTCCATGTATTGAAGAAGAGCTTCAGACCATGATACACACTGCGGACAAAGCCATTGCCTCACTCGAAATCCCGCCAGAAGAGAAACGACCTGCCACCACCGCAGCACTGGTTGTTCTTTCGCTCCAACAGGATCAAGTGTATGCAACCACAGCACATATAGGAGATAGCCGCATCTATCTCCTACGGTCTGAAGCACTCCAGCGCCTGACAGAAGATAATGGCTATTTCCCTTTCGCGGTTCGTCGAGGAATCATTACAAAGGAGGCAAGCCGACAGATTGAGCAAGCGGAAAGGGCCAGTGATCTCTCACCTGAGGAGCAGGCCCACTTTGCGCGAAGACATCAAATTACCTGTGCGGTCGGCTGGTCTGACTTCCCTCGCATTCAGACGCGCTCATTGGCACTTGTTCCTGGAGATACTCTTGTGGTATGTACGGATGGCGTTCATGATAATCTGACGGATCACGAAATCGCAACAGTGCTGCACCAATCAGACGAAAACAAAGCTCAAAGGCTCGTAAGCGCTGCGTACCAGAGATCGCAGCAAATGCATTTTCGAGCCAAGCCGGATGATATCACGGCGATAGTCGTCTCCTATTCTTGAGAGAAGAACGCATCAGCGTTTCACACTCCTCAGAAACAACCGCTTTGCAGAGAGAGGCAGAGCAATGGGAGCCACAATTCAACCGCAGGCTCGCCTCCTTGCCTCATCTCTCAGACACCAGTTCTCTCACAGCGTACACCCACCTGGTCATCAGTTGATTGCTATCTCAACCTCAGTCTATATAGTTGTTTATTCGTTTCCCTATTTCGTATATAACCACTCACTATTTATTAAGTCGCCGAGCTCTATTCACCTTCCTTCGACGCGCCCCATCTTCGATCATCACATATACTTTCCCATAATTGTCACAAAGCGCGTTACTATCCCGAACATTGAATAGGATGCGCATCTGTTAAGGAATGCTTTCTTATTCCTGCTCACTCATATGCCTTCAAGCTTCCTCACTCTTACGTATTTTGGATACTTAACTTACTTCCTTAGGATAATACTAACTACCCAATGAAAGTTGAGAAACAATGGCCTTTCTTCAAACGTTTATCAAGCAAACAGTTTTTGTCGATTAGACAGTCAATAGTACAGGAATAAAAGCGCAACTCACGAACGTATCAGCATTCACCACTGAGGTATTATACAATGGGTGACCAAAATCTCTTAGAGACTAATAGCAGAAATACAATTGATATCGTTATTGGTCTCTGGCTTGATACAAAAACACATCTTTCAGGAAGTAAAAAAACGTATCAAGCCTACAAAGATACCTTAACATCTTTCAGAGAATTTCTCTGGCAAGGTGGACGCGACCTCAATCCTCAGTCAAATACAAATGGTGATGAATCAGCCCAAGCTTATCAACATGCAATCATGGAAATTACATTAGCTGCCCAGATCTTTGCGGGAATATCTGCCAGAAATCGCGCAATCTCGGAGACTACATATAATCAACGACTAGCTATTATCAGCAGCTTTTACAATTTTGCTAACAAGCGCCACTTTTTTACATGTGGTAATCCTATTAACTCTGTCGAACGTGCAAAAGTTCAACCATATAAAAATGTGCAGCCACTAGAACCCTTAGAAGTAGCCAGGCTCATAAAAGCCATTGATCGCACAACTGGTAAAGGAGCGCGAGACTATGCAATGATAGCTATTTTTTTTCAAACTGGTAGACGTCTCTCCGAAGTTATTGCGTTGCGCTGGCATAATATCAATCTGCAGGGGAAGGATAGGAAGATAACAATCACCTTTGAAAAATGTAAAGGTGGAAAAACAATGCGTGATACTATTCCAACCACTGTTTCCCAGGCACTACTTGAGTGGATGGGCGTGGCTTATGGAAAACTAGAAAATATACCTGCCGATGCTCCTCTTTGGATTAGCTTCACTCGTCAATCCGCAAAAACAGAGTATAACAGTAAAGATGTGCTGGCGCCACTTACTATTCGATCAGTAGCCAATATATTCAAGCAGCGTCTGGGAGTTTCCAAAGTCCATATAGCACGGCATACATATGCACGTACAATGGAAGACGCAGGAGCTAAAGTCAGTGAAATCCAGGCGCGATTAGGACATGAGTCGTTGGCAACAACAGGCCGATATTTAGCTGCCCTTACGCAAGCAGATAATAAGTATTCAGATACGCTTGCTTCTTTATTTGGTTTAGAATAAAGCTCTGTAAGAATTATTTGCGTGATTAATCACAACAAATTTTTGAAAATTATAAAATGTCATATTCACATTTAAGTATGTAAAGAGGGCCAAATTTGTAATATATATTGAGTTAACCATTCAGAACGCATCCGAATCGCGTTTTCGTCCCAGCGCACAATATTATTTGTAAAGTAAGTATTCATGCGAAACCCCTGCTTCAATAAAATTTCTCTTTTTACAACAAAACCTGCATTTGAAAGTTGTATGTTCTTCCCTTGAGAAACTAGAGCTAAATTACCAAGCGTATGGAGGAATGTCTTATGTACCTGGTCCCAACTTGATCCCAAATCAATCTTCCACAGATCAGTTAACGTTTGGGGCATAATATGCTCAATCGTAGTAGGACTTTTTAGTTCAAGTGAAGCAACATCCGTGTTGGACCAGAGGTGCTTCTCAATACTCATTAAAACAAAAGTTAATTTAGCTCGATAAAGCACACTTTTACCATTGTAAATGGTAGTCTTTTGTACAGCTTCACGTATCTGGTAGTCCAAAGGGTAATATCTGCTTGATAATACCTGGCGGCAAGCATCGACGAAACTTGAAGAGATTCTTATCTTCTCAATTTCAGACCAGGCTAGTGGAAACCATTTATTTATATTACCCACACTTTCACCACATAAATAACGTCTTACCATAAGATTCTCTAGCATGGCTAATAACTGAGAAAAATCTTGTGAGCCAATTTCTCCTAAATGGAATGCATCATACGCTTTTAATAAAAAAGGATATGTTACTGTAGCTTCAAACTGGGAAAGCCAGAGTAGCGCTTGGCGTACTAATGTATCTGGCTCATGCTGTGGATCTAAAAGGGATCGATAATATTCAGCGAAGCGCCTTAACCTTCCAATTTCTTGTGTGAATTTGATAGCATCTGGATGCTCCTGTTCTATATAATCGCGAAAGCGAGCATAGACACGATCTTCTGGATAAAGCGTGCAACGACACATTGCTAAATAATGTCGAAGGAATGCACTTAACTCGCCTGATTTACCAACTTTATTTCTTTCATTTAAAGCCTCTTCAATTTTGATCCAGTCTCTCTCAAACACCTCTTCTTGCACATCTGCTGGAAGCATCATTGCTATATAATTACGGACAGCATCTAGTTGAGAAAATACCTTTCCCTTACCATCTAAACTTTCGTATATCTTATAAGGGCTTTCATCCTCTAGATCGACCAAGGCAACCTGGAAGCCCCGAACAAGTACTGTATACAAATGTTCGATAGGAACATTTTCTTTTGAAATATACCTACTTACTTCTTTATGTAAATATTTATATGCTTTGTAAATACGCGATGATTTAGATACAACAGTATTTCCATTGATTATAGATGTATATGTATTCAAATCATTGTAGCGGGTATTTGGTAACACTTTGAAATGAGCATTGTTCTTTTCCAGAGGATTGACAAGTAACGCATCTATTTTTCTAGAAAGATCGATATCTTTTTTTCTTTTCTTTGTAAGATCACGCAAAACACAAAGAAGAAGTGAGACAGTAATCATTCGTTGCTGGCCATCTACAATTTTATAAGCTGGAATTGTTCTACTTTTCATGCTATCATAAGACATTACAAGCATCCCTAAAAAATGAATTGGTATTTTTTCATCATCATATCCAAACGAAGCATAATCTTTATAAATAAAAAAAAGATCACGTAATAATTCTTTCCATTGCTCTTGATCCCATACATATTCTCTCTGAAAGTGAGGAAGGATAAAATGAGTATTACCTCCATTTTGAAAAACATCGGAAATCGTCCGAATATCACTTTTCATTTTAAGTACCTCACTGAAGAAAAAAATACTTCAAGCTAAAATCTAAAAATTTCTCCTTGAAGATAGATGCTCCTACATCTACAGAAACAGACTGACACAAAAACCTCACTTTTTTAAAATTCATCTTGCTCAAACACACATCGAAGAGCCGTTGAAGCATACTCAATAAAACGACGGCTTGTACCTTATTGATACTGTTCCTTCTATCCCTCCTCTCTTTTAGAATGTGGCACGAGATTGGAGTGGGCACCAAGATCAGTCTTCCATTCATAATAGTTCCGTGTTCTCCATTGGGCGAATGCTTGTTGTCGATGAGACTCGAAATCTTCCAGATGGCAGTCATTGACAGTCAGGAAATGAACGACCACACGATGATAATCAAGCTTTCCTTCCTTGGCCAAAATGCCAGCCAGACCAAGATGCTTGATATGATGACACCACTCACAGAGAGCAATAAATCCCTGAAGAAGCTGGATGTGTGTATCATCATCATAGTGCCAGATCTCATGACAGTGAAGCGGTCTACCTGCCTGGCACACACCACATTGATAGTTATACTGAGCGTATACCTGCTTACGTAACGCATCCCAGAAGGATCGTGGGACTACATTGCGCATATTACTGTACCAGCAAGGGCGCGGAACCAGTTCGATAGTAAGCCGCAATTGCATAACTTTTTCTCCCATTCAATAAAGCTTTCCATTAATCAGTTTTTTCTCTCATAAAATGAAACAGACGATAAACACATTGTGCATCTCGCTCAGCACGATGTAATGGAGGAAAAGGAATCTGTTCATTTGTCAGAGCATCTTCAAGTTTATAGGGTTTACTGTGGTTATATTCCACACCCTTAAACTTCAAATATGCATGCATAAGACACGCGATATGTAAGCGTGGAAGTGTGAGATTGTGTATCTCAGATGTTTGTTTTAACAGCCTTATATCGAAAGAAACATTGTAAGCAATAACAATAACATTATTTAAATAACTAAAAATTGTACTATATACATCCTCAAAATATGGGGCATTTTTTACATCTTTAGATGTGATGCCATGCACTCTTATTGCTCTCGGATCAAAGGAGCCAATAGGTTTAATGAGAGTATGAAAAAGAGTATAGCCATGTTCATCCACAATCGCAATCTCAATCACTTCTGAATATATTTGTGTGCCTGTTGTTTCTGTATCAAGAAAAACAGGTCTCAAGGAATTGGAAAAATCAAACGATTCCAACCATGCTCGTAAATGTGCTTTAGTCTCCCAGGATATGTATGACGCAGTGTATTTCTCAGTAATGCGCGGCTTGAGATGAGCACTATTACTTAAAGGCTTCTCAGAAGAGCATACATTACTCTTTAAAGAAGATGACTTATTATCTTTTTTACCCTGTTTACTTTGCAAGTAGTCTTTGTAATACGGGTAACATTCTGAGCATACCAACCAGTTATCCGTTAGTGTTTGATTACACATTTTCAACTCATCCGAATGCATCTCCTGATGACAAATATCACAAAAATGTATATCCATTTCTTTTCCTTCACTGGTCTTTCGTGTAATTAGGAATTTGCAACGAAACAACTCGCTTTGGTGTTCCATAAGCAAGGACTCCGCCACCAATAGGCGCACTGGCAAGATCATTTCGATAGCCAGAGAGGGAGGGACATGCCTCCGCCAAATGATGAAAGTCATTCGCATGCTCTAAAGGTAAAACCAGAAATCCATCAAACTGCCCTAGCAAATCTTTTTGAATCGCTTGAGGACGCTGCGTTACAGCAAGGAGGCCAATTTGATAGCTACGTCCTGTGAATGCAATTTTCGCGAAAATTGAATCTGGGTCAGCAACTCTTTCTTTTGAAAGAAGATATTGTGCCTCTTCTATTGCAAAAATGACTGGCAGCATAGAACTTTCTGTCGCAATCTGGTTGTTCGCCTTATCCTGATTATACTGGAAGAGATGAGTGAAAAGCAAAATAGATAACATTTCACGTTGATAATCTGTTAGATGGCTTTTATCTACAATCACTACACAACCTTCACTTAAATATTCTTTCAATTTTGAAAAACATTGCCAGCTTGTCTTTTCTGTCATAAATGGCATTTTAAGCAATCTTTGTGTCGCTCGACGAACATATTCCAAACGATCACGCAAACCTGTTTCGATATCACTTTCTGCATCTATATCGTTTCCGCTGATAGCTTTTTTCTTCCCTTCTTTACTATAAAACGTCTTTCCGTATTTTTTGCCCCAAACTAGGGTATCCGGCATCCCATATTCGTCTACAGCCAGGATATCTTTGAAGAAACTTTCTGAAGAGGTCCTGTGACTATCATCTACCAGACGAACTACATTTTTTTGAGGCTCGCTTAAATTTGATATATCACAAAAAACAGAAAGAGGTAGACTCGCCAGAGGAATCTCTAATTTAAGAATATCTCTCAAATACACTTTTTGTTTTTGATAAAGATGCGGGGTACAAGTAAGTACAACGAGTTTCTGCTTCGCAAGTTGACCTAAAGATGTCACTAAGCCTGGAACTATTTCTCCATGCTGGTTTTGAATATCAAAGGGATATTCCATTTTGAAATCATCAACCAGAAACCCAACCTTTCGCTTTTCTAAATTACTATTCATTGTATTCATGTGTCCCTTTAAAAGATGTCGCACTGCGGTCGACTTTCCTTTTCCAGTCTGTCCCACAACAAGAAATCGCTGACCTACAAGTTGAGTTGTGGAAAAATGGATAATCATATCCTTTCTACTGGCCATACCCATGCGTAGGCATCCTAAAGGGGTCCCAGCACGCCAGTTTGTAACCAGCAGTCGTTCAATCTCATCTCCAGCTTTTTGTGCGGTGGTTGTATACTTGTTAGGGCGATAACCATGATCAACTGTATTTTTGTTCTCAATCTCGCCTTTAAAAAGACATATGGCAAGGTTTTTACAAAGCATACTGAAGGTTACTTCATCCATATCTTTGTCAGGACGGCGCCTTAAAGTATCAAGCATATCTGCATGCTCTTCACGGTGAGCATAGGCAAAATCAATATCTGTAACCATAAAAAGGTATTGGCGGCCAGTTCTTGAGTCTAAAGCTTCCAGTAATTCTCCTACACGAGTCTCAAAGGTAGGATCCAGCTCAATTAAATACAGTTTCTGATCGTTTTCCATTTTCGTGCCCACCACAAAATTTATTTGTTTCCGTGGCAAAATGACACGATCAGGGAAAAGTGTATAAATATCGCTCTGCATAGCTTGTTCATTTGTGTTCATGGTATCCTCCTCATTGTAAAAATTCTAATAGATGTTGTGTATTTTATGAGGATCTTCTACAAAATTAAAGCTAATAAGTCTTTCTAGTAAAATATTGGAATCATTCATAATCTCCTCGTAATAGTGAGGTCTGAGAAATTTTGCTTTTTTCTGTGTAAGTACAACATCATGATGCGCTGTCCCTAAGAGATTAGGGTAATTAAATCTTCCTACCTCTTGATCACACAGCCACAAAATTTCCTGAACCGCTGGTTCAATAAGATTTTCAACATCATATTCTTCATGAATTAAAATATCTGTAACATAAACATCTCCATGATGAGTGGGTCCTGTAAGATAGTTTTGTTGCCAGTCATGAAGAATAATAGCTTGCTTAGCCAGCTTTTTATAATAAAATAAATCGTAAAGGTTAAATTCTAAAATAACGAATGTTTCTGGCTTGTATGGATCAGGACAAAAAGCAACCCAGGCAGCGCCTATGCCAGCTAAATCTGTATGATCCCTTCCTCCCAGCATGAGAGTTTTTCGCCTTTTATAAACTTCATTTTGGTAGCACTGCTCTATCATGTGTTTAGGAATACGAAAATAGAAGGCAGATGTTGTTTTTCTTGATATGTATTGAATACATGGATACAAATATCCGTACATATCTCCAGACTTTACTACTGCAATTGCACGCACTTGGGCAATTGAAGCCTCTCTTCCGGATTGATCTACCGAGGAAGCTGCTTGCTCTAATTGGCAATTGAACCTCCCATCTCTTAGAAGAAGGTCATGAGGTGCTAGCTGATATGTATAGCTCCGCCTCAAGGCACGCCACTCCTCATTTGCTCTTGCCAGAGCCGCTTCTTCGCGCACAGTAAAATTTCGCGGATTTTTTTCTATTTCATATAAGGGAGGTTCTGTTGCACGTGCTGAAGACAATATCTGCCGTATAGCATAATAATCATTGCGCAAACCTCTATTCTTATCATCCTGATATTTTCCATACTTTACCGCGAGCTGGTAATAATGAACATCATGTGCTGCCCATGGCTCGCTTCCAGGCCCTTCACGATACAATTCCTCATGAGGATGAGAAAGAGCATACTCTATATAGAGGGTTGCCCAAATAGCCAGACCAGCATCAGGGTTACCTTCTAGTGCAAATAATTGTTGATCTGAGCCATCAAGAGCTCCCACATGATGAGTAGAATGCATAAGTTTGGGATGTACAGTTCTATAGTGTGGTACATCTTTCTCACTGACTTCATCATCAAAACCTTCCTCTAGCCTTTTTGCAAAAATCTTATTGAAATCTTTATAATTGTCCATATCCTTTCAGCCCTTTCTGCGTGGCACAAGACACCGTTATCACTACTTCCTTACAGAAACTTGAAACTATCTAAAGATCTCCACGACAGGCTTTACGAATCTGCAGATGAGCCTTTCTTACTGCTATTTGACGCTACAGAGGTTTGGGACAGAAAAGATGGACAGTAAAAAGGACACTGTTTGGTTGAAACTTTGATCTTTCGTAATTACTTCGGCTTTGAACAGTATAACGAGCATCTGAGTTTAATGTGAATTGGGCGCCTTTGTAACTAGAAACAAATATTCCGTGATATTTTTGTAATAAATTTTCATAAATGTGCCTTATTCCTTCATTTGACTGAATTTCATTCAAAGTTCCAACTGGATCATTCAGTGAATTGTGGATAATGCCTTGTCTCTCGACAGTATCTTCATAGCTTGTCCAAATGACCTCCACTTGTCCGGATTTCCATATAGAAAGACAAATGTACCCTTGAGCTAATTTATGGGTTAAGAGAGTTTCGGTAACTTCTTTTAAGAACAGATCTAAATCAATTTTGAATTCATTGCCAATCCGATAAGTAATATAACCTGTCCATTTACTTAAGTCTTCAAAAACCTGCTTTTTGGTGACTTTATTAATCCAGCAAATAGGAGTAATATAACGCGATTGGAACAGGCTAACATCGCTTTTTTTACTATAAGGAAAACTCCCAAGGTTCTTCCATAGGAGACCAACAGAAGAGTTTTCGTCTGGACAGTCAAATGAGATCCCGCGGATTGCACGAGTTCCTGTTTGCTGTTGTACTTCCTTCGACCAGGTACGCAAACGTTCTTCACAACGTAGGATATTTATAAAAACAGACAAATTAACGAGCCCACCCTCGCCAACTATATATTGTTCAGTAAAGTCATACTTTTTGTTTGAAGCGTATTTTTCGGCTAACTCAAGATGATGACCATTGAACACTATATCAATCATTTGATGATTGTTTGCTTCCCAGTTTACGAGAGCTTGCCTTATTCCCAAACCAGGTTCAAACGTAGTTCCTATTGGAATAATAACTTTTGGAACTCCAACAGTTTTCTCTGGCGCTTGATCAAAGTCTAAGGGGAGTTGTACGGCATCAGGAGATACTCGCGATATTTTTCTACCAACCATTGGAAAAGCCCCTGATAAGGCACAGTCTTTTATCTTCTAGGTAAAACCTATTCTGACATAGAGTCTGATCTTCCTTTTAAATAATCGTTAAACTGGTAACAAAGTCCAGTTTAAGAACCAACCTTCTGATCGTACACACGTTCTTGGATAGCAAGTTGTTACATTGCCACATCGCGAAAAAGAGTTGAATTTCCTTGTAGTGAGCATCGGAGTTGAGACCGCGGAAAGGCGTAACGTTCCTTCCAGAATTGAGCGAGAGCTTCAAAGCTTTGATCATTATAAATAGGCGCATCGCCGCAACCAGCAAGAACTTTTTCCAGATTAGAAATATGCGGAATAATAAAAACCTCTCTAGGAATATCATGCCTCATAAAATCTTTGGGAAGTCCTAAATCATGAAGTATGGCGGCAATAATCTGTAATCGAACTTTAGGGCCTGTTCCAAAACCACTCACTGATTTTTGCGGATACAGTAGTTTATAAAATTTTTTTATTTCCTGGTAAAGCTCATTACTAAAATGGCTTGTACCCCAACCCTCGCAGGGACCCAAAGATGTCGTTGCCCAGATATTTTTACCATCTTCAAAACCCTGGCTGACACGGTTATAAAGGGAACTTCGACCATAAGCACTCAATGTTGTTATTGCGATTAAAGATGAGTCAATGGTTGCTTTTCTCATAGTTGTTAGCCTACCATTGTACTTCTGCTCATAATCCCTTCTAACATCCTGCGATGCTGCAGCCAATACAAGAAGCTTTCCTGCTAACAAATCAGTATAAGGAGGAAGAGCTCCAAGCGTATAAGCATCCATTGTTTGATTGACCAAATCTATCTTTTGCTCATAAGGGATTCTGTAAGCGCTATCACGGTTTGGAAGACGTAGAGGAGGAGATTGTAAACCAAGAATACCCATTAATTTCTGATTCGATCTATCCCACACAAGATATCTTAAGCGCCTGCCATACCCCGAGCTATAAGGAAGATTCCAGGTTAATCTTGCCAGTCTAAAAATGTTACTTTGATGCTGATTTTGAACTAATTCTAAGTAAGGTTCGATTCTTGCTGGTTGCAATTCATTTGGATAGGCAAAAATATGTTGATGTTTTGACCAGTGTTTTTTAATCCAACATTGATGGTTTTTTAGATTAGATAATCGCATCTCTTCGTAAAAAGCTTGATAACCTTTCTTTGATTCTTCTAGCACAAAGGATTGAAAATATTCCATTTCATGTAATATAGCTTCGGCCAAATGATCAGCTTCCTTTTGCATTCCCATCTGATATATGTTTAGTGAATATTTACAGGGAGACTCAATCAGGATTGGCATCACACTTTATTCTCTTAGAGGAGGATATAGTTTTTACTATACAAATAAACTGACTGTCTGTAGGTTTAGCAATCATCACAAACAATACCGCAACATCTCAGTTTTTCCAGGCTCTCCTAATCCACAATACGATCAAAGCAGAAAAAAGACAACTCGTCCTCAAGCGAGTCTGTCAAATACTTTGCGTATGTGTTTTTGTCTATTAGGGAAAGGGCTCCCAGAATTAAATGGCAAAACAGTTGAGTGCAAGCACCCAGTTTCGAATGGGAATGGTCTACTTCTTGGTAATGTTGTGCATGGCCAGGTACACTAATTTGTACACTGCCTCATCTGAGGGAAAACTGCGGTGGTTGCACGTGACCTTGAGCAGAGACATATTCACTGACTCAATGGCGTTAGTGGTGTCTATCATAACCCCCTTCAAGAGAAGACCAGCAGTTCTAATGCTCCAACCCTGACGAAGAAGTGGACGTATCAAGTCACTGATGATAGAGGGTATAACATTCACAACGTGATACGTAGTGAAATTGATGATCAGAGTGGCCACGTCTGGCAATGCCGGGATAATACCTATGATGAGAATCAACCAGCATCACGACCAACGCCAGCCAAACTGATGCCAACGGACAGGCGACTCTCTACAACTATAGCTATGATAGCAATGGCGATCGAACAGTCCAGGACAAGCTACCTGGAGAAACGGGAAGCTGTACCGCTCAATCGATTGTTGCTTCGCAATGCAGCGACAGTAGTACGCTTACTTGTGCAGAAGTCGATGCCAACTCATCGCTCTATAGCGGAGCCGTGAGCCGAACCTTCTACAATAGTATGGCACAGGCCGTCGAAACACGATCCCCAGGCCCCGATGCGACGCATGATATTATCGCATTCACCGTCCATAATCCCAGTAACAATACGGTGTTCCAGAGTCAGCCATACCTCGTCACTCATGGAAGTAGATGGGTTGATCCCAATGGGGCAACTGATAGTCAGGGTCACTCGGTCGCAGGAACCATCACTATATATGATCCCCTCGGTCAAGTGATTGCGGTCCGTGATCCTATCCAGGGCTCAAGCTCCGAACCAGGGACCAATTGTCCAAATCTGTCAGGTACCTGGACCTCCTGTACAACGTATGGATTGGGCAGCCCATCAGGCGATAGCCAGACCTATAGCTATGTTGCCACGACCGATGCCAACAACCACATGACAGTTACCTTTAGTGATGCATTGGGCGGAATTGGTATCCCTTAACCAGACCTCCAATGCTATAGGTCCATCAGCTCTTCTCGTTTGTATCGAATAATTCTAAGTGAAACCATTTTTCCCACGTTCTGCAGGGTCATTGGTAGAACCGCAGTATTCCTCAAACGAGCCCAAAATGGATGAATATTTGAGCCCTTTTGAAGAAACAGTTACCAGTTGATGTAACTCTACTAACAATGCTGAGCTCGCTTCTGGATATATGCCAGGGCTCGGCGCAATCCACCTCGATTTGCAACATAGTGAATCGGAACATTCATCGTATCAGGGTTTGAGCCAGAACCCCGATACGAGGTAAAATATTGAACAATTGTCTCACCATTTGCATAGACAATTCTCTGTTCCTTCACCGGGATATATACCTCTTTATAGAGGAAAAGGGCATACCCCTCAGGAATACCTCCATGCTCGATTTTTTGGGTGTGTGAGAAATACGGCTCCCCAGCAGGGGTAAACCCACCAAACTCAAGAAAATAATCGTTCGTTCTCATAAAAAGTTCCTCAATTCGTATCTTTCAACGAGCTTCTTTTTCTCAAAGTTGTCCTGCGTGCACGCAAGTATTCGGCTATGTCTTGTTTCTGATTGGTGCACCTGGCCGACCTCGATCACAGAGAATGGGAACAGTACCACCACCGTTGTCTCTCAGGAAGAAGAGTTGGGTCTGAGGAAAGACGAGGTATGTCTACCCTGAGAAGGCAACAAAAAGCGGAAGCTCCCAACGAGAGAACGTCCAGTCTCCATACTACAAACTATGAGCGACGGAGCGAACCAGTGCGATTCCAATGGCATCAGGAAGAGGGTATCCGCTTTCTAGTAGAGGCCTCAAAAAAAGGGATTTTTCCTGGATTTTTCTTGTGACATCCTGTTCCTCTTGACCAGGAATAAGAGTGATGCTACTTTCGTAGTATAACGAGAAAATACTCGTTTTCATGAACATACGTGAGGGAGCGGTCACTATTATGACAGGAGGACTCATTCTTCATACCAATCGAACGGATCTTATTACTTCTACTATACAGCTCTGGATCAGGACGAAAGCTGAAGCATCTCAAAGCCTACGAACAAAAGAGGCGTATGAGCAGGCTATCCTATCCTTTCGCACTATGACTATTGCAGCAGGGATCGATCTGGATGGATTTCCGCCTGATATGCTCACTCAGCCTATCACTTTTGACGATAGAGAGCATGCGCTGGCTGCACTTGGTCTGATGGCCCAGGCATGGGCTTCCTCAGCTCAAAAGGAAAAACAACTCCAACGAGGAGTGAAAGCAACGACCTACAACAATCGTCTCACCATCATTAGCAGTTTTTACCGCTTCGCCAAAGATCGCAGGTTGCTCATCATGGATAATCCCATTGAGCAAATTACACGGCGTAAGATTCAAGAGTATGTTTCAGCCCGCCCACTCTCGAAAGAGCAGATCTCAGCAGCGCTGACACGTATTGATAAACAGACGATAACTGGAATACGTGATTGTGCACTCATCTTGCTGCTTCTTGGAACAGGGCGACGTGGGAGTGAGGTTCGCCAACTTACCTGGCAAGATCTACAATTTCGCGATGGGGAAATCACCATTTGTTTTCGCTGTAAAGGTGGAAAATATCTCTATGATACGTTGGAGCCTCGCGTCGTTCGTGCTCTTCTGACCTATCTCAAGGTGATGTTCTCATTCAATCCAGAGGAACAGAGTACTGTCACTATCGATCCAGCACAACCCCTCTGGCTGTCCCTTTCCCATAAACGGTATCGACAAGCCATTTCTCAACGTGGGCTTGCAGATATCTTCAAGCGCTATTTTGGCATGACCACGATCCATGCAACACGGCACACGTTTGCACTCATGATGCTCAAATCAGGAGCAACTATTGTGGACATCAGGGATAGGCTTGGACACACGAATATCGCAACAACCAGTCGTTATCTACATAGCTTGACGAGCGATGAAAATACTTTTGCAAGCACGATTCTTGATGAAATGGGGATAGAAGATTCGTAGGAGATTGGTGGTTCAACCCAGCGTTTCCATTTTTTCAGCCATTCTTCGCTCTACATGAGAAAAGCATGCTGTGATTGATCGTTATCTCAAGCAGGGAAGCGTCTGATGAAGCGTTGAGAGTGCACTCGAACAGATCCCTCTTTAAGCTCATCAATAAAAACCAAAAAAAAATTTGACGTATTCAGCAAAAGACGCTTCTGCTATGAAACGGTGTGAATAGCAAGAGCGATACTCCTTTGTACAGTGAGAAGACAAGAAGATCAAGATGGAGAATCAGCCAGATCTTCTTGTCTTTCTATCGATTTTTCGTTCCATTCGAGTGACGTTGAGATGTTTTATCCTCTCTGTTTATGTGAATGAAATCAAGGCCCAGGCTTGTAGAGCACAAAACATCTCTTCACTGTTCCTCTGTCTGTAGATAGATGGACTGCGCAATGTGCCAGGGCAGACGGCGATGTGGAGAGATCTGAACTTCCAGTCGCCTGGGTAGAGGTGGTCCATCCGGCAATCCTTGAAGCAACCAACATTCTTGCTTCTGGCTCGAGCTCCTAGGATACATCTCTTCGCGCACATCATACACTTGTAGAAGATCTGAAAATCCTACTATTCGAGCAACAACGAGAGGGCCGTTCTCCTGTTGGTTTTGGATGTGCTTTTTAATCGTGGGCACATCTTTTGTCAATAACTGACGAAGCATACACCTGCTCACTTTCTTAATGTGAAAAAAAACACGCTGTTGGAGGAATGCACCATTGATGAATATAAGAATGAAGGAAACCACAATCCGTTATCGATTGGCTTCTTCATTGAGGGAAGCGATCAGACTGACAGCTTGAGGCTGACTCAGAAAGGAAATGCTGGCAACCTGTCAGGCCAGCACGGCTTTATACCAGAAGTTCTTGAGGATGGTGCAGAGGAGCTCCGCGTATTCGCTCGTTCTGTCGAACAACCTCCTCGATGAGCTCCTGGATCACTTGTTCATCTGATAACCCAACGTGTATTCCATGAACGCGAAGAAGATTCGCAGCTCTCCGTTGTACCAACAATCGTTCCACAACCGTAGGGGTATGAGCAATGTGTGCTACAAGGAGTGCAATCAAGATCGTGACCAGTGTTTTCAGATCAATATGAGAAGAAACACCTGGTGCACGTTCTTGCTCAGCCAATTTTGCAGGTTGTTCTCCTCCTCTGGCAATGGGCTCTCGCAAAAGCAGCGAAGGCTTCGTATGCTTCCGATAAAAACCTGAGAGGCGATCTCTTGCCTGTTCGCCTTGCCCTACAAATTGTTGATACCCCTTTACCTGAAGCCATTCATATATGAAGCTCGCATCCTGCGTCCCAAAGTGAAAGATCCACCGGCCATAGGAGCGGAGAGAGATCATCCACTCACCCATACCTCGCTGCACTTTCACATCCCCCTCTGACCACCCTCGTACATGATCATGATACGCAAGATACGCATGGGTATATACCTCCCAACGTTCGTCATCTTCCGGAGTAGAGGTTCTCCCATCTTTGCCAGGGAGAACCTCTACAGCTCGTATAAAGAGTTTCTTTCCTGGCTCACAGGTCGGACTCGGACGCTGTTGTGTACATCCGCAGGCCGTTTGTGCCATACTTCCTCCTTATTGTTCTTCTCAATCCCAGACAAGGCTTCCACAAACAGACACCACGCTCCTCTCTCTGATCATTTTGTCCTGTCATCAACTCAACAGCGCAAACACTTTGAGCAGGGACGGAGCATTTCAAGAGAACGAGCGTGGTGTATCCAGTGTTGATGCTCTACAAACATCTCAATGCGGAGAATACTCTCTCATGAGAGCAAGAAGGTGCTGAATGGTCTCTGAATCATCAACAAGCCAGACAAGAGGGCGTTTTTGACAGGCATGCATAAAGCACCAATCCTATCTTTCACACAAAAGTGTCTTCTTGGAGACGATAGCACTGCATCAGCGTGATTAAGCAGATGGTTCCTGGTCAGTGTGCCCTTCTTTCGCATGAAGTAATTCTTCTCGAACAATAGTGACCTCTGGGGGCGCAATGATGCCAATTTTCACCCGCTCTCCCTCGACTGCTAACACTGAAACAATGATCTTTCCAGCAATGATAACTTTTTCACCGGCTCTTCGTCGTAAAACAAGCATCGTCCTTCTCCTTCTTTTATAGTGCTCTTCGCAGAATACGACTCTCTAGAAGTACATACAGCCTTCTTTGTGCGCTGACCTGTGCCATTCCTGTAAAAAAACGTCCGTGATAGACCTGAAGCCTGCTCCAAACGGTGAGACCATCGTTCCTCGTCCGTTTTTCTCGCTTCATGCTTTCTCATGTTGCTCCTCCTCGTGATCAGGAGAGAGGAGAAAGACCTGCATACTCACACCCATCTCTCGTTGAACATCCAGGGGATCTTGCGCTGTCAAAAATGTCATTTTTTTCGGTGGCTGTGTCATCGTGGCAAGCGAGAAGACTTTCTGTACCGCTGCATCATGCGCCGCTTTATACATCTGATGTCCCATACCATCGGAACCATACGTTCCACTAAATCGCACATATGGAAGCCAGGCATCTTCTTTGCGCATGATACTTTTTACTTCGTTCCACGATCGTTCTACTCCTGAAAAGTAGTAGACTGGCTGCTCCAGGGGTAAGAGGAGCACGACCGTGGGATCAATAATCTTTCCGTCTGACATCTCAATCCATCCATGCTCATTGAGCACAATTTCATCATCCAGCTCAATAACATACCATCCCTCAATCAGTTTTCCGTAGAGAGAGAAGACCCTTGAAAAGGGGGTGAGGAACAGGTCCAGGATGTTGGTAAAGCAGGTATTGGGATGAGCTCTTATGGCCGCAGCAGCGCGGAGGGAACAATCATCATCGAGATAGTCTTGCTTACGTTTCTCTCTCACAGGGTGATTGTGTGCTTGAGAAAATGTATCCATTGATCTCCTTCTCCACAGGAGATGTCCTCAGGCTCATAGACATGAGGATATGACATCTCCTCTATCTGATGTATCAAACACATCATAAAAACCAGCAATGACATCTTACTCGTTGCTGATGACGCTAAAGATGGGGCACGTTTCGCCATTCAGATCCCTTTTTCACCGTAGCTGGCAGTTCTGAACTTCTGGGTACGGAAATCTGAGTGTGAGATGAGGGGGGAGGAACTGCTCCCAGAGACAGAGAAACAGAAATGGCAGAAGAAAGCGGGTCTTTTGGCCATGCGTACAGGTCACATCAAAACGACTGGTTCATCAAGCAATACTCACTAGATCGCAGAATCACACCAGCCACGAGATCAGGCAAGCGAAAGAGCAAGCCTGGGAGTACTACTTCATTCATATTGAAGGCATTTCGAATGCCGAAGCAGAAATAGCCTGGACATAATCGAGATCGTCCAACACACCCTGGTGCTCGCTGGACTTCAGAATCATAGTCCAGATCAACTGCTCCGAGATAGGGATTATTGATATGCAATCCAAGAGCTGAGAGGGTCTCTGCTTTTGGCCCATAGCCAATGAGCGTATAGAGTTGATTATACGGATAGCGTTGCACTACGCCATCTTCGCGCACCGCAACGACCTGCGGTTGTGCACCATGTTCAAGCGACCAGGAGGTGATGTGCGAGGTAATGTGGTCCGTATCACGAGCTTCCTCAAACGCTCTTGCAACTTCTGGAATATCGCCAGCTAATCGGAGCAGTTGGAGACGATCGGGATTGCGATAGAGACGCATCTTATGCCCATTATGGAAGACAACATTCGACGGATTAAACAACGCTTCCTGCGGATAATGGGTGAGAATCCGATAATTGATATCCAGTCCCCCACGTCGATATCGTTGGATCTGTTTCACCATCTCTATGGTAGAGTTCGAGAGGCCAATAAAGAGGATCGTGCGTCCATGATGACGGTGCGCTTCCTTCGGGCTCCAGACGGTTTGCCAACGCGTACCAGCCTGAGCCGGATCGATATCGGTCGTCATCACGCCAGGGCGTGAAGGAGGAAGTGGCTCGCCAACACCGACTGCATTGATCACAATCGGTGCCACAAACTCCTGTCGCTCCCCCCGTTCATTCTCATAGAGAACGGTGTGAGATACATCGCCTGGCCGAACCTCTATCACGCGTGCTTTCTTGATGAGAGGAAATGGATGGACTCCACTCTTCATAATTGCCTCTAACCATTCCATCACCGCACTACCAGAACCAGGAGCTGCGTCTAATTGGTGCTGTTCAAAACGTAATGGGAACGGGTTGGCTCTTGATGCATCACGGAGGAAATCCTGATTCCATACGCCACCAGCATTCCCTGTCTGGTCGAAAAGCACAACAGGAAAACCCACATCGAGAAGCGCACGAGCTGCCAAAATTCCTGCGGCTCCCGCTCCAATGATGACGACCAGGGTCATTTTCCTCATGTGCAGAGGCACGTTGATCTGCTGTGTACTCTCATACGCTCCCGCTGCTCCACGCCAGGTGATACTGCGCAGCCCACACTCCTGTCCCTGATGCTCCCAAATAGCGTCAATGGCACTATTTTCACTTTTGGTTCCTTGATACGTGGGCGTTGGCAAAGGTGATGGAAGGCTCAAAAGGGTGCGTTTCAGCAGATGACCGTGCTCCTGTGTATAAGGAGATCGCATGATCAAGTGACCAAAGACCATTCCAAGAAAGTGCGGTGATTGGTGCGCGAGATAGCAGATCGTCTCGCGCCCTATGCCTTTATCGGCTAGCATTTGGGCAAGCAAAGAACGAAGGGGGGGCTCTGTTTGGGGATACTCTTTTTTAACAATCGCCACGGCTGGAAAGTTCTCGTTCATAGATAGTTCCATCCTCTCTCCGTCTTTTTGACGGCACGAGACTTCTAATGCAGTAGCGCACACGCATGCGCAAACAATTTTTCAACATATGATCGTTATTTCATTCAAAACAGGATCAGTATTCAGAAGGGTTACCAGGAGATTCGATAAAAAAAGACCCCGAAGAAGATCTTCAGGGTCGTGTGAAACGAAGGGCACTCAGCCCAGCTTTGCCTGTGTCAACGCTTGGCACCAGCTTCCTTCTTTTTGATTGGCATCATGACATAGACATACTCCTCTGGTCCTATCGGTCTGAGAACAGCCGGACGATTCCCGTCAGTCACTTCCAAAGCGACCTGTGCGGTTGTAAGGACTTCAAGCACCTCAAGCAGGTATCTTGCATGAAGCGTAATCTCCTGATCAGGACCCTGTACCTGGGCAGGTATCATATTCTCAATCGTGCCAACATCCGTCGCAAAGGTTTCTACAGCAATAGTATGAGCGACTTCTGCCAGACTTACGCGTTCTGTTTGCTCACCAAAGAATTTGAAATGAATCTCATACCGATTGTCATGAGCATATGGCAACATGAGCTTCACTTTTGACGCAAGTTCTTGCGTACTGATAAGGGCGCGTGTGGTCCAGGAAGAAGGAACAGCATGTTCAAGACTGGGATAGTTTTCGCTGCGGAGAAGTCTTGTAGAAACATCTACCGCTTCACTCAGGTGAGCAATGTCGCTATGGAAGAGGGCCATGTTCCGATCTGGTGTCAGTAACATCTGTACCGTTCCCCCATTGGGAAGAAGCTTTGCCATCTCTTGCATCGTTTTAGCGGGGATAAGAAGGCGACATCGAAGCTGATCATCGGGAACTGGAAGGGTATACATTGCCAGACGAAATGAGTCAGTCGCTGCGAAGAGGGCTTTTCCTTCTGCGATCTCAATCCGAAGTCCCACGGCCCAGGACCAACTATTCCCTTCTTTCTCGGCTGCGGCAAAGGCGGTCTGCGCGATGATCTCTTTCAACCGCCAGGCATCCAACTGTATAAGGAGCTCTCCCCCTTCTTGAAATAATGGAGGCTGAGTAAATTCAGCAGGATCATCTGTTGCATTCTTCATATCAGCGCTACTGCGCAGGCATCGTACATGACAGGAATCTGTATGAAGCGGCGACGGAGAGGTAACTATAATAGATGCAGCAGGGACATTTCTCACAAAGTCTGAGAGCAGATAGGCAGGCAACAGGGCAACTCCTTCATCATCAATAGCTTCAGTAGTGATCCAATAATGAATTCCAAGGTCTTCCCGTCTCGCACTCAGGCGAACATGCCCTCCATTCGCAGTTGCAAGAATATATTTCTGAATCGGAAAGGGTCCATTCGTGGGTACAGCATGCCTGACAATCGTAAGGCCACGATGGAGGTTCTGTTGTTTCGCGGTGAATTTCATCTGTTCTTTCCTTTTGATGGTCACTAGCAGCGCTCTGCGTTGCAGAACGAGAAGCCCTGAGAAAAGAGCGCTTTCCCTCAGGGCGAGACAGACAAACGAATGCCTTCACGTTCTCGTGAGGGCAATTGGGTGGGACAGTCGATACGCACCTCTTTGACAATGTTATGAAAGAGATGACCACGCATCCATCAGAGGGACTATTTGGAAGGAAGCATTGAGGACTGAAGGAAGGGCCAGAGGGATTGCAGGCCAGTATAGAGATCATACGTAGAGACACTCGCACAGGTCAGCCAGGAACGAAGATAGCGCTGCCAGGCTGCTTCAATGATCTCATTTCGCTTTCGTGCAGGAACTAACATCCATAATTCACGAAGGATCAGCGTGCACTCCTGCTTCCCATCACAGGTGAGATATTCCATACGTACGTTGTAGAGATGAGGCGATGGGGCCACAGTGTCCTTCCAGCGAACGTCAGCATAGAGAGAAAATTGGGCTCGGAGAGAATAGTCAGGAAAATCCTCCAGGAACAAGGCATTTATATGTGCCATAACGATCGAAAGGTCTTGCTCACATTCCAGATAAAAAAAGGTCGGAGAAGGACCGTCTGCGCTTTTGGGCAGCCTGGCTTCAATACTCTGTGAAGCAACGAGCGCCAATACAGAACGCAAAACGCGAGCAGTCTGGGTGGTTTGTGGAAGTGTGAACTGCCCGAAAGGACAAGACGCTTGATCTCGCTTGTCTCTCTCTGGAGGAAACCAGAAAGCACGAAGCGAGCAGCGATCAAAATCAAGGACAACCGTATTAGCCTCTTCATCATCCTCTCTTCTTCCTTCTAATGCGGCTTCAAACTGCGTATCACTCCACTGATAGTGCCGCTGCACATCCAGCAAAGCAAGATAGGCATTACGAGCGCTAGAGGGGCGGAGGTTTCCTGCAAGATCTCCAGCAGCCGCATGACAGCGATACAAATAGGAATTATGCGCCAGAAATGCTTCAAGATCCAGGGCAGTAAAGAGTTCTTCTCGCTTCCATGCTTTTGCCAGGGCCCATGTCTCCTCGTGTGCTAAGCGAAACTGATGCCAATCTTCCTCAATCGTCATGGGAGGTGGAAGGGAGAGTTTCACGTATGCAATGAGCGTGAGGAGACATTGCAATACATCAAGTGCGCCTTCGTCAGAGCGGCTATCATAATGACACCACACATCACCAGATCGCCGCTCATAGCTTCCACGAACGCCAGCAGCAAGAGATCGTGAGAGGATGAACAGGTTTCCCACTGGTATTCCCTCGGCTTTTGCTTGTTCAAACAGAGCCTGACAGGCAGGTGGAGTGGGCAATACAATACTGCGTCCGAGATGCTGTCGTAATGACTCCAGATCATCAACCAGGGACATAATGACTCCTTTCCTGATGAAATGACCCACGAGGACCGCGGTCCATTCGTGAATCATTGCATGCTTATTGATCAATTCTGCACACAACCAGGCGTAATGCTGATTGTAGTTGCGATCAACACTCCTCAAGCGTAAGGCTTTGCTACAGGGTCCGTGCTCCTCTGTGTTCTTCATTCTGCATGTAGCTCCAGAGAGATTGCATTCCATTTCCACTTGCTTCTGCACGCTCTGCGCGGGCATCAGCCCGAATCTGGGACAGGGTAGCAAGTTGCATCGTATTCAGATCTAATCCCAACTCAGCACGCGCTTGACGGACAGAGGCCTCAGTAGGCAGATCAGGAATAGCGATCTCACGAGCCACTCTCGGTTCCTCATCCAGATCAAGCAATGTTGACCTCGTCACGGTTGCAATGGCCCGCAAGGTTCGTTGAATATCAACGATACTCTGTTGCCGTTCCTCTGGAGATTGCTCAACGATCTGCTGAATCTGGTCCATCATGCGTTCTATCTCCGTATCTCCGTAGAAATTCAGCTCGCGCATCTGTGTCAAAAGGTTCGTAAGCTGTCTGACCGATTGATGCGCAAAACGTTCCCCTGAGCGCCGTTGCAGGGTGGAGAGTACGTCACAGGTGACATCGTAGGTGAGATTACGCAGGTGTGACACAACTGATGAGAGAAAACTATCAAGAGCGGTACTGATGCGCTCTTGTGCATGTATCCGTAGATCATGGTCCAGGACAGAACGTTGCCATTCTCTCTGCGGTACCTGAGGACGTGCCACATCGACCGTGACCATTGGTTCGGCCTGTGTGGTGCTACTATCCTGAGCGTTTGCCGCCTCCAATGGTGTCGCCCCTAGTTCTGAGAGACCATTCACCAGCAAATAGTTGAAATCAAACGTATCTCGAATGCGGTCTGGAGAGGGAATCTGAGCACTAATACGATTACAATAGTTCGTGACAAAGTGCTCCTGGCTTTCTGTCATCAATTCAGGGTGGGTCCCACGCAAACGCTGATAGGTATTAGCAGCAATCACCTCATATTGCGTCAGGACTTGTTGCGAGAGCGCGCGATGATTGGCAATGATATCATCGCGTAATGCCTCATACTGCGCTTTGAGGCCCTCTGTGGTATCTCGCCATCCGACATAGGCCGAGGAAGGAACAAAGGCTCCAAGCTCGGTGCGAAACGAGCGCTCTTTAAGCGCATGTCTGGCACTACTTTCAATCCGAGAGAGAGCCTTCATATACTCTACAGGGAGCAAGCGCTTTTCACCTAAAACGAGCCACTCGGAGAGCTTCTCTTTTACTGCGTCATCATCGACGTGCACACCAATATCTTCGAGAACAAGGCGCGTGGAAAAGCGACAGCGCCGAATATGCAACCGTACGACCACACCATCTTGAATCAGTCGTTGCCAGTTGATACCTTCAAAGGAAGATGCGCCAAAAAGAGTGGCAATGATCTGTCTTCGATGAGATCGGAGAGCGTGTCCTTCCTGGACCATCTGTGAAGAGTCGATAGTTTGGGTCATAAAAACCTCTTTCATAGGATAGCATGGGGTGCCCGAAGAAACAGAGATCGCTCCAGAGACTCGTTCGACCACCCCAGGACGTTCCGCTCATCGCTCTCCTTGCGAAAAAGCGGCATGAAAAGAAACCAGAAAGAGTGAAGAAGCAGCTAGATACGCCGTGATGAGCGAGCTTCCGAGAGAGAGGTAATCGACGCGGCCTCTTGCTCCTGAGCAGAAAGAGCAGCTCGACGACGTTCTCGTTCTCGCGTGGCCAGTGGAGCAGGCAAAAATCGGAGATTATTACAGGCATCCACAGCCCGTCTGGTAAACGTTTCAACAAGGGCTAATGCTCCTGGCCGAATATTCTCCAGTGCTTCTTGGGCATCCTGGAGGCCAATGGTCGTGCGCGCATTCCAGTGAGCAAGCAAACGAGCCTCTTTCACAACGGCCTCTAAGTCAGCAGCACTATAGTGCTGTGTCTGCTGAGCAATCAGCGAAAGGGCATCTGGCGCTATCGTCGTCTGCTGAAGTCGAGCCTGGACCATCAGCATACTCCGGCGTGCCTCTTCATCAGGACAAAGCACAGGAAAAATGACATCGAAACGTCCAGGGCGCAACAGAGCGGCATCTAACAACTCTGGATGATTCGTTGCTCCGACGACAATGACCTGTCCACGAATCGCTTCATCGCCCATAAACGTGAGGAGCGCCCCAAACAAATTAGCTGCGACAGGACTCCCTGAGGTGCTTCCACGTTGCGCAACCAGGGTCTGATCGATCTCATCGATGAAGAGAAGTGTGGGAGCAAGACTGCGAGCCACATCAAAAAGTTCCTGAAGATTACGCTCTGAGGCACCTACCACGCCACCAAGAATGGTTGCCATGCGCAAGGAGAGAGCATTGTAGCCAAGCTCTTTGGCTGCTGCCTCTACATAGCGGGTTTTGCCATTCCCAGGAGGGCCAACAAGCAGAATCCCCTTGGGAACCTCTCGACTCCATCCCTCGCGCAAGGGTGCAATGACTTCTTCTCTGGTAAAATGAATCAGTTGCTCCATTCCCCCAAGCCCTGCGAACCCTTCAGGCAAAGGATCAAGCATGACAATACCTTCGCTATACTGCTGACGGATAATCGCATCCTTTCGCGTTTTCACCAGAAGACGCGTGACGCCGACCATCTCATGGGACGGATCATTATCAGCTCCAAGCAGGAGGATATCTTCTACCTGCCGCAGGTCAAGGCCTGCAGTATTGCGGGCCAGATCTTCTTTGGTAAGATCGATTAAATCAATGGGATTCTCTTTGCGATGATCATCTAAGTACCAGCGAATGTATGCGAGCCTCGTCTGTTCGTCTGGTAGTTTTTCTTCAATGACTTTGTATCCGCTGCCACTCGTGCGTAGATCAGGATGAAGATCGCTCAATCGAGGAGTCAGAAGAAAGACCGGGTTGTCTTGCAGTCCAAGACTACTATCAAGCCCCCAATATTGAAGGGTTGCCAGGATGGAAAGCTGATCATCTCTCATGACTGCTTTGTTGGCCGCTGGACAAATGAGATCTGCCCCATCCAGGATCACTGCAACTTTTCCTCTCGCTTCTGGCTCTCCTGCACGCAAGAGTGCTTCTAAAAGAGAGAGCGCTTCTCGTGGTCGACGCGCACTACTGAACACATCTCCTTGAGCGACTGGCTGTGCAAGTCCAGTTGCATTCAAGGCAGCGGCAAAATCGTCATGAGAAGGTGGCAGTCCCCAATCAGGTCCGAGAAGGGCCAGTGCTTCGGTACGCATAGAGGGGAGGGCAAACGTAATCCCAATTGCACGATGATAATAGGCAATGATGCTACGACGCTCCGTATGCAGGATGCGCTGCATAAAACGGAGTTGTGATGCTCCTCGCAGAGAGGTCACTCCATGTACATCTCCATAGAGAATAAAACAATGACCAGCTCCAGCAAAAAAGAGTTTGCGGAACTCGCGATACCAGGCAGGGAATGCCTCTGGCATGGACATATCCATCGTCATTTGAATGCTCCTTCTTTTTACCGTCACTCCACCGGTCGCACGTTTTTAAGAGCAAACCAGAACACTGATTGCTTCCACATAGCGACTCCTTGAAAAGAAAAAAACCGGAAGAAAGCGAAAAGCTCTCTTCCGGGTCTCACCACCAAACAATACCCCTCTCACATCTAGCAACGCACCTCTATCAAGGACAAACATAGGCCTGGCGATCGTTCATGACAATGCCAAGCTTTGTCAGCAAAGAAAAGTAGTGGTCACGATTGAAATCCAGATCGTTATCACCTTCAGCATCCCAGGCCCGATCAGGTCTTCCCTGCTCAAAAAGAACACAATGTTCACAGGTCCCAATCTTGTAAGAGGCATCAGACTCAATCGCGATATGCAATTCAGGGGCGCGAGGAAACGATGCGGAGGTGTCTTGCTGTTCCTGATCCAACGCATCAATGCCGTTCCATTCTTCTGGCAGATACCATTGGTTTGATGCCATATTATCCCTCCATGGTCATTTCTTGATTTGCTTCTGCGACAACCTCTTGCTGTACACTTTGCGCAGCAAGCAATTCAGGCTTTGGGGTAACGGTTGTCTGATCGACCTGCACGCCAAACTGTGCGAGCAACGCGTGCAGGTGTTTGCCTGCTGCAAGGCAGTCAGCACCAGTAAAGTTCTGAAAATCGGTTGTGACAGAGCCATCTTCCTTCACGAGGATATGAATCGTTTTAAGCGACGGCATAGCTTCCTCCAGTGATGGCAATGTGCTCATCAATCTGTTGTGTACTTACCTGATACTGCATGTGTTGAAGGACTGCCATGTGGGCAAGAACGGTATAGTTTTGCACGATGGCATGTTGCACTTTCTGGTAGAAGTGCTCATCAACACCCCAGGGATCGCCCAGGAACTTTAACTCACCTGTTTGTTCATCGACAATGAGCCCGATTCCACGAGGAAGGGCTTCACCTTCTGGTTTGCCAGCTCGTACAGGAATATGCACAGCAAGGCCTGTATTGGCCAGTCGTTCCTGTCCAAAATAGGTATAATAGTAGGGCAGAAGCTCTCCATCGTATTGCCTGGCAACCAGCAAAGCGGCTTGATGAAGAAGTTTCATACAGGGATGTTGTGCCAGAGCCTGTTGATTCCCCTGGCGGAGCAATGCAGGGAATTCTTGAAACAGCAGATTTGTTTTTCCTTCTTCGATATGACTCATGGTTCTTTTACTCCTTGTGTGTGGAAGAGAATAGGGATAGCGATACAATAAGAAAAAGCCGGACACGGCTTGTAGAGAGAGGCCGCAGAGAACTGATGGAGGTGCGCGAGGCCACCGTAAAAACCTCATAATGGACCTGATCCTTTGTATGGTTGCGTTTTCTGGAAACATGCTGACGGCGAAGAGCTGAAAATCTGGACATGCACTGAAAAGCGTGGAAAGAGATTTACTGAGGAAGTTGCCCTGAGTTCAGCAAGGTATCAAGTGTCGATTGCTTAATTCGATACTCCTGTCTTTTCCCTGTATGAGGCAAAATGACTGCGGCTAAGACACCAGATTTGACCCAGCGCCGAACAGTCGTACTATTCACACGTAACGTTCGAGCTACTTCTCCAGTAGTAAGCAACGTATGGTTCACGTGAGGAGACATAAGGCACTTCTCCTTTCTTTAAGAACATCTGGCTCACAGGAGCCTGTCTATGAGCACAAAAACACCTCTCTTCTCACCTATGGAAGAGATCGGCGCTTGAGTGACGTATCAGAGAAGACACAGTGTGGAAAACAAAAAAGACCAGGGAGCCAATGAAGAGAATGAGCCAAAAAGCGTTCCTTCAATGGGGGACCTGGCCTCAAAACACATGCCATGAACAATCGGAAACAGACAACTGAAAGATCAGGGGCACGCCTGTCTCGATTTCTGATCCATGGGACTTTTTCCATCAGCAACCGCCCCAAAGAACAAGGACCCATCCTCTGAAGTGAGTTGCGAGCTCAATCCGATCACACGCGTCCCTGAAACAGCGAAGAAATCTACAACCTGACTCCATACAGGGCCTGGATTGGATGGGACGTCATAGAGCACGAGAACATCAAATGCGCGAAAGAAGGTCTGTACAGAATCAATCCCTCCCTGCTTCTGTATATCAATAAGCGTCGTAAGACAGACATGGGCGGCCTGATCAGAGATTGACTGAAATTGCAAAGAGCACTGTTCTGCATAGGTGCACTCATTGTTCCATATGACAAGGTGTTTCCAGGACGCAATAAGTGATCCTTTCATCTTTGGAGGGACAAGGACAAGGATGCTTTTTACTGGAGTGTAGAGCAGTAAACGCTCGATACAGAGCTGCGCCAGCTCTTCTAGGGACGCTTGCTCAAGGAGGAGAAGAACTTTTTCTTGCGTACTGGACATAAGGAGATGCTCCAGAGCATTCAGTGCAGCGCGAACCTGCACTGAGCCAGTAGCAAGGTACGGATGTGACATGAGAGCAGTACAATCATTGGGTTTCTTTTTCATCGAGAAGCCTCTTTCTTTTCATTACTCAGACCAGCATTTCCCACTACACATCACAACAATCAGAAAAACGGAGCAGACATCGTGATGCTTCACATGCGTCATGACACCGACGTTCCTGATGGCCGACTCTGGAATAAGAAGAGATCGGCAGAGATGCCGATCTCGCTTGAAGCATGAACAGGTTGCTAAGGGGAGCACTCACGCACAGATGGCTGCCTATCATCTTCGACATACCCCTGTGCCACAAGAGCTTTTGTCGCTGCTGAAAAATCTCCAGCGTGCTCAAGGAAGGTATAGGCTGCAAATTTGCTTATCCCCACACGTGACTCGAACAGGGTTGAAGTTGAGAAGACATAGAGATAATCGCTTCCTTCATAATTCGTCGTAGCACTTATTCCCCATTCTTTCCCTGGCCTTCTCCAGAAATCTTCCTTCCCAATGCTTCTCACCCGTATCCACCCATGAGGTTCCAAAATTTCTGGCCACGTTGCCCGCTCGTTGAAAATGGTACCTGGCAATCGTTTTCCTGCATTCTGCTGTACGTCTGCTCGAGATCGACTGACTGGCCGCCCCACAAGAGGCACCTCATCAAGCGTACGGGCAACAGAAAGAAGAAGCAGACGATCTTCAGGTTGAATGCGTTGAATAGTTTCCAGACTCCCAGACTGCACTCGATAAGGCCGACCACTGGGATGAACCGCTCCGCTGGAAGGAGCTCCGATGCTATATCCTCCCTCCCCTCGCGTCTCAATGAGACTCAGGGCATAGGGAGGACCTTGAATCAGACGTTGAGCAATCTTTTTATTTCCCTCGACCGCAGATGAACAGCGATAATAGAGATGAATTCCCTTTGGCGAAAGCTCCTTGTAGCCCTGTTCAATACGCTCGAGTAACGCGGCGAACCCTTCCTGATGCATTCGCTCAGCAAACCGCTCATAGATACCATGAGCATCAAAATCTAACATCTCTAACCCACCACTCACTTGACCCGTGATAAAGGCAATTCCACGATTTTTCCCAGAAAACCACGTTTTTGCATCACGCACCGTTGGAAGCTTCTGCTGAAAATCTTTCCAACGGATAGCAGGACTCTTGGTGCCGTCCGCCAGAATGGGGATGAAACTAATGCCTGCACGTATCGCAGCAAGTGCGGTTTGATAGAGAGTGAAAGTGCGGATGGACCCAGATGATGACTCATTCATCACCGCTACTCCTTTCGCCACTCTCATCTTGAATGGTGAAGCACAACATCATTTCTTCAATGCAACCACGGGCCCAAAAAGCACTGTTTCTTCTGAACTGATATCAGCACGTCGTTGCAACTGGACAACAATACATCCGATATTATCTTTTCCTCCACCCTCATGAGCTATCTGCACAAGGCGATTGCTCATCAATGAAGCATTCGCCCAGGAAGAAGCGAGAATGGCTTCGATCTTCTGATCACGGGTCATTTCCCACAATCCATCGCTGCACAGAAGGAGAATTTCATCTCCGAGCAGAGGAACCATGAAGGTATCGACTTCTACAGAAGGCTTGACTCCCAATGCACGCGAGATTTGATGACGGCTGGGGTGGGTGTACATCTCCTCCTCTTCTTGAAGGTAACCATCCGCAAGTAATTGAGCTACCAGAGAATGATCTTTTGTGATCTTCTTGAGGGATTGATTGTAGAGATAGGTGCGACTATCACCAACATTGGCAATATAGGCAATATTGCGAAAAAGAAGGACAGCAGTCACAGTTGTCCCCATATGATGAAGTCGAGAGAGCGTGGGGGAGCTTCCTGCTGCGACCTGTTCCTGGTGCACTCCTTGATTTCGTACATAAATAGCACGATTCGCTGCTTGAATACCATCTACTAAGATGCGCTCGCTGAGAGGGAGGTTGGTTTTTCCGATGACAGGAAGGACCGTTTCTAGAATGGTTTGAACGGCAAGATGCGCAGCTTCCTGACCGCGGTCATGGCCTCCCATCCCATCACACACAACAAAGAGTCCAAACTCCTCCTGCGTGGTTCTCATTCCTTGCACCGCTAAAATGCAATCCTCATTTTCTTGACGGACACGTCCCGGGTGCAATCCAATACTGACATCAAAAGGGGAGAACTGAGTCTCAAGGCGAGCATCATCCTGTACAACATTGATGGTATAGTCGACCAGGAATTGCGCATAGTGATACTGGCGATTGATAAGTGCTGCCTGGATATTTTGGAGAAACAGAGTGATATCTATGGGCATACTCTTTCCTTTCTTCAAAAATACTGATGAACAGGAACAAAACAGCCTCATCATGGTGCTGAAAAAAGCACAAAAAGCCCTCCTCTGCACTCGTTATTCCAGATCAAGCTGTTGTTTCTGAGAAGATGGGGGCAATGGCCTTTTCAACCAACTGATTTCTGACTGACACAAACACAGCAACAAAACAAGAAGCGGGTATTGCTCAATGCTTCAACCTGCATACAAACGCCATTGACAGAACAATATACGAGGATCAATGCTGTATCGCTCCTACAACGTGTCTTTTCTCTCCCTTTTCCACTTTTCCTGCCATCATACTCTCGATAGACGCAGGAACAATTAGCAGAGAGCAACACTTCTCCTTTTAACGCACAAAACATGACACAAGATATATCTTTTGCAACAACCTACAGAGGACGCTTTCTTCCCTACAACATACAGAGAACAGATGATAGGTACTGACCAGTAGGAGAGTTCGCTCATAGAAACTATGAAGGCCCTGCAATCCTCTTTCAGCTCATTTCAAGAGAGTCTCTTGACAATGCTTGTATCGTCGACATCCTCTTTCTCAATGATGAAGGAAAACGACGACACAATGGCGGTATTGCTACCAGGTGCAGATGAGTCATCCGCGGTATCTTTTTTCTTTTCATTTCAACTATACAGAATACCGCCCTGTAGATGAGGGGGAGTTGAGAGGGAGGAGGGAGGTAGGAACAGGAAAATGAGTCGGTTTCTTCTCACATTTTCTCGGCCAGGCTTCGTCTATGGCACATTAGCAGGTGGGTGCCCCTTATGTTTTTGCACTGCTGAGCTTTTGAGTTTTGTCACCAAGGGGTCACGAGATGACCGCGGGTAAGGTAGGCGCTCAGCTTGCAGTCATCTCGTAACCCCTTATTAGGGAAGGTATACGTTGCCGATCAGGATTTCACGGCGACGACGACAAAGCGATGTCGTGGCAGGTGGATACCTTTGTCGGTCTGAGACGTGGCAGCATATGCTTCCAATCGCGCTCTATCCTGCTCTGAATCGAAATCCTCAAAAATTGGCACGCTTTGCAGGAAAAGGTCGAGATCATGGTAGGAGGCATAGTATTCGTCGTACAAGAATTTCTGACCATAGACAACCTGAAAGCCTGCATGCCGGAGCTGCTCTTCGGCTTGCTCAAGGGCTCCGGTCTTCCATTCCCAGAAGCCCTGGCCGCGCCCGAAGATGCGTTTCAGTTCCCAGGCGTCTTTCTCGCCAATGCCGATGTGTAGGATGTGTCCACCTGCTTTGAGAATGCGGTGAAACTCACGGTAAGGCGTCGGCCCGCGCCGACTGTAGACGACCTCGAAGGTTGCAGGAGCAAAGCCGCTCTCCTCCGCCACGCACCTCTCAAATTGCACATTGCCGATGCCCTGCGCTTGCTGCTCTGCCCGCGCCTGAGTCACTCGTTCTCCCGAGCTATCAATGCCGATAATCCGCTGGAAATGAGGTGCCATCCGCAGCGTAAACCCTCCGCTGCCGCAGCCTGCGTCCAGAGCGATCGTCTCTTTCCTGCCCAGTTCGAGTACCTTCTGCTCGAAGAGTTTCTCTGGATCACCTACGGGATATTCTGTGCTGCGCTGCCCCTGTTGGCCGGATGCACCGAATTTCTTCGCAATATTGTCGTAAAAGCTTCCTGTCATGTTTTCCTCCAGGTAAAAATGTTTGGAGACGAAAAAAGCCATGGATACTGGAGGAGTCGCCCACGGCCTGGTTTTTTCCTTGTCTATGCGCTCTGGTGGTAAAGTCGGTTAGCTGAAAAAGGGCATAATACGGCGGTGGGCGACTTCATAGCTAAGCGGATGCTTGTCGAGTCCCCACACAGCGAGAAATGGTATCGCTATCGCCGCATGATCCAATGGAGAGATCCTTTACAAAGCTTTTTTGAACTGCTTCCTGCTGAATTCCAGGCTAACAATAGCACAGGCTCTCCTCCCGTGTCAAATACGTAGAAGGTTACTCATCTTGCACAATAGACGAAAACAAGAGAAGAGGAGGGAAAACCCAGGTACTCTTTCTCTTGTTTTTGAGCTATGATCATACGTCACGATAAAAGTGGAGCATCGTATCAAGAACAAGCTCAACCCGGAAGGGAGCGAACGTGAACAAGACTCGACTCATACCGGCATCAGTGAGAGGAGAGAAGGTGTCACACGAGCAAGCTCAACCAGAAAGGGAGCGATCGTACACATTTTCCATCCTCTCGTAGGACCCCTGGCTCAAGTATTTGAGCTCAGGCCCTCTTCTTCACACGAGTGACGTCTGTCCCGGATGCGCAGGACAAGGTTGGGTGAAAAGGAAGGAATGCAGCAGAGCTGCCCCTTCCAGGCCAATAAATGAATAAACCTGATATACCTCCTTATAAGAGACTATGAGGATGAGGGAACGCGAGATAAATGGCAAGCAAGATGCCAAGAATGACCAGGACCCATACCACGAGGCATCCAATCGTATTTTTTCCTGTGTTTACAACTGTGTTTGCAAAGGAATTGCGATCGTCCCACTTGGTAAGGGAACGCAGAGCAATCTGATGCTCATGGCCCTCTTTCTCTTGCACCTTGATGAGTTTTTCACGCTCCTCAAGCTGCTTCTCACGTGCCTTCACGCTCTCCTCATATTTGTTTGCCCACATGTGAGCTGCTTGCTGCCCATCATTGAAAATCACCTGACGATAACGTTCCCCATCCAGCACAGCTTCGTTGAGGCCGCGCACGTAGGGATATGCTGCGCCATAGGCCTGTTCAGCCTCTTTCCGTTTCTCTACCGCTTGATTTCTCGCTGCTTCTGCACGTTGCTCATCTTCCTGCTCCCAGAACAGTTGGAGATCCAGCATCATCGTTGAGATCTCTTGTTGAAGAGCAAATTGAAACGGTTCATAGAAATCCTTTTGCACTGACTTGCCTGCCAACTTCTCGCGAAGAAGGACGAGGGCTTGCTTGCGCGACCAGTTGCGTACGGCTGATAGAAGATGAGGAACTGGATTACTGCGAGCACGCTTTGCATTGCTCAAGGCGCGATCACAGCGTTGCTCCATCTGTTGCTCATTCTGAGCAAGCTTAGTCTCATCAATCTCAGAGGCCATACGACTGATCATCTTCAGAAATGCCTGCCCACCTTCAAACATGGCAGTAGCAACGATAGGGGCATTGATTTTGGCAGTACTGGGTGAGTCATAGTTCATCATGGAAGCTCCCTCTTCTTTCTTCCACACCGCTGTTGCTCTGAGGATGTCCATGACGAAGGCTTTCACCATCGTCAGAGAGGCATTCCTCCAGATGTCTCTGCGATGGTGGTAGTAAAAACAAACACGTTTTCTCGTCCTATGCATGAGGACTACACCTACTGTACAAAATGAGTTGCAAGAAGACAGGGGTAGATAGATTGGAAGAGAGGCGAAGGCGAGAGGAATGAGAAGGGAAGGTTGATTGTCGCAGAACACGAGCGGTGAAATGAGACATGAAACGGTGATCTGCCAACATTTGACCGCTGGATCAGACAGCTTCAGAAGCATTTCTACACGATATGTGCTCTTCTTTTTGGTCAGAGATACCTTTGCGCAGAGGCCCCACAAGAACAAGAAGATAGAATACTGCTATAGAGAAGACCTGACATTTTCAAGTGGATGGGACTTACAATGCTGAGAGTAGCAAGATAGCACTCTATCTCTCATGCAACCTTCTCTTGCTAGCATGAGACTACTCAGTGCTTCCTTCTTCCCTCTACCTTTATCATACAGGCCATTCCCCCTCATCTCCATCCCTGCTACCACGGTCGGATTGATAAGCTTGTGCTCAGAGTGTCAGAAGAGAAAGGCGTCACACCAAAAAGCTCAAAACGAAAACAGATCCAACAGTAAGGAAATCGTTCATGAATTATCAACTTTTATTCCAGGCGATACAGGTCATTCTGAATTCACCAAACCAGGGAGTTGGAACAGGTGTCCTTGGACCATTGCAACCCATTGTCGTGAAATATATGAGCAACACTCCAATGGAGTTGACTGTCACAAACCAGGTGATAATTGAAACCTGGGGCCTCATGTTGTCTATTGCGAATGCGTTTTTTCTCCTCTTAATTCTTATTGGAACGATTCAAATCATGATTTCCAATAGTACTGGATCACTTACCCTTCCACTGAGCCAGTTTGTCCCGAAAATCATTGTGACAGCGCTCATGATGAATCTCAGCTTTTTCTTTGGTCAGGATCTGCTCATCGTTAACAATCTGTTGTGCGGTACGATCAATGCGAACCTTGCAAATTTCTTTAACACAGTGAACAACGGCGCAAAGATCACCCAGGGGCAGGGACTTTGGCTCTACCTTGGTCTCATCACCTTGTTGAACATTACACTCATTCGTCTCATATTCCAGGCGTTTGAACGGTTAGTATTATGGAACTTATTATTCGTTCTTGCTCCGATTGCAATCTTATTCTCGTTCCTCCCACAAACCTCCTCCGTCTTCTCATACTGGGGACGTTTATTTATCATTGTCACTTTTACACAGTTTGTACAGTTTTTATCCTTTACATTAGGCCTTACACTCCTCGCAAGTGCAGGGCAAACTGGACTGAACGGCTTCTTACTGGCTATTGCAATGCTGCTCTTCGTTGCAAAAATCCCTGATTTCCTTGCACGCTTCCCATCGACGTCCATCCAGGGGACACAGGGAATTGATCAAGTGATGAGAGCAGTCGTTATCGGTGCCAGACTTCTCCTCTGAGCACCATGGAGGAACCATCATGAAATACGGAACACTCTCTACCCTTAATAGCATTTTAAAAGATCTTCAGTCGGATGCAGCCACCCTGGGCTTAACTATCGCAGGATTGATGATTATTGTCTCCGTGATCATGATCATGTTTACGGATGATACCAACGTCAGTTCATACAATAAGCGATGGGATAATCTCAGGAAAGTTTTTCTCTGCGCAGCTCTTATTGCAGCAGCGGGCGCAATTGTGACCTTTGGGCAGCAAATCGGAGGAGCACTTCACGGCTAACAACTACTTACGCTTATAACAGTTATTCAGTGCAAATATTCTGAGGATGGCGCATAAAAAGTGTCATCCTCTCTACGAGGGAGAGCCATGATGCAAAAAGAACCTCATCCCTATCCACTTGATGCCAATCCACTTATAAAGGAAGTTTCCGGACATCTCTTCACGTTTGAAGAGAAAATCTTCGGGATGAACCTGACACAACTCCTGACAGATCTTGGGATTGCAACAGGGAGTTTTTCCTTTACAGGATCGCTCCCTATCATTCCTCGTCTGATTGTTTGTGCACTGATTACTATAGCAGCAATGATCTTTGTTCATGGGAAGATTCAAGGTCGGTCGCTTGCCTATTGGCTCTATTTACTCATGAGATCAAAGACAATCCCGGCGAAAACAATCTGGCATCCCATACAAAAGAATCGGGCCAACTCACCGCAAGGTGAAAGACAGTATCCATCAGTTCAAGCCGTATGGATGCCTATCGCTCTTCTCCAAAACGGCATTGGTGGCAAGATCCATCAGCAGAAAAAGCGGGATATTGCACGCTACTGGATGGCGCTAGAAATTGAAGGGAAAAACATTTGTCTGCTTCCAGAAAGTGAACAGGTGCGTGTGTTTCGCCGTTTTGAAGGTTTTTTGAATGGACTAGAATTTCATCTTCAATTCCTCTCTCTTTCTGAGCAGATTGATCCACAGAACGCTCCAGCGCTGACATTCCAGAAAGATGCACTCTCTCTCCTTGCTCACACCCCACATTTACAGGCGTTCCAGAAGGCGAGTCTCCACGAGCAGGAACGACAGATGACCACCTGTACACGGACACGACATTTTCTTATTGTTTCTGTTTCGAACGCAGAGACCTCTTTACGACATCCAGATGGGGCATCACGATCAGTACTTTCTAGCATCGCTCACCTCCTCACTTTTCGCAAAGCGGCTCTATTATCGCAGGTGCAAGTGCTTGATCACCTTCGTATTCGGGTCTCTATTGTGAGAAAAGCCATTCAACAGCTAGATATGCGGATCTGGACACTCGAAAATGAGGAATTTTTGCAACTCTTTGCCTGTTGCCTGGCTCCAGGAAGTGCGCTGCCTACCTTTATTCCAGAACTGGTCCCCTCTGAAAAACAGAGGTCATACCAAACACACGTTCATCAAAACAAGCATTCTCTGCTCCCGACAGCACCAATCGCTTCCGTACATGATCAAACAAGAGGAGAGAAGAAGAAAGCCATTCAAGCTCACCACATAAAAACACCACAACATACGATCAAACAAACTCAGACCACCTATAAAAAACAGGTACGAGGGATCCATGGAACCTTTTTCTATACAAGCCCGAGTAACCAGAATCGATATGAAACCGGCGTCATTGAGGTTGCAGATCTTCTCGCCCCATCTGCAATTACCCTCATGCCAGATGTCCTACAGATACAAACAGGAACACAAAAGCGTTATACACAAACGTTCACCATCACTGGATATGGTCATCACCTGCTCTGTGGATGGATCAATAATCTCCATGATCTAGGCTTACCCCTCCTTATCTCCTCCCATTTCGAACCCATTGACAGCCGGTTCATGATTATGAAGTTAGAGCAAGCGCTAACAAAATTAGAGAGCCAGCGACTCTCCGATCAAAAAACACTCCGCATCACTAAAGCAGACCAGAACGTCGAAGCAGAACAAATTCGTCGCGTCACCAATGCCCTGGCTTCTCGAAAATTGAAAATCTTCGACATTTCGATAACCATCTGTATCCATGCAAGCACACGAGAGCGGCTAGAACAACGCTCGCGTTATCTGCTTTCTCATTTACGAGATATGCAGATTCAAGCTCGCTCGGCGCTCTATCAGCAAGATCTTGCCTGGCAATCATGCTTACCAACTGGCCTGGATCTCTTACAAAACTGGGTCAAGTTAACCAGTGATGTTGTCTCAACAATGCTTCCAGGAACAAGCGGAACGGTGGGGACACCAACAGGCGTCTTTCTAGGCTATACGGGCAGTGACCTCTCCCGTCGGCCTGTCTACCTCAATCCCTGGTCCTCAGATAAGAAAATCGCGAACCCACATATCGTCGTCATTGGCGAGACTGGACAGGGAAAGTCCTGGCTAGGAAAAACCATTGCCACAGGATGTATGGGGCTTGGGCTTGCCGATGTCATTGTCCTCGATAAAGACGACGATTACTTCCCTTTACATGAAACACTCTCAGGAGAAAGCCAGCGTTATAATCTGGCGCGGAGTTGTCCGATAAACCTCTTTGACATTCCGTTTGGGCCAGCCGACGTTGACCCAGATGATCCAGCAGATATCCTTGCAGAATTTTTCGATAATTCCCTGATGGCTGGACTTGCCTTGCTTGTCACCGATGAGGATACAAAGCTCACCAAAAGTGAGGAAGCGTATCTTATCACGGTCGCACGTGCTGCCTACGCCGCTTCAGGCATCACGTCAGAGGCCATTCGACATCATCCCGATACCCTCCTCAAACAAGCGCCAACATTGGTTGACTTCATCGCGAAAATGCAGACCACACCTGCCTCTTCTGAGAGCATGCGCCAATCACTCCTTGAACGATTAGAAAAAGCTGCCTATCTCTTTCAGGGTCAGACAAGTATCTCGCTCGAAAAACCGCTCACGATTTTTTCCATTAAAGAATTAGATAGCAAATGGTTTGCACTGATGACTTATGTTGTTCAGAATTTTCTCATGCGACATCGGGCGCTTCGACGAGATGATCGCTACCTGGCTTATATTGTTGAAGAGGCGTCTTACCTGCTGAAAAATGCGGCTGGTCGTCGCTACCTCGAAAGCGGAAGTCGAGGATTTAGAAAGCTTGGTATTGCACAAATCACCCTCTCTCAGCATCCGAGGGACTTTTTGGAAGCTGGTCAAGTGGTGCTCTCGAATGCAGGAACCGTCTTTTTCCTGGGAATGCAACGAACCGCAGTGGAAAAACTTCATCTTCCAGAAGAATTGGAGCGCATCCTCATTCAGAGCATTCCTGGTCAGTGTGTGCTACGCATGGGGAACGAATACGCTTCACTTACCATCTGGTCTAATCCTATCTACCGCGCCATTTTTACGACGGACCCTGTTGAACAACGCGCTATGCGACAAAAAGCGAGCAGGCAGGGGAAAACTGTCTCTTAATTTTCCCTTAGACCACAGAAACAGGAGCAAGCCAATGAACTCTCTCCATTCACTCATTTCGATAGCATGGATCCTGCTTTTAAGACAGATCAAGCGTACCATCGAGGGTCTACAAGGGTGTCCATATGTCCTTTTCCAACCACGCATACAGTATCGCATAGCGCTGCTTCTGGCAACAACCCTGACATTCTTACTGGTATGGCCGCTCTTTTTCTCAATACATCCCCACGTCTCATACACGCTTCTCGTTTCGCCCGTTGAACTAGCTTCTCGTTGCGTCCGTTGAACTATAGGAAGGAGAAGACCATATGGGGCAGCGAATGACTTCCACTATTCATCACGCCGATGCTGCAACCACCCCAGTTGCGCCCTTGCCACAGATGGAGCGTATTACGGCCCCAGTCGGTACCGAGCACGTGATGCTCATTATGCCGAGCGAAGAGGGAGAATTACAAGCAAGCGCGATGGAGAATTTTTTTCAAGCCTGCGCGACAGATGAGGTTTTTGGCTTGGAACTCGTTGGGACCCGGAGAGAGCAAGGATTTGTTCTCCGAGCCTCCTCTGCAAAACAACTCGTACTGCTCTGCAAACAATTCTCTGCACAGTATCCACAAGCTGAGCTCCACCGTATTGAACCTGCTGCCGATCCTCTCTTTTTGCGTCCTGGAGAACATGCAGTTGTCGGAGAATTTGCGCTTTCACAAAAGCCATGGATGCCGCTCAAAACGTTCAGCGGCAAAACGCTGACAGAACCTGGGGCAGATCCGTTAGCAGGCATTCTTGCTGCGATGGAGCCACTCGGATCAGGACAACGCTGCATCTGCCAACTTGCCCTTGTACGAGCTCCAGATAATTGGATTGGACGCTATATTCGCAAATCCGTTGAACATCCTTTGCAAGGAGAGCGTGACGCACGTACGCGTGAGAGGAAACCCTCTACTGAGGCATCTGAAGGCTTCAAAACGATGCTGCTGATTGGTGGCATCTTTGGCTCGCTGCTCTTTTATCACTGGTATATAATGCATGCCTGGTTCTCTCTCACCTTGTTCCTCATAGCTCTGGTTGCCACTGGAATCGCCCTTCTCTGGTGGCATATCAAACAGAGCCGTCAGGACATTTATGATATGAAACTGGTATCCGAAAAACTCTCTCGTCAGGCCTTTTATACACACCTGAGAGTAGTGGCTATTGGGCAACACATAAACTCAACAGAAGAGCACTTAAAGACCCACATCAAACGACTGGAAGTCGCATACCGCCAATTTACGCTGTCTTCTGCCAATAGCCTGTTTCTGAAGCACACAAAGTATATTCAGCCAGAATACAAACAGGCCGCACTTCTTCCCTGTATTGCAGCCGCTTTCCCCTATCATCATCCATGGCTCAAGTTTATCCATGGTGGTGCTCCAGGCCCGGATATCTGTAATGGTCTGGAACTTTCAGGCGCATTTCACTTACCCCAGGCAGTTACAGATCTCCCGCTGATCCGACGCCTATCAGTAAAGCACTTATTGGCTTCTCCTCAAATTGCCCAGGAGATTGAGCAGACACCTGCGCCTCTTCTACCCGCTCTCATTGGTCATTCTCGCCATCGTGGGTTCTCTATTCCAGTGTATCTGCCATATGAAACCTTGTTCAGCCATAAATTTCTCGTGGCACGATCTCGTTACGGCAAATCGACGCTCATTCAATTGCTTGCACAAGCAGCAATGCAGACGGTACGAGATCACACCCCCCAGCCAGGTCTTTTTATCATCGATCCTCACAAAGATTTGATCGAAGATCTCCTGCTCCTCATTCCGCCTCATCGGTCCAAAGACGTGATTCTCCTCGATCTGACAGATACTCAGTATGTTGTGGCACTCAATCCGCTTGATGCCAGTATGGGCTTTACCCGAGATCAAGCTGTCGCAAACCTGATGTCGAGCTTTGAGCGTGTCTGGTCAGATTTTTGGGGACCAAGGATGAGTTACTTCCTAAAAGCCGTCTGCTTGCTCTTGTATACGCTCAATCAGAAAAAAGTTCAGCAAGGACAGGCAAAGAAACAATATACCCTTTTAGATATTAATCCACTGTTACAATATCCCGATTACGCCCTTCAGGTGCTTGATGAGCTTGATATGTCAGAAATTTGGCATCAAGAATTGCTTGTCTGGTGGCAAAATGTCTATTTTGCCCTTCCTAAACAGAGCTCATTTCGTAGCGAGGTGATCATGCCAATTGTCACAAAGCTTGGTGTCTTTCAGGATAACCAACAAATTCGGAAAATTGTTGGTCAACCAATCACCAGAGCCCCCATACACACGAGTATTACTGAGGGCAAGATTGTCCTGTGTGCTCTCTCCTCACGTGATATGGATGATGCAGCCGTGAATGTGCTTGGAAGTACCCTCATCAATTTGTTGCATCGTGCCTTCCGCATGCAAGAATCGCTCCCACTGCTGAAAAGAAGAAAAGTATTCTGCGCTGTTGACGAATTTCATGCATTCTCTGGTGGTGACTATGACCGTCTCCTCTCAGAGGACGGGAAATTTGGATGCAGTATGCTCCTGGCAACACAGAATCTAAAAAGACTGAACAAAATACGAGATGGTCTGCTCGAAATGGTCTTCTCGACCTGCGACAATATCTGTGCCTTTAACGTGTCAGCGGCAGATGCAAAGCTGCTCGAAGAAGAGTTACGGAAAGTCGTTGAACAGAAACACATTATCAGTCAACCCAGACTTCATTGTTACGCCAGACTTGCCATTACGGGCTACCCGGTGCAAATCGTGTCTGTCACGCTTGCCAAACCTTCTTCATGGCAACATACCCCTCTGCACATACGACAAGCCGATGAGATCCGCCAATCGAACCAGCAACAAAATGCGCTAGCGGCCGATATTGATCGAGATTATGCACAGCATTTGTCACAGTTTCTCAATGTCATACCATTTGCACAGAAAGTACAGCGCGATGCACAGGCAGATCGAAAGATCAGGCAGGAACGAGAGGAGGCAGAGCAGAGAGCAGCAGATATACGTCAGCAAACAGCAGGACCAGACCGAACTACTCCATTTCCTGGTACGTCTTCGCCATCCAAAACAAAAGAACAGGTACAACAAAAGAGTGATGATCCGCCAGCAACACCTAAAAACAACCTTCCAACGAACACATCGTCAAAAGGCGGAGAGCACCAGGAAAGTCGGGATGGGAGGCGGAATCATCCACGCAGCAAGCGCAAACAGAATACGACAAAGGATCCTGTTGGTATAGCCCCTCCAGCACAACAAGGGGAGTCCTTTCAGCAACAAGAAACAGAGTATCACCCCCCATTATCGCCAGACAGCAGTGAAGGAAGAAGGTTGTCCAGGGAAAATGAACAAGAATGAGGTGAACAATGACCAGCGACATCGCTCTCGAATATGCGTCCACAATTTGGACACCATTCTATCGAAAGGATCTTGAAGCATTCCTGAAGAAACAGGAGTACACTCCACTTCATCTCTCTGTGCTCTCCTGGCTTATCTGGTTTTCACTTCTCTCGCATGAGGAACTTCTTCGTGTGCTTGTACACCCAGAACAGCCACAGATTCATGCAAGCAATCTTTCTGCACAGCTGAAAAAAATGTCGAGTTTGGGGCTGATTGAGACAATCCGGCTCCGTGAACCCTCATGTGGAATTCAAAAGCGCTACTATGTCACAGACCTGGGATTATATCTCTATAGTTCTGCCATCCACTCATCTCCTCCACTTTCTATTGCACGACTCGCACAATCCTATTACGTAGAACGTGATGATCTCCTGGCTCGTCTCGCCCACCCACACATTCATCTCGCATGTGTGTCACTGGCGACGCGCATTATTGCCGAAGGGCCGTCGAGAGGCCATCGCCTCATCAGCTACCAACAACCCTGGCAACACACCTATACCTTTGCTCATAAGAGACATCTTCTCTCGAGCCACGCAGCCTTCCTCCTTGAAACCCAGGAGCCAGGAGGAGCTTATGCCTTTCTCATCCATGTAGATAGCGAAGTGCACCAAAAGGCAGAACGCGAGATAGAAAAATGGTTACTATCGCTTCTCGATCTACGCCAGAGCATGAAACTCTATCGTCACCACTGGCCAGATCTCTTCATCATTTCCACACGCAACCGCATTCCTCTCTGGGCTCGTCTTCAGGAAGAGGTAAGTCTGAAACGAAACACGCCCCCTCTTTCGGGAGGAATTACCACGTTTGATGCGTTAAGCAGGGGAGTTTATGCAAACATCTGGTGGGAGCTGGACACCCTGGCATCGTCAGATGATTACCGCCAGATCTCCCTTGCTCACTTGCTTCGTCAGCCAGCATCGCTAGATCTCGTGGAACAATTCTCACACCAGCGCCACTTCTACGAGATGCTTCTAAAAGATGCGGTTGCTCCTCCTCCACGCACCAAACAACGCTTAACACGCTATGTTGGTGATTCACTTCAAGATGAAGCAACACATCTCAGCAGAGAACGCCTCAACGAGCTCTTCTTTCCCACAAGAAAAAACCGTCAAAGCGTCGCAGGGGCTGGTTTGCTCACCCTGAAGCTGACAGTAGCAGAAAAAGAAATAATCGAGTGGGCTGCACATCATCCATTACTTGATGTGCCTACCTTCCAGACCTTAACACGACCTGCGGCAGATCCTCAGGCCATGAAACCTCTTCAACACCATATCACTCATTTGTTTCAGCTTGGCTTACTTGAGGCCAGAATCTGGTCTCAAGGTAGCACTCCACTTGAACAGCAGCGCTATCTTCTTACCTCTACTGCCCTCAAGTTTATGGCTTATCGCAAAGACGAACCCTATAGCTATTACTTTATCCCACCAAAGTATCAAAAAGGCGATGATGAACAACTTGACCGGCAATGGGGAACACGCGGTCTAAGTGGGCAGATGTGGCATACCCATGCACTTTATTCATTCATGCGTCAACTTTATCAAAGTGCACACATACGAGGAGAAATGATCTACCAGTGGAAAAGTGCGCATGAGGCTGCCCGTTGGTACCGAGATACAATCACGCAAGACGATGAACACACGCGACCAGATGCCGAGCTCATATTTGCCCTCTCACCAACCGATCAGCCGATAAGAATGGTCCTCCTCGAATATGACCGTGGGACAACAGGAATCGTTCAATACTCGCGCAAATTTACGGCCTATCTTGACTACCAACAAGCGACAGGATCAGTTCTTCCTCTCCTCGTCGTAACATCGTCACACAAAGCCACAGAACGCATGCAACAGGTGTTGAATACCCTCCAAGGATCGTTACACATTCTTCTTCTTTTAGAGAAAGAGATTCTTTCAGAGGGTCTTTCTCTGGTAGTTCGTCTTTTCTCCCCCTAGGAAGGTCCCTCTCTCCCTACTCTACCCTGACCTGGCCCCATTTTCATCAGAGATGTCATTGACCCGCTTTAGTGGAAGCAGAGAATTGAAAGTCTAAGATCGTAAGAACTCAAACTGCAAAGGACTGAGGTATTCTAAGGGAGAATGCCGACGAACCCGGTTATAAAAACAGTGAATGTATTCGAAAATGACGGAACGGGCCTGTTCATGGGTCTGAAAGACGTAGCGTGAGGTACATTCTCCTTTGAGTGTGGCTCAAAATCATTCGATCATGGCATTGTCATAGCAATTGCCTCTGCGGCTCATACTCACCTGAATGTCCCGGTCCGCCAGTAACTTCTGGTATCCCTAGCTGGTGTATTGACTTCCCCGGTCTGAATGATGCAGCAGACCACTCCCCGGCTCTCGACGCAGAAGCGCCAGACGTAAGGCATCCTCTACCAGCCGTTCATCTGCACCACTGCCATTGACCATCCGACCACGGCTCGTGAGAGGACGGCAGCCAGGTACAACCATCCTTGCTGTGTCGCGACATACGTCACATCAGTCACCCATTTACCATTGATTGTCTGAGCCGGAAAGTCACGCTGCAGCATATTGGGAGCCACACGTACCCTCGGATCGCTGTGCGTGGTGACAACCCGATGGACAAGGCAGCGAGCCGAGATCTCCAATTCCTGCATCAGATGGACGATCCGTTTCCGTCCACAGCGAATGCCTTGCGCTTGCAGTTCGGCGTGCGACTGTGGGCTACCGTAGACCTGGAGATTTTGCTCGAAGGCAGTCGGAAACTGCTGGGCCAATTCGCGACGTTTTAACCAGAAATAACATGAAAAGTGCCTCATATGGCAAGAAAAGAATCTCGAATTGATCAACATCGACCAGAAAAAGAATTCGACAAATGAATTAATTGCTCCCCTCGACTGGGCTCCCCTGACTATGTAGCCAGGGAACGTTTTGTGGATCCAGTGCACATATAAACAAAGTTTCAAGCCCGACTGGGCCCCACAGGGTATGTCGCCTGTTTGACTGTGGTAGCAAAGTGACGAAAACAATTGTTTCAAGCCCGACTGGGATCCATAGGGTATGCCACCAGCTCCCCTTGTAGAATAGCACAGGAAGCCGTTCGATACAAGATTTTCCGAGCATCTCATTTTTTGAAGGTGTTTTGGGAGAAAACATGCGGTCATTTCCTGTCCTCATTGCCTTTCCAGCCACCTGTGGAGTACTCTGAGAATCTGAGCTCATCCAGGCCAGTCCCGAGACGCTCGGAAAACCACTTGCTTTCCACCAGAAAGAACACATCGTCGGCTGGCGATGATCCTTCAACTGGTTCTCCCTTGCTCACACAATTGTGCGCATCACTTTTATTATAATATCTTTAGTGATCTACATCAACTGATTGTGAACGAAGATAGTACCCACTGGCTCTGGCTACGAAAAAGGCCGCGCCTCTTTTGGTTGAGACCAGACGCGGCCCACTTTGGAAAGGAATTTCCCCGCAGATTAGCATTGTAATAGATGCTTCTTTCCGTGCAAAGATGGCGCTTCTCATCTACAAGCGGGGCTGTTGAGGTCCTCCAGCGCAGCAGACGAGGCTACTGCTTTTATCTATTCATTTAGTCTGTAATCCTATACATTACAAACCTCTTTTTCAGATGCTTCAAACATATAGATAGTTGTAAGAGTATGTCTTAAGAGCCTGGGGGACACGTTTGATGTCCCTTCCAGCTTGAAGAAACGGACGGTTTTTTTGTCAAAGATGAATGAAATATACACTTGTCATGTATATGACGTCAGACAATATCTCTTCAATAATGAAGCATCGAGGTTATCTCGATCAGCATTGGCGGCTCTTAAGACACACTCTAATAGCAAACACTTATTAATACAAAGAGCACAAAAAGTTAAGGAAAGTCAAGCTTAAATAAATCTTTCTCAAAGCCAATCGGTTCCTACTTCTCTTAGTAGAGCAACATTAGGTGGTAGAATACCTCTCATTTGAGCTCGTTTGTGCATAAATTATTTGAGCTTCTCCATCGGATAGTGTGGCTGTTCCTTTCTCTTTTATTGAGCTTTTTATCATTTAAATACTTATTTAAATTCCTTCAATCTTCTATACTCTCCAAGTGAGCTTCATAAGATTGGCGTATCAATTTCATAACATCTTCTAATTGATCCTCATTTATTATTCTTGTCTTAACTTTTGCAATATCAAATAGAGAATCCGCAGGAATTTCTTCAACTGTTAGTCTCTGGTCATCAATACTTGACAGAGGTATGTCTAGAATTACATCTAAATATTTTCTCACAGGTTTAATGCACACAAATTCATCTTTTGTTTTAAATATTATATCTTTCTCTCTTATCACTTCTTGAACAGTTACGTCCAGTCCCAAAATAAGTGTCCTTAACTTTAAATATAAATCATAGATGCCACCTTTTAAAGCTTTATGATCTTTAAGTGTATATATTTTATCATTAGATGAATTATCAAACTTTTTGATATATTTTTCTTGACTACTAGTTAGTAAAGGAATATTCCATATTTGTAACGCGTTTTCTGCCAATGTCAGCGCCCGGATTTGTATACTTTCTTCGTTCCAGTGATCTAGTTTAGCTAAACCTTTATTAAGGCGAAGAGGGCTATCAGCAAAGCCACCCACCATATCTCTTTTCTCTTTAAAAGATCTATTACTTAATTCTGAATTATAACCTGTGATAGTTAAGTTACCAATAGTATGTAAATAGCGAGAATGTACTTTTTTCCAATTATCACCAAGCTCTTCTTGCCACTCTAATGATTTTTTTATGTTTTGGGGCATAATATGCTCCACTGTATACTCAGAAATATTAACAATCTCTTTCCTTTTAAAGTTTTCTAATTTAAAAAAAATATAGTTTCTTAATGGGCTATTATACATATTTTTTGATATGAAAGCACTTTTGAACTCTTCATCTGTCGGAAATTTAGGTTTATCAATCTCAGATTTAAGAAGCCCTCCTATGACGCTCGCTAGATAATTTTTTTTGTCTATTTCAATTGATCTAAATAATCTATCTAGAAAAAAATCAGGTAGTGAACAAATAGAGAGACGAAAGAAGTATGTTTCTATAAATTTTAAAATAATCAAAAAATCCTCTTTAAAAAGATCCCCTTTAGAATAATCGTTATACACTTCTATTATGAATGAATAAGAAATACTACTTCCAAAATATCTAAGAGATTGAAATATTTGTTTAATTTCTTTATCATTTTCTTGAGCAAGTACAACATTCATGTAGTAACCTGCATAACGATAAAGATCTGAAATAATGTCTTCTACATTAGTGGCAATATTAGACTGGCGATATTTCTTAAAACTTGCATATATGTTTGAGGTTAACCTTTGCTTTTTAGCTACTAAGTAATCCCGCATAAATCTATCGAAAGAGTCCATAGGGGTTCTAAAAAAGCTAAACCTTCTTTCTTCAAGTAAAGAATGTTTGTTCTTATTAATTTCGAAGTACTGCTCCATTGGAGCCCAATAAGACTTATAAAGTCTTTTTTGTTCCTCTGTATTCATATCCATAAATATATAATTGCGAATGAGATCTGATTGAGATAAATCCATACCTGTTGAATTTAGGCTCTCAAATATTAGCTGTGGATGATCACGATCCTTATCTAAAGAAATTTCGACAATAACTAGTTTGCTAATACCGTTATATATGTCTTGAGGATTAATTGATTCATGTTGAAGCTGTTCAATAAAAAACAAATAGTTATTAAAAATTCTATGACTAATCTTAGAATCCTTTATTCTTTCTGGGTGATCTATTAACTGCTGCAATGCTTTTTTATCTTTCTCAGTTAATACCATTTTATAATACTCTTCTTCTTTACCATGTGCATTGGTTAAATATGAATCATAAATATCTTTGTCATCTATAGCCATAGAGCTATTTGGTTCTTTAGATATTTGGGCCAAAGCAACAAGAAGAATAGTAAGGGTGGTTAATCTTTGCTGACCGTCAATAATTAACAAAGGTATCATTCTTGCTGCTTGATACAGTCCTTCTTGAATAAAGACTACCGAACCAAGAAAATGGTTGCTTCTTGCTTCATCAGTTCCGACAGTCACAATATCATTCCATAGTTGCATACATTGTTCTTTTGTCCAGCTATAGGGGCGTTGATAAATAGGAGTGATAAATTGCTTTTTCCCTTCCAAAAAGGGTAAAAATTGGATTTGATTGGCACGCATAAAGGCTCCTTTGTTTAATTCCCTTACTTTAAGGGTTTATCTCAACACAAATTGTCAAAAATTAGTCCTGCGGAGCAATCTTATCTATGTTATAGGAACTTAGATTACCCATGAATGGGCTCAGAAGATTTATTCAGCTAATAATGCAATATTATACATTAGAAAGTTAGTTGACTACAATGTTTCTAGACGAGATATCATTAAACAGGGATCAGTTCATTAAGCGAAACTATATACTTTGCAGATGCGTAGTTTTGCTTAATGAACTGATACAAATGACCCTCTTCTTTAGCTTCTCACCACTTTTAGCATCTTGATTGTTTCCTCTTCTTTATCAAACTCTTCTTTGATTGCAGTTCTTTGGGTATTTGCAAGCTCATACTCTAGATCAGAAGCAATCACTTGCATAGGGATACGCACCCCACGAGCGCATATCAAGCCCTCTCCTATTCAACAGCTCAATAGATGACGCCGTTCCCCCAGGCTGAGCCCTAACATTTCTGTAACTGTACTAATCGTGCTACTATTTTGCTTCATCACATACTTCAGCGCCGAATTCGTCCAGATCGCCCTGCCCCATTCATTCGCAAAAAATTCTGTTGAATCATGAATATTGGTACAGACGCTCACATAATGCTTTCTAGCAAGTCGGATAATATGAACCAAAAATTCAACGCTTGCATTTAATTTAAGAAACCGTCATGTCTCATCAATAAGTAAAATACGCGGTTTTCTTTTCTGTGGAGGCTGCTTACGAATACGTGACCATACGGCCATTGTGACTAAAAACATACCTACATCGCGCATATTGAAAACAATAAACGGCGTCACACTACTATAAGCAGGTTAGTACGAGATGCTTCTTACCATACTGGAGAGCTAGAGCTATTTAGAAATCATGTCACCAAGATACCAGGAAAAAAGCAACGTCTCATAGAGCCACGACCCGTTGAAGAACATGTTAAAGTTCCTATCCCTCCTCCATACGAGGCATGAAGATCCTACCCCTCCCCTACCCCCGCACTCCCTGCCCGTTCCCTCCCTGCTTTACCCGGTCAACATATTACTCTGAAAAGAGCAAAGAGCAGTCGCTCATCGACAGCAAGTTCGTCTCATAGTGAAAGAAAGGTGCACCATGGTCAAAGTGATGAACAATCCTACCGTCCGCATCCTGCTTATTCTTGGAATCTGTCTCATGACAACGTTCATGCTTCTAGGCGTAACCGTACTCCATACCAGAGGCTTCTCATCATTGATGACGAGAGCCCATGCAGCAACCTCGAATACTGCGACCTGCGCAACAACAAAAGGAACACAACCAGCTTTGTGCGAACAACAAGATCCGATCATTCAGGGATGCGTTCACGATGCAAAAACAATCGAACAACATCCCGTATTCCAAAGTAATCAGCAAACAACAACGCTTGGTGAAGTTGATCTCCGGTACTCATCTACGTGTAAGACGTATTGGGTTCGTACAATTGCATTTGTCAGCGCACAAAAAGTCTTTACAGCGATCCACGCAATGCTTCTGTTTCATAATCAGAATAAAGAGGATATTGTTGGAACGCCTACTTTTCCTGACCCTCGCATCCCCTACGTTGCATGGACGGATATGACAACTGGTCCGCTGGTTCAATATTCCGGATCGGGGAGCTTTGAGATGGTGGGGGAAACACAACCGCTCACAGTTGTTTTAAACTCTGGCCAGGCCAACAGTTCGATGCATAAAGGGAACCCTCTTCCCAATTATGAGTAGGACATCGGAAATGACAGGCATTGTCAGCATGTCTGTCATTTCTGCAAATCAAAAGAGGAGCCGGGGACTCTCTGCCACTCTTTCTGCATTCCCGACACAGCAAGAGATTATCGCTGACAAAGAAATGCTTCTTCGCTTGCTTCAACGCGGGAGGATATCCACCATCATAGGCGGGAATACCAACGTGAAGTGCTTCGCGTTGGTATTCCCGCCGTCATCTTGTCACTCCTCAGAATAACAGAGTATCAACCAGAAGATCGAAGGTTCAAAACACCTTTCTTAACAAGATTCCACTACGGAGGCTGCGTTGTAAACATCGTTGTTGCTTGATGTGTTGGACGACCAATGACCCGGGCTTTCGTAATCGATGGTCGAATCATAGACATTGTATATTTTTAACGTGTACGGACTGTAATTAATATAAGATCCAAGTCCATCGGTAGGAAAGTAGTTCAGCAACACAAGTGCGCTACTACTATCACATCGATAGGAGGATGACTGAACCTCAGCCCCAGTATACCCTGTGTCATACCACAAGCAGAACCAACCACTCCGGCAGTTACTCGGTCCTGAAGCGACGGAATAGGCCTTCGTCGTAAAGGTCACGATGGTTTTACCATTATCCAGAGAAACAGCGTTCCAGGCAGTCTGTTTGCTACCGGGCACCTGCTGGAGCAGGGTAGCTACCTGTTGTTGTATACCTGAATGAGCGGTCTGGCTTACAGGAATTGTTGCTGCATGGGCCTGATTAGTGCCGAAGACGCCCACAGAGAACACAAGGACGAGAAGCATACTTGCGCCAAAACTACAGAGACGTTGAATCACTTTCATGCGATATTCCTTTCTTGCATGAGTTTTTCTGGCATTTTGTTTGGTTTTCTCTGAGAAGGATAGAATAGTTGCCTTTTCGCTCATACTAAGCAAGAGGCCCAGAATAACAGTGTGACGAAGACCAGGGTTATATGTCCTTGATGGGTGAGCGAATGCAGAGGAACTCTGCGTGGTCAGAAGCGCGTCCTCAAACAACGGTTGTCCGGGGCACTCCAATCGTTGTCTCTAACCACCAATCCACTCCGGATAGGGTTGTGGATTGTAGCTTCTCGATTGCCCTGGAGGTTGACTCCCCACAAACAGAACATGCGACTGTGTGGCAGGGAGAACGCGTAGCGGAGGAGGGAGCAGGCGAGCGGCTCCAAAGACCAGCAGGCTCATCATGAGAGTGACCCCTAACCATAACAAACGTCGAAACATTGAACCTTTTCCTTTCTCAAACATCTTCTTTCTTTGTAAAGAGGTGTTTTTTTCAAATGTACCCGAGGCTATGTCCAAGAGAGCTGTACAGCCATCTTCAGACACTGAGAAGTCGGGCTGCCACTCTATTAGATCATATGTTCAAAGTATACGGACGCAATAACCTTGTGACAAGGGTCACTTTAGGGTATGTTGATGGGGTCACTTTGCAGCCCTGGTTCTCTACGTACCTCGATCCTACCTCTGCATCGCCAGATCTATCTCTAGATGCGTTGGGGCATTCTCGATGGACAACTACAGCCTGGGCAGCGCCTACCATCGACGAAAACGCTGGCCTGGTCAGTCCGGGGGAACCTACTCCTCCACTCCCTCCCTCCCTCCCTTTACCTCACCTTCCCCGAGGCTCACCAGGCAATTTTTCTATGCTGATGATACACAGGCAATCAGACGTGATCACATTACCCATTTCATCACGCTCATTCAAGCATCAGGAGACAATTTGTGAGAACAAGCAACCACTTATGGTCATGGGTTCAAAAGATTCGAGGTCCACCGCATTCTTCGTCTGGAGCACATCATTCCTCGATGAATACCACATGTAATGCAGGCAGTTGAGAACAGACACAAACCAGATACAGCTATGGTGCATACCTTCCAGAAAGGATTTTTTCTTATGATTGGATGCGGTTTTTTTGATGAGAAGCAGCCACCAGAAGAAGCCCACAATACCGTCCCTTGTTGGGTCTCTCTCCATGAAATCTGTGCCTTCCTTGAAATTTCTCCCAACATCATGAGTCCAATAGTTCAACAGGCCTATTCCAACGGCGAACGATGGGTAAAAAAAGAGCAAGCAAAGGATGGAAAGACGCTTTACCTGGTCGATACGCAACACGAGATGTACCAATCGTATCAGGAAATGTGGAAGCAACATAACGCACTTTTAGGCGAAACGGCATCTCAGTGGTCTCAAGCAGATCAATCATACGTGCCACCTCCGCATTCATGGGAATCCTCCCCTTCCTACGCACCTGCTCCACTCCCCTGGTATACAGAGGGTGTACTCCAGCAATGGCCTCGTTTTCGACAGTGGCTGTATGCACATGGGATCAAGATCTTCCAAAATCTGCTTGCAGAAGAGAGACATATGAATGCCTGGGAATGGCAATGGGGTGAACTTCAGGGTGAAGGATTTGCAAGCGATGAGGAGGCCATTATTGCGGTCCTACAAAGTCGCTTTGAGGCGTATGAAGCAGAGATTGCAGATCTGCAAAGGATCTATGATGCCAACGAAGCAAAGTGGAAGGAACAGGAGGATGACTTTTTTCGTCTGCTTGAACAGCAAAAGCTTCAGCAATCTCCCTTGAGACGTTTCTGGTCTGGCAAAGGCAATTAACCGCTAAGAATACTTTTTTTTAGAAGAAGCAATTCCCTCCTGAGAACTGCTTGAGGAGTGGGTACCAAAAGCAGTTCTCACCACAAGGAAAAAAAGAGAGAAGACCACAACAAAGAGTGAGGAAAGAAAAGCCATGAGAGACTTTGATACTATTGCAGCACTTCGCATCGGTCTCGCAAGGGCAGAAGACATTCATCATTGGAGTCATGGTGAGGTCACTAAAGCAGAGACTATTCACTTTCGAACCCAGAAACCTGTCAAAGATGGTCTTTTCTGCGAGGTCATCTTTGGACCGATACGCGACTGGTCATGCACGTGTGGCAAATACCATTATAAACGACAGCCAGGCATCATCTGTGAGAAATGTGGAGTAGAACTTGCGCCAGCAGCCGTACGCCGAGAACGGATGGGACACATTGACCTGGCAACACCTGTTGCTCATCCGTGGCATCTACGCACAATTGGTCTATTGCTTGATCTCTCTCCCTGGCAAGTTGCGTCCCTCCTCACCTATCAACGTTACCTTATTCTACAGATTGACGAAGAGCAACGACGGAACACGCACGATCAGTTCTACGATACTGGTGATCAGCATGAAAAGGAAGCCTATCAGCGCCTCCTCAAACTCACTGTTGGAGATCTGTTAGAAACGGGACACTATCAAACAGTATCTCGGCTTTTTCCTGGGATTTTCATCGCCAGGACGGGAGGGGATGCCGTACACCATCTTTTAGCAACCCTTGACCTGAACCAACTTGCAACAACGCTTCAGCAGGAGATCGCAGTTCAAGGAGCCAATGCAAAAAAAGCGATCCGCCGTCTGCACGTCATCAATGCCTTTCGTACTTCTGGTCAACATCCTGATTGGATGATCTTATCTACCATCCCTGTTCTTCCTCCAGAACTCAGGCCGCTCCTGGTATTAGATGGAGGTCGCATTGCTTCTTCCGATCTGAATGAATTGTATTCCCATATTCTTCATCGCAACAATCGTCTGAAGCGCTTTCTTGAACAAAACGCCCCGGAAATTATTTTGAACAATGAGCGCCGTCTTCTTCAAGAGGCCTGTCATGCACTATTTGATAATGCGCACAAAAAGAAAAAAACAACCGATTCTCGCCGTCGTCCCATGAAAAGTTTGACCGATGTGTTACAGGGCAAACAAGGAAGATTTCGTCGAAATCTCCTGGGGAAGCGAGTAGACTACTCAGGGCGCTCTGTCATTGTTGCAGGGCCAAACCTGAAACTTCATGAGTGCGGATTACCTAAGGAGATGGCCTATGAGCTTTTTAAACCATTCGTCATTGGGAAGCTCCTGGACCATCAGTATGCCCGCAGCCCAAAAGAGGCAAAACGCATGGTGGAACAGCGCGATGGGCTGATCTGGGATGTCCTCGACGAAGTCCTTTTCGAACGTGTTGTTCTCCTCAATCGCGCACCAACCTTACACCGTTTAAGCATTCAGGCATTTCATCCTCGTTTGATTGAAGGGAAAGCTATTCAACTGCATCCTCTTGTCTGTTCAGCATTCAATGCGGACTTCGATGGCGATCAGATGGCAGTTCACCTCCCACTCTCCCAAAGAGCTCAGGAGGAGGCTCATCGGCTCCTCCTCTCGACCAGGAACGTACGTCATCCTGCCTCTGGCGAACCGTCAATCTCTCCAAGTCAGGAGATTGTACTGGGTTGTTTTTATCTCACAGAGGATCGGCCAGATTCAAAAAAGGGCAGGCATGTCTACACCGATAGAAACGAGGCACGACTTGCCTATACGGCGGGGCACATCGATCTCCATACACAAATCCAGGTGCGGATTGGTGATATGTTTGTCTATACTGCTCCACCACCAGCAGAACCAACGCATCCAGCGCATGGACGTGTTGAAACCACCATTGGACGAGTGCTCTTCAATGATATCCTACCTGCGCAACTTGGGTATCGCAACTATCCAATGACGAAAGACACACTCAAAGCGCTTCTTGCAGAGTGTATCTCAACAGGGAAGGATGAGGACACTATTCACCTGCTGGATGAAATCAAACGGATTGGCTACCACTATGCAACGAAAAGTGGGATAAGTTTCGCCATCAGTGATATTAAAATTCCCCCAGAAAGAGAAACGCTGATCGCAAAGGGTCGGAAGCAAGTGAGTGAAGGTGATCTACTCTATAAGACTGGTGAAATGACTTATGATGAATGGTACCGCCAGACTATTGAGATTTGGACGCAGATTACTGAAGAGATTAGTGGAAAGCTCAAAGATGTCCTCGACCCCTTTGGAACCATCATGACCATTGTCAAATCAGGAGCAACAAAGGCGAAGTTCCAGCAAATCCGTCAGCTGAGTGGAATTCGTGGACTCATGGCGAGCCCTTCAGGCAAAATTCTTCCTATTCCTGTTCTCTCGAACTATCGCCTCGGCTTACTTGTCTGGGAAATTTTCATTGCAGCATCTGGAGCTCGAAAGGGTTTCATGGATAGAAGTCTCAATACAGCCATGAGCGGATACCTGACGCGCCGTCTTGTCGAAGCTGGTATGGAAGTGATTGTCACCCAGAGAGACTGCCAGACGAGAGAAGGCCTGCTTATTACGCATGAAGAATCCCACCGCATGGGACTTCCAACGATGCGCAGCAGAATGATCGGAAGAGTTCTGGCAGAGCACACTGGCAATGTTGCTGCTGGTACCCTCCTCGATGAACACCTGGTTGATACCCTCCTGCAAAGCGGTATTGAGCATATACGTGTTCGCTCTCCATTCTATTGTCAGGCTCCCTATGGGATCTGTCAGACCTGCTACGGCACAGATCTGGCAACAGGAAAACTCATCCGATTGGGAGTCGCCGTTGGAGTCCTGGCAGGACAGGCTATTGGAGAACCTGGAACACAATTGACAATGAGAACATTTCATTCAGGTGGAATCGCCAACAATGCATCTGACATTACCTTAGGCTTACCTCGGGTCAATGATCTCTTTGAAGTGCATCCTCCAACTCAAGCAGCTCCAATGGCAGAAAGAAGTGGCATCGTAAAACAGATCGAGACAGAGCCACAGACAGGAGGATATCATATTCACTTTACCTCAACAAACAGCCAGGAACCAGCAGAATGGATCACAACTATTCCATTCAGGCGAAAGATAGTCGTTCAAGAAGGACAAAGTATAGAAAGAGGAACCCCCCTTGTCGAAGGACCACTCAATCCTCACGATATCCTCCAACTTCTTGGACAAGACATGACACAACGCTACCTTATTCAGGAGATACAAAAGGTCTATCGAGGGACTGGTGCAGTGATTCATGATAAACATATCGAGGTCATTGTTCGACAAATGCTGAGACATGTGCTCGTCTGTGATGCCGGAGACACCGACCTCCTCCCTGGTTCGATTATTGACCGCTTTACCTTCTTACAGTGTGTCGCCTCCGTTCTAGCACAAGGTGGTCAGCCACCAGTGGCCCAACCACACCTGCTTGGACTGACGAATACCGTTTTGCATACAGCCAGTTGGATTGCAGCTGCCTCATTTCAAGATATGAGCCGTGTTCTTTCCCGCGCTGCAATCTGGCACCAGCAGGATAATTTAGTCGGCCTGAAGGAGCGCCTCATCGTGGGAAAAATCTTATTGACACAGGATGACAAAGGAAAATCACATCTATAGAAGAAATTGCAGAGAACACTATTCACCTGTACAATCATCGACCACAGCTCATAATTTGTTGTATACTTGATTCTATCAAGATACTTTTTTTGCCCTGTTGCAATCATAGAGTTGCAAATGCTGTAAATTATCATAAACAAGGCGGAAGGTGTAAGAACAAAATGCTTCGCGGTTTCAATAAATCGAGAAAAATCTCATAGCTGCCTTATGAGATCCTCCATATCTCTATGAAAGGAGTGAGATATGCCTCAAGAAGGAAAGCATACTCGAACACGCTTGATTGTTGCATGCTCTGTTGGGATGCTGATAGCTATCCTGGTGACCATTCGGATATGGCTTCCCTCGTTATCGCTGCTGGATCAACTATCCCAATTCTCTCCACTGGTGCGTACCGCAATTATTGTAAAAATTCTTTCCCCGCTTCTTAGTTTCCTCCTTGCGGCAGGATGGGTCTGGGTCTTTCTCTTGATAGGGGAATTATGGCTCTCCTTACGAAAAAACGACCATAGCACAAAAAGCATACGACCAATGCAGGAAACTACCCAAAAACCTCGATACAAACTTGAACGACGAATGACCGCACATCAGAGCCCACACAAAGAATGGGAAACAAGAAGGCCTATCGCTGCCCCTCCCCTCTTCCAGCAAGATCCAACCAATCCCTGGCAACAGGCACATCTTCCTATCACACCATTACCAATGACAAACCCTCTCTGGTCTCCACCAGACGCTTCTGAAAAGTCGAAAAACGGTGCAGATGGAGAGGAGAGAGAAGAAGAGAAGGCCATAGAGGCAGAACAGATCTTGCAATCACCTGTCGTTGATGTCCCTTTACAACCCCAGGAACTGGAGAAAATCATCCCAGCAGAGGGATCGAAAACATTTTTTTCCTTACAGAAATCACGAGAACCCACTGATTTCTCAAAACCGGTCACATTAACACTCTTGAAGCACATACGTTGTTGGGTATGCGCCGATGATGGGACAAGTATAGAAGTGAAGTTACGGAGAGGGGAGAATGCAATTCGCCTGATTCAACTTGCCTACATTGCCTGGAAACAAGGGGCGTCAGTTGACCGCGACAAAATGTTGACCTATGTGCTCGCTCGTGGAAAAAGACGTGAAATGAATACGGATCAACTTGGAGAAGTCTTCGATGCCGCCAAAAGATATCTTCGACAGGATTTAGATCGCGCCATCAAAGAATTAGCAAAGAACGGCCATCAGGTCACAACAGACGTTGATTTCTTCAGTAATGAACCAGGCTTCTATTGGCTCCACCCATCTTGTAGAGTGATTGACCTGGAAAAAATTGATGATCTTTATCATGCGATCCAGATTGCACGCAAAGAAGGTGTCCTGGACGAGAAGCTTAATGGCACCATTCCTGAGTGGGTCATAGAAGCGTGCCAGAATCTTATTGGTGCTTATCCTGGTGACTTCCTTCAATCGTTCCTGGAGAAGTTCCCTGAAGAGTTTGGAGCCTGGGTCAAAGAGCCAGTCACGCTCTATCGAGACAAATATTTAGATGCACTCTTGATCATGGCAAATTATGAAAGTGCACTGGGGAAGAGCTTTCTTGATCCCAATCTGTCCGTTGAGCAAAATGAGGAGCACCGTCGGCATCACATTGGAAGAGCCGCTCAGCTCTTCCATGACTATGCAATGTATGCCGTTAATACGCGTTGGGATCAAAAATTGAAGTTTGCCTATCGGGCAGGCAAAGATGGTGAACGGGTGGTCAGAGCTGCACGTGCGATGCGCCGTTGCGTCGTCGAGCTTGGCAAACTCGGCAATCCAGATATGATTGATCAGGTCTATTTAGCGTTTAAAGAACGTATGGCAACACTTTCTGAGGGAAACTGGAAACCTGATCGGGACACCGAAAGTGATGTGATCGAAGCCAAAAGGACAACGAGCGCCTATCGCTTCTCCTCTCAGATTCCATCTCGTCAAGATGAACATGTATGAACCAGACAACTCTTGCCATTCCTGTCCCGTACTCCTTGCGAAACGAAGTGATTACAGGAGATAGTTTTTTTCAACAGATGCGAGAACGTGGATTGAGTGTCGCAACGACGCGCCCAATCTATAGCGATCCCGATGTCGTGAGACAGAGCTGGCTCCTCTGTCCCAACGGAGCCACGTATACAGATACCACCTTTTATCATCTCTTTAGCAAAACCGCTTTTCGTCGACTATTGCGTGTCTTACTCTCTCAAAGACCTTGTTTAAAAGCATCGATGCACGCTCTTTTTCCCAATGATGCAGACTGGCACACCATCCAGACCTTTTTGCAGGACCAGGAACTCCTGAGAGAAGACCAGGACAGGTGGAAAAGGGGCGCTCGCTGTTTTGGGATCAGAGACCTTGGTCATACGCTTGAATGGTATATTGCTGAATGGTTTCGACGCAATCCACACTTTGATCATCTCGTTCCAGTACGACATGGTGTCACCTGTTATCGTGGGTATGAGCGTGGAGATCTTGATATTGTTGCACTTCTTGATCATCTCACGCTCACGATAGAATGCAAATCAACCTCACATGTCAGTACTCAGGAGCTTTCTGCATTTCTCCAACGAGCATCGATATTTCAACCAGCTATTGCCTTACTCCTGATCGATACATCCCAATCAACACTTGATGGAATTATCGATCGACTGAACACACTCCTCTCGCGCCAGGGTACACATTCCTTCTTAGAGACCGTAGCTACAGCGCCTGGAGTGTATTGGAATGGCGAACACATCTACGTGACAAGTATACCTGAAAGCCTGGATACCTCGCTTACACACATCCTTCGGATTGTTTAAAATCACATGGGAACAGCATTGAGAATTGCGAGGATAACAGAAAAAGGCGTCATGAGACCTACGCCTCGACAATCTAAAAATAGCTGAACCTTCCCTTCCCCTCTCCCACCACTCCGGTGCACCTCACCTCCCTGCCAACTCTTCCGAGATGCTTTGTACACTCATTCTTGAGTGCAGAAACACTCCAAGATTCATTTCATGGATAGAATACAGAGCATCTTAAGCCAGGTACTCTCTGGAGAAGAAAGGTTATCTCATGCAGAACACACCACCACAGGATTCTCAAGAGCAGAATGTCTTCAACCCAATATCATCGCTATCTGGTTCCCAACCACCACTTCAGGGAGGGAAACCAACCCCATCAGGCAAACAGCCTCCGCTCTTCTATACGGTAGAAGAAGACGATGCTGATCTCCATCTTCCCCTTCTCGATGAGCAGGGCAATCACGGGAGCCCATTCGTCTTACCGTTTCAGAACTCTGCTGCAATGCCAACGCTTGCGACGACGAACGCTCAAGGTCAGGGGACGCCACCACCAGTAGCCACGCCGATCACAAAAAAACACTGGGGCACGTTTCAACTGCTCAAAGTGCTGCTTATTGGGGGTGTTGTGCTCATCACGATTATTGGCGCAAGCTTGTTTGTCTTTGCCCAGGCAACAACTGCTCCAAATACGCTATCTGGAAACACGATGCCTCCTCAGGACACGAACGGAACATCATCCAGTCCAACAGGAATGTCGACACAAGGACCATCCTCAACACACCCACCAGCAAAATCACCTGTGGCCAGTACATCTGCTCCCTCACATCCAGATCAAGGAGTTTCAAACACAGGCACTTCTCCTTCAGAGACGCTTCCATCGACACAACTGCTGAGCCAGAGTGGATGGACACAGGCTGGACTCACCGTTGGAGATGCAGTTGAAGCATTCAGGACGGGGAGCACCTTTACCGATCGAGAGATGAGCTATGATTACCGCAATAGTGGGACGCCAACCAATCATAGTGGGACACTTACCAGCTCAACCTTTTTGCTCACGTCGGGCGGAAAAACCCGTTTTGTGAACAATGACGTCCGCATGATCAATAATGTCCTCTACAACAAGATACAGACCTCTCAGATCATTCAACAGGTCGTGCCAAAGGCTCAACCTGCACTCCTCAAATTTCAGATCGTACCGATTCAGGGACAACCAGACCAATTTGCCTGGCTCAGCATTCCCTTTGAACTCCTTCAATCAAAGATTGATCCGACCAGTAAAAATCGTACCGAAGGGCTGGAAATCGATCCGAAAACAAACCAGCCTCTTCTGCATCATATGACAGTGATTTTGGTACGCGTTCCTCCACAGAATCAAGGTGAAAATGCGCCCATGGGAGGGACTGGCTGGCTTGTCAACACCTATGAGCTCGATACCACGACCCTTCCTGATATTGCAACGAATCCCTCTCTTTGACAAGCGATAAACTGAACCTGGAAAATGAGGAAGAGGAACGATCAAGATGGCAGAGATCTGTCAAGATCGTTCCTCTTCCTCCTCAAAGAAGAAATGGCAACCTTCCGAGTGATGCAAGATCATGCTAAGTGCCAAAGCCTCATACAGAGCATTAGATTGCTCCGTACAGAGAGCACATCTTCCTTCCCGGCGCTCCTATTTCCTCCCCCTGTTTTTCAGCCGTCATCAAAATGACTCTCTCAGTAAAGCCTTTGCTTTTTCGTCACTACTCAGGTGTCCCTCAGGCAACGACAATTGCGAGACATTGCCACCACGTGAGGGAAGTTACTTCAGGAGGTATTCTTGATCTTCCTCGCTGATGTAGATAAAGACATCACTATCTACCAGGCTGAGATAGGTGACCATGAGCGGTCCGACCACGTTCCAAGAGAGGTTGCCAAGCCCTGCTCCCAGCTTAGGAAAGGCAATACTTTGGATCTCGAGCGCTTTGTAGTGGTCGACAACATACCGAAGACCTTCCTCAATGTATTCAACCTTTGAGTCGTCGCGCCAATGATCTTTTGTCGGAAAATTGAGGATCCAGGGCGTACTCGCTTTGTAGAGGGTCGGCTGGCCAATGCGCAGTTTCCCTTCGCGGCACTCTTGTTGATAGACTGCAAACATGTCTGGATATCTTTGTTTAAAAGCCAGCGCAAGACCTTTCCCCATGTGACCTTTGCAATTCACAGGGTTAACGATCACCTGGGCCGCTGAGTCGAAAATGTTATCTTTGCGATAAGAGAGCGTCGCCATACATCACCTCATATCTGTGAACAAAGGGGTCATTCCTCAGATCCCCATGCCACAGGCAAAAGGGACTGGGTAAAGACAGCGATCATGGCCCCAGGCAGAGAACAACCTTGTTTGCGCCGGGTAGGGTGCTAGCGAGGTTTGCGGTTGCGTCCTTTTCCTTCGGCCCCTCCGAACTGATCATACCGCTTTCGCTGTATTTAACCCTCCAGTGCTTCTTTCCCCGAAATGGTTCAGGTTGGTTGCCCTGCGTGTATCTTCATGTGACAGGAGCGACAAACAACAAGCGTTTTTCGTTGTCGCATTGCCATCAACTTCATCCAGGCTGGCTGTTCTCGTCTTCCTTTTACCTGAAGATCTGCACGTTTTCTGATATCGTGGGCCTCCACATCTTGTGGAGATTTGCAGATTTCGCACTCATTTGCCAGAAGTCGCTGAAGGATTTCTGTGCCAGTGTTGAGTGGTTTTGGAAGGTGATCCCAGATCACCGTTTGAGGTTGCGGGATAAGCTGTATTCCTCCAACTAGCTGCGAACGCATCAAGAGTCAAACCAAAGAGTTGGCATTTGAACGACCCAAGGTGCGCAATGCTCAATCAGTGAAAAATCTCAATACCCTGACCTATATAGTTATAAATGTACGTACTCTGAGTCGAGCGAAATCAATCAACAAGGGAATTCTACAAATGAATTAATTGCTCCCTTTCTCTTCATGAGTAGAGTACCAGTCTTGAAATACGGGATGGACGATCAAGTCGCTATAATCAGCAAGCCGATCTGGAATAGCAAGAAGTTTTGTGTAGTGTTCGACAAAAGGCTTGAATCCTGTTTGTGAAAGCATGACAGCAAGTACACCATCAATATCACAGTAAAATTTCTTTCCCCTCACCTACTTCTCCATCAATAGTAATGACAAACATCTTTCTTCCTTGATAGAGTCCTGGTAGCTTGTTAGAGCTCCAGGCACCGCCACAGGAACCTCTACCAGTACGGATCATCACGGGCCCATGTGGCTGTGTCTAGAGCCCCTTTTTCAAGAGGCTTGGGAAGTGGGTTTGTCTTTCTTTACTGGTATATCGCGTAGTCTTTTTCGTCGGCTTAACATAGACCCCCCTGAACCAAATTCAAAAATTGTTTGACAATAAAAGGCTTGAATAGGATACATGCATTGGGTAGATGGCGTAGTTCTTCAACAACCTGTACATCTTTTTCATCTAACAGAACAATCACCCTGGTAGACGGACAACAGGAGTGAAGTCCCGTAACGATGCTCGACAGATTGTTGCTATCCAGGTCAATCACCATGAGGTCCGGTTTGATGGTGAGCTGTGGAAGTTCAGTTAGTGCAGCTAAGTGGTTATCATAGATTCTTACTGCAAATAACTCGCGGCGGAGATAAATCTCGAGTAGTACTCTAACAGAGTTCCAATTTTTAATAATTACCGCTTTTTTAACTGCTTCTTGTGTCTGATCCATCAAACAACTCCTTTTCAGTCCATAATCTGTCATTCATCAAAAAGGCTCTCACCTCATCATGCTTTCCTGCCTGTTGTAGACCTTTTAAATAGTCATACATGCGTTCCATTCGTGCAGTGATTGCCTCATGACTAGAGACAACAGAGAAACCATAGAGCCCGTTTCTTGCCCCTTGTGCTTCCTGCTCAAGTCTTTCTCTCATCCGCTGTATCTCGCTAGCAGGCACAAAATGCATCCTTTCCCTAATCGTTATCCCGTTAAAAATAGGATACAGTAAAAATACGGTAGTGAATTTCCGTTTACATGTCAAACTTTTCCTCTTTGATGTGCCGTTTATTCTATGCTATAATCCTATAAAGCTTATCTATCTATTGTGTAGTTGACAAGGCGGTGTGAATATGGTTAAGGCAGAGAAAATACCAAATACACGATTGAAACATGCACGTGAAAAAAAGGGCTGGTCCCAGGCGCGTGTAGCTACCGCTATTGAAGCTCCTGATGAGGCAACAATCAGCAGATGGGAAACAGGAAAACGAGTACCAAGTCTGCACTATCAGGAAAAACTTTGTGATTTGTTTGGCCTTGATAGCTTTGAACTAGGCTTTATTGATGAGCCTCAGAAAGAGAAGAGTGAATCAGACCCAAATAGAAGAGAAGTTATGTTAGCTATTGGAGCTGCATTAACCGGGGTTCCATTCATACCGAGATCAGACTACTTGCTCCAATGTATGCACAGCCTGAAAATGTGCTGGCGTCTCTACTTCAACGGCAATTCCGATATTATTGAGCCATACTTACATATCTACCTGCCTCAACTACAAAAAACCGTACAAGAAGATACCAGAAACAGAAAGCTCGCCGCTCATCTTTGTTCGCAAGCCTATCAGCTCTATACCGAACTTTGTACAGATAAAGAGGACTTTGGCACAGCGCGTAGTGCTGTCGAACAAGCCCTTCAGTATGCACAAGTTGCGGAAGATAACAATTTATATGTGGCTGCCTCTATCCGTCTCGGAAATATCTTCTTCCATAAGAAACAACCCAAATACGCTCTTAATGCCTATGAAAAGACAACACCTCTCATTAACACAGTAACCCCCCTCCTAAGAGGAAGAACCTATGCAGGAATGGCAGAGGTTACTGGCATGATGCAACAAAAGTCTGAAGCATTATCCTATATTGGATTAGCCAAAGAACACTATCCAGACAAGCCAGCAAATGACCCTGCATTTCCCTACACAAACTTTACTCAGTATTCTTTACATGTCTTTGGCTCTGGACAAACGCACCTTTATCTAGGACAACCAGAGGAGGCCGTCAAAAGCTTTAGGCATGCTGATAAACATATTGTAGAGGCTCATACTGACCCACTGACACATGTCGATCTGAGATACTACCATGCTCAAGCGTTTAGTGATATGGGCGATTTAGAAGGGAGCTGCCACTACATAGAACAAGGCGTATCACTTGCTCGTGTAACAGGTTCCCGCCTCTACTTAAGTAAGTTGGCTGAAACACATCAAGGAATGCTTAACCGCTGGCCTCATGAGAACAAAGTGAATGCTTTAGAGGAGCTATTTTTTTAACGTAACTATTCAGAAGTGTGACAAAGTCGCAAATGCAGTGGCAATTACATGAAATGAACCTTTCACGTCACCCTTCTGAATAGTTACGATTTTTACAGTGATCCTAGTCTTACCTCAGAGTATGATGATGACCCCCAGGATCGGGGAGGACTTTGTTAGGTGGAAGCCGCCCACCGGCGGCGATGAGACGCTGGGGGTGGTTGGCTTTTCGATATTTCCGCACCTGGATCACGAGGAGATGCCGGACAATTCCCTTGCCAATACAGAAAAAGGGCCGCTGAAGTGGGTGTACCAGCGTATGCAATTGATGATCAGACCGCTATCAAAGTGATCGATGGAGCCGTCGAAGTGGTCTCCGAAGGCCATTGGAAACGGTTTACGCTCTAATAGGGATGGATAACTTGTTCGTTCCTGTGTCCCAAACGAGCGAGGAGCGCAGCGTATGCTCCTCGCTACCTCCTGGTCTAGTGGTTGTCCCTTGCATCACTGACCTGATTTCTACGTTTGGGGAGGGCTCAAACGCGAGTCGTTCTAGAACACAGTTGACTAGAGAGTGTTACCAGGTCTTCTCAGTATTATACGTGCTACGCTGAGATGATGTCCCTGAGGAGTAGGAAGAGGATAGTGAGAAGGCTTGATCGGATGAATGGTCAGAAAAAAGAAAGGATCAGTAGGATCACAAAGCACGGTAAAAGGAGCTTCAGGTTTGAAGTATTCCAATTGGCGTAGGCATTCTTCAGATAACTCTTTATGATCATAAGAGTGTCGTTCGCGGCAAACATCAGAAGGAAGCTTTTTCCAGATAGAAATAGGGGTTGAACTGATAGGATGAGACCAGCTCAGCTCGAAGCACAGAGAGGGGTATTCGTCTCCTGATGGAGTAACGTGCCGCTTCACGTCGTATCGAGTAATTGTTGCTTTGCTTTCAATTCCATAGCGTGAAAGCCATGCATGTTTGAGTGCAAAGGTAGTAGTGATATACCGTGTCAGAACGAAAGCGACCAGTATGTATGTCACCATCCAGCTGAAAAGCCAGAGACCTACAAAGAGACCTACACTTATTACTGTCTGGAAGACTGGAATCATCAAATAGATGACAAAAGGAACAAACAGAGCCGCCAGAAAGAAGATAGTGTGACAGCCTGTGCCTACAACCATGATCTTCTCGCGCCGCCGAATCCGTTGCTTGTCTTGCTGCTGTGTCTCCATGAGCATCCTTTTTCTTCACATGGTCGTCTCGCTTCAAGTATAACTTGAAGCTCGTATATTTGCAAGGCTTTTCAATTTATTTGACGCGCGCAAAGGGTCTGGCACAGCTTTGGTGATGCTCGTTTGTTTTCTGCAACAGACCGATGTTTTATGATTTCCCTTTCGTCTTTACAAGGCATGCAGCACACGTTGACGTAGTAAGGGGAATGCTGCGCGGCCATACTCCATCCGTTTAATCAGTTTGAGTTCGTGAACCTTTCCCTCAACAATCCCATTGTTCTGAGGCAAGGTGAGACCCGCTTTGACAGCGGCTTTGTCTCTCTTGATGCCCGCTACGAAGCTCCGCAGCTCTGGGATCTGACTCTCTTCGGCCTTGGCAAGCCATATATCAAGTTGCTCTCCTACTCGGCAAAGGATGGAAGCCATGGTGGACTGGTCAAAAAGGGATAATGCGGGTATCATAAAGATGAGACCCCTTTGCTGAGTTGATTTAGGTTATGAATACTCTGCACAAGGAGCTCCCTTTCTGTCAAGCAAAAAGGACTTTTGCGAAAAAAACGGAATGCATCCAACTCTTGAATTAGTTGCTCTTGTTTTTGTGGAAAGTCGTTTGGAATTGAGAGTCGAGGGCTAGCCAAATCTCTACAAATGAATTAGTTGCACCCCTCACTCGGCAGAGATTGAAACATCCAGTACGATAGTCCTACACTCAAGCATGTTGCGGTGAAATACCTGGTGCTTCTCGGCAGAGATTGAAATGCAAGAAGCAAGGCGTTGAGGGATGTTTCTGCTTGAGGCGAAATACCCATTGCTTCTCAGCAGAGATTGAGTGCGGCGTATCATGCGGTATGGTATCACCCAGGCACTAAGCTAGAACTCGAAGGATGGTTCTAGGATCACCTCCTTAACTGATGCCAAAAGGCAAAGGGGAAAGCAGTAACAGGTAAAAACGCTGGAGTCAGGGTTGGTACCACAAGACTCGTGTAGCATGGTCAACGTTTGATTGCCTGAACTCTCGTCTTCAGGGGCGCAACTGCCCGCCTACCGCAAAGAGCGTTTGGACGCTCCCACTGAGAGTCGTCTCGTATGGCTGTTAGAGCTGTATGACATCCCCGCCCAGAATGAAAGCCGTGTATGGGAACTGAATTACGGTTCATTATATGCCTCATCTCTGTTCATTTGAGTAAGCATATATCTAGGGAAGAGGAAGTGCTTCCTGCAAGGGTTTGTCGCTCCAGGTAGGTAGGCCCAGGCCACGAAAGCAATACCGGGCAACCGGCTGAAGAATGACAGATAGAGAACGTCTCAGACTTCTTATTCCCCCAACGTTTTATGTCTCCCTTCTTTCTCAGGTAACCATTGCTACTCGTGATGAGATTCTGTAACTGTATGAGCGCCAATGATTCCTGGATCAATGGTCTCTCTCCTACCTAACATTAAAAGAACAGATGGGTGGACAATGGAATGGGATCGCCCTGGCAGAGGCACACATGTCTCTGCAAGGGTTAAAGTCCCTGGCTACAATAATACTGCTTCTAGCCAATCGGTAAATTCCACCAACTTGATCTGTCGAGGAGTCTCAGATCGATCAAATGGATCACTAATTACCACTTCAGAGAGTTGGGAGGCAGTATAGACATGACTATACATTCCGTAGAGCAGATCAAGAAATTGCTCGAGTTCTCTGGTCGTATATCCTTTTGGACTGGGACCAAACTTCTTGAGAAGCCGCTTTCGTTTGGCTGGAGTCAGCTCGGTTTCCTTTGTCGCCATCACTCTTCCTCTCTCGGTTGTCTCACTCTCTTGCTTTGACATTTCTGTGAAGCAAGGAGAGTGAGGTTTGTTCTTTTCATGCTTTACAAGAAGTCTAGCTGATAAGAGGGGAAAGTATTGATGATACTGGAGAGGCAGCACAAAGGCAGGCGATCTTGAGCAACAATCAACGGATGAGAGACATGGTCTCACACCTCCCCCTCATTCCTCTTCTTTGCCCTTCGCTTCCATCGCCCCTCTACCTCCTCCTACCTCTCCCTGCCCTCCCCCGCTGCTCCCTCTCCTCAGCTGGTATACTCACTCCTGTTGATTGTCCTTTTCCCATCCTTGACCAGGATGCTGTTCGCAGGATGAGAAACCAGGAGAAAGAGAGCATGGCACGACGAGAGATCATTATCGAGCAACGCCCCCAACGTGGGATGATTGATCCTACCGCAATGCGCGTGCATCGAGTACAGGTAGATGATCAGGCCGCAATTGGACCATGGATTATGACGCTTGCTGCGCGTTTTGGCTATCCTGTCAAGGCCGATGCATTTGCGGCTCATGAAACTTTTTGGTGAAGCCCTGGAAAAAAGGACATTGGCCTGCTACACTTTCTGTATAAAATACATGGAAAGTGTAGCCAGGGAATGCCTACCACACCTTTACTTCCCTTACCCGATGGGCTTGAAATCATTGCAATAAGCACCACCGTTCAGGGAGTACACATTCGAGTTGTCTCCAATCGTTCGAGTTGCGCCTGCCCTCTCTGCTCAACACCATCAAGCGCGATTCATAGTTATTATCGGCGAAAGCCGCTGGAATTGCCCTGTGCTGGGCAAGTCGTACGCCTGGAACTGTCGGTTAAAAAGTTCTTTTGTCGGGAGCAGGAGTGCTCCCAGAAAATCTTTACGGAACGGCTCCCAAACTTTTTGGAACCATCGTCACGCCTCACATCCCGTTTGCGAAGCATCGTCCAAGCCATCGTGGGCGCTTTCAATGCGAAAGCAGGCGCACGTTTAGGCAAACAATTAGGGATTGAGCTCTCTCGAACCACCTTTTTATCTTCCTTGCAACAGGTTCAGATCACGCCTGTTGGTCAAGTGGAGCATGTGGGAATTGATGACTTTGCATGGAAACGTGGAAAACGCTATGGAACGGTCATTGTTGATTTAGATTCACATGCTATTATTGATCTCCTCCCAGATCGAGAAGCAAAAAGTGTCAAAAAGTGGTTGGAGTCGCATCCCGAAATCGAGATCGTGAGCCGAGATCGCGATGGGATTTATGCTGATGGAGCTGCACAAGGGGCCCCACAAGCGATTCAATGTGCAGATCGATGGCATGTGTGCAAAAATCTTGGGGATGCTGTTGAAAGCTACCTCAAACGGCAACCACTGTCCATTCCAGCACCTTCTCCACCAACTCCGGCCTTAGATAAAAAGGAAAAACCAGCTTACGAACAAAGAAAGCAGGAACGTCTTTCTCAGGCTACATTTGAGAGAAAACAAGTGATTGTCGAAAAGGTACGGGAACTGCACCGACAGGGCAAAAGTGGGCATGCCATTACCGCTGAACTTGGATTGGCACGTGGAACGGTTCGAAAGTATCTTCACATCGAGGGTCCAGTCCGCATTGCTCCACGCACCCGAAAGCCGAGCCTGCTTGATCCCTATTATGAGTATGTGTGTCAACGCTGGAATGACGAAATGCCTACTGCACTCCAGCTTTTTGAAGAATTACAGGAGAAAGGCTTCCAAGGAGGTATCAGTATTGTGAAGGATGTTGTCACACGCTTTCGTCGAGGGCTTCCGGGCCTAAAACAGCCTCCGCAATCCATCACAGTGAGGCCAGTTCCCTCAACGCTTTCTGCCAGGGAATTGCGCTGGTTGCTTGCGAAAAGGAAAGAGGATCTCACACCAGAAGAGAAACGCTGTTTGGCAAAGCTCTTTGAGGAGTCTCAAGAAATCTGCCAGATTCATCGCTTCCTTCACTCGTTTCTTCACCTGGTGCGTGAACTGAAACCTGATCTCCTGAATGGATGGATGAAGGAGGTACGGCAGAGTCAGATTACAGAACTTGTCAGCTTTGTGAATGGGATTGACCGAGATTATGATGCTGTTCGGGCGGGATTAACCTATACCTGGAGCCAGGGGCCAGTAGAAGGAGCCGTGAACAAAATCAAAACACACAAAAGGCTGATGTATGGTCGAGCAAGTTTCTCTCTTCTGCGTAAAAAAATGCTTCACCAAAAAGTTTCATGAGCCGCATTTGCGAGCCGGTCGAAAATTGGTCCCCCCTAATAAAATGACTTCTTGAAAATACTCTGTCACAAACGCCGACTAACGAACGCCAGTTGATGGTGCGCCGATGGGTGTGCGAGCCGGTTGGGTTGAGAGATCTCCACGATCACCCTGTCGATCTTTCATGCGATAGCTACGCCCATTGATAGCAATAACCTCGGCATGATGCAAGAGTCGGTCGAGAAGTGCCGTGGCCAGGACCTCATCTCCCAGCAGATTTCCCCATTGAGCAAAACTGGTATTGGACGTGAGAATGATCGAACCATGCTCATAGCGCGCCGTGACCAGTTCGAAGAAGTAGTGAGCTTGCTCCTGAGATAACGTGGTGTAACCCACTTCGTCGATCACGAGCAAACTGGGAGCGATGTATCGTCGCACGCGTTGCCGCATCAACCCTGGATGTGATGCACTTTCGAGCGCTTGTGCCAGTTCTGCTAACGTGGTAAAGAGCACCGAATGACCTTGTGCGAGTGCCTGGTTCGCCAATGCCAAGCTCAGATGCGTTTTTCCGGTTCCTGGAGGGCCCAAAAAAATCACATTGGTACCTGTTCTGACAAAAGAAAGATCTGCCAGTTCTCGCAGATGTCGCTCAGAAAGGGTTGGCTGAAAGGAAAAATCGAACCCATCGATGGTCTTCTTTCCGGGAATACGCGCTGCTTTGAGGCGCCGAGCCATCGCCTTGCGTTCGCGTCCATCCAATTCAGCAGTGAGCGCACGTTCAAGCAACGTCTCATAGGTCCATTGTTCGCGACGAGCCTGCTCCAGAAGCTTGGGCAGAACCATCTCCAATTGAGTCAAGTTGAGTTGTTTGTAGGCTCCGCTCATGCCAACACCTCCTTCACTGCTTCAACCCCACAATACTGATCATACTCTTGTAAGGAACGACGCTCCACTTCAGGAGCCTGTTGCAAGTGGCCAACGGGGACCGGCATCCGGCGTATCTCTGAGACAGATGCCACCATACTCCACTGTTCGGCATGGGGAACGCTGTCTTGGGAACGAGGTCGCTTGGCGGTTTCAAACACCTGAACGCCCGCCGACCAGAATGACACCAGCCCTTTGCGCTCACGTACCTGCACGAATCTGCCTGCCAGTTCGAGCGCACCTGGCAATCCATAGAGAACCCCATCGTAAGAGACATACCCATCCCAGGTGACTTTGCGTTCTTCGGAGGCAAAGCGTTCCCAGGCAAAGGCCTCTGGTAAGGATCGAAGCTGCTCTTGAGCGAGTCGATCAATCGGACGAGCGTGGGTGGTTCGATGAACGCGAGCGTTGATGCGCTCACACCATCGATAGGCTTGACGGTTGAGATCATCGAGATCGGTAAAGACCACTCCGGCCCAGAAACTTTTTTTGACATGGCTGACGGTGCGTTCAACTTTGCCTTTGGTCTGTGGAGTGTACGCTTTACAGACACGTGCTACAACGGCGATAGAAACCATGAAATCGGCAAAACGAGGGTTCCAACGTGGTTTGTTGTCTTCCATTTCTAACAGCACGCTCTTCATGCGATCGGTGAGTGCGGTCTTCGTTAATCCACCAAAGGACTCAAAGGCTTCCATTAAGCAACGGATGAGTGTTGGTGTGTCACACCGTTTGACAAAGGTCACAAAGCGCATGCGGGAATAGCCTAAGATAGCTACAAATCCATAGAATTTATGTGAAATGCCATCATGTTCATAGACAAACTCGCCCCAGTCAAATTGGACTTGTTCTCCCGGTTTCGTTTCATAGCGCTGAACGGGAGCATGGCCTGCGACCGCCGGGCGCAGCGGATGAACATAGGCTTTGAGAATGCTCATGCCTCCTGTGTATCCTACTTTCTGCAAACGTTCAAAGAGAACCTCGCAATTGGTGCAATGATCTTCCATAACCCATTGTCTGATCTGCTCATGAAAAGGATCAAGTTTTGAAGGTTGTTTGGAGCGCGGTTTCCGGATAACTGCCTCTGGATGTTTGAGATATTTGCGCGTGGTTGTCCGCGAAATGCCCAGCTGCTGAGCAATTTCCTGGATAGACTTCCCTTGTGCGTGCAAATCATGTATCGTATTCACTGTCTGACTCCTAAGCATGGCTGTTCTCCTGGGGATTTGATTTTGTTATCCTCCAGAGTACAGCCTTCTTGGGGGTTGGTCAATTTAACTTCGGCTCAGTATACCATCGGCGCTAATAACGATAGGTGGTTCACACAACGGACTCACGGCATCGCTATCGTCGCTATCCCAATCTGGTTGCTGGTGTTCACTTTGATGCTCCCGATCTTTGTTGGGTGGCCGATCTCACGTACATTCGCCTGAAAGGCGAGTTTGTCTACCTGGCGTGTGTGCTTGACATATGGACACGCCAATGTGTCGGTTGGCATCGAGGTCGTGGTCTCGAGAGCAGTCTCACGCTCCAGGCCCTGGAAATGGCGTTACAGCGTCGTGATGTGAAACCAGGACTCATTCACCATTCTGATCAAGGAGTCCAATATGCCAACACCACGTATGTCAACCGTTTACACGAGGTGGGAGCCCGCATTAGTATGGCTGCGGTTGGCAATCCCTATCAGAATGCCCATGCCGAGAGTTTCATGAAAACCATCAAAACCAAAGAGATTTTGATGAACGAGTATGACTCTTTAGAGGACGCACGAGCCAATATTGAGCACTTTTTGATGACCGTGTACAATGGAAAACGGCTTCATTCGGCTCTGGGCTATCGACCTCCTGACGAATTTGAGCTGATGTATTATCAACAACTACTCACCTGAAACCTACTTGTGGTGTGGTCTCTTGGGTGCAGTCCAACCCTGTGGAGCCCAGTCGGGCTTGAAACCAAAGGCAGCACTACAGTGGTACTTCTTTTGAAGCATGATGACCAACGCCAGCCCCAAAAGCTCAGCAATACGAGGACCATGCCCCTGTCGTTAGGCGAGGTGTGCTTGGATCTGTTGCGCAGCCAGCTCCAGGACGGCAATCGTCAGTTCCTGGTTGGGTGCCAGGCGCAGTGAGTGCGTTTGGTTGCGGATCTTCCGATGCGCTCGCCAGGCTCCCTGAGGCACCTTCCACCAATGATGGGTCGTGAAATACCCCTCTTTGCCCACAAAGCGAAATGATTCCTGCTCCACCACCCAGGCAAACCACTCCTGTGTATCTGGCTCAAACGGCAGCACACCGTGCTTGGGACAGGTGACCACGTAGCGCCCGTGTTCTGCATACTCGACGCGTGCGATGACGTGTGCTGGCTTGGCAGGCTTCTTCGGTGCTGCACGAGCAGGCGTGGGTTTGGACAACGGCTTGTCCGCCTTGGCAGTCTTGGACAATAGTGTGCTTGTGTGGATGGTGGACATGGACACGTGCTGTGTGAAGAGGTGCGTGAGATCAGCCACCTGTTGCTGTCATGCCGCGATCTGCGTCTGCAATCCGGTGATCTGCTCTGGCAAGGTGAGCAGTGCATCTGGCAGTGCGGGCGGCTCCGAAGGAAGGGAGGGGGTGGATCGATGATGCTGGCTTGCCAGCAGCAGGAGCTGCTGGTCACTAATGCCTTTTTTGCGGCCATCATGAGGATGGCTTTGCAGACAAAGATGTGCATCCGCCAGCCAGCGATGCAGCGTTTTGACATTAATCCCCAGATGGGTAGCCGCTTCCGCAACTGAGATAAACGTCATGGAAACACTCCTTTTGTGAAAAACAAACACCAAAAAGCAAGCGTGAGCTGAATGATTTCCCCGGAAAACTCCCGGGAAATGAGAGGATCGGTGATTGGGCCTAGGGAAAAGCCAACTCAGTCGCTTTTTGCACGGCGACGACGGTGATAGTAGCCCGCCCAATACTGGTGGGTGCGTCGAAAAAGTGACCACTGACAGATCAGCGATGCACTGCTGGGAGCTGGAAAAAACAGGTGGGCCAGCAGGTGACGGGCTTCCGAGGTGGTCAAAGCGATGCGTGGGGAACGTGGTCCTGGTGACGAAACGGGAAGATTCGCCTGAACCGTGATGCTTAAGAGGAAGGCCTGGGCCAGCAAGACGAGCGTAAGATGGCGATACCAGCTGCGGTACCCACGCACCTCATACTGATCCAGACCCAGTGCTTTGCAGGCTTCCAGGTCCTCTTCAATGCGCCAACGAGCACCGATGGCCTGAACCATGAGCGACAACGGTGTGTCAGCAGGTGCGTAGACCAGGAAGGATGACACGATCGTGGGGTCATCAAGGCATTTAAGAATAGGAGAGGAACGAGTGTCAAAGCTACGTAATAGGAGATAAGTGGCAATTGTTTTCAATTCCACTTATCATCAAGAAAGACGCCCATATGGCAGTTCTCGACGCAGCCGGTGCGCCCACAATACTGAGCAGCCACGCCAGCGGAATGCCGTCTCCGTTTGGGAAAACCGCTCTCGTCGATGACCAGGACCGGGACGGGGGAGATGTGTGCTCAGAACGGGTGGGAAGCAAGCTCTGACACACCAGCGTTCGCAGGTCATCACGCACACCGTCTTCATCCCAGACAGCACGCGAAAGCAACCGTTGCATGCCGTAGGGTCGATCCTGCCGGGCGTGTTCCGCGATTTGCCACCCATTTTTGCGCGGAATATCGCTCAGGATGGCTTGCAGAGCATGTGCTGGTGGACTTCTGATCGAGCAAAGCGGGGGCTCAGGCGGTGATGCATGCTCTGGTACCAACCGCTGATTTCCTGCAAAGCTGGCTCAACGGGCTGGGATGTGGTATGCTGTGAAGGCTTCATATCGATCTCCTTTCGAAAGGACAATGCAAAAAAAAGAAAATGTGGTACTTTGAGCATGTCACATGGAGGAAAAGATGTCTCGCGTTCAAGGCCATTTGATAACGATGACGAGTTGTATTCTCGCTCTGATTGCTTTTTGCTTTCTCCCCTACTTGACAACTTCCACCTCTGATGGCTCCCTTGTAACTTTTACAGGCTGGCAGCTCCTCAACTTAGGCAGTCAGATTCTTCTTCCCGATCACGAGATCCTCCAAAATGTGCCGAATCTTTGGGTGATCCCGGTGCTTGGTGGGCTGGTGCTCCTAGCAACGCTGGGCGCCCTTTGGCAGGATCGCACGTTTCATCACGATGAACGGCCTCTCCGAGGATGTGCGCTGGCGATAGCTCTGGCACTCGGCCTGATGCTCTTTTTGTTCCTTTGCTCTTGCACGAACGTCAGCCAGTTTGGGCGCTGGCCTGGCTGGCCAGTACACAACATACCTGGCAGTGCTCCAAGTGGCAAAATCGGTGACATTGACAACTGGGGCTATGATGGTCTCCTCACCTGCATGGTTCTTGCTTTTGTCGGCAGTGTGATTGCATGGAGAGCAGAGAAATGACATCTCTCCCTCTGATCGGCAAAATGGCGGTAAATGGTATGGAGGGATCTATTATGGCTCAAGCGACTCATGAGAAGGAGAGCGACTTTTCCAATCTTTGTCAACGTATCCTGGAACGGTGTCATCAGCAACGCTGGTACGGTCCGGATATCCACCTGGGCAAACATGGTGGTCATTATTTTGAGAATGGGAGCCTCCATTCTCGAGAGCTGACACACGACCCACACACCGGCTTCGAATTTCCGAAAGCCTCAGAAGCCCAACTTCAGATGACGGAAGAAGTGATGGGCTTTGCTCATCCTCCCCTCCTCCGTGCGCTTTATCTCCAGGTTGCCAATGGCGGTTTCGGCCCCGACACAGGCCTGATTGGCTCTTTGGGAGGGTTCTGCTACTGGGTTCGCCAGGATCCTCGCTATAAAGAAATGATGATGAACGACCTTGTGAAAGAGTTCGGAGAAGCATTTTGCCATAAGAACTATCCGTTCCTCTTCCAAACCATTGACATTGACCTCGAACAGTTTGAACAGGAGCACGGAGATCCCAGGCTGATCCGTCTTTCTGAGCGCGAATGGCCAACCTCTTTTTTACACATCTGTGATTGGCAATCGGAGGATGCTTTCTATCTGCACGCTCGAAGCGGTCGCCTCTACCTCGTTACTGTTGGATATGGCGAAGAAACACTGAGCGGGGAAAAGACCTTTTCCCGTCTCCATCGCCAGGATGGATCGTTTGAAGATTGGTGGGAACGCTGGCTTGACGGCACATTCCAGGCCCAATACTACAAAGCGTGAGAACAGAGATGCTTCTCACTTCTTTCTTCAACCTCACCTCACCCAAACTCATTGACAAGGGGATACCACAGATAGAGCTTTTTGTTCACCCTCATGGGATTTTTCTACGAGAAAATTTCTCCTCCACCAAACAGGATGAGGCGTATCACTTCCTGCAAGAGTTTGTCGCTCCAGGTGGGTAGACCCAGGCCACGAAAGCCATACCGGGCAACCGGCTTCAAAGTCCCTGGCTACACAAGTACTGCTTCTAGCCAATCGGTAAATTCTACCAACTTGATCTGTCGAGGAGTCTCAGATCGATCAAATGGATCACTAATTACCACTTCAGAGAGTTGGGAGGCAGTATAGACATGACTATACATTCCGTAGAGCAGATCAAGAAATTGCTCGAGTTCTCTGGTCGTATATCCTTTTGGACTGGGACCAAACTTCTTGAGAAGCCGCTTTCGTTTGGCTGGAGTCAGCTCGGTTTCCTTTGTCGCCATCACTCTTCCTCTCTCGGTTGTCTCACTCTCTTGCTTTGACATTTCTGTGAAGCAAGGAGAGTGAGGTTTGTTCTTTTCATGCTTTACAAGAAGTCTAGCTGATAAGAGGGGAAAGTATTGATGATACTGGAGAGGCAGCACAAAGGCAGGCGATCTTGAGCAGCAATCAGCAGATGAGAGACATGTTCTGACGTCGCCCCCCCTCATTCCTCTTCTTTGCCCTTCGCTTCCATCGCCCCTCTGCCTCCTCCTACCTCTCCCTGCCCTCCCCCGCTGCTCCCTCTCCTCAGCTGGTATACTCACTCCTGTTGATTGTCCTTTTCCCATCCTTGACCAGGATGCTGTTCGCAGGATGAGAAACCAGGAGAAAGAGAGCATGGCACGACGAGAGATCATTATCGAGCAACGACCCCAACGTGGGATGATTGATCCTACCGCAATGCGCGTGCATCGAGTACAGGTAGATGATCAGGCCGCAATTGGTCCATGGATTATGACGCTTGCTGCGCGTTTTGGCTATCCTTTCGTTGATTCCTTTGGCACCCCCATTCAGTATCAGTTACGCGCAGTGTCTGGAAATCACTTGCTCCTCACAACGGGTCAGTTTGCAGATGCTCGCTTTCCTTCTGGAAGCCACTTCGTCCTTGAACCAGAACGTCCGCACACAACATCACGCTGGAAGCATGCCCGGGAAAAGAGTCGAATCCATCAGAAATCGCAGACAGTGTTGCCCTGTTCCCGACGCTCACTGCTCAGTCTGCTGGCCATTTCCAGTTGCTTTGGGTTGGGATCTGGCATAACGACGGCTTTCACCCAACACCTCATGACTCCATCCCCAGAACCAGTCACGCTCCTCTCACTACAGACCCTGTTTGCTCACCATCAGCAACCGGTAAGAACACTGACCTGGTCCCCTGATGGAAGGATCATTGCCTCAGGTAGCACCGATGGGAGCGCGTTTGTGTGGAATAGAGAGGGAGGAACTATTCGCTCCAGATATCAATTTTCAGCCCCTATAGAAGCCATGGCCTGGTCCCCTGACGGAACGCATCTCCTCATCGGCTCATCAAATACCGTTTCCTTTTTCAATGCTGCTACAGGTGTCCTGCTTGCTGAAAATGCGACACAACACACAGCACCTCTTACCTCACTGGGATGGACGCAGGAGTCAGTACCACGTGCACTCTCTGCTGGAACTGATAATCAGGCAGTGGTGTGGAGTGGACAGTCGTATCAACCGCTTGTGATCTTCCGCCACCATACCTCTGCTATTGAGGCGCTTGCTATCGCTCAAACAACGGTGGTCACGGTCTCGGAAGGTGGTCTTGCTCGGATGTGGAGTGCGCTCAACGGGCAAGAGCTTCATGGCTACTATTCCGTGAATCAGCAAGCCTTACGAAGTGCAGCCCTTTCCTCTACAGGAAGCCTTGCCATAGGAGGTGATGACCATGTGATCTCCCTATGGATGGATGGGCGCATCTGTCAGCATCAGGAACTTGATACCTTTGGAGCGCATTGTCTGGACGAAGCGATCCATCTCCAAGGGCATACACAATCCGTACGATCGCTGGCTTTTTCTCCTGATGGAAGGCTCCTTGCCAGTGGTGGAGAGGATCACACGCTCATTATCTGGTCTCAACAAAGACGTACCCCGTTGTTCATCCAACGACAAAAGGAGGTGCCAAGGGCGCTTTCATGGTCTCCTACGGGCCACTTTCTTGGAGGTGCGCTCGGATCACAGGTAGCCATCTGGCATGTTCCTATCTCCGAAAGATAAACAGATGCTCTCTCGACAACCATTGTAGTGAGTCAATGCTATTTTTCTGCGTGAAACGCATCTTTTTTTCGTATCACAACGTAAGAAAAGGAACAGAAACAATGATCACTGATTCTTCCCTAGACACACTGTTTGCTACAAAGATGGCTGGGAATACTGAAGGACGACGTGAAGAGCCATTCGATGCGTGGAAAGCTCCCGGCTCACGCAGCCATCAACCCATCATTGGCATTCCTATTCCAGTGAAACAGAGCCATCAAGGACCGCTATTGGTAACCGATGCGGTCAGTGCATGGGCGATAGAACGGATGCAAGGGAGAATCTTTCTCATCCCGCTGTGGCCCTTTCCCACTCACAAGCACCAGTATCAATCTCTCTGGCCGCTGATCCAGTTAATGGATGGATTGGTTCTCCCAGCAGGTATCCAGGGAGGAGATTGGCACCCCTTGGGAAAAGAACAGAAGCAGGGATCAGGACCAGAAAGTTGGCCGATGGCCTGGGAAATGGCACTGGCCCAATTAGCAACCTACATTGGCATGCCCATCCTTGCTATTGGCGATGGTGCAGAAACATGGAATAGTGCGTTAGGGGGCAAGCGCAGAAGCCATGTGGCGACAGATGCATCGACCTCTGCACTCACGCCCGATACCTGGGACCGCCGGACCATTCGCGTCCGCGCACAAAGTACGCTTGCGACTGCACTCCAACCAGCGCTGACAGGACAAGAGGGCGAACAGAAGCCCTGGGAGCTGCCGTTTATGCCCAACCAGGGTGTGGAGCACATTGCACCAGGACTACGATCCTGTGCGCAGTCCGAAGATGGAACAGTTGTCGCATTTGAGCGCAGAGATGAAGCCTTTGGGCTGGGGATGGTGGGACGACTTGATTGGGGACTTGATCACATCTATGGGACGACACTGTTTGATGCCTTTCTTCATGCCTGCCAGTCTTTTGACCAGACCAGACATCAACAAAGCGGGTGGGAATCTGCTCGCCATACGATCTGTCGGACTGTCTATGACCTCGTCACACACGGACAATCACTGGTCCCCCTGCCTCATCAATCTATCCAGGAAGAAAAACAACCGCGCTCTTCCTCCCTTTCAACGCCTCTCTCAACAGAGCGTCGAGGAGGACAAGAACGTATGCGACAGCGCGCACATCCGCCAACAAAAGAAGAATGGAGCAGAATCAAACGGCAGAAATTAAAAGGCATGTCACGATAAATCTATCGCCTCCTTATACGGCGGAGTAGAACAAGAAAGGTGCTCTCTAATGACAACACATACAAAAAAGTTCGTCTCACAGAAGAAGACGCCAGTCATGTCATTTTCTAAGCCATTCCACAAGGAACACAGGCACCAAAAACAACAGAGACCAGACACTCCTCATCGATCAGGGCAGGCAAGAGATGATGGTCGACGATCCTCCTCTTCATCGCTTCTGGGAGTGTGCCGAAGAGTTCTTGTTTTCGTGTTTCTTGGAAGCATACTCAGCCTGCTCGCAAATGTCGGCTTTCTCTGTTCAAGAACATCTGTTTCTCTCCAGTTTCCCCCAGTCTTCTATGCGTTGTCTCTGAGTGGAGTGATCGGGGCGGGTGCAGGCGTTGGTGTTCTCCTCTGGATGCTGCTACTATTCATCCCCAGGCAGTATTCAAAGAGACAGCCTGCTCCAGAACCTTTCCTCTTCCCAAATGTTCCTCTTTGGTCAATAGAAAAATCACCAGGGATCATGAGACTGCCACCTGAACCACTGAATGGACAGGCAAACACATGGCCAGATCAATGGATCTCATCTGAATGGAAGGAAGAACTACACAGCCTGAGCGAGGTGGTCCATCTGCGACAACGCTTACACCTCCTTCCACTGGCTTCCTCTGGCGGCTTCTCAGGTATTGCCTGTACAGATGGTCATGCACACACTATTCACTACCTACAGATGAATACATAAGGATACAAACTTATACCTTCAAAAGCTTAAAAACGAGAAACAGAAAAGGAAGAAAAGGATCATGAAAACACCTGATCGATCGATCTCGAAACGTACGCGCGTGTTGAGGAACGGACGTCTGCTCTTTCAGAACGTCGTCTGCTCACGACGCCTCTGGGGATATGGGGCATTTATTCTGATGAGTTTGCTTTCCGCTTCATTCTATCCCGTTGCGAAACCAACGCTTCAGCACATCGATACCGCTCTGTTTCTAGCAGCACAAATGGTCTGGCTCCTTCCGGCTGCACTTTTTTGTCTCATCTGGTCTCACTGGAGAATGAGTTGGAGCATCCTCCTCTGGGGATGTGGTTTGGGAAGTTGTATGTCGATCGCATTGCTGTGCCTGACGCTGGCAATGACCAGTACAAGCATGACAGAGACGGCGATATGTTCTTGTCTGAATGGTCTTATCGTTGTGCTTCTCTTATGGCTCCTCTGTCGACAGCGGATTTCTTTGCTCACCTGGCTGGCCTGCCTCTGTTCTGCGATAGGCATCGCCGTCTTACTTTCCGTCTCAACGATGCACTGGGCTGGTGATCTTCTTGCTCTGGTGGGAGGGGTATTGTTGTTGAGCTATTCGTTTCTGACCGAAAGGCTCTGGCATCAATCACGACAGAACAACACGATATCGCTCCGCGCTGTTTTTGGGATAGAGTTATTGACCATGGTCATCGAAATGCTTCTGTATGCGTTCTTCTTTGGTCATTGGCAGGTGGTTCATTTCATCTTGCCACAGGATAACCTCACGTTTGCCTATGTGGGTCTGGCAACAACACTTCTCCCAATGATTACGATGATCACGATGCGACGCTATGTCAATGGAGTCCTTTTGACCTTCCTTGGGACCCTCGAACCCGTTGCAGGAGCGGCCTTTGCCTATCTCTTTGCTCACGAGCGTTTTGGGCCCTTTGTCTATCTAAGCGGCGCGTTGATCGTAGGAAGTCTTGTCTTGCAAGCGTGGACAAGCACAACAGAGAAACCAATGAACGAGAAAGAGAAACACCAACCATTCCAGCAAGAGAGGCTGCTGCAAACCTCCGTTTCAAGAATGTATCTGCCTCAAGGAAGATATACGCAACAACTGCTGACAACACTCTGGCCGATGTCTGAAGGCGTTGATCTCCCAACACTCCACTGTTTGACTGGTCTTCCTTCTGGCTCTTTACATCGATTTCTGAGCATCTTAAAAAAACGGGGATACATTATTTCTTACCAGAATGCTCGTATGATACCATGTTACAGAATTCATCCATCATGGTGTGTATCAACACACCTCCAGCTAGATTTCAATCGATAGCGTTGGCGATTCCTTCTTTTTCTCATCACGACAAGAGAAAAAATCGTCCTTTTTCAAAGGGAAGAGGGTTCTCGCTTCTCTCGTCTTCCTCTCGAGTTCGCCCAGGGGTTTCTTGAAAGGAGAGCAGACAACATCATGAGAGAACTAAGCGGATCTCTTGCTCAAGGAAGAGCCTTTCAGCCACTTGATGCGTCTCTCCTGAGAGGCTGGTTACATAGTAGTATCATCGGGATAGGCCAGATGGGTATCGTCATCATTCTTGTGATCATGCTTCTCATCAGTGTGATCAGGCTCCAACAACGGCGTGCTGCAAAACATCGGAGTGAGGATGAGACATTCTATCATCTTTCCATCTGTATTCCTGACATGAATCCTCTTGGAGAAGGACACATTCTCTTGTGGCATGTTGCAAAAGGGGAGACTATACGGACTGGTCAAAGCCTTGTTACGGTACAGGCTGAACGATATTTCGATATCCAGGCACCTCACCATGGAGTGCTGCTGGAAATCAAGCAAGAAGAAGGAAAGAAGGTTGATGCAGGCGACGTACTGTGCGTTATCGGCGTAAAAATACACAAAAGGTAAATGTTCCGTTGCAAAGAAGCCAGACCATAAGCAAGGAATATCGTGCATCGACGTTTCAAAGAGAAAAACATAGCACCCTCATCCAACGCGAACGTTGGACAAGGGTACTATCAACAGAAGGCACAGGAGAGCGCATTCCTCCCCTGATAGCTCGACAAGAGGCTGCTACGCTTGAGGTTATGGAAGGGTGACTGGTATCGTCGTAAGTTGTTGAAGACAAGAGGCAATCCATAAAACGCCTCCCATATTTTCGCCCGTACTGGGATCAAACCAGCCCGATTTGACCTCCGTGGTAAGCATTGCCATTTCATTGAGGATCGTATCAGTATCTTGTTGCTGTAACTGCTCCCCATTCATTTGCGCCAGTTTCGCTGCGTCCGTCCGGACTTGAAGTAGGTCTGTTCTCATTCTCAGAATGGCTGTATCTACCAGGATAGAAAGTTGGCGCTGTTGGGCAGTATGACCTGGCGCTTCAGCCAGACCTGTCAGATGCATCGCAACGTGTTCCAGAAAACCGGGGGGATTTTGATTGGGAACACGATTGAGAAGCCCGATCTTTCCAGCTTGTGGATCAACAATCCACGGCGATGCTGCGGGAACATCCTGGAGATAATAGGACCACCCGTCCAGATACGCTAAAATACGGAGCATATGGTTGTGAATTTGTGTCCCATCTGTCTGTAGGCCATGCCAATCCCCTTGTGCTGCTGAAGCCCACTCTTCGACTTTTGCGACATTACGGGTAAGCCAGGTCGCCAGTCCACCAGGGAGCTGGTTCTCCTGTAGGGTTGGATCTTTCGCAAGCAGATGCCGCAAATGAGAGAGTAAGGAATAGTGTTTTCCATCCCCTGGCGTTGGCGTGTTTGGGATAAATCCCTGCCATCGCCAATCTGCGGGATCCTGGCTGGGAGTATCGGGCGTGATAGTACTCGATTGGGCAATCACACGTACCCCACTATACGATGCAAGCAGATTGGTATGATCGGGAGATGTGTACATCACATGAACATCTCCTCCTGTATGAAGAGAATCGATAAGCAATGGGGGGATGGTATCATCGCCTGCATCTGGAAGTAACCACACATCATTACACAGACCTGCTGGGGGCGGTGGAATGGAGTGAAGTGACATCATAATGATATCGTTGTATCCCCTGGTGATACTCGGGTCAAATTGCCCACTACTCCCAAACATGAGCGTTCCAATTGGTCCTGTTTCTGTGTTCCGTTTGATCGTGGTTGGATGTGTTGGAAGGAGCAGGAGCGGGACGACAATCAGACTCGCGAGAAGCATCAGGACAAGAACGACCCCCATACCGAGCAGATATGGCCGTTTTCTTGCTGTGAATGCTCCTGGCGAGCCATTCCCAAAAGCAGAATCCCTTATCATTGGAATGGGCTCTGTTCTTTGATCGTGTCTCATCATCTCAATAGGTGGATGTGCACCCTCAAAGTCACGAGAATAAAAAGAGAGAAGCGATTGAAGTGCCGCTTCAACAGAGGCAGCATGCTCGATGCCATAACGAGTGGCCAGGGCTATTTCCTGGGTGCGATGAGATGGGATGACCAGAGCAAAAAAGGAAGGATGCTTTCTTTCGTCAAGGAAAGAGCGGAGCGCAAGAAAATGGTCAGCCTGGAGAAATATCTGTCCAGAAATTGGTAAGAGAAGAAAGATAGCACATTCTTGTTGACGGAGGAGGTCAATAACCTCTTGCAAAGAATCCTGGTCTTCCATGCGAAATAGTGATACTGAACGTTGACTCTCTGGTACCACAAGGCCTGTGTTCTGGTCTTCCACAAGGTGAGCGTTATCAAGAATCATATTCTGCTCAATTTCATGAAAAAAAGACGGTCTCCGAAAGAGCACTCCGTGAACAGCCGATACGATACGAGGATCGTTCTCAACAGGGTGGGGGAAAGGATCAGTCTCGTGGAAAGAGTTGGATAAAAGGTATACGATGAGGAAGAAACGTTGTTATTCTTCACTCCCTCGATCCAACACAAAGGATGCAACGTCAACGATGGGGAGCATCTTCACTTCTGTCCAGGTCTGGCACATTATTTCGTTGTCTGTGTGAAGGCAACAGATCGTTTGCCCCCACGAACCAATTGGCACAAAACGCTTCTGCTACTAATGTACACAAGATTTACCGTCAAGTCAATAGAAATAAGCTACTTCATGAATAATTGACATGACAAGTATTCTACTTGTTCCGATGGCATTGGCAAATGGATGGGATTTTCATTGTTCTACAATGGAGTTTGATCCATCGTCTCTTACAATTTTATCGCAAGAAACAGTCGCTTGTTGCGATAGAGGATGGGAGAGATAAAATGTATCAGGTATCTGCAACAATTGGAGATGACCTCCAAACGCGGGTCAAGGTCAATATTGGGGCATTACGGAAACTAAAGAGCTTCAGTAGTATGAAAACCACCCTGGAAGGTTTGACTTGAACCAATTCTTTCATACTGATGCGAACAAAGACCCTTGAGTATTCCTAAGCCGTAATACTCAAGAGCCAAATATGACAGGGTATGTTAACAAGAGTATCGTATATTGGATTGCACTCTGAAAGAAAAAGGAGCTTTCTTTATGAAGTACGGTTTTGTTCTCCTTGGTACTCTACAAGAAAAGATCGAAATGGCGCAGGAAGCGGAAGCCGCAGGATGGGATAGTGTTTTTGTCACAGACGAGTGGGGAAGTTCTTGGGTCACGCTTACAGCTATTGCTGCTCATACACAGCATATTCGCTTAGGTACGATGGTGACAGCATTGCCACTGCATCATCCCTGGACTGTGGCTTTTGAAACAGCAGCACTGGATCATTTTTCACAAGGACGTGTCATTCTTGCAGTTGGTCTTGGAGTCATTGAACTGGATCAGACTGGAGTCGTAAAGGACTATGGAATTCGAGCCAGGATGCTCGATGAAGGGCTTACAATTATCAATGGCCTCTGGAGCGGTGAACCATTCACATTTAGTGCGGAGCACTATCATTTAGAAGAAATGACTGGTCTCAAACCCTTACAACTTCCTCGTATTCCAACCTGGGTCGTTGGGGGTAAAAAACCGAGTCAGCTCAGGCGCGCAACTCATGCGGATGGAGCAATGGTACAGGGAACGCCAGATGAGATTGGGCAATGGAAAGCCCTGGTTGAAAACCAACGCCTGTCTCCTATGCCCTTTGACATTATTACTGAGGCAGAGACGCCTGGAGATGATCCAGAGAGAGCGGCTGCAATCATTGCTCCATATGCGAAAGCTGGTGTCACGTGGTGGATTGAGTCAGTATGGAATCGAGATGCAATTGCACAACGTCAACGTCTCCGACAAGGTCCTTCTCGTCTTTCTTAAATGGTAGTCTTGACATTTTCGCTACGATAGTTGACACTCGCTCAGGCTTTCGAGCATATCGCGGAGCCAGGCCGCGACCCCTTCGCGCCAGAATGGCTGCCAGAGTGGCTCGCAATTGTTGAAGAGGCGTTGGAAGCTGATCGTCAGAAGCAACATGGTGATCGGCTGCGACAGCGTGAGCGCCTCTTCTAGCCGTTCTGGCGTCTCATAGGCTGACCAGGCGGCAAGGTAGGCCTCGCGTAATTGCGAGCGAGCATCAGCAATATCAGGAAAAAGATACTGTCCAGCAGTCATCATCAGAGCATCAATGAAAGGATGCGAGACACAGCCGTCGGTCCAATCGAAGAAGACAACTCGTTCTTGATGTATCCCAATATTGCCTGGATGCAGATCACCATGGACCAGGGATGCTGGAATGTTGTAGCGTTCCAGTCGTGTTACCAGCTCGTGAAGCACGGGGACAGAGGCACGCACACGAGCGCATTCCTCCTCCTGCAGGTCTGCCAATACCGCTTCATCAGCGAGCAAGGTGGCAAATTCGTCGAGTAGCGTGCCCAACCTTCGATCCTTGCAACCAAGCGCGAGGAGTTGTGGGACCTGGTGATTGAGCGCTGTCTGCATCTGACCAAGCACGCTAACCACACGCGTGAAGCGGTCGAGATCCTTTTTTTGGTTACTGAGGGCGTGGCCGAAATCACGCATAAGGAGCCAGCCTCGCTGCTCATCAACCGCGATAGGGACAGGTGCATGCTCAGGGAAGTGGGAGGCCAAGAAGCTAACCAATGCCGCTTCGTTGGAAAACAATAGCGGATTTGTCGCATATCCATTCGTATGTGAGGGAAGCAAGGTCGCTTTGAAATACAGCGTCTCCGACATTGTATGGATACGCAAGACACAGGAGATGCACCAGTGCTTCACCTGTTCAATTTCACGCACCTGGTAGTTATGCTGTGCCAGTTGCTCAACGATCCAGGAGGAGGCTTCGCTTAACCAGCCCAGACGCTCCCAGGGCGTGCGCAACGGTGGTACATAGCCCGTCTCCACCTCGTGAAGCACGTGCTCGATAGAAGCGCGTTGCTCCTCTCTGGCGAACGGCAAATGCTCAAGCTGCGAGGACGCGACCCATTGCAGATCTGGGGCAGTGGGCTGCCATGCAGGATCGGGGCACTCCACAAAAAAGCACAATGCCGAGAAGGGAGGCGTTTCCTGCATCGCGACACAGCGTACAACCGGCCAGGGTCGAGGAAGCCCAAACAATTGCTTCATTGACTCGCTGAGTGCCTGGACATCGGCAGGCCAGGGACGTTGGGGCAGTGGAAGAACTGGAAGAACCCATTCCTCGCCACTGGCCTGGAGCAGGACCTGCAAGTCTGCTTGACGAAACACGATCAGGTCAACGGCAGGAGGTTTTATGTGATGCTCAGTCATTCAAAAGTGCCTTTCCTTGCTTTACAAGTGGGAGTTGCTCAATACCGTCTCGTTGAACCGCCTGTATGTTCATGACGTGCTCTATCATTTGCCTGAAGATTCTTGCAGAGTTGCCAGATAAAAGCCGACGGTTTTAGCAGATACAAACATGCTCCATTGCTCGTTTCTAGCTTCTCTAGTCAGTTGGTAGAGAATCGGCGAAAAAATATGGGACAGCCAAAACGAAGTTTTATTTGGCAGCCAACAGTATCTTCTCTAATTATAAATGCATACAGATTAATTGTATATATGCCATTTTTTCCATCTAGTCCTTTACTCTTTTCCGCTCTACTATTCCTCATCCAGTGTTTGTATTACTGCATACACATTGAATAATCTTATCGTCCAATGAAAGCTTACCATTCATCCTCATCACGAAAGGCCCCGGCTCAGGTGAGCCGGGGCCTCTCACACAAAAACGTGATGTCCATCTGTTCTCAAGCACGATGCATCTTTGCCTCAAGCCCCGCTTTGACCTGCGACCACTCGCTTTCGATGATGCTGTAGTAAACTGAGTGACGATAGGAGCCATCGGGCATAATCCTACAGTTGCGCAGGGTGCCCTCTTTCACCGTGCCCAGGCGCTCAATAGCCCGCTGCAATTGTACATTGAGGTGATGCGTCTTCAGTTGCACGCGAATCGCGCTTAGTTGCTCAAAGGCATGGTTCAACAGTAAATATTTGCCCTCGGTATTCATGCCGGTGCGCTGAACCGATGGGGCCAGCCAGGTCGAGCCGATTTCTAAACCGCGATCCTGCACCATGATATTCACGTACCGCGTCTCGCCAACAATGCGCCCACTGGCAAGATCAACGATCACGAAAGGCTGGCATATTCCCTGTTTCGACGAGTTCTCACCAAAATGGCCACTCCTGGTGGTCAAACGGCAAACTTCAAGTTGAGTTTGCATTCTTTGTTATCTATCGTCAAAATCGGGACAGATCCAGATAATGAGGCGGGATCTGGTATTTTTCGCAGGTGTTGGGTATACTTGCTTTTACAGCACAGAGGCTGATGAACGAGTGAGGGAGACAAAAACGCCTATGCGCATTGGAGTAATATTCTACGCCAAAACGGAATGGGAAGATATGCTTGCAGCAGCAAAAGAAGCAGATCAAAGCTGTATTGACGCCATTGGTATTGGGGATCGCTACTATGGCGATGCTGATGACCCTTTTCTTTCTGGGCTCACACTCTATGGGGCACTCGCAGTGGCAACTCAACGCGTGAGTCTGGTCCCCATGGTTCTTTCTCACCCAAATATGCAGGTTGGTCGCCTTGCAAAGGAAACAACCATGCTGGCGATGATGAGTCATGGACGCTTTGAACTAGGAATTGGAGCGGGGGATTACCCACCAGAGCCTCATGCATGGGGAGAGCCCTGGCCTGCTGGTCATGAACGAGTAGATGCATTGGAAGAGACCATCATGTTGTTACAACGAGTGTGGACTGGTGAACACGTTACCTTTGAGGGTCGCTATCTCCATACACAAGGAGCTGGGTGCCGTCCAGTTCCAGCCCGTCCCCCCCGCATTGTCATTGGTGCTGGCGGATCAAGCTATCTTGTACGAAGTGCGATCAAGTACGCAGATGAAATCAATGTATGGGGAGAAGATATGCTGCGACAAGCGAGCCTCCATATCGCGAAATCAAGAAGACCTGTTCAACTCTCCATCGGCTGGGACCAGGAAGTAGCAGCATTTGAGCAGCAGGTTGAAGCATTAGAGAAGATGGGTGTCTCTCGTGTGTACTTCAACCTTTGGCATCCTTTCACATCTCTTCCCGCATTGTGCAATGTAGCAGAAAAGCTTGCGTAACAAGTTTCTTGCTCTCTCATGGGACATATCTCTTTTTCTCATCATGTGGGTTATGCCTGTTCTCAAGAGAGATCTGGGACGCACTCCCTGCTACGATGTAGACTCCTATGAATGACGAAATTGGATTAAAAAGCTTGCCTTTTCTCAGACGAAGAGATATGCTACGTTTATGGGTCCGTGAGGCGGTTTCTCTTTCGCCGTGATCCTCATTCTGATGATGAAAATAATGATTGTCCCCAAAAAGCTCTGTTGTCTCATCTTGCCAGATCAAAGATGGGGATAAGCTTCCCCTCTCATCAACGCGTCTAGCTTGGTTGCCGTGTCGGTCTGCGACAGAGGAGTATAGACAACCATCCCCCAATCAGGTCTTTCAGGAACGGTGAGCGTCGTGATCTGCAAGGCCAGGTTGCCAACCAGGGGATGATACAGTTCACCAAAACTGTTGCATGTCAGGAGAATTTCATGCGCAGGCCACCAGGCCCGAAATTCAGGGCTGGCGGCTTGCAGATCGGCAATCAATTCCGTCACCCATGCTTCATCGCCATACTGGTCCCTTATCGCACGCAAGTGCGCAATGCAACCGCGTGCGGCACGTTCCCAGTGGACAAAACGCTGGCGTTGCAACGGGTTCATGAAGAGCGACCAGGCCAGATTGCGTTCGCGCTCAGAGAGGGTGGAGTAATCGCCGAAGAGTTGGCTGGCACTGCTATTCCCCGCCACCACATTCAAACGATGATCGAGCAGTTGGGCCGGGTAGAGAAAGGCATCGAGGATAGCTTGATAGGGAGTGTGCGGTGAAAGCTTCTCTCTATCTGCTTCTCCTGGCAGCGGAATGCGATCTCGTGCCAGCGTAAATAAATGACGACGTTCCTCAACGTCGAGCTGCAAGATATCTGCGAGGCGAGAGAGGACGTGATCGGAGACCTGAATATCTCGGCCTTGTTCGAGCCAGGTGTACCAGGAAATACCCACGCCCACGAGTCCTGCTAGTTCCTCACGTCGGAGTCCAGGCGTGTGTCGCCTCGCACCTGTTGGGAAATCAAACTGTTCGGGACGCAAGCGAGCACGACGGGTGCGCAAAAAATCGGAGAGCCCGGCTCGACGCTTTACGCGTTCTGTCATCTGTTCCTCATCATTCAGCAGCGAAAAACTGTTACTTTTTACACCTATGAGAAAACACACTCCTGGTTTCAGCAGGGGTGTTGCCCCATAATACCACCAGATCGATTGGCTCGTCCATTTCCCCGTGATCCATGCGGTCACGGCAAAGGACAAAAACGTGCAGATGAGAGAAAGAGAGAACATCTGATGCAGCAAAAAAAGCATTTTTCAACAATTGAAACTCCGCGCTCCATTCGTGATCGCGTTGGGATTTTTTCTGAGGCGACTGATATCCTGGATGCCATCACCAAAGTCCGCGAAGCAGAGCAGGCAGGGGTCCAACAAATCTGGGCACAGAATGCCGGAGATGCCGACCTTGTAACGTTCTTTGCGGCGGTTGCTACACAAACTGAGCGCATCAGGCTTGGAAGCGCGATTGTTCCCGTGTATACACGTCACCCGTTGACGCTGGCAAGGCAGGCTTTCGCAATAGAGGATCTTGCTCCTGGACGCCTGCGGTTAGGAATCGGTCCCGGCAATCGAATGTTGATTGAAAACTCGTATGGTCTCGCGCAGACGACTCCACTGTCCTATCTCCAGGAGTACCTGGAGATCCTGCGCGGCATTTTCAAGGATGGAGCGATCTCTCACCACGGGACGTTTTTCAACGTGGAGCATACTCTCCTGAACGCTTCTATGCCACGGAGGGCTTCGCTTCCTCTCTTGACTTCAGCAGTCGGTCTCAAAACGTTCAGGCTGGCAGGGGAGATGGCTGATGGAGCAATCTCCTGGGCCTGCCCGATCCCCTATCTTCTGGAGTCGGCACTTCCCGAACTGCGTGCTGGAGCTGAGGAGCGAGGGCGTTCCGTTCCTCCAATCATTGCGCATGTGCGGATTGCGCTGAGTACTGATGAAGAGAAAGTTCGGTCAAAGATGCGCCAGGGGGTGCAATTTGCCGCACGCTTTAGCTCTTTCACTCGGATGTGGGCGGCTGCTGGCTTTAAGAGAGCAGCGGAGGGCAATGAAGAAGAAATCGATGCTTTAGTACGAACATTAGTGGTCAGCGGCTCTGAGGAAACAATACGTCGTCGTCTGAAAGAGCTTTTGGCGAGTGGCTTGGATGAGCTAATGCTGCAACTCGTTCCCATTGTTGACGAGGAACGTGAACGAAAACAGTTGATCCATCTGGTTGGCTCTCTTTAAAGAGGGCGGTTCTCAGCAGGCTCGTTGAAACAAAATGGTACCTTTCTCTGAGAATAATGTACTTTTTGTTTCAATATACTATATACCTGTTATTCTTTTAAAGTATTATTGTCCCGTTTCGGATGACTACGAAATAGGAGCCAGCTCCCACCAGAATGATAACAAGGCCAATAAGCAAACTCAGCGTGAGAGATTCTTTCAGGAACAGCATATCCCAAAAAACGCCAAAGACGGGGGCCAGAAAGGTCACCATCAGCGTTTTCGTTGGGCCAGCGTGGGTAATCAACCAGATATAGAGCAGGAGCGTGACCGCAGTGCAAAGGAGAGCCAGTGCCGCGACTGCGAACCATACACTGGGGGCCGGTACTTGTGCCGGAGGGACAACCAGCGCCAGCGGAACCAAAAAGAGGGCCGCAAAGAATTGACTGCATGTTGCTATTGCCAATGAACTTACCTTGTTCCCAAGAGTGACTTTAATATAGACACTGGCAATACCATAGGAGGCCGCAGCTGCCAGCGAAGCTCCAACTGCGAAGAGGCAAGCAAAGGATCAGATGTCCCATTGAAGCGAACCATGGCCTATCGCCTGCTTCGCGCCGTCCGCACGCAAAGGGAAAGCGCTTTACAGGATGGACGGCATGATCAAGATTTTGCTGTTGGAGGAAGGAGGCCTGTTTTTGTCGTAAAGCCTTCGATAACCATTGCCCACAGGCAAAACAATCGAGGCTAGTTCGCTCGTTGGTAGCTCCACATGTAGGGCAAATGAGAGTGTATTCCATACCAATATTATCTTCCTAAAGAAAGAGAGAACCAATCCTATCTGTTTGCCAGATTATAGTGCTCAAGGGGCACTGGAAGCAAGGCACAGCCCTTCCCCTTGTCTCTTGTGATGAGACAAGGGGCCCTCGCTCTTTCTATGGTGCTACTACCTGCAGCTCTGCCAGCGCTTTGTGCAGGTCTGCATATACCGCCTCCATATGCTTCGTGAGATTGCATCGCTGTAACTCGTTGAGAACATGACAACAATGCATCCCTCTGTAGAGACACTCCCTGAAATGGAGCCCAGGGGTTTCTGCAGGCCGACCAAACGCTTGCCAGAACACCTCTCGCACATGAGGGGAAACCTTGCGCTCCAGCAGATGAAATGTCCAGTCGGCGAGCGGATCGCCCCAGTAGCCTCGATCTGCATCGAGAACCGCACTAATGACCGGCCCCTCATCTCTGCGCTGAATCAGAATATTAAAAGGCCAGAGATCTCCGTGTAACAAGCAGGGCGTGGTAATTTCATCAATCAGGTCAATATGAGTGGCAGCAATATGACACAGCCTCTGCATAGGTTCACTATCGAGTCCGTTCCTCATTGCCTCTCGCTGTGATTGTTCAAGCGTTTTCAGTACCTTCTCACTCTAGGTAGTGAAATGCCGCCCAGGATAAGGCATACCGAAAACGTCCCCTTTGATAGTAGCTATCGTCCTGACAATGTGGGCGAACTGTCGCCACAATGCATCATTTTCCTCCTCAGTCAACTCATCCATCACGGTTGACCACAGTTCGCCGGGCATATACGTCTGGAACATATAATCCCGCGGGGTAAGCTGATGAGTAAAGTCTATCATGAGGATTTTCGGCAGCAGCGGTGCTATCGGAGCAAAATACGGCTGGAGCAGATACTCGCGCCGCATGAGACTGTGCTCAAGCCATCCTACGTGCTCTGCTGACCGGGGAGCCACTCACAGTATCACCGTCTCCCTCTTAGCAAACTCTAGCAGGTAGACATTGTTGTACTCGCCATTGCCCAGTTCTCACGCAAGATCAGTTCGTTCTTTACCAGGCAGACCTCTTTACTTCAAATGTGCATCCAGCCAGTTGGCAATCATTGCAGCAATCTCTTGTTCATGCTTGCTATACATATGATCAGCATTGGCAACAAGCCGTGTATCTACCTGAGGAGCGGAGATCGCATTTTCCCGTATACGCACTAACTTAGCATCAGTACAGTACCAATATCTCTGGTTCCATAGAAGATCAGCAACGGAGTCTGTATATCTGCGATGAGCGGTTTCTGTGTCGTCATGCCAAATACATCGAGCGGGCTGCCAGGTAACCAGTCCAGAAGGGCCTGCGCACTGGGCGCAGATCATCTTCACTTTGAATCCAGACAAGCTCTTCACTATAACCTTTTTTTCACAATTACTCTCCTTCTTGCCTATTTGAATAGCACTTTACAGCAGTTCTAGTTCAATTTGCATCAGGTGGAAAATCTCATCCAGTCATCTTTCACACTCAGAGATCGTATCCCCTGTCACAACAGCGTAACATAAACGCGAACCAAATCCTCGGGGAGGCACAAGAACGGTTTCCCCTAGCCTGACAGTAAATACAACATAATGCAGCCACTGAACAGGGGAGTTCGGCATACACCTGTGTTCCGCCTGTACTTACTTATTCAACGACACAGGTTCCACTCAGTATCACTCCACATCTGGATGTGTTCAGTGCTCCTTTGTAAATAAAGGGGATATTCGGACAGAAAAAGGCGCTACTGATTTACCACTGCCCAGACCATTTCGTGTCTCGCCTATCGTGGTTCTGTTGAAGTCGAGCACGTTTTGTGCCGCTTGTGCGGCTTGAATTGTAGTATTCCCTTGTGTAGTATGAGCGAGCTAGTGCTGGTACAATTGGGACACTCCACAAGGGAAACACCACTGTCAAAAAACTGTCGGAGATCAATGGGAATCGCTCCACAGCAAGAGCCAGTATCACCTTGACGTTTACAAGTGTCTCCTCATGAATGACTCCACGCCGTTGGGGTATTCAAGCTGACAAACGTTACGTGTCCAAAGTCCATCGGCACGCAGTCCAAATAGACGAGTAACTTTTTGTGAGACCAATACGTGTCACCCAACGGTAATCTGCTCACAAACCTAGCCATCCATCGAGGTCTTTGAGTGAAGAAATTTCTCGGTGCCGATCTCGTGCTCTGTGAGATTAAGAGTCGAGAGACAGGAAGCAGAAGGCTATTGATTATCCGACCAACATTGAAGTGGGCACTTGAACACTATTCCCAGAGCAGGGACCACGGCACACGTACGAGAGAACCATGCTGCGCTCGATGTACACCTGACCAAACAGGATCTCGCTCAGCTCGACCGCGTATTTCCCGCGCCAACTGAGCCGCGTCCGCTTGAGATGCTGTAATAGGTGCTCTCTCTTTAAGTAGAAGGAAACGACTTCTTTCGCAATACTTTTTAATGCGTCTTGCTACTGAGGCCCTAGATCTTCATGCTATCGCTTCCGGAGGCCATGATGGAGAAGCCAGCCATTGTCATTGTCGATGCTACACCTGAAATTGTGCAGCAACTTAAGCATGATCTGGAACAGAAGTATAGTGACCTTTTTCGCATCATAGCGGCGCAATCAAGTCAACAGGCGCTAGACATCTTAAAAAAAATGAGCGTATTTAATGAACCTGTAGCCCTGTTGATAGCGGACGAACAGATGCCCGAAGTAAGTGGATCGGATCTGTTGAGGGTGTCGCGAGAGCAGTTTCCGCAGGCCAAACGCATCCTGTTGATTTCCTATATGGATACACACGCGGCGGTTCACGAGATCAATGAAGGTCGTATCGATTATTATATTGTCAAACCCTGGGACCCGCCGGAGCAATGCCTATATCCAGCCGTGGATGATATCCTGACCGGCTGGTTGATCACCTACGATCCGTCCTTAACACCGCTACGCGTCATTGATCATCGTTGGTCTCCAAAACTATACGAAATCGGCCGTTTTCTGGCACGCAATCAGGTACCTTACCAATGGCTAGATATCGAAAACAGGCCAGATGCTTTGCGTCTGCTAGAGCACCTGAACTTGAATCGGAGAAAATTGCCGGTTGTGATCTTTCCCGACGGGTCCTATCTGGTTAATCCTGAGCTACTACAGATTGCGGATAAGCTTAAGCTTAAAACACATGCAGAGAAACCCTTTTATGACCTTATTATCATCGGCTCAGGGCCAGCCGGGCTGGCAGCCGCTGTCTATGGTGCATCCGAAGGATTATCAGCGCTCCTGGTAGAGCGCGAGGCCCCTGGCGGTCAGGCAGGCTTGAGCTCACGCATCGAAAATTATCTGGGGTTTCCTACAGGATTAAGCGGAGGTGAACTGGCGCGCCGCGCAGTAGTCCAGGCAGAGCGCTTTGGTGCGGAAATAGTTACCCCACAAAAAGCTTGCAGAATCAAGGTCAATGGGCAGTATCGCTCTGTTGTCATGCAAGACAAGTCAGAAGTATACTGCCACACACTTCTGCTCGCCTGCGGTGTCTCCTATTGCCAGTTAGAAGTTCCTGGCATATCCTCTCTCGTCGGCGCGGGCGTCTATTACGGCGCTTCCGTTTCCGAGGCCATACTTTGTAAAAATGAAGATGTCTATATCGTCGGCGGAGCAAATTCAGCCGGGCAGGCAGCTATTTATTTTTCAAAATATGCACGCAGCGTCACCATGCTGGTGCGTGCCGATTCGCTAGCAAAGGATATGTCCTGGTACCTGATCAACCAGATCAACCACACCTCAAATATTACAGTGAAGACGAACACTCGTGTGGTCGCGGTACATGGAAAGCACCATCTAGAAAGTATTACCATTGTCAATGATCAGTCGCAAGAGGAACAGACGCTACCCGCAGCGTCTTTGTTCATTTTTATCGGTACCGAACCGCACACAGGCTGGTTAAAAAGGACGGTCAAATGCGATGAGAGGGGCTTCATTCTGACTGGTCCCGATCTAATGAATGCAGAACATCATAAACCTGAACACTGGCAGCTTGAGCGCGATCCCTTCTACCTGGAAACCAACGTACCAGGCATCTTTGCCGCCGGAGATGTACGACATGGCTCAATCAAACGCGTCGCGTCCAGTGTTGGAGAAGGCTCCATGGCGGTGCTGCTGATCCATCGCTACCTGGGATAGGTTAATCCTTAGCATGCCCTTCCTCTTCATCCTTCACTTAAGAGGAAGGGTAAACCAGAAAGTGGAACCCTCTCCCAGCCATGTTCTCAACCCCTACCTGACCTCCATGCTGCGCATTATCGCCAGGCAAAGAGGATAACCCAATGATCTCATCGCCGTCATTCGGTTCTGCGCTGATCTGAGCACCATAGAAACGTTCCCAGATACACTGTTGCTCTTACTGCGAAAGGCCCAACTTTCAATCCATACACGCCTATGCACTACTCACATTATATGCTATGAACAATTCATTGATGGATAGATCCATCAGGCATGATTGAGCCCTTAAGAGACCTGGCTTCTAGGAGTTGCCTGGTTGTCACATTCGTTGTCATGAAGTTAATCCCATCAAGATTGGCACCCCATAGATCAGCATTACTCAGATCAGCATTACTCAGATTGGCTTCCCGCAAATCAATATTACGAAAACTCATGCCACTGAGATCGGCCTGACTTAAATCGATGATATGAATAAGGTCAGATTCTTGCAGAAACTTGAAGATGATTTCTTTACGGGCTGGATCTAACAACCGTAATACTGTCCATGTGCGAGCACGCGCAACGGCGCGCACTTCTGTATTCGCGCTTGATTCGCGCAGGTTCTTGTTGAGTAAGAGGGACGCCATCGTATCCAGGTATTGATGAAGCGCAGATTCCTGGGCTTGTTGGGTACTGATCCACGCGGTCCCAATACCCACAACAACAGGAATAGCCAGAACTCCAAGGACATTGAGCCAATCCCAGAGGGTCTTGCCTTTAAATCCGGTCCAATCAAGTTGATAGCCGGTCATAAGTAATACAATAATCCCTATCAGTATGAGCGTGGCAATCTCACAAGCTATCCAATGATGGTGTATGTGATACCACGCACGCCTGGATGAAACTTTCACAGTATCCTTCCTTTCCACTATATCCACTAATTTATGAAGAGAAAAGGTCAGAAAAGATCAGCAATTTGTTGTACATCTTCTGGCTTCTAATAAAAAACACGTTTGATCGGAAGTGAAAGTACGCCATGCACAGTAGCCCTGAACTCTGATAACAGCGTCCCCATGTGCTGAAAGGATTTTTGTGCCATCGGGAGACGTTGTTACGCCTGACGGCACCACGGTTGCCAGCCGTGTGCATGCGGCAGTCCTCATCTGTGTCAAAAAATTTTGCCACTTCCAACAGAAAACCAGGGACTTCCAGGTCTCCGTTGGAGGTGACAGGTCAGGACAGACTACTGGCTGATCTGGAGCTGCTCTGCGATGAAGGCGAGAGCAATCTCAGCCACCGCACGCCAGCCGTGGTCGATGGTGAGGGAGTGTCCACGACCCGCGAATTCGCGGAACTGCGTGACGGCGGGATTGTGTTTCTGCAACTGGTATGCAGCCTTGACGACCGCCAGCGGGACTGTATGATCTTTCTCGCCCGCAATGAGCAAGAGGGGTCCGCGCTCGGGGTTCCTGGTGTTGACCTGATCTTCTGTCCACGGATTAAGATTAGCGGCAGCGGCCTGGAAGACGGGCGTGCCGGAGCCAGGGACTGCGTACCGGTCGTAGAGTTGATGGGCTTCCTCTTCCGAGAGCGCGTTGGTAAAGCCATAGCGAAACTGCTCGTAGGTCAGGGTGACGGCCCGGTGATAGTTGGCGGGATTCGAGAGGACTGGCGCACCAGACTTGAGTTCGGAGAGCGGCACGGGCAACACACCACGAAACCCGGCAGGGTCGATGGCAACCGTCACCGCCGATAGGCCTTCGTCGGCCAGTTGTTGAGCGATGAGGCCACCGAAGGAATGACCAACGATGACGGGCTTTCTCTTCAGTTGACCGATGGCTTGGGCATAGTGTTCCGTCACCTGCTTAATGCGCTTGTTGGCAAAAACTTCCGGGTCGTCATTGGCCTCTGCGACGGTCTCCGGGTCGTCGGGCCAGCCGGGCGCGAGGGTTACATAGCCCTGTTCTTCAAAGAAGACGCGCCAGTTCTCCCAACTGGATGCCAGGAGATAGAGGCCGTGGACGAAGACTATTGGCTGCTTGCCCTCCTGGTTGGCGCGGTCGATTTCTTGTTGTTCATGGATCGTGAGAACTGTCATGATGTACTCCTTGCTATGTCGGTGGACGTTATTTCAGTGTGTAGAAGGGAACATACCGGGATCATTCTGTCATAGGGGCCAGACCATATCTGACCGCTACGTCAGTACTCTGAGCACGTGCATATCCAACTGGGAAGCCAGATAGAGTGACGCAACGCTTCAAAGAACCCTTGGAGTCCGCCTGGGAGAATGGTGACGCCATCGTCAATAACCGCCAGGCATCTGAGACACCTGCCTGGATGCGAAGAGAGGTTCCAGCTAATGATTTCAGATAATATTTAAAAGCCAGCCTCCATCGGCTGCGATCTCTGCCCCCACCACAAACGACGAATCATCAGAAGCTAGAAACAGAGCCACCTTTGCCACTTCTTCGGGGCGTCCCAGGCGCTTGACCGGCGAACGGCTGATGCGTGCAACATCCTGAGCATCCAGGATGGCTTGCGAGGACCCCGAGCGGGTCAGGAGCTGCGTAGAGGTGGGGCCAATTGTGATCGTATTCACGCGAATCCCACGACCAATCAGTTCGGCTGCCAGCGCCCGCGCAAGGCCGTGAACCGCTCCTTTGTTGGCGGTATAAAGAGAACTATTGGCGATCCCGGTCAGGGCGTTGACCGAGCCATTGAAGATGATGGATGCCGACTCATTGAGAAATGGGAGGGCCTTCTGGACGGTGAAATATGCCCCTTTAAAATTGGCGTTCAGCATTTCGTCAAAAGCAGCTTCATCCACCTCTTCGAGGGAAGCTCCTTTGAAAATGCCCGCGTTGACAAACAGCACATCCAGTTTGCCAAATGTTTCGTATGCACGAGCCATCAACTGATCGATATCGTTGAGCCTGGTCACGTCAGCATGGACGGCCAGCACATTAGAACCCAATTGTCGAGCGACCCTTTCAAGAGTTTCTGGGTCTCGTCCAGAAATAACGACTTTTGCTCCATTGGCGTGAAATTCCCTGGCCGTTGCCAGCCCAATCCCACTATTACCGCCGGTCACTAACGCAACTTTTCCTGCAAGTGAGCTCATACCACTCATTTCCTTTCTATGGATAACCTTACCTTATGACCTCTTCTGCTTGATGAGACTGTTCTCCAAAGAAGATGAGTTCTTTCTCTCCAGCAGCGTTTCCTCTGTAGCAATCATACGCGATGTCCCCGGATTTTCAGAGAGCGTTAGTGATCTTCTAGCCAACGTTTTTCGCCGAAGTGAAATGGTAAGGCAGAGCTTGGCCAGGATATCGTATACTATCCAGAGTATCGTATCTTATCCAGAATATGACTTCCTTGCCCGGTTGATCCCTGGGAAGGATAGTGAGCGAGCGCCTCGTTTTGCAGGGGCTACTCAGAAGGGGATGCCATGCAGAGGAACGAGCAGTTGCGGAGGCTTCGTAGCGAGCGCAACTGGAGGCAACAAGATCTGGCCGATCACTTAGGTGTTACGGTCGTTACGGTCCAACGTTGGGAACGAGGCTCCCAACAACCGAGCACCTATTACCGCCTCAAGCTCTCGACCCTCTTTGGCAAGAGTGTCCAGGAGTTAGGATTGGAGGAAGATTTCCCAGTAGCGGAGAGCATCACGGCAGCTACTGAGCAAGCCGGGAGTGCTTTCTCCGAGGAGACGGCGCTTTGGACGATACCATATGCACGTAATCCGCACTTTACTGGACGCGATGATCTGCTCCAACAACTGGAACACCTGTTTTTTAGTGAGCAATCAGGCAAGCCGATGGGTATTCGTCAGGCAGCTTTAACCCAAACCCAGGCGATTAAGGGCCTGGGTGGGATTGGCAAGACGCAGATCGCTCTCGAATATGCCTATCGGGCCAGCCTCCAGGGACGCTATCACGATATCCTGTGGATTTCTGCAGGAAGTTCAGAGACGCTTCTCACCAGCTTTGTCGAGCTTGCGCGTTTATTGCCAGCGCTTGTACCCCCGGAAGAGACCAATCAACACACGATCATTACCACCATCCTACGCTGGTTAGAACAGCGCGAACTGCCCTGGCTGCTTGTGGTTGACAACGCCGACGATCTCGATCTGGTGCAGCCCTATCTTCCTCGCCTGGGCAATGGACACATTCTCCTTACGACGAGGGCCCACGCCGTTGGTGTACTTGCGTCCTCCATCGAAGTCGATACGATGGGGGTCATGGAGGGAACCCACCTCTTACTACGACGGGCTCACCACAGCTTTTCGACCTCCTCACCTAACGAGATAGACGAAGCTATCAATGTGGTCATTGCGCTTGCACAATTTCCTCTGGCCATAGATCAGGCGGGGGCCTATATTGAAGAGACAGGATGCAGCCTGCACGAATATCTTCGCATCCATCAGCAGCATCGCACCGAGCTTCTTGCGCGGCGTGGGAAGCAGATCACACCATATCCCGATTCGGTGGCAACCACCTGGTCCCTTTCGTTTATGCAGGTGCAACGCATCAACCCGGCAGCAGCCGAGCTGTTGCAGCTCTGTGCCTTTCTTGCTCCAGATCACATCCCCGAAGAACTGCTGACCGAAGGTGCTCCCTATTGGCCGCCTCTGCTTCAAAAGGCGATAGCGGATCGCTTCACCTTCAACCAGATGCTCGAAACCTTGCTGGGCTTTTCTCTGATCAAGCGGCTCTCTGAGGAACGGATGCTGAGTATCCACCGGCTGGTACAGGCTGTGCAAATGGATCGCATGGAAGCCGAGACGCAACGGTTCTGGGGCGAACAGGTGGTGCGCGCCATGCACTCTCTCTTTCCTGCCAATACGAAAGACGTAGCGACCTGGCCGACGTGTCTGCGCTACCTGGAGCAGGTTGAGGCATGCGATACGTTGATTCAGCACCATCAGTTCCTGCTGCCTGAGGCGGCGGAGCTGCTTGACCGAACAGGCAGCTACTTTCTGGAACACGCGATGTATACCCAGGCGAAGTCCTTGTACCTGCACGCCCTTGGCATCCGCGAGCAGTACTTTGGTCCGGAGCATCCTCAAACGGCGACCAGCCTGAACCATCTGGCGATCCTCTATCGAGGGAATGGCAACTATATAGAGGCAGAACCGTTCTACGTGCGTGCGTTACACATCCGCGAGCAGCATCTGGGTCCTCACCATCTCGATACCGCCGCCAGCCTGCACCACCTGGCGAATCTCTATGAGTCTCAAAGAGACTACGCCAGGGCAGAACCGTTCTACTTGCGTGCGTTACACATCCGCGAGCAGCATCTGGGTCCTCACCATCTCGACACTGCTGCCACTCTGCACCACCTGGCGATCCTTTATCAAGATCAGGGGAAATACGAACAGGCGGAGCCATTGTTTCAGCGAGCATTGCACATCTGCGAGCAGCTCGATCCTCACCATCCCAGAACATCTAGCACCCTGAGCTATCTGGGGGGGCTCTATCAGGAGCAAGGCAGGTATGCCGAGGCAGAATCCTTTTACCGACGTGGCTTTGAGATCGTTGAACAACACTTCGGCTCTTCCCATTTTTATACGGCAATGTCTCTATACAATCTGGCATTGTTATATACGGATCAAGGGCGCTATCAGGAAGGAGAGACGTTGTGTCAGCGTGCTCTGGCCATCTACGAGCAGCATCTGGGTCCTCTTCATTCTCACACAGGGGATCCATTGGCCTGTCTGGCGCTGCTCTCTCTCAAACTGGGCAAGGATACACAGGCGGAAGCGTTCGTTCTGCGGGCGCTACATATCCACGAAGAGCATCTGGGGGCTTTTCATCCCTATGTGTCTCTCGATCTGGTGATCCTGGCGATGCTCTATCGGGAGCAGGGGAAATATGCCGAGGCGGAGCCGTTGTTTCAGCGTGCTCTCGCCATCAATGAACAGGTGTTTATCTCCACTCATCCGCAAGTGGCTCAAGCCTTGCACGAGTTCGCTCTCTTGCGACAGGTTCAAGGTCACAACGACGAAGCCTGCTCACTCTACAAACGCGCTCTGGCAGCTCGAAGCCACACGTTGGGAGGAGCGCATTCCCGGACCATCGAGACCCGCCAGCAGTTGATCGAGCTGTTGCATCACATGGGTTGCACCCAGGAAGCAGTACAACTGGAGGAAGCACAACCAGGATCACCCGATCTTCCAAGGGAGAGGACTTTCACCAGCAGGAGAGAGGGATCAACGGAGCAGAGCACCGTGGTCAGCGCAACTCCTGCGTGCCCTCAGTGCCAGCAAACGACGGGAGTCCTCAAACGCGGAAAAAATCGATCGGGGAGTCAGCGGTTGTACTGCCAGACATGCCAATTGTACTTCACTCCTGCGCCAAGTATCCGACAAGCCGATCAGGCGCGAAAAGCCGAGGCGATGGCGCTTGCGGAACAGGGTATGAGTTACCGTCGTATCGCGAGCCTTATGGGCGTGCATCATCAAACGGTGAGCGCGTGGATCAGTACTCCTATCACTGCTGAAGCAGAATGAGCGAGAATATCTTTTTCAACGCTTGCTCATATAATTGGTGATGTCTATTAAAAAATGCGTTCTCGATTGAGAAAATGCCGTCATTCATCTGTGTTTCGCTGAGGGCTCCTGCCGCCTCTTTGCTCGCTTCCCTGGTTCTGTGGTATACTCGCCTCTGTTGGGTATTAACGAGATGATTCCCAACATCATAGGAAGGATACTATGCCCAAACCGCCGCAACACACGCTCATCTGGTCAAACGACCGCCAGCGGTATGAACTCCAAACCCAGGGACAAGCTGTTCAATGGTTTCACGAGGGCGATGACTCCACGTTCTCTCACTGGTTGGACATACACACCGCCTTTGCTTTTGTGGGGCAGGCGGGACGACTTTCCGTCCTCAAAGAAGCCCGGCCCCGTGGAAGCAGCTACTGGTACGCCTATCACAGGCAGGGTCAGCGCACCCGCAAACGCTATCTCGGACTCACGGATCAGGTCACGTTCGCTCGCTTAGAGCAGGAGGCACAGGCCCTGGCCGGAGAACCTGTGTCTGCCACAGCTCTTCCCAGGCCAGATGTGCCATCATCTGAGTTGAAGGGCCTGCTCCTCTCTAGCAAGCTCTCGGTCCCCCGTCCACCGAGCTTTCTCGTAGAGCGTGCTCGCCTGCTGACTGAACTGGATCTCATCAGCACTCACCCGTTGACACTCATCTCAGCCTCTGCCGGGAGTGGCAAGACCACCTTGCTCTCGGCATGGGCAGCGTCAAAGAAGGAACAGGAACGCGGCGGGAGGACACAAGCAAGCGATCACGCGTTGGCCTGGCTCTCTCTTGAGGAGCTGGACGATGACCCGATCCACTTCTGGGACCTGGTCATTGCAGCCCTGCGCAGATGCCGTCCCGCTTTAGGAGAGACGGCGCTCACCCTGCTGCACTCACCCCAATCTCTGCCGCTCTCAATCTGTCTTGCAGCCTTGCTTCAGGAAGTGGAACAGAACGCACAAGATCTCATCCTGCTTCTGGATGACTACCATGTGATCACTGACCAGGCCATCATTGATTCCATGCTCTTTCTGATCGAGCACCTGCCCACGAGCCTGCACCTGGTCTTGATCAGCCGCACCGACCCTGATCTTCCGCTCTCGCGCTTACGCGTGCGTGGACAACTCCTGGAGATTCGCGACCAGGATTTGCGCTTTAGCAAGCCTGAGGCTGCCAGCTTTCTGCGTAATGCGATGAGCCTGCCTCTCTCGGAAGACGACGTGAGCACCCTTTCCCAGCGAACGGAGGGTTGGATCGCCGGGCTGCATCTGGCCGCGCTCTCTCTGCGCAAACGGTCAGATCACGCTGCTTTTGTGAAAAACTTTGCTGGTACCCATCGGCATTTGCTGGATTATGTGCAGCAGGACATTCTTGCGCCGCTGTCTGAGTCCCTCCAAAGCTTTTTGCTGCAGACAGCGATTGTCCCTCGCATGAATGCGGCTCTCTGCCAGGCCATTACCGAAGCTCCAGGCGAGTCTGAAAGCCAGCAGCGATTACAGGCGTTGGAGCAGGCCAACCTCTTTCTCGTCCCGCTCGACGAGCAGCGCCAGTGGTACCGCTATCATGATCTCTTTCGAGAGGCTCTGCTCGTTCGTCTCCACTCCAGCCATCCCCAACTGGTGCCGCTCTTGCACGGGCGTGCCGCCAGATTCTATGAGGCTCGAAGCGAGTGGCGCGAGGCTATTACCCACGCGCTGGCTGCCTCAGACCACGTCTATGCCGCCGCCTTGATGGAGAGAGCTTCGGGATCGTTCTGGTCTCGTGGAGAAACAAAAACGCTGCATAGCTGGGTCTTCTCGCTGCCAGACGCTGTGCTGCGTGAACACTTATACCTGGCTCTTGGTGCCGCATTTCGCTTCTTCGACGCGATAAATTTGAGTAGCCAGGAGATCTATGTGGGCATAGCTGCCCAGGTAGAGCACACCTTTACACGCCTCAAAGCGCTCCTTCCTTCTCCCCATACACGGCTGCAGCAGGAACAACCATACCGCGAGATCTCTAAAGCCGAGGCGGTATGGATCGAGCAGCGTCTGTTCCAGTTGCGAGCCTTGATCGAGCTTAGAGGCATCCTCAGGCAGAACGATGCCGGGCGCTTGCGGAACCTGATTCGTGAACTTGATGCGCTTCCTCCAGATGAGGATACCCATTGTAACATCATCCCGCTCTACCTTACCTTCTGGCTGACCACCATGTACCAGGAATATGGGGTTCCCCTGCTTCCCCGGCTCAGCGCGGCAAAGCACCAGTTGTTGGAAGAAAGAGATCTCTTGATGGCGACCCGCGTCTTAAGCTGGTCAGCTCAAATCCGATCGACCTACGCCATCCAATTACATCAGGCACAGCAGGAATGCCTGGAAGCCCTCGCCCTGGCTGAACAGATTGGTGCGCATACTCCCTGGGAAGGCTATCTGTATTATTGCCTGTTTGTGATCTCCTACGCCTGGAATCGACTGGAAGAGGCCCCCGACTGGCTCCAGCGTTTGCGACGTCTTGCGCAAAACTGGCAACACATGCAGCTCCTGGCTGTTACTGAGATTTTTTCAGCTCAGCTTGGGCTGGCAAGAGGAGATCTGGCAACGGCAGAAGAAGCTCTGCACCAGCTTAAAACCCTGCTTGAGCAAGGTGGGCTGGCCTATCATGCCCCCTGGGTCACAGTTCTGCGCGTCAAATTGTGGCTGGCGCAAGGGAAGCTGGCGGAGGCAGCAGCATGGGCGGCGCAAACCACCTTCTCCCCCGATGCCTGGAATCCTTTACGTCGCTGGGAACTGCTGATGCTGGTGCGGGTACTTGTGGCCCAACAGCACTACGAGCAGGCGGGCGAGATGCTCTCGCGCTTCAGCCACCACCTTGATCGAGAAGGTTCTGTTGACACAGTCATCGAGTTTCTCGCCTTACACCTGCTCGCCTTGCATCACGCGGGCAAGAGTGCGCAAGCAATGTGCGTCGCGGCACGCCTGTTTGCGCTCACAGAACCGGAAGGCCATCTGCGTGTCTATCTCGATGAAGGGAGACCGATGCGCCAGACCCTGGTGGCGTTGCTGGACGTGGAGCCGGAGGAGGATGAACGCGATGGAGCGACGGTGGCCGTTTCTCGATCCTACATCTTACGCCTGCTGGCTGCCTTTGAACAGGAGGAACAGTCAACGCGCGCGCCTCATGCCCTTCCAATCCAAACAGCTCAAGCTGTGCCTGTTCCAGAACGCGCTGTAGCTGCCTCACTACAGATCATCGAGCCGCTGACCGAGCGTGAACTGGAGGTTTTGCGGTGGCTTTCAGAGGGTGCCTCCAACCAGCAGATTGCGAACGCGCTCGTGATCCAGCTTTCCACCGTTAAGAAACATGTCAGCAGTCTGCTTGCGAAACTGGGAGCAGAGAGCCGCACTCAGGCGATTGCCCAGGCACGCGCTGCCTCTCTCCTCTAAACAGCTTCCACCACCACCTGGAACTTCGACAGCAGGTTCCCTGGTGGTGGCGGGCGGCATCGACTTCGATTTTCCTCCCCAACGGAGAACCCCAACACACTGCTCTTTCCCTTCGCAATATTCTCCCTGCGGTAGACTTTTGACGACTGTCTCCAGGCTGTCTGTGCGCTATCCTTATGTGTGTGGAGAGAACCACACAGGGAGAAGCGGCTGATGCACTATCACATTCGGATCAAAGGATACCTTGATCCTTTCTGGAAGGACTGGTTAGCTGGACTTACGATGGTCCATGAGCCAGTTGGAACTACGAGTCTTGCCGGTCCCTTGCCTGATCAGGCGGCCCTCTTTGGGGTGCTGCTCAAGATCCACCGTTTGGGTTTGATCTTGCTCTCCCTTGAGACATATGAGGCTGCCGAAGCGCAAGAACAGCGAAGATGGGATGCAGGCCATCCCGATGCAGCTTTATCGAAACAGACAGAACTGAAAACACCTGAAGGAGAACTATTCATCATGCAAGCACGAATGAGCAATCCGGCAACCATCTTTCCTGAGGTTCTACAACCCATCCAGGCGCTGCTCAAGGCTACTCGACAGGGCGGTGTGCCACAGAAGACGCTTGAACTGGTCCATTTACGCGCAAGCCAGATTAATGGCTGTAGCTACTGTGTGGACTATGGCACGCGTAGCGCCAGGAAGGCTGGAGAAACAGACGAGCGGCTCTTTGCCGTGGTTGCCTGGAGAGAGACGCCCTACTTCACCGATGCGGAGCGTGCTGCGCTCGCGCTCACCGAGGCAGCCACACGTCTGGCCGATAAGGCTGACGCGGTCCCCGATGAGATCTGGGAAGAGGCCACCCGGCACTACGATGAAAAGGGGTTGGCGGCGATTATTCTCATGATTGCTACGACCAACCTCTTTAATCGCCTGAACGCCACAACCAGGCAGATGGCGGGCCAGGGTTGGTAAGCTGATCAGAAACTGGCCAGTTGGCGTGCATCCTTGCAACATCCGGGTGAACGTCAACTGACCAGCCGAATATGCTGACACACAGAGATTCATACCAGAAAGGAAGAAGACTATGAACAAGTTTCTGTTGCTCTATAAAGGGCCAGCTACATCGCCAGATGCCTCACACGACGGATGGCGACAATGGTTTACCGGGCTAGGAGAGCACCTGATTGACGTGGGATCGGCCATAAAACAGGGATGCGCTCTCAATGGGGATGGCTCAACCGATGAGCGCGCGACTCCCATGAATGGCTACAGTATCATTCAAGCGGAAGAGAGGGAGGAAGCCCTGCGCCTGGTGCAGAGCCACCCCTATCTCTCTCTTGGTGATGAATACACGGTGGAGATTTTTACCTTAAAATAATACTTTAGACAACCATACATTCTCACATCAGGAGGAGAACAACAACGTGGAACAGACAGTATCGGAACAGACAGGATCAATAACTCTCAGAAAAACAAAAGCGATAGCCTATTGGACGGTCACTGCGGCTCTTGTGTTTGTGATGCTCTCAGGCGCTATAGGAGAGTTGACACAGCAGTTTGGAACCGTGGAAACACACACGGTCCTTGGATATCCACTCTTCCTCCTGAATATCATCGGGACATGGAAGATTCTCGGGGTCATAGCTATCGTCATGCCGCGCTTTCTTCGGCTCAAGGAATGGGCATATGCTGGTATGTTCTTCAACATGACTGGCGCGTTTCTCTCCCACGCCATTGTTGGCGATAGCAAATTTCATCTCATTTATACTGGCTCAGTCCTTCTGATCGTGGTCGCTTCCTGGGCGCTTCGACCCCAAAGTCGCACCCTTGGGAAGCTGACCGAGAGTTTCGGCAGTATCCTGAAACGGGCATAAACAGGCAATTGGCGGGTCAGCAGGTGCGGTGCGGCCTGATCTCAACCTCTCTCATGCCAAAGCACTCGGAGAATTTCTTGTCTGAGCCTGCCAGGCCGTCTTGGAGATGCACACTTCTTGAAAGGATATTCAATGATTATGGAAAATCAGAAACCAACTCTCTATGAGTGGATGGGAGGATTACCAGCACTCATACGTTTGACCCACATCTTCTACGAGAAGTATGTTCCTCAGGATGAACTGCTGGCTCCGCTGTTTGCAGGGATGGCACCTGACCACCCGGAACGCGTCGCCACCTGGCTTGGTGAGGTATTCGGTGGGCCAGAGGCATATACAGAGCGCTATGGTGGTCATGCACATATGATCTCCCGTCATCTCGACAAAGGTTTGAGTGAGGAGCAGCGGGCACGCTGGGCCAGTCTCATCTGTCAGGCAGCTGATGACGCCGGATTGCCAACAGATCACGCATTTCGCGCGGCATTTGTCTCCTATATTGAGTGGGGAACGCATCTGGCGGTCACCTACTCGGCCCCCGGAGCAAATCCACCGCTGCATCAGCCTGTCCCACACTGGGATTGGGGGGAAGCCTTGCCGGAACCCACAGGTTCCTCACAAGAAACAAAAGGACAGAAGAGGTCAAACGAACCAATTACCTTCACGCAGCATATTCAACCCCTCTTCCGCGCGAAGGATCGCCAATCCATGCAATGGGCTTTTGATCTCTGGTCCTACGAAGATGTGACCAGGCACGCGCAGGGCATTTTCCACCGGCTCCAGCAAGGGTCGATGCCCTGTGATGGTACCTGGCCACACGAACAAGTAGAACTCTTCCAACGCTGGATGACCTCTGGTATGGCTCGCTAACCTGGAGGCAGGTTCCGAGCGGCGAACGCAGATGAGCCGGAAGTCAGTCACATTTCTGCATACTGTGCGCGTCAGAGAAGTGAAGCATAAACATGCGACGATACGCGAACGAAAACGCGCTGGCTCCAGTCTAATAAGAAGAACACAAAACATATTCTGTTACGATAGAGGAAAGGCAGATAATACTCATGGCAAATGAGAAAATTTCGATGTTTACGATAGCGGTCACCGAGATGGCACAAGCAAAAGCATTCTATGCGGAGCAGTTAGGCTTCCGTGTGATCAAAGACTTCGGGCAGGGCGATCAGCATTGGGTCTCTCTTGAGCTCCCCGGAGGAGGCGCCTCGCTCAATCTAACCACCATGCATGAAAACATGCAGCCTGGGACGATGAAGCTCTATCTTACAACTTCGGATCTTGAAGCGGCATACAACGAGCTTCAAACAAAGGGGGCCAGTGTCAACGAAGTGAAGGATGATCTCTATGGCCCAGGCTCTGGCGTCAAGTGGTTTGAGATCACTGATCCCGATGGCAACCGTTGGCTGGTGGTTCAGGCTTAGTTGAGGGAGGATCAGGCAACGATCCGCAAGGCACAGGTCTTGCATTAAGACGAAACTGGGATGCGTGTGGAGAAGGAAGGCTGGCGAGTCCAGATGTGCGCCATCGAGCGGCTCACTACGGCGCACATCTCAAACAAGGACGAGCAGGCATGGCAGAATTATTAAGACACGAGCTAAGGAGAGTTGCTCGCAAGGGTTGAAGAAATTAGAACGTGGACAACGGGAAAAGAATAACAATGGTAAAGATAATACAGGGAAAAACAGTAGTAAAAAAGGGAAATAATAAAAGTCAGCAGTTTGTATTATCTCGTTCTGCCAGGAGTAAAGGACTGTCTACCCGTGAATAATCCAGAGGAAAAAAAGTATATTCAAGCGACAAAGTCAGAAGATTCATCTACTCGCATCGAAGCACTGTATACATTAAACGAGCTTGAATATTCTGAGATCGCTCCTCTTTTGTTACATCTCCTCTCCACAGATCCAGACAAAGATGTGCGTGCCGAAGCTGCCTTCTTACTCAGATCTCTCGGGCATCAATCATCTCTACTGCCGACTGTTGGGCCTCCACTCCTTGCTGCTCTCACTGATGGAGACGAGAAGGTGCGAAATAACGCTGCCGAGACGCTTGGTTTTCTACAGTATGAAGTTGCTACTGGACCATTACAAAACCTCCTTAAGGCAGATCCATTCTGGTTCGTACGTTCTTCCGCAGCTGAAGCACTTGGACGTCTGGGAGATCCTGGTAGTATTCCAGCGCTTCTGCATGCCTCCTCCGATTCTGAATTAGAGGTTCAGCGCTCTGCTATACAAGCCCTTGGTCAATTTTTACACGATCCCAAAATTGCACCATTTGTGACCAGTGCCCTGCTTGATGAGAAGAAAGATCCGCTGATCAAAGCCGAGCTATCCTCTCTTAGCTATCGATTGGGGCACCAATCTCATCTCTATGCTCTACTCGCATTACTTTCAGAAACAAATGATTATGAGTTCATGAGCAATGTGCTTATGATCCTTTCTGATCTGGTAGAAAAGAGCTCACTATTTGATCTCACAACAGATCAAGAAGGGATTCATTCTACGCTACAAGACATCCTCCATAAAGAACCTTCCCTCCATTCGGATATTGAACGCATCACACAGATGTTGCCATCGTATTTTGACATTTCTTGATCAACTAAGGATCATGGCATTTATTCACCATCATTAACGGGTCTTGAAGCACCAGCTGCGACACCCAACGATCAACCAGTTGAGCGACGCTTCTTTCTGGTCGGTTCACCCCCTCACCACTATATACATAGGGTTACCCTGAAACAGAAAGATCCGGCACAGAAAAGCGTCTTTTTACACTAGGCTGGCGAAGGCTTCGTACCATCTCAGATTTTGATATACTGAAACTACTGCCCATTAGCAGGAGCGCTGCGAATCAGGTCCTCAAGCAAATTTTTGACCGCTGCGGTGAACCCTTCTCTTTTATACAGCTCAACTAAGCGCCGACTAGCCGCAGGATTGTAGAGGAATAGGGCAATAGGCAGCTCTATATCTAAATCTTTGCACGTTCTATAAACATGCCTTGCCATGAGATTTTTTGGAACGACCAGAACCCTTGATGCGCGTAGCTGCCTTCGAACACTCCAGGGGCCCATGAAACCCACGTAGACAGCAGAGGCGGCAGTAAAACACGATCCCAGCAATGCCCAAAACTCATAGCCGCTAAGTGCGGCTATGATAGTGGCTATACCAGTTAATAACCCGCATATCAATCCGGCCAATTTTATTCGCAAAAGAAGAGTGGATATCGATGCAAGGTCATTCAAGCGTTTGCCCTGCGGAACCGTTATATACCCGCCACTGACACGGATGATACGGAGTGGCCATTCAACGTGCTCATCAAAGGGCCGTTTGGTGATTGTCCATCCTTCTTCAGTCTGTTGAAGCACGAATTTTTGTGTTTTTTGCTGTTTTTGCACCTATGTCGCTCCTTATACTGAAAAAAAAGCGGCGGTACCACCATCATCGGAAAATATCATTACAATATGAAGAACGCCTACACCCATTAAAAATAAAAAAATATCTGATGCTGATTAAGCACCAGGAGATCGAGGTCATTGTGTTGAGGGTTGAAGCAATTCATTGCTAATGAGCCATGAAGATAGACTCCAATTAAATTGTCATTGAGAAGCGTTTGGAGGTGCTCACTGAGCATCTGAATGTGCATGCGAACTGAAGGGGAGACCCAATTGGGCAGCGTCATTAGATTGAAGCCTTTCTTCTCTGGTACCATGTTTTTTCATCTCTGCCAGGGGTTCGCAAAAAAATGCATCGCCCCTGTCCTCTGCGGAAGCCTTGACATACGTTCACTTGTTCAGATACTATTTTACCATAGTACTCTTATTCCAGGTAAAGAAACAAATCCTCCTTATAGCGAAGCAGTTATGTCACCCAACGGCAGTTTGCTAGACACACGCTGTCTTTGGGCTATGATGGGAAAGATCAAACTTAAACTGAAAGCTTGCATCATCATCGGTGTCCACTTTTGCTCCTCTTGCTGGCTGTACACCCAAAGACGGCGCATATCTCCGGCGACGTGGAGAGCAGTTCGGCCAACGTTCCCTGGGCCTCAACCCGGCCATCCTGCAAGACGATAATATGATCCGCCCGCTGCAAGGCGGCGCGACGGTGCGAGACGGCCAAGCAGGAGACGTGGCGCAATTGCGCAATGCGCTCCTCCTCCCACAACGTTTGTTCTATCTCAACGTCGAGGGCACTGGAGAGATCATCAACGACGATCAGGTCTGTATTCCACGCAAACATCCGCGCTGCCGCAGCACGCTGTATCTGTCCCCCGGAGAGCTTGACACCACGTGGGCCAATCTTCCAGACACTCTTGATTGAGCTTAAAAGTGATTGTCCTGAGGGCTCACTCCAATTCTCTTGACAATACGACGGGTAAATCGTATGCTTTCACGAGAGCGAGGTTGATATGAAACCAGAAAAACAACAACAGCGTTTGCCTATGTTCGCAGGAGGATGGGTTCCTCATGAACAGGGCTGACCAACAACAAAAAAAGCACAGTATCCCAGGCGCGGGAACCGAAAAAACGAAAATTCGGTTCCCGCGCTTTTTATTTTTGGTCATTGAAAGGAGCAGGAAGCCTGAACATATCATCGACCTGAGAAAAGAGCAGCCACTGGTTTCTAGCATCCGCGCTGAAACGTTGACAGACGATCTGTTCGCTCTGTTGGCGAACACACAGAAAGGATATCCCATGCAAAAATTGTTTCTTCAACAGTATCGCGGGTTCAGTCAGTTTACCTATCCTGGTCTCTACGAGGAGAGATTGCGGCGCGATCTCCCCAGCGACATCGGGCAGGCAGGGCGTCTCGTCAAGCAACAGGTGATCCATGGCCTCTTGTTGGCCGCGAGCCGAGAGGGAGAGCAGTTCAATCTCGTCTATGGGGATATTCGCGAAGTGCCCTGGTATCGGCAGGGAGAAGATAGCTACCTGCCTCAGCAAACTTTTACAATAGCCCCATTTACGTGCCATCAACCGTTGACTTTTTCTAGTTTAGAGATTATTATTAATTTATAGATTATTCTATTTTTTTATAATAATGAAAGGAGGGGCGATGGATAAAGCTGAAGTGCTGATGCACCCTGTAAGAATAAAAATTGTGGCGGCAATCAGTCGTGGAGTACAAACAGCGCAACAGCTTGGTCAGGAGTTACCAGAGGTTGCCACTCCAACGCTCTACAATCATCTAAACCTTCTTCTGAAAGCAGGATTGATCGAGATTGTCAAAGAGCAGAAGAAGCGCGGGACATATGAAAGAACATACACCTTGCCAGCAGAGGGAGCTGTGTTGAGGCCAGAAGATCTCTCACAGATCGCACCTGAACAGATGATGAAGTATTTTCAGATATTCGCCATAAACATGCTCGGCGATATGGCACGTTACCTTGAAGGGCCACATGACCCGAATTATCAAGATGTAGGCTATCGCCAGACGCCGCTCTATATCAGCGATGAAGAAATGCCTCTTTTCATACAACAGCTACACAATTTTCTACTGCCCTGGCTGACAAAACAGCCAGACGAAGAACACAAACGACGTCTCTTTAGCAGAGTCATTATTACTGATCATCAAACAGATACGTCTCTTCTCCAAGATAAAGAAGAATCAGGTCAACATGTAACACCGGAGGAATGATAAACATGGAAGTTTCACCTTCATACAGCAATAACAACGTAGATACCAGTGGTTTCACCATTACCCCTACATATAAGCGCAACGTCTTTCTGACGTGTGTCGGGATTGTCGTTGTGATAGTCGCCTTGTTTCTGGCATTCATTTTGACGGGCACAGCACTCAACTGGCTGGCTGTAGGGGCTGGCGCATTGGGTTGGATCATTGCGTTATCACTACGCCTACCTATAGTACTGCTGACAAAACAGCTTGCTCACAAGAACACAACTATACCACGAGTCATCCTGCTTGCTTCAGGGCCATGCGAAGAGGTTGTGCGTCTGCTTGCTCTGCTGCTACTTGGTCGGATGTTTCCAATTGCGCTCTCTATCGGCCTGGGCTGGGCAGCCATTGAGGCATGGTGTGCCATCGTGCAGAGTATTTTGACGGTGGCCCTCCTGTCGCGCGATGATGAGAAAGCACGGCAAGCAAAAACGGCGCTGGCAGAAACGGGGCAGGGCAACATCCAGCCAAATGCTCCTCTAGGAATGCTAGAGCGGCTCTCAGCCAGCTTTTTGCACATTAGCTTTACCCTTATGCTCGCCTGGCTCCCCTGGTTGGTATTGCTCACGATACCAACACACAGTGGTATCAATGCCATGATCGTCGCTCTCACACGCAAAAACGTTGTGCTGGGTGAAATCATCCTCTTCATCATTAGCGCCCTGATCTTTGTCGCCGGACTGGCAATCTTCGGTCGCATCTAACAACTACTGGTCTGATTCTCACAGAAGAGGCCATGAGCCAGGAAGAGGAAGCGAGGTGGGTGGGCAAGCTCAGCGGACGCGACTGCGGTCTATCTGGGGGACAATGAATTGAGAAGGTGTCAGGGATCAATTCATTGTGGCTGATGACACGGGCCAGACCGCAGTCGCGCCCGATAAATAACCTGATGCAATATCTTCCTCTTCTTTGTGCTCTTCCCGATGCGAGAATCGTGTTGGCTGTCAGAGGACTCACCCAGAAATGGAAAACCCTGTGAAAATTGGAAAGCCCTGGGTTCCATGCGTCTCATATTCTTTGAACTCTCTATACATGGTATACTTGATGAGTGATCGCGTTTACACAGAGGAGTGAGTAGCGTGAACTACCGCTGAGCTGAAGACTCAGCGGCTTCTTCGGAAGCCGTTGGATCGACGGTTTGGTCGCTTCTTCGGAAGCTCAAGTTCACCAGACTCAGCCCCAGAAATGGGAGCTCCGTTCAATTGGTCATGACACCTGCGGTTGACGCATCAGACCGCTGCTCTGTCGTTTGGAGTTAAGAAGATTTGAGGAAAGGATCGGTGCTCCAAGCACAACAAGCCTTTTGAACCTTGTCGAGATGAGGTCGGATTCTCCTGGTGGTCACAGCCAGTAGATACGCATCACCCGGCTCTGCCGGAGTTTTTTGAGTCCATGGGTGTGCTGGTTTCTTTTGAAGGGTTCTGCACATCCGGCGATTCATCCACGAAGCTGAAGACTTCGTGGTTTTCTCGCCAAAGGCCATTATAAATATTCCGTCATATCGCTTTTCTTGCCAGTATGAGTTCTCTTCTCTAATAACAAGATCCACACATCCTACATAAGTAGCCGTTATATGTAGATAAGGAGTACAGTAAATGTTGATGAATAGCTCTTTTCCTCTTGTTCCTCAGACCTCCTTTGAAGGACCAACCTTAGAATTTAATTTTCCTGCTTTACATATTGGCATCGCTGAATATGCTGAGGGACCAACAGGATGTACCATTTTCTACTTCCCTGATGGAGTAGCAACAGCGAAGGATGCACGTGGAGGCCTTGTTGTTACGTCAGGTGATTATGAACGCGATCACCTCAAGCATGCATTTTGTTTCGCAGGGGGCTCTGTATATGGGCTTGAGGCCGCAAGTGGAGTAACAGCAGCACTCTTTGAGCAGCGAGCCATGGCTCTGCAAACGAAGGCCGCAATTTCGAGTCAACATGTGGCAGTGGTTTCTGGGGCCATCCTCAACGATTACATTTTCCGTGAGAATATCATCTATCCCGATCATCAACTGGGAAAGGCTGCCCTCCTTGCTGCGCGTCCGGGTCTCTTTCCTCTCGGTGCACGGGGAGCAGGCCGATCAGTAACCTGCGGCAATATCATGAATATCGCACACAAGGAAGCCTCTGGACAAGGTGGGGCCTTTCGTCAGATTGGCCCAACAAAGATCGGCGTCTTTACAGTCGTTAACGCAGTTGGCGTCATTGTTAATCGACAAGGGCAGATTGTGCGAGGCAACCGCGATCCTAAAACAGGTCTACGCCTCTCTCCAATCGAGGAGTTGGAACAGCGTCTTGCTCGTGGTGAAGCAGTGAAAACAGCCTTTGGCAATACCACGTTGACACTTGTCGTTACGAATCAAAGGTTGCGTCCAGAAGAGTTGAGGCAAGTAGGAAGACACGTCCATAGTTCTATGTCACGCGCCATTCAGCCATTTCAGACCCTCAACGATGGCGATGTACTCTATACAGCGACCACCAACGAAGTGGAGAACTCTCTCATCAGTCCAACGATGCTGGGGATACTGGCATCAGAGTTGGCCTGGGATGCGGTTCTCGCAAGCGGACCAACGCAATAAGAGACTGGGGCAGTTTCCCTTACGAGACATTCATCTACAATGAAAAGGGGAGATCAAGATGATACATCTCCTTTCTGCATCTGGACATTGCCGCTCTCCCGGATGAAAGATCAAATGACGTTTAAGCAGGAAAAACCGATTGGAGTATGGTTGACGGACAAATGGTACGATCAACAAAGAAAGCAGAGGAATTTCATGTTCTCGAACGAATCTGTTAATCAAATGGTCTCATTGACCATTCGCCCTTGCCGGGAGGAAGACCTTCAGCATGTCGTAACATTGTCGTCACACTGGGAAGAAGAACAGATTACGACCGGCTATGGTGCTGATGATGCAGATTATTTTCGAGGGAAAATCAGCCCTTTTTTCTTGCTTGCCCTTGACGGCGAAACAATTGTGGGATTTCTCACAGCATCTCTTCATGAGGCAAGTCCAGGGGAAATCGCTCTTTTCCCGACAGGTGGCTCCTATCTAGAGATTGACGATCTCTACCTTCTTGCGCCCTATCGAGAAAAAAAGGTCGGGACGCAACTCATGAACACGGTGATGCAAACGGCAAGGAGCCAGGGTATTGAGCATTTTTCTCTGTATTCTTCAAGCAAAGATTGGAAGAAAATTGCAATGTTTTACGAACGATTAGGCTTCACGATGTGGTTTATCCGCATGTTTCAGTAAAAGTTCTTTGCTGCCTTTTTCTGAATACCTCCCTCCAGATGATATACTTTCAGTAGCATCGAATACATCAAACAGCAAGCAAATACGGAGAGGAGTGCTTCCTATTGATGGCTTCTTTACATCCAATACCACCAGACAATACATCCTATCGCTTTCCCGTCTCGGTAAAAGGGATTATTTATCATCATGGGAAAGTTGTGTTGCTCAAAAATGAGCGTGACGAATGGGAGCTTCCAGGCGGCAAATTAGAGCCTGGGGAATCTCCAGAATCCGCAGTAACCAGAGAAATTGAAGAAGAGCTCGGGTTGACGGCTCAAACTGGCCCATTGCTCGATTCCTGGGTTTATCATATTTTTGAGGGAGTATCTGTTCTCATTCTCAGCTATGGTTGTTATCCAACTCCTTTTGCTCAAGTCACTCATAGCCTAGAGCATAAAGCTGTAGGTCAATTTACTCCTGAGGAGATCCCACATCTCAATATGCCTGAAGGATATAAAAAGTCAATTGCTTCCTGGGTTGCATATCTTCAACAGACAAATATTCGATGAGGATGCTTTCATGCGTCTTTAATTCCCATCCTACCGGTCCGGAACCGTCCGTAATTTCTTGTCAGCTGCGATTATACCCCCGTTCAATCCAGGAATACCAATAGCAATCAAAATTGGAATAGAGTAAAATACAAGCAAAGAAATATACAATTATATTATTGTCATGTATCGTGGAGGAAACGTATTTATGCACCATCCATTTGTAAATCCTGCCGTTAGCCTGGACGCGCTCAGCGCCTTTGCAAAACACGATCAGCTTGAGCTCCCTACAACCTATCTGGCGGCACTTGACGCTGTTAGCAATGTTTTGCCTCAACGGGGTAGTCTGCTCGAGTTACAAGATTTGCCAACGATCATCATCCCTGATCTGCATGCGCGCCGAGAGATGCTCGTCACCATTCTGGGGACACGCTTCAGCGAAGGTCCCCTCAGTGGTTATTCAATCTTTGAGCTTCTCCAACAGGGCCGTTTGCAGGTCGTCTGCGTTGGTGACATTGTGCACTCGGAAAAACGCGATCATTGGGTAGTCAATCTGGATGGGGAGTGGACGCCTGAACTGCTGGAGAGGGAGATGACGTACTCACTGGGAATGGGTGCGATGATCATGTATCTCAAAATATGTTATCCCCAACATTTCCACTGTTTACGCGGTAATCACGATGATATGGCAATGGAAATGGGACCATATAGAAAGTTTGTCGGGCTCAAATGTAACGATCAGAAAGAAGTGATAGAAATTGATGGGAAGCCTGTTTTCACTGCTGATAAAGGTGAATCAGGTATAGTCAAAGACTGGGTGCTCACCAGAGAAGGGTGGGGGGAGACGTTTCTCGACGCCTGGACGCGCTTTGAGCGGGCATTACCCCTATTTGCACAAGGAAACTATTATGTCGTAACGCACACATTGCCGCTTATCCCTTTATCCCGGGCGGAGCTACAAAATCCTGAGCGTCCGCGCGAGGTGGTCAAGGAGTTGACCTCCAGTCGAGGCATTCATCCCACAGCCCTTGAGGAGACGCTGGACAATCTGGGCATCAGGGAGAAGGTGCAACGCTGGTTTTATGGGCATACGCCTGTTCCAGAAAAACACAACGGAGGCAAATATGAAGAAGATCTGGAAGGGCTGCTGATTCGCCTCAATAATCCGGAGAAATACGTTTTCGCCTATGTGCCGATTGCGAAGAGCGAACAACCTTTTGTTCCCACCAGAGACATATACATCAAGTCGCCCGAGGAAGAGAACACCTGGCATCTGACATCATAGCCAGCAATAAAGAGCAGGAGCTCAGGCAGATGGATAAGCAGTGCACCTGGAAATGGCATCACATCGGGAACGGTACAATTACTCAATAGTTAAAGTATGTACGCTTTTGAAAAAAGAAGAAGCGCTCCTCAGATTCTCACGGTGGTAAAAGAGGTGCGAGCCTTTCTGCTCGCACCCACTTTGAGACTACGCTCCTTGTGATTGGCCATACCACAATTGCCGCATTTCTTCAGAAGTGGCCAGAAGCTGATCAAGCGTTCCCTGTGCTTCGATCTGGCCTTGCTTCAACACAATAATATGGTCGGCGCGGCGCAAGGCAGCATGCCGGTGTGAGACAACCAGACAAGTTACTTCTCTCTGTGCAAAAAGTCGATGCCAAAGGCGTTGTTCGGTTTCGACATCCAGGGCGCTCGAAAGGTCATCGAAAACTAAGAGTTCAGGATCGCGCACAAACATCCGCGCTGCTGCCGCACGGTGAGCCTGGCCTCCAGACAATTTGACTCCATGCACGCCAATCATCGTATCTAGCCCATGCTCAAGCTGAGCGAGGTCTGCCTCCAGCACCGCTCCATGTATTGCTTCAGACAGGTTCGCATACTCAGCAGGAAGGCCAAACAGGATATTCTCTCTGAGTGTCTCACTAAACAGGCGGGGAACTTGCGCGGTGTAGGCACTGCGTGGTGGAGTGAAAAACATCTCGGGCTTCTCCACCAATTGGCCATTCCAGAACACCTGCCCCGAGGCTTTTGGCAGCAGCCCCAGCAGCACTCGCAGGAGCGTTGTTTTCCCAGAGCCGACGCGCCCTGTGATCACCACAAACTGTCCACGGCGCATCTGGAGATTGAACTCCTTGATCCCACCGTTGGAGCCAGGATATAGATAGGAAAGTCCATGAACCTCAAGTGCCTCCAGACGATGTATCGGTCGTTTTTCCTCATAGAATGGTGCAGGGACCGTTCCACGCAGGTAGACTGGTCCATACGCCAGTAATTGCGAACTGGGCGCATCTGGCTGTAGTGCGCAGAGGCGCTGCCAGGCCACGCCAATCTGACGGAAATGGGCCAATACTGATCCCCCACCGCCGAGCGTTCCCATGATATAGCCCAGGTAGTACACAAAGAGAGCCAGGTCCCCTACCGAGAACGAACCGGTATGCATCAACCCCACCACAGCGAGTAACACCAGACACGTTCCAAAGGTCGTCGAGCCTTGATAGAGGGTGTCCAGTACGCTCCCAAAGAACGTGTTACGCAGCGCAACTCTTCGTCGCGTCGCGCTCAAAGACCGAAAGCGTTGGAGGAGACGCTCTTCTGCTCCTGCAGCTTTGAGTGCCAGGATACCTCCACACATCTCGCCGATCGCACCAGTTACTTCCGCTGAAGCCTGGCTATCGGCTTTCTGGTATGCATCGATCCGCATGCGGGCCAGATGGGTTGCAAGCATGATCGCGAACAATGGCAAGAATGAAACCAACGTCACCATTACGCTGGTACGCCATAAGACCACGAGCGCCACGAGCGATGAAAGGCAGATCGTCAGGAAATCCAACAGTTCGATGCTGAGGTATTTTGCGATCTGGTCGACATCATCACGCAAGCGCGCCACTGCTTCTCCAGGCGCAGAAGGAAGTGCAGAAGCACCCTGGTACTGCAGAATGCTTTGGAAGAGGTTTTTACGCAAAAGCGAGCTGAGTGCAAAGCGGACATTCAGTTCACGGAGATATGTGGCCAGGGTGGTTGCCGTTTGTGCTGCTTGAGCCGCGACCAGCAAGGCAACCAGCAACCAGAGATCGCGTCCAGAAGGTGCCTTCCCCGTCAGCAGATCAAAAACGGCCTGCACAAGCAATCCCGGTACCAGGAAAAAGAGCCGATTGAGCAGATGCAGCGTAAAAACCGCCAGGTATTGGCCTGGACGAAAACAGGCCAATCGCCAGAGAACTTTCGCGGGGCTCATGCATGCACCTCCTCGTCGTTGGTACGGAGTAGATGGGCAAAGTGCGATTGGGGATTACTTTCTAACGACGCACGCGTCCCATACTCACGCATGCGTCCGTTTTGTAAGACAAGTAACATATCCGCACGTCGCACCGTTGATAAACGATGAGCGATGAGAATAACAGTGCGGTCGTGTAAGAGCCGGTCCAGCGCGCGCTCAATGAGCCCTTCTGTCGCCGGGTCAACGCGTGCAGTTGCTTCGTCCAGCACAATCAGAGATGGCTGGGAGAGAAAGATGCGTGTCAGTGCAAGAAGCTGAGCCTCCCCGGCGGAGAGCGCATCGCCAGCGGCAGTGAGCATGGTATCAAGCCCATCAGGCAAGCGCTGATACCATTCCCAGAGGCCAAGATCGCGCAGGGCGGCGAGAAGCGCAGTATCTGTGATAGAGGAATCAAACATAGTCGCGTTCTCGCGCACGGTGGCGTGAAAAATCTGCACCTGTTGCGTCACAAAACCGATGCTTGCACGCAGCCCGGCAAGACGCTCATTGCGGATATCCACACCGTCGATGGAAATGCAGCCATGCTGCGGGTCGTACAGCCGAAACACGAGTTTCGCCAATGTGGTTTTGCCACTCCCAGTCTGACCGAGTACCCCCAGTACCTGACCCGGCGCAACGGTAAAGGAGAGGTTCTGCAAAGCTGGCTCTCCACCCATGTAGCTGAAGGACACATCTCGAAACTCGACGGCTGGTGCTCCTGGTCTCCTGGTAGCCAATTGTGTCCCGCTTCCATCCGTGAGCGTTGGCTGTGTGCGCAGAAGGGTGAACAGGCGGTTCATTCCCGCAGCAGCCTGTTGGAATGAGCCCAGATGCCGAGTGATCTCCATGAGCGGCTGTGCCACCTGCTGTGCATAGGTAAACAACAGGAACACCACCCCCAATGTGAGCACTCCAGCACGGAAAAGACCGGCCCCCACGCCGAGTATCATAGCAGTCCCAAGCGTAAAGAGGAGAGAGCTTGTCCCCCAAAGCAAGACGCTGACCAGTGTCCCTCTGCGCTCTGCATGTAGAGATCGTTGTATGAGCGGAAAAAGGCGGGAAAGCAGGTAAGAAGCTGAACCAAAGGCACGCACCTCTTCGGTGCCAGAGAGCCGCTCTTCCAGAAAGCCAAACAGATCTGCGCTCGCCTGGCGGCTGGCCGTCCAGAAGGGGATCGCCAGAGGGCCCATACGCACCAGGATGAAGAGGACGAACAGCATATATAGACCGAGGGATAAGCCGATGCGCCAATCGATCACCCAAATTACTGCAACGATTCCAAGCAGGAATAAGACATTCGCGATCACTGCCATGAGAAAGCGCGAGAAAAACTGACTGAGCAAGTTGACGTCACCATCAATCCGCTCAATCATCTCCCCAGGCGTATGTGCCTGATAAAAATCCAGATCGAGGGAGAGGCAATGGCGCATGACATCTGTCCTCAGTTCGTTGGTCGTCAGCCAGGCAAGATCGGCGGCCTGGTAGTTTTCGAGCATCGAGACCACCTGTTCTCCCAGCGCGATGACCACAAAGAGTAGGGCTGTGTGCAACAACAGCGAAAAGGGCTGATATGTGCTCACATCATCGATAAACCAACGCAAGATGAGTGGATTCAAGATCTGGAGACCGATACTGCTCAGCAAAAGAAGCAGCAAGAATAACGCCTTCCAGCGATAGGGGCGAAGATAGATCCAACAGAAGGACCAATACGTTGACAAGAATGTGTTCATAGGAAGAATCACCTTCGTGCTTTTGGATACAAAGGCGTCGTGTGTTGTGAGGAGACAAAGCAGAAAATGGCCCAAAATCTTCTCAGACAGCAACACACGGCGCTGAGTAGACTTCAGAGAAAGAAGTTCGCAAGGATGCCAAATACATCCTTGAGGAAAGGCTCTGCAGGAAAACGAGAGGGTGAAACGCAGGAGAATCTGATAGGAAAAACAGCGCATGCAAAAAGAAAAGGAAAGGCCATGAAAAGGCGCATCCCTGGTCAGCAAATACGCCGCTTACCGTTTCCCGCTTGAGGCAACGTTCAGACGTATCGAGGCAAGCACCAGCAGAGCATAGCGCATAATATTCCATATCGACACGGTATCGACCGGCGAGTAATGATCGGGATGATACCGTGAGACACGCTTCACCATTTGATCTGTCCCATCATAGCCCAAAGACAGCGCGTGTCTAGCAAACTGCCGTTGGGCGACATAACTGCTTCGCCATAAGGAGGATTTGTTCCTTTACCTGAAATAAGAGTACTATGATAAAATTCTACCTGAACAAGTGAATATATGTCAAGCTTTCCGAATAGGATGAGGACGATCCATTTTTTGCGAACCCCTCGGCAGAGATGAAAAAACATGTCCTCTCTAAGAGACAATTTCTCGATTTTATCGGAATGATCCATACTTCTGCTTGACAATCAATCAAGCGAAAACATATGATCAAGAAAGGTTACTCACAACTTCTCTGAATGTCTTTCCTCTTTCTGCTTTTCATCAGCTATAAAGAAAGCCAAAGGAGGGGGTGTTGCCCTATCTTTTTATCATGCGGAAGAACGCACATCTACTCATCCGTATGAGATGATGGCATACTGAAAAGCTTCCACTCATTGTACAGTGCACATTGATACAAAAAGGGGTGAGAGCGTTCCCATCAACCACCACGTGAAACGCCATTAGCTCAGAGCATGAATGATTGGAAGGAGCACTACCATCAAAAACGTATCATCGCAACGCTCTGGAACAGACCATCAGTTGCCACAACCAATCAGAGGCATAGATGGTGCAACCGATCCTGGTCCTCGCAATGTAGCGCTTGATCAACAGAACCCGGATACGCTCGCGCCTCCCGCTACGGACGCCGGAACTATCCCCAACTTGAAATTCTCATTCTCCATGGCACATAATCGACTCCAGCAAGGAGGGTGGGCACGACAGGTTACCGTACGCGAGCTGCCAGTTGCAACAACACTGGCCGGTGTGAATATGCGCCTGAAACCTGGGGCCGTCCGCGAGCTACACTGGCATAAAGAGGCTGAGTGGGCCTATATGCTTGCTGGCCGAGCCCGCGTCAGTGCGATTGATCAGGCTGGTCATAACTTTCTGGATGATGTTGGTGTTGGTGATCTATGGAATTTTCCGGCTGGCCTTCCGCATTCGATTCAGGCTCTGGAGGAAGGCTGTGAGTTTCTTCTTGTCTTTGACGATGGAGACTTCTCTGAAGATTCGACATTCTTGCTGACAGATTGGTTAGCCCATACACCCCGGTCAATCCTGGCCAGGAATTTTGGGGTGTCGGAAGATGATTTTGCTGATCTCCCCACAAAAGATCTTGAGCATATACGCTATATCTTCCCTCTTCCTGTACCTGGTCCACTCAACAGAGATAGGGTCAATGATCCCAACAATACCGAAGGGCAGCTCAACCTGACCTACCGCTTATTGGATCAGGAGCCGATACAGGCCACGGGAGGCCGCGTACGCATCGTCGATTCAAAAAACTTTCCTGCCGCCTCCACTATTGCAGCGGCATTAGTAGAGGTTGATCCTGGTGCTATGCGTGAGCTGCATTGGCATCCCAACAATGACGAGTGGCAATACTACATCGAGGGACGTGGACGGATGACCGTATTTGCTTCTGAAGGCAAAGCACGTACATTCAATTACCAGGCTGGTGATGTAGGGTATGTCCCTTTTGCGATGGGTCACTATATCGAAAATAGTGGTGATACGCCCCTGCGCTTTCTGGAAATGTTCAAGAGCGCACGTTTCGCCGATATCTCACTCAATCAGTGGCTGGCATTGACACCGCCAGAGCTCGTTCAGGCTCATTTAAATCTGAACCAGAACGTTTTACATGCACTATCCAAACAGAAGAAAATCATTGTCAGATAAACCGAAAGGCACAAGCCATGAGCAGAACTGCGACAGAACATGCTCGAAATATGATTACGACAAAGGATGGCACACAGATCTTTTATAAAGATTGGGGACGCGGACAGCCTGTTGTCTTCAGTCATGGCTGGCCACTTACCGCCGATGCCTGGGACGACCAGCTCAATCTGGTCGCGATGAGTGGATTTCGCGGCATTGCCCATGACCGTCGAGGAGGTGGTCGTTCCAGCCAGCCCTGGGATGGCAATAATCTCGATACCTACGCTGATGATCTCGCTACACTCATTGAAGCGCTTGACCTGCGCAACATTCTCTTAGTGGGACATTCAACAGGAGGGGGAGAAGTAACACGGTATATGGGCCGCCACGGCACCTCACGCGTGGCAAAAGCGGTCCTTGTCGGTGCTATTCCTCCACTTATGCTCAAAACTCCAGCCAACCCTGATGGTCAGCCCATCGAGGTGTTTGATGAGATCCGCAAAGGTGTTCTCGCCGATCGCTCGCAATACTATAAGGATCTCAGCGCACCTTTCTATGGAGCTAATCGAGCTGGCAGCCAGGTCTCTCAGGGCATTCGAGAGGAGTTCTGGCTCTGGTCCATGACGGTAGGGATTAAGGGGGCCTATGACTGCATCAAGGCATTCTCAGAGACCGATCTCACGGAAGACCTCAAAAAGATTGACGTCCCTACCCTGATTATCCATGGAGATGATGACCAGATTGTACCAATCGGTGCCTCGGCTCTGCGTTCCTCCAAGATCATCAAAAATGCGACCTTGAAGGTCTATCCTGGAGCGCCACATGGCCTGTTCAGCACGCATAAAGACAAGTTTAATACGGATCTCCTGAGCTTTCTTAAAGCATAGCACAATGCCTATGCAGCAAAGTGGAATCCTTTCCTTTTATTGAGAGAATTCCACTCTGGATAGGTAAAAAATTGGCGATCGTCTCCTGAAGTAATGACTATAAAGTTGTGACTATAATGGTAAATAATTTTACTTATCACCAGTATAGTCGTCATTTGCTAAAGGAGAGATCGGCAATTTTTATGCAAACACTTTTTCGTTTAGCTCGGGCCTCCGATGCCGACGCAATTTCAGCTATCTACACTCCCATTGTCGAACGAACAGCGACCTCTTTTGAGCTCAAAGCTCCTGGCCCTGAAGAAATACAGGAGCGTATTATCAAAACGCTTCTGACGCATCCATGGCTGGTTGCAGAAAAAGAGGGAGACCTTCTGGGGTATGCCTATGCCAGCCAGCATCGCTCACGCCTGGGCTATCAGTGGTCGGCAGATATTTCGGTCTACATCGCTGAGCAGAATCGGGGACAGGGCTTAGGACGAGCACTCTATACCTCGCTCTTTGCACTTCTTCGTCTGCAAGGTTTTTATAATGTGTATGCAGGTATCTCCCTCCCCAATCCGGGGAGTGTCGCACTCCATGAAGCGATGGGGATGATCCCTGTTGGCATCTATCAGAAGGTTGGCTATAAAAACGGGGCCTGGCAGGATGTAGGCTGGTGGCAAGGAAATCTCCAGGACTATCAAGAGAATCCTCTTCCGCCCCTCAGTCTCGCTGAAGCTCAACTTCTTGCAGGCTGGCAAACAGCCCTCACCAGTGGACAATAGCATCATCAGACCATACTCTCGTTCAACAGTAGGACACTACCATACACCCAGGCATCACTACTATTCATAGGGTCAGTGCAAAAAAGCACTGACCTCATTTTCGTAAGCGCTAGCATTGACAGTTGCGTATTCCTGAGCTATAGTTATAATAATAAACCGACGGTCGGTTTATTTAAAAGGAGTAGAGATGGGACGTACAGTCAACGAACAGGAGTATGCCGAGAGACGCAGCGCCATTCTTGATGTCACGCAGCGATTGGTCGAGACCCGAGGCTATGAGCAGATGGCCATTCAAGATATTCTCGCTGCGCTCCAGATCTCTAAAGGTGCTTTTTATCACTACTTTGACTCCAAACTCTCACTGCTCCTGGCACTCATTGAACGTATCGGAGATGAGGTCGAACAACGGCTGCTCCCGATTGTCCACAATCCCCACCTTAGTGCTCTGGACAAACTTCACCATTTCTTTGTTGCACTGGACCATGGAAAAATCGAGCATAAGCATCTGGTGCTAGCCTACCTGCGTATCTGGTATGCAGATGAGAATGCTATTGTGCGTCAAAAACTCTATCTGGCGCGCGTCAAACGCTTTACTCCCTGGCTGGAGAAGATTGTTAGCCAGGGAATACAAGAGGGGGTCCTGACGACGCGTTATCCTGATCAAGCGGCAAGAATGATCCTCACCTTGCTTGAAGATCTTGGCTATGCTACAGCCGAAATTCTTCTGGCAGAGGAACAGAAGCGCGAAGATCTCTCTCGTCTTGAACGCATCGTCTCCGCTACGACCGATGCGCTCGAATCTGTGTTAGGAGCACCAGCTGGTTGCTTACAGCGTGCTTCGCGCACAGAGCTCTCACAATGGCTGGTCTCATCCTCCGAGCATGGACCGCCCGCATCGCCCTGACAAGAACGTGATAGATCAGTACTCTTTCAACTCACTTGAGAGAGCAATCTCGACACTGACATTCTTAATCTCATACATAATCAAGCCAAAAAGGAAAAGGACATGACTGCGATTATCGAAGTTGCTGGTCTGACTAAACGCTATGGCACGAAACGGGGCATTCTCGATGTATCCTTCCAGGTGCAAGAAGGAGAGGTTTTTGGCTTTCTCGGCCCCAATGGGGCTGGCAAAACAACGACTATTCGCCTGCTGATGGCTCTCCTGCATGCAGATGCAGGCACCGCGCGCATTGCTGGACTGGACGTCTGGCAACAATCCATCGCGATCAAACGGCTGATTGGCTATCTACCAGGCGAGCTTTCGTTCGATCCCAATCTGACAGGTGGGCAGATTCTGGAATACTTTGGACATCTCCGTGGTGGTGTTGATCAAGCCTATCTCAAACAACTGATTGAACGGCTGGATTGTGATCCCAGTCGCAAGTTTCGGCAATACTCCAGCGGAAATAAACGCAAGATCGGTATCATTCAAGCTTTTATGCATCGACCTCAACTGCTGATTCTCGATGAACCCACCAGTGGTCTGGACCCGTTGAACCAGCAGGAATTTGAGCGCATGGTCAAAGAGGTACGAGCCGACGGACGGACTGTCTTTCTTTCTTCACATATTCTGACTGAGATAGAGCAAACGTGCAATCGGGTTGCAATTATTCGAGAGGGCCAGTTGGTGCGTGTGGGTCTGGTCACCGAGTTGAAGGATATTAAACGCCACGAGCTTACCATTACCTTTGCCAGTGAGGTACCTCTCGATGCGTTCCAGGGGCTTGACGGCGTAGAACAGGTGGAGCTCCTGGCGGATGGACGTACGTTGCATCTCTCTCTACAGGGGGGAGCTGATGCTGTGGTCAAAACCGCAGCCCAGTATGCTGTTGTGAGTTTGATCAGCCACGAGCCCAGCCTGGAAGATATCTTCCTCCGTTACTACGAAAGTGACGGACAGGCTGCGAAGGAGGCCTCTCATGTGGTTTAAAAGTATCTATCTCAAAACGCTACGCGAGTTCCGCATCGCGATGTTTAGTTGGGGCATCGGTATGGGACTCCTTATGTATGCGGTTCTGGCTGCTGTCCCTTCTCTGTTGACGACACCACAGGCTCGCGCTTCGCTTATCGATCTGGCAAAAGAGTTTGCCTGGTTTGCTGATCCTGTGGGTGTGGACACGCCTGGTGGCTATGTGACCTGGAAATATGGTCTGACCATCCTGGTCATAGCCATCTGGCCGCTGCTGACATGTAGCCGCATCATACGTGGAGAAGAAGAACGTGGCTCGCTGGACGTTCTGCTCTCACTCCCCCAGGGGCGCGTGCGTATTCTACTGGAAAAGCTGGCCGCTGTCTGGACGACCCTGCTGATCATGGGTCTACTGATTACGTTGCTTACCTTTGGAGGTGGTCAGAGTGTAAGCGCAAACTTTACACTGGGCGATGCTCTGCTCTTCAGTCTCAATGTGATATTGATTGGTGGCTTCTTTGGATCTCTTACCCTCTTCATCTCCCAATTCACTCAGGAACGTCGTACCGCTACTGGGTGGACAACTGGTTTATTGATTCTATTCATTCTGCTAGATATCGTCCATCGAGTTATCCCTGGTACAGAATGGATCAGCCAGATCTCTCCCATCTATTACTATAATCTCAGCAAACCGCTGGTTCCTGGGTATGGAACGAATCCTGGCGCGATGCTGCTCCTCCTGGCTTTGAATATTCTGCTCAGTGGGGCCGCATTGTTCTTCTTCAGGCGGCGCGATGTCGGAGGAACGGTGGCTCTTCCTGCGTTCCTGCACCAGCCAGCTCGAACCGTCTCAAGAGAGAAGGCCCTTCCAGTGAATGCCTGGTCGCTACGTTCCATTTATACACGGAGCCTGGGCATGATTATAGCTCCTACCTGCTGGTGGACCTTAGCCATTGCTGGACTTGCTGGCTGGATGGTTGCCATTGTCAAACAGACAGAGGCGAATATGGCAACTCTGTTCCAGAGCTCTCCAGTCCTGAAAGATCTTCTGACGAAAGTTGGAGGGGGCGATATTGCAACAAATGCGACTATTCTGAGTGCACTCTTTGTCTTTCTTCCGGTACTGATCATGATCTTTGCCATTACGCAGGCCAATCGCTGGTCTGCCGATGAGGAAGAGGGACGACTGGATCTGGTGCTTTCTACGCCACAGCCACGTTTGCGGGTGCTCTTAGGGCGTTTTGCAGCGCTCACTACTGCTACCATCTGTATCAGTGTTGTGACGCTGGCCGTTACAGCACTGGCCGCGCTAGCCAGTGGCCTCTCTCTCGATGATAGCAATCTGGCTGCTGCAACGCTTTCAATTATTCCACTGGGGCTACTGATGGCTGCTCTGGGCTATTTGCTGGCTGGCTGGCTACGTACAGCGATAGATACTGGCCTCTTGAGCTTTCTGTTGATCGTCTGGTTCTTTATCAGCTTTGTTGGGCCTGGCTTGAACTGGTCAGAGACGACGCTGAGGCTCTCAGCCTTTTATTATTATGGAACACCGCTGTTACATGGTCTGCCATTCCTGGATATGCTGGGGGTGCTCGCAGTCGCCGTAGTAGCATTAGCGGTGGCTTCTATCCGTTTTATCCGCAAAGATATTGGACGATAAGTGGTCTCCATATCTTTTCTGCGGTACCAGGAGCGTTTTTACATCGTATATAATTCCAGGTAGGGCGTCTCTTTCCTCCCATTCCCACTCCGCCCTGTAAGCCCCTCCATGGCTCAATTGGAAACAATGCTATGGCGGGGCTACCATTGTGGAGCTGCACCATCAGGAAGGAGACAAGCAACCTTCCCTACTTCTATTATAATATTATGCTCTATTTATGATATAAAACAATACCAAGTAGGGAAAGTCGCTTGTCTCTTTCCGCTGTTCTCACTCCGCTCTGTGAACCCCTTCATAGCTTCATTGGAAACGATTCCTATGGAGGGGGAATCATAGCGGAGATTGATGTTCAAGAAGGAGACAAGCAACCTTCCCTACTTGTTTTATCCTCTCACAATCTAAAAACATATCATACGATGTAAAGTAGGGAAAGCCGCTTGTCTCTTTCCTCTCGTCCCCCTCCACTCTGTGAGCCCCTCCATGACTCCATTGGAAACGATGCTATGGAGGGGCTCACAGAGTGGAGCTTCACAATCAGGAAGGAGACACCCTACTTTTCATTTATTACAGTGAAAATAGTATCTTATGTGCTTTAAACGGTACCATGGCAGGATCTCTTCCCTCTCTCGCCAATCCTGCACCATTCCCTATTCATAGCATACGTTGAAGATTGATTGACAACAGGGGCATGTATTGCGCTATAATTTATCCAAAGGATTATAGAGAAATGGATTTCAATGCATGAAAATTGAGAACAATAAGTGGTTATTTCAAGTACGCCCGAATCCTCAAGCGCATCTACGCCTCTTCTGTCTGCCCTATGCAGGCGGAGGTGCCAGTATCTATCGCGAATGGTCCCGGTTCTTACCACCAGATATTGATATCTGTCCCATCCAGCTTCCAGGCCGCGAAAATCGGTTAATAGAACCATCGATTAACCAGATCCCACTGTTGTGCGAGACATTGGGCCCTATCTTACTGCCTTTCCTGGATCGACCCTATGCATTCTTTGGGCATAGTATGGGCTCGTTAGTCAGCTTTGAGCTTACTCGCTGGTTACGCCGCGCTCAACAACCACTTCCTCGCTATCTTTTTGTCTCGGGTGGGCGTGCTCCTCAGGTCTGGCATAAAGAAGATCCCATCTATAACCTGCCAGAGCCAGATTTTCTTTCTGCCATTCAAAAATTAGGTGGCACGCCAGAAGCTGTTTTACGCGAACCCGAGCTCCTTCAGCTTATCTTACCCATTCTACGAGCCGATTTTGAGCTCTGCGAAACCTATAGCTATCAGGAAGAAGAACCTCTCGCAGTTCCTATTGCCGCACTGGGCGGTCTCTCCGATCCGGAGGTGTCTCAGAGTCAACTGGACGCCTGGCGTACACAGACCAATCGCCGCTTTACCCTCCATATGTTTGCCGGGAATCACTTTTTTATTCAACCCGTCAGACAGGACGTGATGTATGTCCTGAACCAGGCTCTTGCCAGGTGCTAACCAGAGTCCCGGGCAAAGAACAGAGCACGCTCCTTTATCTGTAAAGATGAAGCTCTTCTCATAGAAAATTTTTGCTATGCCTTCATGCCCAAAAGGTTATTTATTCTTACTCTATTCTGCTTTGCATTGACAAATACTTATACTTATGATAATAGTTACTTGTATTCTCTCGATGAAAGTAAAATAATGTTATTTTTCCTTGCCTGTAGAATACATTACCCGCTTGCTTTTTCAGAGAAAGATAATGGATACAATCTTTATACATTAGAGAATCTTCTGTAATTCAAGCCATTTTCTCCACGCGAAGTATAGCGTAATAATGGAAGCCCATTTTTCTATCTGTCTGCCGTTCATATATTACATAACCCTCAGAATGAGCTAGTAAAACGGCATTGAAGCCCTCGCCATAGAAGCATTCCTTCCTCTCGTCCGGCTTTTACTTCAGGTTGTGCTGGAAAAACACAAAGAATGTGTGATCCGCAATCATGTAAAGGCTTTCTTTTGTGTGTCCAAATTTTTTAATGTATTTTATACCTGGTGCGACTTTAGAGGGATCTAGTTGATGATTAAGGATAATAATGACCATACGCATGCTGTTGCCGTACAAGATTTTCAAGAGGAAGATTCTATCTTAACGACGACTGGTCAACAGGCTGCTATCTACTTCGATTGGCTCGCGAATGACACTGTTCCGGGCAAATTAGACCAGGCCAGACAGTACATACATGAGGCTTCACAGACGTTTACGATCCGTGGCAAAAAAATTAATCCCTTCGCTCCTTTTCGCTACCATCTCTCCGCATTTCATACGATGACCCGCCTCCAGATCGTGGCTATCGGCTGCCTGATCCTTGGCCTGCTTGTGGGGCTGTTCTATTGGGGTATTACTCTGCTCTCTCTTATCCTTTCTGTATTGATGATTATCTACGCAGGGGATCTGCTCTTTACGTTCTTTCTCGCAACTGGTACGTTAAAGAGCTCTGCGGCAGAAGATATTACGGATAAGGTTGTTCATGCGCTGGTCCATGCCGAATGGCCAAAGTATACGATTCTCTGCCCACTGTATCGCGAGGTGGAGGTTGTTCCTCAATTTATTAAAGCTATGGAGGCTCTGGATTATCCAGTTGAGAAGCTCCAGATTCTCTTGCTGACCGAAGAGGATGATCAGGAGACGCGTGATGCAATCAGTCAGATGCATGTTCCCTCACATTTCTCTCTGATTACTGTCCCCGCTGGCGAACCTCGTACCAAGCCGCGTGCCTGTAATTATGGTCTGATCCAGGCAACCGGCGATTATATTGTGATCTACGATGCAGAGGATATTCCTGATCCGCTCCAGCTCAAAAAGGCGGTCCTGACCTTTGCCAAACAAGGACCTACCGTTGCCTGTGTTCAGGCAAAACTTAATTTTTATAATCCCAATCAAAATCTTTTAACGCGCTGGTTTACGGCTGAGTATTCGCTCTGGTTTGATCTGACGCTCCCAGGCCTGCAACGTGCTGGCCTTCCGCTGCCTTTAGGGGGTACCTCTAATCACTTTCGTGCTGAGACTCTTCGTATGCTTGGTGCCTGGGACCCTTTCAATGTGACGGAGGATTGTGATCTGGGACAACGTCTGGCTCATTATCACTTAAAAACGGCGGTTCTGGACTCGACAACGTATGAAGAGGCCAATTCGCAGTTCCGCAACTGGTTGCGTCAACGTTCGCGCTGGATCAAAGGCTACATGCAGACATATCTGGTCTATATGCGCAAACCTTCGCAATATCTACGACCTGAAAGGCTTCAAGAATTCCTGGGGCTTCAGATTGTGATTGGAGCGCGTACGGCGGTCCTCTTTATCAATCCTTTGATGTGGTTGATGGTGATCCTCTATTTCGCCTTTCGTCCGTTTGTGGGGGAAGCCTATCAGACACTTTTCCCGCGTTCGGTCCTCTATACTGGTTCGATCTGTCTGGTCTTTGGCAACTTCTTCTATCTCTACTCCCATATTATTGGATGTATGAAACGGCAGCGCTACGAACTGGTTCTCGCCACTTTATTGATCCCTATCTATTGGGCGATGACGAGTCTGGCCGGTTTTATTGCACTCTATCAGCTGATCTTTAAGCCTCACTATTGGGAAAAGACGAAACATGGCCTGCATCTCGCTTATGCCCAGAATAATACCTCTGCCGTCACAACAAACGTGCTCGCGTCTGGAAAGACGGTAGCTCCCGTATTACAGGACATATCACTGGAGACAGCAAAAGTCCAATCAGATCCAAATACGTCTTCATCCAGTACGGGCCTGGTCTCGTCTGGACTACAGCTCTCTGCAGCCAGCATCTCTTCTTCGCTTCTGACGCTCTCACCTGCAATACAATTGAAGAGCAAAACCAGTGAGAAAAGCAATACAGATACGCTGCTCTATCGCTTACAACAGGTTCTGCCGACAAAAAAGCACAATGCCTTTGATCCCTGGTTGCTGGTACTGATCTTGCTCTCTTGCCTCACCAGCCTGGGAGCGCTCTGGTATTTCTATCAGAACGATCAGCTTCTCACGTATGGCGACTCCTATTCACATCTCTTGATTGCACGCCGCATTCTTGATAGCGCGACCCCCGGACTGGCCCAGATCGGAGGCGTCTGGCTCCCGCTCCCTCATCTGCTGATGCTGCCGTTTATCTGGAACAATTTTCTCTGGTTTACTGGCCTGGCAGGAAGCTTTGCAGCGATGCCTTGCTTTGTGATTGCGGCGATCTATCTGTATCTTTCGGCGTATCGGCTGACACAGAATCGAAGTGCCAGTTTTATTGGCACCCTGCTCTTTGTCTTCAATCTCAACATTCTCTATATTCAGACGACTCCATTGAGTGAGATTGTTCTGATTGCGTCCATGTTGATGGCTTGCTACTACTTTATTGCCTGGACTCAGGATGAGGAGCTGCTGCAATTGTTGCTGGCAGCACTGGGTACGTTTTTTGCAACCCTTTCGCGCTATGATGCCTGGTTTCTTTTCCTGGCTCTTCTGGGGCTGATTGTGCTGGTTGGTCTCTTAAAACGTCAGCGCCGTCAACAGATTGAGGCTAATCTGCTCACATTTGGTGCTCTTGGCGGCTTAGGGATTCTCCTATGGATGCTCTGGAATGCGATTATTTTTAATGATCCGCTCTATTTCCAGCGTGGCCCTTTCTCCTCGCAGGCTCAGCAAACATCCTTGATTAAGCTGCATATTCTCTACACCTATCATAATCTCTGGCAATCAATACGCTATTTTACGATTGATTCGCTGGAGAATGTTGGCTGGCTCACTTTTACCCTGGGGGGGGTTGCGCTGATCGTGTATCTCTGCCGACGCCGTTTCACGCCCGATGTCATTGCTGGCTTGACGATTTTTATTCCTTTTATCTTCTATGTTGTCTCTCTCTATACCGGTCAGGCCGCGCTCTATGTGACAGCAGCAGTTCCCCCCAGTGCGCCCAATGGCCTCTATAATGCTCGCTATGGCGTTCAATCGGTCGCGCCAACAGCTTTTTTTGTGGCGGTACTGATCAGTCGCTTAATGCAGATTCATATTGTACAGGTTGGGCAACGTGTGAAAACATTTCTGACTCATACCTTTTTTGCCGCTCATCCACTGCAGAATTTCTCGCTGACTCAGGCTCGCAAAGCAATGGCTCAGAAGGTCTATCTGTTTTCGCTGCCGATCCTCTTTCTAGGGGTCATTCTTGGTCAGGCCTGCTGGACCGCTCATAATGGGATTGTCTCGCTGAACGATGGCCTTTATGGACTGGACTGCGCCCCCTTCCATGAGAGCGTTCTCTTTCTTGCCCAACACTATGACCATGGGCTGATTCTAGAAGATACGTTTACCTCGCCCGTACCACAGATCTCGTTTAAAGATGTGATCTATGAGGGTTCTGGCCCATTGTGGCAGGCGGCCCTCGCTCATCCTACCCACTCTGTAGACTGGATTCTTGTCAATCCAACCAATCCTGATGATCTTATTGCACAAAAAATCGATGTGCATACTCCTGAGTTTCTGGCTCAGTATGAGGTTGTGACACAAGAACCCAAAGGCTTGCTTCTCTTTCATCGCAAGGGTCTGGCCCCCCTTCCTACTCATACCCTCTCAACACAACTGATCAATCTTCATGCTCAATGTGGTCAGGGTGACCCCAACCATAAACCATAGGCAATATACAGGCTATTCCCTGTTCTTCAGCACTGTAAAAACTGGCTTCTAACAAGGAGGTTGTATGATACACAGATTCCACGTGCTCCAGGCCATGAAGGCCTGGAAGCACAGAGCGCTCTTCAGACTCAGCCCGCACGCGGGGGTGCATGGTCTTCTCCTGGTCATCCTGCTCTCTGCCTTGCTCTGGGAAAACGGGCAAACCGTCTCGGCACATGCTGTTTCGGTTGCGCTTCCGCAAGCTGTCAGTAACGATTGGCCGATGTATTTACATGATATTGCACACACCAGCGCGAGTACTGATACAACGTTTAGCACCGCTAATGCCAATCAACTGAAACCACTCTGGACTTACCAGACAGGAGGGGGCATCTCCTCTCAACCAGCGATCGTCAACGGCGTCGTTTATATTGGTTCCTGGGATGGCTACGAATATGCCTTTGATGCGACAACCGGGGCAATAAAGTGGAAGACCTTTTTAGGGCAAACGATAGCTCCCGATTGCGTTCCCGCAACGATTGGGATTAATTCATCGGCGGCTGTTCAGAACGGAATCGTGTATGTAGGCGGCGGGGATCGCTACTGGTATGCATTAGACGCGGTCAGTGGGGCAATCCTCTGGAAGGTAGACACGGGCGATAATAGTGCCACTGGAGGACACTATAACTGGTCCAGCCCGCTTATTTACAATGGCAATGCTTATATTGGCGTAGCGAGTAATTGTGATCGACCACTGGTCCAGGGACAGCTTCTTAAAGTAGATCTGACAACCCATCAGATTAGCCAGACGTTAAATCTTGTCAATACTGGTGAGGTTGGAGCTGGAGTCTGGACAACACCTCTGATCGACCCTGCCACCAATACTATCTTTATGGATACGGGCACGATCAGTCTCACAACTCAACTCTATGCACAATCTTTAGTGGCAATCAATGCCACAACCTTACAGATTCAAGATTATTGGCAGATCCCTCCTGACCAGGCAGGCATTGATCTTGATTGGGGCAATTCCCCCCTCTTTTTTACAGATATTCATGGCAATCAACTGGTTGGGGCTGCCAATAAAGATGGGATCTTCTATGCCTTTAATCCAGCGAATCTTGCAGCCGGTCCGGTCTGGCAGACGGTAGTGGCTGAAACGGGGGATTGCCCACCCTGTGGCAATGGAACGGTCTCAACGGGGGCGTATGGTGGTGGCAGAATCTATATGGCGGGGGGCAATACGGTGATCGGAGGTCAGGGCTACCCTGGTTCTATTCGTGCTCTTGATCCCAGCACTGGCAAGATTCTCTGGGAACAGGGGACGCCCAATCCCATTATTCCGGCTGTCACCTATTCTAATGGTCTGATTATCGATGAGGCTGGCCCGAATTTTGAGGTTCGCGATGCCTCTACTGGACAGCGGCTCTCGACCTATTATTCAGCAAATGGTTTTTATGGCGCGGCCAGCGTTGGCGATGGGCTCCTTGTCGATGGAGCACTGAATGGAACCGTCTATGCCTTTACGCCTGCCCCCATTCCTGCGCCTCCACCCGTTGACGCGAATTGTCCATCTGGCTGGAGCTGTCAGGATATAGGAAATCCCACCCCGGCAGGGAGTGAAACAAGCACTGGAACGACCTGGAATATCTCCGCCGCTGGAACAGGGCTCCAGGGTACAGCGGATCACTATCGCTCAATCACCAGGACAGTTGTTGGCGATCAACAGATTGCAATACAGGTTCTGGCACAGCCCCAGACGGCTAATGCACAGGTAGGGATAAGTATTCGCCAGAGCACTGACCCGGCCTCTTCCTATTATGGGGCCTTTGTGACTCCCAATAATGGTCTTGCGATTCAATATCGCGCTGGCTATGGTGGCAACACCACTCTCCTCAAACAATTGACCGGGCTTCAACTTCCTATCTATCTCGCACTCCAACGAAAAGGGGATAGCCTTCAGGCGGCTACCTCAACCGATGGCATCAACTATACGCTTGTTCCTGGGAGTACCGTGACGCAGGTCTTCCCGGCTACAACAGTCACTGGCGTTGCCGTAAGTTCGGGGGCCAACGGAATAACCGGGACGGCGCTTCTCACTCCGCCAACAATTGGTCCGCTGAGTGCTGTAGCGGTTCCAGGCTCCGCTTCACCCTGCCCTGCCGGTTGGAGCTGTACCGATATCGGCAATCCAACACTTGTTGGGGATCAGACAGTCACGAATGGCGTCTGGACGCTCAAGGCATCGGGGAACGAGATAGCCAATTATGCCGATCATTTCCACGCTGTCTTTCAAACCGTTACAGGCGATACGACCTTGAGTGCTCAGATTACGGCGCAAGATAATACCAGCCCTGGAGCCAGGGCAGGACTTATGCTGCGTCAGAGCACCAATCCTGGCTCTCCCTATTATGGGGTATTTGTCACACCACAAAAAGGGATTGTTGTTCAATATCGGGATACCCTTGGCCTTAATACAATCAATCTCGGTAGTGCTGCAGGAAATACACCGATCTATCTCCGCATTGCCCGCTGGCAATCGATCTTTACTGCCTATACCTCGGGAGATGGTGCAACCTGGACGCCGATTGATGACTCTACCATTACCCTCAATCTGCCTGCAACCTTGCAAGTTGGGCTGGCCATGACTTCGGCTGCGGGGGGAATTGGCAGTAGTACCATGCAGGCTGTGATCCTGACGAACACGGCCATTGTTCCCCCTGTCCTCTGTCCAACTGGTTGGAGTTGTGGCGATGTCGCGAACTCGGTTCCGACGGGCAGTGAAGCACTCGCCAACGGCACCTGGACGATCCGCGCAGGTGGCAGCGATATCTGGGGGCTCTATGACCAGTTTCACTTCGATTGGCAGGCAATTCCCGCCGATGGCTCGCTAAGCGCTCATATTGTCTCGCTTCAGAATACCGATCCCTGGGCCAAAGTGGGACTGATGCTTCGTCAGAATGCCAATGCCAGTTCACCTTACTATGGAGTTTTTCAATCGGCTGGCAACGGTATTGTGGTGCAGTATCGTCTGACCACATTTGGACCCAGCTCGCAGATGCTGATACCAGCCACAAATCCGGCCTTCACATACCTCAAAGTTGCCCGAGCAGGAGCCGTCTTTACCGCTTATGGATCAGCAGATGGAACGATCTGGACGCCAATCGCTGGCAGTAGCCTGCGCCTCTCCTGGACAGGCCCGCTCCTGGCTGGTATTGCAGTCACCTCCCATAGTACGGCCATTCGCACCACAGCGGTCCTTGATAACGTTGTCGTAACGACGTCTGCGGCTCCTCCTCCCAGCAACTGTCCAGACACCTGGAACTGCCTGGATATTGGCAACCCCCTCTTGATTGGCAACCAGACGCTGAATGGTGGCAACTGGACCGTCAGTGGAGGAGGCACCGATATCTGGGGAGGCACAGATCAATTCCATTATGTCTGGCAGACATTGAATGGAGATGGCACCATTGGAGCCCATGTCAACACATTGACCAATACTGATCCCTGGGCCAAAGCTGGCGTGATGCTCAGACAAAGCACCGATCAGGGCTCAGCCTACTACGCTGCCTTTGCCTCTCACGATAATGGTCTCATCGTCCAATACCGCACAGCGCTTGGAGGAAATACCGTTCAACTCACTTTTCCAGGTCTGACCACTCCAAACTATCTCCAGGTAGCACGCTCTGGCCTTGTCTTTACCGCCTATACTTCGTCCGATGGAACGACCTGGACGCCACTGGCACAATCGAGTATTCGTATGGTAAACCTGACAGGTCCACTGCTCGCGGGTCTGGCCGTCACCTCGCATAACGTGTCGCTCATTAATAACGCCACATTCGATACTGTCTCTGTCACCACGACAGCTCCGCAGCCACCTGTTCCACCATGTCCCACGACCTGGAGTTGCTCTGATATCGGGAACCCATCCATTATTGGCAATCAAACACTCACGAATGGGGCCTGGACCATCAATACAGGCGGACAGGATATCTGGAATGGAGCCGATACCTTCCACTTTATCTGGCAGACATTGACTGCCGATGGAACCGTTAGTGCGCATATAACGTCACAAAGCAATACCGACCCCTGGGCCAAAGCTGGCGTGATGTTCCGCACATCCACGGATGTGGGCTCTACCTATTACGGCGTTTTTGTCACGCCGGGCAATGGAATCGCTGTTCAATATCGATCAACGCAGGGTGGGGCAACGACACAGGTACAGATCGCAGGTCTTGTGCCTGTCTATCTGCAGATTGCTCGCTCAGGCAATGTCTTCACCGCTTATACGTCAACAGATGGGACAGGCTGGACGCCCATCCCCAATTCGTCTGTCCGCTTGAATATGACAGGCACACTGCTGACTGGTCTGGCCGCAACATCCCACAATGATGGCTATCTGGCAACCATTGTACTGGATACCGTCACACAGAGCCCGGTAGCCCCACCACCACCTGCACCAGCCTGTCCCACTAACTGGTCCTGTGCAGATATTGGAACCCCCACTCTACCGGGATCTCAGACGCTAACCAATGGAACCTGGACTATTCAGGGAGATGGAGCAGATCTCTGGGGCACAAGCGATGAGTTCCACGCTATCTGGCAAACACTGACAATAGATGGTGGAATCAGCGCCCATATCACTGCTCAGGGGAACACAGATCCCTGGGCCAGGGCAGGTGTAATGCTCCGTCAATCAACAGCCGTCGACTCCCCGTATTATGGGATCTTTATCACACCAGGCAATGGAATCTCGGTCCAATACCGCTCTACTGTAGGAGGAACTACGACCACGCTGGCTATTCCCGGCGGGGTTGGGATCTATCTCAAAGTCGATCATACGGGAACAACCTATACCGCTTACACCTCTCAGAATGGCACTACCTGGATACCTATCGCGGGATCACAAGTCATGCTTTCCTTGAATGGTTCCCTCCTGGCAGGACTGGCCGTAAATTCTCATAATGAGAATAGTCTGAGTAGCGCGACATTTGATACAGTAACAATCGGATAGATCACATCTTAGCAGGCAATTCAGAGAAGCCTGATGGCGGTTGCAGACTGCGGGGGGACTCAGGCCCCTTGCAGTCTATGGCCATCATATAGCGTTTGCGTCAAGCAGGGACCGAGGCCGTTGAAGTCTCCTGTGGGTCAGCCATCATCATACCGTGTGCGCGAAACAGACACAAACCAACGCAGCTATTGGTGAGCATCATCATGATGGTCATCAAGTGTCAATGACAAAATTCTGTGTCGTATTTTCTTGATCATTCTATATCGTATCAAGTATACTTTGAGGAGTGACCGTTCTGCATACTCCCATTTCAAAGAGAGAGGCAATCGGTTATGGCACGGGCATCAGCATCGCTTACGTCTCTCTGAGAGGCACAACGTGATCAGGCTCTCGAATGCTTTGCGATAAGCAGTCCAGCATTGGAAAAGGATAGTATACGTCGTAAGTGTTTTGGTGAGACAAAAGGAATTTCATCTTACATGAGGCATTCTGCTCTTTAGCAAGAAGAAACAAGCCTGAAGCGGCACATCGGCTCGACTGAGCCATTTCCTACAAGCCTATAAGCCTGCCAACAAGGAAGAAGACAGTTGTGGGAAAAAGATTTCGTCTGGTCATCGCCTTTTCAATACTCCTGCTGAGTATCTCTCTCTTCATGATTATCCTGGATATCAAAGGAGGGCACGACTTTGGTATCTTCAGCTCTTTCTGGATCTCTGTTGTTGCGGTGCTCTTTAGTTTCAACCAACTCCGAAAGCCCCTGTTTCTCACTGGTTTCGTGTTCCTAAACACATTGGTTCTACATATAAATCTCCTGAGAATGCGACAAGCCCCCTGGGACCCCGATGCGCCTCTCGCAACGGGTAAGGTCCGGATGAGGCTGGCGAGCCTCCAGTTTTACAAAACGAGATTATTGCTGTCATGGGACGACCCCAAGAAATACAGTCGTGCAATCGAGCAACGCATAACGAACGATCTGCAAGGAGTGACTGCGGCACTGCTAGCGCTGGATATGGCCTATCGATTGGATGGCCCTGGCCTGCTGGCAAGAAAGGGGGGAACGGTTCGCGGCATCCAGGTTACTCCTCGGAGTGAACTTTTAGCTCAAGCCAACCTCACACGCTTCAAGATGCTCTTTCCCCAGGAGATTGTTGCAAATCATGTCGACTTTCAGCCAGGGGAGCCATTGTTGGAGGCGTTGTCCTGTTTATGCTCGTCGATTGACTTTAATCCTCTCTGTGCGGAGGCGTTTGAAAGCGGAAGACTTCTCATGGCTCACCTCCACCACGAAGATATAGCCGATGCATTCCAGGGAATAGCTCGTCATATTGTCCATGCGCATGAACAGACTGGCTCGTGAGGAAGATACGAATGACATTCAGACCAATAACCTCACATCTGGCTACCTTCTCAAAACAAAGGGCCTGAGAGGCTTGACTATTCGTGCTAGAGGTTGTACACTACTACAAGTTATGATGTTTGCATGGCTTCAAGATCTTCACGGCTAGAAACTGTGAACTTGTGTTGACGCACAAGCTTGCTTGTCCACTCTCGATGGCTATCTGATAAACAAGATCATCGAGCTCTGATAGGTGCAGGGACCAGATCCAATCAAAGGGTGTGTGCCAGCTCTTTGCACTAGCACTTCTGGGTGGTGTTCATTAAATACTCAAGCCCTTAACTCAGACAGTACACTATCACCTATCATTTATGAGGCAAACGTTACCGGCGCAATCCGTACCTATCACATGGGTCCTCCCGCGAGAGAAACAGGGTCATATAACATAGAGAAAAACAGCGGCATTTTCTCCCCTGCTTGAAGACGGATTATTCAGCCGCACGAGTTAGGAAGCAGGCGGCGAGCAAGTCCCTTTCCCCAGTCAAGATGCTAAAGAAAGACCTTTAGGCAATCCTCTGTAGAATTTTCGCTTCTTGCATGCACGTTCGTATCTGATATCAGCTAGCGCTCCTATATCCTACGACCTGCTCCTAGTACACTCTCTGCTGGCACTGTGCCTTCAGTAAAACTGTATCGCGCCCTTTGAGGCGCCTTGGCCGAAAGGTTTTGTTTGTTCATGCCATCTTTTAACGATTTTTCTTTGCAGCCCGCAACACGCTCAGTACTAGAGACAATGCAGATCTCCGAGCCCACACCCATTCAGGCTCAAGCTATTCCAGCCCTCCTTGAGGGCCGCGATGTCCTTGGACAGTCTGCTACCGGTTCCGGCAAGACGCTCGCTTATAGCATTCCTATTGTGGAGCGTCTCACCCGCGAGAAGCGCGAAGTGCAGGCGCTTGTGATTGTCCCTACCCGTGAACTTGCGGTTCAGGTGAACAATGTTTTAAGCACTTTTGCCAGTCGCCGTCGCCTGACGACAGCTTTACTGGTTGGTGGCCGACCCTATAATAGCCAGATCTCCGCTCTCCGCTATGGCGCTCAGATTGTTATCGGGACGCCTGGCCGTATTAAGGATCATATCGAACGCGGAACGTTGGTCTTGAAAAATTTGCGCATCTGTGTCCTTGATGAGGCCGATCAGATGCTGGATATCGGTTTCGCACCCGAGATCGAAGAGATTCTTACGACCACTCCCGAGAATCGCCAGATGGCGCTCTTTTCAGCTACTATGCCTGAATGGATTGCCAAGCTCCAGGAGAAGTTCCTGAAAGATCCTGTGAAGGTTGAGATTACGCCTGCTACCGGAGCCGAGAGCACTATTGAGCAGATTACCTATCAAGTCCCTCGTGGCAAAAAGATGGTTGCTCTGTGCAATTTATTGAACTCTGCGGAAGGTGAAAGCACTCTGATCTTTGGAAAAACAAAGTTAGGGGTGGAGAAACTTGGCGAGGAGTTGAGTGAGCTGGGCTTTACTGTGGGAACTTTCCATGGTGATAAGAGTCAGCGCGCTCGTGAGGATGTGCTGATGGCTTTCCGCCGTGGCAAAGTTCAGACGCTGCTGGCAACAAATGTGGCTGCCCGTGGGCTTGATATCCAGGGTATTCATCAGGTGATCAATTACGAGCTTCCTGAGTCCAGTGAGCTCTTTACGCATCGGATTGGCCGTACTGGTCGTATGGGCCGCCAGGGTAAAGCGATTACGCTGCTTGTTCCTTCTGAGCTTGCAAAATGGCGCCGCATGGCCCGTAGCCTGGAGCAGACGGTGACCTTGCATCAATTGACGCTCGATGAGAGTAATATGACGGCAAAACCAGTCCTCCGACCAGAGCCTGAGGTGGTGCAAGAGCCTGAACGCGAGCGCTTTAGCGATCGTCGCCCAGCCCGTGATCGCAGGCCTTTTGCCAGCAATCGTGAGCGCGATCAATATGCAGATAAGCGCCCTACCTTCGGTCGCCGCTCTTTTACTCCGGATTTTGAGCGCGATCAGTTCAGTGGACAGGAAACAACACGTACACGTAAACCTTTTGTTCCTGAATTCGAACGTGAACAGCCTCCTGTACGCGATCGCAAGCCTTTTGCTCAGGAAGCTGAGCGCGAGCAGCGCCCCGTTTCAGAGAATCGGTATTTCCGCCGCGAAGAGAAACGTGATCAATACCACGAACAACATGCACCTCGAGGCCACAAATCCTTTGGGCAAGAGTTTGGGCGCGAACACTTTAGTGAGGGTCGTGAGGGTCGACCAGTTCGCTCTCGCCGCTCTTTCTCACCGGAAGGTGCTCATGGCTCATTCACCTGGCCCAAGTCAGATGATGCGCCTAAGGTCTCTAGCACCCGCAAACGTGTGAAAGAGGATAGCCAGGAACCTGTTAGTGTTCGAAAATCTGAAGGCTTTGATCGTCCATTTGAGGGCGCTCGATCCTCTAGCTTCAGCAAAGGTTCTGCAAGCAAGCCTCGATCCAGTTCGTTTGCAGCATCAGGTTCACAGCGTCCAGGCAAACCAAAATTCAAAACAGCTCCCGCCGGTCGTGGACGCAGAACATCAGCATCCACCCGCTAACACTCTCTTAAACACAGAACACCCGCCTCACAGGTTGAGACGGGTGCTCTGTGTTTAAGAGGGTTTGGACAGGGTATTTGCCAGAGTGCGCTCTACCCCGGGAAACATTATGCAAACCAACTCATTCAACGTGTTCCGGATCTTGTCATTACATGTCGCCATAGATCCCCAGGAGACCATGCCCACCAAGCACTAAGGAAAGCTCACCCCCATGGTGAATCTCGTGTTCGAGAACGTGCCAGATGATCCACCGCCGTGAGAATGGAGGAAATTTTTCTCGCTCGTCTTCTCTCAATGCCGATGGAGGCTGGAAGACATGCTCAAGGTCAGCAGCAGTCCAGCGAGCGAGGGCACTGGCAACCATCTCCCAGGTGGACTCAAGCCCGGAAACCAGGGTGGCCGTGTCAACTACAGGCTGCCACGCGATATCTGCAGGGTCCCAGTGCGCAATATGGGCAAGAGAAGGATCTCCCTCGCCCATCCATACCTGATACCACCAGACCCGGTTGGCTATGATATGCTGAGCCAGCATTCCAAGCGTCCATGTATGTGATGAGGCAGGCAATGCCAATTGTTCGGATGAAAGCGGCGCAATCATTTCAACCAGTCGTCGCTGGTAATTCTCCCAGCCTTTGTAGAACGTGATCAGTGGATATGTCTGTTCCGGCATTAGTCCTTACTCCTTACTTTTGAAGCACTACGGTTACATACCGAGTGGAGCTCTGCTGAGAACTCGTGTTCCAGGGCCTTAATAGCTCTTCTTTCTTAAGGCTTCAAAAGCGGAAATGTGGTTGGAATGGCATTGTTGAGATATGTGCACCAGATCACGAAAAAAAGTTGCGGGCAGAGCCCATCGTAAGGCAACATAAGACCCTGACTGCTCTCGTCCATCAGCGGCTTTTACTACAGCCTGACCAATTGGAATGCGCTCGATCCCTCACCGGCGTTTGTGGGGATGGCCAACTTTCAGCAACTGTGGCACGATACCCAGTTCTGGGCGTCACTGCGCACAACCTGTATCTATGCCGTGGTCGCGGTGCTTTTGCAAAATGGTCTGGCTCTGTTGTTGGCGCTCTGCCTGGACACCGTTGGAAGCTTGCCTGGCGTGGGGGTGTTGCGCACCATTTTTCTGATCCCTGGTCTGATCAGCGGGATCACGGTTGGCTATGTGTGGGATTACATCTACGCGCCCAATGGTGGTTTGCTCAATACCATGCTCACAGCCGTACACTTGCAGGCATGGACGCACGATTGGTTAGGTGATCCCCATACCGCTTTGGGTAGTATTATTGTGGCAGCTCTCTGGCAATCGGTGGCCTTCAGCATGGTCGTGTATGTGGCGGGGATTCAATCGGTTCCTCCGGAATTGTTAGAGTCGGCACGGGTAGACGGTGCCTCCTATCTGCAACGCGTACGTCAGATCTTGCTGCCCCTGATCGCTCCAGCCTTTACCATCAACCTGGTCCTGGGCATCATTGGCTCTCTCAAAGTCTTCGATATCATCTTTATTATGACCAATGGAGGACCGGCCTATGCCACACAAACGATCTTGATCGACGTGTATCAGCAGGCCTTTACCCTCTTCAATTTCGGCTATGCCTCGGCGACCGGGCTCTTCTCGTTCTTACTGATCCTGGTGATCTCAGTGATCGCGCTGGTCTTACTGCGACGAAGAGAGGTGATTGCATGAACATTACATCTGGTCGGGTGGCACCGACGAACACACTCTTACATCAACGGCGATGGCGGCGCTTTCGTGGTTCTATCCTGCCACTGCTCATTCTCCATTATAAAAAGGGCTGCAAATACGGCCTGGACCGCTGTGGTGACAAGATTTCAGAAGTTGTGTGCATAGTTGTCCTCTAACGACCCAATGAAAGAGCAAATATATGTATTTCAGGACAATTAGGTAAAATAATACTTTTTATTTTGCTTTTATGCTTTAATAATAGTTCTTTGGCAAATAAACACGATGGTTCATCTGTAGAGGTAATAGCATCAGACCAGCTTGGAAGAGAGGCTCTTTTTCCCTCCCATGCAATTCTTTCACCAAAAACAGGTATCCTTTGATTTAGTTGTGTTAGACCAAATCTTACTTCCTCGATATATCCGTCTATGTACTCTACGTTTAAAACATCAGAGAGATCACCTAATAAGGAACAACCAAGAAGCATTAATGTGGAATAATCACCATTATCTATCGATATTACCTGTCTATTACATGAAATATTATCATATTGCTCTCCAACAATGTTACATACATCAAATACCATATTATCAACAATCCATTCCATTTTTTCTGCATTCTTATCAATTAGAAAAAATTCACCCATTCCTGACATTCCGATTGGTTTTATCGAATGAAGAGACCCAAATCCCTTTTCATTACAATAATTATTTATATTTATTTTTTTAACGTAATTAAAAGTATTTGGCACAATTTGACGAGATTCATAAAAAATATTTTCCGCATTATTAATTATACCATTTTTTATACCCGTTGCCACTTCTAAAAATTTATTAATGAGAAGCTTTTCATTCTCTGCACACTGTTTTATCATTCTTGAAATTCGCTTTCTATTATATTGATTAAAATTATGAGAACATGAAAAAGTGTGTATCAGGCCTCTAATAGAGACCCAATTTGATGAAATTTGTTGCATCGTACAAGATAGAGATAAAAATTCAGGAATATTACAAATTTCGCTTAAGTATTTGAGAGTGAGAGCAAATAACCCTCTTCCTCTACTTATTGAAATCAATACCCACAAAAAGTCATTATATGAATTTTCCGCCCCAAATTCTTGCATTGGATCAAAAACATTTTCAATAAAGTTTGCAAAGTTTTTAATCTGGTCGTATATATCCATTCCTTCAGAATTTGCCTGTTTTATGCTATGCAAATATTCACTTAAAAAGTTTAAGCAATCCAGTTGTGTATTTATAGTATGAGATAATTCAGGAATATGGAAGAAAGTTGCTCCGTTAAAAAAATCTTCAAAACAAATATGATTATTTAATCCTCTATGTACATCGTGATAGTAAATATTCTTATCATCTTTACCTGATACAACTAAATAAGGCCCAATGGTAGAATTTTTTTCGGCATCATTCGTCCCTTTTAAAAGTTCATTATTAAATTGTACCACAGATGGAATATTAGCACTTAAAAGCTTTTCTATCTCATCAATATCAATTGTGCTTTTATTCACAAAATTCAAACTGTGGAAAGTACTTAATAACTGAATTATTTCCCAATCACCAATAGAAAACATATCAGCTGTACTATTCATAGTGTAATCTTTTATCTGGAAACTTAAAAATAATGTCTTCGAAAAAGCCATTTCATACCTTCGGTCTAAAGAAGTTGCTACTGTTGCAATAGCTTTTTCAAAACACATCATTTGGGGAGCATTTGATATTCTCAAATCAATATGCATAATGGCACCTTCCTTCATATGTTCTTGTTTCATTTCGTTCTTTTAAAAAAAGAATCTTACTATTGTAAAAACAGGGCGCTTTAGCAGCTGTTACCTTATTGTATAAGAGTATGCCAGAATGAGAGCGGAAAGTAGTCCAGCAATAAGAAGATCTAAATAAATCCTGGCCGCAAGCTAAGGGTATCAACCAACAGATGCCATTTGCGATCGTACATTTTGCTCCATATTGAAGCTACGTCAGATCTTCATCATTAAATGCCATCTGAAAGTGATCTTTAAGTGTTACTACTAGTTCCAGAGGACTTAAAGAATCGAAACTTAACGCAACGAGAGTGGTATCAGGACCGAAATCTCCTTCAACACCATAATCCCTCCAAATTTCTAAGTGCTTTATACTCTTCGCTGAGTGTGTTTGGGGTCTCTTGCTTTCGATAAAAAAAGCATAACGTCTGACATGTAGTCACGAGGTTCACACCTAGTTAACTCCATTCTTCAATGGAGTTAACACTTTTCTTCACCACAATAAAAATACCTCACTGTGTCATTGGCCCGGTTTAGTGAAACCGGGTCAAGGTCAGTTGCAGGTTACCTCTTTTCTTTCTTCTACCTATATCACTGTAAAAATCCGAGCCGTATCCTATCGTTCCTATATATCTAGACAAAGAATAATCTCTTCTGCTACATTATATAGGTCATCTGAAGTTGGGTCATTATCCAATCCTCCTATGATTATCTCAGCAGAGGAAAGACGCAGCGATATCAATCACCATATCATCTACTTTCATATGTAATTTTGCTGCAAGTGATGCTTGTATTAAACAATATGGTAAGGAGAAAGAATACATGAAAGCTATTTTGTTCGATTTAGATGGCACTTTGATTAATAGCGAATGGTTGGCAAAAGAATCTTATAACTATGGCGTTAGGCAAGTTGTACAACGTGATTTGTCTCCACTAGAAATACAGCACATTGCAGGAAAACCGATTTCTGTTTTTCTTACAAATTTTCCGGGCCAGGAGACAGAGATACTAACGACAATTTTTTACTATTATGAGCAACACCTCGAAAAGATTAGGCCTTACGATCAGATTCACGACATGCTACAGGAGTTGTCTTCAGCAGGACTGAAGATGGGAATAGTTACTTCACAATTAAGAATTTTCGCTGAAAAAGTACTCGCTAATACTGATCTTAAATCCTACTTCCAAACAATAATTTCAGCAGAAGATTGTCAAGAGCATAAACCTCACCCCCTCCCTCTTTTACATGCAGCGCAACATTTAGACATTCATGTCAATGATTGTGTTTATATTGGTGATCAGTTAACCGATATTGAAGCAGCTCATGCTGCTGGCATGAAGAGTGGGGCAGCTTTATGGGGTGAAGGTAATCGCGAAATTCTTGTGCAATTGTCGCCAACCTTTGTATTCACTGATCCTAAAACCTTATTTCAAGAATTAAACCTATCATATAGATAGGAAAGAACCAAAAAGCGTGGGCTTGGAATAAGATGGAAACGACATCAGCGCCCTCTTTTGCCAAGACTGATAGATATTCGAATAAAGGGTGAATTTCAAGCAACTGCCTGGTGTATTTTATCAAGCAATTTAATCAGCTAGTGGGACTAGTCATGGAAAACATTGACAATACGGTACAATATGAGATATCGTATTTTGAGGTTTTAGATTTTCTCACTAGTGCGGGTAACTTCGGTACTGAAAGAAGCTTGCATTACTCAGTTTTTTCTACAACATGTAAAGGATATTGTTGTGCAAAAAAATAATTTTTACTTGGGTGAAATGAAAAGACAAAAATCCATAAATGTGTTAAAAGATCCGAATAGCAAAAAAATCAATGGAGGTCGTTCTAATCATCTTGAAAAAAAAACTTATACATTATGTGCGGATATATTGGTGGGTCTAAAAGACATAGCAATAGACGAACTATATAGAAAATTTAAAAATAGGATCAGCATCATTCCTTCAAATGATGCTGAAATGCTCTATTTTGAATATAAAGGTTCTTTAAAAGATTTGCTAAGTGTAAAAACTATTGTAGCTATATATTTGCTAAACAAATTTCATATTCCGCGACCAAAGGCTTTGCTAGGACAGCAAAATAGAGAAAAAATGATAGATGCTATTTATGAGGTTTTAAATTTGTATCCGAAAGGAACATTTGATAGTTTTCGCATTAGCGCACCCGGAAAGGATTCTTCTGTATTTTCACGAATAAAAGATGCCATTGAGGATGATATCCATCTCCCTTACGATCCCAACAACGGAGATCTCTTTTTACGCATTCGACCTTCTATCCTTTATAAGGATAGTTGGGAAGTATTTACGCGTATTTCTCCACGGCCACTTGCGACAAGAGGTTGGCGGGTATTCAATATGAAAGGAGCACTTAACGCAACTATTGCCTCTGCTATGTTAGAAATGACAAAGCCAAACGCTAATGATCGCTTCCTTAACATTATGTGCGGTTCTGGCACTCTTCTCATTGAAAGATTACAACGAGGGAAAGTACAAACAATCGTTGGTGGAGATATCAACAAAGATACTCTTTTGAATGCAAAAAGAAACATCTCAGCAAGTGGTTTCGAACACGAAATAACCTTGATGAGATTTGATGTGTGTCAGCTCCCTTTTGAAGAGAACTCATTTGATGTGATTTGCGCTGACCTGCCATGGGGACAATTAGTCGGCAGCATTGAAGAAAACAGTACTTTATATCCTAATATGCTGCGCGAAGTCGCTAGAATTGCAACCTATAAAGCTCGCTTTGTTTTGATAACGCATAACGTGCAATTATTTGAAAATATATTACCTTCTTTTGTCGATAGTTGGACGCTTGTTGAATGCTTAAAAGTTTATCAGGGAGGTTTACATCCACGTATTTATAGCTTAGAAAGGAAATAACTTCAATCTGTAAACACATATTTCAGTATGAAATATTTTTAACTTTTTTTATGCAATTTTTCGATAACATTAATAATTTTCCTAATTTCATATTCATTACGAGCAATTAGTAGTTTTTCTCTGTATCTTATAAGATATTGACGTAAAAATGTAGCAGTTGGTGGGTAACAAATCTCTTTGTATTCTTCCCAATGTTCTAGCAGACGATTGGGAGTAAAAGGAGGAATAACCTCGGGATAGGTTTCAAGATACATGCGCATTTGTATTTGTTCTACCTCTCTTGCACGGTTGAGGTAGTGCCTGCGACAATCATTCATAAATCTATAGAGCTTGCTAGTGGGATAAGGATTGCAGCGGCGAAGCGTTTTAGAAAAATGGCGCCAGAGAATACGGTAGGATGCTATCCACCAGGGAATCTCCAACAAAATGATATAATCGGAATCATAGAGTAAAGGATCGGTCCAGAGCAAAAAACAGCCTTCCGCAACCCAGTCTGGCTTAAGACAAAGAGCAAAAGTGTCCTCGATATAAGCCGGGAAATTAGCAACATGCTTCAAGCCAAACTGATCAAGATCGTAATGAGGTATATTGAGTAGAACAGAGATTTCTGTTGCTAATGTTGTTTTTCCACTACCAGAGCCACCAAGAATAGTGATTTTCATGCTACGCCTTTTTTACAAAAAAAATCCACAAATATCTGAAAAATTCAACATACACAAATGGAAGAGCACAACCACTCACAAAATAGTTAAACCATATACTAACAGTTTTTCTGCTTATACACTCCTCATCTTTTTTTGCAATTTTTTAAATCATTCAATGAAACGTATAGTGCCCATTACAATAAAATTGCACTACAATAGCAATCATATAAAATTCTTGTTGAAAAGTCAATCTTATAATAGAGCTGTTCAAAAAATCATGAAAAGTAGTATAGTCGTAATAAGTTGCTGATCAAAAACATTACGCCTGCTGAAAGTAATACATCAAAATATCTTGACATTCACACCATATGTTGCTTATAATTAAGTATAAGTTCTGCCTGGACGGAACTTATAGAAAAATTCGACATTATACAAAATAGTGCGATTCTATGTACGAGATTCTGCATAATGCTGGAATATTGTAACTACCCAGGTAGGGGCCCGAATGCGGGGAAAGAGCATGACCGACAAGAATCACCTCAAAGGGTATGCCCTTGTTTGCCGCATAGTTGAAAGGTATCTACGAATACAGCAAACAGCCCGAGACTTCTTGCTAAACCTTCATCATGCGGATATCCCGTTCTGCTTTATTGTGGTCAAAGAGAACCGTACCATCATGAAAAAAGGTCAGGACCTCATCCTGGTGCGAACGCAGACGATCCAGCAGGCACCGGATGACACCCCGTTTCTTGGGTCCTCGTTTAGTGCCTGTGGACATCGAGAGGTCGATCAGTTGAATACCTCTCCCTATCGCAGCTATGCTTGATAGTGGGCTTCCAACTCGCAAAGATGAGGGGGAGAAAGAGACGACTGCTCCTAGCTTTTGGCCTGCTCAACGGCTTCTTTCATCTGAAACAACAGGTCTTTGAGCTCATCAGTCCAGGTCCAGAAGTGTTCTTCGTGCGCAAATTCTGAGTAGTTGCGGAATATTTAGTTAAATCGTCAAGGAAGCTAAAACATGCTCACATCATATACACAACGAAAACTAGCACCGCCACCGCTTACTCCAAAATTGCTTCATCGCTCGTCAATTATTCAGGCTTTGCAAAATGTCGTTCCAACATCTTCTTCTGCGCAGACAAATTATAAGCTCATACTTCTCTGTGCCCCTGCCGGTTATGGTAAAACTACATTATTAGCTGATTTTGCCAATCACCTACAATTACAATGCGGTTGGTACTTTCTTAGTGAATCAGACAATGATATATGGGTCTTCGTGGAACTTTTTATTACCTGTATTCGCCAATGTTATCCTCAATTTGGACCTGCACTGGACAGCCAGTTAGAACAAGCACGTTTTGCGCTCATCAATGACACGCACTATTTCGACCACCTTACCGCATTAACTGATGCAATTCTAAACGCTATTGAAAATGATATACCAAACCACTTTCTACTCTTTCTCTGCAATTATCACATAGTAAACGAGAATGAAAAAATTCGTTTATTTATGAATCACTTGCTTCTTAATCTCCCTAAGCACTGTACCATGATCATCGAAACGCGAGCTTTTCCAGCTCTCGATCTCACAAAACTGGTTGTAACAGGACAGGTATTTGGACTCGGCAGTAATAGCCTTCGTTTTAGCACCGAAGAAATTCTGGCTCTATCACAACTGCAAAACAGCGAGACGCTGGCAGAGAAAGAGCTGAAACAACTCATAGCGCCTTTTAACGGATGGATCGCTGGTATTTTACTGGGTACTCGGCTTGGCAATATTCAATTTCTTTCGTCTCAGTCTTTTATCTCAACCTGGGGCTCGCCAGCCATCAGCATGGATCGACAGACACTCTTTGCCTATCTCGCAAATGAGGTTTTTAAACAGGACCTCGAAGCTTATGCGTTTTTAAAAGATACATCTCTGTTGCAAGAGATGACATCTGACATCTGCGACTATCTTCTTGACTCAACAAGCTCAGCAAAAATGCTGATGTATGTAGAACAACAAGGGCTGTTTGTTGTTCGCAGCGAAAAGGAGGGGCAACAGTTTTTTATCTGCCATCCTGTTCTGCGTGAACTTTTCTATGCAGAGTTAGCACAGCAACAGCCAGATCGTAAAAAACACCTGCATCAACGTGCTGCACACTTTTTTTTCGCTCAACAAAATTACGAAGAGGCCATTCATCATGCCCTGGGAGCAGAGGACGACGAAAACGCAGCCCAAATCGTGCAAATTGCCGCTCAGCAAGCCCTGGCTCAGGGCTATGTAGAGACAGTGATACGATGGCTGCATATGTTTGCTCTTCCAATGCTTGAGCGCTCTCCAGTATTATTACTGTTACAGGCAAAAATCTACTTTCTCAACTACGACTATTTAAAAGCGCGCCCACTCCTTGATCGAGCCTGTACCTTGTTGAAAGATAAGGAAGTAGAGGGGAGTACCCTTTCTACAACCGTGCTACTGGCTGAGGTCTTTATAGCTCAAAGCACCCTTCTTTTCCGGGATGGTGCTTACTCCAAAGCGCAGGAACTATGCATGCAAGCCATTCAGCTGTTGCCTGAGAATGAAAAAGATTTATATGCCCAGGCCTATCAAAGGATGGGAATTTGCTCCTGTTTACAAGGCGATTACCTTACTGGTATTGCTCAGATGCAGCAAGCGCTTCAATTAAAGGGCTCTCAACAAGTAACCATCCAATTAGCCCATCTTCACAGCGGCCTGGCTAATGCCTATACGGTAATCGGTACTTTGGCTCTTGCCGACCACCATCGCTCCCGCGCCATTACTTTATATGATAAGCTTGGCGATACTCGTGGCCGCATTAATAATCTGATCTGGATTACTATTGCCAAACGAAATAGAGGAGACATTGAAAATGCTATAGCAATGCTTCTCGATATTATCGCAAGCGCGCAAAAAGAACAATTCCCCAGTGGTGAAGCATATGCGAAATTAAGTCTGAGTGAGGCCTATCAACTTCAGGGAGCCTTTGAAAAAGCTCTTGCTCTGAGCGAGGAGGCCCTGATCCTTGCGCAACAAATTGAAGATAGCTATCTCGAGAATCATTTGCTTTGTTCGTTAGCAATGAGCTACTCATTTATGGGAGATACACATACTGCTCTTCTTTTGATCGAACGCGTTCAGATAAAAACAACCTCTAGCAGCTATGAAACATTCTATCGCGAACTGACACGAGGGACTATCTTGTTGCTCCAGCAGCAGTATGAAGATGCACACAGCTGCTTCAGCAACCTTGAATCAATAGTTATACAGCATAATAACCGTGCCCATTCTCTGTCAGCTTTTATTCGTCTAGCTTGTTGTCAGGTCGCACTAGGTCTATATCAGCAAGCATATCAAACAATGCAGACAGTCTCCAAACGGGCTCAGCAAGGTGATTTAGAGCATATTGTCAAAATTGAGGTGCAGCGTTTCCCGCTCGTACGACAGGCACTGCATTATGAACCTACCACGACTATCCTTGCTGAAAGCCAGTTGGAGGAAGGCCCACATATCCATGCCCCAGGTGAAGTCCAGCCTACTTACCAACAAGCCTGCATCAGTGTCCATGCTCCCACTTTACAGATACACACATTTGGTGAGCCCGCCGTTCTGATTGATGGCTCACCAGTGACTCATTGGCGGATGGCACGCTCACAGGAACTGTACTTCTTTCTGCTAGATCATGACCGGGCCATTAGCAAAGAACATATCATCGCCACACTCTGGCCTGATGAAGACGATACCATTCAGCAAACGTTCCGTTCTACGGTATATCATTTACGTAAAATCATTGGTCAGGAATGTCTTGTGTACATCGGAAATGCTTACCAACTGAGACTGGATGCCGTATACGGTAACGCCTTTTGGTATGATGTTGCTGTCTTTAGACAGTATTATACACAGGCTCAACAGGCACTTGCCGAAGATGATGATCAAACTGCGTATAACTATATTACTCAGATGCTTAGTTGCTATAAAGGAGATTACCTTCTGCCTTTCTATAATAACTGGTGTCATGTGAGGCGCGACGAATTACGCCGTATCTACGTTAATGCCAGAAAAGAGATTGCTTTTATTACCTGGAGAGATGAAAATTTCGATGAAAGCTTACATCACTGGCAACAGTTGCTGAATATCGATGACTGCTCCGAAGAAGCTCATTACGGTCTTATGCGTTGTTATCAGCGTCTGGGTAAACGCGAGCTGGCTATTCGCCAATACCAGCATTGCACCGAAGTTCTTCAAAGAGAGCTCTCGATTACTCCTGGCCCCACACTCCAGAAGTTGTATCGCCGCTTAATACAAACGGAGGAGGTGTATTAAAAAACAGCTTTGTTTTCTTATCTCTAGCCTTCTCCGGAGTAACAGACAGAACACGTGCTAATTTATGTGACGAATTATTGTTCATTTGGAATATGTTCATCTTGCCATAAGGCTTGCATCTCTGCTGAATGTTCGAGCAAAAAGGAAAGTGTTCCATGAGCAACCATTTGACCATCTTGCAACACGATAATCTGGTCAGCGCGTCGTAAAAGTTCACGACTGTGGGAAACCACCAGGTATGTCTGCTCAGAGTCACGCTGAAACAGCCGCTGCCAGAGCAAGCTTTCGGTTTTTGCATCAAGAGCACTCGAAAGATCGTCAAAAACGCAAAGCTCAGCATGGCGCACTACCGTTCTAGCAATAGCGCTACGCTGGGCCTGTCCACCCGAGAGTTTCATCCCTCGTGTCCCAATCTCAGTCAGCAACCCTTGTGAAAAATCTGCAACGTCTTGATCCATAACCGCTTGATAGAGAGATTCCTGCACACTTTTTTGATCTTCAGGGAGATCCAGAAGAATATTTTCTTGCAGCGTTGTGCTAAAAAGATGATGAACTTGCGGAGTATAGGCCGAATGTGGTGGCACAAAAAAACGGCCAGAGTCAGTGATAAGTTCTCCGTTCCAATAGAGTTGCCCTCCATCCTTTGGCAACAGGCCAAGGATCGCCCGTACCAATGTTGTTTTTCCTGAACCCACTCGTCCTGTAATAACCACGAGCGCTCCTCTACTCACTTCAAAGCTGATAGGTTCAATACCTTTGCCGTTTTCTGGATAGCGATAGGTTAGATTTTCAACGCGTAAACTTTCCAGAGGTGTGCTTTTCACTACTACTTGCTGGTTCTGGCTAACAGGCACACTGGCAAGGGAATGATGTTCCACAAGCTCCTCTGGACTGGCTTCTGGTACCAGCGCCCTCAAGCGTGAAAAAGAGACGGACACTTGAGCAAACCAGCCAAAGAGCCCACCAAAACCAAGCATAAATCCAGAAATATAGCTGAGGTAGGTGAGAAAAAGCGCCAGATCTCCCACACTGAGCGGCGAGTTATGAGCATTCAATGCCGCCAGAAACAAAACCAGACCAACACCTATACCTACTGTATTTTGAAGAAACGCATCAAGTGTGTCGTTGAGCAAACGTTCTCGCAGCACCTGCTTTAAACGATGATTATTTATTTGACTGAAATACCTGATGACAGGCTCTTCTGCGCTCGCGACCTGGATTGACTGCGCCGCTCCTACAACCTCTCCAATGAGACCACTGACTCGACCGGCCGCTTCTCTACTAGCAATACGATAGCGTTCTATGCGTTTCATTAACGAGCGGGCAATCGCAATAACAGCAGCTAGCGGAAGAAAAAGAAACACAGTAACAAGAACATTTACTCTTAACAGGATAATAAAAGCGATGAGTGCATAGATCATGGCTGGCAGTTGGTAATCGCGTGGAGCATCAGCGATGGTTGTTGCATCATCACGCATCCTATTCAGTGCCTCTCCCGTAGAACAAGGGATGGCTCTGGCTGCTGGCTGCTGATAAATACGCTCCAAAACATTACGCATAAGCAGACCACGCACAGGAAAATGCGTCTCAATAAGGTTATGGATGCCAAAGAAGCTCATGACCATAGTCGTTAGAGCTGGCACAATCATCAAACAAAGCAATATGAATAATGGTTGATCAAAATGTGGATGAGATGAAAGAGTATTATACAATTGTTGCATCAAAAGACCGAAAGCCAGAGTAGCGACGTTCGCGATGATGCCACAGATAAATCTACTCACCTCATAAAATAGTCGGTAACGCGTTATGCTCCAGATAATTTTTGTTATTTTCATGCGTTCATCACTTCTACAGTATGCTGAAGGAGACCGGAAAAATGCGAGTCTGGATCGTTTGCAAGATCACTCCGCGAACCATACTCCACAATACGTCCCTTCTCAAGCACTATAATGTCATTGACCCACTCAATCGTTGTGAGACGATGCGCAATAATAATCCCAGTACGCTGGCAGAAAAGCTTCTCCATTGCACGTTTTACCGTTTGCTCAGTAGCGGGATCAAGGCGAGATGAGGCTTCGTCTAAAATAACGACTTTGGGATCGTTAAGAAAAACCCTTGCAAACGCCAGTAATTGAGCTTCACCCGCTGAAAGCCCCGCTCCACCGGCGCTCAATTGAGTATCCAATCCCTCTGGTAAGCGAGCATACCATTGGGCCAGGCCACTTTCGTGTAGCGCGTGCAGGATATGGTCATCAGGAATCTCACGGTTAAAAAAGGTGAGATTATCACGAACGGAGCCCTCAAAGAGTTGGACCTCCTGGGTAATCATGCCAATCTGCTTTCTTAGATCTCGCAGGCGCATCTGAGGAAGGGTGCGATCATCCAGGCGTATCACGCCCGAGTCTGGATCGAACAAACGGAACAACAAACGTGCGATAGTGCTCTTCCCTGCTCCCGTACGTCCCAGTATTCCCAATACCCGTCCAGCAGGCAGGACAAACGACAGGTCCTGTATCACAAGCTCGTTCTTCTGATATCCAAAGCAAACCTGTTCAAAGGTGATTGCTGGTGCGGCTCTTAGAGTAACTGACTCCTCGCCATCTTGAATGGTCGAAACCCTGGAGAGAAGTTCCTGGACGCGCTGAATACAGACCTGCGCCTGTTGGAGATCCTGAAGCTGTAAGATGATTTGACCAAGTGGTTGTGTCAAAAGGGTGCTATAGGTGAAAATCAGATAGACTGTTCCAGGGGTAGCCAGGCCAATAGCCCACAAATACGCTCCCAGCACTAACCCAAGGATACCTCCCAAAGTATACATCATCTGAGAAAGAATCCAGGGCCTTGCTCCAGTTAAACCAGCCTTTTTGATCGTCGTAAACCAGTAATTATAAAGCTGTATAAAACGATGCATAACATACCCTACAGCCCCATTGGCACGAAGATCCTCGACTCCTACGAGTTGCTCGCTTAAAGCACCAAAGAAACGGGCATCAGCTTCTCGCCACTTCATCTGTTGAGCACCTACCGGGCGACGGAGCCACATTACAACGAGCAAGACCATAAGTGCGTAGCATCCCATAATCAGCCCTAAAAGCCTGTTAGTGAGAGCAAGCGCAATCAGTGTGCCAACCAGCAAAGCGAGATAAAAGCCCATTTGAACAAAAACTTTTGAAAAAAAGTTTGACAACTGGTCCACATCACTATCAATACGCTCGATTAATTCTCCAGCTGTATGAGAATAGTAAAATGAAAGATCCAGACTTAATATATGGGCCATTAGATCGATACGAAGCTGGTTGGTTGCAGTCCAGGCTACCTTCTCACTTAAGTAGTTCGCAATAACCGTCACTCCCTGGTTTAGAAGTGATAGTGCTAGATACAGGAGCGCAATCAGCACAAGTATCCCAGTGATTCCGCCCCGCAAAGTAACATCAATAAAAGCTCGCAGCGCCTGCGGGCTCAATAATTGGAGTACTATGCTCAAAAACATGAGCATAACCATCACAAGCGTAACTCGCCATTGAGGCTTCAGGTATCTTGCAAGTAGACGAATGTATTGCGTAAAAGATTGTAACTTTGGCATGAATCGTAGCTTTCCACGTTGCATGCCTGGCAACGTTTTTTTACAAAGTAGGTATGAATCTAGTACAAAGACAATGGAGAGGTAGAAGACACACTCTCGCGTTAGAGATGTGTTTTACCATTACAAGGGCCAGGGACCCTCATCAGAGCTTACGCCAGGCGCAACAACAAAAATCGCTGCATTTGCATGGGTGACAAAGAAAACCTCTTCTTTAATCAGACAGAAACAGAGGGTGAGAGCAACGAGAGTAAACAGCAAGATGGATAATCGACGTTTCATTGTTTATACTCCTAAAAGCATGAAACCTATTCTCCATTTTATCGCTTCCAATATGGTATGCAGCCTCGCACGAGATAATAGAAGCGAAAAACAGAAAAATATGTTTCTGATAACAATCTTTCCTCAAGACTTATAGTACTCATCTGCTGTTCACATAGGGTTCACGCCTCCAGTAACACTGTTTACAGTCATTTATATATGAGTTTACTTTAGACACTCTTCACATTTTATGTATACAAACATGATAGACCTTCATGCCAATATTCAAGATACAGCATTCCAAGTAGTGTAAAACTGTGATAGATCGGATCATCGGTATGCCCTTGAAAGTAGTTGTCAACATATGTACGAAATGCGTCAGCATTGACATATTCCTGGGCAATAAAGCTACCATCGCGCAACTTTTTTTGAATAATAGCACGCAATGGACCAGAGATCCAACTGTGCACTGGAAGAGAGAAGCCTGTTTTCTTTCGGTGAACAAAACGATGAGGGAGTATACGCTCAGCGTAGGTACGCATGACTACTTTTTCACAGTGATCATTGAGCTTCATCCAGGCTGGTAAACTAAAAGCAAACTGGAGGAGATCATGATCCAGGTATGGGACGCGGCCCTCAATTGACCAGTGCATAGAGAGTTTATCCAGTTTCAATAGCAAATCATCGCAGAGCCAACCATGAATATCACCAAGCAACAATGCATTTAAGCGGCGATCTTGTTCAGGCGAAAAGGCATGTTTGGCGAAGTGGCTATCATTGAAAACTCCTCCTTCTTGCAGCCAAAAATCTCCACCCGCCCTTTGCAGTTCCTGCTTGAGAGGAACATCAGGATGATACTGAGCCCTCAACAAAGATTGCTCATCATGGCCCTTAAAGACGTGGCGGCTTTCAGGAAAAAGGGCTGGTTGTTGAAGGAAATGGCGATAGCTGGGATAGCCAGCGAACAGTTCATCACCGCCATCGCCAGCCAGGACGACACGGACGTCTTGACTGGCCTGCTTGAGAAGGAGATAAAGGAGTGGGGCTGCAGCATCCCCCACTGGTTCTTCAAAAGAAGACATGGTGGCAGGGATCGCCTCAAGGTAGTCCTGTGGGCTTACTGCGACGCGGGTATGAGAGACATTGAGCATTGTACAGAGCTCGTGAGCCTGGGCAAATTCCGATACTTGCTCCTGGTCATTTTCGTCAGTAAAATCAATAGTGTAGGCTCGTAGCGAGCCCGTTTGCCGAGCCAGTTGCGCGAGAAGCAAACTGGAGTCGAGACCAGCACTCAATACGATACCTGTTGGCACATCATTCAGACCCTGTAAGCAGGTAGCACGTTCAAACAGCTCGCCAAAACGATTGGCAGCCTGCGCCAGATCATGAATATCCGTAGTTGGCTCGACAGAAAGGTTCCAATAACGACGGATTTGTATGCCAGAGCAGTCATGCTGCAATTCATGCCCGGGGCTCAGTTTATAGATCCCTTCAAAGGGGGTGAAGGGATGAGGGAGAAAACGATAGCGGAAGAATAAACGCAAAGCAGTCGTATTCATCGGTACTCGAGATCGCTGGATGGCCAATAAAGCTCGGAGCTCTGACGCAAAATACCATCGCTCACCAATTTTTGTAACATACAGGGGTTTTACCCCCAAACGATCTCTGACGAGGAAACTTTTTCCACGCTTTTCATCGAGTAAGGCAAAGGCGAAATCCCCTTTCAGATAGCTCCAGGCTTCTGTACCATACTCCTCATAAAGATGGACAATCACTTCAATATCCGATGATGTATGAAAGCGATGCCCGCTGTGTATGAGTTGCTCTCGCAAGGTTCTATAATTATAGATTTCACCATTTCCTATCATAATAATAGAGGCATCTTCATTAAAAATGGGCTGCTGACCCTGCTCATCTCCAACAATAGCCAGCCTGCTAAATCCAAGGCTTCCCTGCTTCCCCTGATAAAAACCTGTGCCATCAGGCCCGCGATGAGATTGAACACCCTTCATTCGTTCAATGTGCTGGCCATCCTCAATCCGAACAGGGCCGATAATACCACAAATACCACACATAAATAATCCTATCTTTCATATGGAATTCTTACAAGAAATCCCTTTTCTACCCATTCAAGGATGCTTCCTTCTGAAATACCGTGTTGCTGTAGGCTTCCAAGAGTGCATGGATGCTCTAACTGTTGGACAATTGATAAAAGTTCTTGATCTGTAGAATAACCATAGCTATAGTCGTTATAGTATCCGCTCTTTGTATTTGAGCACCAGGCAGGTATTTTGATAAGATCATCTTCATTCCATGTATAACGATAGCTTTCCATGATTGGTGATATGACAGTGGTCTGCTCCAGGGTTTGGGCGTAGCGTCTGACCATATCCTTTTCATTATTATGGGTGTTGATATACTCGCGAATCTCTCTGGTATGACTTGCTCCTTCACAGAGAATCTTTCCTAAAAGGAATGCAGCACCTTCAATATCCTGATAGTCCACTTTGAATGAAATCTCTTCAGGCAAAATGGAACGTTGAGCCGCTACACGCGAGATAAGGGCGGGCGTCCCACACAGTTCTGACTCAATCGAGGAATTGCCAAAAGATTCAATAAAATTCCCAATGCAAAGTGTGGCTCTACCCAATGAATAATAGGCAGGCATGTCCTCGACGCCAATCCAGGGATGGATATGAATCAAATCAGCAATATCGCGTTGGTGGGCATAGTCAAGAATATCTTTATAGATGTTCTGAAAAACGTATGATCCTTCCTCGACAACGTTTGAATCTATCCAGCGAGGGATAAGGAGTTTGATTCTACGAAAAAGTGCTGCCGGAATATAGGCTCTAGCTCTTGCAAGAACATCCATAGACTCGTACAACCCTTTTTTGGGATCAGGGCGATGGGGATACAGGACTGGGATAGCATCATCACTCAATTTCAGACGAGAGCGCAATTGTTGGCTGTCCCGCCTCTGAAAAAGATCCATCTGAAACCCATTGGGAATAATGCTTGTCTGTGACCTGATATCTCGAAATGTTGAGAAAATGCTCTCTACACAATTATTAAGATAGGAAGAATTTAGTACGAGATGATCACGACGAAAAGAAAAAGCGCTTGCCAGAGTATCGGGATAGACGAAGTCCCTGAATGAAACTACTGTGGGAATATTAGTGTAGAGAAAATGAAAGGCAAGCTCACTATCATGGATATAAAAAGCATCATGCGTATCAATCGCTTCTGCAAGTGTGCCGATGACATTCGCAAGATTATAAGGTGGAGTGTAATAGGTTTCCGGATAGGTTTGTTTAAAACGGAGGATTGGCCGTACCCATACATTTGGCGCAAGCTGAAAATCGGTATTATTATCGTCACGCCTGGTACAGTATAAAGTCACATCATGTTTTTCTTTTCCTAAATGCATTAATATGGTCCGCAGGGTCCTCTGAGAACCACCATGCACAAATTGGGGAAAAATCGGTCCCATTGAAAAAGCGGCAATCTTCATAGTAGATATCTCCTTTTTCTGAATAGTTCGCAAACAAGTTTCTATTGATGATCAAGTATGTGCTGATACATTTGTATATAATTACGTGCCATAACCTGCACAGAAAAATGAGCTTCAACATGTTCTCGGCAATCATCTGGCTGAATGGTGGGTAGGTGCTGAACAGCCTGGATCATTTCTTCGACTGTGTGAACCACAAATCCTGTTTTCCCATGAGCGACAATTTCGGGGGCGGAGCCTGCATGTAATGCAATGACAGGGGTGCCACAAGCCATTGCTTCCACCATTACATTGCCAAATGGCTCCTCCCACGTGATAGGCATAAGAAAAGCCATCGCCTTCGCAAAAAGCTCTCGTTTTACTGTTTGATCTGCTGGGCCTACCCAGCGAATATGTTGATTGTCAATATGGGGCTTGACGTGCGTGAGGAAATAGTCCTGAGCATATGCTGGAACGACTCCAGCCATAATAAGAGGAATACCCGTCTCCTTCGCAATCCGAATGGCTTTATCTGGTCCTTTTTCTTCTGTCATGCGTCCGAGAAACAGGAGAAAAGGTTCTTTTTGTTTCTGAAAAGGAAATTGCGCGATCTGTCTTCCGTTGTAAATGGTCCCAGCCCAATGCAGATATGGAACAACCTGGCGCAGTCTATTACTGACTGCAATAAACTGTAAACGCCTGTATTCCTGGACTGTCAGCGCCTGTATAGTCTTTTTCAGACGCTCATCTCCCAGCCAGCCCATTCGCGTAACCTGAGGATGCTTGAGTTGGGTACAGAGCGGAATACAGTAATTGGTTTCGTGGTTACTAACAATGTCGAAGTCATGAGCATTGGCAAAAGCAATAGCGGCTTGCGCGTGGCGGCGAGCAAAATGTCCCCGCTGCTCTTGATTATATTCACCAACCCCTTCTTCAAGTTCGTACGCTAGCTTCGCGCTTGTGTGCGAATTGGCGGTCGCAAAAAGCGTCACATCATGACCCAGTTGCTTCAATTCTTCCGTCAAATCACTGACGAGTTGCTCCACAGGTCCATAGATAGACGGCGGCGTACTCCCCCAGCTACTCGCAATTTGCAGAATTTTCATGTTACCCTCTAAGTTATGAATTAAATGCCAAAACCGATAGCTTCATTTGCTGCTTTTCTAATGATAATTGTGAAACGCCAGCAGTGGCGATCCTGTCAAAATCACCAAGTGTTATCTCTCCTTGAAGAAAATGAATAAAATTTTGCGCTGCGGCATCAGGATGCTTCGCTACAAATTGAGCAAAACTATACGCCATTTGTTCACGATAAAAGCCATCAGGACGAGCATGCGCAAGATGATAATTCGTTGCCTGTGGGACGTACCAGAATGAGGCACCTTGCTGATAAAGGCGGTAGCCTAACTCAAAATGTTCAAAACCCCAGCCGGTAAACGTTTGGTCGAAGCCAGCGCTGGCTTCAAGGAGTTCCCGACGTACTGAGAGATTGCCAATCAGACACATCGCCCAGGGAGCTCCGAGTTGACAACACCCTGTGTCGTCAAGGGTCTGTTTGATGAGTTTCCAGTAACGATAGGGTCGTGAAAGGCGGAGCAGACCGGTATAGTTGCTTTTCATCTCCTCCCTAAGAAGAGGAATTTTCTCCTCAAGGTGAGAAAAATAGAACTCCTGAATATCGCCAATACCCACAGCCCGGTTCTGTCGTTCATGAAAGGTTCTATGAGCTCTGATCCAGGTATTTTCCAGCGGGCGATCCGCATCAGTAAACAGTATCAACGGATAGCTGCTCATTGCTATTCCTGCATTCCTGGCTGCGGCCCGGCCCGCTCGTTGTTGAAAACAGCTTTTAAGCGGGAGCAAATTGGCAAAATCACGCAGAACTGTAGGCGTTTCATCCTCTGAACCATCATCAATCACAATGACTTCAAAGAGATCATCAGCTCCAACTTGCTGATGGCAGAGGCTTTGTAGTGTCATTGCGAGACGTGATGCCTGGTTATAGGTTGGAATAATCACACTCACCCCTTCACTGCTCATCATGTTCTCCTTTCTTCATGGATGACTATCTGCACACTTTTTCCAACAGGTTGAGAGCAGACAGCATCATTTTATGAAGCCACTATTTTACATTCGATACACTTTCAGTAATCTGTCGCCGCCGTTGTACTTTGCCCGAAGGTGTATGGGCAAGCGCGGTACAAATCGCGATGTGGCGAGGAATCTTATATGCCGCCAAATGGAGTTGACAGTACGCACGAATAGACTGTTCTTCCAAATATTGACCAGCAACGGGAACAACGCTAGCAACAGGAATACATCCCAGACGCTCGTCAGTCTGACCCTGAACCAACGCTTCAGCAATGGCGGGGTGGTTCAATAACACTTGCTCAATTTCTAAGGGATAAACTTTTTGCCCACCACAATTAATGAGGTCATCTATTCTTCCCTGCAGGTAAATAAACCCTTGTTCATCAATATAAGCAAGGTCGCCTGTGTGTAAACCAGGAGCTCTCAGGGCTTTTTTTGTCTCTACTGGATTACCATAATATGTACGCATGACATTTTCACCACAAACGATCAGCTCTCCAATCTGCCCCAAGGGTACAGGTTGGTCGTTAGCATCAACAATACAGACCTTCACATGAGGAATGGATCTACCAACGGACCGGCTATGTTGGTGGAGTTCATGTGGCAGAAGTGCGGAGACACGTGGGGCCGCCTCCGTTAGCCCATAGGCATGATAGATGCCACAATGGGGCAAGTTTGCGGATAGATCGAGAAGAAGTTGAGAAGCGACAGGAGAACCACTTACAGAAAGGGCGCGTAAAAGCAGAGACTGCTCGCTGCCTGGCGTTATAACAGACAACAATTCTCGCGCCATTGCTGGCACTATACAGGACATGGTACACTCCTCACGCTGTATTACTGCGAGGGTTCCTCGTGCCGTCAGCCATGGACTGAGCACAATGCTTCCTTGAGCTTGTAGAAGAGAGAGAACTTCTATCAGGGTTGACGAGTGGATCATTGGTTTACTTACCAGCAAACGATCTTGCTGAGTAATATGCATATACTGAATCAGAGAGGCTTGATTGATCAACAAGTTCCGATGGGTTAACACAATCGCCTTAGGACGACCAGTCGTTCCTGAAGAACAGAGAATGATTGCATCTCCTGGCTCGCTTTTGTTCGTTTCATCGTGCTCTTCTTTTCTCTCACGGGTGTGGAGAAGCGTTAAAACAGGCTTATCATTGTGTTCTTCGATAAGCAAAATACGCTGTAGCCTCGCATCACGCGCAAAAATTTCCTGTCCTTTCTGCATGAACGCAGCAGGGACGATAATAGTAGAAACATCGCAGAGCTCACAATGCATGCTCCATTCCTCAGATGGAGCTCCTGCATGCAGAGGCACACCAACGGCATCGCTCATTCCAATGGCATAGAGAAGTTCGACAAAGTGGCTTGTGCCAACATCTGCCCAGGCAATTTTTTCTAAGGGACGAATATTGTGCTTTTGAAGCTCAATATGGAGAGCTTCTATACGCTTAGATAACGCACTATATGTAAGCCGTCTCCCAGGAGCGATAATTGCTTCGCGTTCAGGACAGATGCTGGCAGCAGAGAAGATAGCATCACTGATCAAGGTACTTGTATGCTGATCACTTTTCATAGTACGCTCTCACATTCTTTCTGTATCCATGCGCAGGTTTGTTCCACAATAAAATCGCAGTTGTAAGGATTAGTGAGATAGCTATCCTCAAATGGAAGAGCTATACTTTGCTGATGAGCCAGAAAAGCCAGGGCATTTTGATCCTGAGGATGAAACTCCAGGAGAGAGCCAGTATGGTTGCGCAAAAGTTTTTTTGCATCTATATCTGCAATATCATTGAGCAATTGCTCACGGATCACTATTCCCTTGGTTGTATAATGATCAGCGCCCAGCTTACAAAACAGTGTACGCATCGCCCCTCCTCGTTGCCACTGATCACTACGACCTGTGTCAAGCAATACATGAGGCGTGTTATCTTTTTTCTCAATCAGTGTCTGCAACAAAAAATCATCCTTATTAAATGGTGAGGCATATGGCAAAAGCATAATGAGTGATGATTTTGCATACCATTGCCCTATCGTTGCCGCAATCCAGTTTCCAACGCCATGACCAATAAAAAGAAACTCTTCACAGCCTGCGCGCTGCTGCAAGACTTTCACTGCGAGACGAGCACTCTCTATGAGACCTTCAAGAGAACTCTCTTCCATCTCTCCTTCGCTATCTCCCCAACAGGCATAGTCGAACTGCAACACAGGCAAAAAGGTTGGAAGAACGTGAGCGATCCGGGTAAACAGAAATACCGGACCAGCCTTGGTCTCCGCCAATCCAGGAAAAAAGAGAACTCCTTTCGAGCCCTTTTTTGTATCAGTATTACGCAAAATACCAAACTGACGAAGCGATGGATCGCCAAACCAGAATTGTTCTACTGCCATTTTGCATTAACCTTTTCAATGTAGAGAACCTATACCGCTAAAAACAATCTGTGCCAATACTCTAAACACATCAGTGATATGATCATATGAGCAGGAATGCCTGGCTCTCCAGAAAAATACGACTTAATACACGCCTCAAGTTTGGAACGGTGTATATATCGGCTGAGGAATTGCGCGTCTAATAAGAGATCTCTAGCAGTAGACCGCAAGGGGCCCTGCAACCATGCATCGAGTGGAAGCGTAAATCCTGTCTTCTTCCTTTCAACAAGATGGGTAGGAAGATATCGCCGTGCATAGTAACGCATAATATATTTTTCATATTGAGGATGAAGCTTCCAGTTATTGGGTAGTGTCAAGGCAAAATTGATGAGATCGTGATCAAGAAAAGGTACACGACCTTCAACCGACCAACGCATAGTTATCTTGTCCATACGTAACAATAAATTGTCACATAACCAGAAGCGTATATCGTTCTCAAGCATCTTCTGTAAACGCTGATCGTCAGTCTGGAGTTGAGTGAGTTCATGAGGATCAGTCTGAAAGATCCCCTGGGCTTTTACCCATGAGGGGAGACTAGCTTGTTGCCAGGCTCCAACACTGGCGAAGCGGTATTCCGTCTTCAAAAGAGAAGCTTCATAGTCTGGTGAGAGGATCCGGCGTCCATAAAGCTGCTGATGAGGATTGTTGAGAAAACGCCGATAGGCAGGGTAACCAGCAAATAATTCATCTACCCCATCTCCTGCAAGGAGGACACGAACATCTCGATGAGCACGTTGTAATACTAAATAGAGCAGGGTATTCGCAGGGTCGGCGGTAAACTCTTCAGTACAGGCAATAGTGGCAGGCAAAGCTTCAGCATACTCTTGGGGTGTTATTGGTACGCGAACATGGGTAGCTCCTACAGTCTCACACATTTCGTGTGCAAGCGAAAACTCTGACACTCCCTGGTGATCAAAGGCCTGTTCAAAATCAACGGTATAAGCATAGAACGGAGGCCTGGATTTCTCTGCCATGTGCGACAACAGGACATTTGAATCAATACCACCACTGAGCAGTATGCCTGTTGGTACTTCGTTCACCCCCTGGGCCGCTACTGATGAGCGCACTATCTCATCCAATTGAACACATGCCTCATCAAACGTTCCACTATATCCCTGGCTGCTGCCAGGAATGTGCCAGTATTGCCGATGCTGAACTCCTTCCTGCGTAAAGCATAGTTCACTCCCTGGACTTACTTTATAAATATGCTTAAAAGGGGTTAAAGGGTGGGGCACAAAGCGATACTGAAAAAAGGAGCGTAGTGCATCCTCATTTATGCACCTCAATTCAGGGGCCGCCTGCAAAAGAGGCTGTATTTCGGAAGAAAAGTACCAACGCTGATGCACATTGGCAACATAGAGAGGCTTGACGCCAACACGATCACGAACAAGAAAAGTACGTTTAGCATCTCTATCTATCAGGACGAATGCAAAATCTCCCTTTAGATGCTCCCAGGCGTGACACCCATACTCCTCATAGAGATGAACAATCACCTCAACATCAGAAGAGGTCAAAAATTGATGCTGCTTGTGAAGAAGAAAAGACCGAAGCTGTTTATAGTTGTAAATTTCACCATTGCAAAAAACAACAATACGCTGGTTCTCGCTCATAATTGGCTGCTTTCCCTCTTCACCACCGACAATCGTGAGACGGCGAAATCCAATGCAACCTTGCTCCCAGGCAAACATACTGGCATCATCAGGACCTCTATGAGACTGATGTTCCATCATCCGGAGGACAAGGGAAGTGTCTTGTTCAGTTGGATTTCCTATGATACCGCAAATACCACACATAGAAAACTCCTCGTTATCTGGCTATTATTCATTTGCTTGAAAATGCTTGTTTATCCATCTGGGAACGCTTTCTATCAATTCCCCTTCCCACACCTGTTGGGAAAGCAAATGATCACCACCAGGGATCACAACAAGTTCATGCTCTGTTTGCTGCAAAAAGGCGCGCGTGGCCAATGTTGCCGGATCATTGTCTCCATAGATGCCGAGCAGAGGGATCAAGGGCAAATCATAAGGGCTATGAATCGTCATATGCCGAAAATCGCTGTATAATTGCTTATTGCACCATACGCCCCATGGTGAATCAAAGGCAATGGTTTTTCCAATCTTACGAAGCTTCCTGTTTGTTGGTGCAATTTGAACCAGTTCACGGTCCTCATTCGCCAGCAGGCCGCTCCATAAACAGACGCCTGCAACGGCTGGATGGCAACGAGCAGCAGCGATTACCAATTTGGCCCCCTGGCTTGCTCCAAGCAAAATGAGAGGGCCACCCCATAATGCTCGCCGCTGTACTTCTTCAATCACATACAACAATTGGGAGAGCTGATTGGTGTAGGTCATCATATGGAATGTCCCATCGCTCACACCTGAGGCTTGAAAGTCAATGCGCAAACTGGCAATATCAGAGTGATAGAGATGTCGAGCAAGGCGCACAAACAGTCGTCGTACATCTACACGATTTCCCATCAGCCCATGCACAAAAATCACCCCCGGGACATCCTTGCGTTGTGGGCGATGATGAACACCCAACAGGGTTTCTCCCTGCCACTGAAAGTGAATTGGCTCTTCCATCTGCTATTCTCATCTTCCTTCTACTCAAGAATCCAACATTCTTTTCATTTTTATGGCATAGTACTGTTGTATCCATGCTTCTGTTGTCATATCAGCCTGTTTTCGTAGCTTGCTCTCCCCTACCTGAATAGAAGTCTGGACAGGAATATCAAGATAGTTAATCACTCGTTTGACATTTTCCAATGGATGAGAGACTATTTCTTCGTAAGAAAGCACAAGGGGACTTACCTTACAGCGTTCAAAATACTGTAGCCAATGATCTTCATCGTCCCGGATTTCCTGAAGGAGTTGCTCAATACGGGCAAAATCAAAATATACCTTACTGTGAGGCTCTAGATTATGAGCATCCTTGCCTTCAAGCACCCATACATTTGTTTGTAGAGCTTTCCAATACGAAATAGCCTGACGCACTTTATCGTGACGCGTCAGAAATATATAGCGTAAGTCTGGTAATACTTTTTGCATTAGTTCTGGCACTTCTAGTGCAGCACATCCAGGTAAGTGGCGAAGTTTGTTGACCAGATCCGCATAATAGCCCCACATTACTTTAATACCAAAAACACCGTTAGGAGTAGTCCCCTTGCGGAGAAACGTAGGATAGGGGGAAGGCTGTCCAAAATCACTATCCCAGTAATATGAGGCCGGATTCCCAGCAATGCCGGTTTGTGAGAGGAGGTCACATAATAAGTGGCTTCCAACGCGCCTGGTGGCACATATTATGTAAGATTTTCTGGGAGTAATGTTTGCTTCCACTTTTTATTTGTCCTTTCTTTATGGATACAATAGCCATAATTAAATTATTGTATCCCGCTTATTTGCTTAATTTCTGGTAAAAAATCGTAAAAAGCTGGATGTTCTGGATAGGTAGCATGGAGCAGTACCAGTGCATCACGTTCCGAAGGAGCAAGCGGATTGAGCGGGCTGACAATTCGATAGCGCTGGGGTGAGAGCAAAAGGACTTCATCTCGCTGAATGTAAGGTTGGAGTGTCATTGCAATAGCCCCTTGCTCATCGTGGTACTTCACCATATCCGCGGTTACATTCATTTTCCACCATTGATAGTGAGCAGCAAGATCGTTAGAAAAATCGGCCCTTTGAGCCTGCCCGATAAAACCAGCATTGATAGGTGTAAAGTCAGCTGGGAGTCTATGCCCGAAATTACCATACGGCCAAGTTTCGCGAAAGTGCTCCATGGTCGCCATGAAACGCTGCTTTCTGTTGGAAGAGTCACAAAAAGCTCTGAGCTCAATAGGATCAGCAAGCAAAAACATATCAGCATCTACTTTGAACTCTGAACATTCGCTGTCAAGCCGACAATGCGGAGCCCACTTTTGCCATGTTGCCCCTTTATCAAGATACTCTGGATCTGGCGCTTGATCGAACTGATAGATTTCAGCAGCCACCAGGATGCGGGAAAGTAGATATTCGCGTGCATCAGTAAAAACAATGTACCGCGCTTTATCGCCAAAAAAATGTTGGAAGGTGGCGATACTTTGGCTTAACATACAAGCGTCATACGCTTTTCCCCAGATTGCCCAGCGAAAAATGATCATGATTGCTCTATCTTGCTTTCTAAAGCACTCAAGCTTTCCTCACTATACTTTAAATTTGCCATAAACTTTTGTAACATAGCTTCACCTTTCGTTTGAAGAGAGATGTTTGGATCAAAGCTCAGGGCAACTTCTTTTTCTTTCATATTCGCAACTTTCATCGTATATATTCAAACACCCTGTTATGTAACTTCTTGATTTTCATGATATGATAGATAAAATCGCATTCAGCTGCGATACCATCTTCTAATGATGTACCTGGATGATATCCTAGCAGACGACTGGCCAGTGAAATATCAGCACTGGTATCACGCATATCTCCGGGGGCCTGCGGATAGTAGTGGAGAAGTGCCTTTTTATTGAACTGGCGCTCGATCACTTCAATGGCCTCTCGCAAAGTGACGGGAAAGCCACTGCCTATGTTCAAAACGTTTCCTTCTATATTGGGGGTAGTTGCTGCAAGAATATTTGCAGCAACAATATCATCAATATAGGTAAAATCGCGTGTCTGCAAACCATCGCCATAAATGGAAAGTGGCTGGTCATAAAGCAATGCCATGCTCATGCGGAACAATCCCATATCAGGGCGTTGCCGAGGGCCATAAACAGTAAAGTAGCGCAGCGAAACGGTCGGGACTCGATGTACATGCCAGTACAGGGAACAGAGATGTTCGGCAGCAAGTTTCGTTACCCCATAGGGAGATAGAGGGTGTGTGGGTGCAGTTTCGGCAATTGGTAACGTGGCTGTATTTCCATAAACCGATGAGGACGACGCATAGACAAAACGCTTGAGAGAGGGAATATGCAGAGCAGCCTCTAAAAGCCGCTGGGTTACCGCAACATTATTGGTGAGGTAACTCTGGAAATCTTGTCCCCAGCTTTTTCGTACTCCTGCCTGAGCAGCCAAATGAAAAATCCAGTCGCTACCATACAACAGGTCATCCAGCACACAAGTATTCAGGTCAGCCTCAACTAGATGAAAACGGCTGTATTCTTTGAGAACTTGAATGTTAGACTCTTTGAAAATGCGCGGGTAGAAGTCATTGTACATATCGATCCCAATAACTTCATGTCCCTCTTGTAATAATTTTTCTGCGATCGAAGACCCAATAAAGCCTGCAACTCCTGTGACAATACATTTCATGCTATTCAGCTCCTATACATTTTATTTTTGGCCCACTAGCATATAATTTATTCTAGGAGCTACATCTGGAAGAGAGAGAAGCGCTTTTTCCAATTTGGCGCGATATTGAGGGATAAGGAAAACATCACCAAATTTTCGTGAAATAATAGTCAATATAGCGTCAAGCCCTTGTTCAGATGCTCGTAGTCTAGAGAGATTGAGTTGGCCCTTACAACTGACTAGTTTTACATCACGCAACAGATGTTGTTGTACTAACTGCTCTGCAACTTGTTCCGCTGTAACTAGCGTCGCTCCGGCTCCAAAGACAGTACGTTGTAATTGATACAGTGAGCAATGCTGCGACCAAAGAGTGATAGTCACCATACCGCCAGGCTGCACCAATTGGGTCATTTTACGCAGCATAGCAGGAATATTCTGCATATAGTAGATAGATTGAGATGCGTTAACCACGTCAAAAGTTTGTGAGAATGTTGCTTCCTCAAAACGAGTCTTATATAAATGTGCGTCATCATAGACATGCCTTGTTACAGTCTCAACGCATAAATTAGGATCAAGCCCATGTAAATCAGCACTATAGCCGTTCCATGAGAGTTGAAGAAGCCTTTTCTGGATAGACTCTCCAGTCCCTATCCCTATATCAAGAATACGAAGTGGCTGAGGAATAAAATGGTTTCGTACCTCGTCGACCCACAATTCGCATTCACTTCCAGAAAAAGACTGCTTTAACACATCTAATGCATTATCATACGTTTTCGAGATGGTCATAAAGGACTCCTTTACTTAATGTATGTCTGGATAGCAATTAAAAATTGTTGCGCTACATTTTCTATGGTTGCGGGATAGAAATATTGGGGGCTATATTGGATGAATAGATGAAGCTGTCCGTGAAAGATTTTTGCATAACAATCCAGTGATTGAGCCCCCACCCGAGGACTATTATTCTCTGAATCACTTATATAACCTGGTACAGGTTCCCATAGCAATTCTTTTTCCATCTTATTTGCATCCAATTGACGAATGTAGTTTAACACTACATTCGGGCAATAAGTATCATAAAATGCATTGTTATTCACATTAGCTTCAAACTTTCTCTCATATTCTCCTGAAAAACAAAGAAGTTCTTGGGCGAAACGTAATTGCGGATTTGCCTGCGGAGTATGAATTGGCTGCATGTTTTCTTGAACCGTTATCACTTCTAACAATTTCAACGAGAAAAAGCCAACGGTACGGGTGATATTAACACGGGCTGAGCCAGAATCTCTTCCATGAACAACTACACATATTGGAATAATGGAAATCCCAGACCATTTCGCAAGAGCAAATGCCAGTGCAGTTTGTAAGATATCTAGGGAGCTCACATGGGCATTTTTTTGGGTGACCTCCAAAAAGGATTTCGTCTCAGAGACGCTCAATTGAACGTTAACAGCATCAGTAACTTTTTTCGTCATGTCTCCAAGGGGGTAATCTAATGGCAGGACTTTGAGAAACCCGGTTGAAGGCCATGACTTCTTGTAGAGAATAAGCTTCTCAACATCTGCATTGTATGTATTGGAAGCTACACATGAAGCTAACCACTCTCCCCATGTCTTTAAAGAGGTCGTTTTTTTCGGAAGATGGATGTTCTGGTTTTGCTCTAATTGAGCTAGCGCAGTATACAAATCTTGCAAGATAATTTTGAGTGAAATTCCGTCTGCGATAAGATGGCTTACACTAACGAACAGTGATTGGCTCTTTTTTTCTGCATAATTGACGACAACGCATTTAAACAACGGTCCAGAAGTAATATCCAGTGTATAAACTTCCGAAGCAATTATCGATATGAGGTGCTGATTTTGTTCTTCCTCAGGATAGCAAGAGAGATCCACGAGCCGAAAAGATTGGTTCTCTTCCGGAGGAACAATAGATTGCTTCCATTCACCTCCATCTTTCATAAATCTGGAACGCAGTGCATCATGCTGAAAGGCAATCGCCGAAACCGCTTTTTCTATCTTTTCAGGTTTTATATCATACAAAAGATGAAACTCCCGCACAAGCACAAAAGAATTTGGGGAAGGATTGGTGGTTTGTAAGAGGCACTGTAAAAATTGTGGAATGGGAACCATTCCAGTAATCGCTTCTTGCTCTTGATTTCTATCTGGCAACAAAATATTGCCCATAATCACCCTCCTTGTATCGCTTTTTATTAAAAATAAAAATGAGTCTAGTAAGAGAACTGGCATTGTTAATACCAAGACCAATACGCATATATTTTTTCTTCCTCACAAATGTTCGCTTTGTACTTCTCTTCTCTCAAATGAGCATTGGACTTTTTGCTTAAAGAGCTCGAGTCCTTGCACCAATCTTTGTGTGAATATGTTTTGCGTTTCTTTGATAAGAGGATGCAAATGATCAGCCGCACCTTCATTGATCAATGGAGTACATGGATGAATACACTCGCGCATATATATCTCGCTTAGGGCAGGGACATAGATATCCAGACTACAATCCGCCTGGTGCGCAATAGGGTGTTCAATCGCAATGCTTTCATTATTGACACGATATGTCTGGCAACTAGAATCAACAAAAATATTTACTACAGGAATATTCATAAGATATTCTGCTGCGTGTATTAAAAATGTATCTGGTCCAATAGCACCACATGATTGATGTAAATAAGTCAAAGTGTAAGCAAGGTCGCTATCAATACATATTTCATAATAGAGGCCATTCTTTTGCAACGCGAGTGTGCTAGACTTATCATATTCAGTGTCTTTTTCTTCTTTTCCTGTTTTTATAAGAAATATGGATATTTTTCTCTCTATACAAAAATCAGAAAGTATTTCTATAATAAAGGAAAACAAAGTTGGGATGACATGTTTAGAAGGTTGGGAGCCTTTATCGATAATACAAATGTATCCATTTTTGGTGCTATGGCTTTTGCTTTCATGTATATAACGCTGACTTCGCTTGCGGTCCTCTTGATAAGAGCGAATATACTGTTTCATTTTTTCAGATACAGTGAATGCAGTATTATTTGCATTCGTAAACATTTTTGCACCAAATATGGCTGAAATATTCCGCTGGGCAGCTTTATTGCAATTATTTGAATTAAAAATATTATTTAACTTGAAATCTTTATTGATAATAAAAGTCAACCTACGATATATAGTTTTATTTTTTGTTGATATTCTTTTTATATTATATGTATTCAAGAGAATGACTATACCACCGGTTGTAGGCCTGTCCTCAGTCAGTTGAAGATTTATTTCCTCTTGCTTCGCTGCTTGTTCTTCCAGTGCTAATGATGAAAGAAAAGCGACATTATTCTCCTTCCCTTTGGCATAAAGACAGATGTTTTCATAATCTTTCACTATGTGCTGAAGGAGTGAGGCTAATTTTTCATACACAACCAATTTGAGTATGCTCTTAGAACCCACTACATTTAGGGTCTCCGCAAAATCCAATATCGCTGGAAGTAGTAACAAAACATCTCCCATACCAATGGAATTCATGGCCAAAACGACAGGTTTATGCGCCTGTATTCTTGTGAATGCATCGACCTGGTGTTTCGTCCGCTGGAGAAGAGGCTGACCTCTTTCCATAGTTGCCAGTTCTAGGTCAAGCTGAGCTCTTTTTTGCATGTCCTCACGGATAGATAACTGTGCACTCTCAGTAAGAAAATCACGTAAAAGATCAGCGTCATTGCCAAACCAGGATGGCTTAGATGTTACAACTTCCGAGAGTAAATATCTGATAAGAAGAGCCTTGTCCTTCTCATCCTGGTTAGAAATATTTTTATAACTACTCACAAATTTTTCAGCTATTCGTAGGCAAGAACGTTCATCGCGACATTCCTTGATCTCTTGAAAACAATCATCGATGAGAGTTATACTACTATCGCTCCTACATATATTTTCCAGTAACGCCTGATGCAACTTCTCTATAAACATGGCTTAGCTCCTATTTCTAGCAAAGAATGTCAGTATCAGTGTGGTTCTCATTAGGAGTTGCTGACCAGACTAAAGGAAACGCATCACCTCGCACAAGCTCACCTGTTGGGACTGTCACTTCATACGCCTGGGCATAATCTAATCCTGATACTGCGACGCGTCGCAGGTGGGCAGGGAAATAATGCTGGATATAGCCAAGGCGAGGGTAATCCGACCTGTTCTGATAACTGCCATGAATGGTCAAACAATGATGAAACGAGACATCTCCAGGCTCTAAAACAAGCGGCTGCTTCACAATGAGGGGGCGAAGTGCTTCATGGACGCTACGTTTCAGAAATCGCTCGCTATCTGGGCCAATATTATTCAGTGCATGTGAAGGCATTAATCCCCATTTATGGCTGCCTGGTACGACATACAGGCATCCACTTTCTTCGTTGCTCTTGCTCAGTGCTATCCAGCCAGTTACGATATCAGCCGGAGCAACATGCTGAAGCAGATAGTAGTCCTGATGCCAGGGGACTGCCCCTCCCTCCAGCTTTTCTTTATATATCAGCGTATCATGCCATAATCTCACTTCTGGCGTATCATCCATCAATGCTGACGCAATGCTGCCCATGTAAGGGTGCTTGATAAATTGAGACAAAACAGGATGAGCTCTATATAACTGTTGAATATTGGTAAGCACCGTTCCATCAGGCCGTTGGATTTCCGAACGATGGCGAATGCCCGTATGCTGTCCATTAAAGATAGAAAAAATGGCCTCTTTGATCTGGTTAATCAGCTCCAAATCAAACAGATTATGTATTACAAGATAGCCATTGTCAGCAAAAAATTGGCGTTGTTCTAAAGTAAGCACTGGCATTATGCCTCTGTCCTTTCTGAAACACGAAAATAGTGCTGTATCTCAGCAAGAGCCTGAGTGTTGTTCTGAAAACAGATAGTTGACATTCCGATAGATTTAAGCAGACGTGTATATAGGAGTGTGTCATCAAGATACAGTATTTCGCTGGGAACAACCTGGAGACGTTCAGCCGCTTTTCGATAGAGACTTCGAGCGGGCTTGGCTATCCCTTCCTCTGCGGAAATAAGAATATCATCGACCATTTCTGCAAGACCCAATCTCCCCGCTATAAAAGTACGCGCATCGGAAAATGCATTACTAAGAATGCCCACTTTGCATAATTTTCTCAGTTCCTGAATATATGCGAGGAGTTCATCATTGCGCTGGTGAGCCGCTAGATAGAGTTCTTGCACATCCTTCCAGTGCGTAGCGCATCCATAGAGTTGGACGGAAACATCTTTCCAGATCAATTCAGCAGAGACATCGCCGATAGTGGCACTCTGGAAATAGTGAGAATTGAGCAGTGTCATGCCCAGTTTGTCGATTGTCCCTTTTTGCCAGCCGCCTTGTTCCTCAAGTCTATGCTGGACGGAGCTTTCTGCGGTCTGTACAAGTACTCCAAAGCAATCAAGTAACAATGCGCGAATGGGCATGCTCTACACCTTTTCGACTGAATGAACAAATCTTTTTACGTTTTATAGAGACTTACGAAGAAGATCAATACTACTAGCGTTTATTTCAATTTTACTACTTCTAGGCCGCTTTTCAACGACTGCCAGGCCGAGACGATCCTCTTCAGGCACTCCACCTTCAGCAGCCCACAGTCGTGTCACATTGTAACCAGCATCCTCGATTCGTGCGAGAGCTCGATCAACTGTGCCGAATTTCAGAATGGCATCATGGATCAGAATTAAACCACCAGCACACACGAGTTGAATGGCTAGTTGAAATTCTTCCCAGACATATTCTTCAGAGTGAATAGAGTCGAGAAGAATAGCATCATACACTTCTCCGGCATCCAGAGCAGCCTTTAAGCCTTCTAATGAGCGGGTTTGGCGTGTCTCAATACAGGATTGCATTGGTTCAGGTAAAGCGGCCCATAAATCCCAGCGTTCAAAATAGCGCTCAGTGCGCGGATGCGGATCAATGGTTACAACTCGCGCCTGAGGACGATGCGCAACAGCAGATGCAAGACATGCCGCTGATACGCCACGCGCCGTCCCCGTTTCCAATACACGTACACATCCATTGGCCCGAATGAGATAATGCAAACAGGCAAAAATAGGCATAGTGTAAGGATCGCGAATTGAGGCAGCCTGTGAATCAGCAGAGCCATAAAATGACCAGGCCATCGAAGACATCCCATAGCGTCCAATCCAACCGCGCAGAGCAACAACAAAGTCTTTATATCCATTACCTTCGCCCACACCCACCAGAGGATCGGGAATCCGGGCAAAATGACCACGCCACTCGGCACTTTCGGACGCTCCGCTTCCTGCAAAATTCAATACCTTTACAGTCTCTCCCTGCCAGCTTGCACGCAGTCGACCGGCACGATCTCCAACTTTGACAGCGGCGTCAGAGAAAAAAGCGTTACATGTCGGAGATAACACAACACTTTTTCCCATATGCGAAAGAGCCTGCGCAAAGGGCTCTGATGTGCTCCAATAAGAGACAGATTGGTCATCATGTTGAGAGCTTTGCTCCCGTATCAAAAGATCAAGAGCCTGAAGAGCCTGTTGATTACCAGCAAAGACCATATGATCCAGAATACCCTTTTCCTGGTCCTTGACTTGCTTCCCTGCAGCTATTGCCTCTGGCGCACACACATCAAGCAGCGCGAAAAGCGGCTTGATGTTGTCAAGCACAAGCGTATCAGCTCCTAAACAAAGAAATTGCTCCGCATCAATAACATGAGCAACACTATATAAAACGGAATGGTATGCGACAGGGTCGTTACTAATAACATTACATTGTATTGGTATTACTTTATATTTCTGTAGAACATGCTCAGCACTGGGGCTCCTGTCAAAACAAAAAACGACAATAGGATACTCTTGACAACCACTATGAGCAACAATTGATCCTAACAAATCGTCTGTTGCTGATTCATAACCTGGAATCATATAAGTCGCAATACACCTATGCAAGCGAGGCGTATCTCCTAAAAATGGTATTTCTATCATTCCAGAACAATCAATAACTCTCTTTGGCATGCTCACATCCCTTTGCAGTCCAGCACATGGAGCACTGCAGTAAATTGTTTCCAACATCGATCAAAGGACAATCCAATTTCTTCTTAGTGGGCTTTCTGTAGCACGTGTTTATTCAAAATTGCTAAAAGAGAACCTATTGATTGGAAATGATCACCAGTCAGATCTTCATCATCAAATGCAATCTGAAAGTGATCTTCAAGTGCTACTACTAGTTCCAGAGTACTTAAAGAATCGAAACCTAACGCAACGAGAGTGGTATCAAGATCGAAATATCTTTCAACACCGTAATCGCGCAACATAATTGTAAGTTGTTCTATATCCATAATCCCTCCAAATTTCTAGGTGCTTTATACACTTCGCTGAGTGTGTTTGGGTCTCTTGCTTTCGATAAAAAAATCATACCGTCTGACATGTAGTCACGAGGTTCACACCTAGTTAACTCCATTGAAGAATGGAGTTAACACTTTGAGCTTGACCCACTTTTGGGGAGTAGGAGAAGAGAAATCTGTTATACTTCAACCGGGAGGGTTCAATGGGTAAATCAGGTGGAGAATGCCTTGAAGATGGCTCCAGCTCATCGCCAACCAGCAGCGGGACTGATCCATCATTCCCATCAAGGCAGGAGTACACCAGCCAAACGTATCGTGATGTCCTTCAAGAGCATCAGATACAGATAATTATGAGCAGAAAAGGGGATTTCTACAGTAATGTGATGATTAAAAGCTTTTGGGGGACAGTCGAACAGGAAGGTATTGAAGAACGAGTCTTTTCAATGTACAAAGAAGCGAAGGATTTTATTTTTGAGACATTCTCCTAGCCTGACTCCCACGTTTAGGCTCTCCCCGAAAGTGGGTCAACATCACCTTCTCCCTTTCCACAAAAACGGGGCAAGATCAGAGGATATCCACCATCGTAGGCAGGAATACCAACGTAAAGTGCTTCGCGTTGGTATTCCCGCCGTCATCTTGTCACTCCTCAGAATAACAGAGTATCGAGGGTTCAAAACACCTTTCTTAACAAGATTCCACTACGGAGGCTGCGTTGTAAACATCGTTGTTGCTTGATGTGTTGGACGACCAATGACCCGGGCTTTCGTAATCGATGGTCGAATCATAGACATTGTATATTTTTAACGTGTACGGACTGTAATTAATATAAGATCCAAGTCCATCGGTAGGAAAGTAGTTCAGCAACACAAGTGCGCTACTACTATCACATCGATAGGAGGATGACTGAACCTCAGCCCCAGTATACCCTGTGTCATACCACAAGCAGAACCAACCACTCCGGCAGTTACTCGGTCCTGAAGCGACGGAATAGGCCTTCGTCGTAAAGGTCACGATGGTTTTACCATTGTCCAGAGAAACAGCGTTCCAGGCAGTCTGTTTGCTACCGGGCACCTGCTGGAGCAGGGTGGCTACCTGTTGTTGTATACCTGAATGAGCGGTCTGGTTTACAGGAATTGTTGCTGCATGGGCCTGATCGGTGCCGAAGACGCCCGCAGAGAACACAAGGACGAGAAGCATACTTGCGCCAAAACTACAGAGACGTTGAATCACTTTCATGCGATATTCCTTTCTTGCATGAGTTTTTCTGGCATTTTGTTCGGTTTTTCTTGAGAAGGATAGAATAGTCGCCTTTTCTCTCATACTAAGCAAGAGGCCCAGAATAACTGTGTGACGAAGGTCAGGGTTGTATATCCTTGATGGGTGGGCGGATGCAGAGGAACTCTGCGTGGTCAGAAGCGCGTCCTCAAACAACGGTTTTCCGGAGCACTCCGATCGTTGTCTCTAACCGCCAGCCCACTCCGGATAGGGTTGTGGGTTGTAGCTTCTCGATTGCCCTGGAGGTTGACTCCCCACAAACAGAACATGCGACTGTGTGGCAGGGAGAACGAGTAGTGGAGGGGGGAGCAGGCGAGCGGCTCCAAAGACCAGCAGGCTCATCATGAGAGTGACCCCTAACCATAGCAAACGTCGAAACATTGAACCTTTTCCTTTCTCAAACATCTTCCTTCTTTGTAAAGAGGTGTGTGTTTCAAATGTACCCGAGGCTATGTCCAAGAGAGCTGTACAGCCATCTTCAGACACTGAGAAGTCGGGCTGCCACTCTATTAGATCATATGTTCAAAGTATACGGACGCAATAACCTTGTGACAAGGGTCACTTTGGGGTATGCGGATGGGGTCACTTTGCAGCCCTGGTTCTCTGCGAGAGTATCTGCACCTCGATCCTACCTCTGCAGTTCCTCTGCATCGCCAGATCTATCTCTGGATGTTGGGGCATTCTCGATGGACAACTACAGCCTGGGCAGCGCTTACCATCGACGAAAACGCTGGCCAGCAAGCTCGGCCCAGTTCTGGTTCGAGGAATAGCTGTAACACAGGATAAGTTCCACCCCACCATGCACATTACTCTCATATGCAGTCGCGGCAACGGTTTGTCCCTGACAAGCACTAGCCGCATGTGCAGGACGGAGGTAAAGCTTATGGCAACAAGGCTGACAAGCAACGCACAGACAAGAAGAACACTTATTCGTTTCATGAACACGCTCCTTTTTGTACAGGTATTTTTCGATGTGTATATGTAAAAATTATATATTTTCATATACTAGAAAAAGAACATCATATACGCCAAATGCTATATCATTTATGACACTTTTGATAAGCAACCAGGTTCTACTTGATTTTAAATAAATTTTCTACTTTATGAGCCTTTGAAGCCCTACTCGTGTCATAAGAGATCTCTCTTTCTTGTTATTCAAACTGGAATGCAGTTCTCAGTGTGTATTGGAACACTTTTTGCCAGTGAGCCGTGTCTATGACAGATGTATTGTAGCAAGAGAAGAGGAAGGAATCATGAGTCAATCACTCCGGCGAAATCGGAACCTTGCCGATTTCAGTTATCCATCTACAGACATGACTACCCTTGTAGCAAAAGCCCTTGAAGTAACAACACTGCTGACTGAGCAGTTTGGAGAAGCGCCCTTTTCCAAAAAAGACCCGATGAGTATGCTGGTTGATATTCTTCTTTCACATCGCACACGCGACGAACAGACGGCAGCAGGTTACGCCAACCTTCTCAAGCGCTTTGGATCCTGGGAAGGGGTACGAGATGCACCCACCAAAGAGGTAGAAGAAACAATTGCCAATGTCAGTTTTCCCGAAGTCAAAGCACCTCGCATTCAAGCGATTATGCGCCAGATTACTGAGGAACGAGGGAGCCTCAATCTTGACTTCCTCTGTTCGCTGCCCACGGAAGATGCAGTTGCCTGGCTCAATCGTTTTTCAGGCATTGGGCCCAAAACCATTGGATGTGTTCTCCTGTTCAGTTGTAAAATGCCTCTCCTTCCTGTTGATGTGCATGTCCACCGCACCTCGATCCGCATCGGCCTGATTGGCAAAAAAGTCACTGCAGATAATGCGCATGCGCTATTGCAAGCCCTCTTGCCTGATGATGCAAGGACCATCTACAATTTCCATAAAGGATTGCTCCGGCTCGGTCAACGTATCTGCGTCTATGATCATCCCCGCTGTAGCCAGTGCAAGCTTACTGCACTATGCGACTACTATAAAACGGTGGTGAACCCAGGCTAAGAAGCAATAGCTCATCTAAAAAGAGAGGGACTTTTCTGCTTCACTGTCGCGGTGAAGTTTAAAGAAAAACGGTTGCTCCATCCCTTTGTAATCCATCACGCCCAGGAGTGTATTATCATCAATGCAGCGAAATGTGTCGTAAATAGGAAGATCATCATAGATCATTGATGCGCTAACTTTCCCACGATACTCGACCATACGCACACGCGCTTTTGCCTTTCGTGTCTGTAAAAGCAAACGTCCTATCAGGAGAAGCCGACGCACCAGTTTCTTGCGAAGAAATCGCCACTTGAGTCCAATCGAGAGAGGCAGGCGCCTGGGATCAAGTACAAAGATCTGACCCCGGTCATCAGAAAATAACAATGGGTGCACATGATCAGGGTCAATAAACTCTTTGCCATACCACCCAAAGGTCTTCAATAGCCCATCCAGCGCGTGCCCCGTCGAGATCTCGCTCCCGCGCCACCGACCGATCAAGAAGTCAATCTCAACACATGGCAGGGTATCACACAACTCAAGAGCCTCTTGTAAACTCATATGATCCTGATACGCTCGCGCCTTCAGCACGTCTGTTGGCTTCATATCTGACATACATCTCTTGCTTTCTGCATGCTTGTCGATGAGACTAAAGGGAGATTCCGCCTATCTAGTTTGCTGGCTCTTGTGAAGTCTCGCGCAGCGTTGTCAGATGGCGAATGTCGGGCCAGATTCCGGCAACCACCAGCACAACAAGCAATGTCCCGATTCCACCTGCCACAACAGCAACAACTGGACCCAGAAATTGTGCCGCAAGTCCTGATTCAAAACCACCAAGCTGATTAGAGGTACCAATAAAAAGCGAGTTGACCGCACTTACTCTTCCACGCATCTCATCGGGTGTGCGCACAAGTGCGAGTGTGGAACGAATCACGACGCTAATACTATCAAAGGCTCCAATAAACATGAGGGAGAGAAATGATAACCAGAACCAGTGGGAGAGCCCAAAGACGATGGTTGCCAGTCCAAAACCCACTACGGCCATCAGCAGCGTTGGACCGGCTCGTTTGAAGGGAGGACGACGCGCCAGGAAAAGCGCCATCACAATACCTCCAACGGAATCGGCAGCTTGAAGCCAGCCCAGTCCAATCGGCCCTGCATGAAGAATGCTTGTCGCATAGATGGGCAACAGAGCCACAGCACCTCCAAACAGAACTGCAAAGAGATCAAGGGTGATAGCAGCAAGCATCACCTTTGTCTGTCCCAGGAACTGTATACCACTAATAAGCGAACTGAGCTTTCTGCCTTCGCCCGTGGGACTTTTTTGTGGCCGAACATGAATAAAAAGCAATAATGAGGCAAATATTAGAAAAAAGAAGCTGCTTAAGAGATAAACAGGAGTCGCCCCCTGAAAGAGTCCAATCAGAAAACCACCTGCCGCCGGTCCAATCACCGCTGCGAGCTGTATCATGCTACTACGCCACCTCATCGCATTTTCATAGACCTGCTCTGGTATAACCTGTGAAACCAGGGCAGAGTTCGCTGGTTGACTGAAGCTTTGTGCCCCTCCAATCGCCGCCAGACAGCCGTAGATTGCTGGTAGCGGACCATGCATAGAGGCAATTAGCGCCAGACAGAGTGAGGCGACCATCGTGACAAGCTGGGCAACCATGACGATGTATTTACGATTGACACGGTCTGCAATATATCCCGCTGGCAGAAAAAAGAGAATCAGGGGAATAACCTGTGCTAATCCAACACCACCCAGCACCAGCGCCGAATTGGTCTGAATATACAATTGCCAACCAATCGCAACGGCAAGCATCTGCTGGCCAAATATTGCCAGACCACTACCGCTTAACAATAGACGAAAATCGATAAAGTGTAATGCATTCTGGCTGAGATATGGCTCGGCCACCGCTAAAGCTGGGGCAACAACCTCTGGCTGATCTTTAGAGAATTGCTCATCATCGGTCATGGGTTCCATTGGTTTTCCTTGATCTAGAAATAGTTTTTTGCGTATCTTCATCCATTTACGGCTAAAATAGTCAGAGCCCAGCCGCTCTCCTCCAAAAATTGCTGTTGAGCTCTGGCAATCTGTTCCTTCCCCATAGGGGTGGTCAAAACAGCCTGAACTTGCTTGCTTGTAGGAAAGAGGGAGACTTTCGAGACTGCGCCCTGATAGGCTGCTACGATGTGCCTGGCAAGGTCGTCCAGGGCTCCTTGATGCACCTGTGGATGAATGACAACCTTCCAACCTGTCACAAGCTCCAATTGCCGTATCTTCTCAGCATAACGCTGAACCGCCACTTCTGGAAAGTGGAAGCGAACCAGAATGGTCCTGGCAGTATGATCCACGCCAACCTTATAGCAATGCGGTAGCGAGCCAAGCGTTACCTGAGCCAGATTGAGTACTCCGGTCTGGTTCATCATGTTCGTGCGTGCTCCACTTGTGGGAGCAGGCTCAGGGACCACGGAGGGGGTGATTGGAAGAGGCGGGGACTCAACAACCAGTTCGGCGCTTAGCGTCCAACCCGTTCGCTGCTCAAACCACGCCTGCGCTTGCTTCAATAGATCGTCTTTCTGCTCTCTTAGCTCAGATGGCACAATGGCGCGAACCATCATCTGCTGATACTCAAAGTAGAATGAAGGGGCCCCACGCACCTCAAAACCGACCTCGTTCAACGCTAAACGAGCCATTGTGCTCAATGCCCCCTGATGCGCATTGGGTGAGATACTGATCTCAACCCCCGCCTCTTCAGCTGCCTGATTGAGCGCGTCTCCATATTCTTGCTCGGCAATGGCGGGGAAATGGAAGCTGAGGACAACATCTCCGGTCTCTGGATTCACACTGCGCCGATACAGTTGCGGAGGCGAGCCAATCGCTCGCTCTATCGTTAATAAGATCTCATGCTGGTTGGGAAGTTCGCGCTTCTCAGGGATCTGCAATGCTTCCTTCCAATCAGGAGAAAGCGCGTAGAGTGCCAGGCCTTCGTTATCCATCACTGAATAGCGCTGGATGAAGAGCTGAGGATGATTATCAATCAATTTGGCAATCGCCAGTCGCTCGGGGAGCGATTGACCCGCAAGCCCAGCCAGAGCACAGAGATCTCCCAGCGTATAGGTTGCGTCCTCTTCACAGGCTCGCGCCAGACTATATGCAGAGATATCACGGAGCACACGTCTACCTGCTTTAATCAGCTCCATTAACGCCTGAGGTGGAGTCTGACCGGAATAGGCTTCTGTATCCTCAAAGGGGCCCAGAACCTCTACAATATAGGACAGAGGAAAACGCGTTCGCTCCAGACGGATGCCACGCGGCAACGTCACACGTAGCCAGCCCCCCGATTCAACGGAGCGGCACAACACCGGTTTGGAGCTCTCACGAGTAATATGCAACAGCAGCACTTTGCCAACCAGATCTTGTAAGACATCGCCCGGATCTTCAAGCGCTTGACCACGAACGCGGAATGCCTCGTCCAGAGCATGCTGACGCACAAAGTAGCGCTGATCCCAATCTTCTTGCAGCACCTGGAGGACGGTCTTCAGCTGTTCCTCGCCTGGGTCCATTCCATACCAGACCTGAGCAAGTTCACGAGCAGTGACCATCCGCATATCTGGCTGGGTACGAATCACTTCCCAGAGCGTCTCGAGCTCGTCAATGGTAAAAGGAATCTCTGGATGCAGGCCAATGGGGAGCGCTGGAATCACACTGACAGGTTGAGGCGCAACTCGCGCCTTCACAGCACCACGAGCCCGGACCTCAATCAGCTCGCCATTTGCGGGCAGGATAATACTGGTATTTGTCAATAATGTCCGCAAGGCTGCTCGCGATTCATCGTCTCCATGGACCAGGGCCACCTGTTTCGGTTGCATCGAGCTGGCATATGCAGCTAATTCGCTTCCATCGGCATGGGCTGACAGGCTATATTTAGCAACCTGGCAGTTCACGGTCACGGTAACCCCGCCAACTTCCAGGGTCGAAGCTTTCTTCTCTGCCAGATCAAGCAAGCGCCTACCAGGAGCCTCTTCATCTTGATAGCCCGTAATAAAGATTGATGCCTCTGGACGGCCAGCGATGCGGGCAGCATACCAGGCGCTTGGGCCGCCAGTAAGCATCCCACTGCTGGTGACAATACAGGCGGGCGGGCCAGCAATAATACGCTCACGATCGCGTTCATCACGCACAAAATTGATCTCACCGCCAGTAAAAGGGGCATACCCATTGCGGATCTGACGCTGCAATTGTGGTGGTAATGCCTCTGGCAACAGCATGTAGGTCGAGCAGACGCGACGCACCAGACCATCGACATAGATGGGAAAAGGCGGCACCTGACCCTTCTCCTGAGCCGCTCGAAGAATTAAAATAATCTCTTGACCACGTCCCAGGCCAAAGGAAGGAATCAGTACAGGGCCACCACGTGCCAGCCCTTCTACCACCGCCTGAGCCAGACGCAGTTCTTCCGCCTGACGATTGGGATGCAAACGAGCCCCATAGGTCGATTCTAATACCAGCAGATCTGGTCGCTTCACTGGAGGCGCGACCGCACCCAGAACCGTCCGCTGAGGGGTAATGCTAATATCTCCTGACACTACAATTGATTCATTGTCGGCCTCAAAACCCAGACTGACTGCGCCTGCAATATGCCCGGCGCGGCTTGCATGGATCTTTACCCCCGGCAATTCGCCAATGTGAAAATCTTCACCAACCGGAAGTGTTCGTACACGCATCAGCATGGCACTAATCAGGTGTTCAGGATAGAGGGGAAGCTCCATCTCCTCCACTGCGCGTCGAGCCATAATCTTGACGGCATCTGCCAGCATCACTTCCATGAGCAAGGAGGTGGCTCGTGAGGTAAAGATGGGGGCCAGTGGAAAGGCCTGATGAAGTAAAGGGAGGGCTCCAATATGGTCGGCATGAGCATGGGTAACAAAAATGGCTTGAACTGCTTTATCTTGTAATAAAGCAAGATCTGGAAGAGGATCACTTTTCCGATCAACACGTACCCCCCCATCAACAACAATCCACCGCTGAGCAATCTCAATCGCGACACAGCTTGCGCCCACCCCCTGGGCACCACCAACAAAAAGAACCTGCATGCTCTCCTACTGCCTTTCTACCGCTATGACCTTCTACTTTATCATATGCATCGTGAGGAAGGCAAGAGCTCCCAGGGCATACACCCTCCCATCCTACCTGGCGTTTCGATAGTCAGGCAGAGTGCGCTCTGTAAATACTATAAACGGAATAAAGGCTCATTCTGACTTTTTTTGCATGGCACCAGCGCTCTGGTGCCATGCTTTTTCTCTCTCCAGGACAAGAGACCATTGAGAAAGAAAACTTGCCCTGATTTTAGGGTCTGCTTTCCGTAGCGATTACTCGTTACAACATCCTGATTGCGTCACTGCTGCTGATGCGCCACAACATTCTCCAGTCTGCTCTGCCGTTGTGCCATCAGTCGCAGGCGCTCCACAACAGGCCAATGGCTGCTCTGGAATGGCCCCCTGAGCGACACCACAACAGCCAGCGCCTGCTATCTCGTCAGTACTTCCACAACAGCCGCTGGACGCAAGAGAGAAGGTTGAACGGTCTGAGCTCTGAGGAATGTTCATGGGCTTTGATGTTGATGACATATCTGTGCTCCTTATACTGTTTTTAGCTCCTGTATTCAAGAGCAACAACTCTTCACTCTCTAGACGCACCTTCTTCAGCAGGGACGCAACAGGCTGAGAGACGGGCCTCTGTCTGACAGGTTGCTGTAGCACAACAGGAGCAGCGAGATTGATAATCAATGATACGGCCCAGGCGATCAAACTCAAAGTGGCAACAATCTAACAAGAGTTGTTTGAGCTTTTCTCGTGCTCTCTGCACGCGCGATTTCGCGCCAGAAAATGAGAGTCCCAGACGGGTAGCCAGATCTCGTTGAGAGAGCCCTTGATACTCGGTCAGATACAGAGCTTCTCGATATGGTTCTGGCAGTGCGTTAACCATCGCGGCCACTGATGGCGCTAACTCAGCCTGCATATCATCCTCTGGCATATCGACAAGCCATGTGTCCTGATTGGTCTCATTGAGAGCAAGCTCAAACTTTTGCCGCCGATAGTAATCCGTCACACGATGGCGAGCAATCTGATAGATCCAGCTTTCTAGCTTCTCTCCATCACGCAATGTATCGGCATGCATATGAATACGCAGAAACACATCCTGAAGCAGATCTTCGACAGCCTCCTCATGACGCACTCGTTTGCGCAGAAAGGCGCGCAATGGCTCGTGCAAGGCGTACCATGCATATTCTGTGACATCCATCGCCATCTTTTCTCATCCATTTCTACTGGTTCAATAGAGAAGCCTCGCTGGCATTCTCCATGTCATAGACGCACCTGATGACGAAAGGATGCAGCCGCGTTCTTACGCTCCCGGTCCTCTCTATGAACCTGCCTCTCTGGCCGCTGCATACAACTGCTCCAAGGATAGCACAGGCTTATGTTCTAACAGTTGAGCAATTCTTGCAGCAATGAGGTCGCGGATATGACGAAAGGCTGCAAGACGTTCTTCCTCAGTACCGGTCACCCGGCTGGGATCGGAAAAGCCCCAATGGACCTGCCGGCGTGCATTGGGAAAGATTGGACAGGCCACCTGCGCCTCATGGCATACCGTTATGACCAGATCCATCGGCGGCTGTGTGGCAAAAGTCGCGATTCCTTTTGCGGTATGATTGTGAAGATCGATACCAATCTCCTGCATGACCTTGATTGCAAGCGGATGCACTGTTCCTGGCTCAGTGCCTGCGCTAAATACCAGGAAAGAGGGACCACCACGAGCTCGCAGAAGCCCTTCGGCCATCTGCGAACGGGCAGAATTATGGGTGCAGAGAAAAAGCACACGTAGAGGTGATGCGGGTTGCTCAGACATACGTTTTCTCCTCCTGTGCTGGAAGTGTATCAGCACTCTCTGTTGACGCATATACAACAGATTGAAGTTGGCTTGCCGAACGCAGCCAGCGGTAAAGTAGTGCGCCTGAAATAGCTCCCAGCATCGGTCCCAGAATATAAATCCATTGAGCAGTCCATGTCCAACTCATCAAAGCAGGACCGAGAGAACGTGCAGGATTCATTGAAGCGCCACAGATCGGACCAGCAAAAAGTGCCTCCAGGCCTACTGTCGCCCCAATAGCGAGCGCAGCCGCCTGACCTACAGCTCGTGTATCAGTGGCCATTGCCATAATCACGACCATCAGAAAAAAGGTAAGCAGCGTTTCGAGTCCAAAGGATTGCCAGACCCCCCCATTTCCTGCTGGAATAGTCGTGCCGAGTGTTGCAACATCCCCCAGGAGAAGCCGTAAACATCCAGCGGCCAACCATGCTCCCAGGAGTTGAGCAGTCCAGTAGCCAATGAGCCGCTGAAGTGGGAAGTGACGGGCAACCACAAAAGCCAGGGTGACAGCCGGGTTAAAATGCGCACCACTCATATGTCCGAAGGTATAAATCATAACCGTGATAATGAGTCCAAATACGAGGCCGACCCCAACATGGGTAATCGCGCCTTGAGAAAGGCTATCAATCATAATGGCACCACATCCAGCAAAGACCAGACCAAAGGTGCCAAGCCCTTCGGCAACATACGCAGCCCAGGCATCTTTTGTCAGTCCCGAACGTAACGAGAGAGACACTGGTTGAGGACGCTCACGAACGATGTTACTACTCACAAGGGATACTCTTCTTTCGTGCTAAAAAGGATAAAAAGAAACGAATACGTGTAGTTAATTGCAGGACGGTCTGCTCAAAGGCATGGAGTTGCTCCTGTTCTGTTCCCTGGACAGATGCAGGATCAAGCAAACTCCAATGAATCCGCTCAAGATCATCGGAAAAAGTGGGACAGGACTCGACGATGCGGTCGCAAACGGTGACGACTGCATCAAAGACCTGACCTTCAAACATCTGAATATGTTTAGGAACAGCCTGGGACATATCAATGCCCAGTTGCTCCATAACGCGACGAGCCAGCGGGTGGATCTGTTTTGCAGGCTGGCCTCCTGCACTGTATGCCTCAACCCGCCCATGGCTCAGATGACGCAGGAGCCCCTCAGCCATCTGCGAGCGAGCACTGTTCTCTGTGCACAGAAAGAGCACCCTCGGTTGACTCTCGGGGATGGAGACATTTTCATTCAATGCTGTGACCGCAGGATGGATCAGAGACCCGGCAGCCAGATAATGCTCCTGAAACTGATCGAGATCCAGGTGATAATAGACTTCTCGTTCATCTGCGTTACTGCGTCTCTCAATCACAATCCGACCTTCGCGCAACTTCCGTAGATGATAAGAAACGAGATTCTGTGAGAGCTTGAGCCGCTCGACTAACTCCTGCACCCGATAGTCCGAGTAAGCCAGTTCTCGCACTATTGCCCACCGAATATCATGGGCAATAAGCTTGAGAATACTGGGAGGCTGCACAATGATTGCCTCCATGGCCTTCCTCCATTTCATCAAAGAAATTTGCATCAAACTAGTTTGATGCAATATTACCAGCGATTGCACAAAAAAACAAGCCTGAGACGAAGAGAAATGCTTCTCTCAGCGATACCTTTCTTGCCAGCATGCCTTGACAAACGGCTCTGCTGCTAGGTATATTTGTACATAGTGCTCGCCATTCGTGACCAGTTCAATGTTGAAAGGAATATTCACTTATGCAACTAAATGCAATTACAGCAGCCCATCCTGATTATCGACATGATCTGGGCAACGACCTTATCTTGCGCTGGTCGACTCCCACCGACACGGAAGCAATCGCACATCTATGTGGTCAAGTATTCAAAGAAAAAGAAGATGATCCACCCAATCAATTTCTCATGAATTGGGTACGTCAAGTCATGAGTGGGCACCATATTCTTATGGGACAGAATGACTTTGGTGTAGTAGAGGATCTGCATAAGCAGGAAAATCCCATCGTGGCCTGCACCTGCCTATTGCGCCACACCTGGGATTATGAGGGGATTGCCTTTCCCGTTGGTCGACCTGAAATCGTTGCGACTGATTCTGATTATCGCAATCGTGGGCTGATTCGAGCTCTCTTCGGCATGATCCATGCGCGTAGTGAAGCAGAAGGCCATCTGGTCCAGGCGATTACAGGTATCCCCTATTTTTATCGCCAGTTTGGCTATGAATATGCAATGGATCTGGATGGAAAGCGCATTACATTTATACAGACGATCCCAAAAGCCCGAGACGACGAACCGCCCTATACATTGCGTGGAGCAACAGAAGAAGATATTCCACTCATCCTGGACTATTATCGCCATCATCGAAGAGACAGTATCTTATGGATGAAACTGACCGAAGAAATTCTGCGATTCCGCTTTACAGAGTGGCAGAAAGCAGCAGTTCCCGATAAATTACCTCAACATATGATGTTGATCGATGCAGCTGGTGTGCCACAAGCCTTTGTCTTATGTGGTGAGAAGCGTTCCTGGCGTGGATTAGATGTGTTCAAGCTGTATTTTGCGCCCCAGGTTGATATTCAGGCCCTTACTCCACCGCTTCTTCGTGCCTTAACATTGTACGGAGAACAGACTGCCGCCAGCGCAGAGATCGATCCACTGGGAGAAATTCATTTCCATCTCGGTCGCTCTCATCCCATTTATGATGCGCTTGGCGGCTATCTTGCTCCAGCCTTTGATCCACCCTACGCCTGGTATCTTCGTGTACCAGACCTGGCTGCCTTTCTTACCCACATTGCGCCAGTCCTGGAAAAACGTCTGGCCTCATCCTGGATGGCCAACTATAGTGGAACCGTAAAGATTGATTTTTATCGCACCGGACTGGTTCTTCAGTTTGAGCAGGGGCGGCTCACCAGAGTTGAGCCATGGCACAAGCCAGTCTATGGAGTCGATCCACTGGCTGGCTTCCCACCTCTCATCTTTCTGCAACTGCTGTTTGGCTATCGAAGCCTTGAAGACTTACGTGCAACCTTTCCCGATGTCTGGGCAAAAAAAGAGGCAAAATCACTCCTGGAGATCCTCTTCCCCCAAAGGGATTCATCGATCGCCTTACTGTGATAGACCAGCTCCGCTCTAAGCGGATGCCTGATTACAGAACAGTTATGTACTAACTATATGTACTAACTATAGGAAGACATAAAGTTCAAGATCTGTTTCCAGGCATCCGCAGAAGCTTCAGCATATTGCGTAGCTCGACGATCAAAAAAACTATGCGGAGCATCTGGATAGACAACAATCGTATTCTTAATTTCTGCTTGATTCAGTTCATCTCCCAGTTGTTGCACTTCAGAAACAGGAATACCATGATCTGCACCACCAAATAGCCCGAGCACAGGGTATTTTATGAGTTTCGCTTGCTCAAGAACAGATCCTTTACTTGTCGGAAGAGAACGGCTAAGGGAAGCGTAAAAAGCAATCACACCGCTTAACGCAAAATCTTGCGTACCTGCCAGTAACGAGAAACTCCCCCCGAGACAAAAGCCAATCGTAAACGTCGGAACGGACGCAGCGTTAGTTGAATGGAGATAAGAAAGGGCCCCAGTAACATCCTGAAAAAAGGTGTTCATTTGCAACTGTCTTACATGTGGCTCATGGTTGAAATTTTCTTCTTCTATTCTCACACCCGCAGTACGGCCAAAATAATCAATCGCTAATGCCCTTACGCCTGCTTGTGCAAACCGTACAGCCAATTCTTTATAGAATTGGTGAAGACCACGTACATCGGGGAAAATAAGGACCTGAGAATGGAACTCCTTCTGTGGTTGCGCTACGTAGACCGAAAAAAGATTCCCATCGGCTGCTGCCAGAACGAGATCTTCACCAGAAACGCTCTCTCCTGCAACAGGAAGATCTGGTGGAACAGCATCTTTATCGTAACACATCTATTCTCTCCTTAATCAAATAAAAACCATAATATTCTCTAAGTATACAATAAAATTATGCACTAAAGCCTCTGTAACTACATCATTGCATGCACAAAGGCTTTTTTATCGCGTCATTTTTGCATAGACAGAATTATGCCCGCTTAGACACCTGGAAGCGAATACCATTCAGTGGACGACCAGTAGCTGCATAAAACTGTGCAATCTCCTGCCCAGGGACCAGATCGAAACGGTAGCGACGAAGCAGGTGTGAAAGCAGCGCCTTCATCTCAATCTGGGCAAAGTTCAGACCAATACACATACGAGGACCGCCGCCAAAGCCAACGAGTGCATATGGACTTTTCTTATCTTCCTCACGTGGAGCGGCAAAACGATCTGGATCAAACTGAGTTGGCTGAGGAAAAATGCTTCCAATCATATGAGACGCTGCAATAGCATAAAACACTAATGTCCCGGCTGGTATATGATAGCCGTTAAATTCAATATCCTCCACAAGTCCACGCGGACCATTGGGAATAGGAGGATACAAGCGTTCAGTCTCTTTCAGAGCGTTGTCTAACACTTTCATCCGCTTAATATCTTCTAGTGTTGGCTCACTGTCTGGAAGCAGCAAAGCATCCTGTTCAGCTAAAACACGCTCAAGATAGTCGGGATGTTGGACGAGTAGGTACAATAGCCAGGAGATAAAGCTGGTAGAAGTCTCATGCCCTGCCACAAGCAAGATATTCGCATGGGCTGTCAGTTGCTCATCGGGCATTGCATTCCCCTGATCATCCCGCGCTTGAACTAACAGGCCGAAAAGATCGTTTGTCGGATTCTTACGACGCTCTTCAATTTTGGGAAGCAACAACGTATGAAGTTCGCCTTGAAGCTGTCGTAGCTTCACTGCCTGTTCCCGCGTAAAGGTTTCAAAATCTTCATCGGGTTCAACAACTCGTGGTGTCATAAGAATGCGCAAAAAAAGCTCACGGAATTGGGCAATCTCAGTCTCACTTCTCAGACCAGCAAACGCCTGAGCTGCTATCTCAAAGGTGATTTTACGAGCCTCTTCATAGATGTCTATCTCGCCAACCTCTGCCCAATAACCAGTGTAGTCACGAATAACACGGTTCATCAACGGCAGATAATGGTTCATGTAATTAACTGTAAACGCTGGATTCATCATCTTCCGGCTCTGACTATGTTCGGTTCCATCCATTGTAAGCAGACCGCGACCAAACATATCAGAGACACTAAAAATGCTGCTCCACCCCTTATCGTTGGAAAATTTTTGGCGATTACTCACTAGCACGAAACGATTAGCTTCGGGCCCAATCATATACAGAACATCTTGCTCAAAGTAGGTTGAGCGAAAAACTGGACCATACCGCTCATACGCATCTGCCAGGAAAGTTCCCAGATGAAACTGATAATCTGCTGGTGGGGTCACATACGGAATATCTGTATAAACACTCATTCGCAAGCTCCTCCTTGACTGGTTCTCTTCTTTGTTCCTTCACATACCTTCTGAATTAACCTTCAACCAGCGGCAGCTCGGCTCGTCCCTTCTGGCCTGAAACCTGTTTTCTCTTGTAGTGGATGAAAAAGGCGAGAACAATAGCTCCCAGAACGACCCACAAACAGAACCAGAAATCATATTGAATAGCATACATGTAACTGAGCTTTGGCTGACCTGGTATAAAGGCAACTTTCATGCGCGTCTGAATGAGCGTTGCCAGAACTGCAATTCCTAAAGAGGTCGAGATAAAACGGATGACGCTATACAAAGATGACGCCTGCGCAAGCTGTTGTGGACGAATATCCGAGAGCGCTGAGACACTGAGCGGCTGAATAATCACCCCTAATGCCAGACCACGAACAATGAATAAACACTGAAGCCACCAATACGAAGTACCAGGTGTCACATAGGCAAACTGCCAGGTAACAAACGCCAGCAAGACCAGCCCGGGAATAACCACCAGACGCACGCCATAGCGATCAACTAATCGTCCTCCGATAAAAGAGGTGATAATCGCAGCGAGAGCCTGTGGGAGCAGGAGCAGGCCAGAATCGAAAGCACTCATTCCACGCATGCTCTGGAGGTAGATGGGGAAGAGAAACAAGCCCCCGAAGAATGCAAAGGTAATTAAGACATTCGTCAGATTACTGATGAAAAATGGTCCATTGGCAAACAACTTTAAGTTGACTAATGGAGTCTCACCTCGACTGATCTTTATCAGTTCGACGATGGTAAAGAGCCCCAATAACACCATCCCCCCAATGAGGAATGACAGGACACTTATTGATGTCCAACCATCTACACTTGCATTTGAAAGGGCATACAGAACTGCTGCCAGGCCAGCGGCTACCAGGATAAAACCTGGAAGGTCAAAGCGCACCTTGACATCATCGCGTACTTCTTTCAGAAGCAGCAGTGCCAGGATCACGCCTATAATCCCCATGGGAATATTAATATAAAAGATAGCCGGCCAATTCACATAGGTGATAAGATAACCACCCAGAGTTGGACCTACAGCGGGGGCAAGTAAGGTAGCGATCCCGAAGACGCCTGTCGCCACACCACGCTCCTCTAAAGGAAACACCCGATAGAGCTGTGCAATTCCTAGTGGGAAGAGAAATGCCCCCCCAATTCCTTGCACAATACGAAAGATAATCAAGGCTGGAAGATTCCACGAGAGACCACATAGCGCAGAACCAATGGTAAAGAGAACAAGAGAGATAATATAGAAACGTTTGGTGCCCAGCCGATTTGCAAAAAATGCTGTCGTAGGAGTTACTACTCCCTGTGTCAGCACATACGCAGTCAATACCCATTGGACGCTGCTCAGGCCCGTTTCAAAAGAACTCTCCAGGCGTGGAACAGCAATATTTACAATGGTCTGATCTAAAACGCTCATAAAAGCGCCAAAGATGACAACAATAGCCACAATCCACTTGTACTCTATCAAGCCCTGGCGCTTCTCTGGTAATGCCGAAAAACTCATAACAGCGTGTCCCTTCATCAATGTTTCTTGATAAGCATGAAACCCAAAACCCGATAAGAAGATGATGAGATTTCATGCTCATCTGTGTGCTCTACAATTCAAAATGATTAGAAGGTTGATTGCTGACGTAGCGTGAACCACTGCCACTGGGAACATTCATCTAAAATGGATAAAAGGTTGATTGCTGACGTAGCGTGAACCACTGCCACTGGGAGAATTCATCTTTGCTTGCCTCACCGCCAAACCGACCTCCATTTCCAGACAGACCTACACCTCCAAATGGAATATTCGATTCATAATTTACGGTCTGGTCATTCACATGAATCATCCCACTATGGAGACGTTCCGCTATAGCAAATGCACGCGCCTGAGAGCCCGTCTGGATGGCGGCTGACAAGCCATAAGGGCTGGCATTTGCAACCTCAATAGCCTCTTCATCGCTTCCTACGATAGTGACAGGTGCCACAGGACCGAAGATCTCATTGGCATATGCTGCCATCGTTGGCTGCACATGCGTTAAAACTGTTGGGAGATAATACGGACCCCTGGCACTTCCGCCTGTGATAAGGTGGGCTCCGTCCGCAACGGTGGCATCAACAATATGCTGAATCCGCTCTAGCTGCTTGCGATCTATAATTGGGCCAAGCTCAACATCCTCTTGATAGGGATTCCCCACTTTTAAGGCTGCCGCTCGCTGAGCCAGTAGTGCTACGTACTTTTCAGCAATACGCTCGTGGACAATATGGCGACCCGCTGACATACAGATCTGTCCCTGATGAAAAAAGGAGCTCCACGCACCAGCTGAGCTGGCAGCCTCGACAGGCGCGTCGTCTAACACAATATACGCGTTGTTTCCTCCAAGCTCCAGAGCTACTTTCTTTAAAGAAGGTGCAGCCAATTCAGCTATACGTTGACCCACTACAGTAGATCCTGTAAAAGAGATCATATCGACATGGCTATCTCGTACCAGGGCTTCTCCTGCCTCTTTGCCACCTGGAAGCACCTGTAAAACACCACTGGGAAGCCCCGCTTCTTCAAATAATCGCGCAAGCACGATCCCTCCTGAAATGGCAGTACGAGGATCTGGCTTAAGGATGACCGCATTCCCAAGTGCGATGGCGGGCGCAACAGAGCGCATAGCCAGGACAAGAGGAAAGTTAAAAGGTGAGATGACGCCAACTACCCCTCGAGGGATGCGACGAGCCAGACTGAGTTGCCCCAGTTGAGCACTGGCCATCTGACCAGGATGAGATCCTGGCATGACATATCCAGTGGGACTCGTCGGGATGGCTGCCGCTTCCTGCAATTCATCCAGACACCCTCTGACCTCAAAGTGTGCTTTCATTGGGATTGCCCCTCCCTCACGTACAATCCATTCACAGATCTCATTATGGTGTACTTCAAGGAGGTGCGCTGCTCGATAGAATACTTCTCGACGTTCAGAAGCAGGGCAGGCCCACCAGTGGCGCTGCGCCTCTACCGCAATCCGGGTTGCTCGTTCAATATCTTCTGGATCAGAGTAGCCCACTCTTGCCAGACACTCGCCTGTTGCTGGTTCACAGACAGCTCTATCTCCACCTGTTGCTCTCTTCCAACCATCACTGTAGATCTTGCCTGGCCAGCATTCAGATTCAAGAAGTCCCATTTTACCCTCTCTTCTGCGCTTCTTTCTTAGGAGAAAAGCAAAGAACACTTTTTATGCTCTCTGTCTCTATCCATCCAAGAGCCATAGAAATTCTACTCGTGACCGCTTGAATGGATGTTATCGCATCTACGTTACTCGCAACTTACCAGCCTGGTAAGTACGCTAAGAGGATCTCTGCCCAACTCAGTACATGCTTCCAGGCTGGTACGTTTCCTTTATAAAGAACTATTTTGCTCCAATTGCAACAAACTCAGGTTCTTTTTTTTCTGTCGGCACTTCTTGCTGTAAAAGAATAATGGCAAGCTGCCGGGGCGTTTTTTTCTGGTAGGCTTCTAAGCCTGCATACCGTTCGATCAGCCAGGGCCAGAGCTCGGCATGCAGATCCTGGTCTGCGACTGTAGCAAGAGCTTTCTGACTGGTTGAGCCAATATGCAGAATAACCTGTTGGTTCCGTTGCAAGTTTCTATACCATTGAGGTGGGAGGTCTGAGCCACCATTGGATGCCACAATGAGTAGCTGATCTCCCTTGGGGAAAAACAACAATGGGACGGTATGCATTTTGTTGTTCTCTTGCTGAGTGCTCAACAATAACACAGGATTTTGATGGGAGTGTCCTCCAATTCGACCTTGTGAAAGGCGATATAAGGCTACGATAAGAGCTGGAAATGGGCTGCGCTTTGCTGGAGTAGGAGTAAGAATACCCGCATTTCTCCAGGCCAGCGAAGTCGTAATTTTCTTCCAGAGAAAAGGGAGAAGATAATGCGGAATGGCCAATGAGAGCGCTCGGCCCCAAAATGCGCGTTGTGAGGGCGTCCACAGTTGCTTCGACATAAATTCTGCACGATCAATAACACCTTGATTGACTGGATACCGGAGCCGTTCATAGTTGCTATATGCCTGGTCAAATGAAACTCTGTGTTGAAAGGCACTGGCAAGCTCTGCGGCCAGGGTATGAGCATCCTGAAGGGCCATATTCATGCCTAAACCACCCGCAGCATGTGTCACATGAGCCGCATCCCCCAGCAGGACAACTCCCTTTGCCGCATAGGTTGGAGCATGCATCTTCCTCATGCGATAGATATGCTCTCCTTGCTTCTCAATGCCTTTCAGGTCTCCCAGGCGCGGATTTCTTTTTATCAACTGGTGCAATAACGCCTCTTCTGTCATCATCTTCCATTGACCACCCTGACCTGCTGGAACAAGAAGTGCCAGACGGACCTTCTCGTCTGGTAATGGCAACAGGATAGCTGCGCCATCTTGATGGAGGAACACACGCGTCCGCAACTTCCCGGTAAACCAATCTGGTCGTTGAGCATGTAAGACCAGCAGATCGTGTTCATATTCCTGGAATGCGACTTCGATCCCTATCTTTCTTCGTAGAGCCGACTGAGCTCCGTCAGCTCCTGCAATCACTGGCGCATAGATCTCGATCTCCGAGCCAGCAATCGTTGCGCTCACGCCAATGGCTCTGCCTTCTTCCATAATCAGGTCCGAGGCGTTTCCATACAGTATCTGACAATAGCCGCTCTTCCTGGCATGCTCAAGCAGAAGAACCTCGATGTCACGATGGGGGAGATTCAGCAGATGAGGATGAGCCGTCTTCACGACGCCCAGATCAATCTCTAGCAACTTACCAAGGAAGGGATGATACATCTCAATACCATAAGCAGGAATGGCTCCTGCTTTCTCAAAAGCGCTCAAGAGCCCCCATTCCTCCATAATCTCTAATGAGCGGGGCTGCATGCCGTCTCCACGATTGAGATCTGTGGGGGTCTTCCGCTTTTCAAGCAAAACAGAATGAATGCCCTGGTATGCCAGAGCACAGGCAAGCGATCCTCCTGCAACAGCGCCTCCAACAATAATCACTTGTGTTTGTATTGTATCCATAGGCTTCTTTTTTCTCCTCAGGTCTCTTCCTAACACAAAAAGGGATAAAGGGTGGTGTATATGGATAAGCTTCTCGGATAAGCTTCTCGGATAAGCTTCCCGCCTGGCAAGACATCATAGGCTCGCCATACAAGAAGCTCTTATGGTGCGAGGCCTGCAAAATAGGTTTCCAGAATATGGTCTGAGAGATTCTCCATCCAGGGGATGCGTTGAATGTTCAACTGAAAATCTACAACCCCATGCAGTAGACAAAGGACACTTTGAGTAATCATTTCAGATGATTGAGGAGCAAAATTGTGCTCCTTTATACACTGTTTTACCAGACGCTTGAGAAGCGCACGCAGCGCAATCACACCATAGGCTGGCTCATCTGGCTCTCGCATGTTCTCGCTCCGAGGCATCGCAATGAAACGATGAGCAAGGGGATGGCGAACACTATGCTGTAGCACTGCATAACAGACATCACGGAGTTGATGAAGAGGTGGGTCAATACTCCCCTCTTTATTGACTGCCAGAAAAAGCTCTTCTGTTGCGTGACAAAGAGCCGCGTACCACACCTGATAGGTGCTAGCATAGGTCGCCATTACTCGTTCAAAGGGGATATCTACGCTGTCAGCAACCATGTGTAGGGTAACCCCATCAAAGCTATGGGTGAGAAAGAGCGTATACACCGCATTGGCAATCGCTTCTTCAGAGAAGCAGATACCCATGTGAGCTGTGTGAATGCTCTGATTCATCATGGCTACATTCCTCCAGATCGGAACTGTTACAATACGATCAGGTTCAAATGTTTCTTCCCACGTACGATCCAGCTCAGATGTTCTCTATCTCCACATCCTGCATCTCCACCAGATCTGTTGTGCACCTATGCAATTGGACAGGGCGTTGCAGACCAGGTCAGAGTCATTCCTGCGTACATCCATTTGCTGGTCTCAATTGCAAGAATCAAGAGTTGATCACCCTGTCTGACATGCCCTGTCTTCCAGGCATAATCGAGGGCCAGTGGGAGGGCAGCCGATCCAGTATTTCCAACGAGCGAGAGATTCTCAAAGATGTTTCCACTGACTGCCACCCACTCTGGAGTCAATAAGCCAGCCTCTTTCAACTCTTCCTGAAGATATCCGGTATTGCCCTCTGGAATAATACAAAGATCAATTGATTCGGCACTGACCCCACTTGTTGTGAGGATATCAGTCAGCGATTCTGCCAATATGTAGGGGGTAAATTTTCCTGAAGCCTGAAAATCTACACGCAGCTCCATCCGCTCCTTTGGACCTGGCACAGGCACTTTCGACCCTCCGGCAGTTACGGTCATCCCTGGCTTCCTGTCTCCTCCCACGCTGGCTAACGACGAACTATGAATTCCTCCTGGCTCATCGCTTGCCTGTAACACAAAGGCCGCCGCTCCATCGCCGAACGAATACACACTGAGACGATCCCTGGCTCGAATAGTCTCCGGGTCCTTATGCAGGAAAAGTGGAACCAGGATTGGTGAGATCGCCTCACAGCCAATCACGACCGCAGTATGATACTTCCCCTGTTCAAGATAAAGTCGAGCGATATCAAGTGCCTGGACACTTCCAGCACAGCCTGAACGCACTTCAATCGTTGCACAACGCTTTAACCCTAATTTCTCCTGGACCAGAGTAACCATTGGCGGCAACGGAAAATCAGGACTGCTGGTGGACAAAACAAGCAGGTCGACATCATGAGCTGATAGTGAAGCAAAAGTTAATGCTTGCTCTGCCGCTTTGGTGGCCATATCTGAGTTGGTCTCGGTATGCACGCCTGTCGTGGGGTTCACAAGCCAATGACGTCGCTCTACCTGGACCTGGGCCAGCAAATCAGGGCTCAGGGGCCCCACCAGTTCCTCAAGATCTGTATTTGTCAATGGTTGACCAGGCAGATACGAACCTGTGCTTACAATGTGTGCTCGCTTCATAGGGCTATCTCCTCTTCTTGATATGAGCGTAAGAGCAGCGAGAAATGAGTTCCACCAAGGGTGCTGCTATTGATAAGCGCATACTTCTGCTCCCCGGGAGAGGATGGTTGCTCACATTGCCAGGATTTCAGAGCCAGCGCGGTATTCAGCGCCCCTCCTACTCCAACTGGTTCTCCAAACAGGGTTTTAGGAGTATAGATGACAGGAAGAGTCTCACTTTCCTGAAAAACTTGATGGATTGCTGTGGTTTCAGCCAGGTCACTGGGACGAAAACCAGATTGATTGGCCCAGATGGCATTCACTTTCTGAATATCGATCCCAGCATGTTGTACTGCCCGGCACATTGCACGTCTGACGCCAGAGTCATGACGATCAAAATTCCCAATTCCATGTCCATCTGCTGCCATACCATAGCCTGTTATCTCGCCATAGATGCGTGCGCCACGTTTACGAGCGCTAGAAAGGCTCTCAAGTAGAAGTGCAACCCCCCCTTCAGCCAGCGCAAACGAGCTCTTCGGTGAAAGTATCCCAAGATCACTATACGCTTGAACCACCGCATCAGTGAGGGTATCTACAGCCAGGCAGACCATTGCTGTAGCCAGTCCATTTGCCACCTGATCATAGCCATAACAGATGGCAGATGCCCCCGCCCCATGACCAGTTGTGACTGTAGAATTGGGGCCAAGCGTTCCAACATGTATGGCAACCTGCCCTGCCGCGGCATTAAAGACAGTATTGGGAAACACACCAGGACTGGCTGCTGCGGTCCCTTGACTAAAGAGCGGCTTACAGAACTTCTCCATACTCTCCATTGGGCCCAATCCACTCCCAAACAGAATGCCTATATCATGTCGGTTCTCATCGGTTACCTCTAACGCTGCATTCGCCAGTGCCAGATGGGTCGCTACAACAGAAAAAATGCTCAGGCGGTCCATACGGCGTCTATCACGTACCGTCAGAAACGGCGATGGATCCAGATTCTCTACCCAGGCAACTCTCTTTCCATCTTTCGTCTGAATGCTACTCTGCTTCTTCGCGAAAGCCTCCCATACCTCGTCAAGGGTACAGCCAGCACTGGTAAGGGTGGAGATACCAGTAACTACCACACGCTCATTTCCAGGGGTGGCGGGTGATGCACTGCTGAGATCGCCTTTCCCTAATACCAGGCAGGCATTATTTCCACCAAAGGCAAAGTTATTGGAGATAGCGACATTCATAGGAAGGGGAAGAGAAACATTTGGAACGTAATCCAGATCGCATTCGGGGTCAACGCTGTCATAATTCGCTGTTGGAGGAGCCAGTTGTTCCTGTAAGGCTTTAATGGCAATGATGCTTTCAACGGTTCCAGCAGCCCCCAGCAGGTGTCCAATCATCGATTTTGAGCTACTGACTTTCACCTGCTCTGCCGCTGCTCCAAGCGCTAAACGAATAGCTTTTGTTTCAGCAGAATCATTTTTTGCAGTCCCCGTACCATGGCCATTCACATACTGCACTTGCTCTGCCAGGACGCCAGAGACTTTAAGGGCCGCTTGAATAGCTCTTTTGGCTCCTCTCCCATAGGGATCAGGGGCTGTTGGATGATATCCATCTGCCGAAAGGCCGTATCCCAGGATCTCAGCAAGCATTGGAACGCCCAACTGTTCGGCCAGATCTGCGCGCATCAGTACCAGCATACCGCTCCCTTCACCCAGGGAGAGCCCCTGGCGGTTCCGTGAGTAAGGAGCTGCTGGTCTGGGAGACAATGATTCCAGGGCATGGAAACCAGCAAAGGTCACATCTGAGAGCGCATCGGTTCCCCCAGCCAGCACCACATCAGCCTGCCCTGAGCGGATCAGGTCGGCTGCATAGCCAATCGCATTGGCTCCTGCTGCACAGGCGGTCGAGAGGGAAATGATTGGACCTTTTACCCCGAAGACACTTCCAATGATTTCTGCCAGGCTCTGAGGAGGGAAAAGAAGCAAACATTCCGGAGAGGCCGATACTCCATCCAGGTACGCTTTATACCATTGACTCGCACTGCTTAAGCCGCCCATACAGGTTCCAATCACTACGCCCCAACGTTCGGCAGGGATATTCTGCAGGCTCTTACCGCTCGCATCACAAGCTTCCTCGCCTGCTTGCAGGGCGAATTCAAGTACACGTTCATTCGCAGCTGACACGAGATCGCCATGGGTGATGCAAAGCGGATATGTTTTGCCAGATGCCACTTTTTCCTGGACTTCACCACCAAGGCTGGTAAGATATGAGTCCATTGGAAGGTTCTGCACCGGACGAATGCCAACCTGCCCTGATTTAATGCCTGCCCAGAGTGCTTCAACAGAAGTCCCTAACGAGGTAACAGCACCCATACCAGTTACCACAACACGCATCGATTTCTCGGTGCTGGTATCATCATTGAGTGTCAAAACTCCACGCTTCCTTTCTTCTCATTCACTCGACGGAGTGCAAGGGCGACATTCTGACCTTCTAGCCCACGCGCAAGGGCGAGTGCTTGCCCTACATGAGCCTCGCGCGCTTGCAATGGAACAAGATCCAATGAACATTCGGGGTCCTGTTCATGCAGATGCAATGTCGGGGGCAGCATCTGATGTCGCAGAACAAGAGCTGAGACTGCGACGTTCAAGGCCCCGGCTGCGGCAACAAGATGACCAGTCGCAGGCTTTACACAGCTTCCTGGTACCTTGCTTGCATTTTCGCCAAAGGTATCCTGAATGGCGATAGCCTCGCTGGTATCTCCTAATCTGGTCCCACTCCCATGAACTGAGAGATATTCGATCGTTTCCGATGCCATCTCGGCCTCACGTAAAGCGGCTTGCATCGCTAACGTTAAACCTCGTCCTCTAGGATGAGGTTTGATCAGTTGATAGCCGTCATATGCTGTTCCAAAACCAGCGATCTCGGCATAGATGGGAGCATTCCGTCTAATTGCAGATTCGTAGCTCTCAAGCACGAGAAAAGCCGCTCCTTCGCCAATAATCGTACCGCTTCGCTGTCTGTCAAATGGTCGGTAGGCTTCTGCTCCTAACTCGTTCTGCTCGGTCATCACTTCCATCGCTTGCAACTTGATCATATTAAACCAGGTAACTGCTTCATCAAACCCTCCTGCAATCGCTACCTCTGTCTCTCCACGGCGAATGGCACGATATGCTCGCCCAATGGCGACAGCGCTCGCATCAGCAGTGCCAACAAAGAAGCCATTGCATCCCTTAAATCCAAACGCTTCTGAAATAAAGAAGAGGCTGGCCGCAGGGAGGCCTTCTAAGAAAATCAATGGATAGACTTTATGGGCATGAACACCCATACGCTCACTATCTATCGTTCCATCTTCACGACTGGAGGCAAGCGCAGTAGGCACAAAGTGATCCAGATTGCTCACTTCTTTGTTACTGCCAATAAAGATACCTGTCTGCTCGCAATCAATCGCTTTTAGATCCAATTGGGCATCACGCAACGCCAGGATAGTAGCAGCAAACGCCATCTGATCTCCTCGGGTCATCAGGCGAAGCGTACGACGATTAGTAATAAAGTCCTGAGGGACAAAATCGTGGACCTCACCGGCTAGACGCGTCTGAAGCGAGGTTGCGTTAAAGCGCTCAATGGGGCCAAGAGCACTTCGGTTTTCTAGCAATCCTTGCCATGTCTCTTTTGTTCCAACTCCCAGTGGCGTAACCAGACCAATACCAGTAATAACTACACGACTCATTGATAGACCTCCAGATGAATATGGCGGACGGTAGCCATACATTTCCCACCAGCAAAGACTTTTCCACTCAGATGTGCCCTCATTGGCTCGATCTGTTTCACTTCCACCTCTAATTGCAGTTGGTCTCCTGGCTGCACAAAATGACGAAAACTTACCTGCTTCACCCTATGCAGCCTCCATTGTTGCTCGGTCTGAATCTCCAACAGGTGGATACCTACATGCACCAGACTATCAAGTAACAATACTCCGGGAAGGATGGGAAAACGTGGAAAGTGCGATGTAAAAAGAGAAAGTGTATTAGGAATGTTGCAAGCGGCTTTGGCGGACACGCCTGGTTCTATTGCAAGGATCTGATCATAGGTGAACCAATATCTCATATGGTGGTTTCCTCAATTGGTCACTTGACGCGCTACCAATGCGGCGTTTGTGCCACCAAAGGCAAATGCATTCACCATGGCGGCTCGTACAGGTCTTTTCTGTGCGACGTTCGGAACATAATTCAGGTCTAAGCGTGGATCCGGGTTGTCCTGGTTAATGGTTGGTGGAATAATCTGGTCTCGCAATGCATACACGGCTGCAAGCATATTCAACGCCCCTGATCCAGCCGTCAGATGACCGGTCATCGATTTGGGAGAGCTAATCGCCAGCCGATAGGCGTCCGAACCAAATACTGCTTTGATGGCCGTCGTCTCACAACTGTCATTACTGGGGGTGCTTGTGCCATGAGCTACAATGTAATCAATGTCCTCACTCTTCAAATCAGCATCTTTGAGTGCTCGTGCCATTGCCTGTATCGGCCCATCTCCATTGGGGGGCGCATCTGTCATCCGATAGGCATTTAAGCTGGATGCAAAACCTACAAGCTCAGCATAGATGGGGGCTCCACGCGAGACTGCGCTCTCCCACTCTTCTAGAATGATCACTACGCCTCCCTCGCCAAGCACAAAGCCAGATCGATCACGATCAAAGGGTCGTGAAGCTTTCTGTGGGTCATCATTATAGGCTGAGGTTAAGGCTCCAACCAGGGTAAATCCTAGAACATCAATAAAGGAGGTCATGGCATCATACCCACCAGTCACCATCACTCTAGCATCACCATCCTGGATACAGCGGAACGCTTCGCCAATGGCATGAGCCGAACTCGCACAGGCGGTACTAATTCCAATGAGAGGACCCTGACACTCTCCAAGCAAGGCCATCGTGGCCATTCCCACGTTGTGGGAACGAATTAAGACATCAGACGGCGCGCACTGAGGAAGCTGTTTCCCTCCGGTTGTCTCAATCTGATACAACATTGCTAACATACGTTCTAGTTCTGGATATTGCACACCACAGCCAATAACCACTCCTTTCTCGGCAGGCTGGTACAAACCAGGAGGGATCTGGGCATCTGCCATGGCCTGCATAAAAGCGGCAACGCCATAGCCAGCACCACGCGAAAGATAGCGGCGCATCCGATATTCAGGGACGTACGTTGTGAGATCAAAATCTTTGACTAATCCTGCAATATGGACAGGCTGGTTCTGTAAAGGAAAGGTGGTAATATGACCAACCCCACTTCTCCCATTGATCAGGGAGTTCCATGTTTCAGGGGCACTATTGCCAATCGGAGTGACGGCACCAAGCCCGGTAATTGCAACACGTCTTTTCATACGAGCTTCCCCTCCCGCGTTAATACACGCTTCATTTGTTCCGTTACTTCTCTGGCTTCCAGACGATCTGCATCGATCAAAGCACACATGATATCCTGTGCTTCCAACACTGTCTCCCCGGCCTGAGTGACCTTTCCCTCCAGGACTGCCATTTCATCAGTCATCGATAGCAGCGTTCCTTCCAGCTCCAGGAGCATTCCCGGCCTCACTTCGCCAAGATATGTCACAGAACCAATGGATAATAAAGCAGCTCTCTTTTTCATACCTGTCGAGAGCAGCAAAAGCCATGAACCTGCCTGGCAGAGTGCCTCTAACATGAGAGCCTGCGGGAGAAGAAGGCCCGTCTCTCCACTATTCCAATAGTCTTCGTTGCGTGATGTTAGCTTCAAAGCTCGTATCGTATGCCCAGGCTCAAAAGAGCTAATTCGATCAATGAGATGAAAATGCATAAGACTCCTTATTCCTCTCTTCTCTTTTGCCAGACGGTGATCACCTGGGCAATTGCCATACCAGTTGTATGTGAAAGCGAGATATCAAGCTCCAACAAGCCACGTTTTTGTGCATAATCCGCAACGTAACCATGTAAGAGGACCCGTGGACGCCCCGTCCCTTCCGATACGACTTCAACATCTGTCCAACACATCCCCTGCCCCATGCCGGTCCCAAAGGCCTTGAGCACGGCTTCCTTCGCTGCAAAACGCGCTGCCATGTGTTCATAGCAGCGGCGTTTTAAGCGACAATACGTTAACTCACGTTCCGTAAAAACCGTCGCTAGCTCAGTTGAATGCTCAAGGGCAAAACGTGTGAGACGGGCTACATCAACAAGGTCAACGCCAACACGGACATGCGTACTACTGGACGTCTGCATAAGAGTGCTTGCCAACCAGGGTCACAAGATTCTCTACCGTGAATAACGATAAGACATTTTCAGCTTCTAATTTACCAACTAATGCTTCAGGATCAATCTGTGGCAATGCGGTTTTTATTTGCGCTAAACCAACAGCGTTAATAATGCCATGTTCATCCGCAAATTCTTCATCTGGAATGCCTCCCTGAATATGATGAGCAATATCAGAGACTTTGACTTTGATGCCCAATTTACGCTCTAAACGAAACAAAATGTCGAGGAGGTCGATTGACTCCGCTCCCAGGTCACCCAAAATCGTTTTGTCAGGCGAAACTTCCTCGGCATCTACGCCTAATGCATCCACAAGCGTCGATTTTACAGCTGTATAGATCTCTGGATTCATGTTCTTTCTCCTTTAGTTTTTCTCAATACATCATTCCCAATTGGGATCCGTTTATGAAAGCGGTGAACCCACACCAGCAACTGCGCTAAGCCCACCATCAACAGTTAGCAAGGATCCACTTACATGACTGGCATCCGCGCTAGCCAGAAAGAGAGCAACCTGTGCGATCTCTTCTGGTTGAGCAAAAGAGCGCAAAGGGATCTGCTTCAGGATTCCCTTTCCTCCATTCTTTTCTAAGAGCCCTTCAACCATGTCAGTTGGACAAAAACCTGGTAGAACGGCATTGACACGAATCCCAAAGCGGGCAAATTCCATTGCGCAACAGCGGGTAAATGCATTAATTGCGCCCTTAGAAGCTGAGTAATTTGCTTCACCAACCCAACCTCGTTCGCCCATGACAGATGAGATATTGACGATAACGCCTGACCTTTGTAGCATAAATTGTTCAAGTACGGCTTTGGTGCAATGAAAGACTCCTCCAAAATTTACCTGCATTACTTCTTGCCAGCTGTTTTCATCCATATGAAAGATTAAGCCATCCTTAGCAATGCCTGCGTTGTTCACGAGAATATGCAAACTATCCCATCTGGAGAGAATCTTCTGTACCATTTCATGCACTTGCTCTGCATTGGCCACATCTGCCTGGACCGCAAAGGCGGTTCCACCACGTGCCAGAATTTCGTCAACAACTTCTTGTGCATAGGAAGCTCCAGAACGGTAGTTCACTGCGACTTTTGCGCCCTCATCTGCGAGAGCCAGCGCAATCGCTCTCCCAATCCCACGTGAAGCGCCCGTTACCAAAGCAACTTGTCCATCAAATTTCATGCTCTCTTTGTTTCTCCTCTTGCTTTGACTACTGCCACCATCAATGTTCCGGTACAACCTCTCTGAGCTATAATTAGTGCAGTATCATTACCAACGCTTTACCAGTTGAGTTAGTACAACATGTGCTCAATACCCCCCCATCGAAACTATGACTCCATTGTGCAAAGATTGCAGATGTCTGTGTGATCTCTTCTTTTCTTTTTACATCCTCCTCCGTTCAAATTGCTAACACGGGATGTAACTCATGAGTAAGGAATGCATTACACATATTCTTTGTATTACCAATAATGCTGCAAGCAGATCCATCACCAGCATATGATGCTTCCTTGCAGCTACATACGAGAGATGGAAGATCTTGCAAATTGTGTTATTGATGAGTAAGGAATGTATTACATATATTCTTTGTATTACCAATAATGCTGTACACACATCCATCGTTATTCTTCCCTAATGTGTTGGATGAGATCCGAGGTGTCCTCTATCACTTCGGTCAGTCGATGAAACGAAAGGATTTTCACCATGGGCAAAATTGCATTTCTTTATCCAGGCCAGGGTTCACAAAAAGTTGGCATGGGGCGTCAACTCTTACGCGTAGATCCCGAATTGTTTAACCAGTATGTTGTCTATAGTAACACTATTGCCGATGCACCAATTGCACATCTCTCGCTCGAAGGGCCTGCGGAAATATTAAACCAGACCAATATCGCTCAACCTGCCATCTTTGCATACTCACTGGCACTCACCGAGTATGCTCACCGTCATGGCCTCTATCCTGATATGGTCGCTGGCCATAGCCTTGGCGAATACACGGCAGCCGTTGTCTCCGGAGCTCTGTCGTTCCATGATGGCCTCTATCTGGTAAGCCAGCGCGGAAAACTTATGTATGCGATTCAGCAAGAGCAACCAGGGGCTATGGCCGCAATTCTAGGGTTATCTGTCTCCGCATTGGGCCAGCTTTGTAGCATTGTTTCGCAAGAACATTTTGTCACCATTACCAATGTGAACTCTCCAAAACAACTGGTTGTCTCTGGCACTGAACCAGGCGTTGAAGAGATCATTGATATCGTTCGTTCCCAACCAGGAACGCGAGCTCTGCGATTAACTGCGGGTGGTGCGTTTCACTCATCACTTATGCTCCCAGCACAGCAGGCAATGTCACATATTATGCAAGAAATTGATTGGCAGAATGCGCACATTCCTCTGGTAGCAAATGTGAATGGGCAGCCCATGACACAGGCTCACAAAATTCGTCAGGAGCTGCTCGAGCAGATTACCAATCCCGTTCAATGGGTCGCGACAATTGAAACATTGATCGCCTCTGGTTGCGATACATTTATTGAATTAGGTTCCTCGCAGGTGCTGACAAAATTAGTTCGCATCATTGCACCAGAGGTACAGGCGTATGCCGCTGATACTCCGGAAAAAATTGTTGAGTTGGCTCAGAAACAACTTGTTCTCGAAACAACTGTTGTGTAGCACCGTCACCATGCTCATAGGAGGACGGTATGTCCTCCTGTCAGGTTAACCGTTGTACATAGCGTGAAAATGAGAAAACAGAGAAATGAGGGCACCATATGAATCAGCTTATGGCGACACCATCTGTACTAATGAAACATGAAGAGAGCCGGGCCGTTCAGTTAGAGAATATCTTGATTAAATGTCCGGGCTGTAAAACCATCCACTATAAACGTGACTATGAACGGAACCTGAAGGTATGTCCTCACTGCAACCATCACTTTCGACTCAGCGCTCATGAGCGCATTCAGCTCCTGACGGATCCAGAATCTTTTATTGAGGTAGATGCCGATATCATTTCTGCTGATCCGTTAACATTTGTGTCGCAGGCGCAGAGCTATGCTGAGAAACTCACGAAAGAACGGCAGAAGGGAAACATCAATGAGTCGGTCATTATTGGGCATGCAACGATCGATCAGCTGCCACTGGCCCTGGCCGTCATGGATTTCCAATTTATTGGAGGGAGTATGGGAGCCGCCGTTGGCGAAAAAATTACCCGCGCGATTGAAATTGGCCTGGCACGCCATATTCCGGTTTTAATTGTCTCTACATCTGGTGGGGCTCGCATGCAAGAAGGAATCTACTCACTGATGCAAATGGCAAAGACTTCGGCTGCTTTAGCCAGATTGGGTGAGGCAAAACTCCCCTACTTCAGTCTCTTAACTGATCCCACCACCGGGGGCGTTACCGCCAGCTTTGCTACGTTGGGAGATGTCATTATCGCAGAACCTGGCGCGCTTATCTGCTTTGCTGGACCTCGTGTCATCGAACAATTTATGCATATACAACTGCCAAAGGATGCGGCAACAGCCGAGTTTCTCTATAAACATGGTCTCATTGATGAGGTTGTGCCACGACACCAACTTCGTCAGTTCCTGGCTCGCTTATTACATCTCTATGCTCATGCAAGTTCCTAAACAGATGGCAGAATAGATTGTACTCAGGATCATCAGGAGGATATCATGGAACTAGACCTGGAATTTGAACAAGACTTGCAGCCCATCGTTCGTGATCTGCTGGCACTACAACATACACAAACCACTAGAGCCACCCCAAAGCAAGTACAAGACACTATTGATAGCTTGCACATCAAAATCAAAGAGATCTATTCTCAACTTACCTCATGGCAGACCGTACAGGTGGCTCGTCATAAAAACCGGCCCTATGCGGCTGACTATATTGAGCTGATGTGCAATGATTTTATCGAGCTCCATGGAGATCGAGCCTATGGCGACGATCCCGCTATTCTGGCTGGAATAGGCCAGTTAGCCAACCATACTGTGATGTTTATTAGCCAGCAGAAAGGGCGAAGTAGCCAGGCAAAACGCCATCATAATTATGGGATGCCTCACCCCGAAGGCTATCGTAAAGCATACCGCTTGATGAAACAGGCTCAAAAATTTTCTCTCCCTATCATATGTTTGATCGATACACCAGGTGCTTTCCCTGGCTTAGAAGATGAAGAACATGGGCAGGCCAACGCCATTGCTGAGAATCTTTATCTCATGATTGGCTTACGTATACCCACTATCTCTGTTGTCATTGGAGAAGGCGGAAGCGGAGGAGCGCTTGCAATCGGCGTTGCCGATCGCTTGCTTATGCTCGAACATAGCGTCTATACGGTTGCAGCGCCAGAAGCGGCAGCTTCCATCTTATGGCGAGACAAAGCATATGCAGCCGAGGCAGCCAATACGATGCGGATCAGCGGGCGAGATCTCCTCACCATGCAGATCATTGATGAGTTGATAGAAGAGCCCATAGGGGGTGCTCACCGCAACCATCTTCAGGCTGCTAGCTACCTCAAAACAGCGCTTCTGACGCATCTGGATGAGCTGAAACACTATTCGATCGAACAACTCTTAGAACACCGTTATCAGAAATATAGAACGATAGGAGCATTCTCTCGTCTCTAGCTTCTTCATGTTTTCTGTGTCCCTCTCTCATTGCCGGTACCTGACACAAAGGTTGACGCGAGAGGCCAGTGGCACGTATTGGCCTCGCATCCTTTTATTCGCACTCCCACGCGATTACGCGCAACTTATTCTTATGGTAACTATCAGGTAATATTTCTGTTCTATCCCTTATATACACCACGTAAACAGAGGGCATGAGGTGCGGATGGTCTCATTCCGTTCCATCTCCCAAAATCAGGCCATTTGGCAGTGAAAGGTGAAAGTGCATGGTAATCCAGACCACTGGTGCGGCAACCAGGGCAGGCTTTGCTGCATCACCATTAGAAGAGAGAGAAGAGCTTGCTCTCTACCAACGTACGACAAACTACCTGACGGCAGCACAGATCTATCTCCAGGAGAACTTTCTTCTTCGAGAGCCACTTAAGCCGGAGCATATTAAAGATCGCTTATTAGGACATTGGGGCACTTGTCCAGGAATTAATATGATCTATGCTCACCTGAATCGGCTCATTATTCGCCATAACATCGATATGTTTCTCATTACTGGACCAGGCCATGGAGCCCCGGCGAATCTGGCCAATCTCTATTTAGAAGGTTCGCTCCAACCTTTCTATCCAGAATTAACACTCGATGAAGCAGGCCTCGGCACGTTTATTAAGCGCTTCTCCTGGCCAGATGGCTTTCCCAGTCATCTCTATCCTGGCTTACCAGGAACCATTCATGAAGGTGGCGAACTCGGCTATTCTCTGGCAACAGCCTTCGGTGCAGCCATGGATAATCCAGATCTTATCGTGGCATGTATTGTTGGCGATGGAGAAGCGGAGACTGGACCCACTGCCGCAGCCTGGCATAGCTATAAATTTCTTCATCCTGCCGAATCTGGCGCAGTCCTCCCTATTCTCCATCTGAATGGGTACAAGATTAGCAACCCGACCATCTATGGAACGATGAGCGATGCCGATTTATCACGTCTGTTTACTGGCTTTGGTTATAAAGTACGGATTATCCAGGCCTCTCAAGGCGATGCACGCATGGCAAAAGCGTTGGATGAAGCCTATCGCGATATACGCTCCATTCAACAGATCGCTCGATCTCATCAATCAGTCGCACTTCCCGCCTGGCCTATGCTCATTCTCCGCTCTCCCAAAGGATGGACAGGGATCAAGCAACTAAACGGCAAACGGATTGAAGGAAGCCATCGATCTCATCAGGTTCCAGCCATTGATGTAAAGTCCAGTCAGACTTCGCTTGAAGCAGTGGAACAATGGTTGCGCTCATACCATCCTGAGGAGCTCTTTGACGAGCGAGGACGTCCCCGACCAGAGGTTCTTGCCCTCTGCCCTCAAGGGAACCATCGTATGGGAAGTAACCGACATACCTTTGGCGGCTTGATATATGAACCACTCGTTTTACCACAGACTCAACGCTTTGCAGTGACTAGAGGACTGACTACCAGTAATATTGAGCCAGTAGCTCAATATGTAAAAGAGATTATTGTCAATAACCCTCAAACATTTCGAATTTTTTGCCCCGATGAGCTCGAGTCAAATCTGCTGGGCGCGATCCTGGAAGTAACATCGCGCAATTATCAATGGCCAGTGGCTGATGGTGATGAGGACGGGTCAGCTCAAGGAGGACGGGTCATTGAGGTACTAAGTGAACATCTTTGTCAGGCATGGCTCCAGGGTTATCTGCTCACTGGCCGCCATGGGCTCTTTCCTTCCTATGAGGCATTCTTGAACATCATCTCTTCAATGATGGATCAGTATGCAAAATTCTTGAAATCCTCACAGGAGTTTGCCTGGCGTCTTCCAGTCGCATCGTTAAACTATCTACAAACATCCACCCTGTGGAGGCAAGAACACAATGGCTTTTCCCACCAGAACCCAGGCTTTATTAACACATTGTTGAATAAAAAACCTGATGTTGCACGCATCTATCTCCCTGCTGATGCCAATTGTGTGGTATATACGATGGATCAGTGTCTTCAGGATACTGATACCATTAATCTGATCATCGCAGAAAAACGACCATTTCCTCAATGGCTCTCTTTTGCCGAAGCAGTAGCACATTGTCGAGCTGGTGCATCGGTATGGCAATGGGCCAGTACAGCTCAGGGGATCGATCCTCATGTGGTATTAGTAGGAATCGGCGATAATCCAACCCTGGAAGTGATGGCGGCAGCACAGATTATCCGTACCGAACTGCCCTTCTTACGACTACGCGTGGTGAATGTCGTAAGTCTATTCACACTCACACCGGCTTCAGAGCACCCTCAGGGTCTGGAGGATGACCTCTTTGAAGCAATCTTTACAGCTCATGCACCTGTGATTATGAATTTTCATGGCTATCCTTCAGCTCTTAAACAGCTTCTCTTTGGTCGCTCCAGACTCGAACGCTTTCATATCAACGGATACTGTGAAGAAGGAACAACCACTACTCCTTTTGATATGCACGTTTGCAATGGCACTGACCGCTATCATCTGGTTATACAGGCCATTCGCCTGGCAGCAGCTCATCCCAGTTGTCAGCATATTGCCATTCGTATGAACGAACTGATTGCTTCTTATCAGGCCATTCTCACTGAACACCGCCGTTTTATTCAACGCTATGGGAAAGATCCTGACAGTATTACACAATGGCAGTGGCAGATGCCAGCCGATTGATGCTCCTGGTCCTTGCACAATAAGCGCGTTTCACAGAATCACACAGGCTATCATTCAGTTCATGAGGTTGCTTCTCAGCACAATGACACATTGTTCCAGAGAAACAATCTCATGAACTTTTCATTGACAAAAAATCCGACAAGTGCCACCTTTTGCAGGCGACATTTATCAGAACAGTTGACATAGCCACAAACAGGAGAACTATCTCATTCGTAACATTACATATCGCGCTGAATAATGCCTTTATAAAATAAATAGTACATAAATCTCAGAAATATGTTGCTACTTTTCACATAATTATTTTATAATTATTTTAAGCTAAAAGTAATTGTAGTTACTCAGGACTCCATGTGAAAGATTGGAGCAAGGCCCTATAAGACCTGGTATCAATAGAGAAGTATTGTCAGGACCCCCTGGTTTGCAAACCAGGGATCATTTACTATCACGACTCACGCAGGCGAGCAAAGTCCAGAGGATTAATGCTCGTTTTTGTCACATGTGTCACGTGATCCATCAGTGCGATGGGGACAGCTACCAGCAAGGTAGTCGTTGTGATGAGCAGTGAACTCTTGCGGGAGTCTTTCTTTCCTCCACTGCCATTGAAATGGCGTGGCTTCCAGAAAGGGACGAGTGTGACAAACACTTCTGATACGAGAAAAATCACCAGTCCTATACTGCCAGCATCCATTCTTTATCGCGAGTCACTCATTAACTATTTGCATGAGTCAACTGCTGGTCCTGCTCTAGGACTGCCACATTACAAATTGATTTTGCTCCATGCCCCTGCGGGCTATGGAAAAACCACCCTGCTCGCCGATTTTGCTCGCCATACACAGCTCCCTTGCTGCTGGTATTTGCTAGAGAATACAGATACCGACAAAATTACTTTTTTAAAGTATCTCATTACAAGTATACGCCTGCGTTTTCCATCATTAAACACTGTTCTAGATTCATTGCTCACAAATGCGTTAGCAACCAATAATAAACATCGTTATGAGGCTGTGATAGATGCACTGATTGCAACAATCGAGGAAGATTGCCCTGAACGTTTCGCCATTATTCTCTGTAATTATCAAGAAGTCAATGAGTATCAGGAAATCAATGACTTACTCAATTATCTGCTCCGCAAATTACCGACAAAGTGTGTCCTGATCATTGACAGCAGAGCAACACCTGATCTTGAATTTGCTTCGCTTTTAGCGCGGCGGGAAATGATCGGTATGGGGAGCGCATTCTTACAATTTCATGCTCAAGAGATCTATCAACTGGCTCAATTACAGGGCAAAGGACAGATGACGCTAGCTGAAGCCAAACAGCTTGTTGATGCGTTTGAAGGATGGATTACCGGTATCTTGCTCAGTTCGCACTTAAGCACGATGCAATTGCTACGACAGAGCCATGATGCTTCTCTTATCATGGCGCATCAGGGAATCGAGACAGATCGACAATACCTCTTTTCCTATGTGGTCAATGAAGTGTTTAGACACCATCCACAGGTTTATTCCTTTCTTAAGGAAGCCTCGATACTGCTTGAGATGACTCCTTCGCTCTGTTCACAGATTCTCAATGTTCCTGATGCCTATGAGCACTTGCAATATCTTGAACAGAATGGCCTGTTTGTCACACATAGCGGAGAGGGCACTCAAATAAGCTATGTGTGTCATCCTGTGTTGCGCGAATTATTCTCTAGTGAGCTTCACCATCAAGCTCCTGAACGTTTTCGGGCCTTACATCATCGAGCTGCCCTCTTTTTTCAGGAAACAGATGATTATAGGAAAGCAATCTATCACGCGAAAGAAGCAAAAGAACATGTGATGGTGGCAGAACTGATCATAACAGCCCACGAGCAGATGATGGACCAGGGAAATATAGAGACGCTTACCTGGTGGATCGATAGCTTGCCTACTTATACGCTCGCTTGCTATCCCAAACTGCCGCTCCTCCGCGCTAAGATCTATCTGCTTGCAGGAGATCACACGAATGCGCTCTCTCTTCTTGATCAGGTAGAACAGAGTAGTATCCACCAATCTTTGACATCAGATGAACAGGCTAAATTGCTCTTCATTGAACAACAGGTGCTCCGTAGCCAGGCATTATTTCAGCGGGGCAGGTATGATCAGGTAAATATACTCTGTGAACAGATGCTAAAGGATCTTCCTTCCCATGAAATAAAGACACGTGCTGAAGTTCATACGCGATTAGGCGTCTGCTCTAATCTCCAGGGCAATTATACAGTGGGCATTGAACACCTGCAAAAGGCGCTCCAATTGCTTGGGAGACATACCATGAACCATCGTACGGCTGAGATTCATGGCGCTCTGGCAAGCACTTACAGTCTGTTGGGAAATTTTTCACTGGCAGAACACCATATTACACGCGCGATCTCCTATGGGGAGTTGCTCCACGATGAATGGGGAAAGATCAATAATATAACCCGTCTGGCGCTCATTAAACAACGTCAGGGCGCATTCGACGATGCTGAGAGTGCTTTTAATGAGGCATTAAATCTGGCTCGTAAGCCTACCAACTTTTTACGTGGACAAGCTTATGCTCTTGTCAATTTAGGGGTCCTTCATCAACAACGCACTTTTTATGAAAAATCACTTGAAGCTATTGAGAATGGCCTGGCTCTGGCAAGGCAGGTTGAAGATAAGTATCTTATCAATTATGCGCTCTGTATGCTATCTACGACATATCTTTATATGGGGGATGCCTCAACCGCTTTGCTACTCCTCTCAGAAGTCAGTATCCCCGACCCGAAAAATACTTCTTTACCCGGCTATGAACAGGCAATCTATGAACTGGTCTATGGGACGATTCTCTTCTACCAGCAACGCTATACTGAGGCTTATCCGCGTCTACTGCATATACAGGCCTCTTTCAATACCATGGGTCTCAAATCTGAATCCCTTCAAGCCGCTATACGTCTATCTGCTTGCCAATTAGAATTGCAACAGATCTCTGACTGCGCACACCGCATGCAATGGGTTGCAAAGCAGTCAAAAGTAAAAAATGGCTATGAACATTTAGTACTCAGTGAAGTGCAACGGCTCCCCACACTTCAACGAGCCATCGAAACTCTACCTGAAATGGCTGCTGTTCGCAATCTTATCGCTCCTACATCTCTGGTGCCAGAGGTTCGTACGCCCGTAGACCAGAAGCAGCAGATAGCTGAAGGTGAGGCGCTTCAGGTGCTTCAGGTCACCACTCCACAACCAAAAATTACGATTCAGGCCTTTGGTGAGCCACTGGTTTCTTTGCAAGATCGCCCTATTACGCGCTGGCGGATGGCTCGTTCGATGGAACTTTTTTTCTTCTTACTCAATTGCGGCAAACCAATGCGAAAAGAGCAGATCATTACTGCTCTCTGGAGCGAAGTTGATGAGCAGATCAATCAAACGTTTCATTCGACTGTCTATTATTTACGCAAAGCCCTTGAAACTCCCTGCATTATTACACAAGGAAGTCTGTATACGCTCGATCTCCCTTCCCACTATGGGCCCAATATCTCCTATGATGTGGCCGCTTTTCTTGACTATCAGTCGAAAGCGAAACAGGCATTTACTCAAGATGACAAAGCCTATAAAGAGGCTCTCCTGTCAATGGTCAACTTATATCATGGTCAATATGTGCAGTCATTCTACAGTGATTGGTGTATCTTGCAACGCGATAATTTGCAACATGCATACCTGGATGCTCGTAATCAACTGGCTCAAATCGCCTGGCACGAGGACCAATTTGATGAAAGTATCGATCACCTACAACAGATCTTGACGATAGACAATTGCTATGAAGAGGCTCATTATTGGCTGATGCGCTGCTACTTACGACAAGGAAAACGCGGTCTGGCTTTACGACAATATCAACGCTGCCGTGAAACTCTCTCTGAGGAGTTGGGGACGGAGCCCGGGTCTGCAATCCAAACACTCTACCAACGGTCCATTCATCGTGGATAATACAAGGCTGACCATACGCTGATACCACAAAGAAGGAGAGTGTTCTCAATCTTTTCAATCAGCCTCAGCTGACTCTTATGCAACGATAGGATCTCCTCCTACCTCTTCAGGCAATTAAGAAAGACGTAAACACACGGCTTAGTTACCAAAAGCATCACTAACATGAAGCTCTTGTGTAGAAATCAAGAGCAATGAGATGAGCTATGCGCTTAGCAAGCGATAGTGCGAATAATACGCGAAGGGCTCGCTGAGCACCTCAGGTTACACTTCTATCAGAAAGCAGTGATCTTGTACAACATCTGACAAGACACAGGTAACCAGCGTGATGCTATAGAGCATTTCCCTCCTGGAGGGAAACAAGTCGATGCTTAAGAAAGGATTATCTTCATGAACACTATCAACCATATTCGGGCTTTTCTATTATCTACCTGGTTTTTTATCCATCGTACTGTCAACAACCCACAACGGCTCAAACAAGCATTTCTCATAATGAGTCTAGCCATGATACTACTGCTGGCAGTTCATCCTAACGGAGATCCATGGCCATAGTCAAACTCACGAGAAGAGAAGTAACCGACAGCCACTAATCAGTTGAAGCAGGAGAGCAATGTATGAATACGATAAAACAGGAGCATTCGAGAGCAAAAGAAGATGAAATCTATCTATCAAGAGGCAGCTCTTTTCAATACAAAGTGTATTTCTTTGGCCCTTTTCGTATCTTGCGCGGGAAACATGTTTTAGAAGAACCGGCATGGCGAAGAAATAAAGCAAAGACGCTTCTAAAGTGGTTTGTCCTCAACCCTGGCGTGATGTTCTCTGCCGACCAATTGGTAAAACTATTCTGGCCACATATTACAAGAACGGCAGGATTACGGAATCTTCATGTCACAATCAATTATCTCCGCCATATATTGGAACCCGATCTGCCTGCTCGTCAAGAATCGAGCTTCATACGTCGCAGTAAAAATAATTTCTACTGCTTTGAAATGGATGAAACATGGTGGTCTGATCTCTTTGATATTCACTATCATGTGAGCGCAGCTAAGGAGGCTGAACAACGTAGAGATACTATGGCCCTTTTTTATCATTATCACACCATTACGAGTTACTGCTACCTTGAATTTCTGCCAGAAGATACTTATGACGATACTTTTTGCGCCTATCGTCGTAAATACGACATAATCAATGCACAGGTTCTCGAGAAGCTCATACATTTATGTACGCATCTCGAAAAGTTCGATGAGGCCTTTGTTTATTCACAACGAGTGCTCTCCAGCGATCCTTATTGTGAATCTGCGGTTAAAGCCATTATCCAGATTTTTCTTCAGCAAGGAAATATTCCAGGAGCGATACGCAAAATTGACGATTTCCAAAAATTGCTTCAGCAGGATCTTGGAATCAATCCGAGTGATGATCTTCTCTCATTACGAAAAAATATCCTTATAGCAGCGCCAAAAAGCCGCTCCCTTCTTAAGAAGACCAGCTAAGAGCTTCTTTAGAAGACCAGCTAAGAGCTTCTTTAGAAGACCAGCTAAGAGCTTCTTTAGAAGACCAGCTAAGAGCTTCTTTTTATTTGCTCATTCTGAACTATGGACAGAAGCATGAAGTCACACAGATGTGCCTTCCCTCAGCAGAGCCGCCCTCAGAAGATCAATTCTGATCCAGAACAAGAGTCTGCGATACGTGCGAAGTAAGTGCGAAGTCTTTTTCAAATGTTCAGCAGTATCATTTGAATAGGCATTCCTTCGACCAACACGATGCATAGAAAGAGAAGATCGATGCCATCTTCAGGCAGATAAACAGAAAGTCAAAGAGAGGAGTCCTCTATGAAACTATCTCATCAACAGGCAGCTTTTCCTGAGAGAAGCTTTATCGAACATACCGGCCAGGAACCGGGGCATCATCAGGATACGTCTATTATCTCTTTGCGCTCAAAACAGGCCAGGATCGCTCCCCGCAACGACGATCGTATGGAACAAGCCATCCATCTCTGGCTCTTTGATAAGTACGCTCTGTCCAAAAGCGCATTGACCGAAACGCTCTATGGCAAGACCCTTCAGTCGTTACGGGCTTACCTCCAGGAACGGCAGTTGGATCTTGATAGCCCACTTGCTCAACTCATTCCAGCCCTACAAACCTGGGTCTATCTGCGTACTTCTCTGAGTCAGCAGCAGGGGAAGGTCGCTCCTTCAACTTCTAATCAGCGTATTGCTGCTATCTCAAGCTTCTATGATTGGATGATTACCTATGGCTGGTATCAAGAGAACAACCCGGCAGAACAGTTAGCCCGCTCTCCAGTACAAAAATACACAAAAGCGCAGCCACTTACTCCTCAAGAAGTTCGTAACAAGTTGAAAAAGATTAACCGCTCTACCCCGAGGGGGTTGCGTGACTATGTGCTTCTACAGGTAGCAGTCAATACCGGGCGCAGTGCCAAAGAACTCACGTCGCTTGTCTGGCAATGTGTAGAGATCAATGCAGATGATACAGTAACGCTCCTCTTTACAGATCCCAGAGCAAAAAACGCTCTTTATAATGTATTAGATAGTCGTTTATCTCAGCTCTTCTTGCACTATCTCCAGACTATCTATCCTTTCCCACTGGAAAACCTTGATCCTCATGCTCCAATCTGGATATCTTTTAGTGATCGCACCTATGGTCAACGTATTGGCGCTCAGACGATCGCCGATATCTGCGAGGCCCATCTCGGCGTTTCGTCTGTCAAATCTCTGCGCTATACATTTGCCATGACATTAGAAGATCTTGGTGCTCCTGTGACCTTTATTCAAGAAGAACTAGGACACGCCAATATTGCCAGCACAAAAGACTATCTGTCCAGGCTAAAAAAGGCGTGTACGCCTCATGCATCCGCGCTCGCCGATGCCTTTGGAGTAGGTTCTCAGTGCCAATAATCCAGAAAGCACACTATGGCGACGGCCTTATAGGGAGATTAAGGAGAAACATCTATGTTACAATCACGCTATACGCTGGGACAAAATCAAGGGCCCTCTCTCCATCCACGTGAACGCGAACAACAATCTATCTATCGAGCCTATGCCTTTGGACAGTTCCGTGTCTATTGTGATAACACCTGGATAAAAGAGACGATGTGGCGCCGCAATAAAGCAAAAACACTGTTAAAATGGTTTATGCTCAACCCGGGAAAACTCTATTCAGCGGATCAATTCATTGATCTTTTCTGGCCAAATCTCCCTATGGAGGCGGCTTTTTGTAACCTGCATGTCACTATCCACTGCCTTCGCCGCCTCCTGGAGCCAACGTTAAATCATCGGCAAGAATCTAAGTTTATTCGCCGTCAAGCCTCTAATTTTTATTGGTTTGCGATGGACGATAGTTGGTGGACTGATACTACTGATATTCAAACTCTTTTTGATACTGCCAGAACCTTTGATATGCAAGAAAATTACACAAAAGCCTCTTTCTATTACCGCAAAGTTTCAAATTACTGTAATCTTGGGTTTTTAACAGAAGATGCTGAGGAAGAATGGCTTACACCATATCGTCAGCATTTTGAGTATATCTACTCTCAAACGTTGCTGCGACTCATTCATATCTATCAGCAACGCAATGAATTAGAGGAGATGCAGGAGTATGCCTATCAGGCTCTCTCATTGGATCCATATTGTGAACCTGCCATTGCAGCAATTATTCAGGCATATCTCAAACAGGGAAATATCTCCATCGCGATGAATAAATTAGAGACATTTAGAGGGATTCTTCGCCAACAACTAAAAATAGAGCCGGGGAAGGAATTACAGGAATTACAAAAAAAGCTTTTGCTCAGAGAGGGATAGTCTGCGGCATCCATCCACACTATGGATGATCCCTTTGCGTCATCCCATCCTCTTCTTTCACCTATAACACTTTCAAAAGACTCTTCTCAAAAGAGAATACAAGAGTTTCGATCAAAACATCGTGAGGGAAGAACCCTACTCATTTTGTCTAAATAAAATCAGGACCATTTTGCTAAATTCGGATAGGTCGGAGGCACGAATGCGGCTAATCTTCATTTGTTCCTCTGAAGACAAAGAAAACTGACGCATCTGTATGGCGACAACGGGATTCTTTAACAACTCATGACAAAATGTTTCGTCAACAGCTGCCAATGCTAAAATCGTATTGATTGTTTTCCAACTCATGTATTTCCACCATTCCTTGCTTGATATTACATCCCTGTACGTATCCAGTCTGCTCTATCCATGATCTATAAGAGAGAGCTCCCTCTCTTATTCACCTCTTTCTATAATTTAAGCACATCTATAATGGTTTTGTCGCTGACTATGTGCCCATGAAGCCATAGAAAGTGGTCAAATAACCTCTCCGGAAGGTTGACTGCTCTTCTTATCTCACATAAGAAAACTAGCATTCATTCTACTATAGTGATAGTTCGTTCCTTATAAGAATAAAACATACTTCTCTTGCTGCAATTACTCTCTATGTAATGCGTCTGTACATAATAATCTCTACAACGTACTCGTTCTGGCCACTTTACGCATGCATTTGTGAGAAGAGAGATGACGTTTGCGCAGTTGTTTGCTCTGTTGAGTGAAGTTTGACAGGGCGCATGAGGATGTATTGAAGGCCTTGCACAGGTTGGTGATGGAGAGAGTAGCCAATTACCTGGAGATGCACGACCTGCCGGATTTAATCGATCAACACAGCATCTGGCAGGTACTTGTTTGTGTCTATGCTGAATTAATGAAATATGGTTAGTCCTCGGCTTAAAAATTCTGGGAAATTGGATGGATAGCGATGATCTAGTTCAGGGTGAATCTGCAAAGTACAGGGGAGATGATGGGCATGCATAAGCTCAACAACTCTACGCGAGACGTTCAGGCAGGTACTATCTTTCTCTCCAACGAGGATCGTGCCATGCACCTGGGCTAAATCTGGATTTTTGAGCAGTGCGGGTAATGCCTCAAGCTCTTCAGGAGTGAGATAGGGGGCAAAAGCAATAAAACCACAGGTTTTGACGAATTGGTTGAGTACTGTCCAGATCGCCAGACCAGCCCCCATCGAGTAACCTCCAATGACAACCCGCTCCAGATCAAGAGGATACTCGTTTGTCAGTTTACTCAGGTGCATGCGTATCTCATGGACACCTGCTTGACGATCGTCCCAGACACAGGAGTGCGGACCAACTATCTGAGAAGATGTAGGCGCACCTATCAGCCACCCTTGAGCTGTGCTCTGACGCCAGATGTCCATTGTAGAGCGAGCATTGCCTTCATTCCCATGCAGTGCAATTAAGAGAGGATACGTTGTGGAATGAGTCACTGGCTCTTCAACAAATAATTCAGGTTGTATGGTCTCTTTGATCTTATGGAAGCGCTGGCGGCAGACTTCAAGCAGATCTTGAAATGCTGGTAGTGGACGTAGCGTGACCAGATCAGGATCTTGTTCTAACATCATTGGCCCAAACCATCCCCCCTGATCTACTGTCTCACGGAAGAGATGGAGGGCCTCTGTCTGTCTTTCGGTTAAGGTAAGAAGACAGAGACGCCAGTACGCTATCTCCAGAGTGTTCTCTGGGAAGCGCTTCTCCTCTTGCTCTATGAATTCCAATGCCTGGGTATAGTGCTGATCAAGATAAAGCTGTATGAGCCGTTGCTGCAAATGACCATAAGTAGCTTCTTCCATGAATGATCCCCTTATCAGTTCAAACCTTTGTTTCTCGTATATAGAGTACTACCATTATAGCGACCAGGAAAACAAAGAGCAACAGGAGCAGAGTGGTATTAAATATATTTCACCATAATTTCTTTGCACCGGGCCAGATAACATACCTGGTCTGCTGGCAATCTAAGCCGAACCGATAATGATCTGTAGTACGACTTTACATGATTGTGTCTCAGTACACCATTCTCATACCAAACGGGAAATATCGGCTTCCGTTTTCCGTTCGGTTGGTGAGGAAGAAGCATATTCAGGGAGAGCACAAAGGAGCGTTAACGATGGAAAATCGATTAAAGATAGATTTTAAGCAGATTCTTGATCATTCGCATATCAATAATCCCTATCCTTTGTATGAGCAATTTCGCAAGACGCCGGTGGCACAACAGGAAGATGGAAGCTATCTGGTGAGTACATATAATGAGATTGTTGCTCTCTTGCATGATCCTCGTGTCAGCTCAGATATGCGCAAATCTGATGCTCAGAAAAGGGTTATGCAACAGGCTGCACAGAAGAGAGCCGAAGCCATTGCGCAAGGTCTGCCTGTCCCTGAACAAGAGGAGGTTGTTCCACCTTTTATTTTTCAAGATCCTCCAAACCATGATCGCTTGCGTAGAATTGTCATGAGCCAGTTTACGCCTGAGCGGATCGGGCGCGTGGGGGAGCATATTAAGCAGATTGTCAAGGAACATCTGGACAAGCACGCTCAGGGTGGTCAGATCGATATTGTTGACGATCTCGCCTATCCGTTGCCAGTGACCGTGATCTGTCAACTCCTGGGCGTGCCGCGTGAAGATGAAGCTCACTTTCATAGCTGGTCAGAGATTCTAGCCAGTGTGCTTGATCCAGGCCAGGCTCAGACGGATGCGCAATTAACACAGATTATGAATGCGAACAAGCAGATCCATGAGTATATGCAGCAATTATTGCAGAAGTTGAAGGTACATCCAGGAGATAATCTGCTCTCTGGCCTGCTCGCGGCCAGGGATGATGAGGGTGCGATGTCGTCACAGGAGCTTATTGCAACTGCTATTTTGCTCCTGATTGCTGGTCACGAAACGACTGTGAATCTGATCACCAATGGAACATTGGCGATGTTACGTTCACCTCAACTGCTAGCGCACCTGCGTCAGAAGCCTGAGCTCATCGTTCCCTATGTCGAGGAATTACTCCGTTACGATCCGCCAGTCCATTTCCGCAATCGTACCGCGCTGGCAGATATCACCATTGCAGGCACAACGATTCCCCAGGGGGCAACGATCATTCTTGTTCTGGCCTCAGGAAATCACGATGAAAAACGGTTTGAGCAGCCCGAAGAATGTCTTATTGATCGCCAGGGGAATGAGCATCTGGGCTTTGGAAGTGGGATTCACTATTGTGTTGGAGCACCATTAGCTCGTATCGAAGCCCAGATAGCACTAGGTGAGATAAGCCGTCGTCTGATTAAACCAGAGCTCGCCATTGACCCTCCCCCTTATAGAGACAATGCTGCTCTGCGTGGTCCACGCCATCTTCTGGTAAACTTTCAGGGTCTGAGTAACTAGATCAAAGGACGCTCTGCTTGACAGCAGTGTGGGGTAGTGGCAGTAGCTTTGGTACCAAGGTCGTCAGAGCGTCCTGCGGCAAGCCGGGACCATTGGGCGGTGGGACGTCCGTCCATACGGAACGCGCTGCCGTCAGTGCCTCCCCGCCGCTGTGGCCAGCCCTCGGGCGAGTCCTCCCAGGTTTCCTGTCGACCGTAGACCGTCAGATCCAGAAGTCCATACGATGGTGCCATTACTTCAGTGCCGCGATCGGTGGTCCAGTAGGTCTCGAAGACCTGGTTACCGTTTCGGAGATAGCTGACCAGCATACCGAAGTGCCGATCTGCAATCAGCTGGTCCACGGCGTCCTGTGGCACCGAGTACCAGGGCATGGTCCAGCCCATGAAGTCATGATAGCGCGAGCTCTCCTCGTAAGGTCCCTCACAGAAGGTCGCGTAGCTCACATCTCGCGAGTTCAAATAAGACAGCTCGTTAATATGGGTAGTAAAGAAGGTGCAACCCTCGCACTGAGCTTCGGCAGGTTGACCTGCGTGCCACATGTGAAAGTAGGCGATCAACTGTCTTCGGCCCTCGAAGACTTCCAGCAGCGGGACTGGTCCGTGCGGGCCGATGAGCGGGATAGAGGAGTCTACTTCCACCATCGGCAACCGCCGACGAGCTGCCGCAAGCGCATCCCCAGTGCGAGTATGCGCTTTTTCCCGTACTCGCAGAGTATCCAGTTCTGCCTGCCAGGTGGCTCGGTCAACCACGACAGGCTGGGCAACAGTGTCGAGGCCTCTGGCGAAATTGTTCTGATTGGGTTTATTCACGATTTTTCTCTTTCTTTCTTTCTTCTGCCTCTTGCATTCAGAATGACTTGATCACAGTCAGATCAAATATCTCTTCTCATTGAAGCGTTGAAAAACGGAAAGAGCGTGCTTAATATGAGATAAAGATGCTCTTTACCTCGCTAAATTCTTCGACTGAGACCCGACCTAATTCGCGATGCCCATTTCCGCTGGCCTTCATTCCCCCAAAGGGGAGGTGAATCTCTGAACCTGTTGTCCCGGCATTGATATAGACAAGTCCGGACTCTATATCTCGCATAGCCCGAAATGCCAGTCGTGCATTCTCGGTAAAGATCCCTGTGGAGAGTCCATATTCCGTCCCATTAGCGACTGCAATGGCCTCTTCATAGGATGCTACGGGCAAAAGAGAGAGGAACGGGCCAAATACCTCTTCTTGCGCGATCCTCATACCGGGTTTGACCTCACTAAAGATCGTTGGTTGATAGAATGCGCCTCCACTATAGGCACCATTTTTTAATGGCTCGCCACCAGCGATTAACCTTGCGCCTTCTTGCTTTCCAATCTCTGTGTAGGCATGAACTGCCCCTACGCGGCTCATATTCACGAGCGGCCCCATCTCGATTCCATCCTCCAGTCCATCCCCAATTCTCAGTCGCCCGGCACTCTCAACTAACCGCTCGCTTAACGGCTTTACGACAGCCTGATGGACGATGACGCGACTGGTTGCCGTACAGCGCTGACCGGTCGTGCCAAAAGCGCCCACCATGATTGCGCTGGCAGCCAGGTCCAGATTCGCATCATCCATGACAATAACCGCATTCTTACCACCCAGTTCGAGTGCACAACGTCGCAGATCTCGTCCGCAGATCTCTGCGACTCTGCGTCCAACCTCTGTAGAGCCCGTCAAAGAGATCATCTGTACCCCTTTGTGGCTGGCTAACGCGTCTCCCAGAATTGCCCCTGATCCGGTAATGACATTCAAGACGCCATCAGGCAATCCAGCTGCCTGCAAGCACTCTGCTAACTTTATTGCCATGAGTGGTGTATCGCTGGCCGGCTTCAAGATCACAGCGTTTCCAGCGAGTAAGGCAGGAAAGGTCTTCCAGGCAGGAATGGCCATGGGGAAATTCCAGGGAGTAATGATGCCGACGACACCTATGGCGTGGCGTAGTGTCATGCATTGCTTATCAGGCAGTGCCGAGGGAACGGTTTCGCCCTCGGCACGTCGCCCTTCACCAGCAACAAACCGGGCCACATCGATGGCGGTCTGGACATCTCCACGAGTCTCCTTCAAGATCTTGCCCATCTCTCGCGTCATCTGGATTGCCAGATCTTCCCGCTGTGCCTCCAGTAGCCCGGCAGCTCGCCAGAGAATCTCGCCGCGAGCTGGGGCAGGCATCCTACCCCAGGCCTTCTGAGCCCGTGATGCCGCCTCTACAGCCCTTTCTAAATCTTGTACTGTGGAAGATTGATAATGAGCAATAATATCATGGGTGCGAGCAGGATTCACGCTCGTAAATAGCTTTCCGCTCTGAGATGAGACCCATTGACCACCAATAAAATTCTCAAAGACTGCCTCTGTCATTACCCAATCTCCTCTACAATAGTCTGTACATTTGAAGGCAGACCCTTCTTCACCCTCATCTTACCACGAATTGTGAGGCAGTCTGTTTATACGTTCATACAAAAGGGAGCGGCTGAGCTCTTATCGCCATACGCTGGGCACGATGAGTATTCCTATGTGTGCTCCGCCAGGTTAACTTAACAAAACCATAGACGGCAATCCAGTTCATTGCTGCAACAATGATCAGAAAAACAACATTGGGCAGGCCGATTGCATTCACGATAAGATAGACAAGGCCAGTCACGACAATATTGCCCAATGTCACAGGCATCAGGACAAGCCAGGCAAAACGCATCAACTGATCCTGGCGTAATCGTGGAAGGGTCGCACGAACCCAGACAAACACAAAGCAAAGGAGGTAGATTTTCATGAGCAGGTAGCCCAGTGCTAACAGATTCCCTACTCCACCCCAAAGAAGTGAATGAAGGCCGATCAGATATCCAACACCAGGGCCTGACCACCCCCCTAAAAACAGAAAACAGACAATTGCAGAGACAATGGTCATATTTCCATATTCACCCAGAAAAAACATAGCCCAACGCACTCCGCTATATTCAGTCAGATGCCCGGCGACAAGCTCCGATTCTGCTTCCGCTAGATCAAATGGTGATCGATTCGTCTCGGCTAAACCACAGGTGTAATAGATAATGAGCATGAGTGGTTGTATCAGCACAAACCAGGACCAGGGAGTAAAACCTTGAAAGATACAGTCTAGAACAGGGATATGGGTTGCTTGCCATGTATCTTGCAAGGTCATAATATCGCGAAACGCAATCGTGCCAACTCCTGCTTGTGAAGAAAGAATGCTCGTAAGCATCACAATACCAACCAGTGAAAGCAGAAGGGGGAGCTCATAAGAGATCATCTGGGCAATACCACGAATGCTACCAATCATGGCATATTTGTTGTTTGAACTCCACCCAGCCATGAAAACACCAACGACATCGATGGAACTCAAGGCGACAACAAATACAAGGCCAGTTGCCAGTGCCGTTCCAGGCAGGCTAATATAGGGAGAAAGGGGCAGCACGGCAAAGGATCCAATGACTGGTGCAATAAATATACAAGGAGCAAGCAGGTACGTAATTTTATCGCTCGCAGTCACGATCACTTGCTCTTTAAGCAACAATTTCCCTATATCTGCTACGGCTTGCAGGACACCCCATGGCCCGCCTGTATGAATGGGGCCGATGCGATCTTGCATAAGCGCCATAATTTTTCGGTCCAGAAAAGACAATAATGCAGCGCTCGTCAAAACGAAGAGAAGTGTGACGATGAGCGCAATCATAAATTGTAAAAAATCCCATGAGATAACCCCATGCAATATCTCCGATCCCAGATCAGCAATTGGAACATCTGTATTCATATCATAACTCCAATCATCAAAAACATGAGAACGGCTCATCAATGAGATACGCTTTCGCTGTCTCAGAAGAGAGAGCCAGCCCATGCTCAAAGCTAGAACCCGTATTGAGATCACTCAATCTATTCACTTCGTTACCAATATCTTACAGCTTAAACATTTATAAATGCAATAGGAGTTAAAAATTATAAAAATTCAGAAGCTTCCATCAGAAATACGCTCGCATCTATAAAAAAATTTCCATCAGAAACATTTTATCAAAAGTATCTGATTGCTCTATATTGACAAATCGGCGTATATTGGATACCTTATAAAGTATCTATGGCGTTTATACATTGGAAGGTAATTGAGCAACAAAAAGGGGGACGTGAGCAAGGTGGGGCACAACATCTCCTTCTTCACCAGCTTTTTCTCATTTTCTTCTGATCTATCCAGGCATCCATCTGACTAGAGTTCTCCGCACATGTACTAGAGAATGACTCCAGGAGAGATGAAAAATATGCATATTCTACAGATCCCAAATACGAATGCCTTTGCAAATCGCAATGGATATAAGCCTCGCTATATTATCATTCATGGGACAGCCGGTGGTTCAAATGCAGAGGCTATTGCTCAGTACTTTAAAAGTACGGAAGGAAGTAGTAACCCGGTCAGTGCCCATTATGTGATTGGACAGGATGGCGAGGTTGTCCAATGTAATTCTGAAAATGATGGCGCCTATGCCAATGGGGTCTTCTCGGCAGGGCATGATCCATGGTGGAATACGTCCATCAATCCCAACAATGTGACGATCTCCATCGAACACTGTAAGCCAGCGGAAGACAACTCAAATGTGTTAACCGATGCGCAGAAAGCTTCGTCCTTCCAGCTCATTACTGAGATCTGTCAGCGCTGGAATATTCCAACCCGTTGGGCGGATGGCGATGGAGGGATTACCGGTCATTTCTCCATTGATCCCGTCAATCGTTCACGTTGCCCTGGCCCATATCCCTGGGATGAACTTTTCGCAGCACTCACTTCGACACAGAAAGGGAATTCATCAATGGTTCCAAATGGATGGCATGACGATGGCACGACCTTAACCGATAAAAATGGAGCAACATTTACAGGTGCGGTCAGAACCACGATTTTAGCAAGTAATTGGGATAGCAACAATACCTATATTGGGGCAAGACGGCTTGATCAGCCAGGACATGGAGTGCTCTTAGAAGACGGACGCTGGGGGTCCGGGGATATCCTCTTTTTTGCCTCGTCCGCTATTGCCGTAGCATGGCATCCAGATCCAGCGCTTACTGGCGGCCAATCTCTGACCAACGATACTATTATTGTTCCCATTGGCAACGAACTGTTGTGGGCTCATGATATTATTACAGCCAACAACCGGCAGATAATCGATCTCCAAACACAATTAAATCAAGCGAATACGCATGCGACTGACTTACAGAACCAGATCACTGCGCTCCAACAACAGCTCAGTCAGGCTCAACAGACAAATGGGGGTCTCACGCAGCAACAACAACAAGATCTGAAAAGCAAAATTGCAACCCTGGTCTCCGATGCCCAGGCCCTTCAAGCTGAATTCATCAAATAGAGGGTTTTGTCAGAATTGCTCAACTTACCCAACATTCCAGAAGAATGCGAACAAGGCCATGGTCTCTCTACTTGAGATAAGAGAGACCATGGCCTCATTGGTCTATTGAATCACCAGTTGCGGCTTATTGCTTCCACTTTCTCGTGAATAGAAGTATTCCCAGGGGACATTGCTGGAGTTTACCACCAGCGTCACGGTATTGCCACTGGCCTTAGCCGACTGAATATAACTGCTCACATCAAAATCCACATATCCGACATCCGAGGAAGAGAGACTGGTAATCTGACTGCCAGGCGCGGGCAGGCTATTACTCCCCTCTGTCCAGCCGTTATTGCTTTCTTGATAGGCGTTCATGGTAATGGTCCCTTGATCATTGTTGCCTCGATACAGACGAAGATGGGCAGAGTTCACACTACTGACGGACGAGAGATCAAACTTGAGGTAGTCATATTGATACTGACTGACGTTCAATGTCGTCTCTGAACCCGTCGACGAGGCGTAATTGTCACGATCGGCAGTTGGAGTCAAAGTAGACGCAGACGAACTCGTTCCTAAGACCAGTTGCGGCTTATTGCTTCCACTTTCTCGTGAATAGAAGTACTCCCAGGGAACATTGCTGGAGTTCACCACCAGCGTCACGGTATTGCCACTGGCCTTAGCCGACTGAATATAGCTGCTCACATCAAAATCCACATATCCGACATCCGAGGAAGAGAGGCTGGTAATCTGACTGCCAGGCGCGGGCAGGCTATTACTCCCCTCTGTCCAGCCGTTATTGCTTTCTTGATAGGCGTTCATGGTAATGGTCCCTTGATCATTATTGCCTCGATACAGACGGAGGTGGGCAGAGTTCACATTACTTACGGACGAGAGATCAAACTTGAGGTAGTCATATTGATACTGACTGACGTTCAATGTTGTCTCTGAGCCCGTTGACGAGGCGTAATTGTCACGATCGGCAATTGGCGTTAAGGTGACGGTTCCGCCTGTTCCTGGGGTTGGCGTGGGCGTGGGCTGTACCGTTGAACCGTTGGGAATGACCAGTAAGGTAATCGAGTTGGCAGGATATGTGGTCGTCAGACTATTGCCACTGATCGGGGCATCAGCCTGATGCACAATCGTACTCAGGTTTGCGCCACTATAGGTATAGACCTGAGCACTACTCGCTGAGGTCGAGAAATTATTCAGCGCCAATGGGCTGGTGAGGTCATTGGCGGTCTTATTTACCAGCATTAACGTCAGGGCATTATCGCTACTACGTTTGGCTGCATAGACAGAGAGCTGACTCTGATCACCGCTGGTTGCCTGTACCGAAGTATCACCAAATCTCCCACCATTCCCATCATAATTGAGATACATTCGATAGGTGTATGCAACAGGATCTGTCGATTTTGGATCATAGAAGAGATCGGCAGAATCCAATCCTTCCCGTCCAAAGATGCCCAGAACATCAGCCTGTGTCAATGCTCCGTTGAGATGATCATGATTCCCAAAATCGTACTCTGAGATGCTCAACTTTGTGCCAGGATAGTACTCATTAATCCACCGATGGAGCTCGCCAATGACGCCGAGTTTATCCTGTGGCTGTTCGCCGGGAATATACTTGTTGAGAGCACTATCGCCAGTATAGGTTGGGTCCCAGAGGGCCCGCGTTGAATCCAGACGGGCAGCATTGGCAGCCGGAGTATCCTCAGTCGCGCTATCTTCACTGGAAGAATCGCCATAAAAGTGCACATCCAGATAATCCAGGAGCCGCGTCCCATGTTGTTGCTCATATGTTTTCATCGATTGGAGATAATAGGGTAGCCAGGGAGTAGAATTATGACTGGCATAATTATCACCTGACTTGCTGTTGGAACCCATGTAGATGTATCCATATGGATATCCATTAGAGGGTCCCATTACCCTGGAAGTGGAGTCAGCAGCTTTCACCATGGCCGCATAATCGATGGTTTTATTGACGATCTCGTCAAATCCAGTTGGATCTGGGTGAATATCAAATTGTGTGATCAGCCAGTTCTCTGGCTCGTTATCCATCTGATAGATGATCTTACTGGTGGCAGCAGGACCGTACTTGTTCGTTAAATGATCGATCCAGTCTTTCATCAAGGTAGAGCTCGATGGAATATAGTTGTTGTTGAGATTCGTATCTGGAATAATATCATGTGGCGGATCTGCATACTTTCCATTCCCACAATCATCACCATTGGGATGAATATAGGGGAAGTAGCCCCACTGAGGCGGATATTGCGACTTGAGATACGAACAATTATATAGCGACGATTTGGTGACATACCCAATAAATGGAACGGTAACGACGGTCTGACCACCCCACTGCTGCTGAGCCGAGACTAACGTATCCACCTGACCGCTCGGCGTAGGATTGGTCTCCCCGTTGCCGCTAATAAAATCAGCGTACGATGCAGTTGTGTAAGCATCTTGCAGCCAGTTGTACGTCGTTGTACCATCCCCGCCCCAACGAGCCATGGGAAGCTTGAGCTCGGACTGAAGCGCTGTATCCAATTGATACTGGGCCATCCCATAGATACCACTATCAATCGCGTGCTGATTAGCAGCTGCATCAACTGAGAGAGCCGGGCCTGAAGAGGCCGCTAACGCTCTTTTTAGAGGAAAGAGATGAGGAACGAGATTGAAGGTGCCAGCCAGACAAACCGTCATCAGGATGACGGCTATGCCTACCTGCTTTACACTTCGTGTGTGCATCAGTGTGACTCCTTTGATCATCAAACACAACATTGTCTTCGATAGAGCCTTGCTTGTAAACAGCATGTACTTACGTCTGGTCGTGTAGACGTAATCATGTCCGTAATGCACGGCAAAGTAAGCCTGACGACAACCTTGAAGTCAGACCAGCACCCTTATCGATTTTCTCTCTGTCAAACCATGTATCACCTTCTACAAATCATCGAGAGAATATCGATTCATCCTTCTAGTCGCTACTAAAAGTGGGTGTACCGTTTTACCGGATTAAAAAAAATACACGTGTTTTAGTTGAATACAATCTCTATCTTGCCTAAAGTATAATGAGAAACCAGTTTCTTGTCAATGCTTCGAGTACCAGGAGGTAAAGTTGTTGCAAAATCGGGAATAAATCAGAATATTTTCTTCGGGGTTCCACCGACCGGCCGCTCTATTACAATGCGGACCTGCGACTTCCACCGCATCGAACAGGGAGTTATCGTGTATACCTGGCATCTGGAGGATTTCTTTGGCCTTCTCCGCCAACTCGGAGCTCTTCCTCCACTCAGCACTCAAACTGGTCACTAAAAAGGTCCGTCTGTGGAGCTGAGTTGTTCTTCATCAAGAAACACAACCAGATCAGGCATATTTGTTGCAGATCTCCCTCACCGATGGCTCCTAACGCTTCATCTCTGCCCTCGCGTGCTGGGCAGAGATGAAGCGTATTCATATGTTGAGAGCGGGCCCTGACAATTCTTAATGGTTCTGGCTAGACTGGATAGCGTTCTAAATGGTATAAAGTAAAAAGATACTTTTTTTAGGGCTATTCTAAGAGAAACGGTTGGATACTATGACTGAAGATCCATCGACGCTTGCAGTCTTTTATAAAGGTTGGTCTGACTACCAGACGCTCTTAACGAAGGCTATTGCCCCACTGACTACCGAGCAACTGACGCTAAGTGTCGCGCCAGGGCTACGTTCGATCAGCACTATTGTGCGCCATATGATTGGGGGGCGCGCACGATGGTTTCACGATATGATAGGAGTAGGTGACGAGGAGTTTGCCAGTCTGGGACGTTGGGATAGCAAGGGGGCTCCAGAGCGGGATGCTGCAGAGCTGGTCTTTGGATTGGAGACTAGCTGGCGCGTCATGCAGGAAGCGCTGGCAAGCTGGACGCCTGAGGAGATGCTGCAGAGTTACGAAAATGATCCCGGCGACGAGCCTGCATTATTTACCCGCCAATGGATCATCTGGCATCTCATTGAACATGATCTCCACCACGGAGGTGAGGTCTCTCTAACGCTCGGCCTCCATGGTCTGCAAGCTCTGGATCTCTAAAGAAATAGAAAGGCATGTTTCATTATCTATGTCATTAACACATATACAGGCTATTCTCTCTACGACTCCTGAACGATGGCAGCAACTCGTGCGTTCTCTACCTCTTGATCTTCTCAGCCGCCAGCCAGCGACAGGAGAATGGTCGGCGCTTCAGTGCTTACACCATTTGCTGGAAGCAGAACGCTTTCTCTATCCTGTTCGCGTCCAGGCCTTCTTAGCAGGTGAGGATTTTGTGGCGTTTGATCCAGAGCAGCCGCATTCGGATCTTGCCTCGCAGACTCCTGAAGAGCTGGTGACAGCCTTTGTAGCATATCGCCAGGATAGCCTCGATATGCTACAACATCTACAGAATGATGACCTGAAACGGAGCGTACAACATCCTCAGCTGGGCACAGTTACGCTTGTGGAGATGCTTCATACATGGGCCGCTCACGATCTCATGCATACGGTTCAAGCAGAGCGAGCACTTATGCAACCTTTTATGCTTGACTGTGGACCCTGGCGTCCTTTCTTTCGAGATCACGAGATCACTCCTCCTAAAGCATAACTATAGGCAAAAGACTGGGAGGCCGCTTATCGCAGCAAACGCGCAAGTTGAGCTCTAGCAAGCCGCTCACCAATCACCAGTAGCAACGCATCCAGTGCGACCAGAGCAAGGAGGGCGCCTGGCATGGGGAGTTTCCAGCAGAGGAGGAGCATGACTCCGAACAGCAGGATGGTCAGACTGAGCAATTGCAAGCGACGGGGTGTGATAGGCATCTCCTCCAGCATCAGCGTTTGCAGATTGTCTTCAACGAACTGAGTGAGATCCGCGTCCAGTGCGCTCCCGAGAACGGTCAAAGTGGCATAGCCAGTGAGAAGCAGACTGAGTAGCGCCAATGCCTGGGAGAGCGCGAGTAAATTGAGGCCAGTCCAGAGACCCAGGAGATGCGCACAGAGCCAGCCGATCAGGAGCGTAGGCAGCAGGTATGAGCAGAGACGTACACGTAAAAATGTCGCAGGTGCAAGCGGCGCGGTCAGGTAGAGTGTGAGACGCGCTCCCTCGCCACCAATCGCGTAGGGCATGTACTCGAACAGTGCCAGAAAGGCCATGCAGGCGGCATAAAAAGTGACCTCCAGGGTGTCGCTCAGAGGGAGCGAGGCCAGCGATGGACGTACAAGTGGGAAGAGTGCTAACAATACGACCAGCACCAGCAGACGCAGCCAGGCAAAAAGATGACGACTCTGCTGAAGAACTCCCTTAAAAAGGAGTGCCCCGAGAAGTGTGCGGCGGCGTTTGAGCAGGGTCAGCAGCATTCCAGACCCCGGCCGGACAACGGCACGAGGGGAGCTATCGCGTCCCTGCTGCCCTTGCAAGGTTGCAAGATAGAGCAGACCAGTGCGGCGAGCCAGGGGAAACCAGGCCAGGAGCAGGCAAAGCACAAGAAGACAATCACTGATAGGGCAGGCGAGAGGTACAGTTGCAAGCGCTGAAAACTGTGCAAAGAGGAGCGCACTCCCCCTGCTCATTTTGTGTGCCCACACTGCATCCCAATGCAGAGAGTGCACCAGGAGAAGGAGTAATCCCAGGCCCATAGCACAGAACAGACTGTAGAGCAGCACACGACCAGTATACGGCAGGATACAGTGTATGGCCAGGAGTGTCAGAAATATACTCAACCATGCCACGCAGAGCGCACCCAGAACCAGAAGCAGCAACCAGGGGAGAGCAGCCCAACCAAGCGTCAGGCTCAGAGCAATGCCAAGAAGCAGGGCTTCAGAGAGCAGCCAGTTTCCCACACCACGCCAGAGCACCAGACTATAGAGTGCGCGAAAGCGCGTGGCTGGCTCAAACGGCTGGATCGCCAGCAGCAGAGCTTCATCACTACCAAGGCCATGCACTACTGTCGTGAGGACGGCAAAGAGGACAATCATGCTCCAGGCCAGCAAACATGTCAGCCAGAGGTGAGCACTCATAGCCATGCCATCTAATGCTTTCCATTGAGTCCATGCAGAAATGAGATGGCTCAACGCCCAGGCCGCCAGGAGAAGCTGGATCAGCAGAGCAAATAGTGTGCCAACGCGCAGACGTGCGTCAAAACGCAGTCCATTGCTTGTGGATTGTAAGGACGCACGCAAAATGGCCTGTATAGGATTCACAGAAGCACCTCCTGAGATTGGGCGGTCAAACTCAGAAAAACGCTTTCCAGATCCCTCGCTGAGGCCAGGTCGCGCAGGACAGCGGGACTGCCCTCAGCCAGCAGATGTCCCCGGTGCAGGATGCCAATGCGCTGGCAGATCTCTTCGGCGGTCGTCAGGTCGTGCGTAGAAAGAAAGATGGTCGTGCCGCCAGCCGCAAGTTCCATGAACAGGTCTTTCAATCGACGCGCGCTACGAGGATCAAGCCCGTTGAGCGGCTCATCGAGAATCAACACCTTCGGCTCGTGCAAGAGCGCACCAGCGAGGGACAGTTTGCGTTTCATCCCAAAGGAATAGGAGCCACAGAGCCGCTCAGCCGCATCAGTCAGTTCGAGTAGATCAAGCAGGGAGGCAATCTTTTGCTCCGTTTCTTTGAGTGGCAGACCTCGAAGCTGCCCCAGAAAAGCCAGAAATTCGCGCCCGCTCAGACGATTATAGAGCAACGCCCGATCTGCCACATAGCCCAGAGCCATTTTCGACTGTAGTGGCTCACGCCAGACATCATGGCCCGCCACCCAGGCACTGCCAGCAGTCTGTTTCAGCAGGCCAACAAACATTTTAATGGTGGTCGATTTGCCAGCACCGTTGGGGCCCAGAAAGCCATAGATTTCGCCCTGACGCACCGCAAGATTGAGAGAGTCAACAGCAGTAAAGCTCGCATAACTCCGAGTCAGGTTCTCTGCACGCAGAGCCACTGGAGCGTCGTCTGCAATCAGTGGGAGTTCGCGCCGCACAGACTGGACAGATGGCTCAGTGCGAGCATAGGTTGAGAGTGCCTGCTCAATGGGGACAGCTCTCTCCTCTTGATGCGTGTGCGCAAGATCGAGCGCAGCCAGAAAGGCCTCGCGATCATCCAGGCTTATAAGGATCTGATTGGTCAGACAAACACGCCCGCGCAGACGCAGAGCAACCGGGTGCTTCAGGCACAGCAATATCTGACCGCGCTCAGCGAATGCGAGCGAGATGCGCTGCCTGGCCGCATGATAACGGGGAATTGAGAATGGCCCCATCTTTTCCTGTACCGGCTGAGCAGAGACAATGAGTGAGCGAGGTACCTTGACGTGAATGTCGAGACCATAGTGCAGCTCCAGCTCCGTTGTCGAGAGGCCATGGTGCGTCCAGAGTGGACAGAGCAACTTGCCGAACATGCTGATAAGAAAGCAACCCATCAACAGCAGGGTCAGCGTTTGCAGAAGAGTTGTGGGGACAAAGCGCAAAATAAGCAAGACGACCAGCATCCCTTCGCTTAAGGAAACGAAAAAGAATGCGCCCCAGATACTGAGATACGGACCTTTCTGCGCGGCATAGGAAAAGGCGCTGGTAGACGTAAGGCGTGACATAGCTACTGCTCCTGTTCAATTGTTGAAGTGGACAAGGTATCCGCACGCCGGGAAGAGATTTTCTGGCTGAGCAATGCAAAGAAGCGCTGTTGCGCGGGCGAAGCTATACTGGACATCAAGCCACCAAGTGCGCTGGAGAATGGCTTCTCCTCGCCCATGTCGAAGTTTGCCAATTGTTGATAGAGCAACGCCATCTCCTGGCTCTGGACATACTCATCTGCCAGACGTTCAACGTCTGGATCATCTTCCGCCAGACTGGCCAGCGCGGCGAAACGCTCTTCCAGCGCAAACAGGGTGCGATACTCTTCCGCGTGATCAGCTACATATTGCATCTGCGCCTGAAGATATGTTCTGGTCGTATCAGGCCAATGGAATGCTCCAAGCATAGCATCCATTCTCTGTCCCCATGCCAGATACTCGGTACTCATACTTTCAAACTGGGGAGCAAGTTGTGCTTTGAGTTCCGGTGAGAGAAGCAGATACGCGTCCTTATCCGCAGGTTCAAGTTCGTCGCGAGCCAGAAGCTGTTGCAGGAAGCTACGGCGCTCTTCTAGCTCCAATATTTGCGCCGAAGTTTCCTCCACCAGGGCATGCAGGGCAGCGCGCAACGTACTCTCATTGTTCTCCGGAGCTTCATCGAGAATCGCGCGGATACGTTCGAGTGAAAGTCCCAGGGCACGCAGGCGACGAATGCGCTGTAAACGCAGGAGATGCTGAGCGGTATAGAGGCGATACCCGCTCTCTGTGCGCTCTGGTTCGGGGAGCAGACCGATTTCATGATAATAACGGATGGTTTTCGTCGAGGCTCCGATCAGCCGCGCAACTTCGCCAATCTGGAGGAGTTCTCTCATTATACGCTTATTCCTTTCATTGCTACTCGTTGCTACAGAGTATAAAACCTTCCAGCAGGGGGAAGGTCAAGCGATGAAGACATCCATTATAAGCCCGGCAATGAGCTTCGTGAGGTCTCTGCAAGAAATCTGGCTGAGAATGTTAGGCCATCGTGAGGCTGGGCTTCTATACTGTGGGTGTTGAAGAAAACAACTTGTTGAAAACACGGTGTTGCGACACCTGATATATGGACGAGAACACACAGTGTGTTCTTTCCGCGATAGCCGATACGAAAGGTAATTTGCTGAACATGATAACTCCAACCACCCTGCACAACCACCGTCCTGCGACCCAGAAGAAAGCCGCTGGCTGGAGTGCTGTGCTGGCTGGTTCCGTTGCCGGTCTTGCTCTGACCGGTTTCATGGGATTCCAGACCTTCTTCGCAACCCCATCGACTCCGTCTGCCCCCGCAACCGCGTCTCAGACTATCCAGGTACAGACTGCATCAGTGGCTGCTAACAGTTCGTATGAGAGCGTGGCTCGCGCCGCCGCTGTTCGCCATGGCATTAGCCCGGATCTCTTTGTCCGTCAGATTCAGCAAGAGAGTGGCTTTAATCCCAATGCCCGCTCCTCCGTTGGTGCAATCGGGATTGCACAGTTTATGCCCGGAACGGCTGCGGCCCTGGGCGTCAATCCTTACGATCCCAATTCGGCCCTGGATGGTGCCGCTCGCCATATGGCTGATCTCAGTCGCATGTATGGTGGTGATTATGCCAAGGCGCTGGCCGCGTATAATGCTGGCCCTGGCAATGTGAATGCTGCCGTACGAGCCGGTGGTGCCAACTGGCTCGCCTATACACCCGGTGAGACCCAGCACTACGTCCACACGATTATGGGCTAATTCGCCCACAGAGCTGCAAACAGACAACCTCTGGCCAGGAACCTCTCAGATCACACTGAGGGTTCCTGGCTTTCTTTCGTCTTCCCTCAAATAAAATGATCTTTCATAGATAAAGCCTTTTTTATCTCTTCACCTTGTTTTTTAAGATCCAAAATGGTATTTTTCAGAGGGACGCAAAAAGAGGTAGAGCCATCTGAAGTGGTGAAGAGCTCAAAAAATTGAACACCCGTTATGGAATCCTTTTTAAAATATCGTAGAACACTATTGTTGGAAATAAGGACGATATGTATGCACGAAGCAGAAGGTATTCTTTATCTTTGTCGTCGTGAAGTAGAAGCGCTCTGTCAAAAAATCGATAGTGTGGCCATTATCCGCGAAATGTTCCGGCTCCATGGCAATGGAGAGAGTAATCTTCCCGATGAGGCCTATCTCGGCTGGAGAAATATCCAGAATGAGCCAGTGAGAAGCCTGAATATGCCAGGGTATCTTGGAGGCCCATGGAACTTTGCAGGCACAAAAATTATTAATGGCAATATTGCTAACCCGAAACGTGGCTTACCTCGTGCGAATGGTCTGACGATTCTGTATGATCCACTCTCAGTTCGCCCTCTCTGTATTATGGAAGGAGCTTATCTCTCAAGCCTACGAACAGCGAGTGTCAGTGCCTTAGCGGTCGATCTATTTTATGGTCGCCCTATCACCTGTCTGGCGATCATCGGTGCGGGCGTGCTGGCCCAGGCCCACATTGAATTGCTGTTACAACGACTTTCAACGTTACAGACCATTACTATTTTTGATACTGATCCGACACGGATTACAGCTCTCCAGCAAACGCTCGAACCAGCACTGCAACGATCAAACGTCTCTCTTCAAGCAGTTGCATCTGCTGAAGATGCCATCCGTTCTGCTCAATTGATTATTCCTACCACCACCACCACAACTGGCTATATTCAGTTTTCCTGGCTACAGCCCGGAGCCATTCTCGTCAATATCTCGCTTGACGACGCATTGCCGGAAGTCTTCTTTCAAGCCAACCTGGTGGTTGTAGATGATTGGAAGCTGGTGAAAAATGATTCGCATCGCATGATCGGAAGGCTCTATCGTGAGGGGCTGGCTCTTGGACCAGATGAGGCCGGCACTGTGCCAGCTCGCCGGGCACGCAAAGTTGATGCCGAGATCGGTGATATCGTCGTTGGCACAAAACAGGGTAGAAAAACAGCAGAGGATATTATCCTGGTCAATCCCTTTGGCCTGGCTATTGAAGACATTGCCCTGGCCGGGCATGTCTATCAACTGGCTCTCGAACAGGGACTCGGCATGTCACTGGAACGATAGCCGTACATGCATTGGCGATACAACAAATATGTGTTGTGACGTATCGCCAATACATATATGGCCCATTTTTACGACTGAAAAGGCCAGGCAAAAAGAATGTCTGTGAAATAATAATATGGCCCTGGCTGATGAATGCTGCTATCAGCCACAAGCATGACCATAATGTCATCTGCATTCTGATTCTGTGCACCTCGCGTAAAGATCAACTCTAGCTCATGAGTTCCTTCACTGAGAAAACCTTCGTAGAAACTGCCAGGTTCAGCACGATGAAAAGCTGGCAGCACGCTGTCCGCTGCACTTGTTGTCCAGAGGATCTTTCCATCGAGGCGAACCTCTACCTCTGGACGGGCCGATACGATGAAACGCACCTTCCGATCGATTGGATTCTCAAGGAGGGTATGAGCCCTTACTACTCCCGTATAGTCCGCGAAATCAACAGGCAGATCCAATCGATCTCCGGCAATAATAGCTTTTTCAGACCACTGCTGGTCCCCTATCACAAACTCCCAATGTCTGGCTGGCACCATGGCTACCGGAAATTTCTGGGTATGCCAGAGCACATCTTGATGGCTACGCGTCAGGTTAATGGTGACTTCATACGCTTCTTGCATCTGTTCATCTGCTGTCACCATCTGGACATAGGTGCAGGTTTCCTCAGGGTCCAATTCAACAAACTGTGTCTCTGAGCCTGACCACCCGGCTGGCACTTGCAGGCTTAGTTCTCCCTGCCAGGGCTGCTTATGCTTATTGGTCAGGGTGATGAGCAGAGATTTTGTCTGCTCACAACCAATTGCAGGATGGCCATCCTGAAAGGCAACCGAAAGGCCCAGCGTGTCCTCAATAAGCAGTCCATCTGCAAATTGCGGATTAAACGCTCCTGGCCGAAAGTTATACAGTTCTTCTTGAAAACGAGCCAGCAATATATTGGCAAGCTGCTTGTTCTGCCAGAAGGCCTGGGTCTCAAAGGCGACACAGAGGGTCCGCTCGGTCAGTTCTTCAAGTGTCTTTGGGGCATCTAAATAACGAATTGGATCGCTGACGACAACCTGATTTCCTACAGGATCGCTCCAACGGGTCGGAATGGCTTCTGCACCCAGAATAATTCCGAGAATCGAGCCCAACGTCGCGCCAGTGCAGTCGGTATCATAGCCACAATTAATGGCAATCCTGATGGCCTCGCCAAAATCTGCTCCATATAACCAGCCTACAATCGTAAAAGCTACGTTGAGTGGTGCATCGGTAAAGTTTGTATGTCCAAAGTGGGCGAGAATACTCTCGCGAGACTCTTGCCAGGTCAGACCTTGAGCATGGCAGGCCAGGGTATGCCTGACAGCCTGGGCCACGCGCGATTGTTCAGGAATATGCTGGAGGCCACAGGCAATTAATTGATCACGATCACTCTCAATAAAAGCCTGGCTTTCAATAACGGCAAAGAAGACCTCACCATACATGCCTTCACCACCAGCATGGTCGACCTGCGCGTCCTGCCAGGCATAATAGGCAGCAATCTCTGGTTGACCAGGAGCAATCATAGCCCAGAGTTCGGAGCGGATGGGCGATCCCATACAATCAATAAAGGGATTGTTAAACCAGCCCGCAACGGGCGGTACCAGACCACGCCTCAGATTGGCGAGTGCATACCCATATTCGTCAAATGGAAAGAAGACATGCTCCAGCCATTCGCGACTAAGATGAACAGCCTGTAACCGTGGACCATATTGTTCCAACGCATGTAAATTGACCAGTTGAAGATCTAGATCATCATTGGGAGCAGGAAGCGAGATGGTCGGATCATAGTCCTGGATATCGAGCAAGCGCATGTCACCTTCATAAGGCATACCCAATGTCCCACCAATTGATTTGCCCATCCAGCCCCCATACACCTTACTATACCAACGGCGCGTCTCCGCCGGGATGTGGTTCTGTTTTATGTGTCTCACTAACTTTTATTCCTCTTTCTACAAAATTTTATTATTTTTCAATAAATGCATTTAATAAATGCATGAATATTTTTAGTCCAGCAGATGCACAGGCGAGCCTTATCTGGTAGAGCCAAATTTCAGGATAAAACGCAGTCGAGCATCATCGTCATACCACATGGGAAAGTTTGTTCCCCAGACGTTATTGTAGAGATTAAAGCTCATACCTCGGGTCATATCAGGCTGCTCGCGCGTCATACGTAAGAGGGCCGGGCCGCCGGGTGCCACCAGTGGAGCGTCAAGCGAGGTGATGCTCAGTTGCCCTCGCTCATCGTGATAGTGGACGCGCTGATCGATAGCATGAAGATGACGAGCCCCCTGCATACGAACATCAAGTGGGTCGACCAGTTCGCTCACTTTTTCCATCTGCCACCCATGAACGTTCGAGATGAGAGGCGCGAAATCCAGCCAGAGTGCCTCTGGCAAGCGCGTGGCAGTTTTCTCAAACCATTGCAGTGTGAGATAAATTTCTGCAACATTATGAGGGAAATGCCACTCCAGGGTCAGTAAACGTGGAGCCCCATACATCGTTACAGCCGACTCGGGAAGCGTATAGACACCCAGAACGCAGATCTCTTGCACATGTGTTACGATGGTACTACTGAGCAGTTGTGGGAGGACCATAGCACTCTGCGTTGCTACATGCTCGATCCCTGGTTTGCTAAAGTCATGGATCATCCACCATGCCCCCGCCTCTGTCAGACGCACATATTCTGTTTGAAAACGGTCATAATCAGTCTGGTCAAACATTTGATAGCGAAATCTACCCAACTGCTGTTGTGGCGAGGCCCATTCTCGTCCGGTTGCCAGTTCTACGCACTGTACCAGTGCTCCGGTATTGAGATCAAAACGCACCTGAAAATGGGGAGTGTGGATGACGCTATCGGGAGTACTCCGGCCATCCTCTAACTGCCGTGGCCTTTGTGGCTGTAAAGCTGCCAGATGCTGTTGTACCTCGCTTGCTTGAGGCGTTTCTGCCAGATCCGCTATCGCCGAGCGCAGATAGGCTCGTTGTTCATCCCAGGAAGATGCAAAGTCCGTAAAGCGTGGCGTATGACGCGCCTTCTGAAAACGTTCTCGATCATAGTTCACAGTATCTGCAAGATACAATTTCTCATCCATGCCCCAGGTATGTTCAGGAACCAGAAGCAGATGTCGACTAAACCGATCGAAGGCCGGATCTTCCTCCTGGAAGGTCCCCTGCCGCAACCAGTCTGTGCGCAGGCGCGATAGCTCACGATACTGACTGACTTTGAGGGGATCAGAGCCAACTCCATGAATCCACGTGTCACCCAGTTCTTCGGTCACAATCGGCAAGGTGCTCTGTACAGGCAGCAGGGTAGCGGCAAATTTATCAAGGGTGGATGCCTCCAGAATGGCACCTGGAAACTGTTGCTGCAGATGGAGATAGGTATGGCGCACATCTTGAACCGACTGCGGATTGCGATTATCCAGGGTATGCTCGATAGCCAGTGCCTCTTCCAGACCAGACCCGGTAAAGACGCCACCGTAACCATTTTTTGAGTAGAGAACGATGATCTCTGCTCCATTGGACGCACGCCAGACAAAAAGATCAGGCACATCTGGTGGTGTCGAAGCATCATTGACCCCGATATGCAGAAAACGCACGCCAGCTTCAGCCAGCAGTGGGACGATTCCACGCGTATGACCTGGAACGTCGGTCATCTTGGCAGCGATTGTGTGCTTGCCAAAACGTTGATCCAGACGCTGCGAAAGCTTGAGGCCAAAACGGAATAACTCTGGGTCAAGTAATTCGCTGTGCGTTGTAAATGGCAATGCATGCCAGACAATATCCCCATCAAGGATGGCACGCTCAAGATTGGCACGTTCCTGGGCATTGGCCTGCTCAAGATACTCATATAGCAGCCAGGAGCCAGTGGTCCAGACAAAACGCTCGGAACGCCCATAGTGCTCTCCAAGATGCCGCAATGTGCGCGAAGTCTCGATGGCTTTTGGGATAAATTCAGAGAAATAAGCAGATTGAATCTTCTGCGCAAAATCAGTAAAACCAAGATCAAGATGTGTTTTAAAGACAAGATGAATCTTTTTAACTGTTGAAGATAGATGCTTCTGTACCATAATAAACGAACCTCACCTCACCTTAATACTAATGCTTGTATTCGCATGAGCTCCTACATACTGACAGATGTCAGTATTCAATCGTTCTCTAGAATACTATCAGAACTTTGTCTCCATCACCATACGTTAGTTTTGACTGGAGAATAGAGACAAAGCTCTCATTCATGACGATCCTCTCCTGCGCCCGAAGCTCACTCTAGTGAAGCATTCCTCCTCACTAACAGGTAACCATACGGATAGAATCAATAAAGGCGGTGTTATCTCCTCCAGCAGAGTCCAGTCCCACAAACTGAAGCGTATGTGAGGCCGTCTGTACCATAATATAAGAAGAGATAAACACGTCATACTGCGAGCCATCGGGCTTATAGCTTCCAACGACTGCCTGACCATCGAACTGAACCTTAAAGTCCTGCCCGCCATTATTATAGTTCCCACGTTGAGCCGCCTGGAACGTGAGACAATACCCTGTATTGGTCTGCAACGTCACGGGAATCGAGATACTTCCATTTGATTGGAGGAACGCCACCTGGCCGCCATCAGGAGCCGATGGATTTCCATTGGTAAATGCACTTCCATTCGTCGCTATACCCGCACTTCCAGTAAACGTCCAACTGGCAGAAGAAGGAGCAACCTGGAATGTGCCAGCGCTCAACGCGGGAGACTCAAAACTGTTATTGCCAACCACCACATCGCCTCGGGCTTGCATCGCCTGCGAATAGCTACCAGCCACTCCATCCAGACTATACGGAAGAACGCGATACCAGATCTGACCACTAGCAGGCTGAGATGCATCAACATATGGAGCCGCTGCATCAGTCGTGCATTGAGTACAAATCGTTGTCCATGGGCCGCTCGCACTACTTGTCGAACGCTCGACCGAGTAGGTATCAACACCAGCAGTACCACGCCAGTAGAGCTTCTGTCCTGCCACCTGCATCATCACTGGTGTTCCCGGAACAAGATGAGCAGGGAGAGTTGAAATCCCAGCCATCGCAAAGGCATGAGTGCGTAATCTCTGAGCATTTGTGCGCATGTCCGTCGTATCGCCTGGATAGTGCAGACCTAATGCCAGCCCGAGACTTCCGGCATTATAGGGCTCAAATCCATAGGTATTGCGATGGGGAAAAAGCTCCCAGGCCATATCACCCGAGACCGCACTATTTCCCTCCAGAGCAGGAAGAAAACTGGTCAGACTATCGCTTCCTGAGGTATACGCCGCCCAATCATACTCACCAGCGATATAGACCTTGCCTGCATTCTGAACAGTGCTAGCATGGCTATTCAAATTGGCAACACTCATGGGATAAAAATGATCATCTTCGATATCAATGCTGCTGATGCTCAAATCGCTGCTATTAATCTCGTTAGCCACCGGGCTAGAGCCAACCAGATGATTGGTATCAATCCCTTTGATATAGCTACTAATCGTCTGTGTCCAGCTCTGGGGAGTCGTAAGCTCATTAGCCGTCTCCCAGGCGAGAATCGTCGGATCATTTTTTAAAGCAATGCCAGTATAGATATTCACATGATTGAGATAGGCAGAGATAAACGCTTCGTAATCACTGATCACTGTGCTATTGGTATAGAACTGGTTAGCATCGCTGATTCCCCGCCAGTCAGTATAGTGGGTATACTGACCATCGCCATTGGGATTCCCATCAACCAGCGGAATAATCAGCCGCACCCCAAAATCACCAGCACGTTTGATCACATAATCGCTACGCGCAAAAGCATCTGAATTATAGACACCGAGCGAGGGCTGTAGTGAATCTGGCGTCCCCAGGGAGGTGAGCCAGAGCGACCGTGTGACCGTCCCTCCCATCTCCTTCAGTGTCGCAAGAGCATCATCGACTTCAAAATTCGTCTGACCAGGTTCCCCCAACCATTCCATATCCGAACCAGAAAAACGAAAGGTCGATCCATCTAATTGCAATTGCGATCCATTACGCGTCACAAAACTACTGCTCGCATGAGCCTGAGTTGGTCGCAAAGCACTCTGTCCGGTTCCAACGAGAACAATCAGAGCGAGAAGGACGAGCGAGAGCACAACACTGTGAAAACGTCTGAACGTTGATTTCATGGCCTCATTACCTTTCAAAAACAGTATTCAGAACACTCGTTAAAACCCACTTACTTTGAGCTGGTAATCACCACACCTTTATCAATGTAGCGCTGACCAAAGAGATAGAAGATGGTTGGAATAGCGAGCGCAATCAGCGTTGCCGCCATCAGTTCAGGATAGGCAATATCATCCAGATTGCGAACAAAAAAGAGCAATCCAACGGGCAGCGTACGCAGGCTGTTGTCATTCAAATACACCAGCGGACCCCATGCATCTTTCCAGCTATCCAGAAAACTAAAGACAGCCGTTACAATAATAGTTGGCTTTGCCATCGGCAGAATAATGCGCCAGTACACACCAAATGTAGAGGCTCCATCAAGTTGAGCCGCCTCATCTATCTCTTTGGGCAGGGTGATAAAAAACTGTCGGAACAAAAAGATCTCATACGTCGCTCCCAGGCCAAACAGCTTTGGTACCAGAATCGGTAAAAAGGTGCCCAACCACCCAAGCTGACGAAAGACCGAAAAGAGCGGAATAGTTAACACCTGAGCGGGAAACATCATCGTTGAGAGGAGCAAGAAAAACAGGATGTTTCGCCCGGGAAAATGAAAGCGGGCAAAACCATACGCAATGAGCGAACAGACGACAATATTGACCACGACACTAAATGCTGCCAGCCACAGGCTATTCATTAGATAGAGGTCAAGATGAAATTCTGTAAATGCGCGAACAAAATTGCTCCACACAATCGGGTCAGGGATCCATTTAATTGGCACCAGATTGAACTGCGCATCATCCTTCAAAGAGGCCGAGATGAGCCACACAAATGGTGCAAGAAAGATAAACGCCCCCACAAAAAGGATGATATATGTTGCGAACAGGCCCGGATCAAAACGGAGCTTCTTGCGCTGACGCCCGTCTTTTGGCATTGGAGGTCTCTGCAGAGTAGTTGCAGCCTCTCTGGTATGAGTTGTGAGCATAAACTGATCTTCTCCTATTCTCTCCGCCCTTAATCGCCATACACGGTGTAGCGAGATGCAATCCAGAGGACGATCAGTGTGAGGACTAATGTGATTGCAAACACAATCACCGACAACGCTGCGCCATATCCAAATTGCCCAAAGATAAACGACTTGGTATAGATATAGGTCAGAAAGGTCGCCAGGCGATTATTATCTCCAAGCGTCTGACCCGTCGATAACGAGCCAGCATTTGAGGCAAAGACCAGGGGGATCTCAAATGCCTGTAAATGCCAGATCAGATTGGTGATGACGTTAAAGACAATCACCGGCGATAAGAGTGGCAACGTCACGTGGATAAAACGCTGCCAGGCATTCGCACTATCAATTCTCGCTGCTTCGTAAAACTCTGGATTGATGCCGCGAATACCTGACAGGAAGATAAGCATATTCCCACCGATAAACCAGAAATCGACCAGGAGTACCGCGACCAGAGCCAGTAAAGGCGATGTATTGGAATGGAGCCAGTTGAATGGAGCAAGATGCACCCAGCCCAGCATACTATTCGCCAGACCCACTTCCCCACTGCGAAAGACCTGCCCAAACAGGGTCGCAATTGAGATACCAACCATCAGACTCGGAACATAAAAAATGGTGCGAAACAGATAGTTGCCTGGAAAATTGCGAGCTAAGAGTACCGCAAAGAGGAGACCCAACACAATCGTCATCACAGTCGAGATGGTCACATAAAACAACATGTTCGTCAGAACCGTGCGAAAGATCGTATCATGAAAAAAAATCTGCTGATAGTTTTTCAGGCCAATCCACTTTGGATCAAGAAAAAGATTATAGTCAGTAAAGCTGAGATAGATGGTTCTGAGCAGTGGGTAAATGTTAAAGAGGACATAACCAATGACCCAGGGCGCAATATAAAAATAACCACGTGCGTCGCGGGAACGCAGAAACTTCCAGAAACGCTGCCATAGCGTCTGCGACCGGGCTGGTCCTCTCAAGGAACCGCGACGCTGATCATCGGGGATGGACATGTGCATAAACACGCTCCTTTGTCATAGTTTATGAGCCTGGCTTATCGTGAAACAATGCATGGTGGAACAGAGGAGGAAGGATGAAGAGATCCCATAGATAAAGATCAGAGAGAGTATCTTTTCATCCTCACCAGAAAGAATGATCCTAGTTTCCAGCTAAGACGCTATTGCCTTGCTGCTCGAGCTGGCTGGCGGCATCAGTTGGCGAGATCTTTCCACGGATCAGATCCTGGAGAATATTCGTGATCGTCGTGGTCAACTGTGTCTTGCTTGAGAGCAGATAAGGACGAATGTTTGTGGCCTCAACTTGAAGCGTTGGATAAAAAGAGGCAGGTTTGATGATGGTATTGGAATTGGCAAAGGCTGTCTTGTTGACCGGGGTATCAGCGAAAGCGGCGTATTGCTGCTGCTGCGGTGCCTGGGCAGCCCATTTCAAAAATTCCCAGGCCTCGGCCTTATGCTGAGAACCACTGTAGATACTCAGAGAATTAATGGTCATACGCTGCATGTGTTTGCCAGCATCGCTCACTGGGATAGGCATCACACCATACTTACTGGTATCGAACTGTGAGAACTCCCAGGGACCAGAGATCGTCATTGCCACACGATTGCTCTGAAGACCAGCCAGGCCCGCCTGCCAGGAATTATCGTCGATCGAGGGCTCGATATTCTGCTTCCACAATGCCTGATAATCGGTCAGAGCCTTGATACCTGCTGGTGAATTGATGGTGACTTTCTGTGGATTGACATAATTGTCGAAGAGGGAGACACCCTGGTTCTCTGCAAAGAACTCTGGCAGATAGCTCGCATCCTGATCCAGTCCTGTGAATAGACCGGCCTGCGTCATCTTTCCGTTCGAGACAACGGTCAATTTCTTCGCCAACTGGGTAAACTCGCTCAATGTGAGTGGCTTTGTTGGATCTGGCTCAGCAATACCAGCAGCCGCAAACAGGGCTTTGTTATACCCAATCACACGGGCAGCAACGCCCAGAGGCATACCATATGGATGACCATTATAGGTATCTGTCTGAACCGCTCCTGGATCGATATCGCTGGTCGAGGCCTTAAAGTCGCTAAATGTGGAGAGATCGACCATCTGCTGATTTGCGTAGTATGGCGCAACATTACAAGAACATTGACCAATCACATCGTAGGCTTTGCCTGCTGCCGCTGTGGTCTGTAACTTTGTAAAGTAATCACCAAATGGTAAAAATTCGCTTTTAATGGTAATATTAGGATGAGTCTTGGTGAATGATTCAGCCCATTTGGCAAATTCCTGATCATGCTGAGGACCGTTGCTCCACCATCCAAAAGTGAGGGTGACGTGATCAGAAGAAGCTGGACTCGTTCCGCCACATGCGGCAAGCAATAACGTGCTTAACAGGGCACAGATAGCAAAGGCAAGACGAAAATGTGGGCGCGAGATGCGTGTCATTGCTGACTCCTTTGTAAGCGTTCAATAGACGTGCATAAATATAAAGACAGAAAAAAGATGGGTCACTCATCAATAGAGTGGTGAAGCACTTCGGAAGCAGATCGTGTCTTCCTCTTTTCATCATAGAAAGAGGGCACTCTTTCTCCCTTTTTCTGCATCAAAGGCCTCTCTTCCTTATCCCGTTTAGCACGGTAAAACAGGAAGGCTCTCACTTTTAAAACGTTTTATTAGAACGTTTTAATTTCCTATGGCGTAAGCTTAGCAGAAGAAATTTAGCTTGTCAATACTTTTTAGAACGTGCTAAAAATCTGATTTCTTGACTTGACTGATGGCATATGGACTGGTACACTGTGAATAAGTCGTATTTTACACGTTCTCATAAGACAAAAATGAATCTATCCTATCTGTGTTTTGGATTGAGAGAAAGAACTATGTCGTTCGACACTACTTTGTCGCAACAGGACCAGGCCAATAAACCAAAAGGACGCATCAGTAGTCGCGATGTAGCACGCATGGCTGGTGTCTCTACTGCGACGGTCTCTCTGGTCGTACGTGGAAGCAATCTGGTGAAAGAGTCAACGCGCGAACGGGTGCAGGCAGTGATTAATCAATTGGGCTATCAGTCTCATGCTGCGGCCTCTGCTCTACGTTCGGCCCATGCAAATACTGTTGGCTATCTGGTCCCAGAGATTATTGAGCCCGTACGTGATATCTTTCGCCATCAGATCCTGAGTGCGCTCACTACCCAGGCCCATTCCGAGGGGCTCCATGTGCTCTTAGATACGTTGATCAACGCCCAGACCCATGCCTATCTTGTCAATAGCGGACGTATCGATGGGGCCATTGTCGATTGGATGATCGACGATGCTCTGCTGACAACATTAGCCGAAAGGCGTGTCCCCTGCGTGCTGGTTGGACGTGATAGTGGCACTATCCCTATTAGTTGGGTGAAGGCTGATGAATACCATGGCGCTTATCAGCTCACACAGCACTTGATTGAATTAGGGCATCGCCAGATGCTGGTGTTGAGCGGTGGAGATGAAAACATCAATTCCATTATTCACGAACGTATTCAAGGCTATCGAGCAGCTCTCGATAGGGCAGGCATGCAAGACTGTGAAGCTATTATGTGGGGTGATTGGACCTTTGAGTCTGGCTATCAGATGGCGAAGGAGGCTCTGACGAAAACTCCGCGTCCAACGGCTCTGCTGGCCCTGAATGAGGGCATCGCTGTGGGGGTGTTAAAAGCTATTCGAGAAGCAGGCCTTCAAGTTCCTCTGGATATTTCGGTTGGAACGATCGAAGATTCTCCTCTGGTCGAATACGTCTCCCCTGAGCTTACATCCGTTCATATCCCGATGTACGAAGTTGGAAAACACGCGACGGAGATCCTGGTTCATTTGATTATGAGTGAACAGCCGATCCCTCAACAGCGCATCTTACCAACGTACCTCCAGGTACGTGCTTCAACTGGTCCTGCCAGTACAGGCCGTAATCCCTAATCTATTCTTATCCCGGAAAGGTAGCACAAACCCATGGCACCCACGACGACGGTTTATGTTATGCAGATGGCGCATACCGACCTTGGCTATACACATGCTCGTGAACAGATTGAGCTGATGTATCTTTCTGTGTACGATCGCGTTCTCGAGCTCTGTGCACAGACAGCCCAGGACCCTGAGCCACATCGTTTCAAATGGACCTGTGAGACGGCCTGGCAGGTTCATCATTATCTCACCCATCGTCCAGAGCGTCTGGACGAATTTGTCCATTATGTACGCACTGGACAGATTGAGGTGACCGCCGCCTATCTGCATTTCACCGATATGATCGATGCGGATGCCTATGGACGAAGCCTGGATTGGGCTGTGAATTTCTGCCGTGAACACGATCTGCCACTCCGCTGTGCCGTCCACAATGATATCAATGGCTGGCCCTGGTCGGTGGCGGATAGTCTGGCCGAGCGCGGCATTCCTTATTTTTGTAGCCATGTTCATCTCGATAGTGCGACGGACCCTCTGGGCAAACGCGGCAGCGGCCATTATCAGTGGCGGCGCGAATGGGCTCAGGAGATCCTTCTTCCCGAGATGCCGGTGCGCCAGCCTCAGGCTTTCTACTGGCAAGGCCCACAGGGTGGAAAAGTTCTGCACTGGTTAAATGAACATTATCTCCTGGGAAATGTCTTAGGTGTCTCAAGCAGCCAGGGCTTTGGTGCCAATAAAACTCCCTATTTTACTGAATATGATCGGCTGACGGCTGATGATCTCTATGCTCAACTCTCTGTGGAGCTGCCTCTCTATCTCGAACGGCTGCAATCCGATGGCTATCCTTATGCTTCTCTCTTGCTCAGCACTGGTGGCTTCTACGTTGATAACGCTCCCCCGGATACACGGTGGCTCCAGGTTATCGCTCGCTGGAATGCTGAGCATCGCGATGTCCAACTTCGCACTGCGCTCCCTGGTGAGTGGTTTGCGCAATTAGAGTCATCCCAACCTGATGTAAAGACGTCCTGGCCAACGCATCAAGTTGCCTGGCCTGACGGTTGGGCGCATGGCCTTGGTTCGGCAACGGATCGCATTGCACAGGCTCGTCGCACTCAGCGTCGTCGGGCCAGTGTGATCGATCTTGTCGAAAACTCAGCATCACCACAGGCTCAGGCTCATCTCGCCCACGCCCTTGAAGAAGAGCGTATCTCTCTTGAGCATACGTTTAATGCCTGGTGCTCTGTCACACAGCCTTACTCACCTTTAACCCGGATTCAACACACGTCAAAAATGCTGCACTTTGATCTGGCTGAACTCTATCTGGATGAGGCGGTTGGGACTGCCTTACGAACAACGATTACGCCTGCACCTGAGCCTCATCTCTTCATTCCGGTTGACGCGGATTCAGTCCAGGCGAAGCACCGTCTGGTCCATTTTACTGCCGATGATCTGGCTCTGACTCCTGATACCCAGATGTTACTCACCGCGACAGGACTGGAACTTCCCTTTCAGGTGGAGGCTCACGATCCACAACGTTATATCGTGGCGCTTCCAACGCAGGCTGTCGGACTGACTTCGCTTCAGCTTACGACACCATCTCTGGTTGTCTCAGCCAGCACCTCTCCACTCCTGTTTGCGAAGGACGAGCAGGATGCCGATGCAGCAGCTCCTTTACAGTCTCCGACAACCTTAAACACGCCTTTCTGGCGTCTGGATCTAGATCCTGCAACTGGCGGTCTGCATCATCTGATTGAACAGGAGAGCCAGCGCGAATGGGTTGATCCTTCATCGCCGCACGCCTTTGGTCAGCTGGTCCATGAACGAGTCGTCCATCCACTGGGTCGAGCCGCTGTTGGCAATACAGCTCGCTTTATTGCGCTGGATGTGGCAACTGAGGCTGTCCGCAAAAGCTTTGCTCCAGGCCCAATTGTGGACCACACCTCGGTAACGATGGTCAAGAAACCAGTTCTCCATCCAGGCCGTGTCTACGATGAGCTTCAGTGGAGTGGTGAGGCCCAATCTATCGGTCAGGTTCAGGTGGCATGGCGTGGCTACCATCAGGTTCCTGTCGTGGAATTAGTCCTCACCTGGGATAAGCTCTGGTGCGATCTACCAGAAGCTGCGTATGTCACCTTCCCTTTTCAGGCACAGGGGGGAGAACTGGAGTTTGAAACGGGAGGTGGATGGTTCAAACCTGGCAGCCATACGCAAGGTGGTCAGATTCCAGGCACGATCTCGCACTATTACACTATTCAGCGAGCAGCACGCATGAAAACCTCTGATAACCATCAGCTCTACTGGCTGCCGCTGGATGCTCCACTGGTCATGCCCAATACGCTTCATTATAATAACTGGGAGACTGAGCCCTGGCAATGGAACGGCTTTCTGGCCTCTATGCCTGTGAATCACTACTGGCATACCAATTTTTCCAGCAGCCAGCGCGGTCAACTACGGCTCCGCTACCGCTTTATTGCCACCAGCACACATGATACCGCAGCCTTAGTAGCTGCTCTCCCACTTGATGCCTACGGTTGGCGCTAGCGTTAATGCTGTGAACCTCACATAAACAATAGATAAGGCCCTTCTTCTTTTGTGGAAGGAGGGCCTTTCTTTTATTTATTGTCTGAACATAAGCTTATGCTTTGACAAGGCGCAAGGTTACGATCTCATATGGCTTGAGTGAGAGGGTCACTTGCTTGCCCTGGACGGGTAATAGCTCTCCCTCTTTCTCCAGAAGGTTCGTATGCCAGGCTTCCGCAAGCTCAAAACCAGCACTGACTGTCACCTTCCCTCTATGACGCTGGCTCTCGTACAACCGCACAATGATACCATTGCCATCTTCTGCCTGCTTGATAGTCTCGATCACGATATTGGGCTTGTCGACGGAGACCAGCGCGGGGAGAGTCTGAACGCTTGACTTGCCTGTCTGTCGCTCAGGTGTATAGGTGAGAAGAGGATCGTTCAGGGCATAGGCTGCCTGGATGGTCACTTCGTTTAAGTTTCCAGCATGGGGCAGAAGACTATACGTAAAACGATGCTGGCCCTGGTCAGCCTCTGGATCGGGACTGGTTGGGCTGCGCAGCAGGCTAATGCGAATCACGTTCTCCTGGATGTCATGACCATACTTACAGTCATTGAGGATGCTCACTCCATAATCGCCCTCACTGAGGTCGACAAACTTCTGGCCGCAGGTTTCAAATCGCGCCCAGTCCCAGCTGGTATTGCGATGGGTCGGACGCTGGACGTTGCCCCATTGAATCTCATAGGTAGCGACCGGACTGAGGATATCGACCGGGAAAGCCACTTTGAGCAGGATATGGCGCTCGCGCCAGTCAATATTGGTCTCGATATCCAGTTGAGGGCTGTTATAGTTCAAGGAGATCAACTGCGTATACTGACTGTGCAAAATCTGACGCTTCACTTCAATGGTTGCACGCAAAGGTCCAGCATCTACCAGGCGGATGGAACTGGCCGGTTCTGCCAGCCACTGTTTATCATCATAGAAGATATCCACATCCCAGGCGTCCCAGTCCATGGGCCGATCTTCAAAGGCCTGAAACTGGTTGGCGATTGCACCGGCTGGCAAGACCTCTCGCTCGCGAACCTTATCATAGATACGGGTGATATCACCGGCACGATTGAGCTCGATACGGATCAGCGCGTTCTCCAGGAGCTCCTCGGTTGCAATCAATCCTGTCTCTGCCTGTGGTTGGGCCCCTTTGACAATCTGTAGACCAGTGATACTGAATGGCTCTAGCGCTCCTGCATCAATCCATGTCCCTTGCGCACCTGTCTGAACAGAGACAGGCTCACCGGTCTGGATCGACTGGAGGTGTTGTCCGGCTGGGAGCTGCCGGGGCCAGAAGGCCAGATCTATGCGCTCAAAAGAGATGGGATTCGCAAGCAAGATATCACCGGCAACATGGTCAGCGATTGTTTGCAGGGCAGTATTGCGCACACCTGTGCCCAGTTCAGTGATGGTCTGATACTGCTGCTCAGATTCGACATAGACATCATGGATGCTGCTGCCAGGGATAATATCGTGGAACTGGTTGAGGCAGATAAGCTGCCAGGCTCTGGTAATCTCTTGAGCTGGATAGCGATAAGACGTGCTCAGCAGACTGGCCTGAGCCGCCAGGAACTCGGCATCATGCAGCAGGAACTCGCTTTTGCGATTCCAGCGTTTGTTGCGACTCTGTGTGGTGTATGTTCCACGATGCAGTTCCAGGTACAATTCCCCATTCCAGGTGGGAAGTTGCTCGCCTGAGCTCTCTTCCAGTTGTTTGAAGAAGGTGCCCACATCCGTCTGGCGCGTCTGTGGCAGAGCCGGGAAGGCCTTCATCTCACGGAGATTCTCCAGCATCTCGCGCGTTGGACCACCACCGCCATCGCCATAGCCAAAGGCAGTCAACAGGGGCGGGGTCACGTTGTCGTGTGCCAGATCTTTCTGCTGAAAATTCGTCCATGTTCCCATGATCTCGTTGGGCGTAGCCTGACCATTATAGGTGCTGGCCCAGGGAGATCCATGCTCTTTGGTGGTGCTAAAGTGCGTCAAGACGCGCGTTCCATCCAACCCCTGCCACCAGAAACTATCATAAGGAAGCCGGTTATACTGACTCCACCCAATTTTGATAGTAAAGAAATAATCCAGTCCGGCCTGCTTAATTAATTGAGGTAGAGCCCAGGCATAGCCAAATACGTCAGGGAGCCAGAGGACTGGCGTGTCCACATGCTCACCAAAATGCTCGGCAAAGAATGCACGACCCAATAAAAATTGGCGGGCGAGAGACTCGGGTCCACTCAGATTACAATCAGCCTCGACCCACATGCCTCCAATTGGCTCCCAACGTCCTTCGGCAATGCGTCGCTTGATCGCCTCAAACAGATCGGGATGATCCTGCCGAATATAGTCGTAGAGCTGCGGCTGACTCTGTGTAAAGTGGTAGTCAGGAAACTGTTCCATCAAACGATCGACGGTATGAAATGTACGCGAGGCCTTGCGGCGCGTCTGACCTAATGTCCAGAGCCAGGCCACGTCGATATGCGCATGACCGGTACCGAGAACCTCGACATCCAACGGAGCTCCTGCTTGCGCGATGCCCGCCTGTAGCGCTTCATGAGCGGCAGCAACCGAGGCATAAAAAGTTTCGCCGAGCGGCTCATGGGTATCGAGAAGCGTAAAGGCACGATCGAGAGCGGTGAGTAATCGACCACGCGCTGGAACGCTTTCATCGATCACTTTGACGGTTCCCAGGGCCACGCGAGCAGTGGCGATAAAGTCGCGCGTTGGCTGATCGATCTGGACGACCTCGCAGGGTTTCATCAATAAGCGAGCTCCCTGTGGACCATCCGCTGCGGTCCAACCATGGAGTGCAAGGGTATGGGTCTTCCCATCCTGCCAGTCTGAACGGAGCGCAAACTCATGATGGTGACGATCACAGGCCGCATAAGAGACACCATCAATATAGGCCAGCGCCTCCGGATGGCTAAAGTTGCCTGCATCACCGATCGGGAGCGAGAGTGCTAATGGCAGCTCGTTACCCCATTCCTGCGGAATCTCTAAGGTGCTACGGAGAACGAAATTTTGTCGCCACTCACCCCAATATTCATCAGGCTTAATGACGGTCCAGGCGCTATCATCAACCTCAATACCCACAGGAGGCGTCTCCAATGGACTACTTAAGGCAAGGAAACGAAAGGGAGGAAGGGCGTGCCGACGGCGATAGACCAGATGCTCAATCAAGCTCAAACGCTGGCTGATCTTCTCAACTGTCCAACGAATTTTATGTGACACAGACGACTCCTTTGGAGGATAGATGGTAGAATGTTGACGTTGACATATGGCAGCATTGTAACATAATCCTCCTTGAAGGGTATGCGATTTCGCGACATGTTGGCTTCTCGATTATAAAAATTGTCGCGACAGTGAGCCAAGCAATGGACGGAGGCTCTGGACGATGAGCTGGATCAGCAATTCTCGATCGCTATGCAGGTAAAAATGTCCCCCTTCAAGCATATGCAGTCTAAAAAAACCTGTTGTCTGCTTCCGCCATGCTGCCACTTCCTCTTCGCTGATCTCATGATCCTGCAAGCCTCCAAAGGCAGTGATGGGGCAGGATAGTGGTATGTCGCGGGTATAAGTATAGGTCTCACAGACAGAAAAATCTGCACGCAGGACCGGGAACAGAAGCTGGATCAGGTCAGTATTACGCAGGACCTCCTCCGGCGTCCCTTCAAGCCTCTGTATCTCATCTATAAATTCTGCATCCGGTAGATTGTGAATGGGAGGGTAGCGGTCTGGTACATGTGGCGCCCGGCGAGCGGAGACGAGCAGATGGAGTGGAAGGGGGAGGCGTTGCCTGCGCAGGTCGCGCGCGAGTTCAAAACTAACTAATGCCCCCATACTATGTCCAAAGAACACATATGGCCTGTTGAGGTATGGCCGAATGGCCTGAGAAAGAGCTTGAATAAGCGGAGCAATCTGTGTAAAGGGAGCTTCTCCGAATCGGCTCTCCCGACCCGGTAACTGTATCGGGTACAGCTCTATCTCTGGCGGCAACTGATCTGCCCACTTACGAAAGACAGATGCACCTCCTCCGGCATAGGAAAAACAGAATAAGCGCAGACGAGCCTGGGAATCTGGTCTGGCAAACTGGAACCAGGGGCTCAAAGATGATGCAGCGGTCATTCAGGCAGCCTTTCATTCAGGAAACTTCTCCTGCGAAGATGATGCAATGGTCATTCAGGCAACTTTTCATCCAGGAAACCTTCGACGATAGAGAGATAGCGCTCCTTGTGAAGGAGATATGGCGTATGCCCTCCCTGTGGAAAGGTCTCAACACGGGCTTGCGGATAGGCATTTTTTAATGCAGCACGCATTCCAGGTGTGATTGGCCGATCGTCCTGACTTTCGAGGATAAGCACTTTTCCGGCCCATGCGGCCAGATCATCTGGTGCGAAACGATAGTTCTGGCGATAATCAATGGTCCCTCGCAAGAGAGCAAGGGCGTCCTTTTTCGTCAGATGATGCCCTATCAATTCCTGAATATACGCCTGCCAGAAAGCCTGTTCCTCCTGCGGAGCTTCAACGACTTGCCGCAACATCTGCTTTAACAGAGAACGGGCCGTTCCACCGGGCATGAAGGTCGTCACTCTCTCAATTGCTCTGACGGCCACAGCTAATTCGGGCTGGGGGACTGTTGTGTTCTGTAGAATCAGCTTCGCAACCAGTTGAGGATATTTACGAACAAAACACTGAGCTACACTCCCCCCAAAGGAGACGCCCAATAAGTTGATAGACCGTACCTGTTCCTTTTCCAGCACAGCGGCCAGCCCCTCAACCAGTTGTTGGATGGTTGGTACTGCTGGAAAGGATGGATAGATAAGACGATAGTGCTGCTCCCAGGCCTGAATGAGCGGAAAGAGGAGATCCCCTCTGCGTTCGTCTCCTGGTAACACGACTACTGTCTTATCACCCTTGCCACAGACGAGATAATTCCATGTGGTTTTCCCAATTCTGGTCTGCGTCAGGGAATGAGTGGTACGAAAATCTTGCAAACGTTCTATCTGATCAGCGAGAACATCTTTATACAATTCTCTCACAATAGTATTCATTCGTTCATCCTATCACTTCAGCGTATAAAACCTATCTAAAGATACTGTACACTCATAGAGCGAGTAAGTACAATGAGTGTCTGGCGTACTTTTCGAGAATACTTCTACGTTTTCCAGAGTAGACGTTCATGAAATGGTGTCATCACCCTGGATGAAACTTTTATTTTCAGAGTAGGCGTTTATGAAAAGATTTCACTACTCTGCATGAAACCTTTCTTTTCAGAAGAGAGCTCACCACCGTATCACTGTGCGCTTTCAAGGGACATACGCAGGCCCGCAGCCAGATGCTGGACCTGTGGCTCCGTAATGATTGTCTGGTGTGTGCCAGGCACGAGATGCAGCTCCAGTTGATGCTCATCGCTCAGCAATTTGCGCCACTCTTCGGCCATATTCAGGTACGCCTGGCTGGGTGTAAAGCTCTGCTGGATATCGCTGGCATGGAACAAGATCATGCGGCCAGCATACTGACCCGGGACATAGCTGGCCAATGCCTGATAATTGGCTCTATGAACGCGCAGCAGACTGGTCGCCTGTGGAATCTCGCGCAAGGCTGGAGCAAGATGCTCGAGTTGAGCTGCCCGTAACTTATCTGCGATGTAGGAGAGCTGATCCTCTGGCGCGAGATGAGCCCACGGCTGGCTGCGACGTTGAATGGCAGAGGTGGAGAAGTGCAACAACTGTTCCTCAGGGGACAGGTCGTCCCAATCATCGTCTGCTATTGCACCGTTCCCCTCTAATTTGTGGAGCATCGTCTGCGCAATCTCTCGCATTTCCTGGTCAAAGTCTGGAACATCTCCCTGACCCGGTGGGCTCGTGTCGATGATGGCAAGCAAGCCAACCTCTTGCTGCTGCCGCTGGAGTTGGATGGCCATCTCAAATGCAATCACTCCTCCAAGCGACCAACCACCCAGATGGTACGGCCCTTGAGGTTGAACCGCCCTCATTGCCTCGATATAGTACGCCGCCATCTCTTCAATGCTCTGGTGCGGATCGTGATCGCTGAAGAGACCAATGGCCTGGAGTCCATAGAAAGGCTGGTCGCTCCCAAGTCTTTGTGCAAGCTCGGCATAGCACAGCACTGCTCCCCCCACAGGATGGACACAGAAAAATGGTGGTCTTTTTCCTGCTGCTTGAATGGTTACGACGCTGGATTGAGGCAAGATCTCATGCTGTTGACGCAATACTTCAGCAAGGGACTCGATCGTTGCATGCTGGAAGAGCAGGGCCAGTGGGAGCTTCTGCAAGAATGTTTGCTGGATACGATTCATCAGAAGCACCGCCAGAATCGAATTGCCCCCTAGATCAAAGAAGTTGTCCGCAACACTGATCGGTTGGATCTTTAAGAGCTCTTCCCAGATCTGTACTAACCGGCGCTCGATATCGTCACGCGGCTCTAAAACCCTGTCTGTAGCTGCGGGCCGGGCACTATCGGGAGCAGGCAGGGCCCGCCGGTCCACTTTGCCGTTGATGGTTAATGGAAGGCGTTCCAGCAGCACAAACGTCGATGGAACCATATAATTCGGTAGCTGTCTGGTCAGCTCTCTACGTAGCTCTTCTGTATATCTGGTCTGATCAGCCTGCGTGGGCACCACATAGGCGACCAATTGCTTGCTTCCAGGCACATCTTCTCGCGCCAGCACCACCGCCTCGTTCACCTGCGGCAGATGCTGAAGCGCAACTTCAATCTCTCCCAGTTCAATGCGATAGCCGCGCACTTTTACCTGTTGATCCGCTCGACCCACATATTCCAGGTGCCCTTCCTCTCCCCAACGCACCAGGTCGCCCGTTCGATACAGGCGAGCTCCTACCTGCTGGCTGAACGGATGGGGCACAAAGCGTTCTGCCGTCAGCTCTGGTCGGCCCACATATCCACGCGCCAGTCCAGCACCGGCCAGATAGAGTTCGCCAATGACGCCCATGGGCACTAATTGGCGGTGAGTATCCAGCACATAGGCCTGTGTGTTGGTCCGTGGACGCCCGATGGGAACCGCACCCATCTGCTCATGTGCTAACTTTGCCCAGGTTGAGTAGGTGGTATCTTCGGTTGGACCATACAGGTTGTAGATCTGCTCGATTGTCGTCTGCTCATACAATTGCGCAACGAGAGTGGCGGAGAGTGCCTCACCGGCCAGATTGATCGTGTGCACCGAGGCCGGGATCTGCCCTTCTCGCAACAGTTCTGCAATGGCTGAGGGGACGGTATTGATCAGGGTGATATGCTGGTGAGCGGCCTGAATGGGGAAGGTGAGTGCATTCTCTACGATGACGACGGTACCTCCAGAGGTGAGCGTCACAAAGAGTTCGTAGATCGAGAGGTCAAAACAGAGCGAGGTCGAGGCCAGCATGCGCTCCAACGCTTCTGCCGCAAAGGTCTCCTGCGCCCAGTAGAGCAGGTTGATGGCGCTCTGATGGGTGATGGCTACACCCTTGGGCCGCCCGGTCGAGCCTGAGGTATAGATGACATAGGCCAGGTGTTCCGGTTGGACTTCAAGCGAAGGCAGGGGGAGGATGGGTTCGTTGGTAGACTCCCACGTACCAGAGAGGGTGATGACCTCCAATCCCTCCTGAAGCACAGGGGGAAGCAGGCTCTCCCGGGTCACCAGCAGGCGGATCTGGGCGTCAGCGAGTTGAAAGGCCAGCCGTTCGGTAGGATAGGCGGGATCGAGCGGGACATACGCTCCACCAGCTTTGAGGACGCCCAGGATGGCAATGACCATTTCAAGCGAGCGAGGGAGACAGACTCCCACCAGTTCCTCCGCTTTAACTCCATGGCTGTGGAGCAGGTAGGCCAGCTGTGTAGAGCGTCGGTCCAGTTCGCCATAGCTGAGCTGCTGCTCCTCAAAGACCAGCGCAATGGCGTCTGGACACGCCTGCGCCCGGGCTTCTACAAGCTGATGCAGGCCGGAGCGGTTTGCATACGTGGATTCTGTCGCATTCCACTCCTCCACGAGCTGATGGTGTTCGGCTGGAGCAAGCAGCGGTAACGTTGCCACCGATTGATCGGGATAGGCCACGAGACTCTCCAGCAGGATCTGGAAATGTCCGATCATACGCATAATTGTTGCGCTATCGAACAGGTCTGAGTTATATTCCATGATCCCACCGACACCATAAGGGCTATCGGTCAGCAGCAGCATCAGATCAAATTTTGCGGTGCCGCTGTCCACTGTCAGAGGCTGTATGTTCAGATCGGTAAAAGCAAGCTCCGTTTTTGGTGCGTTCTGCCACGAGAAGGCCACCTGGAAGAGAGGCGAACGGCTCAGATCACGTGTGAGTGGGAGGCTATCCACAATCTGCTCAAAGGGCACATCTTGATGCGCGTAAGCCTCTAGCGCCGTTTCTCTGCATTGTATTAAGAGCTCACGGAAACTGGGATCGCCAGTCAGATCCGTACGAATCACCAGGGTATTGAGGAAGAGGCCAAAGATCGCTTCAGTTTCAGGCCGTGTCCGCTCTGCGATCGGAATGCCAACCAGGATATCCTCCTGACCGCTATAGCGATAGAGCAGCGTCTGGAAGGCTGTCAGTATGGTCATGAAGAGAGTGGCCCCAAGCTGCTGGCTCAGTGTCCTCAGTTGCTCGGTTAAGGTGAGCGAGAGATGAACAGGAATTTGCGCCCCTTGATAGCTCTGGAGAGGCGGACGTGGTCGATCAGTCGGTAACTCCAGAATGCCTGATGTCCCGGCTAACTTCTCTTTCCAGTAGGCCAGTTGCCTATCCAGTACCTCGCCCTGGAGCCATTCTCGCTGCCAGACGGCGAAGTCTGCATAGTGAAGGGCGACCTCCGGTAAGGGGGAAGGTTGATGATGCGCAAAGGCCGTGTAGAGAGCGGTCAGCTCCTGGTTCAATATACTCATCGACCAGGCATCAAAGATAATATGATGGATGGTGATCAGGAGGATATGTTCCTCCGCCTGCAAGCGCAAGAGAGCCGAGCGCATCAATGGTGCCTGGGCCAGATCAAAGGGCGATTGCGCCTCAGCAATGGCGAGATATTGGGCCTCTCGCTCTCGTTCGGACGCTGGAATGCCGCTGAGATCGATGATTGGGAAGGACAGGTCCACCGCTGGATAGATAGTCTGGATTGGCTGTTCATCGATCAGGGTAAAGCCTGTGCGCAACGCTTCATGACGCCGCACTATCTCACGCAGACTCTGCTCCAGGGCCGCAACAGCGACTGTCTGGGTGAGACGGAAGACCAGGGGCATGTTATATAATGGCGATCCTGGTACCAGCCGATCAAGAAACCAGAGACGCTGCTGAGCAAAAGACAGCGGGAGCGGTTTTGTGCGTGGAGCGGGCAGGAGCGCTGGCACCTCCATGCCAATACGCTCTTGTTGCGCACGCTCCACACGTTCCGCCAGTTCACTGATCGTTGGCGCTTCAAACAGACTGCGCACCGGTAGGTTCACCTGTAAGGTCTGTCTTACGCGAGCTATCAGCTGTGTGGCAAGCAGAGAATGCCCGCCCAGTGTGAAGAAGTTGTCCTGCGTGCTTACCTGCTTCAGGCCCAGAACCTGTACCCAGATAGCTGCAAGCATCTGTTCTGTGATGGTCCGTGGGGCACTATAAGCCTGACTGCTCTCCTGCTGCCACTGCTCAGGATCTGGTAGCGCTCGTCGATTGATCTTGCCATTTGGTGTCAATGGCAGGGTCTCCATTGGCACGAAGAGAGAGGGGATCATGTAGTGGGGCAGCCGTTCCTTGAGATATTCACGGATCGTCTGGAGTGCCTGCTCGCTTTCTGTCTGAGTGGTATGGAAAGTCAGGTAAGCGACCAGTTGTTTCTCAATGGCGTTTTCATTGCGCACAATGACTGCACAATCTCGTACCAGTGGATGCTGATCGAGCGCACTCTCGATCTCTCCCAATTCGATGCGATGTCCCCGTACCTTGACCTGCTGATCGACGCGGCCAAGATATTCTAAGCGACCCTCTGCACTAAAACGTCCCAGATCGCCTGTCCGATACATCCGTGATCCAGGCTGGACAGACTCCATGCCAGCAAATGGATCGGGCATAAAACGCTCGACGGTCAGTGCAGGCTGCTGGAGATAACCACGTACGACCCCCTGTCCGGCAATATAGATCTCACCGGCAACGCCAATTGGGACTGGCTGAAAATGGTGATCCAGGATATAGATTCGCGTATTGGACAGTGGCTGGCCTAGCATCACCACTTCGCCCACCATGATCTGCTGCGTACTGGACCAGATCGTGGTTTCGGTCGGTCCATACATATTATGCAAGGAGCCCTGGAGCGTCTGCCCGATAGCATCCGCCAGCGATTGAGGGAGCGCCTCACCACCTAGTAACATACTGGTAAGTTCCTGGATGCTGGTTGCTGCATCCGGGTCCTGAAGAAGGATGCTGGCCAGTGATGGAGTACATTGTAGATGCGAGACGTGCTGTATCTGCATCAATTGAGCAAGTGACAGCTCTTCTTCGGCTGGATGCGTTGGCTGCACAATCACGCGGAAGCCACGCGTGAGCGTCCAGAAGAGCTCCAACACTGAGATATCGAAGGAGATACTGGTTACAGCCAGCCAGGTCCCCTCATGCTGATCTACCAGGGTGCAATCGATACCATGGAAGAAATTATGAACATTTCCATGAGGAATCATTACGCCTTTGGGGCGGCCAGTCGAACCAGAAGTATAGATGACATAGGCCAGATGCTCTGCCTGCACCTCTCGCTTCAGTGCAGATCCGGGCTGTTGTTGGATGAGCGACCAATCGCGATCCAGGCAAAGCAGGATGGCCTCGTGATCCGCAAGGCGTTCAATCAGATGCTCCTGACTGAGCAGAATAGGCACATGGGCATCCTGTATCATCAGAGCCAGACGCTCGTGCGGGTAAGCCGGGTCCAGCGGGAGATAGGCCGCACCTGCCTTGAGAATACCGAGCAATCCGACCATCATCTCTACCGAACGCTCGATGCACAGTCCAATCGCCAGATCAGGCTCTGCTCCAAGGGTTACCAGATAATGAGCAAGCTGATTGGCACGTCGATCCAGCTCTGCGTAGGTGATCTGATGCTGATCACAAACCAGCGCAATCTTATCAGGCGTGCGAGCCGCCTGGACTTCAAATGCCTGATGAATACAATATGCTGGTTGCAAGTCCTGATTGGTCTGGTTATAGCTCTGCAACTGTCGCTGCTCGTATGGTGTCAAAATGCCACATTGAGCCAGTGGCTTCGTTGGAGAGGCCACAAAGGTCGCAAGGAGCAGGCGGAGATGCTCAAGCAAGCGCGATACGCTCTCCGCCTGGAAACGAGAAGTATCATACAGGAGTTTGAACACCATCTGCTGTCCCGGCAGAATGTAGAGAGAGAGGGGATAGTTGGTCTGCTCGCGAGCATGAACTGCCTGCACCTGGAGCTGAGATTCAGGGGCAGAAGCCTCCTGGACATCCTGGCCCAGTGGATAGTTCTCAAAGATCAGCAGGCTCTCAAACAGGGCTGTCCCACGCGCTACCTGACTCCATCCCTGAATCTGCACAAGCGGGCTGTATTCATACTGTCGCAACTCGCTTTGCAATGTTTGTAGATCCTGCAACCAGCTCAGAAGCTCCTGCCCGGCATGAATATGCACCCGAATAGGAAGCGTATTAATAAAGAGACCAATCATCGACTCAATATGGCTGACTTCCGCAGAACGGCCCGCAACAGTTGCGCCAAAGACGACATCGTCCTGACCACTGTAACGAGACAGCAGCAGGGCCCAGGCTCCCTGCACCAGTGTATTCAGGGTCAGATACTGGTGTCTGGCCAGCTCTTGTAGCTGGCTGGTCTCCTGCTCGGAAAACTGCACGATCTGCTCACCATAAGTGCGCTGTGCCAATGCCGTAGAAGTGGTGGCAGTATCAATACCCAGGAAGGTCGGGCTAGTGAAGCCCTCTAACTGTGTCCGCCAGAAGCGTTCTGCCTGCTGAAGATCTTGCTGCTGAAGCCAGGCGATATAGTCTTGATAGGGGTAGACCGGTGTCAGTGGCAGCGAAATGTTGCGACGCCGGGCTTCATATCCACTAAAAAGCTCGCCGGTAACGAGTGGTAGACTCCAACCATCCAACAGAAGGTGATGATAGCTCCAGATGTATTCATAGACATCATCCGCTAACTGAATCAGGGTCAGGCGCATCAAAGGTGCCTGGGCCAGATCAAAGCCTCGCTTACGGTCGGCCTGCAAGAACGTCTGAAGAAGGTCTGCTTGCTCCTGTCCAGAATGGGAGCGCCAGTCTTTCTGCTCAAACGTTACGGCAATCTGCTTCTGAACGATCTGGAGCGGCTCAATGAGAAGCTCCCAGGTAAAAGCGGTGCGGAATACTGCATGGCGATCGATAACCTGTTGCCAGGACGCTCTGAACGCGGCCAGATCAAAGGCACCATGTAAGGTATAGCCTGCCTGAATAATGTAGTCACCTTCACCAGGAGCATACAGACTCTGGAAAAATAAGCCCTGCTGCAAAGGTGAGAGAGGATAGATGGCCTCGATCTCTCGCGTTGTGCCGCAGATAGCATCCAGTTGTCTCTGATCCAGCCTTGCCAGAGGAAAATCAGAAGGTGTATAACCACCAGCTTCGGGCGACTGACAATGACTGATCAGCGTTTGCAACACCTGGAGATAGGACTGCGCAAGCCTGTTGATCGTCTCCTGCTCATGCACCTGCTGGCTATAGGTCCAGATGAGGTGCAACTGTCCTCCGCTAATGCTGCCATTGATCTCGATCAGATGCTCACGATGCCCACGTGGGCTGACAGGCGTTCCAGATGACTCTGACGCTGGACGGAAGAGAGCAGTCTGGCTCAACGTCTGGTCAAACTGGCCCAGATAGTTAAAACTGATCTGCGGAATAGTGGCCTGTCGCAGTCCATCATTATCTGAGCGCAGATAGCGAGCCAGGCCGTAGCCAATACCATTGGAAGGAATGGCTCGCACCTGTTCTTTGATCGCTTTCAGAGCTGTGGCCGGGTCCTGTGGATCAGATGGCAGACAGAGGACGAATGGGTAGATGCTCGTGAACCAGCCAACGGTCCGCGAAAGGTCGACATCGGCAAAGAGGTCCTCGCGCCCATGCCCTTCTAGATGAATGCGGTGATTGCTGTGTCCGGTCCACTGCTGCAAGGCCTGCGCCAGAGCAGTCAACAAAACGTCGTTGATCTGAGTTCGATAGGCCGCTGGCACCTCTTGCAGCAGGGCCTGGGTCTGGGCCTGGCTCAGCGAGATCAGCACACTCTGTGCCGACGCCACCGTATTCTCTCCCTCAGGATGGCTTACAGGAAGCGTTGCCACTGGCAGACTCGCTTGCTGTTGCCAGTAGCTCTGCTGCTCGCTCAATACTTCACTCTGGGCATAGGCCTCTACGTGGCGCGCCCACTGTTGCCAGGAGGTCGTCTTGGCTGGCAACTGGATCGACTCGTTACGCAGTCCTTGCTCGTATGCCGTCTGGAGATCTTCGAGCAGAATGCGCCAGGAGACGCCATCAACGACCAGATGATGAATGACCAGGAGCACACGTCCGTTCTGCCAGGGCTCTTGATCAGAATCAGCCTGTGCTCCCAGATCAATAGTGACTGCTCGCCAGATGGGGCCATGGGTCAGATCCAGGCTGGCCTGCACTTGATTGGCAAGCGCTTCGATGACACTGGTGCGCTGCTCCTCAGGGACGTTGACGAGATTAATACGGCTGATCGGAACCGCTGAGGATTCATCTGCATGGGTCGCCTGCCAGCCATCGGGGGTCGAGACAAAGCGCAGTCGAAGCACATCATGCTGGCGCTGGAGCGCCTGGAGCGCCTGGTGAAGGGCAGACCAGGAGAGCTCCGCAGGGGTGTGCAAGAGCATGGCTTGATTCCAGTGCTGCGGATCGGGCTGCTCCTGTTCAAAGAACCAGTGCTGGATCGGCGTCAACGGTACGGAGCCGCGTACCGCTCCCTGCTCTGCATGAATGGCAATCTGCTCGCTTATCAGCGTCAGATCAGCCGCCAGTTCGGCGATGGTCTGCTTCTGGAAGAGCTGTCTGGGCGTCAGATGCAGGCCCCGCTGGCGTGCACGAGCCACGACTTGTAGACTCAAAATCGAATCACCACCCAGGGAGAAGAAGTTGTCATGGACCCCAATCTGTTCTACCCCCAGGACCTGCTGCCAGATCGCGACCAGTACCTGCTCCCGCTCGTTGTCTGGTGCAACATAGCTCTGCGTATCCGCCAGATGCGCATACTCCGGTGCGGGCAAGGCGCGGCGATCTACTTTGCCGTTGGGTGTTAACGGGAAGGCCTCCAATACCACATGCAGCGCAGGCACCATGTATTCAGGCAAGCGCTCCTGTAAGCTCGCCTGCACAGGCTCCCAGGCGAACAACTCCCGCTTCTGGGCGACGATATAAGCGACCAGCCGCTTGACTCCAGGGAGATCCTTACGGACAGTTACCAGTGCATCACGGATACTCTCCTGCTGCCTCAAGGCCTGCTCAATCTCGCCGAGCTCAATGCGATAGCCTCGGATCTTCACCTGTTGATCCGCTCGTCCCACATACTCCAGCACCCCATCCGCCCGCCAGCGCACCAGATCCCCCGTTCGGTAGAGCCGCTCTCCTCCGTTCGTACTGAATGGATGGGGCACAAAGCGCTCCGCCGTCAGTTCGGACCGGCCCACATAGCCTCGCGCCAGTCCATGACCGCCCGTGTACAGCTCGCCAATCACTCCGATGGGCACCAGCTGCCGATGCCGATCCAGCACATAGACCGTGCTCTGATTAATGGGTCGCCCAATCGGAATGGGCGTCTCCACCTGCTCGGGATCGTCCATCGGGTAACAACAGGTGAAGGTCGTATTCTCGGTCGGACCATAGCCATTGATCACTTGCTGCCCCGGATGAGCTCGCAGGAGCGCTCGCACCGGCTCTGGACCCAGTACATCACCGCCTGCCAGCACCTGACGCACTCCGGCCAGCGCCTCCGGCTGATACTCCACCACCTGCTGGAACAGTCCAGCCGTCAACCAGAGCCAGCTCACCCCCTGCTCCTGCACCACCTGTGCCAACCGTTCAAGCGCCGGGAGCTGCTCCGTTAAGAGCACGAGCCGGGCCCCATGCAGCAGCGATCCCCACAATTCCAGCGTGGAGGCGTCAAAGGCCAGCGGAGCCAGTTGCAGTCCAATCTGCTCGTGGTCCAGTTGGGCAAACCAGTTCTGGCTGACCAGGCGGATGATGGCTTGATGCGGGACGGCCACGCCTTTGGGCTCGCCCGTTGAGCCAGAGGTGAAGAGAATATAGGCCAGCGTCTGTGCCTGAGCCTGTTGCTGAGGCGGCTCGCTGGACAGTTCCTCGCTCTCGTGCAAGAGCTGGCTCAGGTCCAGGTTGCGCCACGCTCCCTCGAGCTGGGGCAGATCGGAATCGGTCAGTAGCAGGCTCACTCCAGCCTGACCAAGCTGGAAACGTAGCCGCTCGAGCGGAGCCTGAGGGTCCAGCGGGACATAATGGCCGCCTGCTTTCAGGATGGCGAGCAGGGCAATCAGTTGGGAGAGCCCACGCGGCACATGCAGTCCAACGCCCACTTCAGTTGCGACTCCCAACGCCTGCAAGCGATGAGCCAGCTGATTGGCGTGTCGCTCCAGTTCGCCATAGCTGATCTGATCTTGCTCGCAGACCAGCGCGATGGCGTCGGGTCGCTGGGCAACCTGAGCTTCAAAGAGTTGCTGAAGACTACTATCTGCTGGATAGGCTGTCTCTGTCCTGTTCCAGGTAGACAGAAGTAGCTGCCGTTCTGCAACTGAGAGCGGAGAGAGCTGGCTTACACTGGCTGTGGGTTGCGCCAGCAGATTCTCTAGCAGACTGGCGAAATGACCAGCCAGACTGGAGATAGCTTCATCGGCAAAACGTCTGCGATCATACATAAATTTCACCTGCATATATTGACCGGGTGTCACAACGCAGGTAAGTGGATAATGTGCTTGCTCCAGAGCGTGTGCGGCTGTAACGTGCAAGGCAGCCGTCTCCCCCGCTGGTGCTGCACTCTCTAAAGGATAGTTTTCAAAGACAAAGAGGCTCTCAAAGAGTGGGGTCCCCCGAAGCATCTCGCTCCATCCCTGAATCTGTGCAAGCTGGCTATATTCATACTGGCGAAGATCACTCTGCTGCTCCTGGAGATCTTGCAGCCAGGCCTGAATAGCCATTTCAGGATGCAGATGGACACGCATGGGGAGCGTGTTGATGAAGAGACCAACCATGCCCTCGATCCCTGCCACATCAGCAGGGCGACCAGAGACTGTCGTGCCAAAGACGACATCGCGTTGTCCGCTATAGATGCCTAGCAGAAGCCCCCAGGCTCCTAGCAGGATGGTGTTGAGCGTGAGATGCTGCTCTCGAGCCAGCATTTGTAGCCGCTGGGATAGCTCTCGAGCGATGGGGAGGATATGGACCTCATGAGATTGTTCTTCCGGTGGCACAGATGTGGGCACTGAACCAATGCGCAAAGGGGTTGGTGCTGTGAAATCCAGCAGCCAGCGTCGCCAGAAAAGCTCGGCACTGGCCTGATCATGCTGCTGAAGCCAGGCAATGTAGCGCTGATAGGGCTGTGGCAGTTCGTTGGGAAGTGCCTGGCCGTGGAGCAGAAGCTGATAGGACGCGAAGACTTCACCAAGCACCAGGGGCAGGCTCCAACCGTCCAGCAGGATATGGTGGTGTGTCCAGACAAATTCATAACGATCCGTCCCCAACTGGAAGAGAGCCAGGCGCATCAAAGGGGCCTGGGAGAGATCAAACCCGCGACGGCGGTCCTCCTGTAAATAGGATTGCAGCCTCTCCTGCTGCTCACTATCTGGAGTGGAGCGCCAATCCTCGTAGGTAAACGGGAGCGGAAGCTGCCGATACACGATCTGCTGTGGTTCATCCAATTGCTCCCAGATAAACGCAGTACGCAGGATAGCGTGGCGGTCCATACTATGCTGCCAGGCCCGGACAAAGGTCTCGCTATCCAGTGATCCGCCCTCTAAGGTGTAGCCGATCTGCGTAATATAGTCTCCCTGCTCAGGTGCGTAAAGACTCTGGAAGAGCAGCCCTTGTTGTAAGGGAGAGAGCGGATAGATACTTTCAATCGCTCTCTGATTGCCCAGCAAGGTATCAATCTGCAATTGGGTCAGATGAGCCAGCGGGAAGTCTGAGGGTGTATATCCCCCTGCCGCAGGAGATTGGCAGTGCGCGATCAGAGCGCGTAAGGTCGCGAGATAGCTCTGGGCCAGGGTATTCACCGTCTCTTCAGTGTGCAGATTATGGCTATAGGTCCAGATGAGGTGGAGCTGGCCACCAGTAATGCTGCCATTGATATCCAGCAAGTGTGCACGATATCCCCGTGGGCTAACCGCTGATCCGCTCGACTCAAGCGCAGGCGCAAACAGGCCCATCTCTGCAACTATCTGGTCGAACTGCCCCAGATAGTTGAAACTGAGCTGTGGCTCTGTAGCATGCCTGATCTGTACGCTCTGCGCATCCTCCTGGCGCAAATAGCGTGCGATACCATAACCAATACCATGCGCCGGGATAGAGCGTAGCTGCTCTTTAATCGCCTTGAGAGCTACCCCAGGCTCATTGGTCTCCACCTGTAATCTGACCGGGTAGATGCTTGTAAACCAGCCTACCGTGCGGGAGAGATCGATATCGGCAAAGAGCTCTTCTCGTCCATGCCCTTCTAGATTGATCACATGACTATCGTGCCCGGTCCACTGTCGCAGCGTCTGAGCCAGAGCAGTGAGCAGAACCTCGTTAATCTGAGTATGATACGCGGCTGGCACTTCTTGTAAGAGCGCCTGCGTCTCTTGCACAGTGAGCGAGACCAGGACGCTACGAGCAGAGGCAATGGTATTGGCCCCTTCTTGAAAATCCTGCGGCAATGGTCTGGTCGGAACCTGCTCTTGCCAGAAAGAGAGCTGTCGGGCGATAGACTCGCTCTGAGCATAGCTATGGAGACGCCGCGCCCACTGTTGCCATGAACTGGTCCTGGCTGGCAGGTGGATCTTCTGATTCTGACTTAGCTGGGTATAGGCCAGTTGAAGGTCCTCCAGCAAAATGCGCCAGGAGACGCCATCAACGACCAGATGATGAAGGATGAACAGCAACCGCCCACCCTGCTTACGGCCCAGGTCAAAGTAGACCACGCGCAACAGAGGGCCATCAGTCAGATGCAAGCTTGCCTGAGCCTGATTCGCAATCTCTTCAATGAGGCTCTTTTGCTCCTCGCCTGTGGCCCCTGACAGATCAAGCCAGAGGAGCGGGATGGGAGATGGCTCCATCGTATGGGTCTGCTGCCAGCCCATTGGGGTCGGCTTAAAGCGGAGCCGCAGCACATCATGTTGTTCGATGAGATGGCTCACTGTCTCGCTCAGCATCTTCCGATCGAGGACATGGGGTGTGCCAAGCATGACAGCTTGATTCCAGTGCTGCAGATCTGGCTGCTCTTGCTCAAAGAACCAGTGCTGGATGGGGGTCAGAGGAGCATCTCCACTGACTGGCCCTTGCTCTTCCTGAACCTGGACGGTCGTATCAACCACACGTACAAGCTCTTGAATGGTCGGATTCTGGAATAATTGTCGTGGAGTAAGATGAATGCCAGCCTGCCGCGCCCGTGATACGATCTGGATGCTCAGAATAGAGTCTCCGCCAAGCTCAAAGAAGTTCTCATTTATGCCAACCTGCTTGACACCCAGAACCTGCTGCCAGATATGCGTAAGCTGCCGCTCAAGCTCGTTGGTTGGCTGCTGCTGATCGCCGCTGGTAACGACGGCTTTCTGTGGCGTTGGAAGCGCTTTACGATCCACTTTTCCATTGGTGGTCAACGGCAATGCCTCTAACACCATAAACTGAGATGGGACCATATAGTCTGGCACACGACTTTGCATATGGCTACGCAGCAGAGAGATCAAAGTCTTCTCGTCTTCCACTTCTCGTGGAACCACATACGCGACCAGATGCACACTCTCCTGCGTCTCTCCACGCGTTACGACCACACAGGCTCGTACCTGCGAATGTGCCGCCAAGACACTCTCAATCTCACCCAGTTCGATACGGAAACCTCTAATCTTGACCTGAGCGTCTGCCCGGCCACGATATTCCAGTTCGCCATTCGTCTGGTAACGGACCAGGTCACCGGTCTTATAGAGACGATCACCAGCCTGCTTCCTATCTGAATTGACCATAAATGGATTGGCAATGAAACGCTCCGCTGTGAGCTCTGCCCGATTGAGATAGCCACGAGCAAGGCCCGCGCCTCCGACATAGAGCTCTCCAGTTACACCGATGGGGACTGGCTGATAATGCTGATCCAGGACATAGAGGCGTAGATCGGATAGAGCCTGGCCAATCAAGCTCCCATCGCCCGCCTCGATATCGATCTGATGGATACGTCGGGCCGTGACATGGACCGTTGTTTCCGTAATGCCATACATATTGATCAGTTGTGGCTGCTCGTCACCATGGCGTTCTACCCATGGTCGTAAGCTCGCCAGTTCCAATGCTTCGCCACCAAAGATCACGTACCGCAGCGACAGGCTCGATGCTGGACGTTGCTCATCAATCACGAGCAGTTGGCGAAAGGCGGAGGGAGTCTGGTTCAAGACGGTAATATGCTGTTCCTCTAACAGCGTAAAGAACGTATCTGGCGCTCGGCTGGCCCAGTACGGCACGATCGAGAGACGGCCTCCAAAGAGGAGCGCACCCCATATCTCCCACACCGAGAAATCAAAGGCATAGGAATGGAACATTGTCCAGGCGTCGTGTTCTGAGAACGTCATCGACTCAGGTGTGGCGTGGAAGAGCCGGACAACATTTGCATGGCTCACCTGTACGCCTTTAGGCTGGCCTGTCGAGCCCGAAGTGTAGATGACGTACGCGATATGCTCTGGCTGTGTCTGGACTGCCGGTGGCACCTCAGACTGCTGCGGTAAGCGCGCTTGATCATACTCAAAGCAGAAGATCGGACCAGACCAGGCAGGCAATTGCTTCAGGCTCTGCTGTTGCGTTACAAGAACGGCGATCTGGGCATCCTGCAAGATAAATGCAAGCCGCTCCTGCGGATAATTGGGATCTAACGGTACATAGGCACCGCCAGCTTTCAGAATACCCAGGATACCAATCAGCATCTCAGGGGAGCGCTCGACGCATAAACCAACGAAGACATCTGGCCCAACTCCCTGTGCACGTAGATAGTGTGCGACCTGATTGGCGCGTTGATCAAGCTCGCCATACGTCAATTGCTGCTCTTCATAGACCAGCGCGATTGCATCGGGAGCTGCGGCCTGTCTCTGTGCGAAAAGCTGGTGCAGCCACTCTCGAGGGGCTACCAGTGCGCTATCGCTCAAGAGTGAAGGCAACTCAATGGCCCTCTGCTCTTCCAGGGAAGTCATCGAGATACGGGCAAGGCACTGCTCTGGAGCGGCCAGCATATTTTCGAGCAATGTTCGCAGGTGGTGAAGCAGGCGCTCTATGGTAGCATCGGCAAAACGAGCCCGATCATACATCAACCTGATACCGAGCTGCTCACCGGGCAAGACAACGACGGTGAGTGGATAGCTGGTCTGTTCAATGGTCCGCGCTGCCTGAAGTTGAAGGCTGGTCTGAATACCCTGGACGCTGCTGCTATCGATGGGGTAATTCTCGAAAACGAACAGGCTCTCAAACAGTTGCGTGCCACGAGAGATATCGCTCCAGTTCTGAACCTGTACCAGCGGGCTGTATTCATACTGGCGAGCCTCGCTCTGCTGTTCCTGGAGAGTCTGAAGCCAGGGGAGCAGAGGGGTCTGGGGAGTAATGCGCACGCGTACGGGCAGCGTATTGATAAAGAGTCCGACCATCGACTCAACGCCCACGATCTCTGCTGGTCGTCCAGAGAGAGAGGCTCCAAAGACAACATCATCCTGACCACTATAACGGCTCAGGAGCAGGCCCCAGGCCCCCTGCACAAAGGTATTGGCAGTGAGATGATGCTGACGAATCAAGGTCTGCATATGTTGTGTCGCTTCAGCAGATAGCTGGATAAGCTCCTCGCCCTGTCCATGAGCGTGCTGTGTGCGCGTAGTACGCTCAACGCGCAGCTGCGTTGGCATCGTAAAATCAGCGAGCGTACGTCGCCAGAATGCCTCTGCCTGAGCAATATCCTGTCGCATGAGCCAGGAGATATATTCTTGATAGGGCCGCACAGGCGCAAGCGTGATCGTCTCCTGATTACTGATGGCATGATAGCACAGCAAGATTTCATTGAGGACGATCGGCATGCTCCATCCATCAAGGAGAATGTGATGATGAGTCCATATACATTCATAGCTATCAGTGCTACGTTGGATGATCATCAGACGCATTAATGGACAGGCAGTCAGATCGAAGCCACGGATGCGATCCTCGTACAGATAGGCGTGGAGTTGCGCTTCCTGCTCAGCATGCGAACAGGCACGCCAATCCTGCTGCTCAACAGGTAGCTTCACCTGTCTTTGTACGATCTGTAGCGGCTCATCCACGCTCTCCCAATGAAAAGAGGTCCGTAAAATAGGATGGCGCTGCATCACCTGCTGCCAGGCATCGACAAAGGCATCCATATGGAACTCACCCTGAAAGGTGAAGTGCAACTGGATAATGTAGTCGCCCTGTCCTGGAGCATACATATTCTGAAAGAGTAAGCCCTGCTGCAAAGGCGAGAGGGGATAGATCGCCTCGATCTCACGTCTACCGGCAACGACTGCATCCAGTTGTCTCTGGTTGAGCCGGGCCAGCGGAAAGTCTGAGGGAGTATAGCTGCTCATCTCAGACGATTGGCAATGAGCAATGATCTGACGCAAAGCAGTAAGGTAGCCTTGAGCGAGAGCCGTCATAGTTGCTTCATGATAGCGGTTCTGGCTTGATGTTAAAGCGATATACAGTTGGCCCCCATTAATGCTCGCGTTGATATCCAGCAGATGTGTGCGTCTCCCCTCCAGGCTGACGGGCGACCCACTCGACTCAGAGGCTGCAACAAATAATCCATGCTCGAGCTGGTCAAATTGCCCCAGGTAGTTAAAGTTCAATTCGGCTTCTGGCAATGAGCGCAACTGGCTCAACTGCTCTGTGGCCGAGCGATTCTGGCTCAGATAGCGCAACAGGCCATAGCCAATGCCGCGCTGTGGCACCTGGCGCACCTGTTCTTTCAACGCTTTAAGGGTCTCATCCAGGCTCCAATGGGCTTCCAGTTTCAGGAGCAGTGGATAGTGGCTTGTAAACCAGCCGACGGTTCGCGAGAGATCAACACCTTCGAACAGGTCCTCTCGTCCGTGGCCCTCAAGATTTATTAAGAATGCTTGCTCGCCTGTCCAGTTCTTTAATGCCAGCGCCAGAGCGGTGAGCAGAATCTCATTCATTTGTGTACGATAGGCTTGAGGCACCTCATGCAAAAGGGCGCTGGTCTCGGTCTTGCTCAGTGAGACCAGGATGGTCTGCGCAGAGAGCACACTGTTCTCTCCATCGGTCTGATCCACTGGTAAAGGTTGAATCTGTTGACGCACTGAATCGAGCCAGTAGGGCAGTTCGGTCAGCAGCTGGTCGCTCTGGGCATAGTCTGTCAGGAAACGCGACCATTGCTGGAATGAAATGGTCTTGGCCGGTAACATTGCCGGACGCTGCTGACTCAACTGTGTATAAGCAGTCTGGAAATCTTCGAGAAGAATACGCCAGGAGATACCGTCTATGGCCAGATGGTGGACCACAAAGAGTAACCTTGATTTTGCTTGCTCACCCGCTTCAAAGTAGACCACGCGCAGCAATGGACCACTGCTTAGATCAAGGCTGGCCTGGACTGCGGACGAGATGGCTTCAATCATCAGGCGATGTTTGTCGGGCGAGATAGTGGACAGGTGGATAACAGAAAAAGGGATCTCGCCCGTTGAAGTCGCTGCGTTTGTTTGTCTCGTGCCAACGAAGCGGAGGCGCAGCGCATCATGATGGTGGATAAGCAGCTCGACAACTCGTTGGATCAGCGCTGGATCCAGCGGCTCGCTCACAGCCAGCAGCATGGCCTGATTCCAATAATGGGGCGCAGGCTGCTCTTGTTCAAAGAACCAGCGTTGAATCGGCGTTAATGGAACATCTCCTGAGACGCTCCCCTGTTCGGCCAGGCTCTGGGTTGTCGTGTTGACGACGGTGACAAGCTGGCTGATCGTTGGATATTGGAATAGTTGTTTGGGGGTAAACTGGATTCCGGCCTGTTTCGCAGATGAGATGATCTGGATGCTCAGGATGGAGTCGCCGCCAAGGGCAAAGAAGTCGTCATGCGTACCAACATGCTCTCGTCCCAATACGCGAGCCCAGATCTCGGCCAATGTTTGCTCCACCTCTGTTTGTGGTGCAACATAGGCCTCGCTATCCAGCAGTAACGCCTGCTCAGGCGCTGGAAGAGCCCGCCGGTCAACTTTTCCGTTTGGATTCAATGGCAGCATATCCAGAAGCACAAACGCTGCCGGAAGCATATACTCTGGCAAACGCTCACGCAGATAGTCGCGCAGGTTACTTGTCGTGAGCGTGGGCTCAGATCTCCCGACAACATAAGCAACCAGGCGTCTGGAGCGGCCCTGATCCTCTCTGGCAACAACGACGGCTGCACGAACATCTGGATGATGCAATAAGGCGTTTTCGATCTCACCGAGCTCGATACGATAGCCTCTGATTTTGATCTGCTGATCGGCACGACCACAATACTCAATATTTCCATCGGGCAGATAGCGGGCCAGATCGCCCGTTTTGTAGAGGCGCGCCCCCTCGGAGCCATTGAAAGGATGAGGAATAAACCGTTCGCTGGTGAGCTCGGGACGATTCAGATACCCACGGGCCAGACCCGCGCCGCTGATATAGAGCTCGCCGACGATGCCTATCGGGACGGGCTGTAAGAAGGCATTCAGGATATAGGTCTGCATATTGGCAATCGGACGACCAATAGAGACTGGTTGGTGCACCGCTTGCTGATCAAAGCAATACACACTGCTCCACACGGTCCCTTCGGTTGGGCCATACTCATTGTACAGCAAGGCGGTAAGCTGCGATGCTGCCTGCTGTTCAACTAACTCTTCAGGACAGGACTCGCCAGCCACAATCACGGTGTTGAGCGAGGTCAGCTGGTGCGATGGTGTATTTGTCAGCAAGAGTTGATAGAGAGAAGGGAGCGTCAGCAGATGCGAGATACGCCTGGAACTGATGATTTCAGCGAGTTGCGTGATATCCTGCTGGGAGCCTTCCTGGGGCAGACAGAGTGTCCCACCCTGGCACAAGGTCCAGAAGATACCAGCGACCGAGCTATCAAAGGCAAATGGGGAGAGAAGCAAGAAGCTCGTCACTGGCTCACTGTAGTAACGCATACGCGCCAGCGTCGAATGCACCAGATTCTGATGGCTGACCTGGACACCCTTGGGCTGCCCGGTGGACCCTGAGGTATAAATGATATATGCCAGATTGCTGGAATCGATGTGAACAGGCTCGGCAGGTCTCGGCGCAGACAGAGCAGATAGCTGATCCAATAGGATGAGCTGAGCTGCATGCGCAGGAAGACGCTCGCGGAGCCATGATTGCGTGAGAATAACGGTTGGCTGAATATCCTCCATGAGGAAGGTCAGTCGCGCGGGTGGGGCCGATGGATCAATGGGAACGTATGCGCCTCCCGCTTTGAGAATGCCAAGTATCCCGACCACCATCTCGACAGAACGTTCGGCACACAGAGCCACAAGAACATCTGGCCCTACCCCAAGTTCCTGAAGATGAGAGGCCAGCGTATTCGAACGACGATTGAGATCGGCATAGGTCACACGCTCGCCAGCATAGTCAACCGCCAGCGCCGTAGGACAGCGTTCAGCCTGAGCCTCAAAGAGCTGATGAATACATACATCGAGCGGATAATCAATCCCGGTGTCGTTCCACTCCTGAAGCAGTTTTTGGCGCTCCAGGGTCGTCAAGGAGGAGAGATGCACCAGACGTTGCTCAGGATGAGCAGCCATCTTCTCTAGAAGTGTCTGCATATCTCCTAACAGGCGCTCAATGTCTGCTGACTTAAAGCGGTTCGTGTTATAGACCACTTTCAGGAGAAGTTGTGACCCTGGAACAACCAGAAGGCTCAGCGGATAATTAGATTGCTCTTTAGAGTGCATCGCTTGAATAGCAAGGCTGCTCTGACTGGTGTAGATACTATTGTTGACAGGATAATTCTCAAAGACAAAGAGGCTCTCAAAGAGCGGCGTACCGCGTGGTACCTCGCTCCAGCTTTGTACCTGTACAAGCGAGCTATATTCATATTGAAGCTGCTCCACTTGCTGCGAATGAAGGGATTGGAGCCAGGAGAGCAGCGTCCTATCAGGATCGATCTGAATACGGACCGGAAGCGTGTTGATTAAGAGCCCAACCATCGTCTCAATATTGGCTATATTGGCACCGCGACCAGAAACCGTTGTGCCAAAGACAAGGTCTTTCTGACCGCTATACTGGCTGAGCAGGAGAGCCCAGGCACCCTGGACCAGCGTGTTAAGCGTAAACTGGTATTGTCGCGCCAGATCCTGTAAGGTCTGCATCGTTGTAGACGATATCTGGGCCGTCTGTTCCTCATACCCAATCTCAACCGCTGTCGGGCTGATAGAATCAATACCAAACGGAGTGGGCGTCTCAAAGCCGCGCAACAACCGACGCCAGTAGGCTTCGGCCTCGCGCTCATCCTGTCTCCCGAGCCAGGCAATATAGTCTTGATAGGGCCGAACAGGGTTCATCTGCACATGCAGCCCCTGACAACGCGTCTCGTATCCACCAAAGATCTCGCCGAGCAGAATGGAGATACTCCATCCATCCAGCAGAGCATGATGATGGCTCCAGACACACTCATAGAGATCATCTTGCACTCTAAATAGTGCCAGACGCATCAATGGAGCACGCGCAAGATCAAAGCCCTGAACACGATCCATCCGCAGGTAGACCGTCAGACGTGCCCGTTGTTCCACATCTGATAGGCCGCGCCAATCATACTGGACAAACGGCAGTTCAGCCTGCTGGAAAACAATCTGATGTGGCTCCTCAAGGCCCTCCCAGGCAAATGCCGTCCGCAAGACGGTATAGCGCTCAATAACCTGTTGCCAGGCTTGAGTGAACGCCTCTAGATTCAGTCTGCCCTGTAAGGTGCTGCCAACCTGAGTCAGATAGGCTCCTCCTTCAGGTTCGTAGAGTGAGTGAAACAGCAGGCCTTGCTGCAACGGCGAAAGAGGATAGATAGCTCTCACATCCGGCTGACTTCCAGCTAGAATACCATCAAGCTGCGCCTGCGTGAGTCTGGCCAGAGGAAAATCCGAGGGCGTATAACCCGCTCCAGCGCCTTCATTCAGACAGAAGGTCATCAGATGACGCAGAGTGGCAAGATACGCCTGTGACAGCGCCTCAATCGTCTCTGTCGTGTGAAGATTCTGACTATACGACCAGATTACATGTAACTGACCCGCGCTGACACTACTATTCATCTCCAGAACATGGGTGCGGTAGCCTTGCGGGCTGACCGGAGATCCGCTCGCTTCATTGGCGGGACTAAACAACGCGGATCTGGTACTCTCCTGGCCAAATTGCCCAAGATAGTTAAAACCAATTTCGCCTTGTAAGGTACGCAACTGTTGAAGTTCAGGCGTATTCTGCAGCGCTTCGTTGAGGTAACGGAGCAGACCATAGCTCATGCCTCTACGCGTCGTCTGGCGCAATTGCTCTTTGATAGCCTTGAGCATCGGCCCCATCTGCATCGTTTTATCAATCTGCAAAGGGACGGGATAGATTGTGGTAAACCAACCAACTGTACGTGAGATATCGACCTGCGCGACAATATCCTCGCGCCCATGCCCTTCCAGATCAATAACGAAGGAGTCCTGACCAGTCCAGTCCAGGATGGTCAGGGCAAGCGCTGCCACCAGGAGCTCATTGATCTGCATATGATAGGCCGCTGGCACCTCTTGTAGGAGCGTGCGCGTCTCCTCTGCGCTTAACGAAAGCGCCAGATGACGTGCTGATGCAACCGTATTGGCACCTGTCTGCTGGTCCACAGGGAGAGAGACATAATCGCGCCCTGCCAGCGACAGCCAGTACGCCTGCTCCTGTTCGATCTCAGCGCTCTGTGCATATTCATGCAATTGCTGCGCCCAGTGCTGGTATGAGGTGGTCTTGGCTGGCAGTTGAATGGCCTGTCCCTGCTGCAATTGTGTGTAGGCTGTCTGGAGATCTTCCAGCAGGATGCGCCAGGAGACTGCATCGATGGCCAGGTGATGCACAACCATCAGTAGCCGCCCTTCCTCATGCTCTCCCAGGTTGAAGTAGACGACGCGCATGAGCGGGCCTTGCTCCAGATCCAGACTTACCTGCACTTTCTCAGCCTGACTGGCGATGGATGCAGCGCGCTCTTCCTGTGGTGTGTTGGAGAGATCTATCACTGAGACAGCATCCACAATGGTGGTATTGATCTGTGTCCAGTGCTGTCCATTCGGCTTGAAGCGCAGGCGCAGCGCATCGTGGTGATGGATCAGGGCTGCTACAACCTGCATCAGTAGATCGATCTTCAGTTGTGGCTGGCTACGGAGCAGAACAGCCTGATTCCAATGATGCTGCGCTGGCTGCTCTTGCTCAAAGAACCAGTGCTGAATGGCCGTGAGAGGAACCTCGCCCGTCACCAATCCTTGCTCAACCTCAATGCCAGGAGCCGTCTCAACAGTGGCGGCAAGCTCTGCAATGGTTGGATATTGAAAGATCTGTTTCGGGGTCAGATAGATCTCCGCCTGATTGGCGCGCGAGATAATCTGAATGCTCAGAATAGAATCGCCGCCCAGGGTGAAATAATTATCATGGATGCCAATGTGTTCGATCCCCAGGACTTCTTCCCAGATATCGACTAATTGTTGCTCAATCTCATTGCGTGGCGCACGATACTCCTGCCCATTTGTCAGACGCAGGCTCACATCTGGATCTGGCAAGGCTCGCTGGTCAACTTTGCCATTGGCATTCAAAGGCAGACGTTCGAGACAGATAAAAAAGGCCGGGATCATATACTCAGGGATGCGCTGTTGGAGATATGTACGCATCTCGGCTGGCGAGAAGATCTCTCCCTGTTTCAGTACAACATAGGCCAGCAGCCGCTTATGCTTTGTGGCATCTTCGCGGGCAATGGCCACGACATCTCGTACATGTGGATGCTGGCTCAGGACGCGTTCAACCTCGCCTAGTTCAATGCGATAGCCACGAATCTTGACCTGGTCATCCTGCCGTCCAACATACTCGATACTGCCATCGGCTCGATAGCGCGCCAGGTCGCCCGTTTTATACAGGCGCGCCCCTGGCTCATCCGTGAATGGGTGCGGCAGAAAGCGATCGCAGGTAAGGTCTGGACGATGGAGATAGCCACGAGCCAGACCCACACCACTGAGATAGAGATCACCTGTCACCCCGACAGGCACCACTTGCATCGCTGCATCCAGGAGATAGACCTGCGTATTAGCGATAGGATGACCGATCGATGGCCTCTCTCCATCCGCAACACATTCTGCAATAGTGGCACAGACCGTCGTCTCTGTCGGGCCATAGGCATTGAGGAAGCGTCTCCACTGGCTCCAACGCGCAACAATCTCCGCTGAACAAGCCTCACCTGCACTCACTAACGATTGAAAAATGGGAGCAGTTGTGTCAGGCAATGCAGCTAACACCGAGGGCGGAAGGGTGATGGTCGTAATCCCTTGCTCGTAGCAGAGATCCAACAGGGCCGATCCAACAAGTTGTGCAGGCTGTGTTTCCAGACACAGGGTCGCTCCCACCAGTAATGTCATGACGACTTCAGAGATGGAGGCATCAAAGTTTAGCGATGCAAACTGGAAGACACGGCTGGAGGCGGTCACATTGAAGGCCTGAATCTGCGCGGTTGCCAAATTACACAGGCCTTTGTGGACCAGCAAGGTACCTTTGGGGGTTCCTGTCGAGCCAGAGGTATAAATAATATAGGCCAGATTCTCGGGCAGGATCTCAAGCGCGGGATTCTCTGTCTGCTCCGTGTTAATGGACTGCCACTGGGTATCCAGATAAATCAGTTCAGCCGTATGGGAGGGAAGACGTTGTGCCAGATGCTGTTGTGTCAGTAGCAACGAAATCTGAGCATCTTGCAGAATAAAAGCCAGTCGCTCGGCAGGATAAGCCGGGTCCAGCGGCACATAGGCCCCCCCAGACTTGAAGATAGCAAGCAAGGCAATAACCATCTCAAGAGAACGCTCGACAGAGATACCTACGCATACCTCGGGACCAACGCCTTTTGCGCGTAAATAATAGGCAAGCTGATTAGCGCGGCGGTTCAGATCAGCATAGGTGAGCTGTTGCTCTTGTAGGACAACAGCGATGGCATCGGGCGTGCGCTCCACCTGCTGCTCAAAGAGCTGATGAAGAGAGCTCTCTTCAGGATATGGTGCCTTCGTTGCATTCCAGTTGATCAACTGCCGATCCAGTTCATCCGGCGTCAACAGAGAAATATGGCTCAGACGCTTATCAAGATTGGAGGCCAGGTTTGTTAAAAGCAGATCAAGATGCCCGGCCATCTGCGCAATCGCATCATCAGCAAAGTGTGCTGTATCATACGCGATCTTGACAGTGAGTGAGCTGCCTGGCAGGGCAATCAGCGTCAGGGGATAGTTCGCACGCTCAAGCGCATGAGCAAATTGCAGCCGTAGCCCCTGCTCCTGCTGATCATCGCGTTGCTCAGCAATAGCATCGGCGAGTGGATAATTCTCAAAGACATACAGGCTATCAAACAATGACTTGCCATGTTCGATGCCACTCCAGTTCTGGACCTCAGCCAGCGGACTGTATTCATATTGTTGGGCCTGGCTCTGAAAAGATTGGAGATCTTTGAGCAAAGAGAGAAACGTCTTTTCTGGTTCGACACGCACCCGCATAGGCAGCGTATTGATGAAGAGCCCGATCATCGCTTCGACGCCGCTTAAATCGCCCGGACGTCCAGAAACGGTCGTGCCATAAACGATATCGTCTTGCCCACTATAACGGCTCAAAAGAAGAGCCCAGGCTCCCTGCACCAGCACATTCAACGTTAATTGCTGCTGACGAGCAACCTGGAGAAGGGTTTGTGTCAGAGGAGCAGAGAGCGCCAGCCAATGTTCTTTCTGCTGTCCATGCTCATCCTGCCACCGCGCACCAGATGCACGCTCAATCGCCAGCTTCAGAGGAGAAGAAAAGCCTTGCAGGGCACCACGCCAGAATGCCTCCGCATCAGCAGAGCTCTGCTGCCGTAACCAGGAGATATAATCCCGATAGGGACGAACTGGCTTCAAAGGGACCGCAGTTCCCTGGCTCAACGCCTGATAACAGGCAAAGAGCTCGCGCAGAAACGTTGCGATGCTCCAACCATCCAGCAAAATATGATGATGAGTCCAGACAAATTGATAGGTCTTGCTCCCCAGCCAGAAGCAGCTCAGGCGCATCAGCGGCGCTTCAGAGAGATCAAAGCCCTGCTTGCGATCAGCCGTGAGAAACGCCTCTACCTCTTCTTTCTGCTGCTCAATCGACCAATCACGTAGGTCATACAGTGAGAATGGGAGCGTTTCGTCTTGATACACGACCTGGAGCGGTTTATCGATATCATCCCAGACAAAAGCCGTCCGCAGAATAGAGTGATGCTTCAGCAGAATATTCCAGGCTTGAATAAAAAGAGGGAGAGAGAAATCACCGTCAGCAACAAAATTAACTTGCTCTATATACATTCCGGCATCAGGAGCATACAGGCTGTGAAAAAGCATGCCCTGTTGCATTGGAGAGAGTGCATAGATATCTTGAATAGTGGTTGTTGACATACTCTATTTCTGCCTTTTCTTTTTCTGACCTAAGCGGTTCAGCAGTTTATCAAGATCTTTCTGATTCACCTCAGCTTCAGGAAAATCTGAGGGTGTATATCCACCAGCCTCGGGTGCCAGGCAGAGGGAGATCAGTTTTTGTAAGAGCTGCAAATAGTCCTGCGCTAATGCCTGAATGGTCTCCTGACGATGAATGTTTTGACTATATGACCAGATCAACTGTAATCGTCCTCCATAAATACTGCTATTCATATCCACCAGATGCGTACGGTATCCACGAGTACTTACAGCAGATCCGCTTGACTCCGTAGCTGGTTGCAATAAACTGTCGGTATGAAGTACCTGGTCAAATTGACCTAGATAATTGAAACTCACCTCGGCTTCGACCATGCTCTGTACCTGTTCGCTGCCCTGTATCGCGCCATTCAGGTAGCGCAACAGACCGTAGCCAATGCCATGACGTGGAATCTGCCGCAACTGTTCTTTAATGGCTTTGAGGGCCTCAATGGGCTGTGCCTCAGTTCCTGGCTCAAGTCTGACCGGGTAGATACTGGTAAACCAGCCAACCGTTCTTGAGAGGTCGATCCCTTCGATAATCTCCTCGCGCCCATGCCCCTCAAGATGCACTGTGATTGCACGCTGCCCGGTCCATCTGATAAATGCCAGGGCAAATGCCGTCAGCAGGACATCGTTGATCTGTGTATGGTAAGCCTGTGGAACTTGATGTAATAGAGCACTGGTCTCTTGCTCACTTAACGAGAGGCTTATGGTCTGAGTTGATGCAATTGTATTGCTTCCCTGTGCGTGATCTCTTGGAAGGCTTGTGGTCTGTTTTTCGGCCTGACGCTGCCAGTGGCTCAGCTCCTGGCGCACGCGATCCGTCTGGGCGTAGCTCTGCAACTGTTGGGCCCATTGTTGATAGGATGTGGTCTTTGGAGGCAACTGGACCGTTTCGTTGCCCTGCAAGATCTGCTGGTAGGCTGTTTGCAGATCCTCCAACAGGATGCGCCAGGAGACCCCATCAACCGCCAGATGGTGGATGGCAATCAGTAAACGTCCAGGTTCGTGTGCGGCGAACTGAAGATACGCGACGCGCAGCACTGGTCCATGGGTGAGATCCAGGCTCGCCTGCACCTCAGTGGCCTTTGTGGCAATGGCCTGTTCGCGCTCAGCAACGGGGACAGCAGATAGGTCTAGAATCTGGAACGGTATGGCACTGGATAGACCAGAATTACGCTGTCTCCAGTTTCCGTCCTGATGCTCGAACCGGAGCCGGAGTACATCATGATGCCGCAGAAGTTCTGCTACAGCCAGACGCAGGATCGCTGGATCTAAGGCATGTGAACTGGTGAGGAGCATCGCCTGATTCCAGTGATGAGGATCTGGCTGCTCTTGCTCGAAGAACCACTGTTGAATAGGGGTAAGGGGGAGCTCTCCTGTTACTATTCCCTGTTCCGCCTCTACTTTGACAATGGTGCCTACAACAGTCGCCAGTTCGCTGATCGTTGGATGCTGGAAGAGCTGCCTCGGCGTCAGATAGATACCCTCTTGCCGCGCCAATGAGACAACCTGAATACTTAAGATCGAGTCGCCACCCAGCGTAAAGAAGTTTTCATGAATCCCTACCTGACCAATGCCCAGAACCTGTCGCCAGACCAGTGCCAGGCGTTTCTCAATCTCGGTCTGAGGGAGCTGCTGCTCGTCTGTTCCTGTAGAGCGCTGTTCTGGTTCAGGTAAAGCGCGACGATCAATTTTGCCATTGGGGGTAAGGGGCATGTGCTGCAATGTCACCAATACTGCGGGAAGCATATAGTCTGGAAGGCGTTGCTGCATATAACTACGGACGTCAGCGACCAATGTCTCAGCCGGAGCCTGCGCAATGGGTACAATATAAGCCACAAGCCTCTTCACACCATTAGCGGCCTGCCTGAAGACTACGACCCCCTCTCGCACCTGTGGATGTTGTGCCAGCACACTTTCGATCTCTCCCAGTTCGATACGGAAGCCACGAACTTTTACCTGTTCATCCGCACGCCCACGATACTCTAATTCGCCATCAGCCCGATAGCGCGCCAGGTCACCGGTTTTATAGAGTCTCTCCCCTAACTGCCCATAAGGATTGGGGATAAAGCGCTCGGAGGTCAGCTCAGTGCGATTGAGATACCCACGCGCAAGGCCAGACCCACCTACATAGAGTTCACCTGTAACTCCTGCCGGAACCGGGTGATAGTGACGATCCAATACGTAGAGCTTCAGGTCGGCCAGAGGCGTTCCGATGAGGCTGCCCGGTGCAGATTCGATATCGCTTCTCCGTAAAATACGCGTCGTCACATGAACGGTCGTCTCGGTAATGCCATACATGTTGACGAGTAGTGGCTGCGCATCGCCATGACGCTGGACCCATGGACTTAAGCTTGCCAGTTCCAGCGCCTCACCTCCGAAGATCACATAGCGTAGTGCAAAGTTGGGACTGGTCTCTTGAAGTTCATCAATGGCCTGTAATTGTCGGAAAGCCGATGGCGTCTGATTGAGAACGGTGATCCCTTTCTCACACAACAAGAGATGGAAACTATCGGGAGAGCGGCTCACCCAGAAGGGCACCACTTCCAGGCGTCCGCCATTGAGCAGCGCTCCCCACATCTCCCAGACAGAAAAGTCGAATGCATATGAGTGAAAGAGTGTCCACGCATCACTAGAACTAAAGTGAATCGGCTCAGGCATAGACTCAAAGAGGCGCAGGACGTTGCTATGATTGACCAGCACACCTTTTGGCCGTCCTGTCGAGCCTGAGGTATAGATGATATAGGCCAGATGCCCTTCATCCGAAAGAACCTGTGGGGTGCTTTCACTTTGATGAGAGATCAACGGCCAATCGCGATCCATACACAGCGTAGGACCGGTATATTCAGGCAGGCGAGCAAGAACTGGATCTTGCGTTAGCAGCACCTGGATCTGCGCATCCGCCATGAGAAATGCCAGGCGCTCCTGTGGATAGCTCGGATCGAGTGGAACGTAAGCCCCACCAGCTTTGAGGATGCCCAGGATGCCTACCAGCATCTCCAGCGAGCGCTCAACGGCCAGCCCCACCAGTCCATCGGGCCCCACACCCAGGCCACGCAAATGATGCGCAAGCTGATTGGCTCGCTGATTGAGTTCGCGATAGGTCAATTGTTGATCTTCAAAGACGAGCGCAATAGCATCAGGAGTTTGCTGCTGCTGCCGCTCAAATCTATCATGAAGTCCGCCGGTAACAGGGATGCTTTGTGTCCATGTACTGAGTGCTTGCGGTGGCTGCATGGCTATACGTGCCAGTGACACGTCTGGTTGAGCAGCCATGGCGGTCAGGAGCGTCTGAAGATGCCTCAGCATCTGCTCAACTGCCAGATCGCTAAAGTGTGTACGCTGATACATGAGCTGCAAGCTCAATTGCTGACCCGGCGTGCACACCAGCATGAGGGGCTGGGCAGACTGCTCTTTCACATTCATGGTCTGTAGTTGGAGGCTGGCCTGACCACCCTGAACTTCCTTGCTGAGCATACTGCTATCGATAGGATAGTTCTCAAACACCAGCAGACTCTCGAATAATTGCTGACCTCTGGGAAGCTCGCTCCAACTCTGGACCTGGGCGAGTGGGGTATATTCATACTGCCGCAGTTCGCTTTGCTGCTCCTGCAATCCCCGAAGCCAGGAGCGTAAAGGCTGGCCTGCTGGCAACTTCACACGAACCGGAAGGGTATTAATGAACAGCCCTACCATGGTCTCGACACCGGAAAGTTCTGCTGGCCGGCCAGAGACCGTGGAACCAACAACGATATCATCATGATCGCTGTAACGACTCAAGAGCAGTGCCCAGGCTCCCAATACCAGCGTATTGAGCGTCAGATGCTGCTGACGCGCCATCTCCTGCAATGCCGATGTGAGCTCTTTCGGCAGGGCCAGGTAGTGCATACCATGCCGATCTTCAATAGTGCTACTATGTCCAGATGGACGCTCAAGATCCAGCTGTGTTGGAGCTGAGAAGCCCGCAAGGTTCTGCCGCCAGAACTGTTCGGCACTGCGCATATCCTGTCGCGCCAGCCAGGCCATATAGTCTTGATTAGAGGTTACGTCTCTCAGGGTCAGTCGTCTATTCGCAACCGAAGCCTCGTAGAGGGCAAATATTTCTTGCAGCAGAACCGGGAGACTCCAACCATCCAGCAAAAGGTGATGGTGCGTCCACACAATCTCGTGGCTATCTTCATCTGTACGCACGATGGTCAGGCGCATCAAAGGTGCCTGGGTCAGGTCAAAACCCTGGATTCGATCTGCACGCAGGTAGAGCTGCAAACGTTCTGTCCGCTCATCCAACGAGAGAGCGCTCCAATCGTGCTGCTCATATGGGAGGGAGACATGCTGATGAACTACCTGAAGAGGTTGCACAACCTCTTCCCAGACGAAGCCTGTGCGCAGAATCGCATGACGCTTCATCACCTGCTGCCAGGCATCAATAAATGTGCCTGTTCGTAATTCCCCACGCAAGGTCAGACGGACCTGAATGATGTAATCGCCTTCTCCTGGAGCATAGAGACTCTGGAAGAGGAGGCCTTGCTGCAAGGGCGAGAGTGGGTAGATGGCCTCGATCCCACCCTGATCGCTGCTCAGAATTGCATCCAGTTGGGCCTGGCTCAGTTTTACCAGCGGGAAATCTGAGGGAGTATACCCGCCTGCGGCAGGCGATTGACAATGAGCAATCAGAGCCTGCAATGCCTGCAAATAGTGTTGCGCGAGCCTGTTGATGGTCTCCTGCTCATGCACCTGCTGACTATAGGTCCAGATCAGGTGCAATTGGCCGCCACTGATACTGCCATTGATCTCGATCAGGTGCTCACGATGCCCACGTGGACTGATAGCCAGACCTGATGGCTCCTGAGCCGGGACAAAGAGAGCCGTCTGGTTCAACGTCTGGTCAAACTGGCCCAGATAGTTAAAGCTGATCTGCGGAGCAATCTCCTCTCGCAATCCATCCTTATCCGAGCGCAGATAGCGGGCCAGACCATAGCCAATACCATTGGAAGGAATAGCTCGCACCTGTTCTTTAATCGCTTTCAGAGCGGTCGCCGAATCCTGCGGATCCTGGGGCAAAGAGAGAACAAGCGGGTAGATACTCGTAAACCAGCCCACCGTCCGCGAGAGATCAACATCGGCAAAGAGATCCTCACGCCCATGCCCCTCCAGATGGATGCGATGGGTACTCTGCCCGGTCCACTGCTGCAAGGCCTGTGCCAGCGCGGTGAGTAAGACATCGTTAATCTGTGTTCGGTAGGCTGCTGGCACCTCTTGTAGCAGGGCCTGGGTCTCAGCCTGGTTCAGCGAGATCAGCACGCTCTGTGCCGATGCCACTGTATTCTCTCCGCCCGAGTGATCGACTGGAAGAAGCGCTACCGGGAGCGTGGCCTGCTGCTGCCAGTAGGTCAGTTGCTCGCTCACGACCTCGCTCTGGGCATGGCTCTCCAGGTGACGCGACCATTGTTGCCAGGAGGTTGTCTTGGCGGGCAACTGGATCGATGCTCCACGCTGTCCCTGCTGGTAGGCCGTCTGGAGATCTTCCAGCAGAATGCGCCAGGAGACGCCATCAACTACCAGATGGTGGATCACCAGGAGCAATCTCCCCTCCTGCTGGGGTCCGAGATGAAACGAGACGGCACGCCAGATGGGGCCATGGGTCAGATCCAGGCTGGCCTGAATCTGATCAGCACAGACCTCAATAACCCTGAGACGGTGCTCTTGAGGAATGGTGGTCAGATCAACGTGACAGACTGGGACCTCTAAGAGCTCTTCTGCATGGGTCGCTTGCCAGCCATCGGGGGTCGAGGCAAAGCGAAGCCGGAGCACGTCATGTTGATGCTGTAGAGCCTGCAACGCCTGTTTCAGCACAGGCCAGGAGAGCTCCGCAGGGGTGCGCAGGAGCATGGCCTGGTTCCAGTGCTGAGGATCGGGCTGATTCTGCTCAAAGAACCAGTGCTGGATCGGCGTCAACCATACAGAACCAGTTACAATTCCCTGCTCGGCTTCAATCACCGACCGTTCGCTGTCCGGGGTCAGACTCGCTGCCAGTGCAGCAATCGTGGGAGACTGGAAGAGCTGGCGAGGCGTCAGCACAAGCCCCTGCTGACGCGCGCGGGCCACGACTTGCAGGCTCAATATCGAGTCGCCTCCCAGGGAGAAGAAGTTGTCATGGACCCCAATCTGCTCTACCCCCAGAACCTGTTGCCAGATTGCGACCAGCCGCTGCTCCTGCTCGTTTCCTGGTGCGACATAGCTCTGCGTGTCCGCCAGATGTGCATACTCCGGTGCAGGCAGGGCGCGGCGATCAATCTTCCCATTGGGCGTCAGGGGGAAGGCTTCTACCACGACATGCAGTGCCGGCACCATGTATTCGGGCAGGCGCTCCTGCAAGCTCGCCTGGATCGTGTCCCAATCCAGCGTTGCGTGCTCGTCCAGGATCAGATAGGCAACGAGCCGCTTGATCCCTGGCGCATCTTCACGGGCCAGCACCATGGCATCCCGAACCGCTTCCTGCTGTCGCAAGGCCTGCTCGATCTCGCCGAGCTCAATGCGATAGCCGCGAATCTTCACCTGCTGATCCGCTCGTCCCACATACTCCAGCACTCCCTCCGCTCGCCAGCGCACCAGATCCCCCGTTCGGTAGAGCCGCTCTCCTCCCGTCGCACTAAACGGATGCGGTACAAAGCGCTCTGCCGTCAGTTCCGACCGGCCCACATAGCCTCGCGCCAGTCCGTGACCACCCGTGTACAGCTCGCCAATCACCCCTATCGGTACCGGCTGCCGATGCCGATCCAGCACATAGACCGTACTCTGATTGATGGGTCGCCCAATCGGAATGGCCGCCTCCACCTGCTCGGGATCATCCATTGGATAACAGCAGGTGAAGGTCGTATTCTCGGTCGGACCATAGCCATTGATCACCTGCTGTCCCGGATGAGCTCGCAGGAGCGCTCGCACCGGCTCTGGACCCAGCACATCCCCACCGGCCAGCACCTGGCGCACTCCCGCCAGCGCCTCGGGCTGATACTCCACCACCTGCTGGAACAATCCTGCGGTCAGCCAGAGCCAGCTCACGCCCTGCTCCTGTACCACCTGCGCCAGCCGTTCAAGCGCGGGAAGCTGCTCCGTTAAGAGCACGAGCCGGGCTCCCTGCAGCAGGCTCCCCCACAGTTCTAAGGTGGAGGCGTCAAAGGCCAGCGGAGCCAGTTGCAACCCGATCTGCTCGTGGTCCAGTTGCGCAAACCAGTTCTGGCTGACCAGTCGGATGATGGCGTGATGCGGGACCGCCACGCCTTTGGGCTCACCGGTTGAGCCGGAAGTGAAGAGGATATAGGCCAGCGTCTGCGCCTGCGCCCGCTGCTGAGGCGGCTGGCTGGACAGGTGCTCGCTCTCGCGCAGGAGCTGGCTCAGGTCCAGGCTGCGCCATGCTCCCTCGAGCTGGGGCAGATCGGGATCGGTCAGTAGCAGGCGCACTCCAGCCTGACCAAGCTGGAAGCGCAGCCGCTCGAGCGGAGCCTGAGGGTCCAGCGGGACATAATAGCCGCCTGCTTTCAAGATGGCGAGCAGAGCGATCAGTTGGGAAAGTCCACGCGGCACATGGAGTCCAACGCCCACTTCAGTCGCGACACCCAATGCCTGTAAGCGATGAGCCAGCTGATTGGCTTGTCGCTCCAGTTCCCCATAACTGATCTGATCTTGCTCGCAGACCAGGGCGATGGCGTCGGGCCTCTGCGCAGCCTGCTCAGTAAAAAGCTGTGGGACGGTGCTCTCGCGAGGGGTTGGCGTGTTCTGCTGGCTCCATTGCTCCAATAATACGGTTCGCTCCGAGTCCAGGAGAGCCGTAAGGTTGGCGATGGGCCGTTCCAATACATCTGGCAGGCTTGTAAGCAGCTGATGGTAGCGACTGAGAAGAAGCTCGATAGTCTCGGGCGAGAAGCGCGTCTGATCATAGAGTAACCGTAGCTGTACCTGCTCGCCGGGCATGACAACACAGGTCAGCGGGTACGGCGTCTGTTCCTGTGTACGGGCAGTGTTGATCTGCACTGAAGATGGAGAGGCTGCTGTTACGGGTAAAGGATAGTTTTCAAAGACGAACAGGGTCTCAAAAAGAGCCTGACCACCGGGGAATGGGCTCCAGTTCTGAACCTGTTGCAACGGGGTGAATTCGTATTGGCGCATGGCGCTCTGCTGCTGCTGCACCTGTTGCAGCCACGTGTTCAAGGTCTGCTTGCCATCGATGTGCAGAGGCAGGGGCAAGGTATTGATAAAGAGTCCCACCATCTCTTCGTTGCCAGAGATCTCTGGTGGACGACCGGCCAGCGTGGTTCCCAGTACGATCTGCTCCTGCCCACTCAGGGTTGCCAGGAGCCAGCCCCAACTTCCCAGTAAGAGCGTGTTGAGGGTGAGTTGCTGCTGACGAGCACTCTGCTGGAGGCTCTGTGTCTGCTCAAAACCAAGCAGCAAGTTGTGTTCAGCTCGACGCAATGTGATCTCGTCCGGATGAGGTGGTTCCCTCAGTATGAGAGGGGCCGCAGGTTCCAGTGTGGCCAGAGATTGACGCCAGAAGCGCTCAGCCGCCTGCTGATCCTGGCGGGCCAGCCACGCGATATAGTCCTGATAGGGTCGCACTGCGGGCCAGCGCAACGGACGATCAGTTACGAGGGCTTCATAGGCCTGGCCGACGGCTTGCAAGACCAGCGGCAGGCTCCAGCCATCCAGCAAGAGGTGATGATGCGTCCAGAGCAGGTCGTAGCGTTCGTCCTCCAGTTGGATCAGGGTCAGGCGCATTAAGGGGGCATGATCCAGCACGAAGCCCTGCTGGCGATCTCGCTGGAGATACGCGTTCAGACGCCTTTCCTGCTCATCTGTGGGGACATCACGCCAATCTTCCAGCTTAAAGGGTACTAAAACGTGAGTGAGAACCAATTGCTGGGGATCATCAACCAGATCGGAGAGAAATGCAGTGCGCAGAATACTATAGCGATCGACGACCTGTTCCCAGGCACGTTGAAAAGCTGCACAGTTGAGTGAACCCTGGAAAGAGAATTGCGCCTGGGTGATGTAGTCTCCTTCGCCGGGAGCATACAGGCTCTGGAAGAGCAGGCCCTGCTGCAAAGGTGAGAGTGGATAGATGGCCTCAATCTGCTTATAGGTACTATAGATCAGATCTACCTGGCTCTGCTTCAACGATGCCAGCGGAAAATCCGATGGTGTATACCCACCTGCGGAGGGGGATTGGCAATGCACAATCAACGACTGCAACGCCTTCAGGTAATGTTGAGCAAGCTTGTCGATCGTCTCCTGCTCATACACCTGCTGACTATAGGTCCAGACCAGACGCAATTGTCCGCCACTGATACTGCCAGTGATCTCGATCAGATGCTCGCGATGCCCCCATGGACTGACTAACATGCCAGGTGACTCCTGGGCGGGAACAAAGAGAGCCGTCTGGGCAAGAGTCTGGTCAAACTGGCCCAGATAGTTAAAGCTGATCTGCGGCGCAATCTCCTCTCGTAGTCCATCCTTATCCGAACGCAGATAGCGGGCCAGTCCATAGCCAATACCATTAGAAGGAATAGCTCGCACCTGCTCTTTAATCGCTTTCAGAGCGGTCGCCAAATCCTGTGGATCATTAGGCAAAGAGAGAACAAGCGGGTAGATGCTTGTGAACCAGCCGACGGTCCGCGAGAGATCGACATCGGCAAACAGATCTTCACGCCCATGTCCTTCCAGGTTGATGCGGTGATTATTCTGTCCCGTCCACTGCTGCAAGGCCTGTGCCAGTGCGGTGAGTAAGACATCGTTGATCTGCGTTCGGTAGGCTGCTGGCACCTCCTGGAGCAGGGCCTGTGTCTCAGCCTGACTGAGAGCAATCAGCACGCTCTGTGCTGACGCGACCGTGTTCTTCCCTTCAAGGTGATCGATCGGGAGCGTTGCCACAGGAAGCGCTGCTTGCTGCTGCCAGTAAGCCAGTTGTTCGCTTACAACCTCGCTCTGGGCATAGCTCTCCAGGTGGCTTGCCCACTGTTGCCAGGAGGTCGTCTTGGCTGGCAACTGGATCGATGCTCCACGCTGTCCCTGGTCGTATGCCGTCTGGAGATCTTCCAGCAGGATGCGCCAGGAGACGCCATCGACGACCAGATGGTGGATCACCAGGAGCAATCTCCCCTCCTGCTGGGGTCCGAGATGAAACGAGACTGCGCGCCAGATGGGGCCATGAACCAGATTTAAGCTGGCCTGAATCTGATCGGCACAGGCTTCCATGACCCGGAGACGGTATTCCTGAGGAATTGTGGTCAGATCAACGTGACAGGCCGGGACCTCTAAGAGCTCTTCGGCATGGGTCGCTTGCCAGCCATCGGGGGTCGGGGCAAAGCGGAGCCGGAGGACATCATGCTGACGTTGCAGGGCCTGAAGTGTCTCTGTGAGTAGAGGCCAGGAGAGCTCCGCAGGAGTGCGCAGGAGCATGGCCTGGTTCCAGTGCTGCGGATCAGGCTGATTCTGCTCAAAGAACCAGTGCTGGATCGGCGTCAATGTGACAGAGCCAGTCACGACTCCCTGCTCGGCTTCAATAACCGACTGCTCGCTGTCCGGTGTCAGGCTCGCGGCCAGTGCAGCAATCGTGGGAGACTGGAAGAGCTGGCGAGGCGTCAGCACAAGCCCCTGCTGGCGAGCACGGGCCACGACTTGCAGGCTCAAAATCGAGTCACCACCCAGGGAGAAGAAGTTGTCATGCACCCCAATCTGCTCTACCCCCAGGACCTGTTGCCAGATCGCAACCAGCCGCTGCTCCTGCTCGTTTCCTGGCGCAACGTAGCTCTGTGCATCCGCCAGATGCGCATACTCCGGTGCGGGCAGGGCGCGGCGATCCACTTTGCCATTGGGCGTCAGAGGGAAGGCCTGCAATACCACATGCAGCGCCGGCACCATGTACTCAGGCAGGCGCTCCTGCAAGCTCGCCTGGATCGTGTCCCAATCCATCGTCGCGTGCTCTTCTACAACCAGATAGGCAACCAGCCGTTTGATCCCTGGCGCATCTTCACGTGCCAGCACAATGGCATCCCGAAGAGCCTCCTGCTGTCTCAAGGCCTGCTCGATCTCGCCGAGCTCAATGCGATAACCTCGGATCTTCACCTGCTGATCCGCTCGTCCCACATACTCCAGCACCCCATCCGCTCGCCAGCGTACCAGATCCCCCGTTCGGTAGAGCCGCTCTCCTCCCGTCGCACTGAACGGATGAGGCACAAAACGCTCTGCCGTCAGCTCCGACCGACCCACATAGCCTCGCGCCAGTCCATGACCACCCGTGTACAGCTCGCCAATCACCCCTATCGGTACCGGCTGCCGATGCCGATCCAGCACATAGACTGTGCTCTGATTGATGGGTCGCCCAATCGGAATGGCCGCCTCCACCTGCTCGGGATTGTCCAGCGGATAGCAGCAGGTGAAGGTCGTATTCTCCGTCGGACCATAGCCATTGATCACTTGCTGTCCCGGATGGGCTCGTAGAAGCGCTCGCACCGGCTCTGGACCCAGCACATCCCCGCCTGCCAACACCTGACGCACTCCGGCCAGCGCCTCGGGCTGATACTCCACCACCTGCTGGAACAGTCCAGCCGTCAGCCAGAGCCAGCTCACCCCCTGCTCCTGCACCACCTGCGCCAGGCGTTCAAGCGCCGGGAGCTGCTCCGTTAAGAGGACGAGCCGGGCCCCATGCAGCAGCGAGCCCCACAGTTCTAAGGTGGAGGCGTCAAAGGCCAGCGGAGCCAGTTGCAGTCCAATCTGCTCGTGGTCCAGTTGCGCAAACCAGTTCTGGCTGATCAGGCGGATGATCGCTTGATGCGGGACGGCCACGCCTTTGGGCTCGCCAGTCGAGCCAGAGGTAAAGAGGATATAGGCCAGCGTCTGCGCCTGCGCCTGCTGCTGAGGCGGCTCGCTGGACAGGTGGGTGCTCTCGTGCAGGAGCTGGTTCAGGTCCAGACTGCGCCACGCTCCCTCGAGTTGGGGCAGACCGGGATCGGTCAGTAGCAGGTTCACTCCGGCCTGACCAAGCTGGAAACGTAGCCGCTCGAGCGGAGCCTGAGGGTCCAGGGGGACATAATGGCCGCCCGCTTTCATGATGGCAAGCAGGGCAATCAGTTGAGAGAGCCCACGCGGCACATGGAGTCCAACGCCTACTTCAGTGCCTACGCCTAATGTCTGCAAGCAATGAGCCAGCTGATTAGCTCGTCGCTCCAGTTCCCCATAGCTGATCTGATCCTGTCCACAGACCAGCGCGATGGCGTCGGGTCGCAGGGCAGCCTGCTCTGCAAAGAGCTGTGGTACGGTCGCCTCGTGTGGATAGGGGCGTGCAGTCTCATTCCACTGTACCAGCATCTGTTCGGCTTCAGCGGGCAAGACAAGAGGAAGATTCCAAATATTTCCATCAGGATTTGCGAGTAGACGCTCAAGCAACCATTTAAAATGTTCAAGCATACTGTGAATAGTAGAGGCTTTAAAGAGATCGCGATTATACTCGAGATTCCCTACCACCCCTTGATCGGTTTCGACCAGGGTCAGAGTGAGATCAAATTTGGCGGTATTATTCTCAATTGCCAGTGGCTGCCAGACAAGATCGCTGAGATCGAGGTTCGCAAATGGCACGTTTTGGAGCGTAAACATCACCTGAAAGAGGGGATTATGGCTCAAACTTCGCTCGGGCTGAAGAGCCTCTACTATCTGCTCAAACGGGACATCCTGATGCTCATATGCATCCAGCGCTACTCTACGTGTATGGTTAATCGCATCACGATAGCTTAGAACATCCGACAATCTGGTTCGCAACACCAATGTATTCGCAAAAAAGCCAAGCAAGTTCTCTAATTCAGGGACGGTGCGATTAGCAATTGCCGCCCCCACCGCGATATCGTCCTGATGGCTATAGCGAGCCAGCAGGATCTGAAAAGCTGCCAGCAAGAGCATAAAGAGTGTTGCATCTTCCTGTTGCCCAAGCTGTTTAAGGCCAGTAAGCAAGGAAAGGGAGATCTCAACATGCTCTGACCCACCCCGAAACGTCTGGATCGGGGGACGAGGATAATCAAGAGGCAATTCTAGCGTATCGGATAGCCCCTGCAACTGTTCTTTCCAGTAGAGCAGATCCTTCTCAATCACCTCTTTTTGTAACCATCCACGTTGCCAGACTGAATAATCCGCATATTGAAGCGGTAGGTCAGGAAGTGGCGAGGGCTGACCCTGCTCAAAGGCTGCGTAGAGTGTCGTCAATTCACTCATCAGAATCCCTTGAGACCAGGCATCTGAAATAATATGATGGATAGTCAGCAATAATACATGCTCGTTCTGGTCCAGGCGCAGCACTAGAGAGCGTAGAAGTGGACCCTGAGTGAGATCGAAGGGCCGCTGAAACTCTTCTGTTGCACAGCGGCTGGCCTGCATATCTCGCTCACCCTCCAGCAGCCCTTGTAGATCAATAAGAGGCAAGATGGCGGGCTCATACGGATGAATTATCTGGAGAGCTTGCTGCTCAGTCAATGTAAACGTTGTGCGTAAAATATCATGACGCCGCTTCATCTCATTCAATGCCTGCGCTAAAGCACTGACCGAGATCGAGCCTTTGAGGCGAACGGCAACAGGCATATTATAGAGGGCCAGACCTGGCTCTAATTGATCAAGAAACCACAAACGCTGTTGTGTAAAAGAAAGTGGGATGGGATCAGTATTTTTTCTCAGGGGAATCGTCTGCTGCTCAACCTTCATGCCTTCTTCTTCGAGCAGCTGTAAAAACAGAGCTTCTTGTTCCAGAGAGAAAGCTAATTCGTCGTACGACATTACAAACCTCTTCCCTTTTTATGCAACTTCAATGGGACAAAACAGTTGAGGGCGTTATCTCTCTTTTCACTCCCCGGAAAAGATATTGCTCTGAGGGAACTATACATGAGAAAATAGGCCCATACAACGAAAGTGAAGAGTATTTCTACAGCGTATTTCTACCATTCTTGGAGTAGTGAAGGGGCAGCAACATGCGCAAAACAACACAAAGAGGACATCATATCATCCCCTTTTTTGCCAGACAAAAGAGAACTTATGTTCTACCTAAAAAAGGGCAGAATAGCCTGTCAAATTACTCTAGCAATTGGTTGTAAACGGCTGTGCTCCAGGGTATAGTTTAGAATTGGGAATGAAATAACGTGATACCAGCAAAAGGAAATAGATATGGGACTTATAGTTGAGCATATCAGCAAGTCATTTGCCCAGTTTCAAGCCATCAAAGATCTCTCAATGGAAGTCAAAGAAGGCACCATTTTCGGATTTTTGGGCGCAAATGGGGCGGGAAAAACCACGACTATGCGTATGATCCTCGATATTTTTCGTCCAGATACAGGTCAGATCACCTGGAATGGCCGCCCGGTCCATGAAGTGCCACGCAGAGAATGGGGCTACCTCCCCGAGGAACGCGGACTGTACCCCAAAATGACCGTTGAAGAGCAGCTCTTATTCCTGGCTCGCCTGAACGGCCTCTCCAAACAGGCGGCAAAAACGACATTGGATGAATGGCTGGAGCGCTTTCAGATCAATGCCAATCGAAAAAAAAGAGTTGAAGAACTGTCCAAAGGCAATCAGCAAAAGGTGCAGTTTCTCGCTGCCGTATTACACAACCCCAATATCCTGATCATGGATGAGCCATTCAGCGGCCTTGATCCCGTTAACGCCAATGTCCTGAAAGAAGCCTTCTTAGAAATGCACCGTCGAGGAAAAACCATTATCTTTTCGACTCACCAGTTGGAACAAGTTGAGGAGATGTGCGAGGACATTGTCATCATCAACAAAGGCGAAATTGTCACACATGGGAGCGTTCAGGACGTAAAACGCCAACACGGGCGTAACATCGTTCGTTTAAAGCTTGAGAACGATCCAGAGGCGCTCTGGCTGGATACATTGGCCGGAGTCCATGTAACGAAAAGACGCCAGGACTATATTGAGATGGATATCCAGGCTAACCTCAATCCGAATGCCATTGTTGAGGCTGCACTACGCCATAACGGCATTATTGTGCGTTTTGAACTTGTCGCGCCATCGTTGACTGACATTTTCATCGAGACAGTCGGTAAAATCGCATTGCCTGATGCAGTTTCTACTGTTTCAGCCTAAACAAAAGGGAAAAAAGCTTCATGTTAAAGCAATCCACGCCTGCGGATGCACAAGAGAAGTCTCCATCACAGCAAAGCAACGTCATCATAAGTTCAGATAATGCAGCCAGGCATTCTCTGGCTCGCAATGTCGGCCTGATTATTGAGCGTGAATATAAGGGCCGTGTAAACACGCCAACGTATCGAATCACGACCATTATTATCCTGATCCTCATGGCGATTGGTATCTGTGTACCAACCTTCCTTCAATACTTTCTCGCCACCTCCAACTCACAAACGCAGATAGGGCTGGTAAATAACGTTGGCTCAGTGGCAAATATGTCCAACGACGATCTGGTTCACTATATGAATACCAGCCTGAATGGTGGGAAAACACAAAATACCACCAGCACATCCCATTTCGTTGTGACTGCACATGCCTCGAATGAAAGCTCCGACCTGCAAAAAAAGGTCAAGGATGGTAGTCTGCCCATTTTGCTGGTGCTTGATCGCCCGGCAAATCAAGATCTTCATATTACGCTTTATAACAAAACAAATACCACAAGCTCAAATACCGTCGATCCTGCCCAGGCACAGGTTCAGGCTCTCGTCGAACAATTGAACCTGCTCGATAAATCCGCCCGCCTGGGCCTGACCAGTACTCAGGCCCAGAACCTGTTCGCACCAGCGGATCTGAGCATTATCAATACCTATCAGAGCAATCTCTCCGAGAGCGATTCGACAACGGCTCTTATTCTGAGCATGGCAGGTGTTGTACTCATTTTCATGTCTGTATTCATGTATGGTGCTGGAGTTGCACAGGGCGTGGCGGAAGAGAAGGGCAATCGCATTGTTGAGATCCTCGTCAATGCTGCCACGCCTTTACAGCTCATGATTGGCAAAATTATTGGTATCGGTCTGGCTGGTCTCACCCAGATGGTCTGTCTGGTTGCCGTTGCGATCGGTGTCTTATTATTGCAAACACCCCTTAAAAACGCTTTACTGGGTAATGCAACGGCAGCGTCCAGTTTCAATCTGACCTTAACGGGCTCTTCTCTGACGCTGCTCTTGTTTGTGCTCATCTACTTTGTCCTGGGCTTCATTCTCTTTGCCACCCTCTTTGCGGCAGTGGGGGCACTGGTTAATCGTCAGGACGAGGTGCAGTCGGCCATCTCGCCTTTGACCTGGCTCTTTACGACAGGCTATGTTGTGAGCTTTTTCGCCGTCGGTACTCCACAGGCAGCCTGGGTCAAGGTGATCTCCTACATTCCTTTCTGGACACCAACGGTGATGCTGGTTCGTATCGCCAGTCAGACGGCCTTCTGGTGGGAGATTGTGCTCAGCATCCTGCTCATGATCGTCTCTAATATTGTCTGTGCCATCATCGCTGCCCGAATTTATCGCTTTGGTATTCTGATGTATGGACAAAAGCTAACCATCAGACAGGCATTAACAAGAATCTCTCGCAGCTGATTTTACAGCTCTACTCTTTACATACAAACACAGCCTCCGTACAATTTGTGCGGAGGCTGTGTTTGTATGGTATGTTGTTTTCTATCAACAGGACGTTCCATTTCTCGCAGAAGCAGCAGAGGCTATGAGCTAGAAAGAGAGAGGAGCTGTCTCCTGAGACTGATTTCTGTAAATCCCAAAATTCAGCGGATCTGGAATTTACACGCAGAGATAACCTGAAGGGCCAACATTGAAAGGAGACCAAATGAAATACATTATCAGATGCATGGCTTGTCTTTATCTGATCTTGCTTGTTAGCTGTAGTTCAATTGGATCAACACAAGCAACAACGGTGCAGCCGACCATGTTACGTGTAACTCGTAGTGCACCGCCAATGCTGCATCTTTCAGCTTTCCAAAGGATCATTACCGATAAAAAACAACTGCAGACTCTCTACAATGCCGCACTAAGCTTACCTTCACCCCCTAAAGGGACGAGCAACTGCTTGACAAGCAGCTACGGAGGATTACATTACACGATAGATTTTTCTTCTAATGGATCTTCAACAACGCACATGGATTTAGATGCAGCAACTTGCAGATTCCTAACTATAGGACAATCTGACACGCGGCAAACAGATGACGCATTCATACATTTATTTACTCAAACTATTGGTCTTCCTTCACTATTACCCACCACATCTCACTTAGATAAACAAGGCCTGGCTGAACTTATCAAAAAAGTTCAGCCAGAACAGATTATGTATGCGCCACAGTTTTTTGGCCATAGGCTGTTATCTCTTGAACTGCATCCTGTACGGCGGTTGTTTGTTGGAGGATGTGCTGCATACGCCGGGCATTGAGACGATACTCAGGGTCGTTCTGGATGGTCTCGACGGCGGTTCTCAATGTGTGTACGGTCATTGAGTTATGATCAATTGCGATGCCGAGCTTCAATTCCTGGATTCGGTAGGCGGTGGCGCTTTCCTCTCCTGAATGGGGAAAGACGACCATTGGGACTCCGTTCGCCAGTGCTTCCATGGTGCTGTTCATTCCGCCATGCGTAATAAAAATGTCTGTGTGGCGCAATACTGTCAATTGTGGAATCTGTGCATGCAACAACACGTTCTCTGGCAATGGTCCAAAGACACGGGGGTCGATGTGGGGGCCGAGCGCTACGACCAGTTGTTGCTCTCTGTGCCCAAAGGCGTTTAAGAAGATATCAATAATTCCAGCAATGGTGTTATATACTGTTCCTCGTGAGGCGTAGATAACTGGTTGGTTGCTCAGCTTATCCACCGGGAAATTTGTCGGGCTATCCTCGGTACGAATGGGCGGTCCGACAAACTTGAAGCGCTCTTGATCGAAGGTCTCTTCCAATGGATGGAATGCACGTGGCATGAAGACGATGTTGAGCGGCTCGGCATGTAAGAAGATGTTTTCATAGGTAATTGATGGGGTGATATTATAGGTGGCACAGAAACGCTCCAGTCCTTTGCGCACATCTGAGGCAACAAGGGTGGCCGGGAAATACATGTTCCTGAATTTATTGGCGTACGTTTGATAACTAAAATGCTCATTTCTGGCGTAGGTTGTCATGTATTTGATGGCCGGAAGGTGTAATGTCTCGGCTAACATTCTTCCCCACAGGCAGATCTCATCATACACAATACAATCAGCATGCTCCAATCGTGCTAGCTCCACAATCTGTGGGAAGACGTAAAAACACTCATTAATGATGGGGTCTGAGGATTCCAGGGAGGCTGTTGGGTCTGTAGCCAGTTCGAGGTTGGTTGAAAGATAGGGTCTGAAGGTTGCTCCTGCGGATTGAACGATCCCTGCAAACATCTCTGTACAGAAATAGACAACTTCAGCTCCCTGAGCAACCAGTGTTTTGATGATGGCAAGCGTTGGATTCACATGCCCATAGCGTGGGGGCGCACAAAAGAGATACTTTTTCATGGCAACTCCTGTTTATTCATGCCGATGCTCGTTCCGTTTTACTTGTTGATCCGGTGTGAATGGCTCTAATCTTCGTACCAATGCTCATTCTGTTTTACTTGTTGATCCGGTGTGAATGGCTCTAATCTTCGTACCAATGCTCATTCTGTTTTACTTGTTAACAAAGAGTGAATGGCTCTAATCTTCGTACCAATGCTCATTCTGTTTTACTTGTTAACAAAGAGTGAATGGCTATAATCGAGGATCTCCCTGGCAGCATCTCGGGCACCGTTTAGCTGCTGCACGATCTTTTGCATGCGCTGAGCATTGGCACGATATGCGGGATCTTTCTTTAAGATTGAGATAGCTGTCCTCAAGGTGTGCACAGTGACGATTGATGGATCAAGCATGATGCCCAATTTCAATTCTTGCAGACGAAAGGCGGTGGCAACCTGATCTCCAACCTGTGGAATGGCGATCATTGGTACTCCGTTGGCCAGGGCCTCCATGACGCCATTCAATCCGCCATGGCTGATGAAGATGTCCGTATGCCGCAATAGTGTCAGTTGTGGCACATGCGGATGAAGGATGACATTTTCAGGTAGTGGTCCAAACACACTGGGATCAATGTTTTTTCCTATGGCGATGACCAGTTGTTGGGATTGATGACCAAAGGCGCTCAGGAAGAGATCAAACATCCCCGAAACTTCGGTAAATACGGTCCCCAATGTGGCAAATAAAACTGGCTCCTTGCTCAGCCGATCCAGTGGAAAATCGCCAATGTCTTCATGCGAGCGAATCGTTGATCCAACAAATTTAAAGCGTTTCTCGTCAAAGGTCTCGCCCATTGGATGGAATTCCCGTGGAATGCGGATCAGGTTTAGCGGCTCCGTATGAAAGAAGATATCTTCAAAAGGGAATGGCTCTATCTTATATGTCTCGCATAATTTTACGAGGCTCTGGCGTACGTCTTCAGTGGCGATAATGGTTGGGATATCTATCTGTAAGCGCTTTCGAAAATAATCAAAGTGGTTGAATTGCTCGTTTCGAGCGTAAGAGCTCAACATGATGATGGCGGGCAATCGCAGGATTTGCGCCAGGATTCTTCCCCATAAACAAAAATCGTCGTAGATCAGGCAGTCGGCTTTCTCTGCCCGCGCGACTTCGATAAGCTGTGGCAGGACGTAGAAGCTCTCGTTAACGGTTGGATCTGAAGATTCAAAGTCAAGCTCGGCGATATTCTGCATATGAGCATCTTCGATGAGAGTGGTTTTGTAGGGTTTAAATGTTGCTCCTGTCTCCTGGATAGCTTCTGCAAACTGTTCGGTACAAAAGTAGGTGATCTCCGCTCCCTGCTCGATCATTTCTTTTACGATAGCCAGCATAGGCACAACATGCCCATACCTGGGAGGTGCACAATAGAGAAACTTTGTCATAACGCTTTTTCCTTATCCTTTTCTCATTTTGGGTGATTTTAATTGAGCTCGTACCTCGTTCTCAGACATCTGTGCGATTTTTTGGCGTAATCTGGCGATTTTCTCGATCTGGCCTGGACTCTTCTCATACTGGATCAATAATTGCGCTATCTCTGCAACTGTAGGTGCTTCAAACAGGCTGCGTAGAGGGAGAGCAACCATAAAGACTTTCCGTATCCAGGAGAGCAGACGTGTAGCCAGGAGCGAATGACCACCAATAATGAAGAAGTTATCATTTCTGCCAACGCGCTCCACATGCAAAAGCTCGCTCCAATAGCCAGCGATGAGGCTCTCAACGACGGTGCGTGGCGGATCAAAGCTCTGGTTTGATGCGGCGATCTCACCTGTGGAATCAGGGAGGGCATGACGGTTGATTTTGCCGTTGGGCAGTAATGGTAGGGAGTCCAGGTGAATAAACGCTGCCGGGAGCATGTAGTCGGGCAATCGCTCTGCCAGATAATGACGCAGGTCGCTGGCAGCTATGTCGTTGCTATGAGCGACGACATAGGCGAGCAGGCGTTTATCGCCAGTCTCATCCTGGCGTGCAATGACAACACACTCCCGCACTTGTGGATGCGAGAGGAGGACATTCTCTACTTCGCCCAACTCGATACGATAACCACGAAGTTTCACTTGCTGATCGGCCCGGCCCAGATACTCCAGCACGCCATCTGCTAAAAATCTTCCCAGGTCTCCTGTGCGATACATTCTCTGTCCAGGAATTGGACTGTACAGGTCGGGGAGAATACGCTCTGCGGTGAGATGAGGGGCATGGATATACCCTCGGGTCAGGCCATCGCCCGCTACATATATCTCGCCTGCAACGCCTACCGAGGCCGGCTGCAACGACTGATCAAGGACATAGACGCGCATATTGGCGATTGGCCGTCCTATCGGTATAGAGCTGGCTTCTGTATCTACCAGCCAGGAGGTTGCATCTGCCGAGATCTCTGATGAACCGTACAGGTTCAGTAATGTCCTACCCGGTAACTGAGTGCTGAAGCGAAGATACAACGAGGCTGGCAATGCTTCTCCACTGGTGGTCCACCACTTTAGATGCGGAACCTGGTCTGCTAGATCTGGAATGGCTTCGAGCAGGGTGGCAAGCAAGGAAGGTACGACTACCAGGCGGGTAACGCTCTGTTCGGCCAGTTGTTGCACAAATTGCCAGGGATCTTTGACATGCTGGTCGGCAATCAAGGCCAATGTGCATCCTTTCAACAGTGGCCCGAAGATCTCCCAGATAGAATCGACAAAGTTGAGAGACGTTTTCTGACAACATACCTCTCCAGGCGTGAATGGGTAGGTCTGCCACATCCAGGCGAGCCGGTTCAACGTGGCCTGATGGGTGGCAGAGACGCCCTTTGGCAGCCCTGTCGAGCCCGAGGTATAGATAATATAAGCCAGTTGGAGAGGATCTACGACGATGTTTAGATCATCACTTGCCTCCTGCTCTATCTCTGCCCATGCGCTATCCAGACAGAGGCACTGCTGCGGTTCCATGCTCACATGTCCAAGCAATGCTTGTTGGGTTAACAGCAATTGAATGCCAGCATCGGCAATCTGGAAATCAAGCCGCTCCCGTGGATAGAGTGGGTCAAGTGCAACATAAGCCCCTCCTGCTTTGAGGATACCCAGGATGCCGATAATCATCTCTATAGAGCGATGCATGCAGACTCCGATGAGGCCCTCGGGCTGCAATCCACCTCGCTGTAAGTACCGAGCCAGCTGGTTTGTGCGGCGATTGAGTTCTGCATAACTTATAGCTGTTTGTTCATAAACCAGCGCAATGGCGTCAGGCGTCAACTCTGCCTGTGTGGTAAAGAGCTGCTGAAGCGTGGCAGTTCGCGGATAGTCCGTGGTGGTCGCATTCCACGTTTCTAGTATTGTTGCACGTTCGTCTGGCTGGAGCAGCGAGACTGTCGCTATGTTCTGCGCTGGCTGCCTGACAATCTCTTCCAATACCGTTCGTAGATTCTGGAGGAGACGGTGCATCGCCTGCGTTGAGTAGCGTTGATTATCATACACGACTCTCAGATGAAACTCCTGCCCTGGTATCGCATACAGGGCCAGTGGATAGTGCGTCTGCTCAACCACTTTCACATCTGCCAGAGCCAGAGTGATCTGTTCGCCCTGCTCACGCCGCACGATAGGATAATTTTCAAAGACAAACAGATTCTCGAACAGTGGCACTCCACGTGGAATAGCGCTCCATCCCTGTACCTGCGCCAGGGGGCTATACTCAAATTGCTGCATCTGGCTCTGCTGCTCTTGTATGCCCTGCAACCATGGCACTATCTGCACATCAGGCTGCACACGTATGCGCATTGGCAGAGTATTCACAAAGAGACCGATCATGCCTTCAACGCCCCTGACCTCTGGAGGTCGTCCTGCAACAACCGAGCCAAAGGCAATATCACGCTGACCGCTATAGCCTGCCAATAACAAGGCCCATGCGCCTTGCACCAATGTGTTGAGCGTCAGGTGCTGCTCTCGGGCAAATTTTTGGAGCGCCTGGGTCTGCTCAAATGAGAGGGACAGTTCCTGGTTTTCTCGTTTTCTGGGAGCTCTGACTGCGTTACTCGCTGCTGCATCTATACTTAACAATGTTGGTGATGAGAAGTCACGCAGGCTCTCCCGCCAGAATGTTTCGGCCTGACTCAGGTCTTGCCGCTGGAGCCAGGCGATATAGTTTTGATAGGGCTGGATTGGCTCCAGATCTACGGATATGCCCCTGATCGAGGAGATATAGTGGCCAAATACTTCGTTGAGAACAAGGGGTAGGCTCCAACCATCCAGTAAGAGATGGTGATGGGTCCAGGCGAACTCGTAGCGCTCCTCGGCTACCTGGATCAATGTAAGCTTCATCAATGGAGCCTGATGAAGTGCGAATCCCTGCAAACGCTCCTGCTGTAGATGGGATTGCAGACGCGCTGCCAGATCTTCTGAATTCGGCTCTGACCGCCAATCTAGATAGAAGAATGGCGAGGTGATCTGCTGATAGACCACTTGTTGTGGCTCATCAACATCCTCCCAGATAAAAGCGGTCCGCAAGATAGCATGCCGCTGTATGACATGCTGCCAGGACGCCATAAAAGCTGCCAGATCCAGAGGCCCCTGCAAGCTCACGTGGATCTGGGTAATATAATCACCCTCACCAGGCGCGTACAAGTTCTGGAAGAGTAAGCCCTGTTGCAAAGGGGAGAGCGGATAGATGGCCTCGATCTCCCGCTGGCCGCCACTGATAGTATCCAACTGCTGCTGGCTCAGTTTTGCCAGCGGGAAGTCGGACGGAGTATAGCCGCCTGCGGTAGGTTGCTGACAATGGGCGATGATGGCCTGTAATGCCTTTAGATAGCTTTGAGCCAGGGCATTGATGGTCTCTTGCTCATGAATATGCTGACTATAGATCCATACCAGATGCAGTTGCCCGCCGCTGATACTTCCATTGACCTCAATGAGATGCTCGCGATGTCCATTGGGGCTAAACAGTCTCCCGGGCGACTCTGCTGCCGGACCAAAGAGGGCCGTCTGGGCAATTGTCTGATCAAATTGACCCAGGTAGTTGAAACTCATCTGGGATGGCGTAGCCTGCTGCAAGCTCGCGCTCGTTTCATCATCCAGACGCAGGTAGCGGGCCAATCCGTAGCCAATGCCATGAGCTGGAATAGCACGCAACTGCTCTTTGATCGCTTTGAGCGCTGTTGCAGGATGCTGCGGGTTGCTGGTGGGCAGGCACAGGACCAGAGGGTACAGGCTGGTAAACCAGCCTACGGTGCGCGAGAGATCGACATCGGCAAAGAGATCCTCTCGCCCATGCCCCTCCAGGTTGATACAATGGTTATTCTGTCCGGTCCACTGCTGTAAAGCCTGGGCCAGCGCGGTAAGCAGGACGTCGTTGATCTGGGTCCGATAGGCGGCTGGTACCTCCTGCAACAGGGCCTGGGTCTCGGTCTGGCTCAGGGAGATCAGGACGCTTCGGGCTGAAGTGACCAGATTCTCGCCTTCTCGATGATCCACTGGAAGGGTTGCCACTGGGATGCTTGCTTGCTGCTGCCAGTAGTTCAGATGCGGATCCATTGCCTCACTCTGTGCATAGCTCTGGAGATGGCTGGCCCAGTGCTGCCATGACGTTGTTTTTGCTGGCAGTTGCACCTGCTGACTGCGACGCAATTGTTCGTAAGCGGTTTGCAGGTCCTCGAGCAAGACGCGCCAGGAGACGCCATCAATCACTAGATGATGGATCGCCAGTAATAACCTGCTGCCCTGCTGCTGGCCCAAATGAAAGTAGACGGCTCGCAACAGAGGTCCGTTCGTAAGGTGTAAGCTGGCCTGGATCTGATCGGCAAGCGCTTCGAGGACGCTCTTCTGCTCTTCCTCTGCAATCGCTGTCAGGTCAATCGCTAGCAGAGGAATCCGGTCGGCTTCGATTGTATGCGTTTGCATCCATCCAGTAGTGGTTCGCTGGAAGCGGAGCCGCAAGGCGTCATGTTGTCTAATGAGCGAAGTCAGTGCCAGGGCCAGAAGGGATGGATCAGCGGCTGTCTGCAAGAGCATCGCCTGGTTCCAGTGCTGAGGATCAGGCTGGTTCTGCTCAAAGAACCAGTGCTGGATCGGGGTCAGTGGCACCTCACCCTGAACCAGACCCTGCTCGGCAGCCAGTCGCTCATGTATTCCCTGCTCCGTTAGATTAGCCGCCAGTTCGGCAATGGTGGAGTATTGGAAGAGCAGGCGTGGAGTCAGGATCAGCCCCTGCTGCCTGGCTCGTGCAATAACTTGCAGGCTCAAGATCGAGTCACCACCCAGCGCAAAGAAGTTGTCATGGATACCTATCTGCTCAATCCCTAAGACCTGCTGCCAGATCTCGACCAGCCGCTGCTCGCGTTCGTTCCTGGATGCGACATAGCTCTGAGCGTCGGCCAGATGAATGTAGTCAGGAGCTGGCAAGGCACGTCGATCAATCTTGCCGTTGGGGGTCAATGGGAAGGCTTCCAGAACCACATGCACTGCAGGCACCATGTAGTCCGGCAGCCGCTCCTGAAGTCCCGCACGAATCTGCTCCCAATCGAAGTGCTCTGGATGATTGGGCACCACATACGCGACCAGCTGCTTGACGCCAGACGCGCTCTCCCGCACCAGCACAACCGCCTCACGAATCGCCTCCTGCTGATCCAGCGCCGTCTCGATCTCGCCCAGCTCGATGCGATAACCCCGCACCTTCACCTGCTGATCCACCCTCCCCACATACTCCAGCTGCCCATCCTCTCGCCAGCGCACCAGATCTCCCGTTCGATACAGTCGTGCTCCCGGCTGCTCGCTGAATGGATGGGGCACAAACCGCTCTGCCGTCAGCTCCGGTCGGCCTATATACCCACGCGCCAGTCCTGCACCCGCCAGGTACAGTTCCCCAATCACTCCCACTGGCACCAGATGAGAGTGCGCATCCAGTACATAGGCCTGCGTATTAGCGCGTCCCCGTCCGATCGGTGCGCTCCCAGACGCCTCCGCTGACAGAAGCGCCCAGGTTGAGTAGGTTGTGTCTTCGGTGGGACCATAGAGATTGTAGATCTGCTCCACCGTCGTCTGCGCATAGAGCTGCGCAACCAGACTGGCAGAGAGCGCCTCTCCGGCCAGATTGATCGTGTGCACCGAGCCTGGAATCTGTCCTCCTCGCAGCAGCTCCGCAATGGCAGAGGGCACCGTGTTGATCAGCGTCACCTGCTGATGCCCGGCCTGCGTGGGGAAGGTCAACGCATTCTCCACCAGGATGACGGTCCCTCCGAAAGCGAGCGGCACAAAGAGCTCATAGATCGAGAGGTCAAAGCAGAGCGAGGTCGAGGCCAGGACCCGCTGCAATGCCTCCGCAGCAAAGGTCTCCTGTGCCCAGTAGAGCAGGTTCACCGCACTCTGATGCGTGATCGCCACGCCTTTGGGTCGTCCCGTCGAGCCCGAGGTATAGATCACATATGCCAGGTGCTCCGGTCGGCTGCCGCTTGCGACGTGCGATGGAGCAGGCTCGTCGGACCCGATCCAGTCGCCGGAAAGGGTGATGACCTCGATACCCTTATGCGGGAGCTGTTCCAGCAGGCTCTCCTGAGTGAGCAGCAGACGGATCTGTGCATCGGTGAGCTGGAAGGCCAGTCGCTCGGCTGGATAGGCGGGATCGAGCGGGACATACGCCCCACCAGCTTTGAGCACGCCCATCACGGCCACAACCATGTCGAGCGAGCGCGTCAGACAGACACCCACCAGTCCTTCGGGTCCGATGCCACGCTGCTGGAGTCGATGAGCCAGCAGCGTAGCCCGCCGATCCAGCTCCCCATAGCTGAGCTGCTGCTCCTCAGAGACCAGGGCGATGGCATCCGGGCTGCGCTGCGCCTGGGCTTCTACCAGTTGATGCAGGCTGGAATCGGTTGGATAGGTCGCGTGTGTGGCATTCCACTCCTGCGTCAGGTGTCGGTGTTCCGTCTGTGTGAGCGGCGCGAGGCTCCCCACACGGGTGGTTGTGGCGGTCAGGATCTGTTGCAGAACCTCGTGCAGATGTCCCAGCAGCCGGTGCATCTGGATCGAGGTGTACCGGCCCTGATCATAGAGCAACTCAAAGCCCAGTTGCTGACCCGGCATGACCATTAAGGAGAGCGGATAGTGAGTCTGGCCAGTTGCCTGGAGAGCTGTCATGCTTAGCTGCTGCTTCCCTGTCTGCCGCTCTGCCTGGCCCAGTGGGTAGTTTTCGAAGACAAACAGGCTGTCAAACAGGGCCGTTCCCGGTGCCAGTTCGCTCCAGCTCTGGATCTGACCTAACGAGCTATATTCGTACTGCCGCATCGCACTCTGCTGCTCTTGTAGCTCCGTGAACCACGGCAGCAGCTCCATCTGCGCGGGTAGCTTGATCCTCATCGGCAACGTATTGATGAAGAGCCCCACCATCTGCTCTATCCCCGCGATCTCCAGCGGTCGACCGGCCACGGTGGTTCCAAAGAGCACATCGTCTTGCCCACTGAAGCGAGCCAGCACGACCGCCCAGGCTCCCAGCAGCAGCGTATTGAGTGTCAATCGCTGCTGGCGCACAAAGGCGTTCAGTCGCTGCGTCTCTTCTTGCGACAGGAGCTGCTGGAGCTCGCCATAGCGCTGCGCTGGATCGGCTGGCTCCTGTGGACTGGGGAGCTGCAACACCGTCGGGCTGGTAAAGTCCGCCAGGGTGCGCCGCCAGAAGGTTTCTGCCTGCTGGGCATCCTGCCGCTGAATCCAGGCGATATAGCTCTGATAGGGGCGAGCCGGTTCCCACGCCAGGGTAACCCCGGCCAGCAGCGCTTGATACTGCTCGAAGACCTCCTTGAGCACGATCGGCAGGCTCCAGCCATCCAGCAGGAGGTGATGATGGGTCCAGGTCAGTTCGTAGTGTTCCTCCTCCATGCGGATCAGATGCAGCCGCATCAAAGGAGCCTGCTCGAGCGGAAGCGCTTGCAGGCGCTGATCCTGGCGTGCGGCCCTCAGACGCTCCTGTCGGTCCTGCTCTGGAATAGAGCGCCAATCCCAGACCTCATAGGGCAGCGTAACCTGCTGATACACGATCTGAACCGGCTCCTCAACCTCTTCCCACACAAAAGAGGTGCGCAGGATGGAGTGACGCTGTACCACGGCCTGCCAGGCGGCTCCAAAGGCCTCGCTGTCGAGCTCTCCATGCAATGTCAGGTGAACCTGCGTAATATAATCTCCCTCTCCAGGAGCGTACAGGCTCTGGAAGACCAGACCCTGCTGCAAGGGAGAGAGCGGGTAGATCGCTTCGATATCGCGTCTGCCGCCAACGATCAGATCCAGTTGCTCCTGACTCAGTCGAGCCAGCGGGAAATGTGCTGGTGTATATCCGTCAGCGAGGGACAATAAGGTGTTCGGCACTATCTCATGAATGGCATCCAGCTCGCTTCTAGCGGAACCAGACTCATCTCTCTGCGCTAGATCGGCTGCCAGTGCAGCAATCGTAGGCTGCTGGAAGAGCTGGCGTGGAGTCAGGTGCAGGTTCTGCTGACGAGCACGAACGACGATCTGGATGCTTAAGATGGAATCGCCACCCAGGGTAAAGAAGTTGTCATGCACGCCAATCTGCTCTACTCCTAAGACCTGCTGCCAGATCGCTGCCAGTTGCTGCTCCTGCTCAGTACGCGGGGCCACATAGCTCTCCGTCCCCACCAGATGTCCATACTCCGGCGCGGGCAATGCCCGTCGATCAATCTTCCCATTAGTCGTCAACGGGAAGGCTTCCAGGACCACTGCCAGCGCTGGCACCATATACTCGGGCAAGCGCTCCTGCAAGCGAGCCTGCATCACCTCCCACCGGAACCCCTCTGGCTCTCGGGGCACCACATACGCCACCAGCCGCTTCACTCCTGGCTGATCCTCTCGCGCCAGCACCACCGCCTCCCGAATCTCCTCCTGCTGCCCCAGCGCCGTCTCGATCTCCCCCAGTTCGATCCGATAGCCTCGCACCTTCACCTGCTGATCTGCTCGACCCACATACTCCAGCGCCCCATCCGCTCCCCAACGCACCAGATCCCCCGTTCGATACAGCCGCGCCCCGGGCTCTTCGCTATAGGGATGAGGTATAAACCGCTCTGCCGTCAGTTCCGGTCGGCCCACATACCCACGCGCCAGACCCACCCCTGCCAGCCACAGTTCCCCAACGCCTCCCATCGGCACCAGTTGCAGCGATGCATTCAAGATATAGACCTGCGTATTGGCGATCGGGGTTCCGATGGACGGACGAGCTCCGGTCTCCTCTGCGGGCACCACGCCTGCACTGGCCACCACGGTCGCTTCGGTGGGACCATAATGATTGATCAGTGTCCAGCGTGCTCCTGCTGGAGGACGTTGATGCAGCGTGTCGCCGCCGGTTAACAGCGACCGCAACGCGATCGACTCAGGCCAGTCCAGTTCCAACAGGCGATCCGTGATCGGCGTCGGCACAAAACTGCTCGTGATCTGCTGCTCATGGAAGTACTGCATCAGCAGCCAGGGCGAGAGCCGCGTCTCTTCCGTCGGCAGCGTCAGACAGGCTCCAGCCGTCAGCGTGGGCCAGATCTCCCAGACGCTGGCATCAAAGGCCAGACTGGCCAGCTGCGTGCTGCGATCGCTGGCGCTGAGCTCATAGCGGCGCTGATGCCAGGTGACCAGATTGAGCAGGCTCCCCTGGCTGATCTGGACCCCTTTGGGCAGGCCCGTCGAACCTGAGGTGTAGATGAGATAGGCCAGATGGTCCGCGAACAGGACGCTGTCCAGATTCGCCTCCGACTCCCGCTCAAGGCTCGTCCAGGCGGTGTCCAGGCAGAGCACGGGCACTCCCTGCGGATCATGCTGGTCTCGGAGCGCTTGCTGCGTCACCAGCAGCCGCATTCCGGCATCCTGGAGCAGAAACCGCACCCGCTCGGTGGGATACGCGGGGTCCAGCGGCACATACGCCCCGCCTGCTTTCAGGATCGCCAGCAGGCAGACGATCAGTTCCACAGAGCGAGGCAGGCAGACGCCAACGACGGCCTCTGGTCCGACCCCCTGACGCTGCAACACATGAGCCAGCTGATTGGCACGCCGATTGAGCTCCCCATAGCTCATCTGCTGATCCTGGCTGACGAGCGCGATTGCATCAGGAGCGGATGCAGCCTGGATCTCGATCCGCTGATGGACCAGACGGTCCGTCGTAACGTCGATGCGGGTGGCATTCCACTCGTGCAGGAGCAACTGCTGCTCCTGCGCGGTAAGCAGCGAGACCCGGGCCAATGGCTGCGTCGGCTGACGCAGCAGTTCGGCCAGTACGACCTCGAGCTGCTCGATCAAGCGTGCGCTGGTGGCAGCGGAAAAACGGGTGCCATCATACAGGAGCTTGATGCCGAGCTGTTTGCCGGGCAAAGCCACACAGGTGAGTGGATAATGGGTCTGCTCATGAATCTGTGACGAGCTCATGGTGAGGGGGCTCTTACCTGCATCGGTCACTTGAGGGGTTCCGAGAGGATAATTCTCAAAGACAAACAGGCTGTCAAACAGAGCGGTGCCTCGAGGGAGCTCACTCCAGCTCTGGATCTGGGCCAGTGGGCTGTATTCATATTGGCGCATCTCAGCCTGTCGCTCCTGAAGCGCTTTGAGCCAGTCGAGCAGGGACGTCTGGGGAGAGAGCCGCACACGCATCGGCAAGGTGTTGATGAAGAGCCCCACCATCTGCTCAATGCCCTCTACCTCCTGTGGACGTCCCGAGACGGTGGTGCCGAAGACGACATCCTCCTGTCCGCTGTAGTGAGCGAGCACCAGGGCCCAGGCTCCCATTACCAGCGTATTGAGGGTCAGATGCTGCTGACGCGCAAACAACTGCAATGCCTCTGTTCGCTCAAGAGAGAGCTCAGCCTGCTGTTCACCATACTGAGGATACGCGCTGACTTGATCGACCTGTGGCCGCTCTATGCCTAAAGAGGTTGGGGTCTCAAAATCGGCCAACCAGTCACGCCAGAAGGCTTCAGCGCGATCAGCCTCCTGACTCTGTAGCCAGGCGATATAGTGTTGATAGGCCGGGTTTCTATCCCACTGATGAACACTCCCCCGCACTAACGCTTCGTAACAGCTTGAGACAGATCGGAAGACAATCGGCAGACTCCAGCCATCCAGCAGGAGATGATGATGGGTCCAGAGCAGTTCGTACCGCTCGGCTGCCGTTTGAACCAGTAAGAAGCGCTGGAGAGGGGCCTGATCCAGGGCAAAGCCGCGCTGGCGATCGCTGTGCAGATAGGCCTGAAGCCGTTCCTCTTGTTCGGTGGGAGAAAGTAGCCGCCAATCCTGAGCTTCAAAAGGAATGGCCACCTGCTGATACACAACCTGTAGAGGAGTATCTACACCCTCATACATGAAAGCCGTTCGCAGAATCGCATAGTGGTCTACAACCTGTTGCCAGGCCCCCATAAATGCTGCCTGATCAAGCTCTCCCTGGAAGGTAAATTGAACCTGCGTAATGTAATCACCTTCTCCAGGAGCATAGAAGCTCTGGAAGAGCAGACCCTGCTGCAAGGGCGAGAGCGGATAGATCGCTTCGAGATTACGCTGACTACCAACAATCAGATCCAGTTGTTCCTGGCTCAACTTTGCCAGTGGGAAATCTGAAGGGGTATAGCCACCAGCAGTGGGCAATTGACAATGCTCGATCAGCAGACGCAAGGCTGTTAGATAACTCTGTGCGAGCGTATCGATCGTCTCTCGCTCATGAATATGCTGGCTATAGGTCCACACCAGATGTAATTGCCCGCCACTGATATTCCCATTAATCTCGATGAGATGCTCACGCTGTCCACGTGGACTTACCGGCGTTCCAGATGCTTCTGAAGCCGGAGCAAAGAGTGTGGCCTGAGCAAACGTCTGGTCAAACTGGCCCAGGTAGTTGAAGCTGATCTGCGGTGTGGTGGCCTGCCGCAACCCCTCATTGTCCGAACGCAGATAGCAGGCCAGACCATAGCCAATGCCATTCAACGGGATGGCTCGCAATTGCTCTTTGATGGTTTTGAGCGCCGTCCCTGCATCACTGCCCTTCCCCTGAAGTACGACCGGATAGATGCTCGTGAACCAGCCGACGGTCCGCGAGAGATCAACATCGGCAAAGAGATCTTCGCGTCCATGCCCTTCCAGGTTGATGCGATGGGTGCGCTCTCCCGTCCACTGTTGCAAGGCCTGTGCCAGTGCGGTGAGTAAGACGTCGTTAATCTGGGTTCGGTAGGCTGCTGGCACCTCCTGGAGCAGGGCCTGTGTCTCAGCCTGGCTCAACGAGATCAGCACGCTCTGAGCTGAGGCAACCAGATTCTCGCCCTCTGGATGATCCACCGGAAGCGTGGCCACCGGGATGGTTGCTTGCTGCTGCCAGTAGGTCAGCTGGTCGCTCACGACCTCGCTCTGGGCATAGCTCTCCAGGTGACGCACCCATTGTTGCCAGGAGGTTGTCTTGGCGGGCAGCTGGATCGATGCTCCACGCTGTCCCTGCTCGTATGCTGTCTGGAGATCTTCGAGCAGGATGCGCCAGGAGACGCCATCGACGGCCAGATGGTGGATCACCAGGAGCAATCGGCCACCCTGCTCAGGTCCGAGATGAAAATGGACGGCACGCCAGATGGGGCCATGGGTCAGATCCAGGCTGGCCTGAATCTGATTGGCAAGGGCTTCCATGACGCGAATCTGCTGCTCTTCAGGAATGGCTATGAGATCAATACGACTGGCTGGTAGAATTGAAAGATCTGTTGTATGGGTCGCTTGCCAGCTATCTGCTGTTTGAGCAAAGCGGAGTCGGAGGACATCGTGCTGACGCTGGAGGGCCTGCAATGCTGGTTCAAGCACAGACCAGGAGAGCTCCGCAGGGGTCTGCAGGAGCATGGCCTGGTTCCAGTGCTGAGGGTCAGGCTGATTCTGCTCAAAGAACCAGTGCTGAATCGGCGTCAGTGGCACCTCGCCCTGCACCAGACCTTGCTCGGCCTCTGGTAGTTCGTATCTTCCCTGCTCAACCAGACTGGCCGACAGCTCAGCGATGGTTGGAGATTGGAAGAGCTGGCGAGGGGTCAGGACAAATCCCTGTTGGCGTGCGCGGGCCGCCACTTGCAGGCTCAAAATCGAGTCACCACCCAGCGCAAAGAAATCGTCATGGACGCCAATCTGTTCCACTCCTAAGACCTGTTGCCAGATCTCGACCAGCCGCTGTTCGCGCTCATTTCCTGGTGCGACGTAGCTCTGCGCATCCGCCAGATGCGCATACTCCGGTGCGGGCAGGGCGCGGCGATCCACTTTGCCATTGGGCGTCAGCGGGAAGGACTCTACCATTACATGCAGCGCAGGCACCATGTACTCAGGCAGACGCTCCTGCAAGCTCGCCTGAATCGTTTCCCAGTTGAAGAGTGCTTGATCCTGAATGATTACATAGGCAACTAAGCGCTTGACTCCTGGAAGATCCTCTCGAACGATCACGAGAGCATCGCGAAGGGCCTCCTGCTGTCTCAAGGCCTGCTCAATCTCGCCGAGCTCAATACGATAGCCTCGGATCTTCACCTGCTGATCCGCTCGTCCCACATACTCCAGCACCCCATCCGCTCGCCAGCGCACTAGATCCCCCGTTCGGTAGAGCCGCTCTCCTCCCGTCGTACTGAACGGATGGGGCACAAAGCGCTCCGCCGTCAGTTCAGACCGTCCCATATAGCCCCGCGCCAGTCCATGACCACCCGTGTAGAGCTCGCCAATCACCCCCATTGGTACCGGCTGCCGATGCCGATCCAGCACATAGACGCTACTGTAGCGAATGGGCCGCCCAATCGGAATGGGCGTCTCCACCTGCTCGGGATTGTTCATCGGATAGCAGCAGGTGAAGGTCGTATTCTCGGTCGGACCATAGCCATTGATCACCTGCTGTCCCGGATGGGCTTGCAGAAGGGCTCGTACCGGCTCTGGACCCAGCACATCCCCACCGGCCAGCACCTGGCGTACTCCCGCCAGCGCTTCGGGCTGATACTCCACCACCTGCTGGAACAGTCCAGCGGTCAGCCAGAGCCAGCTCACCCCCTGCTCCTGCACCACCTGCGCCAAGCGTTCAAGCGCCGGAAGCTGCTCCGTTAAGAGCACGAGCCGGGCTCCATGCAACAGGCTCCCCCACAGTTCTAAGGTGGAGGCGTCAAAGGCCAGCGGAGCCAGTTGCAGTCCAATCTGCTCGTGGTCCAGTTGGGCAAACCAGTTCTGGCTGATCAGGCGGATGATGGCTTGATGCGGGACGGCCACGCCTTTGGGCTCGCCGGTCGAGCCAGAGGTAAAGAGGATATAGGCCAGCGTCTGCGCCTGAGCCTGTTGCTGAGGCAGCTCGCTGGGCAGGTGCTCGCTCTCGAGCAGGAGCTGGCTCAGGTCCAGGCTATGCCACGCTCCCTCGAGCTGGGGCAGACCGGGATCGGTCAGCAGCAGGCTCACTCCAGCCTGACCAAGCTGGAAACGCAAGCGCTCGAGCGGAGCCTGAGGGTCCAGGGGGACATAATGGCCGCCTGCTTTCAAGATGGCGAGCAGGGCGATCAGTTGGGAGAGCCCACGCGGCACGTGCAGTCCGACGCCCACTTCAGCCGCGACGCCCAATGCCTGCAAGCGATGAGCCAGCTGGTTGGCGTGTCGCTCCAGTTCGCCATAGCTGATCTGCTCCTGCTCACAGACCAGGGCGATGGCGTCGGGTCGCTGGGCAGCCTGCTCGGTAAAGAGCTGTGGTACGGTGCTCTCGCGAGGGGCTGGCGTGTTCTGCTGGCTCCAGTGCTCCAACACGACGGTTCGCTCCGCATCCAGGAGGGCCGAGAGGCTGGCGATGGGCCGTTCCAATGCATCGGGCAGGCTTGCAAGCAGACGATGATAGCGACTGAGCAGGAGCTCGATGGTCTCCGGTGAGAAGCGCGTCTGATCGGAGAGTAGACGCACCTGTACCTGCTCGCCCGGCATGACGATACAGGTGAGAGGATACGGTGTCTGTTCCTGCGTATGGGCTGCACTAATGTGCAACGAGGTTGGATCGGCAGTTGAAGCGGAATCCGTTACAGGCAATGGATAGCTTTCAAAGACAAAGAGCGTCTCAAAGAGAGCATGTCCGCCTGGTAAGGGGCTCCAGCTCTGCACTTGTTGCAGTGGCGTGAATTCATACTGCCGCATGGCGCTCTGCTGCTGCTGCACCTGTTGCAACCATGCACTCAAGGTAAGCTTGCCATCTATGTGCAGAGGCAGAGGCAAGGTGTTGATGAAGAGTCCCACCATCTCCTCAATCCCTGCAATCTCGGGCGGGCGACCGGCCAGGGTGGTTCCCAATACGATCTGCTCCTGCCCACTCAGGGTTGCCAGGAGCCAGCCCCATGCCCCCAGTAAGAGCGTGTTGAGGGTGAGCTGTCGTTGACGAGCTTGCTGCTGCAAGGTCTGGCTGAGCTCTCTGCTGAGCTGCAAATGCTGTTCAGTCCAGCGCTTGACCGCTTCATCCTGCTGAGGAAGCGCTCCCAACATCAGGGGAGCCGCAGGTTCTAGCGAGGCCAGCACGTGACGCCAGAACCGCTCAGCTGCCTGCTGATCCTGACGGGACAGCCAGGCGATATAGTCCTGATAGGGTCGCACTGCGGGCCAGCGCAGCGGACGGTCAGTTAAGAGAGCTTCATAGGCCTGACCAACGGCTTGCAAGACCAGTGGCAGGCTCCAGCCGTCTAGCAAGAGGTGGTGATGCGTCCAGATCAGTTCAGAGCGATCGTCCTCCATCTGGATCAGCGTCAGGCGCATTAAGGGGGCGTGATCCAGCGCGAAGCCCTGCTGGCGATCTCGCTGGAGATACGCATTCAGACGCCTCTTCTGCTCATCCGCAGGAACATTACGCCAATCTTCCAGCTTAAAGGGTAGCGCCACATCGGCAAGGACCAGTTGTTGGGGAGTATCAACCAGATCGAATACAAAGGCCGTTCGCAGAATACTATAGCGGTCCATGACCTGTTCCCAGGCGCGCTGAAAGGCTCTGTGGTTGAGCTCTCCATGGAAGGTAAATTGTGCCTGGGTGATGTAATCTCCCTCGCCAGGAGCGTACAGGCTCTGGAAGAGCAGGCCCTGCTGCAAGGGCGAGAGCGGATAGATCGCCTCGATCTGCCGTCTGGTGCCGTTGATCAGATCCAATTGGGTCTGATTCAATAGTGCCAGCGGGAAATCTGACGGTGTATAGCCACCAGAGGTTGGCAATTGACAATGAGTAATAATAGCCTGCAACGCCTGCACATAATGGCGAGCAAGCATATCGATGGTAGCCTGATCATACATCTGCTGGCTATAGGTCCAGACCAGATGCAATTGTCCACTACTGATGCTCCCGTTGATCTCGATGAGATGAGTGCGACGATTGAGCTCGCTGCTTGCCAGGCCACTGGACTCTGCCGCGGGTCGGAAGATGCTTGTTTCAGTCAGGGCTTGATCGAACTGACCCAGGTAGTTGAAACTGATCTGTGGCGCAGTGATATATCGCAAGTCGCTCGCGTTAGCATCCGCGCGTAGATAGCGAGCCAGACCATAGCCAATACCATTCGAGGGGATAGCTCGCACCTGTTCTTTGATCGCTTTCAGAGCGATCGCCGGGTCCTGTGGATCATGCGGCAAAGCGAGAACGAGCGGATAGAGACTGGTAAACCAGCCAACGGTCCGCGAGAGATCAACATCGGCAAAGAGATCTTCACGTCCATGACCTTCCAGGTGGATCAGATGGTTGCTGTGTCCGGTCCACTGCTGTAAAGACTGTGCCAGAGCAGTCAGCAGGACGTCGTTGATCTGGGTTCGATAGGCTGCTGGCACCTCTTGTAACAGGGCCTGCGTCTCAGGCTGGCTCAGCGAGATCAACACACTCTGTACGGAAGCGATGGTATTGTCTCCATCTGAATGATCAACTGGAAGCTCAGCTACTGGAAGGTTGATCTGCTGCTGCCAGTAAGCGTGCTGCTCTAGCAGTGTTTCGCTATGCGCATAGGTCTCTAAGTGGCGTGCCCACTGTTGCCACGAGGTGGTCTTCGCTGGCAGGTGAATCGGTTCGCCAAAACGCGCCTGCTCGTATGCCGTCTGGAGATCTTCGAGCAGGATACGCCAGGAGACGCCATCGACTACGAGATGATGGGCAACCAATAAGAGACGTCCTGTATGTTCTCTGGAGAGCTCTGTTTTGGAGAGCTCAAAATAAGCAAAGCGTATCAGTAAGCCCTGATCCAGATCCAGGTTGGCCTGAATCTGATTGGCCAGAGTCTGTATTGTGGACTGCTGCTCTGAGGTCGAAAGTGATGAGAGATCAAACCACAGCAGGGAGGCCTCTGGTTCGATGTTGGCATAGCTCTGCCGCCAGCCATTGATCGTTCTGAAGAAGCGTAAACGCCATGCATCGTGCTGGCGCAGCACTGCTGTAAGGGCTGCCTGCAAATGGTCCGGATCGAGCCCAATGGAGGTCTGTAGGAGCAGTGCCTGATTCCAGTGCTGTGGTTGAGGCTGCTGCTGCTCAAAGAACCAGCGCTGAATCGGCGTCAATGGGACCTCGCCCTGGATCAGACCTTGCTCGGCTTCAGTCTGCGGTTGGGCCGTTACACTTGAAAGGGCGGTAACAAGATTAGCAATCGTAGGATGTTGGAAGAGCAGACGCGGTGTCAGAGAGAGACCAGCCTGTCGAGCGCGAGAAACGATCTGGATACTGAGAATAGAGTCGCCTCCCAATCCAAAGAAGTTGTCATGGACGCCAATCTGTTCCACTCCTAAGACCTGCTGCCAGATCTCAGCCAGTTGTTGTTCGAGCTCATTATCCGGAGCCACATAGCTCTGAGCACCGGCCAGATGCGTATATTGATATGTATACTCAGGAGCTGGCAAGGCACGCCGATCGATCTTGCCGTTGGGGGTCAGCGGGAATGACTCCAGCACTTTATAGAGAGCTGGCACCATGTAGTCCGGCAGCCGCTCCTGAAGTCCCGCACGAACCTGCTCCCAATTGAAGCGCTCTGGATGGTTAGGCACCACATACGCGACCAGCCGCTTCACGCCTGGCACATCCTCCCGCGCCAGCACGACCGCCTCGCGAATCGCCTCCTGCTGATCCAGCGCCGTCTCGATCTCCCCCAGTTCGATCCGGTAGCCCCGCACCTTCACCTGCTGATCCGCTCTCCCCACATATTCCAGCTGCCCATCCTCTCGCCAGCGCACCAGATCTCCTGTTCGATACAGCCGCGCTCCCGGCTGCTCGCTGAATGGGTGGGGCACAAACCGCTCCGCCGTCAGCTCCGGTCGGCCTACATACCCACGCGCCAGTCCTGCACCCGCCAGGTACAGTTCCCCAATCACGCCCACCGGCACCAGATGGGAGTGCGCATCCAGGACATAGACTTGCGTATTCGTCCGTCCCCGTCCGATCGGTGCGCTGCCAGCTACCTCCGGCGACAGAAGGGCCCAGGTTGAGTAGGTTGTGTCTTCAGTTGGGCCATAGAGATTGTAGATCTGCTCCACCGTCGTCTGCGCATAGAGCTGTGCAACCAGACTGGCAGAGAGCGCCTCTCCGGCCAGATTGATCGTGTGCACCGAGCCTGGAATCTGTCCTCCCCGCAGTAGTTCTGCAATCGCCGAGGGCACCGTGTTGATCAGCGTCACCTGCTGATGCCCGGCCTGCGTGGGGAAGGTCAACGCATTCTCTACCAGGACAACAGTCCCTCCGAAAGCGAGCGGCACAAAGAGCTCATAGATCGAGAGGTCAAAGCAGAGTGAGGTCGAGGCCAGCACCCGCTGCAATGCCTCCGCGGCAAAGGTCTCCTGTGCCCAGTAGAGCAGGTTCACGGCGCTCTGATGCGTGATGGCCACGCCTTTGGGTCGTCCCGTCGAGCCCGAGGTATAGATCACATACGCCAGGTGCTCCGGTCGGACGTTAACCAGAGACGGCGATGGCTCCGGTTCGCTGGCTCCGATCCAGTCGCCGGAAAGGGTGATGACCTCGATACCCTTATGCGGGAGCTGTTCCAGCAGGCTCTCCTGAGTGAGCAACAGACGGATCTTCGCATCAGTGAGCTGGAAGGCCAGTCGCTCGGCTGGATAGGCTGGATCGAGTGGGACATACGCCCCACCGGCTTTAAGCACGCCCATCACGGCCACAACCATGTCGAGCGAGCGCGTCAGACAGACCCCGATGAGCTCTTCTGATCTGACACCTTTGCGTTGAAGCAGTGAGGCCAGATGCGTGGAGCGCCGATCCAGTTCCCCATAGCTGAGCTGCTGCTCCTCAGAGACCAGGGCGATGGCATCCGGGCTGCGCTGAGCCTGTCTGCTTAGCAGGTCATGGAGGCTAAGGTCTCGTGGATAGCCCTCGGACCGCCCCTGCCCCAATGCAAGCACCTCTTGCCGCTCCTGCTGATCCAGAAGCTGCAAATGGCTGATAGGCTGCTGAGGCCTGGCTACCATCTGCTCTAGCAGAGCCTGAAGATGATGAAGCAGTCGATCCAGGGCCACAGAGGTGAAGCGGCTCTGATCAAAGAGCACTTTCAGACCCAGGCGAGACTGTGGCAAGACCATCAATGTCAAGGGATAATGTAGCTGTTCGACGGAATGAACCGCCTGCAAAGAGAGCGTATGAGCAGATGGTGCCTGCGGCTGGGGGGCCAGCGGATAATTCTCAAAGACAAACAGGCTTTCAAAGAGACTGACACCTGCTCCCAGTTGGCTCCAACCCTGGATCTGCGCCAGAGGAGTATGCTCGTACTGACGCAGATCACTCTGTTGCTCTTGCATCTGACGCAGCCAGTTCAGCAGGCTCTCCTGTTCTGGCACGCGGACCCGTATCGGCAAGGTATTGATGAAGAGCCCGACCATTTGCTCAACACCTTCTACCTCCTGGGGCCGTCCCGAAACGGTGGTGCCAAAGACAATATCCTGCTGTCCACTGTAGCGGGCCAGCGCCAGAGCCCAGGCGCCCTGTATGAGTGTATTCAGGGTCAGATGCTGCTGGCGCGCAAACTGTTGTAAGACGTCTGTTTGCTCTGCTGAGACTTCAATCAGCCGCTCACCGTATTGTCTGTTTCCACTTGCTTGCTCAATCTGTGGTCGATCCATTCCCAGAGAGGTGGGCGTTGCAAAATCGGCCAGCCATCGACGCCAGAAGGCTTCAGCTTGACCAGGTTCCTGATCTTGCAACCAGGCAATATACTGCTGATAGGCCGGGGTTCTATCCCATTGAGGAGCTTTCCGCTGCACCAGCGCCTCATAGCAGGTGGTTACCGCTCTAAATACGATCGGCAGGCTCCAACCATCCAGCAGGAGATGATGGTGCGTCCAGATGCAGTCATAGCGATCGGCTGCCGTTTGCACCAGTAAGAAGCGCTGGAGAGGGGCCTGATCCAGGGCAAAGCCGCGTTGGCGATCGCTGTGCAGATAGGCCTGAAGCCGTTCCTCTTGTTCGGTGAGAGTGAGTAACTGCCAATCCTGAGAATCAAAGGGGGTAGTGACTCGTTGATATACAATTTGGAGTGGAGAGTCCACATTCTCGTAGATAAAGGCTGTTCGCAGAATGGGATAGTGATCCGCTACCTGTTGCCAGGCTGCAATAAACGCGGCCTGATCAAGCTCTCCCTGGAAGGTAAGGCGGATATGGGTAATATAATCGCCTGCCTCAGGAGCATACAGGCTCTGGAAGAGGAGACCCTGCTGCAAGGGAGAGAGCGGATAGATGGCCTCAATAGCGCTCTTGCCACTAACGATCAGATCCAGTTGGGACTGATTTAGCTTTGCGAGCGGGAAGTCTGAGGGAGTATAACCGCCTGCTGCAGGCAATTGGCAATGAGTGATGAGCATACGTAAGGCTGCCAGATAGTTCTGCGCCAGAGCAGTGATCGTCTCTTCCTCATACACCTGCTGGCTATACATCCACATGAGATGCAGCTGCCCTCCATTAATACTGCCACTGATATCAATGAGATGCTCACGATACCCGCGCGGGCTGACAAAAGAACCAATGGGTTCAGATGCCGGTGCAAACTGGACGGCTCTCTCTGAGGAAAATGTCTGGTCAAACTGGCCCAGGTAGTTGAAGCTGATCTGCGGCGCGATGGCCTGCTGCAACCCCTCATTATCCGAACGCAGATAGCGGGCCAGACCATAGCCAATGCCATTCAACGGGATGGCTCGCAATTGCTCTTTGATCGTTTTGAGCGCCGTCCCCGCATCACTCCCCTTCCCCTGAAGCACGACCGGATAGATGCTCGTGAACCAGCCGACGGTCCGCGAGAGATCGACATCAGCAAAGAGATCCTCGCGTCCATGCCCTTCCAGGTTGATGCGATGGGTGCGCTCTCCCGTCCACTGCTGCAAGGCCTGTGCCAGTGCAGTGAGTAAGACGTCGTTGATCTGGGTTCGGTAGGCTGCTGGCACCTCTTGCAGCAGGGCCTGTGTCTCAGCCTGGCTCAACGAGATCAGCACGCTCTGAGCTGAGGCGACCAGATTCTCGCCTTCTGGATGATCCACCGGAAGCGTGGCCACTGGAATGGTTGCTTGCTGCTGCCAGTAGGTCAGTTGGTCGCTCACGACCTCGCTCTGGGCATAGCTCTCCAGGTGGCGCACCCATTGTTGCCAGGAGGTTGTCTTGGCGGGTAGCTGGATCGATGCTCCACGCTGCCCCTGCTCGTATGCCGTCTGGAGATCTTCCAGCAGGATGCGCCAGGAGACGCCATCGACGGCCAGATGGTGGATCACCAGGAGCAATCGGCCACTCTGCTGGGGTCCCAGCTTAAAATGGACGGCACGCCAGATGGGGCCATGGGTCAGATCCAGGCTGGCCTGAATCTGATTGGCACATGCTTCTATAACCCGGGTCTGCTGTTCCCCGGCAATGGCGGTTAGATCGATAGTGCTGGCAGAGATATGAGAGGGCTCTGCTGCATGGGTCGCTTGCCAGCCATCAGGTGTTGGGATAAAGCGGAGCCGGAGGACATCGTGCTGATGCTGGAGGGCCTGCAATGCTGGTTCAAGCACCGACCAGGTGAGCTCCGCAGGGGTCTGCAGGAGCATGGCCTGGTTCCAGTGCTGAGGATCAGGCTGATTCTGCTCAAAGAACCAGTGCTGGATCGGCGTCAACGATACAGAACCAGTCACGACTCCCTGCTCGGCTTCAATAACCGACTGCTCGCTGACCGGTATCAGACCTGCTGCCAGTTCGGCAATGGTTGGAGATTGGAAAAGCTGGCGAGGCGTCAGCACGAGTCCCAATCGTCGTGCACGCGCGACGACTTGTAGACTCAAAATCGAGTCGCCTCCCAGTGAGAAGAAGTTGTCATGCACGCCAATCTGTTCAGCACCTAAGACCTGTTGCCAGATCTCGACCAGATGTTGCTCGCGCTCATTTCCTGGTGCGACGTAGCTCTGCGCATCCGCCAGATGTGCATACTCCGGTGCGGGCAGGGCGCGGCGATCGATCTTCCCGTTGGGCGTTAACGGGAAGGCCTCTACCAGTACATGCAGCGCAGGCACCATGTACTCAGGCAGACGCTCCTGCAAGCTCGCCTGAATCGTTTCCCAGTTGAAGAGCGCTTGATCCTGAATGATTACATAGGCAACTAAGCGCTTGACTCCTGGAAGATCCTCTCGAACGATCACGAGAGCATCCCGAAGGGCCTCCTGCTGTCTCAAGGCCTGCTCAATCTCAGCGAGCTCAATACGATAGCCTCGGATCTTCACCTGCTGATCTGCTCGTCCCACATACTCCAGCACTCCATCCGCTCGCCAGCGCACCAGATCCCCCGTTCGGTAGAGCCGCTCTCCTCCCGTCGTACTGAATGGATGGGGCACAAAGCGCTCCGCCGTCAGTTCCGACCGGCCCATATAGCCCCGCGCCAGTCCATGACCACCCGTATACAGCTCGCCAATCACCCCCATCGGCACCGGCTGCCAATGCTGATCCAGCACATAGACGCTGCTGTAGCGAATGGGTCGCCCAATCGGAATGGGACTCTCCACCTGCTCGGGATTGTTCATCGGATAGCAGCAGGTGAAGGTCGTATTCTCGGTTGGACCATAGCCATTGATCACCTGCTGTCCCGGATGCGCTCGCAGAAGGGCTCGCACTGGCTCTGGACCCAGTACATCCCCGCCTGCCAGCACCTGACGCACACCCGCCAGCGCTTCCGGCTGATACTCCACCACCTGCTGGAACAATCCAGCCGTCAGCCAGAGCCAGCTCACCCCCTGCTCCTGCACCACCTGCGCCAAGCGTTCAAGCGCTGGGAGCTGCTCCGTTAAGAGCACGAGCCGGGCTCCATGCAACAGGCTCCCCCACAGTTCTAAGGTGGAGGCGTCAAAGGCCAGCGGAGCCAGTTGCAGCCCAATCTGCTCGTGGTCCAGTTGCGCAAACCAGTTCTGGCTGACCAGGCGCAGGATGGCTTGATGCGGGACGGCTACGCCTTTGGGCTCGCCGGTTGAGCCAGAGGTAAAGAGAATATAGGCCAGTGTCTGCGCCTGCGCCTGTTGCTGAGGTGGCTCGCTGGACAGGCGGGTGCTCTCGCGCAGGAGCTGGTTCAGGTCCAGGCTGCGCCACGCTCCCTCGAGCAGGGGCTGACCGGGATCGGTCAGCAGCAGGCTCACTCCGGCCTGACCAAGCTGGAAACGCAGCCGCTCGAGCGGAGCCTGAGGATCGAGCGGGACATAATGGCCGCCTGCTTTCAGAATGGCAAGCAGGGCGATCAGTTGGGGGAGCCCACGCGGCACATGCAGTCCAACGCCCACTTCAGCCGCAACCCCCAGTGCCTGCAAACGATGAGCCAGCTGATTGGAGTGTCGCTCCAGTTCGCCATAGCTGATCTGCTCCTGCTCACAGACCAGGGCGATAGCGTCGGGTCGCTGTGCAGCCTGCTCGGTAAAGAGGGCTGACACGGTGCTCTCGCGAGGGGCTGGCGTGCTCTGCTGGCTCCATTGCTCCAACACTACAGCTCGCTCGGAGTCTAAGAGAACTGACAGGCTGGCTATGGGCCGCCCCAACATGTCTGCCAGGTTTGTGAGCAGGTGGTGATAGCGGCTGAGAAGCAGCTCGATGGTCTCGGGCGAGAAGCGCGTCTGATCGGCAAGGAGTTGCACCTGTATCTGCTCGCCTGGTTCAACCATACAGGTAAGCGGATATGGCGTCTGGCCCTGCGTGTGAGCTGCGCTGATACGAACCGACGATGGAGAGGTATCTGACGAGCTCGTTGTCGTTGATAGAGGGTAGTTTTCAAAGACGAACAGCGTCTCGAAGAGGGCATGTCCACCGGGGAATGGACTCCAACTCTGGATCTGCTGTAATGGAGTGAACTCGTATTGGCGCATGGCGCTCTGCTGCTGCTGCACCTGTTGCAACCATGCGCTCAAGGTCAGCTCGCCATTCATGTGCAGAGGCAGGGGCAAGGTGTTGATGAAGAGTCCCACCATCTCTTCAATCCCTGCAATCTCGGGCGGGCGACCGGCCAGCGTGGTTCCCAATACAATCTGCTCCTGCCCACTCAGGGTTGCCAGGAGCCAGCCCCATGCCCCCAGTAAGAGCGTGTTGAGGGTGAGTTGCTGCTGACGAGCTTGCTGCTGCAAGGTCTGGCTGAGCTCTCTGCTGAGCTGCAAATGCTGTTCAGCCCAGCGCTCGACCGCTTCATCCTGCTGAGGAAGCACTCCCAGCATGAGAGGAGCCGCAGGTTCCAGCGAGGCCAGCAAGTGACGCCAGAACCGCTCAGCTGCCTGCTGATCCTGACGCGCCAGCCAGGCAATATAGTCCTGATAGGGTCGCACTGCGGGCCAACGCAGCGGACGGTCAGTTAAGAGAGCTTCATAGGCCTGACCAACGGCTTGCAGGACCAGTGGCAGGCTCCAGCCATCCAGCAAGAGGTGATGATGCGTCCAGATCAGTTCATAGCGGTCGTCCTCCATCTGGATCAGCGTCAGGCGCATTAAGGGGGCGTGATCCAACGCGAAGCCCTGCTGGCGATCTCGCTGGAGATAGGTGTTCAGACGCCTCTTCTGCTCATCCACAGGAACATTACGCCAATCTTCCAGCTTAAAGGGAAGCGCCACATCTGCAAGGACCAGTTGTTGAGGAGTATCAACCAGATCGAACACAAAGGCCGTTCGCAGAATACTATAGCGGTCCATGACCTGTCCCCAGGCGCGCTGAAAGGCTCTGTGGTTGAGCTCTCCATGGAAGGTGAATTGTGCCTGGGTGATGTAATCTCCCTCGCCAGGAGCGTACAGGCTCTGGAAGAGCAGGCCCTGCTGCAAGGGCGAGAGCGGATAGATCGCTTCGATATCCTGTCGCCCACTAACAATCAGATCCAATTGTGCTTGATTTAAGTTGGCTAATGGAAATTTCGCCGAGAGAGAGCCATCTGCGGATGATGGGATCGGTAGAGCCTCACTGCTGCCCTGTTCGCTTGCGTGCTCTCTGTTGACCTGGACAAGCTCGACTGCTAACGTTGCGATTGTCTGATGCTGGAAGATCTGTTGAAGGGTCAGAGGGAGGCCCTGTTGTTGTGCACGTGACACGATCTGGATGCTTAAGATGGAATCGCCACCCAGGGTAAAGAAGTTGTCATGCACGCCAATCTGCTCTACTCCTAAGACCTGCTGCCAGATCGCTGCCAGTTGCTGCTCCTGCTCCGTACGGGGGGCCACATAGCTCTCCGTCCCCACCAGATGTCCATACTCCGGCTCAGGCAGGGCGCGTCGATCAATCTTCCCATTGGTCGTCAACGGGAAGGCTTCCAGAACCACGGCCAGCGCCGGCACCATATACTCGGGCAAGCGCTCCTGCAAGCGAGCCTGCATCACCTCCCACCGGAACCCCTCTGGCTCTCGGGGCACCACATACGCCACCAGCCGCTTCACCCCTGGCACATCCTCTCGCGCCAGCACGACCGCCTCGCGAATCTCCTCCTGCTGACCCAGCGCCATCTCGATCTCGCCCAGTTCGATCCGATAGCCCCGCACCTTCACCTGCTGATCCGCTCGACCCACATACTCCAGCTCCCCATCCGCTCCCCAACGCACCAGATCCCCCGTTCGATACAGCCGCGCCCCGGGCTCTTCGCTATAGGGATGAGGTATAAACCGCTCTGCCGTCAGTTCCGGTCGGCCCACATACCCACGCGCCAGTCCCGTTCCTGCCAGCCACAGTTCTCCAACGCCTCCCATCGGCACCAGTTGCAGTGAGGCATTCAAGATATAGACCTGCGTATTGGCGATCGGGGTTCCGATGGACGGACGAGCTCCGGTCTCCTCTGCGGGCACCACGCCTGCACTGGCCACCACGGTCGCTTCGGTGGGACCATAATGATTGATCAGCGTCCAGTGTGCTCCCGCTGGAGGACGTTGATGCAGCGTGTCGCCGCCGGTTAACAGCGACCGCAACGCGATCGACTCAGGCCAGTCCAGTTCCAACAGGCGATCCGTGATCGGCGTTGGCACAAAACTGCTCGTGATCTGCTGCTCGTGGAAGTACTGCATCAGCAGCCAGGGCGAGAGCCGCGTCTCTTCCGTCGGCAGCGTCAGACAGGCTCCAGCCGTCAGCGTGGGCCAGATCTCCCAGACGCTGGCATCAAAGGCCAGACTGGCCAGCTGCGTGCTGCGATCGCTGGCGCTGAGCTCATAGCGGCGCTGATGCCAGGTGACCAGATTGAGCAGGCTCCCCTGGCTGATCTGGACCCCTTTGGGCAGTCCTGTCGAACCTGAGGTGTAGATGAGATAGGCCAGATGGTCCGCGAACAGGACGCTGTCCAGATTCGCCTCCGACTCCCGCTCGAGGCTCGTCCAGGCGGTGTCCAGACAGAGCACGGGCACCCCCTGCGGATCATGCTGCTCTCGGAGCGCTTGCTGCGTCACCAGCAGCCGCATTCCGGCATCCTGGAGCAGAAACTGCACTCGCTCGGTGGGATACGCGGGGTCCAGCGGCACATACGCCCCACCTGCTTTCAGGATCGCCAGCAGGCAGACGATCAGTTCCACGGAGCGAGGCAGGCAGACGCCAACGACGGCCTCTGGTTCGACCCCCTGGCGCTGCAACGCATGAGCCAACTGATTGGCACGCCGATTGAGCTCCCTATAGCTCATCTGCTGATCCTGGCTGACAAGCGCGATTGCATCAGGAGCGGACGCAGCCTGGATCTCGATCCGCTGATGGACCAGATGGTCCATCGTAACGTCGACACGGGTAGCATTCCACTCGTGCAGGAGCAGCTGCAGCTCCTTTGTGGTGAGCAGCGAGACCCGGGCCAGTGGCTGCGTTGGCTGACGCAGCAGTGCTCCGAGCACAACCTCGAGCTGCTCGATCAAGCGTGCGCTGGTGGCGGCGGAAAAACGGGTGCCATCATACAGGAGCTTGATGGCCAGCTGTTTGCCGGGCAGAGCCACACAGGTGAGTGGATAATGGGTCTGCTCATGCACCTGCGACGAGCTCATGGTGAGGGGGCTCTCGCCTGCGTCGCTCACTTGAGGGGTTCCGAGGGGATAATTCTCAAAGACAAACAGGCTATCAAACAGAGCGGTGCCTCGCGGGAGCGCACTCCAACTCTGGATCTGGGCCAGTGGGCTGTATTCATACTGGCGCATCTCAGTCTGTCGCTCCTGAAGCGCTTTGAGCCAGTCGAGCAGGGACGTCTGGGGAGAGAGCCGCACACGCATCGGCAAGGTGTTGATGAAGAGCCCCACCATCTGCTCTACCTCAGCCAGATCCATTGAGCGTCCCGAGACGGTGGTGCCGAAGACGACATCCTCCTGTCCGCTGTAGTGAGCGAGCACCAGGGCCCAGGCTCCCATCACCAGCGTATTGAGGGTCAGTTGCTGTTGACGCGCAAGCGTGTTCAGTGATTGGGTCGTAGTGGCTGACAGAGATAAGAGATGAGAGCGATACCGAGGCCCTTCCAGCTCTAAAAGTGTTGTAGACAGAGTTGTAGGCACAGTGAAACCTTGCAGGTATTGTCGCCAGAAATGTTCCGCCTCTGCTCTCTCTTGTTGATACAACCAGGTAATATAGTCTTGGTAAGGGCGGACAGGTTCCCAGTTAAGTGTTTTTCCAGCAGTAGCGGCCTCGTAGGCCAGGAAGACATCTCTCAGAACGAGCGGGAGACTCCAACCATCTAATAAGAGATGATGATGGGTCCAGATAAACTCGTGCTGATCTTCACCCCTGCGTATCAAGGTCAGGCGCATCAAAGGAGCCTGCTGGAGTATAAAGCCCTGGAGACGGTCGGTAGCGAGATAGTTCTGCAAGCGCTGTTCTTGCTCAACCGTTGGATAGCTGCTCCAATCTTCATACACAAAGGGAAGCTCGATCTGCTGCTGCACGATCTGCAATGGATCGGCAACTTCGGCCCAGACAAATTCAGTTCGCAGGATGGCATGTCGCTGAACCACCTGCCGCCAGGCATTGATCAATGCCTCTCTCTCCAGAACGCCCTGGAATGTAAAGCGGGCTTGAATAATATAATCGCCTGCTCGTGGAGCATACAGGCTCTGGAACAGCAGCCCCTGCTGCAAGGGGGAGAGCGGATAGATCGCTTCGATAGCACGTCTCTGCGCAACAATCGTATCCAACTGTCCCTGGCTCACATGAAGCAACGGAAAATCTGAGGGGGTATACCCTCCGGCTTCGGGCGACTGGCAATGAGCGATCAATTGCTGTAGGGCCTGAATGTATACTTCAGCAAGTGAGCGAATGGTCTGTTCACGATGATGATTACTGCTATATGTCCAGGCCAGGTGTAATTGTCCGCCACTAATATTACTGTTAATATCGATAAGATGTTCGCGATGCCCGGAGGGGCTCAAGGCCAGGCCGCTCGACTCTGTAGCAGGACCAAACAGGTCGCTCTCTCCCGCTATCTGACCAAACTGTCCCAGGTAGTTAAAGCTGATCTGGGGATGAGAACCCTGCTTGAGTACCTCTATCTGATCGCTATTCTCCTGGAGATAGCGTAAGATACCGTAGCCAATCCCACGCCTGGGGATTGCTCGTAGCTGTTCTTTGATGGCTTTGAGGGCTGTTCCAGACCCTTGCTCTAGCCGAAGCAGAACCGGATAGAGGCTGGTGAACCAGCCAACAGTGCGCGAGAGATCGAGATCGGCAAAGAGCTCTTCGCGCCCATGCCCTTCCAGATGAATCAGGTGCAGGTCTGCACCATTCCACTGCTGTAATGTCTGGGCCAGGGCCGTAAGCAGGACATCATTGATCTGCGTTTTATAGGCCTGGGGAACTTCGTGCAGTAGCGCCTGCGTCTCTTGCTGGCTGAGCGAGACCTGTACGGTCTGGGCAGAGGCAACCGTGTTCTCTCCATCGGGTTCATCCAATGGATAAGATGCAATCGGCTGTGCTGCCTGTCTCTGCCAGTACGGTAGTTCTTGTTGCACCTCCTCGCTCCGGGCATAGGTTTGTAAATGACGTGCCCATTGTTGCCAGGAACTTGTCTTGGTGGGGAGATGAATGGCTTGCCTCTTGCTCAACTGGGTATAGGTATACTGAAGATCTTCCAGCAAAATACGCCAGGAGACTCCGTCAATCACTAAATGATGGCTTACAATAAGCAGACGTCCAGGCTCTGAATCGCCCAGGTGAATATAGAGCACACGCAGGAGTGGGCCATGCTCCAGGTTCAGACTTGCCTGCACCTGATCATTAATAGCATCGATCACCCGGCTACGATGTTGTGGGTGAACCTGAGAGAGATTGAGCCAGAGAACAGGTGTGGCCTCTTCGTTTGCTGGTACGTGGCTTTGTTGCCAGCCGGTTGCCGTTTGAGTAAAGCGTAAGCGCAGCGCATCATGCTGACGAAGAAGGTACCCTACTGCCTCACGTAATGTAGATAGATCGAGTGGCTGACGTGTGCTTAGCAAGACTGCCTGATTCCAATGGTGCACATCGGGTTGTTCCTGCTCAAAGAACCAGTGTTGAATTGGAGTCAGTGGCACCTCTCCACTCACCAATCCCTGGTCAGCGACCACTTGTGGTAGCGTGGCCGTACGGGATAGGGCCGCTGCCAGTTCTGCCACATTCTGATATTGGAAGATCTGTTTCGGTGTAAGATTGAGCCCTTGCTGTCGCGTACGTGAGACGAGTTGGATGCTTAAAATGGAGTCGCCACCTAACGTGAAGAAATTGTCATAGATGCCAATCGACTCATTTCCAAGCACTTGCTGCCAGATCTCGACCAGCGTCTGTTCAATCGCATTGCGAGGAGCAATGTAGGTCTGGTCATTGGCCAGATGGGTATATTCGGGCGCTGGTAGAGCGCGTCGGTCAATCTTGCCATTGGGCGTTAAGGGGAAGGCTTCCAGGACCACATGCAGCGCCGGAACCATATAGTCGGGCAGGCTCGCTCGTAGCTCTGAACGCACCTCTTCCCAGACGAACGAGGCGGCCTCCGCTGGCACCACATACGCCACCAGCCGCTTCACCCCCGGCTGATCTTCTCGCGCCAGCACCACTGCCTCGCGCACCTGTGGCACATGATTCAGCGCTCCTTCGATCTCTCCCAACTCGATGCGATAGCCCCGCACCTTCACCTGTTGGTCCGCTCGTCCCACATACTCCAGCTCCCCATCTCCTCGCCAGCGCACCAGATCCCCCGTCCGATACAGTCGCGCTCCCGGCTCAGCACTCAGCGGATGAGCCACAAACCGCTCCGCCGTCAGCTCGGGCCGGCCCAGATACCCACGCGCCTGCCCGGCCCCCGCCAGATACAGCTCACCCACCACGCCCGGTGGCACCAGTTGCAGGTGCCCATCCAGCACATACGCCTGCGTATTGGAGCGCGGACGTCCAATCGAGACTGCTCCACGCTGCTCCCGCTCCAGGTGCGCCCAGGTTGAGTAGGTCGTATCTTCGGTAGGACCATAGAGATTGTAGATCTGCTTCACCGTCGTCTGCGCGTAGAGCTGCTCAACCAGACTGGCAGAGAGCGCCTCTCCGGCCAGATTGATCGTGTGTACCGAGTCCGGAATCTGCCCTCCTCGCAGCAGTTCTGCAATGGCTGAGGGCACCGTATTGATCAGCGTCACCTGCTGATGCCCGGCCTGCGCGGGATAGGTCAGGGCGGTATCTACCAGGATGATAGTCCCTCCCGAGGCCAGGGGCACAAAGAGCTCATAGATCGAGAGGTCAAAGCAGAGCGAGGTCGAGGCCAGCACCCGCGCCAGCGCCTCCGCCGCAAAGGTCTGCTGGGCCCAGGTGAGCAGATTGACGGCACTTCGATGCGTGATCGCCACGCCTTTGGGGCGTCCCGTCGAGCCTGAGGTATAGATCACATAGGCGGTCTGATCCGCCTGGACCGCACGCGCTGGCGGGGTCACTGACTGTTGACAGAGCTGTGACCAGACCTGGGTGAGCGAGATCACAGCCTCCTCCGGCCAGGCCACTGGCAACGACTCCAGGATCAGCACCAGATGAACCCGGGCATCCGCAAGCTGGAAGGCCAGACGCTCGCCTGGATAGTTGGGATCGAGCGGGACATAGGCCCCTCCAGCCTTCAGGACGGCAAGCACTGCCACAAGCATCTCCAATGATCGGGGCAGACATAGACCCACCAGCACTTCAGGACCCACACCGCGCTGCTGAAGCAGATGAGCCAGCTGTGTGGCGCGTTGATCCAGATCGCCGTAGCAGAGCTGCTGCTCCTCAAAGATCAGTGCGATGGCATCGGGCTGCCGCTGCACCTGCTCCTGGAACAGATCATGCAGGCATGCCTCCGCTGGATAGTCCGCCGAGGTCGCGTTCCATTCATAAACAATCTGCTGGCGCTCGTTCGCAGTCAGTAGCGAACTCGTTGCGATAGGTTGCTCGGGAGCCGCAACCAGATCTTCAAGCAGCACAGAGAAATGGGTCAGCATACGTACGATAGTGCTGGTATCGAAGAGATCGGTATTATATTCCAACGAGCCTACCATGCCCTGTTCGGTCTCCGTCAATGAGAGAAAGAGATCAAACTTCGCTGTTCCCGTTTCGAGTGGCAGGGGGTCTAATACCAGATCAGCAAATGTCTGACTGACGGATGGAGCATTCTGCAAGGCAAACATTACTTGAAAAAGTGGCGTACGGCTAAGATCGCGAACAGGGCGTAGCATCTCTACGACCTGCTCAAAGGGTACATCCTGATGCGCATAGGCATCGAGCGCTGTTCTTCTTACCTGTCTGATCAGAGAGCGGAAACTTTCAGAGCCCACCAGTTTTGTACGGAGGACCAGGGTATTGGCAAAAAAACCGATTAAGCTCTCCAGCTCCTGGCGCGTACGGTTGGCAATCGGAGTGCCAATAACGATATCTGTCTGGCCACTGTAACGCGCTAATAACATCTGAAAAGCTGCGAGCAGCACCATGAACAGCGTGGCTTCTTCTTGCTGGCTAATGATCTTGAGTTGCTCAACCAGTTCAATGGGCAGTGTTATCTCTTGATGCGCCCCATGGAAGGTCTGCATGGCTGGACGCGGATGATCCACTGGTAGATCCAGATGAGGGGGAGCATCTTTTAGCCGGGTGCGCCAGTATTCCAACTGATTATGTAAAAATTCGTCCTGGAGGAGCTCGCGCTGCCAGATGGCGAAATCAGCGTACTGTAGCTCCAGGTCTGGCAATGGCGATGGTAGCCCGGCGGCGATGGCCTGATAGAGGGTCACCAGTTCGTCAGCAAAGACGCTCATAGACCAGCCGTCAGAAATAATATGGTGCATTGTCAGTAGAAGCACATGCTCCTGTGACTCCAGACGAAGCAGGCTGGTGCGCAACAATGGACCGCGCTCCAACTGAAAAGGGGATTGAACCTCTTGATGCGAGAGGCGAGTTACCTCATGGCTTCGATCGCTAAGAGTTAACGCAGTCATATCTATCAGAGGAAGAGCAGCAACAGCCTGTTCAGGAGGATAAATAACCTGAACAGGCTGCTCGTCAAGCATCGTAAAAGTGGTTCGTAAAGCTTCATGGCGCCGCACAATTTCGCGAATACTGAGGGCCAGGGCGATAACCTGTAATGGCCCCCTCAAGCGCACAGCGCTCGCAATCGTGTAAGAAGCAGTATCAGGCTCCAATTGATCCAGAAACCACATTCTCTGTTGTGCAAAAGAGGTGGGAAAAGCAAATATCTCTTCATCTGCACCATCGAAAGTGTTATTCACAGTGTTATTGGTGGTAGTCGAATTATCATCAAATAACTTAGACATCTCTATCTTCCCTTTACTGTCCACTTTTATGATTACCGGGCACTTTGGAGACATTCGCTACCTTTTTTCGATAGCGCTCGCGAGCATTTGTTCCCAACGTTGGAAGGCTGGCCTTCGGCTGGGATTTTTTTTCTTCCTCTATATATTTGGCCAGTTCAGCAATAGTTGAGCGCTCAAAAATCTGAACCAGCGGAATATGCAGGTCAAAGACTGTGATGATATGGGAGACAACCTGTGTTGCCAGCAGGGAGTGTCCTCCTAAGGCAAAGAAATTATCATGAATGCCCACACGTTCGATCCTGAGCACCCGCTCCCAGATCTTTGTGAGCTGTTGTTCAACTTCGGTCTGGGGCGCACTATATGTGGCCTGCACAGCTGATGCATTGACATCAAATGCTGGGAGGGCGCGTCGGTCAATCTTGCCATTGGGCGTTAAGGGGAAGGCTTCCAGGACCACATGTAGCGCCGGAACCATATAGTCGGGCAGGCTTGCTCGTAGCCCTGCACGCACCTCTTCCCAGACGAACGAGGCGGCCTCCACTGGCACCACATACGCCACCAGACGCTTCACCCCTGGCTGATCTTCTCGCGCCAGCACCACTGCCTCGCGCACCTGTGGCACATGATTCAGCGCTCCTTCGATCTCTCCCAACTCGATGCGATAGCCCCGCACCTTCACCTGCTGGTCCGCTCTCCCCACATACTCCAGCTCCCCATCCCCTCGCCAGCGCACCAGATCCCCCGTCCGATACAGTCGCGCTCCCGGCTCAGCACTCAGCGGATGCGCCACAAACCGCTCCGCCGTCAGCTCGGGCCGGCCCAGATACCCACGCGCCTGCCCGGCCCCCGCCAGATACAGCTCACCCACGACTCCCAGTGGCACCAGTTGCAAGTGCCCATCCAGCACATACGCCTGCGTGTTGGAGCGCGGACGCCCAATCGAGACCGCTCCGCGCTGCTCCCGCTCCAGGTGCGCCCAGGTTGAGTAGGTCGTGTCTTCGGTGGGACCATACAGATTGTAGATCTGCTTCACCGTCGTCTGCGCGTAGAGCTGCTCAACCAGACTGGCAGAGAGCGCCTCTCCGGCCAGATTGATCGTGTGTACCGAGTCCGGAATCTGCCCTCCTCGCAGCAGTTCTGCAATGGCTGAGGGTACCGTATTGATCAGGGTCACCTGCTGATGCCCGGCCTGCGTGGGATAGGTCAGGGCATTATCTACCAGGATGATGGTCCCTCCCGAGGCCAGGGGCACAAAGAGCTCATAGATCGAGAGGTCAAAGCAGAGCGAGGTCGAGGCCAGCACCCGCGCCAGCGCCTCCGCAGCAAAGGTCTGCTGGGCCCAGGTGAGCAGATTGACGGCACTGCGATGCGTGATCGCCACGCCTTTGGGGCGTCCCGTCGAGCCTGAGGTATAGATTACATAGGCGGTCTGATCCGCCTGGACCGCACGCACTGGCGGGATCACTGACTGTTGACAGAGCTGTGACCAGACCTGGGTGAGCGAGATCACAGCCTCCTCAGGCCAGGCCACGGGCAGCGACTCCAGGATCAGCACCAGATGAACCCGGGCATCTGCAAGTTGGAAGGCCAGACGTTCACCTGGATAGGCAGGATCGAGCGGGACATAGGCCCCACCGGCCTTCAGGACGGCAAGCACTGCCACAAGCATCTCCAATGATCGGGGCAGACACAGACCTACCAGAACTTCAGGACCCACACCGCGCTGTTGAAGCAGGTGAGCCAGTTGTGTGGCGTGTTGATCCAGATCGGCATAGCTGAGCTGCTGCTCCTCAAAGATCAGGGCAATGGCATCGGGCTGCCGCTGCACCTGCTCCTGGAACAGATCATGCAGGCATGCCTCCGCTGGATAGTCTGCCGAGGTCGCGTTCCAGGTCTCTAGCAACTGATGCCGCTCAGGCTGGGTGAGCAGATCCAGACATGCAGGTACCTGATCGGGCCTCTCCACCATATGTTGGAGGAGAACGTACAGATGCTGTAAAAGCCGCTCCATTTCTGCTGCGGTAAACCGTGATTGCTCATACAGCAGTTTGAGAGAGAGATGTTCCTGAGGCAGAACCATTAAGCTCAATGGATAATGAATCTGCTCGTTTGCCTGCACAGAACTGATAGTAATTGTGCGTTCCTCTTGCTCGTGGCTTCCCCATGGGTAATTTTCAAAGACAAACAGGCTATCAAATAAGGCGCTACCTCGAGGGAGCTGGCTCCAGGCATTGACCTGGACGAGTGAACTATATTCGTACTGACGCATCTCGCTTTGCTGTTCTTGCAGCTCTTGCAGCCAGTGTAAGAGAGAACGATCCATGGTTAAACGGACACGCATGGGTAGTGTATTGATGAAAAGTCCAACCATCTGCTCAACACCGGCCAGCGACTGAGGACGCCCTGACAGTGTGGTGCCAAAGACCAGATCATCCTGCCCACTGTAGCGGGCCAGCACGATCGACCAGGCACCCAGTAAGAGCGTGTTAAGGGTGAGCTGATGAGTACGAGCGAAGGTATGCAGGATCTGTGTCGTCTCGGCAGATAGCTCATACTGCACCTGTGCAAAACGTCGCTTCTGGGAAGAGGATTCTTCCGCCACTGAACGGCCCAACTGTAATTGGGTAGGCGTCTGGAAGCCAGCAAGCCAGCGCCGCCAGAAGGCCTCTGCTGCCCCCGCATCCTGCTGCTGCAACCAGCGAATATAGTTTTGATAAGGAAGCGCTGGCTCACTTCGGAGCGATTGGCCCTTCACCAGTGCTTCATAGTCGGTAAATACTTTCTGTAGAATGATTGGCAAGCTCCAGCCATCGAGCAAGAGATGGTGATGGGTCCAGAGCAACTCATAGTGGTCCTGTTCCAGATGAATGAGTGTCATGCGCATCAGGGGGGCCTGCGTCAATACAAAACCTTGCTTGTTGCGGTCATCCTGGAGAAGGGCGCTAAGACGGCTCTGTTGCTCATCCCTGGTATAAGCTCGCCAATCTTCCATCTGAAATGGTAGCGTTACCTGTCGCTGCACTATTTGTAACGGTTCTTCAAGCCCTTCCCAGACGAAGGCGGTACGCAAGATGCTATAGCGATCCACAAGGTGTTGCCATGCTTGCCTGAGAGCTTCACTATTGAGATGACCTTGCAGTGTGTACCTGATCTGTGTAATATAATCTCCTTCTCCAGGTGCATAGAGGCTCTGGAACAGGAGTCCCTGCTGCAAGGGCGAGAGGGGATAGAGCGCTTCGATAGCACGTCTGTTTCCTATCACAGCATCCAATGTTGGCTGATTCAGCTTCGCCAGCGGGAAGTCTGATGGAGTATAGCCACCTGCGTCGGATAGCTGACAGTGGGCGATCAGGGTGCGTAAGGCTATTAGATATGCCTGAGCAAGTGCACGAATGGTCTCTTCTTTATGTCTATTTGCACTATATGTCCATACGAGCTGCAATTGACCTCCACTGACATTCCCATTGATGTCGATGAGGTGCTCACGTCGTCCACGCGGGCTTACAGCCAGACCGCTCGACTCCGGTGCAGAGGCAAAAAGGTTATGTGTGGCGAGAAGCTGGTCAAATTGTCCAAGATAATTAAAGCTTATCTGCGATTGGGCCGCATTTTTGAGCGTCTCTCCCTCTGCGTTATTCCGACGGAGATAGCGCAATATACCATAGCCGATCCCATGCTGCGGCACCTGGCGCAATTGCTCCTTAATGGTTTTCAGGGCCTGGCCAGGATCTGCTCCGGCTTCCAGGTGCAATACCACTGGATATAAACTGGTAAACCAGCCAATTGTGCGCGAGAGATCTACTTCGTCAAAGAGCTCTTCACGTCCATGGCCCTCTACATCGATTAGATGACGCTCTTGTGCTGTCCAGTTCTGTAGCGTCTGGGCCAGAGCGGTGAGAAGAACATCGTTAATCTGGGTATTGTATACAGGTGGAACCTCCTGAAGCAGTGCTCGCGTCTCGTGTTGACTTAAAGAGACCAGCACGTGCTGCGCCGATGCTACGGTATTCTCTCCATCGCTATAATCCAGAGGAAGAGGAGCCTCCGCCATCTGCTGCTGCCAGTACGCTAGTTGATGACCGATCTCCTCTGTTTGTGCATAGTCTTGCAGGCGTTGTGCCCACTGCTGCCACGACGTTGTTTTCGCAGGCAATTGTACGATCTTGCCCTGGCTCAATTGCAGATAGGCATGCTGAAGATCTTCTAAATAAATACGCCACGAGACGGCATCGACTATCAGGTGGTGAATGACTATCAGAATTCTCTGGCCCTGCTCGTCGCCTAGATTGAAGTGCGCAACCCGCAGGAGTGGTCCTTCGGTCAGGTCTAAGCTCGCTTGTATCTGACTGGCAATCTCCTCTAATACCGCCGGGCGGTACTGCACTGCTACGCTCGACAGGTCTATGAGAGGAATGGCTAGATGAGGAAGCTCCTTATGATGGCGTTGCTGCCATCCCTCAGGGCTCTGTGTAAAGCTTAAGCGCAGGGCGTCATGCTGATGCACCACTAGAGCCAGTGCTCGTTGAAGGGTTTCTCGATCGAGCTCTTGTGTGACCCGCAAGAGCATGGCCTGATTCCAGTGCTGAGGGTCAGGCTGATTCTGCTCAAAGAACCAGTGCTGAATTGGGGTCAATGGCACTTCGCCCTGCACCAGACCTTGCTCGGCCTCCAACACTTTCTGTATCCCCTGCTCAGAGAGTTTGGCCGATAATTCGGCAATGGTTGGAGATTGGAAGAGCTGGCGAGGCGTCAGGATAAAGCCCTGTTGGCGTGCGCGGGCCGCCACTTGCAGGCTCAAAATCGAGTCGCCCCCCAGGGAGAAGAAGTTGTCATGGATGCCAATCTGCTCCACCCCTAAGACCTGCTGCCAGATCGCGACCAGTACCTGCTCTCGTTGATCGCCTGGTGCGACATAGCTCTGTGCATCCGCCAGATGTGCATACTCCGGTGCAGGCAGGGCGCGGCGATCCACTTTGCCATTGGGCGTCAACGGGAAGGCATCTATCACGACATGTAGCGCCGGCACCATATACTCGGGCAGGCGCTCCTGCAAACTCACCTGGATCGTGTCCCAATCAATCGTTGCGTGCTCCTCCAGGACCAGATAAGCAACCAGCCGTTTGATCCCCGGCGCATCTTCACGTGCCAGCACAATGGCATCCCGAACAGCCTCCTGCTGTCTCAAGGCCTGCTCGATCTCGCCCAGCTCAATGCGATAGCCCCGCACCTTCACTTGCTGATCCGCTCGTCCCACATACTCCAGCACCCCATCCGCTCGCCAGCGCACCAGATCCCCCGTTCGGTAGAGCCGCTCTCCTCCCGTCGCACTGAACGGATGAGGCACAAAGCGCTCTGCCGTCAGTTCCGACCGGCCCACATAGCCCCGCGCCAGTCCATGACCGCCCGTGTAGAGCTCGCCAATCACTCCCATCGGAACCGGCTGCCGATACCGATCCAGCACATAGACGCTGCTGTAGCGAATGGGCCGCCCAATCGGAATGGGTGCCTCCACCTGCTCAGGATCATGCATGGGATAGCAGCAGGTGAAGGTCGTATTCTCGGTCGGGCCATAACCATTGATCACTTGCTGTCCCGGATGGGCTCGTAGAAGCGCTCGCACCGGCTCTGGACCCAGCACATCCCCGCCGGCCAGCACCTGACGCACACTCGCCAGCGCCTCCGGCTGATACTCCACCACCTGCTGGAAGAGCCCAGCCGTCAGCCAGAGCCAGCTCACCCCCTGCTCCTGCACCACCTGTGCCAACCGTTCAAGCGCCGGAAGCTGCTCCGTTAAGAGGACGAGCCGGGCTCCATGCAACAGGCTCCCCCACAGTTCTAAGGTGGAGGCATCAAAGGCCAGCGGAGCCAGTTGCAGCCCGATCTGCTCATGGTCCAGTTGCGCAAACCAGTTCTGGCTGATCAGTCGGATGATGGCTTGATGCGGCACCGCCACGCCTTTGGGCTCGCCCGTCGAGCCAGAGGTAAAGAGGATATAGGCCAGCGTCTGCGCCTGCGCCTGTTGCTGAGGTGGCTGCTCAGGCAGGTGCGTGCTCTCGTGCAGAAGCTGGCTCAGGTCCAAACTGCGCCACGCTCCCTCGAGTTGGGGGAGACCAGGATCGGTCAGTAGCAGGTTCACTGCGGCCTGACCAAGCTGGAAACGCAGCCGCTCGAGCGGAGCCTGAGGGTCCAGCGGGACATAATGGCCGCCTGCTTTCAGGATGGCGAGCAGGGCGATCAGTTGGGAGAGCCCACGCGGCACATGCAGTCCAACGCCCACTTCAGCCGCGACTCCCAATGCCTGCAAGCGATGAGCCAGCTGATTGGCTTGCCGTTCCAGTTCGCCATAGCTGATCTGATCTTGCTCACAGACCAGCGCGATGGCATCGGGTCGCTGCGCAGCCTGCTCGGTAAAGAGCTGTGGTACGGTGCTCTCGCGAGGGGCTGGCGTGTTCTGCTGGCTCCATTGCTCCAACACAATGGTTCGCTCCGCATCCAGGAGGGCCGACAGGCTGGCGATGGGCCGTTCCAATGCATCGGGCAGGCTTTCAAGCAGGCGGTGATAGCGGCTGAGCAGGAGCTCGATGGTCTCGGGCGAGAAGCGCGTCTGATCGGCAAGCAGCCGTACCTGTACCTGCTCGCCCGGCATGACAATACAGGTGAGAGGATAGGGGGTTTGCTCCTGTGTACGCGCTGCGCTGATATACATTGCTGATGGAGAGGCGGCATCGACGGGCAAGGGGTAGTTTTCAAAGACGAACAGTGTCTCAAAGAGGGCCTGTCCGCCGGGGAATGGGCTCCAGTTCTGAACCTGCTGCAATGGGGTGAACTCGTATTGGCGCATGGCGCTCTGCTGCTGTTGTACCTGTTGCAACCATGCACTCAAGGTGAGCTTGCCATCGATGTGCAGAGGCAGGGGCAAGGTGTTGATGAAGAGTCCTACCATCTCTTCAATCCCTGCAATCTCGGGCGGGCGACCGGCCAGCGTGGTTCCCAACACGATCTGCTCCTGCCCACTCAGGGTTGCCAGGAGCCAGCCCCAACTTCCCAGTAAGAGCGTGTTGAGGGTGAGTTGCTGCTGACGAGCTTGCTGCTGCAAGAGGTGGGTCAGTTCACTGCTGAGCTGTAGACTATGTTCGGCTTGATCTGGTGTGGTCTCATCCTGCTGATGGTGCTCTCCCAACATCAAAGGGGTCGCAGGTTCCAGTGAGCTCAGGGACTGACGCCAGAAACGCTCAGCTGCCTGCTGATCCTGGCGGGCCAGCCAGGCGATATAGTCCTGATAAGGTCGCACTGCGGGCCAGCGCAGCGGACGATCTGCCAGGATCGCCTCATAGGCCTGACCGACGGCTTGCAGGACCAGCGGCAGGCTCCAGCCATCCAGCAAGAGGTGGTGATGCGTCCAGAGCAGCTCGTAGCGGTCGTCCTCCATCTGGATCAGCGTCAGGCGCATTAAGGGGGCGTGATCCAGCGCGAAGCCCTGCTGGCGATCTCGCTGGAAATATGCGTTCAGACGCCTTTCCTGCTCATCCGCAGGATAGATGCGCCAGTCATGATCATCGAATGGTAGCCTGACATGCGATTGTACTCTCTGTAGAGGCACTTCCACCTCATGATGAAGAAAGGCTGTGCGCAGAATGCTATAACGCTCTACTACTTTTTCCCAGGCTATGCGAAAATAATCTGTGTTGAGCAAGCCCTGGAAGGTGAATTGCGCCTGAGTGATATAGTTCCCTTCTTCGGGTGCGTACAGGCACTGAAAGAGGAGGCCTTGCTGTAAGGGGGAGAGGGGATAGATGGCCTCGATGTCACGTCTCCCACCGATGATCAGGTCAAGTTGCTCCTGGCTCAGTTGTATGAGTGAGAAATCTGATGGTGTGTATCCACCTGCTACTGTCGATTGGCAGTGCTCAATGAGGGTGCGTAAGGCGGCGATGTAGAATTGGGCCAGGTTCTGGATCGTTTCGGGATGGTGGCGGTTGGCACTGTAGAGCCATGTGAGGTGAAGTTGTCCATCGCTCACGATTCCGTTGATTTCTAGCAGATGTTCGCGCTTTCCCTGCAAACTTCGCGCAGGTCCTCCCGCTTCTTGCACCATCCTGAATAGTTCGTTCCCGATCGAGCTCTGCTCAAATTGGCCCAGATAGTTAAAACTGATATGGGGCTGAGGCCACTCCTCAAGTTCTTCCAGCAGTTCATCATCCTGGCACAGGTAGCGTAAGAGACCATATCCGATTCCATGCTGGGGGATCTGGCGTAGTTGCTCTTTTATGTTTTTGAGGGCTGTTCCCTCATCGCTACCCATATCTATCTGCAATACAACTGGATATAAACTGGTAAACCAGCCAACTGTCCGGGAAAGATCGCTATCCTCAAACAGATCTTCACGGCCATGCCCTTCCAGTGCGATCAGCTGGTTCTCCTGACCTGTCCAACGCTGTAGTGTTTGCATGAGAGCTGTAAGCAGTACGTCAGTGATCTGGGTATGATACACGGATGGGACCTCTTGCAGCAGAGCTCGGGTCTCTGATTGAGTTAAAGAGACGCGCACGTGCTGCTCAGAAGCGATGGTATTCTCTCCCTCTTCATGATCAACTGGAAGAGGGTTAACTGGTCTCTGCACATGTTCTCGCCAGTAGTCTAACTGCCGAATAATCTCTTCTTCTTGCGCATACTGCGAGAGATGATGAGCCCACTGCCGCCAGGAGCTGGTCTTGGCAGGCAGTTGTACCATCTCGCCCCGGCTCAACTGGCTATACACACGTCGCAGGTCCTCCAGTAAGATACGCCAGGAGACCCCGTCCACGGCCAGATGATGAATAATGATGAGCAATTGCCCTTCATGGTCACGTCCGAGGTCGAAGTAGATCGCACGCAGAAGCGGGCCATGTTCTAGACTCAAGCTTGCATGTCTCTCTGCTGTCAAGACCTCAATCGTTGCTTTCTGTTCAGAGACTGATTGTGTGGAGAGATCGATGGTTTCAAATGGTACAGAGGCATCGACTGCGGCATTGACCTGACGCCATACTTCAGCAGTCTGTGTGAAGCGGAGCCGCAAGGCATCATGATGCATAAGTAGATGAGCGATGGTCTGACGAAGATATTCCGACGAGCACTCAGGCGGAGTTGCCAGCGATACTGCTTGATTCCAGTGCTGCGGTTCCGGTTGCTCTTGCTCAAAGAACCAGTGCTGAATAGGGGTAAGTGGAATCTCGCCGCTTACCATTCCTTGTTCCGCTTCGATATGGGGCTGTGCTGTCTCTTGTGCGAGGGCTATCACAAGATCTGCAATGGTGGGATGCTGAAAGAGTTGACGAGGTGTCAGCGCAATACCAGCCTGGCGAGCGTTGGAGACGATCTGAATGCTTAAGATGGAGTCGCCACCCAGCGCAAAGAAGTTATCCTGCACGCCCACGCGCTCCACTCCCAGCACCTGCTGCCAGATCTCCACCAGCCGCCGCTCGCTCTCATTGTCCGGAGCCTGATACTGCTCCGCCTCTCCCAGATGCTCATAGTCCGGCGCGGGCAGGGCTCGTCGATCCGTCTTCCCATTAATCGTCAATGGCAAGGACTCCAGCACGACATGCAGCGCCGGCACCATGTAGTCGGGCAACTGCTCCTTCAGACTGCTCCTCACACGCTCCCAGACAAATCCTTCGGGGACCCGAGGCACAACCCGAGGCACAATATACGCCACCAATCGCTTCACGCCTGGCTGATCCTCCCGCGCCAGCACCACCGCCTCCCGAATCTCCTCCTGCTGACCCAGCACCGCTTCTATCTCTCCCAGTTCGATCCGATACCCTCGCACCTTCACCTGCTGATCCCCTCGTCCCACAAACGCCAGCTGTCCATCGGGCCGATACCAGACCAGATCCCCCGTCCGATAGAGCCGCGCTCCCGCCTGCCCACTGAATGGATCGGGCACAAAGCGCTCCGCTGTCAGATCCGGTCGGCCCAGATACCCCCGCGCCAGCCCATCGCCTCCCGTATACAGCTCTCCCACCACCCCACGTGGCACCGGCTGCCGATGCGCATCCAGCACATAGACGGTGCTGTTATTGATGGGCGAGCCAATCGGGATCGCACTCTCCACCTGCTCGGCATCGTCCATCGGGTAGCAACAGGTAAAGGTCGTATTTTCGGTTGGACCATAGCCATTGATCACCCGCTGTCCCGGATGCCGCAGCAGCAGGGTTCGCACCGCCTCAGGAGCCAGCACATCTCCTCCTGCCAGCACCTGGCGCACGCCGGCCAGGACCGCTGGCTCTTGCTGCACGATCTGCTGAAAGAGTCCTGCCGTCAACCACAGCAGGCTCACCGCTTCTTCTTGCAGCAGCGGCGCCAGCAGCTCCAGACTGGGCGGCTGAGCCGGTGCCAGGACGAGCCGGGCCCCATGCAGCAGGCTCCCCCACAGTTCCAGCGTGGAGGCGTCAAAGGCCAGCGGAGCCAGCTGTAAGAAGATCTGTTCCTGATCCAGTTGCGCAAACCGGTTCTGACAGACCAGCCGGACAATGGCCTGATGAGGGACCGCCACGGCTTTGGGCTCACCTGTGGAGCCCGAGGTATACATGAGATAGGCCAGTTGCTGCGCATTGCTCCAGGGGAGCGCGGGGGCAGCCGCGACCGGAACTAGCAGGGCCATCAGGTGGACCAGATTCAGATGGGGCAACGAAAGCTCGGTCAGGGAGGTCGCCTGGGAACCATGGGAACCGGCCAGCAGCACAAGCTGAACCCGAGCCGTCTGGCAGTGGAAGCGCAGGCGATCCAGAGGCAGATGCGCATCCAGAGGGACATAGTAGCCCCCGACTTTGAGAATGGCAAGCAGCGCCAGCACCAGCTCCGGAGAGCGCTCGGTCTCTACGCCCACCGCGACCTCGGGGCCAATGCCATGAGCGGAGAGCAGATGAGCCAGACCATTGGCACGCTGGTCCAGTTCCTCATAGCTGAACTGTTGCTCCGCAGAGACCAGCGCAATGGCATCGGGCGTTCGGGCAACCTGCGCTTCAAAGAGTAGGTTCACCAGCGCCTCGCGTGGATACTCCGTCGCCGTTGCATTGCATTCTCGGAGGAGCCACTGCTGCTCCTGCTCATTAAAGAGAGGAAGGTCCACCAGCCTCTTTGTGAGGTGCTGAGCCATCTCTTCAAGCAGCGTAGAGAGATACCTGAGCATATCAGCGATCATGTTATGCTCAAAACTGTTGCGATCATAAAGAAGCTCGAGATGTAATTGTGGACCAGGAGTCGCCAGTAACGTCAGCGGATAATATAACTGGTTGTACGCTTGCATATCACTGACGGTCAGGCTCCCCTGTACATCACTTGCATTGTAGCTAACCAGGTAGTTTTCAAACACAAACAGGCTGCGAAAGAGTGGTTCGCCATGTGGGATCTCGCTCCACGTTTGCACATCGGTGAGAGAGCTATATTCATACTGTCTCATCTCGATCTGTTGCGCCTGGAGTTCTTTAAGCCATTCGAGGAGCGTAACCTCTGCTGTCAGACGAACACGAACGGGCAATGTATTGATAAATAAACCAACAATGGATTCAGCACCCACAAGATCCGGTGGACGTCCTGAGACGACCGCGCCAAAGACAATATCCTTGCATCCACTATATCGACCCAACAGGTGCGTCCAGGCCCCCTGCACGATAGTATTCAGTGTCAGTTGCTTTGTGTGGGCCAGCTCTTGTAGGGCCTGCGTTGCCTGTACAGAGAGGGTGATGTCTTGCTTAGCCTGTACCCAGTGCTCGGGCGCATCGCTGGCCTTGCGATCTCCCAATGGAATGGCGCTGGTAAAATCCTGAAGCGTCGAGCGCCAGAACTCTTCTGCCTGATGCGCATCTTGCTTTAATTGCCAGGCGATATAATCTTTATATTGTCGCGAAGGTTTTATCCTTACGGCTCTGCCGTCTCTCAGTGCATCATAACAGAGAAAGACTTCACCCAGGACAATAGCAAGGCTCCAACCATCCAGAATCAGGTGATGATAGTGTAATATGATCCTAAATTGCTCTGTATCAAGCTGGATGCAGCTCACGCGCAAGAGTGGAGGCTCAGTCACATCAAAGCCACGTCTCCGCTCGGCTTGCAGATAGAGATCCTGCTGCTCCTGGTGCTGTTCCTGTGTCCATCCTCGCCAATCCAGATAGTCCACGGTTAAACTGGCCTGTCGATGCACTACCTGGATTGGCGTCTCCACTTCTTCCCAGAGAACGGCTGTGCGCAGAGAGGTGTGTCTGCTCAAGATGTGATTCCATGCCTGTCCGAAGATCACAAGATCAAGCTTCCCACTGACGACAAAATGTATCTGTTCGACATGAGTATCGTACAGGTTGTGGAAAAGCAGGCCTTGCTGCATCGGTGAAAGCGGATAGATATCCTGTATTACAGATTGTGTCACCTTATCTCCCTCTCTTACGATTCAGCTTTTTGACGATTACATCCAGTTCCTTCTGTTTTAGCGCGGCCAATGGGAAGTCGGACGGAGTAAATTCATTTGACGTTTTGTCCTGACAATGAGCGATGATGTTCCGCACTGTCTGCATATAGCTGTCGGCCAGCTGGGTGATGGTCTCTACAGCATGGAATTGATCGCTGTACATCCAATGTATCTGAAGTTGCCCACCAATGATGCTGCCGGTAATATCCAGGAGATGCTGGCGAGCTCCACGCGGACTTCTTTCAGCTCCTAGCGTTTCAGGGGCCAGGCCGAACAGGGCGTTCTGTCCCAGGGTCTGATCGAATTGGCCCAGATAGTTGAAGCTTATCTCTACTTCTTGCGTCTGATACAAACGAGCAATCTTCTCACTGATCTCGGGCCGCTGCTCATGCTTCGCCAGATAGCGGAGTATCCCATAACCAATGCCCTTTTGCGGTATCTTGCGGAGCTGCTCTTTGATGGCTTTGATCTCCTCATCCATGCTTTCAACTTCTGATAGATCAAGGGTGACAGGATACAAACTGGTAAACCAGCCTATCGTCCGAGAGATATCGACACGATCCAGAATCTCCTCACGTCCATGGCCTTCCAGATTCACTCGTAGCGAAGGGGCTCCTGTCCACTCTTTCATCGTTAGAGCCAGTGCGGTCAATAAGATATCGTTGATCTGGGTGTTATAGGCTGCGGGCACTTTGTAGAGGAGCGCTTCCGTCTCTGCACTGTCCAACTGCTGCGAGATCGCCTGCATTGAGGCTACGGTGTTGTATCCCCCAATGTAGTCGCGAGGCAGCTCTGACGATGGTGCACTGACAGACGTGGTAAGCCAGTAATCCAGTTCCTGGAGGGCTGCCTCTGTCTGTGCATAAGCTTCCAGTTGCTCGGACCATTGCTTGAAGGAAAGCGTTTTCGCAGGTAACTGCACGTTCTGTCGCTGCTCAAGTTGCAGGCAGATCTGCTCTATATCTTCCAGCAATACACGCCAGGAGACGCCATCTATGACCAGGTGATGCACAATAATTGCCAGCCGCGCAGGATGATCGGGGCCAAGGTCGAAATAGACCATACGCATAAGTGGTCCCGTTTCGAGCTTCAGACTGCTCTGGAGCGCGGTTGCTGTCAATTCAATCGCTCGTGCCTGGGCAGTTTCGTCGATCATTGACAGGTGCATAACCATAAATGGCACCTCTTGCTCTATGCCTGCATTCCACTGTCTCCAACCAGACGCCTCCCGGGCATAACGGAGACGGAGCGCATCGTGATGGTGCAGAACCTGAGCAAAGGCCGCTTTAAGGATCTCGGGCGCAATCCGGCGCTGGATCTTTACAAGTAGCGACATATTCCAGTGCTGGAGATCTACTAATTCTTGCTCGAACAACCAGTGCTGGATAGGTGTCAGGGGAACGTCACCGCTGACAGGCCCTTGTTCTACCTGGATGATCGGCGTTGTGCTGACTACGGCGGCCAGCTCGGCAATGGTGGGATGCTGCAATAGTTGTCTGGCCGTCATAGGAATAGTCGCCTGATTCATCCGCGCCACAATCTGAATGCTGCTAATAGAGTCTCCACCAAGTGAGAAGAAGTTATCGTGAATTCCAATACTCGTGATACCAAGGACATCGCGCCAGATGTTGATAAGCTTTTGCTCCAGTTCTGTACGCGCTTCGATGATCTCTTCGCTCTGCGCCGCCATCAGCTTCCGTAGATCTATCTCACCAGTCTCGGTGGTTGGGAGCGACTCTACCGTTACCAGACGATAGTTGGCTGGCTGCGATACAGGCCATGCCCCCGGCTGACCGGCGATATAGGTGATAACCTCTTGCAATGCATGGACTGGCTGTTGGATGAAGCGGCGAATAAATTGATTGGCACCATCCAGACCAATCAATAAGAATGGTGCTGTACGCTGCAAGCCGATCAGCAGAGAATAGAGCGCCTGACGCGGTGGAAGGACATAATAACCACGAGCTCGTGTTAGCTCTTTCATATGATAGCCATGGCTGATCCCGATCTCATCCCACATGCTCCAGGAGAAACAGTAGCTTTGCAGGCCATAGCGGTTGCGTTGATAGTGGACAAAGGTATCCAGGAAGCTATTCGCGGCTGAGTACGCGCCAGCCGAAGAGCCTCCAAAGAAGCCGTTAACAGATGAGAATGTGACGAACAGGCTGTCAGGGCGCTCTTTCAAGAGCTGGTGTAAGACCCAGGCACCGGTAACTTTTGCTTGTAGTGCCTCCGCAAGGCTATCAGCCGTCTCTTCTTGCAAGATACGTTCTGTAAACGTTCCCGCCAGATGGAAAACTCCATCCAATGGGCGCTGGTAGTAGCCTTCCAGCTCATCGACTACTTGCTCTAAAGCCTCCTGATCACAGATGTCAAGGTGACTATAGGTAACCTCTCCTCCGGCCTGCATCAGTTCCAGATAGCCTGCAACTAATGGGGCATCTGGAGCATCATCAGCGATCAATTTGGCCCACATAGTGCGTGGCGGCAACGGCCTGCGACCCACCAGGAGAAGCCTGACTTGATACTGTTTTAAGAGGAGCCGCGCGACTTCGATACCAACTCCGCCAAGGCCTCCACTTATGAGATAGAAGCCACCCTGCACGATCGGGCTCTGCTGGACGGGTTCTTGCGTCCATTGGATCTTGCTCAATTGTTGAATCAGGCGGATACCATCACGATAAGCTACGGTAGCGTCTCCCTGAACAGTATGTATCTCCTGGAGCAGCAGAGCTGAATCAGCAAGAGGATCGGTTACTGGTAGATCGATATGTCGGCAGCGCATCCAGACGAGCTCTTGCTCAATTGTTTTGATCAGGCCAGAAAGTGCCAGTTTCTCCAGCGCGATGGGATCGTTGGCGTTGACAGCCTGTGCATCACTGCTGACCAGGTAGAGCTCAACCGGTTGACTACTGTCGTTCACTTGCTGGACGGCCTGAATCAGGTAGAGCAGACTGGCAGTGAGCACCTTCTGCTCCTCTTCTAGCTGTGTGCCGCTGGCTGGCTCTCCCTTATAGGCACTATAGGCCTGCAAGTGGATAATCTGGCCAATGGAGATCGCTTCGGATTTCAGTCCATCCAATAGTGCGTTGTAATGATCTTTGCGCGTTGGATTGATACGATAGTGGTTGGCATTCAACTGAACAAAGTTTTCGCCCATCTCGATACTCACCACGCGCTGTCCTTTGCGCATCAGGTCCGAGCTGAGACTAGTGCCCAGACCCAACCTGTCGAGTACAAGCAGCGTAACCTCATTGTCTATACGACGTGGTACCTGATACTGGGTATCACGCCGTACCCAGACCTTCTGATAAAACCAGTCAGGCAGAGTATTCTGGTTGGCCAGATGCAGATCAATTGTCTTGAGAAGGGCATCAAATTCACCCGCCTGGAGCGATTTTTTCAGCTGGGTACGCTGGATCTTGCCACTGGTGGTCTTGGGGAAATCTCGTTTCTCGACGGGAATGATATAAAGCGGATTCACACCAATGTTGGTAGTCACCTCAACACGAATGGTTTTAATCAGCTCGATACGTTCCTCAATACCGGTCGCGGTCGGAGTAAAGAAGACTGCCAGCCCCTCGGTGCCAGTTCGTGGGTCAGCGATACCACTTGTGCCCACAAAGGTTGGTTCTACGCCGGGAATGGTATTGATGACGTCCTCGATCTCGTAACAATAGAGGTTGGCGCCATTGATAACGATCATCTCTTTCTCACGGCCAGTGAGTGTAAGGCGACCGTTAAGAATAAAGCCCAGATCTCCGCTATTAAACCAGCCATCACCTACGAAAGCTTCTTCGTTCGCTTTCGCGTTTTTGTAATAGCCAGGTGTGATGACAGCGCCCTTGATCTGGAAGCGCCCTATCACTCCTTCGGGGACTGTCTGGTTGTTGCTATCGGTAATGCGAATCTGGATGCCCGGCACTGGTCCGCCCAGATCCACAAAGGTGATCGGGCGCGGATCATCTTCTCTGGCTTTTCTTAGTCTGCCGCCCAGTGATGTTTTATCAAAGCGATGCACGCCACCAATGAGATCAAAGTGTTGCTGGAACGTCATGCAGGTACAGGCTTCAGCCATGCCAAAGGAAGGCTGTATCATATGTGGCACAACCTGGAAAGGTGCGGTCAGCCGCAGAAACTCTGCGACGACGGGCAGTGTAACCTGCTCACCTGCATTTAAGAAGTAGTGGATCGAGGAGAGATCCCAGGTCTTCTCAGTGCCCCTGGAGAGCGCATCGCTGACCAGTTTATACCCGAAATTAGGCGACCAGGTATGCGTGACACGATATTTCTCAATATAATCCAGCCATTTGAGCGGATAGGTCAGGATCGTTTCAGTACGCACCTCGATCTGTGTGCAGCCAAGGTAGCAATCCTTCAGATGACAGGTGAGGATCGGCACCACGTGATCAACCGGGAGCCAGTTGAGAGAGACGTTGCTTGCTGAGTAGCCATTGAATTCGCGCGCGCCATGAATATGGTGGATGATACCACGATGGGTCTCCTGAATACATTTGGGGATGCCGGTGCTGCCCGATGTCAACTGGAAGAAGACGATATCCTCGGGCTGGGCCGGGTAGAGCTCTGTGACAGGCTCGTTGGCTTTTAATGCATCGACAGAGAGTACGTGCAGGTCGTCCATTGGCAGGATGGTACGCAATCCTTCGAGTGCATCTTTCATGTCTGCCCGGGCAATCAGTGGTGGATGGTCCAGCAGTTCCCAGATATTGTACAGTTTATTGACGACGCTGTTTCTTTCGCTATATGAATGCACGACCGCAACGGTGACGGGAATGATGCCACCAAAGACACAGGCCCAGAAGGTGGCAAAGTGCTCACGCAGGGTAGAGATTTGTAAGATGGCCTTATCGCGTGGACGTAGCCCCGCCTGTTGCAAGCCGCGCAGGATACATTTGGCCTCGTGCAACAGGTCTGCGTAGGATTGAATCTCTTCTGTACCGTCTGGATGGAGATAGATGATGCCTTTGTCCTTATATTTGATGGCGGTTTCTAGCAATGCCTGAGTAAGCGTCTGCGGCGCATCCTCTGGAATGAAGAGCGGACCACCATCGCTCCAGGCCATGCGCACAGGTTCATCTTCCTCCACTCCATCTGGTTGCGGCACGACCTCTCCTGCCTCCTCTTGCCCCTCTCTACTCAGTTCCCCTTGCCAATCCGCTAAGAGATCCGCCAGGTGCAAGACCGGCGTCTTTTCTCTATATTCCTGGCTGACAGCTTTGATCTCCGACAATCCACTCTCGTGTAGCGACTCCTTCCAATGAGCAATGCCTTCGGGCGTGGCTTCTGCAAAGCGGCTCAATTCCTGCTCATCGATTCTTCCGGTTGGGTTCAGCGGAAGATGAGTCATTGGGATATACGTCGTTGGAAGGAGCGCCTCTGGTAGACGCGAGCTGAGATAGTGTTGCAGGCGCTGTAGTTGGAAAGGACCTGCGGGGACAATGTAGGCTGTGAGTGCTGATTGGCCATTTTCTTGTACGCGAGCCAGGATGGCGCAATCCTCGATGCCCGGGGCGCTTACTACTACTTTTTGCACCATGTTTCTATTGAAGTAGTAACCATTCCGCAGGATGGTCTGTTCGTCCATGCCCAGTATGGTAATGCGCCCGTCGCTTAGATAGTGAGCTTGCTGGCCCGTCTTAAAGAGCCAGGTGTTCTCCTGCCACTTATTTTTGATGAGTGGCAGATCCAACAGCTCTGTCCCTTCACGATAGCAATAGTGATCAACGACAACATACAGGTCGCCGCGCACTCCCAACGGTACTTTTCTGAATAAGGCATCCAGAATAACGGTTGATTGAAGCGGGATGCTGGCTATGGCGTGATCTGGATTGGAGCTACTATCGTTAGCCATAGGGCTGCAAAGATAGGTAAGAGTTTCTGGTGTTGTATAGAGGTAGCGAACCTGTATGTCTGTCAGTGTCGCACAGGCAGCAGCGACCTCTTTTGTTATCACGTCGCCACTGCATAAGATACCTCGAATGGTTGTATTCAAGCCATCTGGATGAGCAAGTAGCTGGGCCAATAGCGCTGGTGCTACATGTACGATTGTAACTTTCTGTGCCTCAATTAATCTTTGCAGGGCCTCGGAATTGTGCTGAGACGACTCATCCGCAATCACCACTTTGCTGCCCGAGAGCAGTGGCCACCAGTATTCCCAGAGTGCTGCATCCAGGCTGATTGAGCTGTGTTGTAAGACGCGATCCTGCTCTGTCAGTTGCATCTGCTCCTGTAAGCGGGCAACCTGTTGATACATGTGACGGTGCGTAATCTGCACACAATTTCCTACGGAGAAAATCTTATAGGCGCTATCGTTGGCGCTTCCTTCGCTGGCAAGGTTGGCGGTGCTTTCCCCGGCGATACGTTCCGCAGCTTGATCGAGCAGTACGAGACTCCCGTTAAATTCTGGCAGATGATCGAGCATCTTCTGTTGGGTTATGAGTACCTGTGCCTCTTTCAAAAGTTGCTCCACATATTTGCGTGGATACTGGCTCTCAACAGGCATACATATCGCTTCAAGTTTGAGGATGCTTAGCATACCTACCAGGACATGAGTTGAGGGGGATACATAGAGTCCAATGCTCGTACCTTTTCGTGCCCCTTGCGCCTGTAAGTGGCGGGCAAGCTGGTTCGCTCGCTGGTTCACTTCTGCGTAAGAGAGCTCGTCATCTCCACATTGAATAGCCGGGGCGTGCGGCGTTTGCGCGACTTGCCGCTCAAAGAGGTGGGGGATGCTCTCAATCTGTTCATTGGAACTCGAGATGGAACTCGAGACCAGTGCCCATTGTGTGAGTAGCCGCTCCTCTTCGGTGGTCGAGAGAGAGATGTGACCGGACAGTTGGGCTGGATTCGCAGCTATCGCCTCCAGAATTCTGTGCAGATGACCAGGAAGACGCTGAACAGCGGCTTCGTCAATACGGTGTGTATCATAGACGATTTTGCAGATAAACTGCTCACCCGGTAGAGCGATTAATGTCAGGGGATAGTTGACATGAACAGTATTCTTCTCCATCTGCAATGAGAGGTCATCCAACTGGAACTCACCAGAGGAGGCGTTCTCAAAGATCAACAGGCTCTCAAAGAGTGACTGGCCTCGACGAATTTCGCTCCAACGCTGTATATCGGCAAGCGCACTGTACTCGTATTGGCGCATCTCCGTCTGCTGTTGTTGCAACGAATGGAGCCAGGAGAGGATGGTAGCGCGCTCATTGAGTTGGACACGAACCGGCAACGTGTTGATAAACAGGCCAACCATGGCTTCAATCCCTGCCAGCTCTGGCGGACGTCCGGCAACGGTCGTGCCAAAGACAATATCCGCTCGCCCGCTATAGCGACCCAGCAGAAATGCCCAGGCGCCCTGAATAAGCGTATTCATCGTTAGATGATGCTGTCGGGTCATGGTCTGCAAGGCCTGTACCAGTCTGGGACTGAGCACCAGATCGATGTCTTGATAGGCTGGCTCGCCAGAGGCCGGGTGATCAATTCCTAGCGGCGTTGGGGCTGTAAATCCCTGGAGGGTCTGCCGCCAATAGGTCTCTGCCGCAACGCTATCCTGATCTTGCAACCAGGCAATGTAATCCTGATATGGACGTACTGGCTGGATCTGCCGATTCTGGTCCTGTTGGATCTCTTTATAAGAGGCCAGGACCTCATCAAACAGGAGTCCAATGCTCCAACCATCGAGCAAGATATGATGATGGCTCCAGAGGCAGGTATAGGTAGTATCGTCCAGTTGAATCAGTGTCATCCGCATGAGTGGCGCTTGCGTCAGATCAAAGCCACGATCCCGATCCTCTTGCAGATACGTTTCGAGAAGCTCCTGTTGCTCCTGCGCTGAGTACATACGCCAATCCAGTTGAGTCCATGGCAAGGTGACCTGACGGTAGACGATCTGTTGCGGCTGGCTCACTTGCTGCCATAACAGGGCCGTACGCAGGATTGGATGACGATCGACCAGCCGTTGCCAGGCCTGCATCCAGGAGGAGAGATGAGAGCTTTTTGTGTTTTCACGCACATCTCGCATGGTCCAACGAATCTGTGTGATATATTCACCACCGCGTGTATCGTAGAGAGCATGGAAGAGAAGCCCCTGCTGCATGAGAGAGAGCGGGTAGATCGTCTCCACATTCCGCTTATTCCCAATCAGTGTATCTATCTGCTCTTGAGTCAGTTGCGCTAATGGGAAATCTGATGGTGTATAGCCACCGGCCTCGGGCTGTAAGCAGTGCGCGATGATATCACGCAGAGCCTGGAGAAAGGATTGTGCCACCGCCTCAATCGTCTCGCGGCGATACATGTTTTCGCTATATGTCCAGGCAAGATGTAACTGGTTTCCGGAGATGCTGCCATTGATGTCGAGCAGGTGCGGCCTCTGCATCAAGGGATCGGCTGGTATGCCCGTCTTTTCGGTTGCCTGCGTAAAGTCTTCTGCGGTAAAGAGCTGATCAAATTGTCCCAGGTAGTTGAAGCTGATCTGTGGCTGCGCGATATTCCTGAGCTCGGCGAGCCGCTGATCATGCGGGCGCAGGTAACGCAATAGACCATAGCCAATGCCATGCTGTGGAATCTGGCGCAATTGCTCTTTGATCGTCTTGAGCATTGTTCCAATAGAGGGATCCTCTCCCAGATGCAGCCTGACCGGATAAAGGCTGGTAAACCATCCAACGGTCCGTGAGAGATCTATATTGTCAATAATATCTTCGCGGCCATGCCCTTCCAGATCGAGCAGCAGAGAAGCTCCACCTGTCCATCTGGTGATGGCTATGGTCAGGGCGGTAAGCAGGGCATCATTGATCTGTGTGTTATAGACCAGTGGTATCTGGTGCAGCAGAGCGCTGGTCTCCATTTCACTCAGCGATACCTCTATATGCTGCGATGATCCTACACTGTTGGCATGACCTGTGATTTTATCATCTGTGTAATCTACAGGGATTGTATCGTTCTGCTGTTGCGCCAGCCAGTATGGATATTCCTCCACGACATTGCTGTTTTGTGCATACTCTTGCAGGCTATGCGACCAGTGTTGGAATGATGAGGTCTTGGCGGGAAGCTGTATCGGCTGGCCGTTGCTGGACTGTGTGTATGCACTCAAGAGATCTTCGATCAAAATACGCCAGGAGATCCCATCAACAGCCATATGATGAATGATCATCAACAGGCGGCCCGGGTGTGCTCCGAGATCAAAGTAGACGACCTGTATTACCGGACCCGTCTCCAGATTCAGGCTGGACTGCATCGTAGCGGCAACATGACTGACTGCTTTAGACTGCTCACTTTCAACAATCGATGAGAGATCTATATAAAGGAGCGGTATGCTATCTTCAACCCCCAACTGGTACAATTGCCACCCATCAGTCTGGTGAACAGAACGTAAGCGCAAGGCATCATGATGTGTAAGAAGTGCGGCCACGGCCTGTTGTAGCGCCCGCCGATTCAAAGCTACGGGCACCGTGAGCAGCATATCCTGATTCCAATAGTGGCGAGCAGCCTGTAAATCTTCAAAGAACCAGTGCTGTATTGGGGTTAGAGGCACAACGCCAGTGACTAACGATTGCTCTGCCAGTGGCGCACTGGCCAGAGTGGCTACTTGCATAAGTTGACTGATGGTCGGATGCTGAAAGATCTGCCTGGGGGTCAGATGTAAGCCTGCCTGATGCGCCCGGGCAATGACTTGAATGCTCAGGATCGAGTCCCCACCAAGGGCAAAGAAGTTGTCATGAATACCAATCTTCTCAATGCCCAGTATCTTTTGCCAGATCTCTGCCAGGAGCCGTTCAACCTCACTTTGTGGTGCGGCATAGCTCTGCCTGGCATCCAGATGGGCATAATCAGGAGCCGGGAAGGCTCGTCGATCGATCTTGCCGTTGGGGGTCAATGGGAAGGCTTCCAGAACCACATGCACTGCGGGCACCATGTAGTCCGGCAGCTGCTCCTGAAGTCTCGCGCGGACCTGCTCCCAATCGAAGTGCTCGGCCTGATTGGGCACCACATACGCGACCAGCCGTTTCACGCCTGGCACATCCTCCCGCACCAGCACGACCGCCTCGCGAATCGCCTCCTGCTGATCCAGCGCCGTCTCAATCTCGCCCAGTTCGATGCGATAGCCCCGCACCTTCACCTGCTGATCCACCCGGCCCACATATTCCAGCTGCCCATCCTCTCGCCAGCGCACCAGATCTCCCGTGCGATACAGTCGTGCTCCCGGCTGCTCGCTGAAGGGATGGGGCACAAACCGCTCTGCCGTCAGCTCCGGTCGGCCTATATACCCACGCGCCAGTCCTGCACCCGCCAGGTACAGTTCCCCAATCACTCCCACTGGCACCAGATGGAAGTGCGCATCCAGTACATAGGCCTGCGTATTGGCGCGTCCCCGTCCGATCGGTGCGCTCCCAGACGCCTCCGCTGACAGAAGCGCCCAGGTTGAGTAGGTTGTGTCTTCGGTGGGACCATACAGATTGTAGATCTGCTCCACCGTCGTCTGCGCGTAGAGCTGCGCAACCAGACTGGCAGAGAGTGCCTCTCCAGCCAGATTGATCGTGTGCACCGAGCCTGGAATCTGTCCTCCTCGCAGCAGCTCCGCAATCGCCGAGGGCACCGTGTTGATCAGGGTCACCTGCTGATGCCCGGCCTGCGTGGGGAAGGTCAACGCATTCTCCACCAGGATGATGGTCCCTCCGAAGGCGAGCGGCACAAAGAGTTCGTAGATCGAGAGGTCAAAGCAGAGCGAGGTCGAGGCCAGCACCCGCTGCAATGCCTGCGTTGCAAAGGTCTCTTGCGCCCAGAAGAGCAGGTTCACCGCACTCTGATGCGTGATGGCCACGCCTTTGGGTCGTCCCGTCGAGCCCGAGGTATAGATCACATATGCCAGGTGCTCCGGTCGGCTGCCGCTTGCGACGTGCGATGGAGCAGGCTCATCGGACCCGATCCAGTCGCCGGAGAGCGTGATGACTTCGATGCCCTCATGCGGGAGCTGTTCCAGCAGGCTCTCCTGAGTGAGCAACAGACGGATCTTCGCATCGGTGAGCTGGAAGGCCAGTCGCTCGGCTGGATAGGCCGGATCAAGTGGGACATACGCCCCACCAGCTTTGAGGACGCCCATCACGGCCACAACCATGTCGAGCGAGCGCGTCAGACAGACGCCCACCAGTCCTTCGGGTCCGATGCCACGCTGCTGGAGTCGATGAGCCAGCAGGCTGGCCCGCCGATCCAGCTCCCCATAGCTGAGCTGCTGCTCCTCAGAGACCAGGGCGATGGCATCCGGGCTGCGCTGCGCCTGGGCTTCCACCAGTTGATGCAGGCTGGAATCGGTTGGATAGGTCGCGTGGGTGGCATTCCACTCCTGCGTCAGGTGTCTGTGTTCCGTCTGTGTGAGCGGCGCGAGACTCCCCACACGGGTGGTTGTCGCGGTCAGGATCTGTTGCAGAACCTCGTGCAGATGTCCCAGCAGCCGGTGCATCTGGATCGAGGTAAAACGACCCTGATCATAGAGCACTTTAAAGCCCAACTGTTGATCGGGCAAGACCATCAAAGAGAGTGGATAGTGGGTCTGCTCAATTCCATGAAGGGCAGTCATACGCAGCCGTTGATTCTCGGTCTGCCGCTCCTCACGGCCCAGTGGGTAGTTTTCGAAGACAAACAGGCTGTCAAACAGGGCCGTTCCCGGGGCCAGCTCGCTCCAGCTCTGGATCTGGCCTAACGAGCTATATTCGTACTGCCGCATCGCACTCTGCTGCTCTTGCAGCTCCGTAAACCACGGCAGCAGCTCCATCTGTGCGGGTAGCTTGATCCTCATCGGCAAGGTATTGATGAAGAGTCCAACCATCTGCTCTATCCCTGCGATCTCCAGCGGTCGACCGGCCACAGTGGTTCCAAAGAGCACATCGTCTTGCCCACTGAAGCGAGCCAGCACGACCGCCCAGGCTCCCAGCAGCAGCGTATTGAGCGTCAATCGCTGCTGGCGCACAAAGGCGTTCAGTTGCTGCGTCTCTTCTTGCGACAGGAGCTGCTGGAGCTCGTCATAGCGCTGCGCTGGATCGGCTGGCTCCTGTGGACTGGGGAGCTGCAACACCGTCGGGCTGGTAAAACCCGCCAGGGTACGCCGCCAGAAGGTTTCCGCCTGCTGAGCATCCTGCCGCTGAATCCAGGCGATATAGCTCTGATAGGGGTGAGCCGGTGCCCACGCCAGGGTGACCCCGTCCAGCAGTGCTTGATACTGCTCGAAGACCTCCTTGAGCACGATCGGCAGGCTCCAGCCATCCAGCAGAAGGTGGTGATGGGTCCAGGTCAGTTCGTAATGCTCCTCCTCCATGCGTATCAGATGCAGCCGCATCAGGGGAGCCTGCTCGAGTGGGAGTGCTTGCAGGCGCTGAGCTTGGCGTGCGGCTCTCAAACGCTCCTGCCGGTCCTGCTCTGGAATGGAGCGCCAATCCCAGACCTCATAGGGCAGAGTAACCTGCTGATACACGATCTGGACCGGCTCCTCAACCTCTTCCCACACAAAGGAGGTGCGCAAGATGGCATGGCGCTGCACCACGGCCTGCCAGGCGGCTCCAAAGACCTCGCTGTTGAGCTCTCCATGCAATGTCAGGTGCACCTGAATGATATAGTCTCCCTCGCCAGGAGCGTACAGACTCTGGAAGACCAGACCCTGCTGCAAGGGGGAGAGCGGGTAGATCGCTTCGATATCGCGTCTGCCACCAGCGATCAGATCCAGTTGCTCCTGACTCAGTCGAGCCAGCGGGAAGTCTGAAGGGGTGTAGCCACCCACGTTCGGCTGCTGACAATGGGTAATCAATGTACGCAAGGCAGTGATGTAGGATTGAGCCAGAGCCTGAATCGTCTCTGTCGTATGGTAATTAGCGCTATAATACCAGGTAATCGCCAACTGCCCGCCACGGATGAGAGCGCTCAGATCCAACAGATGTTCGCGCTTCCCTTGTGGGCTACGCGACTGGCCGTCCGCTTCTTCAAACCAGGAGAAGAGACCTGTCTCAGTAGTGACCTGATCAAATTGACCCAGGTAGTTAAAGCTGATGACAGGAGGTGATGAATATTCAAGATCAGAGGCCTCTGCTTCGTTCTGACGAAGATAGCGTAGCAGACCATAGCCAATCCCATGCATAGGAAGCGTTCGCAGTTGCTCTTTGATCATTTTCAGGTCGGCTCCAGGCTCACCAGACGAGCCCGTTGTCAGAAGTACCGGATACAGACTGGTAAACCATCCAACCGTCCGTGAGAGATCAACATCTGAGAACAGATCTTCACGACCATGTCCCTCCAGATGGATCAGATGTCTTCCTGAACCAGTCCATTGGCGCAACATCCTGGCTAGAGCTGTCAGCAAGATATCATTGATCTGCGTATGATAGGCCTGGGGAACCTCACGCAACAACGTCTGGGTCTCTTCCTGGCTCAATGAGATCTGAAGCATCTGCTCAGATGAGACGGTGTTCTCACCAGTATTGTGATCGATGGGATAAGAGGCTACGTTAGATGCGGTAATAGCCTGCCAGTAAGGGAGCTGCTGGACAATCTCTTCTGCCTGCGCGTGCGCCTGCAATTGTTGGGCCCAGCGTTGCCAGGATGTCGTTTTAGATGGCAAAAGAATCGTCTGGCCCTGACTGAGCTGTGTATATGCTGTATGCAGATCTTCCAGCAGGATGCGCCAGGAGACGCCATCAATGACGAGGTGGTGAATAACGATAAGCAATTTATGACTATGGTCAGAGCCCAGGTCAAAATAGACGGCGCGGAGAAGAGGGCCAGCAGACAGATTCAATTTTGCCTGTTGCTCAGTCGTCACGCTTGCAATCGCAGCCTGCTGCTCTTGCTGAGAGTGTGCAGAGAGATCAACGACCAGGAAGGGGCTTTCCGTATCTGGCTGAGCGTACTTCTGTTGCCATCCCTCTTCTGTCCGGATGAAACGCAGCCGTAAGGCATCATGATGCTCCAACAGATGCGCAATGGACGTATGAAGGAAGGATGGTTCAAGGCTGACAGCAGTAGTAAGGACAAGGGCCTGATTCCAGTGCTGCGGCTCCGGCTGCTCTTGCTCAAAGAACCAGTGCTGGATCGGAGTTAATGGTACATCTCCGCTAACCAGGCCTTGTTCCGCCTGTAAGATAGCTCGAGGCGCAATCAGATCAGGAAGAGACTGCACCAGAGCGGCGATAGATTGATGCTCGAACAGCTGCTTAGGAGTGAAATGAAGGCCCGATTGATGAGAACGCGCCACGATCTGAATGCTTAAGATGGAGTCGCCACCCAGTGCAAAGAAGTTGTCCTGCACGCCCACGCGCTCCACTCCCAGCACCTGTTGCCAGATCTCCACCAGCCGCCGCTCGCTCTCATTGTCCGGAGCCTGATACTGCTCCGCCTCTCCCAGATGCTCATAGTCCGGCGCGGGCAGGGCTCGTCGATCCGTCTTCCCATTGATCGTCAACGGCAAGGACTCCAGCACGACATGCAGCGCTGGCACCATGTAGTCGGGCAGCTGCTCCTTCAGGCTGCTCCGCACGCGCTCCCAGACAAATCCTTCGGGGACCCGAGGCACAACATACGCCACCAATCGTTTGACACTTGGCTGATCCTCTCGCGCCAGCACCACCGCCTCCCGAATCTCCTCCTGCTGACCCAGCACCGCTTCTATCTCCCCCAGTTCGATCCGATACCCTCGCACCTTCACCTGCTGATCCCCTCGTCCCACAAAGGCCAGCTGTCCATCGGGCCGATACCAGACCAGATCCCCCGTCCGATAGAGCCTCGCTCCCGCCTGCCCACTGAATGGATCGGGCACAAAGCGCTCCGCCGTCAGATCCGGTCGGCTCAGATACCCCCGCGCCAGCCCATCGCCGCCTGTATACAGCTCTCCCACCACCCCCTGTGGCACCGGCTGCTGATACGCATCCAGCACATAGACAGTGCTGTTATTGATGGGCGAGCCAATCGGGATCGCACTCTCCACCTGCTCGGCATCGTCCATCGGGTAGCAACAGGTAAAGGTCGTATTTTCGGTCGGGCCATAGCCATTGATCACCCGCTGTCCCGGATGCCGCAGCAGCAGGGTTCGCACCGCCTCAGGAGCCAGCACATCTCCTCCTGCCAGCACCTGGCGCACGCCGGCCAGGACCGCTGGCTCTTGCTGCACGATCTGCTGAAAGAGTCCTGCCGTCAACCACAGCAGGCTCACCGCTTCTTCTTGCAGCAGCGGCGCGAGCAGTTCAAGGCTGGGCGGCTGAGCCGGGGCCAGGACCAGGCGAGCCCCATGCAGCAGGCTCCCCCACAGTTCCAGCGTGGAGGCGTCAAAGGCCAGCGGAGCCAGTTGCAAGAAGATCTGTTCCTGATCCAGCTGCGCAAACCGGTTCTGACAGACTAGCCGGACAATGGCACGATGGGGGACCGCCACGGCTTTGGGCTCACCTGTGGAGCCTGAGGTATACATGAGATAGGCCAGTTGCTGCGCACTGCTCCAGGGGAGCGCGGGGGCAGCCGCGACCGGAACCAGCAGGGCCATCAGGTGGGCCAGATTCAGATGGGGCAACGAAAGCTCGGTCAGGGAGGTCGCCTGGGAACCATGGGAACCGGCCAGCAGCACAAGCTGAACCCGAGCCGTCTGGCAGTGGAAGCGCAGGCGATCCAGAGGCAGATGCGCATCCAGAGGGACATAGTAGCCACCGACTTTGAGAATGGCAAGCAGCGCCAGCACCAGCTCCGGAGAGCGCTCGGTCTCCACGCCCACCGCGACCTCGGGTCCAATGCCATGAGCAGAGAGCAGATGAGCCAGACCATTGGCACGCTGGTCCAGTTCCTCATAGCTGAACTGCTGCTCCGCAGAGACCAGCGCAATGGCATCGGGCGTCCGAGCAACCTGCGCTTCAAAAAGCAGGTTCACCAGCGCCTCGCGTGGATACTCCGTCGCCGTTGTGTTTTTATCGTGAATCAAGTAGTGATGCTCGGCCTCTGTAAGCATTGGAAGCGACCCCACAGCCAGCTCTGGATGCGCCACCGCTTCTTCCAGGAGAACCTGCCAATGCTCAACCATACGAGCGATAGTGGCTTCATCAAATAGATCGGTACTGTATTCCAGCCAACCACTCAACCCATTGCCCGCATCATCCAGCGAGAGCGTTAGATCAAACTTGGAGATCTGGCTGTCCACGGCGACAGGGCTGATACTGACCTCAGAGAGCTCCAGATCAGGTACGGGAAAGTTCTGGAAGATAAACATGGTCTGGAATAAAGGCTGATAACTCAGACTGCGCTCGGGATGTAGCTCTGCCACCAATCGTTCAAAGGGAAGATCCTGATGTGCATAGGCTTCTAATGTCACTGTACGCACACGCTTGAGCAGATCCTGGAAAGTCGGAGTACCAGAGAAATCTGTGCGCATAACCAGTGTATTGACAAAGAAACCGATCATTTCTTCGATCTCTCTATGGTTACGGTTCGCAATACCTGCCCCGATGGCTACATCTTCCTGCCCACTGTAACGCGCCAGTAACAGCTGGAAGGAGGCGAGCATGGTCATAAATAATGTGACGCCCTCGCGCTGGCTTAAGGCCTTCAAGGATCTGGTCAGCGGCCTTGAGATCTGGATCGGATAATGCTTGCCCCGGAAAGACTGTATCGCTGGACGAGGACGGTCGGTAGGAATCTGCAACATAGGGACGGCATGGAGTTGACGTTTCCAATAGGCCAGTTGCCTTTCTACCAGCTCTTCTGACAGCAGTTGCCGCTGCCAGGAGGAGAAATCAACATACTGCGTTGACAACTGTGCAAGCGGCGAGGATTTTCCATGCGAGAATGCCTCATAGAGCGTTGCCAGATCACGAATAAGTATACCAACCGACCATCCATCAGAGACGATATGATGGATGACCGAGAGGAGGATATGTTCCTCTTTACCAATCTGGAGGAGGCATGCTCGTATCAGCGGCCTCTGTACTAAATCGAACGGCTGCATCATCGCTTGAGTAGCCAGGCGCTGTATCTCCGCCTCACGCGCCTCTGCTGGCAGAGCTTTCAGATCGATGAAGGGCAGAGGAATCTCCAGTTGCTCTGCGATGACTTGATAGGGCTTTCCATCTACTGTCACAAAGCAGGCTCGCAACTGCTCATGTCGCTGGACCACTGCTTGCAAACTGCGGACCAATGCATCCACAACGAGCGGACCAGCTAAACGAACGACAACTGGCAGGTTATAGAAAGGATTGCCTGGCGTTAACTGATCCAGGAACCACAGGCGCTCCTGTGCAAAAGAAACCGCAAGCAGTTCACCGCGTTCGATTGGGACCAGTGAGAGCGTCTGTGCACTGCCACGTTCCCGTTCTACGCGCTCGGCCAGACCCGATACGGTCGGTTCTTCAAAGAAGAGCACAAAAGGCAGCTCAACCTGGAACACGGAGCGCACACGCGAGATCAACTGCATCACTAATAAGGAATGTCCACCCAGTTCAAAGAAATTATCGTGAATACCAACCTGTTCCAGTACAAGCAGATCAGCCACCATCTCCGTTAACATCTGCTCCATCGGTGTGCGTGGCGCAACAAAAGCAGCTGAGTGATCAAAACGTGTGTGATCGGGATCAGGCAGTCTCCGTCGATCAATTTTGCCGTTCTTCGTCAGGGGAAGTGCATCGAGCATCACAAAGGCAGAAGGCACCATATACTCTGGTAGCTTCTTCTCCAGGAAGGCGCGTAATTGTGGGACCAGAGCATACTCTAGCTTTCCTTGTAATGGATTGTTCGCATAGCTGCTCCAGGAATACAATCTGTTCGCATTACTATAGGAAGTAGCAGGAACCCGGACAGGAGTATAGAGCTTCTGCTGTCGGCGAAGGACTACTTCGCAGAATCCCTCGCCTGCTTCGGACCAGCTCACTTCGACCTCGTATCCAACCTGACGTCCCAGCGCCCACCATGCCTCCGGATCTATTCCTGCTGGTTCTGACTGCATGCTATCGCGTAATTCTCCAACCGTCTCCGGACGTGATTGATCCTCAGCAAAGAGCTTCTGCAAAGCCCTGACGTCACGCCAGAGACGTGCATTCGGTACGCTACCAAGCCTGACCACTTCTGGTTGCCGCTCGATCAGAAGTTCCTGCACTCTGGCGACGGTATCCAGGTCGCCTTCTTGCCACTGCCAACGTTCTTCTTCCTGGTGCGGATACTCTACGCCGATATGGAGAAATGCATCATAACGGAAGCGCGTAATCTCATTATGCGCCTGCCCACGCTTCCACTGGACCTGCACATCACCAATCTGTGGAAGATACGCCTGTAGGGCCGAGAAGAAGACGGGATGAATGAGGATCTCTTCTTCTTTTCGTATCTGTCGCTCAATACGCTGTTGCAGTTGTCGGGTGGAGAGCCCATCAGAGGCCTTAAAGTATTGTACCGAGCCATGATAGGTTTTCAGGTGCTGGAAGCTACGCACATCGCCTACTAGAATCGTACCACCTGGCTCAACCAGTGGGACAACCTGTTCCAGAACATTGACCAGATAATCGATACTGGGGAAATATTGAATGATCGAGTTAATGATGACGGTATCGAAACGTTCTGTCTCTAACCCCTCAAGGTTGTGTGCCACGCGTTCTTGAAGCTGGACATGGGGCATATCTTGCATCACTGACTGCTGACTCAACCAGTCAAGGACGGCAGCCGAATAATCTGTACCTATATATGTCTGACAGAATGGGGCAACGCGGAAGAGGATCAGACCAGTACCACAGCCAATCTCTAATACACGCCTGGGCTTCAATGCTAAGATACGCTCGACCGTCTGATCTACCTGCTCTTGCATCTCTTCTGCTGGAATGGCTCCCCCCGTATAACTACTATTCCAGCCAGCGATATTGAAAATCCCCTCATTCTCTCCTGCCGCCTTGCTGTAGGTCTGCTCGTAGAGATCCTTCCAGGTCGCAATATACTGCGACTGCTCCTGGGTAAGGAGTTCTGTATCGGCCTGTCTGGTCACGTCAGCAACCAGATAAGCGACCAGCCGCTTTTCGCCTGTTCCATCCTCACGCGCATCAACCACAACATCCTGGACGCCAGGGTACTGGCTCAGTGCAGCCTCAATCTCGCCTAATTCGATACGATAGCCACGCACTTTCACTTGATGATCGATACGACCAAGATACTCGATCTCTCCATTGGGCAGATAGCGTACCAGATCGCCGGTACGGTAGAGGCGTGCCCCTGCTTCCTGACTATATGGATGGGCGACAAAGCGTTCCGCCGTCAGTTCCGGGCGTTCCAGATAGCCGCGTGCCAGGCTTGCACCGCCAATATACAGCTCGCCTGCAACACCTATCGGAACGGGCTGTAGCTGTGGGTCTAGAATATAGCTCTGCGTATTGGCAATCGGACGACCAATAGCTGGTGCACGCTCAATCTCTTCGCTGGGAGGCAAAACCAATCCGGCGCTGGCGACAACACTGCTTTCGGTTGGACCATAGTGGTTTACGAGTGAGAAGGGTGTGGCTGAATCAGGATAGACGCGAAGACGATCGCCTCCCGTGAGCAGGCTCCGTAAGGCCAGCGATGCAGGCCAGGCTTCGGAGTCGAGCAGCACACTCTCCGCCAATGGTGTTGGAAGGAAGCTGAGGGTGATCGCGTGCTCTGCCAGCCATCTACGGAGCTGCGCAGGAAAGATGCGCGTCTCCTCATCTGGAATATGCAGGCTGGCTCCAGCGGCGAGATATGGCCAGATCTCCCAGACCGAGGCGTCAAAACTAATTCCTGCAACCTGTGTCGCCCGATCTGTCGGCTCGACTTGATAGGTTGACTGGTGCCAGCGCACGAGATTGAGAAGGCCACGATGCGGGATCTGTACCCCCTTGGGCTGCCCGGTCGAGCCAGAAGTATAGATCACATAGGCCAGGTTTTCACTCTGGACAACATTCTGAGAGAGTAATGATTCCTGCTGAGCGATCTGTATCCAATCACGATCCAGACAGATCGTTTGTCCTGCATAGTCTGGGATCTGTACCTGTAGATGCTGCTGTGTGAGCAGGAGTGTTACATGAGCATCTGTTAGCATATACGTCAGGCGCTCGCGTGGATAGGCAGGGTCAAGCGGAACATAGGCTCCGCCAGCTTTTAGAATACCCAATACCCCTAGTAACATTTCAGGCGAACGTTCTGTACAGATTCCTACCAGCGTCTCTGGCACGACACCTATGCTTTGCAGATAGACCGCCAATTGTGTCGCCCGCCTGTCAAGCTCATCGTAGGTCAGATGGTTCGCATCATCTACAACTGCGATAGCATCTGGTTGGTGCAACGCTTGCTCTGCCACCAGCTCATGGACGAGAAGATCATTCGAGGCGCTAGATTGTGTCTCATTCCAGGTCTCAAGGAGTTGTCGTCGCTCGCCTGGAGTCAGGAGCTCGATGCGTGAAACGAGCTGTTCAGGATCTGTAACAATACAGGTAAGCATATGATGAAAATGTTCAACCAGACGCGCAATCGTCTCTTCATCAAAGAGATCGCTATTATATTCCCACGAGGTCAGGCATGACTCATCAGTCTCGATGACAATCAGTGAGAGATCAAATTGTGCGTATTGCTGGTGAAGCGGATAGGTCTCGACCAGCAGACCACCCAGATCCATCTGAACGTCTGGCTTCCCGATCGCTATCTCTGGCATCCGCTGCATCTCTACGCGCTGTGGTCGATCCAGAACAAACATGACATCAAAGATAGGCGAACGGCTGGCATCGCGATCGGGCAGCAAGTGCTCCACCAGACGAATAAAGGAGAAATCCTGATGTTCCAGTGCTGCCAGTACCGTCTGACTGACCTGTCTCACGAGCGCATTGAAGGCAATATCGCTTGGGACATGCCCACGTATCACCACTGGATTAACCAGGTAGCCAACCAGATTCTGCAACTCGGCCCGGTCGCGAATCATTGTTGGGGAGCCAAGGAAAAACTCTTCCTGTCCACTGTAGCGAGCAAGCAGGATCTGGAAGGCCGTTAAAAGAACGGTGTAGAGTGTCACGCCTTCGGCTCGGGCAATCTGACGTATCTGTGCGGTTAATTCAGCATCGAGGCTAGAGAAATAGCGAGCACCATTTGTCGTCTTGAGGGGAGGGCGCACACGATCAGTTGGCAGGTTCAGCACAGGCAATTCGCCTGCAAGCTGCTGCAACCAGTACTCCTGCGACTGCCGCCCCATTATGCTCTCCAGCAGTTTCGCCTCCCATTGCTGATAATCACTGTACTGAAAGTGCAGTTGAGGAAGATCTGCTGGCTCGCCCGTTCGCTGAGCATGATAGCAGATGCGTAGCTCATCTATTAAGACCACCATGGACCAGAAATCCGTCGCAATATGATGAGCCGTCAGGAGCAGGATTGGGTCCTGGTGAGAGCTAAGAAACAGATGGACCCTTAATGTCCCATCATGTTCCAGATCAAATGGTTTGTGCGCAGTTTCAATGATCAGCTCTTGTACGGCCTCAGGACTGTACTGAGAGAGATCAAGCACAGAAAAGTTCACAGGCATGTACTCAAGGATGCGTTGGACTGGCCCGCCATCTTTGAGAATGTAGACCGTTCGCAGAGACGCATGCCTATCAACCAATTGCTGGCATGTCTGTTGCAAGGCAGGGATATCCAGTCCCGCCAGAATGCGCATCGAAACATTGGTATTATATGCCGCGCTTTCAGGATCAGATTGATACACATACCAGAGTGCACTCTGTCCATACGACAATGGATACTCGCTCTGGTACGCTGCACTCTTCTCCATCGGAACGAGATGGAAGCTCTCAGCCGTCTCCATCTGCTCTAAGAGGGAGGCCGCAATCTGTGCAATCGTCAACCCCTGAAGCAGCTTGACCAACGAAATATTCATGCCCAGATCGGCCTCAAGGCGCTGCTTGAATTGGACCGCCATTAAAGAATCAAGCCCGCTCAAGGTCAGATGTTGATGAAGATCAAGAGCTGAAACAGGCATTCGTAGCATCTGAGCCAGCAACTTGCAGACATATGTCTCCAGCATCTGCTGACGTTCCAGGCCGCTGGCTGCAAATATGGCACCCACTACAGCAGCTATCTCATTGGTGCCAGAGGAAGCTGGCGTATCATCCTGATGCATGCGCACCAGTTCTTCACGCAAGACTTTTCCCAACGAGCTGCGCGGGAACTCTGTACAGAATGTCAGCAGTTGTGGAACTTTAAAATTCGCCAGCCGCTCGCGACAATAGGCCAGCAGTTCTTCCGCTGTGCAGGGACCTCGAGGGATCACAAACGCCTTAAGCATAGCCCCATCTCGCTGCCCCTCACGCACGCCTGCAATCGCAGCCTCCGCCACACTGGGATGAGCGCTAAGAATATCCTCGACCTCTATCGGGTCCACTTTGTAGCCCCCGATGATATCGATCAGAAACTTTTTGCGCCCGGTTAGATAGAGCTGTCCCCTGGCATCTTTCTTGCCAAGGTCACCCGTATAATAATAACCGTCACGAAACGCTTCCCGATTGACATCTGGCAGGTTCGCATATCCCCTGGTAAGCGTCGGGCTCTTGATCACCACTTCACCCACCACACCTGCTGGCTGCTCCACCAGATCGTCAGCCAGGATTCGTACTTCGATGGTTGGTGGCACCGTCCCAACCGAATCGTAGATCACTTCGGCATCTGGCTCTATATTGGCAGCAATCAACCCTCCCTCTGTCGTACCATATGTTTGACGAATCGGGAGGCCATAACGTTTGGAGAAACGCTCAAATGTCTCACGGGGCAAAAAACTACCAGCCGAATAACAGGCACGCAGCGCAGTTACATCAACCTCAACCTCAGGCGCAACCTCGGCCAGAGCGCCAAAGACATAGGGAATTGCGGGGAGCAGCGTAATACGTTCCTGGGACAGCAGCTCTAACACGCGCAGACTGCGTGCAGCAAATGGCACCTCAACCACCACCCCATTCTGCACATACTGCTCTAGCAAGACCAGTGTTGCCCCTGCATACACAGGCATCAGTACAAATAGCAACTGTCCATACGAATGAAATAAGGGAACAGTACATAAAAGCCTGTCTTGCGTAGTAAGAGAGAGAAGCTGAACCATATTCTCGGCATCAGCGAAGAGATTGTGTTGTGTGCGAGGAACACGCTTGGGACGACCAGTCGAACCAGAGGAATAATGATAGACCATATCGCCATCATAGGTCGTCTCATCAAAGACATCATCACCAATAGATAAAGAGGAGAAGACAAACGTATGCCAGGGAATATCATCAATAACAAGCATCTGAATAGAAGGATCTAACTGAGAAAGAACATGTGAGCAAAGATCGGCCCTTTTTTGATCAGTAATGACAAGATGGGGGGTGCAATCGCCTAAATAAAAGAGAAGCTCATCTTCTTTGAGATGTGGGCTGAGAGGCACAAAAACTGCTTGCAGTCGGGCTACAGCATAGTAACTGATCAGAAACTCGGGACAGTTGGGCAGCACCAGTGCAACACGACCTCCCACCTGTATACCAAGTGAGCGTAGCCCTTCACTGAAGGCAAGAATTCGCTGGTGCAACTCCCGATAGCTCAGGCGCGAAGTCTCATGTACGAGAGCAGTAGTATCCGCGTGCTCTTTCACAGTCCGAACTAGCATGTTGTATAGCATTTCTCATACCCTATCTTTACCGCTCTGTTGCCAGACTGGATGACCTTTGTAAGATCAATTCTCTCTGCACTTTCACAAGATGGCTCCTGAGATTACAACACGCCTCGCGTTTCCATGCCCTCAGGAGCCACTCTTCACCATTCACTGACAAATTACCAGGCACATAATCTTACTTGCGCCATCTATCACTTTGCATATATAGAATCAATCACGTTTCACACTGCGTGCTCATCAACTAGCCACAAAGGGCACAGGCTAGGGATGAACCTCCTCCAGAACAAGCAAGCGACCAGTACCCTGTAAAGATGCCAGATCGATATCGGCAACACAGCGTACACGGACATAATTCAAAGTGAGTGTTCCCTCAACATGTACACTGCCCGTTCCCAGTTCAAAATTGGCCTTGCTCACATCGGTGGCACTCTTATCAACACGCACGCCCAGATCGGTGCCTCCGCGTGTCTCGGTAAACTTGATGAAGACATAGCCCATCTCTGTTACGCGTTTTTGAAACTCTGGCAAAGTTGCCTGTGGTCCACCCACAACTACTTGCTGCTCGCGCTCAGAAAGGCGTTGCACAAGATCATTCATCACTATTTCCCTTTTCTCGGCTACTGTTCGAAGTGAAAGCTTGAAGTACGTCTTACTTATGAGTGAGTTTGGACGCCGATGTTAGACCGCCGCGGCACTGGTCGCACCGGCGCTCTGTGCTTCAATGGTACGCAGATCCTCAGGAATCTCAAATTTCAATGTAGTGTGGCAAAACTCTTGCCATTCCTGGGTAACAGTGCTGAAGAGTGGCTCTTTATCCTGTACAGGGCTCTGTACCACGTGGAAATCATCTCCTAGATAGCAAATTGTGTCCTCCGCAAGTTCTGCCTCTCCCTCGGCACTTGCAGCCTTCCACCCGCTAAATTGACGGAGATCCTTCAAATAATATGCCTTATAGTACTGTCTCACGGCGCATCCTTTATCTGATATGATCCAACAACGAGAGGAGTAATGCAGTACCTGTCTTTGCATGTGACGAGAAGAAAAAACATGACCGTCCAGGTACTTACTCTCGCGATATCTCTCTTCTTCCATCTGAAAGATATCGCATAAGAGAACTGTACTTCAGACGATCAACTGGCACAATGAAGGTGAAGAGTATTTCTGTGGAGTATTTCTACCATTTTCTAAGTAGTGGTAGAGAAGTTGATAGGTACAGTAGAGAGCGAACTGGATATCGAAGCATACTCTCTGCTGCTCAGTGCTTTGATGCTATGAGTGAGAGCGACGAGCCGCCAATTGGGAGAGAGCCAGGAGAGCTAAAGCGTACGGGATCAGGATAAGCAGTATCGATTGTAAAGAATACCTGCGGCCATAGTGATCAACATCCTTTAACTCTCTTTCTGCAACATTTGCCGCCTGATCTCGTGTTCTAATAAGAAGTGCATAAGATAACAGAGGAAGGTAATTCAGAGCTACGCCCAGGAAATAAAGACCCAACAGAGTATTTGACAGCGTATGGCTGGAGATAAAAAAGAGCAACAAGACAGCAAGGCCAGCGCATACAAGCACAGCTGCAAGAAACTCGACCATAATCATCTTCATGCCATGAAAGACAATATCTAGAGCCGCCAACTTGCGGACATTAATTACCCCTTTATTATTGATGGGCTTATCATCGTGATGATACTCATTTTGTTCTTTCATCTCAGTTTTCCTTTCCCTAACAAGCTGCGTTTTTGCAATCCATTCTGCCCAGTCAATTCTCAGTCGACTTTCGAACTTCTCTTGATCCCCTTTAGTCCTATACACTTCTGTCTATTTCTCTCCCTATTTTACGAAATTATAGGGCAGAGTTAACATTACCAAACATGACCATTAGCGTCTATAATGAGAGACAGAGAATAGCATTTTTGCTAAAGGGCTGAACGCAGCATTGACATTTTGAAACAACTCAGTTACTCTTATATCGTTCCCCACATGTAACATATCATAGGTTCGCATAAATGGGCAAGCACAGTCAAGAAATGTTCGAAAAACAACAAAAAGATCAAATTATTCTCAAAAGGGGAATTGATCTTGCCCTGTTTTTATAGGCAGCTGCTAAAGTAATCAAAGGAAGAACCATGCAGTGCTGGAAAAAAGCCTGTGAAAAATAATTCCAGGGGTTATGTGGTACATGAAAAAAGCGTCACAGGCGATTCCTAATAAGCTGTTGATCTGTGAACGATTGCAACGTCAATGGTCACAAAAAGAAGTCGCAGAGAAAGTTGGCACTACGACAATCAGCGTTAGCCGCTGGGAGCGCGGCATTACCTTTCCCAATGCCTATTTTCGCTATCAAATCTGTGCCGTTTTTGAGAAAAGCGAAGAAGAGCTGGGCTTAACAGCCACCACTCTACATACAGAAAAAAGCGACGAATTCTTTACAGAATCTAGCGTTCCTGGTGAGCAGGTAACGCCTGTACCATTATCGTTTCCGCCTATCTGGCACGTTCCTTTTCCTCGTAATCTCCTCTTTACTGGCCGTGAAGATATTTTACGCGCTATTCATCCTCTCCTTCGTTCTCCACATAATGCAACCTGTATTCTTAGTGGCCTGGGCGGTATTGGGAAGACACAGATAGCTTTAGAATACGCCTATCGTTATCGACAAAAATACCAGGCTGTACTATGGATTGATGCAAGTACACATGAAACGCTCACGACTAGCGTCGCTGCGATCGCCAGCCTGTTGCCTCACACTGAAGAGAATGAGCAGCCTCAGACCGATCCGATTGCCAAGATAAAAAACTGGCTACAATCCTCTACTAACTGGCTTCTGCTTCTCGATAATGTCGAAGAGATGGGGATCATCGAGCCCATCCTTGCCAATACATACAGCAATCATATCCTCATTACAACCCGTATCCAGATCATTGGGATGATTATTCCACATCTGGATATTGAAGAAATGAATCCAGAAGAAGGGGCGCTCTTACTTCTTCGTCGTGCAAGATATATTGATCCCGAAAGTTTTCTTCAGGATGCGCCCGAGCTTTTACGCACCCATGCCAGACACATTATGGAGGCTATGGGTGGCCTTCCTCTGGCGCTCGATCAGGCAGGAGCCTATGTTGAGGAGACTGGCTGTAGCCTGTCCAGCTATCTTTCTCTCTATCGAACTCAAGGCGCTACTCTGCTCCATCGACGCGGAAAGGTGGTTGCTAGCCATCCAGCATCGGTTACCTCTACCCTGCTACAGATTGTCGAGAAAGTCGAGAAAGCGAATGCAGTTGCAACAGATCTGTTGTCTATCTGTGCTTTCTGCGATTCCAATGTTCTTTCCGAAGAGACTATTACCGAGAAGCTTGCCCATGTCAGTGATCCTTTAATGCTTGATGCTGCGATAGCAGAGCTACGCCGCTATTTCCTCGTTCGGCGTGACCCTCTAGAGAAGACGCTTACCATCCACCCCCTGACACAGGTGGTCCTACGAGAGCATTTCACGCAAAAAGGATATCCGCAACATCAGCTTCTCAGCTTATCAGAACAGAAGTCAGGCCCCCTTAACCAGGCCCCTGCGAAGAAGAAAAGCAACCATCCCCCAGGATACATCCCACCAGCACAGCATCAATCATCACATCAACCTATCAATCCTATACAACTATTTGCCCGACGAAACTGGCATTTTGCGAGGAAGAAGTCGGGCATTTTCATCATTATAAGCATTATTGCGCTCAGCAGCATTCTCACAATGCTCCTCTATCCACTCCTCGGATTGGGTAAAAGTCAGACAATACAGGGTACGATCACCAACAGTCTGGCTGAAGAGACCAGGCTGGAAGCTCAGCTTTTTCAAGAAAAAGGCATTGGCCTGAGCGATGGCAACTTTATTTTCGATACCTACGCAGGTCGCATGGATGGGAACCTGAAAGATCTTGCAGCTTCCTGCCTGCGCCAAGGCAACACCAGCTGTGCCGTTAATTATATGACTCAAGCGATCAGTACCGATGCAAGTGATGGAGAGCTTCAGATCTATAACGAGAATCTTCATGTTCGGCAAAGCGGTGCCCCCTATGTCACTGTCGTACTGGGACTGGCGATTGCCAGCGAACCAACCTATCTTCTTCGTGCCCGCTCTATTATGCAGGCCGCTTTTCTGGCACAACGTGAGATCAATACCGAAGGCTTGCTTCCACACAAACTACATTTGCGTATTCTTATCGATAATTCTGGTGCGGATAACGCCTTTGTCGCAACTGCGGCACAACTCATCGCCAATCGTGTAAGAAACAATAATCCCGACCATATTATTGCAGTGGTTGGATGGCCATTTAGTTCGCAAACCACAAATGCCCTTGATATCATCACAGGAATGCATATCCCTATGATTTCACAATCGGCATCCAGTACCACGCTTAGTGGCAGCCCTTATTTCTTTCGCGTGAACCCAACTGATGATCAGCAAGGCCAGACATTGGGCGATGTCGCTGTTAATCAGTTTCATGCCCATACAATCCTGTTGATGCAAGATCCTACCGATCCTTACAGTGTCTCTCTCGCCCAGGCCTTCAGTGAGAGGGTCACCTCCCAAAAGGCAAGTATTCTTTATGATACCACCGACAATTTTAGTATAGGCGTAACTACAGTCGATACCTATCAAAAGAGCGTTATACAAGAAGCACAGAGGAAGAATGTTAATCTTATCTTTATAGCCGGTTTTGATGTCGATGCTGTACGCCTGGCTCATGCACTGGGAAATGCCTCGCGAGCTGACCCGGGAAACACATTCCTGGCAAACTTGAAAATCATGGGAGGCGATGCAGTAGCGACAAACTTAATCCTGGGTTATGGAGGAGGCACAGATGCCTCAATCGCCGCACAGTTTCCAGATGATATGCGTCGACTCATCTTTTCTGCATTTGCCCATCGAGACGAGTGGACGTTTGAACATGTTCCAAAAACGCAGCAGCCACCTTTTTTCTCCGATTGGTTTAATACCTTTAAAGATATCTCTGTTGATACGATCAGTATTCCTCAACCTGGAAGCCATGCCATCTTAACCTATGATGCGCTACAGGTTATCAGTCAGGCCATCATACTGGCGCAACAACCAACCATCACAGGCGAGATCCTCTATCGGAAGCTCGTTTCCTTAGGCAAAGGACAGGTCCCACCAGTTCAGGGCATCAGTGGGCTGATCGCTTTTAATAATCAGGGTGATCCGATTAACAAGGCCTTTGTCCTACTGGATATTGAGAGCATTGATGGTAAAAATCAGATTGTGCTCAAACAGGTTGTTGGTCAATTTCGCCCATAGCATTACCATGCAGTCTCATCAGGACGAAGGTCCGTGATCTATGCATAGACTGAACTCTGGCATAGAAGATAGTAGTGGGTTAAGACCGTTTATAACACTTCCTAAAAATTGAGCTTCTGTCTCTCATGCCTCACAGAAATGCTCTCTCCAAAAATCTTGAATACTATCCTTTATAGCAATGTGACTAGTCTCACTCCGCTTAATGATAGTAAATGACTACTCAATTGATTACTAATGATCTGTTTAATTAGCACTTATTTATGTACTATTGTTCTTATCTGTACACAAGATCCGATTGTATAGACCTCTCTCGAGGGCATACATGCAGGTCTTCAATCATTCAGTTTATTAATTGGCATTGATCATATTATCTTGTACGGCTGATCAAATGTCAGTTCCTGACACCTATTTTTAGGAGGATCCTGGATGTCGTCTACCCAGCAACTGAGACCACAGCATACGCAGGTAGCTGTAGCTGCTTCTCAGTATCATACGAAGCCCACCAGTAGTGCATACGAAGCAGGCCACATTGATAGCATTCAATATGTTCTTCGTCTACTCTGGGCCAGTCAGACAATTGTTGGGCAAACAACAAAAGTAGCAGAGCAACTGTGCAGGGAAGTCACAAACATTACACAAGGGAAAGCTCAACTCACATTGCGAGATCGTGAGGGAAACCAGTTGACCGCGTCCCCTACTGGTAGAACACTCTTCAGTTTTTCCGTACAGTTTGGTGAAGTAGTCTACGGGACCCTGTGTATTGCCCCTGATCCTGAACAGCTGACCCTTCCATCCATTCCTTTTACCATTGCCCAACTGCTTGCTCAGATATGTGGCTGGCTCTTGCATGCCTTTGAACAATCTATTTTTTTGCAAGGACAATGCCAACATCTCAGTACACCTCTTTTTGTCTCATTGACCAAACGGGAACGTGAAGTGTTAACTTTAATGTGCCTGGGTCACAGCCAACAAAGCATTGCCAGGAAGCTCAGTATTTCACCCACCACGGTAGGCAAGCATCGCCAACATATTTATGAACAACTGGGGGTGCATAGCGAACATGATGCACTCTTAGCCGCCTATCGCTTCGGTCTCTTTTCTATTCTCGATCTACCACAGGCCTGACACGGCAGAAGAGCAGGCAAGAAAGGTCTGGTTGCGCATTTTCTGGCGCAGCCAGGCCTTCTTCTCTCCAGCGGATGAGGAACAGACATAGAATAAGGAACAGGGCAAGTTTGAGAGGGAGAACATGGGAAGAGAGCACAGGGAATATTCGTATTAGAACTGTTAAGAGTGTGTCTTAAGATAAACGCAAAGGCCTAGAAAGGAGCCAAACGCGTCAAAAAGAGACGGATCGCAGCGATCTGGATAAGAGCCTCACTGCTCGAAGGGAGACCCTCATAATCGCGCGCCAAGCGACGAAACCGCGTGAGCCAGGCAAAGGTGCGTTCAACAACCCATCGTTTTCGTTGAACCTGAAAACCGCCTTTTGGTTTGGCAATCTTGACCGGTTCCCCATTGACGAGCACCCAATCGCTCTGGGAGTCGTTGTGTTCATGAGGGACAATCTCCGGTTCCCAGCCAAGGTGCTCTTTGATCCAATCAAGAAGCGGCCCAGTGTATCCCCGATCAGCGAACAGATACGAAACTCGTGGGAAGTATTCTTTTTGCCCGGCCAACAGCAGAGGAGCGCTCTTGCGGTCGGTCAAGCCCGCGGTATGCACTTTGACCGCCAGAACGAAGCCTTGCGTGTCAACGAGAAGATGTCGTTTACGACCCCAGATTTTTTTTTCCCGCATCGAACCCACGCTCGATGCCTCGGACGGGACTGGTTTTGATCGATTGGCTGTCGATGATGACCGCACTGGGTTCCTCTTCTCGGCCAATGGCCTGACGGGTTTGTTTGCGTAAGCTGGTCATGGCGGTCTCCCAAACCCCGCTGTGTTTCCACTGACGCAAATAATGGTGCAGCGTCTTGCCGTTGGGCAAATCGTGGGGTGTCAGTCTCCACGAACAGCCTGTTCGCAACACGTAGAGGATGCCGTTGACGATCTCGCGCCTGGGAATGGTCTCTTGGGTCGCATTGGGCGAGACATCTGGGATGAAGGGAGCCAGCAACTCCCATTGGGCATCCGTCAGATCGGTGGCGTACGGCTTTCGCGTGATGCTTCTTTCCATTGGCTGTGATCCTTTCTGATCGCTTGTTTGACTCCTTTCTTTTTTCTATCGGCCACTTACTGGTTTTAGGACACACTCTAAGAAAAAACTGGTACATCAGGTGAAATACTTTGCTAAGCGTAGAAATGCCCCTCAAAAGTACATCCCTTATCCATTGTACCTTCTATTTCATGAGGGTATATTTTCTCCTAGAGAGTAGTGGAAGCAGCTACATGACGGCTGCATACTAGATTATCTCCCCAGGAGGAAGCTATGGGCTCTGACGAACAAGAAGACACAACTATTTACAGAGTCGTGGTTAATCACGAGGAACAGTACTCGATCTGGCCGACCTATCTGGAAAATCCTCTCGGCTGGAAAGACGCTGGCAAAACCGGCAAAAAAGAAGAGTGCCTGGCCTTTGTCAAAGAGGTATGGACTGATATGCGCCCCTTGAGTCTGCGCAAAAAGATGGAAGAAGCGGCACTCCAACAAACGGCTAAACAGGAAATATAGTGCCCATGAAGCGGGCTGCGCTTTAAAGCAGGGTCTATACCTGCTCAGGCTGCACCGCTCTGTGATGTTCCTACATCCCATCTCTGACAGTCTCAGTACCCGGTAAATGGAAGCAGCATCCTCAGATGGGAGCTGCTTTTAAGTTCGCATTCTACAAATACCACCAGATCTATGCATACATCAGGTTGAAGAACGGGATAGGCGTGCATACCAGGGGAGGTCTACGACAAGGAGGGAACCATGGGTCTTTCGATCAGGAATGTCAATAAATCCTATATGGGGAACCTTGTAGTACGCGACCTCTCGATGGAGGTTGAGCAGGGGAGCATCTTCGGTTTTCTCGGACCCAACGGAGCCGGTAAAACAACAACGATGCGCATGATTCTCGACCTGATTCGACCCGATACAGGAGAAATCACCTGGAATGGTCAGTCTGTGCAGATTCTCGACCGCCAGTTCTGGGGCTATCTTCCCGAAGAACGCGGCCTCTATCCCAAAATGACGGTTGAGGATCAGTTGCTGTTCCTGACACAGCTCTATGGCATACCAAAACGAAAAGTTCTGCAAGAGATCGATCACTGGCTCCAGTATCTTCAGATTTCGGCTTATCGCAAGCGGCAAGTGCGCGAGATGTCAAAGGGCAATCAACAAAAAGTACAGTTTCTGGCAACTATCCTGCATGATCCCGATGTGCTTATTATGGATGAGCCGTTCAGTGGACTGGATCCAGTGAATATAGATCTGCTTAAGAGCGCATTCCTGGAATTGCATCAAAGAGGGAAAACTATTATCTTTTCTACGCACCAGATGCAGCAAGTGGAGGAGCTCTGCCAGCACGTAATGATCATCAATCAGGGATGCAGCATTATCTCTGGCGAGATTCAACACGTAAAGCGCAGCACTGGCCGCAAAGTGTTGCGTCTGGCGCAAGAACATGACCGGGAGATCTATTGGCTGGACAAGATGTCAGGCATACAGATAACGAAACGTCGCCAGGACTATGTTGAAATGGTTCTGCCAGCTCATATTCATCCGGATGAGATTCTAGAAGAAGCACTGAACAGAGGTGGTCAGATCACACGTTTTGAACTGGCAGAGCCATCGCTTCACGATATCTTCATTGAGAAGGTTGCAGGCATCTCTCAGCCAGACAATCTTCTGGCGGATGTCACAATCGGAAAAGAGGGATAGCTAACGATGCCGCTATCTAATCATGTCGCCCACAATAGCCCGTTTCCTGCCGGAACAAAGCGGAAAATTCGGTTTACCCTTCCTCTGATTATTAAGCGTGAATATCTGGCGCAGGTACAACAGCACAATTTTCAGATGATCACGTTTCTGCTGGTACTGGTGGTCATTATCACTGCATTTATTCCTACTATTCTCACGACCATCACTGCCAGAACACAGACGCAGATTGTCATTATCAATACAGCTGGCAAGATCGGCAATTTTGATGGGCACACGCTTCTTTCTTTTCTCAATGCTAATCTGAACGTTGGAGATGATAGTTCCCAGCAGGTCATCGCGAAATCCTCTCAAAAAGCGCACTTCGCACTCCGTATGGCTTCCGCCACAGAGATTGATATATTTCGTCAACAAGTACGCGACAATGAACTTTCAATTCTGCTACAGATCGCTCGCAACACGTCTGGAGATCTACAATTTATTTACTATACCAATAAGTCTCTCACACATAATATGGATCTGTCTCAGGTGCAGACAGTGGCAGCGCAGCTCCATATTCAGGATAAGTTGAGCCAGATTGGTGTTGAACCAGCACAAACAGATTCACTATTTACTCCGCCTGTCTTTGAAGCGACCAGCTCACTTCTGGAGCAAAATACCTGGAGCCCTCTGGAAAATGATTCCGCCATTATTGTAACGATGCTCACTACGGTGCTTCTGTTCCTGTTCATTCAGCAATATTGCAATATGGTTGCCGCAGGTGTTGGCGAAGAAAAATGCTCGCGCATTATAGAGATCTTGATCAATGCGACGACGCCATTCCAGCTCCTGCTCGGTAAAATCATTGGAGTTGGCCTGGTCGGTGTCTCACAGATGAGCCTGATCTACGTCGCTGGCAGTGTGACGCTACTTATACAGCCTCCATTGCAAAGGGCTCTCCACATTGAGGCGAATAGCACGCTGCCTGAAATGACTGCGCTTTCATTTAACATGCTTGGTCTGCTCGTCCTGTATTTTGTGCTGGGCTTTCTGCTGTATGCAGCACTCTATGCCGCTGCTGGCGCTCTGGTAAGTAGCCAGGCAGAAGTGGCCAGTACGGCCAGGCCTCTGTCATTTTTCATTATGGCTAGCTATCTGGTCAGCTTCTACGCCACATTTACTCCTGATGCTAACTGGATAGTGCCACTATCATATGTTCCATTTTTTACGCCTATGATGATGCTCGTGCGCGAAGCTGCTGTTCCTCTTCCCTGGTGGGAGATCGCCCTCAGTAGTCTCTTTATGCTGGCTGCCCTTCTGGGGCTTACCTGGTTTGCAGCTTCTATCTACCGTTCCGGGGTGCTGATGTATGGGCAGAAATCTGGTGCAGGTGCTTTTTTTCGTTATTTGTGCACAGCAAGAAATGCAACGCGTGGCAAATATGGAGTGGCACAAATAATAGTAGATAAGAATGAATAGTTAAAGAACATTCAGGAGGCGTGGGTGAAATTTATGGTTGTCGCCAATAGAGAAAGCATGGGTACTCCTCCCCTGCGCAGTGTCTCATTCGATCAGGAGCAACTACGTGTTTCGCTTCAAGAAGCTTCCAGCAGGGCATTGCACTATCAGCGAAACATTGTCGCCTGCCTTGTCAAGCCCGTTGAATACTTCCAGCCCATCAATCTGTTTCCCTGTCTTCAGCAATGCATACCGGGAGATTGTTTTTTCTGGACCCAACCATCAACGCAAACGGCCTTTATCGGTTGTGGCTCTGCTGCGCAGATTGAAACCTGGGGGGCTACACGTTTTACTGAGACGGCGACAGGCTGGCAGACGCTGGTAGAACATGCGGTCATTAGTGGAGCACCATCAGATACGCAAGTACGCTTCCCTCTCTTTTATGGTGGATTTAGCTTTGATGTGCTCCAGCCAACGACGCCTCTCTGGGAAGGTTTTCCCCATGGCTTGCTTATTTTGCCTCAGATGTTGTTCTTGCAAGAGGCTGGACAGACAATGGTCGCTATAAATATACTCGTGGGACCAGACGATGACATTGAGCTCCATCTAACACAGACACAGGCTCTTCTCGAACGATTCCAGGCCGCCTTAGACAGTCATTCGACACGGAAGTCAATGATTAATTTCAGCCAGTGTATGGCTATCCACGATCTGCGTCCCGCCAACGAGTGGAGAGAGCTTGTGGGAAACATTGTGCGGCAGATCCAGGCAGGTCTCTATCAAAAAGTTGTGCTGGCACGCGGGGTGCAAGTAACGCTCAATCCCCAGATACAGGCCAGCCTTGATGTGAGCCAGATTCTTACCAGGCTCACACGGAGTAATCCCGGCTCTTATATTTTTGCTATTCAGCGTGGAGGACGCTGCTTCACTGGCGCTACTCCAGAATGTCTGGTACGCATTCACGAGGGCCAGCTCTCTACGATGGCGCTGGCCGGGACTGCCCCACGCGGAACCAATGAACTGGAGGATGAGCAGATTGGTGCTGAGCTCCTTGCCAGCGCTAAGAATCAAGGAGAACACCATAGCGTTGTGGCTATGCTGCAAGAGACTCTGCTTCAGTTTTGCCGTCAGGTCCGCTCAGGCGATCAGCGCCAACTGATTAAGCTCAAGAATGTTCAGCACCTCATGACTCCGATCATGGGCGAACTCCTGGCTGGCTATAGCATTCTGGAAGTGATTGCTCACCTTCACCCCACGCCTGCTGTGGGCGGGCTCCCACGCCAGACCAGTCTGCAAGCCATTCGAGAACAAGAGGCTCTCGATCGTGGATGGTACGCCAGCCCGATTGGTTGGATCGATGCAGGGGGCGGGGGCGAGTTTGCAGTCGCTTTACGATCGGGCTTAATCGGTGAGCGCGATGCAACCTTATTTGCTGGATGTGGTATCGTTGCAGCTTCAGATCCTGAGAGCGAGTATGTCGAGTCATGTCTGAAGCTCAAAGTGATGCTGCATGGATTAGGATGGGAGAACTGATCATACATGAATATGCCATCTGAACATATCAGGCAACCAGCCAATCCGACGTACGCCTATGTGGCAGCTTTTATAGAAGAATTGTATCGCGCTGGTGTGCGCCATGTTGTTGTCTGCCCAGGCTCGCGCTCGACTCCGCTGGCGCTGGCTTTTGCTGCCCAACCAGAGATCCGGTTATGGACACATGTCGATGAGCGCTCAGCAGCCTTTTTCGGTCTGGGCATGGCGAAGCGATCTTCGACACCAGTGGCACTGGTCTGCACTTCTGGTACGGCTGCTGCCAATTTTTTACCTGCTCTTGTTGAGGCCAGGCTCTCACGTATTCCCTTACTGGTGCTTACTGCTGATCGACCACATGAGCTACACGAATGTGGTGCTCCTCAGAGTATCGATCAGATTCGCCTGTTTGGGACACATGTCAAGTGGTTCGTGGATCTACCACTGCCTGAAGCAACCGATGCCATGCTGCGCTATATTCGCACAATGGCTAATCGCGCTGTTTCTTCCTCACTGGCGATTCCAGCAGGACCTGTTCATCTGAACTTCCCTTTGCGCGAGCCACTGGTCCCCGAGCCCAGTGCGGACAGTCCACTTCCACCAGTCGAGCAGCGTCAGACAACAGCCTGGTATGGCAGGACAGAGAGCAGCCCCTATGTCGCTGTCAGTAATGCACGCTTTGCGCCACCACCGGTTCATGTGGTCACAGAACTGGCACAACGGCTACACGCGGCTACACGTGGCCTTATTATCGTTGGTCCTCAACATGATCCAGAACTGGCTGGTGTTTTGCCCCAACTTGCCCGGCATCTCTGCTGCCCTGTCCTTGCTGATCCACTATCGCAACTACGCGGTTTCGATAATGAGCTGGTTATCACAAGCTACGATGCGTTCTTACGCATTAAACATAATCTACCAGAGCCAGAATTTATCATTCGCTTTGGCGCGATGCCTACCTCCAAGCCCCTTGTGCTCTATCTTCAACAACAGGGCCATTGTCCTCAACTGGTCATTGATGGACAGAATGGATGGGAGGAGCCAACGCAGCTCGCTTCTGAGCTCATCTACGCCGATCAGATACTGTTCTGTCAGTGTCTGCTGGCCTCTCTTAAGGAGCTGTCGCATCCAGGAGTGCCTGGAAAAAGTCAGGACTGGCTAACGTCCTGGCAACAGAGGGACCAGATTACACAACAAACACTTCAGACGATGATACAGGATTTCGCCACTCCTTTCGAGGGCCGAGTTTTTATTGAATTGGCGGCCATGCTTCCAACGGGGGCGACGCTTATGGTGGGCAATAGTATGCCGATACGCGACCTGGATACCTTCTTCTGGCGGCGAAATGGGTATGTTCGTCTTATGGGGAATAGAGGGGCCAATGGCATTGATGGTCTGATCTCTACTGCTTTAGGCATCAGTGCTGTAGCAGAACACTATGAACCAGTTGTCCTTGTAATTGGCGACCTGTCATTTTTTCATGATCTGAATGGCTTGCTTGCATCTCATCTCCATCAACTGCGCCTGACTATTATCTTAATTAATAATGATGGTGGAGGTATCTTCTCTTTTCTGCCGCAAGCCGCTCACCCGGACCACTTCGATCGACTCTTTGGGACGCCGCTTGGCCTGGATTATCAGCAGAGTGGTCGGCTCTATGGATGGCCAGTCCATCAGGCCCAGACGTGGGAACAATTCCAGTCACAACTACAGATGGCTTTACAGCATGAGGGGATGACCATCATCGAGCTGCGCACCGAGCGTGAAAGTAATGTACTGATGCATCGCCAACTCTGGAAAATCACCGAGCAGGCGTTGCATGACGTATAGATTGCTTATGATTATTATCACTGTGCCGTCTCAATGCCCGACACGGCTTTGAGCTAGCACAGTGAACAGAGAAGGAGACAACCTATGGTACAGCAGATTACCACCGATTCAGAGAATAATCCTATTCAACCTGCACTCGATTGGCAGACAGTTAAAGAGTATACGGACATTCTTTTTGAGAAGGCTGATAACATTGCAAAAATTACGATCAATCGTCCAGAGGTGCGTAATGCTTTTCGGCCAGAAACCGTTAGCGAATTGATCGACGCATTCAACCTGTGCCGTGAAGATCCTGAAGTGGGCGTGATCATTTTTACGGGAAAAGGGGAGAAGGCCTTCTGCTCAGGCGGAGATCAGCGTGTTCGCGGCAATGGCGGGTATGTTGGTGGAGATGGGATGCCTCGCCTCAACGTCCTGGATCTGCAAAAGATCATTAAATATTTACCAAAACCGGTTATTGCAATGGTAGCTGGCTACGCTATCGGCGGAGGACATGTTCTCCATATGCTCTGTGATTTAACGGTCGCTGCCGATAACGCACGCTTTGGACAGACGGGCCCTCGCGTTGGTAGCTTCGATGCAGGCTGGGGAGCAACGTATATGGCACGCCTGGTTGGTCACAAAAAGGCGCGTGAGATCTGGTATCTCTGCCGACAATATAATGCTCAAGAAGCGCTGGATATGGGGCTGGTCAATACGGTTGTGCCCCTGGACCAGTTGGAAAAAGAAACAGTCCAGTGGGCAAAAGAGATTCTGGAGAAGAGCCCGATTGCCTTGCGCTTCCTCAAGTCTGCCTTCAATGCCGATACTGATGGCCTGGCAGGCATCCAGGATCTGGCCGGAAATGCCACCATGCTCTATTATATGACCGAGGAGGGCAAAGAGGGCAAGAATGCCTATCTGGAAAAACGAGCGCCAGATTTCTCGAAATTCCCACGTCTCCCCTAACTTCGATCCGACGGGTCGCCAATTCACGGGTATGAAGATAGGCCTATGTTGAAGCCTCGCCACCAGCGGTCCGGTCTGATTTCAGACGGGTATCGCTGGTGGTGTCGCCAACGTATGCTTAACTATATTTAACTATACATTTCACAGATCCAGCAGTTCTCAGCCAGTTCAAACAGCATCTACTCATCGTTGATCTGCCGGGCGGTTGCCAGCCAATTAGAGCCACCCTTTCTGTTCGGCAATACGAGCGGCTTCAATACGATTGTGGGCCCTCAGCTTTTGGATGGCGACAGAGAGGTAGTTGCGAACGGTGCCTTCAGATAGAGAAAGCGAAGAGGCAATCTCATTGAGGCTGGCTCCATGGGCGGCAGCGGCCAGGACAGTACGCTCTCGCTCCGTTAATGGATTATTCCCCTCGCTCAAGGCAGCCATGGCCAATGTGGGATCAACCACGCGTTCACCAACCATAGTTCGTCGGATAGCGGTCGCCAGTTGCGCGGCTGGCGCATCTTTGAGCAGAAAACCAACGACTCCGTTCTCCATCGCCTGACGAAGATAGCCGGGACGCCCAAAAGTGGTCAGAATCAGGATGCGGCAGGTGGGCAACTGTGCATGGAGCGCAGCCGCGGCGGTAAGACCATCACATCCTGGCATCTCAATATCCAGAAGGGCCACATCTGGCTTTGTAGCGTTCGCTACGACAACAACTTCATCTCCTCGCCCCACTTGCGCCACAATCTCCATGTCTCCTTCCAACGTCAATAATGCAGCAAGCGCTCCACGCACCATAGCCTGATCTTCAGCCAGTAGAATACGAATCATCATCATTCACTTTCTTTTTCATTGGTGCTAGCAGGTGGCACTGCAACGAGCGTTGTTGGAGATATAACTGGCACTGCCAGGCTTTTCCGATTGCTGGGTAAGTGGAAATGAGACGGCGAGACAAAAACCACCTTGAAGCGCTGGCCCGGCGCTTAATTGACCAGCCAGTGCTTCTACCCGTTCAGTCAGGCCACGTAAGCCATTACCAGGACGATGCTCCTGGCCTGTCATACCAGTACCATCATCAATAATTTCGACAGAACCGCTCTGACCGCTACGCATGATTCGGATAATGCACTGGCGGCTACGGCTATGACGAATGATATTTGTCACACCTTCACGCACCGTCCAGGCAAATACAGACTCAACCGCTTGAGGCAGATCATTCAGGATCTGTTCGTCACCTTCATAGGTATACCCAATACCAGCCGCATTCAGGATCTCTTGCGCGCTATACAGCTCACTGACCAGCGTTGGCTGGCGATAACTTCCAACAGCTTCGCGTACTTCTTGTAGCATTCTTCGCGCTACTTGCTCAATATCGGAGATCTCGACGCTGGCCAGCTCAACGTTTTTTCTCAGGAGACGGCCAGCCAGTTCACTTTTCAGGGCAATGAGCGAAAGATTGTGACCGAGCAGATCATGAAGATCGCGGGCAATACGCAAGCGTTCTGTGGTGACAGCCAGATGGGCAATCTCTTCTCGAGCCAGACGCAATTCCTGGCCCGTCCTGTATGAGCGAACCATCGCAACTACAATAAAGCTTACAATTCCAACCAAAAAAAGTGCCGATCCAAGCTCAGACCAGCTTACGGCATGGACAACAGCGCCTATGAGCGCATAGAGCATAATGCCTCCCGTAATCCAGACTGTCTGGACCGTAGAGAGGCGCGTTGATGAGTAGGCACAGACGAAGATAAAACACGATCCCCAATCTTTTTCGTTCAGATAGACGAGCATCATGCTCAATGCTATAAGGACCGCGATCAACAACCAGACAGAGGTGTCTGCACGTTTGAGCGGTGGCGTTGTCGTAATAAGGTACCGGACGTTTTCATAGCTCCCCCAAAGATAGAGGCCAACGAAGAGTAAGGCTCCAATGGCTATAACGACGTCATGTAACGACGTAAAATGAAATGAGAACAGATCTTTGATCCCATCAGACAGACCAAAAGGAATCCAGACAATCGCAAGGATTCCCAGCATATACGGAAGGGGTCCATTAGCTTTGAAGGAGGTTACTATCACTTGTTGGTACTTCTTTCTCATGAGATTCTTGTCCTTCTCATCAACTGCAAGAGTATGCAAAGATATATAAATGAAAAATTTCATACGTCACAAAATTCTTTTCTATGGTATTCTACATTGAAATAAAGTATTTCTCCAGTAAGCTTTACTCAAGGCCATTCCAGAGGCTGAATAGTGCCTCTGGAATGGCCGTCTCCTCTACTCATATTTGAGAACGATCAGTGGGCGTACACGAACTGCATTCCAGGCCACCAGAACAGCAGTCACAAGTGCAAGGAGTACAGGCACAATAATCATACTCACAACCACAACTGGCTGCATGGTCAGCGTCAGACTATTGTTGAAGAAACCTTTACTCCCAATCGTCACACTACCCGCTGCTAATAGCGTTGCAATAAAGGCTCCCACGCCTCCCGTGATGCCATTTTCGATCAAGACCTGACTCAAAATGGTCTGGCTGGTATACCCAACTGATTTGAGAATACCCAGTTCGCGTCTGCGCTCCAGCATTGCCAGGGCAACAGAGTTGGCAATGATGACGACTGCGGCAAGCAGTGAGAGTGATGCGATGGCGATGATCACATCCAGGAAGCTGGTCACACGTTGCAGGAAAGAGGTCCCTGCATCGCTGAGATTTTGCACCGAAGCATTCGGGGCAATCCGCGCCAATGTGCTCACCGCTTGATCAAATTGCGATGGGGGAACTTTCATGTAAAAGACCGTCGTGTTCTCGCTCTGCGTTGCGTTCAGTGCATTTACCAGCGAGCTCGAACCCAGTACCTCGCCCAATGTCTCAAAACTGGTGGGGACAGAGATGATTCCTACAATCAGTACCGTCTTCTGTACCTTCCCATCACGACTGGACAATGTGACGCTATCGCCAGGCTTGAGCGTCATTCCTGCCCACCCTTTACTCGTCATAACCTGGCTGACAAGGACGTTGTTCGTTGTTGCGTCACTCTTAGTGAGGTTGCGTCCTTCCGTTATTGTCTGTGCGGGCAGCGTTCTGGTCAGATCATAGCCCTCAATTCCTCCCAACAGGTTCAGATCCTGCTGGCCTGTGTCCCCGGCTGGCAGCTCTTGCTGGGAAGGGCGACCATTAATCGCAATCGGCAGCGATGCAGCAAACGGGTCTTCACGGCTGTCGGTCAGGCCCGGAATGATATGCAGATGAGTTCGTAACGCGTTGCTCTCCTCCTGACCACTTGTGGTTACAACCAGATTGTAGGGAGAGTTCTGATTCAGTCCGTCAGTAATCTGTCGTCCCAGATCCTGACCAAACCCAATGTCTATGCCAATTCCAAAGACTCCAATAAACAGCGCCATCAGTGTTGCCGTCGTACGAATGCGTTGCCGCCCAATGTTCCGCAAGGCCATTTTGATAGTGAGCTTCCACTGACGTGGCACAAACACGATGACAATTCCCATCAGCGAGAGAGCCAGCAAGAAGAGGCCAAACACTGGAAGCACCCGATAGACCAGGACTGAGATGACGATTCCTGGGAGGATCAACAACACATGCTTGATATGGAGTGTTTCAGGCACCGGTAACTTGCTCACAGCGCATACAATAAGCCCGAAGATAAGGCTCAAGATCAAAAGGAAGGTGAATGTGCCGTAGGTGACGATAATGCCAAGCAGTACATTGCCGTTCAATATGACGATTGCGAGGAAACAGAAGAGCATTGAGAAGAGGACAAGGAGAAGAAAGGTCAGGAGACGACTACTCAGACTCTTGTTCTCAAGCTCTCGTAACACGTGCAATGGTCGAATATTTGCAGCCTGAACGATAGGCAGCAGGCCGAAGATGAGCGCAGTGACAGTACCAACCCCGACCCCACCCAGAATCAGGTTCAGGTTCAGGGCAAAGGGGATATTCGAACCAAGGTTCTCAAGCAAGATGCGAATGAGATAACTTACGCCTATGGCAGCGGAGGCTCCCAGGATGCCACCAATAAGTCCAAGGAGACCCGCTTCCAGACCAAAGAGGAGAAAGAGGTCGCTCCGATGATATCCAACCGTCTTGAGCATCGCTATCTCTGTTTTGCGACGCGAGAGCACAACTTGCATGGTATTAATGACTCCCACGCCTCCAATCAGGAGCGAGACCAGACCTGCAATCTCCAGGAATTTGTTAATCAGATCGATCGAGGATTGTTGTCCTTTAAGGACATCGGTTGCAGTCAGGGTTGTCACCAATGGAAAACGCGTCATGATCTCTTTCACGGTCTTATCAGTATGCGCCTGATCGGCAGTGGCAATATTTATAAGTGTGTAGTTTGCAAGGACTGCGGGGACTACTTCCAGGTAATCATGTGCGGAGATGAGGAGCAGATTCCCTGATTGGGCAAACGCGCCTGTATTCTCAATCACTCCGGCAATGCTGGCCGTAAGGGTCACACCTGAACCAGTTGGGGTTCTGACATAGACGGCGAAACTATCTCCCACATGTTTGTGATAGGTCGTGAGAAATTGTTGTGTGACAATCACCTGTTTGTTCGTTAGAAGTTGTGCAATACTCCCATTACCAGGAGTCGCAAACGTTGGCTGCGACAATAACGGAAATGTGTGTGGATCAACCGCCTCAATGGAAAAGGCATGGGTTGCAGAGCCCCCATTCTGTAGCGTGCCGCTTGCACTGAGAATAGCAGTCTCAGCGGTAATTGTATCCTCTTGCTTGAGGTTGGTGAAAAATGTCAGGTCGCTGGCCTTGAGTGGTGCCCCCTGTGCGATGACCGTGATATCACCATCATTGGCCTCGCGTGCATTGGTGCTGAGCGAGTTTTGGAGCATAAAACCAACAAGTTGCAGAGCCACCACTGCCATAACACCAACGGTAATACAAAACACTGCCAATAAGGTATGCTGCCGACCTCGCAGCAGCGCTCGCAATGCGTAGTTGAAGTACATCGATGCTTTCATGTTTGTTGCCTCTTTCTGCACAAAGCTATTGAGTAATCACTCCATGAGTGTGATCCAGTTCTGCTATACGTCCATCAACAATCCGCACTGCACGATCAGCATGCGAGGCAACAGCCGGATCATGGGTTGCAATAATAAAGGTCTTGCCAGTCTGCTCGCGCAGGTCGCTGATAAGTTTGAGCACATTGCTTCCATTACGGGCATCCAGATTGCCCGTTGGTTCATCGGCAATGACCAGAGCGGGATCAGTTGCCAACGCGCGTGCAATGGCTACGCGTTGCTGCTCACCACCAGAAAGCTGGCCAGGTCGATGATGGAGCCGATGCGACAGTCCAACCAGGGTCAATAATTCTTTTGCACGAACTGAGGGAGAGCCTTTATGTTTGCCAACATATAATGGAACCTCCACATTTTCTTGTGCGGTGAGCGTTGGAATCAGATTAAAGGCCTGAAAAACCATCCCAATCTTGCGATTGCGGACCTGCGCCAGTTTATTTTCAGACAGCCGTGTCACATCAACGCCATCGATAAATACCTGGCCCGTAGTGGGATTATCCAGGCCGGCAATAATTCCAAGTAAGGTGCTTTTACCAGAACCCGATGGCCCTACGATTGCAATAAATTCTCCACTCATAATCTGAAAACTAATATCCTTCAGAATTTCAATACGCTCTCGGCCCAGAGGAAGCGTTCTGGTAATATTCTTGATATCCATCACAATCTTCTGTTCTGCCTCTCCCATTGACTGGTTTGTTTGCTCAATAGTGTTATCCATAGCTCTTTTCCTCCTGCTTTTTTGTGTATCTCAAACATGACAATACATTGTCGCAATAGCGAATTAATAAGTAGATATTTCTCTTTTGATAAAGGGGAGATTTTTTTATCTATCAAGACCATAAATATCTATAAAGATATTTTATTGATCAGTGGATGCATCTCATCCTTATCTGAACAAAGTATACGGGCAGGAGGGGTTATCAGGGTAGTGAAGGCAATCATAAGTTGCAGATGGCATTTATCATGAGAGGACACATGACATTTGTAACACTCTGCACGCCCTCAAGGGACGGCGGCTTGCGGCGGTTCCCGTGTCATAGCCTATAAAAAAAGAAGGATCGCCAGAATTGGCGATCCCTCCGAGGAACTTGCGTAACTCTCAGTAGATATTCATGAAAACAGAGTTTTCAGAGGAGATTTATGGATAGGAGATAACGCAGCCGCCAGTATTATTATTGAACGCGTTGCTCCAGAGAGATTGGACAGGGAAGGTCCCAGTACTCAGACTGATATTGGTGGATGCACCCTGACCGGAACTAATCCAGGCGCATTTGTCGCCATTCTCGCTCCCACTGCCGTCAACCCATCCAGTACTGGGGAAGATATCGGTCTCGGTCTCAGCAAACTCGTGACCACCAACAATGGTGATGCCATCGGTCAGGCCCGCACTACCAGAGTTTACGAAGTTAGCCCCACAACTCGCACCTGCATCAGTAATATAAGGCATGTTAGTATAGGCGATATTGCCATAGCTCGAACTCGTCGAACTGTGCCAGGCGCAGTATTGGGTCCCAAAACCGCTCGAACTGTGACCTGTGGAAGTATTGATTACATACTGAACCGTTGTATTTGACGAGGCGGTTGTATTCCCGAAGTGTGCTGCGGCCTTCACCGCTTCGCTGGCGAGGTTTGACTGGCTGGGTCTGGAAGGGGCAGCAGAGGCGTTATCATACCAGACTCCGGCAAGCACACCACTGGGGTTTGTCGCATGCGTTCCTGAAGATCCACAGGTAATGGTGCCACTGGCAACACCTTCACAGTATTGGGTTACAGAGTTGTTCCAGCTTGAGCCACCGACGCCATTGAAGAATTTCTGCTGGATGGAGGCCTCTCCAGAAGGATCATTGTTATTCCATTGGGATCCCCAATAGATCAGATAGACCTTGTCTGCTCCAGTTTCAACGCCTACTCCACCTTTACCACCATGATAGCTAAGGTTATTACCACCAGCACAATTCTTGCTACAGGCTTTTTTCACCTTCATGCTACTGATCGAGTGCAGAACCTCACTACCCGGGCTTGCACTTGCCGGTCCAGTAAAACTGCCAAGGTTGATAGCCATTGCCAGGGCCAGAGCCAGAGTGGCGACAAAAATAAAAGGGGATCGTTTCATAGCGATACTTCTCCTCTTTTTTTAGGGATGACTAAATAAAGTGCTATTCTACACATTGGTAGTGATAATAAGTATAAATATAATTATTCATGTACACTTCAGTGTATTTTCATATTCTAGGTGTCCTTAGTAAGGCAGCGTAAAGATAGTAATGATACACGGAAACCAGAAAAGAGGCTCATTGCTTCACTACAAGGGGGAGATATCTTATACGAGAAATCTTCTCTAAGTATTATGTAAGGGCCATTGGTTGACCGATCATATGGATTGCGACTTCTGATTAGCATTTTTACCAACTCCCTTCTTTATTTCTGAGAGCCAATGAAGCCTTTAGAGCCGAATGAAGAAAAGTTATCAGGAAAAACGTTTTTTTTGAGAAAATCTTGCTATTTGTCATGCAGCCGAGTATACTCGAAAAAGCAAGGCTCCACGCTACTACTGCTTGTCCAGCCATCTATTCTGAGTCAATGCTACGCATGCTATAGCTGATCTGAGGACGTATATATCGCTGAATTACAGAAAAAACCTTTCACGAAAGGGAAGCCTCTATGTCTCAGACCTTAAGTAACCTGACGTTTTGTAATCTCGACAAAGAACATGACCTGCCGCTGGTTGTTGAACTGCTCAAGACGATACAGGAGAATGGGGAGGATGCGGGATTTGAGGTGGTGAGCAAGGAAGTCGTGTCGCAAGCCAGCGAGTTGTATGGGCAAGATCCGGCGCGTGATATCTGGGTGGTGACTGCACATGATCCTGTCACCTTAGTTGGCTATGGCTCTTTCTTCCAATGGGGGCATGATCCTCATCCAGTTCTCTACATCGGCGTCCATCCTCAATGGCGCAAGCTCGGGATTGGAAGCGCATTGGTAGAACGCTTAATACAGAGAGCACGCGAATCGAAGTGCCAAGATGTGGACTGTACTGCCAATCAGGAGCACCAAGAGGCGACTGCGTTTGTACTCAGACATGGATTTCAACCAATCTCTGCTTTTACACACTTGAGTATCCCAGCCGATCACGGATTTCCTGAACCGGTCTTTCCTCCAGGTTTCTCTATTCGCACCCATGCGGAGATCAATGATATCAACGTCTTTCTTGAGGCGAATAATCGCAGCTATGAGGGGCAATGGTCACATAAGCAGGGCACCCTTGAAGATGTGGCTGGTTGGTTTGCAACTATTCCCCCTGAGCAGATTTATTATCTCTTCGCTCCTGATGGCGAGCTTGCAGGTATCACGCGCGGTCTGATAAACGTATCGGCGTCTGAGGGCGTCAGAATCAGTGATCAGCCTATAGGTTACGCTGACGCCCCCGGTGTCATTCCTAAGTACCGTTCAACAGCTCTTTATCGCGCCTTGCTGCTCTATGGCGTTCATGCGCTGTTACCTCGTCGTCCAGTAACTATCGAGATCGAATCCTGGGGCGATGCGCAGGAGACGTTGGCAATGTATCAGGAGTTGGGATTTCACATCGTCAGACAGGATGTTGCTTATCGACGTGTTTTGTGATCTGCTGTCAATTCAGGCTCACGAGCCGAGAGGATGGAGTGAGTAGCAGAATGAGGCCTGATGGATGGGAGGGACGTTGGCCACAGTTTTTTTCCCTACAGTCAGCGCAATCACAAGAATGAATTCTTTGATGGATTGGAGACTCCTTGTTTTTCAAGAAAGACGAGGCGCAACTGCGGCGAGACTGTTTCTTCCCGGAGGGATACGTACCCAAGCTTCCGATACAAATACAGATTCCTCTCGCTCCGAGAGCCTGTGAAGAGTTCATAGCGGGTTGCGCTACCAAAGCGTTCTTCCATTGCGTCCAGAAGCTTTGTTCCAAGACCACGACCCTGGAGCCGAGGGTGAACAATGAGGCGTCCAATATGACAGACATCCTCACGAAGTTGTCCCCGTACCGAACCCACAATTTCTTCTCCAAGTCGAGCAACCAGGATAGTGTGGGTATCATACTCAGAGAGGAGATCAGTGAGACATTGCGTTAATGGTGCTATGGTGTAATCCTCGTAGAGAGCAGCTTCCGTTTGATAGCAGAGGTACTGAAGTTTCAGAATCGCTTCAGCGTCGCGCACACGTGCTTGCGCAATGATTGGTTCCATATGTTCTCCCCGTTCATACAGGATGCACCACTTTTCAGGATCTTCCTCGTCGATGTTTCGAAACGTACCACCATGAGGATAAACGTTTTCGTCTTTTGTCGTACTTGTAGCACAAAACGTAGGTACAATCTGCAACCATCACCGAGGATATGCCGTTTTTGGCGGCCACTTTACGCCGAGAGCGACAATTATTACCAACTCTCAAGAGGAGTATACCAGATGGGAAGCGGTTTCTCCAGACATTGAAGCACTCATGCTCACTCTTTTGGGCAAAAACTGCTCACTTTTTGCATCATTTATTACATTGTGGAGATGGAACAGAGGAAAGAGACGCCCTACTTTACATCGTTTTATATTCAAGATGGTGCGTGATAAACAATACAAGTAGGGCAGGTCGCTTGTCTCCTGCCTAAACTTCCCATTCCACCATGACAGCCCCTCCATAGCTTCTGTTCCCGTTTTCCGCTTCCAATTGAGCTATAGAGGGGCTCACATTGTGAAAGGGGAACAGCGGAAAGAGACGCCCTACTTTACATCGTTTTATATTCAAAATGGTGCATGATAAACAATACAAGTAGGGCAGGTCGCTTGTCTCCTGCCTAAACTTCCCATTCCACTATGCCAGCACCCCCATAGCCTCCTTTCCCATTGAACCATGGAGGGGCGACCAGAGCGGAATGGGAACAGAGGAAAGAGACGCCCTACTTTACATCGTTTTATATTCAAAATGGTGCGTGATAAACAATACAAGTAGGGCAGGTCGCTTGTCTCCTGCCGAAATGTCCCATTCCACTATGCCAGCCCCGCCATGACATTGTTTCCAATTGAATCCTGGAGGGGCGAACATTGTGGAACCGGAGGAGCCTTCTTTACATTGTTGTCCAGCCCACCAGATTCACGGTGCTCAAGCCACTGGGGGTGGTCGCGATCGCTTTGGCATCTCCGCCAGCCAGCGGACCAATCAAAATGCTCTGGACTTTCGCCGCTGGATTAGTGGATTGAAGGGCGTAGAAGCTACTGTCGCGTGACATGTTCGACCAGGAAAACTGGGTGCTTTCGTTGAAATCGTAGCTCGTCGCATCGTCGGGTGAGACAGAGAGCAGGCTTACTATATTATAGTTGGCTCCAGGGGTTGCATCCATGGTCCAGACATCGTTGGAGAAGGCATTGCCAGCCTCAGTGGCAACGTGAGCCAGCAATAGCAACTTACTGGATGAGATGGCGCGGGTGACCTGGACACAATCCTGTGGCGTGCCCTGAAAGAAGGTTGTGCGTGTTCCCCCTTTCGCAGGACCGCTTGAGACAGTAGAATTATAGGGATTGGCTGCCTGCAAACAGTACGAGCTAAAGAGTTTGGACCCGTCAGGACTGCTATCGAATGAATAGTAGCTCATGCGCGTATCGGTGGTCATAACGTTGACGAGCGCTGGAGAAGCGGTAGTGACATCCATAACGTAGAGCGTGGCTGGAGGTGTGGGCGCACTACCTCCCTCTTTGAGAATGTACACGTTCTTCTGATCAAGCCAGGTCAGCACACGGTAGGTATAAAGGCTATCGTGCTGGCTCAGGAGAGTGGTGAGATGGCCGTTTGTCACATTGAGGAGGGTAATGGTGCTGGTATCGTTATTGATGTTGGTTGAAAAGGCAATCGTGTGTTGATCTTCAGACCACTGGATCGAGATCGGTAGACGCGTACTGGTGCCCTGGCCAGAATACGTGGCATTCGGGAAACAATAGAGCGTCTGCAAACCCTGACCATCCATACGCACCAGTTGGAGCAGAGCACTATGCTCGTGGTCGCCCCGAGGATCTGGAATGCTCAGGAAAAGGATCCATTGCCCATCGTGAGAGACCTGAGCCTGATCGATGCGCAGACCACTGGTTACGATATCGACCTTCTGGCTCGTTGCTGCATCATAACGCCTCAACACACCCGACGAGGTTGAGGTGTTGGCTGGCACGTCATTGTAGATATACACAAGGTTCTGATGGCTCCCCAGGGCCAGCGGGTGCAGCACTGCGGCACGCGCCGTATTGGCAGCCGGGCACGACGTATCCCCAAATGGCCCAGGCGTGGTATGGGTCGCTGTCTGAGCTATTGCTGTTCCCTGGCCACCTGGAGACGTTGTAGCCACTTGATCGCCAGGATTGGCCGGTGTATTGGCACATGCTGTGAGGATAAAAACAAAAAAGATGATGGATAGAGTCGAAAAAATCGAAATCCGCTGAGAACGCTTTAGCATAATCACCACGCTCCTTGCAAGACACACCTTATCAGAAGAAAATCAGATTTCTGATTGATAATAAGCTAATAGGTATTTCTGCTTTGCATTCTAAGGGATTTTTTGGGTCAGCGGTATGAGATAGGCCACACAGTTACTGTGCGTTTGTGCGCATTTCAAGCTCCATAGATCTGAGCTTCTCACAGCAAGCGGATTTCTTACACTGTGCTCGTCTCTACTGCTGACACCAGATCGATCACTGCACCACAATAGCCTGGCGTCAGGCTGATAAATTCCAGTCGTGTTTTTGTGGCAGTTGCCTGTACTATATATGGAAATTTTACATTCATCGCTGTATGTGTGGCATAACTCAGCGAATTGTGCCAGCCCATCTGCTGATTGTTATACCCATGCGAGCTCACCTGAATCTGATCCAGCAGTTTACCGCCCCACCAGATCTGTAATGTCTTGACTGCATCTCCACATTCAGGATTAGCCGCCAGTTCAAACGAGAGTATGTAGGTTCCTCCAATGTTTGTTGGGAGATCTTGATAGAGGGCCCCCGCACTATTTCCGTCCATATCCATTGAATGTTTGCCGTGACCCGATCGCCAGTATTGATTATCCACCAGATCGACACTTCCCGCAGCCACGGTCCAGGCGCTAAAGGTTTGTCCAGCAGAATACTCGTTAAATGATCCTATCGGCACAACAGGAACTTCAAAATCTCCGTCTTTGACGATACCTGTAAAGGCCATTGCCGTTGGTGCCTGCTTACTTACATAGCGCGGTAAGAGTAAAGCAATGATTATCAATAATACTGAGACTAACCACAGCCAGCGCCACCGCCTGCGCCTGTCTCGTACTCTGCTCTCGGCTCTCCTATCAAGCTGATCCACAACTGGTTGTGAAGCAGTCTCCAGGCTGTTTGATACAAACAGACTCTTCGCACGTTGCCAGCCTTTGAAGCCCAGCAGCAGTGCATAGGTGCCGATACTTCCCCAGGCAAGCACTTGCCAGCAGAATATCCAGAACTGATCCCCTGCTACTGGATAGCCAAGCGCTCCCCCAAACAGACGATAGACGAAAAAACAGCCGATCGCAATCACCACTCCCAGCAGAAACGCGCCTACCAGTCCGTTGATGAATCGTTGCCCGTCAGTCTCCCAATACAACAAGGCTGCGAGTCCACCTTGCCAGAGTGCCGCAATCACCAGTGGGACGACGACCAGAGCAAACGTGTATGGATAGAGCTGCTCTACACTCACTACGGCAAGTGAGATCTGATGGAAGAGCAAGAAGAGTGCGCAGAAGAAGACACCCAGCACCAGTGACGTCTCCCCCAACAAGCCCAATTGAAACGGATTGTGTACAGATGGTCTCTCTAAAGTGGTTGGACCCCTATCAGCTAAGCCCCAGCCATAATGATTGGTGGATCTTTGCCTCCGATACCAGAACCAGCTAAACAGCGGCATAGCCCATAATACGATCAGGATGAAGACGACTCCGGGAAGGGGCAGGAGGCCAAAGGCCAGCCACTGGGATATAATCCCATAGAAAACGCGTATATCGTTGGCCTGCAATGTGATTGGCCTGAGTAAAGCGTGATAATCAATGCCCTGTGGAAACAGATAACCCAGCGTTATCAAGCATAAAAACGCCACCCCGGCCATGACAGTCGCCAGCACAATGCTGGCCACCACGAGATTCACGGCGCTTACCCGGCGCGCCATCCTCCTACTCTCAATTACCTCCAGCCAGACGCCCGCCAGCAGAGCCAGCCAGCGGCAGAAACCAGCCAGGATCAGGGCCAGAGCCAGAAGCCAGGGGCCAAAATACACCAGCACGATCTGCCAGTTGAGATAGTAATAGATCAGGAAGGGCGTAAATTGTAATGAGAAGAGAAAACCCAGCACGAAACCCAGAGCCAGATAGAGTCCAAGACGGCCCGTTCCTACCAGGTGCTTTCCTCCCTGGAGTTTCACGAGCAGCATTGCTCGCCAGATCATCTGCCCAACCACAATCACAACCAGCAGGCATAAGAACAGCGAACCAATTATCCCCAAAAAAATCAATGCGGGGAGAGAAATAGTGCTGAGATTTAACGCTGAAGAGAGCGTCAATACCGTAAAATAGAAGGTGGGCAGGCTTAGACTGGCTGCTATCCCCGTCGCCAGCGCCTCCCAGGGACGGAGACGGAAGAGCCTTTCCGGTTGCTGCACGTTCAGTTCTCGCTCATCTGGATACGAGCTCCGCAGCACCTGCCACCACGAACGTCTTCCTCTATTCAAACGCTGCAATGCCTCTGCTAACGCTGTATCGGTGCCTGCCCAATAGCTGGCCTGTACGTCAGCCGCCGCCTCTCTTGATCGTAGGACTGAGCGGTAGAGCAACCAGATGAGCCCCATCATCACCAGCACGCCCCAGAACTGACTACACACAAACTCTATCTTTACCAGTGGGGTCAGGCTCGTAGGTACCACGATCAGCGACCAGAGCATAAACACGAGAAATGGCAGTAAGATGACCAGCGCAAAAACCAGCGTCATTGCACGCGCAAAATAGACCTTCTGAGAATCTTTATGATAACAATGGGCCAGCTCGTGGAGCACACCCGCACGAAACGCCATTGTATCTTGCTGGAATAGCATCACCGTATGAAAAGGCACAAAGAGATAAAGTTGTCCTGGCCCACTAAATACGGACGGAAGCTTCTGCTTTGCCTCCTTGCGATTCGTTACATAACGCAGCTGCACCCATGGTATATAGGTCGCACGCACATCTTCCAGAAACTCTACAATATGTATCCGCTCGTTCCCGCGCACAATTACCGCCTGCCGATAGTGCTCCAACGGCATCAGATTGTTCCATAGAATTTTCAAGCGCGGAAAAAGCCAGTACACGAGCAGTCCCAGACTCAATAGTACGAACAGGCCCACTAGCATCCCCAACGTTTGCCAGCGTTCCGGGACGATACTGCATGTCTGCAACAGTCCATCAGGTGCCATGGCGTTTAGATTCAGTCCTGGATGATTAAATGACTTTTGCAAGCAGTCAGTAAACATTCCTTGCAAAAAGGTGCTTACCAGTTCAACATGCAGCATATAGAGGCTGGCTGCGAGAATGGCAAAGAGCAGCAGCACCAGCCTGCGATCCGTCTCGGTGCCAAACGCCCCCAGGTTCGGTCGCAGCTCAGGTGAAAGAGGAGCTGTTTTTATCACTGGCCTGCCTCTTTCACAGACCGGGTCGCCCATTTACCCACCACGGCTTCCGCGATCTGACGAGCCTTAGGATCTTTCACACCATATTCCAGCGCAGTCGTATGAAAAAAGTTCAGCAGGATCTGCAATTCCTCCCGACTCAGTTCATGCCCCCGCGCAGGTAAGGCCACAGCCTGCTTCTTATTCTTGGGATGCCATAGTCTCCCAATGCGCGCAAATGCGCCTGAAAAGAGAGCCTTTGTTCCATCTGTTACTGCATCTTTCCCACCTTGTAGGATTGCCTGTTGCAGCAGCAGCAAAATCGTTGGAGCCCAGACGGTGATCAGTTCGCCAGCTCCTAACCCGAGATCTACCTCTTCAGAGGTCTGGCGCGTCAGCAAACCTTGCGGGTTCTGTATATATGCCTCCGCAACCAGTGAAAACGATACCAGCTCTTCTGGTGCGATCTCTTCGACCACGTCACGCGCTACCTGCAAAATAAATTCCGTATCGGATAGCTCGGCCATAAGGCAATCCTTTCGCTTATCTGCAAGAAATCGTGTATCACTCAATAAATTGATACACATCCATTTAAACGAGTATACTCTCACAAATTGGCGAATGAACTTATGTTACGGTCCAGAAAAAACCTTATGGCTGATTTATTCATAAAAAAGGTCGAGCACACACCATATTTCGATACCTGTTTTCAATTCCTTTATTGTGAACCGATGCTTCACTTGAAGCAGTCGTTAACTGGAAGGTGTGATCAACGCAAGATACGCCTGCTTGACTTGATTAATCGTCTGCCAATTATCCTCTAAAATACCACCAGTGTCGCCAGAATCTGGATTCCAACACCAGTAGGTCCAATGCATGCCTGTTTTCCCCATCCCCAGATAGCGGGTAAGCGCCTCAAGCCACTGCTGAGCCAGCTCATCCTGTAATCGTGTCCCAAACTCTCCCAACAAGATTGGAGCAATCTTCTGTTTCGCAATATATCCCCAATGTTTATCCCAGATGGTCGGCAGATTTTCAGGATAATCCGAAGCATAAAACCAGGGTTGAGGGTGAACTTCGGGTGGATAGTCATGAGGAGAATAGACCAGACGACCAGGCACATTCAGACGGACGGGATCGATCGCCGCTCCCGCGAGATTCCCACCCCACCAGTAGTGTAGTTCTTCTGATGAGCGCTCATCAGGACCATAGCAATCAACCCCTTCAACAAAGATCAGCCAGTTGGGGTTGACATCAAGAATCGCATTCCCTGCACGTTCAGCAGCCAGTCGCCAATCTGTTAATAGATCACCTCCACCCCAACGAGCAGGCGCATGAGGCTCATTGTGGAGATCTGCCCCAATAACCGCCGTCTGATCACGATAACGTTGCGCTAACATCTGCCAATCAGCAATCCAACGTGTCTCTGGATAGTCTGCGGTATACCAGCAGGCCGATTGTGCGTAAGCATCCGGGCGATGGCGATCAAGGATAATATGTAGCCCTAACTCTCCCGCCTGAAGAATAATCTTGTCCATGATCTCCAGACCCGTCAGGCCTGCCAGATCAGGATTCTTAGTAAAGTCAATCTCGTTCGGTTTACTCTCAGGATCAAAGAGCTGATTCGAATAGGGCAAACGAATGGTGTTATATCCCTGACTCTGTATCTGTTTTAACATATCGCAATAATTTCTCAGCTCAAGACCGTGAACGACATAGGTAGATGTCTCAAAGCCAAACCAATTAATGCCCGCAATGCGAACGATCTGATCGTTGCTATCATAAATATAGTTTTCGTGTGTGTGCCAATATCCTGCACGAGAGGAGCGGTGAGAAGTCGTCATAAAGTACCACACTTTCTTACTATCACTCTTTTTCTCAGAGACACAATGAGACAGAAACTATCTCCAAGCACTCTGTGTAGCATAGAGTACCAATAAAAGTCAATGAAATCATGAATGTGAATAAAAACTGAATAAAAATTTCTTGTGCTAACAAGTAGCAAATATGCTATAGTACTAGATGAAAACCCCGATAGCCAGATCATCAGTTTTTCTTCACTTCCAAAAAGGGGCCCTTTATTGAAGGAGAGAGCATTGACAACTGTATCTTGTCTGTACATAATTGCAATAGATGCATTGAAGCACCTGGGAGGCAATGATGAACAAGGCACAAATCCATCCTCTGCGCGTAGCTCGTTGTCAACATAATTTAACCACCGCCAGGCTTGCGGATGAAGCAAAGGTAGGAGCTTCAACGATTTGGAGAGCTGAGCATAATTACGTCATCAATGCTGAGTCACGACGAAGATTATGCGCTTACTTTGGGAAGAGCTCGCATGAATTAGGTCTCCTGCACCCTGATCTCTCAAGTCCTCAAATGGACCATGAGACATCAATCGAGATTCAGAGCAACAAGCCTGCTCAGACGGCGCTGACAGAATTAGCCACAGATCAGCTTGATAGATATTTACGCGCTCAGGAACCATCAGGGCCGTGGTTAATCTTTGAAGCCCAGAAGCTCTCTTCCTTATTTGATGAACAATGGAACCTTAACGCGATCCTCGAGCCCCTACGCATCATTTTGCAAGGAATGCAAAATATGCCCGCTAGCATCCGAAAAAATGTCCTTCAGTTGGAGACGCAACTCACTACACGCTGTATTTCAGATGAGGAACGGCAACAACTCACCGTTGCGCTCGATACGAGCATTCAACAGAGCTGGCAGATCTTTCACACGTCCAGTCCCAGGCAGGTCATCGTTCTGGGCCAGGCCTTATTGCACCTTGTCCAGCAAACATATGTCTTTCTCGATCCCACCATCTGCCCGGGCTTTTTTTCAACCATCTATAATCTTATCGGGGCTGGCTTTTATTTCCAGAATGATTATGTCGCAGCCCAGCAGGCACATACCAGAGCTTTTAATGTGGCTTATGCAGGGCATGATCTCTGGAATCAGGCTCAGAGCCTGAATTGGTACTCTATTGTGGCCAATGCAGGGGGAAAACACCTTGAGGCTATTCATCATCTGGAAACGGCTTTAGGTTGTATTGAGCAGCGCAATGATTGTGAGTATCTGCGCTTGAAAGCGCATCTATTGGCAAACTGGGCTTACAATGCCTCTATCATGGGCGATCAAGGCACAATGCAACATAAACTTGAAGCTTCGGTTGCTTTCCTTGAACACCTCGAGCCAAATGAAGAGTTTGATCTCGTACGCTGGCACCAGATGGCGGGCGAATGTATGTTGATTAATCACCAGTATGCACAGGCCATCCACCATTTAGAGCAGGCATTAACTCAGCTACCACCAAAATGGCTTGAACGGAGGATTCTTACGCTGATTCCTCTTGCCAAGGCCTATGCTCATCAACAGGAACGTGACGCGAGCATCACCATTGCCAGAGAGGCCGCCAGCGTTATTCATGCAGTGGCATCTTCTCTCCTCCAAAAACGCTTTTCTGAATATCTCTTCATTTTAAAAAACGAATTTCCAGGTGATCGCTGTGTTCGAGAATTTATTAGCAGCGCCTTTGCATCTCTTTAAATAGCGTTACCTATCAATTGATCAATAAAAGACCCCTTCCTTATGCTTCACGTTCAGGGGAGCAGCTAGAACTTTTTGTCTTCTTTTCAGGGTCAGCCCGAAACAGAACTGTTCTCAGCTGGGGTTCGTCGCCCAGCCCAGAGAAAGGAGGTGATGCCTGGCTGCAAAATGCATGCCAATCCATTCCGATCGCTGTTCATTGTAGCTGTCTCAGACAAAGTGACATCCATCCGTCCTGTCGTATGGACGGGTAGTCAACCGAGTACACTAATGAATCTCTATGACAAGGAGGTTGAACATGCGTAAAGGGATAGTCCGATCATTGCTGATGATCACGACAATCCTGGCTCTGGTCAGCGGGCTGCTTATTGGCCAATCACCGGCCACAACCCATGCAGCAGGGGCAACCTGTAAGGTAGACTATTCACTGCCCAATATCTGGCCTGGTGGCTTTACCGCCAATCTTACCATTACCAATCTTAGCTCCACTCCACTCAATGGTTGGACGCTTGGATTTACCTTTCCAGGCGATCAAAGTGTTGGCCAGGGCTGGAGCGCAAACTGGTCGCAGAGTGGAAAAAATGTGACGGCCCAGAGCCTGTCGTGGAACAGCACGATTGCCCCCAATGGCTCAACAACCATTGGTTTTAATGGTGTCTTTACCAACGACAATACCTCTCCTACGGCCTTCACCATCAATGGTGCAGCCTGCAACGGGATCCCACCCACAGTCGCCCTTACGAGCCCAACCTCGGGAAGTTCATTCCAGGCACCTGCGAATATTCCGCTCCAGGCCACAGCTAGCGATAGCAATGGGACCATTACACGGGTTGAGTTCTACAATGGCAGCTCTCTCTTTGGAGCAGTCACGTCCTCACCGTATACCTATTCCTGGAATAATGTTGCAGCTGGCAGCTATTCTCTGACTGCCGTAGCCTACTCGAGCGACGGCTTAAGCGCAACATCGGCCCCGGTTACTATCACGGTGACGCAACCGGTTACTCCGCAGATTCTAACCAGTACCGCCAGCTTGAACGTGGTACAGGGAAATACTGCCTCGCTGGGAATCTCTCTGTCCAAACAGCCTGCAAGCAATGTCGTCGTCTCAGTTGCCGCAAGTGGCGCAACCGGCGTCAAAATCAGCGCTGGATCGAGCTTAACATTTACTCCTGCCAACTGGAACACGCAGCAGACGGTGATCATTGGGGCTGATAATACCTCAACGATTGGCAGTAAGGCAACCATTACCGCATCTGCATCCGGATATGCAGATGTTACGGTGACTGCTACAGTGGTAAGTGGTGGGGGTAGTGGTGGTCAGTACACGCAGCGTTTCCTTGATCTCTACAATGATATCAAGAATCCTGCCAACGGCTACTTTAGTTCACAAGGTATTCCCTATCATTCGGTTGAGACCTTAATCGTTGAGGCCCCAGATTACGGCCATGAAACAACCTCTGAAACGTTTAGCTACTGGCTCTGGTTGGAAGCCACTTATGGCGAAATCACAGGCAGTTGGAAACCATTCAATGATGCCTGGACCACCATGGAAACCTATATGATCCCTTCCCATGCGGATCAGCCAACCAATGCAGGCTATAATGCCAATAGTCCGGCTCAGTACGCTCCAGAGTCCGTCAATATTACAGATTATCCAGCTCAACTGGATAGCAGCGTGAGTGTTGGGCAAGACCCTCTTGCTGCTGAACTCCAACAGGCCTATGGCACGCCAGATGTGTATGGGATGCACTGGCTGCTTGACACCGATAACTGGTATGGCAATGGACACTGTGGCGATGGCACGACGAAACCATCTTATATCAACTCCTATCAGCGCGGAGCCTCCGAATCGGTCTGGAAGACAGTTGTGCAGCCAGATTGTGATACGTTCAAATATGGCGGGCCAAACGGTTTCCTGGATCTTTTTACAAAGAATGTCAATAATGGTGCTTACTCTCAGCAGTGGAAATACACCGATGCGCCCGATGCCGATGCACGCGTCGTCCAGGCTGCTTACTGGGCCTATATGTCGGCTGCTGCCCAGGGAAAGAGTGCGGATATCGCTGGTACGGTAGCTAAGGCGGCAAAAATGGGCGATTACCTGCGCTACTCCTTCTTTGATAAGTACTTCAAAAACCCTGGCTGTCAGAGCTCAAGTTGCCCGGCTGGAACTGGAAAGAGTAGCTCAAACTACCTGCTGTCCTGGTATTATGCCTGGGGTGGGGCGCTACCTGCATCTGGTACCTGGGCATGGCGCATTGGGTCAAGCGCCTCTCACCAGGGCTATCAAAACCCGCTCGCAGCCTGGGCTCTCAGTACAGTGTCTGCACTTAAGCCTCTTTCTCCAACTGCCGCCAGCGATTGGTCAAAAAGCTTAAGCCGACAGTTGGAGTTCTATCGCTGGCTGCAATCCTCTGAAGGTGGTATCGCTGGTGGCGCAACCAATAGCTGGGAAGGGCACTATGGCATCCCTCCTGCTGGCGATCCAACATTCTATGGTCTCTCGTACGACTGGCAGCCTGAATACCATGATCCTCCAAGCAATAACTGGTTCGGCTACCAGGCATGGTCAATGGAGCGCGTTGCTGAGTATTATCACGAGACGGGCGATGCCTCTGCAAAAACGATTCTCGATAAATGGATCGCCTGGGCCCTTGCCAATACAAAGCTCAATTCCGATGGCACCTATGCAATCCCCTCAACGTTAAACTGGACAGGACAGCCCGATACCTGGAATGCCAGCAATCCTGGCGCAAATGCTGGTTTACATGTCTCTGTGGTTGACTATACGACAGATGTTGGCGTGACAGCCGCTCTGGCAAAAACCTTTATGTACTATGCAGCTAAGTCTGGCGATTCTGCCTCGCAAACGACTGCAAAGGCTCTGCTTGATCGAATGTGGACGAATTATCGCGATAGTATCGGTGTCTCCAATCCTGAAGTTCGTACCGACTATAGCCAGTTTAATGATTCGGTCTCGATTCCTGCTGGCTGGACCGGGAAAAACGGACAGGGGGCGACCTTGAATTCGTCAACGACCTTCCTGACTGAGCGCCCCAATTACGTCAACGATCCTGCATGGCCAAAAGTGAATGCCTACTTGAATGGTGGAGCCGCTCCAACCTTCACCTATCACCGCTTCTGGGCACAGGCGGATATCGCTCTTGCCAATGCTGATTATGGTTTGCTCTTCCCGAATTCGTAGTCAGGCCAGTTATAGTCAGAGCCTGTCATAGAGTTATGACAGGCTCTTCTCAGAAAGGATGACTCAGCAATGTCGCTCCGCTCTCTTTTTGGCACAACGTGGCACAGGCGCGTACTCTCTAGCCTATTGGCGACGGGCCTGATGCTTTCCGCTCTCGCCTTCTCATTTGCCCCCTCCTACCTGACCCATGTCAAGGCTGCTCCAGCCTTCAATTATGGAGAGGCCCTTCAGAAGTCTATCTACTTTTATGAAGAACAATCGTCTGGCCATAAACCTGATTGGAACCGCGTGCCCTGGGTTGGCGATTCTGCGCTTAATGATGGCTCTGACGTTGGTCTGAATCTTACTGGCGGCTGGTATGATGCGGGTGATCATGTGAAGTTTGGCTTGCCTATGGCCTATTCCGCTACCATGCTGGCATGGGGGGTGATCGCGAACCGCGATGCCTATACCAGTGATGGTCAGTTGACAAACATCATGAATAACCTTCATTTTGTGAATGACTACTTTATTAAGGCCCATCCAGCTCCCAATGTCCTCTATGGACAGGTGGGAAATGGAAGTGATGACCATGCCTTCTGGGGCCCTGCTGAAGTGATGCAGATGAACAGGCCTGCTTATAAAATTGATGCGAGCTGTCCTGGATCAGATCTCGCTGGTGAGACGGCTGCTGCGATGGCTGCCTCCTCTATCGTTTTTAGTTCGACGGACGCAACATACGCAAGTACGTTGCTGGATCACGCCAAACAACTCTACTCGTTTGCGGATAACTATCGCGGAAAATACGACTCCTGTATTACGGCTGCCAGTGGCTATTATACCTCTTATAGTGGCTACAATGATGAGCTGGTCTGGGGTGCAATCTGGCTCTATCAGGCGACCAACGATCCTTCCTATCTGACCAAGGCTGAAAACTACTATGCAAACCTTGGGACGGAGCCTCAATCGACAACCCATTCCTATAAATGGACCATTGGTTGGGATGATGTCTCCTACGGGACGTATGTTCTGCTCGCTCAGATTACAGGGCAGCAGCAATACAAAGATGATGCACAGCGCTGGCTCGATTACTGGACTGTTGGGGTGAATGGACAGAAGATTACATATTCACCGGGCGGCGAGGCGTTCCTTGATCAATGGGGCTCGCTCCGCTATGCCGCAGATACTGCCTTTGTGGCGCTCATTTATGCTGATTATCTGGGAGCTGGTAATGCACTGTATTCTCGCTACCACGATTTTGCTGTCGGCCAGATCAACTACATTCTTGGAGCCAATCCTCGCAATTGTAGCTATATGGTAGGCTTCGGCTCGTGCTATCCTCAAACACCACACCATCGAGAATCGCACGATTCGTGGACAAATAATATCGGCAATCCTACCTATCAACGCCATATTCTGTATGGAGCCTTAGTGGGTGGGCCTTCATCGGCCAACGATTCCTTTACTGATAATCGACAGGATTATGCCACCAATGAGCCTGCCGATGATTATAATGCCGCGCTTACCGGTGCCCTGGCTCGTCTCTATAAAGAGTATGGTGGTAGTCCGGTTGCTTCGATGCCCGATAAAGCCAAGGATGATGATGAGATCTATTCTGAGGCTGCAATCAATGCATCCGGAAGCAATTTCACGGAGATCAAGGCTGAGTTTATTAACAAGTCTGGCTGGCCCGCACGCATTACCAGCAATCTGTCGTTGCGCTATTACTTCACTCTGGATGCTGGTGTGACACCCAATATGCTGACATTGAATACAAATTATTCAGAATGCGGCAGTAATTTTCTGTCAGGTCCAACACAGTACGCTGGCAACATTTATTATGTTACGGCAAGCTGTGCTGGAACGCCTATCTATCCCGGTGGACAGAGCGCATTTCAGAAGCAAGTGCAATTCCGCATTACGAGCTCGGGAGCCTGGGACCCCAGTAATGACTGGTCGTTTCAAGGTGTTGCGCCCAATGGATCAAATCCTGTCAAAGTGACCAATCTGCCTGTGTTTGATGGCAATACACAGGTGTGGGGCCAGTTGCCTGATGGAAGTGGTCTACCAACTCCGACTCCCACTCCTGTAACGACGCCTACTCCGACGCCCGTGACGACTCCTACTCCCACTCCTGTAACGACTCCTACGCCTACGCCGACAGCCACACCAACACCTACTCCTACGCCTATTACGGGTAGCGCTTGTAGCGTTAGCTATGTGATCCAAAATCAGTGGCCTGGAGGCTTTACGGCCAATATGACGATTACGAATACAGGCTCAAGTACGATCAATGGTTGGACGCTGGCCTTTACGTTCCCCAATGGACAGCAGATCACTCAGATCTGGAATGGTGCATTGAATCAGCAGGGAAGTCAGGTGGCGATCCAGAATCTCAGCTATAATAACGTGATTGCTCCTGGAGGAACGGTCAATCCTGGCTTCAATGGCTCCTGGACCACGAGTAATTCCGCACCTACGTCGTTTACCCTTAATGGCACAACCTGTAGTATGTCCTGATAGCTGGAAGCCTTCCGTCCTGGTGATTTTAAAGCAGGTCAAGCGGTGTCTTCAACTGAAGGCATCGCTTGACCCATTTTTTTAATGAAACGTGAGCGTCAAATTGACCATGGTGATCTTTTTTGGGTGGTGGGTTAATCTTTCTCATCAGTATTTTTACCAAAATTTAACTCATTATTAATGATAGTAGCGATATAAACATATTACCCTTTATCTGGTGAACCGTCCGATCTTACTTTCATTTTCACTCATTCTATGGAAAATTTATTGACCTTAGAAGACCTGAGGAGTGTACATCATGAAGACCGTTTTTCAATTAGCTACGCGACGCTTTGCTTCCGTCATAGTCGCATTTGTTTGCATACTTCTGCTGATTGCTACAGTGGCTCTTAGCAGTTTTCTGAATGTTTCCCACACCTATGCGCAGACGACGCTGCCTACTCCTAACCATGTTGTCGTTGTCATGGAAGAGAATCATTCGTACAACGAAATCATTGGTTCCAGTAGTGCTCCCTATATTAACTCACTCGCCACTAGTGGAGCTCTCTTCACCAGATCCTTTGCCGTCGCGCATCCCAGCGAGCCTAATTATTTAGCTTTCTATTCTGGCTCGACTCAGGGAATTACCGACGACTCTTGCCCACATACCTTCTCGGCTCCTGATCTCGGTGGTGAATTAATCAATGCAGGCCTGACCTTTGGTGGCTATTCCGAGGGCCTTCCCTCAATCGGCTCGACGGTCTGTACTTCAGGCAGTTATGCACGCAAACATAATCCCTGGGTAAACTTTACTGATGTCCCAACAAGTGCTAATCTGCCCTTTACCAGTTTCCCCAGTTCTGCTAACTTTAGTTCCCTGCCAACTATCTCCTTTGTCGTCCCTAATCTACAAGATGATATGCATGATGGGACCATTCAGCAGGGTGATACCTGGCTGAAACAAAATCTCGATTCCTATGTCCAATGGGCAAAGACCAACAATAGTCTCCTGATCGTCACCTGGGATGAGGACGACAGCTCACAGAGCAATCAGATTGCAACGCTCTTTGTGGGCCCAATGGTCAAAACGGGGCAGTATAGCGAGACCATTAATCATTATAATGTCTTGCGCACGATGGAAGATATGTATGGACTTCCAGCTGCCAACAATAGCTCAACCGTCTCCGCGATTACAGATTGCTGGCAGTCAACAGGAACACCAACACCATCACCAACCAGTACCCCTACATCAACTCCCACTTCAACGCCTACGCCTACTTCAACTCCCACTCCCACTCCGACGCCTACTCCTGGTGGTATTACGAATGGTGGTTTTGAGACAGGCGACTTTTCTGGCTGGACGACAGTTGGGACGACCTCAATCAGCACGACTGCTCATGCAGGCTCGTTCTCAGCACGGGCAGGATCGACCTCGCCAACCAATGGTGATAGCAGCATCAGTCAGACCTTCACCGTTCCCAGTGGTGCCAGCACTTTGAGCTTCTGGTATCAGGTTCACTGTCCAGATACATTGCGACATGACTGGGCAACGGCTACGCTGAAAGATAATACGAGCGGCACTACGGTAACTCCTCTGGCAAAAACCTGTAATAATAACGCAACGTGGGTGCAGGTGACGACCAGCGTGACGGCAGGTCATTCCTATACACTGACCTTGACCAGCCATGACAATAATCGCGCCACGTATCCCACCTATACATTATTCGATGATGCTTCCTTAAGCTAAAGCGGCAATCAGTAGTATATCTAGATGTAATTACGCTACGGCTGGTAGAGTGGAGCAGGGAAGAAGATGAGAAACACTTCATCCATTACCTGCTCCACTATCAGATTGCTGAGGTGATTTTATCGCATCCGCTGTGTGTTGGAAGCTGTATGCCTTGCTCATTTCCCTTCCATCTGCGATGTTTCCAATGCGGGAACCGTTGGGATTGGCGAGCCACCCTGCATACGTTGGACAAACGTGTCAAGGGAGTGCGCGAGGCTGAGTGGCTCTTTAAATGGGAGTTGATGGCTGACGTCCAACCACTGGATAGAAAATGCAGGATACAAGAGCCCCAGTTGTTCTCCTCCAGATCGCCACAGAGCATTGTTTCGCTCAGCACGATCCCCCTTTTCCCCGGCAACTTTCGTTGCCAGAACCAGTTCCACGGGACAATTCAGTTGCTCATAGGCTGAAAGAAGCTGCTCGCGGCGTTTATTGAGCTCGATGGTGAGCGCCGCATACTCGTCAGGCGTGAGACGATAGCCCATGCCAACTAGATACAAAAGCAAAGGTCCGAATTTCATCGCTGGTGTGTTGAGTCGCCTTCTGGTGTCCTCGGGATCAATCACCAGGTTGACTGGCACTGCTCCATCAATAAGAAACAACCCTGCCACTCTTCCCGGATGGCGTGCCGTATACCAGACGGCCAGGTCAGCTCCCAGAGACCAGCCAATGATAAGAGGCCGAGGACCAGCAACCTTGTCCATGATGACCTCTGCATCCGTCAGGAAGCTCTCCAGGGAGGTATTGTGTGAGGTGCTGGTTTTCCCATGGTTGCGAAAATCGAAGGTGACAAGCCGATAGTGCCCCTGGAGTTCGCCAATGATTCGCTTCCAGGAGACTTGTGTTGCTCCACCACCATTGAAGAACAGGAGCGTCTGTCCCTGCCCAGTCTCGCTGACGGCGAGTTGCACATCTCCATTGGCGACCTTGTAGTGCTTTACCTTTGTTCTCGACATGCTGTCTCTCTTCTTTCTATTGCTCAAAGAAGCCCTGGAACAGAGCCTGCAATCCAAAGTCAAACTCCTGGTCGGCATTCCACTGGGCAAGCTCTGGCAAGAGCATGTGAAGCCTGGGGTAGTGGTCTGCCGGAAACTGTTGCCAGACCATTGGGCCGTTCGGCCCTGGCTCCAGGCCCGCGACGGCTTGCGTTCTCGTGCCTAGCAGGGTATGCCCAACAATAAAACCGACCAGGCACTGGAGCGCATAGATGGATTGGACGCCAGTGATCTGTGCCTGATGGAGGGTTTCAAGAAGATGATTCAACAGAACGAGAGAGGCTGGTGTGCGCAGCGGACTGGTGGCCACGAGCGGAAGCACTCGTGGATGAGCGCGGAGCACATCCCGAAAGGCATGGGCAATGGCCCACAATTCCTCGCGTGGCGTGGCATGGGGGTGCAGAGGCAACGGTGCCTGAATGATGAGCAGTTCGATTACCCCATCAAATAAGGCTTGCTTACTCTCCACATGGTTGTACAGCGACATCGCCTCGACCCCAAGCGAAGCTCCAAGCTTGCGCATACTGAAACCTTCCAGCCCCTCTTGATCAAGTAAGAACAAGGCCGCTTCCAACACTCTTTGCCGTGTGAGCGGCTCACTAGATTTCGCCATGATCCTTATCCTCTCTAAACTTACACTGTAAGCTTACAATGTAAGTTTAGATCAGAGAATGAAGGTTGTCAAGAGGCCCTTTTATCGATGGGTTTACATTGTTGTACAATCCATCCATTCAACCAATGATCGCTGTGCCTGGCATATTCTGCTCAGTCGCATTGAAAGGAAGATGCCTCTGGAAGCATCTCGCAAGGCTCAGCAAAGCAAGATTAGCATTGTAGGTTTTTTTACTCCTTTGAGTCGCTACTAATTATCTGTAAAAAAACACTATTTTCGCTCTTTACGAAGCTCATCGGGCACAAATGGGTCACGAGAGAAAAAGAGTAGTACGATAAAAAAGATGATCAGTGTTCCTTCGATGAGTATCTCCACTAAAAAGATCTGGTTGGCCTGATAATCTATCTTATTTTGAAGGGCAGTCACAATTGCATCCATCTGGATAAAGCACTGTGATTGATGAGACACGAGAGTAGTCACAATTGCTCCATCAATTGGTCCGTCTGACTCTCTGATAAGAGACTGTGAGGCTGCGCTCATGATCTGATATTCTTTAGTTGCTTGCTGTGCAGCGCGCCGTACTTCATTATCACCATCTCTCAACAGGGTTGTTTGCTCTTGCACAAAAATTGGAAGAATCGTCTGAATATCACTAAGTGCCGCTGTTCTTTCAGATTGAGGACGATAGGCCAGAATTAATGCCGATTTAGCCAGTACCTCACAGCGTGTTCGCTGTAGAGCCGCCTGGTTAAACGAGGCCATTTCGTTGCCAACGCCAAGAGGGATAATTTCCAATCCGACCAGTACCAATATCAATATAACTATCATAAGTCTTCTCGCAAAAAATGCTATTGGCAATGCATTCATTAATCTACCTGCTATCCTCCCCTCTCCATATCTTCCTATCTCCCAGAAAAATGTTGTCATGGCGAGAAAAAACATGAAGAGAAAGAGAATCTCCAGGATGATCTGGATTACAAACAACTGAATGTTACGCTCCTCTAGATGTCGTGGCAGAATGAGTACAAGAGCATTCATGGAGACAAGATAACCGCGTTCATGTAAGGCGATAATATTAACCTCCAGCAGATTGATCGCACGTTGTGGATGCGCAACAATATCCTGAAGTGCTGTCACCAGTGGGAGATAATCACTATTTGCCTGGAGCAATTGGTCCTGTACATCAGAGGCTGGATTACCTTGTAGCGTAGACTGTTCATGCTCAAACACAGATAAGATTGTTTGTAAATCATGCATTGCCTGTGCATGTTCAGGTAATGGACGATATGCCAATATATAGGTGGCACTGGCTAGCATCTGACTCCGCGCTCTTTGCAGACCAGCTTCGTTAATATAATGAGCATCACCACCCGAGAGATTTGGTATCCACTCAAAACCTATAAGCAGCAGGAGAAGAAGAATTTTTGTAAATCTAGCAAAAGTGCGAAACAACTTTGGATGAAGCACAATCCCACCTCCCCAGGTAGCTCAAAAAAGTGTTAATCTGGTCAAGGGGCTTTACAAATTTTTACACATATTCTGGCTCTTCTATTAGAAAGACGCTAGAAAACAATAAGGTTAAATATTTTTTGGGCTCAATATTTTTTTAGACTGTACCATTCTTTTATCCCAAATCAGCTTCCCATCTCATCATTCGTCTGATTATCTTTTTTATCACAATATCGCCCCCCAAGATAAAAGTCCTTGCTCTTTGACAAATATTTTTCATTTTTCTGAGCTTATGCTATTGTTGAGTTTAGATGTATGCCTATGCATCCATACTCATTTTTCCTATGGCTATTGATTGATAAAAAATGTATGCAACAGGAGCTTTACTGTTATGGACATGCCCAATAGTGGGTCTCGTCGTTTTACCTGGCTCTCGTTTATTGGTCTCGCTCTTATTGTGCTTATCTTAATTGCCTGCCTGCTGGCATTCCTTCGACCTTCAACATTCCAAAGGACAGGTCAATGGCTCTCTTTTCCTTCTACATCTCCAGCGGAAACACAGAATACTCATCAGCTCACCTGTAACGCGACCGCGACATCGGTAGCGACCTCAGTCCAGGCCACGGCGAGAGTCTCACCAACGCCTACGCCAACCCCCATGCCAAAAGAGAAGGTGGTGGTCGCATTTACAGCAGGCGGGAATGCGGCCAGAACTCAATATTCCTACTCAGGATCGGTTACGCTCACAATTACGGGTGAAGGACAGGCTTCTGGGCGAGCGTTTTCTGATGCCTTCTATATTTATACCGATCAAGACGGACAGCCCACAACCCCTCTGCTTGAGCCTGCCTATGCCACGCTCTGCATCAATGGTCATCCAGCCAGCGCTCTGGCACAAACGATTCCCACCTACGCTACAACCCATACCTATACTGTGACAATCAATGCACCTGGAGGGTTCTTGACCTTTGGTGTCTGTGATGACTATACAGGCGATAATTCAGGAGCCTTTCTTATTACTATTGCCTGAAACAAAGGGGGATTGCGATGATCTCAAGACCACTGATCTCTCAGACGTATCGACAGCGTTTCTGGGAGTTTTTTATCTTTGGCTTTGTCTTTATAACTCTTTTTCTCTTCTGGCTCGTTATTGGAGCTGGAGTATTTGTCGCTTATTTTACTGGTGGGCTCGCGGGACTCTGTTTTACGGCAGCCTGGTTTTACTGGTATCTTTATGCTCAGGCAGGCCACAAAAACCAGCCAGCTACGCTATCATCTACGGCTGTGGCTCCGGCTGAACCCATCTCAACTCTTCCAGCTGTGGCTCCGGCTGAACCTATCCCAACTCTTCCAGCCGTGGCTCCGGCTGAACCCATCTCAACTCTTCCAGCTGTGGCAACCACACCAATACAAGAAGCCCCACCATTGGAAGAGATACAAACGCCGCCTCAAGAACAATCTGAGCCCGAACATGAACCTGAACATCTAGAGGAACACTTTGAAGCATCGGCTCATACGCTCCCAGCTGTTGTTCTTCAGGGGGTCACTCCCGCCGAGATTCCTGAGATTGAAGCCTACTGTGTCAAATGTCACCAGAAGCAGCCAATGTATAAGCCACGCCTTGTCGAACTGAAAAGCGGGCATCCTGCGTTGCGGGCCACCTGTCCCGTCTGTAACAATGGTCTGTTTCGCATTATTAGTCTACAACAAGAAAAATCCTGGCATATTGAAAAACAAGATCTCTAGGAAAGTCAGAATTGAGAAGGCACCTGGTTCGATCTCGAGCCAGGTGCCTTCTTCATTCTGCTAAAAAAAAGACTGTCGCGAGCCATCAGGTATCCCCTGAATGGTGATGGTAATGAGAGACAATGAAACAGGATGAGAGGAGATTGAGAGATAGCCACTCTATGATCAGCGTGTAAATTTTGAATGCGCCCTCAAGCAACGTTAGACCTTCCCAAGGAGAATAAGGTTATGTTTCAACACATTCTGGTTCCGCTGGATGGCTCACAACGTTCAGAACAAGCCCTTGCACTGGCTGCACATATTGCACGAGTCCACCATAGCAGTATTTTGCTATTACAAAGTATTGAAATTTTGAGCATTTATAGTATGGAAACTGTTGGAATGATGGAACATATTCAGCAGCTTGAAGAACAGGGAGCAGAGAAATATCTCCACAATTTAGAGAAATCACCGTTATTAGACCAGATTCCAGTAACGACACAGGTCTATCAGGGAAATGCGTCTTCGGCTATCCTGGACGCTGTCAGCCATCACGCTATTGATCTGGTGGTCCTGTGCAGTCATGGGTATACTGGTTTGAAACAATGGGTATTGGGGAGTGTGGCCCACAAAATCGCACGCTCCTGCCCGGTGCCGGTATTGATCCAGCGCGATGAATATCCCTTACCATTTGGTGGTGAGCCAGAGGGAGAACACCAACTTCGCGTCTGCATTGCGCTTGACGGATCACCAGAGGCTGAAGCAGTCATAGAACCTGCGATCTCAATTGCGGTGGCCTGTGCTCCAGCGCAGTGTGCAGAGATACATCTCCTACGCATCCTGCCGCCTCTCAATCAGTCCGATGAAGATCTCTTTAAAGAGATCTACCACCTTGATCTCCAGGCTACCATTCACGAACAGGCACAGGCCTATCTGCGTACGGTTGTGAAATATCTGGAACCAATGGTAAAGTCATATGCTGGTATCAAACTGATGAGCAGCCTGAGAAGCAGTACGGATGTTGCGCAGGAGATCATCCAATACGCCGAAAAAAGTAGTCATTGGCCCTCATTCCAGTTGCTCGCCATGACCACCCATGGTCATAGTCCCCTGGATCGCTGGGTGTTTGGAAGCACTGCGGAACGCATCCTCAATCGGACCAGACTACCATTGCTTATCGTACGGCCTGCATAGCAGGGTTCGCAGGTCAGAATGAAAAGGCGAGAAAACAGATGTTTAAACATATTCTGGTGCCACTTGATGGCTCAATGAGGGCTGCACAGGCCTTACTAATAGCCGCACGTATTGCTCGAGCACAACAAAGTACGCTGCTCCTCCTGGAAATAATCGATCCTATTTATGAGATAGGCCTCCCATCGTTATCCTCTCAGGAGCCTGCAAACCCACAGATGGCAACGACATACTTGCAGCATACTGCTTACAGACCAGATTTAGAGGGTATTGAGGTAAAGACACAGGTTGCAGCAGGGATACCGGCTGAACAAATTCTGCTGGCGGCGGCCCAGCAGCATACAGACCTGATAGTGATGTGTAGCCACGGACGTACCGGTCTGAAACGCTGGGCAATGGGAAGTGTTGCTCAAAGGGTCTCTCGCTCCAGCCCGGTCCCTGTGCTTGTGCTTCAAGAAGATGATCAGCTCCTGCATCAGACAGGTGATCAGGAGGCCATGCCTGTACGCATCATGGTTGCATTGGATGGATCGCCAATGGCTGAGAAATCACTCGTACCAACGGCATATCTCTGCTCAGCCCTCTCCACGCCAGCTCAGGGAACGCTCCAACTTACATTGGTACTGCATCTGCCATCTTGTTTTGAATATGGGCAAGATGACAGTGTATCCAGGGCACTGAGAAAGGAACTTCCAGTCGCACAGGAGTATTTAGAAGCAGTCAAACGTCGGCTTCAGGAACATGAAATTAGCTCACTACAGCTAAAGATCACCACCGTTATTACCCATGATCTGGATGTCGCGAATCAGTTGCTCAAAATTGCTGAACGAGGCGAAAAACAAGACGGCACTAATTGTTGCCAATTGATTGCCCTAACAACTCATGGGAGAAGCGGCCTGCAACGCCTGGTAACAGGGAGCGTGACCGAATGCATCTTATCTCGAGCACGCAGATCATTGCTCATTATCACACCATGACCAGAGAGCGCAACGCTCTTCATGGTCATGGATATATGAGAAAAGGCTCACGAACGTTCCTATGTAAAGTCGATCAGAGGTTTGATCACACCTTCAAGCTTGTTATCCATAATCTCAAACGCTCGCTCTATCTGGCTAAAAGGGAAGGTATGGGTCGTCATCCAGATTGGATTAACACGGCGCATCTCGAGAAGGCGTAACAGTCGCTCCATACGTAAGCGACCTCCAGGACAGAGTCCAGTCGTAATGGTCTTCTCGGCCATCCCTACACCCCAGGCAATGCGCGGAATAGAGACGATATCTCCATGACCATGATAGCCGATATTCGAGATGAAGCCACCTGGCTTTGTAACCTCCAGACAGCTACGAAATGTGCTATCAGATCCCAATGCTTCAATCGCGGTATCCACTCCCTGCCCATCAGTTAAGGCAAGGATCTTTTTCACCGCATCCTCTCTGGTAAAATCAACAATAACATCGGCACCATACTGCAATGCCAATTCCTGGCGTTTCTTCACCGATTCAACCGCGATAATCAGACCCGCTCCATGCAGGTACGCACCCACGGTCGCCATCAAGCCGACTGGCCCCTGTGCAAAGATAGCAACCGTTCCACCACTGGGAATCTGACCGTTCTCTGCCCCCATAAGCCCGGTGGAGAGCATATCTGCACAATAGACTGCCATCTCATCAGGAATACCGTCCGGGATACGCGCCATATTGGCATCCGCATCATTCACATGGAAGTACTCAGCAAAAACGCCATCCTTGGTATTGGAGAACTTCCAACCACCCAGAGGCGCTCCCGATTGAGATGAATGACCTGCCTGTGATGCAAGATCAAACCAGTCAGGTGTAATGGCTCCGACAAGCACACGATCACCGGGATGAAACAGTTTGACGTTGCTCCCTACTTCATAGACAATACCAACTGCTTCGTGACCAAGCGTTAAGTCTTCCCTGGGCCCAATTGCACCATGCACTGTATGCGAATCCGAAGTACAGATCAAAGCCCTGGTGGTCTTAATAATGGCATCATTTACGCCTGGGCGGGGAATAGGCTTCTCCACCCATCCAACCTCTCCAATGCCTTTCATCACAAAAGCTTTCATATCTCTTCCCTCTTCTTTGTATAGAAACCCCTCAGCTATTCAACAGATTATCAACTTAATAGGGTGGCTCCATACTTGCTTGCTCAGATCGAGTATAGACGCTTCACCCTACTAGCCAATCTCGCGCAGGCCCTCTATCATCACAAACTAATCACAGACTTATCTGCGCACATAGCTCATCCATACTGTATTCTGCATAATAATGCATAAAAGGATCTGATCTGTCATTTTCGAAAAATGTATAAAAATGATATGCTATAAAGGTGGCTAAGCTACCTTCCCCATCTATTATGAAGAGGGAAGCCTTGTGGGAAGATCAATTGTGTAATGTTCGTTGCATTTATGGTGCTGAGAAAGAGGATCTGAATGGAAGTATTTGATGCGGTTAAAACGGTTCTGGCTGTCCGCCAATTTCAAGATAAGCCTATTCCTGACGCAATTGTACGTCAAATTGTCGAAGCTGGTCATGTCTCTGCCAGTAGCATGAACGGACAACCATGGCATTTTCTTGTCATTGAAAATAAGGAGACGCTCCGCGAGCTTGCACCTCTGGCAAAAACTGGCCCATATATCGCTGAAGCACCAATGGCAATTGTGGTGGGTATGGAGAAAAGCCCTTTTGCGGTCTCCGATGCAAGTCGCGCAATTCAATCTATGATCCTGACTGCATGGGAGCAAGGCATTGGCTCAAACTGGGTTGGCTTTCAGAATCTGAAACAGATTCATCCTCTCCTTGGTATTCCTGATGATATTGAGGTGCTGGCCGTTCTCCCCTTTGGTTATCCCGCCAAAACGCTTGGCAAGGGCAATAAACAACGCAAACCTCTAGGGCAGATCGCTCACCGAGAGCGCTGGAACCAATCGTTCGAATAAAGTACAGCCAGCTATGCAGAGATTTTAGACGATCACCGAAAGGTACGGGCCCAGGGGCCACGATATGATGAGCATTATCGTCTGGCCCCATATCGCCCGCTTATTTGCTCAATCGCATTTCCGAGGGCTGGCTCTCAAACAAGCTATCCAGATAGGAACGGAGGCCAGCGATATTCTCCAGTGAAGACCGATAAGCAATATGTCCATCTGGTCGGATAAGAAACAGGCCTGGCTCATTTACGTCATAGATTTCATGAAGACTTTTATTCTCTGAAGCGATCGTATGCAGGTGAATAGGCAGTTTATACGCATGTAACAACGATTGCACCTGCATTTCTTGCTGCTCAGACTGAGGTCCCCGCCCCCAGAAGAGGAGAAGATGATGATCGAGATTCTCGAGCTTACTAAAAAGACTGGTCCCTGCATCAGGACCGGCTTCAAAGAAGCCATAGGGAGCTCGATCTCCTGCGTGTGGACCCTTCTTCTGAGAACCAGACTCTGCTACAGCCGGACTTCCACGATAGGTTGTCCAGAGTTGAGATAGAAGCCAGAAGGCGCGCCTCTTCAGAACAGGTTGATGAGAAAGCAGACTGAAGATTAAGGGTATAGCACGAAGCTTGAACTGCTGAGCCACAAGGTTCTTTGTCGATTGAAACTGAAATCCCCAATCAGAGCCATGCAGGATCGAACGGGCAAAAGGGATCCGTTCTGCTTCATAGGAGTCAAGCAAAGTATCGTGCGCCGCCCCTCGCACCACAAGCGCCAGTTTCCAGGCCAGGTTATAGGCATCACCAATCCCTGTATTCATTCCCTGGCCACCAGCGGGGCTATGAATATGGGCAGCATCCCCGACAAGGAAGACCCGTCCAACACGAAAATGTTCCGTCATCCGATGATGAGTACGATACACCGAGGCCCAGCGGGTCTTGACGATCTTCATCTGCAAGCCACTTGCGGCATCAAGCACAGACTGCACATCATCATGGGTAAGCACTTCCTTCTGCGCCAATGCAGATGGCAGGTCCCCAACCAGACGATAACGCTGATGACCATCCATAGGAAAGAAGGCAAAAAAACCAGTCGGTGTCAGATCCATATACGCCTGTCCATAGCGCAAGTTCCACTCAAGATCCACATCGGCCAGGAATAAGGTCTGATCGTAGGTCTCCCCTTCAAAACCCAGCGAGAGGGCATGTCTCACTGGACTGTGAGCACCATCTGCGCCTACGATCCAGCCAGCCTCAATAATCTCTTCTGTCCCATCAGATCGCTGAATTGTTGCCCGCACCCCACTGTCAGTCTGGGTCAGATCAAGCAGCACAGCTCCCCATTCTATCTCCCCACCAGACTCAACAAGGCTCTGCTCTAAAAGTTGTTCCGTCTGATTCTGGCCATACATTAAAGCAAAAGGATAAGGGGTACGTCCCGCTTTATTATCGGTCAGAAAAGTGAAAGCGCCTGCATTCTTGCCATTTCTTAACAGACCGATTGTATCCAACGTATAGCCTTCTTCAATTGCTTGTTGAGCCAGACCGAGCTTCCCCAGCAATTCCAGGGTCTTAGCATGGACCACCAGTGCTCGAGACTCTTCAGTTATACCAGCCTTCTTATCAAGAATCCTGACCCGGATGCCATAACGAAGCAAAATATTCGCCATGGTAAGACCCGTCGGCCCGGCACCAATCACAAGCACATCGGTCGTTGTGGTCATAGTTATTCGTCCTTTCTGGACTGTTCGTGAACAACAATCGCCTTCAAATAAAGATGGACTATGGTGAGGAGCTTGTCATGTGCAGGCAACTGTGGCTGACGATCTGGTTGTAACAGACCATCGATGAGAACATAGGTGAGAAGAGGGCCAAGAAAGAGGCGCGTCAGGCTCTCTGTATCTACCTCAAGAGGGACGCCCTTCGCACGTGCACGCTGAAGCATGCAACCCACCTCTTTCAAACCTTGTTGCGGAATCGTAGAACGAACCAGCTCCGCAAGTTGTGGAAAACGATGAGAGTCCGCAATAATAATCCGTAGCAGCCTCAGATAGTCTGGATTCATCATCGATGTCAGCATCTTTTCCGCCAGCTCAATCAATACCTGACGAAGCTCTTCCAGGCTTCCTGGCGAGACAGTCTGTAGAAAATCAAGGACTTTCGTCCTGGGATCATCTATTGTAAGTCCGCGCAGAACATCCACAAACAGCTCTTCCTTACTCGGATAATAAGCATAGAGGGTTCGCTTGGAGACCCTGGCCTCTCGCGCGAGCAGATCAGTACTCACCGCCGCAAACCCATCTCGTAAAAACACACGACGAGCCCCCTCAAGTACCTGCTCTCGTTTTGCCTTCTCACGTGCCCCTGCCTCTTCCATGCGTTCCTTCACTCCTCACCTTTCAAAGTAAACTAAACCGTACCGTACCTCACATTCATACGATAAAACAGAAGCAGGCTTTTGTCAAGGGCTTGTGAAAGTTGTGAATGCACCTCTATTGATGCGGCTCTAGATAAGTCATCTCAGATTTGCTATCGTTGGGAAGCTCTGAAATCAGCTTACAAGCTCAGCAAAATTTACGGTGATAAAGCGCGAAGTTCGCGTCTTTATCACCGTTCTCGCTATCCTACCCCATGCCACTTTCGCTGATCTAGTATCCCACAGGTAGTCCCAACGATATTACCATTCATCCATCGGATTGTAATTCGCCGGACCAGAGATACTGCATTTCTGGACAGGTCGCAAGTAAATGATCAAGCTTGCCCTCTGCCTCGACGTGACCATCTTTGACCACAATAATATGATCTGCGCGGCTCAGCACATTATGACGGTGCGAAACCACAACGCACGTAGGATAGAAACCATCTTCCTGGACTTGTGTCATCTGGAGCAGACGATCCCAGAGCGTATTCTCGGTCTCAACATCCAGCGCACTGGAGAGATCATCGCAAACAAGCAGCTCAGACTGACGTGCAAACATACGAGCAGCAGCCGCTCGTTGCAACTGTCCACCGGAAAGCTTCATTCCACGTGGACCGATGAACGTCTCAGTCCCCTCCTCAAACGTTGCAATGTCCTGCTCCAGGACTGCTTGCCGAATAGCAGCATCCAGATCGATCTGGTCAGCGGATTGACCAAGCAAAATATTGTTTTTGATTGTATCACTGAAGAGCACTGGTGCTTGAGCCGTATAAGCGGTGCGTGGCGGAACGAGAAACGCCGTCGGATGAGCAACGACCTCGCCATTCCAGCGCAGCTCTCCATGTTCAAGTGGGACCATGCCAATCAAGGCTCGCAAGAGTGTGCTTTTGCCAGAGCCCACACGGCCCGTCACGACCACAAATTGGCCACGCTGTATCGTGAGTGAGATGTGATCAATCCCACGATGGGTGTTCGGATAGTGATAGGTCAGATCGCATGCTTCCAGGAGCGTAAGCTGATGGTGCAGCTCTTTGCTGATTTGTGGAACATCCGGCAATGTGCCGAACAGATGAGTTGGGCCAGGAGCTATAAACGCACGTTCGTCTTCTCCATACAGCAATGGTTTGAGGCGCTCAAAGGCCACCTTGCTATGCTGAAAGAGTCCAAGCTGATTCGTAATACTGCTGAAAATGATATTGACCTCGCTCATATAGGCGATAAATAGCGTGAGCTGGCCAATCGTGAATATGCCATCTTTGAGCTGTTGGGCTGCAACGAGCAGGATTGCGCCAGTGGCCAGATTGATTGCGCTCGCATAGAATATCGACAGCACACCATCGCTGAATAATTGTTCGATCAGAGCCGCCTTCCGTCGTTTGCGATTCAGGTTGGTAAAATGGCGAATAATAGAGTGCTCTGCTCCTGCAACCTGGATCGCCTGGATAGAGCCCAGCATCTCACCCATAAAGCCACGCGTCTGTCCTGTGATCGCTCGATTATTGCGACGATAAATTTCGATGCGCGATCGTACCAGGAAGGTGATCACCATACAAAGCAGCAAGGGTAACAAAGCTACCAGTGTGATACGCCAATTGATGACGAACATGATCACCAGCATTGCAACTGCTTGTAAGAAAAAGAAAACGTATGATATCATGATGAGCAGAAAGAGCGCCAGCGTCCCCACGTCTTCATTCAGACGGCTGATCATATCACCAGGCGCGTAGGGCAAGGCCTGCGCAGCAGGCTGTTTCAGAATGTTGTTCAACAGGCTTTTGCGGAGCAGTGCCATACTTTGATAAAAAGGGAACAGCTCGACAAAGTAGACCAACATCCATGCGAGGAGTTGAACCAGAGTAACACCCAGATAGGCCAATGCCAGGCGCCAGAGATCCCATCCTACTGTTGCGTGATTGCTGATTAAATCAATCATCTGGGCCAGGAAAATGGCCGGGAAGAGTGCGATGGCTAATCGCGAAAATTGGACGAGTAATGAGAGCAGATAGAGTCCTGATGACCGACGCAACAACCTGCTCCATAGACCAACAACACCTTTCATGCGAATGTCTCCTCTGAGTTCATTGTGCGCAAAAGTTTGCTATAGCGGGACATAGGATCTTTTGCCAGTGCGACACGAGGGCCATATTCAACAATATGCCCGGCTTCAAGGACCAGGATTTTATCGACCTGTTCAACCGTTGCCAGACGATGAGCAATAATGAGTCCGGTTCGTTTGGCAAGCAAGCGTGTCGTGGCGTTCATACAGAGGCGCTCGGTCGCCATATCCAGGCGTGATGATGCCTCATCCAGGATTACCAGGCAAGGATTTTTCAAGAAGACGCGTATCAGTGCCAGCAACTGAGCTTCTCCAGCTGATAAGCCGCCGCCGCCAGCCGTCAGTTCAGTATCCAGGCCAGCAGGTTGATCACGATACCAATCGCCTAAACCAAGTTCCTCAATGAATGTCAGCAATTGCTCATCAGGAATACGATCATCAAAAAACGTCAAATTATCGCGCAGGCTGGCATTAAAGAGCTGAACCTCTTGTGTCACAATGCCAATGTTGTGTCGTAATTCTGCAATATTTGCCTGGCGAATATCTTCACCATTGAGCTTAATTGTTCCTGAGGTTGGATCGTAAAAACGGAAGAGCAGACGCGTGAGGGACGTTTTTCCACTACCACTGCGCCCAATAATGCCGAGAATTTCACCGGCGGCGAGTTCAAACGTCACATCGTGGAGGATCGTCTGGCCTTCGTCATAGCCAAAGGAAACATGATCGAATGTAATGGATGCGGCTTCACCAGCGGAGAGACCAATACCCGGGCCATCTTGTACACGGCTGGGCGTATAATACAGCTCAGCGATCCGTTTCATACTGGCTGCCGCGAGTTGCCAGGTGTTAAACGTGAATGAGAGATTGACAAGCTGATTTGTAAATATCATCACATAGTTGGAGAGCATAATGATTGCCCCCAGGGTGATCTGTCTGTCCAGTAAAAGATATGTTCCGCCGACCACAACAATGATATTGCCCAGTACTAAAAACATGGTGACAGCGATGCGCATCCCCTGCTCTACAAATCCACTGCGGTAACTATTGCTATTGACGCGGCGCTGGAGGTCGATATAACGCCGGATTACATAGGCGCTACCACCACTGGTGATGACATCCAGGATACCATTCATATGCTCTTCGTAGAATCCCACCAGATCAGCAGCGAGCTGACGTTGCTGCACAAAAATGGGCACACCAAGAGACTGCAAACGACGCAGGGCAAGAAACGCACCAACTGAATAAAGAATTAATGCCAGGCCAATCCAGATATTAATAAAAGCGACAATCAGTAAAATCCCGAGCATGAGTAGTCCATGACCAACGATCTGGATGATAAACGTTGAAAAAAAGCTCGAGAGCGTTCCAACATCACCATCAATGCGCTCTAACAGCTCTCCTGGCATGTGGGCTTTATGAAAAGCCATATCCAACTCGATGCAGTGCAACGCAACTTCTTCGCGCATACTATTCGTTGCTGTCCACCCAACATCGGAGCTCATGTATGTAGCTGCCGATGAGACAATCTGGGCCCCCAGCGCTACGATCAGAAAAAGAATGGCACTTCCCACCAATGTATTCAGGTTCCCTTGAGCCTTCACCGTGTCGATGAACGTTTTCAAGATCTGCGGATTATAGAGCTCGAGGGCAATACTTCCCAGCAATGTTATTGTCATCAAAACAAATTTGGGCCATTGTGGCCGTAGATAGCGAAGGAGTAGATCACGATACTGAGCAAAATGCAACGTCACAAACGAGTTCCTCCTATTACAGAATTATAGAATGATTGTAGAAGCTCCTCTTAAGCCATCTTCACGCACTACAAGAGAATAGTTACCGACTGAAAGATTCTAGTTGTTATGTAGCGAATCATTGAAATTGCGTGAGCCATCTGAAATCAACTTTTTGAGGAGGGAGTTTTTCGGCGAGTATCTACCACACATTGAGTAACATGAGCCCCATGATAGGCAATTCTAGTTCCTGATGCACAACAAAATATGCTCCATTCTATGGCATGCTGTGTAGAGTTTGCGCCAGATTATCGTTTTGGCAAATGCTATACTCTATCCTAAACACAAAATTTGCGAAAATTGTTTTATCTAATTACATGCAAAATACAATTTGTAATGTGTAAGTTTACTCACACTCTATAAGGCATTGATAGTGCAGCTTGAAAAGGTAAACGGGCCCTATTGATCTCATGACAGCATCAATTTCATCTCAAATAGATGTTGGACAGATCAGCACTCCCTCTTCTATACTATCTGTATCACCCCGAAGAAATTTGGGAGTGACTCCTCGGCTGGCAACTTGGGAGGGCTGTCAGACGAGAACACGATGAAGAGCATGGTTTTTTCACTGCATGTCTTTTTTAGTAGCTAGCTGCTTGCAGCGGAAAAAGCATGTATACCTGACAGATCTGAAGAGGAGAGGAACTCCCACGGGAGACATACTCCTCTCCTTCTCAGAGTCCCATCATTGGTTAGCAAAATACAGGTTGATAGTCTTGAAGCCGAAGAGAATAGGGAGAATTGACGATCATGGCGAATCCACCAGAACACAATGCAGAGACGCAGAAAGCGCAAGTACAGGCTCAGTTTGCTCGAACAGCTGAAAGCTATGTCACCAGTATCACACACAAGACTGGAAGTGACCTTGAGCGCCTCGTTGCCGTCGGAGAGTGGGATGCTCGCCAACATGCTCTAGATGTCGCAACTGGTGGTGGTCATACAGCTTTTACAATTGCGCCCTATGTAGGACAGGTCATGGTCACTGATCTCACACCAACTATGTTACAGAGCGCCCAGACATATCTGCTCGCTCAAGGCATCAAAAATGCACAGTTTCAGATCGCTGATGCGGAAGCCTTACCCTTTGCAGATGCCAGCTTTGATCGCGTTACCAATCGCATCGCTTCGCATCACTTTCCCAATGCAGCTCAATCCGTACAAGAGGCAGCGCGTGTCCTCAAGCCTGAGGGAATCTTCATTCTCATTGACAGCACTGTTCCAGAAGATGCAGAGCTGGACCCCATCGTGAACAAGATTGAAAAGTGGCGCGATCATTCGCATGGCCGCTCACATACACCAACCGAATGGAAAACCTTCTTTCGCGAGGCTGGCCTTCAGGTAGAATTGGAAGAGCCGTTTCGCCGCATTATGCACTATGACGACTGGTCGGCTCGCTCACAGATGACAAACGAGGAGAAGGCAGCGCTGGAAGAATATATCTTAACACTCCCGACAGAGATCCAGAACTATCTGGAAGTGCACACAACAGAAGATGGACACCTCAAAGATTTCTCAATCGACTTTACCCTCTTCAAAACACGCAAAAGATAGCAGATAAGCTCTGACAAACAACCCAAAAAAAGCAAGGCCGACAACAGTTTTCAGAACTGTCAGCCTTGCTTTTTTCTGTGTGTTCGCGACATACTATAACATTATAGCTCATGTATCTTTGTATCAAGCTGATCCATTATAGAGAGATAGAGAGATAGAAGGAATAGTAACAATTATATGCAGATATCTCAGACAGAGAATAAAGGGCGTATCTTAACAATCGAACATCCAACTGAGAGCACACCTGCGCTAATGGTATTTTCAGGGAATGCGGGGCAGCTACTACGAGGAGATCAACCGACACTTCATGTTCTAAAAGCCATGAGACAACGAACAATCCGTAATGGCGTCCCTTTCACCATCCATTTGCAGGAAGCTGGTGCCATGAATAAGAAAAGTGTCGGGATGACCAGGTTGCTTGAAGATGTGTTTGGGGATGAAGTCGTCATTTTTCGCTATGGATCGGCTGAGACAGATGGACAGGTACGCGATGGACTTGATCAATACCTCGTCTCCTCCAGACAACTGCAGATACGAGCACGAAACAGCATCCATCTGCCGATGGTTGATCGCAAGCTCATGCGGAGAAATCAGCGTGTAGCCCTCAACACAAGCTTTGACCTCCCTCTGCCAAACGGAGAGACTGGCTATGTTGTTACCACCGGGTTTCACTATGATCTGGGATTGACGGCCAATAGCACCAGAATCAGTCGTCTCCAGGCCGTTGAGACGCGTCTGGGCGTAGAGCAATTGATCCAACAAGATCTTCAGTATCCTGGGAGTGATCCACACAATCCACCACCGCCACCACAACATCTTCAAGGGCTCGTTGTCTTTAGTGGGGATGGGAATACACGTGGAGGCATCGGAACACGATGGCAAATGGATCGTGTCGAAGCTCTCAAAAAAGGCCTGGGCGAAAATGTGATGGAAGCAACCGCCGAGATTAATGTCACCGCCAACCTGCCTCATAGTATTCAGCAAGAATTTCTGGAAAAAGAACATCCGATCATGAAGTTTGCTGGAACCATTGTCAATACAGCCATCGATGCGCTCGATGCGACCACCGGCAACAAATGGGGAGAAAGAAAATTAGATCATCAATTCTATCGCGATTTCACCATCAATGCAGATGGATTATTCGTTCCTCTGCACCGCTTTGATGTCATCGAGAATACTGTTTTCTACAATTTTGCGAATGCAGATCACTATGTCGTCAGCACGCTCTTTGGCTACCAAAAACCATAGTAACAACGCATAACTAAAGAACAACCAGGCTACGTTACTTTTTACAAAGCACCGTAGCCTGATTGTTCTCTGGTAGATTTACTTTACACTCTACGCAAACCAGGAGAGCATCTACTAATAGATAGAGATATCTACCTTTAGATTAACGTAAGAGGCATAAGTCGTTCCACTCTGTGTCCCTTTGTAGCCACTCGAAGAGCTCTTTGTCAACGTCACCTTAAATGTTGGACCTGACTCATATGTCAGCCCATAGGTGCTGGACGAACGGCTATTAAAGAGATCATTGGCGACAATCACGAACTCAAGTGGATTCGCACGACCTCCACCAGAAGCAGTGTTGTTGGGGCTACTAAAGATGTCATCCGTAGGGCTCATTGGCGTGCTGTACTGCTCATGACCAGCCAGAGAAGATTTCCAACTGGCAATGCTGGCAGTCTTCGTCGAGAAATTATAGGTATCGCCAGGAGTAAGATAAGAGAGACGAGCACCAGTTAGCGTAAAGTCACTGCCACTCCCTACTGTGGCATGCGATAGATCCACAATTGTCACACCACCAGTACCAAGAACCTGAAGTTGTGCAGAGGAGGTGTCAGCATTAACCACCACTAATGCAGTATCTTCATCAACTCCATAGCCCATGGTTGTAGAGGTATCGCTCAAGAGACGAATCATGCGACCCTGCCGACCACGCTGGCTATAGTGTGCGTCCACAAGACCATACTGGAAAAAGTTAAACCCACCCTGAGGGTCATACGACAAGTCGTCTGGATAGGTTGTGCTCACATAGGTGTGTGAACCATAGGCTAAACCATCATAACTTTCGCCACCAGTCACCATCGGCGTACTTTGAACCTCGGTTCCAGCACTGCTTCCTGAAATGACCGCTCCATTGTTATACTTGGCACGAATGGCAGCCAGGGCAGGAGAATCTGTTCGACCAGACGAATAGAAACAGGTAATCAAGCGGCTCTGATCGCCACCACCAAAGAAGAAACCAGTCATGCTGTTGATCTGATTGACGACTGTCTGTGACGAATTGTTGCTGATCGAATCCAGATCAATGGGAATCCATTGCGCATCATACGCATGATAGGTATTCTTAAACAGATTGATATAATACTGTGCGTTATCATAAGAATTACTTGCCGACGAGGTACCAGCGTTGGGGTCCTGACTCCGAGGAATAGAGGCAGCTGTGATGATCCCGATCCGCGCAGAGGAGGTTCCTCCTGCAAGCGAAATAATTTTGTTGTACACCGCAGCATCATTGTCCTGGAGATTTCCACCTACCAGAACAAGACTTCGACTTGTTGACGCATGTGCCTGATGCAAAGCAGGTAAAAAGAAAAACGCAAAACTACTACTAATCAGGGAGAGCACCAACAAGCGAAGGAACAACAGACGTTTGCTCATGTGAGAGAGTCCTTTCTTTAAAACAAATAAAGGATGAACCTTTCTTAAGTCATGCACACTTAAAAAAGGTAGTATAATCATACTAGATTTAAAATCATCATCGTATGACTATAGAGAGTGAGTCCTACTTATGTAGTATACTGAGTATTACAGAAAAATCAAGATATTCAAATTAAACACATGCAGTATAGTTTATTTTCAGGAAAAGAGAAATAGTCTATCGTTCTTTCTCTGTAGGAAAAGCTATAAGGAAATTTATTATAAAAAATAGAGAGAAATTGTACACTTTACCATTGACCTCTATCCATAAAGTGTCCATTTAGTACATAGATAAGATATACACAATATTGCTGATTTGATAGTTTTTCAGCAAAAAAGAGCCCTGATGAATGCCCAGCTTTTTATACATTCGTTGCCAATAACCGCGAAAAGGACACAAAAGAAGACGCGGACCTTTCCCTGAAAAACTGGAAAGATCCGCGTCTTCTCTCCTTTTTAGAGATGGTACAGTATTTCGCTCAGGATCAGACAGGCTAACAGCACACAGCCAATAAAGAGTTGTGGTGGCATCCCAAATAACGGTTTTTGATGAAATTCTGGATCTGACCACTTTGTCCCAGGCAATAGCATTGCTCCAAGCATAGAAAGCCAGTAGAGAGCTGCAACAACCACCGCCAGATGAAACTGCATCTGGAGATTGCTCCCCGGATACCACAAGAGCCATAAAGCCATCAGGCCGAGAAAAACACCCAAAAAGATCGTCTGTCCATTGTGAAATTTTGCATGTGGTGGCCAGTTCGGATTATAAATATGCTGCTTTGCCGTTGCAGGAATAACGAGATCAGCCAGGACAGCCCCTACGAGCGTGAAAAGAGCTGCCAGACTGACAAGAACCCTGGCAAGATTCATCCAACTATCCATAATTGTTTTCTTTCTACATCTGGTCCTCTGCATAAAAATAAGAGTGAGAGCCTGGTACGGTGCAAAAGACAATGTTTGGAAACAATGTTATCAAAGCACTTCTCATAAAAAACTGTCCTTTTGAACAGCTTTTTGCTAAGGAAAGGTTCCCCAATGCTTGTTACCGCGACCAAAAGACAAACGTGTCACAGAGAGATAGCTTCAAGAGATATACTATATGTAGGATTCATAGAGGATATGGAAATTAATTTAGCTACTTGCCCCTGTTTCTGAGTGGTAGAACAGATATATGGAGAGAACATCGATGGGAATACAGGATGGACAACATTCTTTACGCTTCTCCCTCTGGATTGATGGGCGCACGACACAGGGCCTGCCAGTTACAGCAACAACCTATAGAGAGCTGATCGAAGAAGTGACCTTTGCCGAACAGCTTGGGTTTGATGGTGTGTGGGATACCGAACACCATGGCTTTGCTGATGGCTATCTGCCAGCCCCTTTTACCTTCTTAGCCTATCTGGCCGCGAGAACACAGAAGATGCGGCTAGGAACAAATATTGTGCTCTTACCACTCTGGCCTATTCGCTTACTTGCTGAGGAGGCGGCGGTCCTGGATGTCTTGAGTGGAGGCCGCTTTACGCTCGGGGTAGGATTGGGCTATGTCCAACATGAGTTCGCGGCCTTTGGAGTTGATCGAAAGCAGCGAAAAGAACGAATTGAGAAGGGCATGCAGTATCTGCGGGCAGCTTTTAAGGGTGAGACGCTCCCTGATGGGCATGAAGGGGCTGGCCTGCCTGTGACGCCACGACCCATGTACGGCGAACGCTTCCCTATCTACATGGGCGGAAGTTCAGAAGTTGCTCTAGATCGGATTGCACGCCTGGCCGATGGCTTTCTGGCTGCGGTCAATTCCAATCCTGGCGAAGAGCTCGCGAAACAGTGGGCCATACTCCGACCACGACTGGAACAGTATGGTCGGACAACTGACTCTTTTCCGATTGTTGCCAGTACCCACCTCTGGATCAGCGATGATCCTGAGCGGGACTGGACCACTATGCTCGCTCCAGCACTGGCCTATCAGGCGGATGTGTACGCTCGTATGGGAACTGATGCTGGTCAACCCAGGCCGACACCTACCGATCCTCGCAAATTTCCCCGCCAGGGACTTTTAATCGGCACACCTGATAGCGTCATCAAGCAGATTCAAGAGCTTCAGAAAAGCGTTCCACTCACCGAGATCTGCTTCTGGTCACATGTGCCAGGCATTCCTCACGATGCCGTCATGGCTCATCTTGAACGCGTCGCCAGATACATCTTTCCCGCCTTCAAAAATGTACCTGCCACAACATAATCTTAGCAAGCAAGACTTCTATCCTGATACCAGCATGGGCCTCTCCATAGCTGGTATCCCTTTGTGTAGAGAAGCCAGCACACAGAAAATGTGATCACGATCATCTCTATAAGCAAACTTCTCTTGAATAGCGTAGAATAAAAACCACAAATTATAGATATTGAGGAAATAGCATGGGAAGAACAATTCAAGACGTCATTGATCGGATTATTTCTGCGGTCCCTGGAGCTCCACAAGAAGACTCAGTCGATACGTTAAAGTCTGGCGATCCACAACAGGAAGTGACTGGTATTGTCACGACGTTCACAGCGACAATGGGGGTCTTGCGCAGAGCAGTTGAGCTCAATGCCAATCTTATCATCACCCACGAGCCTACCTTCTATGACCATCACGATTGCACAGACTGGTTACAGAACGATTCAGTCTATCAGGCCAAACGTGATTTTATTGCTCGCCATAACTTAGCGCTCTGGCGCTTCCACGATTATTGGCATATGTATCAGCCCGATGGCATCATTACCGGGATGGTAAAGGCTCTCGGCTGGGAGGCCTATCGACAACCCGAACCTTCAGCCCTCCTGATCATTCCTGGTATGACGGTAGCTCAAGTGGTTGCAACCGTCAAAGAGAGACTGGCCCTTCCCACTCTCAGAGTCGTAGGTTCGCCTGAACAATCGTGCGAACGCATCGCCCTCTTGATGGGGGCATGGGGCAAGGAGAAACAGTTCCAGGCATTTATTGATTGGAAGGTAGATGCTGTTATCTGTGGCGAGACGGTTGAGTGGGCCACCTGTGAATACGTTCGGGATGCGATTGCACTGGGAGAGAATAAGTCTCTAGTAATCGTAGGGCATGCCAAAAGCGAAGAGGAAGGGATGCATTATCTGGTCGAATGGCTTCAACCACAGCTGCCCAATATTCCACTCACCTATCTTGCCGTTGGTGATCCAGTGACAACGCTGTAGAGGAGCACAGATACCCGCGCGGACATACACCTGTTCTTACTATTGATGACCTGACCTCTTTCTCACTCGAGAACAATCAAGCAGATAGCAGAGGGCGATCCTTCTGCTATCTGACATGTATTATGCATCACAAGATTGCTCGTTGCACGCTGTGCCTGCTAACAGTGAAAAGAGGTCTTTGCATTGATAAGTAAATTTATACAATCAATTCTCTTTTTCAAATGGAACATTATACTATCAAATAGATGTGCAAAATAGCATATTCGTACGAAACCAACCTGAATGCTTTCCACCTTTATAAAATACTTCTGGAATTTCCAGGAATATTTTTATACTATCTCACTGGAAAACATAGGAAAGGTTTTTATGGGAAAGAGAGGGGGATTCTTTGAAAAAGAAAGAAGGACAGGTCTCTGCCTCATCTATCGATTTTCTATCCACAGTAATCGGAGAGGCAGAGCAGGACAATGTCCACAAAGCGCTTACAGAGCAAGATATCACTCGTCAGGTAGATGGCTATACAAACTGGCTGCAAACAAGTAAGGCTGACCGGACTTCTCGCCAACAGGAAATAGAGCAAGAGAAAGAACAGTATCTTAGCCAGGCTTTGCAAGAGACTATTATTCGCGGAAAACGCATTAAACCCTTTGCTCCTTTGCATACAGCTTATTCAGCATGTACTAATCTCAGTATAAAACAACTTGCGGTTGTCGTTTTGCTGTTCTTCGTCTGGAGCTTAGGGCTTGTCCTTTCGTACCAGATTACGTTGACAATCACAGCATCGGTCATCACTGTTCTCTATGTTGGTGACCTGCTACTAAACCTGTTTGTATCCTATCAGGCACTTTTACAAAACGAAGAACGCGTTGATTTACGAGTGATAGAGCGCCTTCCAGATGAGTTGTGGCCAAAGTATACGGTGCTCTGTCCTCTTTATCAAGAAGCACTCATCATTCCTCAGCTTATGAAAGCAATGCAACAGCTCGATTATCCCACCAGTAAATTGCAGATCTTGCTTTTAACAGAGCAGCATGACCATGAAACCTATAAGCAGTTAGCGAGCATGGAGCTGCCTGCTCATTTTACGATACTCACCGTTCCACCAGGTGAGTTACGCACCAAACCACGTGCCTGCAACTTTGGTCTCTTGCATGCAACAGGTGACTATATTGTCATTTATGATGCAGAGGATGTTGCTGATCCACTTCAACTGAAAAAAGCCGTTCTGGCTTTTGCCAATAACGGACCAGAGGTCGCTTGCGTACAGGCAAAACTCAATTTTTATAATGTCAGACAGAACTGGCTGACGCGCTGGTTCACGATTGAATATCTTTCCTGGTTCAATCTGGTGATGCCGGGGTTACAACGTCTGGGGTTTCCACTTCCCCTTGGCGGAACTTCCAACCATTTTTCAACAGAGGTCTTACGGACGCTCGGAGGGTGGGACGCATTTAATGTTACCGAGGATTGTGACCTGGGGATACGGCTCTCACTTCATAAGAAGAAGACTATCATCATCGATTCTACCACTTTTGAAGAAGCGACCTCGCAGCTCAAAAATTGGTCCCGGCAACGCTCACGCTGGATTAAAGGCTACATGCAGACCTATCTCGTTCACATGCGTCATTTCTCCTCGTTAGTGCGCAAGGGCCAGTTCTACGAATTGCTCGCTCTACAATTTCTTATCGGAGGAAAGATGATTGCTTTTTTTCTCAATCCTCTCCTCTGGATACTGACGCTGGTCTATTTTCTCTTTCGCCCGCAAGTCGAGACATACTATCATCAGGTCTTTCCTCTCCCTGTCCTCTATATGGGGATGTGTTGTCTGTTCTTTGGAAATTTCTTCTTTGTCTATATCCACTTGCTAGGATGTGGGCAGCGAGCCTACAATCATCTGGTTAAATGGTGTCTCTTCCTCCCAGTATACTGGCTTTTCATGAGCGTCTCGGGATTTAAAGCACTCTACCAACTTATTGTAAAGCCTTCCTATTGGGAAAAAACGCAACATGGTCTGCACCTGTTAGCCAGGGACAGAAGAACAACCGCGGGTGTGACCATTCCTCAAGAAAGCTATTCTGCGCAAACAAGTACAACCCTCACCATTAAACAGTTGCTTGCTCCCAATACACTTGCCATGCAGACACAGATTGGGGCAACATCATCTCGTAGCCCGGTGCTCCCTACCATTCATTCACACCATCAAGCAGCGTTCTCTCGCGAGGAACGTCAGACGCTGAATCGCCCTGAGGTTGGAAGTAGAGATCTCTGGTTCCTGATTACCGTTATTACCGCCAGCCTTTCAAGTATTCTGGCCTATCTCTACTTTTACCTGCATCATGAGATATTAATTTATGGGGACGCCTATGCTCATATGCGGATTGCACGAAGCGTCTTCGATAGTGCAACACCTGGTATTACCCAATTAGGTAGCATCTGGTTGCCGCTACCTCATATCCTCATGCTTCCTTTTGTCTGGAATGATTATCTCTGGAAAACTGGTATTGCGGGAAGTATTCCGGCTATGGTCTGCTATGTCGTTGCTGGCATCTATCTTTTTCTCATTGCACGTCAACTCACATTCAATAGCAGCATCAGTTTTCTTGTCACAATCGTGTTTCTCTGGAATCCCAGTGTCTTATATCTACAGTCTATCGCGCTGGGCGAGATCCCTTGTAGCGCGGCATTCCTGGCTGCACTGTACTATTTTCTCCAGTGGTTCCAGACAGAACGCACGAAATATCTGGTCCTGGCAGCCTTGAGCACCAGCCTGGCAACGTTGATTCGCTACGATGGTTGGGCTTTGTTGTGTGTCTTATGTGTGTGTATTCTGGCAACCTGCCTGTGGAAACGTCAAGCCTGGCAATATATTGAGGGGCAATTACTGCTCTTTCTTGTCCTGGGATCGTGGGGGATTATCTTATGGCTGATCTGGAACCAGATGATATGGGGCGATATGCTCTACTTCCAGCATAGCGAATACTCCGCTCAGGCTCAACAACTGTCATTGGTACTTTCACATCGGCTCTATGCCTATCATAATCTCTGGCAGGCAGTACGTTACTATACGCTTGATGTTCTGGAGACATCAGGAGACTGGTTTGGAGTCATCGGGTTTGTGCTCCTGATCGGGTTTCTCATCTATGTCAGGCGCTTCTCCGCATTGGTGGTCGTTGCAGTCCTCATGACGCCGTTCCTTTTCTATGTGACGACCCAATTCTTTGGACAATCAACGATCTATCTTCCACAGGCTGGTCTTCCTTCTACGCCTGTCTGGTATAACGTTCGTTATGGCGTCCAGATGGTTGCATCATTAGCGCTTGCGCTGGCCTGTGGTCTGACGCGCTTTACACAGTCCGGGCTGCTAAAACAAAAACGTGGTCTGCTTCTCCGCGTCTGCTTCCTGGGTGTTGTTATTGCCCATACGCTCTTCGTTCATAATCCGCCACTCACGGATGGACTTGCAAATGCCTCCTGTGAACGGTCTTCTGATCCGGTTAATCTGTATCTTGTGAGTCATTACAATGGAGGGAAAATCCTGGTGAATCAGTTTACCTCTCAGATCAATGCACAGGATTACAATGGCTATCTCCGTGATCTGATCACAGAAGCCAATGGAGATTTATGGAAAAAAGTGGTGGTGAATCCGGAGCATCATGTTGATTGGGTCATTCTCAATCCTGATAACGTGACCGATGCCCTGGCGCGCCGAACCAATATCAATGATCCAGCCTTTCAGGCATACTTCAAGCTGATTGTAAAGCAGAGTGATGGGTTAAGCCTCTATCTCAGACGTGATATTGCAACGTCTTCGCTCCCCCAGAACCCGATTCCAACTGAGCTCTTAGACCTGAAATCTCTCTGTGCCACTGCCCAGGAAAGGTTAAAATAACAAGATGGCAAACATAAAAAAGGCCTCAAAGAGTCTCAATCTCACGCAGCCTGCCTCTCTTGAACAGAGAGGCAGAACCTCCAGTGTCTCGGTTATACTCCCTCTTCATTCTACTGGGAGAGCGGGAGTGGCAGCGACGCTTCAAGAGGTTTTACCAGTTGTCGCACAATCAGTACAAGATTTTGAGATGATCGTCATTTGCGATAGGCCAATGACGGATGGAGCCCTGGCAGGGTATCCCAACCTGCATATGCTCCACCCTAACATCTCGTTGGGATATGGGCCTATCCTGATGAGCGGATTTCAGGCTGCTCAGAAGGAGTATAGCTTTATCCTGCCTGAAAACTGTCACTCTGCCGTCTATGCGCTCGACCAGATGCTTCCTTTGATCGTTACCTATGATGCTGTCTTTGGATATGCCGTAGATCAGAGCTATCCATGGCATTATCGGCTCCCCATCTGGATGTTCAATAGACTACAGGAATTCTCAGTGCAGATGCACGTTCATAATCTCAATTGTGCTCCACAACTTTACCGAACTGCATCTGTGAAGACCCTTTCATTAGAGGCCCATAGCTCCCTGGCTTACACAGAACTTCTCTATAAACTGATCCGTCAGGGCTGTCTTTACACTGAAATCGCTCTTCCAACTCCTACAGGTACGTTCACAAAACATACTGCAACAAATATATCATTTGATTGGTCCGTTTTTTTTGAGCTCCTTCTATATACCCAAAAGTGGCATGATAAGGATTTTTATAAGCAGCAGCGAAACCTTTTCGATCTCGCTTCAGAACAGGGCAAACATAAACGATGAAGAACTTTTTCTGCTAGTTTGCCGCCAATATAAGCAGTAGGCCACTGCCTGACAGAGAATCCGCCTTAGAAGCGGCCAGCCCGCAGTAGAAAGTGTCAATTCCAGATCGGTATCTGCATCAGGTAGTGGTCAACTGGGCTGAAGTGCGGGCAGATCTTCAGCGTCTAGCCTGGCTTCTGCCCGTTCTCAAGCCTCTTTTAGTGTACAGCACTTGACAACGTAGGCATGCTCTGTGCATTCTGCTGGACTACCCGCTTTCTGCGCGTGATGCGAATCCAGATTTCTGCGACAAGCAGGTGTAACGTGAATGCTGTAAAGTTACTGACGATATAGGCGACTTGAAGCCATGCCAGCCCAGCAACCACCAGGATGGGAATCTCGATCAGCCGCACCGTGGAGACGGCGAGGGTGAGCGCAAATGCGCGAATCATCCACTCGCGATGCTGATTTACCTGATGGTTGCGAATGTGATAGAAGCTTTTCACCAGCGATACTACAAACAGCGGCCCATAGATTGCCATGATGAGCCGTTCTCCCCATCCTGCGATCGGAGTGATCAAAGCCATGAACACCGCAGAGAGACCGACTAGCAGACCAAGGATGATAAGGAGTCGTCCAGTCCAACGATGGTAGTTTAACCAGCGTGATCGAATGCGTTTCACAAACTGAAAGGGAGCCAGCACCATCCAAAGACCGGCTGGTAGCACATGTAAAAAGGTAATCAGAGGCAGTATATGAAACACTGGACTGATTGGAGGTACGAACAGAAGGGAGAGAACAGCGCCGACTCCAATGAGACAGAGAAGCCCTACGATGATGTTTAAAGGTTTGCGCAACTGCTCAGAAAGGTGGGCATTTCTTTTGTGACTCTTGAGCGGCATCTGCGTAGTACTCATGATATTCTCCTTTATTTACAGGATTAAGATGCGTGTCAGTTTCCATCTCAAGAATAACCTCTTCATGTCACGTACAGATGTCAGAAATGTCACGAAAGTGTGTCGGAGGGCGAAATTCGCTCTTTTCGTAATTCATTTCCCTTCATACTCTACAAATAATAAATAAATTTATATGACTATTTTACTTCTAAAATGAGTGAAATAGCGAAATACCAAATAGTCTTCTTGCCTGCTAACCTCTTCCAACTCCTACAGGTACGTTCACGAAACATACTGCAAAAAATGTATCGTTCGATTGGTCCGTTTTTTTTGAGCTCCTTCTATACGCCCAACAGTGGCATGATAAGGATTTTTATAAGCAGCAACGAAACCTTTTCGATCTCGCTTCAGAACAGGACAAACATAAACGATGAACAGCTTTTTCTGCTAGTTCGCCCGCCAGATATGAATCCGATTTGAGCCTCCTCCTGACGCAATCCATTCGCCGTCAGGAGACCAGACTGCCATGCTCACAATATGTGCACGCTGTGCCAATTGGCTCTCAGACGTTGTTGTTAGATAGTGGATTGAGCTCAAAGGTTTAAGTTCCGTCGCCACAACATGTCCTCTATAGGCAAAAATTTCTTGACCACTGCTAGCATCCCAGATCGAAACGATGGAAGTACCTCCGCAGGAGACCAGGCGCGTTCCATCTGGAGACCAGCTTATGCTCTGGATCTGGCCAATCTCATCATTATGACAGATGGCCAGGCAGCGTCCATCGACAACTGACCAGATATGGATATTCTTATCATCGCTTCCTGATGCCAGACTCTGACTATCAGGCGACCAACGAACTATCAAGACTGGAGCCGAATGACGAGAATATGTGAGGAGAAGCCTCCCATTGCGCGCATCCCAGATGTGGATAGCGGCACCATACCCTACTGAAGCAATATAGCGGCCATCCGGGGACCAGGCTGCACAGTAGACAACATCATGATGCTGCTGATAGTTCACAAGCGTTGCACCCGTCTTGAGATCCCAGATCTGGACACTTTTATCCAGACTGGAAGAAACAAGCGAACGACTATCTGGCGACCAGGAGAGCGCGGTTACGGAATGCATATGCTTCGTATATATCTGCACCGTCTTGCCAGTCGCAGTATCCCAGACCTGCACAATTCTATTCGCCAGGGCAGCGGCCAGGTAGGCTTTATCTGGAGACCAGGCAATGGCAGTACTATTCCCTTTAGAGATGAGCATAGGCCGGACGGACTTCCCATTCGCTGCATTCCATATATCAATGAGATTAGACGGCCCCGACGAGGCCAGTTGCAAACTATCTGGCGACCAGACGGTAGAGTACTGATCAGTCAATGCTCCTTGATAGCTACAGCGAAGGCTTCCAATCGATGGGGATGCTGGAGGTAGCTTCGATAGGGCTGGCACCGGTGTGCCCCACGATGTAGCAGTCGTCAGTGGAACAGTCAGAGCGGGCGAAGGAACGGTCTGGCCTGGATTAGATAGAGTTGGTATGGCAGCAACAGCATTTGTGGAAGGCGCTGGTTGTGCTTTTTTCCATGTTTTCGTCACGACACCAGCAATTTTCTGTAGCTCCGTTCTTACTTCATGAATACTTGCAGGCCTTTTCTCCTCATCCATCTGAAGCATCTGGGCCAGCAGATCCACCAGGATCTGAGGTGTAGCCTGATTATGGGGCAGAACCAGTGGTGCAAAATAAAATGGCTTTAGGGAAGGATCAAATCCTGTCAGAAGTTGATACAGTGTCACGCCCAGGCTATAGATATCCGAACGAGGAGTCGTCTGACTCTTGCCATACTGCTCCGGCGCTGCATAACCAGGTGAGCCAAATGCAATGGTATCCTTGGCCTGGCCAGGCTTTAAGTGGCGAGCAATCCCAAAATCAATCAGATAGAGATGGCCTGTGGCCGTACGCATAATATTAAGTGGCTTTAGATCGCGAAAAATAATTGGTGGCTGGCGAGTATGAAGATAATCCAGCACATCGCACAGTTGCAATCCCATATCGAGCACCTCATCTAAGGGAAGAGAGCCATCCACGGTCTGTGCTAAATAATCTTCTAACGTTTCACCCTCAATATAATCCATGACGAGATACCATTGCCCATTTTCCAGAAAATGATCATAAATACGCGGCAGCGATGGATGCATCAGTTCAGCTAATAAGAGAGCTTCTTTCCGAAATGCTTCAGCACTCTCTGCATTCTCCTGCGGACTAAGGGTTGCCACGGGACTCATCTCTTTAATTGCCACGAGACGCTTCCCTAATTGTCTATCCTCTGCCTGATACACTGCTCCAAACCCGCCCGTCCCTAATTTGTGGAGCAGATGATAGCGCTGGTGCAAAAGATCAGAGGGAATCGGGCTCTGGCCAAGGGGTTTGCCACAACCAAAACAAAAAGCAGCCTGGGGAGGATTACTTGTCTGACAGACAGGACAGAGCCGTGAGGCTGAAATAGACATCGCTATATTTCTCTCTTCATACTTTATAACTAAGGTAAACCTTCTCTCTTCGGATTTTCTCTATTTTACCACTGGTATTACTCTCCTGGTAAATCTCAAATCAGGGAGAAAACTTGAAAAGAACGACACATTCTGGCATAATGTAATTATGTCAACAAATAGAACTAAAACAATCTAACAATATGAATCGTGTTGATCGCTTGACAGCTATCCTTTTACTCTTACAGACAAAGAGACGCACTGCGGGAGAGATGGCTCAACATTTTGAGGTCTCCAGACGCACGATTCAGCGTGACATCGATGCCCTGTGCGAGATGGGCCTTCCCATTATGTCAGGTCTGGGTGTTTCAGGGGGGTATAGCCTGCCAGCAGACTATTCTTTGCCGCCGCTGGCATTGACGTTGCATGAAGCTCTGTTATTACGACTGGCAGTGAGCAGCGTCTCAAAACTAAGCGAGACGCCCTTTAAGCAAGAACGTGAGTCATTGTTGGCGAAGGTCCAGACGCTCTTGCCTCGCCGCGAGCGCGAAAGTCTGGATCAGTTTGCACAAACGCTTTCCCTTGATGTCCCTACACAACCTTATCCGACTCCATTCCTCGATCTCCTGCTGAAAAATGCTCGCGAAGAACAATGGATCGCAGTGAACTATCGCTCGGAGAAAGGTATCTCGCAGCAGACGCTCCTGCCAAAACGCCTGCGTACGGAAGTTGGCCTCTGGTACTGTGATGCCTATTCTCTGGAGCGAAAGGCTATGCGTGTCTATCGTGTTGATCGCTTTCTCGATGTGAAAGCGGCTCCATTGCCACCACAGCTTGAGCAACCTGAGTCAACTATCACCCATGTCCACCCTTCATTTCCAGAGATCTGTATTCATTTGACGTCTCGTGGCGTCTTGAGGTTAGAACATCAACCTCATCTGGCATCTCGTCTCCAACAGACAGGCAAAGGAGAAGGATGGCTCAAGTTGCACTTACGACCAGATGAGTACGATTGGCTTGTACGCATCTTACTGAGCCTGGGCACTGATGCAACGGTACATGCACCAGAAGCACTGCGTTTGCGTGTGCAACAAGCGGCTCTGGAAATTGCCTCCCACTACACTGAAATGTGACATAAGGCTGTCGCCATTTCTTTGTTACACTTTCCTGGTATCCAAATCCTCAGGTCAAATGATCAAAGCATAACCAGGAAAGGAAAAACTATCATGACGATTCATACTATTGCACATATTGAGATCCCTACGATCAATCCAGATGCAGCCAGTCAGTTCTATCACGATGTCTTTGGTTGGCAGATTGCCGTTAATCAGGAACATAACTATGTGACGTTCCAGTCGGAGAACGGACTGCGTGGAGGATTCGCCGGACCATCTGAGCCCACGTACAAGCCTGACAGATTACTTGTCTATCTTGCAACCGATAACATTGATGCTACCCTGGCGACTGTTGAGGCACACGGTGGAAAAACTATCCTTGGAAAGACAGAGATTCCACATGTGGGGACATGGGCTGTCTTTGCTGATCCCTTTGGAAACCACTTCGGACTCTTTGTCTCAAAACGCGATCAGTAGCAGCAGCAAACGACTTACAATATATCATGATAAATAATAAGCCCTTCTTGCATAGAGTTCTGATAATCACGTATCATTTGCTCTATGCTGTATAGAAAATAGAGGAGAAGATAACCAGTGAAGTTCGCTCTCAATATTCCCAATTTCGATATCTATAGTGATGTGCATCTGTTGACTGAACTGGTCCATGAGGCTGAAGAAGCTGGTTGGGATGGCTTTTTTCTTTGGGATCATATAGGTGGAGACTGGCAAATGGCCATTGCAGATCCCTGGATAGCGCTCGCTGCGATGGCAATGGTGACAAAACGTATTACGTTGGGTCCACTTGTTACGCCGTTACCTCGTCGCCGTCCCTGGAAAGTGGCCCGAGAAGCGGTCACGCTCGATCACCTGTCTCATGGGCGTCTGGTTCTGGGGGTTGGCATTGGGAGCGATCAGGGCAGAGAGTTCAGTTGTTTTGGAGAGGAAGCCGATGACAGACTACACGGTGACATGCTGGATGAAGGATTGGAGGTGCTAACCAGACTCTGGAGCGGCGAGAGATTTAGTTATGAAGGCAAGCACTATCAGCTTTCCAATGCTTGCTTTCTTCCCACACCGATACAACAACCTCGTATACCAATCTGGCTTGCGGGCACCTGGCCAAATAAAAAGCCATTCCGTCGCGCCGCCCGTTGGGATGGCATCTGTCCAATTGGACGTGATCATGAACTGACGCCCCAGGATTTTCGCGATATGCTTGCCTATATAGAGCTCCATCGCTCCACTAACACACCTTTCGATGTGTTAACAGTGGGACAGACTACAGGAACGGACAGAACAAAGGACAGAGCAACTGTACAACCATTTGCTGAAGCTGGCGTAACCTGGTGGCAAGAAGGTTTTGATAGAAGTTATTCGCTGGAGCAAGTGCGCCAACGTATCCACCTGGGGCCACCGGAGCTGTGAGTCTGTAAAAAGCCATTTCAGAATGCATCAAACTATACTATGCAGGCCTGCAAACATCTACAGAGAGATCTGTCCTGGTCTATCGGCGCAGTTAGAGCAGCATCAAACGACCCGCTTACATTTTAGCCTTGCTCAAATCGGCTCCAGTCAGATCTGTCTCACTTAAATCGACATGACTCAGATCGGCTCCATGCAAGTTGACGCGGCAGAAATTCGCTCCCCGGACATCGGCGCCATGCAGATTAGCCTTCTGGAGATTGGCATCGCTCAGGTTGGCTTTCCTTAAATCTGCGTGGCGCAGGTCGGCACCAAGCAGATTGGCTCCACGTAGATCTGCTTCCTGGAGATTAGCCTCTGTCAGATCTGCATTATGAAGATCTGCACCACTTAGATCGGCTCCACGCAATTGAGCGGCGTGCAGGTCTGGCTCAAATGCCTGTACATCGGCATAAGCCAGCCTCCACTTATCCCATGGTATTTTCCCGGAGGACAGAAGATCACGAGGACTTTGAATTGCCATACTATTCACTTTCTCATTCTCTGGAGTTTAAGCCGAGGACAGGGCGGCGTCACCAGATACTCACTATACACGATCGAGAAATTGGTTACGTCTTTTTTCTCGGGCCCGTCGAGCGACATTATTACGATATGTCATGTATGCAAAAGCGCACACAAAGATTGCGATGACAAGAAACAGAAGAATAAACTGTTGCATATGGTTCTCCTTTACGGCACTATTCCAACTTCTCCCCTACATAAGATACCTATACTCAGACAAATTACTTATTATTTCCGTGTGCAATGCCAATGCGTGGGTAGAAAAGAAGAAATATGAAAGAGGCACACAAGTGAGAGACCTTTACATGATCAACCAGTGATCATGCATTTCCTTGCAGCGATGTGGAACATTATGCGCTCTACATCCCCTTCTAATACAAGGATTATGTTGAGAGAGGGATAGCCCATAGTAAATCTATGAGTCCTTTAAATTATACACTATTTTTCCTATAAATACAATGATTTATCTCTACTATATAGCAAGCATACAAGTAAATTATTTTTGTAAAATCCCCTTACCAATAGATCGGAGGGGGGCTGATCTTTCACATGCAAAAGCTTTTACGCTCCAAACACAGGAAAGAGACAAGCAACTTTCCCTACTTTACATCGTTTTATATGTGAAATGGTGTATGGTATGACAAGACAAGTAGGGCCTCTCCTTCCTCAACCTCCTCTGGCACACTATCAACGCCTCCATCGCCAGACTTCGGGTCAGAGAATGGGAACGTGCTATCATGTAGCAAGCGGTGGCGTAAACAGGTGCATCGCACCCATGTCCATCCATCGTATTCTCATTTTCTCCAACATAGTGTATACTCAAAGTGGCTTATAGACCTTTTTATGAGCTTTATCCTCCTACTTCGTGCTATTTTGTGACGGATTACCCCCTCTTACCTCCCAGACTGGCTATTTACAGCCACTGTGTCGCTATCAGAGGTATCTCGCTCAAATGCAAATGTAGACAGCCATGTAAATGTTCATGTAGCAAGCATGCAGCCGCAAATAGCATTCATTCCATATGCAGTTCTTAGAGAGGAAAGAGACCAATGGTAAATCCGCAACACCGACAGATTGCCTTACAGGCAAGTGGAGAATATCTCATGAATCATCTTGAAGGTGTGATGGAGATGGTTCAAGATACTTCTGCCTTTCATCAAGCAGGAAGACTTGATGAACAGGCATTGGAAAGCATCGAAGCTCAGATCAAGGCATTAGCCGAAGAGCTGGCTCAACAATCGCATGAGCAGCTTGCAGCAGTTCCTCTACGGAATAAAGCCAGACCAGAAAGCCGCGCGGTCGAGAGAGGGAGAAACTGATCGCCATGTCATAGATTCGTATCATGATACAATGCAGCATCATTGCTACACTCGTCAGACACGGGAACCAGGAGACAGGCTCATGCCCTTCAAGACGACCGTAACAAATGTATGTGTAAGCTCTTCTGAAGAGGCCAGGCCACTCTTGATAAGATCATCGTAATCGGCCTGGAAGGCGTGGAAGAGGGTTCGTACCAGCACTGGCGTCGACAGCGATGGATCAACCGCTCCTTCACGCTTCGCCTGCTCAATAAGCTGCGCCCATTGTGCAGCGAGACGATCCCTCTGAGCCTGATACTCCGGATTCTGGATAATAACTACCGGCGAAAGCTCCATATTGACGCGTCGATTGATTGAGCGGAAGGCAAAACTTTTTAAGAGGAGTTGCTCCAATCGCTCCAATGCTGGACATTCTAAGGCGAATACCGATGCGAACTCTTCCTCAATCATGCGCATCTCTCGCACAATAATCCTCACGGCCAGCTCTTCTTTGGAGGAGAAATGTTGATAGATGGTCATTTTGGCAATTCCTACGCGCGCCGCCAGTTCATCCATATTCATCTTCTGAAAACCTTGCTCGAGCAATAGCTGACACGCGGTATCCAAAATCTCTTTCTCACGCAGCTCGCGTTGTTTCTCACGCATCGTTTTTGGCAATTTTATACTCTCCGTATTATATTTAGACTTGACGTATAAATTTTAGACTGATAATATAGTAGTATACGACATTTTGCAATACCGTTCAAAAAAAACTCTGTAGGCTTGCAGAGCGTTCCTGTCCAATGGAGCAAAAAGATGAATATACTTCTCCTGGGAGCGACTGGCCGGGTCGGTCGCTATGTAATTGAGGATGCATTAGCGGCCAATCACCATGTGATAGCGGTCGCACGTAACCCTACAAAAATAGCGGTGACATCCCCCAACCTGACAATTGTTGAGGGCGATCTGTATAAGCTTGAGGCCCTGATTCATGCGCTACCGCACTCTATCGATGTTGTCATAAATGTCGTTGGAGGTGATGTGTTTAAGCCGTCAACGGTTGTCGCGGATAGTGTACAGGCTGCCCTGACGATTATGAAGGCTCTTAATGTCTCACGATATCTAGGGATCACGGGTGTCGCTGAGATGCAAGCTCAAGGCATTGGTGGAGCGATTACCATGGCGTTGCTACGCCGGTCACCCATTCGTCATGCAGTTCATGATCATGATCATGCCTTTGCGCTCGTCAAGGCGTCGGCTGTCAATTGGACGCTGGCAGGTTGCCCATACATTCGTGATTCCAGGCGTGATGGAGAACATACGTCAAAGTATACGCTCAAGCCAGACTATTTTCCAGGTGGCTTCAGAGTAATCTCACCGCAACAGGTGGCTGATTTTCTGGTGAAAGAGGTCGATGCACAACGATTTCCACAACGGATCGTTGGTATCTGGAATTAGCAGAAAGGTTCACTATCATGCGTGCAAGTCAGTTTGCCCATGCCAATACGATCATTCGTTTCATTGGGTATAAGCCTCGACCAGGTATCTCCGAAGAGCAATTTATTGCCGTCTGGCGCACAACTGTGGAACAAGGTTCTCAGCCAGCAGGACTTATCTATCGCGAGCTCTGCCAGCAGGTTCCGGAGTGGAATACACAGATTGTTGCGGAGATTCAAAACGCTAACCCTTATGCTTTCATTGATTATGCAATCCTCTGGCCTGATCAAGATCCAGCAGAGCTGCCTCTCCTTCCAGCGGAGATCTCTGCACAGTATGCGATCGTTGATGAGCTTTTCACCATTGCCCATCCTTTTATCAAGCCTGATCTGGCTGGAGAGCCGGAAACCATCTTCTGGAATTGTTTTGAAGTTAATCCTGCGGTTGAACAGGGCTTTGTTCTGGGCTGGCCCACACGTGCAGAATATCAATCGCAGCAAGAAGGTTTCTTTTCGGCACTGCTCCATCGCCATATTCGACCCAATGCTCGTATCTCTGCCTTCAATCGCGCCGAGTGGCAGAATGCATCGGCCTATGCCAGCACGATTGCCGAATTCGATCGAAAATTCCCCGTCCAGGGGCGTATGGGCGGTCCTGGTCCAGCAAAACCCCAGGGCGGACCACCACCTGTCAAAAGCTATCTGGGACTATATCGCATTGTAGGACGCTTTCAGCAACCCTCACCTCGCATCTTGCCAAAGATGCATGCAGTCGTGATGCGCGGATATGGTGGTCCAGAAGTATTGCACTATGAGGAGATTGACCGTCCGGTTCCTGGCCCTGGCCAACTTCTGCTCCGTGTCCATGCGGCTGGAATCAACCCGCTCGATGTAAAAATGCGCTCTGGTGATGTAAAAACAATCCATCCAACCTGGCCTACAGATATCCTGGGCTTCGATCTTGCAGGCGTAATCGAGGCTATCGGGCCCGGTGTTACAGATCTTACGGATCGTACAATTGGCGAAAAGGTCTATGGATCAAGCTCTCCATTTATGCGCCGCGCCTATGCCGATTATGCAGTTGTACCTGCAAGCGCCTTTAAGCCAATGCCCAGACAGGTTAGTTTTATACAAGCTGCCGCCGTCCCCAGCGCCGTTCATACCGCCCATAATGCTCTGTTTACGATGGCAAACTTACAAGCACAGCAACGAGTGCTTATTCATGGTGCATCAGGAAGTGTCGGGAGTTTCGCAGTTCAACTTGCCAAACAGGCTGGAGCCTATGTAATCGGGACTGCATCAACTGCAAAATGCGACTATGTCCTCGGCCTGGGCGCTGATGAGGTCATTGATTATCAGACACAGATGTTTGAGGAGCTTGTCTCTGATATAGATGTCGTGCTCGATACCATTGGAGGCGAGACACGAGCACGCTCCTGGGGAGTACTCAAACAGGGCGCGACCCTGATTACACTTGTTCCCCCACTCCCAGATCAGACGCTGGCAGCTTCACACGCTGTACGTGCTGTGATGAATCAGAATGCAAGCAATGAAAGTAATTTTCTCAGCCAGGTAACGCAGATGATCGAAACAGGTCAGCTTCGCCTGCCTGAGGTTGGCCGTGTCTTACCCCTTCAAGAAGCACAACAGGCACATACTCTGTTCGCTCAGGGGAAGGTTTCCGGTCGCATCGTTTTAGCAGTGAAGTAAAGGGTCTTAACCCAATTCTTTACTGATTCCGTCAATATTATAATCAATGAGACTGGCGAGCGGCCATGTTGCTGGATAGCGCTGGAGAATCTGTGCTTTGATTCCAGCTTTGCTCTCTGGCGATATGCTCCCGCTACGCTCCAGCTCTGCGCGCACGAGTGACTGATAGGTATTGATATAGTCGACTTCATCGTTCAGCGCTCGCAAGGTTGTAGGGCGACCATGTCCGGGGTAGATGCGCTCAATCCCTTTATAGTGCTGCAAGACAGTTCCCAACTGCGCTAACCAGGCAGATGAGCGTCCTTCCACCAGCCATGAATGGACGTGATGATACATAACATCACCGCAGAACAGGATATTGACTTCATCGACAACAATCACGGTCTCATTGGCTGCTTCACCTGGACCCAGATCCTCAAAGCGCCATGTCAGGCCACCAATTGCGACCGTCTTGCCCGAGGGGATCAGGTGTGTTGGTATGTAGGTCTGATCAGGATAATCATCTCCATATTTTCCTTTCCACTCAGTTCGTTTCGCTGCTTCGATAGCTTGAATGCCCTGTACAGTCAGTGGTGTAGCGTAGACGGGGACGTTGCTCCGGCCTTCCAGTAAGAGGGCTGTGCCATTGAAATGATCGGGATGGGGATGAGTAATAATAATTGCTGCTAAAGGTCGTCCCAGAGCATCAAGCTGCGCCTTGACAGCCCTCGCCTGCGAAAGGACAAACTGCGTATCGATCACAACGATTCCGGCAGCCGTTTCAACAAGATATGAGTTTACAAAGAATGTCTCTGGCGTTGAAGTATGAATATGAATAGTGAGTGGATGAGCATGTGATGATAATATCTCCATACAGATAGCTCCTTTGAGGCAGTGTCTCAGATGATAACGTCAGATGGAGAGCGAGACTTCTGGCTGTGAAGGCTCCCTTCTCGTCAATTTCACCACGTCCTTCTTCCGATAAATGTTACTGGCCAACAGGGCATAATTTTTCTTGAACCGATTTTCGTCGACACAAAATAGCCAGAAATCACAATTCCTCTGCGAAATGAAACAAAATGGCGCTTCCTTTGCTCTTAATTGTGTTCTACTTTGAAGGTGGAGCAGTAGCATTCCACATCAAGGTGGAGTCGCATTCTGGAGGTTTCAGTGAATTACGCGAGTCCTCAGTACAAGGCTTTAGTCCTTGCCGTTGTTGTTCTTCCTTTGCTGGCTACCGTTCTAGCAATTACGCTGTTGTGGCAACGAGCCGTCCAGCCTACTGATGTTATACTGATGTTAATTATGTATGCTCTGACAGCGATGGGTGTAACGGTTGGTTTTCATCGTATGTTGACGCATCGCAGTTTTCAGCCACATCCTATCGTCAAATTTCTTTTCCTGGTCCTTGGATCAATGGCTATTGAGGGCCCACCTGTTCAATGGGCCGCGACACACACCAAACATCACGCCCAGGCTGATCGCGAAGGTGATCCACATAGTCCTGCTGAAGGCTTTTTCCATGCCCATATCGGCTGGATGTTTAAAGATCTAGAAGCTGATCCCCAGATCTACGCCCGCCATCTTCTCAATGATCGCATGGTCATGTTTGTGAGCCGAACATTCTTCATCTGGGGAACTCTCTCACTTCTGATTCCTTTCCTTATTGGTGGCTGGAATGGTCTCTTATGGGGGGGACTGGTGCGTATCTTCCTGACACATCATGTAACATGGAGCGTCAATTCGATCTGCCATACCTTTGGCAAGCGCGAATTCGAGACCCCTGATCGTAGCCGCAACGAATGGCTGATTGGCCTGCTGGCCTTTGGAGAGGGCTGGCATAATAATCATCACGCCTTCCCTCGCTCGGCCTTTCATGGTCTACACTGGTGGCAGGTAGATTTCTCTAGCTATATCATCTGGACACTTGAACGCTTGAAATTAGTCAAAAATGTCTATCGCGTCACACCAGTGATGATGGCAAATCGTACCGGGAAACGATCTGCATAAGACTTTTCTTTCTGATAAAGAAAAGTCGAATGAAAAGGCACAACCTTCTCCATCAGGTCTCTTTCCTCCATTCTCCCCCTATCCACTGTGTGCACGCTCATCTGATTGCGACGATCACATACGCGCAAGAGGATGAAAGTGCACACGGTCTGGATTCGTTGCCTTATCTCTAGTATTGTCTTTTTAAAGAACACTTAGTGCGATATTTCGTTCTCCACGGTAATTGACCCAGTTTGTCATCATTTCGCTGTATCCGGGCACCAGATCCCAGACCATCTGGCCTGCTGCATTTTCCTGACTATAATAAAAACAATGGTCCCCATGAGGAAATGTATAGAGCGTGTAAGCACGATTTCCACCTTCTTGAAGAGCCTTCTCTATAATTGCTGCACTCTCACGTGGAGGAACACACGTATCCTCATCGCTCCACAATGCTAAAACTGGCTGTTTGATGTTCTTCCAGACAGGTACAGGATCATAATCGAAGGTGCGAGCACTAAATCCTGTAATGCCAGGCAGGAGTTTTAAGGGTGGGAAAGCAACTAGAGCAAACAAAAGGCGCGTCATGCTCCTCCTCCATAGCCGCTTCCAGGCAGAAGGGGACGCTCGATCTATCAGGCCACGTCGATAGCTCTCCTGCTGTAAAGGGCTCATGCCCGCTGCGGAGGCTGTAATGAGAAAAGCCACGTCAAGCGAAGAGGCAGCAGCCAGAGGAGCGACCCAACCGCCCTCACTTAAGCCCCATAATCCAATCTGACTGGCATCAATCTCCGGGCGGCTCTTTAAAAATTGCACGCCTGCCAGAGCATCATTTGCCAGTTCACGATACGACCAATAATCTTTGAACCAGTTGCCCATGGATGAACCAGTACCACGCTTATCATAGATGAGCGCTGCGATTCCTTTTTCCGCAAAGAGTTCACCAATGTGGCGTGTGCTACTCCGCGTCTCGGGTCCTGATCCATGAACACAGACCACGGCTGGACATGATCGATCGGTCTCTGGCAACAATAGGGTGCCTGCTAACGACAGATCTCCACTCGAATAGCGAACATCCTCTTCTTTAAAAGTGTAATTAAACGTGCCATTTAGCATCATGTTCCCTCTTTTCTGTCATCTCCTGGTCACAGCATCGATCTATGAGAAGCTCTGTTTCTATTGCACATACCAAAGGGGAATTTTCACATCTATCCCATTATCTATATGTCGCATTTCTCAGTAAAAAATAACAACTATGGAGAACAAAAGGAAAGGTAATGCCTGCATCCCCTTCATTAGATCTCCACGTATCATGGTAGATCATAGAGCGCAAATTTTACTCATTCCATATTATTGCTTGACGATAAATAGATAGATATTGTACATTACTAGTACCATTTTCTATAAAAATCTAAAGGAATAGTAACCTATGCCAAATTGCTAACAATGAATCAAAGCCTTTTCTCGTCATAAGCGACAGGATTTCTTCTCTATCACGCTCAATCAGAGCAGATGAGAATAATCTTGTCGTACCTGAGGCATTGAGACAGAGGAAGCATTGGGATAGATTGCTCTAGTAGAATTTCTTTTCATTTCGCCTTACATCCATCAGTCACAGCAATAGACGTTTTCTGCTACCAAACAGGGTTGCTTCTCCTTCTGTTCTCCATGCCACGATCTATAACAACCTGATACTCATTTTGCTCAGCAAAGGGAAGGATTCATCGTGGTAAAAATACATATTATTGGGGGATCTGGCAGTGGAAAAACAACGCTCGCGCAGAGGCTCTCTTCTACATTACAGATCCCCCATTATGATCTGGATAAAGTGAATTGGAAACAAGAGAATGAGGTTGACATTGCCGAACAGCCAGATTGGATTACAGAAGGCATCTATCTCATTTTTACAGAGGCAATGCTCTATCATGCAGACCACATTATTGTTTTGTCGGCACCCTGGCCTGTGCTTGCACAACGCATAATACGTCGGCACCTCCTCAATAGCCTGCGTGGCACTCAGGCTTATCCAGGGCTTAACGGAATCAAGGCACTTATCAAGCTTATAAAAGACACTCGCCGCTACTGCCTTAATCAGTATGAGCAGGAGATACCATCAATACAACATCTTCTTGAGTATATTGAAGCTCACCAGGGTACTGTGCCCTCAAGAGAGTTTGTAAAGATGTACGTTGAGGCCTATGGAAACCTTGTTGCGCCACCAACCAGCCAATTTGTCACCGAATATCTTGCACGATACAAGGAGAAAGTAATTTTCATCAATAACCGCACCGATCTCAAACGCTTTGAAGCCCACTACCTGAACAAATAATCTGAGAGCAGAATCAAAGGGGAGCTTCTACCTGAAAAAAACTCGGCTCTGCTTCGCAAGCCGAAAAAAAGCAATGCTCTGCTTAGCGAGCCTGGGTAAAGGAAATGCCCAGGATAATCAGTAGAATGCCTCCCCATTGCTGCCATTGTAGGCGCTCGTGCAAAAAGAGCCAGGCCAGGAGAATCGTCACTGTACTATAGAGCGAAGTAATGGTGCTCACAACTGCTACTGCTCCAAGCGCCATGCCTAGATTGCCTGCAATAAAGGCCCCTGTGTCAAGCAAACCCATCACGATCAGAAGTCCTCCAATTTTTCTTGGAGGAGGTTGTAAGCTTTCTCTCCTCAGTTTAATAAACGGTACCATCACAGCAATCGCAACGAGGCGAAAAAACCAGAGAGGCGTAATACTTCCCAGTCTGGGGATGACTGCAAAACCTAGCAGCCAGAAAGTGGTTCCCAGCGCTAAAGCCGCAGCGATTGCCCAGCCCACTCCTGGGGGCAGCCCCTTTCGACTTGCTTGAACTACTTTATGAAGAGTTCTGGCTGGCTTTATGTGCTCATGTGGCGCTATATTGATTGTTGTTAAAATGACACCAATCAGAATGGCCCCTATACCTGACAGTTGTATGAGTGTAAAGCGCTCTCCTGCAAAGGCTGACAGGACTACGGTTACAGCAGCATAAGCTGAAGAGATGGGGGAGACAATGGCCAACTGACCCAGTTCAAAGGCTCGATAGAGCGCTATATAGCCAAAGACACTTATCAAAGCAGCTACTGTCTCCCAGAACCAGGCCTGACGTTCAAGCAAATGAAGTTGTGCTAGACCACCACTTAAGAGCAGTAACAGCGTTAAACCACCAAAACCAACCAGATGCATATAGAAAAGCGTACGATATACCCCTACTTTATGAGTGGTTACCCTGGCAAAAAAATCTGCCAGCCCAAAACAAATAGCTGCTAGCAAGCCGAAAAAAATCTCCATCGCCACCTCCTTGTTTTTGCAACAGGCCAGTCGACCACTCATACGGTGAATGATACGTGTACATTAAGCCTGCTACCCGTCTCTTGAAAATTGAACTGAGCAGTCGACTACTGCTAATGATACGTTGCACGCTTTTTGAAATATTTTTGATGCGACTTAGAGAGATAGTTACAGGTAAATCACACATCCGTTCAGCTCAAGTTGATGAAGCGCTTCCAGATCAGGAGGGATTCTATTCCAGCGTAGATCCAACTTTTCCAGATGAGACAGCGTTCCAAGGCTTGCAGGAAGAGATGCGAAACCATTCGCACGCAGATCGAGCCATGTGAGATGGGTCAGGTCCCCGATCTGTTCTGGCAGACTGGATACTCGATTATTACGAAGATCAAGCAGAGTGAGATGGGTCATAGTTCCTATCGAATCTGGAAGCTTCGCCAGCCGATTACCAGCCAGACGCAACTCTCGCAATTGTGTTAGACGTCCAATCGCAACGGGCAGGTCAATAAGCTGGTTATTCATCACATGGAGCTCTCTCAATCGCGTCAACATCCCCAGTTCGTCGGGAAGACTTTGCAATTGATTATTGTAGAGACGTAGCTCAACCAGATGGGTGAGATGACCAATACTCGCTGGCAACTCCGTCAGTCTATTATCGGAGAGGTTGAGATACCGTAGTGTCTGCATCTGTTCAAATAGTTTTGGGGATAAAGAAGCGATACGATTATTGCTGAGATAAAGGAAATGCGTGAGCTTGGTCAGTTGACGCAGAGACTCGGGAAGTTCGGTCAACTTATTATGTCCAAGATCCAATGTATGAACTGCTGAGAGCTTCCCAATCTCTTCAGAGAGCTCTGTAAGCTGATTTTCAGCTAAATTAAGCACTTTCAGCCCTGTTAATTGCCAGAGCGAGTCAGGCAATGTGCTCAGACAATTATTACCAACACTGATATCTGTCAGGTTGGTTAGCTGATGAATACATGCAGGTAGAGTATGCAAGCGATTTTTATAGCAGCGCAAAACGCTTAGATGCGAGAGCTGACAGATAGTCTCAGGAAGCGATTTCAACTGGTTATCATCAAGATAACATTGCTGTAGACTGCGAAGATCTCCTATAGAGTCTGGTAATAGCTCTAATTGATTTCCAGTCAAATCTAAATCGCGAAGATTGGAAAGGCGATCGATAGAGTCTGGTAGTGCCTTCAGCTTACAATGGCGTAGAGATAAAGCCACAACTGTATGGTTTTCGACAACGACGCCCAGATCATGAGAGATAATCTGATCTTGAGATATTCTGGGAAGGAGTTCCTCCTCATTAAGAAAGCCCTGTGCCTGAAGGAGCGCCTCTAGCTCTTCCAGCACGCCTCTCTCAGCCTGATGAAGATCTCTATAATTATGCACCATTTCATCTTCCTTACATTCTTTGAGGAAAGAGACAAGCGCTTTCCCTACTTTACTATATTTCATGATTAAAATGAGCAAGATATCACAATACAAGTAGGGCGTCTCCTTCCACAATCGTCAAGCTCCGCCATGGTAGCCCCACTATAACATCTTTTCCCCATTTTCCATTTGCCAATTGAGCCATAGAGGGGCTCACAGAGCGGAGTGGGAACTGAGGAAAGAGACAAGCGACTTTCCCTACTTCACAGCTTATTATATACTTTTTCATGCAATGTTCAATAAAACAAGTAGGGAAGGTCGCTTGTCTCCTTCCAAATCTCGACATTCCGCCATGCCAGCCCCTCCATAACATCTTTTCCCCGTTTTCCATTTGCCAATTGAGCCATAGAGGGGCTCACAGAGCGGAGTGGGAACTGAGGAAAGAGACAAGCGACTTTCCCTACTTCACAGCTTATTATATACTTTTTCATGCGATGTGCGATAAAACAAGTATGGAAGGTCGCTTGTCTCCTTCCTACATTTCCCTTTCCGCCATGCCAGCCCCACCATAGCATCTTTTCCCCGTTTTCCATTTGCCAATTGAGCCATAGAGGGGCTCACAGAGCAGAATGGGAACTGAGGAAGGAGCAAAGATGTGAATCGCATCCATTCGCCAATTCGCCAATTCGCCCAAAAAAGGCTTGATTTTTTGGAAAATAGCAGGTATAATTATATGTATAGTCTGATGAGGGCGCCGAGATGGGCGTCTTTTTTATTGCCTTTTTCCAGAGCTCCTCTCCATAATCACTTGCTTCTTGACGGTACACACTCAACTTGCCCAAATAGTGACTATGCTCTACTATATGTTTCTGATTATATACAGAAAGAAGACCCCTTGATGGCATACGATCAACAGCCCACCGGTTGGAATAAACAAGCTTCTCAATTGGCATCTGTGACCGATCTGACTGGCAAGTCAATTGATCCAGGGATACTGGAGACGGTTATCGCATTAAATCTGCTTGGAGTTGAGACAACCTCTTCTTGTGAGGGCCATCTTGACCATGGCACCCCTGCTCCATGGGTGGATTTTCACGCGGTAGGGACGGAGGAGATTCGGCATCAGGCCAATATAGCAAATAAACAATTGCAGGATGCAGAGGAGCAGCATGCATCAAGAGAGATTTTGCACACGCTCACAGAAACAATCTTTCGCCTGGCCCATGAAGAGCAGAAAGCTATACTATCGAGGGGCATGGTTAGTTCATCAGGCGCTTGAGGCTTTTTATGCGACTCGTCAGGTTCCCTACGACCAGCAACTTTACCTTCATAGCGACAGCTTTGGCTACAGTCGTTTACAATCCCACGGGATAGACTATCAAGCACAACGTACGATGGCACAGGTTGCTGAAAAGCTAGAAATCTATCAACAGGAGATGCAGGATTTTACAACTTTTCTTAAATATACCTATCTACCTATAGATGCTCGCTAGCAGGCTCTAACAGGCTCTCAATCTCACTGACTGTCTGTTTCCATGCCAATGATGCTGCATCAATAACGACAAAATGGTCAGCCCCCTCAAGCGTGATTAAATGGACATCATCACCTGCCTCTATTGCATGGGCGAGATAGCTCTGACTCATTGAGAGGGGGACTCTTGTATCGTCCGTTCCATGAATGAGCACCTGTGGCAGACCAAGCGGCAAAAATGATGTGGGCGAGGCCTCGGTATAGCGTTCAGGGACTTCATCCAGCTCACCACCCAGAAATTCAACGACTGCATCACCGCCCAGGTGCTCGTGCCAGGCAATCGTCAGGTCAGAAACGCCCGCCTGGCTGATAATCCCTACCAGTTCCAGAGGTGGAGTCGTTCTGGTTAGAATACTTCCAGGCTTGAATTGGCGACGTGCGGCAAGCCAGAGCGCCAGATGTCCGCCAGCGGAATGACCAACAGCTACAACACGTTGCAGGTCGATCGGGAATGTCTTCGCCAGACGCTTCAGATAATCTGCCGCCCGCGCTACGTCCTGTAGCGTTCCAGGCCAGCCTCCACCAGGATCGCCAACACGACGATACTCAATATTCCAGACTGCAATGCCCCTCTGAACCAGATCTTCAGCCAGACCAGACATCAATGATAGCCCATGTGGGGCTCGCCAGAAACCTCCATGAATTAATATGACCACTGGATGGACACCACTCTGTTCCGGAAGATAAAATTCGCCAAATTGTTGCCGCTTATTCCCATAGGCCGATGTAAATTTTTGGAAGCCTGGCTCATCATTACGATGAATATTTGTCATAAATCATCTCTCTCCACATCTGGTCTGGCCGCTATAATGAGAACCATTTTAGCTTATTTTTGCAGGGAATATCAACAACACACGGCTCAAGCCGATCTCATACGTCAATAGTGCAGTACTGAAGGTCAGCGTTCAAAGTTGTTTTCTTGCCCTGCGTTGCTTTACAAGGAAGATTACTTCTTTGCAAGGTGGTGTTGAAAGAAGATCAAAGCATCCTGATACACTTTATCAAAGCCATCCTGACTCTGAGCGCTAAACGTATGATTCTCGCCCGGTAAAAGCTTGAGCGTGACGTCTCCACCCACTTCTTTTAGCGCTGCCGCCAGAAGCTCTGCCTGAGTATAGGGAACAGCCTCATCCTGATCGCCATGGATAATCAGAAACGGGGGTACATCCCAGTTCACATAGCTAATGGGATTTGCCTGACGCGCCAGCTGTACCATCTCTTGCGCCGATCCTCCCAGAAACCTGGATACAAACGAGGTTGGAGCATCATACCAATCACCCAACTTTTGCAGGTCGGTTAGCCCACTTAGATCAACGACCGCCTGCACGCTGGCACTTTTCGGGTCGTCTGTCGGCTCTCCTGCCGTAGAGGTACCCAATAAGGCTGCCAGATGACCGCCAGCAGAATGCCCTATAACGCCAATACGTGCAGGATCAATATGGTACTCCTCAGCATGCGAACGTAGCCAGCGCACAGCATCCTTTACATCTTCAATCTGTGCTGGAAAGGTTGCCTGATGCGAGAGCCGGTATTGAATGCTGGCCGTAAAAAATCCTTGCCGGGCAAAAGATTCTCCATTGCGTCCCTTCCGATCGCCAGACTCCCAACCTCCACCATGAATATATATGACTACGGGTAAGGGCTCTGCTGGAAGCTCCTGTGGGCGAATGATATCCATAAAGAGATCAATACCATCTACTGTCTTGAAAAGGACATCAAGCTGATCTGTTGTTGGCACTATCTGTGAGGGTTGCATATATAGACTCACTTTCTTCTTAAGGCTCTACAAAAAACTCTTCTTTATTCTACAACACGTCTCCCTCTGCTCAGAAGAGCGTCCCATCTTTCTCAGTGCCCCATTGCTCCAGGAAGAGTTGTATTTTTCTGCCGAGTCAATTAGAATAAGAGGCAATGATTTATTTTGAGGATATCACGACGATTAAAGATCCACGTATTGTCGAGGCCAGAACACTCACCTCGGCAGTTGGACGAGCGCGCCTGAAGAAGTGCCTCATTGAAGGGATCGAAAATATTGAGCGAGCTCTGGCTGCTGATATGCATCTTGAGCATATTTTTTACCATCTTGCAGCACGAGATGATCGCTTTCTCACACAGCTCATGCGGCAAGGGATAGCTTGCTATGGGCTCTCCGATGGCATCCTCAAAAAGGTCACGCATACAAACTATCTGGTCCCCTATGTGGGTGTGGCAGCTCTTCCCGAAGAGATCGGCACAACCATGGATAGCACTGTTATGGTCATTGATAACACACAGAACCATGCCACACTGGGAAAGCTTATTCGCGAGGCAAGGATATCAGGGCTTCGCGATCTCATCTCCACCGATCATGAGATCGATCTCTTCTTCAGAAATATTGTGACTTCTTCCGCTGGCGCGGTCTTTGGTTCGCGTCTTAAGCGCTGTTACTCAGCTCGTGAGGCCCTGGATCTGCTCCAAAGGCAGGGCTACCAACTGATGACTACGCATCCACTTACCAGAGACTTTGCTGGCCTTGCGGTATTTCAAACTGAGACAAAAGGCGTGGGCAGCCAGAAATCTCCCTTTATCTAACTGGAGTAGCCTTCTCTTCTCATACTACGTGGTTTTATTGACATCCACTCTCTCCAGATGCTAAGACAGACTAAGACTGTTTCTCTATGCTAAAAAGGCATTCTAAAAGTGAGCTATTATTTTGTTCTTATCACCAGGAGAATACGTACTTGAGTAAGACCACACCCTCTCATCAACCCGATAGGGAGGCCAATTTGGCCGCATCACCGCTTGCGAACGCAAGCAATCCATCATCCAGTAGTCAAAGGCCACCTCGTATGGTGCAAGTATTGAGAAAGGTTCCGGAAATTACGGTCTATTTCTGGATCATCAAGCTATTGACCACGGCGATGGGTGAGGTTACCTCCGACTATCTGGCTCATCAACTCGATCCACTGATTGCAGTAGCACTCGCTGGAACAGCTTTTGTTGTTGCACTTCTCCTTCAGTTTATCGTGCGCAGATATGTGGCATGGATCTACTGGCTGGCGATTGCGATGGTCGCGGTCTTTGGAACCATGGCAGCCGATGTCTTACACGTCGGTCTGAAGGTCCCTTATATAGTATCCACAGCGCTCTTTTCAGTTGCATTGATTGCAATCTTTCTCATCTGGTATCTCAGCGAAAAGACGCTATCTATTCATAGTATCTTTACCCGTCGCCGCGAGGTCTTTTATTGGGCCGCCGTGATGGCAACGTTTGCACTTGGAACTGCAGCGGGTGATCTCACTGCTACGACTGGGAATCTTGGATATTTTGCTTCGGGCGTCCTATTTGCCGTCCTGATTGCGATCCCGGCTCTCGCTTACTGGCTCTTTGGCCTCAATGAAATTGTCGCCTTCTGGCTTGCTTACATCTTAACACGGCCTCTGGGTGCCTCATTTGCAGACTGGGTTGGAAAACCACAAGATCTGGGAGGGGCCGGAGTAGGGACCGGCGTGGTCAGTCTAATCTTAACGATTTTGATTATTGGCTTCGTTGGCTACCTGACAATAACGCACAAAGATACCAGGAGCGAGTAAACGCTGATGAAGGGACAATGGGACAATGGCAGTAGATAGCTACCAGTGCTGGTATCCAGTGGAGATCCGTATCCGCGACCTGGATCCGCTTGCTCATGTGAATAATACGGTCCATTTTATCTATTTCGAAGAGGCACGGGGGTTTTATTTTGATCAGTTGAAGCCATGGCTTTCGCCATGGCCTCCCGATGATGAAGACCCGATACCACCTAATCCAAGAATCCAGACTGGCCCATATGGTCCGCGCTATGGCATGCTGGTGAAAGAGGTTACCTGTACATATCTTTTCCCCCTCACACGTGGCGATCGCGCAGAGGTAGGGATCAAGGTGAGCCAGATAGGCAATACGAGCTTTCTTATGGACCATATCATTCGTGATCGACACCAACCTGAACGGCTCTTTGCCACTGGACGCTCCGTGATGGTCTGGTGCAATTATCTTACAGGCCGTCCGCATCCTGTCCCGCTCGTCCTTCGCTCAGCTATTGAACAGTTGGAACAACAATCCTTTCCACCCAAAAATAGCTAGCGGGGCCAGATTACCTGCGCGGTACATCCAAAAATTCAGTCGCGCATCCGCACTTTGTGTCCGGGATTGAACATTAGCTGGTACCATCGCTATTGTAGGGAACGGTTCGTTTCCGATGCATTATCCTCTGTGATGGGAAGGCTCGAAATCCATGTTCTTCATAAAAAGAGACGAGGGAAGGGTGACAAAATCAAACTAGCTGATCTTGAACGCCCCTTTGACAAACGCGTGCAGAGGACTCCGTTCACTCCCTCGTACGAAAAGAAGAACAGCGTGTTAAAAACGCACCGGCAGTGCCTCCAGGCCGTGAATAAGCACACCGCTCCGCCAGCGCAATGCTTGAGCATCACCATCCAGTTGAATATTCGGAAAACGACGAAGCAATGTTCCTAATGCGATCTGGCCCTCCAGACGAGCTAATGGGGCACCGATACAATAGTGGATTCCTTTTCCAAATGCCAGATGCCGATTCTCACGGCGGGTAATATCCAGTTCGTTGGCATGACTGAATTGCTGCTCATCTCGATTTGCAGAAGCTAGCACAACAACGACAAGTTCTCCACGGCGAATCAGTTTACCACCCAGTTCAAAGTCTTCATTCGCCCACCGGTTCGTTGCCGCAAAGCCAGGACCGTTATAACGCAAGAGCTCTTCAATTGCTGGTTTCAGAAGCGATGGATCGCTTTTTAATAATGCTAACTGCTCAGGATGCTGCAACAGGGACAGGAGGCCATTGCTGATCAAGTTCACGGTGGTCTCATACCCTGCAATAATCAAGAGAAAGATCATTGAGATCAGTTCTCGCTCAGACAGCTTCTCGCCCTCTGCTTCCGCCTGAACCAATTTACTGACAAGGTCATCGGTCTGTGGCTGAAGACGGCGCTGCCCAATTAATGCATACAGGTAATCAACAAAGGCCTGAGCCTGGGGTAAGAGCGGCAAGAGCGTACGCAGATCAGCAGTATTGCCGACAAGCATGGTTGTCCAATCACGGAACTGCTCTTGATCCCTGGTGGGAATGCCCAGCATCTCGGAGATAACCATCATCGGGATGGGAGAAGCAAAATCAGTAATCAACTCCATCTCGCCCTGGTCCTGTACTGCATCCAGAAGCTCATCCGCATAGACCTGCACCCGCTCTCTCCATTGTTCAATTAAAGCAGGCGTGAATGCTTTACCAATGAGGGTCCGCAAGCGCGTATGCGATGGAGGATCAGTATAGAGCATATGGCTGGTAATCAATTCAAAGAACTCAAGCAGTCCCGAACCATATTTTTCAACCAAGTCTGGTGGTAAAGACACCTGCGGATTTTTTGTCAGTCGCGAATCTTTTAACGCTGCCTCAGAATCAGCATACCCAGTGATCCACCACGCACGCCCTCCATGCGGCAGCGTAACTTGATAAATAGGATCAGTGGCACGTATCTGCTCATAAAAAGGATAGGGATTGGCCTGAAAGGCGGGAGAGAATGGTTCCATCTCTGTCTCTTGCCCCTGCATTGTAAAATACCTTCCTGATAAAGTGTTTATCATCTCAGCTTCATACATAAGTTATCTATAGTATGCAACGCTTCTACGCGAAAATCAAGCAGTTAAAGATATTTGGGTGCAATCCAATATGGTGCGTTACCTCTTAACGAGTGTTCACTAATGAGAGATAAAACGCCACAGAAGCTCACACAGTTCCTCAACGCGAAACCGCACTATGAAGGGGCTACCATCGTGGAATGGGACGTTTAGGAAGGAGGTGCCGCGCTTTTCTTGTGATATCATACATAAAAAACATACCATACATTTTCAAGTAGGTAAAGTCGCTTGTCTCTTTCCTGATCGTCCCACTCCGCTCGGTGAGCCCCTCCATCGCTCAATGGGAACAGAGGTTATGGTGGGGCTGGCATGGCGGATCTTCACGTTTTGGAAGGAGACAAGCGACCTTCCCTACTTTTACCGCTCACAATCGAAATAAATCATGAAACATTTATCGCACTTCCAAGTAGGGAAAGTCGCTTGTCTCTTTCCTCTGCTCCCACTCCGCTCTGTGAGCCCCTCCATCGCTCAATGGGAAACTGGACAACGGGCAATGGTGCTATGGTGGAGCTCACATGGCGGAAAGGGATGTTTAGGCAGGAGACAAGCGACCTGTCCTACTTGTCTTATCATATATTGCTCATTTAACAGATATAACACTGTAAAGTAGGGAAAGTCGCTTGTCTCTTTCCTCTGCTCCCACTCCGCTCGGTGAGCCCCTCCATGGCCTAATGGGAAACTGGACAACGGGCAATGGTGCTATGGTGGAGCTCACATGGCGGAAAGGGATGTTTAGGCAGGAGACAAGCGACCTGCCCTACTTGTCTTATCATATATTGCTCATTTAACAGATATAACACTGTAAAGTAGGGAAAGTCGCTTGTCTCTTTCCTCTGCTCCCACTCCACGATGTGAGCCCCTCCATCGCTCAATGGGAAACTGGACAACGGGCAATGATGCTATGGTGGGGCTCATCTGGAAACGATGCTATGGAGAGGCTGGCATCAGAGCTTCACGATTGAGGATGGCAATTACGACCAGTTCATGGCATTGCGCACATTTTGCTGAAAAAGGGTAGGGGACGACCAGCTTTGATACGGTTCTGGTTCCTGAATCACTGGCTCCGTCAATCCAGATGACTGCTTTAGCTTCTGTGCGATTGCTTGAATATCATGCCAGTACTGGCTCTGTATCTGAATGTGCTCCGCACTACCAACATTCCCATGACCCGGGACAAGCTGCTTAATCGTCAATGTAGCCAGGTGATCAAGGTGTCTATACCAGGCAGAGATATTTGCTCGATTGCTTGAAGGATGGAAGGCCACCTGAACCAGATCGCCTGCAAAGAGGGTCTTGCACTCAGGAAGGTAGAGGACCGTGTCGCCAGGGGTATGCCCACCGACAAAACTGATGAGTTCGGCTGTATAGGCGGTGCCATGAATCGTCAGGCTCTCTTTAAAGGTGAGATCTGGATAACGAATCTGTAGCGTTGGGGCAGCGGCGGCCAGAGCCTGATATTCACGCGCTAAGAGAGCCCAGTCTTTGCGCAAACGTGGATCATGAGATTTTGCCAGTCCTTGCTCAAAATAGTGGCGACTCTCATTCAACTCTTCCAATTCACGGGGAAGAAAGGTCTTCATCAAGGTAGAGACCTGCTGCGATGAGATGAGTAGCGCATCCTGAAATACCTGATTACCAAAGGTATGGTCGGCATGAAAATGACTATTCACAACATAACGTGGAGCTCGTCCAGTCAAAAGCTCTGCGGCCTGACGTAGATCTTGCGCCGCCACAGGGGTAAAGAAGGTATCAAAGACAAGCGTCTGCTGGCCAAGGTTGATGATACCAGCATTCCCCCAGGCTCCCATCCCCTCAACGACAATCGCTGCATAAACGCCTTCGGCCACCTGCTCAATCCGAAAATAGGGAGAATGAATCGAATGCACGTGCATAATTCTTAGAATCCTTTCAGACTATTATTTTATTCTTCACATGGGTACTAAGGTCGCTTCACTATTACTTGCAACCAGCATAGAGTTATTCCGATCGATTCGAGCTCATAGTGTTATGTACGCGGCCTTGCCATGATGTTTTATTTCATCGTACACTATCTGTAAAATAAAGAGAAAGATAGAACTTAGGTATGACACAACAACATATCGTTCATGCGTCTATTCAGACCGAAGGGCTGACGCTTTTTTACTCGCGCACAGGACAATCCGCTAAACCACCAGTGATCCTCCTGCATGGCTTGACTAATAATAGCACGACCTGGCTGCGTTTCGCACGAGATCTTCAGCAGGACTATGATCTGATTTTAATTGATCTCCCTGGCCATGGCCGATCTCGTGATTTAGGGAGCTCTTTTTCAGCCTCGGTCCTCTCTTCATCAATAATTGAATTAATAAAACAGCTTGAACTCGAGCGCCCGATCCTTCTTGGTCACTCGCTCGGAGCCTATATTGCAGCGACGGTGGCCGCCACGATTCCTGAACAAGTACGAAGCCTCGTCCTCGAAGATCCTCCCTGGATTCTCGCAACCGCAGCCACAGAGAGAGGGGAGAAGCCACCATCGCGTGAGCTGCCAGGAGTGCGCCAGAGCTTTGAGCTGAAAAAGCTTTCGCCCGAAGAGCGCCTGAGCACTGTGCGCCGGGAACATCCCACCTGGTCAGAGGAAGAGCTTATTGCCTGGCTGGACGCAAAAATTCAGTTTAATTCATCTCTGCTCCCCCATCTGGGCCCGGAGAACCCTTTCCCTTCCTGGCAAGAACTTGCCCCTCGAATCACCTGTCCGGTCTTGCTCTTACTTGGCGACCTCAAACTTGGTGCAATTACATCTCCTGAGATCGCTTATGAAGCAGCTCGATCCTGGCAGGACAGTCAGATTGTACAGATTCCAGACGCGAGCCATAATATCCGCCGTGATCAGTACTCTCATTACCTGGATGCAGTCGTCTCTTTCTTACGGACTCATTGAGCAACCATTTCATTCTCACATGAGCAAAGATCAGACGGCCTGAAGAGCCAGGCCGCCTCTCTTTTGTTTTACTGCTTATAATAGAGTATGTTTCTACATAGAGAATACGTTCCTGTAGGAAAGGAAAAACCAATGCATCGAATCTGCGTCTATGCTGGCTCAAATAAAGGGGTCAGACCAGAGTATCAAGAAGCGGCACAAGCGTTGGGGAAAGCCCTTGTAACTCGTGGCTGGGGGCTCGTCTATGGAGGTGGGCGAGTCGGGCTCATGGGTGTCATTGCAGATACAGTATTAGCTGAAGGTGGTGAGGTGATTGGAGTCATGCCACAGGCTTTATTTCCTCAAGAGGTGGCACATACAGGTGTCACGACCCTGTATGAAGTGGCAAATATGCACGAACGAAAGGCAACGATGGCAGATCTTTCCAATGGATTTGTTGCTTTACCTGGCGGCTTTGGCACCTATGATGAATTGTTTGAGATTATTACATGGGCACAGATCGGAATTCATCAAAAACCGATTGGCCTGTTAAACGTCTCCGGCTACTTCAATCCATTGCTTGCTCTAATAGCACATACCACTCAAGAAGGCTTCATTTCGCCCCATCATGCGCAACTTATCCAGTCACAAGCGAGCCCTGACGACCTTTTAAATGACCTCGCCTCTTATGTCCCACCACCAGAAAAAGCGAAATGGACCGATCCTTCTATCAGATGATGAAGCCATTTCTCCTACATCTGGCGCAAATTGCTGCTATTAAAAGAGAATAGCACATATAATCTGGTAAGAATGATTGATAAGATCCACATTTTCACCTATTCTTGCCCCTGTCTAGAGTGCAGGAATAGGTGAAAAATCCATCTACACGATTATAGCCCCCCAGGAGAGCCAGTCATGAGGAATCAGAATAGCCCCCATTTTACTATAAATGGAACTACCGTTACAGGTTCTGGTAGCACAGCTAACGGACAGATTGACTATTTCTATGGACAAGAGAACGTTGGTTACACTGTCACCATTACCAGTAATGCAAATCTCTATAATATGGGGCCAGATCCAAGTGGCGAGCCTCCTTTGCTTACTAGCGACGGGACACCCTATCATGAGGTCGTCTATATGTCCTATGGTACCTTTGTAAATAATGGTACACTGAATGCGTATCCCCAACCCCTCCACAATGCAGCCAATAATTATCATAAAGCACCCTCGATTGTATTCATCAATAACCCCAAAGGTCATCCCAGTCAGGTCACAAATAACGGCACCATCGGCGATTTCCCGATTATTAGCGATAAAAATAACCCGTTCTATAGCTATTCACAAGAAAATGATGATGGCATTGTTCTGTATGATGGGACAATTACGAACAACCAGACAGGAGTCATCACTGGCAATAACGCGGTCTTTACCAAAGGAACAGGAACGCTTAACAATTATGGCAAAATTGTAGGAAACAATGATGGAGCGCTCACAGGCTATGTTGTGAACAACTATGCCAATGCCAGCCTGAGTAATGGGGTTGCTGGCTTTGCCTGCATCCATGCATATAATACCGTCAATAATTATGGCTATATGCTAGGGCAGGACTATGGTATTCTGGCCGATGGTAAAAATTATGCTATTAACGACTATGGCGGCCAGGCAGTTCCAGGGGTAAAAAATTTTGATGGTTCGCAGGTTTATAATGGAGAGATTAGTGCCCTACAACGCGGAAGTGAACTGCCTCGTACAACTGGACCATATAATACAATGGATGCAATTATGCTGGATACAAATGGTGTAACGGTCAATCTAATCAGTACAACGGTAGATACGACTGTCTATCTTCCAGTTATTCTTGGTCCGATGGTTGGCGGCTTCAATGGCGACTTTGCTTCTCCTACTGCCCATATGATTAATACCTTAAATTTCGATTTCCATGGGCTCTCTGCGGATCAAGAGAATGCACTCAAAACAGCGGTGTCGCAATCTTATCAATCTGGTCCGAATGGAAATTACTATTCTGGGAGTATCATGCTTGATGGTCATACCTATCATTGGGAGGGCTTTGCACAGGTGCTCTTTCAAGGCCAGAATATTCTCTCTACTCCTCCACCAACCTCTACACCGATAGCTCTAGCAACGGCTACAAGAGGCCAGGTTGAGATTGCTTCCGGTCAGATAACGACGACTCATCGCAAGTCACTTGTTCAGCCCTCTGTATCCGGCACTCTCAATATCGAGCTCCTCATAGCCTGCCTCCTTATCCTGTTAGTACTCATGCTGGCAGCATATCGCCTCTGGCACAGGAAATTACACAAGATACAGGTGAGTAAACAATCCACTCAGGAGTTTCAACTGGACGCTGATCAATAGCAACCGTGAAAACAAGGCCAGAATATTCTGGCCTTGTTGGCCTTAGAGAGAATGGAATACGTGAGACAGCGCTACATAACCTTTTCTAACTCTTTACGATCCCATTTTGCCAGATGCGCTCCTGCCTCATAGCCGCTCTGGAAAAATTCAAGGATCATCTGTTCAGGGGAGGCCGACTGGCGAACATCATCGTAGCTCAGAAGAAACTCTCCTAGATCGGTATTGTAGTGGGCCGCTGCTGGCTGAATTTTGGCTGTGGCCAATCCCGTCGGAACTGGAGCAGTATACGAATAGAATGAAGGATGTGGAAAACTGGCGTTACCAGGCCAGAAACCTGCACTTATGACTTCATGCGAATAGGCTTCACGAGTCACGGGATCAGCATTTTCTCGTGCGGGGGCTCGCCGTCCTGAGAAGAAGGTAAGCGCAAGATCAAAGCTGCCCCAAAAGAAATGAATAGGGCTACTCTTGCCAATAAAGGGAGATCGATAGCGTTCTAACACATTCTGTGTCTGAATCAAGATCCTCCAGAAACGATGGGCAAAGACGGGATCATATGTCTTATGAACTTCATCTTGCTCAAATCGGATGGGTTCCTTCACTTCTTGCGGCAAAGTATTGATCCGTACATCAATTCCCAATGTATGCAAGGCCTGCATGACATCCCGATAAAAAGCAGCCACCGAGCGCGATGACAGAGGAAGCGTCTGACTCTGTCCAGTACTGGTCTGTATACGCAAAAGATGCTGTAAAAAATCAAACTCGACTTCAAATGCCCCCTTCTCATAAGGGATCAGAGAAGTTGTTAACCCCCGTGTAGTAAGGTAAAGAGGAACCTGCCACCAGTGATTCATCGGTGAACATAACGTAAGACGAAGCTTCCCCACAATCTGCGTCCACATATGCAGCGTCTCACACGTCTCTTTCCAGTCCGCAAATGGCAAAGCTGGCCATAATTCCTGATGCTGCGATTGTCCATTATTCTGTTGCATATTGGCCTCCTGATTCTATTGTACGCGTCCAGGTAACGGTGGCAGCTCTTGAACAATCTCTTCACGCTCATGCTCCAACCATGAGGGAAGTTGCAAACGGGTACCAAGCTGCTCAACGGGTTCATCGACGGTAAAACCAGGAGGATCAGTGGCAATCTCAAACAGGACCCCTCCAGGCTCTGGAAAATAAATAGAATGAAAATACTTTCGATCAAGAATGGGAGTAACTTCCGCCTCACTTTTCAGTAAGTGTTCGCGCCACTGTTTCTGAACATCGTCGGTTGCTACCCGCCAGGCGAGATGGTGGATCTGCCCTGTCCCCATCGTTCCTCCCCAAAAACCAGAGGCCCGGCGCACATCAAGCCTGCTCCCCGCTCCACCCAGGCCAATCTCATAGCGAAGCGTCTGCTGCTCTTCAGCTACTTTATGAAAACGCATGACCTCAGTAAGAAAGTGGCCGGTTGCATCGGCGTCATCCTCCCAGAGAGTGGCACCAGCATACCCATGAATAGCTGACTCTGCTGGTATAATACTTCCCTCCCAACTGGTCTGTGCTAACGGACCAGCATAGGCCACAAGCTCAATCGAGATCCCATCTGGATCTCGTACAACCAGCGTCTGTTCGCCAAAGCGGCGCGTTGGACCCTGATAGGTGATATTGAGCTCATGGAAGCGATTCACCCAATACCCAAATGCCGACTGCGGAATTGCAAAGGAGATTAATGCAGCCTGCCCCACCCCTAAACGTCCTCGATCTGCACCCGGCCAGACAAAGAACGTAAGAATTGTGCCAGGATGTCCTACCCCATCGCCATAATAGAGATGATAAGAACTGGGGTCATCAAAATTTACTGTGACCTTGACCAATCGTAAGCCAAGCACCCGTGTATAAAAATCAATATTCGCTGACAGGTTCCCTGTAATGGCTGAAATATGATGCAGCCCTAAAATTTCTGTCTCCATCGCCATATTCTTTATCGCTTTCAGTCTCATCTCTCTCACAAGTGAAAGAAGTTTTTCTATCCTACTCTTAGATACGTTTCCACTATGCAACAAGAAACTCAATTATCTCGTCAAAAAAACTATGGAAACCATTCGCATCAAACTATATAACCAGATACCAGTAAAGAGAGAAAAGAAGGTTGAGCCTCTCTACCAGGGTAGAGATGGCAAGAGACTAGATATATCAATCAATATGCTGATATACTATGAGCAGAGTGGAATATATTATTTTGCTCCAGAGAACTTTCTTGGAAATTTAGTTCCCTATTAAATGGTTATCCCTGTATTATGGAAGGATTCTGTACTTGAAACTAGGATTTGGATTACCTCACGGCGGTAACACTGTCTCACCCCAGACCATCGTTCAAATTGCACAAGAGGCAGAGAGATTGGGCTTTGATTCGGTCTGGACATATGAGCACCTCTTGCGTCCTACCCGTCCTATTCCTGGTGTCCTGGGCGGTGAGCCAATGGTGCAATCACATCTTTACGGTTCCTGTTATGATCCCCTGGAAACATTGGCCTATGTAGCTGCAAAAACCGAGCGCGTCAAGCTAGGGACCGGCGTGGTCAACGCATTATTTCACCCTCCCGTTGTGCTGGGAAAGCGCTTTGCAACCATTGATCAATTAAGTGGCGGACGAGCAATTGCTGGCTTTGGCCAGGGTTGGATGCCAGATGAATTTGTGACCACTGGCGTACCAATGAAGCGCCGTGGAGCTGGCTTTGAAGAATATATCCACGCCCTGCGCGCGGTCTGGGGCTCAAATCCGGTGAAGTTTGATGGTCGCTTCTACACCATTCCTGAAGCAGAGATTGGTCCGAAGCCTTTCAATCCTACCGGGATTCCCATTATTTTAGGTGCCTTCGTCCCTGCGGCATTACAGCGTGCAGCCTTAATCGCCGATGGTATTATGCCCGGAAATATGCCCTGGGAAGTTTTTGAGCAGATCGTTTATGGCTTCCGTGGCATTGCACAACAGGCTGGCCGTGATGCATCAAAATTGCAGATTATCATCAGAGTCGTGGATATTCCAGGCCAGCAGCTCCCTCTTACGGGTTCATTTGAGAGCATCACCGAAGATCTCTTCCGCGTTCAAAAATTAGGTGTTGATCAGGTTATTTTTGATCCAGGTCAGCTCGATACCCCCATTGATGAGCAGCTTCGCTTTATGGAACAGCTTGGTACACTCATTCCACAACTTGGCTAACACTCAATCTGGCACAGGCCCCATGAGCGTATAACAACGGTTAGAGCCAGAAGATTGATATGCATCGATCTTCTGGCTCCTGGTCTCGTGAAGAGAGCCTTAAAGGTGTGAAAAATAGAAGACAGATAAGTCAGGCTGATAGGCGGGGACGCAGCTTGGCTGCTTCATATTTATTGGAAAAGACACGTGTGCCGCAAAAGATATTGCGTTTGGCAAAGGCTTCAGGTGTATCACGACGTAAGCGCTCTTGTACATGGGGTTTATCGGCCCCTAATCCTTCGAACCAGGGCTCTGCCAGTCCCTGATAAGCAGCGACCCAATCTGGGCAGATAAGATTGTAAGTATGGCAAAGATATTCAACGGCAGCCGCACAAAAAACAGCCCAACGCTGTGCCTCTGTCGAACCATTGACGGGGACCTCCAATGGCTCTCGCACCAATTCATCGCGACGGTCAGGAGTATAGCCAAAAAAGTAATTCATAAAATCGCCTAATGCATTCCAGGGTCGGATCTCCTGAACAATCTCCTGATAGGTCATGCGCATAGTTTGTAATTCAGCCCACATAGCTGTTCCTCCTCTCTCTTGCTCATTATAACATGGCTACCGAAAAGAAGATGCAACCTGTAGACTAAAAAAGAACGAGGGCCTCTAAAATAAAGCATCCAGGGTCTCTTCCAGTACACATTCTTGCTGCCAGGCCTTATCCGCATATTTATCTACCAGGGCCTGAGCCTGCTCACGCGTCTCGATATGGAGATGTTTACAAAGCGTCGCTATATCATCAGCGTCTTTGCTTCGCCCGGCTAATAACTTGAGAGCCAGGACACATTGGGCCTCGGGTACAAAGATATGAAGGTTCGAATATTCACGCCAGATCACAACCTCTTTAATCTCTGGTGTAAATGAAGCGGCCACATCATTCATCCAATCCCGATGCAGGTGATACGTTTTAGCAACCGCATTGACAGCTGAACGAAAGGCTTTGGTCTCTTTATCTGCATTCATGGTATCTGGAAAGGTCAATGGCACAATATCGACGTCTTTGGTCGAGGGACGATTACCAAAGAAATACATCATATAAACGCCTCCAATGAGGAGAAGACGGACAGGTTTTCCGATATGGCGCTGGGCCAGCTCTTCATTTAAAGCCGTAAAATACAGCTCACATTCTTGACTATCGATGGTGGCACCTCCTTATCTCTGAACTCTAGCATAACAAAGAGTGCACGAAGCGTCAAACTCCTATTTTTGTGAAGGATTAGTTACGGATTTATCGGATGATGAAATTTGCTGAAAAAGAATGCATGGGTCACATTTCTTAGGAAAGAGGCGTTGTAAGAAATGTCTCTCTTTGTTGCTCTTTACTCACAGAAAGGATAATTTCTCTATGCGGGGGCTCGTCTTTCAGCCATGTTTAACGCCTTTATGGAGACTGGGTATGTTTATGGTCATACTGAGTATGCTGCTCTTTTTTCCACAGAGCCATGCTCGCTCATTCACCGAGCCATGCCTTCAAGTACCAGAGGGGAGTGATCCCAGCCACTTCTCGCCGCAACAACTTTCTCAATATGGTCTACCACCCTACAGACCCGGCGAAAATTATGCACAATGGGTCTTTATCCTGCGCAGCGCCCATACACGCTCCTGCCAATCCATCCCTGGTAACACTAAACATATGGCAATGCCTCTTACTTCTTCGATTAACTGGGCAGGTGGCTTAGCAGTTGGAAGTCAAGGATATTCTTTTGCAACGGCCAGCTGGCGCGTCCCCTGTCTGACACAGACTGGCCTCCCTGGAAGTTCATCCACCTGGGTGGGCCTGGGCGGCTTGAATAATACCAATCTTGTTCAGACTGGCACAGAACAGGACTATAGTATCTTGACAGGCAAGCCAACCGTTACCTATAAAGCCTGGGTTGAGAACCTCGCCGATCCATCTAATCCCTTTGCACGCTTTGTTTTTTCTGTCAATTGTACTGATCAGATGGTGGCCAGTGTCACAGCCAATGCAACGATGTTTATTGAAGACCTGACCACTGGCACGTATGCCACACAGACATTTGGACCGGCCGCCGATACACGTAGCGCTGACTTCATCCTCGAGCGTGGCTATAATACTCCTTTGCCCACGTTACAGCCTGTGGTCTTTCACAATTGCCAGGTGCGCTCTATCTCTACGCAACTTCTCACACCACTCACTAAGCAACCACATGAGCGTATTCAAATGCGGGGCCTGACTGGCACACTGCTGGCAGATGCAACTGAAGTAGGCAGTGGTGGAAACATCACCATCACCTGGAAACAGAATCTTGCCTGACCGTCTCAGGGCCGCTGACCCTTGCCCTTAATCGTTATAATGGACCAGCACAACCTCATGCTCACGAAGCAATTGAGCAACACGTGGATCACATAAAGCCTGATAATCCCAGAAGCGCTGGCGAGCCACCTCACCTGCACGTAAACCATCACCGGTGATCTGTCTCGCTTCTTCATTATCTACCATAGGATGTGTTACCCATAGGTAAGTTCCTGCGCTCAGACTCTGTAAATAACCTGGGAGATCCTCAACTGTTGAATAATAAAAGCCTGGAAGATGCAGGTCACTGTCTAAGACTAACTTTTCTTCTTGTGCTAGGACACGCAGTGCATCTGTGATGCGATACTCTTTTGTCTGCTGAAATATCCACCCGACCCCCATATGTTCATCAATATAGCGTAGCTGAAGACCAAGCTTGCGTGAGAGCTCCAATTGAGCACGAACCTCTCGTACAACCTCTTCCATTTTAAATCCATGCTGAAAGAGGTCCATTGGGGTACGAAAAAAATAGCCCTGCTCATCAACCAGTGATGGGACGCTCTCCACGGGCGAGACTGGTCCCCAGCGCGGCTGATCCCATTCTGAGGTCAGTGTCACATGGAGCCCCAGACAAAGCTCTGGATGCAGTTTAGCCTGTTGAGCAGCCTGTTCAACATAGGGCGCTGGCATCATCAGCGACGTATTACGTAGAACACCATTGGTAAAAGCTGCAAAAATAGCCTCATTCGAAGCCTGGAATGTGCCTAGATCATCTCCACGGATCACCAGGCGAATACTCGCGTGCTCGGACATACAAAAAAACACTCCTGTCTCACCAACCATCCATTATAGAAACCAGACAGAGGAATGGGCTACCTTCACATTTATCGCCCCTGGCGTTGAGAGTAATGGAACGTAGTAAAAAAAATACTATCCTCATAGTATAATCTACACACTACTACATTTGCATTAATAGCTTCTCTGCCATTAATATGAACACCAGCTATGCTATTGGCATATCCGCTTCATTGCACCATGCTCTCTTCAATCCAGATAACTCTCTCTACGAATTTGCAATGCAAGCATCACTGTTTCACTACACTGATAGCATAGCTCTCTAACCTCTCCACAAGAGGCTTTCTTGCTCATAGTTCAGAATGGAAAAGAGGTAAAAAACAGGACAACAAAAAAACTCAAGGCATCCCCTATTACATATCTGTGTTCTAGTACAAGAATAAAATGGAAGAGCCTAAATGTCAAGAGCAACAAGGATATTTTGCAAGAATCCAGGTGTATGTCTGGCTTTCCATATCTTTTTCTGGGCCCTTCTTCATCAATCTGGCACGTATAGGACCATTTTTACCGCGTTACAGCCCTTTCGCAGAAGCAAAAAAGAACAAATTTCAAACACGTGCCATAATTCCCTGCCTGCATACTTGACAGTTAGGCTTTTGCTCAGTATTATTGTCTTAGAACAGAGTGGTTCACGAGAAGAAAAGGTGGGATAAATCTCAATGTCAGAGCAGAAGACAAAGGTCGAAGCAGCAATCGATGCCACTTATCTGGTGACACCCAAACAACTCCGCCACGCCAGTACCAGACGCTCGAATAGGAAAGTGGAGGAGATCCGTGGACTTCTTCGTGCTCTTGCATTGGAAAAGGGACCTGGACGCCAACTCCCAACAATCCGCGAATTGTGCACTCTGTTTAACACATCAAGCGCAACGTTGACTGCCGCTCTGGATCTGTTAGAGACCGAAAATATTATTCATCGGAAAGAACGTCAGGGGATATTTGTCGCAACGTCCATCAACCGGAAGAATATCCATGTGCTTTTTAATGCCTCTAGCTTATCTAATGTAGGTCAGTCACCTTTCTGGTCAATACTGTTAGCAAACCTGCTGAAAGAAAGTGAGCAGCACGCCAACTTTAAAAATGAACAGTATCACTTTCATTTTCTCTGGCAACCCCATGGACAGACGCTGTCCGCTGAATATATCAATCTGCTTAAGATCTCTCAAGCCGACGCGTGCATCCTGATTGGAGCCAATGCTCGCTATCAGGATCATACATCTGCTTTACAGATTCCACATGTAACGTTTGCTGGCGGAGGCGATATTACGGTGCAAGTGGCATTTCAGGAATCAGACCAACAGGCATTGCACTGGCTGGTTCAACAAGGCTGTAAAAAAATTGCCTGCATTGAGCCAATCTACAGGACTCAATCCAGTGAGTCCTGCCAGAAACTATTTCAGCGTTTGTTACCGGGTCTGGGTCTTTCGGTCTATCCAGAACTATTTCGCCAGGCATCAATCCTTCCCTCTCCCTATGGGCGAGAGCTTACTTATCAGGAACAGGGCTATATGGTCACGAAAGAGTTGTTTACCTCTTTTCGAGAACATCGCCCCGATGGTATGTATATTGCGGATGACATGATGGCTTCGGGAGCCCTTGTAGCCTGGGAAGAGCTTGGCTTGCGACCTGGAGGAGATATAAAGATTATCTCCCATGTGACGCCTGGTTCGCCTATCCTCTTTGGAAAAACAAGAGCAATGGCAACCATTGAGATAGAACCAATTGATATTGTTCGAGCTTTATTCTCTCTTCTAGATACTGCTATGGCTAGTGACTATAAACCGGACGATGTGGAATATTTCATTCGACCTCGATTACGTCCACCTTCCGCATAATAGTCTATAAGGCCATAACCATGCTTTTTTAGAAGATTTTTTAACATATCTCGTGCTCTCATTAGATGCGTCGGATTGGAGGTGAAAGATTCTTTTCTTGAGCTTCTTTCTTACTCAGGTATAATTGGCATTCTCTTCCTTCGCTCTCAGATGGTATGTACTGTTACTTTCATCGATATTGCTGGTTAAAGGAGACCACGAATGAACAAAGAGACAATGACACAGGACGCTCTTCTCTCATCTACCCCTAATAGAATGACGCGTCGTCAGATGTTGCGTACATCCGCACAGACCGGTCTGGTCCTCGGTAGCGCCTCATTTATTGGCGGTGCGCTTCTCACTGCCTGCGGCGATTCAGGCGCGGGTGCTCAGGTTACATTGACGTTAGCTGATTGGCCGGTCAAGGCTTCTGTTCTCACAAGCAAAAAACCTCTGACCGATCCCGATGATATTTCTGAAAAAGAGGTTATTCAGGACTGGCTCAACAAAAATAAGAATGTCACCATCAAGGCCAGTTCTTATAATCTAGCCAACACCGACCAGCAGGCTCAGGCTGCGATTGCTGCTCGCACAGCTCCCTCGCTCATGGCTGTTTTTTCAAATCTTGCCCTCACACGCAGTGCTTCAAAGGTGAAATTCGCTGCCGATGTCACTGATCTGTATCATCAGTATGATCTTGACAATAAACTGGCTGATTATGCCAAACCTTTGTTCAAGAATGGCTATAATCTTGATGGGAAGTATTATGCCCTGCCAGGAGATGGCGTCGGTGCTGGTGCCGGTCTCTATTATCGCCGCGATCTGCTGAAAGAGCGAGGCATCGATGAGCCCCAGTTCGGCTGGTCCTGGAATCAGTTCTATGCCCTCTTGCGCCAGTTCCAGACCGATGGGAAACCGGTCATGGGAGCACCATCCTGGATGTTTGCCTGGATCTTCAACTCGAATCAATTGGATCGCCAGCCCAACGGCATTCTTGGCTCTGTGCCTTCACCTAAAACTCCCTGGCACTGGCAGATCAATATCGATCCCTGGGTTGAGACATGGACAAAGTTGGCTCAGGACTATCGTAAAGCTGCCCTGGATGACAACCTGATCGAGCAGAATACGGTTGCTTATCCATGGGAAGGACCTGCCATGGGTAAATTTGCCTCTGGACAGTATCCATTCTCTCCAGGGTATGCCTTCCAGGGGACAATTAGTGGGTATGCTCCAGTAACTCCTGTCGATATGCCTGCAAAGTATGGCAAACCTTTTGATGATCTGGTTGGCTTTATCTCTTATCCTAAAGGTCAGAATGGTAGCTATAACTCAGGTATCTATGGCTCTATTAGTGGTCAGGTGATGTTCCCCAGCTATGTGAAATCTGAGGTGCTCCAAAAGGCTGTTGATCTCTATATCTATCGCGTCTATGGCGATGGCTATATCAACAAATATGCAAAGAAATATGAGCTCACGAAACAGCCACAGGATGCCTACAAGTTTATTGCTCCTGCTAATATCTATCAGAAGAACCCCAAAGTCCCTGCCGATGTGACGGTTGAGAATGCCTATGGCGTCCGTTGGGTGAAATCGTATATGGATCCCATCAAAAACCTGGCTCCTCTGCCTCAGATCGAGACGTTCTTCGCACCCGATAAGCAGACTGGCCCAACCTCTGCCGCTCATGATGATCTTCTGGCAAAGCTCAGTCAGTCAAAGGATAATGTCTCTGACATTCTGCACAACTTCCAGCAGGTCTATAATCAGCAAGCTTCTACTTTGCAGTCGGATCTCTCTCCAGAAGAGTTTACGGCTTCAGCCAAAAAGTATCTGGCTGCTCTCGATACCTACTTCAAAGCCAACCAGCCTGACTTCTATGAAGGCGATTGGACGAAGTACTACACGAAGTATGCATTGCCTGCTCTCTCTTAGTAATCTGTTAAGATAGATAAGATCGGATGAACGCAGAAATATTTCAGTAATGAGCGTTTCCTGCGTTCTCCGTTTTTTCTCCAGACCTTCTATCATCGGATCGTCTACGATCGTCTACTACTTTGTGAAAAAGGATGGATGATGATGTCCAAAAATCTTGTCGGGGAGACCACAGCGGTTGGTGCAATCTCGGCTCCCGCCCCAACCCTACGGCGCAGAAATCGTTTTGAGATCTGGCTCTTTTTAATTCCTGCGATCTTGTTTCAGTTGTCCTGGGGCTGGCTTCCTCTGGTTATGAGCTTTGTTCTTAGCTTTACCAGCGGCGATATTCTACAGACACCCAGTTTTGTTGGACTGGATAACTATCAACATCTCTGGACAGATCAAGAAGTGTTCCGCTCATTTCAGGTCACCTATCTCTATTCTGGCCTGAATATCCTGTTGACGTTTGCGCTGCCAATTATTGCCGGTATCTTTATCATGGAGATGCCCAAAAGGGTGACGTACGCGATGATGTTTCTGTGGTTCTTGCCCTTAAGCAGCATCACGACGATTATGCTCTGGCGCTATTTCTATGATCCATCGTATGGCCTCTTTGAGTATATTGCTACTGGCATTCTGCATCTGCCTCACCAGGCGTTCCTGTCTGATGCCAATCAGGTGTTGTTCTGGCTGGTCTTCCCAAATATTCTGTTTTTTGGCCCTGGCCTGCTGTATATGGCAACAATTCAAGGCATTCCTTCTTCTTACTTTGAGGCGGCTGAGGTTGAAGGGGCTGGCATGTTCCGCAAGATCTGGACCATTACACTCCCACGACTCCGTCCCATCGTTTTTCTTAGTCTCTTTCTCGCTATTGCTGGCTCTCTGCAGATCTATGATCTCCCTCAGTTTCTCACACAAGGAGAACCCGCTGGCGCAAGTCGCGTGGTGATGATGTATGTCTATAAGTTGATCGATTCAACACGCTACGGCGATGCTACGGCACTTTCTTGCATTGTGTTTGCATTGACACTGGCGATGATTTTCCTGTTCCGAGCACTCGTGAAGGAAGATCCTGACGCTTAAGCAGAGACTACTATCGGCAAGGGTACCTTGAATAGGTACGGCATCAAAGAAGGAAGAAATATCTATGGCTCTCTTTCCTGTTGTTGGACGCAAACAACCACATCTACGCATTGCATGGTGGGCAATCGTTGGAGTGCTGTGCCTCGGCATTTTCTTGCATCTTGTCCCTTTCTACTTTATGATTATTACCTCGCTCAAAGATGGCTTTGAGACGGTCTCAACTCCTCCGACGCTCTGGCCTCAGCATCCTACGCTCAGTGCCTGGAAGCTCATGGTGAATTTTGTCTCTACTGGTCTGTATCAGTCTCCAGATCAAAATTTTGCTGTTTATTTCTGGAACTCCATTTTTATTGCGGGGATGACTCTGCTCATCTCAACTCCTGTGACTGCGTTTGCTGCCTATGCCTGTAGCAAGTTGCTCCGTGGGCCAGTTGGTCGCTGGCTGTTTCTGTTTTTTATCGGCACGATGATGATTCCAGCGGTCGCAACTCTTGTGCCAACCTTTCTACTGGTCAATCATTTCCCTTACCCTGTTACCTATGTCCCTGAACTCCCGAGTGGCGATCAATACCCATACATCTCGCTCTTTGATACGCCCTGGTCAATTATTCTCCCTGCCGTCTTTAACGCGATTGGCTTTCTGTACTTTAAATCGTTCTTCGATACATTGCCCGACTCGGTTATCAATGCGGCTCGTGTCGATGGCGGGTCGGAGTTCAATATCTTCCGACGCATTGTTCTGCCGATGAGTATCCCGGTCTTTGCTGTGGTAATGTCAATGCAGTTTAATGCTATCTGGGATTCCTATCTCTTTCCCTCGCTTACTTTGCAAAGCTATGATAAGCTAACGATGACGGTTGCTATTTATCGGTTGATCAATGCATTTACGCAGGCTGGTGCAACCAGTTCGTCTGCTGCCCTTAGTCAGGCTCATGAGGCGGCTCGCTTAGCACAGGAAGGCTATACCTGGAATGGTATTATGGTGCTGAGTATCTTACAATCTATTCCTGTCTTTCTGGTCTTTCTTATCAGTTTCCGCTACTTGCTCAGTGGTATTCGCGTTCGTGGTCTGAAGTAAGCCCTGGTCTTTGCGAAGGAAGGATATAACTCATGCCAGCATATGATCCTATTAGTGTGGATGAAGATGCCTATCGTAGCCCTTTCTGGGGAACGTTTACATTGGCTAAGGAGAATATTGAGGGGCTGGTGGCTGTGAATCTGCTCTGGTCTGTGACGCTCATTCCGCTGTTTCTCGCCGTTGGGATGACTATCTGGCCATTGTGGGTGCGTGGGATCTTATTGGTGATTGGCCTGATTGCATCCGCTGGCGCAACTGGGGTTCTCTATGGCCTGGTAGAGTATCTGAACCATCGTGAACCTCTCTCGTTAGAGGTCGTACGGTCAATGTGGGAACAGCTGGCTATTGCAGGGATGCAACGGTTGGCCCCACTGTTTGGCACGCTCGGAGTGGCTCTGTTGGGGCTTACTCTGGCAAATACGCTTCATCTGTTTGTTTTACAAGCTCTGTCTGGTGCGCTCCTTCTTTGCCTCCTTCTCTGTTCTATGTATTGGGGTCCTCTGTTTGCTGAGAAACCAGAAAGCTCGAGCTGGCATATGCTACGCCGCTCGTTCTACTTTGTTTCTCGTTATCCAGGACTGACGTTGCTATCTCTGCTCTTTGCAGCTATCGTTGGCCTCTTTGGTGTTGTCTCTCTGGCTGGCCTGTTCTTAATTGTGCCTGTCCTCATTGCTATCTACCAGACGCGCCGCTATCAATCTCTTCGTATGACTCACAACCATTAAGCACTTGAGAAAAATTAGAAAGAGCTCAGTAGGTCTCCTATCTGAGCTCTTTCTGTCCTACGCTTTTCTTCCCCAGGTTGTTAAGCCAAATGTAATGCCCGTGTAATCGGTACTGCGGCTCTCTTTATAAATGGCCTCATACAGTTCGTCGTATTCCTTCTCATTCAACGCTCCCGATTGTATAAGATAGGGTCTGAGCAGGACAAAGACGACATCACTATCATGTAAGGTGCTTTCATGCAGGTCGCTGCCATAGGAAGAGTCGATATGAAAGGCTCGCTTGGAGATGCTGCTAAAGCCTGCCTCCTGGAGAAGTTTCCCTATGCGGTGCGTTAATCCAAAAGAGCGACCATCAGGCGAAAAGGTTCGCCCTTGCGCAGCCAGCGCCTGCGATAAATATCCATTTATACGCTGGAGTGCTGGACTACTGGTGGAGGCGTATTCACATTCGCTGAGCCGGATGACGCCACCAGGGCGTAGAATGCGTTTGACCTCTGCAATCAGGATTGGCCAGGCCTCTCTATCCATAAACCCAAGGATTAAACGCGCATTGACGAGGTCGAATGTATTATCGTCAAATGGCAATGGCTTACGAATATCCATAATCTGGAAGGAGAGGTTTTTTAGCCCGTCAATCTCGGCCTGCAGATTTCCATTGTTTACGAAGGTTGGATTGATGTCTCCACCTATGACTTCAAGCTCAGGGTATTTTCGAGCAACCTCTGTGACCCAGCTCCCAGGACCACAGGCCATGTCCAACAGTTTTCTCGCCTGTGAAAGATCTTGCCCCTCTGGAAAAAGTCCACCCATTGCCTTCGTTATGAGCTTTTCTTGCTCCGTTAAACGAGTTTTCTCTGCCGCTTGATCAAGATCGATGAGATACTTTTGGGGGATGGGATCATGTAGCTCCATACAATGTACCCTTTCTCTAATTAATCTTATTGAGCGTATTTATCATAGCGGAAATAAAATACGCCCGCCTCTCTATTCAGGCTCATTGCTCTCACCTATGTCATAATAGCTCAAATTTTACCACTATCAATTATATTCCATCTATTAAGTATTCTGCAAGAGTTTTGGGAGAAACTTCTCTCTTGTGATGGTGAATGAGTCGGTTATAGCGCAAAAACACACAGGCATTTCTTGCCTTCTCCTATGTTGATACTTGCCTTCTCCCACGTTGATATAGGTAGAGAATCACTAGAGGGAAAGTTCCTCGTCTTTTTTAAATAGCTTATATAAAGGAGAGGCGTTCAATGGAAAATGCACGTGTGCCTTCAGACAAATTAGTAAATCATTTGGAGCAGCTTCGCAAATCTCTGTTTCATTCCGCTCCCGGTGGACATACCCCCAGTAATGTTAATCGCGTGTTTGAGATGGAGAAGGCCGCTGGAAATTTCAATCAAAAAGTCGCGGTGAGTATGACGAATCTTTTCTCTGCTATGCCGACGTTCTGGCTCATTGTGACCTGGATTATCTTATGGATTGTTTCTAATGCGACAATTGCTCACTTCGATCCTTTGCCCTGGCCGCTTCTCCTCTGTCTGGCCTCTGTCCCTCAATTGCCTCTGATGATTGTGATTATGGTTGGTCAGGGCCTGTTAGGACGCAAACAAGAACTTCAATCTGAAGAGCAATACAAAACAACGATGAATACCTATCATGATATTGAGCAGATTATGACGCATCTGGGCTCTCAAGATGAGGCTATTCTTAATCAGACACATATGATTATGCATCTTTTACAGGCGAATGGCATTCCACCAGAACAGTTTCTGCCACAAAATCAGTTATCAGTCACGAACACGACCGGGGAGAAGGCGTCTTCTCAGGCATAGGATCTCATTGCTATACCACAAAGAGGGGAGGCTCTCCTATGCAGGGAAGCCTCCCCTCTCTTTGTTCATCTGCTTAGAAACTAGCCGGCTGTATCACCATTGTGTAGTGGCCCATCATTATCACTATTGACGCCAGGCTTGTTGCCAGGCCTGTCCTGTCCCGCTGGATGAACTGGTTTCGCCAGAACTGGCCCTTTCTGCTTCTGGTCTTCACTCTTTCGATTCTCTTGTGCGACTTTCTGGCTTTCTCGCTCCTGGTTTTTCTCTTTATCGGCCATAGTAGTCCTCCTTTTTCAGCCCTCTATTAACTCCTTCGTTTGTCTATCATTGACACGATTTTCTGTGACATTTAGAGACATGAGACATTCATGAAAGAGTTTATCCAGAAGAGAATTGATTCTATCCATAGCAAAAATCCCTATGAGGGCTTATACTGGGAGCTATTAGCGCTTGAAGAAGGAAGGATCTCTCAATGTCATCAACTGAGTCGTTTGATGCGCTGGCTTTACAGGGTCAGAGCTATGAAAGAATAAAGCTGGATCTCACCCCTGCACGCTGGATCTGGTTTCCATCAGCCCGTACGTTACCAAATACGTTTATTTTATTTCGCCGTGAATTGAATCTTGCTGTTCGTCCTCGTAGAGTAACAGGCTGGCTGACTGCTGATAGCCGTTATCTGTTGACGGTGAATGGTGAGCGTGTTCAATGGGGGCCTGCGCCCTCTGATCCACGCTGGCTCGAAGCTGATCCTGTTGATCTGACGCATTATCTAGGTGCCGGTCTCAATGTGCTGGGGGTAGAGGTGCTCTACTATGGACATGGCGATGGCACCTGGGCAACGGGCAAACCTGGTTTGCTCTGTAAGTTAGAGATTGAATACACGGATGGGACACAAGAAGAGCTGATCTCGGACGATTCCTGGCTCAGCTTTCTGGATCGTGCCCATCGACCAGGTCAGTATAAACGATGGTATCTCCGGGCTCTTCAAGAGGAGTTCGATGCTCGTCTCCATCCTCAAGGCTGGGCAACTCGCGATTTTACTCCTGATGCATCGTGGCTTCCTGCTATGCTATTAGATGGCTCAGCAACTCTGCCTCCAGCTACCAATGGCTATCGCGATTATCTTACGGATATGCGTGCTCAAAGTTCTTCAGCAGGGATGCTGGCACGCCAGATTCCTCTAACCCGAGAGAAATTTGTGCCCGCTCTTCGTCTACAGGGCAGCGGTCAGGTCCAGTGGCGGCGCAATCCAAACGATTGGTTTGAGTTCCGCACCCCCAATTCATTTACCCTTACGGAAGATGCTGAGCCTCCTACGCATTGGACTTTTCCAGCCACCCCTGATTCAGATCAGGGCATCTTTGCGACCTTTGAGTTTTCTGAGCAGATTGTAGGCTGGCCTGTCTTCACGATTGAGGCTCCAGAGGGGACCGTGATTGAGCTGATGACGCAGGAGTCTCATGATCCTGAGAAGACTACCTGGCTGGATAATCATTTTTTCTCCTGGTCACGCTTTACGTGCATTGAGGGGCTCAATACGTTCTCCCCTTTTGATTTTGAATCGCTGCGCTGGCTTCAGCTGCATATACATCATGCCTCTCGTCCTGTTACTCTTTATCAGGTTGGTGTGCGAAGACGGCTCTATCCCTGGCCTGACCATGCTGGTATCTCCTGTAATGAGCCAGCCCTCCAGCGTTTATTTGAGGCGAATCTTAATACTATGTATAATAGTGCTCAGGAGACCATTGTTGATGGCATGGGACGTGAACGCCAACAATATAGTGGAGATGGTGGGCATCAATTATATGCGATCCGCTATAGCTCTGGTGATCGGGAGATCTCTCGGCGCTTTCTGCGCACCTACAGTGAAGGTCTGACCTACGAAGGTTACTTTCTCGATTGCTGGCCCGGCACCGATCGACTTGTTCGTATTGCCCAACGCACGCTCGATCTCACTCCGTGGGGCCCGCTGCTGGATCATAGCATCGGCTTTACGTTTGATTGCTGGCACTATTATCTCGAGTCAGGAGATCTCGAAGCTCTGCATATTCCCTATGCTCGCCTGGTGCGCTTTGCTCATTACCTGCTCTCTTTACGCCAGGCCGATAAACTCCTCCCAGTAGAGAATCTTGGTGTACCAGTCGTCTGGGTCGATCATGAGGCGTATGTACAGCAGAAGCATAAACAATGCGCGTTCAATCTCTATGCCGCTGCTATGCTCCAACATGCTCTTAGCCCCATGGCACATGCCCTTGGAGATACCGAACATGCAGCCTACTTTCAGGAAGAAGGGGCCAGGCTGCTTCATGCAACGGTTCAGCGCTACTGGAGTAAAGAGCAGGGCTGTTTTGTGAATAATCTCCCCTGGCTACAGGAAGAGGGAGAGATACATCTGTGCGATCGCTCTCTGGCAACCAGTATTCTCTATCAGCAGTGTCCTGACAACAACATTGCACGAGCCGCCAGGGTGTTAGCAGACTGTCCACCCGAATTGGGCTTATCATTCCCCGCCAATGGGGGCTGGCGCTATTGGGCTCTGGCGCGAGTTGGTCGAATAGACATTGTGCTTCAAGAGTTTCGCAACCGCTGGGCAACGCTGGATTCAGTCCTTCTCAACAATACATTGCAGGAAGCATGGGACGTTGAAAGCGATTCCATCAGCCAGTGGAGCCACTGCGGTGTGGTTCCTCTCTATGTACTCTATATGGATATTGCAGGCATACGAGCTAAAACTCCTGGCTTTGCACAGTATCAGGTCCGTCCTCAATTGGGCGATCTTGAACAGCTTGAGCTCACTCTTTTTATTGCACATGGACCTGTCCACTTTACAGCTCATTCAGAAGCCGGTGGACATCGCATCACACTACAGCTTCCAGCCGGTGGAGAGGCTGAGCTGATTACGCCAAAAGGAGCAGAGGTTGACCTTCCACTCCTGCGAGAGGATCTGAGCCAGAACCTGCACTATTGGCGCCTTTCACCCGAGCAGACTCATAGCTTCTGGCTACCTGCCTCTTCGGGCAAAAATGACTAGCAGGCCAACCCAAACAGTGTCTCATCAGAGAGGGCATCATGCTCTCTCTGATGAAAACAAAAACAGAAATCAACCGGTTGGGAGTAGGATGCATGTGCTTCGTAGCAGCTTCAAAGCAACTTCAAAAATTTCACAAAAATTTCCGTAATATTTTAGAGGAATTCAGCGACTATTCTCCAGATGCAGTATGATAAAAAGAATCATGTTTTGGAGAATCCTGTCATGGAACAACAGAATAATTTTGCCCCACTCTTTCTCTCATCAGAAGAACGCTCACACCTTGTTCGTTTCTGTGCATCACTATGCGGACACTATGAGATAGCTGAAGATCTTGTCCAAGAGACATTGCTGGAAGCATGGCAACACGAACAGGCGCTGCGCGATCCATCGCGTCAACCACAGTGGCTACGTGGTATTGCCCGCAATGTCTATCTACGCTGGCAACGCAAACAGATGAATGAAGAGACTCATCGCTATCAACAGAGAGCCTATCAACCAGAGACAGAAAATGAAGCGACGATTGAAGGCCTGTTTGCGACCGATGACACTATTGAACGAGATCTTGAACGAAAAGAACTCCTGGAACTATTAGAGCGCGCATTAGACTTGCTTCCATCTGAGACGCGCATGGCTCTTATCCAGCACTATATTGACGATGCTCCATTGACTGAAATTGCGCAAAAACTCGGAACCAATCCCAATGCACTCGCTGTACGTCTCCAGCGCGGCAGAGTCACGATGCGCCGCCTGTTAACACAAGATATGCAACAGGAGTTCTCCCTTCATCGAACAGCTACCGAAAATTGGGAGATCACGCCCCTGTGGTGCTATCGCTGTGGCAAACATCGACTCCTGGGGCAGCGCGGCTCTGACAAAGGAAAATTCTTCCTAAAATGTCCAGGTTGCAATCCAGAACAAAACCAATTATTAAGCAAGAATGAATTATCGGCATTAATCCATCTCAAAAGTTATAAGCCAATGATGGCAAAGCTGAGGCGATGGTGTCATAGCTATTATCGCACAGCACTCTCAGCTTACTTCAATGGAGAGAAGTTATTGTGCGAGCTGTGCGGAAAACCTGGAATCATCCAGCTAGGGAGGGTGACAGAGCTCCCTTCATGGCTACAGATAGCATTGCAGGATTGGCAATGGGCAGGTGGAGAGAGGATCATCAGTACGTTCTGTGAACACTGCGAGGCCTCCTGCAACACAACGTTATCAGGATTGGTCTTATCGTTACCAGAAGTCCACACTTTTATACAGGAACAAGAAAAAATTCGTACCTTGCCAGATCGGCGCTTAGAGGTCGATGGCCGCCCGGCCCTCCTCACGCGTCTGGAAAGTATCAACAGCTCTGCAGCCCTCAATATTATTTCTGATGCAGAGACCTATCGTCTCCTGCGCATCGAACAGGAGGCTTACTAATGGAAACTCAGACGATCCCATCAGTACTCCCTCCCAGACGTTTGCCATTGCTGGCCTTTTTTGCAGCCAATCTCATTTCATTTGTTGGCGATCGCCTGACCTTACTGGCGATTCCCTGGTTTGTGCTCCAGACGACTGGTAGCATTACAAAGACAGGCATTACGGCCTTCTTTACGACCCTGCCCACAATTATCTCGGCGTTTCTCAGTGGCCTGATTGTGGATCGACTTGGCTACAAACGAACAAGCGTAATTGGAGATTGTGCCAGTGGAGTCTGTACGCTCCTCATTCCACTGCTCTTCCATACACTGGGGCTGGCTTTCTGGCAGCTACTTATTCTGGCCTTCCTGGGTGGGCTCCTCAAAGCCCCCGGCGAGACGGCACGTTCATCATTACTCCCAGAGTTGGGCCAGGCCTCACAGATGCGTATGGAACGGGTAAACGCTGTTGGAGATGGACTGGTCCGCGTATCAGGTCTCTTAGGAGCGCCGCTGGCAGCTCTTCTCATTGTCGCGATTGGAGCAAACAATCTCCTCTGGCTGGATGCCATTAGCTTCTTCCTGTCTGCGCTACTGATCGGCATAGCGGTGCCAGCAACGATGGCCGTTCCTACCCATGCAGAGTCGGGAGACAACACTGGCTCTCTTAAACAGGGCCTGAGCTTCTTGCTTCACAATCCAGTTTTACGTTCAATGATTCCTGTCTCACTGACCACGAACCTATTAGATGCTGCACTGTTCTCGGTTGCGCTGCCAGTCTATGCCAATCAGATCTGGCAGAACATACTCCCCATTGGTCTGCTGAGCGCAACATTTGGCGGTTGCGCCTTCGTTAGCACTCTTCTCTTTGGCTTCTTCGGCCACCGCCTGCCACGCAGACTAACCTATGGCCTCTGCTTTATGGCGATTGGTCTGCGCTTCTGGGCTCTCGGTCTCCAGGTTCCGCTGCCAATCCTGTTCGTTATTTACGCTTTTAGTGGACTGGTTGTAGGCCCGCTGAACCCCATAGCCATGACCATTGAACAAGAGATCATCCCACCCAAATTACGAGCCCGTGTCCTGGGAGTAGCTGGCGCTGGTTATTTAGGCGGTATCCCAATTGGCGGGCTCCTTTGTGGATATGTGATCACCTGGATCGGGCTCATTCCTACGCTCTTCACGATGGGGCTCATCTACCTGCTCGTCACAGGCAGCCTTCTCATCAATCCAGCCTTGAAAGGCATGAACCGATCCATATCACTCTCATCATCACAGAGTTGATATGCCTCTCTCTTGACCTTGACAAACTAACTCTGTTAGTTTAAAATACTAACATCATTAGTTTTCAATGAAATTCTATGGCACCTATACACGATGGAGAAAATTAGTATGAAGATTACTTCTACCTCTGGCAATAATCTGTTTCAGCTTTCTCATTTAGGATTTGTTAATTGCTATCTTCTACGTGAAGACGATGGATTCACATTGATTGATACAGCCGATAGTGGACAGGCTCAACCGATCATTGAAGCTGCAAAAAAATTGAGATTACCTATTGTCCGTATTCTTTTGACGCATGCTCATATAGACCATGTTGGTTCCCTTGATGCTTTACACGCAGCCCTTCCGGATGCGCAGGTTGGCATTAGCGAACGGGATGCCCGTTTTCTCACTGGCGATAAAAGTCTCGATGCGTCCGAACCACAGGTGCCTTTACGCGGCGGTTATCCCCTCTGCACTACTGTACCAACCCTACTTCTTCATGAGGGAGATCGTGTTGGCTCGCTTGAAGTTATCGCCACGCCTGGACATACACCAGGGCATATAGCGTTTCTTGATACCAGGGATCGCGCACTGATCGCTGGTGATGCTCTTCAGACACTTGGAGGCGTTGCTGTCTCTGGTACAATAAAACCACTCTTTCCTCTGCCTGCTCTGGCAACGTGGCATAAGGGGCTGGCGCTCGAAAGTGCACGTAAATTGGCTGCACGTCAGCCTTCGATCCTGGCGATCGGTCATGGCCGTATGATTGCTCAGCCACAAGCGGCCCTGGAAAAGGCTATTCGTGAAGCAGAAAAAAATTTGAAAATCAAACAGGAAGTGTAATATGTCGCCTAGAGCCGGATTAGATCAGACTGCTGTCATTGAGTCAGCAGCCCTTCTTGTGGATGAGGAAGGCATTGAACAGCTCTCACTTGGTCGATTGGCTGAACGCCTGGGCATCAAAAAGCCTTCTTTATATAATCATGTAGCTGGTCTTCCAGGCTTGAAACGAAATCTTGCTGTCTATTGCTTGCGTGAGGTGCTGGCACGCTTCTCACGCGCTGCCATTGGAAAATCCGGTGCTGATGCCATTATTGCTTTTGCCGATGCTTATCGCTCCTATGCACGCGAACATCCCGGGCGCTATGCTCTGACGCTACAAGCGCCCGATCCAACAGACCAGGAATTAGTGGAGATCTCTACCCAGACCGTCGATGTTGCTCGCGCCTTACTTGCTCCCTATAAGCTCGAGGAAGAGGAGACGATTCATGCCATTCGTAGCCTCCGCAGTATCGTTCATGGCTTTGTCTCTTTAGAGGCTGCCGGGGGCTTTGGTATGCCTATAAATCTGGATGCCAGTTTCCACTGGCTGCTTACTACGTTTACCTCAACGCTGGAAAGGATCTCCTGAGCAGGTGGGATGATGAGAAGTGGCAATAGAGAAGCAGGGGAAACATTTTCATGGACGATTATTATCTTGTCGAACGCAATCCCACAGTAGAGGAATATCAGGCATTACGATCTGCCGTTGGCTGGGGCGAGGCGGATGCAGATGCAATCCAGAAAAGTGTGCAGAACAGTTTATATTGGATCTGCGTTCTCAAGCAGCAGAGCGTGATTGGATGTGGCCGAGTCATTGGAGATGGGAGTCTTTGTTTTTATGTGCAAGATATCATTGTCTTGCCCGAATATCAGGGTCAAGGACTTGGTAGGCGCATTATGGACAAGATTATGCACTATTTACAGGAGAACGCTCATCAAGGTGGTTTTGTCGGTCTCATGGCCGCCAGAGGAGCTGCTGGCTTTTACCTGAAATATGGCTTTATAGAACGCCCCACTCCAGACTATGGACCAGGTATGATCTTATTCTGGAAGTAAATCTTTGTGAAGGAGCCTGCTAGCATCCCTTATGCTAGCAGGCTCCTTCTTTCTACAACTGGAGTTAGTATCGTTTAGCTTAGAGCAACATGATCAAATGTCGAGGTTCCAAACAGGAAGCTAGCATGTGAATCGACCTCCAGGCCAATATACACGGAGCCCGTTGGAAAACTAATCTGAGCCTGTTGCGTCCAGACCTGCCCATCAGGCGAGGTAAAGGCTGTGACGGTTCCACCACTACGTTGCAGACGCAGCCAGTAAGGCGCGGCAAAGGTATTCGCACTACTCGTCCAGACATTGGTTAAGCCACTGGAAGCAGTACTACTTCCGGTTGTGAGTTGTGCCGCTCCCAATGGGGTGATGGCTAGCAATGCCGTATTTGCGCCTGATTGTAAACTATCTCGTAGCATCAGACCAGACTTGGCATAATCATTTGTATTTCCTTGCGTGGCAACATGAGCTGTAATGGTCCCATCTCCAGGCAAGGTCCGATAGATAAAGCCAGACTGATCGGTCGTACCATACACATCGGCACCTGCCGCTTGCAAAGTAAAAGTTCCGTTATGATATCCAGCGTTTGCGGGCGCTGCCACTGCTCCAACATCAGCTTTCTGCCAACCAGAAGGAAGATGACCAGAAACGCCAGGAACCGTAGATTTACCGTTGGTAAACGACACATTATCAAACGTTGAGGTATTCATAATGGGCGCACCGTGAGCGGTCACAAACAGGCCAATATAGCTCTTCGCTGCGGAGAATGGAACCTGCGCAACTTGAGTCCAGACCTGGCCATCGGGGGAGATTGAGGCAGTGATGACATCGCCAGTCCGATCGAGTTTTACCCAATAGGGGAATGAATTATTGGCATTCCCGCCCCAGACGCCCCCAATATTCTTGGCAGTCGCGCTTCCAGCCTTCACCTGCACAGACCCGTTCGGGAACATTGCCAGATACACAAGATTGGCCCCTGTGCTCAGACCATCTCGCACCATTAAGCCGCCGCCTGCATACCCCTGGACATTCTTCACCGCCGTTATACGAGCAATCAATGTCCCATTATGAGGAAGTTCACGATACACAAAATGGCCCTGATCCTGATCCCCATAGACATCAGTTCCCGCACCAGTCACATCATAGACGCCATTGCTATAGGCCACATTCCCTGCGGTGGCAACGGCTCCAATATCTTGCTGTTTCCAGCCTCCAGGCAGGTGATACGTTGCAGGAACAGTGACCGTCTGAGTTGCCGAGAGACCATTCACAGCGGCACTGATATGAGCAATTCCACTCCTCTTTGCCGTAACAATACCATTCGCATCCACTGTTGCGACTGCTTGATTATCTGACGCATAGGTAACACTACTGGCCGCAATAGGCTGCGTGGTGCTATCAGAATAGTTCGCCGTTACCGCATCGAGATTCTGAGCCCCCACGGGCAAGGTAACCGCCGCCGGAGCCAGTGTGATTGACTGCACGCCGATGATCGTAACTGTCACAGTAAACGCTTCTCCATTAGAGGTTCCGGTGATATGAGCAGTTCCAATCGCCTTGCCCGTTACTACACCATTGCTATCGACCGTTGCCACCGTTGGATTATCAGAGGCAAAGCTAACGCCGTTTACCACAGGGGTTCCGACGCCATTACCATCGATACAGGTTACCGTCGTAGGATAGGTCTGACCAACATACAGAGAATAAGCAGGAACATCTGGCTGTAAGGAGTTCTTTAAGGATGGCGCTGGATTGCTATTGGCTCCCCCAACATATGGTGTTCCTTGCTGAGGCAGCACAAATTCAGTAATTGAGTTGGCCGGATAGGTGTATGAGAAGCCGCTTGCACTGACCGCCTGATCTGGCTGCTGGACGATACTGCTCAGATTGCTGCCAGTATATTGGTAAACATGTGCGTTAGCATCGGGAGTGAAGTTGGCCAGCGACAGATTGCTGGTCAGATCGTTCCCTGTCTTATTGATGACCACAAAAGTCAACGCATGATCCAGGCTACGCTGTGCTCCATAGATAGATAACTGGCCCTGATCGGTACTGGTCGATTGCACCCAGGTATCGCCATACTGTCCTCCGTTACCATCAAAGTTCCGATAGAAACGGAAAGAGTTAGCCGCAGCATCGGTAGCGTTGGGAGCGCCCCACATGGTTGCCAGATCCAATCCCTCGCGCCCAAAGATTCCCAGAGCATCGGCTTGAGCTAAGGCACCATTGATGCCGTTGACGTCACCGAAGTTATATTCCGTCAAGGCCGTTTTGGTTCCAGGATAATACTGCTTAACCCAGGTGCGCAGGCGTGGAATCAATTGAACCTGCTCGGCTGGGGTAAAGTATTGGCCAATCCAGCTCTCCTCAGTATAGGTTGGGTCCCAGAGCGAACGTGTGGAACGCAGACGCTGCGCATCGGAGGCTGGATCTTCGTTCGCATTGTTCGCCTGAACAGCATAAAAATGCACATCCAGATAGTTTAACAGACGCTGATTATGCTGCTGCTGATACTGATAGAGTTGCTGAAGATAATAAGGAATCCAGGCCTGATTATGGCTGGCTTCGTTATCACCTGCCAGGCCCATATCAAAATAGGCCGGTACACCCCAGCTAGAAGGGCCGAGAATCTGAGCCGTTGGATCAACGGACTTAATCATCGAGGCGTAATCAATGGTCTTGTTGAGGTACTCATCAAAACCAGTTCCAGATGGATGCACGTCATAATGGACATTACTCCAGCTCTCTGGCTCATTGTCCATCTGGTAGATAGGAACCCCACCTGCCGCCGCTGTCCCATGAGCCTGTACCAGATGCTGAATCCAGGCTTTCATCCAGGTAGAATCGACGGTGGTATAGTTCAGCCCGATATTGGTATCGGTAAGGTTATTGCCGCTCGCATCTTTACCATTTCCACAATTATCGCCATTGGGGTGAATATAGGGATTATATGCCTGCTGATTAGGATAGAGCGACTCAGGATAGGAACAATTCCATTCGGAGGTTTTATTAACATAGCCAATTAAAGGAATGGTCAGAACTGTCGATGCATTGGTGGTTTCATCCTGAGTAATCATAGCATCAGCACCTGCTCCAGGCACCGGATTACTGGTTCCATTCCCACCATTAAAATAGAAGTGACACTCCGCACGCGTTAGAAACGCGGCGGCTTCTTGCACTGCTCCGTAGTCGCTCTTCTGAGTCTGTGCTTGCTAGAAGCTACTCGGTGAACAAGCGTAGTTGGGTAGCAATACGGGGAGAAGGCGCACCCATCCTGCGCTTTTTCCCATGGGCGGTGCCATGCCCCTGGCGATCTGCTTGCCCGGTTGGGGGAAGAGATGGTTCCCCGTCCTCTTTGGCGTCCTGGCAGATGACCACACCTGACCCTCTCGGGTCCTCCGTTTGACGGGCAAGCGGAGTGCGAGGCTTTTCTTGGTATCGGGAGACCAGACGTTGACCAATCACGATGGATGCATTGCGATCCGCGTTGCCACGCATGCCACACGCAGGACAGATCACCAGTGGAGCCCCCATGGTATAGCCTTGCTGTGGAGTGCCCTGGGCATAGCGAATCACGTTCGCATGACAGCAGGCACATTCTCGGCTCGTGTTGCGCGGATTGACCCGGCTGGTGATGATGCCTTCATTCCAGGCTTTGTACTTGCAATACCGGAAGATGCGTCCCTTCATCCAGAACGCCCGCTTGCTGTTGCCGCGCCGACTGTATTTTCCCTGTTCGGGTTTCAGGTTCCCCAGATGCTCAAACACCAGGATGCTTGCCCTGTGCTGTTTGGCAAACTGGACAATGCGAGCGCTGATCTGATGGGAAACATGTTCATCGTGATGGGCGATCTGTTGCCATAGGGCCGCATTATCCTGTTCCCCTGTGGCAATGACCCCGGTCTGGTTCCGATTGCGTGCAATGATGCCAAGCTGCCGTAGGATAGGATGCCAACGAGTTGCTGAGAGGCTCAGTACTTTTCCGACATCCCTCCTCCGAACCACGCATGCATCTTTCAATGCACGTGGCTCTCCAGTACCATAATCATTCTTTTCGTACGACATCTGCGTGTTGTCGTCTACTTTTGATTTCCGCGAGACTGATACCAGGCTTTTTGAGCGGAAGTCCGTGTTCTACATCTACGTGGCATCTTTTGCAAAGGACCAACGTTTTTCGGCGTAATTCAATCATTCGTCTCACCCATGCTGGCTTTTCCCTTCCTGGGCGTTCGTAGAGTTTTTTCATTGCGCGGATATGATGCACTTCCAGATTCTCCGTGTCACCACAGAGTTCGCAGAACTGAGCTAATAGCCTTTTCACGAGTTCTGTTCGTGTATTCCATATCTTCGGTGGCCGTTCTTCAATAGGTGCCTTGATATCCCATTTCAGTGATACACCTCCCCACGTCGCTACAAGCGGCTCTCTCTCGTATCGTGGTATTTTTACTTGGAGCCCTTTGTATTGAACTCCATCTACCATTAACGTTACCTCATGCTTTTTCACTATCTCATTTACCGTCGTTTTGTGTTTGTCAGCAAGTGTTTTGAGAAGTGAGGTTTGCATTATCCATCGTAGCCTGCTGGCTGTATGGAGATTAAAGGCGAGGCGGTAATAGTTGACAATGCCTCGATATTCCAGTTGATACTTTGAGACGATAGCATAATCGCTTTCGTTTATCAGCTCTGATCGTTGTCTTGCTTTTCCATTCCGCATATATCGCTTGCACTTCTCTCTTAGTACGTCTTTCGGCATCCGCAGCCCTATTCTCCCATTGATACTTCTTCCATTTCCCTTTGTACCGTGAATTGCACTTTTGGAACGGTGTTTTGTATCTTCTTGGCGTGTTGTGACTTCGTAGCCTAGAAATCGCGCAGCTTCCGTTCGTGCATGGGTGATGAGCGTTTTGGTATCGGACAGTTCTAGTTTGAGTTCTTCTCTTAGAAATGTCCCGATGTGCTGTTTGATTTCTTCCGCTTCTGCCTTTGATCCAATAAAACCCAGAAGAAAGTCGTCGGCATAGCGCACGTATTTGAGCCGTCGGAAATTGGGGTCATTCGCATTAAGGCTCGGTAGTTTTTGAAATTGCTTCCTCAACTCTTTTGCCATCTTGATGTTTCCCATGCGTCTTGCTTGAATGGATGCCGCGACGAGTTTTTTATACTCTCCACTCATCCCTCTTTTGACCCCACTGTTGTATCGTGGGACAAGAACGTTTTCTACATATGTGTCCAATTTGTTCAGCAAGATATTTGCGAGCAGTGGGCTGATGATACCCCCTTGTGGGACTCCACTTGAGGCAGTATTGTACGTCCAATTTTCCATATATCCTGCGTCTAATAGCCCTCGCAGAAGCCGCAACAATCTTCCATCGTGAACTTTCTCACTAATGGTATTGAGAATAAGTCCATGATCGAGTTTGTCAAAGCACTGCGAGATATCGCCCTCTATGAACCATGTAACGCCTGACCATTTTTTGTGGATTTCTCGTAGCGCTGTTGCACAACTGCGTCCAGGCCGAAATCCGTGTGAGTGATCACTGAATTGGGGTTCATAGTACGCCTCTAGGATGAGACGTAGAACCTCTTGTACCAGTTTATCTGACCAGACCGGCATTCCTAACGGCCTCTTTTTCCCATTTTTCTTTGGGATGTACGTTCTGCGTGCTGGAAGCCATTGCCACTTCTCGTTGCGTACTAGTTCAATGATGGTGTCAATTTTTTCCAGTGACATTCCGTCGGGCGTCTCTTGGGTCACTCCGTGTGTCATTACACCGTTGTTTCTGTAGATTTTCCCATAGGCCATGAGGTAGAGGTTAGGGTTATACAGCAATTTGTAGACCCGTTCCAGGTTAAGTTTTTTCTTTCCTCGCTCGCGGATGAGAGCTAGGATGGTTTCGGCTTCACGCATCACACGTACCTCCCCTTCTTTGCTTCTCACTGATACCTACCCTGCCTATCTTTATCAAGGATAGGCTCTCATCTCCTTTCGGAGATTGCTCCTTCGTTCAGATATTTTTTTTTTTTTTTTTTTTTTTTTTCTTATCCTCTCTACTATGAGGGTTCCGTCGCCGTAGGTGTCGCCACCCGTAGGCGATCCCGTATTTACGTATGAAAGACGTTTAGAGTGTGTAGGTGCCCCGTTCGTTTCCTTACCCCATTCATTATTGGGTATTCATCACAGAGAGCTTTTCTACATCGGAAGACGGAGATGTAGTATTGTGATGTCGCCGCCTCAGATGTGGTGCGACGGGTGGCTTTTTGCACCATTGGAAACTAGGATTTAACCAGTGTAGGCTTCACCATGCACTCAGAGCTTGCAGAGCATCATCCTACACATCTTCGGTTGCCTCTGCTTTACAGACATGCTATTTTCCCCTTCAAGTTTCCTCTCTAGGTAGGTCAGTTGCTCTAAGAGGTATTAACTCTCGACCTCCTGCTCCTATGAAGCTATCTTTCATACGTCGAAACGGCGCACTTTTCCTAAAGCCGGATATCCGTTTGCCACCCTTGAGAAAGCGGGTGGCAAGGATCGTACCTGCGGCAGTTTGCACCGTGCAGACGGCGATGTGGTCGCCAAGATTGAGATCGACGGAACAGATGCGTGTCTCAGGATGAGCGATCTGTTTCACGACGTTGGCAGGACTGGTGAATGTTTTTTCAAGAGGCGTATGCAGCGCCCAGTGGTCGCCTTTGCGAATCAATGAGGGGCTGCCCAATTGGTAGCCATCTTCCACATCCCCTCCCAGCGTGCGCACCTTGACCCAGGACCAGCAGGTTCCCGTCCAGATCTTGAGCAGGATGCTTGTCGTGGTGCGCCCTTTGTACATCCCAGCGTAAAAAGAAGGAGATGTGCGCCACGTGCGAGGCGGGACGGGTGGGCGATCGCCACAGGTTTTGCCTGTGGCCTCCGCTTTCGCCTTTTTCGCTTTCCATCTGGCGAGATGCGAAAAGAAAGAGCGAGCGGAACCCAGTGCGGTGTTAATGGCAGCGCGTCGAAACAGGGCGGGAATGTTGGGCTCAATCTCGGAGAGTGGCATGATGGGATCAGGATTATCAGCGGTGCGATGAGTACATTTCTCCAGAGCGGTGAGTGCTTCTTTTGTCGGCAGATCAAGCAGTTTCACATGGGCGTTGATCACATCAAAGTAGAAGGCGGCCACCCGGTTGAACAGGGCATGGTGAGCTTCAAACCAGAGCGCATGCTGCGGTTGATAGCACAATGCCTGTTTGATCGTTTTGGTCGCCTTCCCCATCACTTCTCCTCTTCCTTTTGTTTCGCAAGAACTCTTGTTAATTCCTGTTGAACAAGTCGATCAAGCACTTTCACAATGCTTTCATTGGTATATGCTCCGATGAGCTTTGCAGCTCTTACGGTTCGTATCCAAATGCGGGTACTGGTGTACTCTGGTTTTTCCATGCGGTATTTATATCACATTTTATACAAAAAAGCAAGGGCTAAAGCCAAGAGAAAACCCGCCTTACCGCACGCCTTGAAAGGACGGCGGCTTGCGGCGGGTTTCGGTTCATGTCAAGGCTTTTTTGGCCTCTGGACTAGTTCAAAAAAGCAGGTGTTAAAAATCCTCAGGGATGCAAAAAATTATCTCCATGATAAAAAATGCATGAGGATGAAAGACAACAAAGCCCTTAACAAACTCTCATTACTTGTATGTTCCCTATCGACGTGAGGGACAGCACTCCTGAAGGTGCTCCTGAGCAGGTTCCTCGATTGTATTGTGGCTTTTAGCCAAGCGCTCCAGCGACAATATCACCACACGCAATAATATCTGTGTCAGCTCCACCATCTGAGGACAGCGCAATGGTTACATGCCAGCCACTACCAGGAATGGCTGTGACATTTGGCAGCGTCGTTGTGGAGCTCCCATTACCCGTATCGTCGGCCACAACTGGCTGAAGCACGTTCAATTGTTTCCCTTGCTGCCGACAGCTTCCTGTTGCGATCTGAGCGGCATGCGCGCTCTGGGGACTCAAGCCGTTCATGGTAATCACAACCGTAAGCGAACCGTGAGCTACGGAAAGCTGTACCAGCCCGCTACTGGACTGATCGGGTTGTGGAACCTCGGCTATCTGGACATGGGCAGTCTGATTGTCCTGTACGGATGGCTGAGCGTTGGTAATATTTCCACAGGCAATCATACTGGTAGCCTGATCTCCTGATCCTTTTTGAACCTCAATGTACCAGCCCGTATCAGGAATTCCACCCATTACATCAGAGATTGTTGCTGTTGACGTCGCGCTCCCATGGGCGTCGGCCACGATATCCTTCAAAGTGTACAGATCTACGCCCTGGCTATTGCAGTTTCCACCATGAATATGGAGTGGATGCGTACTCCCCTCCCCTAACCCTGAAAGATTGATCTGTACTTTTAGGGCACGCTTTGTCGCGTCCCAATTGAGGGTCGCATCCCCTGAGGGCTCATGTTGAAGCAATGCGTGGGCAATTGCGCCACTTCTGGGCGTTGGAGTACTTGTTTGATCTCCATTAGAGGTGCCACTATCACAGGCAGTGAGTAATAATAAGAGGACAAATAAAAACAGACTATATATTTTTTTCATGTAAAAATGTTGCTCCTTCGTTCCTGATACTATATGATTTTCTATAAGCGATTCAGGAACGTCTTCCCTCCTATAGAAACGAAAAACTTCTCGCATCTGCATCATCCCTGGAAGGATAGGCTACTATCTCATAGTTTACCTGAGGATCTCTCTCACTTCAATGAAGAAGGTTCGTCCTGACAGGCTTTACAGGAAAAAGGCTGACAAGAAACGTTTGACTAGCAAGCGTCTATAAAGATGATCTATAAGCTCAACTGGAATAGAAAGGGACTCTTTTATGTTTATAACTATAAGAATTCCCAATATGTGTTGTATAGACACTGAGAGATGACTCTATTTGCTCTTCTATAAAGAAATTGAAAAAGGATCGAATGATGGAGATTGGCCTCTACACATTTGCCGAGTTGACGCCTGATTTACAGACAGGGGAGACGATCAGTCCTGCCCAGCGCTTGCGTGATCTGCTTGAAGAGATCGAATTGGCTGACCAGGTAGGATTGGATGTCTTTGGGATTGGTGAACATCACCGTCCAGAATTTGTGGTCTCATCACCAGCCGTTGTGCTGGCTGCCGCTGCTGCACGCACAAAAAATATTCGCCTGACGAGCGCTGTGACGGTTCTAAGCTCAGATGATCCTGTGCGCGTCTTTCAGAATTTCGCGACACTAGACCTCCTCTCGCAAGGCCGGGCAGAGATTATGGCTGGTCGCGGCTCTTTTATTGAGTCATTTCCACTCTTTGGTTATGATCTGCACGATTATGATGAATTATTTACAGAAAAACTAGATCTTCTGCTCACACTTCGAGAAAACGAACGTGTGACATGGTCAGGGAAACATCGACCTCCTCTGAATAATCTGGGGATCTATCCTCGCCCTGTGCAGAATCCGCTCCCGGTCTGGATTGCCGTTGGAGGGACGCCAGCATCAGTTGTACGGGCCGGGGCTCTCGGGCTTCCATTGGCACTGGCTATCATCGGTGGTGAACCAGCTCGCTTTGCCGGTCTGGTGAGGCTCTATCGGGATGCAGCCCGACGAGCAGGGCACGATCCCGATACCCTCCCTGTAAGTATTAACTCGCATGGCTATGTCGCCGATACGCCCCAGGAAGCCAGCGATGATATCTTCCCCGCTTTTGCCACAATGATGAATAAGATTGGCAAGGAGCGAGGCTGGCCTCCTATGACCCGACGTGACTTCGATGCCTCACGCTCTCTCAAGGGGGCTCTCGTGTCAGGGAATCCAGATGAGGTCATTGAGAAGCTTCTCTATCAATACAATATTTTTCATCATCAGCGCTTCTTGCTCCAGATGACGGTTGGCTCGATCCCTCATCATAAGATCATGCATGCTATCGAGCTGCTTGGCACAAAGGTGGCACCCGTTGTACGTCGTGAAACGCAGAGTGCCCCACAAACAAGCTCTTTGTAAATATATCTACCATGGCTCATATGAGCGTTTCTTCCTCTCCCCCCTTGACAGATCAAAAGTATACTAGTATACTTAAGCGTACTAGTATACTTACAACAGCAAGGTGTTCTCGGCAAGAGAGCAATCATTGGTATCCGCAGGAGGTGTTCATAGTGTCAACAGCGCGTAGGCTGGCCCCAGCATCGAAAACGCAGACGCTGTGTAGGGACCTTCGCGCGCTCGCGTATGAATTGGGAGCAGGTGAAAAGTTTCCGACGGCGATAGAATTGTGTGAACGGTTTCAAACCAGCCGCGCCACACTCAATGATGCGCTTGATATCCTGGAAGACCAGGGTATTCTTTCTCGTCGTCGTGGCAGTGGTATTTATGTATCAACGCGCCTGCATACAAAGTGCATCTATGTCCTTCTCTACGCTTACTTATTTCTGGGGGAAAACAAGTCTCCATTCTGGGGCATGTTTTCAGGGCTGCTTGCCGAGGAGATGGAACGCCGGACCCTCAATAACGCCTATCAGTGTGAACTACATTTCGTGCTACAATCCGACCGTGATAAATTGGCACTGCCACAAAGCGTGGTTGAGATGATAGAGTCGGGACGGGTCGATGGCATTTTGACTGTTGGGATGAACAATATCACAACCGCGTGGATAGAGCAGCAGGGAGTACCCTGCGTCGTCTACGCTGGATATGGACCATACACTGTGACCCAGGATCTCGATACGCTCGTTCGCCAGGCCGTCACGCTGCTTGCAAGTAAGGGTTGCCAGCGTATAGGATTCTGGACCGAATCAACCTATTACGAGACAGAGCGAGAACTATCATCCGACCGTCTCATAGAACAATCCTTTATCCAGGCACTCAAGGAGTATTCCCTACCGCTCTACCCTGAGCTGATCCATTATAAGACGATGAGGAGAGCAACACTCCAGGGACCAGTACCAACCTATCAGCAACAGGGCTATCAATACGTCATGGAAATTTTTGGTAACAAAAACCATCCGCAACCAGACGGTCTTTTTATCGATAATGATATGATCACTTCGGGAGCTTTAGCGGCATTTCAGCGCCTGGGCATTCACCCGGGAGAAGAGCTCTGTATCGTTACCCAGACTAATACCGGCTCGCCGATCCTGTTTGGCTATGAAGATGAGCTTAGTCGTGTAGAATTCGATCCTGCTGAACTGGTACACGAGATGTTTGCAATGCTTGATATTTTACTTCAGCCTGAGCGTCCTGAAACACTACATTTTCAAATCCTACCACGAAATCATTCCTGATGCATACAGTTTCTTTATTCGAAACACTGATGTCATGTGCTATACCCATCCTCTCATACGGATGTGTATATAGATTCACAAGCAGATTCACAAGCAGATTCACAAGAATAATTTGACCGAAGAAAGGAGGCCTCACAACACACAGATACATACAGAAGGCAAAGTAGCCCTTCTGTCATACTAACCTCCGCTTGTCCTTTTGTCCTGTGCTGCGATTGAACGCGGCACAACACACAACGTAGAAAGGATTCATCAATGTTACAAGGGAGTAACACATCAACACAACTATCAAACACGCGCCGGCCAGGAATGTGGCAACGTGGGCTGCGATTAGGAGCTGTGTTGTTCTGCACCTTATCTTTCGTCATTGGCGGGGTGGCCTTCATCTTGCCACATACCACTGCCCATGCAGCGAGCGGACAGCTAGGATTGAACGTAGATGCCAACGAACAGGCGCTCGTTGATCTGGGCGGTAACAATGCACGCATCGACGCCATCGGTGGCGTCACACTGACGGAAGACACCAATGGCTGGCCCAGCAGCGACTTTAATTTCATCATTGACAATCGCTACACCTATGGCTGGGTCTCCGACGCGGTCAACATCGATCCCCTCAAAAAATCAACTGACATCAGTGGCACATACAAACTGGTCTTCAACGGCAAAGCCACCCTCACGGACGCCTGCGACGATCCAGCACATTGTGGCACTACGATTGCCAATCAAACGTATGATGCCGCGAGCAACACAACCACGGCTGATATAACGCTGGGGAACCCTTCAGGTGGTGTCCTTATGATCTTAAAGTTCACCAACACCCAGCGCGATGCAAACGCCGCTACCGGCAGCGGCATTACCAATCTGCACCTGTGGCGCCCAGGCTACACTCCCGGCACCAGCCAGGTCTTTACCGATAGCTGGCTGAGCTCTTTGACCAATCATAACTGGGCCGCCTTCCGCTTCATGGGCTTTACCGGCACCAATGGATACGGCGACCCGGCGACGGATAAGCAGCCCAATAATGAGCTCTATCCCTATCGCCTTCAGTGGAACACTGATCGTATCATGCCCAACGTCGGTCCGCTCTATGGGCAACAACATCCAGGTGTACACGGTCTGCCCTGGGAATATGTCGTGCTTATCGCCCAGATCACACACAAAGACATCTGGATCAACATTCCAGTCAATGCATCAGATGACTATGTAACCCAGCTCGCGAACCTCTTCAAAAATGGCAACGCCTTCACTGGGAATCAAGGCGTACCGGATGATACCCACATTTATGTTGAGTACAGCAATGAGATGTGGCACTTCGGCTTCCACCAGGGACCCTGGAATAACCAGGCCGAGAAGGACGAGATCGCAGCCGGGGGATCAAATCTCAACTATGACGGTTCCACCAACGATTACAATCTGCTGATTCGCCGCATCGGCAAGCGCACACGCGAGATCGGCAATCAGTTCAAGAGTGTCTTCAGCGACAACGGGACGCGCATCCGTCCAGTCGTCAACAATGCCAACGTTGGCTATGACGATGGTATGCTGAAGTATCTTAAGGATAATTATGGTGATGTCAGCAACTCGCTCTACGCCATCTCCACAACCGGCTACTACAGCAGTGCCGATAAATCGTCGGTGGATGCCATTATCAACGGCGAAAAGGCGTCTAGCGATACCAATAAGCAAGGCTATCAGACCAGCCGCTCGCTGGCAGATACGTATGGCATTCACTCGCTCGTCTATGAAGGCGGCGAGGACGAGGAGGGCACCAAGGTTCCAGGTCCCCTTGACCCAACACTGAGCAATCAGTTTGGGGCAACACGCGACGCGCGCATGCAGGATGTCGAGCTCCACGATATCGTCGATAACTGGTATGGTAGCGGCGGCGAGCTCTATATGCAGTTTGGGCATGTAGGTCACTATAGCACCTATGGCATGTGGGGACTTTCTGACGACGTAACCGATCAGTCAACCGGCAAATGGAAGGGCGTCGACCAGATCATGGGCAGTACTCCCCCTCCTACACCAACGAACACTTCAACTCCTACACCAACAAACACTGCAACTTCTACGCCAACTTCGACACCACCCGCGAGCGATTGGACGAAGTGCGCTGATGAGGGTGGTGTATGTACTGTCAACGGGACGGCTCAGGTGCGCTATGGAGCCAATGGCACCTATATCACCAAAACCGTCACCGATAGCATCTTCTGTAGCAACGACGCCTTCGGTAGCGATCCGCTTCCCAACGTCGTGAAGCACTGCGACTATCAATAGTATGTTTCTATCACTCGTGTAGCAAATACTCTGTTCATCTTCATTTGAAAACCATATCTGCTGCCTGCGGCGGCAGGGGAGCAAGGATGCTCTTGCTTTTCAAATGAGCTGTAACGAAGTGCTAGCTACACACCCTCACCAACTTCTCGTGAACCTGAAGGAGCGGGAAAGCGAGAGCCGGACACCGAATCGATATCAGGTCTTACACTCTTGAACTAGACAATCCAGGCTCAATGATTTTGCCTGGATTAAGGAGGACACGATGTCTTTAAGGAAGAATGAGCTTCCAAGAGCTGTAGAGCAGACGGCAAAAGTGCGTGTACGTAAACCCGCGATTATGAGTGGTCTGAGCTCACTCATTATCTTAGTGGCTCTCGTCTGCGCCAGTTTCGCCTTTTCCTTTGGCCTGGGGACGAAAAAGACGTATGCTGCCCCAACCGATCACCTACCAGTGGCAGGTATCAACTACACCAACCTTGAAGGGTTTGCCGACGCGATGAAGCAGTCGCGCGCACATTGGGATACCTATGGCACCCTTGATGGCTCAGCACCGTCTGATGCAAATGGCTGGCCAACAACCGATGCCTCGATCATGGTCTGGGAGGGTCGCGACAACAACCAGGGCACATATACTTTGACCTTCAATGGACAGGCAGATGTCACAGTCAGCCTGAACTACGCAACCATCAACGACAAAACCTATGATGCTGGCTCCAATACCACCACGGCCAGGCTGGTGGTGACGGATACCGGCGCGGAGAACTTCCAGCTCAATTTTGCAAACACAATTCGCACGTCAGGGGCGGCAACGAATACTGGAGTAACCAATGTACGCCTGATGCGCCCTACCTCTCCTGGCTCCAGCACGTCCTATGATCCCTCGGTCATCTTCACAACTGAGCTCAAAGACGCGCTCTCAAATTATGCCTACATCCGCTTTATGGCGGGAACCAACTGGAACACCTCTGTCAACTGGTCTGATCGCACCAGGCCAACTGACGCGAGCCAGAAAAAGGTGCTCCCGGGAGAGTCCGGCTTTGAGGGGAACCTGATAGCCTTTGAGTACGAGGTCGACCTGTGTAATGAGACAGGCAAGGATTGTTACATCAACATTCCTGGCCGGGCTAATGACGACTATGTGACAAAGCTGGCCCAGTTGATCAAATATGGCAGTGATGGCATAAATCCATACACATCGCCCCAGAGCAATCCAGCCTTTGCTCCTTTGCGCTCCGATCTCAAAGCTTATATCGAGTATAGCAATGAGGTCTGGAACTTCGGCTTCCAGCAGGCCCACGATGTTGCCGATGCAGCTGCAGCCGAGGTCAATGCAGGCGGATCAAACCTGAACTATGATGGTGAAACTAATAGCATCGGCCTGGCAATGCGCTACGCGGCGCGCCGCACAGTGCAGATCAGCCAGTTGTTCCGCAACGTCTTCGGCGATGAGATGATTTCGCGCATCCGTCCGGTGCTGGAGTGGCAGTATAACAATCTGAATGGCACAGCGGCAGCAATGCTGGATTTCGTCAATAATTACTACAATAATGTTGATGGCCAGCATGTCTCTGATCCACATCCCATCACGTACTACATCTGGGGCGCTGGCGGAGCGGTTTATTATGGCAGCAACAACGATGCCGCCACAAGCGTAGACGCGATCTACGCCTCTGGACTCCCTGTCTCGCACTATGATGGCGATCATACCTATCAGCAGGCCCTCAATATTGAGGCCGCCTGGGCACACGCTTATGGTCTGCACTTTGTCGCCTATGAGGGTGGCTTCGCGGTCGGCGGCGATGGTCCAAGCGATGTTGATACCGCTGCGCGTTGGGACCCACGCGCCAGGCAGAGCATGCTGGATTCCTTCAATGTCTTTGCACAGGCCGGTGGCGACCTCTACACCACGGGAACATACGCCCAGTGGAAAAACCTGTATGAGGCCAACAACGATCCCCTGGTCCAGGCCGCTCATGATATCAACAATGGCACATTCACGCCTTCGTCCGTGACTCAGGGAACGCAGGTCAGCGGTTCTGACACAACGACTATCAACGGTAGCAGCTACGATATACGCGTTGATGCCTATCAGTCCGGAGCGCCTCTGACGGATAACGTTGGACGCAGCGCGGGCTATCTCTTGCGCGTCAGCAACGAAGGCACCTATACGGTCGCCGTCTCGGTCGGGAACACCAGCGATGGGAAAAAGCTGGCCGTCTTTGTGGATGGCAATCTGCTCTCAGCGATCGATGTCCCCAACACCGGAAGCATGTCAAGCTACCAGACGGTTACGGCGGGCTCAGTCTCGCTCACAGCCGGCCTTCACGCGGTGCTGGTTGTCGCAACGCAGCCCTCAGCAGGCCATGTCAATAGCATCTTGATCGCTCCTGGTGGTACGGTCTCCAATCCCACGCCAACACCTACGGCATCCACTCCAACGCCTACGCCGTCCTCGGATGGCTGGACGAAGTGCGCTGATGAGGGTGGTGTGTGTACTGTTAACGGGACGGCCCAGGTGCGCTATGGAGCCAATGGCACCTATACCACCCAAACCGTCACCGATAGCATCTTCTGTAGCAACGACGCATTCGGTGGCGATCCGCTTCCTAACGTCGTGAAGCACTGCGATTATCAATAGTCGTTTGCTTAGTTTCGCGCGCATCCCTTGTACAAGGGATGCGCTTTTTTCTGCGCTCCTTAGAATTAATGCTTGAATGTGAGTCCTGATGAGGGCAATGGTGATCTCTTCAGCCTGAACAGGCCTACAACGGGGCACTACTTATACGTACCAACTCGCCTTTCATGAAGAGTTAAAATACGTCACAAAATTTGACCAAAATTGTCCGCTTTTTGCCCAAAACCACCCTTGTTTCCAGGTATAGAATCCAGCATACTACTTCTATGAAAAGTCCGTTACTTGAGTCCAGGACTCACACACAGCGAGTACCACGGCGCGTCATTTTTCTCATCTTGCCAGAGGTACAACTTCTCGATCTAGAAGGAATAACATATGACTATGCATTTTGCTCATCGCCCTATCTCTATTGGCCTGCTCCTCTTTCCAACCGTTGAGGAATTAGATTTTGCAGGCCCCTATGAAGTCTTTGCCAACGCTGGCGAAGAACAAGAGCAGGCGTATTGCCAGGTCTTGACCATTGGAACTGCGCATGAAATTCGCTGTCGTGGCGGATTGCGTGTGCTTTGCGATTTTCTCTTAGAGGATTCTCCACGCCTTGATGTGCTGATTGTACCTGGTGGCCCCAATGCTCGCAATTGTTACAATGATGAGAGAATTGCGCAAACCTTACGAACATATCAGGCCCAGGGAACAATCATTGCCTCAGTCTGCACCGGCTCTTTTTACCTTGCCTACGCTGGTCTATTAGATCAGCGCCGCGCGACCACCCATCCACTACGTTTTGACCTCTTTCGACAATGTTTTCCGCAGATCGAGCTGGTAGAGGAGAAAATCATCGATGAGGGAAACATTGTAACGGCGGGTGGAGTCTCCTCTGGCATTGATCTGGCTCTCCATTTCCTGCAACAATGGTTTGGACCAGAAGCTCGCAAGCGCGCTGCAAAACGCCTGGATGGACCATGGATCTGAACTCATTGAGGACAAGATGGCATGAGCTTGCACTCAAACGAGGAAGCTCATGCTCCATTTACAGACGGGGTTCGTCATTCCGCAACTCTTACTCAAAAAGATCTTTCTCAATAGTCTCACCTATCTGGTGTTCGGGAATGATGCGCGACAGAGCACTATATGCTTCGGTCCAACGCCCAAACAGACGACGGGTGATACGCTGAAAACGTGACGTCTGGAATTGGCTGGGATAACAATCCGAAGCCTGCCAGCCTCTGGCACGATAATAGCCCGTTGGAATCTTTGTCGTGATCGGCGTTAAAGACTCCATGGCGGCAATCAGATCTATATCAGCATTTACCCCTACTTTACGAGGGTCTTTTCCCATGATCTTCATGGCTGTCAGAAACAGCTTCATATGGAACTTGCTGATACTAATGTTGATATAATAGAGCTTTTGTGGCGCATCCGGCTCCCCTTGCAGCCGCTCAAATGCAGCATGAGTAGCCTGATTGATCTTAATATGATCGGGATGCCCATACATCCCGTAGGTGTTAAAAGTAATCAACACCTGTGGACGCACACGATGGATAACCTCAATAATCCGATCGGTCACTTCCTCAAGCGGAGCCTGCCAGAGACAGCTGCTCTCCAGATTCTCCTTGGCTCCCATCATCCCGCTATCTCGATAACCAAACGTCACAACGTCTGTATAGCCAGCGACCTGCGTGGCACATTGCAGCTCGGCCAGACGCAGCTCCGCAATTGATGAATAATTGGTCAAAAATTTTTCGTCGACCGTTCCAACTTCGCCATTGGTGGCACAGATTAAAGTAGCACGCGCTCCCTCGGCAATATAGCGCGCAACCAGCGGGGCACACCCGGCTTCGTCATCAGGGTGTGCCAGACATAACAATAGACTTTTTTCCATAAACTCCCCAGTCGTTGTGATCGCTGCCAGGAATGGCAACTCTCTTATTTTAGCGTAATCGCTCCCGTTGCGCTATCAATAGAGATGGCGACCGGGTCTAACGCACGAGATGTAGGGCCTCCCAGGACATTTGCACTATTCGCTGGATCGTATTCAGCTCCATGACAGGGACAGATCAAATGATGGCTCACTGCATCATAATCTACTGGACATCCGGCATGCGTACAGGTTGCGTCAAAAGCCACAAATTGATCGTTAGGAAGATGGATAAGAATACCCGGATCGCCTGTCGATGGAATGGTAAAGGTAATGGCAGCATTTTTCGCCACTGCACTCGTCTGAGCAATTGCACCAGAGCCGCCTGTTGGGGTTCCACCCTCCACAGTTGCCGTTGATACATCGCCAGATCCCGTAGCATTTCCAGAACCTGTAACGCTATCGTTCAAACGTCCAAGCAGATTAAATGTATAGCCAATCGCAACAACTCCCAGTGTTGCCAGACCACCACCAATCAATGTGCCGACAAAAAAACTCCGCCTGCTCTCCCGCTCACGCTTGAGCGCATTCTGAAACTGTCCCCGTCCCTTATATATCGTCGGCTGCTCAACACGATTAGCCAGAGGCATATCAGGCAGACCAACCAGCACCGCTGCACAGATTCTTGCCAGTGGCCCTGGCGCTTGCTTCAGAGAACCAGACAAAAAGTGCTTCACCAGCCAGCCATCCAGTGTAAACAGGCCAGTTGCCAGAGGGCCTCCAAGCAGCAATGTCAGCCAGGCAAAGACAAACACGATATCTGCACCATAAAAATAGGGATAGACACTCCAGCTTGCAGTCAGAAAAAAAACAAAGCTTATGCACAGCCCAAAGAAGGCAGCCGGACGAAACAAAAGACCAGATAAGGTCCCCAGACCAATTGCAATCTCACCAAAGGCCACCAGAAGCCCCAGTAAGACGGCATGGGAGACAGCATAGTGGAGAAGAAGATCCTTCAACGGCGATCCATGGGCAAAGGCAATAAGCTGATTACCAATATAGTCTGGCGAGCCGGGATGGAAAAAATGTGGATCAGTTAACTTTTGCAGCCCCGCATAGACAAACGTTACCCCCAGGAAGAGCCGCAAAGGTAATAAAATCCAGCCTGGAAATCTTTGTGAAGTATTAAGTGCAGATGTGCCACCTGCATCAGCCGTCTGAGTTGTCGTCTGTTGGGACGTATATGGTTTCATAAATGATCTATTGTCCTCCATATTGGGGCCAAAAATGGAACTTTCTAATATGAGGCGAGAAAATCAACCCACTAATAGTTCGCATTGTCGGGAAATAAACAAAGACAAGTATCTCAAATATTGAGATGCTTGTCTATTATAGAAGAGCAAAATGAGAAGCGGATGAAAAAATCTCACATTTTTATCAGGGCTCTCTCAATTGATAGAGGATATAACCGTTATATTCAAAAATATCCTTTAATTTATCCTTTTCCGGTAATGCAACATGAAACCCATGAGGAAAGAGATAAGCACTTCTCCGATCGGCTTTCACGCGCTCATAATAGGGAGCGTAACGATTAAAATCGAGCGACTCTTGCAGATGTTGATCAACAACACCGCAAATAATGTGCTCTTCGCTGAGAAATGCTAATCGATTACAGGTCCAATAATCAGTATAGATATGAGTGATTCCTCGTTGATTGAGATACGCAATTAATCCTTGCTGGCGATCCTGATTCTGTTGTGCCGCTGGTATCTCCCAAAAAATGAGAAAACTTCCAAGCAGAGAACTGAGGCAGATTACACCCAGGAGGCCAAGGCAGATGGAGCGCACCATGAAACCTTGCCCTGTTTTCTGATACACTGTCTTCTGGAGACCTACCCACAATGGCCATCCCAATGCAGGCAATGCAATTAACAGACCCGTTAAATAACGAGCCCGACTCCCCGGCCAATCAATAGGTGAAGGACTAAACATATAAGCCATCAGCGTACAGGCTGCACTTATCAGTATCAACATATGAATAGCTAAACGAATCAATTGCTGACGACCTTCACCGTTGTCAAAGGCACCATGTTTCTTCACGTCGAAATACACACGTAACGACCAGAGCCTGAAGAGCGCGAGAGAGAACGAGAGAAAGAAGAGCAGCAGCAGGCCAAGGCCCCAACCTCCACGGATAATCGTACAATTGAGGCTCATTGCACTTGCAGGGCTCCAGGCAGGTTTTTCAACAATTGGACACAGAGGCTCCCCAGTGATCATTGGAACGCTAATCGAGACCGTCCCCCACATCGCCTGGAACACATTCAGACTTTCTGAAGATCCACCTTGCCGCAACTGCAACAAAGTCGTTAAAGAGTCTTTCCCCGGTGCGGCATGGAGATTATAATAGATAAGAGGCCACATCCCAATCAGACTACCTATCACCAGACAGCCAGCAGAGCCAATTCTGCGCAGGTCAGCCCAGCAGAATAAAACCACGATAAGCCCGGAACAGAGGACGAAAGGCAGCAGTAAGAGATCACTCCAGAGCCCTAATCCCGCCGCCAGCCCCCAGGCTCCATAGAGACAATACCGCACATAGTGTTTTCCAGATGCTTGTGGCTTCCTCTGTGTTAAAGCTAAGTAACTCGCAAGCAAAAACAGAAGAGAACCGAAAAATAATAGTTCTGGATATCCACCAATCGCACTTAGCTGGCGAGCAATGACAAAGCTGGAACCAAAACTTAAAAAACTGAGCGAGACCAGAGCCCAGCCCTTCGAATAGACGAGACTACTGAAAAGATACAGACAGATTAAGAAGCCCGCAAAGAGGAAAATAAGGCTCAACCGCAGACTAAAGAGAGATGACCCCAAAACCACAAAAAAAGGTGCAGCCAGGTAGGCTTCTAAAGCCCCCATATACTGCTGACCATAAAAAAAAATGGGATGCTCTCCCAGGTTCACAATGTGTCGAGCCATCAGACCAATCGTCGCCTCATCGCTATTGGTCTGAGGCCAGTTGTGCAGACTCAAAAAGATGCGCAGAGCAACTCCACACACAATCATAAGACAAGCACAGAATGCATATGGTCTCTTCTTAAAAATTCTATTCATACTTAAAAAACGCCTATCTCATAAAATAGTGACAAATGTTGCGAGAAGCCAGGATAGCGTTGCACATATTCTCGTCCGCTGATCAGGCTCTCCTTAACCCGAAGAGAGAATCTGATCACGCTCAATCTCCATGCCTCACGCTTCACGGCAGATGATATGGCATCAATGGTCTGGTTGGTTGATTGGTGATGAGGGCCTGTGGGACACGGATGGAGAAACAGGTCCCCTGTCCCTGGATACTGGAGACTGAGACCGATCCCCCCATGGCTTCAGTAAGCTCTTTGACGAGAGCAAGACCTAACCCTGAACCACTGGCTGGCTGTTGTCTCGCCTGCTGAGTCCGATAGAAACGCTCCCAGATGCGTGGAAGTTCATCGGCTGCAATCCCCTCGCCAGTATCCTTAACCTGAAGAAGGATCTCCTGAGCAGTCGCGGAAGCGCTGAGCACAATAATCCCTCCTGGTGGAGTATGGCGAATCCCATTGTGTAAAAGGTTCTGCAAGACCTGCTCCAAACGATGCTCATCCACCATTGCCTCGGGAAATGCTTCCTGAGTCGCGGCTTCAATATCCGCGACAATCTCGACACGGCTTCCACGCCAGGCGATAGGCGCAGTGGTCTCTGCAACACGTCGAATTAATAGCTCAATATTGGTGGGCGCACAACGCAGTTCCAGATGCTTTACCTCTACTCGCGACAGGGTAAAGAGATCATTAATCAAGACCTGCAAACGAATAGTCTGCTGCTCCATAATTGAGAGATCTTGCTGTAGCGTAGCCGGAGGTACTTCCTGCCAGTTATTCAGCGTCGATTCTAGATAGCTACGCACAGTAGCGACTGGTGTACGCAGTTCATGTGAGACGCTGGCAATCAGTTCACGCCTCGCGTTGAGCAGCGTAGAGACAGCATCGCGCTCAGTTCTCAGCTCATGACGAGCACGTTCAAGCTCAATCGCCATAGCATTGAAATCTGCCTGAAGGCGCGCAATCTCATCTTCTCCCTCTACACGAACACGCACCTCGTAGTTACCACTCCTCAAAGCACTGGTCGCAGCCGCCAGTTTCTCAATGCGTCTGGTAGTATGACGAGCAAAGAGATAGGAGAATAATGCAGAGGGGGGAAGCACAAAAGCGAGGCTGATGACTGTTAAGAAGATCATTCCAGGCAAAATGAGCAATGGAATCAGCTCATGCCTGTTTTCTCCTGAGCCACTCCAGATAGCAAGCGTCATCAACAGACAGCTGATGATAGCAGCTACCATTACGACAACCAGCAAATGTGCATGCGTCAACGCCCAATGAAGATGTTCTCGCCTCAAACGGTCCCAGGAGCGCCAGACCAGAATAAGCACCCTCAGCAGGAAAAAGAACGCAACTGAGCTAATGGATAATGCATAAAAGATCGAGTTGAAAACGATGCTATAAAACGTTGGACTCCCTGTTTCCTTCAAAGAATGGAACTGAATAAATGCATACGGCGCACAATAGATGGATAAGAAGAGAGTCACTGTAGAAATGATAATCGACTCACAGAGAAGTACTCCGCCAACCGCAAGCTCGATAAGGAGCTGTTGCCAGCGCGTTCGTCCTACTGGGCGTAAGCGCCACCGAAAGGCCAGAAAGAGCACACTCCCGAACGTCAAGCAGAGAAAAAAGAGAGGTGTACTGTTCAGGAACAAAGGGCGCAACATGTGATCGATCAACGGCCAGGTCGCCAGAGCTCCACATTGTAAGCTACTTACCTCTAATAAAGCTCGTCTGGCATCAGCACGAAATAATGGAAGAGACTGAACGATTCTCTGTCTTATCACGCTTATACTCCGTTCCAGGCTTCTGACCGCAAACGATATCCCACCCCCCAGACCGTCTCAATCGTCTCACCTAACGAGCCAAGCTTCTTACGCAACCGCAGGACAACGTTATCAACCGAACGATCACCGCCAATATAGGTCTCGCTCCAGATAGTCTCAATGAGATAGGCACGACTGAACGCGCGGCCAGGACTACGCAAGAGGAGTTGAAGCAACGTAAACTCCGTTGGGCTCAGATCTAACTCAACGCCATGAAGGGTCGCTTGATGAGTCTGGGGGTTTAATTGTAGAGGACCACGACACAAAAGCTCAACGGCATCACTACGATCGGCGGTAAGCGTCTGCCGGATCAACTCAGCCCGGCGCAGGAGCGCCCGAACACGAGCCACCAGTTCACGTGTACTAAACGGCTTGGTCAGATAATCATCTGCCCCTATCTCCAGACCGAGCACACGATCCGCCTCCTCACTGCGTGCCGTCAGCATCAACACCGGAGTTGATGACTTCTGTCGTAGCTGGCGTAACACATCCAGACCGTTCAGACGCGGCAACATCCAATCCAGAATCACAAGATCTACCTGACCATGCGTATGCAGCGTCAACGCACTCATCCCATCGCCTGTATGCAACGTCTCATACCCGGCTGCGGTCAACTCTCGAAGCACCACCTGCGCCAGATCATATTCATCTTCAACCAGTAAAATAGTTGCCATTCTCTCTCATCAATCCTTATTTCATACTCTTTCATTAACGCTATTATAACCTCTTCCTACTAGAGAAGAAAACCGTTCGCAACCACTGAGACAAGATTGCGACATTTCTACGATAAGAGCGTGACAAAATACCCTTATAGTATCCATTGAAAAGAGAGTACAACACAGAATACGCTACACCAGTCAGAAACGATCACATACATTCATCACAATGAGTTGCCTATAAATAGTGCATTTACCTATTGTGCAGATAGTAGCAAAAAGCCAGAGGAGAAGACCTATGTTGCACCTGCATCTTCCATCAATTATCGTCACCATTTTGGCCATGGTTGCATGTATTTGTGGAATGTTTCTGCTTCTGTTTGCCCCTCGCCTTGTTGGCCGCGTTGACAATGGAGAGGATCAATCCGCTCTGGTCCATGCGCTTATCGTACGTTGGATACACCTTTTTGGGCTCGAAATTCTCTCATGCCTGCTCCTGTATTACGGGCTCTGCACCTATGGTCTCTTTCCTGCACTCGCGCCTCTGCCAGTTCTCCTGATCGCAGTTCTGGTTGGGCTGCTTCTCTCCTGTTTGCTATGCCGCTATCTCTGAGTGTGTCCTAAAACCAGTAAGTGGCCGATAGAAAAAAGAAAGGAGTCAAACAAGCGATCAGAAAGGATCACAGCCAATGGAAAGAAGCATCACGCGAAAGCCGTACGCCACCGATCTGACGGATGCCCAATGGGAGTTGCTGGCTCCCTTCATCCCAGATGTCTCGCCCAATGCGACCCAAGAGACCATTCCCAGGCGCGAGATCGTCAACGGCATCCTCTACGTGTTGCGAACAGGCTGTTCGTGGAGACTGACACCCCACGATTTGCCCAACGGCAAGACGCTGCACCATTATTTGCGTCAGTGGAAACACAGCGGGGTTTGGGAGACCGCCATGACCAGCTTACGCAAACAAACCCGTCAGGCCATTGGCCGAGAAGAGGAACCCAGTGCGGTCATCATCGACAGCCAATCGATCAAAACCAGTCCCGTCCGAGGCATCGAGCGTGGGTTCGATGCGGGAAAAAAAAATCTGGGGTCGTAAACGACATCTTCTCGTTGACACGCAAGGCTTCGTTCTGGCGGTCAAAGTGCATACCGCGGGCTTGACCGACCGCAAGAGCGCTCCTCTGCTGTTGGCCGGGCAAAAAGAATACTTCCCACGAGTTTCGTATCTGTTCGCTGATCGGGGATACACTGGGCCGCTTCTTGATTGGATCAAAGAGCACCTTGGCTGGGAACCGGAGATTGTCCCTCATGAACACAACGACTCCCAGAGCGATTGGGTGCTCGTCAATGGGGAACCGGTCAAGATTGCCAAACCAAAAGGCGGTTTTCAGGTTCAACGAAAACGATGGGTTGTTGAACGCACCTTTGCCTGGCTCACGCGGTTTCGTCGCTTGGCGCGCGATTATGAGGGTCTCCCTTCGAGCAGTGAGGCTCTTATCCAGATCGCTGCGATCCGTCTCTTTTTGACGCGTTTGGCTCCTTTCTAGGCCTTTGCGTTTATCTTAAGACACACTCTCTAAGGAATAGCGAATTATAGACAGATACATAGTTAAAACAACCATAGCTGCATTGCCAACAGAAAAAACACAATGATACAGCAATTGACAATTTAACAACTGATGCGTTATACTTGGCTTGTGCTTCGACAAAACGTTAACGTAGACGTAAGCTTCATGAATAGGCGAACTGGCCCCCCTTCTCTGTGCGCACTTTGCCAGTACAGCCTTCTACTAGAGCTACAATGTCGGTGCCTGATCCAGAGCGCTTATTTACATTGCGGTAAGTACCATTCATTCACCCCTAAACGATTATCTGTGTTACCAACCATGATGGTTCCACACACAGCCTCTTCGGTCGGAGGAGGTCCTGCACTCTCAATCACATTAAGGCCTGAATGCCCCTCCACAGCCTTTCTGGCGCTTCAGGAACCGCACCTTGCCCAATGATGGTATGTTCAAATTAGTTTGCGTAAAGGATGCCGCGTGAATATCGACACTGTACGTTTCTCCCACATTCTCGAAGCCGATCAGCTGTATGATCTCAACGATTTCTTTGCCCATACAGCGTTTGTGATCTCTCATAAGAGCGAGCGCTTAGAGACACTTCTGGGAGTCATCTGGTATCTCCCCATCAATAGCCCCATCCTCATCGTGACCAACTGCTCAGAGATTGAGAAAGAGGCGCTTACCCGTGAACTTACGCTACGCTTGACTCATCGCCAGGTCTATCTTATTCATCAAAAAGATGAGCTGGTTGCTCGTTTCTTCGATCGTCAGGGAGTCCAGGCTATCCTTGGCTGTGATGGAAAAGTACGGAATGGCAAAGGCGAAGGAATGTATATCGGAGCTCTGTTTGCAGCGCTGCTGACAACTCCCCGCTGGCTGGTCTTTTATGATGCTGATAACTTTGTCCCCAATGCCCTACTCGAGTATACGCTGGCGATGAGTAAGTTGTTCTTACAGGAACAGTCCTCACGCTTGCCAGAGCGGGCTGACTCTTTGTATCTGCACAATGTTCGCATCTGCTGGTCCTCTAAACCCTCTCTTGGCAGTAAAGAACTTACGGCTGGCCTGGTCGGGCGCTGCACACGCATGGTCTCGCCTCTGATGGATAGTCTGGTGCAGACGTGGTTTGGTTCGCATCATCAGCCCATTATCTCTTCGAATGCTGGCGAACAGGGCTTTACGATGGAGACAATTCAACGACTTCAGTTCTCTTCTGGTTACTCGGTCGAAACCTTTCAACAATTGGATCTGTTCTCACATGCGCTCTCTGCTCACAATTACCAGAGCGGACGCGTGGTTTTCCAGCAGTATCAGGCCCAGAGTCCTCATTTTCATGAAAAAGGCGACGAAGAGCATATCCGCCGCATGATTGCCGAGAGCCTCGGCTGCTTCGCCCTTTTTCCGCAATTGCTCACGCCAACTCTTGAGCAGCAGCTTGAGACGCTGTATACTGAGATGGAGCTCACACCTCGTGAGCCAATCGTGTATCCAGCATTGCAGACGCTCTGTATCAATGCACACGAGCTCTCTGCTCAACACTATCGCTTACGTGAACCAATTGCTTTCTACGCCGGCAATGAACAGGAGGAACTGTGCGGCTGATTATCATTCGCCATGGTGAGACGATCTATAATGCTACTGAACGCTTGACGGGCCAGCGGGATATTCCGCTGACCCCTCTGGGCGAGCAGCAAGCTCTCACGGTAGGGGCCTATTTAGCAAACGACCAACCAGATGCCATTGTCTCATCCGATCTACAACGCGCTCGCTTAACGGCTGCGGCTATCGCTCGTTATCATGAATTACCGGTCGAGGTCGATCCGCGGCTCCGCGAACTCTCTCTTGGACGCTGGGAAGGGAGCACTTTTCATGATGTGCAGAGGGAGGAACCTGAGCAATACCAGCTCTGGCGCGAAGATCCGTCCACCAATGCTCCGATGGGGGGCGAGACTCTGCTCCAATTTCGTGATCGCGTTGTTGCGTCTCTCGATGAGTGGTATGCTCGCTATCCTGAAGGAACCGTTATCTGGGTCGCCCACGCTGGCTTAATTGGCGTTTTGATCTGTCATATCCTGGCGATTGATCTCAATCGGCGCGGCCAATTTCATCATGATAATGCCTCACTTACCGAGCTCCGCATTCTCCCTCCTCGCTATAGCCTGGTTCGCCTCAATGAGACGGCCTTTCTCAAAGAGAATATCAATATTCAGCTCCAATACAAAGAGTTGCTCTAATAGTTGAGCACCCATAGAAATGGGTGCTCAGATCCGCATCGGGCGCTCGCAATAACGTATCCATCTGAGCTACAAGGCGATCTGCGAAGCTGCGTCGAAAACGTCCCACACATATCTTCTTTATCTAAAGCCTAAAAATAAGTGAGACTGTCATGCAATCTTCAACGTGTTAAGGGGTGTCAAGATGGTGAGGAAACAACATCCAGAGAAAAGCTACTCCTGGCTCATCTATTGAAGAGGTGTTCCTCAACTTCCATTGCAGAAGGAGTCTCCTATTATGACGACAAAAGAGAGAGTTTCCAGTTCAACAAAAACAACCAGATCGGCCTCACAACTTGCGACGGTAACAGATCTTAAGCCGGAAGAGGTAAGGGCCATTACGGATACAGTGAATCCGCTTATCGCTGATAGTTTTGCCCTTTACGTCAAAACAAAAAATTATCATTGGCATCTGTCAGGCTCGCATTTTCGCGAATATCACCTTCTCTTTGACACACATGCCGAGGAGATTCTTGCTTCAATTGACTTGATGGCTGAGCGCGTACGCCGTATTGGTGGAACGACGATCCGCAGTATCAGTCATATCCATCAACTTCAAAGCGTTCAGGATGATAATGATGACTTTGTGCCACCGGCCCAGATGCTTCATAATCTGATGCAAGATAATGTCAGTTCAGCGACGAAGTACCGAGCCGCCATTGAGATCTGTGATAAAAATCGCGATGCTGCTACCAGCAATGTCTTACAGGATCTGCTCGATCAAGCAGAGCGTCGCAAGTGGTTCCTCTTCGAGATTGTACAGGGCGAGAATAATACACAATAACCCTTTACCCAGCAATGCGGCCACACGATATATTCTCGGCCTTCACAAATGAAGCGGGCGACTCTCTCTGAAGCAAGAGAGAAGCGCCCGTTTTCAATGACTCACTTCTCTCTCATTCAAGCCTGGATCTACAGGCCCACATCTGAGTATCAGCAGCATGGCTGGAAGCTACGCTTGTGGGAATGTCGCTTGCTGCATGTGCCTTAAAGATCTCGCTTTTGAAACCTCCAGGCTGCAAGCAGGGGGAAGAGGATAATATAGCAGGCAATCCAGACCAACAATGCGGTCGTGACCTGTTGGGCGGAGATGATCGGCAAAGAAAAGAAGGAGGAGGTTGGTCCAAGCAGGGTCATCGCGACAGTGGGAAGCAGATAGTAAGAAGTTCCATGCCAGAGAGCATCTGTAGGAATGATCAAATTTACAACTGTTGACATGTTCTGTAATGCACCATCTGAGACATTCACATGATTTTGTATGGTAGCAGTAAATTGGACAATGCCTGCAACAAAACTGGCTACGGGTGCCCCTATAAAGAGGATGAGCATAATTGCCCCATTAACGACCGTTGGAAAGAGCACGCTTCCTAAAGTGGTCAGGCCTAAGAGTGAGAGGACGCTCAATTCCAGAGTTCCCAAAGCGCTCAAGCTCTGAGACGGCCAATACCCCGTTGACCAGTAGATGACACTCAGAAAACCAAAAAAGATCCCTGCTGTATAAGCCGTCAGCAGTAAGGCATAGCCCAGCCATTTGCCCAGCACAATCTCATAGCGGTGCAGCGGCTTGGGAACAATAATGACAAAGGTTCCTGCCTCAATCTCACCTGAGATCATATTGACTGCCGCAAAGATCGTTAATATGCAGCTCAGAAGATGCACAAACCATGACGCAGGAATACTCATAAAAACGCCAATAGACCAGAGATCAAACTGCGAAACACTTTCTTTATTGGTTCCTGTGTAGAATATACTTGTCATTGCAGTGTGCAAGAGAAGCGCAAATCCAGTAATAAAGATCAGGCTCAAGATCAGAACAGCTAAAAACAGGCGTTTGCGCAAAACTTCCTGAATGGTAAAACGAGTCATCAATAGTAAGCCCATGGGTGTTCCTCTCAGACATGCAGTTGCTCAGACAGGGCTGTTTTTGCTCTCTGCCGCGCAGAATCAATAGTCTGTAAAAATAAATGTTCGAGTGAGGCTTTCTGAGGTGCTAAGAGATAGAGCCGACGGCCATTTTGATGGATGATCTCAGCTATATCAGCCGCTATCTCCTCTCGTTCAATCTCCACTGTCAGTGCTCCAGGATCAGCCGGATGCGTCTGAATTGCCAGGGTGACAGCCCTGAGACGTTCAAGCAATTCATCTGTGATGGTATCGACGCGAATATCTAGTGCAATGGTCTCAACAAATAGCTGAGCAGGGACGCCTATTTTGATAATTTGACCTTGATTAATGATTGCGACACGATCACAGAGAGCCTCAACATCTGCAAGCTGATGAGAATTAAGAAAGATGCTGATCCCTTCTCTTTTCAGTTGAAGTAGCAGTTCGCGCATGTCCCGAACGCCTACCGGGTCCAGACCTGAGACAAGTTCATCCAGGATCAAGAGCTCGGGCCGATTCAGGAGCGCTTGAGCCAGACCTATGCGCTGCAACATTCCTTTCGAAAAGGTGCCGAGCTTCTGCTTCTCTCTTCCACTCAGTCCTACCAGTTCAAGTGCCTCTGAGCTCCTACTCCGCAACTGTTGGCCTCGCAGGCCATACAATTGACCATGAAACTGCAAAAATTCTCCGGCCTTCAGCCAGCGATGAAAGTGTGGTAGCTCGGGCAGATAGCCAATTCGCCGCCGGGTGGGCAGGTGCGAGACCGGTTCGCCCAATACGCGAATACGACCGGCGGTGGGTTCCACTAATCCCAGGAGCATTTTCACAATAGTGCTCTTACCCGCGCCATTGGGGCCCAAAAAACCAAAGGCTTCGCCACGATACATAGTAAAATGGACGTCTTCCACAGCTACCAGTTGATGATAGATCTTCCAGAGTCCCTCTACTTCAATGACAGCTTCACTCATTCCTCATGTCCTTCATAGATCGATAGATAGAATCAGGATGCCTGGCGGGCAATCCTGATTCTATCACCAGTCACACCTCCATACTGTCTCTTTTAACGAAGTGAGTTGGCAGCATCCATAATTTTTGCACTATCACCACCAGTTGTGCCAATGGCGTAGATGATATTATTGCTCTGCCAGAGCAGCACATTCATAGTACTATCAGAAAGCAGGAGGCCAGATGCGCCCTGAACTTTTACCTGCTGGGCAGCAATGGTCTCAGGAATGGGAATGGGGATTACTCCGCTATTAACGTCAAGGTGCTGGATTAGACTGCGCATATCCGTTGAAAGTTTGGGCAATGAGAGCATAAAGCTTCGCAGGTCGTTGAGAGAGGCTCTACCAGTTGCCTTCACAATCGGGGTGGGCAGCTCTGTTAACAGAAATGGTGTTCCACCTCTACAGACACGATCATTCTGCGTATTGATCTGACAGCTCGCATAATAGTTGGCAATGACGCCCGAATCCATGTTGATGGTAAACGTCGCTCCATCTAACTGGGCTGGAATCTGGACGCTACTCTGGCCCGTCTGGGTTAGATAGGCTCGCACCTGATCGCTATGAAAAACGAAGGTTCCTTGCTCACCACGAAACAGCGAAAACTGTAGCTGAGGTCCAGCACCTGCGGGCAACTGGCTGGGCAGGCTGATATGATGCCCAAGGGCGCTCTCGACATCTGCCCGGGTCATCCTCGATTCGGGGAGAGTGTTATAATCATCGCCGGCAGCTGTCTTTTCAATGGGCTGTATATCGACGGTGCCAAAGTTCTGGACATACAAAAGGAAGTCGCGCCGCAACTGCTGCGGATTAAGTACGGGCTGAGCCTGAAATTGCTGTGGACGGAACAGCGCTAAAAATTGGGCAGCAACAACGCTGGTTCCGGGAAGGATAGCCAGACAGATCAATAGGCCAGCGACCGCTGCGGCGACCCAGGTGGCACGCTTCTGATACCACTGAGCAACTATCAATGGCCGTTTACTGCGTGTCTGCTCATCTTGTTGGCCTAGCGTAGCAACAAGAGGTGTTTGAATCTTCTCAGACATAGTGTTCTCTCCAAATTGCGCTACGATCATGGCCTGTACCTCTGCCACTTCATCAACATGAGGTACGGCACGATCCTCTATCTGATAGACTTCATTGAGCTCCATGATCATTCGTTCAAGGACGCTATCCTGCTCGGCCTCAGCAAGCACAGCAGCAAGTACTTGAGCATCGCCAGCCTCCATGGCTTGATTGTATCGGTAAAAAGCGCGCAGACGCTGCTGGTTGAGAACATCTCCTTGCTTCTTCATCTGGTTTTCCTTTCTAGAGACGTTATCTGTTGCTCTCCTACTTGCTGTTGCTGTTGTAAAGCTTGCCAGGCTATGCGTAAACGAGCCAGAGCTCGATGTAGACGGACGCGGGCCGCTACGGCGGTAATGCCCAGAGCCTGCGCCAGCACGTCTCGCTCAAAATCATGTACAATAGCCAGTTGCAGGACCTTACGATCTTCATCAGAGACCAGAGAGAGAATGAATTGAGCCTGCTCGTCAGACTCAAGTTTTCTCTCTGGCCCTTCGATTGAACACGATACCAATTGTTCCAGAAGGTTCTCTGCGGCTGAGCTTTCCTGATGCTCTGAACGAAGCACCGTTAAGTGAGCGAATGAGAGCTCCCGCTGGGAACGTTTCGCTACCTCAGTCCGTTTGCGCTTAATGACATTGAGCGCAATCCCAAGGAGCCAGGCCATAGGCTGGCGCGTGGGATCAAAACGCTCGCTATGCTCAAGCGCCTCTACAACGACCTCCTGGAGGACGTCAGCAGCAACCGCGCTGATCTCTCCATTCTGTGCCAGGCCCATCCTTTGCACGTAACTACGTAATGTGCCTAGCAGCGCTGGCGTCTGCTCGGTTAAAAAATCCAGCAATTGCTGCCTGGCCAGTTCTCTGGCGGCTGGCGTCACATGGGGAGCCGCAGGCTGTTGCCGACTCAGTTTCATCTGCGTCCCTTCCTTAACAGGTTGTTTAAAGTCTATCTCTTTAATGGGTTGTCTGAAGTCTATCTCTTGCGAGACATATACTCTTGTTGCTAGCGACAAGGGAGGAAAGATTTCTTCCTCACCTTATATTCACTATAGCAGAACAAAATGTTACAGCTTTGATACCCTATCGTTCATCACAATGACGTCTCAAGATGCAATAATTGGTCTTCTACTATCAATAAAGAGCTTCTATCAGTAGTATAATAATGAGAGAAGAAGAATTATGTAGGAGCGAACAAATGGATCAGATGCTAGAAAATCGCACCATTGATGAGATAAAGGTCGGTGAGACGGCGTCCCTGGAACGCGTGCTCACACAACGAGATATTCAATTGTTTGCCGTTGTATCCGGAAATATCAATCCACTTCATGTCGATCAGGATTTTTTGAGCACTACGGGGGCGGCCCAGTTCGTTGGCCATTCTATGTGGGGCGCATCCCTCGTTTCCGCTCTCCTGGGCACCAAGCTTCCTGGTCCTGGCACAACGTACTTGAGCCAGAATCTCTCTTTTAATGGCTCAGTCCACCTGGGTGATCGCTTACACGTCGAAGTCTGTGTCCGAGAAAAGGATATTGCCAATCAACAGGTGACGCTTGATTGCTATGCAACCAATCAAGAAGGGCGAGAAGTATTTCGCGGCAATGCAACGGTAAAGGCTCCCACGGATAAGATCCGCCGGGCGGCGATCCACTTGCCCAATGTCGAGCTTCATGATCCCTATCGGCACTATCGACAATTGATTGCGCTCACTACTGGCAAGCCCGCAGTACGCACTGCTGTTGTTCATCCCACTGACGACGTTTCGCTGGGAGGCGCTCTAGAAGCGATGCAGGAGAACCTGATTATTCCGGTACTTGTAGGTCCACTGGCCAAAATTCAGGCTACTGCTGAAAAAATGGGCGCGGATCTCTCTGGAATCGAAATTATTGATGCACCCCATAGCCATGCTGCTGCGATCAAAGCTGCTGAACTGGCTCGCACGAATGTTGTTCAGATGCTCATGAAGGGCTCCCTGCATACTGATGAACTGATGCATGCGGTCGTCGCTCGCGAGGGTGGACTCCGCACTGGACGTCGCATTACTCACGTCTTTGCAATGGATGTCCCCGAATATAGTAAGCCGCTCTTCATTACCGATGCTGCCATCAATATTCAGCCCGATCTGATTACAAAGACCGATATTGTTCAGAATGCCATCGATTTTGTCCATATTCTGGGCATCCACTCTCCAAAAGTAGCGATCTTATCGGCTGTTGAGACGATTAATCAGGCGATTCCTTCAACACTCGATGCTGCGGCCCTGTGTAAGATGGCCGACCGAGGACAGATTACTGGCGGGATCATCGATGGTCCGATGGCCTTCGATAATGCCATTTCAGCTCATGCTGCGCAGATCAAACATATGACCTCGCCCGTCTCTGGTGAAGTGGATATCCTGGTCGTTCCCGATCTGGAGAGCGGCAATATGCTGTTCAAACAGCTCGTCTATCTGGCCGATGCACTTGCCGCTGGTATCGTCCTGGGCGCGAAGGTGCCAATTGTGTTAACCAGCCGAGCAGATAGTGAGCTGGCTCGAAAGGCCAGTAGCGCTCTAGGAATGCTGGTGGCTAATCATAATACTCAGCGTGCGCTCTAGAAAGAAGATGAGGCGACCGAAAAGAAGCTGCCTCATCTTCTTTCTCGTCTGAATGCTGCCAGTACGATACCTATTTTTCGTCAAATTTGATGGTGTAGTGCAGGCTTCCAGTGCTGCTTTCACCTGGCTTGACTTCCAATAGATGGGCCATTTGCTGACGCTCAGGACCTTGATGATGAAGATTGATCGCATCGGTAGAGCAGGTCTGATGCTCAACACAGAGGAATGGCGCACCATGAGATAGGGTATAGATGACGCAGTGGGTGAAATCATCGCTGCCCGAAATATGAAGCTTAAAATCAAGATCGCCATAATCCAGGATCACAGGGGCGCCTGGGGTCAGGTCTGTGTAGACATGATCAAGTTTAAGATGGCTTACAGGAACCGGCTCGCGCAGATCAAACATCTTATACATCACGGTATTGACATCTAATAGACGACCCGTTGGCAACAGGGCTCCATCAGCCTCCATAACAGAGTTGGCAGGTATACTTACTGTTGTATGTTCGGCGCCAGTAAGGGTGGTAAAATAAGGGTGGAGGGCAAAACCAAATGGAAGATCTTTCTCGCCTTTGTTCTCTACAGTATAGTGAATCGAGACTCCATGCTGTGTCAATGTATAGGTCAGAGAGAGCCGGCTCTCAAATGGATATGCGGTAAAAAATTTCTTGCCAGGGGCCAGGTCAATAAAGGTTGTCACGCTGGCAGATTCGTCTGTAATGATAGGCTGCTCATAATTCCAGGCCTGATCAAAGACAAGGCCATGGACAAGTGCTTTGTCTCCAGGGACACGCACGACCTCTTCCAGAGAATAATCCTGCCCTTGATAGCTATAACGTCTCTCGCGAACGCGATTGGGAAAAGGCCAGAGCACAAAATTCCCCGTAAAATCTTTTCTCTGGAGACCTGCGGCATCATAGTAGAGAAGATTTTTCTCTCCAAGTCGCAAACGAAACAGATTGCTCCCTAATTCCGGTGCAATTCCTACGGTAAGGCTACGAGTTGGGTCGTCCGCCTGTTCGTAATGGAGGGAGATTACAGTCGATGCAATCTCTGGATCTTGAGCAATATGGGCGCTGTAAGGACTCTTCCCTTTGCGACTATCAGCTGTCATAATACAAATATTCCTCTCATAACTCATTGCAATACCAACGATGGCTTGCTTTTATTCTACCACGTTTGTGCGACAAGTTCTTTACTCTGGCTAATAGGTTGCAGTCGCAGCGATAATACCAAGCGAGCTACGATCTGGGCGAATGGCAAGCAATCCAATATCCCATGGTTGTTGATAAAACCATTCATTGTCAGCTCGAAAATAACACCAGAGGCTCTCTCGTACTAGCTTTGCAATCTCTATCACCGAGGCCTGTTCATGAGCTCCCACCAGTCCTCCAAGAGAATTCCAGGCATCCAACCGACCATAGGCCCCATAATGTCCTTGATCGTAGGACCCGCCGGCAGAGGCCGCAGCAAAGAGAATACGCAGCGCATCCTCGCCAGTGATAATCGATAGAAAGATCTTATCGCCTTCAGTGTTCTGTACACAGCTCACGCCCAGTTGACGCAAGAGACGCCCGGAAAGATGGTCTGTTGAGATGGTCTGGTCAAGCTGAACGGCTCTGGCCTCCCACGTTCCATGCGACCAGTCCCAGACAGCGGCCCGCATCTTATCGATCACCGCCTGAGAAGAAATATCGGTCACATGAACATCTCGTAACGCATGTGGATACAAAGTAGGGCTCAATCCTTCGGGCACCTGACTGGAAGGTAAGGGCGAATTGGTGTAGCGCAAGCCATAGGTTGCAAGGGGAAGGTTGGCTTCAAGATTTGTCAACTCTAATGGCAACATAGCCAGGGGATGGGCCAGTTCACGCATCTTTTCGATAAATGCAACAATAAGCAGATCCTCAGCGCAGGGCAGGCCACGAAGAATCATCTCTTGAATTAAGGCACAGAGAAACTCCTGGATGGCTGGATTCTCTTGCTCCTTCTGTACCAGAGCCTGTAAGACTATCATATCCTGTTTGCTTGCCAGTAATGCGGCCAGATAGCAGACCCGTTCAGTTGCAAAATCGGGATTGCGCAGCCTCTTTGTGCGAGGAAGCGCTAATACTTTGACCAGCGTCTCCGCATAGATCTGACCAGCATTAAGCGCAAGTACACGCTCGAGGTAATCAAATAGACTATCTACCGCCCATAGATCAGAGAGCTCCCACTGGTTCTCTTCCAACGCAACGGCCAGATCATAGAGCATCTCAACTTTTCCACCGCTAGCCAACAGGTCAATGACCTGATAATGTTTTTGAATGCTTTGATGCCTTTGAATATTCTCTAAGCTAGAGAGGATTTTCTGGATCAGTGGATGCATAATTTGCCTCCGATTATAATCATTTTTCTCCTTTATTGTATGCTCATTAGCCGAACAATGCAAAATATTCTGACCCTCTTCATACCTTTTCATGAGTCCGCTCATGGTTAAAAGTTGCATAGATATTCCTGCAAATTTTATACTTGCTATGTACTTGCTATGTACTTGCTATATCCTTGCGATATCTTTTTCTTACGCTGCTCTAAGGATGAATTTTATGAACGCATCAGCACTTCTACAAGAGATTGCTCATCGCAGTTTACCACTTCCAACTCAGCCCTGGGTGATGACTCAGACCTGGCAAGAGCTGCTTTTTGCCCATTGGCCCGTCAATCCATCGATCTTGCGCCCACTGATTCCTGAACTGCTGGAGATTGATCTCTTTGAGGGTGAGGCCTGGGTGGGCGTGGTGCCTTTCAATATGAGTAATGTCCATCCACGCGGTCTGCCTGCTGTAAAAGGGCTCTCTGCTTTTCCAGAACTCAATGTTCGCACCTATGTGCGTGCCCATGGAGTCCCCGGCGTCTACTTCTTTAGTCTGGATGCAGGTAATCCAATCGCAGTGGCGATTGCTCGCTCGGTCTTTCATCTACCCTATTTCAATGCGATCATGAGAAATCAGTGGGAGGGAGAGAGGCTGCATTATTGTAGTCATCGCACCCATCGTGGTGCTGCCAGAGCTGAGTATGAGGCATTCTATCGTCCTCTGGCCCCTGTCGCGCTCGCGCAGGTACATTCTATTGAATACTGGCTCACAGAACGCTATGCTCTCTACACATTCTCTGGTACAAAGCTCTATCGCGGAGATATTCATCATATCCAGTGGCCATTACAGCTTGCTGAGGCAGAAATACTTCAGAATACGATGGCTCTGGCACAGGGGATTGTTCTACCCGATACGCAGCCGCTCTTCCATTATGCTGAACAGCAAGAGGTCCTGGTCTGGGCCCTGCAACAGGTCAGCGGACCAGGATCACTTCTTCCATAACGTTCACGTTACTCGATACACCACGCATGAATAATGCGCTCGAGCTTTTCAAGGCCCCCAAAAAAGTTTTCTACGGCAAGGCTCTCATTGGGCTGATGGGCTTCAGCAAGCTCACCCGGACCACAGATATAGGAATTGATGCCCAGGCTCTGAAACTGCCCACCGTCAGTCGCATAAGGTGCTCCTCTGGTGATACTCTGACCTATAATCCTGCCAAGGAGCTCGACAAATGGCCCTTCTAACGGCGATTTTAAAGGAGGCACAGCAACCAGGTTCTCTAGAAAAATACCTCCATCCGGCGCTTGCAAACGCACCTCTGGCAGGATCTTCTGTTCAATCTGTTGTTGGACCTGCTGCAAAATCTCGTCGGCAGTATCTCCAGGCGCAACGCGGAGGCTTGCGGTCAGGCGACAGGTCTCTGCAATCATATTTGGAGCCAGTCCACCACTAATGAGGCCATTATTGAATGTGGAGTAGGGCACCTCTGGAAAGAGCTGGATATTCTCAGGCAGGCTCTGTTTTTCCAGTTGCTTCCCTACCTGCTTGATCACTTGCAAAATCTGTCCCATAATATCGATGGCATTCAGACCGTTGCTGGGCAGGCTGCTATGTCCCCCTTTGCCCTGAACGCGCAGATCAAAACTGGCATAGCCTTTATGAGCGGGAAAGATCGCAAAATTTGTTGGCTCTCCAATTAAGGCAATCTCTGGCAGGGGGCATCCTTTGATGACTTCAGGGAGAGTCTGTACCAGGCGGGCCGATCCCTGACCGGCAACCTCCTCATCACAGGTGAAGATAAATACCAGGGGCCGCTTGAGCTGATGGAGCGGTTGCTGTCTGGCAGCCAGGAGTGACTGAGCCAGAAAGATCTTCATATCCGAGACGCCACGGCCAAAGATACGCTTGCCATCGGTCTGCATCTTTAAAGGATCGGTCTTCCAGCCTGGCTGACCCTCAAAGGGCACAATATCCATATGACCGGAGAGGATCAGCCCCCCTGGCTCTGCCGGGCCTACCCATGCTACTACATTCGCTTTAGGCACACCTGCGATTGTTTCAGTGACTATTTGTACAGACATACCTGATGACTCAAGGTAGTTAGCAAGAAATTCAGCAATATTGAGATTGCTGAGTGCGCTGACCGTATTAAAACTGATCAGTTGTCGCGAGATCTCCCAGAGCTCACTCTGCTGAAATTCGGCTCTACTCATAGCTCTTTCCATCCTTGCATACAGTATGATAATTGGCAGCCACTCTTGCTCGTCAGGGAGTAAGTACAGGGGCCTGGCTTATCTTAGCATATTCCTCAGGCCCTTAGCCGAGCAGATCGCCATTGAGAGCACGATCCATGTTATAGCAGGTGCTAATAAGCGCAAGGTGGGTAAATGCCTGTGGAAAATTTCCCAGTGCTTCACCTGCCGGGCCAAACTCTTCCGCATAAAGCCCCACATGATTGGCATAACTAAGCATCTTCTCCAACATCAGACGAGCTTCATCCAACCGTCCCGCCCGAGCAAGGGACTCAGCCAGCCAGAAGCTACAGGGGCTAAAAGTCCCCTCTACGCTCCCAAGACCGTCATTGGCCGCCGCTTGAGGATCGTAGCGAAACACGTGCGAATCACTGGTGAGAACCCGCATGATCCGTTCAATCGTTGAAAGCATCTGTGGGTCGGTCGGGCCAGTAAAACGTGTCAGGACCATGAGCAGTGAGCTCGCATCTACTGCATCGCTGCCATAATACTGCACAAAACTTTTTAGCTCAGAATTCCATCCATTCTGCATAATCTGCTCATAAATCTCTGAGCTGATACGCTCCCACTCATGGATTGGTGCTGGCAGGCCGCGATGACGTGCAATACGCAGAGCTCGATCAAAAGCCACCCAGCTCATCACACGCGAATGCAGAAACTGTCGCGGACCTCCCCGTACTTCCCAGATCCCCTCGTCAGGCTCGTCCCAATGCTCTCCAAGCCAGCCTAACAACTGGCGTATATGACGCCACAGATCATAAGAAATATCCTGGTGACGATCAAAGATGTAGATAGAATCTATCAGTTCACCATAAATGTCTAGCTGTTTTTGCTGATATGCTCCATTTCCAATACGCACAGGCGCACTCTGGCGATACCCTTCCAGATGCTCTAGAATCGATTCGGGAAGCTCATGTTCACCATCAATGCCATAGATTGGCTGTAACGATCCATTCTCTTCCAATTCATGGCAACGCGCATCCAGCCACCCCATAAATGCCTCGGCCTCCTGCGTAAAGCCAAGGGTAAGCAGACCATAAAGGGTGAAAGAGGCATCCCGTAACCAGGTAAAACGATAATCCCAATTCCGGTCTTTGCCCAATGCCTCTGGAAGGCTGGTCGTTGGGGCAGCAACGATGGCCCCTGTCGGCGCATAGGTCAGGAGTTTGAGAACCAGTGCCGAGCGCTGAACCATCTCTCGCCAGCGCCCCTGATATTTACACTGTGACAACCATCTCTGCCAATAGGTCATTGTCTCCTGGAAGTGTTCGTTGTAGTCACAATCACTCATTGGGGCCAGCTGCATTTGATCATGACTTGCGCTTTCCAATACAAAGTACACCACCTGGCCTTCTGAGAGCGTAAATGTCGCATGCACACCACCCAGCCCATTCTGCTCCAGAGGAATCGATGAGGAAAGACCCAGGCACATATTCTGACTACAGAAGATGGCACCATGCTCTGTCAATCGAACAGTATGTTCGTCGCGAGCGTAGTTAAAGGCTGGTCGGCAGACTATATCAAATGAAAGCGAGCCTCGTACAACCTGGACCGAACGAATGATATTATGCTGATGCGTCTCACAATCCGAGGTCTGGATCGGCATAAAATCAATGACCTCGCCCACCCCATCGCTGGTCAGGAAACGGGTAATCAGAATATTTGTCTCAGGAAAGTAGATCTGTCGATCTCCCATACGCGTCGTACTATCGATTGTTGGCGAGATGCGGAAGCTTCCTCCCTTATGGGCATCCAGTAGTGCACCAAACACGCTTGGCGAATCAAAGCGAGGAAGGCAACACCAGTCAATCGAACCATTTTTCCCTACTAATGCAACGGTATGGAGATCCCCAATGATGGCATAATCTTCTATTGGTTGATATGATCTCGATTGATTCGGTTCAGGGCATCTATACTGCATAACCTGCTGCGCTCCTCACTGGCTCGCTCGTCTCTTATTAAGAGTAAAGCAAAGATAAAGCGACCCACAAATCTGGGACAACGAAGAGTAAGATAGACAGGCACTAGATTGTTTTTGTCATCGCAGTCAAGTCAGTTGATGTACCTTCCATAGATGACTCTCTCCTTCTTACGCTTCCAATGCACACTTCTCCTGACTCAATAACGCTCCAGGCAGCACAACCTGAGCCTTTATACTACCTTACTACCTATGCTATCACAGCTGGCAAGAAAAGCTTTGATCAGTTTTTTTTACTGCCACATACTCAAGATCTTCGTTTTGAGCTCCGACGCCCCAGATAGAAGGCCACCGCAAGCACACCAGCAAAAAGTATGCTGATGCTTATCCCCCCAACCAACCAGAACGGTTGCATCGAAAACCCACTCTCTGTAGGAGGCTGTAACGGAGTGTTTTGCGGCGAAAAGGTCTTACGTACCTCATCTTTAGTAATAGTAAAATCTTTTGTGAATTTTAACGTATGGTTCTCTCCATACTGGAGGGTTAGATCTGCCTGATAGGTTCCAGCTCCTAATGCTTGCTTCTGAATCTGAAACGGGTAGTTAATGGCAGTCTGGGGTAAAAATGTCCCCATCTTTACTGGTACATTCTGCAATGGCTGCCCCTGATCATTGCGAATCACCAGTGTCCCCTGGGGTTTCAGCATCACATTTCCCATATTGTGCAAACCAATCACAACCGTCTGAAATCCATTGGCACCGCCCTCGTGAACATCGGTTGCCTGAAGATCCTCTTGTAGCACACCTGGGAGGTTAACCTGTACAGCCACGATGGTAAGATGCCTTAATTGCACACCAAATGGTGCATTCTGTGCACTGGTCTGGGTAGTCGTAGTACCCGTCGGAGAATCGAGTGCAGCCACAATGCCTCCAACGTGATTGCCAGGGCGCACATTCGCTGGAATATCCACCGTAAAATCTACGATCTGCGACTGCGATGGCTTCAACGTCAATCTGGTTGTAGTGAGATGCAGCCAACTTCCCACATCCTGTCTGGTGACAGATCGATCGGGATACACAACCCCGCTATCCTCACCAGTCATCCCATCCACAGTATAAAGGGTAACGAGACCGATTGCGGTTCCTGCATTCACAACGAGAACGCGCCCTTGTATCTGCTTGCCAGGCTGGCTATCAAAAACAAAATAGGTGTGAACCGAAGAAGAATGAGGCAGAAGTGGCTTGAGGGCAATGGTAGCAGTGCCACCAGAAGCCAGGGTCTGATTGAACATGAAGGAACAAGTCCCTATCACCAGCATAATATTTAATGTAAAGGCGACTATCAACCGCCGATAGAAAGAATGACAGTAGATCTGCTCGTACACCTCTATCCTCCCCTCACGACAATACATCTATCGAACGCTTCCATACGTGCTAATCAACTATGTAAACAACCTATGTACAGACAGAAGAAGGTAGTTTCTCGCCTTTTTCTTCTGTCTGTAGAGAGGCAAAACTACGGTCCAGTAGCAATCGATAACGTCACTGTACTCAGATACGTGCCCAGATTTGCCGTTGATGGAATAGCAACAGCAATAGTCGGAGTGACCGTAAAGATACCTCGAGCAGTGGTTGTGTCAAAGAACACTACAGGTGTAGGTGGTGTTGTACCAGCGGGAACGGCTGGCAAAGTTGATACAGTGTTTGTAGGGGTATTAAGGGAGCACGACCCCAGAACTGTACAGGTTGCAGTCACGCCTGTAATAGTTGATGCAGTTGTAGGTAAGGTATTCCCACCAACCGCAGTAGCAAAAGTTGTTGAGGTAATACTTAATTTCCACCCACTACTGCCACCAGTCAGATCGCTCACGGTGATGGGAATAGTGTAGGTTGCAGTAGAGCCTGGACTTCCAGTGAAGGCCTCAGCCACAGGTGCAACTTCAGTCAGAAGGCCAGCAATAATAGCTCCGGTCACAAGGGGACCATCGGCGAATACTGGCTGCACACTCACAATGAGTGCAAACAAGGTAAGAACGAAACCAATGCTCAGGCTTCTCACAAGAACTTTGATCCGATTCATGTACATCACGACCTTTACACAAATTTTTCATAAACTTGCTTCTCGCAAATCTATATAAAGTATATATTTGGTAAAATAATAGAAGTTCTCTAATAAGATTTTGTTGATGTTTTATCCAAGACAGGAGGTGCTATTTGCAGTAGCAGTTGTGTAGGAGAAAAAATTGGTCCTGCATCCTTTAGGGAAACGATGAGCTTGATAGAGCCAATGCTCACCTTTGGAATAAAATGTGAATGGAGATAATACTTGTACTGTGTGTTTATTATCCAGGCACACATTATTCTTCAAACTCGCGTTCCAATATATCCATGTAAATCACATCTATGTACTTTCCATCTTTGAATACCCACTCGCGCCGTCGTCCTGTTTCCCGTAAACCCGCCTTTTTGAAAGAAGCGATACCCGCATAATTGTCAGAATGGACGGAAAGCATGATGTTGTGAAGATTCATTGTATTGAATCCATAGCCAAGTATTAACCGAATCGCTTCAGTACCATAACCTTTGCCTTGCTCCTCCTCACCTATAAAAATACCAATGAAAGCATTACGGTTTAGGTGGTTGATGTCATGTAGGCTGATGCTACCAATCAATACATCACCGTCAAGGAGCACTATAGCATAACGATGTACCCCATTTGCAGGCTCAAAAAGCCATTTCAAATCATTTTTCGATGATACTACCGATGAATACTGAGCGTATGTTTTGGCTACTGCCTTATCGTTCAGCCATTTTATGTATTTCTCTGCGTCATCGGTATTTATAGGTGAGAGATATACACGATCACCAGTAATTTTTTTATAATATTTCATTTGCTCAAAATCCTCAAAAAAAACACAATTTATACGCTCACTTTGTCACTCAAAGGCGAACAAATTATAGCATATTTTATTATGACTGTTTTTTATTCTTACCAAGTCAACGAATGATACGCTTTTTTTCTTCCTACCCCTTATCTCATTTCACCCACAAGGACAGGGTGAAAAAATTTGCTGATAGTGATCAAAATATGGCGCGGGGACTCAGAAGCTCGATATTAGAAGCTATGATATCCCGCTTCTGAGTGGACGCAATGGAAAAGTTGGCGCTGTCTCTAGCGATGCTGGTGCTCAGTACCATGTGCAGAGAGATGATCTGGTGATCATAAAGATGAGATCACATTTTTTCCATACCCTGTGATATTGCCTCGTTTATCTCGCTGGATAATATCTCCTTGCTCGGTAATAATGCCTGAATCTATGAGGGCAGTCCTCATTGGTTCTGTTAATTGTAACCAGGTGCGCACCCGCCCTTGAAACTTGCCACCTTCTCCTTTCTCAAACTCTACCAGCTCGCCCACTTCAGGATCTATTCCAATCCGATGTTCCTTATTGCCCTGGATGCTAACCGAATTATTCAAGGCTAACTGCCCATTTTTAGGGGTTATATCAATCTCGTTCATGCCTGTCTCTTTCATTCCAGCTTCATTTTGATCTATTGGATGCTTCATCTGGCTTTCTTCTGTGGAAGAGGTCTCTTTAGATTTTTCCTCGAAATGGTCAATAGCAATCAAGGCGTTTCTAACCATACGCACAACATATTTACTTGCATCGGTCTGGTGACTTAAAAGAGCCCTTCGAGCAGGCTCCACATCTATATGATGTTGATTATAAATAATTTGGCTAATACACTGGGCGGCAACTCCCCGTACGCTACTATCCGAATGCTCTAAGAATTGTAAACAATAGCCTTCAGTTCTTCTCCAGTCAGGATCCAGGAAAGCCAGATTCATGAGCGTCCGTTCGATCTTTAAAGCTTCTCCTGACCGAAAAGCTTGTTCAACTTCCTCGGGAGTAAGAAGGCGTCTTTCTTCGTCCTCCTCCTCTTCTTCACTATCTTCTTCTGGAGGTCTATTACGTACCATTGAAGGATCATGTTTCACTGGTACCTTCATAAAAATCTCAATATCGTCAAGAGCATTATTAACATTCCCTGCGACATATTTTCCGGTATCAGATTGATGACGATAGAGAGCGGGCAAGACAAGATCCAGGTCGAGCTGCTGGTGGATGCGTGCTAGGTGGCCAATGCAAGTGGCTGCCACCATCCTTACTCCTGCATCTGGATGTTCCAATAATTCTAAACAATAGCCTTCAACCTTTTTCCAATCAGAATCATGCAAAGCAAGGTGTACCAGTGTCTGGCAGATCTTGACAATATCATCTGACTGGAATATTTTTTCAGGTTCTTCTAAATTTGACACAATGTCGGCGTCATCCATGACGAATCCCTTCTCTTTCTCAACCCATCTTTGTTTCTAAGGATTACTCTTCGCCTACTGTCTACAAAGCCATCTTCGGAAAGAGCATTTTTTTGATCCTGGTCTAGCTGCGACCAGACCATGTCCAGACTTAAATCATGTTCCAATACGCTGTCGAAATAACGCTAGATCGAGAATATAGTGTACAATTTACTCGAACATATGCATTCGATGCTTACTATTTATGACGTTATTCGATCAAATGTATTCTTTTAGTCTTCTCTTAAAGGAGGCATTCTATGTCGCAGATTCGCCGCGTTCAGGATGATGAGCAGGATACAATTCTCCATCAACAACTCAGCTATGCTTTCTGGCCGACTCCTCTTCCCGCTAAGCAGGATGATCTGGTTATTCCTACCCGTGAGATGCTACAGGAGGCAACAACCTATGTCCTGTTTGAAAATGAGCAACCACAGGCTACTGCCTCGTATTCACCAATGAGTCAGAATATTCGCGGTCGGATCTATCCCACAACGGCTGCTGTCTGGGGAGTCGCTTCTCATCCCGAAGCCAGGCGCAAAGGCTACGCACGACAGGTGATTACTGAACTGTTTCGGGTGATGTATGAAGAGGGGATACCTATTACAACGCTGTATGCCTTTCGCGAATCGTTCTATGTTCGGCTCGGCTATGTGACTTTTCCACTGCGTCATATCGCGACCTTCTCTCCACAAGCCCTTCTTCCTCTGCTCAAACAGAAGCTTGAAGGGCAGGTGCGGCTCTCAACCATCTCCGAAGGTTTTACTATCTATCAAGATTATATGCGAAAACGCCAGCTTACAACACATGGAATGGGCGTTTTCAGTAATGTGGGCAGAGTCGAACTTTTGAAAAAAAATGAGTTCTGGCTGGCAACCGCCTATCTCAATGAGGAACCATGCGGGCTCATGCGTTATAAGCTCGATCCAATCACTGGTGTGATGAATGTGATGGTCTTTTACTATGACAATCAATCTACCAAGTATCTCTTGCTGGAATGGCTGGCGCGTCACGTGGATCAGGCTAAAACGATTGAGATGAGATTGCATCCTGGTGAACTTCCCGAGACATGGTATCCTGATCTCAACGTTCAACTGAGCTCGAAGGATGCTCCGCTGGCTCGTGTGGTCAATGTGTTGGGGCTTGATGGTATCCCCATTGGACCCGGAGCTTTTTCGGCCCAGATCCGTGACCTGTATTGTCCCTGGAATGAGGGGAACTTTCGCTTTGAGAATGCAGAGGGAGTTCTCAAGGTGACCAGATCTGAGCGAGCCGATTTTGAGTTGAGTATTCAAGGACTTTCAGCTCTTCTCTTTGGCACGCATGATCCTGCAAGCTTTGCTCTACGCGAGTGGGGCTCTCCAGATTCGAATGCTCAGGAGACGCTACGGCAGATGTTCCCTCCCTTGCTGCCATATCTTCACGAAACGTTTTAATAAGGAAAATGTGATGACTGTACGACCAACCATTCTCGTAACACAACGCATAGCCGATGTTGCCTATCCCAGACTGGAACAGGTTGGCATTGTTGAGAGTGCAACTGCTGAGGAGAGCATCTGGTCTCACGCCGAATTACTACGGCGTGGACCCTCCCATACCTATCTTCTGAGCACACCTGTTGATAGCATTGATGAAGCCTTCTTAAAGGCCTGTATTGCACAACAACCAGCGCTCCAATTGGTTGCCAATATGGCCGTTGGTTATAACAATATTGATGTGGCTGCTGCTACTCGCCTGGGTATCATCATAACCAATACGCCTGGAGTGCTCTCTGATACGACTGCTGATCTCGCCTTTGGCCTTCTCCTGGCCACAGCTCGCCGGATGGGAGAGGCTGAACGCTTTTTACGAGCTGGCCGCTTTGTGGGGATTCGCCCTCAACTTCTCTGTGGCGCGGATGTCCATCATGCAACGCTGGGCATTATTGGCGCTGGTCGCATTGGACTGACCATGGCCCGACGAGCCAGTGGATTTGATATGAAGATCCTGTACTACAATCGCCAGCGCCTGGCGCAAGAACAAGAACAGCTCTATCATCTGACATATACTCCATTTCAAGAGCTCTTGCAGCAGGCAGATTTTGTAAGTCTTCATCTCCCATATTCAGCTACCAGCCATCATCTGATTGGAGAACAGCAGTTGGCCCTTATGAAACCAACGGGCATCTTGATTAATACGGCACGTGGTCCTCTGGTCGATGAAAAAGCACTGGTGAAGGCCCTCAAGCAAGGGGTGATTGCTGGCGCGGGGCTCGATGTTTTTGAGCATGAGCCTGCTGTTGAGCCTGACTTACTGGCAATGGAGAATGTTGTGCTTCTTCCCCATGTTGGAAGTGCAACTCAAGAAACACGCACACGGATGGCACTGATGGCCTGTGACAATATTATTGCTCACACACAGGGAGAACGTCCGCCCAATATTGTCAATCCCGAGGTTCTCATCTGAAAAGAATTGTTTACAGGCAATTGGACCGTTGCCAAAACACGATACTATGCGAACATTACGCACTTCTGAGCACATTCTTCCTGAGTTGAGAGGTTGAAAGAATGGCAAGCGTTGTTGCGGGATGAGAAGTGCAAAGACGAATGGAATAGGACCAACCAGCATAGTAAACGTGTTTTCCCTTGATAGGGCGGGTAGTGAAACCCTGCGACAGCAACAGTTGTGTCGCACCTTGCCCAATGTATGAGCAAGGCTTAACCTCCTGAGAGGTCATGCGAAACCCTCGATAGGTTCCGGTTTCGCAATAGGTCCGAAGAAAAGCGATGCCTAATGCGGCAATGTTGAGGCTCGCTGCATAGTCGCGTGCCCCGTTCCAGCCACATGCCGGGTTTTCACAGCACAGCCACGCTCCCCAGTCGATGGCCTTGCGCCGATCTGCTGACGCTGGCGAGGCAAACGTTCGAGCGGGCTCGTGACACCGTGGGCACGTGTGCGTTGTGCCGCGAGGTTCCACCGTGCGCGTCCGTATCCCAGCAAGGTAGCACTTGTATTTCAGTACGCGCCACAATTCTCCCCGCACCGTCGTGTTGTTCCGCCAGTTGCGGAATCGCCCACGCACGCCTCTGCCCCGTCCAATCGTTTTGAGGGTGGTCAGGTTCTCGCCACAGATAATGCGGCAATCAAAGAGGAGCGCCAGCAGGATCAGCAGATTTGCCGCCAGGTGGGCCACTTCCTGGTTCCGACGGGCATACATGTCCCAACACTGCCCAATGCGCTTCTCGTATCCCTCTGTACGTGTTTGCCACTCTGCAAAGTGTGGGGGGAGTGGTATGCGCTGCTTCTTAGACGCCTGCTGAGCCTGTTCAATGAGTGTATCGTAGCGTTGTTTACAGGATTTGAGCCTATCGATTTCCCGGCGCAGTCTCGCCTGTTTGCCATCGAGGGCTCCAGTATCAAGAAACACAGGACGGCTCATCTGCCTGGGAGGCTCGCCATCGACATCAGGCTTTTCGAGGATGGAGACGGTGATGAGCGAGCGCACCCCCCAATCAAAACCTAGAATTCGTTTTTCCTGTACCAGATCGGAGACGTATTTTGCGGGAACTTCGAGGATCAGATCGAGCACGACTAGACGTTGCCCGTCATCGCCTCGCACCTCGCGCAAGGTCGGTGCCTGTGTCGTAGCTCCTTGATCAAGATACCCGCAGACCACCTCTGGCAAGGGGATCTCGACGCTCCATGCTCCCCACGCCCACTTGTGCTGCTCATCGGGAGCTTTCAAGCGTAGCCACAGGCTCGCGTTCGTGCACTCTTCATGGCTGGCAAGATCGCAAAAGAGACGGTGTTCGATGCGGGCACGATACGTTTGCCCTTTGAGCATACCATCATCACCCGCAAAGGTGATCTGTCCGGCGGAGTGAACGGGAACGGGTTGAAGCTCTGAATAGGTTTGGGGGAACGTGCCGGTTCGCAAAAAGACGTTGCACGCCTGCTCCAAAACATTGGTCATCGCCATAAAGGCATCAACATCCTCACCCTCGTCACGGAGTTGGGTGCGTAAAGCACGAACCTGATCACTGATGGCGCGGTGGTCTTTGCGAGCAGGCCGTTTCTCATCAGCGGGACGGATCAAGGCATCGGTGAGCAGAGGCACCACCGTTTCAAAGATCTGCTTGCGAGTGGCCTGGGCCCGGAGAATTCTGCCAGCGCTCTCCCATTCATTGCGTTGCTGGCGGCTGCCATGCCCATTACGAGTAATAAGATGTTTCTCGACCTGCTTCCAGGCGGGTCCTCGCCGATCAGCTGCAAACAGATCAAGTTGAGGCCACAACTCGCATACAATGGCATTGATTGCACCATGGGAAGCATCAAGCAAACGCAACGCCTCAGCCTGTATGGCTTCGGGCAACCGAATGGGGAATGACAAGCTTTGCGCTTTCAACTGATGATACCTCCTGTAGTGATACCAAGTAAAGTATAGCATGATTTGCTCTTTTTGTCAACTTCAGATACCCCTGTTTTCAATTAATCAGGCGCATGCACTCCAGCTCTTTCGGCCTTCTTAATATATGATAGAGCAGAAGAGCTGGAGTCAGCAAAGCGGCCAGATAAGCTATTCACATCTTCAACAGATCACCTTGATAGCATCAGTATCAAACTTTCTAATATTCCTCTAACAGTTCGCTTACGTTGCTCTAACAGATCCCGATGTATAGTATCCACAGAAAGAAAAATGAACGACGAGAAGTGAAGACAGAACAGCTTCCTTCTTATCAAATAGTAGATAAACACTCTATGCATAAAGGAGAATAGCAATGACAAATGTGACTCGGTACAATCCCTTCTCTGAGGTTGTCTCTCTGCGTGATGCGATGGATCGTCTTTTTGAGGAGAGCGTCATTGCTCCTCGTGGTGGCACTCGCGCAACTGGCGCAAATCTATATGAGACCAGCGAAGGTTTTACGCTTCAGATTCCTATGCCTGGCGTCAAGGCTGAAGATGTGGAGATTACGGTTCAGCAAGAGGTTGTGAGCCTGAAATGGGAGACAAAGTGGCAAGCCCCTGAGGGCGCTCACGTTCACTGGAACGGCTTCCAGTCCGGTAAATATCAGCAGTCGTTTACGCTCCCAGCTCCTATTAACTCAGAGGGTGTGGAGGCCCGCTATACCGATGGCATTCTGACTCTGACCCTGCCAAAAGCTGAGCATGCGAAAGCTCGCACGATCAAAATCAATACGGTTCGTTAACAAACAGGCCCAATAGGCAAAAGACCGCACAATCACTACGACTCGACTCGTGAACGAACAGGCCGCCTTCGCGCATATGCCGAAAGGCGGCTTGTTCTTGCATTATTTTGGGAGTACACGCCAGCTTGTGGCGTATTTACGCCATCTAGTATAGCCATCCTTAGCATAGAAGTCGGTCAGCTCAACCCAATCGATCAGGCAGTTACGCACTCCACGCGCCCGCTGAATGGCACTACCATATGCGACGAGCGCAATCCCAATCCCTCTTCCACGCTCGCTCTCGGCTACTCCAACTGAGCCCATCGCACCTGCATCTTCTCCCAGAAGTCCCTGCCAGATCAATTCTGTACGATGACTATGAGAATTGGGAGCGTAGAGCAATAGTGTACCAATAACCTGGCCCTGTTCATCGCGAGCTGCCAGCAGATCCTGTCTATCGCCCATGGCCACAGCTTCCTGATAGGCGGGAAGCCAATGCGGAAAATGGTGCCCTTCAAAGGCCAGCACATCGGCAACGTTGGCGTCTGTGCACGTCTCCAATGTGATCCGTTCCTGCTGCATGCGCTGGACGATACGCGGAGGAATCTCATAGGTACTCAGATCCTGTACGAGATCATAGACTACCCCGTCCCCATGTTCGGCTTCCCCAAGCGCCCAACCTTGCTTGCGAAAAAAGGCGGTGGCGGTGGGAAGGTTCTCCGGCACGCCACACCAGAAACGTGGTGTAATACTCCCAAGCTGAACGGCGGTAACGCCTGTACCGTACAGATATGCGAGAGCGGTTGCATGAAGCTGGCTGCCCAGTCCCCGTCGCTGTTGATCTGAAGCAACCAATAGCGCTCCTATATGCCCTATGGTCTCACCCTCACGCTGACGTCGAAAGGTCGCGACAAATCCAAGCACACGACCACTCTCGGAACGCGCCACAAAGTGCTGTGGCTGCGATCCAGCCAGCACAAGCTCCAGCCGGTACTGGTTCAACGGCCAGGTCTGCCCAAGGAGCTCTTGCCAGAGTGCTGCAACGGCTGCCACATCATGCTGAGAGCTATACGCTTGAATATCGATCTCTTGCTTTTTCATACTACAATCCGTTCCAACAGTTACTGGGCCAGGCTTACAGGTAACTTCCCCAGCGCCACAATATCGCCACTGATGACACGGGCAGCAGCTTGCAAAGCGGGTTCAGTTACTTCATAGGTGACAAGATATGTCTTCAATTCTGGAAAAGCCAGGAGATCATAGGGATTATAGATCGCCAGCCCAATGGTGGCTTTTCCTGTTCTGAGTACCTGCTGCATGACCTCTGCCTGAAAGGGATCTAAGCTGGCATTAATGGTCACAACGAGGATAATATCAGCCTCTGCCAATCGCTGCTGGAATTGTGCCTGCTCGTGCTCATTTGCAGTTCGTAAAACGGTATAACTCGTGAGCTGGGGATAGTGCTTCTTCAGACAGGACAGGAGGGCTTCTTCTGGCTGGAAGGCATCGACCGCCTGCGTCTGACTCCCCATCTCGCTGAAAAGGACGAGCAGACGCTGATCTGCATTTATATGCAAGGGGATTAACTGTTGTTCATTTTTCACGACAGTGATTGCCTGCTCATAAGCTTGATCACGCAGTTGTTGATGAGCAGCGCTGCCGATAACGTCAGTTGCTGGCGCTGTCTGATCTTCCCAGGACGGGAGGCGAGCCTTCAGTTGAAGGACGTGCTCAGCGGCCTCTCGTATGGTCTCCAGTGAGAGCGTGCCCGCTTCAAGTGCGGCTTTGATCGCTTGAATACTCCCAAGCTGCCGCTGGTAGGTATGTGAGACCAATGCGATATCAGCGCCCGCTTGAAGGGCTCGGAGAGCGCCTGATTCAGTCCCCAATGTCTCCGAGACTGCATTCATCTCCAGGCAATCGGTGATAATCATTCCCTGATAGCCGAGTTGTTGACGCAGAAGGTTGCGAATAATCTCTGGTGAGAGGCTGGCTGGAAGCGAGCTATCAGTTATAAGAGCAGGGAGGGCCAGATGAGCGACCATAATACTGTCCGCTCCTGCTGCGATCCCCTGTTTAAACGGGATCAATTCAATGGCATCTAAGCGCTCCTGTTCGTAAGGGATAGATGGAAGGGCTTCATGGGAATCTACTGCGGTATCACCATGTCCAGGAAAATGCTTCAGACAGGTTACGACACCTGCATCGCGGTAGCCCTCAAGCATTGCCACACCCAATCGCCCGACCATCTGCGGATCTTCGCCAAACGAGCGGACTCCGATAACAGGATTCAAGGGATTATTGTTGATATCCACAACAGGAGCAAGGTTCATGTTAATGCCCAGAGCTCTGAGCTCACGTCCCGTTGCTGTGGCGATCGCGCGCGCCATCTCTTCTGAACCAATAGCTCCCAGCGCCATATTCCCTGGAAAGGTGGTGGTGCTGTCACCGAAGCGACGAACCATACCATTTTCTTGATCGATACTAATCAGCAGCGGATAGCGCTGACCAGCTTCTTGAGCAATGCGCTGGAGTTCAGCGGTCAACGCCTGAATCTGCTCGACATCGTGAACATTGCGAGCAAAGAAGATCACATTGCCAATATGATTGGTGCGGAGCAGTTCGGCGAAATGAGCAGGGACCGTCGTCCCCTCAAAGCCAAACATGAGTACCTGGCCTATCAGCTCTTCCAGGGACATACCTTCGGTTAAGGGTGCAGCCTGAGTGGTTTTTGACGTATCCAACATGAGTAGTTCCTTCCTATGACAAAGTTGAAAGCGTGAGCCTATAGCAACGTTGAAAGCGTGAGAGCACCTCGTGCAGCGCTAAGAGCTGGCTCAGCCACCAGCACAACCTGTCCAGGCGTCTGCCACTCTTGTAAAAAGTTTAATACGAGCTGACGATACTCTGGTTGATGCAGTAACAGTCCGCCGACTAAAGCCAGTGGGAGCGGTTGGGCCTCAAGACCAAGCTTTCGACTCACGGTATGTACCGCCAGAGCAAGCTCTTTTGCTCCCTCCCAAACAATCTGTGCGGCGCTACTATCGCCTTGCTGCCAGGCCTGGAAGACACAGGTCGAGAGCTGGGCAATCTCGGCTTTATTCTGGTTGGTATAGACCTGTGGAAGCAGATCATCGGCACAGGCCAGTCTCCAATGCTGTAAGATGACATTGAGGAGCAGGGTCTGTGGAGCACGTCCATCAGCAGCACGAACCGCTGCCTGTAGCGCTTGCTGACCCAATGTATAGCCGCTCCCTTCATCGCCTAACAGATGACCCCAGCCACCCGCACGAGCTTCAACACCTTGCGCATTACGGCCAACGGCAATCGAACCTGTGCCCGCAATTAAAACCACCCCCATCGCCTGGTCAAGGGCGCTCAATGCCAGATTCGCATCGTTAGTCAGCTCAATATGGTGAGCCAGAAATTGCAAATGGGGCAAAAGCAGCTCTCGATCCTGAGGACGATCAATACCAGCCAACCCTAACCAGGCTATACGAACAGGAAGCTGAATCTGTGCCTGTTGGCAAGCGGCTTCAACCGCAGATCGCAGGTGTGAGAGGGCCGTTTCGAGCCCCATTGCCATATAGTTAGCTCCGCCAGCTGACCCTCGCCCAACCTCTGTACCCTGGGCATTCACGATCACTGCCAGGGTCTTGCTTCCACCGCCATCAATCCCTAGATAATACTGGTGCGAGAGGCCCTCGGGGGGTTCTTGTGGGAAGGTCGTACTCATACGTTTAGCGCTTCCAATGTCGTGCGAAGAATCGCATTATGGGTCGCAAGCTGCTCACGCGCTATCTGGGCAGAGACCTGAGCTCTCCCCATGACGATCGCGGTCTTTGTCTCTCCATCCGCTTGCTGAAGCAGTTCTTCGGAACGCTGTGGATCGAAGCCGGTCGCTAGCTGCACAATCTTGAGAGCGCGTTGATGAAGTTTATAATTTGTGGCCTGCACATCTACCATCAGGTTGCCATAGGTCTTGCCCAGCAGAACCATGACGCCTGTGCTAAGCATATTAAGCACCATCTTCTGGGCAGTGCCCGCTTTCAGTCGCGTCGAACCCGTAATGACTTCTGGCCCGACCACCGGTGCAATCATAATCTCCACCAGTTCAGCCAGGGGGGAAGGTGAATTACAGGCCAGACCAATGCTGAGTGCTCCCTGCTCTCGCGCGTATGCGGCTGCGGCCAGCGCATACGGAGTCCGCCCACTTGCCGCCAGAGCGACCACACTATCCTGGGCAGTAATCGCTAATCTCTGGCAATCAGCCAGTCCAGACTCATAGCTATCTTCCACCTGCTCACTTGCATGGGCAATCGCTTCATCGCCTCCTGCCAGACACCCAACGACCAGTGAAGAAGGAACGTTAAACGTTGGAGGACATTCTGAGGCATCAAGCACGCCGAGACGACCTGAAGTCCCCGCTCCCAGATAGAGCAGACGACCACCAGACCTCATCCGAGCCGCTATAGCTTCGATGGCTAAGCCAATCTGTGATAGCTCCTGCTTAATGGCCAGCGCTACCTGGGCATCTTCGTCGTTCATCACACGGGCAATCTCATGCCCATTCATCTGGTCGATGGCGACTGTAGCGGGGTTCACCTGTTCGGTTACCAGCTCGCTTACAGCCACACTGGTCTCTGGCTCGGTTGCCATAGCCTCTCTCCTTTAGCGTGAAACCTGCTTACAGACAACCACAGTATTAACTGAAGCAGGTCTCTTTTCAAAAGCGCTTCAACCGTTGCAACACAACGAATTATGGAACAAGTTGATCGCGTTTCAAGCTCGTATAGAAGGTATATTTGCTGCCACAATAGACAGATCGCGCGTATTCAATGGGGATATCGCGCTCGCTATAGGTTGTGCGGCGCGTAAACAGGGCAGGGCTCCCTAATGGCACATTTAACAGCAGTGTATTCTCTTCACTTACCAATCCCGCTTCCAGTTCCTGTTCGGCAAACATTAAGGGTTGCCCATATTTTGTCTCTAGCAAGCGGTAGAGAGAGTTCTTCTCAAGATCTTCTTCTAGCAGGCGTTCGCAGCCCTTAAAGTGCAGATGCGACTGCTCGACCGCCAGAGGCTCCTCATCAGCCAGGCGTAGACGTTGGAGACAGAAGATAAGCTCGCCTGGCTCCAGGCGAAGAATCTGAGCAATCTTCTCGTCGGCTGGCACCATCTTCGCTGAGAGAACTTTTGTGCCTGGACGCTGACCACGGGCCCCGATATCTTCGGTAAAACCAGTCAAATGAATAAGCTGCTGCGTAATTTTGTGCTGGCTAACAAATGTCCCTTTTCCCTGCTCGCGATAGAAGAGTCCCTCATTCACCAGTTCGGTAATGGCCTGGCGGGCAGTCATACGACTGATGCCATAGACTTCACCTAACTCACGTTCCGAAGGGATAAGATCCCCTGGTTTCCACTCGCCAATCCTCATCTTTTCACGCATAATCTCTTTTAATTGATAATAGCGTGGCAGGGGCCCTTTTCTAAAAATAGTACTCATAGTTTTCTCTTTCCAGTCTTTCTTCCTTGGTCTTCAACTGCGTTTCTATGTAGGGCTTCGAGCCTTATTGCCTATTGCTCTGGGCAGGCGCCAAAAAGGTTATGACTATACTACTACGACAAAGCAAATAAAGCTGCACCGTTATCTAGTAGACGCAGTCTCTCCTGCCTTTTGTATGACTGGCACTCAGAAATCTTGCACCTCCTCAAAAAGGGGACTAGTAATTTAGGTGGTATACTTGGTATATTGTATATACCAGTTAATAAAAAAGATCATCCCATATCTTTTCGCAAAAGTCAAGTCAGAGTTTTACCTTCAATAAGGTATGTGTTGATATACGCCAGATTTTTTCATCGTAAACGGAACAGTGGCAGCTCAACGTAATGGCTATCTATCGGCACTAGTTGGTAAGGAGAAAGTCATTTTATGCAGTTTACATTACACGGCGCTCATCTTGTCGATGCACAGAGAGATCAGAGAACGGGCTCGGTCTGTGTAACGGAAGGAACCATCCGGTCGGTGGGACCAGTGGATGAACCAGAGGGGGTGATCATTGATGCCTCAGATGCAGTGATCATGCCAGGTTTTATTGAAGTTCATACCCATGGTGGTGGTGGCTTTAGCCTGCATACAACTCATGTCGAGGAGCTACAATCCTACGCGCAATGGATTACCAGTACGGGAGTGACTTCTTTTCTTGTGGCCGTGGTAGGGACGCCAGCCTCACTTCCAGAAGCTCAACTGGCTACGGCGGTCGACTTTATTGAGCAGCGGCATTCGCACCTTGAGGCTGAGCCTGTAGGGATCTTCCTTGAAGGCCCCTACATCAATGAGAAAAGGCGAGGCGCTCATCCGCCGATCTGGCTACGCACGCCCGATGAGTCCGAGACTGAGCAGGTGTTGGCTTTGACGAAGGGTTATTTAAAGCTCATTACTATCGCTCCTGAGCTCCCAGGAGCCCAGGCGATGCTCCAACGGCTCATTGAAGCTGGCGTTACTGTGAGCATTGGCCATACCGACGCCGACTATGAGCAGGCTCAACAGGCTATTCAGCAAGGGGCCAGACATATGACCCATTGCTTTAACGCGATGCGCCCTTTGCACCATCGCAAGCCCGGTCCCCTGGCAGCGCTGGCCCAACATGCAGAGACAATGGGCGAGTTGATCGCTGATGGCGTCCATGTCCATCCCGCGATGATGGATCTCCTGGTCAAAGTTCTAAGCCCACAACGCACAGTGATCATTACTGATGCCCAATCCTGTGCAGGCAATCCAGAGGGGGAGTTCGATTTTGCTGGACAGGCCGCCAGTGTGATCAATGGAGCGGCCTTTCTCTCCGATGGCACCCTGGCTGGCAGCGTCCTGACGATGGATCAAGCACTACGGAATATCTTGCAGTATACCCATGTCTCATTATCTGAGGCCGTCGGTATGTTAACGTATAATCCCGCTCGCACAGCTCAGGTGGATAAGCGCAAAGGGCTCCTGGCGGCTGGCTATGACGCTGACCTCTTGATATTTGACCAGTCGCTTCACCTCCAGGCTACTATCTGCCGTGGAGAGGTTGCCTTCGCCACCGAAGAATGGTCGCAACGGCTCCAATCCCTGAAGGGGTAATGTATTTATTTGAAGGATATCTATTGCCTTTTCAGCGGCTGCTAGTATGGTGGTTGTTTCATCAGGTAAGCAGGAGGGGGACAGAGATAAGGCCTGCGTTTGCTTCTTGAAGAAGTGATAGGTGAAGCCGCTCGGTGCGGCCATCATGAATGATGGGTCTTATCTCTTGTGTGTGCACAGAGCGAAGCCGTTCGGTACGGCCATCATGAATGATGGGTCTTATCTCTTGCGTGTGTACAGAGACGAAGCCGTTCGATACGGCCATCATGAATGATGGGCCCTCCGGGTTTTTGCGATAAATCGCTCTTGAGGGTCTTATCTCTATGATACTCCTGGTAAGGAGTTGTGTGAGGACTGCCAAAAAGTCAACGTATAGAATTACAGATAGTTGTCTGTATGTATAGACCTGTCTACCATATCTTTTGTTGGTTCTTGATCCTATGCTCTTTTACTTGTACTATGTTCGCTGGCTATGCTTTCCCGTATGGAGCTTATTTTCAGGGTCCTTCTCCCTCCCGGTGCGAGTTTCTAATGGATTATGGTCTAGTGGTCTAGATGACTTGACAAATAGACCAAAAGACTGTACAGTATCAAACAAGAACTGAACACTGCTGTTGTTCTGGTGACCAGTGGGTACATGGTTTCTCGCGTCTATCTTTTTTGATACGCTTTTTTATTTGTTAGGAGGTTTCTCTTGACTCCCAACTCGCGCTCAGCCTTATCCCGCAAAAAAGTACAAAGTGGTCTGGTCCTTTTCACACTCTTGACGCTCTTCAGCTTAATTTTGAGCGCATGTGGTGGTGATAGTGGTAACAAAGCGGCGAATAAATCGACTCTTACCATTGGAGCCCAGTCCTATGATGTCGTACAGGCGGCCTTTAATCCCTACAATCCTCAACCTAACAAAGGTGTCTTTGGATTGGTTTATGAGACGCTCTATTTCGCCAACCGTATCACAGGTGAGTATACTCCCTGGCTGGCTAGCAGCTACCAGTGGAGCCCTGACAATACTGAGCTGACCTTTACTATTCGCCCCAATGTAAAATGGAGCGATGGCAAAGACTTTACGGCAGACGATGTCGTCTACACGTTCAATACAATCAAACAATACAAAGCCTCGGGCACTGATCTCCAGGGCGTCTGGAGCTATCTGAAGGATGTTTCGTCATCCGATGCCAATACTGTGAAGATGACCTTCACTCAGGCTTATCCACCCGCCTTCTATAATATTGCACAGACCTACATCATTCCAAAACATATCTTTGGAGATAAGGGTGACCCTTCGAAGTATACTCCTGATACCCCGGTTGGTACAGGCCCTTATACGCTGAAGAAATATGACACGGCTCTCTCAGTCTTCCAGAAAAATACGTCTTACTGGCAGGCAGATAAGCTGCATGTTGATGAAGTTCGCTTCCCCGTCTATAAGGATAATGATGCCTTTAAGCTGGCTCTACCAAAGGGTCAGATCGACTGGGCTGGCTATTTCCAGGCGGATCTCAAAACGGCCTTCGTTGACAAAGATCCTACCAACAACCACTACTGGATGGCTCCAATCAACATCTTTACGTTGAATGTGAATCAGCAGAACCCTCTGCTCAGCCAGGTGGCTGTACGTCAGGCAATCAATGCCGCTCTGGATCGCACTGCTCTCTCGGAACAGGGTGAGTCTGGTCTGGCCGGTCCCGCAAATGCAACTGGATTGATTCTTCCCAATGCAAAGCAGTACCTGGACCCTGCGTATGCAAATCTCTCTAATGCTCCTGATAAAGCCAAAGCTGAGAAGTTCTTGACCGATGCTGGTTATACGAAGGGAACTGATGGCATCTATCAGAAAGATGGCAAACGTCTCTCGTTTGTTCTGCGCACCGTTCAGCCTTACTCTGACTGGGAAGTGATGGCTCAGATCATTAAGGGCAATCTGAAGGATGTTGGTATTGAGATCAGCAAGCTGGATGAGATGTCTGAGGATGCGTATTATCCTTCCCGTACCGATGGCAAGTTCGATCTGATGATCGGCGGTATGGTGGGTGGTCCGAACCCTTACTACATGTACAATCAGTATCTCAATAGCGCCAACATTGGTGTGACCAACTTTAGTCAGTGGAAAGATCCTCAGACGGATGCCCTGCTGAAACAGTTTGCTTCGACGACTGATCCAGCCGTCCAGAAACAGGCGATTCAGGGTCTTGAGAAGATCTACGTTGAGCAACTGCCAACGATTCCTCTGGTAACTGGTCCTGACTGGTTTGAGTATCGCACCAATGCGTTTACTGGCTGGCCGACTGAGTCGAATCCCTATGCATCCGGCTCACCAAATATTGGCTCAGATCTGGCGGTCGTGATCCTGCATCTGACTCCAGTAAAGTAACAATCATCTCAGTGTCCCCTCGCACAATCAGGTGACACATCCATGGGGATGGCTCACAGCGAGCCATCCCCATCTGTATGAAGCTCCCTTTTGTTCATACTCTCTTTCATAGTTATTCGCAGCCAGGCATACAAGCCACTGTGCGCTGAAGGACAGCGGTTATCCTGGTATCTTTTCTGAAGGAGTACTGAAATGCGTCACTTGATTCGTCGCATTCTCTTCTACCTCGCTGCCATCTGGGCCTCGGTTACGCTCAATTTCTTTATCCCTCGCCTGGCTCCTGGCAATCCCGCACAGACGCTCCTGGGAAAACTGGAACGACGTGGCGGGCATGTGGATCCAACCTATGTGAAGGCGCTAGAATCCGCTTTCGGTGTGAATACAGGCGATCCGCTCTGGGTCCAATATGTAAAGTATCTTAACGATCTGCTGCATGGTCAACTGGGCGTCTCGGTGACGTATTTTCCTGTCTCGGTCCACGATATCATTGCCAAAGATCTTTTCTGGACGCTCGGACTGGTTGGGGTCTCGGTCTTGATTAGTTTTACTCTTGGCTGTCTCCTCGGTATTTTTCAGGCCTGGAAGCGTGGCTCGGCCTTTGATTCGATTCTTGCCCCCATGGTCAATTTCTTGTCTGGCATCCCCTATTTCTGGATGGCTCTTCTGATCCTCTATACCTTTGGCTTTATCCTTGGCTGGTTCCCTCTCGCTGGCGGCTATGATGCCTTGAATGTTGATCCAGGCTGGAGCACCGATTTTATTGGGAGTGTGATTCTCCATGCCGTCTTACCTGCCTGTACAATTGTGATTGCTTCGATGGCCGGTTGGATGCTGACGATGCGCAATTCGATGATTACTACGCTGTCTGAGGATTATGTATTGATGGCAAAAGCGAAAGGCCTGGCCTCCCGTCGCGTGATGTTTGCCTATGCGGCCCGCAATGCGATTCTCCCAAATATCACTGGCTTCGCTATCTCTATCGGTTTTGTCGTTGGTGGACAGCTTTTGACGGAGATGGTCTTTTCGTATCCAGGGATCGGCTATTCGTTGCTACAGGCTGTACAGGCGCAAGATTATTCGTTGATGCAGGGGATCTTCTTGATTATTGCTTTCTCAGTTCTGCTGGCAAATTTCCTCGCGGATCTTCTGTATACGTTCCTCGATCCACGTGTTCGTCAGGAAAGGAGTGCCTGATTATGACGGTCAATGAAAAGATCAGCTCGCCAACGACTGCTGATGTGGTCAATGCTCAATTGTTAAAACACTCCTGGCCGCAACGCTTCCAGAAAGGCGTGCGACAGATCTGGAGTGCGATTACCGCCAATAAGAAGGTGACGATTGGCGTGACGATCGTTGGCATCTATATCCTGGTAGGACTGTTTGGGCCCTTGATTGCTCAATATGATCCGCTGGCTTTTTCTAAAGCGTCACATGTTCCTCCCTCGGCTACTCACTGGCTTGGAACAACAACGACGGGGCAGGATGTGTTTAGCCAGTTGATGGTGGGAACGCGCGATTCGATCTTCTGGGCTCTGGTGACGGGCGTAGCGGTGACGATTATTTCTGTGGTGGTGGGACTGGTTGGTGGCTACTTTGGGGGCGCAATTGATGAGTTTCTCTCGCTTCTGACCAATGTGGCCCTGGTTCTCCCATCGTTGCCTCTGGCGATTGTGCTGGCCGCATATTTTCCACGCGGCCCGCTGACGATCTGTATCGTTATTACACTTACCAACTGGGCCTGGGGAGCCCGTGTGCTCCGTTCCCAGACGCTTTCTCTGCGCAGTCGCGAGTTTGTGAGTGCAGCCCGCGCTTCCGGCGAGTATACCTGGCGCATTATCTTCTTTGAGATTCTACCAAATGAGATCTCTATCGTGGCTGCTGGCTTTGTCAGTACGACGGTCTGGGTGGTCTTGACCTGGGCCTCGCTGGAGTTCCTGGGCCTGGGCGATTCCAATACGGTAAGCTGGGGCTATATCCTCTATTGGGCACAGCAATCAGATAGTATTTTCTCTGGTCTGTGGTGGTGGTTTATTCCCCCCGGACTCTGTATTGCGCTCCTGGGTGCCGCTCTCTCGCTGATCAACTTTGGCATCGATGAGATCGCAGATCCCCGTCTACGCACTGAACGTCTACCTAAACCTCTTCGTAGCAAAAAAGCAACCAGACTCATGAGCAAAGGGGCAACTCCAACCGCCTCCAGTCTCGTCACCAAGTAAGAGAAAGAAGATTGTATTATGGCAACAGGTGTCCCTGCTCCGACGCTGCTCGAGGTGAATAATCTGAACATTGATTATTATGCCGCCAATGGGGCTGTGCATGCGGTGCGCGATGTCAGTTTCTCGCTCAAACGTGGCGAGATTCTGGGCCTGGCCGGTGAAAGCGGCTGTGGGAAGTCAACGCTGGCCTTTGGTATCGCTCGCCTGCTTCGCCCACCCGCTGTGATCGCTGGTGGAGAAGTGCTGTACTATCCACGCAAACAGCCAGAAGATGAACTGCGAGCTGCTCGCCGAAATCGAAAACAGCGCCAATTTGCAGAAGGAAGCTCGTTCGATATTCTTCAGTTGACGCCGAAGCAGTTACAGGCTTTTCGCTGGAATGAGCTGGCTATCGTCTTCCAGAGCGCGATGAATGCGCTGAATCCTGTGATGACGGTTGGTCGGCAGATTACCGATGTCCTGGAGACGCACCGACCCGATATGACGGCTCAACAGCGTCAAGAACGGGCAGCCGAACTCTTTAAAATGGTCGGCATCGCTCCTGATCGTTTGAAAAGCTATCCTCATGAGCTCAGTGGTGGTATGCGCCAGCGCGCTGTGATTGCTATTGCGCTGGCTCTGAATCCTGAATTAATTATTATGGACGAGCCAACTACGGCGCTGGATGTGGTTGTACAGCGCGAGATTCTGGAGCTGATTAGCAAGATCTGCAAAGAGACGTCAACTGCGCTGATCTTTATTACTCACGATTTATCACTTTTAATTGAGCTGGCAGATCGAATTGCGATTATGTATGCCGGGAAGATGATTGAGCGTTCCACCAGTCAGGCCATCTATCAGCAGTCGCGTCATCCTTATAGTTATGGACTACTAAACTCTTTCCCAACGCTGCATGGGCCACGGCGGAAGATGGTCGGCATCCCTGGTTCGCCGCCTGATCTGCGCGCTCTGCCTGCTGGCTGCCCTTTCCATGCTCGCTGCCCCTTTGCTTTTGAGGCCTGTACAACAGTTCAGCCGCAACTGAGTGTCGTAGATGCTTCCCAGCCAGATCAGCAGGTTGCCTGCCACCTCTATGATCAGACATATACCCAACAACTACCAACGGTTGCTACTCTGGCCGCTGGCTATGAGGCGCTTGCAGAAGGGAGAGAGGTTCGATGACCAGCAATGATTCTTCTTTTCAAGTACATTCCTCTTTGCAGGGAGAGGTATCCTCTGTAAAGAGTGGACCTGTAGAGCCGGTTCTCTCTGTCGAACATCTCAAAAAATATTTTCCTGTGCGCAAGATGAATCCTTTTGCAAAGCCCCAGGCGGTCCAGGCAGTTGAGGATGCCTCTCTGGATCTCTTTCCTGGTCAGGCTACGGCTCTGGTTGGTGAAAGCGGCAGTGGCAAGACGACTGTGGCACGTATGCTTGCACGCCTCTATGATCCCACGAGCGGTACGGTCCGCTTCCGTGGCGAGCCACTTCGGCTTGAGAAGAGTTCAGCGGCGATGCGAGCCTATCGGCGTCATGTGCAGCTCGTCTTTCAAGATCCTTTTAGCTCTCTCAATGCGGTCCATGATATTCGCTATCATCTGAGCCGTCCTCTCAGGGTCTATGGGCATGCAAAGAGCGAGCAGGAGGTGACGGAACAGGTGCTGGCGCTCTTACGCCGTGTGAGCCTGACACCAGCCGAGCAGTTTTTAGAGAAATATCCTCATCAGCTCAGTGGCGGTCAGAGGCAGCGTGTCGCCATCGCTCGGGCCTTAGCTGTTCGTCCAGAAGTCTTGTTGGCCGATGAGCCAGTCTCGATGCTGGATGTCTCAATTCGTCTGGATATTTTGAATCTCTTGCTGCGTCTAAAGGAGGAGGAGAAGCTGGCGATTCTCTTTATCACGCATGATATCGCCAGTGCACGCTACTTTGCAGAGAATACACAGGTGATGTATGCGGGCCAGATGGTTGAAGGTGGTCCCAGCGATGAGGTGATTCAAGCACCAAAGCATCCCTATACCCAGCTCTTGCTCTCAGCCGCTCCAAATCCTGATCGCATCAGAGGCGCGGAAGACACTCAAGTACGAACACGAGGAGAGATCCCTAGCCTGATCAATCCTCCCACTGGCTGCCGCTTTCATCCACGCTGCCCCCATGCGATGCCTGTCTGCAAAGAGCGCTTCCCGCAGCGCACCAATCTTGGCAATGGTCACTGGACCCACTGCTTCCTCTATGGAGACAATAGCCAGCAAGCCGAGTCAATCACAGCGGAAGCCTGAGATCAAGTTCTTTGCGGTTGTGACGAGTAGAACGAACATGCTTTCACTACCCTTTGCAGAGATCGGCCAGGATCTGACGACGAAACGACAGATCCTGGCCGATCTCTATTCTTTCGTCTTGACGACGTTATCGAGCAGATCCATCATGCTGCGAACGCAAAGAGTAAGTCTGTATCAAATGCCCTTCAGGAAAGCGTCCAACAGAATATAGCTCTATTTTAATTAGAACCATCCTTTGTATCTTTCCTCTACTTCATACTGTTTAAGTATCTCCTGTTGCTGGTTTATAACTTGCAATTCCAGTAAGGTCTGGACTAATTCCGATTGAGATGGCCCATGAGCCTGTCCCATTATGAGTATATTGTTGCATCTAAGTTGGAACGACGAAAGAGTATCTGGTGCTGACCATTGGTAAATCTTTGTCGAGAAGGATCGCTCCTGAAGATGAAGCGTCTCTTCCCAGAGCGATGGAGAGCCTGCCTGTATTCGTTCTTCAGCGGTAAAGCCATATTCTTTGAAGAGAGAGCTAGCTCGTCTTACTTGTGTCGCTTCCTGGAAACTTCTAAACTCAGAATAGTAGTCTGGATCTGGTTGTTGTTGAATATCAAGAGAAGTGACAGAAAAATGGGTGCTTTTGACTTTCTGTACCCCAACCATGGAAGAAGAAGATAATATATCTTTCAGATCAGGGAAGGCATAGGGAGGGCGGTCTTGCTGTGAATACGTCGGGCTATAATATCCAAGTGTCACAGACAATAGCTTCTCTGGCATGCGAACGCACTGGCATTTAGAATATAAGAAATCATATGAAGTATTCACAATACCATAGACATCAAAAGAAGCACTATTGACAATTTCTCTTAGATTCGACTTGTATTCCATCTTTTCTTGCTCCTGATTTCTCGTTGTTGGCTGCATTTCTCTTGTTTTGAAGATCAGGGATCTAAAGACTTTTTTTCTATTACAAAGTTATCCAGTCTCCTCTTAGGAGATCACAGATATAACACAGAAGTAAACGGTCCTGGTTATCCAAACGGTTTGAGCTTGCGAGCAAAGAAAGGTAATGATATCGTACACATGCAGGCAAAAACACTGGAATGAAAAGTCCTGAGATCATTGCAGACAAAGGAGGAGCAAGATATGGAACAGACACGTGTAGTCTTACTCGGTTATGAACGCGACCGAATTGATTTGTATGGTTCTATCCTCAAAGATGAGGGGTATGACGTCTACCTGCTCTATCCGAATGAGGCAAACATCCAGATAATGAATACCTTAATGCCACATATTGTCTTAGTGGATGTGACAAAAGTGCACTGCCAGATCGGCCCTGCATTGTTTCAATGGCTACAAGAGCACACCGAGATAGCAGTCTTATTTTGCATGGACCGCTACCTCGAGGCTCCTCAGGTTATTGCTTATGCTGGCAATAATAATGAGACTATATATGCAGACCCTTTTAGCATCGATGGCTTTGTAGAGAAGATCCGTCATATACAACTTAAAAAGACTGTTCTGCATTAGCACATACGCAGGTATGAGAATGGTGAAAATTACGCAGAGGCAAAAAGGTCATTTTCGATGAAATTCTCTTCATTGCCGATTGTAATTGGATTTCGCTTCACATTACTAAGGATAATAATGCTCAACTTCTGCTCCGGGTAATAAATGTTGGCAGCTGAGAAGCCTTCATAACTACCATTATCATAATAAATTTGACGCGTTAAACCGTTTTCACCTTTCTCTCTGCCAATAAACCAGCCATATCCGACTCCCAGACTGACATAGCTTGGACCACATGATTGAGAAAGAGAACAGTAAGTATAATGAATCGTCAATAATGAGTCCCCTACTGCCTTTGAGCCTATTTTGTGCTGGATAATAGCTTGATCAAACGTATAGAGATCATCAACAGTTGAGGAGATGCCGCCAGCGGCATAAAGAGCTGAGGCATCAATTGGATCGCTCACAATGCCTGGCTGCTCATACCCTGTTGCATAAGCTGGCAATGGCTCATCATTTTTCACATAGCTCGTATGTGTCAAATGCAGTGGATTAAAAATAGTGCTTTGTAGATACTCTCCATAACTCTGACCGGATGCTTTCTCGATAATATACCCTGCTAAGACTTGGTTTGCAGCATTATAAGCAGTCCGATATTGCGTAAATTCCAGAAGCGGCCTATCTTTGAAGAGTCCTATCAACTGTTCAGGTGTGGTGGGCTTGGCTTTCATCGCCAGATAATCACCTAAAGAGAGGTAATCTGGAATGCTTGAGGTATGTACGAAGAGCTGCTGGATCGTGATAGCCTTCCAGGTTGCAGGGCAGTCTGGTATGTATGTGCAGATGGGATCATTCAATGTAAGTTTTCCCTGGTCCTGCAACAAAAGAAGGCTCAATGCATTAAATTGCTCTGAAAGGGTTGCAATACGGAAACGCGTCTCGGGTGTATTGGCAATCTTCTGAGCCTGATCAGCCATCCCATAGCCCTCACGAAGGAGGACTTTACCATCCTGCTCAATTAAAACTGTACCAGTAAATTTCTCAGTACTACCTTCGCTCTTAAGAAGATCTTTGATCTTTTTAATACTATCTCCATTTACCGCTGAAGATGGGGTAGCAACAGCGCTCTGCTCATTCCCACCTCCCATACATCCAGTCAATCCACTTAAACAGAAAAAACAACTAAGAATAAAGAGAACAAAAAAATATGTTTTACGAGGCATCCTACATCTCCTACAGAATTGATTTGCTTCTTGCAACCAGAATAAATATATTCTGCCATTAACAAGAACACCGTGTATCTCTAAAAAGATGTATACTTCGGCTTCCATGCCTTCCGTTTTCTTCATGCCTTATAAAAGAGACGCTTTTGTGCTTCTTCCATCTGAATTATTAATCTTCAGAGAGCTCTTGTTCTGATACTAAGACATCATCTTGCATGTCCAGGTGCTCTCGTTTCTCGTGCAGCAGTGGGGCAAAGAGCTCTTGTGTGCTGATGCGTTTTGTTGGGAGCAGACGTTTTTGCTGTCGGGCAATAAAAAATTGAGCTCCAAGATCTCCCAGTAAGACTGCAAGCAGACCTCCCACAAGGCTTATGAGAAGATAGCTTGCCGCCCCCCACCAATGCCCTCCTTGCGCAAGCAGGACATCGCCTAGCATCAAGCTGCTAAACGTTGTATAAGCACCAAGGAAACCAACATTGATAAAGAGTCGGCGCGTCGGGCCAATCCATAAGCGAGCATCCGCCAATGTCGTCACAAAAGCCAGTACGAACGCTCCAGTCAGATTAATCAACAGAATATCATAAGGCCATGCTTTCCCTAATTCTGCCTGCAGAAACGAACTCACAAGCGCTCGCGCAATCGCACCCAGAAAACCTCCTGCAAAGACTGCGGTGATGCGCCTTCTCCCAGGTAATGGTTGCGTTTTTGTCATGCGAGATGCCCTCCTATCAATAAGCCAAGGAGAACTGCAAGCAGGCCACAAATGACGCTTCCACCCAGATACAGTAGGCTATAACGATAGCTACTCCCCCGAAAGAGCTGCACCCCTTCCCAGGACATCGTGCTAAAGGTTGTATAGCCACCCAGGAAGCCGGTGGCCAGAACGCTCTGAAGCGCAGCAGAGATGACATGTCGTGTCGCCAGGGCAAAGATTATTCCGATCAAAAAAGCGCCAGTTAGATTGATACAGAATGTCCCTACAGGAAAACGCGTGCCCACGCGCTCCGCCACAAATCGTCCAAGCAGATAACGGGCAACTGCCCCACATGCTCCCGCGATCCCAATCAGACCGGTCATACCTATACTCGAGAGATCCAACACTCTTTTTTCTCCCATTTTTCAGTTATAAAAAAATAAAAACCCTCTTTGAGACCCACTTTAAAGCTTACGCAACTTGCCTCCTTACGTTCACAAAATTGTAAAACAGTGTCAGCGAATGCACAAGCCAGTAAAGTCAATTAAGCGTATCTTTTCTCAACTTTCATTCAAAAAAAATCTTTATGCAATAAATTGCATCTTCTATGCTTTCCAGATTTAGAAAGCTACCCTATGATACAAATATATGCTTGCTTGTATGGTTGGGCTTATGCTATGATACTTAAGAGTTACATATTATTATAGAGATACTGATGCATTCCTTTCTAGAGGAAAATGTAGAGAGCCACCTCAGACATTCCCAGGCAATTTTGAAGATCTGCACCGATTCCATGAATGTGAAACCAGAACAATGACGTTCTTTCTTGAAAGAGATCAGGCAGGCACAGTCTGTTTTGTTCATAATACATATACCCCTAGATGGCGGAAGGAAGAAGGTAGGGGAGAGTTTCATGGCCAGAAATGAGCGTTTACGACGGCAGCGCATTCTACGTAATTGGCGACAGCAAGACGTAGCAGACAAGCTAGGAACGGCTGTACTCACGATTCAGCGCTGGGAAAGGGGTATTCAGCAACCAGGCGCCTATTACCGTGTCAAGCTCTGTGCCCTCTTCGGCCTGAGTACTCAGGAACTGGGATTAGTGGAAGAGAACGAGCCTTCTTCAGAGCCTGAGATCATAAAGGCCTCACCTTCAGAGAAGACTCCCGTCAGTGATCACGCGATCTGGACGGTTCCTTATGCCCGCAATCCTCATTTTACCGGGCGCGAAGAACTGTTGAGCGCCCTGGAGCAGCACTTCTCCCAGCCAGAAACCGATCTTTCCGTGGGTCTACAACCGGTCGCGTTGACGCAAGCCCAGGCGATCAAAGGATTGGGAGGCATTGGCAAAACGCAAACAGCTATTGAATATGCCTATCGTTCGCGTCAGCAGGGACTCTATCACGATGTCTTCTGGATCACGGCAGTTAATGAAGAAACCCTTCTAACCAGTTTTGTCGAATTGGGCCACCTCTTGCCAGAGGTAGTCAGTGCAGATGAGACGGATCAACATAAGATTGTCGCGGCCATTCTCCGCTGGCTGGAACAACGCACGCAGCCCTGGCTACTGATCTTCGATAATGCGGATGATCTGGAGATGGCACACCCTTATTTCCCGGTTCAGGGACGGGGACATCTACTGATCACTACACGTGCCAGTGCGATCGGAGCCTTTGCCTCTTCGCTCGAAGTCGAGACCATGGGAACCATTGAAGGTGCTTCGCTCTTGCTGCGTCGGGCACATCTGTTGGATTCAGTGACGCCTGAAGAGATGGAAGAGGCCATGAATATTGTTATTGAGCTAGGACATTTTCCTCTCGCTATTGATCAAGCCGGAGCATATATTGAAGAGACAGGGTGCGGCCTTCAGTCCTATCTCCAGATTTATCAGACCTATCGTCATGCCTTGCTCAAACAACGAGGAATGCAGATGACTGGCTACCCTGATTCAGTAGCCACGACCTGGTCGCTCTCCTTTGAGCAAGTTGCACGCACCCATCCCGCAGCGACTGAACTGTTGCAATTATGCGCTGTTCTAGCTCCTGATCACATTCCAGAAGAACTGCTGCAAAAAGGAGCCCCACACTGGCATGCACAGTTGCGTGAGGCCGTATCTGATCTCTTCTCATTCAATCTGCTCCTGAAAACGTTGCTGGACTTTTCTCTGATCAAACGGCTCTCAAAAGATCGTATGGTGAGCATCCATCGACTGGTTCAGGCGGTCCAGTGGGATCGCATGGACAGACAGACGCAACAGGATTGGAGTGAACGGGCGATTAAAGCAGTCGAGATGATCTTTCCTCAGGATCCGACCAGAGCAGAATTCTGGCCTCAGTGTCAGCGCTATCTAGAACAGGTGCAGGCTTGTGACGCACTGGTCCAGCAACAGAACCTGCAACTACCAGAGGCGGCAGATGTACTGTTGCGCGCTGGAAGATATTTCTTTGAACATCAGATGTTTAGTCAGGCAGAGATCCTGTACCAGCGAGCACTCACCCTGCGCGAAAGTTACTGGGGAACAGCACATTTTCTCACAGGCTACAGTCTGGAATATCTGGCAGTCCTACAACGCAATAATGGTCAGTACATACAAGCGGAAGTGTCATTTGAGCGGGCACTGGCTATTCGCGAGCACCAGTTGGGACCAGACCCTCTGGAGGATGCGGCCAGCCTGTGCAGATTGGCCGAGTTCTGCCTGGCTCAGCAAAAATATCCCCTGGGAGAAACGCTGGCTCGTCAGGCTCTGGTTATCTATGAACGGCAATTGGGAACAGATCATCTCAACACTACTAACGCCCGACACATGTTAGCCAGCTTGATTGAGCGACAGGGACATTACGACAAAACAGAGGCTATGCATCTCCAAAATCTGGCAATTCGCGAGCGCGAGCTTGGAGCAGAACATCCTTTGACTACCAGAGTTCTGAATAATCTGGGCATTCTTTATTCTCACCAGGGACGCGACAAAGAGGCAGAACAGTGTTATAAGCGCGTACTGGCCAGCCGCCAGAAACAACTGGGGCCATCTCATTTTCAGACAGCAACAGCTATCTTTAATCTTTCGTGTGTCTACATCGATCAAGGCCGTTATGAGGAGGCTGAGCCATACTCCCGGCAAGCTCTGGCCCTCTATGAGCAACATCTTGGTCGGCACCATATGCAGACAGCGGATTGTTTAAACGGGCTGGCTATAATTTTACTCCACCAGGGCTCCCTGGAGCAGGCAGAGGCCTTGCTTCAGGAAGCTTTAGAGCTGCATGAAAAACATCTTGGTCCTGTTTTCCCGCATGTGGGGGATGATCTAATGATGCTCGGTATTCTCTACCGCAAACAGGGCAGGTATGCCGAGGCTGAGCCACTCTTTCAGCGAGCCCTGGAGATTAATGCGCAAACGTTTGCAGACGTGGACCCCCAGGTTGCCAAAAATCTCTATCAGTTTGCGCTCCTACAAGAGGCTCAAGGAAAAGATGAGCAGGCCTATCATCTCTACACCCAGGCACTGAATAGCTGCATCCAGGGTCGGCGCTTCACCCATGCTCTCACACTTGATATTCACCAGCACTTGATGGCCCTGCTCATGCGTCTGGGGCGTGTGGAGGAGGCAAGCCAGCTAGAAGCGGTACTAAAAGAAACGGCTGGATTGCAAAAATAAAGCTGAAAAGATTGACGATGCGGCCAATCTCATCATATCTGCATACCATAGAAAAGGTTCTATAGAAAGCACAGCATAACCGTACCAACATTTATTTTCTCAGCCATTCGATCCGATAAAGAAAGGAGAAGATGCATATAATTTCTCATTGATAGGTGTTTCAAAGGAGAAAACGCTCATGATACGGCCAGCACACGACAAAAGAAAGCTCACTGCCTCTCTGGCTCTCCTGATGCTTTTTCTGGCGAGCTGCACTCCTTTTCCTCCAGCACCATCTTCGGGAAAGATTCCACTAACGCTCTGGTATTGGACACGCTCGATTGATGATGCGCTCCTGGCAAGGGTCGAACAGCACTTTCCCCAGATCCATCTGCAAGCCATTAAGATTGGAGGACCATTTGATACCAAATTACGAACGGTCCTGGCTGGTCAGACGGCTGTTCCCGATATTGTCGCCATCAACTCAAATATTGCAACCTACTTTCCTGATGACGATCAGTTTGTCGATCTCTATACCCTCGGCGCGGGCAGGCTGGCATCACAATACCTTACATGGAAGTGGAAACAGGGCGAGACGCCCAGCGGGCATCTGATTGGTTTTCCCATGGATACCGGGCCTACCGCTCTTTTCTATCGCACCGATCTCTTTCAAAAGGCTGGACTACCCACAGATCCCACTCAGGTCTCAGCCCGGATGGCATCCTGGGATGACTATATCCAGGCTGCCCAAAAGATGCAACAGAGCACACATGGTCAGTCATTTATGTTTAATGATATTGGCTCCACTTTTAATCTGATCCTGGGACAGATGGGAAAGCGCTTCTTTGCTCCCTCAGGTCAATATATCGGAGACCAGGAGCATATCCGTACCGCCTGGGATCTGGCGCTACGGGTCCATCAACTAGACCTCAGCGCAAAAATTAGCAATGGCACAACAGATTGGAGTGCAGCCGTCAGCAATGGGACGCTTGCCTCTTTTGTGGGGGCCGTCTGGACAAAAAAACGCTTGCTTGACTCGGCCAAAAATACGAAGGGGCTCTGGAGAGTAGCGCGAGCCCCCGGTGGTGATGGCAACGATGGCGGATCATTTCTAGCCATTACAAAAGCTTCACCTCATCCACGCGAAGCATTCCAGGTTCTGAGCTGGCTTCTCTCCCCTGCCAGTCAGCTTCAAGCCTATCTGGATCTGGGGATCTTCCCGTCAGCGCCAGCGGATCTCACGAGCACAAAGATGTTCCGACCTGAAACCTTTTATGGCGGACAGATCACAACAAAGATCTTTACTGAATCTGCAAAGAATGTAGTTCCTGGCTACATTGGACCCAACAATGATCTTGTCAGCACGCTCTTTCAGCAAGAACTGAGCTTGATTGAAACACAGAATAGCGACTCACAGACCGCGTGGAACGATGTTCAACAACAAATTGCACGCGAACTTACTCACTAATTCTTTTCACTAATGAAAGCGAGTAGCCAGATGGATAGCACTCTCTTATCACCACAACGCGAAGTGCTGGCGCACTCACCAGTACCCGCACAGCGACGGCGACCTCGCAGAAGCCGCCATCTGCCGCTCTACCTGTCTATCGCACCATTCTATCTCTTGTTCCTGGTCTTTGGACTGACCCCTGTGCTGTTCTCTCTCTACCTGGCATTTCAGAAATGGGACGGCATCTCCTCCATGAGATATATCGGGTTCAACAATTTTAGCTACCTGCTGACCGATACCCATTTCTGGCAGGCGATTGGCAATACCATTCTCATCTGGCTTATGGCAACTATTCCAACACTGGGCCTGGCGCTTATCAGTGCCTTCCTGCTCAATACATCGATTCGCCACACAACACTCTATAAGCTGGCCTTCTTTTTGCCACATGTCACCTCGGTTGTCGCAATTGCAATTATCTTCAGTACCCTGTTTGGCAACCAGTTTGGCCTGCTCAATGCCCTGATCACCGCTCTGGGAGGAGGCCGTATTCCATGGCTCCTTAATCCACTTGGAATCAAGTTTGCGATTGCCTGCATGATTATCTGGCGTGCTACTGGCTATAATGCGATTATCTATCTAGCGGGCCTGCAGAGTATCCCCAAAGTGCTCTATGAAGCGGCTCGCATCGATGGAGCCCATAGCCTCCAGATCTTCAAAAACATCACCCTTCCCTTGCTACGCCCCATTATTCTGTTTACAGTCATTACATCGACGATCAGTGGGCTCCAGGTTTTCACAGAACCACAGGTCCTGGTGGGCCCGAATGGCGGACCCGGAGCAAGCGGCATGACGATGGTTCTCTATCTCTATCAACAAGCATTTTCGCGCGATCGCTTTGGCTATGGCTCTGCGGTTGGCTGGGGCATGTTTGTGATCATTGTCGCCTTCTCCATCTTGAATTGGAAAATTGTGCAACGGGCAGGAACACGCTAAGAGACAGGTAGCAAGCAAAGGAGACAGAACAATGGTAGTGCAGAATCGAAAAAGGCTTGCTCGACAGAGAGCACTCTTCCGCTATGGGAAAGAGCTCCCCATCCATGTGCTCTTACTTGGTGGAGTGGGGCTCTCAATTTTCCCATTTTACTGGTTACTGGTCATGGCAACCAATACATCCAGTGACATCTTCCACTTCCCACCCAGGCTGACATTTGGACAAGAACTCTTTGTCAATATTACCAATGTCTTACAAAGTATTGATTTCATTGGCTCTTTCTTTAACACGCTCCTTGTTGCCCTCTCATCAACCATCTTGATCCTGTTCTTTAGCTCAATTGCCGGTTTTGCCTTTGCAAAATTTTCATTTCCAGGACGAAACGCTCTGTTTGTAACCCTGCTGGCAACGATGATGTTGCCAGCTCACCTCTCCGTCGTGCCATCTTTTGTCATTATGGCTCATCTCGGCTGGGTTGGATCTTTTAAGGCGCTTGTGATTCCAGGCGCTGTCACTGCCTTTAGCATCTTCTGGATGCGTCAGTACGCACAAAATGCCATTCATCAAGATCTGATTGACGCAGCGCGCGTGGATGGCTGTAGTTATCTACGCATGTATTGGGTAGTAGCGCTACCATTTTTGCGACCAGCACTCGCTTTCCTTGGTGTTTTTACCTTTATTCATGCCTGGAATGATTATATGTGGCCCCTGATTATTCTCACGAATCCACAGAAAGTCACGCTCCAGGTGGCCCTCTCGCAGCTCAGTGGCATCTATAACACCGATTACGGCATGGTCATGGCTGGTACGGCACTGGCAACCCTCCCGCTCATCTGCATCTTCCTGGTAGGTAGCCGTCAGTTCATTGGGGATATCGCTGCGGGAGCACTAAAAGAATAAAAGAACAGGCATACATCTCCCTATTTCTTGTTTCTCAGAAATAGGGAGATAGCCTATTTTACCTATGATTCTTTTCACATCAGCGTGTATCATTGCAATTACCACTATGACGTGATAGGATATACCTATCCTTCTCTATTAGATGCACATAGTTATGCTATTTGTATTCGAGCAATGAAGGATATTCCAGCAGAGGAGCATGGAAGTTATAGATGTTGAAAGGTTGGACCTAAAATACAATCGTCAATTTTGAAATTTTTACAGGGATGTGTTGAAGTAGTTTGTGGTAAGTTTGCACTTCCAATCGTATTAGGACTCTCACTCTCATCCGCACCCATACACGTGGATGGACAGAAACCAGCGGCGACACCAACGCCGACACCCATTGCCACACCATCACCTACACCAGAACCGACACAAGTTGTGCTTCGGAAACTGGTTCCAACACCAACACCAGTGCCACAACCAACCACTCCGCCGGCACCACCTGCGCCACCTGCGCCACCGGCTCCCAGTGGAGGCATTGTAGATATGATTAACGCGACCTTTGGCTCCTATGGACCAGGAGCGGTCCGCGTTGCCACGTGTGAATCGGGATTAAATCCAAATGCGATCAATCCCAATCCTATTGCAGGGAGCCATCCTGCGGGGCTATTCCAGATTCTCTATCCAAGTACCTGGAATGGGACCTCTCAATCTGGACAGTCTCCCTATAATGCACAGGCTAATATTCAGGCAGCACACGAAATATTTGTCCGCGATGGCAATAGTTGGAGAGAGTGGGCTTGTAAACCGTAGCGCGTCATCTAAATACTATTGAGATAGACATTTTATACCTATATACTTTCAACCTCTGCTTTAAGGGCGGGAATCAGCAATGGTTCCCGCCTTTCCTATTCTGACTATCGATTAATAAAGATCCTGGTATTTTGCGACGAATATCTCTCAGATGGTGGACGTACGCCCAAAAAACCTGTGCAAAAAAAGCTCTTTTGAGCATCAAGAACAGGCAAACTTGTAATGGCACAAGAATAGCAGATCAAAGGCGATATATGCTATATACTATATGTCCAGCGATGGAATCCACAATGTGCAGATCACAGTGCGAATGATGGCTACTTTGCATCAGGAGAGCTTTTTTTGATCAGCCTTTCAGGGGCCCCTGTATACCTGCCTTAGCATCTGTACTGTGCCTCTTGCACAAGCGTCGTGAACCTGAATACAAAGGAGGAAAACGCTTGTCATCACATTCAGGAGTCTGGACTATTGGAGTCGAAGAAGAGTATCAGATTATTGATCTGCACACTCGCGCTTTATCTAGTGATGCAGAAGCTTTGCTCAAAGCAATGAAAGCCCACCCAAATATTACTGTTCAAACAGAGCTACAACGTTCTCAGATTGAAATCTCTACTCCTATCTGCCAGAATCTTAGTGAAGTACGTACTGCTTTATGCTATGCGCGCCAGAATCTAATCCAGCAAGCCAGGACGATGAACCTGGGTATTGCAGCAGCTGGAACACATCCTTTCTCTCCCTGGGATGAACAGATCCTTTCGCCCTCATCCCGTTACACTGTTATGGAGCAAAAATATCAACAATTGACACGCGAACAAGTGATCTTTGGCTGCCATATTCATGTTGGCTGTAGAGATCGTGACGATGCCATCCAGATCGCGAACCGCGCCCGTATCTGGCTGGCACCCCTCTTAGCGCTAACCGCTAATTCTCCCTATTGGCAGGGAAAGGATACAGGCTATACCAGCTTCCGTACGGAACTCTGGTGGCGCTGGCCCATGGCAGGACCACCAGCACATTTTACTACCTATGCCGATTATCAAACATTAGTGCAGGCTCTTGTCTCCAATCGAAGTATTGATGATTCCACTCATATCTATTGGGATATTCGTCTCTCAGAGCGTTTTCCCACTATCGAATTCCGTATCATGGATGTCTGTCTCACTGTTCAAGAAACAGTCATGCTAACAGGCATTATCCGAGCCCTCGTACAGACCTGCTATCAACAGATACACCTGCAAAGCTGCTATGCTCAAACGCCGACAGAGATACTTCGTAACGCTCACTGGAGAGCAGCGCGGTATGGCCTGGAGGGAGAGCTGATTGATGTTTCGACAAATAGCCTTGTAGCAGCCCCCCTCTTAATTAAAAAGCTGCTGGATTTTGTGCGTCCTGCCCTGGAGGAAAATGGGGAATGGGAAGAGATCTCTACTTCCGTTCAGACAGTGCTCCAAATGGGAAATGGAGCAACACGCCAACGACAGATCTACCAGAAGAATAGCAGTATGATCGATGTAGTAGATTTTATCTTAAAAGAGACAGCACAGATTGCGTAAAGGAAAGACATAGAGGAAGGTTTCGATAGCCAAAAGGGATCAGAGTGGAGGCCACTCTGATCCCCTCTAGAGCCATGAAAACGTTTTTTTAGTTTGCTTTGCGCTCCAGCACAACAACAGGGATCAACCGCGTCGTTTTTGCCTGGTATTCAGCAAAGTTGTTATATTTAGTTGCTTGAGCATTATACAGTCGATCGCGCTCTTCTCCAGTGGCAATATGAGCAATCGCTTCGAATGTCTCGCCACCTACCTCTAAGGTAACCTGTGGATTAGCGACCAGATTATAATACCAATCAGGGTTGGTGGGTGCACCAGCCTTTGAAGCAAAAATAACAAAACGATCACCATCAGGCAGATAAGCCAGAGGTGCAGTACGGCGCTGACCACTTTTAGCGCCCGTGGTGGTTAGTAAGAGCAGTGGAAAACCTGTAAACTGTCCACCAACTTTGCCCCCATTCGCGCGAAACTCTTCTATAACCTGACGATTCCAATCGTTTACGTCTGCCATAAATCCTCCTACAATTATTTCTCTCACACACCGTGAGAGGATTTCCACTGTATGAGAACACTGAAGAATCCCAATTTCTTCCCATCCTGACAAATTCATCTAGATTACCAGAAAGATCTTTGCCCCTTTTTGGGCTATCTCAACGTCTCTACTGATGAATAGAAAGGAGATAAGCTGTGTTAGTAGTAATTAGTTAAGAGTAACTAAAATTCTTAGAAATACTTACTAACACTATTGTCTCTCCGTTACTATCGATTTTTACGGGAACACTTCGTTTGCTACACATAAGAGTGGATTGTGTTAGAAAGGGTGTAATGATGCGGACAAGCGAATTAGGTCATCCACGCCGACAGGTTGGGCTACTCCAGCTTGGTGTTATGTTTTTCACACTGATGACAGCTTTTATCCATATCTATTTAGCAGTACAGCCTGGAGAGGAGCTCCGTACCTGGTTTATTCTAAATGGCATTGGCTATATCGTTCTTCTGATTAGCCTCTTCCTGCCCCAACTTGCTGCCTACCATCGGCCCCTCTGCTATACTCTCATTGCCTATACAGCCTTAACCATTATTCTCTGGTTCATCTTTGGGCAGCCATCTGATGCGATAGGTTTTGCCACCAAAGGGATAGAGCTTATCTTAATTGGGCTCTTAATTTTAGAAAGCCGCCGTCCATATGCAGGCTCAAAAGAGTCTCCTTCTCTCCCTGTTCATTGAGCCAGACCCTGAGATCAGGCTCAAAACACTCCAGCCATGGACAGAGTTTTAAGGCTTGCTGCACAAAAAAATTCGTCTAGCCTAGTACTTCATGTACCACTGAGTACCAAATATTGAGGGTTCGCAAAACATTCTATACATTCAATGGAAGAAGCAGTAGGAAGCTTCAGCGAAATAAAACCGTGAATGTGAACAAGACTTCCTCCCCCCCGTAGCGTAGCCAGGAGAGATAGGAAGCACCTGAGAGAAAGGGAAACGAGCATGAAGTTGGAACACATCAAATACCAGACCTGCCCATACGACCAGCAAGAAGGCATCCTACTTACTGATATCGAAGAAATCTTTCCACAGACCGATGATGAAGGCGATCTTCAATATTATTGTACAAGCGGCAGACATTTGTTTTCTTATAACGAGAATAGTGACTATCAGAGTGAGGATTAAAACAGACGGGCAACTCCGCCTCATCAGTTTAGACTGGCAGGCCCGCAGATTGGGCCTGCTTCCTCTTCAGGACATCATTACACACGTATGTGTGCATATGAGCATCTCAGCAAAGTGCTAGACGTTGGAACTACCACGCGATTGAGATTGATATGAAATAACACCACCTTGAGAAGAGGGAATAAACATCGGCTGGGCTTGATGTAACGGCGTCTGCGCGATCGTTTTTCCCTGTAAAGCCGCCACCAGAGGATCAATGGCGGTCTGGGTAAAACCTAATTCGGGGACTTTTTGCATCTGCTCTGCGCGCTGAATACTCTGTACAGAGATGGTTACAGCCTGCTCAACACGTTGGAGCTCCTTCTCAGCCACCACAGCTCTTTGTAAACGTACCAATAATGTATTAAGTGCTCTGGCAATCTGCCACAAAGAGCTATCCTGAGTCAACGGTGCACGCGCATTCAAATTACCATTCGCTATCGCAACGTGCGTCTGCAAAATCTGCTCAATTCCTTCTTCCAGATCGCGCTTCTGCTCAACCAGCGCATGCTCCAACTTCATCACCATCTCCGCACGATCAGCTCGAGCAATAGCCCTGGAAACGCTACTCACCCACACGTAGGCCACCCCCGCAACAATGATAAACAGGATAATAGGACGAATCATGATTGGAAGAAATTGTGTATGCAGATCAGCTGCAAGGCCCATCGTATGAGGTTGACCAACCAGGCTGATGAGAACAATACCAGAATTGAGCGCAGCCACCAGGAAAATACTGCGTGCTGGCAAGAGCGAGACGGCTAAAAGCTCCGTAATGATGTAGAGATCATAAATCTGAATGGTTGGCTCATCAAGAGGCAGGGTCGTAAAAATGCCGATCGTCAGCGCGACTTCAAAGACTGCAATCACGATAAAGCCTGCAACAGTCACTTGACCAGAGCGATTCAAATAGAGTGCGCACACGGTCGATAGAAACATCCCCAGCGCAATCCAGACATCTATCTTATTCGGCACAAACAAACAGGCTGGAATAGCCAGTAAGAGGATTAAACCATAGAAAAAAAGCACATTACTGAGCAGTCGCGATTTACGAACTTCCTCACGCTTTAAAAAACTTGCCTGGACAGATACTTCCGGCATCGCTGTAAGGTTATACCACCAGGGCAGAAAACCTCTTTGAGCTTCATGTACAGACTCCACCAGAGCATCTGGCTCTATCACAGGTCGCGGAAAAGGTGTATCAGGAAGACTTGATTTATTCATAGGACAAAAACCTCCCTACCCATGTTTTACGAAATGTTAATGACATTCATCGCCAACAAGATCTGAATAGCCTCTTCAATAACATTTGTTGGCAATGGAGCAGCCGCCTTTACATCATCAATCGTACGATGACCATCAATGAGCTCGAAGACAAGCGAAAGCATCATTTTATGGCGATAACTCCAACCATCTAACTTCTCCAATTCAAGCGGTGCCACCCGCCGCAAATGAGGAGAGGCAGGCTCACTTCTCACTGCTGATGGTGTGGATGACGATGACACCAGGGTCCACTCAAAAGGGCCTTTCTCACTATCCAAACGAGTAAGTACCTCTTTATTGATCTGAAAACGCTGCCCCTGCTTATCCTCAACAGTGCAAGAGACAACCTTTCCCTCCACAAGGTGCAAATACCCTCTACATCTCCCACGAATACCGGGTACATGATGAAGGTCAGCTTGCAATATACCGCTCTTATGGTATTGCTCAAATAGTTTGAGGCTAAATGCAAGGCCGAGACTCGCATCGATTCCATCTTTCTCCACGATGCACCTTACTACCTTTTCTTTACAATGAACGCTCGCATCTCATCCTCTCTGATCTTGTTTAACTCTCTCATGTCATTTACACACCACGAAATCTATCAAACATCAAAGAGAGTTAATCAATGAAACACAAATACAATGTATCACATTTGTCGATACATCCCTATTAATTTTCCATTAATATAAATGCATGTATTTCTTATTACACAAGCTAAAGTCTCTATACTTACTATCTCATAGAGGCTCTTTCGCTGAATACTCTCCGCTTTTTCATGTGTACTCAGCTTTTTTGGACTCTTTGTGGCTTCATGGAGCTCTTCCATGCTCCCTAGTCCCTGGAGAATAGCTCTTATCGTTTCTCTATCCGCAAATATTTTTACATAATTTTTTCTATATTTTATTGGTATTAGCATAAAAACATAGAAATTTTTCATCTTTACTTCTTATTTTTAAGTATATATACTGTCCTTGCCAAAGAGAAAATCACTTGCATTGAATCTCACTATTATTTTATAGCTATTCTTCTAAAAATAGGAGTTTATACGCAATCTACAATACTATGATGGGAGAGTAGCTCTAAAATTATTGATCTTTTTTTCGTTTGTCATTGTATGTTTTACCGATAGGACCGGCTCCAAATTGATTGAGATAAGACTGTGTGTGTTCTCTATTCGCAGAGATGATCGATCTATTACCTGGAGGTAAAGAAAACAGATGGCTACTAAAAATGTTTTCACTACACATCAAACATGTGTTCGTGTTCCTTTCTCAGGCAATGTCATCTTGCTATGTACGTTTTTCACGCTTCTCTTACAATTTGTTCCTGTCTCGGATCTGCTCCATCTGGGAGTGTTTTCCTCGCGCACAACGTATGCTGCGAGGACTATCTCACCTCAACTTATGCAGACAGAGCAATCAATTATTATGAATATCAAACAGAATGGTTTTAACAATGGGGCAGGTGCAAACAATCATCCAGGGGGGTTATGGATTAACTGGCTATACGGTAGCTCTCCTCTACAAACCAATTTTGATACCAATGGAAAAACTGATCAGCAGCAAGGGCTTCCGTTGCGTCATGATCCGTTAACGGATATCCGTTACCTTAATGCTTTATGGATGTACAAATCACAATATCCAACTGATACGCAATTTGATGATCAGATTGCTCTCTATACTCCAATTGTCAAGCTTGATTATGCTCAGACTGATGATGAGAGAGGGTGGCTCTACGATGAGGAATTTATCAGTCTCTACAACTTAAGTGGCGATGAAGAGTATAAAAATGATGCACTTAGCCTGATTCGGGCCTATTCAAAACACTTTAATGCCCAGGTGGGAACCATTTTTAGGATTTCACAGGCGCACCCACATGGTTATTATCGCGTTGACATCGCACTTGAAGAAGGTTGTGCGCTCCTTCAAGCCGGTACTGAGTTTAACAATGCGTTATGGAGTCAGCAGGGCCAGAGTATTGTTGATTTTGTGTACCAGCATGCCTATGTGGCAGGAGATCACACCTTCCCCAGTCAGATGGATAATGTTTTACTCAATACCGATAAGGATCATCCTGTTGTGAATCCCAATGAGACGTTCCTTCTGGCACAAAGTCAGGCAGAGGGTGATAACAATACACAGGGCAGTCTATTCCGCATGGGGGGCATTGCTCAGATCGCTACATCTTTAGTACGAGTCTATCAGGTGACACATCAGGAGATCTACTTGAATCGGGCGCTTGATCTTCTTGATGCTCTGTCTCTTCCTAATAATAGCCTTGGGCTCTGGGATATCCATAACCAGGGCTACTTCTATGGGGGCATCTTCTCGGGTTCTGGCCCCAGTAATCCAGGCACGTTAACCATCAAAGCCGATGAAAAAGAACCTGGACGTCAGGCTGCAATGCTGATCGCTTTCCATCTTGCCAATCAGGTCACAGGAAATCGCTATCAGGATATGGAGAGACAGATGCTCGCGGTATTGTTAAATAAAGCGTATTATGCACAAGGCCATGGGGTTCTTTATGAGGTCAATCCAGATTGGTCGCCCAAAGTTCGCGCTGGTACGCCTCAAACGTGGGTAACAACTGAGGCAATGGGCACCATGCTTGAGGCCCTCCTTTTTCTTCCTCAGTCCTCCTCAGCCTCCTGAGCCCCTTCATTGAAAGGGTCTTAAGAGAGATGGTCAGTATCGGCCATCTCTCTTCTGTCTTTAAACAGTCATTCTCTGCTGCTTATACCAATCGACGGCCACATCAATGGCTGTCCGTTGTGGATGAAGCTTCGCGGTAGCTGAACCAACTTTTCCTACTCTAACAAGTTGAAGCCTCTCTAACTCTACACCCAGTTGAGGGAATACGTCAGAATCGATCTCGATATCGCGGTACTGTTTCCAGACTCTTTGTCCGTTTTCAAGCATTGGCGAGCCCAACAGAACCTCTTTCGCCCCTGGAGTACGATATTCTGCCAGATGCAATGAGGTATCACGATCGTAATCAACGCCTAACAACAAAACCCATCCAGATAGATCATACATACGAGCCAGAGGCGAAGCCTCTCCAAGTCCATATTCAAGGCTCTGCCGCTCAACAATTTCTGATGCATGCCTTCCCCAGGCAGCAAACGAGACCAGAGGGTGGTTACTCCGCACAACTCCGGGCCATGTTCGGAAGGCTTCTACAATCTGACCCATTTTATAAGAAGGGGTTGTTAATGGGTTGAATGCTGGCATAGCTTCATATAATGTTGGCAACCACTCCGGCGGCACAGGTGGATTTTGCCACTGTGCTGGATCGGAATAATTACCAGTCTGAGTGGGCATCACGATTGTTCCCTCTTCAGTAATGACATCCATCAGTGCCTGAACCACGGCCACTGGTCCTCCACAAGTCCAACCAATCGAACGCAGTGAAGAATGAATGATGACAATCATTCCTGCCTGTAGCCCCAACGTGCGCAAGTCTATCGCCAGGCTCTCACGCGTACGAGGTACAGGGGTATTCTGTATCACTTCCTTCTCAGTCATAGTCTGTCCTTTCTTCTCTTGCTCTATTGTATGACATTGTTTTCAATACCATTCGCTGCTACTACCTATCAGCTTGACAGCGATCTCTGAAGCAGGTATATTAGTAGTAGTAAAGGCTACTACTAGCGAGAAAAGGAAGCGATTGTGGCTGGTACAACTATCGAAGAGATGAAACACCTGGGATTTACAGGCTCTGAGGCGCAGGTCTATCTCTTTTTACTGCAACATCCACTTTCTACCGGTTATGAGATCAGTAAAGGGACTGGCCTTGCTCGTGCAAATATCTATCAGGCCCTGGAGACCCTTACGGCTAAGCATGGAGTGAACGCTGTCAGCGCTGATCCAGTTCGTTATGCCCCCATCCCACCAGCACGCTTGCTCAAAACGATTCAAGAGGAGACTGCCGAACGCTGCCGCTTGCTTGAGAAGCAGTTTGCCGCCTTAGAACGTCCCGATGGGGTTGGGCATTTCTGGGAATTAACCGAACGAAACAGGATTGAAGCACGTCTATCAGAGATGATCACCAGGGCGCAACACCGGATCGCTGCCAGCCTCTGGGCCGATGATCTTGTTCATTTTACAGAAGCTCTGAATGCAGCGCGCAATCGGGGCTGCACAGTCATTCTCAATCTCTTTGGTGAAGCAAAAGCTGACTATGCGACGATCTACCAGCATGAAGGCCCCGAAAAGGTCGTTGGAGGTCATGTCATCGCGCTGGCCGTTGATTTTGAAGAGGTGCTCGTCGCTTCACTCGATCAACCTGTGACCGGGGTAGTGACACAGAATCGCACGCTTGTCCGTGTGGTCGAGAAATTTATTCGCAATGAAGCTTATCTAGCCGCTCTCTACGAACACTTTGCACCTGAACTGGAGGCCGCCTTTGGCCCCCATCTCGTACAGTTGCGCCGTAGCCTGTTGCCGGAAAGTGATGCCGAACGCCTGGTGGCGATTACGACGATGGGCTCAGAGCCTATCAGCTTGCCATCAGACTTACAATAAACTACGTATGTATCTATGAGCAAAAGGAGTCGCCATTATGGCTGGATCAATCACTGTTGTTGTTGGCACTCAATGGGGGGATGAAGGGAAGGGAAAGCTGGTCGATCTGTTAAGCACTGATGCAGAGCTCTGTATCCGCTTTCAGGGTGGAGGCAATGCTGGTCATACGGTCGTCAATAAATTTGGAACATTTAAATTACATCTGGTTCCCTGTGGCATCTTTAATCCAGACTGCCAGTGTATTATGGGAACAGGAACAGTGATCGATCCCCAGGATCTTATCGACGAGATGCAGACGTTTGTTGAGCAAAATGTCTCCGTTGAGAATCTCTTTATCTCCGATCGCGCACATGTGGTGATGCCTTATCACAAGTTGTTTGATCGACTCGAGGACGAGGCACGCGGAGCTTATCGTGTTGGTACAACCGGACGTGGTATCGGGCCAGCTTATACCGATAAATATGCTCGCATTGGCATCCGTTTCCATGATCTTCTCCATGAAGAGTCGCTACGCCAGAAGCTATCGGTTATTTTGCCACGACATAATGCTCTCCTTACTCATGTCTATAATCAACAAGCTCTTGATCTTGAGCAGTTGGTGGCTCAGTGTATTGCCTGGGGCAGACAACTTAAGCCACGCATCGTCGATACAGTTCCTATGATCCGTACGGCCCTGCAGAGCAATAGAAAGATCATTCTCGAAGGTCAGCTCAGCGCCATGAAAGATATCGATTGGGGCTCCTATCCTTATGTGACCAGCTCTTCTCCCACAGCCGCTGGTGCCGCCGCTGGCTCTGGCATTCCACCACGCTATCTCACAGAGGTCATTGGAGTCGCTAAAGCATACAGCACACAGGTTGGAACAGGCCCGATGCCGACAGAGCTCTCAGGAGATGAGGCTGATCACTTACGCCAACTGGGGTCGGAATATGGAGCAACTACTGGCCGCCCACGCCGCGTTGGCTGGTTTGATGCGGTCGTTACCCGCTATGTTGCTGAGATCAATGGCTGTACAGCTATCTCAGTGACCAAAATGGATGTCCTGGATACGATGGCGGAGATTCCTGTCTGCGTAGCCTATCGTTATCAGGGCGAGCTTATCCATGATCTTCCTGATCCTCAGATCCATGAGCTCTGCGAGCCCGTCTATGAGGTGCTTCCTGGCTGGCTTGAGTCAACTGAGCAGGCACGAGCATTAGAGGATCTTCCACGCAATGCCAGACTCTATCTGGAACGTCTGGCCGAGCTCGTTCAGGTCCCCATTCATAGCGTTGGTGTTGGTCCCGATCGCGCCCAGACGCTTGTGCTCTAAATTCATAGCATTGGCATTGGCCCCCAATCGAGCCCAGATGCTTGTGCTTTAATGACTCCTGGCAGCTTGTACCTCTAATTACTCACGCATAGGTGCTGAGAGCGACTTCGAGAAGAGCGCTCTCAGCACCGGTCAAAAAAAGCCCTCATCATCCACGTTGTCTGATTGAGGACCGATCGACGTTGGTGAGACCTCATCACTATAACCTCTCCTTTTTCAGCTCGCAAGGTGGACACGTGGTGTTGGCAGAAAGGGCATTGAGGCATATCGGTCGGGCACCGCAATACGTACTAAAGACAGAGCTCCTGATCAAAATCCTTCACTAGAAGAAGATGCGATAATGAAGAAGAGCGCTTAAAGTGGAAGAGCTCTGCGCTCCGACAGCATAAGTCATCTGGAGAAAGAGGCGAAACGTGAAATTTGCATTTAGTACACTCGCTTGCCCCCAGTGGTCAGTTGAAGAGATTGTGCATAACGCACTTGAAATGGGCTATGATGGCGTTGAATGGCGTCTGATCGATGGTGAGGTTATTAATCCTGTCACCGATGCTGATAAGCTCCGCGATGCAGTAGAGCTCTGCCGTGAACGCGGTCTAGAGGTCTGCGCCTTCGATACGTCTTGCCGTTTAAATCAGAGCGATCCTCACCAGCTTGCACAACAGGTTCATGAATTACGAACGTGGATTGCCCTTGCCGAAGAGCTCCATGTTCCCATCTTGCGCGTCTTTGGCGGAGAGCCTCCTGCCGAAGCACAGAGTAATCCAGAAGCTGAAAATACCATCGTGGTAAAGGCTCTTCATCAGGTAAGCCATCAGGCAGAAACGGCTGGCGTGACGATTGCTATTGAGACTCATGATGCCTTCTCTTCTGCTCAACGCGTCGCAGCTATTTTAAAGGAAACAAACTCACCAGCAGTGGCGGCACTATGGGATAGCCATCATCCGTATCGCGTTGGAGAGACAGTGAATGAGGTTCTTCAGGCCTTAGATGGGAGTATTGTCCATGTGCATGTAAAGGATGCTTTCAAGGTGCCTGATAGCGACAATTGGCAACTCGTTCTGGTTGGCGAGGGGGAGGTTCCCGTTCAAGAACAGATTCAACGCCTCTATGAGCATGGCTATAAAGGGTATATATCCGTCGAATGGGAAAAACGCTGGCATCTAGAACTTTCTAATCCGGAGATTGCGTTACCTGAACATATCGCCTGGCTCAAACGCGTCGAAAAATCTTTAGTTGAGGTTTGATTCCGCTTTCGCGCCGAAAAAAGAAGGTAACCCGCGTAAGTGGAATTTACCTTCTTTTTCTAGCAAAAGCTTTTTTTGCGCCAATACGCTTTTTTATTATTTTAACCTCTATACACTACATCTTAGAGGGCTTTTTTCTTTACACGTATCCGAATACCTTCGACGGGCCAGCCTGTCACACTATAGACTTGGGCAATTCTCTGATCTGGTACAACCTCAAGTGTATAATGACGCAGCACATGTGAGGCGAGAGCTTTGATCTCAATCTGAGCAAAATTAATGCCAATACAGATGCGTGGTCCCCCTCCAAAACCTACCAGAGCATACGGATTTTTTTTGTGTTCTTCGCGTGGGGGAGCAAATCGATCAGGATCAAACACGGTTGGATTGGCAAAAATCTCAGGGAGATAGTGCGATGCCAGAATCGAATAAAACACAAATGTGCCTGCTGGCACATGATAACCGTGAAAGTCAAAATCTTCCAGAACGCCACGAGGCCCATTTGCCACTGGAGGATAGAGGCGTTCAGCCTCGTTCAGAGCATTCTCCAACACTTTCATACGCTTGAGTTCGTCCAGCGTGGGATCTGCTCGCTCCCCTACTAATTCGGATTGCTCTTGCAAAATACGCTGCGTATAATCTTTATGTTGTATCAATAGATAGAGTAGCCAGGTACTTAAGCTTGTCGAAGTCTCATGTCCAGCCACCAGAAGAATATTCACATGCGCAATCAGCTTTTCCACGCTCATGGGGCGACCTTCAGCATCACGATGCTGTACAAGAATACTAAATAGATCATCAGTTGGATGATGACGGCGCTCCTCGATAATGGGAAGCAGAAGGTCCTGTAATTGTTGCTCAAGAGAGGCTACCCATTGCCGATACTCCTCCTCTGGTAGACGCACAGCTGGACCGTTTAAGAGCAGAGTAAATAGCTCACGAAAATGATCGCTCTGCTCAAGTCCTGTCAGAGCTTGAGCAGCAATATCAAAAGTCAGCTTGCGTGCCTCCTGGAACAGGTCAATCTCCTCTTGCTCGGCCCATCGAGCTACATGCAGACCAATGAGTCTATTCATGATCGGAAGATATTTATCCATATAATTTACTGCAAACGCGGGATTCATCACTTTCCGATGCTGGTCATGCTCCTCCCCATCCATCGTCAACAGACCATTGCCAAATGTCTCGGTGACGTCAAAGATCGTTCCCCAGCCAATATGATTGGAAAACTTATGACGTTGGGAGACGAGCACAAGCCGATTGGCCTCAGGCCCTATAAGATAGACAATCTTCCCACCATGAGCCGCGAAGATTGGACCATGCTGCTGATATGCCTCAATCAATAATGGGCCAAAATGATAACGGTAATCATCAGGCAGATTTACCAGAGGAATTGCCTTCATCTATACACCTTTCATCTGAGATGTATCTGCATATTCAAACAAGGTAAGTCCAACCTGCTTTTCAGCTTTTAAGTGCCCTCCATAAGCTGCACGAAAGGTGCCAGAGGTTGGTGAGACATCCAGATAGTCGCGCCCAACGGCAATAGTTACATAGCTTAAGTCGGCCTGACGATCATTCGTTGGATCAAAAGGGATAACCTGCGCCTGACCCTCACCTGGGAGGATCACTTCAACCCAGGCATGAGTCCCTCCCTCACCCAGTAGATGTCCAGATACATAGCGAGCAGCAATACCACAGAGACGACAGAGGGCCAGCATCACATGCGCGTAGTCTTGACAGACCCCCTTCCCCAATGCCAGAGCCTCCACAGCAGTCGTTTTAACGCTGGTTATATCATGGGTATAGAGCAAACGCTCATAGGTCCAGTGATTGATCTCCTGAGCCAGCGCCAGACCTTGCTTGCCCGTCTTCAACATTGTTTGAGCAGTCTCCTCCAACAGCGCATTTGAGCATGTTAATGTTGAAGGCTCCAACCAATGACGATTCAGCAGCCAGGAAGAAGGGCCGGATTGAAAAAATGGTGTAGCCAATCTTTCAACCCAGGCCTCGATGGTAAAATCAACAGCGTTCTCTATCTCCGGAATATGGAGCTGAATCGCATGATTTCCAAAGTCATCGCTGCTTTGCATAAGCGTAAAGTCTGTGCTGGAAACCTTGATTCGATAATTAATTAAGCGCTGGCTACCATGTTCAGCCGGAGGAACAATCATCAGACGCTGTTGAAGATCATAGATGGGACCAGGATATTCATAGCGAAGATGTTGATGCAAAAAGTAGACAGTGCGCTTGATCTTCGTCCAATCTACCTGTCGATGATCAATCACCTGAGAACGTGGCAGATCAGTTGCAAGATGAGCAATCCACTCGGTCATGCGTTTGCTTTATCCTCTCTTACGCTATCGCTGCTAATCATAGGGACCTTCAAGATATCCGGGTTACGAGCGTCATCAGCCCAGACAGTCATCTGTGTTAAACCAGGCGATCCATATGTGGTTACCATAGCCACATCCAGGGCATCTCGCCCTCTTCCAACCAGAACACGTCCAGTACGTGGAATATTGTTACGCGGATCAAAGGTCCACCAGCGATTCGAGAGATACACCTCCATCCAGGCGCAAAAATCCATCGGTGCATCGGCAATCGGGACACCAATATCGGGAATATATCCAAACACATAGCGCGCTGGAATATTCATAGCCCGGCAAAAGGTAACTCCCAGGTGGGTAAAGTCGCGACACACGCCCACTCCCTGCTCACAGACATCCACAGCCGTGGTTGTGGGACGACTGGTGCCATATTGAAACCGAATATTGGTATGCACCCAATCGCAGATCGCCTGTACCCGTGACCAGCCTGGCTGTGTCTGCCCAAAGAGCTCCCAGGCTCGATTTGAGAGGACATCCGAGAGACAGAAGCGACTTGGGAGCAGATAGACAAGAACCTCATCTGGCAGTGACTCAACAGGATGTTGAATGGCATCGGGAGCATATTCATCTGTCCCGTCAGCGACTTCGACCACAGCGTCGTATGACCAGACATGCTCCCCAACAGGCATCACCAGACGCTGGCATTGATTGGCATACATGTCGCGGTATCCATGCATGGACACAGACGGAGTGAGCTGCCACGTTTCGTGAAGCACTTGAAGAGGGCCATCAGGATGAGGTTGTACCTGGAGTATCGTCGGAGTCGGCCACGTTGCCTCATAACGAAATTCGCATCCTACTCGAATCTGCATGGCTTTTGCATTCCTTACTAGCGACAACTGCCGCTCTACGAGGTAAACATGTACAAAAGTCAAGGACACTTCTTGTTAGATTTTCCTCTCTGTGCAGAACAGGATCGATCAACAACATACTTTGCTGCTCTGATGCGTAAAATTGCACAAAAAGACAAGAATTCTTGTGACTATTATAATCTATAAAGTCCTTGCTTGTCATTAGTGATACGAATCTGCCTGAGATACTGTTTCACTCTCGCTTTGTCAATTGGCAAATGAAACAAAATTTTTCCATACCATGGCCTCTCTATAAACGAGAGAACGCATCATTTGTTTCTATATCCTCTTAAATCTGCCTTTACTAGAAGCATGATTCTTATATATGTGCCAGGCTCTCCGCATAAACCAGAAAATATTTGTTCAAACTTGACAAATGAACCAATGGGTGGGTATTATAAATATACCTACCTGGTAAAACCATCCATGGCGATGAGGCCTCACACACTGGTGTGGGGTTTTTTGTTTATACTGTCTGAAAGCCGGGGACCTTGCCATGCCACGACCAGACACTTCGGGGCGGATTACCTTGCCGCCACCCTTTGCGGAATACCTGCTTGATCATGCCTATGATGAGATGTTCAACGCAGAGGGGAAGGCTCGCTCAGCCTATCAAAAGCTCTATTATCGCCTGCTCGAGATGCCTTTTGACACCCTGCATCAACGTCAGCAAGCAGCTAATCAGGCTTTTCTGAATCAGGGTATTACCTTCACTGTCTATGGAGACAATGAAGGGACAGAGCGCATCTGGCCTTATGATCTGCTTCCACGCATTATTACTGCACAGGAATGGGAGACAATCGAACGCGGATTAGCTCAACGCATTACTGCACTCAACCTGTTCCTGAAAGATATTTATCATGAGGGGCATATTCTTGCTGATGGCAGTCTTCCTCGCTCATTGATCTATAGTTGTCGCCATTATCGACGTGAGATGCGCGGTATTCGTATCCCACATGATATTTATATCTCTATTGTGGGAACAGACCTTGTCCGCCTGCCAGATGGGCAATTTGCCGTTCTGGAGGACAATCTCCGTGTCCCCAGTGGTGTCTCATACATGCTCACTAATCGCGAAGTGATGAAGCGCGTCTTCCCTTCGCTCTTTGTCAGTCATGGCGTTCGGGCGATCGATCACTATGGGCAGGCTCTCTTAAGCACGCTCTCGTCCCTGGCTCCCCTTGGCAATCCCGATCCTACGATTGTCCTGCTTACGCCAGGTGTCTATAATTCGGCTTATTTTGAGCATACATTCCTTGCTCGCCAGATGGGCATAGAGTTAGTTGAGGGGCGCGATCTGATTGTGCATAATAATGTCATCTATATGCGCACAACTGGTGGCCTCAAACGCGTTGATGTGATTTATCGTCGCATTGATGATGATTATTTAGATCCTCTGGCCTTCCATCCTCGCTCAACGCTCGGCGTCCCTGGCCTGCTCAATGCCTATCGTGCTGGCAATGTCGCACTGGCAAACTCGATCGGCACAGGGATCGCGGATGATAAGGCTCTCTATGCCTATGTCCCGAAAATTATCCGCTACTATTTGAATGAGGACCCTATTCTCCCTAATGTAGAGACGTTTCTGCTCACGGATGAGAAAGAGCGACGCTATGTGCTTGATCATCTGGATGAACTGGTCGTCAAAGCTGTTGGCGAATCTGGTGGCTATGGCATGTTGATTGGTCCTTATAGTACGGCTGAACAACGCGAAGATTTTCGACAGCGCATCATTGCCGATCCGCGCAATTATATTGCTCAACCAACGCTTGCGCTCTCGCGTGCCCCTTGCTTTTTAGAGAATCGGATTGAACCACGTCATGTCGATCTACGCCCCTTTGTCCTCAATGGCGATCGCATTACAGTTGTCCCTGGCGGCTTAACCCGTGTGGCACTTAAACGTGGCTCTCTCGTCGTGAATTCTTCTCAAGGGGGCGGTAGCAAGGATACCTGGGTCTTGCATGATTAGTTGAGCAGTGAATGAGGATCTACTATGCTGTCACGAGTCGCCGATAATCTATATTGGATGAGCCGCTATCTTGAACGTGCGGAACATACCGCCCGCTTACTAGATGAGTCGCTCCACCAGATGTTAGATCAAGATGCCGAACATGCTGAGCAGCGTTGGGAACGGCTCCGTTTAAGTCTCCATCTTCCTCCGCTTGGTGAAAATCCTGATGAGGTCTTTGATCTCACACGTTCGCTGACCTTCGATGCGAATAATAGTGCCTCTCTTCTCTCCTGTATTGCTCAAGGACGCGAGAATGGACGCCAGGTTCGCGAGCAGATCAGTACGGAAATGTGGGAACAGGTCAATCGTCTCTATCTCCAGATCAAGCGCATAGATATTGATGAGGTCTGGTATGCCGATCCCTATAGTTTTCTGAAAAGTATTAAAGAGGGGGTTCAGCTCTTTCAAGGCATTACTGATGCAACGATGAATCATAGTGAGGGCTGGCATTTTATTCGGGTTGGTCGCTTTATCGAGCGAGCACAGGCTACCGCTTCTCTGCTCGATGTGCATTTCAGTACTTATCTCAAATATCAACAAGAGGGTCTGACCAGCCCTTTAGACTATCTCGATTATATGGGTTGGGTCGGATTACTGCGCTCCTGCACCTCATTTGAGGCATACTGTAAGGTATATACGGCAACAATCGATCCTGAGAAGATCGCCGAGTTTCTGCTCTTAAATGCTGAGTCTCCACGCTCTGTTCGCTTTGCTGCTACGATGATTCAGAGTGCATTGCAGGCGATTGCGCGATCCGCTGAAACACGCTCGACAAAAGGTGTTGAGCGCCTGGCTGGACGGCTACGCTCAAGTCTGGAGTACGATCAGGTGGAGGATATTTTCCATGATATGCATAGTTATCTGGAGAATATTCAACGACAGTGTACGCAAATTCACAAAGCCATTTATCAGGCGTATATTGTCTATCCCATTGATGTGGCTCTTACAGGAAGGGGCGCTGCACAAGAATAATCCATCTACCGATAAGGGTTCTCTCTGCGCACCAGGAAAGCTTCTGTGCATATTTTCTTGCATGATGCATATATTGGAGAAAAGATGTATTATACGGTTCAACATATCACAAAGTTCCGCTATAGTGCTCCTATCACTGAGAGTATTATGGAGGTTCGGATTCAACCGCGAAGCGAAGGTCAGCAGCATTGTCTCGATTTTCGTCTGACAACCAGTCCACGCACACAGATCTTGACGTATCGGGACGATCTGAGCAATCGTGTGCATCACTTTGATATTCCTAACAGCCATTCACATCTCACTATTACTGCCGAAGCTATTGTTGAGGTACTACCACCGTTACCACTTCCTGATGAACTGAGTGCAAGTGCATGGGAAGAGCTTGATGCCTTGACGGCTAACGATGAATATTGGGATATGCTTAAACCGAGCCATTTTACTCAGCCCAGTGAAATTTTTTATGCATTTATGCGTGAACTAGATATTCAACGTCGCCATGATCCCCTGAGTGCTCTGCACGAGATCAATCACAAGCTCTATGCGTCGATCGAATATGCCAAAAAAAATACGCGTGTGGACTCGCCAATTGACGACGCTCTACGCATCCGTCGCGGTGTCTGTCAAGATTTTGCGCATATTATGATTACCATGGTTCGCTCGTTACAGATTCCTTGCCGCTATGTCAGTGGCTATCTCTTTGCGCGAGGGAATGATCCACGTGCACAATCATCGGCTGGTGCAACTCATGCCTGGGTAGAAGCTCTGTTGCCAGGACTTGGTTGGGTCGGTTTTGATCCGACAAATGATACATTGGCAGGCGAACGTCATATCCGTATTGCTGTTGGTCGTGATTATTCTGATGTTCCACCAACACATGGGATCTTCCGTGGCAAGGCCGATAGCGACCTCTCTGTCTCCGTTCGCGTTTTCCCGACTGAAGCGCCACCACTAAGTGCAGAACTTTCATTGGAAGCCGATTGGATTCCTGTCATGCACACTGCCTATGAGCCTGAAGAGAATATTCATCTCCAACCTCAACAACAATAGCTCGCAGGGATGATACCTGACTTTCCGGCAGCCGTCGTAAACGTGGGCTGCCGGAATCGGTAAAGCTTACAGGGGTAAAGCTTAGCGTACAGGACGTGTCACTGTGGTCTCTTTAACGACCTTCTTCTCTACAACCTGATCACCATGTGTAATCTCATCAATAGTGACGTGTTTATGAACCACTTTTTCGTTGTTGGCAATGGCTGCGGCTTCATCTGCAGCATCGGCTACGATCTGATAGCCTCCATACAGGAATGGCTGCACGTAGAAGTCAGGTCCGACAAGATGGTGGATACCATGCAATGGGTGACGATGATGGATATCGCATAAGACCATCATATTCGCCTCTGAATCAATAAATTCTTCGAGGGTTTTACGGTCCTTTACCTGTGGAAAAATGACGCCCACTTTTTTAGGATCGCAGGCATCTAACAGACAGCGCTCAATAGGATAGTGATGGGTCTCCAGATCTTTGGCTCCAAATGGATTCGCTTTTGGATCATTCAGTGTCGAACGGCGCACACCACAGATAGCACAGGGTGAATCTTGCGTAAAGACGAGATGGCGATGTGTCTGAACATACAGAGGAGTCTCTTCACGAGGAGGATGGGGAGGGGTTAGTTCAATATTTGCCACACCAACTATAGTAGCATGAACATGCGACAATGTTTCGGTCATTCCATGTTCACCAGCAGTCCCCTGAACCGATTTAGAAACCACATCAACATCAGCACGAATATGTTCATGGGTCACCGCGCCAGTTGTACCATGTGCGGGCTTGCGCTCAACATCCTCTGTGACATGGGCATGGGTATGAACTTCCTTGCCCGTCTGTGCAGAGACATGCACGTTATCAATATCAACAGTCTTTTTAATATGTTCACTATACTTATGGGTTGTCGAGTGCTGTGTATGCTGCAAATGGGTGAGACCTGGCACTGCCTTTAATAGTTGATTAAAACGTATCGGTTTGAACACAGAATTCAGCCTCCTGATAGATAAGAGAGTAATGGTAAACAAAAGTCTCAAGCATATAAACGTATAGGCTTAACTATATAAACGTATGAGTTTAGGGTGAACTCTGAAGAAACTCCCCAACAGGTCTACAGGTTTATAGGAGATCAAAGCAAGAATATCGCGCTTACACGCCACTATATGCGGAGAAGCCGCCATCAACTGGTACAACAATTCCTGTCACAAAGTGTGCCGCTGGACTGGCTAACCAGAGTAAGGTCCCGCTGAGGTCCTCTGGCACGCCCATACGACCCTGAGGGGTATGCTCAATAATTTTTTGTCCACGAGGTGTATAGGCTCCGGTCTGAGCATCAGTCAATAAGAAACGGTTCTGCTCTGTCAGGAAAAAGCCTGGGGCCAGCGCATTCACGCGAATATTGGGACCATATTCCTGGGCCATATGGACCGCTAACCACTGCGTGAAATTGGTAATCGCTGCCTTGGCGGCACTATACGCAGGGATACGTGTTAATGGCCTGAGTGAGTTCATTGAGGCAATATTAATGATACATCCTTGCTTTCGCTCAGCCATACCCTTGCCAAAGACCTGGCAGGCCTTCAATGTACCCGAGAAATTCAGGTCAAAGACGGCATCAATGGCTTCATTATCAAGTTCAAAAAAGGTTCTTTCCTGCGAGGTGGTAGCTGCTGGCTGATTTCCACCTGCGGCATTCACCAAAATATCAACTGGACCAGATACGCTGGTTACCTGCTCCAATGCTTCTTCAAGGGACTCTTTCTTCAGGACGTCACAGGCCAGTCCCAGGGCTTGCCCACCTTCAGCTATAATCTGCTGCGCAACCACCTGCGAAGCCTCCCGGCGACGACTCAAAATGACAACGCTGGCACCTGCCCGGGCCAGCGTTTGAGCCATAACGCTCCCTAAAACGCCACTCCCACCTGTGATCACAGCCGTCTGCCCATCAAGACGAAATAACGAAGAAAGTGTCGTCATCATAAATGACATCCCTCATCTAAGTATATATCTGAAGCTAGCTTACATTGAGGAATTACCCTGCTCTCTTCAGACTCAGTCTACATCTACTTGCGATAAAAAGAGAAATTACCGTCCTTTACTCAAGTATAGCATAAAAAGTAAACTGTCCTTGCATAACAGGACAGGTCTGAACCTTTCTTGAGAATTTGCAGAATATTTCTTGAATTCAGAATGATACTGTAAAGCGAGATACAATGACCAGAAGGTCCTTTTTTCAAAGCTATGGACAGGTTGGAGCGATAGATTCGTTCTCTCTAATAAGAAGATCTTTTCTCTATGTTCTCTTCTAAGGGGGTATGCAGTGCAGACATCAATCTGGCCTCATGGGGATGCAACCATTCCTATCGAGCCACAATATAAACACTCATCATTGATCCATCGCCAGCTTGCCAATCAGCCTACCAGGCGCTGGCATTGGCTGCTCCTTGGGCTGGTCTTCCTGCTCAGTGTGTTTCTTAATTTCTATCGGTTATGGGACCTTGGTACAGGCAATAGCTATTATGCAGCCGGCGTCAAAAGTATGCAGATGAACTGGCATAATTTCTTCTTTGTCTCATTTGATCCAGGCGGTTTTGTCACGATTGATAAGCCACCATTGGGCTTCTGGATTCAGACGCTCAGCGCTCAGGCCTTTGGTTTTACTGGCTTCAGCCTCTTTCTGCCAGAAGCGCTGTCCGGAACAGGCGCTGTCCTGTTGCTCTTTCTGCTGGTACGGCGCAGTTTTGGTCCGGTAGCGGGTATCCTGGCTGCGCTTATGCTGACGCTTACACCGCTCAGTATTGTGACGAATCGCAATAATACTATCGATAGTCTGCTCGTGTTTACCACGTTGCTGGCGACCTGGTTCCTATTCCGAGCGACGGAGAAAGGGCGGTTATCATGGCTCTTACTCTGTGGCGCTCTGGTTGGCGCAGGCTTTAATATCAAAATGCTTGAATCTTTTCTCGTCATTCCTGCATTTAGTATCACCTATCTGCTGAGTACTCCCATTCCCTGGTGGAGACGGCTGCTGAACCTCCTGCTGACTACGCTTGTCTTAGCGATCATCTCTCTTTCCTGGGTCATGGCTGTTGATCTTACACCCGCGAATCAAAGGCCATATGTTGGGTCAAGTGGCACCAATTCTGAGCTCAATCTGGCTATTGGCTACAATGGTGTACAACGATTGCTTGGACGTAATAATCCTGCACCTGCACCTGCCAAACATACCACAACAACCCGTGAGACACATCCTCCAACTGAGCCTGACCTGTCTCCAGCCGAACAGAGTAAAGTACTGAAACAGCCAGGAGCTGGTCAGCCGGGTCCATTTCGTTTTCTCACGCCCCAATTGGGAGGGCAGATTAGCTGGCTCCTTCCACTAGCTCTGGTTGGTCTGCTGGCAATTGCCTGGCAGACGCGCGTACGCCTTCCATTGCATCGTTTGCACCAAGCCGCTCTATTGTGGGGCATCTGGCTGATCACAATGCTGATCTTTTTTAGTCGGGCAGAGTTTTTTAATATCTATTATCTTGTGATGCTTGCACCTGCTATCTGCGCTCTGGCTGCTGGTGGCCTGGTTATTATGGCGGACAATTATCTCCATACTGGCTGGCGTGGCTGGCTCCTCCCATTCGCGTTACTGGCTACGGTCGCTTTGCAGGCTCACCTTCTAAGTGTCTATCCTGAATGGTTCAGTCAACTAACGCTCCCTATTCTCTGTACTACTATACTTGCAAGTATACTTCTATTTATTGCTCGTATGACTACTATGATCATCAAACGGCAGACACAACGACGCCCGCTATCAAATTTCACAGCTGGTGATCTCTCTCAACACCCAACACGTCCTATTACACCGTTGGCAGCGAGTCCCAAATTGCGATTTATGCTTCTTGCTGCTCTACCTATAAGTATGCTGGCTCTCCTCGTTGCACCGACATTTTGGGGGGCCAGTCCAGTCCTGTTCCGCTATACGTCTCAACCTGTCGCTGAACCAACCTTTCCTATGCCAGAACCCAATGAAGCGAACTCAACTCAGACACAGGCTTTTCATCATTTAGTGACCTATCTTGAGGCTCATCAAAATAAGGCACGCTTCTTAATCGGAACGCTCAACGCTGGGACGGCCAGCCCGTTTATTCTCGAGACAGGGCGACCGGTCATGGATCTTGGTGGATTTGGCGGCGGCGATACTATTCTCACTGCTCAACAGCTCTCGGATCAGGTCAGCTCCGGTAATGTGCGCTATTTTCTCTTGCAACAATCAGCTCCGCCCACGATAACAAAGATAACAAAGACCATACAGGGCGCTCAAAAAGACAAAAAGACGACGACAAAATCAGTGGTAGAAGATAAGCAGACGCTCCATTTAACTGGCAGTAATAAAGATACGATTGCCTGGATTAGTAAACATTGCTCAATTGTTCCTCACACTGATTGGCAGATTGGCACAAAGCATCCAACCGTCTATGGAGATGGCTCATTAATCCTCTTTGATTGTGGTATTCTTGTGTAATACAGGAGATCCGTTGGCACAGAGAGATAAGGAGAAGAGAGCACGATGGTTACGCCGCATCCACTTCCGGTCAAAGTGTTATTTGATCAACGCATTCCTATGCGCGATGGCGTCACGCTCGCAGCCGATATCTATCTCCCTCTCAACAGGCCTCTTGAAAGGCGGCCCGTCGTTCTGCTACGCACTCCCTACATGAGAATGACGGCGAATCGAATCGAGCTGGCCTATGATTTTGTGAAGCAGGGGTATACCTTTGTATGCGTCGATGTGCGAGGCCGTGGGGATTCAGATGGAACATTTACCCCCTATTTTCAGGATGGGCAGGATGGCTATGATACCATTGAATGGTGTGCCGTTCAGCCCTGGTCCAACGGCAACATTGGGACACTTGGTGCCTCCTATGATGGGCGTATTCAGTGGCTGGCCGCTCTGGAACGCCCGCCTCACTTGAAGGCGATGATCGTACTTGTCACCCCCTCTGATCCTTTTGTGGAGACGCCCACCGGGCTGCCATCTCCAATGCATCTTTGCTGGCTGCATTTTGTCAGCGGACGTATGCTACAACCAATGAATGTGGTCAATTGGGAACAGATCTATGAACATCTGCCCCTCGATACAATGGATGAACAGATTGGCCGTTTTATTCACTCCTGGAAAAAAGAGATTGAACACCCACAGCTTGATGACTACTGGCAGCCAATCTGTTATCAATCCCGGTTTGAACTGATTGATGTACCCGTCCTTCATATCTCTGGTTGGTATGACGATGAGCAGATTGGTACGCCTCTCAACTATATAGGAATGACAACACGTGGAGCAAGTGCAGAGACACGTTCAAGCCAGCGGCTCTTAATGGGGCCCTGGGGACATAATAGCAATCAAGGTGCAAAAATCGGTGAGGTCGACTTTGGGAAACAGGCAATCATTAATATGAGGGGCGAACAGCTCCGCTGGTACGATCGCTGGCTTAAAGACGAACCATCAGAGATCAGTGCACCAGTTACAATCTTTATTATGGGGAGCAACATATGGCGAGATGAGCAGGAATGGCCCCTGGCTCGTACTCAGTGGACACCCTATTATCTTCACAGTGATGGTCGCGCCAACAGCCGCTTTGGAGATGGTCTGCTCTCTCTTCATAAACCAGCCGCTTCCCAAAAGCCAGATACCTATCGCTACAATCCTGCACAGGCGGTCCCTTTCATTACTGATCCCACCTCTGCCCAGATTGGCGGACCAGATGATTATGCCTCACTACAACGTCGAGACGATCTTCTCGTCTATGAAACGGAACCGCTGACTGAAGAAATTGAGGTCACTGGCCCTATTCGTGTGCAACTTTATGCAGCATCATCAGCACAGGATACTGATTTTATGGCTATGCTCATCGACGTCTGGCCCAACGGCTTTCGTCAGCGGCTCTGCGATGGCATGGTACGTGCACGCTTCCGTGAAGGGATGGATCATCCAGATCTCATCGAACCAAGTCAGATCTATCTCTATACGATTGATTGCTGGAACACTGCTCAGGTCTTCAAGCCTGGACATCGCATCTGTCTACAGATAAGCTCCAGTGCCTTTCCCAAGTATGATCGCAATCTTAACACAGGTGCACCATTGGGGCGAACGAGCGAGATGATGACCGCAGACCAGGTGATTTACCATGATCGTGAACACCCTTCTGCACTCATTCTCCCTATCATTCCAGCCTTAACAGTGAAGTGACATCGCCCCATTATTAAAGACAGAACATACGGCTATTAGAAGGTGATCAGATGCCAGAACAGTGCCCAGAATGTGGAGCCATTCTTCCAGATGGAAGGACCTGTCAGGAGATATTTGACATATTCATAACCCTCAAATACCTCGGCGAGGACTATATTCACGTTCACTTCCTCCTCGTCTCCTGTTTTATGATTCAGCATAGACGCTACAGTTATGAAGCGCTCGTCCAGGTACTGGCGATGCTTCGTGCCTATCTGGAGAGACCGATGACGGTACAGCAACTTCGCCAATTAGCGTCTCAAAACATGAACGGACACCATCGGACATGGAAAATAAAAGCCTCAGAAGATGCCCCACCAGTTCCAAAGCTTGCGTGGCACATAACCATCATCGATATCGCTCAAAACTCTCAGGAGGGACAGGATACCGAGCAGTATTGTACACTGGTAAAAGAATGGGCCCGTAGAACAGTGGAACAGATCTCAGCTTTCTATCCATAAAAGAGATCTTATTTAATTTATACGCTAGAAGAGGCGTCACTCTTACAGGATAAGAGAAACAAGACGCCCTCCTCATGAAAGTACTGAATAGTATTAACGCCAGATCTTTCTCAACACGCGCAGCCAGTTTTCTCGCGCCAGCCTGTTAAGAGCATGCTCATCATATCCCCGTTCAGCGAGAGCTTTGTATAATACAGGTAACTTACTCACATCGCTCAAACAAGTAGGCATCAGGGCACCATCATAGTCAGTCCCCAATGCAACGCGCTCAATACCAAGCTTATCAACGAGATAATCAATATGTTTCACCACCAGTTCAAGCGGCACATCTGGATTGCGAGCACCATCCGAACGGAGATCGCGAACATTAAAATTAACCCCAACCAATCCATCGGACTCTCTAATCGCCTCTAACTGCTTGTCAGTCAGATTGCGCGATGAAGGACAGAGCGCATGAGCATTGGAATGGGTCGCCACCAGAGGAGCTGTCGAGAGACGCGCCACATCCCAGAAACCCTGCTCATTCAAGTGAGAGAGATCTAAGACAATACCCAGTTGATTACACGCTCGCACAAGCTCCTTTCCCACATCCGTCAAACCTGGACCAGCCTCTGGCGTCCGACCAAACACTAATGGAACCCCATACCCAAATACATTATGTCGACTCCAGACTGGACCAAGCGAGCGAAGACCCGCCTGATAAAAGATCTGAAGGTTATTGAGCTCTGGATCAATCCCCTCACATCCCTCAATATGCATAATCGCACTAAAGACCCCTTGATTGAAACATGCTTCGATCTCGGTAACCATCCGAACAATTTTTAATCGCCCTGCCGAGCAAGCCTCTAAACGGATTAAATAGGCCATCTCGGTCAGTGTAAATTGTTGTGCATATGAAAAATCCAGGGGTGGATCAATATAACGTTCGTACCAACGATCTTCTGGAATCTCCTCAGGATTAATCGTCTGCACCGTGGTTTTATCCAGATTGGGCACAAAAATAGCAAAAAACGCTCCTATAAGAGCTCCTGTGAGCGCCCTGGGATAATCTATATCCCCATCTTGACCATGCTCAAAAAAATACGTGTGCAACCGCTCATCCAATGAACTATTCTGCTCGCCAGGCTGAACATCTGGATGGAAATGAGAGAGATTATAGAGCGTATCACTATGCCCAATGAGTGTCTGGTACAAGAACATGTTCCTTCCTTTTAATAGTCAATCCGTGACTAACGGACGAAAAAAACAATTATAAAACCACTTGCACAATTTACATCTCTTATGATTTTAATCATCTTTGCTATTTTGAAAAAACCCATATCTTACAATTAGACTATAAGAATACCATTTACCTTCCGTTACTGATAGAGCTAGCGAACAAATAGATCGGCCTTAGTGGTTGCAAACTAGACAATTTTTCGTATACTATATTTTATACATAAAAATACTAATGAATAAAATCTTACCTGTCAATTACAATGAGGTGGCTAAAATATTCATAAATAGTCTGAAGCAACAAACATTCTTCTGAAACAGAGCTCCTTTTACGCGGGTGCTCGACCGTCCAGGGAGTAACGTAACAAGATGCATCACGTGGCAATGGTGCATCAGGAAGGTTCCGTTTTATGGTTATCTCACAAACACAGAATCAGCTTAAGCAACTACGGCTCAGCAGGAACCTATCGCAAAAGCAGCTTGCTGATCGAATTGGAACAAGTCGCTTTAGTATTGGACGCTGGGAGCGCCATATCACGATACCTCCACCAACCTTCATTACCCGGTTATGCGATTTTTTCCAGCTTACGCCTGAGAAGCTAGGCTTTCCACAACTCTCTTCTCAACATACGACACTTAACTATCCTCTTTCCAGACCTGATACAGCAACGTTATTGCGTTCAGCCCTTCCCCAGACCATTCCAGAGGGTATCTATGATCCAGCTATTCCTTTGTCGGCACCAAATTATCTTGTGGGAAGAGAGACTGAAATTGCAACGCTGAAACAACGCCTCTTCACAGGTGGAAATGCGGCGCTCACTGCTTTAAGTGGGCTTCCAGGTGTAGGCAAAACCGCTCTGGCTATTCAACTTGCGCACGATCCAGAAGTGCGTGAACATTTTACTGATGGCATACTATGGGCCGCACTGGGGCCACAACCAGATATTCCCGGTGTATTGAGCCGCTGGGGAACACTACTTGGCATCTCTTCTGCTCAGATGACTGCTCTTACCACTAACGAAGAATGGGCAAAAGCCATTCGCAGAACGATTGGGAGCCGCAAAATGCTCTTGATCATCGATGATGCCTGGCAAGTTGAGGCAGCGCTAACCTTCAAAACGGGGGGGCCTGAGTGTGCTCATCTCATCACGACGCGCCTGCCAACGATTGCAACACATCTGACCACAGACGGCGTTCTCGTCTTACCTGAGCTTAATGAAGCTCATAGTCTCCAACTCCTCTCTCATCTTGCTCCTCAGATTATCCTTCAAGAAGAGGAGAAAAGCCTTGCACTCATTCGTGCCGTTGGAGGTCTACCGCTGGCACTCACGCTTATCGGTCATTCTCTCCGTTCTCAATCCAATGACGACAAAACTGACCATGTTCCCACTACCTTCTGGTCAACAAGCCTCACCACTAACCTGCATCATTCGCTTGAAGGAGTCATTGCAGTCACCGATCAAAAACTGCCCGCACATGTTCGTTCAACTCTTTACACCCTTTCAATCTTTCCTGCCAAACCCCACAGTTTTTCCGAAGAAGCGGCGCTAACGATCGCCAATTGCTCCTATGAGATCTTAGATGCCTTAATTGATACCGGGCTGCTTGAATGTAGTAGCTCAGATCGCTATACACTCCATCAGACCATCGCAGATTATGCTCGTCCAAAACTCATGGATACGACTGGAATTGTACGCTTTATTCAGTATTACTTAACGTATGTGGAAGAGCATAAGCGCGACTATGAACTGTTGGAGATGGAACGGACAACTATTCTAGCAGCCTTAGAACAGGCCTCCACTCAAAATATGTGGGCAGAATACATTCGGATCGTCCTTGCCTTTACCCCCTTCCTTCGCTTGCGAGGCTTATATACGCAAGCGCTCAACTATCTAGCCCTTGCCCATACAGCGGCCCAGCGTCTTAATGATCATTATGGAATTATGAACACGCTCCTCTATCAAGGTGAGATTGCCCTGAAACAGAGTGATTATGGCCGGGCGAAGGAAATCTTACCCCAGGCTCTCAAAATTGCGCGGGACTTAGAGGATCGCGAATGCATTAGCGCTATTCTGGCCGCCAGTGGAACTGCCAGTTGGAAACGTGGTGAATATCCTCAAGCCGAGGCAGAACTTCAAGAAGGGCTCACCCTGGCTCGTCAGATTGGTGATAGCGAGAGGATCTGTAATCTGCTCCTGACATTAGGATCAGCTTTTGGGAGCCGCAGTATTCATCATCAGGCAGAGATTTACATTCAAGAAGGCCTTGAATTAGCTTACACAATCGGCAATCGCGAACAGATCTGCAACCTGCTTATGAACCTTGGCGTCACTCTTGCTGCACAAGAAAAGCGCGAACGAGCTGAACATTATTTTTTAGAAAGCTTGAAACTCGCTCGTCAGATTGGGTATCGAGAGCTCATCTGTGCGCTCCTGGCCAATCTAGGTTCACTCCAGGAAGATTATCAAAAAGCAGAAGCCTATTTTCGCGAAGGGGTAGAACTGGCCCAGACCCTGCATCATCGTGAATGGATGAGCGCACTTCTCATCAACAGTGCCATCATTGCACGAAAACAACAACGCTATACTGAAGCAGAACAGTTTATTCAGGAAAGCGTCCATCTAGCACAGCAACTTCAAAGACCCCAGCTATCGGCACACGCACTCTATGAGCATGGAAATATCTCTCTGGCTCAAGACCAATTGACCACTGCACAGGACATCTTTCAGCAGATGCTGGCGATCATGCCAGCCGGTTGCCTGGATCTAGAGGCATTGGCTCATTATGGCCTGGCACGAATTGCGGCCAGCAGAGGGGACATTGCACAGGCCAAACAATTAGGACAGACAAGCCAGACCACGCTAGAGACACTTCATCATCGTTATACAAAAGAAGTACAGGAATGGTTACAAAGCCTTCCTTAAAAAAAGAAAAAAAAAGGAAGAAACACTAGAAGCCAGGGGACAACAAAAAAAGGAGATCGATATGCGAACCCTGGTTCGCTCCGATCTCCTCTCAGTGTTCCTTCGCCAATCCTTTTACTGCACACTTGCCGTCCAATGTACACTCATTTTTGTCAATTTGACATATAGTGTAAAAGCAGGAGACAACAGCTGCCTGTACCAAACGGTGTCAGCATAAGATGGCAGAAGCCAGATGCTTATTGAAGAACGCCTTCACCAAGCATTTTATTCAGCGTCTCACGCTTAATTCGATACGCTTGACGTGTGTTGACGTGGGGCAACACAACTGCTTCTAACACACCCTGCTTGACCCACCGACGAACAGTTGTTCCATCAACACGCAGGATACGAGCGACTTCGGCTACCGTTAACAGATCGCTATTACTCATTTGACATTTCCTTCCTCTGGGAACCAGGCATATTCACTTTTGCATTCGGATTAACAGACGTGATAAAGCGCGTAAGCCTTATAAAAGAACTCTAGTACACAATATATTGTAATACAATGTTGTCAATTTGTAAAGATACGTAATGAGAAAAATGGTCAGGAGTAGTAACAAATTCGTTCATATTTTCTCGCAAAAATATACATTCATCATACATAGTAATATTCTTGCTTTCTAAATCAACGAATTCTTCTCCTTTTATTTAAACGCAAAAGAGAGTAACAATTCTAACATTCCACGAACCTTTTTTTCTAAAAAGATGATGTTCTGTTAAAATTTTTCCTCATACTTTAGCACTAATCATTAAATAGGATAGCTCTCACTCTCACATCTAGCCTTCTCAGCACATTAACTGAATAAATGCTAGATGAACCTTCATTCTCATACAGTGAAATGTGATCACTACCCGGCACCCATTTTGGTCACAGGCCCTTACTTATATAATCAACCATAGAGGCGGAAAAAGGGCTACATCCCTAAACAAATGGGAAGCAGGTCCTTTTCATACGACTCTTCCTGGATGAATATATTTCTACTTTACGTCTGTTGGAGCTTAATTCTACTATAAAAGCAGGCAAACCGCAATAGGTGGCGCGAGAGAAAAGCATTTTCATCCTCCTCTTTGCTAAATTTTTGAATGAGAATACTCACATACATTGTTTATACAGTGTATTAACATTGTTCTATTCTTACATTGCCTTTTTCTGTCGAGCATTGCACTCTTAGATTCAGCACTCAGTTTGAGGTAATTGTTATATGCTCTACTCTCCTTGAATAATCCTCTGGATACATAATCATTCCTGGCAGATTCGTTGCCTGGACTATCTGCTCAATCTGTCCAGGCCTTGCTCTCTCCTGCTGCTATCTGGTAGCGTTTCTTCACCTGGCTTCTGTAGGCTTCATTCGCTTTCAAAAACAAAGGTGAGAAATTCTGCCTGCTCTGTACACTATGCAGGTGCTAGAGGGCATGGATGCGTATGAGAGGGGCGGCTATGTTTCTGAGAATCGGCAGGGATTGCTGGTATAACTGTTACTTAAGAAGATGGTACAGCAGGATATTATACGCATAGATAAAGGTGGGGAGATTTTTCAGCAGCCCCCTGTCCACAGTTTTCTCAGTGTACAGGAGGCCGCTTTTTCCAATTGTCGGTAAACAGGACTATCTGATTAGAAGGCCCCTTGCTGTCTGGTCCAGATCTCTGTTGCGACGGCAAGAGCATCAATAACAAGATTATATTGCGCAAAGTAGCTGGCTACTCGCTCAACATCTCGTAGGAAAATGGGGAAGGTGCCCTCACTCTGTGTAGGATCAACCGCTTGCGCAAAATCAATGATCTTGACCTCTCCCTCCCAATAGACAATATTGTAGGCCGATAGGTCTCCATGAATACGATTATGCGCAAGAAACAGCTCCATGTCATTCAAGATGCTTGCAAGCAGAGCAGGTGCCTCTTCATGATCCAGAATGACATTCTGGAGCAAAGGGGCAGGTTCACCAACAGTTCCAATGTATTCCATCAAGACAGAGTTGCCTACCTGTGCCAACGGTCGGGGGATATTTGCTCCGGCCGCAAACAGGTGCAGTTGCGTCTGAAACTCATATTCGATCCAGGATGAGACCTGCATGGCTCGCCCACGCTGACTTTTGAAGGCAGCCTGGTGATGTGAACTATTGCGGACAACGTGCCCCTCGACATCTCGCTGGGTACGACCTTGACGATAGACGGCATCATTACGCAAGCTACGAAACATTCTTGGCCGATACACTTTGGCCGCTGCATACTCAAGCCCGGTTAAGGGATCGGCGAGACAACAATAGACGGTCGCCTCCTTCCCACTTTTCACAACGTGCAGGACATCTGTAATAAGATCTTGCTCATAAAAACTGCTCAGCGATGAGAGAATCCACGAGGCATCTCGTTGCCCTGCAAGAAAGGTGGGGGCAAATGGAGGCTTGGTGAGATCTTTCTGGTCAATCGTTTGAGTATTCAGCCAACGCTGAACATCGGCATTGGCTTCATAACTCTGCTTTACTACTGGCTTCTTTACTTGAGGTCGTGTTTTTCTTCGTTTCAAATGGGTGGATAGAGATTCTTCGTCTTCAAAGCTAATGTCGATCTTTTTGCTCATGAAACATCCTTTTAGGAGGTGTGGTGCGTTGTTGGTACTAAATTGGGCGCACAAAGATACGGTCGGGGAATTATTCTGGCACTGGGAGGTGGTGAGCAAAACAGAAAGATCAGAGGAAGATCCATTGAAGAGGCTTGAGGGCGAACAAAAATATCGAGTGGTCTTTCTCAAAGACACCTGCTGCCTATAGTACAGGCAGGTACTTATTTTGTCTGTTCCCTCGCGATCAGAAATGGAATATCTTTGATCATCCTGTGCAACACTACACCAGTTTTAACAGTGACCATATTCTCTGCCTCCTTTCGTTTATTACAAATCATTTTCGCTTCTCAACAGAGAATACCATATGCAAAAATGAAAAGTCAATGCTTCATGTAAAAAGACTCTTCCTTTACCTTCGTTTCTGCTAATGCTGCTAAATAGTTTGACGTCATCAAACTATTTGGTTATAATAGACTCTGATGGAGAGGCTTTTGAACGTTCCCATCTTCTCCAGTTTTTTTTCAGCGAAGATACCTATTATCAGTGATGATCTACATGAGGAAATAGATGCCAAAATATGTTTTCTTGAATGTACCTGCCCATGGGCATGTGAATCCTACGCTGGCAGTGGCCCAGGAATTAGTGAACCGCGGACAAGAAGTGAGCTATTACTTAACTGAAGACTTTCGTGCTCCGATTGAAGCAACCGGGGCGGTCTTCCAACCCTATACTTCTTCTATGCCTGCAATGCGCCCACCAACCAATTGGAATCTCAACGATCCCGCTGTAATGCAGAATATGATGCCATTGCGCATGATTGAAGAGAGTAAAGTCATGATTCCGCAATTGCTTGATCGCATTCGCGCTGAACAGCCAGACTATATTCTCTATGATATGATGTGCTTGTGGGGCAAACTACTTGCACAGATCTTACATGTCCCTGCCATTGCCTTACGGCCCTCCTATGCGATGAACGCTCAGTTTAATCTCGTAAGTATAATGCGCAGTCAACAATCACAGGCCGGAGGCCCCCCACCCGAGATATTCAAAAAACTTGATGCCACCCTGGCGCAGATCTGCGAGACATACCATATCCCAACCCTGAATGTGATGGACATGTTTGCTCAGCCAGAACCTCTCAATATCGTCTTTATCCCACGCAGTTTTCAGCCCTTTGCAGAGAGCTTCGATGAGCGTTTTGTGTTTGTAGGGCCAGCGCTCCAACCACGACTTCATGATAACAATTTTCCTTTAGAACGTTTACATGGCAAAACAACGCTCTATATCTCCCTTGGGACTGTCTTTAATAGTCAGACACAATTCTTCAATCAGTGTTTTGCTGCCTTTAAAGATTCTCCCTATCAAGTAGTTATGGCGTATGGCAAAAATATCGATCCCTCTGAACTGGATGCAATCCCTGAAAATTTCCTGGTCGCCCCTCATATTCCACAGCTCGATGTGCTGGCTCATAGCTCTGTGTTTATCTCTCATTGTGGTATGAACAGTACGATGGAGAGCCTCTACTATGGCGTGCCCCTGATTGGGATTCCACAGATGCCCGAACAGGCGATGAATGCAAAACGCGTTCAGGAATTAGGTCTTGGTATCGCGCTTAATGCAGCGTCTGTTACGGCCGAGGTTCTTCGGGCAAGCGTGGAAAAGATTCTGGCCGATCCTACCTATCGGCAGCAGACACTGGCTATGCAGGAGACTGTCCGTACGGCTGGCGGAGCACAGAAGGCGGTAGATGCTCTTATGCACCTTAAGGAATTACAGAAGGCCTGATTCATGATCACAACAAGGTAATTCCTTACATCCTCGCACAAAATCCCGTTTATGAGATGGGGTATCCGCCGGAACCATTCTCTTCAAAAGGTTGTTGAAGAATGATTCCAGTGGAGAGACCATCTCATAAGGTCTGTGATTACCTCCAACACTGAACTCTACCCTGGCAAAACTTGTCTATAACCTTTCGATTCCCTTCTCTTTCTTTCTTTTTCTTTCCCAAATACTAATAACCATTTCATTTTCACCTCAAAAAACCTTGACTCATGCATTTATTCTGCTTATACTTGGACTAGTACAGCACAGTTACTAGACCAAAGATGAGAAGGAGCTGACCGTTTTATGAAATTAGCACATAAATACCCTGGTGAAGCACTAAAACCCCTGGAACGTGTGACTCTGATTGATATTCCTACCGAGCAGGAAGGCAGTATCGTCGTACGGGATGGGTTGGGGAGAGAATACGCTCGTCTGGGAGCGCATCCAACACTTGAGTTTACCATCGCTGGTGCTGGTGGTATACAAAGTATTACGTTCGAAAATACTCTGGCTCAGGTACAAGAGAAGATCACATTTCTGGTGCAAGCCACCACAGAGCTTCATGACCAGGATGGTTTCTATACCGAACTCCTCCAAATGCTCTACTATACTATGTTTAAAGAGGTCCATTTAGATTATAATCGCTACAATGGGAAGGTCTATCATTTTTTTATCTGCTGGCTCCGCGATCATGTCCATGTACTTAAAGGGAAAAAGTATTTTGCAAATGGGTTAAAATCTGCAATTGAACTCTATCGCGACAGTCAACGCGAAGATGGAATGATCTGGGATAATATCTATGATCGTAGTCCAGAACCCAATTTCTGGGATACCCGCTTTGCCAAGGGCGATTTTATTCGTCAAATCAATGATGGACACTCAGAACTCAAACGTATCCCTGTCGAGAATGATGTTGAATATCTTTTTGTTGAGGGTCTGTATTATACATGGAAAGCGACAAATGACTCTGGCTGGATGAGCACTATTCTTGATGCTGCCATCCAGGCTCTTGACTATACAATCAACAGCCCCTATCGCTGGTCCGACAAATATCAATTGCTTAAACGAGGATATACTATTGATACGTGGGATTTCCAGACGGAGGCAGATAGTGCAGCTGTACATGATGCGATGCAGATCGATCTGGAGAAAACTCATTTTGGCGTGATGTTTGGTGATAATACTGGTTATGCCGCCAGTTGTGACTACCTGGCAGAGATGCTGGCCCATATCGGACGTCTAGAGGAAGCCGAGAGGTTCCGTCAACGCGCTGATGCGATCCGCCAACGCTTAAATGAAGTTAGTTGGAATGGTCGTTTCTTTACACATCATGTCCCCGAACATCCCGAACGAAAACGCGATCTGGGCGTTGATGAAAGCACGCAGGTCTCACTCTCTAACTCCTATTCTATCAATAGACATATTGAACATGATCAGGCGACTGCAATTATTGAGACATATCTTGGTATAAAAGAGCAGCTCCCTGAAGGTTCCCCTGGCGAATGGTACACTATCTATCCGCCTTTCTTAAAGGGGTTTGGCGGTCATAATGGCCTCTGGCAATATATGAATGGTGGCGTTGTGACCATTGTTGCCGGTGAGCTGGCTCATGGTGCCTTCCAACATGGTTATGAAGCATACGCAGTTGACATTTTACAGCGCATTCACGCGCTTGGAAAAAAGCATGGCAGCCGCTATCATAATGCCTATACTGGCTCCTTGCCTGCGCAGCCCGTCCGGTCATTTACGCCTCTTGATATCTCTTCAATTGCTAATATCGATGTCGCTGGCGCTGGCGCTGACGGCGTTCCTGGCTGGACCGGCGAAGGAGATAACGACTTCCATACAGTTCCAACAGGCGAGCAGACATTGGCGGAGATCCCGTTCTTGATTCCTGATCCAGCTACCAATCACCGCCGGGCTGCGATTGGTCTCAGCCAACGACAGGGCTATGTACAAAAGGTTACACTGCCAGTCCATTCAACCGCCCGCTCAATCTACTTTTTGCATACGGTTGCACACAATATTGGTGGCGGTGTGAGTGGCAAGGCGATCATAAAGTATGCTGATGGGAGCGCCTTCACTCAATATATTGTGCGCGGTTACAATGCTCAAGGTTGGTGGCTTCCTGAGCAGACCGATCCCTCTATCACGCGCGTCGCATGGAGGGGCGAGAATGCTTACTGCAAAAATATTGGCCTGCTGGCTTATGGTCTGGCGAACCCGCATCCCGAACGTGAAATTGCCGAGCTTGTTCTCGAAGCTTCTGAAACCGGTGCCTTCTGGGGCATTCTAGGGATTACGCTGGGGGCTGAGGCAGTCTCTTTCCCAACAAATCCCATCTCGTTTGGTATTCCAGACGGCTGGGGGGCTGCGGCTATCGTCTATGCATTGGTTGAAGGACTGGTCGGGATTGTTGATGAGACTCAGGCCTATCAACAGGTGACGTTAGCTCCACGGTGGACTGCTACTACTACTACGCAGGTCTCAACGACGATTACTTATCCTGAGTCAGGTGGTTATCTGGCCTATGCATACCACCATGATCAACAACGAGGACTGCTCACGTTTGATGTGGCCGGGAGCGGAGAACGCTGCAACGCTCATATTCTCTTGCCCGCCGAGACCGGACAGGCCATTTCTGTCAAGGTTAATGGTCAGGAGGTTGATTTTGTGCGAACACAGGTTGAACAATCCTATTATGTAGATTTCCAACTGCCTTTAACCGGTGTTCAGCAGATTCAGATCACGTATGCTCCATTGACACAGGTGCTCTAATTAGCTGACCCGAAAAGGATCTTTGCGCAAAGCGATTGCATGGGGTCCACATGGCTGTCCTCTCTGGCAGCTATGTGGATCTCGTATTTTGTACAAATCTTCGCAAAAAAAGGTTATAATAAAGCGCGTCCATTGCATCATACAATGCCGTACCTTGGAAGCACTCACGGATATCTCGTCAATCTGCACACACAAATGGTTTCCACTCAACTTATCATTCATGGAAGGGATGATCATGACATCGACAAGCAAAGTTGCACTTATTACAGGCGCAGGCTCCGGCATTGGGAAAGCAACTGCACATCTTCTGGCAAAACAAGGCATCCGTATAGTAGCTCTTAGCCGAACAGCCACAGAAGTGGAGAAGACTGCAACTGAAATCCAACACGAGGGGGGTGAGGCGATGGCTCTCGTGGCCGATGTCGCCAATGAAGCGCAGATCATACAGGCGATGCAGACTATTATCGATACCTGGGGCAGGCTCGATATCGTGTTCGCCAACGCTGGCATCAATGGCGTCTGGACCTCTATTGAAAATTTAAGCCTGGACGATTGGAATCGTACGATAACAATCAATCTCACTGGAACCTTTTTGACAATCAAATATGCAGTCCCTCATCTAAAAAAGCAAGGGGGGAATATCCTCATCAATTCATCCATCAATGGAACACGCATCTTTAGTAATACTGGCGCTACGGCTTATTCGACAACGAAAGCAGGGCAGGTTGCGATGGCTAAGATGCTGGCAGTTGAGCTGGCTCGCCACCATATTCGGGTGAATGTGATCTGTCCTGGCGAGACCAGAACGGAGATTCAGCACAATACGGAGCTTAAAAATATGCATGAGATTCAGTTTCCTGTTCACTATCCCGTTGGGAATATTCCATTTGGTGAAGGAAAACCTGCTGAATCGAATGATGTGGCAGAATTGGCTGCGTTTTTGATGTCTGACTCTGCTCGCCATATTACTGGTAGCGAGATCTATATTGATGGTGCCTCGTCACTCGTCAAAGGCTGATTCCACATCCAAACAGGAGGGGAGACAGAGCCGTCATTATCTGTTCTCCTCTTCCTTCCCATCAGTAGAGATGAAAACCTTCCGAAAATCTTCTGAAAATCTTCTATAGAAGGGATTCTGTTCCCTTCTATGTCTCTTCTTCTTGTGCGAGGGGCCCTGACAGGCTGTAATCTTACTCATTGAAGATTGAACTTGCGGATAAGACTATTTTTCGTTACAATCTTCATACTATTTTTTATCTCAGCAAAATTCAGCGAATTGAGCATATATGACAAAATATACGGAAAGCGATCTGTTCTTGACTCTGGATACGTCCGCCAAAATGCCTCTTTATCAACAACTTTATAGAGAGCTCCGTCAAGCTATCCTCACTGGAAAATTAAGCGCTAACCAGCGTCTTCCTTCGACACGCTTACTTGCACAAAAATTGGATCTTTCACGTCTAACCGTTCTCACCGCGTTTGAGCAGTTGTATGCAGAGGGCTATATCTATGGTAAGGTTGGGAGCGGAACCTATGTCGCTCCCGATCTTCCTGATGAGCTCCTCCATCTTCCTGCACAGATTGAGCATGCTCTCCCTGACTTCGATACACACCGTAGTCTCTCCAGACGAGGCCAGGTGATTGCAGGAACAAGAGTCTCGCCCAGGCGCTATTGGGATGACAAATATAGTAAGCCCTTCCGTCTCGGGCTTCCAGCTCTGGAACATTTTCCATTTGATATCTGGGCACGATTGATGGCGCAGTGCGGACGCAATCTGTCCGCTCATCTTCTGAACTATACTCATCCAGCTGGCTATCCTGGGTTGCGAGCAGAGATCGCTGCGTATGTTCAGGCGGCTCGAGGCGTTCGGTGTGCTGCCGAACAGGTCATTATTGTCTCAGGTGCCCAACAAGGTATCGATCTTGCCATTCGGTTGCTCTTAGATCCAGATGATCAGGTCTGGCTTGAAGATCCTTGTTATCTCGGGACGAGAGGAGCCCTACAGGCAACTTCAGCACAGATTGTACCGATTCCTGTCGATGAGGAAGGGCTGGTGGTAACGGAAGGTATCAGACGGGCACCAGGCGCGCAAATGGTCAGTGTTACCCCTTCACACCAGTTTCCACTGGGGGTCACTATGAGTCTCTCACGAAGGTTGGCCCTGCTCCAGTGGGCCAACCAGTCGGGTGCCTGGATTCTTGAAGATGATTATGATAGCGAGTATCGCTATACTGGACGCCCTCTTTCATCATTACAGGGGTTGGACTGCAATGGCAGGGTGATCTACGTCGGGACCATGAGCAAAGTTCTTTTCCCCGGGCTACGGCTCGGTTACCTCGTTGTTCCACCCGATCTCATTGATGCCTTTACAGCCGCACGTGCCATTGCCGATCGACAGCCGCCCATTCTTGATCAACTCGTTCTCACAGAATTTATGGTCCAGGGGCATTTCTCACGCCATCTCAGGCGTATGCGCACCCTCTATCATGAGCGCCTGCAATGCCTCCAAGAAGAGGTCGCACGTGAGCTTGGAGGCTTCATTACGCTCCGACCAGCTGAGGTAGGAATGCATGTTGTAGGCCTTCTCAATGATGATCTCGATGCTGTCCACCTATCACAGCTTCTTGCACAACACGATATCATTGCACCCGCTGTGAAAACATACACAACTCTTCTGCCTGCTTACAATGGCCTGCTCTTTGGATATCCCTCGGTAAATCAACAGGAGATGCATGCAACGATACAGTCTATGGCGCAGGTACTTCAGTCTGCTCTCAGCAAAAAACAGATGCAGTCTCTCTAATCGCAACAGAGTCAAGCACAGACATCGTCCTTGTGAACAATGAACGTGCTTGACTCTATTGGGCAAACGCTACTTCTACACAAAGGAGCTTATTTATCCTTCTCCTTATTCCCACCAAAGATTCCACCCAGACCACCCAGTCTCTTCTCTGCCTGCGCTTCTAATGAATCCAGAATGCCCGAGGCAGCGTCTTTGGCCTGCTGAACATACTTTCCAGCACCGGGTATCTTGTTTGCCAGATTGTCGATAGCATTGTCAATCTGCTGCTCAGTCTGGCTGCGGACCTGATCCATCGAATGGGACTCATCCTTTGGATTAGCCGCCTGCTGCGATTGGTCAACATAACCAGTCTGCTGAGGCTGCTGTGATTGATCAACGGGTGGCTGTAAGGGTTCATTGCTCGAGTGTGTTAATCGCTCTGGGGAATTCAGGTCGTCTTGCTGTGACCACTGATCTTCGTTCCCTGGATAGGACATAGAGAGTTCCTCCTTCTGGAAGATTTCGTTGAACGCATCGCATCATCAACTAGCAAGCTTTGGCGAATGATTCTATCTTCATGCTGAATTATGGATCAGATGAAGCGTACCATCCGCACTCTCTATCATACTCACCAGGGCAATAGCAAAAAACACGCAGAAAAAGGCGCTGAGCGTGGCACGTGAAATTGCATGGACAGATCAAAAAGAGATTCTACTCTATCCACTTATTGTCACACTTTTACAACAGTACAACTAGAACTTCATTTGCGCTAAAATCTGGGCGCACGCGATTGTATCCTCAATCATATCTACATATAAGATCAGGAGATACAAGACATGCTTATATCTCCTGATACAATCAATTGTTACAGACAGTTTTTACGCAAAGGGCTGAAGATATTCTCGCTCCGTCTCCCACATTTCATCGAACAGGGCATGAATCTCAGCGGGCGAGCAGACGGCGGCCGTCAGCGGGTCCATCATGAGAGCATAGCGAGCCGCTTCTTTATCTTTATTAACAATGGCATCTCGCATCAGCGTATGAACCGTCATGTGAGAGCGGTTAAGACCAGCTAGCTGCTCAGGCAATGGGCCAAAGTGTGTGGGCTGCACGCCATTGCGATCAACCAGACAGGCGACTTCAACGCATCCATCAGGAAGGTTATCGATTAACCCTGTATTGCGCACATTTCCATAAATAACGGTTGGGCGATGCTGCGTCACTGCTTCAATAATATCTGATCCATATTCGTGGCTACGGCTGAAAGGAATCTCCGTTCGACCTTCAATCATATCAAGTATGGTCTGCTGGCTCTTCACACGCCATTCAGGCCAGGTAGTGGCATAGAAACCACTTTCACCCAGATAGCCCTTGCGGCAATATTTTTCAATCAGGTCTGGACGTTTACGGAAGTAAGGCACATACTCAGAGAAATGTCCGCTGCTCTCTGTGACAAATGCGCCAAAGTAAAGCATCATCTCGAGACGAACAGGATCTTTCTCATACACCTCGCTCAATTTCATGCGCTCACGCAGACGAGGATACATATCCTCGCCCTTATGGCGGAGAACGGTGAACCAGGCATTATGATTGATACCCGCGCAATTCCATTCCAGTTCCTCGTAAGGCACATCCAGATATTGAGAGAGCTGCTTTGAACTGCCCTGGACACTATGACAGAGCCCAACGGTACGCATCTTTGTTGCAGTCAGAGCAGTCAATGTCAGGATGGACATAGGATTGGTATAATTGAGTACCCAGGCATTTGGACACAGCTCTTCGGCATCTCGCAAAATATCAAGCCAGGCCGGGCCTGTTCGCAGAGCTTTAAAAATACCGCCCGGTCCAATTGTATCGCCAATACACTGATCGACCCCATACTTTAAAGGAATATCATAGTCATGACGAACATTCGCCATACCAGCAACTTCGATGGTATTCACCAGAAAATCACTTCCAGCCAGAACATCGCGACGCTCAACTGAAGATTGAACCTGCCACTTCTTTCCACTGCGCTGAACTAATAATTCGGCGATCTGATGAGCAGTCTCTAATCTTGGGGCATCAATGTCTACAAGCGCAAATGTCCCTTCCTCTAACCCATCAATATGCAAGACATCCGTGATGAGCTGGCGGGCAAATACCGCACTTCCGGCGCCCAGAAAAGTTATCTTTGTCATCGTTGATAGAAAACTCCTTATTTCGATGGTGCGTATTGATTTATCACCACTTGAAAGAGCTATGGAAAATTTGAATTGAACACAGAGCAAGGCTATTGTTTTTTGCAGGTGATAAACTTATGTATAGAGTGACATGAAAAACACGTGATTGTCAAGTATTTTTTGGTGACCAGAAAAAGAAGAATTTATTGACAAGCGAACAAGGTTCTGGTATAGTAGGATATAGAAATAGTGTGCTGGTGACAAGCTCATAAGACTTGCGCCATAAAGAGAGAGGTGTCCAATGCAAACAAAAAGTATACATTCTGTTTACTATGCATTGCGACTCCAGACGGTCCACACTATCTGCTAAGATCGATTCACCTGTTTTAGCATGAAATAAGCTGTGGCTACCTCAATGGAGGTGGTCTTTTTTTATACGCAAAAAAGGGTCGCAATGCTTGCGGCCCTTTTTTCTGTCCTGCACAGGATACGAGAGAGAGGTGCTCTATGAAACACTCGATGAATACCTTCAATGTTGTTGTTTGTGACTATCTACCCACAAGGAGCTTTTCATGTCTAAACGGAAATTGGCCCGCGCAATGGATGAGATCGAAGAACAAGAAGCGCTGGCAGCTTTAGCTGGTCAACATGGCGATCCGATTCAAGCTCTCTTAGATCCTTTCCTGGCCGGCGGTCTGATTACAGAGGTGCTCGACGAAGTAAAAAGTGGCAAAGAAGCGACGGTCTATTGCTGTCGAGCACATCCCTCACAAAATGTTCCCTATTTAGCAGCCAAGGTCTATCGTTCGCGCAATAATCGCGGCTTCAAAAATGATTCTGTCTATCAAGAAGGTCGCGTGATTGGTCCACATCGCATACGGCGAGCCGTTCAAAATAAGTCAACATTCGGTCGCGAGGTCCAGTTTAGCCTCTGGATTGGCTATGAATACGAGACGCTGACGCTGCTGCATGCTCAGGGAGCCGATATTCCCAGGCCAATCTCTCGAACGGATAATGCGATTCTGATGGAGTACTTTGGTAACCTGGAAGCTCCTGCTCCATCCCTTCATCATACAGAGCTTGATCCACAAGAGGCTTACGCTGTCTTTGCTCGCCTGATGGATAATGTACAGCTCTTTCTCAAACATAATATTATCCATGGTGACTTATCGGCGTATAATATTCTCTATTGGCAGGGACGTGCAACGATTATTGATTTCCCTCAGGCCGTCGATCCACGCTTCAATCCTCATGCATTCAATCTATTAGCGCGTGATATCGACAATCTCTGTAAATACATTGGCCGCTATGGCATTCAACGAGACTCACGACAGCTTACAGAACGGCTCTGGTACCAATTCAAAAACGCTCAGCTTTAATCCTGCCTGGCTATCAATCAACCAGAAGAAAGAAGAAGTTCTCTCTTTCCTTTCTGGTCGATTGATAGCCAATCGTGCTGAACATGCACAAACGTCATTGTATCGATGAGATTGCTCAGGTCAATCAGGCGTTGTTGCTCTGTCTTCTCTTCTGAAAAGAAAGGTTGCATACAGGGTGGTGAAACCCTTTCATGAAAGTCTACTCATGAGTAGATGGCAGCTCTTGAGGGGGCCAGGATTCCTGCACCATTGCTTTCTGATAGAACTGAGAGGTTGCGACAGGTAAAGACATTCCCAGTTGTTCCATAGCCTCCTCTACGGCCTCCTTTTTCTTGATAGGCCTGGGTAAGAAGAAGATGCGAATGAAAAAGGCTAACCCCAGTAACATAAAAAAACCACCTGCAAACCAGTTATTTTTATATGGTCCATGAGGGTTCTTCTGGTATGCATCACTTGTAAAAATCAGAGGGTTCTTCTTATTTTCGTCGTATACGGCAATCTGTACGACATGATAGGCGCTTCCATTCAGGTTTGTTCCAGTATTAAATGCCGTTTTATCAATGGTCAGCATATCCTGAGTATCATACGTTACGACAAGCAATGAGTAGCCCTGTAATACATCAGGCGTAAATGTGGGATTGAGATCATCCGGATACAAGAAATACAGTGAATCATCCTCTAATTGCAGGTAAGCATTATTATCTGAATGCAAATAATGCTTCATGGCTTCATACTGAGTCGATTGATAGGTTATCTGATGCGACGTACTGCCAATTAAAAGGCCCAGGGTCAACAACAGCAATCCGCAGAGCAGCAAACTCCAACGATGAGAGAAAAGATAGTGAAAAAAATGGCGCACCATAAAAGATCTCCTCTTTCTTAGAGTGTGTCCTAAAACCAGTAAGTAGCCGATAGAAAAAAGAAAGGAGTCAAACAAGCGATCAGAAAGGATCACAGCCAATGGAAAGAAGCATCACGCGAAAGCCGTACGCCACCGATCTGACGGATGCCCAATGGGAGTTGCTGGCTCCCTTCATCCCAGATGTCTCGCCCAATGCTACCCAAGAGACCATTCCCAGGCGCGAGATCGTCAACGGCATCCTCTACGTGTTGCGAACAGGCTGTTCGTGGAGACTGACACCCCACGATTTGCCCAACGGCAAGACGCTGCACCATTATTTGCGTCAGTGGAAACACAGCGGGGTTTGGGAGACTGCCATGACCAGCTTACGCAAACAAACCCGTCAGGCCATTGGCCGAGAAGAGGAACCCAGTGCGGTCATCATCGACAGCCAATCGATCAAAACCAGTCCCGTCCGAGGCATCGAGCGTGGGTTCGATGCGGGAAAAAAAAATCTGGGGTCGTAAACGACATCTTCTCGTTGACACGCAAGGCTTCGTTCTGGCGGTCAAAGTGCATACCGCGGGCTTGACCGACCGCAAGAGCGCTCCTCTGCTGTTGGCCGGGCAAAAAGAATACTTCCCACGAGTTTCGCATCTGTTCGCTGATCGGGGATACACTGGGCCGCTTCTTGATTGGATCAAAGAGCACCTTGGCTGGGAACCGGAGATTGTCCCTCATGAACACAACGACTCCCAGAGCGATTGGGTGCTCGTCAATGGGGAACCGGTCAAGATTGCCAAACCAAAAGGCGGTTTTCAGGTTCAACGAAAACGATGGGTTGTTGAACGCACCTTTGCCTGGCTCACGCGGTTTCGTCGCTTGGCGCGCGATTATGAGGGTCTCCCTTCGAGCAGTGAGGCTCTTATCCAGATCGCTGCGATCCGTCTCTTTTTGACGCGTTTGGCTCCTTTCTAGGCCTTTGCGTTTATCTTAAGACATACTCTTATAAAAAAAGACGAGCTTATTTTACAATAAAATATTTCACTATGTAAGTGCATCTCTTTATATTATTTCTATTCTTTGACCATATCGGTCATTATCAGCATCATTACAGCCTTGTTTTTTTCATTAGGGTGTGCTAATATCTGAGTGCATTGGTAGGATATACAGCGCCTTTGCACTCATAGCTAACAAGAGCCAGAGGCAACAAGAAAAGAGATTGCCCAGGTTAGCTTGAGAGGTTAACAATGAAGCATTTACATGCGCAGAGGGATCGAGCGATGAAACTTTTTGAAAACCAGAAATCATGCGATTGTTGTCAGGCTACTCTTAAATGGTGGGACGTCCAGAATTGCTCACAATGCGGCAAAACTATCTGTAATCACCATGCCTGTAGGGTACGACGTCTCCATAGCCATGTTCTGTTTTCACTGTGTGTTGAGTGCTCAGCCAGACAACACCAGGCTTCTGCTGCTACCAGCCAATCCCATCCAAACAGACATGTTCATGCGTAGCCTGCTTGCACAATTCAGGGCGTCTGGCAGTCTCTCGCTGGTTCCATCAGACTTCCTTTTCGCTTAGACAAAAGGAAACGAGACTGCCTCTACTTTTTTAAGCATGCTCTCTATATCTCCATATTGCTTATCTTCAACGGCAACAAACTGCTCGATCAAGCCCGCCTGTAAAGAAGGTCGCAGCCCCTCATCTTGATGGAGCCTCAGGAAAATGGTCTGTAGCTGCTTTTTCAGCTCAGGAGCTATCCGCTTAGAGATTACAACAGGTGGAACGCTTGAGGGTCCCATCACATCTATAGTGCGCAAATCTGCTGCAATCTGAGGATTTCGCTGCAAAAATACCGCTAAGACATGAGAATCAATCGCTGCGGCATCAGCCTCTCCCTCTACCACAGCCTGCACTGACTGCAAGTGGGAACCAGTCTGAAGCAAGGATCCAAAATAGTTGGGATCTTTCTTCCGTTCAAGCAGGCTGTAAGATACAACATTACAGCCTGAATGTGAAGCGCGCTCATTATAGGCCCAGCGACAGCCAGCAAGATCATCAAAGGATGTATAAACGCTGGCTTTGCGCACAATCACATCTGAAAAATAGATTGGTCTGCCCTGGTAGCGCTCACCTGACAGTACAGGAGCAGCGAGAATGTCAACAGGACAATCAGATCTCTGTCGTAAACGAACATATAGCAAGCCACATAAGAAACCAAGATCAGCCTCTCCTGCTTCAAACTCGTCAAGGGTAGCGCCTGTATGGAGCGAGGTGGTAATCGCCAGGCGCCTCCCTACCTCTTCCGCAATCCGCTGATACGTCTCTTGCATGAGTGGAGAAAGGAAGTTTGCAAATCGTAAACCATTCTGTTGCTGCGAAGAGATCTTCATAAATCTTCCCTTTTTCTCTCATTACTAATTATGCGGCTGCACTGCTGAAGCCTGACTAACCGCTTGTAAGCCGCCAGGAAAGTGATAAAATTTGGTTCGCTGTAACACAAAATCACCGCTGGCTAAACCATTGCGGATCACACCACTGTGTAAGCGAATCCAATCATAATAGCGAGGAGCCAGCTGGTGCGCAGCATACTTGTGAGCCTCGCTTCCAAGAAGATGAGACTTCAGCTCATAATCCTCAAGGACAACAAGATTATACCAGAGTCCTGGCCGTAATTCTAAGGAGGCATAGCCAAGAAAACCCGGCATATGTGAGATCTCAGCCACTAATTGCCGATCAGCCTGAAGCAACTCATTGTAGACACTACTGCTGATGGCTTGCTGACGAGTTCCTACAAACCCGACAAACGCAAAATCACGTATCTTGACTAATTCAGCAGGATTAAAAATGACGGTATGATGTTCTCGCTCGCGTCTCTCTTCTAATGTGCGACGAAGCGGAAAAGAGGTTTCTACCTGGATCGGTGAAAGTTGGAAGTGATGAGAGACCTTACGCGCCATGTACTTCAAAATGACGAGATCTCTCTGCTCTTGACTACGATGATGAACAAGAAAATTATCTGGTTGAAGAGGAGTGATTGTTGCAATCTGACTAATCATAGAAGCTCATCCTTTATAAATGCAAAAAATTTCAGTTCAAAACAGCACGAAGCGATTAATAATGAAGTGCAACCAACAAGCACTTCCATACAAAATGGGGAAGTATCAGGGGCTTCAACGATTATTTGAGCACAGCATCTCAGCTTTTAGGAGCATGGGAGCAGAATAATAGAAGCCTCTTACTACTGGTTGTCAAAAAAAGTGTCTAACAACACATATAGGAGGTATATTGCATATAGGGGGTACACATAAGGGAGGTGCACATGGAGAGAGGATTGAGGATGAGATCATTTGAGGTCAGAGAAATAGTCTTAACAGGCAAAATAGAGGTAACTTTTGTTACATAGTTCAGATCATCGTGGTGGAGAGCAACGGAGCTTTGCACCTTCAAAGATCTAGACGCACGTTGCGGAATTGTCTGAATGAATCTTTTATCATTGTGCTCATAGTAGCCTGAACCATATGGCCTCGGAGCAGGTGGACGCTGAATACTGTGAACCATACTAATCAATACTCCATCTTCAAAGCTGGATCGAGGGATGAACGCTCGATCATTTAATGTAACTATTGTTACACGCATTGTAGAGAAAAGAAAGCAAACTGTCAAGCCCCTCTCTCAAGATCTCAAGATCTGAGGGAGGGGCTTTTTACGGTTATTCGTTCAGTCAAGATAGAGGAGCTCTTAAGCAGCTACTCCATTCCCAACAAACGTGACGACCTTCTCGCCAGTATTATCATTGGAGTTAAACGACCATGTGTCCTTAGCGGTACCTTTCATAGTTGGTGAAAAGTCTACTTTTACAGTCAACGTCTGCCCCGGAGCAATCACTGTTCCTTCTGGTAGATCGGTAACTGCACTGAAGCCAACGTCGCTGCTAGGAGATTTTGAAATTGTAATCTCTAACGGACTCCCGCCAGTATTTTGCAAGGTAAACGAGACTACAACGGTTTTTCCTACAGGGACATTCCCAACATGAATTGTCGTAGCATCGATCACCAGGTTAGCTGGAGACCCTGCATTCCCTGATAAGGGGACAGTGGCCACCCCACCAGTCGTATAAATACGAAAGACGCTTGTATAGCTTCCAATCTTCTGTGGTGAAAAGGTTATTGTCACCGTTACACTTGCCAGTGGTGCCAGAGTTGAGTGTGAAGCAGGCAATCCACTCACATGAAACGGTGCATTTGGAAGATCATACCCTTCCAGCTTAATTGGAGTTGCACCAGAGTTCGTCAAAGTTGTCGTTGATGTCAGTGGAGTGCCACCTACACTGGTCCCACCAAAGCTAATGGGAGATGGTGAGACGGTCAACGTTCCCTTCTTCGACTCGCCCGTCCCTGAAAGGCTAAAAGGAATCTCACCACGTGAAGTAGTAAATGTTACATTTGCTGCCTCTAATCCCACTGAGGTTGGTGCGAAAGTCACAGGCATAGAGAGCTTATCGCCTGCATTCAGAGTGATGGGGAATTTTACTTTACTCTTCTTAATGCTAAAATCAGGGTTGCTAATCATTTTGCCAGTAAGAATAATATGTGTACTCGCCTTGATTGTTAATGTTTCCGTATGTTTCTTCCCAATAACTACCTGACCAAGGTTCAATGCTTCACCACTCAATGGAGTATTTACGGGAGATCCAAATCCCAGAACATGTCCATCGCGTGTCCCCACATATAAGTGATTGGCATCGACACCAGGCGGTGAATATTTTGTCGCAGTCCCGACAGGAACGCTATAGCGCAAATGCAAGACCCCATTCACAGGAATTGGATCATACGCGCGCAACTGTCCACCAACTCCACTTCCATCAGGCGACCAGATCACCCAGACCAGTGCAGAGCCAGAACTGACCCCCGAAGAGGTTATCACTGGAATACTGGAACCAAACCCAAATGTGTCCGAGGTAGCACCAACATAGCTTAAAGTTGGCTTGCCATCTCCATCAACGCTGGAATGGAAAACCTTGAGCTTCCCACTGCCACCACCACCTTGAGCAGTAGTGATATAAACATAGCCGCCATTTCCTGGCCAGACACTCGGCTTGCCCCAGACACCACCAAACGGTCCAACACGATTAATAACGGCATCGGAATTATTGGGGCCCTGACCACGTCCACCCAGATTGTCCGCATTCAGCAGATAAATGTAGCCTTGTTTCCCTACCTGAAGAATAACATGAGGATATTTCTTTGTACCAAAGTATTGCGATGGCAGTTCTACAACTCCTCCAGATCCAACATCAGAATCATTTTTATTTAAAAGATCCGCATCATAGGGGGCAAAAAAGTCAGTCGCCTTGAGCGAACCATCAGCCTGTACATGCAAACGAACAATAGATTGTGCTAACGTCTGGTGAGCCGCATTCGAGCCCGCCGTCACATCGGGAACTTTCCCATTACCAGAGCTAAACACAATATCACCATCAGCATCAGACAAGAGACTGCTTGGCATCCAGATACCACCACCCGGTCCCAGAGGATTATTCGCTAGCGGCTGACCTGGCTCATTGGTCCAGAGCGTTTTTACTTTCCCTGCTGTTGAGACCCCAATAATCCATCCTTCATAAGGCTTGCGATCACAATGTCCTCCAAAGGCAGCATAGACAACCCCATTCATGAGCAGTAAGCCAGGGCGCTGTAACTGCTTTGTAGGATCAAACTTGATGGTGGGATCATTCCCGGCCACTCCCTGAATCTGAACAGGAAAACCTTTCTGCTCTGCCCCGTTTGCAACACTCACCGCATGCATATACCAGACGGCGGGGCCAGATGTTCCATTCAGATAAGATTTTGAGGTAAAGTATGCGACATTTGTTTTAGAGTCAACGACTGGCGTTGCAGTAATCCCAACCCGGGGGATAAGATCCGAACAGGTCACATCAGCCGGGTTAAAAGGCGTTCCGAGATTTCGCGTCCATTTCTGGCTTCCTGTACCAGGATCTAAGCCATAGATATTGTTCATCTCCGTCGCCACCAGTAATGTTCCCTGCGAGACTAACGGCTGAGCATAGACCTGTCCAACAACATTGGCACTAAAGAGTTTCCCAAATGTTCCACCTCCCACCTGGTCCGGCGTTAAACCTGACTGGTTCGCATACCAGCCCGTCTGCAAATTATCGCTTCCCGCCGCAATAGTATCTGCCTGAGCAGATCGCAAGGAAAAACCACTCCAGGCCAACATACCACCCATACAGGCCACAAGGGTAAAGACTCCGAGACCGAAACGCCATTTTTGAAGAGAAAACCCCTTTGTTGAAGAGGAAGTAGGTATACATGTTGTACAGGGACGCTGTAAATTCATTAATTCTACCTCTCACAATCCTGGATTATTGGATAGATGCCATTCCAACCATCACAGAATTTCCACCAATACCACTTTGCATCTTTTCACATTCAAAACTTTTTCCAACAAGAAAGTATTTACGTTGATTTACAGTTTCTTAAAATGACGACAAATATGCCTATCGGTCATCCGTTTAGACGGCCAGCCGCCTTGGGCGAACTGCAGCGCCCTCTACTCCTCGCCCCAATTGCAAAAGGTCGGAGTTACTTTTCCGCAGAATGTTCAAGCTCCCGTTAATATCGGCGTGGATAGTTGTCCCATCACTGGCTCGATACCAACTTCTGGCAATGCGCCTGCCAGAAAAAACGATCGTTTCCGAACGATCGGCCTGATAGGTTGGGAGCGGATCAGCGTCCAGAAAACTCGCTTTGCTGGTATAGCTCTCTTCCTGGATAATCACCTGGACCCCTACCAGTTTGGCCTTGTAGGTCAACTGCTCAATGAAACGAGCATGAGGAAGCTGCACAAAAGTCTGGTTATTTTTGCTTCCCATATTCACTTCCTGCTTCCAGAGCGGATTTTTGCCAATGACGAGCACTCCGATGCCCTCCTGCACCAGCAGATCAATGATGCGACGGCTTGCCGTGTGCAGATAGCTGTCAACACGGCGATTGCGCTTCGTCGTTATGCGATCCAGGTGGCGAGAGGTGAACCGTTTTTCGTGACTCAAATGGCTTTGATGGGCGGCGCGTTGTTTGTTGTAGTATTGATTGATGCTCTTAATGGGCTTGCCGCTGACCAGACGGGGAGCCAATCCTGGTTTATTGGAGGTCAATGCCGCCAGGACATTCACGCCTACATCAATAGCCGCAACCAGTTTCCTGTCCACATCGGCCTGCTCCTCAGGCTGCTCGTACACGACCTCTATCATATACTCATTGGAGCGTGGCACGATACGTACCTGAGCAATTTGCCACCACTCGGGGATGCAGGTCTCAATCTCTATGGGTAATCCTGAAGGGAGAAGCTTGCCCGTCTTCTTAAAAGCGCGTTTGCCCAGAGCTTGTGTGTCATAAAGAAGGATGTTGCGTCCTTTCTCCTTGTCCTTGTACTTTGGTAGTTTAGGGCGTCCGGTAAAGCGAGAGCAATCAGCTTTGTATGACTCCAGAGCTTCAAAAAACGATACCCAGTTTTTATGCAGCAGGATCAAAATGGAATTGGCGACCTTGGCTGGCAACGCTTTGTAGCAGCCCATGCCCTTGACGAGGTGGAACACTTCGGCATAGGGCAAATACCTCCCATGAGGAATGTAGGCTTGCCGGATCTGATAGTTCGCCTGATTGTACAGGTTTTTGGATGCAAACGCCGCTGCATCAATGGCAGCAAAGCGTGGATCAGTTGCGCGAACGAGATGACGTTCAACCAGCCGCATCAGGCATCCCCCTGTTCCTGTAACTCTTGCACCACTTTCTCTGTTTTGTGTTTGGCTCTCCGTTGTCCATAGAGTCTGGCGCAAAACGAGTAGATAATGCTGGTCAAGTCAGCCAGCAATTCTTCGGTATCGTTTTGGGCGGGATTGACCACTTCAATCACCCGACCTTGTACCGAAAAGAGCGCATCAATGTACTGAAAACCGAAACGCGTGAGACGGTCGCGATGTTCGACAACCACCCGCGTGATGCTGGCATCTTTTAAAAGACTCAGCAATTTTGGCCGACTGTCATTGACCCCAGAAGCCACTTCTTTGACAACCAGCGCCACGTGATACCCGCGTACGGTACAATACTGGCTCAAACGTTCGGCTTGCCGTTCTAAATCCTCCCGCTGCTCTGAGGATGAAACTCGCGCATAAATGGCAACTTTTTGAACGGCTTGCGCTGGTTCGCGGCTTTCCGTCACGATAATCGTTCCTGATGGAGCCTGATACCCTTGAATGGTTCCATCTCGAAACCAGCGTAACGCGGTGCGATAACTAATCCCTTGTTGTTTCGCGTACTGGCTTAATTTCATACCACCATGATAACACATTCTTACGTATTTGTCACCTTTTGACGTCATTTCTTAACAACGTTTATAACACTCATTGAAAATCATTGAGTACCGAAATCCTGATAATACACTCAATTTCGCTTCTTTATCCCCCCAATATACGTGCAACTTTACAAAGTATAAACGATATTGGCATTTTATTCATCTAAATACGGTTATAATTTGGTGTAGATAAAGTTATTAAATTTAGACCTTAGTAATGAATTCTCCATATTCTCCCTATTCACCGTTATTTCAGCAATCATCCAGGCTTTAATGTTTTGTTTGGGTGCTCATCACGCACAAAAAGAACCTGCCCACATTCGCGCTCCAATGATTGTGTGGACAGGTTCTTTGAAAACGTACCAGAACAGGTTCTTTAACAGGTTCTTTGCCGATCTGCCTCGTTTATCCCAGGCGACGATAACGTGCTTCAACAAAGGAATAGATACCATACGCAACGAGACCAAGCGCGACGATGGCCAGCAAAAACTGACCAAAGGGCTGTTGAGCTAATGTCAGAAGAGCGGAATCCAGTCCCTTCGCTTCAGTCGCATTGTGTTGGACGGCGGCAACGATAAAAAAGATTCCCACAATGACAAACACGACACCAAGCGAGGTATATCCCGCACGCCCCAGGTTCACGAGCACTTTTCTTAATGAGGCTCTCACGTTGGTCAGGTTAAGCCGATACTGGAACTTCGCTTTATAGGCTTTAGCAAATAATGCCCCTGCAATAGCCAGGACGATCAAGCCAAGTACGACTACCAGTCCAACTCCGAAAGGTTGCTTAAGCAGGGTAGCAGTCCAGTCCTGCGCAGAGGCGGTTGAGTTTTTTGATCCAGTTCCCGATCCAGCAATGACCTGGAATGATCCCCAGGCCAGCAGTCCATAGGAGATCCCCACGCCCGCATATCCAAGACGTGCGACTATCCCTTTAGCTTGCTTCCCTTTGCGCTCTGTATCAAAGATGGCTTGAATAAAAGACCAGATGGCATATAACAGAAGGCCAACGGCGACGATGATCAGCATGTATTTTCCAAATGGTTGTTCGCTCAGGGTCTGAAGCGCTCCACGCTGGTCAATCGCTGATCCCCCCAGGCCAAAGGCAAGTTGTACTGCCAGGATGCCAATAATGACATAGACCAGACCTTTGGCCGCATAGCCACAGCGGGCAAGCAAGACCATTCCTGGGCTGGTCGCAGCTCCGTGTACTCTCCGTCCAACACCGTTTACTTTATTTGAGATCTGTGCAGCCGGCTTACTCATCTGCAATTCCTTTCGACTTCTCCGATTAAACCTTTTTAAAGCAATGAAGTTTATCAATCATCAGATACCAACAGGGTTGGATCTTCATTATCTTTATCGTAGTTCATTCACGGATTAGCTCGACCAACGGTTTCATATGTTGGTTCGTCTCCAGGAATGAGGTCATCTGCCGGCTCACATGATCTGTTTGATCCCCTTAAACGCGCTGATCCTATCAGACTTGCAGCAAACAATCTTGAAATTCTGCTTCAAGATCTGCTAATACATTTAGCTCTGATACAGATTGAGGCCAGCGGTTCTGGGCAACGAGCGAATGAAGATGTCCAAATGACTGGCTCTGGGCACTTTTTAAACGGGCCAGTTCAGGATGATAGGGCTTAAAAAAGGCTGCATAATCATGAGCTCGTTTGGCTCCTAAGGGCAGTGAGAAGCTTATCAAAGAAGCGCGCACGCCTGCACCTTGCAGTTGCTCTGCAAAAGCATGTATAGCGGTAGCGCCAGTCAACCAGTGCCGCTGGACCGTGAAGTTCTCAGCCTTGCGATAGATCCTCTGGAACGCAGAGATTGCTTGACTATACAGTTCTTCCTGAGGCACTACGCGCTGACGCACCGGTCCATGCCATAACCGATAGGGACTTCGTCGATAGGAGATCTGTTCTGCCAGCCAGGCCTGCTGAAATGATTCCAGATCCAGCGAGATGTATGGACATCCTTGAGGATCGTGCAGGTGGATATCCTGCTCATTAAGCTCATACGCCAATACGTAGTGATCTACACCACCCAGATATTCATAGTCATGGAGATAGCGCAGGTGTCCCATATCTAATGGTCCTAACACCACTGGTCCCTGCTGAAGTTGTGAACGTAATGATGCGATTGGATCTTCTGGCGGTGCAGTCTGCTCTATGAAGTCATATCCCAATAGTGTAAGCGCCTGCGAAAGCCCCTCATCTGGTGCATGCATACTAAATAAGGGCGGGGCTCCAGGGATCAGAAGAGCTCCCAGACCAACGCCTGTCAGTACTTCGATCAAAGCTGGTGAAACCGTTTCCCCACTTGCTGCAAGTAACATCGCAGCTGAATTGGCGTAACAATAATGTGCGTTTCCAACATAAACAATCTGTGATGGATTCATAGATTTAACCTCTCCTGCGATACTTACGTTTAAACAATCCTTTTTAGCCAATCTGGACAGGGAACTGAATCTCCGTCACAAAGTTCGCTTGATCTCCATTGCGCTGATAGACAAGGTTAAGTTCACGATTAGGAGCACAGATCTGATAACCGTTGCTCTCGATCCATTGCAGTATCGCTTGATAGGCCTGATGCATTGTGGCGAAACTGCCATGATGGATGGTTGAGGCAACTTTGACCGCTGGAAGGGTGATAATCTCACATTCCTGTGGAAGAAGTTCAGGGTTAAGCTTCCCTTCAAAGGGGGTACACGCTCCCACGTGGATATTGATATCACAGTATTCTTCATTGTAGTAGACTGTTGTAGGAGCCTCCAGTGGTTTCGCTCCCTGAGCAGACAGAGCATCCATAACACTATCAAATGAACGATCAAGCGTTGGACCCAACTCAGGCTGAGTTGGAGCAACTGCCTGTCTTTGAAGAACCCGGATCTCTGGCAATGACTTAATAACGACATCATATTGGGGCATTGTACTTTCTCCTCCATACTGTTGTAACCAGGCTTCGATTCGATGTAGACGAAACTGCTCATCCTGTAAGTGTTGCTCCAATTCCATTTGCTTAAGGTGCAACATTCCTCTGAGATGATCAGGGGTGATATTCTCCTTCAAGACCTGTGCGATCTGGGTGAGTGATAATCCCATATCTTTTAGTGCAAGAATACGATTCAATCGCCCTAATTGGCTTCCCTCGTAATAGCGATAGCCACTCTCTTCATCTACCGCAGCGGGCTTCAACAGACCAAAGTCATCGTAATAGCGCAACGTTTTGATTGAGACCTGGCTCAACTTTGAGAAATCGCCAATCTTAAACATAGCTACATCTTTCTAAATAGAAGAACTTTCCGCGAGAACTTTCTGCAAGAACCTTCTACAATCAGAAGTATAGAGTATCCTCTAAGGGGAGAGTCAAGCTTTTGGGGTCGCTAATGGACAAGCAGTTTCACACGGAGACGAGGCTTGCTTGTAGCAAGAAACGTATCGACTCATAACATGAGTAGCATTGCTTTTGCTGCTACTCTTTTCGTGTCATTGGCAGAAAAGCCGGGTTCAGCTTGAGATACAGAGAAGGGACAATCGAGCGAGCTCGACTCTTCGCATCCTCGGCCACTGGTCCATTAAAATGCTGATCTACTTCTTGCTCAAAGAGCTCCAGCCAGCGAGCAAAGTGGATCTTTTCAAGCTTCTTCTGGCGATCGAGCAGTATATGTTTATACATCATTCCTCCTCGATACGCTCCGGTCTGAAATAAGAGGTTCTCCCAGAAATCGTACATAACTGGGAGATGCTCTTCAAGGTTGATGGCTGCAATCTCGGTAAAGAAAGGGCCAATGAGCTCATCTTGCATTGCATGGGTATAAAAGCCACGAATCAATCTGGCGATATCTTCACGATTTTCAATATCTCTTTGTACTACCATACCGGGAAACCTTGTGCTTTCTCTCGTATTAACGTGCGCGGGTAATAATGCCATTATGGGCCTTGATACGCCCATGGCGCAGGATCTCGAACCCATTCTCATAAGCATAGAGACCCAGATGGGTCACATCCATCAATTCACGATAGGCAAAGTTCATAATGTCTGCAAATAAAGTGTAAAACAATCTGGACTGTAACTGCAAACGAGGCGTGGTCATAATCGCATACCCTCCCGGTTTGAGAAAACGGCGATGCATATCAAATGCTAATGGCTTATACTCATCAGGGAAGTGCTCAATAAGACCAATACTCACGACAATATCGAACTCACGTCCATAGTTGAGGTCTCGAATATCAACTACCTCAAAATCGATGTTCATCTCTTCTCGATACCAGACGGCAGGTGCGCCGGTCGCTTCATTGACGCCAAGGAATGGATAGGCCGCAGGAAATTGGCCAAAACGGTGCGTACGACAATAGTCATCATAATCTACTAATACTGCATGACCACCTGGATACATCGCTAAAAGTTGCATCGCTTCATAGCCATCTGCCGCCCCTAGAAAAAGGACTTCGGGCTTTTTAACGTCCAGACCTTCGAAGAGTGCTCGCTTGCCACGAGGGTCCCAGACGGCATCTTCAATCCGATGAATCTTATTCCATACGGTTGCCTGCACCATCTCTTCTACAGCCTCCCAGGCTTCATGGAGATCTCCGTGGCTCAACTCATAACCCAGCGAGCGTAAAGCTTCTTTGCGGCTGGCAAGGGCATCGGCGTCAAAGAGCTGCTGAAATGAGCGATTGAACATCTCCCAGGAGGTCTGCGGGGGCAATTCCTGACCATGCTCTCGCTCCCACTGTTTCTTCTCTTTAGACCAGCGCTCTACTCGATAAGGACGCCCAATCTTTTTCCAGGAGAGTGTACGCCAATCTGAAACAGGGCTTGCATCAAAAAACACATCTTTGGTGTGCGTTGGACGAAGGTCAACACGATAGGTCGGGGTTAGATAGGTTGAACCAATCAGCGGCTCTGGAGAAGATAAAACCTGGTTGGTGTGGTATGATCGTGCCATAGGTATACATCCTCTTTGAAGTATGCAGAAAGTATGCACTCCAGCAACAAAAAGCTGTCGTTACAAACAGTATCTCATCTAAGCATACCATATTCCTGGAACACATCCTCTCTCAAATCAGGTCTACACGGACTATCCACCTGTGTGCAGAGGTGGCACCAGTGTGGGATCAGCGGAGCGACGCCTGCTGCTCCAATGCTTCGCTGATGCTCCACATTGGAGTACCTTGATGGATAAGGTCAAAAGCTAGGCAACACCGATTCTTTCCGTTATAATTGCATCAATATACTTTCATTTGCTTCCTTTTAGAAATTGAATGCTCCACTACGAAATCTATTCAATCAAAAGGTAGCTCGATCAGTTCTATAATTTGTTGTATATCCAACCAATGAAGGGGGGATTTAATGGAACTTTATCAGCAAAAGAATGCAGAAAAATTCAATTTCGAGCTGTTTCAACACCCTACGGCTGCTTATCGTGGTACGCCTTTCTGGGCCTGGAACACGGCCCTCAAACGAGATCAACTCCTCCATCAGATTGAGGTTTTTAAACAGATGGGGCTTGGGGGCTTTCATATCCATGTGCGTACTGGCCTGGAGACAGAATATCTCGGTCAAGAATATCTCGCGTTAGTGCGTGCATGCGTGGAGAAGGCTCAGCAGGAACAGATGCTGGCCTGGCTCTATGATGAGGATCGCTGGCCTTCCGGCGCTGCTGGAGGATTGGTTACGGTTGATCCACAGTTTCGAGCCAGACATCTCCTTTTTACCTATGCTCCTTATGGCAGTCCAACCAGTCGCCTTCCTGGGAAACAGGATAGTAGCGCTCGAGCTTCCCGCACCGAAAAAGGACGCTTACTCGCACGCTATGCGGTCACATTGGAACGAGGATATCTGACGAGCTATCAACGCTTGCAGGAGAATGAGCCTGCACCCCAGGATGCTGTGATCTGGTATGCATATCTCGAGATCGCTCGCAATTCTCCCTGGTTCAATAATCAATCCTATGTCGATACGCTCCAGAAAGCTGCCATTGAACGCTTTATTGCCGTCACACATGAACGCTATGCCCAGACCATTGGTGATTTTTTTGGTTCCGTTGTCCCTGCAATCTTCACTGATGAGCCACAATTTGCACATAAAGAGGCCTTCCACTTTGCCGAAGAACTGACGGATCTCTATCTACCCTGGACAGACGATTTTCTGGCGACCTTTGCACAGGCTTATGGTTATCACCTGGAAGATCGTCTGCCTGAGCTCTTCTGGGAGCTGCCAGAGGGAGAAGCCTCACTTGCACGCTACCACTATCACGATCATATCGCCGAACGCTTCTCGCAGGCATTTGCTGATACGCTGGGAGCCTGGTGCCAGGAACATCATCTGGCTCTGACCGGGCATATGATGGAGGAGAAGACGCTTGAATCTCAGACGCAGGCGTTAGGCGAAGCTATGCGCTCTTATCGCGGTTTTGAGCTGCCTGGAATTGATATCCTCTGCGATTCTCATGAATATACAACTGCCAAACAGGCTCAAAGTGCTGCCCACCAGTATGGACGTCCAGGAGTCTTGAGTGAGCTCTATGGGGTCACCAACTGGGATTTTGATTTCGTGGGTCATAAAGCTCAGGGCGATTGGCAGGCTGCGCTGGGGATCACTGTGCGCGTTCATCATCTTTCATGGGTCTCGATGGCTGGTGAGGCCAAACGCGATTACCCCGCATCGATTAATTATCAATCTCCCTGGTATCGTGAGTACCCTCTTGTCGAAAATCATTTTGCACGCGTCAATACCGCTCTGACTCGCGGTAAGGCTCATGTTCGTGTTGGTGTGATCCATCCAATTGAGTCGTTCTGGCTCTGTTATGGCCCTCTTGAACAGACAGCAGCAGAACGCGAAGAGCGCGAACAGAACTTCGATGATCTGACAAATTGGCTGCTCTTTGGACTCATTGATTTTGATTTCATCGCTGAGTCGCTTTTACCCTCTCTTTCTCATCAGCAGACCGAAGCGCGTTTCTCGGTTGGTGAGGGGCGTTATGATGTGGTAATTGTTCCGTCTATGCGAACCATTCGGGCGACGACGCTGGAGCGGCTTGAGTCCTTCTGCGCTCATGGGGGCAAGATTGTCTTTGCAGGAGAGATTCCTTCGCTCGTAGATGCTCAACCATCTGATCGCGCCGAAAAACTGGCTGCACGATGTGTCCATATTCCGTTAACTCGTCGACGCTTGCTGGAAAGCGTCTCAAAAGTGCGCGAGATAGAGATACATCTGGCCAATGGACGAGCCAGCGATACTTTACTCCATCAGATACGTCAGGATGGCGAGAACCGGTTTGTCTTTATTTGTAATACTGATAAATTTCAGGCGTGCGACAATACCCACATTTATCTGGCGGGCAGTTGGACAGTCACTGTTCTGGAGACGCTCACAGGAGAACAGTTCACGCTTGCCTCAACTTTTCAGGATGGAAAAACGCGTATCGCCTGGAACTTCCCTGCTCATGGAAGTCTGCTGCTTCACCTTGAACCTGGCTGGACCCAGGGGGGAGAACGACAGGCACAAAAACGCTGGCATGCCAGGGACGAGGCTGAGATCTATGATTATAATCATAGTCAGGTCCCTGTAACGCTCTCTGAACCCAATGTTCTTTTGCTCGATCAGGCTCGCTATCACTTAGACGATGAGCCCTGGCAGGAGGTAGAAGAAGTCCTCCGCATTGATAATATGCTCCGCCAGCGTCTTGGCTATCCTTTAAAATTTGAGGCCTTTGCACAGCCCTGGATCGAGAAAGAGCATCGACCAGCCGAACATCAAGTGAGCCTTGCTTTCACTATTCAGACCACAGTTGAAGTCACGGCACCGCAACTGGCTCTGGAAGATGCCACGAATGTGTCAATCTACCTGAATGGTCAGCTTGTCTCAAAGCAGATTGATGGCTGGTTTGTTGATGAAGCAATCCAGACGCTTCGTCTGCCAGATCTTTCAATTGGGACGCATGAGCTGATCCTCGAACTGCCATTTGGACGACAGACGAATCTAGAATGGTGCTATCTGCTAGGAGACTTTGGCGTTGAGATACGCGGTCGTGAGGCACGAATTATCAAGCCTGTGCGACAGCTTGCCTTTGGCGACTGGACGCGGCAGGGGCTGCCTTTCTACGCCGGTAATGTGACGTATCATTGCCCACTTACTGGCAATGATGCAGAGATGGCTCTCTTTACGCCCAAATTTAAGACTCCTCTGCTCTCGATTGCGCTTGACGGAGAGGTTCGTGGGAAGATTGCCTTCGCTCCATTTCAATGCGAGCTGGGTTTTATCTCCGCAGGAGAGCATACACTTGCGATCACTGCCTTTGGCAATCGCGTCAATGCCTTTGGAGGTCTGCACAATACCAATGAGAAAGCAAAGTGGTGTGGTCCTGAATTCTGGCGCTCTGAGGGAAAAGATTGGGCCTATGAATACCAGCTTAAACCCATGGGTCTATTAGTAGCTCCTCATCTTCTCCATCTCGATGCCTGAGCTTTGCGCATCGGAAGAACATCAGGAAGTGGGCCCGACCCAAGAACCCGAGAGAGCTCAAATTGAGCTCTCTCTTGCAGAGTTAGCACGCTTCTGAGAGTTGTTTACGAACCTGTTCCAACCGGTGTTCCCACTCGTTACTCTCAATACTATCTCGACTATCCACACCCCAGCGTAGTGCAGCAATATCCAATAAAAGCAACAAACCAAGAGAAGTTAGAAGAATAATCATTGCGAGCCCTTGCCTTTTTTTTATGAGATAAGAGAACATTGTGATGCTTCTAGTGTATCGTCTTTTTGTGCTAAAATACAGGGAGAATCGAAAGCAATTCAGGGCAATAACATTGATTATGAAAGAAAATTCGAGAAATGGCTTTAGAATTTGAGAGGCTTTTTTGATGAGGATGATTGAGTGCAACTCAGGTCTGATAGCCAGAAGCCGGGATCTAGAATTGAAGCATCCCAGCTTCTGTATGGCTTTGTGTATGGCAAATAGAGCGAACAAGGATCTTCTCGTCAATGCTCACAGACTTTATTCTGCAAAGGTCACTTCACAATCACACTGTCAAGTTTCCAATGTCTTATGGTATAGATATAGTTCACTCTACGCACTTAACTATCTCATGAGTAATCAAACGGGATTCGCGGCCTTTGGAGATGACCAGTGATGTGGTTGGCAAGCCATAGAGAGAGAGTTGATCGACGACTTTCCCCAGATGCTCGACCGAACCTGCTACAACCTTCGCAATCACCGAATCACTCCCTGTCACCCGATAGCATTCAAGTACTTCAGGAATCTGGCCTACCTGTGCAGCCACACTATTGCAACTCTGACCCGCAAAGCTTCCCAGGCGAATGATGGCCATCATAGGCAAACCGAGCTTCCCAAGATTGATCTCAGTACGATAGCCAGTAATAATACCGGCTTCCTCCATCTTACGCATACGATCAGCCACCGCTGGTGATGACAGTCCCACACGCTGTCCCAATTCACTATAAGAAAGACGCGCATTCTGTTGTAATTCTTGCAGCAACAGCCAGCCAGTCTCATCCAATAATTTTTCATTCATTGGTAAAGCCATATTCTATTTCCCTTGTGATATTGTAAGTAAATGTCGCTAAATAGCTTACTTTTTAAAATTTTACACTAAAAAAACCTCCATGAGAAGCCTCTCATGAGGTTTCCTCGCAGAAGATGATCTCTGCACACGCTTCTCTTCTGGAGGCTCCATTTTTACATTGCGGAGTGAACCCTGGGTATGAACACGTTATCAGGAGAGTGAAGCCCTGGCCCCCTGCAAATTTTGCATACATTTTCAAAACTTTCCTCACCTTCCTAAAGCTTATCCAAACTTACACAAAGTTATTGACATTTCTATTGATTTTGATTACACTATGAACAGAAGGAAAAGGGTGCCAGAAAAGTATCCATCCATTAGATTCATTATTTGCATAGAGCGAAAAATAATCATAGGGAGGAGTAGATAGCCTGTGAACGACGTATCTAAAGTACAGGATAAATCGGATGGAAAAGAAGTGGAAATAGTCTCCTTCGACATTGAAGGGCTTCCTCATAGCTCTTTTTTTTCAGAGGTTGGGGGCTGCATCTTAACATTTGGCGTTTTTGATGGCCTTATTCCAGGTCAACAGAATATCCTTAAACACGTTCAAAAGCGGGCAAGAGAGCTCAACACAGTCTCTGTAGCACTTATCTTCCGCCCCAGGCCTGTTGAGACACGAGGCACAATCCCCGTCCCATATTTAACTGCGCAAGATGAAACTATTCGCTTAATTAAAGCGTTGGGAATTGATTATGTTGGGACACTCAATTTTACAAAAGAGATTGCAGTGATGCCAGCCGATCAGTTTCTCGCCCAATTACACCAACAACTTCTACCACGAGAGCTATGGCTGGGGCCAAAGGCACAGATTGGACAGGGAGCGCTAGGGGAAATTTCTTCGGTGAAAGGTATTGCTGAAGAACTCGGCTTTCAGATCCAGGTTTTTAAAGAGGAGATTACCTCAACCTGGAAAGATACATTCTATTATGCCTTTGATAGGAAAGAAGTAGAGAGCGCTGAGCAGTATCTGGGGCGGGCTTACCGATTGCCAGCATATCTGACACAGCCATTCACAGTGGATCACAGCCTGGGGGCAATGAAACAATTTCGCGCAGTGACCCCCGATCTGCTCTATATACCGCCAGATGGTGATTATCTTGTGAAGATTCATGCCGCTGGCTTAGACGATCTACCGCCATCCCCATTGTTTCAATCAGATTATGGCATGCTAAGCATCACAACTAGCCGTATCCCCAATGCTCGACCACGAGCTGTGCTTACCAGCCACGCTCATCCAGGCTGGCTTGAAAGATTTGTGTATCTTGAATTCGTGCGAGCTATCACCTTCTCCTTACAACAACGTTGGCAAGCCATCGTTGATTACTGCGGCACATGGGAAGCTCACGAAGAAACTTCTGAAGATAATGAAGAGCTTTTAGATCCTGTAGATAGTAATAAAGCACAGGATGTTATCAGCACTTTTCTTAAATTTGGCCATAAAAAGACTCCAAAAATGTATCTATAAGTGTTACAATTGTATTGTGATTTTCACCTCTATAAAGCATTGAAAGGCACAAAGCATGTATCAGGAACAAGCAACAGAACATAATATTCACTATTTCGTGACCACAGCCAATCAGCTGGAGGGATATCGAATCGTCAAAACACTGGGTATCGTACGCGGCATTGTTGTCCGTTCGCGCAGTATTGCTGGAACTTTAGGGGCAGCCTTACAAACGCTAGCCGGTGGCGATATTACTCTTTTCACTGAGCTCTGTGAGCATACACGCAGTGATGCCTATGAACGGATGATCCAGCATGCTATCCAACAGGGTGCAAATGCAATTATTGCCGTACGCTACGACGCAACGGAACTCACACAGGGCGTCACAGAGGTTCTCTGTTATGGTACAGCGGTCGTAATTGAAGCACAACAAGGATAAGAAGGATACGCTGTGCCATAAGGGCACTTGTTATGCTCGCTGATCACACTCTTTCTTAAAAATTTCCAGACGAAGAGGACAAACAAGAGGGCGATGCGCGCAATACTTGATTAAGATATTGCGCGCATCGCTTTGATCACCTCTTGCCTTCTCCACAAACTGGCTACGCCTGGAGCTGCTTGACAGCAGGCTGGGTCAGCCGTTCCGACTCACGTCGACGTTGAACAGCCAGGCTCAGATAGGAATGACCGTCCTGAAGCATCAAGCCTTTTTGAATAAGTGGCTCAAGGAACTCTTCAAATGGTTTCCCTTCTTCCTCTGGAGTTGCATGCTCTGTAACAAATTGTTGCAAGTGATGATGATTACGAATCGTATCGCAAAAGATATAGAGGCTCCTCTGTAAACCTGTAAGAATTACCAATGCCTCTGTGGCCACCGGACGAAGGTCCCAGATCATGAGATACTCCTGATAATCCAGGAAAAAAAGCTGGCTCTTTCTATGTTGTTGATGCCACATGACCATAAACTGAGCAATGGGAAGCGTATAACTGGCAACATCCCGCTCGTCAGCATAATCGTAAATAAAAAAGTATGCCAGATTGTTGATGATTTCTGGCGAAAAAGGATAAATATACTGATAGGATGGATAGGCGCGTACATTATAAAAGCCATGCTCCTTTGCTTCATCATAATTTGGACTAAAACGGTCCAGACGAATCGGAGCAATGCCCGAAGGCGGACGCAGATGAGTCAGAAGCGGCAAAATCTCGCCCATATGTCTGTATTCAGCGGGATCTTCACCAGGAAAACCACAAAGCAAGTTCCAGGTCACATCAACTTCATACTCTTTACACCACTTGAGAAGCTGAATATTCTGTAAACCCTTGACACCTTTGCGCATCAGATCTAAAACATGATTGCTTAAACTTTCAATCCCAGGTTGGATCATTAGGATGCCAGCTTCACGTAAAGATTTTACCTGCTCTTTCCGCAAATTCGCTTTGACTTCATAGTAAAGACGCAAATTTCCTGGCAGAGCGGCAAGCGAAGGAATAAAATCCTTAAAATATTTCATGTCAAGAATATTATCGACGACACTGATAGCGCAATCAGGATAGCTATTGGTCAGATACAGCAATTCTTCCATCGCTCTCTGAGCCGTTTTGCTACGATAGGTCATGGTAGAACCATTCAGTCCACAAAACGTACAATGGTGCTTTTCTCCCCACCAGCAGCCACGCGACGTTTCAAATGTAATGCCTGGCGTGATTGTCTGCCGTATGCTGGTACGAGACAACTGCTCAAAAAAATCATCGAACAGAGGAAAAGGCAGGGCATCTAAATTCCGAATAGAGGGAGTATTCATGATGCTCTTCCCTGCTGTGAGCAACTGTACATTCCGCCTGGTGTACACTCCCTGCAAATGAGAGATCGATTGCCCGGCCAGAATGCGCTTAACCAGATCAGGAAAGATCTGATCTCCCTCGCCAGAGACCACGACATCGACAAATGAGAACTGTTTTATAAGTTCAACACCCATAATTCCTTCACAATTGGCGCCACCCATCATGATACAAGTCTCAGGACTGCGGGCCTTAATACGCTTTGCCAGAGCTAAAGATGCAACATGCTGCTGAAACACACTGGTAAAGCCTACTATAGCGGGATTATGCTGGAGGATCTCTTCTACACATTCACTTAGAAAAAGCTCTGTTTTTGCACGCGCAGCAAGAATATCCTGAATAAAATCTTCTGTGATACCCTTACCCGTTTTATAGATAGTGTTATGACATTCCATATCCCCATAGACAACATTGCGAATATAGGCTTCAGTCTCGCTGTTCTCAGCAAAAAGGGCCGCAGAAAAGATCCATTCGCCAATAAAATCCTGAATCATCGGACGCCCTTTGGCAATCTGCTGGTAAAAGATACTCCCAACCATCTCTGCAAATTTAAACGTGAAGTAGAGTGTCGAGGTCGGTATCTGTAACGGCTGCAACGATCCTTGCAATAGACCAAGAGCGAGCGAAGGATAATCAAGGAGGCCAAACGGCATGCTGATCAGTAAGACGGGTGTCTGTCTGCTATCTCCCTGGGGCGAAGGGGTGTGAGACGGCATGCTAAGCATCGCTATTGCTCCTTCTTTGTGTCGATAGATAAGCGTAACAGGCCGCAATGAGGAACAGAAGGCCAACACCAATAAAAATAGTATCAATTGGCCCAAAATGAAACCAGAATAGAGTAGCCTGAAAATGAACAAGCAATACGCCTGCACAAATGCCTGCAATGACAGCGGAGAGCAAGGAAGCAACAGCCGCAAGGGGGTTCATCACACTCACAACACGCCCGATCAGTTGCTTTGGCGTGACCTCTAACATCAGGGGGGCCACTGCAACCCGCAAGCATGAAGCAACCAGGCCCAGCAGAAAAATAACAATCACAGCGCTGATAAAATTAGTCATACGCGAAAGCACCATGATAATACAGCCTAACACAGCCAATGCAGAGTAAAGCGTCTTGCTCGATCCAAGGGCAGTACATAGTCTGCTCGCAAACAGGGCTCCAATAATTGTGCCAAAACTAAGCACTGCACCTATTAAACCGATCATCTTGACATCAGTATGTAAGTTCTGCTTAATGAAGTAGAGGTACAGGTTTTCAAAGGCTCCCACACCAAAAGCCGTGATGACCGAGACCACAATCAACATCCGAATGATCTCATGACCAAAGGAAAAACGCAGCCCCGCTACAAATTCTTGCTTGATACTGCCATGCTTTGCCGCCTGCGCTGTTGACATAACAGGAGGCCGAATAGCCCATAACGTAAGAAGGGAAACAACATACGATAAGACATCAATGAAAAGAGCCCATTGTAAACCAAAGGTAATAAGCAATGGAGCAGCTAGAGGAGGACCAATAATCATCGCAAAAGATGTCATTGCCTGACCATAGGCAGCCGCTTGCGGACGCTGCTTATCCGGAACAATATCAGCAATAAGGCTTGTGTAGGCAGGCGCAAAAAATTGTGAGAAGGCGCTGATAAAGAAGGCCACCACAATCAAGATGGCCAGTTGTACAAAAGAAGAATAACGATTATACGTTAAAAATGGAATGGAGACGATCCCGGTCCCTAGGAGAAGAAAGAGCGTGCAGATGGCCCGCAGGAGATCTGTACGCAGCATGGTGAGACGATGATTCCAACGATCCACAAATACCCCTGCCAGCGGACCAATGGTAAGATTGGGCACCATACCAGCAACAAGGACCGCACCAGTGGCTACTGGAGCCCAGGATTGGTCTCGGGCGATAATAAGGACAATCCAGAGCAACAGGGTATAGGCAGACAACTGATCACCAATGAGTGAAATAGCCTGACCAAAGAATAATAGGCGGTAATTACGATTAATAAGCCAGGGTGACTTCGTTGGACGCTCCTGAGAGCGAACCTCCTGTATAGTATCCATAGACGCTCCTTTTCTTCAATCCAACCTTGAGCTACCTTCTTATTTCTCTTCGTGCGCTTTAACTATCACCTGAGCGCCCTCTCTGCCTGTAGACAGTTGAATTAGCAGACAGCGAGCGCAAAAGGCTCTTTACCTGGAAAGGAGTTATACCCGGATGTTTGCCCAGAATACTGGCAATCATACCCGTAATATGAGGGGCAGCAAAACTATTGCCAGTTGCCATAATCCAGCTATGGTTCTGCCAGGGAACACGTACCTCTATACCTGGAGCACCAAACTCTACTGGAGGAGCGGGATTATAGAAAAACCGGTGCATGTCATATTCATTTTGTTGATCAGCAGCAACCGAAATAACAGAGGAATACATGGAAGGAAAGCTTGGAATCGGAAGATTATTAGCCGCTGCGACAAGCAGCACATTATTGAAATAAGCTTTATCAGCTATCTCGTGCAAGCTTGCATAAAATTCTTTTTTTGTAGTTCCCAGGCTTAAATTACAGACGTGCATATTATTTTCTACGGCCCAACGCAGACCCGCCATAAACGTACTTCCACGTCCAATTAATGCTGAGCCCAGCACACGAACACTATACAGCTCACAGTCAGGTGCAATAGAACGAATAATGCCTGCACAGGCGGTGCCATGCCCAAACACATCTTCATGGGGCTCGGTATCATACAAAATTGATCCGTTATCCTCATGAATTGCCACATATCCGCTCACGCCCTTGTCAAAGGCAGGGTGGGTACTATCTATCCCACTATCGATAACAGCAACTCTTACGCCCTTGCCTGTACTGTTACCGAAAACGCCTTCCCAGGTCACGCTATCTTCAAGGGGGGGAAGGGGATCAACTGTACGGAGTGCATCCTCTGCAAATTGCGCACTCCAGGCTGGAACAATCTTCATAACTGCTCCTTTGTCAATTCTTTTTCTGTCTAGCTACTGTCTTATGACGGTAAAACGGCGAGATTCCGCAGACGAAGGCTCTGTGCAAACCCCTGGAGCACAGTACTACATAGGGCAGCTTCTTGCTCACCATAAAGTGAAAGCTCATTGACAAGCGTGACCAGCTCGCGCATTCTGGCGTAAGAAGGGTCCTCTGTAGTTACCCAATGAGAAAAAGATTCGGCCTGCTGATAGAGTTGTTGCCGCTGCTGTACATTGTCCTGGGTAAACGCATGAATAAGTGATTGAAGCAACGATTGTTGATCGTGATACGAACGCGATTGCCCAATAGCAACGGCGGCCATATGCGAAAAGAGTCCAAGTATATACATATCCTCTGGCGTGAATAGCGCATTCTTCTGCTTATCCAGTAATTCGATCACGCCAATAACTCTATCGTTGTAGAAAAGAGGAACGCAAAGAATGCTCTTCGGTACATATTGAATAGAGAATGCAATGTCAAGTGCCAGGCGTGTATCCTGATCAGCATGCGCAATCGCCATTGGCTGTCCGCTTACTGCAACCAGTCCAGCAATACCATGCCCCAATGGCACATGAAACTGCTTCACTTGCCGGGCCTTTGGTCCAATGGCAACCTCAAAAACGAGCTCCTGTGCCTCCTCATCAATTAAAAAAAGCGAGCCAGCATCGGCAGAAATAACCTCAGCAGCCGTCTGGACAACCATCTCTAAGAGCCGCGAATGAGTAAAAGGGGAAAGCAATTGGCTTGCCGTAGATGAACGAACCATCAACTGTCTTAACTCTTGCGCAAATTGTTCTCTTTCCAGTTGCTGCTGGAGCCGTTCCACTACATCTTTTTGTTGTGCAATCGTCTCATAAGCCCTGGCAAGTTCTTCTTGAACTGATTCTAGGCGATGCTGATCCATAGAGTTTCTCCACTTCTGCCTTTCTTCATCAGGCAATAGGCATTGTATGATGTACAGTATGGCTATATGCACGAAAAGCTGCACGGCTTAACGCATGGGGAAGGAGCTCGGGAGCGCTCAAACGGAGCAGGCAAAGGGCAACGCCAGCGTAACCAATCATATAATCAGGTGTAAACACACCAGGAAACTCTGAAGGGAAGACCAGGAGACCATCTTGCTCACCAGCAAACGTTTCCAGTAATCTACCAAGGACAAAAGCTTGTTCACAGAGGAGTGTATCGCCCGTAAAGCGATAGAGATCTAACAAGAATTCAATGTTCCCAGCAAGTCCGTGACACTGAGTAGTCGAGGCCCAGCGGTGACCACGAGCCACGGTCTTCGCCACCCTGGCGGTTATGGCAGCTGCACTGGCAAACAAATTCCCTTTAGCAAGGTGGAGAAAGAAGCGCCCAATTCCTGTTGCTCCATGGCACCAGAAAGCAGCCGCTGGTTCGCCACCCACCGCTCGTGGCCAGCTCAATAACTGTGGATCGCTCTCACTACTCACCAGTTGAAGTTGTAACCAGGCAGCAGCGCCAACGATAGCGGGCACATATCGTTCATCAACTGTGGTTTCAAAGAGCTCCAACAACGCATCGGCAATACCTGCGGTTCCATGCGCATAGCCAAGCAGAGGCTTTTTACTTTCTTCATCCAGCACGGACACATGATCCCAATAGACAGTCCCTGATGGTTCAAAAGTAGCCGTTGAGAGCAGGTATTCGCCACAGGCCTGAGCAGCCTCCAGATGTTCTTGATCATGCGTTTCATCCCAGAGTAAAAGATGAAAACGCAGGCGGCCAGCAGCTCCATGGATAATATCCAGTGATTGCAATGGTAAAGAGGCAACAATGCGAGAGCGCTCAATCGCGGCATCGATAAAGGAAGGATCTTTCAATACCTGACCCGCTTTTAATAAAGCTACCCCAGAACCGGCTATGCCAGCATACAATCCAGCCAGAGGAGGCTTCCTCAATGGCTGTGCTTGACGAAGCCAGAGAGCCCCTTCAGCCAGTACCTCACGTCCACGCGCACTATCCAAAACCCAGGTTAATTCGGCCAGAGCCAGAAGCGTCCCACTATTTCCAGTATTCAAATCACGTGAAAAAAAGTTCGGCGCAGTATGGTGCAAGCTCATCCAGGCGAGACCGGGCTCTCCTGGTACTTTTTGAGCCTGAGCACACAGTGTCTCTAATAAGCGGCTGGCCAGGTGCCGATAACGTTCTTTAGCTTCTACAATATAGGTAGAAGTGAGCTCACAGCCAAAAGGAATAACTTCATCAATAATCGTAACATGCTCTAGAGCCGTCTGTAACTCTCGCATAGAAGCATAGCGATCCTCTGGCTGCTCGGCTGTACAACGGAGAATAATCTGCTGGAGAGCATGGGGAATATCTGGTCGAATCCACTCAAGTGGCCGAATCAAAGGCTTCAATGGATCAACAGACGTAGATACTTCAATGCCCGTAAGCAAAAAGTAATAGAGAGCACCTAGAGAGAAGATATCATCGGCAATGGTGGCCGTCTGTCCCTGACAGACCTGTGGTGACATATATCCACGTGTTCCCCGACCGGCAAAACGCCTGGTTGTATCGCCGGATTCGTGAGCAGTATCGAAATCGATCAGATAGAGCTGTTCATGATCGCCCAGGATGATATTGCTTGATTTAATATCTCCATAGACAATTCCTCGTGCATGAATCGCTGCAAACAGTTGAGCAAGCTGTATACTCCATTGCACTATTGTGGAGAATGGGAGCTGCTCTCCCCTGGCTGAGATCTGCGATACATAGTTTGTTAACGTCTTTCCTTCAATATCTTCCATAATAAGATAGGCATCATATTCAGTCTCAATGACCGCATAGAGCTCAGGCACAAAGGGGATACCATGCAGGCGCGCCATAATCTCACCTTCGTGCAATAATTTGGTACGACCCAGTTTATCTGTAGTATTATACTGCCATCCATATCCCAATCCCTTCACGATACAAGAGCAAGAATTCTCTAAATCAGCTCCGAGATAGACAATATGGCTGATATTTGCAGAAATGGTCGCTAATATAAGATAACGTTTTTCCAGAAGTCGCTCCATAGGGGGTAGATCGACCGAGATGCCAGCTGCTTTGAAGGGGTCCGTCACCCACTCGGGAGCACTATAGCGGGGAGTCCGGCGATCTACGATCAGCTCATTCTCTGGAGTCATAAGCGCGTGGCTAATCATACCATTTTGTTGTTGCACAAACGTTTTGCCATCAAAGCCCCCATACCGATAATAGACCAGGCTCCCAGGGCACAAAATATGGTCTGATGGAATGTTCGGACCTCCCAGCCCTCGATTGCGCGTCTCGTTATCGAGAAGAAGGGCAAGACGAACTGCCTCTTCGTCATTGGCAGGATAGATGGTAATAAATTTTCCTAACTGACTGTTCCCTCCTTGCCCCTGATTTAAATAATTCAGATGCTGAATCGTTGCAGCACATTTGAAGGCTGAAGACTCAGCTAGTAAAAGAGGTAAAACACAGCGCAATAAAGCAGCTGCCGAATCAATACTGGCTGACACATGGAGTTTCCACCCTTGCGAAGGGAGGGTTGTGTTCTGACGCACAAAGCGAAGCCATGGCTTCTGTGCATCATACGCATAATTTATATTCCATTGCTGTGTAAGTGGTGCATTCTGAGCACAAACCTCGCGCGCTACTGCAATTAAGACCTCATCATTGTGAGAGTTCAAAGAATTATCTGCATGATGAACAACCATCGCGCACTTCCCTTCCTTCAAAAACATATTATCAGGTGTGCTCGCTTGTGATACTATACTGTAGCCGTTGAAGAACCGAGAGAGCGGAAGGAAGAGGCTTCCTCCCGCAATAGCTCCTATTGACCTGATTTCTATCTATCTGCTATAGTATGAGGTAACGAAGTGCTAGGAGAGGTGATGGAACGTCCCTGACAAAGAATTTCCTTCATTCTCCTGGTATGACAAAAATCAGCTCTTGTTCTCTGCTCAAAGTATAATTCGTCGCTCTTATAAAGAGATAAGGCAAGACAGCAAACATGCAGTAATTGAAATGGTGAGGTCTGCGCTATAGCCAGCGACATCGGTCAGATTAGCCTCGTGCAGAAACTCTCCTACTGCATTCTCTGGCAATCCCTCTGCCACCAGCGTGCCTTTCGGATCTTTTTCTACCTTCTCTTTAAAGCTGCTATCGCTATTGATGCGCTCAACTAATTGACGGGCCGTCGCACGTAATTGATCCAGATTCTGATCGCTCATGATGAAACTCCTTCTTAGCACATGCTATGCTACTATAATGAAAGAAGACAGCTAAGACCACAAATGGTAATTGAAATGGTAAGGTCTGCGCTATAGCCAGCGACATCGGTCAGATTAGCCTCGTGCAGAAACTCTCCTACTGCATTCTCTGGCAATCCCTCTGCCACCAGTGTGCCTTTTGGATCTTTTTCTACCTTCTCTTTAAAGCTGCTATCGCTATTGATGCACTCAACTAATTGACGAGCCGTCGCACGAATCTGTTCAAGATTCTGATCGCTCATGATGAAACTCCTTTTTTATACAGGTAAATTGGTAGAGACGAACAAACACAAAAAGCGCCAGTGAATAGAATAGATACCTGGACCGCATTGACCAGAGAATCATTAAAGACCAGAGAGAATGCAGATAGAGATCCAGATGGTGTCCGCAGAATAGCCAGTGACATCATCAGTACTGGTCAACTGCAAAAACTCTTTTACTGCATCAGTAGGAAGGCCTGCGGCTGTCAACGTGGCAGAAGGGTCTTTTTCTACCTGAGCCTTAAAATCTGGCTCGGTCTTCATACGCTCGGAGAGCTGGCGTGCAAGTGCGCGTAGTTGCTGATTATTCTGATCGCTCATAAGTATGTCCTTTCAACAGGTCCATTACCTGCCATCATGCCATTCATATTCAGGAGATAGCCAGGGAAATTACAGACTGATCGAGAAAGCAATGCAGATGGTGATGGTATCAGCGCTGAAGCCTACGACATCGCCAATGCCCGTCTCTTTCACAAATGTGTCAACATAGTTTTCAGGCAATCCCTCAGAAGTAAGGGTCCCTTTGGGATCTTTCTGAAGCTTTTCTTTGAAAGCGGGATCAGCCTTCGCACGTTCTGCAAGACGACGGGCAGCCTCACGGGCCTGCTCAAACTCCTGATTGCTCATCTTTTTCTCCTTTAATAACTATTTGCGACAACTATGGAGAGAGGCTCACATAGCGGCAATTCTCTACGGTTGTACCCAACGTAACAATTTCGTGGGCCTATGCCAACCGCAGGGATTTACCGCCATATTACGAGATATGGCAGGTAAAGAGTAAATCAGATAATATTGCTCAACAAGCAGGTAATTAAACAATAATGGGTGGTGTTAGGGGAAAGATATCCCGCTACTTCTTCAAGCCCTGTCTCATGTAAAAAGGTCGACACATACTCTTGAGGAAGGCCTGCACCACTGAGAACGGCAACCGGGTCTTGCTGGACCTGGGTCTTGAATGTAGGGTCCGCACCCAGACGTTCAACTAATTGTTGCGCAACAACCCGCAGATGAGCCATATCTTTTTCACTCATATGTACCTCCTTTAAAGCTGCTTTATGGCCACACTATCGCAAACGTTGTACGTGCCATGTCATTGTTCTGCAACCGACAATGACATAGGCACTCAATACACAGTCAAACTACAAAAACCTGAGCCCAAATAGCCAGCGACATCACCCAGACCAGTCTCTCGCAAAAAATCTGCGACCACTTCTTTTTGCAAGCCTGCTGCACCAAGCGCATCAATAGGATTCTTCTCCACTTGCTCTTTAAATGTCGCATCTGTCTTGAGCCGAGCACCGAGTTGACGGGCAAGTGCTCTAATATGCTCAGGATAAGTGTTCATCAGTGCCTCCTTCTTCATAGAGATAACATAGGGCAACTACGCGATAACGGAAAAAAAGATTGATCAGATTTTACACTGCCAATTACAAAAATGTTGGAGGCAAGAAGATTCCTGGGCACATCGAACACATTATAGCAAGAAAATTCGTAAACACATTATAGGGAAGATAACGCAGGAAAATAACATTCCCCAGGAGGATAAGCATTTGTATGAGAGAGTGCACAGGAATTTGCACACATTTGCCCAGACATGGCATACCCGGAGACATCGGCCTGCAAGCCAGTCTCACGTAGAAAATCTTCAATCACATCGAAAGGGAGACCTTCATTGACCAGAACATCTACAGGATCGTTACGTAGCACATTCATGTAATATCGGTCATTGCAAGCTTGTGCAACAATGGTACGTAACTTCTTACGAGCAACATGAAGACGCACTTTTGAGCTCCTTATCCATTGCACAAAGAACTGCTTACGCTTTACTTCAAGTAAGAACCCAATGAAACTACCTTCAATGTAGGATACTCTTACCGATATTTCAGTCTCATTAAGAGCGTTACACTTAGTTGATGTTTTACACAAGTACTTATAACATACCAATCAAACATTGTCAATGCTTTTTGGAGCTAATACAAAAATACCTTAATTTTTACGAAGTTTGTTGGAAGTTGTTGGAACTAATAAAATATAATCAGGAAATATTAAAAATCATTGACATTTAAACCAGGTTTATGTATATTAGAACTATGGTAGTTCAGATGTTTGAACGGCTGAAGAGGTGTGAGGAGAAGGAACGGAGGGATAGCGATGCAGATGCCTACAGGGACTATTACATTCCTCTTTACAGATATTGAAGAGAGTACCAGACGTTGGCAGCGCTTTCCAGATATCATGAAGAGAACTATTGCTCGCCATGATCAGCTCTTACATGCAGTTATGCACCTTCATGGAGGAGTTGTCTTCAAAACTGTAGGAGATGCCTTCTGTGTTGCCTTTAGCACCGCAGGACACGCCGTTCAAGCTGCCATTGACGCCCAAAATGCTCTGGCTGCCGAGCCATGGGCCCTGGAAATTACTCCTTTGCGGGTGAGGATCGCGGTACATACTGGTGAGGCAGAACAACGGGAAGCCGACTACTTTGGTCAGACACTCAATCATGTTGCACGCCTGCTATCAGCAGCTCATGGCGGGCAGGTTCTTTTAACAGGCAGCACCCACGCACTCATTGAGGCAAACATTCCAGTAGTCGATCTTGGTGTTCATTTTCTCAAAGATATTCAGCAGCCTGAACATATCTTTCAACTCGTGTATTCTCATCAATCTATTCAGTTTCCTCCGATTAAGACGCTCGGGCATCGGAGACAGAATCTTCCGTTACAACTGACTGCCTTTATTGGAAGGGAACAGGAGCTTACGGCGATCAGTCAGCTATTAGGAGATCAACAGATACGGCTCGTTACGCTGATTGGTCCTGGTGGTACTGGCAAAACCAGGCTGAGCATACAAGTTGGCTCACTACTCGCCGAATCTTTCCCCGATGGGGTCTACTTTGTAGAGTTGGCAACTGTGCGGGATATCAGTTCTGTGATCCCCACTATTGCTCAAGCTATTGGCGTATCCAAACATTGGAATCTCTCCCTTCTCGATCTGCTTAAAGAGCATTTAGATGCCGCTATTCTCCTTATCCTGGATAATTTTGAACAGGTGGTACAGGCTGGAGCTTTCATTACAGAATTACTTCTGGCCTGCCCACAACTGAAAGTGCTTATCAGTAGTCGAGAGGCTTTACACATCGACGGTGAACATGAATATCACGTCTCTCCATTAAGGGTTCCTTTCTATGATACGTCACAGAGTCCGCAAGAGCTCCTGCGCTGGGATGCCATTGCCTTGTTTTTGCAGCAGGCCAGAGCCATTAAACCCGACTTTGAGTTGACTGCACAGAATGCCGCTGCAATCGTTGAGATCTGCTGCCGATTGGATGGGCTCCCCCTTGCCATTGAATTAGCAGCAGCACGCATCAATATCCTTCCCCCCCAGGCAATGCTCAAACGGATCAGCCATAGCTTGAAATTATTGACAGGAGGTGAACGCAATCGCTCAGAACGACAACGAACGTTACGCAATGCTATTGCCTGGAGCTACGATCTGCTCGATCAGAATGAAAAACAGCTTTTTGCACAATTATCTATCTTTGCAGGTGGATGCACTCTTGAGGCAATTGAGCAGATCTGCCAATCAACGGTAAGTAAAGAGGTCGATATTTTTAATGTTCTTCATTCATTACTTACCAAAAGCCTTATTCAACAACATGAGCAGATCGACGAAGAGCCACGTTTTGAAATGCTCACGACTATTCGCGAATTTGCACAAGAAACCCTGGCATCTGAACACTACCCACCCCTTAGAGAGATGCATGCTACCTACTATCTGGAACTGGCAGAGCAGGCAGAACCAGGGCTCATCGGAGCCGAACAGAAATATTGGATGCAGATACTCAAAACGGAGCAAGAGAATCTTCAGTTAGCCTTTAGCTGGTCTGTCCAACATCTTCAGGTGGAGGCAGGGCTTCGCATGGTCAGTGCCCTCTGGAGATTCTGGCTGATCGTTGGCCAGACGGAAGATACCAAACAAACGCTCGAGGAGCTCTTAAAACTTGATATTCAGCAGCCTCCCTCGATGAGAGTCAAGGCGAGAGCACTCCATGGTATGGGCATTCTGGCTATACATCAAGGACATTTACAACAGGCAACGCACCTGGCAGAAGAGGCACTGGCCTTGAGCTTGCACTTACAAGACAAAGAACTGATAAGTAGAGCTTATGTGACAATGGCCGATGCGGCTCTCCATCAAGGTGCTATCCAACAAGCCACATCGCTGCTGGAGAAAAGCCTGCACATTAAGCAGGAAACTGGCGATCAGCGAGGAATGGCGACGTTGCTCAATAACCTGGGGAATGTGGCTATTAAACAAGGAAAGCTTGTCGATGCGGCAAAATTGCATGCAGAAAGCCTGGCTCTCTTTGAAAAGGTAGGTGACGAATATGCAATTGCATCAGCCTTCAATAACCTTGGCGATGTTGAAAAGCAATTACATCATTATGAACAGGCAGCGCTGCTGTATCAGGAAGGGCTGAAACATTCCCAGGCATTAGACTATACGATTGGCATTGCAATCTCACAGGCCAATCTGGCCGAGATCGCGCTCTATCAGCATGTATATGATCAAGCTGCTACCTTGTATAAACAGAGTCTTGCTCTGTTTCAAAAGCAGGATGATCGCTTTGGTATTGCTACCTGTCTGGCTGGTCTGGCGCAGGTGGCATTCACGGACAACCAGTTTTCGTTAGCTGCCCATCTCTTTGCACGAGCCCAAAAGATGTACAACCAGTTCAACAAAATGGTTCAACAGGAAGATCCTGTTTTCAATGGGCAGGCGATCCAAACCCTGGAAGATCAACTTGGAGAAGTTTCTTTTACTGCCTATTGGCAGGCTGGTCTCACCGATAAATTGCAGCAGGTCATCGCAGATGCTCTGAGTATTACTATTCAATCAAAAATGCCTTAATAGCGCTAGAGGCCAGATCCAGCCATCCCGGTCGCTTCCATACATCTGATACTGCTGCCATCTCTTACAAGATTCATCTACTCTCACCTCGTGAAAGGAGCAAGGAAGTACGATGTTACATTTAACGAAATGGAACATTGTCAACAGAGGACTGATCGCGCTGGCTACAGTCGGGATCTTTCTGTTTGGCTTGTTTACCATCCCCTTTTTAAAGCAAGAACTCCTCCCATCAATTCAATATCCAGCTGTTGGAATTTTAACTCCTTATGCTGGTGCTTCTCCTTCCATTATTGAACAAGAGATTACCAAACCGATTGAACAAAGCCTGCTTGGCGGTCAAGGGGTTCAGAAGATTACCTCTTATTCTAGTCAAGGCACATCATTGATCATTGTCTATTACGACTTTGGTACAGACATCAATGCAGCCAGTCAACAAATAGCACAGCAGATTACGCGTGTCCAGGCTACGCTGCCAACAGGAGTAAATCCTCAAACCATTACAGAGAGCACATCATCCATTCCAGTTGTGCAACTCTCAGTGACTTCAGCAGAGGATGCCGCAACTCTGGGGGCAGATCTAAAAACGACTGTCGTTCCTGCTTTACAGGGTATCTCTGGCGTATCCTCCGTACAGGTCACTGGCTTGCGCAATTCCATTGTATCCATTCAAGTGGATCCGCAAAAATTGCAAGAACAAGGCGTCCAGATTGCTCAGATTCAAGCTGCTCTACAGGGAAGCAATGCGCTTATCCCGGCTGGTGAGATCAACGATCATCAACAGACGTGGGCAGTGCGTGTTGATGGCAATACGACTGATCTTCAAAGTTTACAGGATCTGGTGATTGGGCAACACACCTGCGCCCGAGCAGTACCAGGAAGCAACTGCCAGCCAGGTACTCCAATCAGACTGACAGACGTTGCATCCGTCCAACAAGAACTGGCTCCATCCAGCACATTGACCCGAACCAATGGAGAGCCCAGCATTGGCGTTGCCGTCTTTCCCGGTGCAAATGGCAATACTGTAACAATTTCAGCAGCAGTCAAAGATCAGCTATCATCATTGGAGCACAAGATTGGGCATCATACCAGTTTAACCGTGATCTCTGATACGGCCCCGCCTATCACGAACTCCATTGAAAGCTTGATTAGAGAAGGATTACTGGGGGCTTTGTTTGCGATTATTGTCATTTTGATCTTTCTGCTTTCTATCCGCTCGACTCTGGTAACGGCCATTTCGATCCCTCTATCAGTGGTTGTGGCGCTCATTGGTCTGAAAATTGAGGGCTATACCCTGAATATCTTTACTTTAGCAGGGTTAACTATTGCGATTGGGCGCGTCATTGACGATTCAATTGTGGTGCTTGAAAACATTTATCGCCACTTACAAATGGGAGAGCCACGCGAGGAGGCTATTCCTATCGCTGTACGTGAAGTTGGCGTTGCAGTAATTGCCTCGACGTTGACGACGGTCGCTGTCTTTCTCCCACTCGGATTTACAGGAGGCATTATTGGCGTCTATTTCCGGCCCTTTGCGCTGGTTGTCACTATTGCACTGCTCGCATCTCTGGTTGTTGCGCTCTTCGTAATTCCAGTTCTGGCCTACTGGTTTCTCAAAGTCCCAACGCTTCAGCATGAGCAGAAGGCTTCACGGCCTGCACTGCTTGAACGTCTCATTGTCCCACCAGTGCGGTGGACGACGAACCATCGTTTTATTACTGTAGGCATCTCTGTTCTTCTTCTGCTCGCAACGCTCTTTATGACCTCACGTCTTGGCTTTGGCTTTATTGGCAATTTAGAGCAGAACACGTTTTCACTCAGTATTACGCTCCCGGTGGGGAGTAGCATTGATCGTACCAATCGATCAGCCATGAACATTGAGCAGATCCTCAAAACAACATCTGGCGTCAAAACGTATCAAGTGACCATGGGCAATGATCCAAATAGTGGTGGCTTGAGCGGGGGAAATAACATCGCAAGCTTTACAATCATTACCGATGAGCACAGTGATGCAAAGAAGGTTCAGGACACGGTCCAATCACGTGTCAAAGCTTTACCAGATGTTGGCCTGGTACAGGTGAGTGGCAGTTCTTCTTCTGGTAACTCTGCGATCAATATCGATATTCAGGCGAACAATGAAGCCGATCTCGCTACTGCGAATACGGCCATTTTGAATGCGGTTAGTCGCACTGCCAATACAACCAATGTGACCAGTAATCTGTCTGCGGCAACCAATCTGATGGATGTGAAAGTCAATGCCCAGAAGGCTGCTGGCTATGGCCTTTCAACGATACAGGTTGGGCAGCTCCTCCGTCAGGTGTATAGCGGCCAGACAATTACAACAATTAATCTGGGTGGCAAACCACAGGATGTTGATCTGCAAATCAATGGGAAGACGGATACGATCGATGATATGCAAAATCTCCTCCTTCCTTCAGCGATTGGGAGTGTAAAATTAGGGGATATCGCTGATATTGCACAAACGAAAGGACCATCCCAGATTACCCATCTGAATGGCACACGCACTGCAACAATCAGTCTGACCCCAACGACGAATAATACCAGCGCTGTAACTGCTGATCTCCAGAAAGAACTGAAGGCTGTTACGTTACCTTCAGGGGTAACAGCTGCTATCGGTGGTGTCGCCCAACAGCAATCTGACGCGTTCGCAGGCCTGGGCCTCTCACTGCTGGCTGCCATCCTACTCGTCTTCCTGGTGATGGTCGCAACATTCCGCAGTATCCTGTATCCATTAATCTTGCTGGTCGCTATTCCTTTTGCCAGCATTGGCTCGGTGCTTCTGTTGCTCGTCACAGGAAGTCCATTAGATGTACCTGCCTTTATTGGATTGCTTATGCTGGTTGGCATTGTTGTGACCAATGCGATCGTTCTGCTTGATCGCATTCTCCATTATCGCGCTGCTGGCATGAGTGCACAAGAAGCGGTGCTGGAAGGAACACGACATCGCGTACGCCCAATTTTAATGACGGCCATTGCGACTATCTGCGCACTTCTGCCGCTTGCCCTGGGCTTGAGCGGATCAAGTGGTTTCATCTCTTCAACACTCGCGCTCACTGTAATCGGCGGTCTGGCTACTTCTACACTGCTTACACTGTTGCTTGTGCCAACTCTTTATGTGATGTTTACTGGTAAAAAGAAGGCACAAACACAGAACGCCTCACCATCATTTGCACAGCCATATGCTCCATCGGTAGCTGTACCTCATATCGGTCATGAGGTACATGCATACATTCAACCCAAATCTGGTGACAGCACCGAATAAAAGTTTCTCTTCAGTGTCAGTGATGCATTCCCGACACACGATAATAGTGTGCCGGGAATGCACCACGAGAAGGAAGGAAGATTGCTCATTCTTTTAGCAGGTACATCGACAAACAGAGCAAGTGAAGGAGGAACCCTATGCCTGGTTTTACGGCACGACCATTGGGCAAGACCGGGATGATGGTCAGCCCCCTCGGTATTGGTGGCGGAAATGGTATCTCAAGTAACGATCTTCTCTATGCTGTTGATCGTGGGATCAACTATATTTTTTTTTCATCAGATCTCCATCATTTTGCCTATCAGCGTTCTGTTGAAGCTATCCGCAAGCTTTGCAATCCACGTAGTGGAAGGCGCGATAAAGTTATCCTGGCTACTGTCTCATACATTACCAATCCAGAACGCTTACAGTCAGTCTTGCTCGATCAATTCGTAGAACTGGGCATCGATTACATCGATATTTTTCATTGGGGCTGTCTGGGTGAATCTGATCAGATCACAGAACTGACCGCAAAGGTCCACAACCTTCGCGATAATCAGCAGTTGAAACGCTGGCTATGGGTCCAACAACAAGCCTGGCATGATAAAAAGTTTGTCCTCGACATCAATCAAGACATCGTGGATCGAGGGCTGGTCCGCTATGTCGGAGCATCCTTTCACTCCCTCCAGAAAGCACGCTCCTGTATAGACGCAGTTGATGTGATGATGCTACGGTATAATCTCCTCGAACGCGGTTGTGAAGAGCTCGTCTTTCCAGCGCTCCAGGGCGAGAAACGGAAAGATCCTGGCATTGTTGCATTTAATGTCGCCCATGCTGCGAAAGCATTTCAAAAAGAGCTGCACACACATACATTTACCAGCGATACGCGGCCCCCAACTGCCGAGCAGTATCGCTTTGCGCTCACAAACCCTTTTGTCGATGTTGTTCTGACTGGCCCCACGAAGCGAGAGGAAATTGATAGCGCGCTGGCCGCGATTGAAAAAGGACCTCTCGCTTCGGACGAATATCTGCATATGCGAAATCAGGGAGATGAATACAAAAAGAAGTACCGCAAACAACCTGTGTAAAGTTAATCTGAATGGAACACTCAATTACCACTGATAGCATTGCTTAACCAGGCGCCATTGGTATAACGTAAACTGATCTGCAAAGATTGAAAGGAAGACGCGTTTATTCATTCGATTGATAGAACGAAAGCCTGAACCGAGCTTATATGTGGATCACCACCGGGTAAGGGCACAGGTATTGGCGCAAGGAGGGATCTGATTCTCTGGAGTATCTGAGATGATTGCCGCTTCACGTAAGTAGTCTTCTATAACATCATAGGGTAATCCTTCTTTGACAAGAAAGCGCATAGGGTTTTCATGAAGCTGAAGGCGAGATGCTTCATCATCGTTTGTTTTTATGATGATCTCGCGCAATTTACTACGAGCTGCCTTCAATCGCATAGCATTCTCCTGGAAACAAACTCTAAAAGAACTATACAAAGAATGGTGCCAAAACCAGCAAAAATATAACATTTCACATAAAGTCCCAGTCACGCTATACTCTTAAAAATCCATGATAATAGGAATATATAATTAAACCTCTTCTATGTCAATCCCCCATTGTTCTTTTTTCACGTTAAATAAAATTATTCTCGCAAAAAATATGCAGAAAAACAGGAAAGAAAGGATAGGAAATTAAGAAGTAAACATAGCTTAGCCTGGATTATTGACAAATGTGGTACCTTTTAGAAGATAATAGGAATAAAAAATACATTGTGTCAGCTTGAAGATTTTGGCCAGATAAACCATACTTTCTAGTGTTGAAAAGGTCATGAACAAGGACATTGTCCAAAAAAAGCTGTGCAAGTATAATGAAAACTGTCTACTAATTGCTATTAAAAGGGAGAGATGACCTCCTTTGATTACAAAGCAAATGGAGCTTTCTATGTTAGATGTAAACGACCTTATCTGGATTGTGGATGCAGAAAGCGTTTTCAACCGCTCTCGCGAATGGTTTCTCAAACAAATTAAATTAGGGAAACTACATAGGACGAAGATTGCTGGGGATAGGAAAGTCTATCTCTTGCGTAGTGAAATTGTTAAACTACTCCAACCCCACATCCTCGATTCTTAATATATTTTGATCAGATACGAGCGCCCCTTATTCCTCTTGTATTGGGAAAGAGATGCTTGTCTTTAAGGTCAGACTGGACCGTTCTTTATACTATCTATATTTTGAGAACCTTTGTCGCACTCCACCTTCTTTAGCAGGGCCTTTCGAATACGCGAAGAAGACCCTGACCCTTATCATACAATCGCAGCTCGTACAGAACACATCTGCTCTGTGCGAGCTCTATTAAAATTGACATTTTTTGACACTCTCGTGAAAAAAAATAAAAATAATTGACAGAAAATGAATGTGGATGTATAGTGAGATGGAAGAGTTGCACAAAAATGATATTCTGTCGCTTCCTGTCAGTTACAAGAGAGCATTGATATGATTCCATATATTCGACGTGAAAAGATTCTTGAAATAATCGGTCAACGCGAGATCGTGTATCTTCCCCAACTTCTCGAGATCTTTACGGATGCGTCCGAGTCCACCCTGCGTCGAGATCTAAAAATACTCTCTACCACAGGGCACATCACATTGCTGCATGGGGGCGCTGTCAAGCTGAAGGTTGGATCAACGGTGGATCTCCCCATTCAAGATAAACTGACCCTGAACAAGACGGAAAAAGACGCCATTGCCAGAACGGCCGCCTCTTTCGTCTCTGAAGGGGATGTCATTTATCTGGATTCGAGCACAACAGTCTTACCCATGGTGCACTATCTGAAGGGCAAAAAAATTACGATCATCACCTCCAGCGCCAGACTCCTCTCCTTGCTTGATGACGAGAACATCACCTGTATTGTACTGGGTGGCGAGGTTGTAATACAGACAGGTTCCATTGTTGGCTCTATCACCGAAAATCTGTTATCAACCATGTTTTTTGATAAAGCTTTTGTGGGTGCAAATGGCTTCTCTCAATTGGGTGGCATCAACACTCCCGATTACCGTGAGGCCAGAAAGAAACAGATTGTCAAGCAAAATAGTAAGGCGATGTATCTGTTAATGGATAGCTCTAAAGCAGAGGTCACGACATTCTGTAAAGTCTTTGAACTTCAGGAATGCACTATCATTACAGATTCCGATCATGAATTGCTCGGCAATTTTTTGCACTCTATCATTGTAGCGAAATCGGATCATGAATGTTAACAACGACTGGCGCTATTATTGGGAGATATCAATGAAGAAAATCTGCGTGATAGGAAGCTTTAATATCGATATTATTACCACTACCGATCGCATGCCGAAATTAGGTGAGACCGTCTTTAGTAACACCTTCGATGTCTTTGTTGGTGGCGGAAAAGGTGGGAATCAGGCTGTCGCATTGGGCAAACTTGATGCTGATGTGAGAATGGTTGGCAAATTAGGCGATCGCTTTTATGGGCCCGATTATTTAGAGGTGCTCAAAAAGCACCAGGTTCAATGTGACACTGTCGAGATCGAGCCCGGGATGTTTCCTGGGACGGCGGTTGTGGCGGTCGATCGCAATGGAGATAATCTTTTATTTGTGTATTCGGGAGCCAATCAAAAGGTTGATACCGCGTTTATTGATCGTCACTGGGAGGCTATCTCTGCCTGCGATATCTTTCTGTTCCAATTGGAGATTCCACTTGAGACCAATCTCTATGCCCTGAAGAAGCTCAAGGAATTACACAAGACTGTGATTCTCGATCCTGCTCCGGCTACCGATTATCATGAAGATATGTTGCAATATACAGATTATGTTACACCCAATGAGACTGAATTAGAGCTTCTTACGGGAGTTGCAGCCAGTAGCTTTGAAGATTTCCAGATGGCTTCACGCCTCTTGATCGAAAAAGGAGCCAGGACCGTTATTGCCAAGGCTGGCAAAAATGGTGCCTATCTCTTCAACGCTGAGATGTCTCTTCACCTTGAAGGCTACCACGTCAATGCGGTAGATACGACAGCCGCTGGAGATTCTTTTAATGCTGGCTTTGCTTACGCTCTGGCCGAAGGAAAAAACGAGGTCGAGAGTATCAGATTCGCGAATGCAGTGGCGGCTCTCTCTACGACAGTCATTGGCGCTCAGAATGGGATGCCCACTCTACAGCAGGTACAGGCATTTTTATCGCAACAACATCTATAAAGGAGTGCAGCAATGGATATGACCGGTCTACTCTATTCACAGATTGGGTACGATATAAAAGATCCTATGCGAGCACTTATACGCAGTACCAATCCTTCATACGTGCCTGAGGGTGCCCTCTTTACACTTGTCAATACTTCAACTGAACAGGTTGTGATCCAGAAGCCTGTCAGCTACTGGGGAGAGCTCTGGAAGAGTTCGTGGTGGGAGCTGGATTTTTCGGAGCTAGATGACGCAGGAACCTACACTCTCTCCGTTCAAGCAGAGGGAAAAGAGCTCTGCAAAAGCGACCCTTTTAATGTAGCCACACATCTTTTATGGGACGAGACACTCACCATTGTCGCACTCGATCAGATGGAAGAGCGAGCACGATTGGCACGCAATCAGAATGGTTGGAAAGATTGTGGCTCAACTATACGCGAAGTAAATAGCCATGCTACCTGTCTGATTGGCCTGTGTGATCTTATGAATACGGGCTTTCAATGGCTAACCCACAGTGAGATTGAGAGACTCGCACAACAGTTGCTCATTGGCTGTAATTATCTTGCAACCTGCCAGGATAAAGCCGAAAAGCTTGGCCTTGGCAAGGGGTCAATTGTCCATGAGATTCCCGATGATATGGTAGTGATACCAGGCGATGTAGCACAATGTGTGGTTGCATTTGCACGCACTTCGCGGCTTATCATTGAGCGCTATCCCAGCCAGAGCGACGAGTATCTTGAACGCGCAGTGGCCGCCTATGATTATCTGTTGGAACAAGCGCATCCGCTCGGACAGTCCGGCTTCTCGCCCCTTAACCATGGCGCATCCGCCGATTTTCAGGTTCCTGATGAGTGGATGACCAGAGATCTTCTGATGATGATCTGGGGAGGTATGGAGCTCTGGATCTCTGGCAAAACACACTATAAAGAGCGCGTTATTCATATGGCCCGCCAGGTCTTACAGCGACAGGTCCCCAGAGATCGCCCTGAAGGGGAGTTCTATGGCCACTTCTATACATTTGATCATTGCGACTTTACCGAAAAAGCGAATATTCATCATCATATTGGGCATGATACTGGGGGAACATTCCCCAACTATATCGTAGGCCTGATCGAGATGACCAGAAGATGGTATGACGATCCAGAGGCCCCCATATGGCGCAAGGCGGTTGAAGACTTTGCCTACGGATATTTTCTTCCCGCCTGTTCTAAGAACCCTTTCTATCTGTTACCGGAGGGTTATTTTAAAGGTCAGGGGCTTCTGGTCTTCTGTGGACCATGGCATGGCATGAATACCTCAATTGCTTTTACTGCGACCCTGGCCACAAAATTGGAAACATTTACCGGTGATCGCGCCTTTAGAAAGATCTCTGTCGGTAATCTCCAGTGGATTGCTGGACTGAATGCCGGGATAACTCAACATTCCTTCAAAGGATGTGAGTTCTGGCATGAGGAGATAGAGCCCTCTCAGGTTATCCCTTACAGCCAGATCTATGGCATAGGCACACGGTATGTGGGCTGCTGGTCGGATATCAGAGGAAGTATCCCCAATGGCTTCTCGGTCAATCCGCAATTTCAACTCACCGTTGAGCCAACGCAGGAGGCTGATGGCCCCTGGTTGTTCACCGATGAAGATTGGATTCCTCACAGCGCCGGTTGGGTAAGCGCACTTACCATACTGAGAGAACACAAAATGTATGCGGATAAGTTGAGATAAACCCGCTTCTAACCTTGAAGGAGATGCTTTTATGAGCCAGATACAGATTAATCGCTACCTTGATCATGCTATTTTGAGACCTGAGATGTCCAATGCAGAGGTCGTTCAGGCAATCAAATTGGGCATAGAGTACAAAGTCAAAACAGTCTGCGTGCGACCTTGTGATATTGAACTTGCCCTCCAACTCTCCAGCGGAACCGAGACAGCTGTCTGCTGTGTGCTTGGCTTCCCCCATGGGGTGGTACCAGGCTCAATCAAAGCAGAAGAGGCAAAATTATATGTAGCCCTGGGCGTCGCAGAGATCGATATGGTTGTTAACTATAGCTATATTAAATCCGGCGCATGGGATAAAGTGGAGCAGGATATCCAGGCCGTCTATACCGTTACACATGCAGCAGGCGTGACCTTAAAAGTTATCCTGGAGACCAGTATGCTTACGCTGGATGAGATCAAGCAAGCAACGATAATAGCCAGAGGCGTTGGGACGGATTTTGTCAAAACCTCGACTGGCTTCAATGGGCCAGGAGCGACTGAAGAGGCTGTAAAGGCTATGCTTGAGGCGGCGCAGGGAGAGATAAAGGTAAAGCCATCGGGAGGAATTAGAGATGCGGAAAAAGCGCTCAAATTTATTCAGATGGGCTGCCATCGATTAGGGGTTAACTATACATCCACTGTCGCTATTTGTGAAGGACTCCAACTGCACAATAACACGAACAGCCAGGAATATTAAAATTATTCTTAGAGTAAGAGTATAATTTTTTTACGATGATGCTGTAAACAGCGTATCTTTGCTTGACTTTGCGTTTATAGATGGCTATAGTACTTTATATAGCTATCTCAGCATAATTTTTGCAGTGATGACAAAATGCTCAACCGTATTGTCAGCTGAAGAAAGAGAGCCACAGATGCAGCAGGAACTTACAGCATTGCAAGATGTTCAAGGCATGTATGAGTGGTTTCAACGTATGAGAGACACTCAACCTGTCTGGCTAGATGAAAATAGTGGATGTTGGCACGTATTTCGCTATGCGGATGTCAATACGCTCATTACTGACTCGACGCTTTTTTCATCCGAGCGCCGACAACGCCCCTTTGCACGCCCTGGTACCAGGACATCCCCAACTGGAGAGAAACGTGAGCGCCGGACTGGACGCAGTATCATTGCAATGGACCCCCCACAACATCGGCAGTATCGCAATCTTGTCTCGTCTGCTTTTACACCACGTGCACTGTCACGTCTTTCGCATCGTATTACAGCAATCACTCAAGAATTATTAGATCAGGCTCGCCCTGCCGGGCAGATAGATTTCGTGACCGATATCGCTTATCCATTGCCAACGATGGTCATCGCGGAGATGTTAGGCGTTCCAACCTCTGACCGTCCTCTGTTCAAACAATGGGCCGATGGTCTCCTCAATCGCCAATTGAGTGACGCTGAATTCTTTCGACCCGATGAGACAGCCGCCCACAACCCCGAGATGGAGCGCCTGCAAACGCTCTTTGAAGAGATGTCCGATTACTTTGAGGCAAAGTTAGAGGAGCGGCGTCTCCAGCCACGTGATGATATGATGAGCGCTCTATTGGCTGCTGAGGTTGATGGCGAACATCTAAGCATTGATGATGTAATTAGCTTCTGCATTCTGCTCTTGCTTGCCGGTCATGTCACGACAACAAATCTGTTAAGCCAGTCGATCCGCTGCCTGGACGAACATCCGGACGCACGCGCACAACTGAGTCAGCAGCCCGAACTTATCCCGGGTGCGATTGAAGAGGTCTTACGCTATGCCTCACCCGTCTGGCGGCTCGCTCGTACAACAACGGCGGATGTCACAATGGCGGGAGTGACTATTCCAAAAGATTCGTTCGTGTTCGGCTGGCTCGCCTCTGCAAATCGAGATGAACGTCAATTTTCGGAACCAGCGCGCTTCGATATTACACGTACCCCAAATCGTCATATCGCCTTTGGTCATGGCATTCACTTCTGCATCGGTGCCCCCCTCTCGCGCCAGGAGGCCTCGATTGCCTTGCCCATGATTATTCAGCAGCTGCCAGATCTACAGATCAGCCACAAAGAACCCTTGCAACTCTTTCAGGGCCGCAACTTATTCGGCTTTCAACACTTACCTGTAACCTTCACGGCCTCTAAACCGGTCGCTCCTTAATCTCTTTTTGATAATTAAGAGCAATGGGAGAGAGATAGAAGCGATATTCTGTCATACATCTAGACTATGCATCATTTAAACAAATTTTAAGTGCTATGTGCTCTAGATGTGTGACAAAATATTGCTTCTACTGAGATCATAAATCTTATTCTTGACAATCCTTCATTGAAAAGTATTGAGCACCGAGCCACATCCTACTACAGAATGTGACACAATTTAATACTATATATGATTGACGATAGAATATCCTCTCTTGATCGAGGAAAAAATTTATTTTATTTAAAATGCATTGAGGGGATAAAAAATGGAGATCGAAAAAACAGGTGACAATCAGAATGTTTTTCATGATAGAGGTTTTTACTACGAATTACGTAGAAATATTCAAGAGCGGCGCCTTGCCGAACACATTACTAATTGCTTAAACCTGATTGGCGACAAGGTACTTGAGAGAACCAATAAGACACTCCTGGATCTCTTCCATAAACACTCTGCAAATGCTCTCATCTTTCTCCTTGCGGGGGTGCAGTATGAACGGTGGCAAGCTCCCTCTTATTATATAAAGCATCATCCAGGTGAGGATTTTCAGGTCATTGCCATTACTAAGAAAGATGACAAAGTTTGTCAGTCCATCATCAATAGTGCTCCTCAAAAAGAGCAGGCAAAACTATTAGCTGCTATAGACCTGTTTCAACGGCTCATGAAGGATGATCTTCAGATTAAGACTGAAGAACACCTATTGGTCTTTGAACAAGAAGGATGGAGAGAGGATGTCCCTGCGCAAGAGAATGCAAAGGGTAAACTTTATGAACTGATTGCTCAACGGAAAGGAGAAGTTGATTACCGCACACTACAGATGATCAATCCCATTCATCGCCCACTATTTCTAATTGAATGTGAGATCGTTGTTAATAACGATACATTGATCGCAAAAGGTCTGGGCCTGACTAAAAAAGAGGCTGATCATCATGCAGCAGACCAGCTTCTACAGGCTCTGTCACAGATCAATACCTCTTTAGTTCGCCCCTCGAACTCAGCAGACAATCCTATCAGTATTCTCAATGAGATGAAACAGCGTGGCAAGATACAAGCTGTGAGCTATACCTATAATGAACAAGGTACCCCTCAAGATAGAAGTTTCAGCTGTCTGTGCTCTGTTACCACTCTTCAAGGAACTGTGATGAGTACTTCTGGAAACGAAGCATCAAAGAAAGCTGCTACTCGTTCAGCTGCTCAGCAGATGATTACAGCTCTGTCACTATAATCATCTGCCGGGCTAGAAGGCCTCTTTAACTCTTTAAGTTTCACTCAAGATGAAACCTCGATTATGACTGAATTATATCTAGATTATATCTGAATTATACATGGAAGGAGTTGAGTGCTTTCATGTAGTTTGCGCGTTTGAACGCGGCTGGCTCAGCCACGGAACGTTGACTCATGCTACCGCGATGTACTCAATTGGAGATTAGGAACAACTTCCAGTTGATCAAGGTCCAGATCTGGTTGATAGAAACGATTGAACAGGACAAGTCCATTGACACCCGCTTCAACAAAACGGTGGGCTATATTGGGAAAGGCTGTAAAGAAAGGGCTAAGCTTCAGTGCTAGCGGGATCGAGATCGATGCCCGCACATCTCTTACCAGTCGAAGATACTCTTCCTCTAATTCCGTACTCGTTACGTTGAGGTCGGTGGGAAGATAGTAAATGTTCAGTTCAAGTGCATCAGCCCCTGCCTGCTCGATCTTACGGGCATATTCAACCCAGCCCCCTGTCGAGATACCGTTGAGGCTCCCAATGACGGGAATATCCACAGCCTCTTTCACTTTTCGTACATGTTCCAGGTAAGCATCTGGCTCTAGATTATAGGCCATGAGATCTGGAAAGTAGTTCAATGCTTCAGCATAGGTATTGGTGCCACGATTCAGATAATAATCAAGTTCGAGGCTTTCATGATTAATCTGCTCTTCAAAGAGCAAATACATGACAAGAGCAGCGACCCCTGCATCTTCCAGTCGGCGCACCTGCTGTACTTGTTTTGAGATGGGAGAGGCAGAGGCTATTAATGGGTTTTTAAGCTGCAAGCCCAGATAAGTCGTTGTCATATCTCGTGTGGTCATTCTGGTGTGCTCCTCTTATTTTGTGGTAGGTGGTTCTTCCTGCGCCAGTTGCTGATAACGGTCCCAACGCTGCCGGATGTCGTCTTTTGCCAGCTGGATTAATGCATCCGCACGCGATCCATGCCCTTGCAATAACATTCGATAACGCGCCTCATTGTAGGCAAACTCCTCTAGAGGAAGCGTGGGCTCTTTTGAATCAAGTATTAACGGGTTTTTTCCTTCTTCAATCAGCAACGGGTTGTAGCGATAGAGTTGCCAATAACCACTCTGGACGGCTCGCTTCTGCTGATTCAATCCCCTGCGCATATCTATACCATGGGCAATGCAGTGGCTATAGGCAATAATCAGGGAGGGTCCATCATACGCTTCGGCTTCCAGGAAGGCTTTTAACGTCTGCTGATCGTTTGCTCCCAGGGCGACATGGGCGACATAGACTGAGCCATATGCCATTGCAAGCAGACCAAGATCTTTCTTGGCTGTGGCTTTACCTCGTGCCGCAAACTTCGCTACAGCAGCTCGCGGGGTTGCTTTCGATGCCTGCCCGCCTGTATTGGAATAGAGCTCTGTGTCCAGCACTAAGATGTTGACGTTGCGACCTGAGGCAAGCACATGATCCAGTCCGCCAAAGCCAATATCAAAGGCCCAGCCATCACCACCAATGATCCAGACGCTCTTTTTGACGAGTACATCGGCCAGGCTAAGCAGGTTCTGAATACGTGACTCGGCAAGGGGGGTAAGGGTCTTGACCTGCCGAAGATGGGCTTTAAGTACCGCGACCCGCTCACGTTGGACCTGAATACCAGCCTCCGTCGATTGATCCGCATCCAGAAGCGCTTCCACCAGATCCTCTCCAATGTATTCGACGCTCTGGGCCAGCAATTCACAGGCATACTCCTGTTGCTTATCCAGGGTGACGCGCATGCCAAGACCAAACTCTGCATTATCTTCAAACAATGAATTGGACCATGCCGGGCCACGTCCGGCAGCATTCATGGTCCAGGGGGTCGTGGGAAGATTCCCTCCATAGATCGATGAGCAACCAGTCGCATTGGCAACAAGCATACGATCGCCAAACAACTGCGTTGCCAGCTTGAGATATGGGGTCTCTCCACAACCGGAACAGGCTCCTGAAAATTCGAAGAGTGGCTCTAATAGTTGAGCATTTTTAATGGCATTCGTATTCACTGCGGCTGCATCTACTTGAGAAAGTTTGAGGAAGAACTCCCAGTTCGCTTTCTCCGCTTGCCGCAATGGAGGCTGAGGAGCCATGTTGATGGCTTTGCGTCCAACCTGTCTCTTATCTTTGACGGGACAGGCTTCGATGCAGAGTGCACAGCCCGTGCAGTCGTCTGGTGAGATCTGAAGCGTATACTTTTGATGCGAAAATTCTTTAAAATGGGCGTCGGTTGACTGAAATGTCTCCGGGGCACCTTTCAATTCGGCGGGATCATATACCTTCATCCGGATGACTGCATGCGGACAGACCATGGTGCATTTTCCACATTGAATGCAAATCGTGGGGTCCCAGACTGGTATCTCCAATGCTAGATTGCGTTTCTCCCACAATGCAGTCCCTGATGGGTATGTACCATCTACAGGAAGCTTGCTTACTGGCAGATCATCGCCATTCCCGGCAATCATTGGACCAAGGACGTCGCGCACAAAGGCTGGCGCCTCTGGAGGGACGGGCGACAAGCGCGATAGGACCGGCAGAGGAACGCCCCGTCCATGCTTTGAAGCTGCTCCAGTGCTTGCAGTTTGAGTAACTGGTTCACGCTGCGATGTCTGGACGGCCCTCATGGCAGATGCAGGGACCTCATAGAGATGGGCAAGGGTTGCGTCGACGGCGCGGAAGTTTTGTTGAACAACCGTCTCTCCACGCTTGCTATAGGTCTTCTGAATACTCTTTTTGATTTGTGCAATCGCCTCTTCACGGGATAAGATTCTGCTTATCGCAAAGAAACAGGTCTGCATAATCGTGTTGATGCGCCCCCCCATGCCAATATCCTGCGCGACTTTGTGCGCATCAATGATATACAGGTGCAGATCTTTCGCCAGGATCTCCTGCTGAATCTCCTGGGGCAGATGCTCCCATACCTCCTCTGGCTGATAGATGCTATCAAGCAGGAAAATACCACCCGGTCTGGCATACTTTAGCACATCCAGACGTTCTAGAAATGCAAAATGGTGACAGGCAACAAAGTCAGCCTGACCGCGACCAATCAGGTAGGGAGCATGGATAGGCTGAGGGCCAAAGCGTAAATGAGAGATTGTTACGGAGCCGGATTTCTTTGAGTCATAGACAAAGTATCCCTGTGCATAGTTCTCGGTCTCTTCTCCAATAATCTTAATTGAGTTTTTGTTCGCGCCAACTGTGCCATCAGAACCCAGGCCCCAGAAGACACATTGAACCGTCTGCGAATGCTCGATAGAGAATGCAGGATCATAGCTCAAGCTGCTATAAGTCACATCATCATGAATGCCTATCGTAAAATGTTCTTTGGGCTCGGTCTGCTTCAGTTCATCGTAAATGGCCTTGACCATGGCTGGGGTAAACTCTTTGGACGAGAGGCCATAACGCCCTCCGATGATCCGTGGCACTTGAGAGAGACCTCTGGCGTGGCCTTCGTTGATAGCGACATTCACATCCAGGTATAATGGTTCTCCCACGCTTCCAGGCTCTTTTGTGCGATCCAATACAGCAATCGCTGTAACGGTTGAAGGTAATGCCTGCAAGAAATGCTCAACGGAAAACGGGCGGAACAGGCGAACTTTGACCACTCCAACCTTCTCTCCCTGACGTTGCAAATAGTTCACTGTCTGTTCTACCGTCTCTGCTCCAGAGCCCATGATGATGATCAGGCGTTCTGCATCTGGCGCTCCAATATAATCAAACAGGTGATATTGGCGGCCAACATGCTGGGCCAGACAGTCCATCGTCTCTTGAACAATGGCCGGGCACTGCTGATAAAATACATTCCCTGTCTCCCTGGCCTGGAAATAGACATCGGGATTCTGAGCGGTGCCACGAATACATGGATGATCTGGAGATAGGGCACGAGCGCGATGGGCTAAGACTGTGGCTGGATCAATCATTGCCTGAATATCCGCCAGGGTCAGTTGCTCAATACGATTAATTTCATGTGAGGTGCGAAAACCATCAAAAAAATGCAGAAATGGGATACGTGCTTTCAAGGTGGATGCATGTGCGATCAGTGCCAGATCATGCGCCTCCTGGACAGAGTTCGATGAAAGAAGAGCAAAACCGGTTGCTCGTGTCGCCATCACATCCGAATGATCACCGAAAATGGAGAGCCCCTGCGTTGCCAATGAACGGGCGGCAACGTGAAAAACAACCGGCGTCAGCTCACCGGCAATTTTATACATATTTGGAATCATTAAGAGGAGCCCTTGAGAGGCTGTAAAGGTGGTCGCCAGTGCTCCAGTCTGAAGCGCTCCATGAATAGCCCCCGCCGCTCCAGCCTCGGATTGCATCTCGATTACTTGCGGGGTCGTTCCCCATAGATTTGGACGATCTGTCGCTGACCAGGCATCCGCCAGTTCCCCCATGGGGGTCGAAGGGGTAATAGGGTAGATCGCCATTACCTCGCTGAGCGCGTGAGCAATCTGCGCTACGGCCTCATTCCCATCCACCATTGCGATACTGCGTTCCATGTGTCTCCTCCTAAAACAGTTCAGGCTCTCTCTTGCTTATGCCGGGCTTGATCTCTTGACGCTTCAAGCTTCATCTGGGAGAGTCTGACATGCGTATATGGCCTCTCTGCCGTCATATAATGAGCATATCTGCTCACCATCACATTTTGATCACAACCCAAACATTCTTCATCACCAACGAAGCACAGCTACTACGTATCTTCAGACACAACCATTCCTCCACCTGCCGTTTGCTTCTGCTTGATATTACGGAGCAGACACAATACTATAAAGCAGTATGTGTCCGTTATCGTTCGCTGGAACCCGGTCATGATGGATCTATCAACCTGAAGAAACGGTGCTTCTGGTTACTGAACAGAGAAGAAAGGTCATCCGTATGTCACAATTACTGTCTGTGAATGTTGGCATTCCCCAGGATATTAACTGGCATGGGGAGACTGTACGTACTGCTGTCTGGAAACAGCCTGTTCAGGGTGGGAGGATGGTTCGAAGATTGAACATAGAGGGCGATCAGCAAGGCGATCTGGGTGGGCATGGCGGTGAGAATCGCGCAGTCTTTGTCTATCAGATTGATTCCTATCATTATTGGGAACAGTATTTACACCGCAATGACTTTGTCATGGGGCAATTTGGTGAGAATTTTACGGTGGATGGTGTATCCGATGAGGAGGTCTGTATTGGCGATCAGTATCGTATTGGTACTGCTCTCTTTGAGGTCACACAGCCTCGCGTGACGTGCTTCCGTGTTGGTATAAGGTTGAATGAGCCCACTATCCCTGCATTACTTGTTGCGCATAAACGACCAGGGTTCTATTTACGTGTTTTGCAAGAAGGGATTGTTGAGGCTGGCGATGATATTATAAAGATCGCCGATGGTCCCGAACGCATGACGGTAGCAGAGATAAGTGCATTGCTCTATCTGAGTAATCATTCACGTGCTCAAGTTGAGCGCGCTCTCCGTATCCCACCGCTCAGCCCTGGCTGGAAGACATCCTTTCAGGCGCTGTTAGAACAGATGGAGAAAGGGAATGGAGTGGGTGGGAACGCAGGCCTTGGCCCTGCTGTCAGTTCTCCGCCCGCCTGGCAGGGTTTTCGCCCTTTAAAAGTGGAGCGCATTGAGCGGGAGAGCCAGAGTGTCCTTTCTTTAGTGCTGGTCTCAGCGGATGAACATCCTCTTGCTCTGGCTCTCCCTGGTCAATTTGTGGTTTTACGCTTGCAAACACAGTCCGATGCCTCGCCGCTCTTGCGCAATTACTCTCTTTCTAGCGCACCCGCTATCAATTCTTATCGTGTAAGTATCAAGCAAGAGTTCAATGGTCGAGGCAGCACATACATTCATACCCATACACGTGTGGGAGATATTCTAGATGTAAGCGCACCAAGAGGAACTTTTGTGTATCGAGCGACGGAAAATCGTCCAGTTGTCTTCTTAAGTGCAGGCGTAGGAGCAACCCCTGTGTTGGCGATGCTCCATACGCTGGCAAATCAGGGCTCATCGCGGGATATATGGTGGCTGTATGGGGCTCAGAACAGTCTGGAACATCCCTTTGCACAGGAGGCCTGCCAGCTACTCGAGAAGCTGCCGAACAGCCACAAGTATATCTGTTATAGCCGACCTACTCCGCAGGATCGGCAAGGCATAGATTTCGATGCTCCTGGCCGCCTGAGTGCATCGCTTCTTTCCAGTCTTGGCGTACCACGAGAGGCGGATTTTTATCTCTGCGGACCTGGAAGCTTCCTCCAGGAGTTGCAGAGTGGTCTCATTGCTCAGGGTATCCCGTCTTCCTCTCTCTTTACAGAGATTTTTGGACAGGGTCCCTCGCTAACACCTGGAATAGTCAATACGGCTCGACGAGCGCCCCACGTGCCAGATCACACAACAGAAACAGGCGTCCTGGTTTCGTTTGCCCGCAGTAATCTGACTGCTCATTGGGATCCTGCACTGCACAGCTTACTTGAACTGGCTGAAGCATGTGATGTCCCGGTACGATGGTCATGTCGAACTGGAGTCTGCCATACCTGCGAAAGTGGTCTGATTTCAGGTACCGTCCACTATCAACCTGATCCACTTGAAGCTCCAGCAAGCGGAAATCTGCTGATCTGTTGCTCGCAGCCGCAGGATGAGGTGGTCATTGATTTATAATCGTATTGGACCACTGGAACAATGGCGTCGCTGGAATGCAGAGAAATTCCAGCGACACGAAAACAACAAGGATTGCCTTTTCTAATTTTTTGCTTATACTATTATTGTAAGAGCAAATTGTTCTGGTACGTTGAAAGCTTTCTAACACAGAAGAGGAGATAGTACATGCCTTTCGATGAGCAGGAAGACACAAGTATTTATAAAGTTGTCCTCAATCATGAGGAACAGTACTCAATCTGGCCTCTTGAAAGAGAGAATCCCCTGGGATGGCGTGACGCTGGCAAAAGCGGTTTGAAACAAGAATGTCTGGAGTATATTAAAGAGGTATGGACAGATATGCGGCCATTGAGCTTACGCAAGCATATGGAAGCTATCAGTCAGCAACAAACTGAGGCGTAAGTCTTCTCCCACTCCTGGTGCTGAAGTCCAGATAGCCCCTAAAATCTAGCGAATCCTTGCTTCGTTCGGTCATGGAGCTACCAACGGGCTTCACTTCTGTGGAACAGTACTTCCACTGGCTCCCCTACAATAAGCTCATTCTAGAAGAGATGTAAACGACCCACCACGGTCATGAGAAATGATGACCGTGGTAGCTTTTCTGAAAAGGGCTTCTTCCTGATGGATAATCTCTTTCTCTGATAGGCACTTCGAGGTTCCATGTTAGCTCATGTGAATAAGAATCAGATGTAGAGAGCTATGAACAGACTGATCTCAACAGAGCGCAGGTATCAGACCTCTGGCTTTCGTGATGAGATCTAATAGCCTTTATAAAATAATTGCAAGGAAGTCATCAGCAACATGAGCAAGAACATCCCAAATTCTGTCCCCAACATTCTCCTGCGAGATGTGGTCGCTGACGATCTGCCTATTTTTTATGAGCAGCAGCTGGACCCCGAGGCCAACTATATGGCGGCTTTTACAGCCAGAGACCCGGCTGACCGCGAAGCCTTTATGCGCCATTGGCAGAAGATTCTCAATGATGAGAGCAACACGATAAAGACGATTATTGCTGAGGGACAGGTCGCAGGAAGCGTCTCGAGCTATCGAGATGAAGAGATGGAGGGGCCAGAGGTCACCTACTGGCTTGGCAGGTCCTACTGGGGCCAGGGCATCGCTACCCGGGCACTCACAGCCTTGCTGGATATTGTGCAAGTGCGCCCCATCTTTGGCCGCGTAGCAAAGGACAACCTGGCATCGCGCCGCGTCCTGGAGAAATGTGGTTTCACGATCTGCGGCGAAGGACGAGGCTACGCCAACGCCCGTGGCGCGGAGATCGAGGAGTTTATCCTCTGCTGTCCTGCTGTCAAATCAGCTTTATAAGCCAACTCAAGAGAATAACCAGTCTCTACAAAATGCTGTAAAACTTTTTTTGCAGCATTTTGCGAATTTGAGAAGCAGCGAGAATGAATCTGGTCGGAGGTGGACATTGGAGGCTGCACACTCTTGAGCGTAGTTCTCCTCGATGAAGCGGAAGATATGCTCGACTGGTAAAGAGAGCCCGGCCTGACGGAGATTTAGCTGTGCATGGGTGAGAGGATCGCGCCAAAAAAAACGTGATTTTCCATTGCCATACCTGGTCCACCAACGCCGCACATCCTTGAGACTGACAGAAAGAAACGTTTCGTCGACAATGGGAAACACCGCAATCCACGCGATCTCCTCCCACGGAAGCAACACATTGTCTACACCTCGCAAGAAATGGATGTGCATGCCCTCAGTATCAATCATGAGGAGAGGCTGATCCGACCGCCATTTCCTCCAATAGACGGCACAACTCCATCCCGACCACCCCACAAAAACAGTAAGCACCAGTGGCCAAAGGACATCAACCAGTGCCCAAAAGACAAAAATAGGCGGTGGCATATTACTATAAACAAATATCCCGAAACTCCAGACAACGAGGGCATCGAGCCCAAGAACGAGTAGAGAACAGAGTCCGAAGCCAATGAGAGCTCGGCGACGGCGATAGCGATGCGGATAGATCACCATCATTTGCATAGAGAGAAGAGATCGTTCCAAATCCTCACCTTTCATAGCACTTTTTGTTATTTTAACACAACTGTGGTCCACCTTACATAAAGTACAATCATATCTTCGCTCTAGATCGACTCCTTCAACGATGAATGATTATGCTATTCACTCTTCCATTCAGATATGCCAACTCATCCACTTACTATCAGTTCTAAAATTGAATACGATGCTGTACAAAGTGTATCTTGATTTCAGTAGGTTTTATATGTTATTGTATCAAAAGTAAAGGTAATTTCATTTGAGAAATTTTTTTTGCCTCATAGAAAGATAGAGAGCTGAAGAACTTATGCGAATTAGGGGCTTCTTTTGGGCTGAGAGATCGTAAGATTTCTTACCATATGCAAGAAGCAAACAGGCTATGAACAAAAAGATTTGGGTAATAGCTCTTGTTTTCAGTCTCTCTGTCGAAAGCATAATTTTTATCCGTAAGGAGGCGGATGTCAACTATGACAGAACAGCATCTACGACCAACCGAAAAAACATCTCCTCGTGTGACTGCTGAACAGCGACAAAAATTAATTAGCCGGCTTCAACAGCGCCTTCCTGAACACTCATCAGGGCCTCGTCCCCGCTCGAAAGAGCAACGAAACTTGCCATTATCGTTTGCCCAACAACGTTTATGGTTTCTCGATCAGTGGGCTCCAAACCTGCCATTCTACAATGTCATCTTCGCTATGCGCCTGAAAGGAACCCTTCAGTTAGATGCATTAGCGAGCACTTTTGCTGAGATTATCAGACGCCACGAATCGTTACGTACGACCTTTCAAATCGAAAACAATCAACCCATTCAGGTGATTGCTCCTGAACTTGAGGTGCCATTTTCTTATCAAGATCTTCGGCCATCTGATCAAAGCTATGATGAAGCACTCAAATTAGCATATGCCGATGCAGAGACTCCTTTTAATCTGACGGTAGGACCGCTCATCCGCATTCTACTTGTGCAAACAACCGGAGATGAATATCTGCTGGTGATTAATATGCATCATATTATTTCAGATGGCTGGTCAGTTGGAATATTAAAGCAGGAGATTATTGAGCTCTACTCGGCTTACGTCTCTCATCAACCATCTCCTCTGCCAGAGCTTGCAATCCAATATGCAGATTTTGCCCTCTGGCAGCGCGCGTGGCTACAGGGAAAGGTTCTTGAAGAGCAACTGGCTTATTGGAAAAAACAGTTACAAGACGTTCCAACTATTTTAGAGCTTCCTTCTGATCATCCTCGTCCAACTGTACAGAATTTTAAAGGTGCTATTGAAACCTTTACGCTCTCACCAGATCTCCGAGACAGGCTGCTCTCTTTCAGTCGAGCAAGAGGTGAAACTCTCTTTACGGTACTCCTGGCTACTTTTCAAATTTTGCTTGCACGTTATACGTCTCAGGAGCTGTTCCTTGTTGGCTCCCCGATTGCCAATCGCACCCACTCGGATATTGAGCGTCTCATTGGCTTCTTTGTAAACACGCTCGCGTTAAAAGCAGATCTCCGAGATCAGCCAGACTTTCATGAAGTCTTAAAACGGGTTCATGAAACATCCCTCGAAGCTTACACGCATCAGGATCTCCCTTTTGAGAAGATCGTGGAAGAGCTCCAACCAGAACGAGATCTCAGCCGCCAGCCCGTTGTCCAGGTGATGTTTGCACTGCAAAATGCGCCTCAGCCCCACTTCGAGCTTCCAGGACTCCAACTTGATCCTTGTGAAGAACTCGATGCGCTCTCTGCCAAATTTGATCTTTTCCTTTCTATCGAGGAGAGTAAGGGCAAACTAGAATGTCTGGCAGAGTATAGTACCGATCTATTTGAGGCTACGACAATCCGTCGTCTACTCCAGCACTATGAACATCTTTTGTACACTGTATTGCAAAATCCTGAGCAGAATATCTGGCATCTGCCTCTGCTGACACAAGAAGAAGCAGAAGAGCTCTTTTTTATGGGGCATGGACAGATCACTCCCTATCCCCAGGTAGCTCTTCATAGCTGCTTTGAAGAGCAAGTTCTCCAGACACCACATGCTCCTGCACTCTATTTTGAGCAGCGTAGTTTTACCTATGCCGAGCTAAACCAACAGGCAAACCAGCTTGCACATTATTTACAACGCTATCGCATCACTCCTGAGATGCCCATTGGCGTTTTTCTAGAACGCAGCCCTGAGATGATCATTGCGCTACTGGCAATCGTAAAAGTAGGCGGCGTCTATGTTCCTCTTGATCCACAGTATCCTTCAAGGCGTTTACACCTGTTGAGCCAGATGGTGGATATCCAACTGATCATTACTACTGATCAATTTGCACCTCAACTTCCCTGGGTAGAACAGCTTCTCCGCCTGGACACAGAAAGTCAGCAGATTTCGGCTTGCCCTGACACCAACCTTGACTATGAAGTAAGCCCTCAACACCTGGCCTATATTCTCTTTACATCGGGATCAACTGGTATTCCCAAAGCAGTCATGGTCGAACACCACAGTATCGTGCGGTTAGTCAAAGAGGCAGATTATGCTGATTTTAGTCCTGAGCACACGTTTTTCTTTATGGCACCATTAGCCTTCGATGCCTCAACATTTGAAATCTGGGGAGCTTTGTTGAATGGTGCAAAGCTTGTTATTTGCCCCATAGCTCGCCCTTCCCTTGATGAGCTCCGTGTTTTACTCCAACGGTACGAAGTTACTACACTCTGGCTGACTGCTGGTCTTTTTCATCAGATGGCCGATGGCTACCTTCAGGAGGTAAAAAGTCTACGGCAGATCCTTGCTGGAGGAGATGCGCTCTCTGTCTCCAAAGTGGTGCAGGTTCTGAATGATCTACCTTCCTGCAAGCTCATTAATGGGTATGGACCAACGGAGGGCACGACGTTTACTTGCTGCCATTGGATCAAAGATGAGACGCAGGTTCATTCTACTGTTCCCATTGGTCGGCCCATTGCAAATACATCGATCGCCATCCTGGACGAACAGATGCAATTAGTGCCTCCTGGCGTGCCAGGTCATCTGTATATCGGCGGAGATGGCCTGGCGCGTGGTTACTACAATGATCCGGAGACAACCGGACAACGCTTTATTCTTCATCGCTTTCCTTATCACCAGGAGGCTGTACGACTGTATCATACGGGAGATAAGGCGCGCTATTTACATGACTATACGGTAGAGTTCTTAGGACGTACTGACCAGCAAGTGAAAATTCGTGGGTATCGAATCGAACCTGGTGAAGTGGAGACCGTTCTGAGCCATCATGCTGCGGTAAAGGATGTCGTTGTCATTGCGCGAGAAGATCAGCCTGGCGATAAAAAACTCGTGGCCTATGTCGTCCCTCAACGCAACAGTGACACAACTGATGCTGCTCTCACGCCCGATCTTCAATCCATTGAGGCTCCAGAGACAACACACTATGTCTCTCAATGGCAGAGTTTGTATGAGGAGACGTATCATCAGGAGACGCCACAAGACGATGATTTTAATATCATTGGATGGAATAGTAGTTATACGCTGCAACCGTTCCCCGGGCAGGAGATGAAAGAATGGACGCAAAACACTGTTCAGCAGCTATTAGAACTTGATCATCAGCATGTTCTTGAGATTGGCTGTGGCACTGGTCTGCTCCTGACACGTGTGGCTCCTCATTGTAAGCGCTATGTGGGAACGGATTTCTCTCATGTTGTCTTACGCAATTTACAACAGTATCTTGATCTCTATCCTACCCAATTTGCTCATGTCTCTCTGCTGGAAAAGAATGCCGACGATTTTTCTGGCATGGAAGACGAGCAATTCGACTTAATTATTCTGAACTCCATTGTTCAATATTTTCCTGATAGCTTCTATCTTCTCCGTGTGCTTGAAGGAGCTATCAAGATGCTCAAACCAGGTGGACGCATTTTCCTGGGCGATATTCGTAGCTTGCCTCTATTTGAGCTCTTTCATACCTCTGTTGCATTCTATCAGGCCTCGTCAACCGCTTCTGTTGAACAGGTACAAAGACAGATTCAGCGACGTTTGGCCCAGGAGAAAGAGCTCTTGCTTGATCCTGCTTTTTTCTTTGCCTTGCAAGAGACGATGAAACGCGTTTCCGCAGTAGAAATTACCCCCAAACGTGGCTCTTTCCAGAATGAATTAACGCGTTTCCGCTATCAGGTTGTCTTACATCTAGATACCCTCGCAGAGTCTCGGCAATCTATCTCCTGGCAGGATTGGCAGAAAGAGCAGCCTGCTCTTGAACAGCTTCGACAGATCCTCGAGGCGGACAGGCCAGACGCTATCGGTCTGGTTAATATCGCCAATCGACGCCTTGCGCAAGATCTTCTTCTCACGCAGGTGCTCCAGGGGCAGACTGAAGGACAAACAGTCACGGAGCTGCGTACCTATCTGGAAACTACGCCAATAACCGGTATCGATCCTGAAGAGCTCTTCCCTCTGGCTGAGTCACTCGGATACAGGCTACAGATGAGCTGGGCTAACCATACACGTGAAGGGCGCTTCGATGTCTTCTTTCAAAAGGAGACGCTTCCTCGTAGCATCCCCGATTTTCCACAGCCTGAGCAAAGAGCAGTCCCCTGGCATGAGTACACGAACGATCTGTTTAAAGCTGCACGCTCGCGTGCTCTATTTCTGCAATTCAGACACTATTTGGAGCAGTATGTGCCTGAATATATGATACCAGCGGCTTTTATCATCCTGGACGCTATTCCTCTGACGGAGAATGGTAAAGTCGATCGTCGGGCGCTCCCAGACCTGAATCGTGTCCGTCCAGAGTTAGAAGATGCCTATGTCCCACCGCGTACCATGACGGAGTTTACCATCAGTAAGATCTGGACTGACCTTCTTGGAATTGAACAGATTGGGATCTATGATAACTTCTTTGAGTTAGGCGGACATTCATTATTAGCAACCCAGGTCATCTCACGGCTCCGCACTCTCTTACAGGCAGAGCTCCCTTTACAAACGTTCTTTGCATCTCCAACGGTAGAAGGTCTGGCACGCAACGTGGATCATCTCTTGATGCAAGGAAACGCCAGTACTTATCCTCCTTTAATTAAACAGGAGAGGAAAGAACCATTCCCTCTTTCCTTTGCACAACAACGTCTGTGGTTCCTTGATCAATTGGCTCCTGATCTCCCTTTCTATAATGTTCTCTTGGCTCTAGAGCTCAAAGGGGTTTTACAACAATCGGCTCTTGAGCGAGCACTGAGTGAAATTATTGCACGTCATGAAACGCTGCGCACAACGTTTCAAATATTTGATGAGCAACCTGCTCAGGTTATTGCTGCCAGTATCCCTTTACCATTACGTTTTATTGATCTGCGCTCGCAGCCCTCATCTAATCGAGATCAGGTGGCAATGAAGGAGGCCCAGGCTGAGGCTGAAACCCCCTTTGATCTGACACAGGGACCGCTGATACGGATTCTCTTGCTCAAGCTTGAGGAAGAGAGACATCTGTTAGTGATCAATATTCACCATAGCATCTCGGATGGCTGGTCTATGGGAGTGCTCTTCCGAGAGTTGATTGCACTCTATTCAGCTTATCGAGAAGAAAAGCCGTCGCCTTTACATCATCTGCCAATTCAATATGTGGATTTCGCCCTCTGGCAACGTGAATGGTTACAAGGAGCTGTGCTACAGGAACAATCCATATACTGGAAAGAACAGTTGCAAGGCATACCGACTATCATCGATCTCCCAACAGACTACCCACGACCTTCGGTCCAGACCTTCCGTGGTTCATTGGAAACATTTTCTTTTCCTGCCCATCTTCATACAGCTTTACTTGATTTAAGTAAACGAGAAGGGGTGACACTTTTTGTCACGCTCCTATCAGCGTTTCAGGTTCTTTTGCTGCGGTATACAAGGCAAGAGGAGTTCTTGATCGGCACACCTATCGCCAACCGCACCCATTCGGAGATTGAAGAGCTCATTGGCTTCTTTGTCAATACTCTTGCCCTCAAATCTGATCTGCGCGGCAGACCAACATTCCATGATGTTCTCAAGCGCATGCAGGCCGTATGCGTCGGGGCGTATGCGCATCAAGATTTCCCATTTGAACAACTTGTCGAGGAGCTCCAACCAGTCCGTGATCTGAGCCGACAACCACTCGTCCAGGTGGTGTTTGCCCTTCAGAATGCACCACTCCCGGTCCTTCATCTGCCAAACTTAACCTTGAATGCATTTGAGCTCGATTCACACGGAGCGAAGTTTGATCTCTCTCTCTCGTTGAATGAGTTTGAAGGCACATTACGAGGAATAGTAGAATACAGTACGGATCTCTTTACGCAGCGCTTCATCAAAGATATGATTAGACACTATCAACATATCCTGGAAGCGATCTGCCGCGATACTGAACAGGTTGTCTGGAATCTACCACTCATTGATCTTGTCGAAGAACAACAGCTGCTACAGTTGGGGCAGGGCTCCCGGCCATCCTACCCACAGCAGTCTATTGCCTCTCTCTTTGAAGATCAGGTAGAACGTACGCCAGAGGCTCCCGCAGTTACCTATCGAGAAACAACATTGAGTTATCGGCAACTCAATGAGCGTGCGAATCAGCTGGCTCACTGGTTAATCGCATCTGGTGTCCAGATCGAGAGTCCTGTCGGCATCGCGCTGGAACGCGAACTGGAGACAGTTATTACGTTGCTAGCTGTCTTAAAAGCTGGAGGAGCCTATGTACCACTGGACCCCCAGTATCCAGAAACGCGTCTGGAGATACTCATTCAAAGTGCAAATATCTCTCATATCGTTACCAGGCAAGTTTTTGCACACAGAGTTGAAGCGTTTGCACCACTGACGCTACTGGATCGAGATGCCGATGCGATCGCGCAGGAAGCGACAACGAATCCGCTTGTTCCAGTTGGGCCACATAATCTGGCCTACATCATCTATACATCGGGCTCGACAGGTGTGCCTAAAGGCGTCTTAATTGAGCAGCGCGGCGTGGTGCGACTGGTAACCACCGCAGATTATGTCACCCTGGATAGCAGTCAGGTTTTTCTGTTGATGGCTCCATTCTCATTTGATGCCTCAACCTTTGAAATCTGGTCTCCTCTCTTAACAGGTGGACAACTCATAGTCTGTCCAATTGAACAGCCTTCATTGGATGAGATCTGCGATATTATCGAGCATAATCATGTCACCGTTCTCTGGATTGCGGTTGGTCTCTATCATCAACTTGCGAACGGCTACTTACAACGGTTACAAGGTCTGCGTTATCTGTTTACAGGAGGGGACATCGTCTCGGCCACAAAAGTAGCACAGACGCTCCAGGATCTGCCAGGCTGCCGCTTTATTCATTGCTATGGTCCTACCGAGAATACTGTCTATACCACGTGCCATCCCATTGATAGTGTCGATCTGCAAAAAACAACGCTGCCGCTGGGAGGCCCAATTCCGACGACTGACCTGTACGTCCTCGATGAGCAGAGGCAACCACTGCCAATCGGTATTCCGGGCGAATTGTATATTGGTGGTGACGGTCTGGCACGAGGATATCTGGATGAGGTATTAACCAGAGAACGTTTCATCAGCAATCCCTTCAGCACTGATCCAGCCTCTCGCCTTTATAAGACCGGTGATAAGGTCCGCTATCTGGCCAATGGTCAATTAGAGTTCATTGAGCGAATGGATCGTCAAGTCAAGATTCGCGGTTTTCGTATTGAGCTGGAGGAGATTGAAATTACCCTCGCCCAACATCCAGATATTAAGGATGTGGTCACTATCGCACGTGAAGATCAACCAGGTGAAAAATATCTGGTCTCGTACCTGGTAGTGACCAATGAAACAACGACTACAGTCACAGCTCTACGTGCATACCTAAGCGAAAAGCTGCCTCAATATATGATCCCTTCAACCTTTGTGAAACTTGAACAATTGCCGTTAATGCCAAATGGCAAACTGAATCGCGATGCCTTACCCATCCCGGACATGGAACGGCCAGACTTATCAGAAGCGTATGTCGCTCCTCGCACACCTATAGAGGCTCTGGTTGCTGAAATAATGCTCCAACTCTTAAATAAGTCACAGATTGGTGTGTTTGATAACTTTTTCGATTTAGGAGGAGATTCCATTCTGGCAACAAGAATCGTCACACGCTTACGGGAAACATTTCAGGTTACCATTACATTACGCCAATTCTATGCACAACCAACGGTTGCTCATATCACTGAAGTCATCTTACAGGCTCTGTCAGAACAGGTTGGAGAAGAGTTCTTAACAGAACTTTTACAGGAACTTGAATAGCAAAGGCCCTTACCTCTTATTGAGCCTCTAGTCCCTCTCTGCGAGAGGGTGGGAAGCACATTGACTGGATGTTACAGAGGACTGGCCCTCACCGACAAACACTCGCAATGTGCTTTCCCTTCTCATAAGGATACATTCCAATGGAACGCGATACTTTTTCTATCCGCGCACAGAATGTTACAAAAACATACAAGAAGAAGCCACAGAATGAGATTATTCTGGCAAACGATAATCTTTCACTAAATGTCGCCCAGGGAGAAATCTTCGGACTACTTGGCCCGAATGGTGCCGGGAAAACCACGCTCTTACTTCAGCTTCTTGGCCTGCTTGTCCCTGATTCAGGGGATATTCAGATCGAAGGGATAAACGTTGTAAAATCTCCCGACCAGGTAAAAAAAATCACCGGGTACATGCCCCAATCGCGCGTCGCAATGAAAAATCTGGAAGTCTATCGGGCGCTGACTATTACAGGTCAACTTCGAGGGATGTCAAAACGCGATGCTACGATCCAGACAAAAGAGATGATTGAGCGGTTAGATCTGGGCGAACATAGAACCCAGTACTTAGACCGCTTATCAGGAGGCATGCTGCGTGCTGTCTCTTTAGGGATGGCATTAATGGGTCATCCACGAATCCTCATCTTAGATGAACCCACCAATGAGCTTGATCCAGTCCGCCGCAGAATGATCTGGTCGACGATTCAGCAGATTAATGCTACTGATGGCATCACCTTTCTATTGGTCACACACAATGTCTTAGAGGCTGAACAGGTTGTGGAACAGGTTGCAATCGTTGACCATGGACGGGTTATTGCCAGTGGCAGCCCCGAAGAGCTCAAGCGGAGTATCAAACATGACATGCGTATTGATATTGTGGTGAAAGCAGAGGAGGTCGAGCGACAGGGTATATCCATCATTGAGGAGACACTTCAATCCATCAGCTCTTTTGTCCTCACAAAACCGAGGCACTATTCTCTCTTTACCGAAAAAACCGCTCTCGGCAACATCGTGAACCATCTTGTTCTGGAATGTAGCTCGTTTATTGACGATTTTCGTGTCGTTCCACCTTCCTTAGAAGATGTGTATATTCATCACACCAACAAACAGATAGAAGCCCATGTATAGAGGAGCATAACACGTATGATCACACGCTATTGGAAAGAATTTTCCTTACTTTTTCTGATTCAGATGCTTGAGATGAGAGTATTCTGGATTGTTACGGTACTTTTTTCTCTGATTGTTCCCATTGTGATGGTGCTTGGACTGGGTTCCATGGGAAGCGGACAAAACCATTCTGGGCTCCTCTATATCGTAACGGGATCAACCGTTGTGAGTTTAGTGACGCTTGGAATCGTCTCACTCTCCCAGGAGATGGCGCAGATGAAGATCCAGGGCCAGTTTCTTTATTATGCCTCACTCCCCATTTCAAAAATGAGCTTGCTTATTGCAGTGCTCATTTCGCGCCTCTTGATCCAGCTCCCTGGCATCCTGGTCATCTTGTTTGGAGGAAATTTCCTCTATCATCTCGGTTTTAATACAAGTATCTGGACCTTTATCATTATATTTCTGGCTCTCTTTTCATTGTCTGGCGTTGGTGGTGTGATTGGGCTGGCCTTAGACCCACAGATTGTTCCTACCCTGGCATCAATTGTGCTCTTTGGTGTGCTCTTTGGTTCGCCAGTCCTGATCCCGTTGCACAATTTCCCTGTCGCACTCCGGTGGATCGGCCTTCTTCTTCCACCCACCTATGTGGCAGATGCTCTTCGGGGCTCCCTATCAGGCTCCAACGAGATTCCGATGCCTCTTGATATCGGCGTGCTGATTATCTGTACCATTGTGTCGTTTGTGGTCATTGTTCGTGGTGTACGCTGGCAATTGCGTTAAGCGTCAGTAGGAAAGGAGTAGTAGGAATGGGTGAAAAACTCACTCAGCGTCTGGCTGCGCTCTCTCCAGAGCAGCAAAAAGCGTTTTTATCGAAACTCATGGAACGCCGAACCCAGCAATCGCCCGAAGAGGTAACCGGACCGGTCATTCTCAATGCCAATCAGCAAGGTCATATGTGGTATACGGGCAAACATCTTCCACTCATGCATGTGATGCCTTCTTTCTGGGAGATGCAGACAGATATTCATCCCCAACATTTAGAGGATGCAGTGAAATTGCTTATCTCCTATCATGATGAGTTAAGAGCCTGCTTCGTTGAAGGAGCGACCCAGTGGGAGTGGGGGCAAAATATCTTGCCATCATCTGAGTTGAACGGTGCCCCCTGGACCATAAGAATCGATATATCGCATCTCGATGCGGAAGGACAGTGGGAATATATTCAACAGTACTATCATCAGGCAATGGGGCTGCTGGACCTCTTTCATGGAAAGCTGATCCATGTGGCCTTTTTCTATCGGGGCGAGCAGGAGACTGGCCGCCTGCTCTTTATTACATCTCGTCTGATTGCAGATATGCTATCGTTGGAAACGCTCATTGATGACTTGAGCACGTTTTATCGCGCCTACAGTGAGGGAAACACACCGCGCCTGGCACCTAAAACGACTTCGATGCAAGAATATGGCAGTCGCATGTCTGCGTTTGCTCATTCACAGGAGGGCCTGCAACATATTCATGCCCTCAATGAGCTGAGAAAAACATGGCCCGCTCCTGGGACTCTGACTATTCTTCCGCCAGACAATCCTGATGGGGATTTTTCCTGGGTCAAATTTGGCCAGATCACTCAGGAGGTGAGCGCGGAGACAACAGAGCGTTTAGTCGCGATGCAAGCAAAACATCATATTCAAATGAATGAGTTACTCTTCACGGCATATATTGTTGCGCTTCAACGCAGGACAAAAGAGACTGTTTTTCCTTTACGTATCCCTTCTTTTGGCCGCAATACACCATTTTCAGATATGGACCTCTCACATACCGTTGGGAACTTTGCCTTCTATCTCAATGAGGTCTTCCAGATACCTGAAGAGTCATCTCCTGCAGTGGCATTACAATCTGTTCTCACCTACTGGCGTAAACTGCCAGAAAGAGATATTGCCAGCCTGGTCCTCTCCTTCTATAAAGGTTCGGAGGACATCGATGCCAGCCTGGATATTATCCAGCCGTATGATGCCAAGGTTGAGATCAATTACCGGGGCCAGTACAACGAGGAGGTTGAAACTGCCGGCCTGGGGCTGCAAGGAATGAAGAGCGCACCTGAAGTCCTACCCTATCCACCTGGTTTCTCAGAATATAAAAGTGCCAATACCATGAAGGTCGTGGTCATGATTTTATTTGGGAAGCTCCATATTACATGGCAATATGGGATAGAGCTATACCAGGAAACAACAATTGAAGCATTTGGGCAAGAGATGATTACCGTTCTGGAAGAGCTAAGTATGCTTTCTCATCTCTCGTAAAGAGGCCTGGCATCTGGAAACAAAGCGCTTCATTCTGTGATTGGATGGATGGTAGAACAGCGAAAAGGCAAAATCAGAGAGGACGACCCTTGTGAAAGGGCCGTCCTCTCGCTGAATGCTTCACATAGAATGAAAGATACTAGAGACGAGCATACTGGCTCAAAATATGGATTAGATGAGGTGCCTGGGCTTCAAAAGAGAAATTATAGCGTTTATCTTCAACACTTCTGGTAAGGCTCTCCATATGCTGCGTATCATGAAGCTGCTCTGCCAGTTCATCGTAACTTTGATAAACAAGCCCAAGGTGATTCTTTTTGACAAACCTCGCCATGGCTGTCTGGCCTTCATGCGCAGCTAATGGCAATGCAGCAGCCAGATAGGCAGCATAGCGACAGGGCATATTCAGCTGCTCAAAACGACCGTAATAATGCTCTCGAGGTACGGGAACATGAAGGAAACCGGCATCGTAACCAGACCACTCCTGCGTAAATTCTTCTGGAGTAATGTAATCATGAATGTGGACGTAGGGATAGAGGTCCGCAAGGCGCTTGTATACCTGCAATGTAGGTGCATAAGGGCGAATAAAAATATTGTGTTCCTCATCTTGATGATGATAGATCCCATAAAGATGAACATGAATACGATGTTTATTCATCGCCAGGCAAAGTTCACGAACATCTTGATGATCGTTTGCCATACTGATATTTCCGGCAATCAGAATGTGGGGTTCCCCCGTTACTCTGCTCAGCTTTGGCGTGAGCGTCTCTTTCATGTACTCTCGGGAGATCAGTTCTGCATCCATGACATGGGTGCTCCAGAGGTTGATCCCATAAACGTCTCGAAAGTACTCCACGGACTCATCATTGATATAAATCTGTCCGGCAGTCTCCATTAATGTACGGCGCTCTTTCATCGTTGGAGAACATCGATGCTCTTTATAATGTCTCACAATTGGCACTGTAATCCCACCATCAAGTAACTCAATGGTGGCCTCTAATGAGCCATCAAAGAAATGCAGCCCACTATAAATAACATTGATTTCATATTTGTCGACCAGATGATGGATCTGCTCCAGGAAACTGTACCGTGCAAGAGGATAACAGGGGATCGTTCCTTCAATCTTCTTGAGTGATTTTGGAAAATAAGTGTAGCAGTAAACTACTGTATGCCCCATCTCAGATAAGGCCAGAATACGATCTACGTGGGTGTAGAGATCTCCTAAAATCAAAATGTTCACTTTTACGCCTCCTGCGTCTTTCTCCTCAAACAATAAAACACATATGAAGCAATCCAATGCTTCTTTATGTTTTTTAATTCCTGTTCACATCGAACATAATAAAAATATAACATAACAGCTATAAACAAACAATATCCAATTTGAAATGGATCAGTTAATCCATTTCAAACTTTTTTTCTTCTTTTTCGAGTCAAATCTATTATTATATGCCATAGAGCATCAATAACATATCATATAATATTTTGAAAATTTGTATGAAGAACATATAATCGCGAGAAGAGCAATCAGTAATTAACATCATGACAAAAAATTCGTCTTTTTATATATCGTAAAGATTTTTTATATTAACTTGATTATTTCATGCATTTAATAATTAGCACCATACTGAATAACATCTATAACATTAACTATAAGGAAACACTATGCACACAACAACTGCTCTCTCCACAATTTCCCGAATTATCAAGATTATAGTTATCGTTTTGCTGCTATTTCTCATTGCCTTTGATATTGCACCAACAAGTTCAGAACGCGATACACAGCAGTATATTGTTGAGGCTGGATTTCAACGAGCTCGCAGTCAGCAGATTGAAAAGGCAGGCTATATTCTACTCTATCGTCCACAAGAAGAACGCGTCCAGGCACACTATGAGCTTCAAGAGGCCCTGAATGCACTTCAGCAGGAGATGAATCTGTTGCAAAAAAATACAGATCCAGATGTTCAGGGCAACTTACAAGGCTCACAAGTGGATTATTTTGCTCTTATTGTCGCCTCACAGGCATTATTAGATCATCCCGATGATCCAGCCAATTCTATCGAGTTCAACATCATTTTGTTGCACGATCGCCCCTTTTTCGCCTCGATTACAAATCTTGTGACTATTTTGCAACAACATGCGAGCGCACGAATGGTTCAGCTTCTTTCTATTCGAATTATCATTATCGTTCTTTGCTTCATTGTTTGTATCTTTCTTATCTTGCTTGATCGGTATATCTATGCAATGAAAGAGGTTCACCTGCCATTCATTGAAACCCTTCCGACGAGCAGAAAGTTATGGGCAGTGTTTTATGCCAGCTTCTTTCAAGCGGGGAAAACGGGCGAACTGGTCTTTCTTTTGAACCGTTTTTTTAGTGTTCTTGCTCTTTGTTCTCTCCTGTTCCTTATCTGGTTTGAGATTGTCCCCACCAGTTCGCAAAGAGATGAACAGTATATTGTGAATACTGGTTTTCAACGTGAGCGCGAACGAATATTTGAAAATTCAGCTTATTCACTCCGCTATCGCTCCACGTCTGATAATATACAGGCGATCAGTGATCTTCAGACGACCTTAATCTTGTTTCGACAGGAACAGTCTGTCCTGTTCACAAACCCTGACCCTGCTGTCCAGCGTTATCTGCAAACCACACAAGCAGATTATCAAGCCCTGGTCCAGAATATACAGATCCTTGCCGACCATCCCAACAATGTCGTAACTCCTATCCAATTTGAGAACATTTTATTGCATGGCCAACGGTTTTTCGTTCCGATGAACGATCTTGTCACATATTTAAAAAATCAACAACAAGCAAGTGATGAGCAATTCATGCTGGATAAAATTATAATTGAAGGGTCCTGTGGTGTCTTGATACTGCTTTTAATTTTTTTATAACCAGGAAAGAATTAAGCTACTCCATCCATCCTTGACAGCGTCATCTCTCTCCTTATATACTACTAAAGTATTCATTCATTTTTTTGGGAGGTTTCGACATCTATGCCAGTGTGCAACTAACTCCATCCTGTTTCCTATTCAAACAGTGAAACAGATATTCCCATGCTTGCTTTCAACTATCGCGTGTCTCTTAGCAGACATGAGCGATCAGCCGTTTTGCGTCTGATCCCTGCTCGAGACGGTAGATAGTTATCACACAAGCAGCGAAATGGGACAAGAGAGATGGAGAAGCGTGCTGCAAAGAGGTGTCAGGCCTGGAACTTCAGGTGAATATATCACCACTGTGCCCCATCAATCATGCCATTAGCAGGTGGAGGCTATCTTTTCCTCTTTTGCGGCGTCGCATGTTCAATCATTGTGCAAGCGATACACCTTTTCTCTCTTCTCCTTTTTTCCTTGTTGTGTTGATCTGATCGTGTTGTTTCTTCTCTCAAAAAAAACAAGGAATACCTATCATGATAGAACATCAACATTCACTCCTCCCCTTCTACGCAGGTTGGGACAGATATCAGCAGCGTCTTGTTGCGGCCATAACACTTCTTACAGAAGAGCAGCTTGCCTTACGCCTGACGCCTCAACACTGGTCAATTGGTATGTATGTGACGCATATTGTCGCGAGCCGCGCCTGGTGGTTCCACGCACGGATGGGTGAGAAGAGCGTTGATCTGACTTCCTACGAATTATGGGCGCTCGGGGTCTGTGAGGCGGGCGTGGACCCATGCCACTCTGCCGCAGAACTGGTTGCCGGACTTGAGAAGACCTGGCAGGGTATTAAACAGACGCTTATCCGCCTGACTCCTGCTGATCTTGAACAGGTCATCCCGCCCCTGGGTGATGCGGAACGAGTTCAGCATGCGGAACTGGTGGAACCTGCACTCCAACCATACGCTCAAATGTGGATAGAGGCGGCGCGTCAGGCTCATATCGTGAGGCCCTCAGTCTCGCTCCAGTCTGTCATCTGGCATGTGCTCGAACATGATATCCATCACGGCAGCGAGATCTTCACGACTCTTGGTGTCCACGGCCTTCCGGTCTTCGAGCTAGATTAAGAATAGGAGCATCTTCAGTTCCCTACTCTCATAGGTAGGGGAGACGGTCGCTGAAACTTCAAAGTTTTCTCTGGAGTTTCAGCGCCATTCCACGTTCAATATGTGCAGAAGAAGGTCAAAGATTGGATCAAGAGCCCTGTTTTCTTTTGATCGCTAACCTTTCCTGTCTTTCCTTCTCACAAGCGAAACGTGATAGATGAGTGAGGATTTTTTTTCAGGAGAGGATATTTCTATGAGTCAAGAACGTGTAGGCTTTGTTGGATTAGGGAATATGGGCCAGGCCATGGCCTCAAATCTGGTCCAGTCCGGTTACCAGGTGACGGTCTATAATCGAGATGCGAAGAAGGCTGAGGCGCTTGTACACGCTGGCGCAACACGTGCCGATCAACCAGGAGAGGTGGCACGAGGAGGCAAGATTGTCCTATCCATGGTCGCCAATGATGAGGCGTTAGAGGCGGTAACGTTAGGGGAGAATGGGCTGTTGGAGTCGCTCGAGCCAGGAGGTATCCATCTATCAATGAGCACCATCTCGCCAGCTCTGGCACAGAAGCTCACAAAACTCCATGCCCAGCATCAGAGTACGTATCTAGCATCGCCTGTCTTTGGTCGCCCTGAAGCTGCTGCCGCACGCCAACTGTGGCTGGCGGTGGCCGGTGAAAAAGCTGCGAAAGAGCGAGTTCACGCGATCCTGAATACGTTAGGGCAAGGAATCTTTGATTTTGGGGAAGAGCCTTATAAAGCCAATATTGTGAAGATTTCTGGCAACTTTCTGATCGCTTCGGCAATGGAGTCGTTGGGCGAGGTCTTTGCACTCGTTGAGAAAAATGATATCTCGCGTCGTGCAGTCATTGATATGTTCAGCCAGACATTGTTTGCCAGTCCAATCTATAAAAACTATGGCACAAAGATTGCTGAACGCGATTTTAATGAGATTGGCTTTCTGCTCAAATTGGGGCTCAAAGATGTGGACCTGGTGCTCGATCAGGCCAAACAGTCGCAGGTTCCAATGCCTTTTGCCAGCCAGCTTCATAATCGCTTTGTGGGCGAGATCGCCAACGGAAATGGTGAACGCGATTGGATGGAGATGACGCGCGGGATCGACCGCGATGCCGGCCTTACCAAATAAACCCTACACCACTCATGCGATAAATCACTTATAACGTGCGATTTATCGCATAAATGACGTAGGGCCCATCATTCATGATGGCTGTGGCGACCCAATCCACATGGTGGCACTCTCATCACCACCACGCGATACCAAACAAACTCTACACCACTCATGCGATAAATCACTTATAACGTGCGATTTATCGCATAAATGACGTAGGGCCCATCATTCATGATGGCCGTGGCGACCCAATCCACATGGTGGCACTCTCATCACCACCACGCGATACCAAATAAACCCTACACTACTCATGCGATAAATCACTTATAACGTGCGATTTATCGCATAAACATGTCGGGCCCATCATTCATGATGGCCGTGGCGACCCACTCCACATTGTTCCACCCTCTACCACAGATTGAAGCAGATCCTTTACCTCTACGTGTGGTTGAGCTAAAACTTTTTGCAGCAAACTTGTATATCTTCCTAACAGGTCTTCAATAGTTGATCGATGGAACAGGCCGATATTATAGACCAGCACGAGACCCAGGCCACGGGGAATATCAAAAATCTGGAGATTCAGATCTTCCTGTTCTTCTTCGTCTGCGAGCCGATAGGGCTTGAATGAGATAGCGGTTGTCTGACGAGCGGAGAGTAAGGTCTGCTCGTTAAGATAGGCAACGGTGGCAGAGATGATGGGCTCTCGCTGGAGATCGCGCTCAGGATCACACAGTTCGATCAGGCGTCCAACGGGGATACCTTGATGAGCGTAGACGTCGGCAGCTTCGGCACGCACGCGCTGCAACAGGTCCAGAAAAGTTAGGTGTTCCCCAACAAGAGAGATCCGTACGGGCAAGATATGGGTGAAAATGCCGATCAGATCTTCCGTCTCTGGCCGATTACGGCTACTGATCTCAATTCCTATGACGATCTCCGATTGACCGGTGAAGTGATGCATTAAGAGGTGAAACAGGGTGAAGAAGAAGAGAAAAAGCGTGACATTCTGGGCACGACAGAACTCACGGATCTGCTCGACCGTCTGTGGATGGACCTCAACGCTTACCCGGCTCTCACGATAGGAGGTTACGCTCTCTCGCGGCAGATCCGTTGGCAAGATCAGTCGTGGACGGTCCTCCAATCTGGCTTTCCAGAAGGTGTGATAGCGCTCAAATGGCAATGTTTGACGCTGCCAGCTTGCGAAATCTGCATATTGAATACTTAAATCCTGGATTGTTGCAGGTTTTCCCTCGGCCTGAGCAGTGTAGAGAGCTGCCAGATCACGAAAAAAGACAACCTGAGCCCAACCATCTGTAATTAAGCCTGGGATGACCACAAAGAGAAGATGCTGCTGTTCTGTAAAACGGAAGATCTTTGCCAGGAGTACCGGCCCCTTCTCAAGATCGATGGTCAGGCTGCGCGACTCTTGATTAAGTTGCTCCATCGCTCGCTCAAAACGCTCTGCTTCCGGCCACGCTTCGACATCTTCAAGCGGAAGTTCAAAGGCCATCTTCTCCTGAATGATCTGAACCGGTCTTCCATCGCTGCCTCTGGTATAGGTGGTGCGTAAGGTCGCGTGCCGCTGAATCAGTTCATGAAAAGCTTGCTCCAACCAGGCAAGTTGGATGTCTCCGTCAATCAACACGGCAATTGGCTCAATCGTAGGCGTAACCCAGAGATGCTCTTGAATATAAGACAGTGGTGCCGGGCCTGACTCTGTTCTTCGCTGGATATGTCTACTGGTAGTCGCTGGTCTGGGCTTCTGGAGCAACTGCTCAAGCAATGCTTTCTTGGCCGGTGACAGGCTGGCCAGTCGTTGTGAGTTATCGGAGGAGGAGGTAGACATCTTTTTAACCCTCACCTTTCTGTTTTCATCTTTCCTCTTGCCGCAGTCGTTTCAAGGCTGCACGCCGGCTCTGAGCGCGATTCTGACCTTGCGAGGAGGCGCGATGGTTCTGCGCTACTCCCTGGGCAGGTGCAAGTGCGTCGACGAGTGCGCTGATGGTTGGATATTGAAAAAGTTCAAGTAACGTTACTTTTCTCGTTGTGAAAACGTCTTTGAGCTTCTGCTGCACTTGAATTAAGAGTAATGAATGACCTCCAAGATCAAAGAAGTTATCCTGCACTCCTACATGCTCAATATGTAAAATTTCTTGCCAGGCCCGGGCAACCGCTTGCTCCAGGGCGGACTGGGGCGGTCGATACTCGACGATGCGGGCCAGTTCGTTCTCCTGAGGCGCTGGCAATGCTTTTCGATCAATCTTCCCATTTGTGGTCAGAGGAAGTGCAGCCAGAAAAATAAAGGCAGCTGGAACCATATACTCTGGTAGCCGCTCTTTGAGCGCTTGCCGAAGTTGGCTGGCGGTTGGACCTGACTCAGCATGATTAACCACATAGGCGATGAGTCGCTGTTGTCCAGCCTGAACGCCCGCTGTCTCCGTATGGAGTACAATGACGCTGCTCTGCACTCCTTCAAGCGAGTTGAGGACGGCTTCGATCTCTCCCAATTCAATGCGGTACCCGCGTAATTTGATCTGGTGATCGATACGTCCGAGGAATTCAATGGTGCCATCGTGAAGATAGCGGGCAAGATCACCTGTCTTATAGAGCCGCGCACCTGCTTCCCCGCTGAATGGATCAGGCAGAAAAGCCGTGGCAGTGCGCTCGGGATCGGACAGGTAGCCTCGTCCCACCCCGGTTCCACCAACATATAACTCACCAGTAACACCAATTGGAACTGGAAGGAAGCGCTCATCGACAAGATACAATTGCGTATTGGCGATGGTACGTCCAATAGGTGCGCTCGGTCCTGCAATGGTGGTAGCTGGTTCGATAAACCCATGCGTGACATCGTCCGAACATTCAGTGGGTCCATAGGCATTCACCAGCGGGATAGTGGAGCCATCGCGAAACCAGCGCTGACACAATTCTGTCGGAAGCGCCTCACCAGTGACAACAAGGTAACGCAAATGTTGAATAATCGACGTCTGAGCGCCTGTGTCCAGGATCGCTCGCAATAAAGATGGAACAATCTCTAAAATGGTAATCTGCGAGTGCACTGTCTCTGTCAGCAAACGTTCTGGATTGTGCGTAACCTCATCGGGAAAAATGGTCACGGTTCCACCAACCAGGAGCGCACTAAAAAACTGCCAGACCGAGATATCAAAACAATGAGAAGCCGTCTGAGCAAGATGATCTTCGGCACTGATCTGTAAATCTGAGACTTTGGCAAACAGATGATTCAGCATCCCGCGATGAGTGACCATTGCTCCTTTTGGAATACCAGTTGAGCCAGACGTATAGATAGTATAAGCAAGCGAATCTGGTAAAGTTCGGCCTGGAGGCTCTTCACTGCTCCATTCATCTAACCCCTGCCAATCATCCGCGATGGCTATCTGCGGTATCTCCTGAAAGGCTGAAGCGATCGGCATCTGCGTCAAGAGAAGAACGGGGTGGGCATTCTCTAAAATCTGGGTGATGCGCTCTCGAGGATAGACGGGATCAAGTGGAATATAGGCTGCACCAGCTTTCCAGATTGCAAGTATCGCAACCACCATTGGCAGCGAACGCTCCATAAACAGACCAATCGGAGCTTCAGCGGGGATGTTCTGGGCAAGCAGTGCATGCGCAAGCTGATTGGCACGCTGATTGAGCTCTTCATATGTCATGGATCTCTGTTGATAACGAAAGGCAATCTGCCGGGGTGAGCGCCAGACCTGCTCAGTAAAAAGCTCATGAAAGGCTTTCTCCAGCGGAAATGCCCGGTGCGTTGCATTCCAGGTAGCAAGCTGCTGTTTTTCAGAAGCAGTCAGCAAAGGCAGCGTCTTAAATGATGCCGTTGGATGCTCAATGCCTGCCTGAAGCACGCTCTGAAAATGCCCACTCAAACGCTGAATGGTGGCCTCGTCAAACAGGTCAGTATTATATTCAATGGCCCCTTTAATCCCCTCGCTTGTATCGGCCATAGAGAGATTGAGCTCAAATTGGGCGGCAGGATTTGGCAGGCGTATTGAGTGGATCTGTAGATCGGCAATCGTGTAGGAGACTTGCTGGTTATTCTGAAAGGCAAACATAACTTGAAAGAGGGGATTACGGCTCAGATCGCGTTCGCTTTGTAGGGTTTCAACCAGTTTTTCAAAGGGGAGCTCTTGATGCGATGAGGCATCCAATGTCTCCTCACGCACCTTTGCAACAATAGCCTGAAAACCTGGTTCACCGGTCAACTGCGCTCGAAAGACCAGGGTATTCACAAACAGGCCAATGAGCGGCTCGGTCTCGCGTGGGGTCCGGTTGGCCATCGGCGTTCCAATGAGAAAATCAGTCTGCCCACTGTACCGCGAGAGCACAATCTGAAAGGCGGCTAATAAGGCCTGAAATAGTGTGCATCCCTGTTGAATACAGAACGCCTTAACCTGTGCGGTAAGCTCGGAAGGCAGGGCAAAGGTCAGGCTGGTCCCCCGCAACGTCTGGATCTGTGGACGAGGACGATCTGTTGGAAGATCTAAGATAAACGATGTTCCACTCAGGTGCTCCTGCCAGTAGGCCAGATGTGTAGCGACCTGCTCGCTTTTCAACCATTCTTGCTGCCAGAGAGCATAATCGGCATACTGGATCGCCAATGCAGGCAACGTTGGCGATCCACCAGCTTGCTCGGCCTCGTAGAAGCTTTTCAGCTCGTGAATAAAGACGCGAAAGGACCATCCGTCAAAGACTATATGATGAATGACCAGCACCAGCACATGCTCATGAGCATCCAGGCGAACCACACACCCATAGAGCAAAGGCCCCCGCTGGAGATCAAAGCGGTATCGCGTGGCCTGCTCTAAGATTGTCTGAAGGCTCTGCTCCCTCTCTTCATCCAGGCTGAGATCTTTCCGCTCAAGTAACCAATCAAGCGTTGGAGCAAGATGCTGAAGGGGATTGCCCTTCTCATCAATCTGAAAAGTTGTGCGCAAACTTTCGTGGCGAGCAATAATCCTGGCGATGCTACGCTCAAGCAGATCAGCGTTCACCGGTCCTCGAATGCGCAATACATTGTACAGGTTGTAAGCAGTATTCCCTGGATTCATCTGCTCAATAAACCATAAACGCTGTTGCACAAATGTCGCGGGAACCGGCCCCTGTGCCGTCCGCGCACTAATCGTCGCCTCTTTCTTGATCGGCTGTTTGCTCAGCAGCTGGCTAAGGCGCGCCTGCTGTTGCTCAGATAAGGCACTGCGACGATCTGTCTGTGGTTGTGTTTGTCCGTCTGACAAAGACATAGCCCGCTCTCCTCTCTCAATGTACTGCTATCTTCTGCTATCTTCATGGTAAAAACGGCTACAGTGTCAGAGGTAATTCGTCATCGGGTAGAGATTCAAGTTTAGCGAGCAGTTGCTCTTCAATTAAAACGGCTGCTTTGGCGATGGTCGCGTTCTCAAACAGGTTTCTCAGTGAGAAATCAATGGGAAAGCTCTGCTGAATCTCAGATACCATCTGCGTAGCGAGCAGCGAATGTCCTCCTAATTCAAAGAAGTTGTCGTAAATGCCTACCTGTTCAATGCCCAGATGTTCTTGCCAGATCTCTGCCAGGCGAAGCTCGATGACGGTCTCAGCCGGGACGTAATCGCTCTGCAATTGCGGTCGCGCATAAAGATTGCTATTGGCGGTGGAGGCCTCTATCGTACCAGGCTCTACGGAGGTTGCTGCTTCTTTGCTCTGGTGCAATCCTTGCATAAACGAGCCTGCCTGTGGTGCAATATAGTAGCTTTGCAGCTCAAATGGATAGGTGGGCAAGGGAATAAAACGACGTGTTTCTTGCGTCCACAGTGCTTTCCATTGCAGAGATAGTCCTGCAAGCCAGAGACGGCCTATCGTATCCAGGAAGAAGGCGCGATCGGACTGCTGATCCTGTGGATGGCGAAGGGAAGAAAGAACTACCTGTGTTGTCTGTCTGGCAAGGTTCTGTCGCACCAGTGTATTGAGCGTCCGTCCGGGTCCGACTTCAAGGAAGATCGCATCCTGTTCCTGAGCCAGTCTCTCGATCCCGGCTGCAAATTGTACTGGCTGGCGCAACTGCTTAACCCAATAGAGCGGATCGGTCGCTTCATAGGGCTGAATCCAATCTCCAGTAACATTGGAGAGATAGAGGAGCGCAGGTGGATGCAGCGTTACCCGGCGTACATGTTGCTCAAACGCTGACAAGATCGGTTCCATCAGTACAGAATGAAAGGCATGAGAGGTATGAAGAGGGCGTGTCTCGATCCCCTGATCTTGCAGATTGCTCTGAAGCTGCTCGATCTCCTCTTTGCTGCCAGAGACCACACACAGTCCAGGCGCGTTGATGGCCGCCAGGCTCAAGGTACCATGAAGGTATGGCTGAATCTCAGCACCCGATCGTGGGATACTAATCATCGTGCCAGGGGCGGTCTCTTGCATCAATCGTCCACGCGCAGCCACAAGGAAGAGCGCATCCTCAAGGCTAAAGACTCCCGCCAGACAGGCTGCAACATATTCGCCAATGCTATGTCCAATCAATGCATACGGCTCCAATCCCAGTGCAGACCAGAGCTGGCTCAATGCATATTCAATCACAAATAGAGCTGGCTGCGCATAACGCGTCTGCTGCAATTGAGCAGCCGCCTCTTGCTTCTGTTCTATCGTAGCTGGATAGAGTAATTCGCGTAGGTCTCTCCCAATATGTGGCAGGAGAAGCTGTGCACACCGATCAACGGTCTCGCGGAAGTTCGGCTCTGTCGCATAGAGATCGTAGCCCATCTGCTGATATTGCGAGCCCTGGCCTGAAAAAAGCCAGATAAGAGGCCGCTTGCGCTGTTCTTGCAGACTGCTATGGAGATGCTCGCGATCTTGCGTTGCCAGCACCTGCTGCGCCTCTTGCAGATCACGGGCCACAATGGTTCGCCGATAGGCATAATGCTTGCGCCCAACCTGCAAGGTATAGGCCACATCCGCTAATTCGCCATTGGGATGCTCTGCCGTGTAGTTTGCAAGATCGGCCACATCCGCTAAGTCACCGTTGGGATGCTCTGCCGTATAGTTTGCAAGATCGGCCACATCCGCTAATTCGCCATTGGGATGCTCTGCCGTATAGTTTGCCATATAGTTTGCAAGATAGCTCTGCAAATTGCTTGTGGCCTGTTCCAGTGCCGACGAAGTCTTTGCCGAAAGGAGCAACAACTGATATGGCAGGCCGGGAGCGGCTTCGGGCTGGGGAGGAGCTTCTTCAAGAATAATATGAGCATTGGTGCCCCCAATACCAAAGGAGCTGACACCGGCACGACGAGGGCTCGTCTCGCTCTTCCACTCACGCAAGGTTGTATTCACAAAGAACGGGCTATTGGTAAAATCAATGCGCGGATTGGGTCGCGAATAGTGGAGACTGGGCGGGATCTCTTGATGCTGAAGGGCCAGAACGGTCTTAATCAAGCCACCAATTCCAGCCGCAGCATCCATATGCCCCACATTTGACTTCAAAGATCCAATGGCACAATACCCAACTTTATCCGTTGCTTCCTGGTAGACCTGCTGCAAGGCGGCAAGCTCAATGGGATCGCCCAGGGGGGTTGCGGTTCCATGCGCCTCGATATAGGTAATCGTATCTGCTGGCACATCAGCAATTGCTAACGCCTCAGAGATTACTTCGGCCTGCCCATCAACGCTGGGCGCGGTATACCCGACTTTGCCAGCACCATCGTTATTAATTGCAGTGCCACGAATAATTGCATAAATAGTATCCCCATCGTCGAGGGCATGTTCTAATTTTTTTAAGATAACTGCGCCAACTCCATTGCTGCCCACTGTGCCCTGGGCATCGGCATCGAAGGTTCGGCAATGACCATCAGGCGAAAGTATCTCACCATCTTGATAAATATAGCCACCTTTATGCGGAAAATTGATGGAGGAGGCCCCTGCAATGGCGATATCGCATTCTCCATAGAGTAGATTCTGGCAGGCAACATGCACTGCGACAAGCGAGCTTGAACAGGCTGTCTGAATATTCATGCTAGGACCATGCAGATCCAGCTTATAGGAGACGCGGGTCGCCAGAAAATCTTTGTCATTGCTGATAAGAATCTGAAATGAGTTGGCGTGAGCCATGAAATCTCGATTGCTAAAGAGGTTATACAGAATATAGGTGTTCATGCTTGAAGCCGCAAAGACGCCAATACGCCCCTCGTATGTATCCGAAAGATAGCCAGAACTTTCCAAGGCCTGATAGGCATCCATCAAAAAAAGGCGCTGCTGTGGATCAATCACCTCTGCTTCACGCGGACTATAGCCAAAGAAGGCTGCATCAAAGCTTGCATGATCCTCTAAAATACCGGCGGCCCCGACAAAGTCGTCTCGTTTGACTGTCTCGATGGCAAAACCTTCGGCAACGAGGTCGTCGGCAGTAAAAAAGGTGATCAGCTCTTCACCCGCTCGCAATTTTTGCCAGAACTCTGCTAGATTCTTTGCTTGTGGAAAATGTCCGCTCATTCCAATGATGGCAATAGCATTTTCAGGCATTTCACTCGGTTGCATCAAGTATCTCCTTCCAGTGCTCAACTTAGGGACGCTTTCTCAAAGGCTGCTTGCGTTGTAGCGCTTGTAAACGAGATTGGGCCGCTTTCTTTCCCTGGTCTTTCACTCCTTTTGTTTGCCGTTGGGCAGAGATAAATGTGCTAAGGGCTAGAATGGTTGGATATTGAAACAAATTTACGACGCTGACGACCTCTTTGATCTCTGGCGGCAACTGGCTATGAACCTGGAGTAAAAGGAGCGAGTGCCCTCCCTGCTCAAAGAAATTATCCTGCATGCTGATCTGCTCTTTCTGCAAGACTTTACGCCAGATCTGAAGCAAAAGCTGCTCGTTAGCTGTAGCTGCAAAGACCTGTTGTCTGGTACGCGATGGCTGCGGAAGCATACGACGATCAAGCTGACCATCAGGCAGAAAGATGAGCTCGGGGACGATCAGTATGTGCTCAGGCACCATATAACCTGGGAGCTGTTGTTGTAAGGCTTTTTTGATCTGCAAGGGATCGGGCTGTTGACCCGCATAGGGGAGAATATATGCAATCAGTGCCATCAGCGATCCTTCAGCGTCAACACTCACGGCGGCTTGCAAGACTCCAACTTGTTCAGACAGCATCTGTTCAATCACTATCAGGTCGATCATGCTCTCTTGCAGACGCACGCGTGTGCTGGTCGTGCCAAAGAGCTGAAGCTGACCCTCCTGCGTGAACTTGCCCCACTCTCCTGTTCGATAGAGCCCCTCCGCAGATGCGGGAAAGATCGGCGAATCTTTGCTATCGCTAGCGGCTTGCCGTTCAAGCCAGTTCCCATTCACTGCAAGCTCTCCAATGACTCCGATGGGGACGGGGCCACCTTGCTGATCAAGAATTGCTAGATTGACATTGGCCAGGAGATGAGGATGAAGACCATTCTCATGTACCGTTGCCAGCAATGTTGTCAAGCCTGGCTTCTGTGGACGAAATGCCGCCACCAGTGAGAGCTCCGGTAGCTTCGTTGTATGGAGAGCAATCTGTGTCTCCGCTCTCCCATACAGCAAGATAGTCCGTAATGCGGTTGGGCGCGGATACTGCCTGAGATGAGCATACCAATGCGGCCATTCACGGGCAGAGATAATGATGGTGGAAATTGCTTGCTCGCTAAGAAAATCTGAGAGGTGATCACGTATACGTAAACGTTCACTGGCCGACACAAGCACAAGGGTTGCACCTCGACTGAGAGCTGGCAGGGCAAATTCAAGGAGATCGATAGTATACAGCGGTGCCAGCAACAGGATGCGCTCTCCCTCTTGATGAAGCAAAGCATGGTTCTGGTAAGCTGCGGTTAGAAGAGTAAGCTGCCTGAGAAGATCGGTAACTGACAGCGTAAAGGATTGCGTGCCAGGGCTCGAGAAGGAATAATGCCCATCCTCTGTAAGCGCTTGAAGCAGTGCCCTGATCTGCATAAGGAGTTCATGGTTCTCACTCTGCTCTTCAATGGCTGCTGGAAGCTCCGCTGAGAACAATTGTTGATAGGTGACAACCTGACCTGATACTATCACTGCTGGAAGCTCGCTCCATGGATGCCAGTTGTTAAAGAAAGAGAGCTCGGAAGGAATGAGCGATGACTGCCAACCACCCCAGATGCGCAGATGTTCCAGTTGTTCTTCGGTGATCACCATCAAGCTTGAGAGCGACTGAGCAGGATCGAGAGTCATTCGCTCTAATACCGCTCTATACTGTTCAGCTAAACGTTGGATGAACGCTGCTTCAAAGAGATCACTGTTGTATTCAAACAGCACTTGCAGACCTGATCCCGTATCAGCAATAGCGCAGGTCAGATCAAATTGCTCGGTCCCATTGCTCACGCGCAGCAGCTCAACTGTGAGATTGGGGAGATCACGTGGTAGGGAAACAACATTGTTGAAAACAAATTCAATCTGAAATAAAGGGTTACGCGAAGCATCTCTGTGCGGCTGCAGGACCTCAACAAGCTGCTCGAAGGGAAGATCCTGATGCGCGGAGGCACCCAGAACAACGTCTCGTACCTTGCTCAATAAGTGTGGAAGCGTCTGAACCTCAGTCAACTGAGCACGCAAGAGCAATGTATTCACAAAAAATCCAATGAGTCCTTCAATCTCCGGGCGCGTTCGGTTGGCAATTGGCATGCCTAAGAGGAAGTCGCTCTGCCCACTATACATCGCCATCACGACGTCAAAGGCGGCCAGGACGACCATAAAGAGCGTGCAATCGGCATTGATGGCGACAATCTGAAGCTGCTGAAGCAAAGAGGCTGGAAGTGTGAATAGCTGTCGTGCACCTCGATAACTCTGCACTGGTGGACGTACGGTTCGATAGGGGAGCTCAAAAACGGTTGGAGCTCCTGCTAGCTGCTCCTTCCAGTATGCGAGCTGGCTATCCACTACTCTGCTTTGCTGCCAGTAAGCATAATCGATTGTCTGCACTGGTAATTCAAGGAGGGGCGATGGCTGATGCTGAACATAGGCAGTATAGAGTTGAGCGAGCTCTGTAAAGAAGACATTTAATGACCAGCCATCAGTGATAATATGATGCATTACTATCAGCAGAATATGTTCCTCTGCTGCCAATTGAAAGAGGTGAGCTCGTATGAGTGGTCCCAGTTGCAGATCAAATGGCACTCTGGCCTCTGCGACCAGCGCCTCTTGCACGATCTGTTCTCGCTCAGCAGGTGGAAGCTGGCTAAAGTCGTCAATCGGCAAGGAGAGCACGAGAGAGGGAAGGAGCCTCTGAAATGGCTCGTTATCCTGCTGCAAAAAGATTGTTCGCAACGCTTCATGCCGCCTGACGATCTCCTGCAAGCTCTGGTCCAGAGCCTGGTGATCCAGTTGCCCGACAAAGCGCAGGGCAAAGGGGACATGATACGCTATATTCTCTGGCTCTACTTGCTGTAAAAACCAGAGCCGCCTCTGCGCTCTATTTAAAGGGAGCCGCTCCTGCCGCTCTTGACGAGAGATGGCAGTCAGACGCTCATGGGCTTGAGACGACTGTTGTTGATGAATAATCCGCTCGGAAAGTTGCGCTATCGTAGGAGCCTCAAAGATTGCTCGCAGGGGAAGATCCTGATGAAAGGTAGCCCGAATACGAGCAATCAACTGGGTTGCCAGAAGAGAATGACCACCAGCCGCAAAAAAATTATCATGAATGCCTATCGGCCCCTGCTTCAATAGCGATGCCCAGAGCTGCACGAGATACTCCTGAATTGGATCGACTGGTTGCCCGTGATCCTGAACAGATTCGAGCTCCTTAGCCTGGACCGTAGGCAGCGGCAAGGCACGACGATCCACCTTTCCATTGGCCGTTAATGGTAGCTGTTCTTTAAAAAGCCAGATCGCCGGACGCATATAATCTGGAAGCACCTGCTGAACTTGTTGCTGCAATTGCGCTCTGGCTTGCAACGTCTGGTTCCGCAACACCTGGTCCCGCAATACAATATAAGCAACCAGGCTTTTCTCTTGTGACCCTACCGGGCACACATAGACCACTGCACACGAACGCACCAGTTGTGTCTGCCAGAGAACGCTCTCAATCTCACCTAACTCAACGCGAAAGCCACGGATCTTGACCTGATTATCTCGCCGCCCTATAAATTCGATGACACCATCCACACGATAGCGCGCCAGATCACCGGTTGCATATAAACGATCGCCTGGTTGGGAGCTAAAAGGATGGGGGATAAAGCGCTCGGCGGTCAGATCTGGACGATTGCAATACCCACGCGCTAAGCCAGCTCCACCAGTGTATAGCTCTCCAATCAATCCAGTTGGGACAGGTTGTAGATAGGGATCGAGAATGAAGACGCTCGTGTTGGCAATGGGGGACCCGATTGGAAAAGATCCAGTCAGCCCCTGGCTCTGCCCCGGTAAACGATAACAGGTTGTAAAAGTCGTATTCTCTGTCGGACCATATCCATTGATCAATACTGATTCCGCAGGCAGATACTGAAGCGCTTTCAGGGCGGGCGGAAGTGCCACAATATCCCCACCCGCCAGGGCCTGATGCAGCGAGCGGAAGGTCTCTGGCTCATGCTCGACCATCTGTTGAAATAGTCCTGCTGTTAACCAGAGGGTTGTAATATACTCGCGCTCTACCAGGGCTCGAATCTCGTGTAATGACAGTTGTTGAGCCGGTGCAATGACCAGCTCAGACCCATTCAGGAGCGCACCCCAGATCTCAAAGGTCGAGGCATCGAAAGCGACAGCACTCAATTGGAGAAAACGCTCATGGTGCAATTGCGCATAGTTGGTATTACGAATCAGCCGCACTACGTTCTGATGGCTGACCATGACGCCTTTGGGCCACCCCGTTGAGCCAGAGGTATAACTAATGTAGGCCAGTTGCCGGGCATCGCAGTCTGGCCCTCGCCATGGCCCTCCTTCAAGGAGAGGCAACTGATCCAGATACAGCACCCGGCCCTCTATTGGAGGAAGCTGCGAGAGCAGATGCGAAGATGTCACCAGCACTGGGGGTCGAAGCTGATCGATGACAAAGGCTTTTCGCTCTAGAGGCCAGGAGCTCTCCAGCACAACATAGGCCCCCCCGGCCTTCAGAATGGCTAAGAGCGCAATAATAAAGGCTAAAGAGCGCTCAACAAATAGAACAACGGGAACATCTGGCCCGACGCCCTGTTCAGCTATGCTCTGAGCCAGCCAATCAGACTGTTGAGCAAGCTGCCAATAGGTAAGCGTCTGGGAGCCAGAACGGAGCGCAATGGCATCAGGCGTACGTTGAACATATTCGGCGAAGAGCTCCTGAATGCTACTCTGAGCAGGAAAGGCTGTCGAAATCTGCTTGCTAATGAGCTGTGAGCGCTCCTCTTCGGTGCACAGAGAGAAGGCTTTAATCTGCGCCTCTGGATGGGCAACAATCTGCTCCAATACGAGCTCATAATGGCGCAAGAACTGGCTGACCATGGCAGGGCTCAGTTGTTCTTGCTGATACTGTGCACTGAGATGCAACTCTTGCTCTCGAACCTCAACCGCCACCGTCAACAGAAAAGTCGCGCTACCAGGGTCAATCTGGTAGGTCTGTGTGCTCAGGCCCGGTAAGTTGAACGTTGCTTCCGGGTCGCTGTGAAAAGAAAATAAGACCTGGATCAGTGGCGTCTGTTTAAGAGAGCGTTCGGGCTGCAAGCTTTCAACCAGCCGCTCGAACGGGAGATCCTGATGAGCATAGGCATCCAAAGTCGTGGCAGAAACCTGTTGAACAAACTCGTGCCAGGTCAGATCACCTGAGATACGAGCACGCAGCACCAGTGTATTTGCCAGATACCCAATTACTTGCTCCAACTCTCGCCTCTGACGATTCGCAATGGGCGTTCCTACCAGGAGATCATCCTGCAAGGTATAACGGGCAAGTAAGAGAAAGAAGGCCGCCAGATAACTGGTAAAAGGTGTGACCTGTTCCTGCTGGCTCAAGGTCTGGAGACGGTCGGCCAGACTTTTGGAAGCGCTGCGCTTCACAATTGATCGACGCTCCTCGTTGATGAATGAATCATCTGAGCGTGTTGGAAAAGCCAGCACAGCAGGAGCACCGGCTAACTGGCGTTTCCAGTACGCTAGCTGTCTCTGTTCTCTCCCTTCAGCCAGCCATTGACGCTGCCATAGCGCATAATCGGCGTATTGAATGCCAACGGCAGGCAGAGGCGAGAGATCTGCTTGCTGAAAGCGCTGATACCAGGCTGCCAGTTCTTGAAAGAGCAGCCCCAGGGACCAGCCATCAATGATGCTATGATGAATCGTAAGAACGAGCAGATGTTTCTGATCATTCAGACAGAGCAGGTGAAAACGCAGCAGTGGGTCTTGCTCAAGCTGAAAGGGACGCCTGGCCTCCTGTTGAGCCCAGGCGAATGCAGCCTCTTCAGTTCCAGCCTCCAGCCGGATAAGAGGAAGAGAGATGGAGCGAAAAGGGGCAATAATTTGCACAGGCAAGGAGTCATCCTGTCGAAAGGTCGTCCGGAGGATCTCATGCCGCTCAACAAGCCTGTTTATGGCCTGTTCAAGAGCTGAGATGAGCAGATCTCCCTGGATGAGTACAGCGCGACAGATCGTATAGTGCACCGTCTCTGGCTCCATCTGCGCGAGAAACCAGAGCCGCTCCTGTGCAAAAGAGAGTGGAAACGATGAGCCCGTTCGAGGCTGTTCAGGAATCGTCTCAGGTAGTCTGCTCTGTTTTTTCTTTTGTTGCAGGCGCTGGAACAGCAGATCTTGAGCCTGTGCAGAGAGTCCAGCGAGCTTGCTTTGTTTATCGGCTGTCATGTCTTCTTACTCTCGTGATTCTGTCTCTAACGGCAACTCAAGTTCGGCTAATAATTCGGCAAATTGCTCCTGATCTAGCTCTTCAAGCTGTTCCTGCAAGATGGCAGAGGCGAAATCAGCGATCGTCGGATGAATGAGAAGCGTCCGGAGCGGCACCTGGAGCTGTAACGCCTCGTTTACACGTGTCACAATCTGAGTTGCAAGCAGCGAATGACCACCGAGCTGAAAGAAATTCGCAAACAGACTGAGCCCTGTTCGGCCCAATACCTCTTCCCAGATCTGGGCAATCGCCTCCTCAAGTTGCGTTCGATCCCGCTCCTCCTGTTCACCCTTGTTCGACTGCTCCCAATCAGGAGCTGGAAGAGCGCGGCGATCAATCTTTCCATTGGCGGTGAGTGGAAAGGTTGTTAACACGACAAACTGCGCCGGGATCATATACTCTGGTAGTCTGGTAAGTAGATAGCTACGCCATGAGATAGTTTCAGCCAGGCTAGCGGCATCAGCAGTCAAGACCAGATAGGCGATCAGGCAGCTCTCACCTGCAGGATTATGGGTTAAGATAACCAGGCTGCTGGCCACTAGAGGGTGCTGCTCCAGAACACTCTCGATCTCTGCCAGCTCGATGCGAAAACCGCGCAGTTTAATCTGAGAATCCAGACGCCCAAGAAACTCAATATCTCCATTGTTGAGGAAGCGTGCACGATCCCCCGTTCGATAGAGACGACCGCCTGGTAAAGCGCTAAATGGATTAGGGATAAAGCGCTCAGCCGTCAGATCGGGACGTCCAGGGTAGCCTCGAGCCAATCTGATCCCGCCAAGATAGATCTCACCGGCAACACCTATGGGAACTGGAGAGAGGGTCTCATCCAGAATCACCACCTGGGTTGATCCAACAGGTCGCCCGATCGGCACACTCACAAATGTCTGCGGGAAAAGCTGTTTGGTGGTCGCAAAGGTGGTACATTCGGTCGGCCCATAGCAATTGATAAGCGCAGCGGGTCCACCCTGCTCAAAAATAGCATTGATCAGGCGAGCCTCTGCCGCTTCTCCGCCTGTAAAAAGGGTATGGAGCTGCTTAAAGAAGGCTGGGGTCTGTCGAGCGAATTGATGGACAAGCGCTGTCGTCAAAAAACAGGTCTCAATGTGCTGGTCTTCAATAATGCGTTGGAGTGCAGGGGCAGAAAGCGATTGCTCTCTCTCAATCCCAACCAACAGATGACCATTCAGGAGACTTCCCCAGATCTCAAAGGCTGCGGCATCGAAGGCCAGGTTAGAGATCTGAGAGAAACGTTGCGGACGAGTATATGAGAAGTACGTCGTCTCCTGATAAAAAGTGGCAATCATCGCCTGATGGGTAAGCCCAATCCCTTTGGGCTGTCCAGTTGAGCCCGAGGTATAGAGAATCGAGGCCAATGCTGTTGCGGGACAGGACGTGACGATATTCTCGCCGCTCCACTCCGTTGGCTCTGACCAGAAGTCAGTCAACGAAAGGATCGTTCCTTGATAACCGCTTAAGCGCTCATAAAGCTCCTGCTGGCTCACTACAAATGGAGCGTTGACATTCTGGAGCATAAAGAGCAACCGTTCAAGTGGATAATCGGGATCGAGAGGAAGATAGGTTCCCCCCAACTTCAAAACTGCAAGCATGCTAATAATGGCTGATGCCGAACGCTCCATAAAGATGCCCACCGGCGTTTCAAAGGTAACCCCATGCATCCGCAGGGTAGCAGCAAGCTGATTCGCTCGCTGATTGACTTCCCCATAGCTGAGCTGTTCATCGGCAAAGTGGAGCGCTGGTGCCGACGGATTACGCTGGACCTGTTCATCAAACACTTGTTGCAGCGTCGCTTCTTCCCGAACTGCTGGCCCCTGCGTATGGCCCAACGTCACCAGGATCTGTTCTCGTTCAGTCCGGGTTAGTAGTGGGACCGACTGAAGAGACTGGTGGTCGTCTTGCAGAACCGAGGTTAGAATCTGCTCATAATGAGCAATGAAGCGTTGAATAGTAGAGCGATCAAACAGATCAGTATTATATTCCCAGAGGAGAAAAACCGCTTGATTCTGCTCTGCTGCCGCCTGCCCAACAAACTGTTCCCTTCGTGGAATCACGATAACGTTAAGATCAAACTTCGCCGTATGATTGCTCAGGCCTTCATTCAATTCCAGGGTCAGATCTGGCATGGTCAGTGGAGGAAGAGGGGAATCATGAAAGCTAAAGGCCACCTGATACAATGGAGAATAGCTGGCATTACGCTCAGGCTGCAACGCCTCCACCACCTTTCCAAATGGAAGATCCTGATGGGCGTATGCATCCAACGTTACCTGTCTGACCTGCTCGACCAGTTCGCGAAATGTCAACTGTTTTGAAAGATGGGCACGCAGCACGACCGTATTAATAATCATGCCTATCAACGACTCAATCTCGCGGAAACGTCTGTTCGCAATACCAGTCCCAATACAGAGATCATCCTGGTCCGTATAGCGATAGAGCAAGAGGAGAAAGGCGCTGAAAAGAAACATAAATAAGGTGCAATGCTCTTGCCGGCAGTAAGCCCTCACCTGCTGATAAAGACTATCGGAAAGCGTAATTCGCTCAACGCTGCCTCGGAAGGTCTGAACAAGAGGGCGCGGGCGATCGGTGAGAAGTTCAAGGCGCGCAGGGTGATCTGCTAATTGCTGTAACCAGTAGCTCAACTGGCTTGCAGCTTCTGTCCCCTCCATCCACTCTCGTTGCCAGAGGACAAAATCAGCAAACTGCAAGGGCAAAGGAGGTAAAGGAGAGCGCTCGCCTTTCACAAAGGCCGCATAGAGTGTACAGAGCTCGCGCAAAAAGACTGCAAACGACCAGCCATCGTGTATAAAATGATGTTCAACATGGAGGAACACAGACTCTGTGTCAGAGAGGCAGACAAGAATCCACCGGACAAGCGGCAATTGCGCTGTATCAAAAGGCTGGCTAAAGGTCTCTTGCATCACTTGAGACAGGGAGCGATCTTGCTCGTCCGGGCTCAAGTGTTCAAGATGAATAAGAGGAATGTTCACCGAGAAAGGAGGATGGATCGTCTGAGCAGGAATGCCATGGTGAGCCGAAAAGGTCGTCCGAAAGATCTCATGACGCCGCACAATCTCGCTCAAGCTCTGTTCAAATGCTTCGATCACAAGTTGACCACTGAGACGAATGGCTGCCTGAGCATTATAGGCCTTACTTGATGGATCAAGTTGCTGAAGAAACCAGACACGCTCCTGTGAATATGACAGAGGCACAGATTCATGGCATATGCGCGGTCCCAGAGAGAGCGGCTGTACCTCTTGCGCCTGCTCGACAACCAGGCTCTCAGCCAGTTCAGCAATAGTCTGCTGGCGAAACAACACCTTCAGGGGAAGTTCCAACTTGAGCTCATCGCGAATACGCGCCTGCACCTGAGTTGTAAGCAGCGAATTTCCGCCTAATTCAAGAAAATGATCAAAGCGTCCAACCCTTTCCACATGCAACACCGAGGACCAGATCTCAGCCAGTGACTCCTCAATGGGCGTCTGCGGAGCAACATACCGTTCATCAACAGAAGCAGCCGCATTGGCAGGAGCTGGCAGAGCTGCTCGATCAATCTTCTGATTGAGAGTCAGCGGCCACTGCTCCACAACAACCACGGTGCCAGGCACCATATGGACGGGAAGGCGTTGCGCAAGATCTGCTCTAAGCTGATGCCAGGAAAAAGGCGACTCTGGATGAAGCTTGAGATAAGCCACCAGGCGCGGATCAGCAGGACGGTCCTCTCGCAAGAGCACCACAGCTTCCTGAACCAGAGGATGCTGACTCAGGACAGCCTCAATCTCCCCCAATTCAATCCGAAAACCGCGCAGTTTGACCTGAAAATCGATCCGACCAAGAAACTCAAGCTCTCCCGTCCCGGCCAAACGACCAAGATCGCCAGTCCTATACATGCGTGCACCGGGTTTAGCCGCAAAAGGATCAGGCAGGAAGCGCTCCGCAGTTAGAGCGGGCCGTTCAAGATACCCACGCGCCAGACCTGGGCCGGCCAGATAGAGCTCGCCCACCGTTCCCGAAGGCACTGGCTGCAGATCTTCATCAAGCAGATAGACAGAAGTCGACGCCAGCGGCGATCCAATCGTCACTGGCTGTTGGGGATGACATTGGACTGTGGTCGCACAGACCGCAATCTCCGTTGGCCCATAGGCGTTAATAAAGGTAACATGCGAGCCCCAACGCTCCACCAGACTGGCAGGACAGGCCTCACCCGCCACCACTATCGTACGCAAAGCTGGATAGGTTCTCTGAGGCAAAAGAGCGAGAATAGAGGGCGGCAACGTCACAACGCTGATCGCATTGCGCAAAAGCGTTGCCTCCAGAGCTGGACCAGGGATAAGATCCTCCTTCTCAGCCAGATAGAGCGTCGCCCCGACGGAGAAAGCGCTCACAATCTCTGACAGAGAAGCATCAAAGCTCAAAGACGCAAACTGGAGAATATGATCAGTCGCGACAGGAGCGATGGCAGCAACAAACGCATGAGCCAGATGACTCAATCCGCGCTGCGTCACCACCACCCCCTTAGGCACACCCGTTGACCCCGATGTATAGATCACATAGGCACTCTGTTCCGGCTCAACGTGAAATGCCCCCCCATCAGTAGCGTCTACTACTGGCGCAAGCGTATCCAGAGACAGAACCGTCGCCTCAACGGACGAAAGCTCAGCACGAAGAGTCGAATGCGTCAGAACAAAAGAGAGATGAGCATCTGCAAGCAGAAAGGCAATACGCTCTCGGGGGTAAGCTGGATCAAGGGGAACAAAAGCCGCCCCAGCCTTCAAAACACCTAACAGAGCAATAATCATCTCCAGAGAGCGCTGAAAATAGAGCCCGATACGCATCTCCGGACGCACACCCTGATCTATAAGAGAACGTGCCAGGCTATCTGCCTGGCCGTTCAATTCACGATAAGAAAGGGATCGATCAGCAAACACCAGAGCAGGTTTTTCAGCATACAACCTGGCCTGCTGCTCAAATAACGCAGTAAATGGGGGATCACTATCTTTTGGAAGCATGCTCAAGTTCTCAGACCATTGATCCATCATCATCTCCTGGTTTCCATGTGATCTTCCACACACACAACAACGTGCCAATGAAAAGAGCGGCTACTCCTCCTCTTGCGTTGCCAATGCTCTGGCATTACGGATAGCAGGATTAAAGAATGCCAGGAGAGCAATAGTAGCCAGACCGATCGTCGTCACAATAATCGTCACCGTCGCACCAGTCGTCTGTAACAGAAAACCGGTCATTGCCTGTCCAAGCGGCATAAAGCCAAAGGCAAGCAGACGAAAAACGCTATTAACGCGCCCTTGCAGCTCATCTGGAATTAAGGAGAGCCGATAACTAAACTGCACCACATTATATAAAGGGATCACCAGAAAGATGCCAGCATTAACAACCCCCAGCAAAAAGGGATTAGGCACGAGAGCATAGAGCGGATATAACAGAGCAATGGCAATGCACGAGCCAATAATCACCGTCCCAAAGCGAAAACGCTCCTGCACCACCCCACCAATGAGCGACCCCACAATGCCGCCGATACTGGCAATCGCAAAGATTAGACCAATCGCATAGGCAGGAGCACCCTTTTGTTGGGCCATTACAATCACAACAAGCACACTGCCAGCCGTAAACAGGTTCACAAAGCCAGTCAGGAAAGCCATAAACCGCACCAGTGGCTGCTGCCAGAGCCAGACCAATCCCTCACGAATCTGTTCCCATAGATTCACCTGTGTCTGCTTGCGCTCTTGTTGGAAGCCTGTCTTGATCAAAAGAAGCGAACCAACAGAGGCCGCATAGGAGATTGCATCCGTTAGAAACGGCAAAGTCAGAGAGATCGAAAAGAGCAGACCACCGAGAGAAGGGCTGACGAGCTCCGTTATGCTCGTCGTAATCTCATTCTGAGCCGTCGCCTGCGGAAGCTGTTCAGTCGAGACTACGCGAGGGAGAGACGAAGCCTCCGCCAGGTTGAAAAAGACAAAGAAACAGCCCTCTAGAAAGGACACAATAAATAATTGAATGATGCTAATACGATGAAAATAGAGGGCAACAGGAACACTAAAAATATTAATAGCGCGGCAGATATCGCAAATAATCATCACGCGCTTGCGATCCCACCGATCAATAAGTGCACCTGCCGGGAGGCTCAGAAACAGATAAGGGAGAGAAGTGAACGCAGCAGCCAGACCAGCCGTGCCTGGCGAGGCGGTTAAATACAGGATAAGTAATGGGAAAGAAAACTGGGTAATGCCTGTCCCAATCGTGGAGAGGGACTGGCCGCTCCACAAAAGCATAAAATCCTTGTTACGCCATAGGGGCTCAGGACGCTGTTTAGTCGGCTTACTGACACTTTCATCTGTTGAAACCACTGGTTACTCCTTCACGTACTTTGCGCACGCTTACTACAAAATATACAGAACATATCATATCCTAGATTTTTAGTTATTCTAAAAATTGGGTATATAATAGATAAATTTCATAGATAGAGCATTGGTTTCAAAAACTCATAATTTAAAGTTATTATTGATTCTAATAATCCTTAACTTATAAGGCGATAGTTAGTAACTCCGTAATAACTATCGTAGTTAATTGTAAATTGTAATATTTAAAAATACAAGGGTTTTAATTAAACAAAATTTGTTGTATGATAATTTGGTGGAGAATAATTGTTATTGCCTATCCTTGTACCACTGCTGCTTATGCGGTCTTATTTGAGAGTGAAAGGGCAAGATTGAAAAAGATGATTTACAATTCAGTCCTTGACTGTATTGGTGGGACGCCCCTGGTACGCCTACAGAGACTTTTTCCGCAAGAAGGTATTCATGTGCTTGCCAAGCTAGAATGCCTTAACCCTGGGGGAAGCGTCAAAGATAGACCAGCACAATTTATCATCGACCAGGGTCTCCAGACAGGAATTATTACCCCAACCACTCATCTCATCGAAAGCACATCGGGCAATTTTGGCATTGCTCTAGCCATGGTTGCATGTATTTATCATCTCGCCCTGACCTGTGTTGTCGATCCAAATATCTCGCCGGTGAACTTACAGATCTTAAGGCAGTTAGGAGCCAACATTGAAATGGTAAAGCAGGTGGATGCGCAGGGTGGCTACCTGGCCTCACGTATACAGAGAGTACAAGAACTAAGGCAATCCATTCCTCATAGCTATTGGATCAATCAGTATGCAAATGAACTTAATTGGCAGGCCCATTATTTTATGACGGCTGCGGAAATTATCAGCCAGGTCGAGGACCATCCCATCGATACACTGGTTATTGCTGTAAGTACGACCGGCACGCTACTTGGCCTTGCACGCCGTTTGCGAGAAAAGTATCCTCATCTCCGCGTGATTGCTGTTGATGCCGTTGGGTCGATTATCTTCGGTGGCCCACCTCTTCCCCGGTTTTTACCTGGTATCGGGGCCAGTCGCGTTCCGGAAATCCTTCAACCAGATGAGATTGATGAGGTATGGTATGTGACCGATCGAGAGGCTGTTCAGGGTTGTCAGGATCTTGTTCTGCATGAAGGCATACTGGCCGGTGGCTCATCGGGATCGGTGGTGGCAGCCATTCAAAAGATACTTCAACAATCCTTACAACCACAGACCTTGCTCACGCTCCTGCCTGATCGAGGCGATCGCTATATCAATATGATCTATGATGAAAAATGGGTTGCTCAATTGCCGTCATGATGCGGGTTATGTGAAGAGTGACACACATCGTGCCTAACTTATCGCTCTCTGCCTTATGCTTAAAGCAGGATACAAGGCAGAGCTCCTGGCCGTTGAGGGTTCCATGTTGGTCGTGAGAATGTAACAGGGACGCGTGGGTCGCGATAGCTATCATGAAGAAAGGGCTTGACCTCCTTATGCGATAACCGCTGAGAAGAGACACAGCACTATGTCCACACGATTATGGGCTAGTCTCACCCGCGAGCTGTAAACAGACACACTCCTGCCAGGAATGGATTAGTAATCCGTTCCTGACTTTTTTCTATGTAGAGATCCTTTGCACGATAGCAGGGGCATTATCTTCATGTGATATACTTAATCATCCACCAGGATGAGATTCATACGAGTTCGCTTTTTCTCACAAGAAATTAGCACAACTCCATAAAAATAGAGGATAGTTCCACCAAGAGGTACCTTTCATGGCCGATAACCCATCCTACACATATAATCAAATTTCCTTACTCAAAACACGCGTTTTTGCATTAGTTCGTGCTTGCCCAGTAGGAAGTGTCGTTACCTATGGGTCACTTGCAAAAGCAATCGGATATCCCAGAGCTGCACGAATGGTTGGTTGGATGATGAATGAGGCCAGTCCAGGTGTTCCTGCACAGCGCGTGGTCAATAGTAAGGGAGAGTTGAGTGGAAGTTGGGCGTTTGGGGAGCCAGATCGGATGCGCCATTTACTAGAGTCCGAGGGGATTATCTTTAGTAGCGAAGAACGGATTGATCTCAAACGCTACGGCTGGGACCCCACGCGTGATCTAAGCCAGGCACAGATCGAGGAGATCTTCAGGGAGGTCGATGATGCATCTGAACAGGCCAGCCCACGCCTGATGAGTTTAATGCAAAACGATCCTGCCTCACCCTTTAAAAAGGGCTCTTGAGTGCTTCTTTTGCGATTGCAGCAGAGTCGGCAAGATATCCTTGACGCCACCCTCGCGTATGGCATTGCATAGGTGTTCAATACCTCTTCAGGTCGCTTCTTACTGGCTTGACAAGATGATTATAGGTTGTAGTCTCTATAATCATCTTTCACCAACTATACAGTGGAATGAAAAAGATAGTAAATAATATGGTTACTATCGATGAACTTATGACTGAATTTATATCGACGAATGAACAAAAGAGGCGGCATAGCTTCTGCGTGCACATTCTGAGATAGCAATGGGGTCAAAGCCTATGAGATCTGCATAGAGCGTATCATGCAATGGTTCAACCCATGATTGAGGGAGAACTTTCGCCCCAAGCCTTGCTCCCATAATCGACCCAACGGTCGCCCCATTACAATCAGTATCCCAGCCTCCCAGTACAGCCGTTGTAATCGCGCGCTCAAAATCGCCCTTTGAGAAGATGAGCGCAGCCACGACCAGAGCAGCGTTATTATTCGTATGAACGGGATGATAGTGATCAAAAGCAGACCACAGGGCCTCCATCAGCGCTTCCACATTATCCGTACTATGAGCAATTGCGATAGCGGTCCGTACATCATGGGCCAGGCGACAATTCTGTGGAATCTCACTTAATCCAATCTGGATGATCCGCTCGATATCCTCTTCAACAAAGGCGGCGGCGATCATACTGGCTATAAACATAGCTCCATAGATACCATTTTTAACGTGCGAGAATGAAGCGTCCCGCCAGGCCAGTTCAGCAGCCAGTTCTGGCCGACCAGCGGCAGCATAGCCCCAGCCATCGGCACGGATCTGCGCGCCAATCCATTCGCGGTATGGATTTAAATAGGTACGTACCCACTCCAATTGCTGCTTCCAATCGTGTGGTCTGCCTCCCTCCATATGCGAAGTAATGGCTGAAAAGTTCAAATACGCCTGGGTTTCGGCTGTACAGACAAATTGGTAGGGAAGGACGCGATGCCATAACTTGCCAATATCCCAGCTATCAAAATTCACTCCTTTTTCTTCGATCATGAGCAAGCCAAGAATGGTGTAACGAATATCATCATCGCTTTGCATATAAGCAATGCGCTCACGCTCACTCAAGCCACTTTCGGAGTGAAGTGCCATGCCAGGCAGATCCTTCGCTGGCGATTGACCAGGGGTATAGCCTGTGATCGGCCACATATTTGCAGCTTCAAACCAGGTCTTGATATTTTTCCAGCCGGGCGTCTGAGCGCGCCCCCGCCATCCTGGCATTTCTGGCGTCCCATGAGCAAAGGCTGTACTCTCCAACGGTTTGCCCAGAGCGCATCCCACACAGCGTCCAAGCCATGCCCCAAAGAATTTATCTTGCCAGACAGCTTCCTCATGGCTACGCACCAATTGGCGTGGCCCCTCTGGTCGCTCACTGCGAATAGCAGCCAGATCCGATGGTTCGACATAGGGAAAATCATCGCGCACTGGCAACGCCTGCAACAGATGATAGATTTCCATCAAACGAGCGTTATCGTGCTGAGCCTCTGCAACCAGCAGGTCAAACCCACTGATATCGCATCCTTCCTCACTTCTCTGAATGATTTCTTCCTGAATAAGTTTTACAAGAGTAGTCCACCCGGCCATAGCCAATCTTTATCCCTTCGTTATCTATTGACACAATTAACCATTGTTAGCAGCGTTGTATTTGCCCTGCTCTCTACACAACCATTATCCCTTCATACTCCCACTTGTAAGACCCGCAACAAGATAGCGCTGCGCCCAATAGAATACGACCACGACTGGTATCGTGACTAAGACGGCATAGGCACAGAGCCATTGCCAATGCTGACCGGTCTGAAACACATAATGGGTCAGGCCAAGCGGCAAAGTCTCAATATCTTTATCTGAAATGAACAGGTTTGCGAAAAAGAACTCATTCCAGGAGCTAATAAAATTAAGAAACCAGACTACTGCAATACCCGGTAAAGTCAGAGGAAGGGCAATATAGTAAAACACACCGAAAGGACCAAGACCATCCAGCAGGCCCGCCTGATCCAGCTCCTGAGGAACGGCATCAAAAAACGCTTTGAGCATCCAGACGCTAAACGGCAATGCTCCAGTCGCTCCTGCAATAATCAGGCCAAACAGGTTATTCAGCAGGTGTATCTGAATAAAAAGAGCATAGAGAGGCACAATCAAGAGAGGGGCTGGAAACATCTGTGTCACCAGAAACGACATCAGAAGTCCAAGCTTGCCCCGGAATTCATACCGAGAAAGCGCAAATGCTGCGGGCAATGCAGCCAGTAGCGAGATACACGTCGTCCCCAGACAGACAATCACGCTATTCTTCATATACGAGAAGAACCCATCGTTCAACACATATGTATAGTTGTCGATCGTCCAATGAATCGGAAAGACCTGAATTTTAGTGGTAAATATCTCCTCCGCAGGTTTGAAAGAGGTCATAATGATGATGAAGAGAGGGAAAAGAGCAATGAGAGAGGCAAAAATCAAGAGACCATGTATGCCCAAAGCCTGCAAGCGAGTTTTTACCGCTCGCGAACGATACTGCCGTTTGACCTGCCTTTGCTGATCGCTATACCGCTCATATCCACCTACAGACCGGCTGGCTACAGACATTTTCATTACTCAACTCCTTTTTGTATCCGCAACAACCGCACATAGAGAACGGTGATTATCAACAAAATAATCAGGATTAGCATGGCATAGGCTGATCCTAAGCCAAAGAAGTGGGATTGGATCGGATTTTCATAGGCAAATGAGGTAATGGTATCCGTTCCACCATTGGGTGCACCTCTCGTAATGAAATAGATGATTGAGAAGAAATTAAACGTCCAGATGATATCAAGAAGCACTGTAAGACTGGCCACCGGGCGTAATAGGGGAGCAATAATATAACGCAGCCGCTGCCAGAAACCTGCACCGTCGATGACGGCCGCTTCCGATAGCTCGACTGGTATATTCTGTAGCCCACCCAACAGCGTTACGACATAAAAAGGGAAGCCCAACCAGATATTAACGCCCAGAAGGGCAAAACGAGCCCAACCCACATCAAGCGTCCAGGGAATTGGTGATCTTCCAATAGCTAGCAGGACCTGATTGATAATGCCGTAATTCTGATTGAGGATAAAGCTCCAGCCAAAGGCCGTAACATATTGAGGCATAGCCCAGGGGATCATCATCGCTGCACGATACACACCGCGAAAACGGATATGACGATTCAGAAGCAGCGCCAGCCCAAGGCCAATAATAAAATGAAATACAACACTGACGACCACCCATAACACCGTCTGGAGCAATAGTGTTCCAAAGGAGATACTGTAGGCTTTGCCCGCCAGAATATTAATAAAATTTTGTAAACCCACAAATTTATAGGTAGCAGGAATAGTTATGACACCAATATGTCGTTCAATATTCCCGTCATTCGCATTGGTAAAGCTATACTCCATTGCATTCAACAGAGGGTACACAATAAGCACAGCCATCAAAATAACGGTAGGCGCAAGGCAGAGATAAGGGAATACTTTTTTTCTCCACATATTCGGTCTAGCCCGCACAGACTGATCTTGTCGCACGTGACGATCGTCCATCAATCTCAAAGCCATAGATTTTTTCTCCACACAAACTAATAGCACAAGGATAGCTCATGAGTCCCTCAAACAGCCCTGGACGCCCTTGCAGGATTTTGCGGCATCGCTCTCTTTAAGTGGAGTTGCAGATGCAACATCTGCAACCCACAGAACTCAGTCACGGTAAGATAACGACTATTGATTAATCAAGGGCTTCCAATCGGTCGCCACCTGGTTCAGCGCATCGGCTGGATCTTGTTTGCCAGCAAGTGCATTCTGAATATCTTTATCCAGAGGAGTATTCAACTGGGGTGAGACTGGATTAATAGGCACATTCTTTCCTGTAGAGATCAGAGGATTGAACGCCTTGACAACTGGATTCTGTAACACCTCAGGAGTATACGCAGATTGACGAGCGGGCAGTGTTCCATTAGCTTTAGCGATTGCGGCCAGGCTATCCTTGGAGTCAAAGTAGTTGAGGAACTCAAGTGCTTCGGCAGGATGGGCCGTTCCTGCATAAATCGCATGGGATTGTCCACCAATCGGAGACCGGGGCACATCCCCAGCAGAAGCCACAGGAATAGGAGCGACTCCAAAGTTTCCACTATTGCTTCCCTGAAACGCTGGACCTGTCAGCAGATCAGTAACCTGCCAGGGGCCCTGGAAGATAATCGCTACATCTCCATTTTTGAAGCCAGTGTTCATATTGTTGTAGCCATTGGTCAGGTCAAGGGGCTGCGCAGTTTTGTCTTTGTTTAAGATATCTACAAGAGAACTGAAGCCAGTAACAGACGCAGGCTGGTTGATATAAATTTTCGACTCATCATTAGAGATCTGATCTCCACCATAGGCATAGATGAATGGAAGCACAAACCAGGAACCGCCCGATGTAGCAAAACCGTATTTGTTCTGTTGAGCATTTGTCAGCTTCTTCAGATCAGCGCGAAGCTCATCAAAGGTCGTCGGTGGATTGGCAATCCCTGCTTTTTGCAGCAGATCTTTGTTATAGCACATGGCCAGGAAGTCAGTAACCTCAGGCAGGCTATAGAGGCCTCCATTATATTTGCCATAGGACATCACAGAAGGAAGGAAATCATCGACACCATCAATCTTCCCATCCAGGTTCAGCAAAAAGCCTTTTTTGGCAAGTTCCGAGGTCCAGGCGGGCTGGATACGAATAATGTCAGGGGCACCTGATCCACCTGCGGCGGCGGTCACAAACTTATCATGCTCACTATTAAAGTCAATATACTCAGCTTTAACGTGGATGTTTGGATGGCTCGTATTAAAATCATTGACAACTTTGAGAACGGCGGCCTCTTCATTTTTACCTTCGTTATACCAGAAGGTAAGCTGCACTGGACCAGATGACTTTGTATCACCACCACATGCGCTCAGAAAAAGCATTGCAAGGATCGTAAATACTGCGAAAATTGGCGCAAGACGCTGCTTCATACATTCAACTCCCAAAAGGAACTACGACAATACAGAAAAGTACAAATGTTCTAAGAAGATGCACAGGAAATGTATAGAAAGGCAGAGGGAAGAACAGAGGAGCGCCTCCCTCTACACACATTCTCAAGATGGAAAGGACATTTGAAAGCTAGGATGCAGTTACACTACAATCATCAGCAACCAGGTAGGAATTAGCAACTCCGGGATAGCCAATGTACATCGTCACGGAGTTATTCGATCCACTATTGAACGTTTCGCTTCGTAGTGTATAGGTGCTGGAGCCACTAAAGCTCGTCTCCGTTTTTGGCCCCGCAGTCTTACTGCTGGTGTAGTACACTCCTAGATAACCGGTAATATTGTTCGAATCTCGTTCCCAACAACTGAGGGTATAGTTGGTATTTGGAGTAACAGAGATGCTCTGTCCAATGCTTGTCCAGCCAGAAGCGCTACTAATCCAGCCATCGTTATTGCCGCCATGAGGATAGCCGGCAAGGTGATAATCTACGCCAACACTGCCTGAACCTTCAAGACGCGACCAGGGACTGCTGAGCGTACTATTGGTCTGATTTTCAAAACCAGGGTCCTGTACCAGATTGGAGGTACCGCCAACAGACACATCGCCAACAAAGGTTGTAACGCTTTGTGCAGGCAGTGTCACAGCAAAGGTATTGCCCGTTGCAGTAACCGGGGTTTGCTGCGCCAGATTCTGGGTCGAAGAAGTGACATATGGCGTCAGTGAGCTGGACTGGAAATCGCTCGTTTGCAGACTTAAAGCCTGATCACCACCATTCTGGTTGATTGCGACCACCACCACTTTGCTGCTGGCAGGATCTTTGTAAGCTGAGAGATATACCCCGGAAGTGGGGTTCTCCGTGACATCAATACGCTGATAGCCAGGTCTTACAAAGCGGCTATAGTTTCCAAGCGTAAAGAGACGCTTATTGGCGATGTAGGTATTATTGTTAAAATCAACACTAATGAGAGAGTATTGTTGATCTGCACAACAGCGCTGTGAGATAAATTCCCAGTAGAGCCAGGCACTGGCCTGCGTCGTCACCATGAAATTGTGCACTTTCATTGCCCAGGACAATCCGCTACCCATGCCACTATCATTGGGATCGCCGCTAGAGACCTCTGACTCCCAGATAGGCTTCCCCTGTGTGTTAGCAAGTGGATCATAGTGTCCGTCATACGAATGTCCAGCCATAATATCAACATCATTGCTGGTGTTGCTATCCGTGAGAATAGGATTCGCATAACTTGGCACGTTGCTCCAATTCCCAACTTCTGGCATGATGATCTTCGTCGTAATATTGTTCTGCTGAAAATCCGGCTTCAAATAGTTATGGATAAAATCCTTAAGCTGATTGCCATCCATAAGTGAAGAAGGCCAGGTAGAGTTTGAATCCGGCTCATTCTGAGGAGAAAGTGCATACATGTCAATACCAAAGCGGGATTTATAATTGAGCACATACTGAGTAAGATAATCGGCATAGGCCTGATACTTGTCAGAGCTCAATGTGCCACCAACGGTACTGTTGTTGGTCTTCATCCAGGCCGGTGGGCTCCAGGAAGTTGACATAAAGGTAGAAACGCCACGGTTTTTCGCCTGGTTCATCAACCAGATCTCTTCACCATCGCTCGACCAGTTCCATGTCCCCTGCTGCGGCTCAATCGATTTACATTCGAAATTGTCCGTGTTATAATCTGCACCACCACAAATCTCACTACGCACAATCGAAAGCCCTGCTCCATTCGTTTGTGAGAAAAGTAGGTCCAGAATCTGTGTGCGTGTCGCATCGGGAAGGCTTTGCAAATCATATGCACCAAGTTGTGCACCCGATCCCCCAAATCCATCAATAGTCTGATGGGTATTGGATAATGAGATCTGAGCAATGGTGTCAGCATGAGCAATTGAACGGGGTAAAAAACTTTGAATGCTGATGCTTACCAAAATAATGAGCGTGGACAGAGATGCCAATCTCCACCTGTGGGCAATGTGTGTCTTCACCAGATATCCTCCTCTGTGAGGAACGTTGCAGATCAAATTCTACAACATCAATGGAAGATCAAGAACAACGATGTTTATCGTTCCTATTCTTACTTTGTAATTCGAATTACTAATTCGAATTACAAAGTAAGAATAGCATATGAATTATACCCTGTCAATAGGTTGAACTTGACAATATTAAGGGAAAAGCGCTATGCTCATTCGTAATAGTAATACGTATCGGAATTGAGGAAACCTGACGCTATGCGAAAAAGTGCTCAAAGGAATCCTACGCAAGCCGATGTGGCGAAGCTTGCGGGGGTCTCTCAATCAACCGTCTCTTTAGTTCTGGGAGAAAATGGTAGCACGTCTGTTCCCGAAGAGACACAACAGCGCGTTCATGAGGCTGTGCGCAAACTTCACTATGTACCAGATCGTATGGCGCGAAGTTTACGCACGCGCAAATCCTATCTTATCGCAAGCATTCTACCAGATATTACCAATCCTTTTTATCCAACGTTTCAGCGTGGGATTCAATCTATTGCGGAGCAACGTGGGTATGATCTGATCTCATATAATACTGATGGTATCGCGACGAAGGAGCGCCATGGCCTGAAAAGCTTTGAACAGAATCGTGTCGATGGTATTATTCTTGTTTCATTTCACATTACCGCAGAGGATCTGCGCCCTCTAACTGAGCGCAATATTGCGATCGCTTGCCTCAAAGATGCTGAACATAGTTTTTCATCTCTGCCCGTTGACTGCCTGTCGTTAGATGATGTGGCCTCATCTTATACGGCTGTGACTCATTTGATTGAACGTGGACATAGACAAATTGGATTGGTGAATGGCCGCTTTGGACCAGCTTCAAAGCGGCTACAAGGCTATCAGAAGGCCCTTACAGAGGCCGGTCTGCCGTTTGAACCACAGTTGATATATGAAGACGATTTTACTGAACAGTGCGGCTATAAAGGTGCACAGACGCTTCTCTCACTGCCAGAGCCTCCGACGGCTATTTTTGCTGCGAACGATGTCCTGGCTATAGGTGTGTTAACTGCGACCAAAGCAATGGGGCTTCGTATTCCTGAAGATGTTGCATTGATTGGCTGCGATGATATCCCTATCGCCCGCTTACTCACTCCTCCGCTGACGACGATTGCTCAATTTCAAGAGAATCTGGGAAAAAGGGCAGCGGAGTTACTCTTTGAACGCTTGAATGGTCAGGCCCCCGAAACTGGCCGCGATGAGGTTCTGCCATTCCAATTGATTGTACGAGAGTCAACCTAGCTAAAGGGGGCTGGAATACCAGGAGACCTCTGCCATCATGATGACATGTGTAGAAGCCATAGAGACCTTGTTCTACCCTGGATCTCCGGGGTGGAACAAGGTCTCTATGGCTTCTACGAATAGAAGAAAATCAATCCTCAGTCTCTACAATACCAACCACGACGACGCTGATATTATCAACGCCCCCTCGACTGAGTGCAGCGTGGACCAGGATTGAGCTGATCTGAGAAGGATTATGTGCGGCACTGGCTACGATCTTCTCGATTGCTCCATCCCTCACCATCTCCCAGAGTCCATCGGAGCAGAGGATGAGAATATCATCGGGCTTGAGATGGACAATGAATGAATCTATCTCGACCGATGCATGCTCACCAAGACAGCGATAGATCTGGTTGCGCTGTGGGTGGGTGTAGATATCGTCTGGTAGGATAGCGCCCGACTCCACCAGGCGAGCCACGACCGAGTGATCTCTGGTTACTTGTTGAAGCCCTTCAGAGGCCCGATATAAGTACGTTCGGCTATCCCCCACGTTGACGACATAGGCCGTATTATCCACAATGAGTGCGCTGGTAACCGTGGTTCCCATCATCTGAGGCAGATCGCGGTTGCGCCGGTAAATGGCAAGGTTCGCTCGATGAACGCCATCTTTTAACATATCTGCGAAGATATGTTCTTCTTCCTCTGAACCACGACCACTGACATCGCGCAATAGTGCTGGAACAATTACATCGCTAATCGAATGAATCGCAGAGCGGCTCGCCTCGCGTCCGTTGGCATGGCCGCCCATGCCATCCGCGACCACAAAGAGCCCGGCGGGCATAGGACCTCTATCCGTCATTCGTACACCCTGAATCGCAAACAGGTTGTCTTCATTTGGCGAATTTCGTCGCACAATTCCAGGATCAAGGCCAATGCCAACCACTAATCGCAATGCGGTTGCATCAGGCCTGATCCTCTCTAAACGGGCATGAGGATGAGTATCATGCTTCTCGTTCAGCCCTGGTAATGTGGGCATGTCCTCCAGGTCCTCGGTCTGGTTTGCGATCGCAGCAACGGGCTCATAAGGTTGCTTTTCTCTGGCCGGATTAGAGACCAGACGCAGTTGCTTACGCATTAACTTTGATTGATTGATCTCTTCAATGGTCTGCTGAGATGATGGAGCTGGCAGTACGCGTGTGGGACGCTCTGGCGGTTGCCAGTTTACTGAACCCAGATCTGATGTCGATGGGCCAGCATAGATACGCATGCCTCCTACCGCATGCGATGCCTGTGAAGCTGCATAGCCCCCCGTGGCGGCAAAGTTCAGGTTCTCGGTTGCGTGACGCTGAGCGGTCTGCTGGGGAGCCTGAGGCACTGGCCGATTAGCTGCAAGTGAGGCTTGCATCTGATTCTGTAGCTCCGCCCGTTGTTGCGCCTCTACATTAGCATCTGCCATCCGTTCAGCCTCCTCCAGATCAAACTGAAAGTGTTGCCGCTCATAAAAAAATTGCCAGCAGTGCATGCTCACCCGCCATACCAGGATCAAAAGAACGGCCCACAAAATGAGAAGGGAGATGGACAATAACAGAAGACCCAGCAATGAGAGACTCTGAGAGGCCATCAGTGTGGAGATCTGTGGCAGAATCTGCCAGAGAAAACGCCAGGCCCAGGGCGGCATCCCACCTGACAGGCCATATAATAGAAGACCGCAGAGCAGAAGACCAATCAGTGCGAACACTCTGGCCCAACCATATTCTGCATAGACTGCTTTTATGTTCTCCATCTCTCTTGCCTCTGCGGTTCTATTTTTTTACATACATTTTAAAAGATGACTACGATGACGATGAAACTATAAAGCAAACTATAACTCAAACTATAAAGCACTATTTTTATCCATGGCAGCGATTGTAGCAGCAAATGAGGTAATATTCACAACCGTATTCGCTTGAAGGACGACACGTACTCCTGCCTGACCATTCGTAAAGGAATTATCGCCAGCCACAATCATCCAATTAGTGGGTTCAATTCCATCGGCTCGCCAGGCTTTGGCGAAAAGCATCGCGCCATAGGCCCGGAAGCGGATCTGGTAGAGCATATTATTTTGCGCCTGGAAGGGGACACTTTTGAGCTGAACTGCATTTCCATTGACATGCTTGACGACTGTGAGTGCATTCCCATCGATAAAGGCTTTATACCAGTTGTTATCATCGTTCCAGCGGACAACTGCACCCAGATTCGTGGCGTTGCCAAATGCGCTGACCATTCCGCTCATCACGATCTCTGTGTTTTCGTTCGCAGGTCCCAGCAGTGCGTTAAAAGTGCCCTGTCCGGCCTGGGTCTGCTTAATCTGACCGGAGGCGTTTGTAATCGAAAAGGCTGCGCTCTTGTTGGCATCACCACTCCAGGATCGTCCATCTGATGCTGTTCCCCACAGAGCCTGACTGGTACGCTGGAACGTGTCCTGGGCAAGAAGATTGACCTGGCCCTGTCCTTGCTGCTGACCCTGCGCTGCCTGAGTGGCTTGAGGAGTCTTCATCCCAGGCCGGGTGCCTGGAACCTGCGGAGTCTTCGCCGGGCTACCTGTGTGCATCATTGAAGACATCGATATCGTCAGATTTCGCTGAATATCATTCGAAAAGAGACCAGCAATTAATCCACTTATGACAATGACGACTAACCCTATTCCAAGCCAGACTCTTTTATCCATACGAGCACTCCTTTCTGCGTCTTCAACGCTGCTACACGTTTCATGAAACAAACATTACATTTCAACTATCTCTAAAGAGATGAGGTCATCAGACGCTCTGGCTGAACCAATCCACCCTCAATGAGCAAAAAACCTATACAAGAAACAAAGTGTATATAATTTATTGCAGAACGTCATCTTCCCTTCTAAAAGGTACAAAGACTCTAGGAGCCATGGGCACCATCTGATGAGAGGTTCCCTGAGGAAGGGTGTATTTTGTAATGGTCAGTTGCGACAATGTTTGCATATGATCATGAACCCAGACTGCGCCATTGCGCATTGTATTGGTGCTTGGATCCAACTGACCACTATAGGCATGATTGGTGTTATCGATCATGTCATTGAGCACTGTAAGCGTATCGCCCTGCTTTAACTGATCATCGCTCATGCTCATAATTTTTTTCCCATCTTGACGCACTTTGCCAAGCCAGAACTGCACATTGTTGAGGGCGGTAATCAGCCCGGAAGCGTTTGTACGTAGATTGGGGGTCACTGCTCCAGACTGCAAGAGCCCATTCAAGTGATTTTCAATATGGGTCAGATAACATGGTGGGTCCTGATTGGCGCCATTCACATCGAGCAGCCCGATACGGGCAAGGCGCTCATCCACTAACAAAGGGGTGTTGGCGGGAATATCTTGATAGACAAACGAAGTGCCATCGAGATATTCAAGCGCACGCATGGTCTGACGGCGAATGAAAGCTGTATCCTTGGTATCATTCCAGGTCTCACGAGTACTACTTACCCATTCAAGTACTTTGCCAGAATTACGATAGAACCAGTTATTCAATCCACCAGGCAGCTCGAGCTCATTTAAAGTCGGGTCAGAACCAAGCAGGTGGCGCAGATGATCCAGGTAGCTAAAGTGTTTCGTGTTATCCGGGCTATTAATTGGCGTGGTCGAGAATTCGCCATAATAACGCCAGGTCGTTGTATCGAGCGAAGGAGAGATGGGGGGAATGGCGGCATCTTCTTCGGTTACGAGAAAGCGGCTGGCTAACAGAAGCAGGTTCGAGTGCTGCGCATCCCCTCCATAAAAGAGATGGGCAGTCCCATTGGTAACAGAGAGCGCACCCAATGGGATCGAGGTTGGATCGTTCTGTGCTCGATCACCCAGGAGCCAGGCATAATAATTTTTATGTGGGGCGGGCGGAACAAGATGATTCAGATCGACGACAACCTGATCCTCAATCCCATTACTTGTATTTTCGCTCAGTTGCTCGCTGCTGGTAAATGAGATATGCCCTACGGTAGTGGTGGCAACAGCCTGTGAACCATTCCCACTGGTGGACGGCAACGTATGAGCAAACATAAGAAACAGACCCAGCCCTGCAAAAACTACTGCACCGGTTAGAATGACCAGAAGCAATGGAAAGGGCCGCCCTTTTCCTGTCTTTGTTTGAGGTGGCTGAGGAAAAGTCATCGGAGGCTGAAGAGGTGCAGTTTTGAGCTTTGGTTGTGCACCAGAAGCCTGGCGCAAACGTTGAGCGCGCAGTGCTGCTTGCTCACCAGAGGGCTGTCTGACGCCTCTTGCTCCCAGAGCTGGCTGTGCTCCTGAGGGCTGCTTGGGCAGACCAACTCTCAGTGCCCCTGACTGTTGCCCTGGAGCATTCGCGCCCAGGACAGACTGCGTTCCCGAGGGCTGTTTGGGCACCTGCGGGGCAAGCTTTGGCTGTGAACCTGAGGGCTGCAACGATGGCGAACGCAGGTTGCCGGTCGGCTGTTTGATCTGCTGAGGAGTCCAGAAAGCTGATGCTTCATCTTCATCCTCATCGACATGTGCGTCCTCCCACGAGGGTGGAACCCCACCGAGCGAATTGAAGCGAACGGCAGGAAATGATTCTTGCGGGGCAGCAGGAGGTGGTGGGCTCAATGGCTGCGCAGGTGCGGCAAATAATTGTGAGACATCCCGTGGATGGAGTGGCTCCGTCTGCTTCCTCCTGGTGGTCTCTTCCAACAGTGGTAAAGGGACCGTTTTCTTGGGTGAGGAGAGCTGGCGGACCGCTTCGGCATTTCCTCGATTCGTAGCCTCTGGCCGTGGTAAGCTGTCGGTCTTCCCATTTGTACGCGCACGCCCCAGCTGACCTGCGCTCAAAGCATCTGCCAACGAGTCCATAGACAGGTAGACCGGGAAACCATTACGCGCCGCAAGCTGCGCCAGATGGGTGCTGGTAGGAATCACAAAAACGATCGGCAGGTCCAACTGCCGTTTCACATGCTTGAGTGTCGCAAAATCATCTGGCCGTTGAAACAGTCGGCTCTGCTCTGCTAACATAATCACAACCGGCTTTTTCTGACCGGAAATAACTTGTAAGAGGCTGGCCTTCTCATCACCCGGCTCTACATAGAGCACACTGAAATCACCTGAATCATTTCTTTTCATTGTTCCCTCATTTCTGCATTTCCGAGCTCATCCCAATAGACCCAGTGATTCCCCCAGGTATCATCTGTTTGCATGATCGCTGCATTGTATACGCTGTTTTCTGAACGCCCATGATCGGCTAACCCGATCAACCGCGTGCGAGGCAGCCGGACAAGTGATCCAGCAGACTGCTGCTCCACCCATTCCATCTCATCAAGCATTGGCATGGACCTCTGCGGCTGCTTAACACGAAAAGTCTGCTGACGGCGTGTCGAAAGATGCAATCGATCCTGCCTGCGTTGCCGCCGTTGCAGCACCAGAGGCTTATCTACACGCCTCCGAGCCGCCGAACGCGAAAATGGAGTGTAACCAAGCTGGCGCAATGTCCGTATATCAACAGTACTCTCAATTGGTTTATAAAAATGATAGACCCTCATTATGGCCCGATACGTTGCAATTCCCCCCATCACAACAATCGAGATCCATGCAATGAGCCAGGATGCTGATTGAGCCAGGAGGAGAGAAACGGCAAATCCCTGCCCATCTCTCATCAGTGCTGGCAGTTGTGGCCCGAGGAGATAGAGATCAGACCAGACTTGTGGAGGGAATCCTCCAAGCTTATAAACAATAAAGATACCAGTTGCGCAGCAAAGCACTGGATAAAGAAGCGTACTAATTAAAGAGGCATGCATACGCTCTCCAGCAATAAACAACTGCCGACGGAGCACCAGAGTATTGTTGGGACGCTCAATCGTTCCCCAGGTATGAATGACTGCCCCAGCTACGATAAGACCACCTCCCAGATAGCCATCCAGCGGCAAGATCTCATGGAGATAGAATGCAGCAACAATCGTTCCCAGAATAGGTTCAAGAATATAAATAAACGAGACCGTAATTGGCGAGATATATTTCTGAAGCAAGAGGCTAATCAAAGTAGGTAAGAAAATCGTGCCCAGGCCAATAAAGAGCACGACCCAGACATCTTTGGGAAACGTAAAATTGACCATCTGCCAATCCCCAAAGAGGAGCGCAATCAGATTAGCCCATAGGGCCATCGTCAGAAGTTCCACCCCAAATAAAGGCCAGTAGATTGCAGGGTCCTTCTGTTCATGATCCGATAAAAAAACATAAAACGTACAGAAAAGTCCGCCAATAAAGGCAATCAGAGCTCCCCGAGCTCCGCCAATCGATGCATTCGTGATTAAGAGAATCGCCCCAACGACCGAGACCGCTCCGGCAAACCAGGTCGCCCTGGCCATTGGCTGGCGCAAAAAGAGCCAGGTACAAAAGACTGCCAGCAGCGCATTTAACGAAGGAAAGAAGGCCGTCCCCGTGGCACTATTGTATTTTAAGGCCACTGCCAGCGTAAATAAGCCTAAACAGAGACAACTTCCCAACACAAAACCACTCTTCACCGCCTCTTTCGTCATATGCTTCCAATGGAAGGCAATAATACAGATCGCTGGCGGGACAAGAGTGAGCATAGTGAAAAAGGTAAAGACAATCGGATCAACACGCCCGAGCACTTCCTTGGCTACGGAATAATAGGAGCCAAAGAGGAGCGTGTTGAGGAGAAACGCGAGACTGGCAATGACTTTGAGTTTCTTCATACCCGCAAAACCTCATATGAACAGTGCTCAACTTTTCTATCTCTGAGCGCAAGATCTCTTATCTTCATCGAGTCAAGGGTGCCAGACGGCAGCACAGTTGTAGCGAACAGCACTGCAAACAGGAGACAGTGTGCACGCGGTAGGAAGCGGCATACCGTGTGTGAAGCAATCGAGAAAAGATTGCATCATCTGAATGGCAACACATCTAGTAAGCTGCACTCTATCATTCTGTTATCACCTGTACACCCTAAATGAAGTATACCTAAATACTTTCAGTTAAGAGGCAGAATCATCTAGTAATTATCAGCATAAATTGACGGTACCTTCCGGCAATAGTTTCTCAATTTGGGAGGAATTGACGTAAAAAGAGGCGATACACATCCAAAAATTTGGCGATGTCTTTTACCGTTTGTTTCTTTCTGTATGATAAAGAGAGGGTAGCCAACATAGCTTGTTCCCATACAAGGACACTATTGGGGCTTAACCATACGATAATAACTTGCTTGCAGTCAGAAGGAGGAGGGGGGTATGAAGCTAGGATCTACTCTAGGCAATGCTCTCTTGGCAACGCGTGCCTATCATAATTGGGCTGAAGTAGTATTTTTGCTTGCCAGACAACAAGAACCAACGAGAATTGTCCTAAAAAATGGCCAGCAGATCACTGGTGCAACTGGCCTCTGCTCACAGGTCCGCAAGATCTTTTTTGAGGAGATCTATACTCCTGCCCCTCTGTCGATCGAACAAAATGATATCGTTGTCGATATTGGTGCTGGCTATGGAGTCTTTTCGCTCTTTGCCTCTACATATACACAGAACACAATCTATGCCTTTGAGCCAACACCCAAAAGCTTTACGTTACTTCAGCAAAATATCTCCTATCTTCCACAGGTAACGACTCATCGCTGTGCAATCTCTCACAAGATTGGTTCTTCCTTGCTGCTCCTCGATCCCGACGATGGACAATATAATCGACTGCCAATCCTTCATAAATCAGAACCTGTACACTATTATTTCACACCACATTTTACCGACGTTCACCCGACTCAATCACGCCTGGATCTGACCCTGACGATCCCTACCTTAACAATTTCAGCCATATTGGAACACTATCAACTTGAGCAGATTGATTTTCTCAAAATGAGCTGTGAAGGTGCCGAGGGAACTATTATTCATTCAATGTCACAACAGACTCTCGAAAAAGTGCGCAAGCTAGCTTTCTCTTTTCATGATCATCTCTCGCCCTATCCTCATCAAGAACTTCAGTCGTTCTTATCCAGAGCTGGTTTTACCACGCTGCTTGATTGGGACCGCTGCTCGCCTCAGGGCTACCTCTATGGCTGGCGTGCCTCCTGAATCGGCAGGCCGTATGTTTGGAAGGGTGAGGGCAATGCAGAGATGCACGTTCAAATGAGCCTCATCCAGCATTTTCCTCTTCCTTTCTTGACTCTGCTTCTCGCTGTCAGCCCCTCTTCGAACGCGAGAGAGGGCCAGCCTGGAACGAGAATACCCTTGCAGACAGTCTCAATACCTTGTAAAACTCATCTAAAAAAAGATACAATAATGATACAGAAGACGATTTGTGCTAGAATATCTGCAAATCGCTTTTACGATCGTTTGTTAGAGATAGACATTTTATGGAGTTATGTATAGCTATGTGGCAGCAGGTTAAATCCAAGCCCCTCTCCCTGACAGAGCAGGAGATACATGTCTGGCGTGCACCTTTAGTCTATTCCGCTCCAACGCTCCAACATTTGCAGACGCTATTATCCGCTGACGAGGATGTACGTGCGAAACGCTTTCACTTTGAGAAAGATCGTACGCTGTGGATCGCGGCTCGTGGCATACTTCGACTCCTCCTTAGCCAGTATCTCTCCCAACCACCCCATACCTTTCATTTCACGCTCAACGACTATGGGAAACCCTATCTCTCTGCCCCACTCCCACTGTACTTTAATCTTTCACATACAAAAGAATTGGCAATCTATGCCTTCAGTCTCACAAGAGAGATAGGCATCGATATCGAATATATGCAGCGGACAATCGATTATGAAGAGCTTGCTCGCTTTAGCTTCTCCGCATTTGAATATGCAGAACTACAAACGCTGGCTGAAGCTGAACGGCACGAGGCATTTTTCCGCTGCTGGACGCGCAAAGAGGCGTATATTAAGGCTCGTGGTATGGGCCTTTCATTCCCCCTCGATAAATTTGATGTCTCACTCAAACCACATGAAGAAGCTCGCCTGCTTCATGTTCAAGATCAGCCAGAGGAACCAGCTCGCTGGTCATTGCAGCATATTGAAATTGATAGCAACTATGTAGGGGCATTGGCGGTTGAGGGTCAATCGCTAACGGTGCGCTATTTCGACTTTAACGTGGCAGATTTTATCTCGCTCTAGCCCAAATAAAAAGAGGCAAGATCTATTTTATTTGGGCTGCTGTGGTCTGTTACATTGAGTTTACATGGTACAGACCTATTTTATTTGGGCTGCTGTGGTCTGTTACGTAAAAGTCTAATCTATATGGTCGAGATATACTTCGTGAGAAAATCCTCTACCCTTTGTGTATAGGTTTGGGTATCTGTCGCAAAAGCCAGGCCATGACCCGCTTTTGCCACCAGATACTGATCTTTGGGAGCCTGACATGCATCATAGAGGGTATAGACCATCGAAGTCGGCACAAAATCGTCTTCTAATCCATGAATAAAGAGGATTGGTCGCGTATTTTTCGCCAGTTGCCGGACCGCTGATCCCTCGCCAAAGAGATACCCCGCCCGTAACTTACAGATCAGACTGGTCAGGTGAATAAAAGGGAAAGGTGGCAGCTTATAGGTCTGCTTAAGTTGGAAGGTAAGAATATCGCTAATTGATGTATAGGCACAATCCGACACAATGGCCTTGACCTGCTCTGGCAGCTGCTCTCCACTCGTCATCAGGACAGTGGCTCCCCCCATAGAGAGACCGTGAAGCACAATCTGAGCATCTGGGCCAACGATCTGGATGGCTTTGTGAATCCATTTTAAGAAATCCAGGCGATCATGCCATCCAAAGCCAATATACTTTCCCTGGCTGAGTCCATGCCCACGATCATCTGGCAGCAAAACATTGTAGCCTAATGCTTCATGATAGAGCTCTGCAAATGAGCCCATATCAGGAATCGCGCGGCTGGTATAGCCATGAGCCAGCAAGACTGTTTTAGTGGTAGGGACCTTGGCAGGAAGGTAGTATCCACACAAGGTTAGGCCATCATAAGACGTTAATTCAAGCTGCTCAAATTTCTGCTGGTCAAACCAGCCCTGATCAAATGTAGCCAGCTCTGCATTGGGATCGGTCTCTAAGACCGAGTTCCCATCCAATGCACTTTTGGGCTTACGGGCAATCGCGTAATGATAGAAATAAAAACAAAGCGCTATCAGAAGCGCAAAGAGAACGATCAAACAGACAAGGACAATGGTCACTACGAGCATACTACTATCACCTCAAAAAAATGTTGCTCCAAAATCCACTTTTTAGAAGAGTGGTCTTTGTACTATAACATCTTTTTTTCCCTGAGTCCTCCCTTGATCCTGTTCTCTGTACCAAAGGATAGCGCAGATGGCCCTCGTATGGAAAAAAGGCTGCCAGGGCGGGCAGCCTTGATGCCTGTTTATGGTGGTTTGATCAGATCGCTTTCTGAAAAGCCCAGGCTACTATATCCCTCACCTGGAGGCTGCTCCTCCATAATCTGATATCCATCTGGCAGCGTTATTAAATAACGTACGCACAGGGCACGCGGCCAGATCTCCTGCTTGATAGTCATCGTTGGAAATTCAATTAAACAGGAACTACCTTCATTAATAAAAGTGCAGCCATGCAGCTCCAATAAAACTCTTACGCGCCTTCCCCATTGCAAAGGATAGGGAGGAGTACGAATACAAGTCACTGCCTCTGTCTGTGCCAATGCGTGGGGATAATGAAAAGATGATTGCACCGATTCGCTCCTCTGTCCATCTTCTAACCTGCATGATCAATTCCATCTGGTCTATCCAACAATCTGCTAGCCAGCAATTTGCTAACCAGCAATCTGCTAGCCAGCAATCTGCTAGCCAACAACCTGCTAGCCAACAATTTGCTAGCCAACAATTTGAATATAGGTCTCACAGACAATTCTCTGCGCCTCGCGTGGATCAATCAGAGCCTCTAGCTGACTCATTGAGGCCGTTAAACGCTGATAACGCCGATTAATGCTATCGTGTGACGCAACAGCAGCATAAGCAGTCATCATGCGCTTAAAGTCTTCACATTCCGCTTCTATCTGTCTTCGCAGACGTGCAACCTCGCTTTGTGCCATATTCCTAGAACGCCCTTTCTTATTCTATATACATTTATCACTCTACAAAATATGTAACCTTTAGTGTACTCTACTAAAATCATACCAGTAAGAGAGAGAAATAGTTACTACGTTTTTAAATTTACGAACTGTTTATTTCCTTTTTCATATTTTCCTTATTAGACAGCCTACGCATTATTGATTATACTTGAAGTACGCTTCGTATGCGTTAATATAAACAGTGGGAGAATGGAAAGGATGCCTGAAAAACTCTTTTGGGGACCTCATAGTGAGTATGGCCCCTACTCCGCGCAAGGAGATGGTTGGCCTCATCGTGGCGAGGTCATGAGAGCATGGCGTAAAGCACAGAAGATGACTGCCAAACAGGTTGCGGTTGAGTACGGCAAGCACTTTAAGGGCGAGCCGGTAAGTGAAAGGTGGGTTACGATGGCTGAAAAATATAATCTCATACCCAAAGATGAGCAGCGCCGCCGCGTCCTGGCCGGGATACTTGGCATTCCGCCTATTTTATTTGGACTGGGTTCTCTGACGGATCTGGCACCTGTAACGACACAGGCGGCCTCTCTTCCCCAGATGGCTGCCAGTGGCAATCATGTTCAGAGATATGACACATTTTTAGATCTCTACTGGCAACTGGACTATACGAGCACAGCCCAGGGCTCGCTGAGAGATATTGAGTCGATGATTAATGATCTGCGGACCATTGCGCCACAGGTGCCAAAAAATGAGCAGAATCGCATTTTTGAGCTCCTGTGTGGCTTTTATCCGCTGGCTTCTACGATTTATAATGACCAGCTAAATCATAAAAAGGCGTTTGAGTATGCCGATACCTGTGTGAAGCTGGCAACTAATATGGGCAATAAGAAGATGCAGGCCGTGGCTCTTTATCAGCGTGGCTTTGTCAATCTTCAGCAGGGTACTGTGGGGATTGATCCTCTTGATCCCGACTATGTACAGGCGGCGATGCTGGACTTTGAGCAGGCAATCCCGCTCTCGGTTCCTCGCCTGGAAGCGGCCATCTTACTCGATCTGGCGCTGGCTCAAGCTCTGCTGAAGCAGCGACGTGCAGCCTCTTTGAGCCTTGATAAATCCGCACGTCTATTGAGTAAAGGGAAGATGGAAGACGGGAGCTTCGTTGATCTCTTTGCCAATATTAATACTGGCCGCTATAGCCTGGGAAAGGCTGCTGCTTTGATTGCGCTGAAAGAATATGATGAGGCTGATAGTGAGCTGGATCAAGCGGAAGAGCTCATTAGTCCGGATCAGACACGCCGCCATGCCTGGATCTCTGTTCTACGTTCTCAGGTCTGGTTTGGACAGGGCTCGTATGCGGTCGCAACAGAGACGGCCCTTAATGCGTTAAAAGTCTGTAAGGGGATTAATTCGGTTAATAATATTACCCTGATCAAAAATCTCTATCATCAGTTGACCTCAGATCGCTGTAGCTATCGTCTCTCGCGTCCAGTACAGCAGCTAGGTGCGAATCTCGTCTTGTGTTAAGTGCATCTGCGGTCGTTCTTTTTTATCACCTGTGACAAAGGGAGAAATAAAGGATGAGCAAAGAGCCACTATGGCGTAACCCTAATTATCAACTGTTGTGGATGGGGCAGCTAATCTCTGCTACAGGTTCGCAGGTCTCTCAGCTAGCCTTCCCTTTGCTCATCTTAGTCCTCACTCACTCGCCGACCGATGCCGGTCTGATTGGAGCGCTACGTGTCCTGCCTTATCTGCTCTTTAGTCTCCCTGCTGGTGTCCTGGTCGATAGGTGGGACCGTAAACAGCTCATGCTCTGGTGCGATGTTGGTCGGGCTCTTTGCCTGGCCAGCATCCCTTTTGCGTTCATCTATGGGCAGCCCGGTCTCCTGCAACTCTATCTGGTTGCGCTGATTGAGGGAAGCCTGTTTGTTATCTTTAATCTGGCAGAGGTCGCCAGTCTCTCAGAAATCGTCCCCTATCCACAACTTCCTGACGCGACTGCGTTCAATGAAGTTAGTACGGCTATGACGACGCTCATCGGCCCTGCACTGGGGGGGGCTCTGTTCTCTCTTCAGCAAATGGTGCCTTTTATGGTTGATGCGATCTCCTATGCTATCTCTGTCTTTACGCTTGCCTTTCTCAAACGACATTTTCGACAGCCACGAGAACAGAGTACTCGTACGCTTAGAAAAGATCTGCTCGAGGGTCTGCAATGGCTCTGGGGACACCCGCAGATCCGTTTTCTGGCTTTGATCGCTGGCATAAGCAATCTGCTTTCGGCCAATTATCTGCTAATACTGGTTGTCCTGGCTCAACATATGCATGCCACAACGTTCGAGATTGGTCTGATTTTTACGATCGGGGGCATTGGAGGGGTGCTTGGAGGACTGCTGGTACCGTTCTTGCAAAAACGGCTCTCTTTTCAGTCTCTCCTGATTGGCTGTTTCTGGTTGTGGGCGCTCATTACGGCCTGTTATCTGCTTGCTCCCAACCCATTTGTGCTGGGGCTGCTCTCTTTTGTGCTCTTTCTCTCATGGCCGCTTGCCAATAGTATCCAGATGAGTTATCGGCTCTCAATCATTCCAGATGCCCTTCAGGGGCGGGTAAATAGTGTCTTCCGTCTCTTCGCATATAGTGGGCAACCAGTAGGGCTGGCAATCACAGGCTGGTTGATTGAAAGGGTTGCGGTTGCTCCAACTGTGTTGTTGACGGCTGGAGGTCTGGCGCTGGTTGCTCTGGTCACGACATGCAACAGGAGCTTCTGGCGAGGTCTGACGCGAAAATCATGTCCTTAGAGATGGGGAAGCGCCATCGAATAGAGGGTCTGTCGGGATAAAAAAGGCCGCCCTCTACGAGAGGAACGGCAGTTTGATGAATGGGCGAATCGTTGACGTTTTGAGTTCGGGAGGGAGCATGTTCGCTACCGCAGTCTGTACAAGCGGATAGCCAGGTTCGGCATAGGTTACTGTCTCATCGCCCAGGAAGAGGATACTTCCATCGGAGAGATAATACTCCATCTGCGACGTCAGTTCGTTGAAACGCTCGCTGATCGGATTTGAACCAAACATATTGATAATAAAATGGGTTTGCTCGCTGGTCATACTACAGATAACTCCATTGGTACATTAATATACAATCAGATAAGGACTGTTCTATAAGACCATGAAAAAATTAGGGACCTGCTAGTTATACTCCTATCAGGGCAGAAAAGTATACGAATTGGTACTATGGTTTTCTTTGCTGTTCTACAAAAAAGATGAATCTACGTGTAGAATAGATAAAACCCGAAAGGTTGTTATTCATAAAGGTGATCATGGGGTTTAGGCGGCCAACAGGGTGGGGGGTCCCGCGACCATCATGAGAATAATGGGGGGAACATCGTGGAGAGGGTCCCACGGCCATCATGCGATTATGGGGGGAACATCGTGGAGAGGGTCCCACGGCCATCATGAGAATAATGGGGGGAACATCGTGGAGAGGGTCCCACGGCCATCATGAATGATGGGCCCTACCTCCTTTATGCGATAAATCGCTTATTGTGTTTTTTATAATTTATTTTGGTACATTGCTTATTTTGTGGTGATTAGCTAGATAACGGAGGTGTCGCTTAGAATGCTGTTCACTTCATCCCAGGTCTCTTGATAGATTTTGGCGGGCATGTTGGGGTAAAGGGCCAGGGCTCCTACGGCATCGCCACCTTCAACGTAATGGCCTGGATAGAGTGCATAGGAGATAGCGACGATCTCGATTTCGTTATCTCCACGTCTTCGAGCTGACTTTGACGAGGTTTTGTAGCGGATACTCTGGCGGTAAAAGGCCATTTTCTCGAGTGATTTGTGTGCGGGCCGATAGGTTCCATCTTTTTGTCGTTCCCAGCTATATTTAGCATCAAAGACTAAAACTTTCGGCTTGCTATCTCCTGCTTGATAGACCTCGATGGACATGTCGGGGGTCTGTGGCCTGTTGTTGCCAATGACGGAGACGATTGTTTGCGGCCTGGTACTGGCAGTGTTGGGATAGACTGGTTCAAATTTAATCTCAACCCTCTGGTTAGCTCGCTCAAGAATAAGGTTCGAACGATCTTTGCGAACACGAAATTGGAAATAATTTTTGTCGATCTGATCGGCAAGATCGCCTGCGATAATCCGATAACCAGCTTCTTTTAGTTGCCGAACGACAATCTCAGTGAGCTTAAAGACGCTCCAGATCTCGTATAACTCGGAGGTTTTCCGTAGACCAATCTCGGTGACATAGCTCTGGGTGTCGAAACTGAGTTGAAACTGCTGCTGGAAATTTAAATAAAGTTGATAAAAACATCGATATGAGGGGTGCTTGAGCAAGAGCTGGGTGGCTTTACTGCTAGCAACCTCGCTCCTGACCTCTTTAAGAAAGGCTTCGTTGCGCCAGTGCCAGCAACGCTGTTTCATTGCTTCGCACCACAACACCACCTGCTCTAACGCCTGAATATCCTTCTCCTCATCAAGAGCATCATTATATCCCATCTTCTGCTTATGCAAGAGCACCGGTCGGCGCAACAGAACCTCGCTCTCAGCTCGTTGGCGAATACTTTCAAGCTTTACGGGCAACAGTTGAGAGAGAAAGTGCTTGACAAGCCGATTCTCGTACATATCATAGGAGAGGGTTGGATGGCTCGTACGCCAGGTTGTGGCGATAGGGCTTGCACGCCGGGAGAGCCGAATCATATCGTGGCCAACGGGCTGACAATTATTATCCACTGTTCGCAAGTGCTGCCAGCCAGTCTGAAGCTCTTGTTGCTTAAGAACGCGATGCGGATCATGGCGGATTGCGGACAGAATACTGGCAAAATCGTCCATTAGTTTTCTGACCTTATGATAATCATTTAAGGCGGATGCCTCTTCTGCATTCTGAGCCAGAGCAACGCGTTCAGTGACTAACGAGCGCAGCTGAAAGAAGAGATCATGGGCTATGGCAATCAGCTCTTTCTGCATGACATCGTAGTTAGCCTGCTCAATTTTCTCGGCGAAGACGCGGACTCTGGTTCTATATCCTTCTTGCTCAGGGACCTGTATCCGCACTTCATACAGTCCGGCATAGTCTTTAGGAAACCATGTCCAGTAGCCCCAGCGCTCGGTCTCTAGCTCTACATCCTCGACGATGATGGTCAGACCTTCTGGTGCATGCTTTGTGACACGAAAAATGGCGTTCTTACGCTCTCCAACCTGGATGTCAAAATTCTGCTCATCGGGTCCAAAGAGCAGGGGCCTGTTATTGAGCGTCAGCCAGGTATTAACGCCAGAAGGTGGTGTAGCCATCGCTCTTCAACCTGTCTTTCATCTCTTGCAGCCGCTGCTGAGTTCGCGATAGACCGTTCGCTTTACAGAGGTCTGAGAGATTTGTGAGTGTGCTCTCAATATTCTGCCCTCCTCTGATCCGTGGCAGGATACGCTGTTTGCATTGCAGGTCAAAGGCGTCTTGTGGCTTAAGCAGTCCCTTGCTGTTGGCAAGATAGAGCTCTATCTCACGAACGGTTCGGTAGCCCAATCCTAATTGGGCCTTCTGCAAGAGTGCGCTGATCTCTTTAATGAGCGGACGATAACCTGGATCAGGTTGCGTTGCTCGATAGCTCTGCCAGATGCGTTGAGGGACCAGTAAGGGCTCCGAAGCCTGCTCTGACGCCTCAGGCGCTGGGCCCGTAGGGAGTCGATCCAGATCAACGTGGAAGAATTCGATGGTATTGGCGCGATCAATCACTTTATCGCTGATCGGCTGCGTCGTCTCGTCGACGTTGATGGTGCCGGTGATCAGCAGATTCGCCGGGAGATGAATCTCGGCTGGCACACCTGGATGCTTGCCAGAGCGCTGCAGCTGCTGGAAGGTCTGATCGGTGAAGAGCTTGATGCGCCGTTTTGCAGGCTGCTCTTCTTCCATCGCACTGAGAAATTGGGAGAAATAATACTCGACGTGGGCAAGATTCATCTCATCCAGGCAGAGACTATAGAGACGAGAGGGATGTTGGATGGCTTCGAGAATAAAAGCCAGCGCTGGCTCGACAAGATATTCACCTGTAAAGGTGTTAAGTTGACCAAGAAGATAGCGATCATCATTCCAGTTGGGCCGTACAGCCAGCCGCTCAAACTGCTTTTCGCCCTGACCCAGAGCTTCCATATAGAGCTGCGCCAGCCGCGATTTGCCGGTTCCAGAGAGGCCCGATAAAATCACAAATGGACGCGTCTTGAGACAGATATGATAATTGAGAATCTGCTCATCCTCAAAGTAGAAGCCACGCTCGTGAATGTGCGTCTTCACCAGATCAAGGACATCATCCTCCGGCCAATCTTCCAGTGCTGAAGGTTCTTCATGCTCGAACTCGATAACGGGTTGATAAGGTTCTTCGTTCTCTTGAACCAATCTCGCTGGAGTAGTCCCCTCGTAGGTTGCGACAAGACGGCTCAGCGTCTCATTCTGACTGCTTAACGCCTTGGCAATATCAAACAGGACAGCAAGCGCCCGGTCAGAAAAGGTGTTGGCAAAGTGGGAAAGAGCCTCATTCTGCGTCAGGTTCTCCTGATGCTGCTGTTGTGTAAGCTGCTGCATATTCTGGAGCTGAGCCGCGATCCTGTCAAAGAATTGGCTTGCCTTCTGGATGACTGCCTGAGCTTCTGAGGATGGAGAAGAGTCGCTAAGAATAAAGGATGAGATATCCAGTAGTTGCTCGAGCATACCAATTTGCAAAGATGTCAGATGGATGGGATGGAGAGGACTCTGTCCATTTACCCACTCTTGTATAGGTTGAGGATTTAACCTGCCTACCTGTCCAATAACCCAGACTGGCCTCAATCCATCAAGCAGCAAAGCATTCCTGTAGGTTTTTGAGACAGAGATTACAAATGTTGTTGCATCGCGATTGATGCTGCTAACGGTGAATTGGTAGGGAAGAAGAGCATTCTCGGTGGTTTGAAAAAGATAGATCATGTCATCAACCTGAACAGGAAGGTCGTCATCTCTGGATATGCCTATCGTATATCTTGCTTTCAGGGCATAGTTCTTTTTTATGCTCAATTCCGAACTACTGGTTGGGAGAAGATACGCATTCATGTAGCGATTCCTTACTGTTACTCCAGTATTTTAGCTTATCAATACGGGTTAGCTCCAGGTTGATGGGCTATCTGATGGACAGATGCAGCGAAAACAGGCCATCAGATTATATCAGGATGCTGGCAGCACAAGTTCTTTGTGCAGTGTCTTGAAGGGCTGAGAACGAAACGCGTATATCGCAAAATTTGCCACCTTATATCTACCTTTGCAGCCTTATTCTAAGGTGGGATTGATCTGCTTGTCAAGCCCGGTCTTGCGATCAATAACCCCGGCTCATCTCTCATCACAGGAGGGGATGCAGAAGCACTTCATCTCCTGGCATCGGATTCATGAGGGGTAATTTGTGTAATATACAATTTATCGGGCGCGACTGCGGTCGAGCCCCTGTCGTCAGCCACAATCAATTGATCCCGAACCCTTTCAATTCATTGTCCCCCCGGACAGGGACCCGACCGCAGTCGCGTCCGCTGAGCTTCCCCACCCGCCTCTCTTCCTTTTCCCCGATTCATGCAAGAACTAGAAAGCCCTGCACTCTCTCGCAGTGACAGTGGCCCATCCTCCCCGAATCAGCTATAATGAGCAAAGATACAATACAACTCTAGAGAGGGCAGGATCTTGAACATGACCTGCCCCGGCCAGGCGAGGGAAAGTTTTCTCCTGGTGGCAAGCATAAAGGATCGAGATAAACGTTATGGCAGACCTCTCATCAGGCCCAATCCGAAGTCGGAGCCTGTTCCCACACCTCAAGCTCATAGGCATCTTCAGTGCCCTCTTCCTTCTTATTACCCTCACCTATAGCTGGATGCTGGGGCCCAGTATCAGCGATCAGAGCCAGGCAGGACTGTCTGGGGGATTATGGTTCCTCTTATTGGGGGCCTGCGGCATCTGGGGAATTGGCGGCCTTTTGCTAGGCATCCTCATCCAGAATCGCAGCAAGCAGGTGCTACCAGGCATCATTGGTGGGCTCTGCCTGGGCCTTGTAGGCGGGCTCCTCTCTGCCCTGATCATGAATTTTTCGCTGACAAACAATCACGGCAGCGGCCTGATCATAGTGGGCGTGGGGAGTTTATTATTCTGCACAATTGGCAGCACCCTCGGGAGCATATTTGGAGCCTCAACCCCAAATGCACGGCGAGATGAGGATGAGGATGAGGAATAAAGCTACCCGGCTCTATAGCTCGTCCCAATATCTTCAGCCGCTTGAACGGGCCAGCAGATGCGATCCCGCATTGGCCAGCCAGGCAAGTTTTCTGGCTGTATCGGCCTGTGCCAGAGGGGTATAGAGGAACAGCTTGAGATTGGGATCATCTGCAAGTACCAGCGTTGTAGGTTGCAAGACCAGCAATCCTGCTCGGGGATGATTCAGTTCTTTCCGCTCTACATTCATCGTCCCAATATCGTGTTGTGACCACCATTGTCGAAACTCCGGGCTCACCTGCATCAGGCGATCCCGGCGCAAGATCCACCAGGGATCACCAGTGCTACTTCCACTGCTCGCGCGAAAGTTCGCCAGAATCTGCTTGCCCAGTTCCTCCCAATGAGCATACAACGTACGCTGTTCCGGACGAGTAAACATCATCCAGAGGACATTCCGTTCCCAGGCCGGGAGGGTATGATAATCCGTAAAAACCTGCGCCGCACTCTGATTCCAACCCACAATATCCCAGCGCTCATTGAGAATCATAGCTGGATGCGGATTGAGTGCGTCCAGCATCCCTTGCTGTTGCGCATTAAGCGATGAAGTATGGTGCTGAGCAGGCAGAGGCAGATGTTCGCGTGCCAGAACATAGAGATACTCACGCTCCTGATCATTCAATTGCAGGGTTCGCACAAGACTCTCCAGCACCTGAGCCGAGACCTGAATCGGTCGTCCCTGTTCCAGCTTGGTATACCAGATCGGGCTGATGCCCGCCACCTGGGCCAGTTCTTCACGTCTGAGCCCTGGTGTACGCCTCTGCTTTGCGCCTTCAGGCAGCGAAAATTGGGAGGGTTTGAGACGTTCACGGCGGCTACGCAGAAAGTGGGCAAGCTCCGATCTACGCTGTTCATCATTCATAGCTGGACCTCTTCTCAACACAAAGGTGATACATTTTCTACCAGTCTGATTTCAGGAATGGTTCATTGCAGTGACTTGAGGCATACTCTCCATATCATATGACAATCTCTCAAAAAGGTCGTATTCAGGGAAGCCACCATACTCCCTATTGTACGACAGATCCGCAAAAATAGGGGATATAAAGAAGGAGAATAGTGCATTGAACCCACGTATCTACTTACTCGCATTGGGCACATTTGCCCTCGGCACCGATCTCTTCGTGATAGCGGGAGTCTTGCCCGCAATCGCACACCAGTATGCTGTAAGCATTGACAGCACTGGATTGCTGATCACCGTCTTCTCGCTCATGTATGGATTTTGTGCTCCCGTTCTAGCGGCCTTCACCAATAGAGTTCCGCGACAGACGTTGCTCATGGTTGTGCTGGCTGGCTTTGGTCTGGCCAATGTCCTCTCAGCTCTTGCACCAACCTTTCCAATCCTGCTGCTCACGCGTATCATTGCCGCTGGCTTTGCTGCACTCTACACACCAACCGCTGCGGTTGTTGCCGCCTCCCTGGCTGCTCCCGAACGAAGAGGGCAGGCATTAGCCATCGTCCTTGGTGGTCTGACGACTGCGACAATCCTGGGTGTGCCCCTGGGAAGCTGGCTCGGTCAACACTTCGGTTGGCAAGCGACCTTTCTACTTGTAGCTGCACTGGGATGTCTGGCTTTTCTTGCGCTACTGGCATTCCGCCTTCCACATATTGCCAATCCACCTGCGGTGAGCTTAAAAGCACGTCTGGCACCCCTTTTAAAGCCTGAGCTACTTCTGGCATTGATCCCAATCGCATTCTGGTCCTTTGGCGGCTTTACCACCTACACCTATATAGCTCCATTCCTGAGTTCCTACACCCATATAACTGATCCCAGCCTCATGCTCCTCATCTATGGTGCAGGTGGAGTCCTGGGAAGCTGGCTGGGAGGGTATCTAGTTGATCGCTTTGGTGCTGCGCGTCCAATCATCATCGGCCTGTTTATTCTGATTATCGTATATGCGACGCTACCATTCACTGCAACGACGCTTATCGGAGCCATGCTAGCCCTGGCTATCTGGGGGACCTGTGGAAATCTCCTGTTTGCTCCACAGCAACATCGCCTGCTATCATTGTCTCCAACCTTACCAACAATTATGCTGGCACTAAATAGCTCCGCCCTTTATCTGGGTATTGCCAGTGGATCAGCGCTTGGCAGCATTATCCTGATGCATAGCTCAATCGGCACACTGGCACCGGCGAGTGCGTTCCTGACCATCGTGGCCCTGATCCTATTTGCTAGTAGCCTCTGGTTCTCAGGTCATCGGGCTGCGCAAGCATCGCTCATCATATAATTTAATGTAGGGCGTCTCTTTTTGCGGTTCTCCATGGTACTGTAGGTACATACTAGTATCTACTTTGCAATTATTAACGTCATGGGCTATACTTCTATAGTATAATGCATTTGACATTTTACGTGCCAGGTGAGTTATCTGTCACATTCCTTGCGCATAGCGAAGTAGATGATAGCCTCTCAACACACCTGCTATGCTCATCAATTGTTCAGAGATCTTCCAGCTATCACTCAGACATCTTAATACATCAATTCTACAACCAGCACACTGCACTGCTCCATATCGACTAAAAGCATTCATTTGTCGACTCCTGGTAAACGCAATGCTACCAGAATCGTAAGAAAGGCGCATCTTATGTCAGAGATTACAAGTTATCCTTTTGACGATATGTCTACCACCTCCAAAAGTCTGACCACATTCCTTGATGAACAATGGCAGCAGCATACTGCACTATTCCTGAATAATTCTGATTCACATACCACTCTTTTACAAGCTATTGCCAATGTTATTCCAGGTATGGGAGGCAAAGCAAGCGAGCTGGCAAGTGCACTGGAGAATTATCACAATCAATATGCCAGCCATTATCAAGCTCTGCATGATCTGGCCTCTATGATTGATACAGCCGCCCAGAGTATGGGATTGGAAGATAAGTTGATTGCCAATGGCTTTGAAGGGAACCAGAGCTAAAAACATTTTATTAGGAGGAAGGAATCACCTCATGGGCTTATTCTCTGCTGTTATCAATGGCATCACACGTGTTGAGAATGATATGGAGTCATTAGCCAGCCATGCCTTCAATGATCTGGAGGCGCTGGGGATCAGTATCGGGGGCGATATCGGCTGGCTGGTCCATTTCCTGATCGATGCGGGCGAAGATCCTGTCACAACCATTAGCCACTTATGCTCGAAAATTGAAAGCATGGGCGGAGAAGTCGGCAGCACGCTAGGAGAGCTCGCATCTGGAATTATGACCTATGGACTGACGGGATTCGCACAGAAAAAAGTGAAACAGGCGATTGCTCCACTGGAACAGGCTCTCAAGGGGAGTACGACCAGGTCACAGGCAGTTGCCTCTGTGCACCAGACCACGATCCAGACTATGCAAACAAAGCTCGATGCTTTGCAAATGGGCGATCCAGCGGGGAAGATGGCCTGGCAAGGGGAGAGTGTCGCGTCCATGCAGCTCTCATTTACCTCGCTCTCGGGGGGCATTAACAATCTGACGGTCCCGCTTGAGGGCGATGGAGCGCAGGCTCGGCTCAACCAGATCTGTGAACAGGCGCTGATAGATATTATCGTTGCAGGTACGATCGTTGTTGTACTGGAGATTGTCGTCACTGCCATTGTAGCCGTAGTAGGTGTTGAGACCGGCCCTGGAGAAATACTCATTCTCGGTGGTGGGGCGGCACTCATTGCCGAGACACTTGAAGTTATCCTTTTTCTGATTGGAGCTGATCTGCTCATCTGGTTACTTGGCACAATAGCAATCTATACTGTAGGAGAGATTCAGGGAATTTCAACGCACCCGATGTCGAAAGGTGGCAATAAAAATGTTGGCGATACGGGTATCGAGAATGAGGCTCGCGCTCTCATCGCCGCAGGTGCTGCCGCAAGTATGTGTGAGGCTCTCGCTAACTTGATGGATGCGGCCAAAGGTGCAAAGGATACCAAACGTCAACAAAGGATCAAAGCAACTCAGAAGAAATACGGCTGCCGACATAAAGGTGGAGATTAGCACTTGATGCTTCGATATATACAAAAGATAGGATATGGCAGAAGTATGCAAGTGAAGGAGAAATTATATGTCTGATATTGAAGCTCTGCGCACCGCTTGCCATTCGGGCGATCCCGATGCACAGCTTCCAGCTTTGCTTGAACTGATCAAGCTTCACGATGAGGATAGCCTGCCCGCTATCACGCCTCTTCTAGCCTCTCCTGATGAGCAAGTGCGGGCTGAAGCTGCGCGAGCTGTGGGCTATCTGGGGTCATCTCAAGCACAAAGCCTGGGTCCCTTACTTCTGCCTCTGTTGAACGATTCAAACGAGCTGGCTCGTGATGAGGCGGTTGAGGCACTGGGGCTGGTCATCTATCCTCCAGCTATTCCTCAGCTTATAACGATCTTACATAACGATGATTCATGGCTGGTACGCGCCTCAGCAGCCGAAGCACTGGGAAACTACCAGGATGCAGCCCTTATACCCGAACTGGAAAAGGTGCTCCATAATGCTCAGGAAGAAGCTGAAGTGCAGGTCTACGTCGCTCGTTCGCTTGGACAGCTTGCTGATGCCACCTATCTTCCCACCCTGGACACGCTGATTGCTCAACAGTCCTGGGAGCCACAGGTTCATGCTGCCCTGCTCGCCGCTGGCTATCGACTGGGAGGAGGATCGCTGTATCTTGAGCCACTGCTTAATCTGGTACAGCATGCAGACGAGGAGGAAAGCTGGTCTCTGCTCAATGAGATCCAGGCAGTTGTCGAGAATAGTCCGCCAGCACTGCTTCGGGCCGATGGCTCGCGTATTCGTACGGCACTTCAGGATGTCGCCACACGCTGGCCCCTCACAGCTCAGCAAAGCAGAGAGATTGAAGGACAGCTCCCTCAGCCATAAAAGCTCTTTATTGGGAAGGTGATGCGATCGTGGCGTCACCTTGCAGAAGCGGTGCCGAGAGAGTTCCCTCCTGTGAAGGTAACGTCGCACAGCCTGGTGATAAAGGCGTTGGGAGTGTGGCCTTGTTCGCAATGGCAGTATGCTCTTGCAAGTGTGCAGCCTTTAAGGTCGCCTCCTGTACATCGGTTGAGGGAGCAGGTTGTCCTGCGGTGGCAGAGGCGTGCTGCGTGGTTGCCTGGGAAGACGGGGGAGCGGCGCTTGGCGATTGGGAGGTTGGTGGTGTGACCTCTTCATCAACGATAGCGCCGCTAGCTTTGCAATAGACCAACTGTTCAGGCGTGAGCCCTGTGACTCCATGCAAAATGGTTTTCTCGAGGTGCGCAGATTCCAGATATCGGACATTGCTGAGATTGGCTCCGCTGAGATCGGCCTTGCTGAGATTGGCCTCGCTGAGATCGGCCTTGCTGAGATTGGCCTTGCTGAGATCGGCCTCGCTGAGATTGGCCTCGCTGAGATTGGCCTCGCTGAGATTGGCCTCGCTGAGATCGGCCCAGATGAGATCGGCTCCGCTGAGATCAGCCCCGCTGAGATTAGCCCTTGTGAGATCGGCCGCACTGAAAGAGGTCCCACAGAGATCGGCCTCGCTGAGATTGGCCCCTATGAGATTGGCCCCTATGAGATCGGCCCCGCTGAGATCGGCCCCGCTGAGATCGGCTCCGCTGAGATTGACCTCACTCCACTTGGCATTTCTGAGATCAGCACCAGCGAAAGAGATGATGGGATTAGATTTCTCTGTCAACTGGGCTTCACGTAGAAAGACAAAGATAGTACGTGCCCGTTTGCCATCTAATTGAACCAACGTGCTGATCGTGCGCGTTCGAGCTACTTTGCGTACTTCATCGTCGTCTTTTGAGTCACGAAGCCTTTTTTCAAGCAACAATTCGGCCATGCGATCCAGATACGCCTGGAGGAGATCTTCCCGTTGCTTCCCTAAAGCAAGCTCCTGATCTTGCTCATAACGTTGATCTGCAATCTTCTGTTCCTGATCATAGCGCCTCTGTGCAATTTGCCGTTCTGTGCGTGCGCTCCACCACGTAAAGAACCCTGCACCCGCAGCCAGGATGGCAGGAACAATCAAGAGCTGTAACCAATCCCACAGGGTTTTGCCACGTTGATACTGCGAGTTTGGTGGAGTATAGTCGGTGAACCCTGTCCAATCCCATCCGAATCGAGAGATGCCCCACATGAATAGACCCACACAACCCAATAGGAACAGAAGTGCCAGACTGACAAAGATCCAGGATCGCAGCTTCATGCATGTTCTCCCTCTTCAAAACAGGACCGCATTAAAGATATCTCTATAGATAAACGAATATCGACCATCAAAGCTCAAATCATGAGGGTCTAATCAATCCACTCACTTTATTCTTTGTATGGCATTTATGATGCAGTATGCACAGCACAGCGCTTCCGATCTTTGTCATCTGGCGAAAAGAGATACCAAAACGCAGGAGGGTTTTATTGATCCAGCGCAGGATTGAATGTAGCACAATCCTGATCTGGATCATTGGCTAAGAAACATTTCTCTGGGTCATCATTTTGCGGCACCCCATCTTTAAAATGTTCAATCAGAATACTTTTATACACTGGATTACTCGTAAAATTAGTGTCGTTAAATGCAATCCGTCCACTCAATCCCTGAAAAGGGGCTACAACGGTAATCTGCTTGATTGCATTGACAACCTTTGTCGCAGAGAGATCTGATGGCGTCTTTGAGCAGGCAAATAGCAGGACCTGCATGGCATCATAGCTCAAAATAGGGTCTTCATCAATTGCCTGTATACCTCCCACAGGTGGTCGTCCAAAGGTGTCCATATAGTTTTTCAAGAATGCGGTCCCCTCAGTCAGATGATTACGCGTCCATTCACCTTGCGATGCAAAAGTGGTGTAATAGACTTTATTGAAATCTGTAGCATTTGCCCTATAATCACTAAAGGTTGCGAAAGCATCAGGGCCTATCACTGTGGTAATTGTAGGAGAAGTTGCTATCTGAGGCAGCATAATGGAAAGATCCGCCGGATAGCCTGCAAAATAGATTGTATCCAGCGGCGGTTGTGTCGTTGCTTTCTTTATCTCATCAGCAAACGCTTGTTTGATCGAATCACTATCCCCAACCGTATACGTTTCCGCCTCAATCAGAGGTTGAGGATTCTGACCCGTCATATGGGTATTGAAAGTGCTATCCAGATCTTGCGAATAGGGATCTTTAGGATCATAAAAGATAACAACATGATGAGGAAATTTCCCCTGAATATAGTCAGCAGCTAAAGTAGCCTGTTCTCTATCCGAACCCGTAATACGAAAGAAGCCACACATATTATTGAGAGAATCGCTAGAAGCAGATGGAGAGATCATGGGAAGCGAGATCTTGCATACATCAGCAGGCATATTCAACTCTTTCACCACTTTTGTCGTGACTGAGCTCACGTTCCAGCCAACGATTCCCACAATCGTTCGATCATTGGCAGTTTGCTGCTGAATCATACTCCTGATACGGTCCTCGTTTTCGCTGCTCGCATAATCATTGCCAGATACTCCTTCATTCGCAATCATCAGGACCACGTGCGTTTTCACCTCTTTTACATGATTACACGAATATTGTGCCAAAAATGCTCCTTGTAATGTATCACGCGAGCTTCCCTGATCGCTTTGGTCAAAAGTGACCCCAACAATAATTGTAATATATGGCTCTCGCTGAGCAAAGATACTTTGATCTTCTGCATAGATACGCGCCTCAGCATCGTTTGATCCTGCGAAAGCAAGCGCATGTGGGTCGCTTAAGTTTTGAAACTCCGTTGACGCAAGTTGGTAACGACCAGCAGAGGCATCCTGGGCCGCGCTCAATTTCCCAGAAACCTCAGCACTCTCTCCCACTCGCTCAGTATCATAGATAAAGGTTCCTTCGCTCAGGCCTACCATCAAGGAATGATTGGTCGCAGGAGGAGGCTCTGCACCGATAGACAGGACAGGAGGTGGCAATGGGACAGGGTCAACAAAGTTGGTCGCAGCATGTGTTCGACAAAAATTTGTAAAGGTTGTAGGAGCCGGTGATGGTGTCTGATAACCTATAAAAGAGAGCAACGGATTAAAATACCAGAAGGATGCCAGCAATACAATCACAATAATTACAGAGAGCACACGCCCCGGCAAGCTGGAGGAAAACCGCCATACGGCTGAGTTCATAAAGCGATCATTGCGTTGAGGATTTTTTTTCTGCCGTCTCCCATTCACTTTTACTTGAAGAAAAGGCTCGGAACAAAGAAAGGCTCCCTTTTCTCCTGTAGCATTGAGATAATCTTTATCATAAAGCAGGTGCCATGGCAAACGCTGCAATTCCGGAGGAAGGTTCTTGAGATTGAACAGACAGCGCACTTCTTGCTGGTCTCTTTTTGCTCTTTTTAACTCATTGATGGCATAATCATAATAATACTTCATATTATCTGCAAACAGATATTTAAATAACCTCGTCCCACGCTCTCGCTCATCGCCTTCCCGATCAGAAAATTGTTCGCGAGCAAATTCTTCTGGTGGCCAGGGATCATGAGATTTCCCATCTCTCCCATCTCTCACTTCATACGTTTCTTTGAATAGATAGAGATAACTTTCTGGCTTATCAGATTGTTGTGGAGCGCTCCTACCCTCATAATTGATAGTTAATCTTATATGTCTCCTGCTCATAAATGTTCTCCTCATAAAATGGTGCTATGATGAGTAAGAAAAAAAGCGTCCCGGGTTTTATCATACCTGAAATAGCTATCTTTCTTCAATTTTTCAAGGGTCAATAAGTAATTTTACGCACCCTTGATAAATCAAATGACCATATTCTTGTCCTTTCTAGGAATATTCTCAATCAGCAGACAGAGGAGGCCTTTTTGAAACGAAGTCCCAAGAATCAGGTCTTTGAGCTCTTCTGCGGCCTCTCTTGAAACACGTTCACCATGCGCCAGTTCATTTCTTTTTTGATGCAGATTATGTGCTTTGATTGCTCCGATCAGGTTCGTAAAACCTTCTTTCGCCGAGACAGTGCCGTCTCTCTCTCTCCATTCTCCTTTAACAACTGTATCTACATATTCCAACCAGAGCAACCAGTTAGCTTTATGATAATAATCACCTTTCCCAGGATCATTCTCTCGTGCAGAGAAAGCCCGTATATAATCACCCAGGACAATGTTTTCCATTTTTCGTCCCTTATTCGAACTTTTTAATTGTTTTGTTTCCTTATCAGCTTGCCCTTCAGTGGAGGCTGATTGCAGAGGATCGAAGAGGCGGAGCATAAGTTCTCTTTCAAAGGCTCGACAATACTGGATAGCTGCGGCGGCCCAGTCGATATCCTGTTGATTGAGGTCTACATACTGATTCCACACATACTCTCCACCCATCAAACTTAAGCGCACCTGCTCATCCAGGCAAAAGGATGCTTTACGATCCCAATAGCGACCAAAAGGCCAGCGCTTAAATTGATCGATCACATGAGCAGTATCTGAACGCGTCTGTATATAAAAATTAATCATTGTGCCAACCCGCTCAATAGTTTGATCAACAGCAAGTTGATAGTGTTCTTCATCTGCCATGCTGTCCAGACGTTTTTCTAGATGTTGTCGGTGATAAGCGATCTCTCGGCTTAAGTCCAGTGCATTTTTTATGGGCTTTACTGGTAGATCAAACTTTGTCCCAATCACATGGCAGAAGCGCGGGTCCTGTAGACAATGCCTTGCACGATTGACAAGATCAAAGATCTGTGGGCCAATATGTGGCTTCGGGCAGATCAGATCATAATCAAGCGAAAGATTTACCTCATCTGCGCGCGCCTCATTATCAACAAAGATATATTGACAGGTTGGTGCTGGACGATCTGGAAAGCAGACTTCAAGCTGCTCAAATGCCTGCTGCCATAGCCTGGTGCGCTCAGCAGTAGAGAGGGCTGGTACAAAGAGATAGGGAATAACCTGTGGTCCGCGTTCAGTTCCTTGAGAGGGGTCAACAAGGCTTGCCAGACGCTGGTTGGTACGATAGAGATCAGGCCGTAAGCGCACTGCTCCTGATAGCTTCACCTTCATCTCCTGCTCTGTTGCCGCATAAAAGAGAAGAGCAACGGGGGCTTCTTGCACAGAAAGCTCGGCAAAGGTTCTCAGTAGCTCTTCATAGGCCGTTTCATAACGATAAGATGTGGCAATACGTAAAGCAGGCTCACGCCAGATCGTCTTTCCCTTGATCACAACCGTACTCTGTGGATAACGTTTGCGTGTGATAAAGAGGCCCGAACGCAATCCTGGTGTCGGTCGGCTCACGATCTGCACTGGCGCAGGCGGTAAGGCCACATACTCGAGCCAATAAGACTGGTTCTCCCACGAGAAACGGCAGAGCAGTTTGCCAGGACGCACTTTGATAGCTCCTGGCAATAACTTCTGTTTCTGCTCCAAAAAAGCCAGGCATTCTAGCAGAATCCAGAGCTCATACAGCCAGGGGTATACTCCCTCGTCGTCGGGAAAAGATAAGAGCCGGGCCGATAATTTTTTTCTCGTCTCAAATAAAGGTCTGACCTGCTGCCAGATCCTGAGCAATTTGCGATATCCTTCTGCCCCTTGCTGCGACAGAGCTTGCCCCAACTCTTGAACAAGTCCCCCGATATCACAATAGCGAGCCCGCTCTGATAACGCTTCAAAAGAGAGTTGATGTTTTTGTAAGATTGCTACTGCTTGAGCAAGCTCAGCAGCTAGAGGCTCTGACAGAACTTGATACTGCTCTCCTATCTGCTTCAATGTCTGCACAAGCTCCCTGTACTGGAAGACCAGAGCCGCTCCATACAGCCGCTCTTTTGCATACTCTTGAGTGAGCTGCTGATCTCCGACAAAGAGGATCGGAGGTTGTCCTGCAATATTACGATTCATGGTCGCTCGCTGATCAACTTTAATGCTCGAAGGGCTCATGCTTGTTCGCCTTGACCATTGTAACTGCTCCTGAGAGGATGCATCAATGCTGGCGAGAGACTGAAGAATAGCAGGCAACAGAGCAAGCGTCTGCGTGACACATTCATACCACTGTAAAAGAGGAGCCTGGTGAAACTGGTCTGGCATCAAGAATCTGCTGAGATCAGAGAAAGAAAGAGGAGCCTGGTGAAACTGGTCTGGCATCAAGAATCTGCTGAGATCAGAGAAAGACAATTGGGTAGAGAGATGCGCTAGAAGCAGCTTTTGTAATACAATAGACGAATGAGACTCAGGGGAAAGCATAGTGTTAGTACTCATAGCGATACTCCATTTGAGCAAGCAATAAACGACGCTTCAGTTCTGGCAGTCGCAGTGGCACCATAGTTGAAAGATGAAAGAGTTCTGCAATCGTCTGACTACTTAACCCTTTCCTGGCAAAAAGGTGGGTAAGATCTTGCTCAGAAAGAACCTCTGATTGTGCTCTATACAACGATCTGGCATGGGCGCGAAGAGCTTCCTGAGATACAGCACGACGTCCCCCTTCTTTCGGGAGAGACCCTTGAAGAAATTGAGTATAGACATCTTCGAACATATCTGGCTGTCCGTTGAGATAATGCAACAGAATCTCAATATCTTCTACACCAAGAGCCTGTAATTGATCAAAAAGAGTATCACAAAAGGCCGTATCAAACGCATGGAACCACTCTTCATGCGTCCTATTCTGCAAACTTACCACCTGAAGCAACGCATTTTGCAGGAGCATAATGGCTTGAGCAGTACCAAATTGATGAAAAATGCGCAAGACCTCAAAAAAATTCCAGATCTGCTCAAACACGTGCAAAAACAACGCACTCTCAACCCATTGTTGTGTTTCATCCAAACGATAATAGCCACTCGCCTCTAACCGTACGGCAATGACATTCTGCCAGCTAGCTTTTGTTGACTCCACCTGAATACTCTGCTGGAGATCGAGATGAGAGATCCGCTCCAGGGCCTTATAAAGCACAATTGCCATCTCTTCGCGCCGCCATCGACGCGTTGGCGGCTTGATCTCCACAAATGAGAAACGGCGCATCAGAGGCTCACTGAGACGTGTCAGATGTGGGCCGGAAGTATTAATCGTTCCAATGATCCGAAAATCCTGTGGCAACGGAACGCTCACCAGTTTTCCATCAATGGGAACCTGTAACGGGAGGCCATCACTCAAGGCAGTTAACGCCTCACCGAGCGCAATATCCATATCTGCACGATTAAACTCATCAATGACAAGCCAATGTCCACGATATAACTGCTCTGGACGATCAGATCCCTGTCCCCCCACATAAAAACGTTTCTTTAATGCATCTGCTTGTAAGGCGGAGATATTGATACCAGAAAAGCCCCAGTTCCGTAGAATAGCTCCTGTGAGATAGCCATGACGCGTATAGTATTTCAGCAGGCCACCCTCACTTTCAGGAACAATCGAACTAATAAGCGTACTGGAGCTCCACTCTTTTGTAGCAGTAGCAATCGTCGTTGTATATGAAGTATATGTATTGGGAGCGCTTACAGTCTTATTCTCCAGGTTCGGCTGCCACAAAATTTCTGGAATAAGCCTTGCTAACTGCGTTTTCCCCGTTCCCGGAGGACCATGCAGAATCACATGGCCCTGCAAGAGCGCGCGATAGATACGAGACAGGACCTCATCATCCAATAAGAGAGACTGCCGTAACAGCTCCATACGTTGTCGCAACGCTCGCTCAGGTATGGCCGCCAGCTTCTGATCCTCAAACGTTGCAGCAAATCTTTCTGGATGAAAAGCAGTCAACAACTGGCGCTCCGTCTCAAGAAGAATCGAAGCATCTCTCAGCTTATAAACCAGCGTCCCCTGCCCTTCTGTACTCTCCGGGTCAGGCAAGTACCAGGCATGCTTGCAATCCCATTTGACAGGAAGTCTATGGGGAAAATCCGTCCCTTGCTCATAGCTATAATCGCCTACCACATGTCCAACCGCTAGAATCTCATCTCTGCATGAAGCCAGGATCAGATCGCCCTCAGTAATCCCTGTACAAAAATGAATAAATTGTTCAACGAGATAAAACTTTTGGCGCGGCGTATAATCTGCATGTAGCTCACTGATATGACTATTCAGTTTCACACGCGAAGGTTCATCATCAGCAAGCCGGGACATACTGCCAATACCATCAAAATCTGCGCCACAAAATTCGCCATCAAGCATGGTTTCCCATTTTCCTGCCTCTCTGGCAGGCCGCACATCGACCCTCCAATAATTATGCACCTGCGTATTCATTCTACTTAGTAAGCGTGTTAGCGTATTAAGAGGCACCTTGAGCTGCTTCGTCAGCTCAGCAAAACGGCCATTTGCCAGATAGAGCTGATCTTCGCCTGCGGGAGGATGAATGAGCGCCTTAATCAGATGAAATCGTTGCTGCTCAAAAAAGTGGTAATCGACCAGATAATTATGATAGAGAATACAAAAATATTTATGGGCCCAGGCCGTCTGGACCAGATCTGGTGCAACCTGCTCCAGACGCTGCTGTAAGAACGTATAGTCCTCATCTCGCTCACCTGAGAACTGGGAGAGGACCTGATTTGCCCCCAGTAATTGTAGAAGATGTTTTCGCGCCTTTTTCTCAGCTTCCAGATCGGCAATCGGGGTAGGATTCTTCACAGAACCGGTATGCCATTTCTGTCCATTGGGAGATCTTTTGTCATCCATATAAAAGAGATCAAGGTGTTTTTCATCCTTTAGAGAAAAGCTTCCAAAGACAGATGAGTCGAAATCCGCACTTTTATACTCTGTTCCAGTCTCTCTTTGCTGCAACCAGGACATAAGGCTATCTGTCCGGCCAGGATGATAGAGAGTTTGTAGAAGGCGCTTATCGTCATAGCTCTTCCACTGTTCCAGCACATCTGGTCCAAAGCGAGCCTTAAAAGTCGCATAATAGCGATTGAGCGTATCCTGATGAGTGAGTTGATTTTTTGTTTCATAGATCTCATACATACCTTTGATCGCGCTCTGCACATATCTTTCAAAGAGGTCGACTCTGCTATCCATAAAGAGAGATCCTTCCTACAATCATAGCAATGAGCACCCAATCATAGCGATGAACAGCAATTAAAAAAGCAGCAACTTCACCACAAGATACTGATAGATCACTACTGCCAGTTGTCTTCTTCAAGAGGATGAGCTATGGATGAGAGAATGCTGCGTAACAGATCATGGTTTCACAACCACTAACTCTGCCATAAAGTGCCCCAATACCGGTCATATTATGATAAACGTTGCGAGCAACGCGAATTTTTACGGCAGAAAGCGAGCAAAGGCAAAACGCTCCTACAGTGCACCATCTCCTATCAGGCACAGCTACATAAGTAAAGAGAAATCTTTCGTGAAAATTTCTTAGGCTGAAGAGCATATTCTAAGACAGTATAAGACATTTTTTTCTTGCACAGTTTCTACAAAATAGCATACTTGCGTGCACAATCATTTGCATTTCACCTATCCCTTCACAACCAGCATAACACGCCCAACTTACCCACTTCCCGCTTCTCCTGCTCATTGGACAGCACCTTACGCAGAGCTGGACAGAAGAAGAAACATCCATCTGGCACAGAAATACATCGTGGAGGGCAGCGATGTTAGAGGAAGACCACTGGGAGATAGCGAAAATCCCATCTACGTATACTGTCAACAACAAGAGGCCAGACACACCCAATATTTAAAGTAGGAGGGAAGTCCAGATGACTACAATGATCGCTTCAGAAACTCAGTTTGAAAGCATTCCAGCTAATCCCGAAGTACTCAGCCTTCAAGATTCGACCCGCTTCTATCGCTATGAGATTGGTCAGGTTGATCTTCTATCAGCTGACCAGGTAAAGCAATTAGCAGAGCGGATCGAGCGAGCAAAAGCTGGTACCAAAGCAGCGGCTCGCAAACAGCGTGGAATGGTACGTCTCCCCCGGGATGCGAAAGAGACCCAGGCAACGCGCGACGCTGAAGAGGCCAAACGCCAGTTGATCGAAGCCAATCTACGCCTGGTTTTACATATCGCTAAAAAGTATCGTGGCTTTGGAGTCGACCTGATGGACCTCGTACAAGAGGGGAATATTGGGTTGATGCATGCTGTAGAGAAATTTGATTATCGCAAAGGGTATCGTTTTAGCACGTATGCGACCTGGTGGATTCGTCAGTATGTAACCAGGGCGCTTGTGGAGCAGGCCCATCTTATTCGCGTTCCACTCTACAAAGTGGAAGAGATTAAGCGCCTGGGGCGCGTGCGCCGCCGTTTGCAGCAAGAACAAGGGCTCGAGAGTGAACCAACCCTGGAAGAATTGGCTGGTCAGATGGAGGTCAGCGTTCAGCAGGTCATCTCACTGCTCTCGACTCATCAGGAGACCATCAGCCTGGATATGCCACGCAAAGGGGGTGAGGACGATATCTCATTGAGCGAGGTACTGGAAGATGATCCCATCTATTCGCCCGAGCGCGTAGTGATCAGCCAGACCTTGCAGGAACACATTCGCAATCTTCTTGAAGACCTGTCTCAACGCGAACGACGCGTACTCCAACTGCGCTATGGCCTGGAGGGTAATGGCGAACATAGCCTCTCTGAAACGGGAAAGAAGTTAGGCTTAAGCCATGAAGCTGTCCGCCAGGTAGAATTTCGCGCACTACGAAAACTCGATGATCCTTGTCGTAGCAAACGTCTACAGGATTTTCTGAGCTAAGTCTGTTGGAGAGAGGCACGTCTGCTCCTTGGAGGGGGGAATCCATGTTTAGCGGACGACAGCTCATCCTGTTACGCTCACAACAGGATACTATTTCAGGCTTGCCTGAGCAAATGGGGAGAAAACATTTGAGCCATTACGATAATGGGGATCAAGAAGCCTAGCCTGAGTGCCAGACTTCCTGAATCGTAATGATTGGCTGGACGCTTCTAAGCGAAGTGTCCAGCCAATCTTCATTTCTCTGTACCTTTTTACCTTCTTTTTCACTAAGGCTGAGACCTGCCTTGCATTCACGCTTTTTATTGCTGCTCTTCCTACAATCGAGATCTCTTTTGCGCAAGAAGCCAGGAATATATAGCTGGATTCTTATATGTTTCAGTCCATGAATCATGATCAGCCTCAGGATAGATCGTAAACTTCACATTCCCACCAGCTGCTCTGAGAGCCTCCACCATTTTAGTCGAAGCCTCCAATGGAACAACATCATCCTTTGCTCCATGAAAAGCCCAGACTGGTATATGCTTGATACGATCAACGGTATCAGGATTATTGCCACCACAGATCGGTAAGAGAGCAGCAAAACGCTCTGGCAGAGCCATACTTAAGGCCCATGTGCCCATTCCTCCCATGCTCATACCGGTTAGATAGATGCGATCTGGATCAACTGCATATGTCTCTTCAATAAAGTTTAGAAGAGCCGTCAAAGCCTCCAGCTCAACCGTCCACCAGGAACCAGCCGGACACTGCGGAGCCACAGTAATAAACGGAAATGATTGCCCCTCTTCAATCTCTCTTGGGAGCCCATGGATCTTCAATTTATTGACATCATTGCCTCGCTCGCCAGCTCCATGCAAAAAGAGAACCAGCGGATAACGCTGTTCTGATGTATATCCCGCTGGAAGGGTAAGTAGATACGGCAGACGCCGCGTAATCTGACACTCAAATAGACCTTCTTGCTGTTCACTACTCATAAGGTATATCCTCATTGTCTAAAAAAATAATATCTCTACTCAACAGAGATTATCTATCATTATAAAAAAAATAATCAAGGTGTGGAAGGTAATACTATTTATCACATCAACATTTTTTAGAAAGGTTCCTGAGAATAGTACAGGTCAGCGCATGTACATCCGCCCTGCGTTAGAAGCGAGAAGGCACGCTCCTTGAGTTCATGATATATCGTGAACTCCTGGAGCGTGCCTTCTTGCTTCTGGAACGAATCACTGCCACGCTATACTATCCTCAACCGGCCCTGGCAAGACCTGATAGGTTAAGGCACTTGCACAACAATCACACTAATATTATCCGCGCCACCACCGCTTAGAGCGGCCTGTACAAGGGAGGCACTGACAAACATGACATCATTGCTGCTGCGAACAATTCGTTCCAGAAGTGGATCACGCACCATCTCCCATAAACCATCTGAGCAAAGAATCAGGCGATCATGGGCCAGCAATGGTACAACAAACGTATCCACCTTGAGTGTATCGCTATTGCCAAGGCTCCGATAGACCTTATTGCGCTCAGGATGCGTATAGACTTGTTCAGGAGTAATCTGGCCCAACTTCACGAGAGAAGCCACCAGCGAATGATCATGCGTAATAGGTCGTAACCCCTCACCTTCGCGAAACAGATACGTTCTACTATCACCCACATTCGCAATATATGCCTTACGGCCAACCACAAAGGCAGCGGTAAGCGTTGTCCCCATCTCAGAACCGTGTGCCTGTCCCAATCCATAGATTGCTAGATTGCCCCATTCCACTCCACCAATCAACATATCCAGCAGAAACTCATCGCTCAGATCGCTCCCCATCATCACATTCTGCAAAACAGTATGCATCATATGTTGAACAGCGATCCGACTGGCCTCCTGACCGTGGTCATGGCCGCCCATCCCATCGGCAACCACAAACAGGCCAAACGGAACAAGCATTCCCCGATAGGTACAAGTTGCCTGGAAGACACAGAGATTATCTTCATTAGGATCAGAACGGCGAGCCAGACCAGTATCCCAGCCAACCCCGATCTGCAGAGGCTGAACCAGTGCGGTACGATACTGCTCGTCGGGTCGAGGAAGAAGGGGGATTGGTCGCGTTGGAATCTCTTGAATCTTCTCGGCGCGCCTCAGGAGCGTCATATACGGCTCCGAACGCTGATCTGGGACCACATCCGTTGACCTATGAGGAAGGTGGAGTCGAGGAGCAGCCGAAATCTTCTCATCAATCGTGAACGAACTACCAGCAGTAGCCAGGGAAAGGCGTTGTGACGAGACCCAGTGCGCCCGCTTTTGCCCCGTGAGATTTGTAGATATGACCCTCTGATAACTGATGAGCTTAAGCACCCCCAGAAGCCAGAGGAGCCAGAGTAAGAGCCAGAAGAGCGACCAGAACAGTGGCTCGACCAACGCCATAAGGCTTGTTGCACCTGAGAGTGACCACTGATGCTGCGCTTGCGAGATCACAGTAGCCAGAGACCACCAGGCAGATGGCAGGGGGGCACCACCAAAGAAGAGCATACACAGCGCAACGCCAAAGAAGCCCGCCCAGGTCACATACCTTAACCAGTGGTGAATGGCGTAAAGGTTCTTAAACTCTGCCAACATGCCACATCGCTCCTCTAAGTAGCGCGGCAAACAAAACAAACCCTAAAAAGCGTGAAACAAGATGCATTATATGCCAACCAGTTCAGGCTCATCGTGTTCCATTGTGCGCATATATAATTCACAGACCAACAAACGCGCTTCAGCATCGCCCACCGTATGTGCGAGTTGATCCTGGCAGAGACCAATGTTTTCCATGCGTGCATGAATAAACGCATGGCGAGCCGTTCCTGCGGCCACACCATAGAGTCCACGCCGCATAGCTGTCAGTTCAATTTCGATCTGCTGCCGAAACTGTGCAACTTCACTCTGAGACATCCTCGAAACGTCCTCTCTGGCCCTTTACAGAGGGTCCGGAGTACACACGAACATGCTACACTCGTTCAAAGCTCCAGAGACAACCTACCGACATTGGCTCTACAAAAGAACGGAAAGAAGCACTCACTATTTCAGCATACAGTATGGGCCAGCATGCATTACGTTGTTGTGATAACTATAGCCTCTAGTACTTTATGTTGGCTCCCAATGTTCTTACCCCCAAAAAGATGCTCTAAACGAAAAGAGAGGATACATGCATCCGTGGCAACGTCCACATACAAGGCAGACAATCGACAAAAAGGATGTATCACAATGTCAGAACAAAGATTGTGAAAAGTCTTATACCATGTCTTCTCATAAAACTTCAGCCTAAGACGTTTTGGGGGAGCTCAGCAAAGATTTTGAGCTTGCACTCAAAAGAGTTTCTAGACAAGATCTTGTTTCAGCATAGCTACGTTCATCAAAAGACGTGGCGACCCAGGCTCAATCCAGGAGCGTCTCAATCGATGGTCTGCTAGAGGCTTATCTATCGCTGGTAAATTGTCGAACATCTGGCTGCTTATCCTTATGAAAAAATTTTCAGACAGACACATTGGCCTGAGCATAGATACACTTTTCAGGTGAGCGATCCTCTTTCCTGCCTTCTCTCTGCCTGAAAATGACCATTCTCCGAAAACCTCTCTCAGCAGTACAAGAAAACAGGGCGAATGTATCTTGATAAGCGCATAATAAGCATGCAAAAGATTTGTATAGGAGTAAATAATAACAAAACAGATCCGAAAATCCCCCCCGTTTTGGCGCAAAAAACGGTTTTCGAACGGCTGTGTTTGTGGTATACTTATAAAGAGAGAAACAACAAAAAACGTCGCGCTGAGAGCCCAAAACAAGGGCCTGTAAGCGCGAAAAGGTCAAAATAGCCACCCTATCCTCTCTCTAATGCTCTCGGTTGAAGAGGTTTCGATCCGTTTTAGGATACTGTAAGAATTAATAATTGTCCATTTCGGACTATGTCGAATAACCAGTTGGAGAGGTTTCGATCCGTTTTAGGATACTGTAAGTCTCGTTGCATGTTTGACTCCACCGTTGGAGATGAGTGTTGGAGAGGTTTCGATCCGTTTTAGGATACTGCAAGACTTTAACCGCGTAGCCAACGCCTTGATCTGTTCTTGTTGAAGAGGTTTCGATCCGTTTTAGGATATTGCAAGAGGATCTGTTAGAGGATTGGCAGGATGTCTTGCTCTGTTGAAGAGGTTTCGATCCGTTTTTGGATATTGCAAGTTAATTGATAACCTCGAAATGAAAGATTATATCTCGTTGAAGAGGTTTCGATCCGTTTTAGGATATTGCAAGATCTCAAACATTCCTAGATGCAAATTCAATCGAGACGGTTGAAGAGGTTTCGATCCGTTTTAGGATATTGCAAGTTTCAGGAAGAACCACGCACACTCCAGAGCTAAAGGTTGGTTGGAGAGGTTTCGATCCGTTTTTGGATATTGCAAGGTGGCGTAATTGCCTGAATGCTACTGTTGAGTAGCTCGTTGAAGAGGCTTCGATCCGTTTTTGGATATTGCAAGACTGCTGGTTCGATTGCTGATATCGGCTAAACATCTCGTTGAAGAGGTTTCGATCCGTTTTTGGATATTGCAAGTGGTCATTTTCGGTGTAAGTAGTGTGTCAGACATAGTTGAAGAGGTTTCGATCCGTTTTTGGATATTGTAAGAGATAATTTCCCGAAATTGAGATAAGCCATTCGGTTAAGTTGAAGAGGTTTCGATCCGTTTTAGGATATTGCAAGACACAATAAATCGGCTTGCGAATTTGGTTGCAGTGTAGGTTGAAGAGGTTTCGATCCGTTTTTGGATATTGCAAGAGAAAATCTTTAACAATGGCATCATATTGATGCGGAAGTTGGAGAGGCTTCGATCCGTTTTTGGATATTGCAAGATGCCAGCAAAGACCAGTTTTGTGGCGAATATAGAGAGTTGGAGAGGCTTCGATCCGTTTTAGGATATTGTAAGGCATGACGTCGCGGGTCTCTCGATCTGTCAATTGACGGTTGGAGAGGTTTCGATCCGTTTTTGGATACTGTAAGATCCGCATATTTCGATTGGCAGGAGTATCAAACTTCTAAGTTGCAGAGATCGCGATCCGTTTCAGAATACTGTAAGTTGGCTGCATTGAGAGCGTCGTCGTAGATAGAGCTCTTTCAAATCGGGGCAAGATCACAGCATAGTTACGTCCATCAAAAGACGTGGCGGCCCAGGCTCAATCCAGGAGCATCTCAATCTGATAGTCTGCTAGAGGCTTATCTATCGCTGGTAAATTGTCGAACATCTTGGCTGCTTATCCTTATGAAAAAATTCTCAGACAGACACATTGGCCTGAGCATAGATACACTTTTCAGGTGAGCGATCCTCTTTCCTGCCTTCTCTCTGCCTGAAAATGACCATTCTCCGAAAACCTCTCTCAGCAGTACAAGAAAACAGGGCGAATGTATCCTGATAAGCGCATAATAAGCATGCAAAAGATTTGTATAGGAGTAAATAATAACAAAACAGATCCGAAAATCCCCCCCGTTTTGGCGCAAAAAACGGTTTTCGAACGGCTGTGTTTGTGGTATACTTATAAAGAGAGAAACAACAAAAAACATCGCGCTGAGAGCCCAAAATAAGGGCCTGTAAGCGCGAAAAGGTCAAAATAGTCACCCTATCCTCCCCCCAAGGCTCTCGGTTGGAGAGGCTTCGATCCGTTTTAGGATATTGCAAGTCTAATAAGATGTGGCTGGCTCGCTTATCCTCAAACGTTGGAGAGGCTTCGATCCGTTTTAGGATATTGCAAGAATCACGGGCGCGTAGTTCGTGAGTAAGATAGGCGTAAGTTGGAGAGGCTTCGATCCGTTTTAGGATATTGCAAGTTTGCAAGTATATACTTCAACAAAGGGGTAGTAACGTTGGAGAGGCTTCGATCCGTTTTAGGATATTGCAAGATTCTTGCCCTTCCCAGTGGCCCATCATCTCATAATGAGTTGGAGAGGCTTCGATCCGTTTTAGGATATTGCAAGTTTGCAAGTATATACTTCAACAAAGGGGTAGTAACGTTGGAGAGGCTTCGATCCGTTTTAGGATATTGCAAGATTCTTGCCCTTCCCAGTGGCCCATCATCTCATAATGAGTTGGAGAGGCTTCGATCCGTTTTAGGATATTGCAAGGTCATGGGTGTCTACCTCAATTTTGCTCCAGCGCTCGGTTGGAGAGGCTTCGATCCGTTTTAGGATATTGCAAGGTATTGCTCATGAATTGGATAGCTACCAGGTGCGAAGTTGGAGAGGTTTCGATCCGTTTTAGGATATTGTAAGTCATTGCGACATTCGCCCACTCTCTGTTAGCTTGCTGATGTTGGAGAGGTTTCGATCCGTTTTAGGATATTGTAAGTCATTGCGACATTCGCCCACTCTCTGTTAGCTTGCTGATGTTGGAGAGGCTTCGATCCGTTTTTGGATATTGCAAGACTCATTTTGAGAACGACACAATTCTCGCTGATATTGTTAGAGAGGTTTCGATCCGTTTTAGGATACTGTAAGCGCTGTTCTTCCACCAGGCTGCAAAATGCCAGGTCCGTTGGAGAGGATTCAATCCGTTTCTACACATGTTCCTGCTCCAATGCATGTAGACTAGCCTGCTCCTGCTCTGATATAATCAACCTCATCAATCCACTACGAGACATCATTACGAAAAGAAGGTTTGATCATGTCCTCACTGCAAGAGCAATTGAACCAGATTCCCTGGAAATCGCTCCGACATGCCTATGGACCTGCAATTGACACCCCTATACACCTGCTCGCACTACTCTCGGAAGATCAAAGGGAACGGGAGAAAGCACTAGAACATCTTTGGGCTTCCATTTGCCACCAGGGCAGTGTCTATGAAGCCTCGGCTGCGGCGGCCCCTTTCTTGACCCAGATTCTTGCACAAGTGCCAGATGAACAGAAGCTGCCTTTACTTGACCTGCTTGATAGCTTGTCTGGACGGTACTGGGCTGCTGGACGTGATCTGGTGAGGCTAAGCATGTTTGATACAGCCCATCAGGTCTGGAAATCCTCCGGGCAATTTCTGCACGAAGACAATAGTGATCATACTCCTGAGTGGGTGACCCATGCGTGTGTTGGCGATGGGATACCAGTCTTTCTCTCGTTACTGCAATCAACGCACATGGAAATTGTGCGCGGAACCCTCATCCTGCTCTCCGCTTTTCAAGAACTGAACCAGGAGATTGTTCCTGCCCTGATGTCCTTCATCTTAGTGGTAGAAGATCCAGAACTGAAAGGGCTTGCTCTGCGCAGTCTTGGCGATCTACTCACAGAACAAGCGCCAGAGTGGGAGGAGTACAAACGACTGCTTGCACTCCCGCGAGATCAAGTACCTGGCTCCGTGCGCTTTGCTGCCGCCGAGACCTTCGCGAAATATCACCCCAACGAAGCGACACCAGAGATCATCGATATGCTGGTAGAATACATGCTCCAGCCATACTCATTGAATCTCCAGGTGCTCAGTCTGCTAGGCATGCCAAGGGGTTGGCAGGCACTCATCACCTTGCTTGAACGAGGGGCCACAAACTGGATTTTGCTCGATACCATACGCGTGGCCGAAGCAGTACTGGATATGGTGTTTTTTGGGGGATGGGTCGAGAACCGTGAATGGCAGTATCGCAGCAAAAGGTATAGTTCTGCAGTACTCAAAGCCTTTGAGCTAAATGACGGCGTGCCACCAGACCTCGATGAAATTGAGGACATTCCAGATCTCTCACAGGGCGAGGCTACTTTCGGATTGAACTACATGGTCACCAGTTCATATCCTCCTCAACCCAATGATTTGCTGGTCAGTGTTTGGGGATACGATAAAGATGAAGCCAAAAATCTTTCAAAGCGCTATGAGCGGGAAGGTGCCGCCGCCCTATCAGCAGAGCAGAAAGAGGCCCTTCGTGTCGTGTTGCGCTGCGAACCCCTTTGGCAGTACCGGCAGAATTTGATGGAGATCTATGGTTTACCTATCACACAACATAAACTGACAGCTTTCTTGTTAGGTGGGCAAACTGTTTGAGTGCGCCCCTGGTTGGTCCTGAATCTCTGTCTCTACCCCTGCATTTCATCAATGGGTAATGGGAGCAGGTATATGTCAAGAAGGTCGTGGCGAGGTTTCAACAGAGGTGCCATAGCCATCACTGCTATACCGAACATAGACTCTCCATCCAACCCTCAGGCTGAAGCTTTGTTTCGAAGATATTTATCCCATGTCTGCTCATAAAACTTCAGCCTGAGACGTCTTGGGGGAGCTCAGCAAAGATTTTGAGCTCAAAGGGTGAGGGCACTGCATTGTTCAGCTTAAACTGCGATTTTACTGCTTTTTTCGCCTTTTGGGCCAATCAGGGGACAAAATTCTGGTCTTGAGGCCGATTCCCAGGCAGGGCAATGCGAATTCACTGGTCAAAAAGCTGTTCTGGGGGGTCTGGAACTGCCGAAAACTGGCATCAAGGTCACATCCTGGCAAACTCAAACCAAACACGCCCCCGGAGTTTGCCAGCAGTGCCACGAAAACGGGACAAGCTCACTGGTCGGGATTACATTCAATCACTTTACTACTCAAAAAGAAAAGAAGGTGCATAACCTGGATGTTGATATTCCATAATTTGAATAGTAGGGCTTACTTTGTTGAGTCTATATCCAATGAAACTGGCCCCTGAGGAAGGGCCAAAATAAAATAAAAGCAACTTCTGTGCACCCCAGTGTTTAACGAATGCACTTGCATAAATTTTTGTGAGTCTGGCAAGAGCAACGGCATCACCCGCATTTTTCAAAATATCTGTGTTAGAATGAAGTAACAATAGCGCAGCTGCTTTATCTGCTTGACTGCTAAGATATTTTTTGACATCATTATCTAATGTACTTATTGATCCTTGTGCACTAATTCCAACTGCCACTGTCTCCCCTTCACCACTTAATACTTCTCCTTCTATAGCAGAAGGGTTTTTATTATTCGTAATTAAAGAAAAATCTGTGTTTTCTGGAGCATCGGTTCTCCAAAATTGGTGGTTTTGTTCCACAGAAAGTGTATATCCTGCTACGCTTGAGAAAACATAGCCAAAAGCAAACCAGAGCGAAAGCTGTGATTGCCCTTGCACTTTCATTAAGCGGCAAGCAGTCTTTTGCTTGATGGTGGTTTTTAGATCGTAAAGTTCTGGAAGTAATTTTTTATTCCAGGCTTCTGGTTCAACTAATTGATGACCTTTACCATGCCCTCGACTAATGAAATGTTGAGACCAGTTGAGAATGTAGTCAGGTTCGCTCTCATACTTTCTTTGTTCATAGCCTTCGAGATAAATCGTTACGCATTCCTCCTGAACAGGAGGCAAGTAAAGATCATATTTTATTAATGTGTCATTTAAAGTTGAAAGAAAAATATTGTGCTCTTTTGACCCAATCCATCTACGAACAATCGCTGAAATTGCTAGAAGGGTTGTGTTATCTGTCTTCAAACCCAATCGTTTCATACGCTGAACGATTGCATCATTTTTTATGTAGCGATGGCTTAATTCAAGATCGAGGTAAAGACAGCGGATAAACTCAATAAATTCTTCATCTCCTATCTCAAGATGATTTTGCCATTGCTGCCTTATTATTCCTATTATTTCGTTAGAAGGAGTACTCATAAATATGTCATGTCTGATTTGATTTGTATCAAAGTCAATCCACCGTTCTGGTTTTTCCTTTGAATCCCAGCCCCAGTTGCTTACCAGATGTAATTCTATTGCTCTATTTGGCTGAGCTTTCCGTAACATATGCCATGTGAGCCAAAATTTTTTTAATAAGCTTTTACTATTTTTTGGTACTTCTATTAACGCCCTGGCTGAATAAGTCTTTCCCATATCCTGATGGTATTTCAACTGGTAAAATTGATCAGCTAGATTAGTATCAATCTCATGATAGACTGTAACATCATCGACTGAGCCTGCTTCACCATCTTCAAGAACGACTTTGCGTACCTTTTCTTCTGGAAATTTTAATGCAAGTATTAACTGCCAGGAGTAGAGATGTTGAAAGTCATCGCCATTTATGCGTGGAGCGTTCTGGTCACCCATGATCTATTTTCTCCTCTATTTGCTTTTTTCTGAATTCATTTTTGCTGATGGCAGGCCTTCCAATGTAGCCACTTCACTGCGTGCTTATTGTAGTTCTCTTTCTTCCAGTTGTAATGCTCTTCGTTGCCTTTCTTCTTCAGGAGACAAGATGAATGTCATACGTCCGTAACCGCTCGACGTTTTGGCACCAATGCCCATGAGTTGGAGTGACTGCTCAAGCAGACGCCAGGTCGCTTCTAACCAGGGATCAGGGTCATCCAGATCAGGAGCAGAGAGGGCTAAGAGGTAAGAGCCTCTTGTGCTTACGAAAGGAAGCGGCGTCGGACTATCACTATCAGTTGGGGCAGCCCCGGGTTCATTGCGATAGTACGCTGGATGGTGAACAGTGATTACGTCTTGATAGAGCATTGGTTCGGGCGTTGCAGGAGGAATATATAAAGCGTCAAGAAAGATTATAAAGCCTGCATTGTCAGTATCGCCAAAGACGACACGATGCAGCTCGCCTCCTTGACGCCACTCTCCTTTAAGCTGCTGGCGAGCATAGCTGGAGGCCAGACCCTTCAAAGCACTTCCTGGTAAATAAGGAACTCCGTAGGTATGGTGTAGTGTGATGCCTGTTTCCAGAACACTTTCATTTCCCAGACCAATGATGATACGACTTACAGCCTGAGCATGTTGAGTGCTGATGTTTGCCTGTTGAAGAAGGCGTTGTTCCCAGGCAGTATAGATTTGGGGATAGTCTGCTGGTAGACCTATCGTTGAGGCCTCTTTTATGAGCTTACTTTTGCCATCGATATGTTCCTGCAAAGCTTTATCAAGCCATAAACCGGCATGAACCTGTTGTAGTTCATCCCGCTTGCGAAGTTGCTCATAAACTGCTATGAGCTGTTTTCTATATGGTGTCGTGCTCATTACTGTTCCTGTTTCTCATTGGGTGTATCTCGAACTTCAAGATCCTCACTAGCCTCTACCTCCAGGATCGATTGAGCAAAACGTTTGTACCACAGAAGTGCGTTCAATACTCGATGGGTGAGTTGCATGTAGGAGATAAGATCGCTCTCTCTTGATTTTTGTAGGAGCGTCTCGTCTCCTACGACTGTCTGTGAAAGATCTTTCAAAAAGGTTTTGAAGATAGGTTCTTTGCGCGAGTCGACAAATGACAATGCCTGAGCCAGGCCTGCATTATGAATAAGGATTGGTAAAGAGTGTGATATGGCGCCATATTTTTTATAGTCTGCATCTTTGCGCACCAGTTCGACTTTTTTGAGCACATTCGTTGCATATTGTTGATCCAGTGTTTGCATTACCGCACCTCTTTATTGAGCAGATGAACATGGCAGAAACCACGTCCAACGGTAGCCATGCCTCCCAGTTGTAACATATTCTGGCAAAGCCCATTGAGGATAGTAAGAATTTCGTTGACCGAGAGGCGTGGAGCATCTTTATCAGTGGTCGGTGAAATCATAACCATTCCAGAAAGGATCGTTTCAGTTGGGAGCATCTCTTCATACCAGAGGCCACCTTGCTGAACTGTCTTTGAATGCTCTTCCAGTCTGATACGGGTAGCAATCTGTGTTGCCTGTTCTGCCAGAAATCGAAAAACATCATCAGGAACCAGACAGATCTTTTCTCTAAGCATCTGTTGCCAGAAAGTATCATGCTTGCCAGGAAAAATCTGCTTACCTAACCATTCTGCCCATTTCTCAAGCGCCTTTGCAGAGTCTGTACTTACTGGTAGATCAAGATCTTCAATAGAGATCAGTTTTTTTTCGTCAACTTCAATAGCAAGTTTGCTATCTGGCGTAATAACACAGTTTGTACCAGTCACCAGAGGAAACACATCAGGCAGTGATGTAATACCTGCATCTATCAAATCACGCTGTAGACGGCGAAGAATATAGGGAGAGGTGACCCAGGCAAATGTTCCAGCCAGACTTCGAACAGGAAAGAGGAGTAAACGTTGATCTGAAAACAGTACTGAACTTGCGCGATTATCTGTCGCATCGGATGGATCGCCGCCAAAGATCCTGGCATGTTTTTTATCAGTGCATTGTGTACGTAGAGCACCTTTAATGGAAGAACCAGGAAAAAAAGGAAGGCGAGTTGCCTTTTCGCGGGCAATAGGGAGATCAATTACTCCTGTTCCCTGACCAATACCAGCATGGAGAGGCGTAAGAGCATGAATGAATACTATATTTGCGTCCATTTAGTGTGAATTCCTATTCTCAATTAGTAAAATTTCGTTTCATAAAAGCCAGCGCCACATCATCTTCATCCTTCAAATATTCTCTGAGTCGGGCATCATTATCTGGCACATCTGCTGAAACCAGACCAAGTTCTTTACTGCCTTTTTTATCCGCATTGTTTTGTCCAAACAGCATGAGCCGTTGAGCCGGAAGCTCGCGATTCGTTAGCACCAGAGCCATGCCAACATATTGTTGATTCTGGCAGTACAATAGACGAAGAATCAGCGGGCTGGCAAAACGTTCTCTGCCCTCATCTGGACCCTGAAGGATCAGATCTTTGTCCATTTTTGCTTGATGAAAAATGATAGGGAGGCCTAGAGATGCTTTGGGAAAAGCATACTCCTGCGGATTATTTATGGAGAAGGTGTTAAGGTTCTGTGGCATAATTTTTTTGACTGCGCTGGTATCTGGCCAGGGAGTATTGCCCTGTACCTGACGAAAATTTTTGAGTCTATTAATCATGTCTGCCCAGGCAATGTAAGCAGATTTTTGATAAGGGATAATACCCAGAATAGGTTTATTTTCCAGCTCTAATGTCATGCGTGTTCTGCTCGCCTTCACAAGAGAGGCGAGGCAGGGAGTATTACCCGGAGCAGGGTTTTTAGAGACATGAAAATCGTCACATTTTTTTTGAATCCAGGAAGTCACCTGTGAAGGATTAGCTGGCAAAAAATCCGTATCTGATTGACCTTTTTGCATAGCTCCTATCGACCCAAAGCCACGTCGTGTCCGGCCACCAATACCGCCAAAAGTCTCCCAGGCCCACAGGGCTCCATGGATCTCTCGCTCAAATTGTTTGTTTTCAAAGGATGGATATTGGATGTTCAAATCAAATGCGACATTCGCGAGGATAGATTTTGATACTGGTCTCTGCGAGCTATTTAACTCTTTATTCGTGGCTTGTAAAGGGAATGCTGCATAAGGAGGGATGTCTTTGGCGCTCTCTTTCCATTTTTTTTGATTTCTATCTCCTAGATCCTGATACTCAAAGGCTGGAACGACTTTCCCCACCAGGTTTGTAATAAAGAGTTGTATCGTTTCATGAAATTGAGGGCCATCTTCGCCTTTCACATGCGCTTTTCCCCACAATGCATCCTCATCAGCTTTCATCGCAGCAATGGTAGTGTAATTTCCGCCATAACAGGCTCGCCACCAGAAACGCAGCTGACCGCGTATCCCCGTAGCACGTACAAAGGATGTCGGATCTAAAGCTGTAGGATCAGGGCTGCCACCAAAGAGTGGCGTCAGTAGTTGGTAAGAGCGTACGAGCGTGATTGTCTGCTCCACTGGCCTGCAAACCTCAGGAACAAGGGGTTGCAGGTGTTTGGCTGGTTGTTGCCTTCGCATCTTTTTTCCTATCATTATTGGTTTGGACTATCAGCATTCCAGGTTCCAAGCATCGCCAGACCGAAGCCATCGTTGACAAATTGCTGTTCTTCTTCGGTTTTTCTATCGTTGATGCTACGAAACCAGGTTCTTTCTACCCAGTTCCGAATATTTTTGGATGAGCCATGCAGTTTCAGGAAAAAGACTGCACCTGCTGGTATAAGGCGGCGACCTGGTTTAGGCTGTCGGAGTACCATATCCCAGCCAGAGACAATCTGTGGAGTCTGAGAAACAATACTAATGAGTTGTGGAGTAACACCTTCTCCTGGTTCAGTCAGATAGGTTGGGATGCTACCACGCTCAAAATAGGCAGGCGTAAGTAGCTGCACACGGCAAGCTTTGTCCTGACGGATCTGCTCAGTGATTTCTTGAGGACACTTAGAGAGGTGCAGTTTATCATTACTGCTCTGCCAGTAAACTAGACGACGTTCTGCACCGAGAGTGTCAGGACCATCTGTCGATAGACGGAAAGATGATGTGTCATCGACAAAAAGAGCAAGCGCGAGCCGTTGTATCACCAGTGATTGGGGCGAAAAAGTGAATTCCAGCCCACTTGTCTCAAATAAGATGCTTTCTCTGGCCATATGAGCTTCGCCGTCATAACTGATATGTACCCGTTGCTCACGTTGAGGAGCGACGGTATCACGCTTATTCTGTTCCACTTCAATATCTTCTGGTTTCCACAACCATTGCTTTAGATCTGCCCAGGGCCAGTAACGAATTGCAGAGTCAACTGCTTTATATCCCTCAGGGGTATTTGCTCCAGCAGGCTGTAATTGCAACTCTTGAAGATCACTGGCATCCTCTGTTTGAACATTGATAGGTAGCGCTCTTTTTCGGTAGTATCTCTCTCCTGCTATTTTTTCTTTAAAGAAGAGGGCATCATGAGGAGCTGGCAATAGCCACTGGCTGATGTCACGCTTTTCTTTGGATAGCTCAACAAGTAATGGACCACGTATGCGTAGCTGCTTCAATAATGTAAGGTTGCTTGTGAAGTGCTCACCTTCCCATCCCGCTCTACTTCGTGACGCTCCAGCCAGCGTGCTCGGAAAAGGAAAAGAGAGTGAGTGGGCGCGCGTACCAGGCTGCGTATTGAATGGACGTCCGTCACGAAAAATCAATGGCTCATATGGTTCAATGATCCAGATAGGCATTATTTTTTTCCCTCTTCTTGTCCATAGGCCATATTGACTGCTTCCACAATAGGCTGAACTACTAGTAGTTCGTTAATCAATGAAGCGATATCCGTTTCTTCAAGAATGATTGGGCCAGTCTGCGGCGATAGTTCGATCCGCAAACGATCCACTATATCTTTGAGGGTAGCAGCCTTTGCTTCCTTACTCATCTGCTGATTCAGCATAATCTTGCGTTTCAAAATACGGTAAGCTTCGTATTGCAGCACGTGCATGAGGTCTGTAGACATTGTTTCGCCAGGGAGAAAGAGAGACTGATACACTTCACGCAACTCATAGGCAGCTCCTTGAGGAATATGCTGCTGCTGAAAATGCTCGATAAGTACTTTGAGCCAGGGGTAGATAGTGGACCAGGAACCTACTGTGGTAACAGGTTCACCACTGCGTTTCCGCACAGTGATCGCCAGAGCATTTTTCTGCGGATGGTTTTTGGCGCACGTTTCGGCATCCCTTGCTGCATCCAGACTATCCTGTAGCAAGGAAAGGTGATGAACGATGGCAATACCGACTGAGAGCGTTGGTCTGGGCACATCGCTTTCCTTAAATACCATTTTTTGAGCGAAATCCACGGCTAGTGCATGAGCACATGGTAGCGCTGTATGCAAAGGCACAAATGCCAACACATCATCTCCACCAGAGTAGACTGGTACCCCTTCATAAGCTGTTACAATGTCTCCTACTCCTTGAGCAAAGGCGTCAAGCCGCTGTGAAAGCTCCTGATGTTGCGCAAAGCCTTTTTCAGCCATGTGATTAATCAGTTGACCCATATTGTCGCCATCAGCATGAATAATTGCATAATACGGACCTGGTCGTAGAGAGCTATGGGTAGCTTCTTTTACCTCTTTCCAGAATGTCTCCAGGCATTGATGGGCTTTTGTATATTGTTCCCGAGTAAAATCTATCAAAAGCCGTTCGTCAAACAGCAACGCTCCATCGCGATCCCCTAAAATGGTATGTTTAGCTCCTTTAATTTTTTCCGTTAATGGTGTCTGTTCATCGATCTTTTCTATATAGTCACTCCAGGCATTTTTTAATTTATCTCTACTATTGCTGTCTGTTATTGAGTTCAGGCGTTTAAGAAAAGGAAGAGTGGCAATATGTGAAGTGCTTAAAATAACTGGTAATCCTGGAAATTTAGCATGACGCTTGACAAGGTCAACACCAGAGAGTTGTTCCCCAGGTCCAGCTTTATAGAGTTGGTACAGATCACGTGCCCGCAGTTGTGCAGGTTTTGATCGATCATAGTACTTCTCAGGGATGACGCACTCTAACTGTCCATCAATAGAAGATTTATAGCGAGGATTTTTACTGGAAGTTGTGGTATGGATGAAAGGAACGAAATAGCGGGTATTCTTTCTGGCACTCAAGAGAGTTTCTAGACGAGATCTTGTTTTAGCATAGTTATGTTCATCAAAAGGCGTGGCGACCCAGGCGAAATCCAGGAGCGTCTCAATCTGATGGTCTGCTAGAGGCCTATCTATCGCTGGTAAACTGTCGAACACCTGGTTTCTTATACTATAGAGTCGCTCAAAAAGCGCTGTTCTTGCTCTTTTTGCCATTTCCTGAGGCTCATGACCAATTATTGCAATGATTTTGTTGGCAACACTTAGCTTTGTATCTGGCTGGAGTTGATTTTCTGAGATTGGGGCAGGGAAGATAAGATGGGTCTCTGGATCTATAAGAGCCAGAGCGACAGCTTTTGAAAGCTCACTCAAAAGCATAGAGCCAACAAATAAATCACGAGTGCGGCGTGCGCTTTTGATAAAAGGCTGAACTGGACCAATAGTTACGAGAAAAAGATAGGACATGATATAAACTCCTACCACTACACTACAAAGACCGTAAATACTCACCAAAATTTTTTTTAAGTTTCCATACACTAATATCAATACCATCAGCCTATCGAAATTAATAAAAAATAACTGGTAATCGTCTGATGATATCAAATATTTATTTTTAGCGAATCAAGTATGTATTTATAAGTAGGTAAACTGTTTTAACAGTAAGTGCCTCCTCACAAGCCTGTTATATTCGAGTAAACATATCATAATTAAAGAGGATAGTCAATGGAAAAATTCAGTATCGGTATGTTTTGCTAGAAAAGTATTCTACCCTTTAGTATGAATTTTGTAGGAAGCAATACATAGTTTTACTGATTAAGCATGAAAAAATTCTCAGACAGACACATTGACCAGAGCATAGATAACTTTTCAGGTGGGCGATCCTCTTTCCTGCCTTCTCTCTGCCTGAAAATGACCATTCTCCGAAAACCTCTCTCAGCAGTACAAGAAAACAGGGCGAATGTATCCTGATAAGCGCATAATAAGCATGCAAAAGATTTGTATAGGAGTAAATAAGGACAAAACAGATCCGAAAATCCCCCCCGTTTTGGCGCAAAAAACGGTTTTCGAATGGCTGTGGTTGTGGTATACTTATAAAGAGAGAAACAACAAAAAACGTCGCGCTGAGAGCCCAAAACAAGGGCCTGTAAGCGCAAAAAGGTCAAAATAGTCACCCTATCCCCTCTCTAATGCTCTCGGTTGGAGAGGTTTCGATCCGTTTTAGGATACTGTAAGAATTGCAGTGGGGATTGTTATCTATTATATCGTAAGTTGGAGAGGTTTCGATCCGTTTTAGGATACTGTAAGCGCGCGTGTCACACACGAACAAAACAGATACACTGTCGTTGGAGAGGTTTCGATCCGTTTTAGGATACTGTAAGATGGCTCTGTGGCCAGACGGAGTTCTCCAACTTCATGTTGGAGAGGTTTCGATCCGTTTTAGGATACTGCAAGCAGCGCACGTAATGACTCAGCATGCCAGAGCCTGTACGTTGGAGAGGTTTCGATCCGTTTTAGGATACTGCAAGCAGCGCACGTAATGACTCAGCATGCCAGAGCCTGTACGTTGGAGAGGTTTCGATCCGTTTTAGGATACTGCAAGCGGTTGGTATCTCGAAACTTGGACAAATGGGCACAGTTGGAGAGGTTTCGATCCGTTTTAGGATACTGCAAGTTATGATTGGTTAATGCTGATGTGCAGACACACAGGTTGGAGAGGTTTCGATCCGTTTTAGGATACTGTAAGTATGGGATCGCAGAAATCACTCATCAGATCAAGATTGTTCGTTGGAGAGGTTTCGATCCGTTTTAGGATACTGTAAGACGAATACACCGTGCCAGCGGCAAGAGAGAAGGGTCTTGTTGGAGAGGTTTCGATCCGTTTTAGGATACTGTAAGGACTCCGCAGCGCTATATTCTATGATCTGTTTTCCATGTTGGAGAGGTTTCGATCCGTTTTAGGATATTGCAAGTGGTCCGCTGGATTGAACGCGCAGCCTGGATAGCGTGTTGGAGAGGCTTCGATCCGTTTTAGGATACTGTAAGACTGTTGAAGCCGCGCCGTAGCGATGCCGAGAATGAATTTGGAGAGGTTTCGATCCGGTTTAGGATACTGTAAGTGGCACAAGTGATGATAGGGTGAGTCAGTATCGGGGCATTGGAGAGGTTTCGATCCGGTTTAGGATACTGTAAGCGAAAACAGGCGTAACATCCACAGACGAGAATACTTGTTGGAGAGGATTCGATCTGTTTCTAAATACTGTAAGATCAAGCTCATCAATGAGTTGTTTTGAGTCCAACTTTCCTAGAGATGTCTCCATGGTTAGAAGGACAATAGCCCATGAGTGAGCTATCAGACCGTCCGTTACAGGTGTTTTATTTATATGCGCAGGAAGATGAAGAGTTGTGTGAGGCTCTTGAAAAGCACCTTAGCCAGCTGGTTCAGCAAGGGCTGATAGCAGGCTGGCATCAGCAGAAGGTCGTGCGAGGGACGCACCGAGCCCAGCAGATTGATGCCCATCTTAGCACGGCTCAGATTATCCTGCTGCTGGTGAGTTCAGATTTCCTGGCCAGCAATTACTGTTACCACACGGAGATGATGCATGCGCTCGCACGTCATAAGGTGCAGCGGGCCACTGTGATTCCTATTCTTCTGCGCCCAGTCGATTGGCAAAGCGCACCCTTTGCCGAACTTGAGCCACTACCAGCCAACAGGAAACCGATTACCAGCTGGCGTAATCGAGATGAAGCTTTGCTCGATGTGGCACTGGGCATCCGCCGCGTTATCGAGGTGTTCAAAGAACTGTCAGAGAAACAAGAGGAACAGGACCAGCAGGAGGTCAACCACATGGAACAACCACCAACACATCAGTCACCACCGATCGTTGGTCTGGACCGACCAGCCACCATCTTTCTGAGTTATGCACGCGAGGATACAGACCACGTCAGGGATATGCAACTCCGACTCAAAGTTCGTGGCATGCGCTGCTGGCATGACGTTGACGACATGCAGCTTGGAAGCCAGACGGAGCAAGCAATCGTCCATGCTATCGAAGAGGCTGATGCATTCGCGCTCTTCCTCACTCCCGCCTGCCTACAATCCGACTTTATCTGGCGCGTTGAGGTGCCCGCAGCACTGCGTCGGCAGGAGCGTGATCCACATTTTCATATCATCCCTGTACTCAAAGGAGTCTCCTTTGCGGAGGTCCGACAATTTTGTTCTCGTCACAATCTGGGCGATGTCTCTGACTTTAATGGTCTGTCATTGACCGAGGATGGGGCGGTTGCTCCAATGGAAGCGGAACAAAACGTAAGACGCAATAAGGCGGCCAGACGTATCCTAAAAGCTGCCCTGGTGCTCCGCTTGCGCCGCGTCCAGGCCGATTACAGCTATGAGCCAACCCTCTGTCTGATGACATTCCCCTATATGCCAGTAACGACCTCTCTGGATCTTCGGCTTGATTGGACGCCAGTGATCGATGGCAAGGAAAGAACATGCACGCCTCAAGAATGGAACGACATCCTCTGGCCAGCATTGCAGGATGTGAAACGCTGCCTCAGCGAAACTGTACATAGTCATCGTCTGCACCTGTTCATAAAAAGTATTTTTCCAGTGGCACTGGCTCTTGGTTTTGTCTTACGTGCAACAACCGGAATGACCTTAATACTTCATGGACAACAAGAAACCTGGAGTACCCAGGCTCGCCCAACAGAAACAGAGCCCTTCTTGACGGAATGGCATTGTACGAAGAACGGAGATCAGCGGCGAGCCGTGATCGAGGTGACATCGGGCCGTTCCATCAAACAGTCTGTCGCTCAGGCCATCACCGACTTTGATCTTCAGCCTGCCTATCACATCCGGCTTGTATCACCTGACCTCTCACGTGAATCAATCAGAGACGCGTCTCATGCTCGCTCCGTTGCCTGGCAGATTGCTCAGGTATGTCAGAAGCTGTGTGATGAACACGGGGTGAGGCAGATCCATCTGTTTGTCGTGATACCAGTGGAACTGGCGGTCCTGGTGGGCCAGCAGTTGAATGCACTCTGCCCCATCACACTCTATGAGTTCAACAGTACTGAAGGAGCCTATACGCCGATCGGCATATTAAGAGCGTAGATGATTCAGAACCATGGACCAATAGGCCCGAAAGAAGGAATGCAAAGAAGGTTTAATAACGCTGAACAAGTGGATCAGCGTGAAGGGTGGAGTCCATGGTAGACTGGTCAAAAAGAGAAGATGCAGGTAGCAGAGAAAGAGGCTCCTTTGCTGAGCTTTATTGAGTTATGAATACTCTGCACAAGGAACTTTTGAGAAAAAATGGCAAGCATTCCACTGCTGAATTCGTTGCTCTTGCTTTTATGGTAAGCGGTTTAGAATTGAGAATCGTAAGCAAGCCAAATTTCTACAAATGAATTAAATGAATTAGTTATACCTCTACTTATAAAGAGTGAAACAACAAAAAACGTCGCGCTGAGAGCCCAAAACAAGGGCCTGTAAGCGCGAAAAGGTCAAAATAGTCACCCTATCCCTTCTCCAACGCTCTCGATTGGAGAGGTTTCGATCCGGTTCGAGATACTGTAAGCAATTCTGAGCAAACTCGAAGTCCTGTGGATGGAGTCGTTGCAGAGATCGCGATCCGTTTCAGAATACTGTAAGTTGGCTGCATTGAGAGCGTCGTCGGAGATAGAGCTCTTTCAAATCGGTGCAAGATCACAGCATAGTTACGTTCATCAAAAGGCGTGTCGACCCAGGCTCAATCCAGGAGCGTCTCAATCTGATGGTCTGCTAGAGGCCTATCTATCGCTGGTAAATTGTCGAACATCTGGCTGCTTATACTTATGAAAAAATTCTCAGACAGACACATTGGCCTGAGCATAGATACACTTTTCAGGTGAGCGATCCTCTTTCCTGCCTTCTCTCTGCCTGAAAATGACCATTCTCCGAAAACCTCTCTCAGCAGTACAAGAAAACAGGGCAAATGTATCCTGATAAGTGAATAATAAGCATGCAAAAGATTTGTATAGGAGTAAATAATAACAAAACAGATCCGAAAATCCCCCCCGTTTTGGCGCAAAAAACGGTTTTCGAACGGCTGTGGTTGTGGTATACTTATAAAGAGAGAAACAACAAAAAACGTCGCGCAGAGAGCCCAAAACAAGGGCCTGTAAGCGCAAAAAGGTCAAAATAGTCACCCTATCCCCTCTCTAATGCTCTCGGTTGAAGAGGTTTCGATCCGTTTTTGGATACTGCAAGGTTGGATTGGCTCCGTTGGTACTAATCGTATACGGAGTTGAAGAGGTTTCGATCCGTTTTAGGATACTGCAAGCTAACAGAGCCTGCCAGACTGGGACTGAGTGTAGATAGTTGAAGAGGTTTCGATCCGTTTTAGGATACTGCAAGTTAATGCCGAGCGCTTTACCAATTTGCGCATTATTCCGTTGAAGAGGTTTCGATCCGTTTTAGGATACTGCAAGCACGGTATCCACACACACATAAAGAAAACCCAGACCGGGTTGGAGAGGCTTCGATCCGTTTTAGGATACTGCAAGCAGTCATAAAGCGCAACGTTAAATTATGAACGTTGCTGTGTTGGAGAGGTTTCGATCCGTTTTAGGATACTGCAAGATTCTTCTCTGCCAACAACAAAATATGCTCTACAGAACGTTGGAGAGGCTTCGATCCGTTTTAGGATACTGCAAGTATCAATCTCAGATGGGTCTATTCGCGGCACATAGGTGTTGGAGAGGCTTCGATCCGTTTTAGGATATTGCAAGTTAGATTAATCCATTCTGTCCTGGCGATAGGGGTGTTGGAGAGGTTTCGATCCGTTTTAGGATATTGTAAGCTGGTATTGGCTTTAATTTTCAGTTGGTGACCAGCGTTGGAGAGGTTTCGATCCGTTTTAGGATACTGTAAGATTGCGATGCTTGACCCGTTGGGACGGCAATATTGGGTTGGAGAGGTTTCGATCCGTTTTAGGATACTGTAAGCAGCTTCTTCTTTGCTCACACCGATTGTATCCGCAAGGTTGGAGAGGTTTCGATCCGTTTTAGGATACTGTAAGGCACGTCTGACATAGCGGACCGGTTTATCTTCTACAAGTTGGAGAGGTTTCGATCCGTTTTAGGATATTGTAAGGCCAGACACCAGAGCGGCTGACAGAGACGAAACGACAGGTTGAAGAGGTTTCGATCCGTTTTAGGATACTGTAAGCGATATTGGAGAAGTCGGCTGTGAGGATTTTATTCCCAGGTTGGAGAGGTTTCGATCCGTTTTTGGATACTGTAAGGTAACGATGTCGCGACAGCATCCGGGCATTCAGATGCGTTGGAGAGGTTTCGATCCGTTTTAGGATACTGTAAGTGCTGGAGAAGCGCTCATGACGGACGAACAGTTGGGGGTTGAAGAGGTTTCGATCCGTTTTAGGATATTGTAAGAATCTTCCACTCCACCACCATTTTCAACCAACCAGGAGGTTGAAGAGGTTTCGATCCGTTTTAGGATACTGTAAGGTCTGGATAGTGGTATCAGCTGGACTGTATGAGTTAGTTGAAGAGGTTTCGATCCGTTTTAGGATACTGTAAGTTCGTGTCGGTTACTAGTAAAGATATATTCAGATTGAAGTTGAAGAGGTTTCGATCCGTTTTAGGATACTGTAAGATAACCCTGACCTTTGCGGAGCTTCACGAAACGAGGGTCGTTGAAGAGGTTTCGATCCGTTTTAGGATACTGTAAGAGCTTTTTGACCTATGAGCACCGAGCTTATCAGCAGCGTTGAAGAGGTTTCGATCCGTTTTAGGATACTGTAAGACAAGTTCGGTTCCGGTGCTCTCTGAACATGTAGAGTTGAAGAGGTTTCGATCCGTTTTAGGATACTGTAAGCGACATTGACACGCTCACAGCTCAGGCATCGACCCAGTTGAAGAGGTTTCGATCCGTTTTAGGATACTGTAAGACAAGTTCGGTTCCGGTGCTCTCTGAACATGTAGAGTTGAAGAGGTTTCGATCCGTTTTAGGATACTGTAAGCGACATTGACACGCTCACAGCTCAGGCATCGACCCAGTTGAAGAGGTTTCGATCCGTTTTAGGATACTGTAAGACAAGTTCGGTTCCGGTGCTCTCTGAACATGTAGAGTTGAAGAGGTTTCGATCCGTTTTAGGATACTGTAAGCACAGTGGACGAATTATTCACCGCCTGGGTGCCACTGAAGTTGGAGAGGTTTCGATCCGTTTTAGGATACTGCAAGAGATAAGCAAACAAACACGTAAGGCTTCCTCATCACGTTGGAGAGGTTTCGATCCGTTTTAGGATATTGCAAGTTGCAAGGGTGAAGGATCGGGTTGAGGAAAGCATCATGTTGGAGAGGTTTCGATCCGTTTTAGGATATTGCAAGTCGCGCAGAACTTCGCGAATATGCTCGGGTGTACGGTGGTTGGAGAGGTTTCGATCCGTTTTAGGATATTGCAAGAAAAACGCAAGTAAAATCTCTAACGAGAAAACTACAAGTTGGAGAGGTTTCGATCCGTTTTAGGATATTGCAAGCTGGATCTGGCTGGAATGTCGTGGTGTACGATGGCCACGTTGAAGAGGTTTCGATCCGTTTTAGGATATTGTAAGCAATCATCGCGCTTGCGCATTGATCGCAGACAATCAGTTGAAGAGGTTTCGATCCGTTTTTGGATATTGTAAGCAGAAAACAGGAGAGGAGCTTGCGGAATGCTTTATGTTGAAGAGGTTTCGATCCGTTTTAGGATATTGCAAGACCTGGAGAGCGGCCAGTTGGTTCCACCCTGATACAGTTGAAGAGGTTTCGATCCGTTTTTGGATATTGCAAGTATAGAGCACGCAGCGTTGCGCTAAATCACCAGAAGTTGAAGAGGTTTCGATCCGTTTTTGGATATTGCAAGTATAGAGCACGCAGCGTTGCGCTAAATCACCAGAAGTTGAAGAGGTTTCGATCCGTTTTTGGATATTGCAAGTATAGAGCACGCAGCGTTGCGCTAAATCACCAGAAGTTGAAGAGGTTTCGATCCGTTTTTGGATATTGCAAGCGGAGGGTATTCCGCAGGGGTAGGGAATTGGACCATAGTTGGAGAGGTTTCGATCCGTTTTAGGATACTGTACGCAATTGAGCTCCCCACTGTCATCACTGATGCGAGCAGGTTGTAGAGAAATCGATCCGTTTCTGGATATTGTAAGGGTCATCGAAAATAAAAGGCTATCTATATTTAATGATTATATAGTTTTTTTATGAGAAACCATGCATGAAAAGAAGAATAGTTGAGGCCAGACCTCAAACCACTCTCAAAAAATAAATGAAGTAGCAATAGAGATGTGAAACGATGCGTGGATCTGGTTGATCTTACCTGCTCAAATCAGACTGTTAATGAGCGGTCATCTCTTTCGTAGACATGAATCACGAGAACAATCATGAACACAAAACAAGCTGCCTCTTCTCAGAAGGGCTGGGATAAGCTGGCCCATCTCATCTCAGAAATCACCAATCCAGTCCTTATTGCCTTCCCGACCTTTCTTCTCATTGCCATTCGAACTGCTCCTGATCTTAGACATGCGCTTCTGTGGTGGGTGGTAACTGTGGGAGGGATTTCGGTGGCACCATTGCTTTTTATTCTTCGTGGCGTTCGTCGCGGTCACTATACGGATCATCATGTAAGCAAGCGCGAGCAGCGGCTGATTCCTCTCCTCTTTAGTATATGCTGTACTGGCCTGGTTTTTGTCATTCTTCTGGTGCTCCACGCATCAATAACTCTTATCGCAACTGTGCTGGCAGTCTTAATCGCCGGCGGAATCGCTTTTGCCATTACTAGATATTGGAAGATTAGCTTCCATCTCATTGGGATGGCTGGCGCAATCACTGTAGTGGGCCTGGTCTATGGGCCAGTCTTCTTTCTTCTTTTTCCACTCATTATCATAGTAGGGTGGGCTCGTTGGCGGGTGCAAGCCCATACGCCACTCCAGGCGCTTGCAGGAACGGCCATTGCCATCAGCGTTACTGTCAGCGTGTTTGGATTATTCCATCTCTTGTAACACTCTTTCAGAACGTGTTCACAATGGGTTGATTTCCAGATGGCAGTTGCTATTTTCTACACTGATCTGCCATCTGCCGTCTTGAAAAACAATTTCGTGAATACTCGTTGCTGCCATGGGGAAAGAAGGCATTTTGTTACTCCACTCGATGTGCTTCAAGAGAGCATAGACAATATTGATGGGGCCGCCATGAGTCACTATCGCAATATTGGGAGGAAGATGACACGAAAGCTGGGCTCTACACAGCTCCTCAAAGGCCTGGCTTATCCGCTGGAAGAACTGACGTGGGCTCTCCCCACCAGGATAGGGCTCATCCATTTCCAGTGTGTGTGCAAACAGACCAGGGTAGCGCTCACATGCTTCTTCGTGGAGCATGCCAGCCAGTTCTCCATTATTCATCTCACGCCACTGGGGCGTTTCATGGACGGGCAAATGGAGCGACTGTGAGATCGCCTCAGCGGTTTGCATGGCCCTGCGCAGATCACTTGCCAGAAGATAATCCACAGGCTGCCAGGAGGTCTGGAGATGATCCGCAAGAGTATGGCTCTGGTTCATCCCTTGCTCATTCAATCCTCGCTGGCTCCATCCTCCACGATACCCCCGCTGATCTTGACCATGGCGTATCAATAAAATGCGCATTCTTCTCTTTCTATTTTGCTGTATTTCTCTTTATAAGATTCTATCAAATTTCGGTATTTGTATCGAAACAAGCAAACTCACTTTTTCTGGTGTATAGTCGTTACGTGGACCAATTTTTCCAGCGACTGGTCACCTTTTTGGGTTCATCCTTATAGTAAGTGTGCCTGCTTACCTGCGAAGAAAGGGAGCACTCGTAAGACATCAGAGATGGAGGAATGGAGCACGAAGCTAGATGATACGAAACGTACATGGGCACTCAGTAAGCGGGAAATTTTAACAAAGCCGCTGGCTTCATTCCAGATCGTAACGCAAAACTAACATATCACGGAGTACAATTCCGTTCTCCGCTATTGGCGGCTGAATATACGAAAAGTAGTCACGCCTGATCTCGAACATGCGGAAGCCACATTTCTGGTAGAATGCAATGTTCGCCAGGGCAGCATTCGCCGTCCCGACCAGAAGTGAATGCCCTCGACGCCTGCGCAATTCCTCCTGTAAAACGTGAATGATCTGCTTGCCATATCCGCGCCCACGCAAATCGGGAGCCACTGCGATATACACGATCTCGCCGGATGCATCTTCCTCCCAGCGCACCACGGCAGCTCCAGCAAGCCGACCATCTAACCAGAATGCATAGGCAGTACAGGTTGGATCGAGGAGTGCAGCACGAATGCGCTCCTCACCTTCCTCAGCGTCTGAAAGTATCGGAAGCAAAAACGCTGTCTCAGGATGAGGAACCTGTTCAGTAATGAAGGGTACGCCCTCTACATGTGGAAGCTTTCGGAAGTACAACTTGATCCTTTCTGATCTGATCTTCTCTAGCTCAATACTCACTATTACGCACAATACGTGTGAATAAAAGCCTGTAGTTCTCGTGGAGAACGAATATGAATGATCTGTTTGGCTTCCTGCAATCCATTGACCAGATGCAGAATGTATGGTCGCCCCTGCTGATGAAGAGTCCACATCATGCGAAAGAGTTTCCAGGTCATAGGAAGCATGGGACAACCTTCAGGTCCATCAAGGCGAGGTTGGAAGAGGCATTTCACCTGCCGTTTGAGTGCCCACCAGTAATGAATGAGGAGCGGATGGTCTACAAAAATAATGGTATCAGCTTCCTGGAAACGAGCTTCAATCTCTTCTGGAGGCCCCCACCCATCGATAATCCACCGTTCTTGAGCAAGAATCGCAGTATGTTTGTGATGAAACTCTTCTGCTGAAGTAGGAACCCATCCTGGTTTCCATTGCAGTTGGTCTATTGGATACACAGGTAAGTCGAGGGCTTTCCCAAGCTTTCTACATACTGTCGATTTGCCTCCGCCAGCGTTTCCAATAATTGCCACACGGGTCATAGGCTTTCCTCACTCTGTTTCCTCAATTGATCATTCAACGACAAAACGTATTTATCGCACACCCCTCTATTCTTGATGAGCAGATAGGCTGGCCTGTCTATTTCTTCCATCCGAGTATACCCAACCACAAAGTAAATTACAAGATTTTCTCTCATAAAAGCTATTTGTTGCATATTTTGCTGCTAGCACAATGAAGTTCATTGTGAGAATCTTTATGCCAGCAGATCTCAATTCAATACGCAGGAACGATGGTGTATTCGAGTGATCATTATGCACAGCCAGAATGATATTTGTGTGTAAAAACACTTAGAAAACTTTTTTTGAGCACTGATTATTGGCATCTGAGTTACCCTGGCCAGGAGAAACATTACTCTTCTTGATCTTGCTCATTGTTTTGTCATCAGATAGAGGCTTCTTATACATCCCTGGCAATTTCATTGCTCTTGAAAAACATACGCTTCGTCAGTCAATAATCAACCCACTCCCGAGCCACTCTGCTAAAGTAGGCTGAAGAAGTTGCCGTGCTCCGTCCCAGGGAAACCAGAGGAACTTGACAGAATAATGATCTCCGACAACCAAACGGAGTCGATCACAGGTGATTCCATGATGCAAATATGCTTTTTGAATGGACTCGCGCGGAACCCAAACATTTTTAGGAGAGGTCAAGAGCGTTTGTAGGACTGTATGATCAAAGGAGCGCTGAGGGCGTCGCATTCTATTGACCGTTGGCCCAGCCCCATGCAGATAGGTTGTTGTAAAGTCGAGTGGAATACGAAGCAGGCCGTGAGGAAACAGCCATAGTTCTCCATGAATCCAGTCCAACCAGCCAGTCGTGGCACTCGCAGTGAGAAGAGTTGCAACAGAAGTGTCTTTTTGAAAGCCTGAAATATCCGATGGCTGCATCTTTTCTTTCCTTCTTTATGTATATAAGACAAGTATATATGCAGAAACGAGGATTCTAAAAACGCCATCTCAAGATGAGAAAGCTGTTCAGGAATGAAGGACACGTCCTCTGCATGTGGAATCTTTCGGAAATACAACGTGATCCTTTCTGATCTTATTTTATCCGATTTTTTATGAAAGAAGAAAGAGGCTCTTTCTCTTCTTTGCATATCTAAATCGCTTCTGAGAAGAAGTTGGCAGTACCAATCAGATCTTGCCCATTTCTTCTCATCTTAGCTGGATTCATCATCTGAAGAGGTGAGATACGCAAGGATTTCATGAAACGCCTCGAGAGAAGACGTGGCTGCCGTATACGTTCCAAAGTAGACATCGATCATTGCACGCATAACGGCCTCACCGATTGACAGATCCGAAAAAAAAGCATTAAGCAGACGCAACGTGTTCTTCTCACGAGTGCCGCGCCTTAACCGTCCTAACGCAAAGGCCGCTTCCCAGCGATACTGGGACGACGGGTCATGCTGTGACTGATCCCCATCGCCAACCCACGGACCCTGTTGGAATGCTTCAACCGCCAACTCCCAAATTTACCTCTTATTTAAAAGAGCAAACATTTTTTCATCGTAGAACTGATTATCCACATAGAGACGTTCTCGCAGAAGGCCTTCTTCCTGAAAACCAAGTTTTCTTAATACCTGTGCAGAGGCGTGATTTGGTAGCGCAACTTCAGCCTCAATACGATGCAGTTGGCAGGAAGTAAAACCGAACTGAAGAATTGCAGCTAAGGCCTCTGACATGATGCCTTTGTTCCAATAGGGTTTGGCAAGAATATAGCTGAGTCTAGCACCAAAGTTCTCGGCATCCCACGAATATCCACAATTTCCGATGACCCTGTCTTCTCCTTTTAAGGTAATCCCCCAGCGTATTGCTTCTTGATCAGCAAAACGTTTTTGATGACGCGCTATACTCTTTTCTGCTTGCTCAAACTGGGTGAAAGGGGCATCATAGAAACGCATCGTTTCTTCATCGGACAAAAAGAGATAGATATCTTTCGCGTCCTCTTGCTCCATTTGCCGTAATAATAACCTTTCTGTATCCAAAACAGGAAACGTTTGAAGGTGGCTGCTTAAGCTCATATTTACAGTGATTTCTTTCTGTATTTTTTCATAAATTGACAAACAATATCTTCTGTTCATCTGCATTTGCTCACAGCAGGCAAGATGTGGGAAACAGCCAGAGCGCTCGCAACACTGTTGGATGATATGCCCTTTACTATTGAGGCAGATACCCTGGCTGAGGAGCACACCCTCTGCTCTAGATTAAATTGTGAGAACAGCAACCATTGTGGCATCCTGCCAGATCGTTGGTCCAGGCACAAGCGCAACATCCAATCCGCATCAGGCTATGAGGGATATTCTCAGGCTAGAAGATCTGCATCCGAGGGGACTTCAATCTCTGAAGGATAGGATCTTCCTCACCTGTAAGATCGCTCTGACGACTGAGTGATTTCTGGATGAATTAGGATCAATTGATGTAGGAAACGTAGATGAGGAAAAGGCTCCAACACAAAATCTGTTGGGAGATCTTCTTTGAACAGCGCTTTTCCTCCCATATCGAGATAACTCCCTAATGTGATCGTTCCCAGCACGAGTTGATGAATATCTTCAGGACGCAACAACAATAAGGCTTTTGCCTCCGCGGATGGTTGGGGGGTATCATGCGTATATCCAAGATATATCGGTGTCATTGACTCTTCTTTGCGCGTGCTGACCAGGATTGGTGCTACCTCATCAGGTGGACCTGCATTCCAGGAACCTACCTGAAACACTGGAGGTTCTGTAACTTCTACCCAGTATGTTGCTGGAGGATGGAGAGGCATGACACGGAGAGACGCTTCCTCAAATGCTTCGCGAGCAGCACACTCCCATCCTGTTTCATCTGCCTCTCGGTGGCCACCCAGGCGAATAACGCCAAGTGTATCACCACGCTGCGTTGGACCAACCTGGAATGGAAAGAAGCCTGCGACTTTGACGTAGACACCTGCCGTTCTCACTTTTGATAGACTCTGCATCATTCCTCTCCTTTGTTACAAGATTTCGTTGCGTTACACATACTCTTTTATCCCGCTCTCAAAGGCGTTTTGATCTTGGTTCTCGATTCCAAAGAGCGCTTCAAGGAGAGCAAACGTGCCCTGATAAAACGTGATGCGGTCCCAAAAAGCCTCTATTTCAGGGTAGATGGCAACGAATCTTCGGAGAAACGTTTCTCCATAGCCACTCAAAATGCCTGCAAAATCATATGCTGGATCTCCAAGTCCCGCTCCTCCAAAGTCGATAATCCCGCTAATGACCTGTTTTTCTGCATCAAAGAGGATATTCGATGGCCCGAAATCACCATGTTTAAGGACTGGCTTGTACGCAAAATGGGCCGAATCAGCCAGGAATGTTTCAAAGTGGTGGGTTGCCCACAGACGAGCATCCAACCTCATGTAAGGGTAACATTTCATCTGAATACGGGTATATATATCACGCCACTCTTCATAGGTATCTGCAACGGGGAGTGGTTGCTCATGAATGACGTCGCTGGGAATCGAATGAAGTTCTCGCAGAAACTGGGCCAGTTGTAGCGCCAGGCTGGTAAGGATGTGCTCCTCGCATATGTTCTGCACTGTCTCGCGCCAAAGTGGTACTCCTGGGATGATGCGATAGCCAAGAAACACCTGGCCAACAGTCTGGTCTACTATCTGCTCAAAACTGATGTGCGGGATGGGAAGGGTAATGAAGTCGCCAATCCCTTTCAGAAGAGCACATTCCCGCTCAAGTCTTTCTACGCCATCGATATATTTTGGGAAGCGGAAAATAAAGGCATCATTCACGATAAGGATATCATTGTTCTGGCCATCGGTGTTCGTTTGTATTGAATATACAGGAAAATCAGGATAGAGACGCTGTATGGTTTCCAGGTAGACACTGCTCTTGTTCATATGGCTCCTTACAACCAGTGATGAGAGGAAAGAATTTTCTGACAAAGACTCGAGGCCACAAAATGCGCACTATCTTTTTTTCCTTCTGTATTCTAGCATATGCTGCAATTTACCTTCGACTATTTCACGTTTCTTTGTTTAGAAACAGGGCTACAAAGTGACCCCATCAACATACCCCAAAGTGACCCTTGTTACAAGGTTATTAAGTCCGTATACTTTGAACATCTGAGCTAATGTAGTGTAAGCCAGAATTCTCAGTGTCTGAAGATGGCTGCACAGCTCTCCTGGGCATAGCCTCGGGTACATTTGAGAAAAACCCCTCTCTACAAAGAAGATGTTTGAGAAAGGCGGCCATTCTATCATTCTCAGGAAAAACCGAACAAAATGCCAGAAAAACTCATGCAAGAAAGGAATATCGCATGAAAGTGATTCAACGCCTCTGTAGTTTTGGCGCAAGTATGCTTCTCGTCCTTGTGTTCTCTGCGGGCGTCTTCGGCACCAATCAGGCCCATGCAGCAACAATTCCCGTAAGCCAGACGGCTCATTCAGGTATACAACAACAGGTAGCTACTCTGCTCCAGCAGGTGCCTGGTAGCAAACAGACTGCCTGGAACGCTGTTTCGCTGGACAATGGTAAAACCATCGTGACCTTTACGACGAAGGCCTATTCCGTCGCTTCAGGACCGAGTAACTGCCGAAGTGGTTGGTTCTGCTTGTGGTATGACACAGGGTATACTGGGGCTGAGGTTCAGTCATCCTCCTATCGATGTGATAGTAGTAGCGCACTTGTGTTGCTGAACTACTTTCCTACCGATGGACTTGGATCTTATATTAATTACAGTCCGTACACGTTAAAAATATACAATGTATATGATTCGAAGATCGATTACGAAAGCCCGGGTCATTGGTCGTCCGACACATCAAGCAATAACGATGTTTACAACGCGGCCTCCATGGTGGAATCTTGTTAAGAAAGATGTTTTGAACCCTCGATCAAAACCCGCGCTAAGCCTGATAAGCGGCTTCCTGGCTTAGCGTGGGTTTTGTCCCAAATAATCTCGTGACCCTATAAGCACGCAGATCGTTTAGTCTTTCACAGACGTACCACAATGCACGCAATAGCTTTGGCTCTTATACGTTAGACTGCTGTTACATGAAGCACAGTAGCAGCTATTGAAAGTAGGTACGGCACAATGAATACAGTAGCCATGTCCTTTGGGGCTTGTCGTCCACTCTCCGTAACCACTGCTTCTATTACATGATTGGCATTTTATGTTTCCTGCATGTATGTTTACAAGCAGAAGAAAAAGATTAGGTTTATAGCTACTTGGAATCTCACGATCATCATTGCATAAACAACACGTCTCTCCAATTGCTGCAAAGCTACCTTTTCCATGACAATGAGGGCATTTCTTCATCACATTCTCCATTTACAGAACAGCCCGAATAAAAACCATGTGCATTTCACATCACAACAATAATGAGTTGTCTTTGACTTTTTTTGCTTTTCTTGCCATCTATTAATGTTTTTTCAATGAAAATTCCTTAAAAATCCGTGTTATTATTATATTGTAATATTTATATAATTTCAAATGAATATGGGCTCAATAGCTTATTTGGTGCAAAAAATCGCGCTAAGTTCTATCTCATCCAGAGAGATGTTCACCTACTCACTGGATAAATTTTTTCTCTACTGAGATAGTACATTGATCAGTGCTGTAATAAAATGCCGTTGAGATGACAATGAATGATCTTTCATTGACAAAAACCAACAATGCTACAATTCCTCTTGAAATTATTCTATAATAGCTTTGGAGATACTTACGATAGAAAGAAAAACACCAGATACCCACTTGAAATATCAGTGAGAAGGATGTGGATAGAATCAGATGACTATGAGTGAGAAGAAAGAACCCCTGCTTAGCCCAGTGCTGAGAGCTTTACAACAGGCTGTTGCAGAAGAAGTGGACAGCGCACTTACGAGTTTCTGGCAAGAGATGACCCTGCAAAAAACGCCACTCATTGAAAAAAGTGCCGAACACGCTGAGCACGCTCTCGTTACTTTTTTGTGGCGCGAACGTGAAGCAACAAAGACAGTGGTAGTAGTCAGCGCTCTGGGTACTACTCCTCTGGGTTGGAAGTATCGCGATCATCAGATGAGCCACCTGCCTCATACAGACCTCTGGTATAGGACGTACGAAGTCCCAAATACTATGCGTATGGTCTACCGTCTTTCACCCAACGACACCCTCGAAGAGTATAGCGATGAGCTCGATTGGGATGCGCGTACAGCGACGTTTCAGGTAGATCCTCTCAACCCACATACATATGTCCTGAGTGCGGATGAAGAATGTGACCAGAATGCCGAAGAATATTCCGTCCTTGAATTGCCAGATGCGCCACCACAATTCTGGAGCGATATTCGCGAGTCCGTTCCCAGGGGGAACGTTGAATTGCGCCGCTTTCACAGTGCAATTCTCAACAATGAACGGCGGATCTGGATCTACACTCCTCCAGGTTATACTAAAAACACTACACCTTATGGAGTTCTGCTCGTTTTTGATGGTCTGACCTATATCCACGATATTCCGATGCCAACTATTCTTGATAATCTGGTGGCGGACCACTTGCTTCAACCAATGATCGCTATTAGCATCTGTACCCTTGACTGGGAAACCCGCGATCGCGAATTGACCTGTTATCAGCCCTTTGTCGATTTTTTAGCGGACGAGCTTCTCCCATGGTTGCGCCAGGAGTATCACATCACGACCGATCCTGCACAGACAATTGTCGGAGGATCAAGCTATGGAGGGCTGGCCGCCTCCTTTGCTGCACTCAAACGCTCGGACGTTTTCGGCAATGTGCTGTCACAATCGGGGGCTGTTTACTGGACTCCCGATGATGACCCTGATTTTGAGTGGCTTACCAGGCAATATGTGGCCAATGATACATTACCTGTACGTTTTTATCTGGATGTCGGTCTGCTGGAAAACAATCCACGCCGCTCCACTTGTCCAGATGGGCCAACGCAACTTGCGGCCACGCGCCACTTCCGGAATGTGTTACGTGCAAAAAAATATTTCGTCTCTTATACCGAGTATAGCAGTGGCCACGATTATGTGTGCTGGCGCGGTTCGCTGGCAAATGGTTTACTGGCCTTGCTCTCTCTTTAACTGTCTGAGTTCTAGAGTGATGTGAGTTATGGTGATCTTGCATAAGTCCTTTGTGTACCAAAAGACCTCTACTGGTACGCCTGTGCCTGAAGTTGAAACAATTCAGCATAACGCTCACCAAGTGCCATCAATTCTTTGTGGCTACCACTCTCAATAATCCGTCCGTGCTCCAAGACAAAAATGCGATCCGCCAGACGGACGGTACTGAAACGGTGGCTGATGAACAAAGCGGTACGCTTTTGGATCAGAGCGCGAAAATGCTGGAAGACCTCGTATTCAGCCCGTGCATCCAGTGCACTGGTCGGCTCGTCCAGGACGAGAATATGTGCTTCACGCATAAACGCGCGGGCCAGGGCGATCTTTTGCCATTCACCTCCACTTAACTGGGTACTTTCCCGCACATCTTTAAACCAGCGTCCCAGGGTAGTATCATAGCCCTGAGGCAGTTTCTCAATGATCATATTCACGCCACTTTTACCAGCTGCGTTTCTCACCAACTCGTCATTCTCAATCTCTTCGATCCGGCCAACACCAATATTCTCTCGCACCGTCATCTGGTAGTTCACATAATCCTGAAAAATAACTCCGATGTGCTGGCGCAGCGTCTTCAGATCATAGTCCTTGATATTCTTTCCGCCAATCAAGATATCACCTTCATCTGGATCGTACAATCTGGTGAGCAGCTTGACCAGCGTCGTCTTGCCTGCCCCATTATGTCCTACCAGTGCGATTGCTTCGCCCGCGTGAATGGTAAAACTCACCTGTCTGAGCGTGGCATGCGTTTTAGGGTCCTTCCCAGGATAGGTAAAACTGACATTGCGAAACTCGATTGAGAGCCCCTGGCTCTGCTCGGGATACAGAAAGGGCTCAGCAATGGCAGGCGACTTGATCGTTGGTTGATAGGCAAGAAATTCAAACAACAGGTTCACATACAGGGCATTCTGGTACGTACTGGAGATACTGTTCAGCAGGCTGCGAAAGTTTGACCCAACCTGGGTGGCCGTTTGGGTATACAGGGTCAGTCCTCCCAGAGTAATGCGACCGGCAATGGCCTGCAAGGCCACATAGAGATAAATCCCACTATTGGCGATACTGCTCAGATTAGACCAGCCAAAATTGGTAAAATACTGGCGCAGAGCCAGCTTCTTATCTTGCTCATAGAGCTTCGTCGCCAGGTCCCAGAAACGAGCAATAAGGAAATCACTCAGGTTGAAGAGTTGGATTTCTTTATTGTAGGCATCAGTGGTCATTAATAGCATGAAGTAGCTCAAAAGGCGACGTTCAGGCGACTGGTGGCGTGTAAGTCGATAGCCTTTCCACCCATATTTGGTGCTAAAGAAAAACGCTGGTAATGGTGTAACAAGTGCAATGAGAGCCAACCACCAGGCCAAGTGGAACAAAAGAAAGAGCAGAGCAACCAGGGTAATCATGGTCTGAGCCATACTAAAACCTTGCATGATGATAGTGGTCTGGGCTTTCTGTATTGCTCACTTTGCTCAACATCCGAATAGACAATAAATACAATACCTATGAGTCATCCCGGATTTGGGAGCAACATCTTAGGGAACAAATGCGAAGATGTTCCTCTCAACTAGGCAAAAAAGACCTCCTGCGCTACACTGTAACAAATTAAAGCAATCAGTAAGTACAGGAGGTCTTTCATATCTATGCAGCCTAAGTATGACATACTTCAAGAAAAGGAACAAGATCCTCAGCTGATTTCGCAGGAAATAGCTCAATAATTCGAAAAAAATCCTTTACCATCTTCATCTCATATTGTATATTATCTTAGATAAGCGGCTTGTACGAATATCTCTTCATTGCTGCGTTGCTATCTTCCAATTCCGAAATCAAAAGCAGGAACTTTTACTGAGTGAATTGGGATCATATCTTCCCATAATAGAAGGATTTTCTTTTTCTGCACCAGCAGGAACAAAAAGAAGAAGTAATCTACTTCGATCAGTGAAATGGTCTTTCTTCTCTCTTGCAAGCGCTCGCATCTATGGGAAGTTGGACGGCATCCTCCGTAAATCCGGGATGACTCATATCAGCCACGGAATAAAAAGGGTTGCTCTGATCGCAATGATTATGCTGGCCGGTAAAATAGGAGTACATTGCCTGATTGAAAGGTTCTGGTGTCGAAACGTGTGAGGGGCAACTTCTCCTCGATGCCTTTGAATAAGGGCTGGCCCTTGCCTAACACGACCGGATTGACCATGATTCGCAATTCATCAATCAAGCCCAGATTGAGGAGTGAGGCCGAAAGGGTGGAGCTCCCGAAGATGATGAGGTCTTTGCCCGGCTGCTGCTTGAGTTGCAAGATTTCTTCTGCGAGATGATCTTTCACCAGTCTGGTATTTTCCCATTCCGCCTGCTCCAGTGTTCTGGAAAACACGATTTTGGAAAATGTATTCATTTTGTGGGCAATAATCGGATCGTCCTCAAGCACACCCGACGTTGGCCAGTAACTTGCCATGCTCTGATAGGTGACGCGTCCAAACAACAGTGTATCTACGGAAGCGAGCTGCTCGTTGGCAAAGTTGTTAAATTCTTCATCCACAACATGCCAATCGAGTTCTCCGTCGGGTCCGCTAAAGAAACCATCAAGCGTGACCATTACAAAGACAATCACTTTTCTCATGCGCTGCTCCTTTTGTTGTGTTCTTGACCACCTCATTTGCGCGCTTCGCGGTGACCAATCGAACAGATTACAACGTTGCTCGGAAAAAGAACACCAGGTTTCTAGCTCGGTTGGCATGCATTGGTCTACCTCGCATCGATGATTCGCAGGGCCTGTTTTTTCATTCGCGAGGGGCCGCTTTTGCAAACGTTGAGACGGTCAAAAACAGTGATGTTCATCGTCAACGAGCGTAGTATAACGGAACAAAAGGGCAGTGTCTTGAATAAAATGGACAGGACCGCTACTGGCAACGCACTTACGAGTTCAGCGCCGCACGTACTGCAGGAATAACCTCTTCAATAAAGAGATTGGAATGCACTCTGTGCCTGGTCTAAATGCTGGACCAGAGTGAGTCACCAGCCAGAAGTGTTTCTCTTGTGATGTTTGCGAGAGCATGAGAAAATACAGGGTAGTCTTAGAATGGACGAGGCATTCCGCCCATGTCATCCATATTTTTGGTAAAATGCCTTTACTAAAATGGTAAGATGAAAAGACGAATTTGTCAAGTAGAGGATATGGTAAATAGTACATGAGAAGCAATGAAAATAAGGCACTATCTGATAATGAACGGTTATTAGGAGCACTGCTACGCATTCCGTATCAAGCATTAACGGTACGCATTCAACAAGGGCTGGTAGAGCAAGGCCATCCCGAATTTCATGCCAGCCATCTGCGCGTCCTGCAACATATTGAGCCCACGGGGTCACGTCTGAGTGACCTGACCGAAGATGCTCAGATGACAAAGCAGGCAATAAATTATCTCATTGAATATCTGGAGGAGCAGGGCTATGTTCTGCGTGTGGCGGATAAAAGTGATGGGCGTGCAAAAATCATTCATCTGACCGATCTTGGTCGCCTCTGTGAACAACAAGCTCGTGAGATTATTAAGCAGACTGAAGCAGAGTGGGCAACCCATCTGGGTCAGAGCCGGATGGAGCTTTTACGCGAGACGTTACGGGATCTGGCAGCATTAATCGAAACCGCATCGTAACTGTAAGGGTCTTGAGATGCGATCTGTTCTTCTTAGAAAAGCTGGCACTCAATCGCAATGACTTTGCCTTAGCACTGAGAACTTCTTAAGAGAACTTCTCATACTTCATCATCTTCAATACTCGCTTCCAGGGAGAGTATCTCTGCCAGGGCCGCGTCTGCTGCGCGACGCACAACACGCATACGTGGATCAGGATCAGAACATAATGCAATCAGACGTGAAATAATGGTATTTGGAATAGAGCGACGAATATTTTCCAATGCACGTATAGCATGAACGCGAACTTGCCATGATGGAGAAACTAACATGCCCTCTAAGGTTTCAAACACCAGAGGAGTAGCTACCTTCATATCACTTAGAATGTCAGCCACAATAGTCTGAGCCAATGGTTTGAACACCAGAGGAGATGCTCGCTTTTCTAAAATAGCTGTGGCTTCCTCCAACACCATTTCGAATTCGTGTCCATACTGTTTCTTAAGTAATTTTAATGCAGTAGACCGAACTGATGCGTCTTCGTCGGTAATGAGAAGCAGCATCTCTTCTCGTGTGATGATGTTAGTATCTATCTTAAGTAATTGAGCAACAGCCGCATGACGAATAAAGCGATCCTCATCATAGAGAGCGTGCAAAAATACTTCAGCAGGCACTCGCTTTCCTGCTTGACCCAGCACCTCAATGACAGTGCTACGGACACTGTTATCATCATCATGCAGAGTCTGAAGCAACACTTCTATTGGCATTCGATCTCCCGCCTGACCCAACGCCGCGACTGCTCCGCTACGCACAAAACTATTCTTATCATGCAGAGTCTGAAGCAACGCTTCTATCGGCATCCGCTCCCCTGCTCGACCCAGAGCGTAAGTTGCTGCTCGACGCACATAACTATCTCTATCATGTAGAGTCTGAAGCAACGCTTCTACTGGCATCCACTCTTCTGCTTGACCCAGCGCCTCGGCTGCTGCGCTACGCACACTGCCATCCTCATCATGTAGAGCCTGTAGTAACGCTTCTACTGGCATCCGCTCTCCCGCTTGACCCAGCACCTCGGCTGCTGCGCTGCGCACATGGCTCTCCCCATCATGCAGGGCGATCATCAACGCTTCTACCGGCATCCTCTCCCTGGTATGACCCAATGCCTCGGCTGCTGCGCTACACACAGAGCGATTCTTATCATGCAGGGTAAGCAACAACGCTTCTATTGGCATCTTCTCCCCGGCTTGACCCAGCGCCTCGGCTGCTGCGCTATGCACATCGAAATCGTCATCATGCAGGGTAAGCAACAACGCTTCTATTGGCATCTTCTCCCCTGCATGGCCCAGTGCCTCGGCTGCAGTGCTACGTACATTTCCATGCTTATCCTGCAGAGCAAGCAACAATGCTTCTATCGGTATCCGCTCCCCTGCCTGACCCAGGGCCTTAGCTGCCGCACTACGAACATTGCTCGCCTTATCATGCAAAGCGACCAGCAACGCTTCTATCGGCATCCGCTCTCCTGCTTGACCCAGCGCCAGGGCGGCTGCTCGACGCACATCACGCTCCTTATCATGCAGAGCGAGCACCAACGCTTCTATCGGCATCCTTTCCCCGACTTGACCCAGCGCCTCGGCTGCTGCTCGACGCACATCACCATCCTCATCATGCAGGGCGAGCAACAACGCTTCTATTGGCATCCTTTCCTCGGCATGACCCAGGGCCTCGGCTGCTACACTACGAACAGGGCGATCCTTATCATACACAGCGAACAGCAACGCTTCAACTGGCATCCGCTCCCATGCTTGACCCAACACCTCGGCTGCTGCTTGACGCACGGAGCCATTCTTATCATGCAGGGCGAGTAACAACGCCTCTATCGGCATCTCATCCCCAGCCTGGCCCAGCGCCCTGGCTGCTGCTCGACGCACATCGCTCTCCTCATCATGCAAGGCAAGCAGCAACGCTTCTATCGGTATCCTCTCCCCGGCCTGGCCCAGGGCCTCAGATGCTGCTCGACGCACATCGCTCTCCTCATCATGCAGGGCAAGCAGCAATGCTTCTATTGGCATCCTTTCCCCGGCTTGACCTAGCGACTGGGCTGCTGCGCTACGCACAAAGCGATTCTCATCATGCAGGGCAAGCAGCAACGCTTCTATTGGCATCCTTTCCCCGGCTTGACCCAGGGCCTCGGCTGCTGCTCGACGCACCGAGCGATCATCATCATGCAGGGCAAGCAGCAACGCTTCTATTGGCATCCGCTCTCCTGCTTGACCCAGGGCCTCGGCTGCTGCTCGACGCACCGAGCTATTCTCATCATGTAGGGCAAGCAATAACGCTTCTATCGGCATCCGCTCTCCTGCTTGACCCAGGGCCGCAGCTGCTGCTTGACGCACAAAGCCATCGTCATCATGCAGAGCAAGCAGTAACGCTTCTATTGGCATCCTTTCCCCAGTTTGACCCAGCGCATGAGCTGCTATATGACGCACAAAGTTATCCTCATCATGCAGAGCCTCAATCAAGAATTCAAACTCCCCGACCTGACCCAGCGCCTCTGCTGCTACAAAACGGACATTATCATCCTCATCATGCAGAGCCTGTTGGAAGACTTTAATGGATTCACTGCTTCGTAGCAGACCGAAAGCTTCAATCGCAATTTTTCTGCGCTGTCCAGAAAAATGCTGTGCTGACTTGAGAAATTGGTTGATAGTAAAAAGTGTTGTTTCGTTGCTCAATAGCTGGATCTCTCGAATAATATGAAGTAATCTTTGTTGCTGATTATTTCCCGTGGAGGCTGCAAATAACTGCGTTTCCCATTGCAGAACTGCTTTTTTTTCGAAGTCCGTTAGCGCTGGCTGTGGTTTCTGCGGTGCGTCTCTTAACTCAACCAGAGATGAGATTATTAATAATAAACCTACATTGCCGATATCGCCTTCTGAGGTATCTTTTTGATCGAGCAATGACTGTAACCAGATGAATGCCTCCTGCCATCCACTTGATCCATGATAATGGGCAAGAGCTCCTACCATTAAGCGCAAGATTTCTGTCCAGCGGCTATATCTACGTTTGCTCCAGATCAATTGCCTGATGCGTTCACGGGTCTTTTCCTCTCGACTTACGAGCCCATTGGCAAGCTCGACTGCGGCTAAGTATTCTTGAAAGGTTTGATGACGAAACCCATAGATCTCTTTCGCTACTGGTTCGATGATCCCAGAGGCGATAATGCGTTCAGCAAAGGTTGCAGCTTCCTGGTCTGACTTGCCTTGAACGTTGATAAGAAAGGTTAACAGGTCGTTGATGCTGAAGATGCGCCCTTTGTTCTGATGGAGCCAGAGCGCCAGCGCTGTCAGAAGGCGCCAGAGGAGCGTGCTCCAGACACTGCTTGCTTCGCGTGTTTTTATAAGAGCTTCAACTACCTCTTTGTACAGCATAGTTCGACTGGCGGGTAGCCCTCTAGTTTTGAGGAAGACGATCGCTGCCAGGCTTAGCAGTAACGGGTTCTCTCCCCAGGCGGCTGCTTGTGGATGATGTTCAAGGAGGTCGATGAAAGAGGGTGGAGTTAGTATGGGTGAGGGTGTTATCTCTAAACGTTGCTGAAGCTCAGGAAGTAAGGCATGGGCCAGGGCGAGGCGGCGCTCATGATTGAGCGAAAGAATCTCCCACTCGGCAAATTGTCCCCTTTTGAATTGTCCACCTTTGTATTCGGTGAAGCGAGAGCCAACAATCCAGGTACTTTTATTCTCTAAAGCCCAGGTATTAATCTGCGCAATCAGCCCTGGGCGCGCTTCTGGTCTCACTTCATCTAGACTATCCAGGCAAACAAAGGCATGTCCATTGTCAAGTTCTTGCCATACGAGCTCGGCAAACTGTGCGTCTATACCAAAGCGTTCAATCATATCCGCCAGATAGTGGCGAAGTGGTCGATCGAAGCGCACGAAATCTGGCAAGGAGAGAAAGATCGGGATCGGCAGATGGTGATCCAAAAGCGCTTCCTGGGCATGACGGCCAATCAGATATTTCAGGGTCGTTGTCTTGCCTGTGCCCGGTCCACCAAGAATCACAACGCGATGGTGGGGGCTTTTCTTCAGCGCATCCTCACTATTCTCTGCAATCACCCGCGTTGGTTGACTCCTTTTGTTTTCGGAAGCCTCGAACTGGGACTGAACGTCATCGAGGGCTCTCTCTGGCTCTCCTAGAAGAGGACGGCGCATCCTCTTGTCCAGATCCTCCGCTGCTAAGGGTTCGCTGCGCAATTCTAAAGGTTGAAAAATCGCATGGAGCGAGAAACCCTCGGCTGGACCAATCGGGAGCGTAACAGTGCTATAGTATTTGCAGAGATGTTCCAGATATTTGCGACGCAGATTCGCAGAGATATATTGCCGGGTCATGCTGCCAGTACGTTGCTGAAGCGAGAACCAGATATCGTTGTAAAAGCCTTCTTGTTCCTGAATAAAAACGGGGAGAGGGAGCTGAATAGAGTAGGTTTGATTCATCTGATCTCGTGCTGTATTGACCCAGCTCCATATATCTGCGAGGGAGAGACTGTGCTGGTCAGGGGAGGCATCCTGAAAATGTTCCTGGCATGCTGCACTGACGGCCCAGGAAAGAAAACCAGCCTCCAGGGCCTCTACCTCTCTGGCTTGAGCACGTCGAGAGCAGGCTGAGAGGATAACATTTGCGCTTCCCTGCAGGGCCTGGTTTAACTCACCCCGGAAGTCTTGAACGCCTTTGAAGAGGTTTGGGTGTGCACCTGCAGCATGGCAACAATCCAGAATAAGGACTTTATTGCGCGCTTTACATTTCCGAATAAGCTTCTTTATGTCACTAATTTCGAGCCCTGAAGACAGAAGATCGTCGGGATCGGTCTCGTTACAGATCAAAAAAAGCTCTTCGTCGAAAATGGCATGGCCAGAAAAATGAACCACCAGTGTGTCCTGTGGCTGACACTTTTCGGTGGTGTTGCGTAAGTGGACAAGGGATTTCTGGCGCGACTCAGCGATAAGCGGTGCCACCTGGAAAGAACAGCGGGGATGTTGCAGCGCGCTGGCCAGACGTTCAACATCGCGCTCTGCATACTGAAGTCGCATGCTCTGAGGTCCGTTGGCTCCAAGCAGGCAGGCGTAGCGTTTCGGCTCCGTCATCCCTATGCCTCAGTCCCTTTAGAATCAGGAGACGTTGGAGTGACTGTGGCTTCTGGCAGACGATTCTCCTGAGTCGAACGAATGCGTTTGCGATGAATAATAGTCGTGCCGTCTGGCTGACGGGTCTCGATCTCTTCAATCTGCCAGGACTCTGAACGATTTGGAGGAGTGAACTGATTGAGAATGCGTAAAACAACCGGCGTGAGGGAGCTGACCAGAGTAGCAACGGCTAAAATGATAGTCGTTACATCCTTACTTCCACGTTGAGCCTCAGGATCTCGCTGAACAACGACGTGAAGACCAGGCAGCTCGCGCTGTAATTCCTGGTAGAAATCAATGTCTTGATCTTCAAGAAACTGATGTACCTCATCAGAAAACTCAAAAATAACCTTTTCTGTACGCTCGGTCTCCATGGTACGTCCCTGCTCCTCTTACTCTATGCTACCAATCTGGCTATCGTGAGCCACCCAGAAAGCACCTTCAGTGCAGAAGAAAAGAAATTGTTGCTCATCATTCTAAACGCGAAGAAACCGTCCTTGTAACATACAAACTCTTCTGAAAATAAAAGTTTCATGCAGGGTGGTGAAACCCCTTCATGAACGTCTACTCAGAATGAGAAAGGCGATGGAATAGCTAGGATCGAACAGGTCTCTTACGATGTTGATATCCTTTACGTGAGCGCATAACGCGTCGTCTGATCTCTTCATGCAGATCCCTTCGGCCACAATTCATCAGAATGATATCGCTACCATCCATCAACAGTATCTGACAGCGGCCTACGGGACCGTCATCAACTCGCTCAACAATTCTCTCAACACGTTCGATCTGGTCCCAACGCAGTGCGATAGATTGCTCGTCATGAACAGAGACGAAGCCTTGCTGATAAAAATATACTGATGTTAATCCTCCAGAACGCGCTTTCAATGCCTTCTTACCCCTCACATAGGCGAGTCCAGATAGAGGGATCATACCAAAGAGCAGCAGACAAACAATCCCAAGCACATTGCCAGGCATGATCAGATAGAATAGCCAAAAAAAGCCAGCGCTGAAAACCAGCAGATACAGCGGAAACAAGATCAGCATTGACAATAAGTTACTGGCTGGATAGTCCGTGAACCTGCCACACACCGTAAATTTTCCTAATCGAGATGTTTCGGCAAGATGAGATACCTGTTGTGATGGAGTCCACTCTTTCATATGTCTGTGTTTATTGCGAATTTCCAGGTGTTGTAACATTCAGCCTACTCCCTCATTTAAATACCTTCTACTACATAAACGAGCAGGCCTTCTTTCTATCAATTTCAGCATTTCCACGCACTTTTTACTGGTCACAACAGGGAGAGAAGCGTCACTCCTGTATCTGTAAACTCTCTATTCTCTCATTTTGTGAGCTGTCCTGATTCTTTTGTGCCTTCCATCCCTGAAGGTTTCCTGCTGGTTGCGTAACTTACAGATTCTCAAAGTCGTGTAATGACGAGAGGCTTTGCATACGGGGCGATCTAATCAATACACCCGGGCATCGACGATGGACAACTCCAAGCGTTCATGCCGACAGCCCGCTACTATGAGCAGGAGGTGGGTCCATGACTGGAGCAACCAGCAGGGTAGCATTAGTGACCGGGGCCAGTAGCGGAATCGGTGCAGCCACCGCGCGCCTTCTGGCTATGCGAGGGATGCGCGTGATAGTCAACTATCTCCGTACCAACACGGCTGCCGAGGAGGTTGTGGCTAGCATCCAGGATACAGGCGGCCAGGCCATAGCGGTGCAGGCCGACGTACGCGAAGCTGCGGCGGTCAAAAACATGATCGAGCAGGTCCAGGTGAGATGGGGCGGCATCGACGTGCTTGTGCATAACGCGCTTACTCCATATGTGATCAAGTCGTTCCAGGATATGACGTGGGAAGAACTTGGTGGCAAGCTCGATGACGAGATGCGTGCGGCGTTCGCGGTGACCAGAGCCGTCCTGCCCGCCATGACTGAGCAGAGTTGGGGACGCATCATCTATCTTGGTACTGGTCTCAGCCATCAGCCCCGAGAGGGAATGATAGCACTGGGTACGTCTAAGGCAGCACTGGCGCAGTTTGCCCGGTATCTTGCTCAGGAGCTGGGCCCGCTGGGCATCACGGTCAATGTCGTCGAGCCGGGCCCGGTGGAGGAGACCCGCATGGCAAATGTGCTTGACAGGGAGCATAAGCAACGACAGGTGGATGCCACGCCTCTGGGCCGTCTGGCCCATCCAGGCGATGTCGCTCAGGTTGTCGCCTTCTATGCCAGCGAGGAAAATGCCTTCATGACTGGCACTACGGCTGTGGTCAACGGCGGGATGTCTATGTACTGACATCACCGCTCTCCTCAGCCAACAGACCGGATCGCCCCTGCCATGGCTGGTTGGCCGAACCAGGACGGCACGCTAGTATCTCAAACCCCATAGGGCGACGAAGGCGCATGGATGGTGACACGATGAAGGACAAAGGAGAAACGTTCATGTATACGATCGATCTTGCCTACGTTGGACGAGGTCTACATGAAGAACTGGTGGCCTATATCGCTGATCAGCAGGGCTATTATGCCGACGAGGGTGTTCACGTTGCGCTTCACGACGGCTGCACCTGGGACGATGAGCGGCTACGCCACTGTGCCACCATCGGGCTTGGCCGGGCTCTGCTGTCTCGACTAAACGATGGTATCCCATGGGTCGCACTCACAGTCAATACCCACCGCCCTCTGTTCTGGTTCCTGGCTCGCCCCGGCCTGACTTCCTTGTCCAATCTGACCGGGCAACGGCTGGCAGTACATGCTCCCCATACCGCACCCGGATGCTTCGCTCGGATCGTGCTGCGTCATGTTGGACTCGACCCGGACCGTGATATCCGTAGCATTGTTCGCACACCCGGCGACTACGGCATGGACCTGCGCTGGCTGCACGACGGCAGGATCGATGCCGCCCTGGTTGGCAGCACCATGGCACCGGAAGCGATAGCTGCCGAGCGAGGCTGGCAGGTGCTGGCCTGGGTTGGCGAGTACTTCCAGATTCCCACTGTAGGCATAGCCGTCGATCCTACCTATATCAATCCGGACGATCCTGCGATCCAGGCCGTCGTGCAGGCTCACCGACGCGCTTTGCAGGTGATCCACAACGAACCCGACACTACGGTGCGGCACCTCCAGGCGTTCCTCGGTCGACACACTGCAGACGAAATTCGAGCCCATTACGAGACGTTCATCGCACCGTATTTCACTACTGATGGGCAGGCAGACCTCACTATAGGCGCTACAGCGATCACTACAGTCGCTGCCGAACTCGGTGTTCCTGCCACCATCACCGCAGCTGCGTTTTATCGCACATACAACCAGAAACATATCACATTACGTTGAGAAGGGAAATACATATATTGCTTTTTACGAGCTAAAAGTGAGGAACCATGGAAAATCAGGAAATTCGCAAGGCTCTGGATCAGCACTGGGCGGCCTCCGCAGCTGGTGATAGTGAAGCGGAACATGAGATCTATCACGACGACGTTTTAGTCGAGTATCCTCAGTCGGGCGAGCGTATCTGCGGTCGCCACAACATCCAGGCTCTTCGTGGACACCATCCAGCTAAGCTGGGCTTTACCATCCGACGCATCCTTGGGAGCGGCAATCTCTGGATCACCGAGTATGTGCTCAGCTATAACGAGCAGCCAACGCAAACCGTCAGCATTATGGAGTTTCGTGATGGCAAAGTTACCCACGAGACACAATACTTTGCTGATCCGTTCGAGCCACCTGCCTGGCGAGCTCAATGGGTCGAGCATCAGGAGAATTAGTTCGGGAAACAGGAGCAGAGACCACACTAGCGAGGAGCTTTGTGGCACGCACGAATGATGTCGGCCAGTACATGTACACCGGCCTGTATTTCGCCTTCATCTCCTGTCGCATAACCTAACACCAGTCCACCCTGGGCGAGAGGCTGTCTGCTCAAGGAAGAGAGAGCTACCACTTCGATACCACGCATTCCAGCATGCTGCTCTACCTCGCTATCGGAGACGCCCGGTGGGAGCCATGCCACCAGGTGGAGCCCGGCATCCGGGGGATGAGCAGTAAGCAGATGACCGCACATGCGCTCCAGCGAGGTCAGGAGAAATGTACGACGGGCGGCATAGAGAGCTCGCATCCGGCGCAGATGGCGGGCGAAGTGTCCTTCCATAAAAAAATCTGCAAGGACCATCTGCTCAAGGAAGGGAGGATGAATCATCTGAAAACGCTGCGCGGCTTTACAGGGCTCGATCAACGCTTCTGGCACGACCATATATCCCAGACGGAGCGAAGGGAAAAGCACTTTGCTAAAGCTTCCCAGATAGATGGTACGGTTTGCTCGATCCAGTCCTTGTAACGCTTCTACAGGATGCGAGTTAAAGCGGTACTCGCTATCATAGTCATCTTCAAGAATCCAGGCCTGAGCCTCTCGTGCCCATTGCAAGAGCGCGAGCCGCCGCTCCAGTTTCATGGTCACACCAAGAGGAAACTGGTGTGAAGGAGTGACGTAAGCCAGACGAGCGCGTGGAGCAAGTGCCCTGCCCGCAATTACATCTAATCCTTGCGCATCTACTGGAACAAACGCGAGAGAGGCACCTATCCCCTCCAGCACTGCCCTGGCTGGGGGATAGCCCGGGTCCTCCATCCAGACGGTATCTCCGGCGCTGACCAGGATACGTCCCAATAGATCAAGGGATGCCTGCGTCCCAGGCGTAATCAGCACCTGATCCACCTGACAACGTACCCCACGCGTGACGGCGATATGGGCTGCAATGGCCTCGCGCAATGCAGGATACCCAGCGATCTCCTGATAGTCAAGGGAGACCGAGAGAGAACGACGCATGTGACGAGCCAATAGCTGGCTCCAGAGAGCCGAGGGAAACTGCTCCAGGTCAGGCACTCCAAGGCGGAAGACGCCCGGTTCCTGTGATGGAGACCGCCTGAAGGAGAGGGGCAGGCTTTTCATCTGTGTAAGCAAGGCCTGACCCAATGGAGAGAGATGAAGAGATGGTGTTTCCTGAGAGGATTGAGCCTCGCCTCTGGGCAGTTGCTGTGAAAAGACACGGGCCACGACAGTCCCGCTGCCCACCGTTCGTTCGATAAATTCTTCTGCCTGAAGTTCTTCATACGCACTACTGGCGGTGTTACGCGAGACACCAAGTTCACTGGCCAGCGTTCGCGTGGATGGCAAGCGTTGACCCGGCTGAAGCTGGCCATCAAGAATAGCCTGGCGCATCCAGAGATAGATCTGGCGATGTAGAGGAACTACCGAAGTGTGAGCGAGGTGCAGCTGCTCTCGAAGAGAGACTGGACGCTGACGCATATCTTCCCCTTTGTTCGGAAATAAGCATATGCTCTCCAAGTGACCCCATCAGTATACCTAAAATTGCCCTTTATGACAAGGCTACTTCGCCCGTATACTGCAATCATCCTGCACCACGGTGTTACAAGGGAAAGTCAGTTCTCTCTTTCCTCTCTTCCTGCTCCACTTTGTGAACCCATCTATGACTTCATGGGAACAGAGGCTATGGAGGGGCTGGCATCGTGGAGCTTCACGATCAGGAAGGAGACAAGCTACCTTCCCTACTGCTTTTGTTATATTATGCCTATAAAAATATGTAAAGTAGGGAAAGCCGCTTGTCTCTTTCCTCTGCTCCTGCTCCGCTTTGTGAGCCCCTCCATAGCTTCATAGGGAAACGGGCAATGAGGCTATGGAGGGGCTGGCATCGTGGAGCTTCACGATCAGGAAGGAGACAAGCTACCTTCCCTACTTTTATTGTTATATTATGCCTATAAAAATGTGTAAAGTAGGGAAAGCCGCTTGTCTCTTTCCTCTGCTCCCACTCCACTTTGTGAGCCCCTCCATAGCTTCATAGGGAAACGAGCAATGAGGCTATGGAGGGGCTGGCATCGTGGAGCTTCACGATCAGGAAGGAGACAAGCTACCTTCCCTACTTTTATTGTTATATTATGCCTATAAAAATATGTAAAGTAGGGAAAGCCGCTTGTCTCTTTCCTCTGCTCCTGCTCCACTATGTGAGCCCCCCCATAGCTTCATAGGGAAACGGGCAATGAGGCTATGGAGGGGCTGACATCGTGGGGGTTTACGATCAGGAAGGAGACAAGCTACCTTCCCTACTGTTATTGTTATCTTTTGCTATTTTATACCTATAAAACAATTTCAAGTAGGGAAGGTCGTTTTTCTCTTTCCTTTGCTCGAGCTATGCTCTCTTAAAGAAGTCGATGATGACCGGGGCGAGTACTTGAGGATCAACTTCGTGGGTCTGACCGGCGAGGGTCTGACGACTGGCATTTGGCAAGACGCTTACCAGCGCATCAGCACCATGGTGTAACCAGACATCGCTCGCACCACCATCTGCCACCAGAACAGGCGAGATAACATTGGTCCAGCGATCCGTTGGAAGTGGCTTGCCCTGCATGACGTCAGCCACAAAAGCACCATCATAAGCAAGGGTATGTGCCACACCAGTTACACCTGACCACATTGCTTGATCCTGCTTGATGCCACCGATGTACTCGGCCGGAATGCCCACAGCTTGCGTCAAAAAGTATTCGACAGCTTCATCGCGCTTTCCTTCTGCCACGAGCGTCGTGAGGTGTTCTGTGTAGTCGGCAGGCACAGGCTGGCGGCCATCATCGACAATCAATGGTGGTTCGTATAGGGCAACTTTAAGAATGCCCGAGGTAACAGCGGCGGCATCCAGGCTCAACACAGCGCCCGAAGAGATACCAAAGACCATGGCTTTGCCACCAGCATCCTCGACCAGCGCTTGCAGATCTTCAATTTCACGTTCCCTGGCAAAGGGCCGGGTATCGCTACTATCGCCACGGCCCCGGCGGTCGTAGTTGTAGACTGTGAAGTGGTTACTCAGCAGTTCAGCCAGTTTTACCATAAACGGGTCAAAGGCACGATACGCCGTTGCACCATTCACCAGGATGACAGCCTGACCAGACCCAACCTTGTCAAAAGCAATTGTAGTGCTATCTTGAGACGTTACTGTTTGCATGGAATTCTCCTTCTGTTGTCGTGCTACCAGGGAGAAGTATACCTCAAGTGTAAGGGTCTGTCTTGTACAAAAGCGAAAGCTGCTCTGGTCGGCTGTGATGGAGCAATTCAGCAGGCGTTTGGCCAATAAAGCGCGTCAGCGATCTCGTTAGATGCGGCTGATCGTAATACCCCGCCTTCAGAATAGTGTCAGTGATCGAGACGCCTTGCTGTAAGAGGAGGGTAGCATAACGGGCACGCTCGATTTGTCGCGCCATGTTCTGCGTAATACCTGTTGCCTGCAAGAAGTGATACTGGACGGAGCGTGGCGTGAGGTCTTTGCTCTGTCCTTGCAAGGCAGCCTCGATGACGGGGTCGCGAACCAGCAATCCAGCACGCGCCAGCTGGTTCACAAAGAGCTCTGCATTATCAAAGGTAGGAAACTGCCAGGCAGAACCAGAGAGCCAGAAGGTCTTATTTGTCGCTTCAGGGAGAGTCACTCCTGTATCGAGGAGACTTCTGGTTGGCAGATGCGGCAGAAACGTGCCCAACTTCAAAAGGATACCAAACCATTCTCCCTCTGAAGGACTGTCGCCAACAGATGTGGCTCTGGTCTCTGGCCCTCGTACGGTCATCGTGACCTTACCATGTAGTCTGGTAACTACTAGTTCGCAACGGCTCGTGGCAATTGAGAGAAACGGGGCTGTCCCCTCACTATGGCTGCGCCAGATCCGATCAACAAAAGGCGAGTCTGACGGCCTTTCCTCATCAAAGAAAATCATGTCTTTCCTTCCGTTTCCAGGGTAAATCCGCTTCCCATGATAGCATAAACAGAGAGATCTCAACAGTAGCCAGTTTCATGGGGCGTTCCTCTGCTCCCACTCCGCTTTGTGGGAACAGAGACGATGGGAATGCTACCATAATCGAGAGGCACCAGTAGGAAGGAGACAAGCTACCTTCCCTACTTCTTTTGTTATATTCTGCTTATAAAAAAATGTAAAGTAGGGAAAGTCGCTTGTCTCTTTCCTCTGCTCCCACTCCGCTTTGTGGGAACAGAGACGATGGGAATGCTACCATAATCGAGAGGCACCATTTGGAAGGAGACAAGCTACCTTCCCTACTGCTTTTACTATCTTCTGTCACTTCTGCTTATAAACAATGTAAAGTAGGGAAAGTCGCTTGTCTCTTTCCTCTGCTCCCACTCCGCTCGGTGAGCCCCTCCATGGCTTAAACGGGAACAGAGACGATGGGAATGCTACCATGATCGAGAGGCACCAGTAGGAAGGAGACAAGCTACCTTCCCTACTTCTTTTGTTATCTTCTGCTTATAAACAATGTAAAGTAGGGAAAGCCGCTTGTCTCTTTCCTCTGCTCCTGCTCCGCTCGGTGAGCCCCTCCATGGCTTAAGTGGAACAGAGACGATGGGAATGCTACCATCGTCGAGGGATACGATGTGGAAGGAACGAGTAGAGAGGAAGCTCGATAAAGAAGCTGAAGAGCGTGACCAGGTGGGAAAGGAGGCCGCTTTCCATACGAACCATACGGAACCCGGACAGGAAGGCAGTGCGAAGGGCCTGTGTGGTTACTGTGACGTATCTGATGGCATGACTGATTGGTTCTGCTCTATGATCTCCAGCGCCTGGTAGAGCCAGCGGATATAGGTGTTCTCAAAATCGATGGCGAATTGAGTGATGAGCGCGAAGTAAGGATCAGATTCACGCTCGGCAACGTATGGATTGGGGCGCCGGTTGCCCTGTGGATACGTGCCTTGTGCAGGAATATGATGCGCATTCTGACGATAGGCCAACAGACTCCTCTCGTGAGTGGCGATGCTGGCATGGAGATGTTGAGCGATGTCGCCGGGAGCAGCGAAGGTACCAAACAAGACTTTGAGCAACAATTCATCGCGCAACTGAAAAATTTCCGGCGACTGGGCCTGCCATTGGCGCAAGGCGACGTGCCCTTGCTCTGTGATAGAGTAGACCTTGCGATCTGGCCGTGCCTCCTGCTCTTCCCGCTCCATCTCCACCCAGCCCAATTCTTTCATGCGCCGCAGTTCCTTATAGATCTGACTCTGCGCGGCTCCCCACATGGGGGCAAGGGTATGATCGAAGATACGCTTCAGATCGTATCCGGACAATGGCCCCCAAAAGGCCAGCAGTCCCAGCACGCCATATGTAATGGGGTATGCCTCTTGCTCCATTGATGTCTCTCCTCCGAGTAATACTTCCCTCTCAAGGCCATTTTTTTCTCTATTATATACGAAGAAGCCATATGTTCTCTTGTCATAAGGACTTTTCGATGCTATACTCTTAACAGGTATATGACTTGAAGTTATATGATTTGAGAACACCCCCCTCGGATGAAATGAGAATACTTTTTTCGCGAGGAGGAGGAGCGAAGAGGAAAAACGATGGGACAGATCACCGTCAGAACGGAAGCAGTGCTTCACGCACGACCAGAAGATGTTTACGCGACTATCGCGGACTATCATCAAGGACATCCCAACATTATCCCGCCAGGAAATATCTATGATTTGCAGGTCGAGCAGGGCGGTTATGGTGCTGGGACGATTATTCGTTTCAAATCGCGCCTCTTTGGCGTAGAACAATCCTTTCATCATCTCGTAAGTGAACCAGAGCCAGGCAGGGTGTTGCGGGAAGATGAGATTGACGCCGAGCAGAAAGAGAGCAATATTTTTACGGTGACTCCTCTGGAAGATGAACAGAAGTCGCGCGTCGAGATTGCTGTGATCATGGATGCCAGCCCGGGCCTCAAAGGCTTTGTCGAACGTATTCTCGTTCCAATGGGCATGTCAGGTGTGCTGCGCAAGGAACTCAATCTCCTGGAAGCTGTTGCGCGGCAGCGAGCCAGCAGACAATAGCAGTTAGAATGCACCAATCGGGAGCTGCGCCGCAAGTTTCGTCAGACGGTCACTTTGGACAGTCACAAAGGAGCTGAAGTGACCATCTACTTGCAAGCTCGGCGGCTGCATGCTCGCTGGGCTGACGAAAGCTGGTGGGATACCTCTCATTAGATCGTGTTTGAACTCTGGAATCTCAACCCCTTAGACAAGGATACATTATCTAAAAAGATCTCTTCTTGACAAGAAGTGCCACTGTAGACTACACTTGTTCTATAGTTCTATTTTGCCGTTTACCCAGTGAAAGGAGGATATATGATCGCGATGACGTTCACCATTTCTGAGCAGCGATCTCTCCGCACAGGTGGATGGGTACAAAGAGGAAACCAGGCTTGATCCCACTCAAGACCGGCTGTTGTTGATAGTTTCTCCCCAACCATTCCTCATCACCTGAGTGGACCACGTTTTTCTGTTCGGGAATACAACCCCTTCATTTTAATCCTTTTTATCTGACTCACCTTCCTTTGTTCTGAGCCAACATGAGTAGAACTCAGCGAGGGTGGTCTCAATATCTGGAGAAAAGAAAAACATGCGTCCTTTTTCTACGTTAACAGAGCGTGGACAGGCACTGCGCCTGCGCCACATGGCCGTAGCCGCGCTTTCCCACTATGACCTTCCTCTCAAACAGGTTCGCCTGGTTGCGAACCATTTAAATGGGATTTTTCGTGTGGACACCGAAGGCGGAGAAACATATGCCTTGCGTATCAGCCATCCAACCTGGCGTACTGATGATGAGCTTCAGACAGAGCTACACTGGTTGCAAATGCTGGCACAGGATACTACAATCGGCGTCCCCAGACTTTTTTTAAATACGCAGGGAGAGCTCATCACAAGAGTCACCTGTGACGGAGTTCCTGAACCTCGTCGAGCTGTCCTGATGAGCTGGATTCCCGGTCTCCTGCTTTCCGAACAGCTTACTCCGCAAAATTTTGTGAAATTTGGGGTGCTTGCGGCACGCCTTCATAAACATGGGGCAACCTGGAGAGCTCCCTCCAATCTCACCGTTCGCGTCAGAAATGGCCTCTACGTTCGTGATGAAAAGGATGAGCTTCATGAAATGAATAGAGAGCTATTTGCTGGCAATAGCTATGCCATTTTTGAGCAGGTGCGCGATCACGTCCATCAGGCATATGAGCGACTCTATCGCGATGGGCAAGGGGTACAGATTATTCATGCTGATCTTCATCAAAAGAATGTCAAAGTCTTTCGTGGAGCTATTTACCCGTTTGACTTTGAAGATAGCATTCTGGGCTATCCAGTCCAGGATATTGCACAGACATTCTATGATTTGCTCTTCTTTAGTTCGCTAGATAACAAGGAGTATCAACTCCTGCGAGACGCATTTATCCAGGGCTATCGGAGCGAGCAACCCTGGCCTGAAGCATACCCGGGGCAGATCGATACCTTTATGGCTGGTCAACAACTCTGGCGTACAAACTTTATCATCAGATATGACCGATCCTATGCCCGCTCATTCATTACATTGCTCGCTCAGAGTTTTGAGACCTTTCTAAAGACAGGTATTTTGCTGAAGTAAATCCGTTTCCTTTTCTTAACGCAGATATTGAGTACCGGATATTTTGCATGTCTCATGTCTAAGGAAGGTATTTTGCGTATGGAGGTTTCCAGCTTAAGTCAATTTCTCCATACGCTTCACATCTCTCTGCAATACCAATCGAATAAAGTATTCTTTTGTTTCTTGATGGGCAAGATAGTCACACACGTCTAAGGCTGAAAAGAAGTGAACTTGATCGATCTCTTCATCAAGCGGGCTTAACGCTAAACGATCTCCGAGATACTCAAAAAGAAACATGGTCGTTTCCTGTCGATCGAAGCCAATACTGTGACGAGCTTGTTCATCAAACTCAAAACCGATGGTTTCGTCGAACTGTTTGATCATGTGGTAGTGCTCTCCTCCTGTCTCTTCTCGCATCTCACGCAAGACCGCTTCAAGAGCGGTTTCGCCAGCTTTAATCCCTCATTTGGGAAAATCCCACGTCCCTGGAATGTTTTTCGGAGATCCGGGAACATCCATCACTTTCACTTTATGCACTAATAGATATTCTTGCCGCTGTTGTATAATAGCTCCAACTGCATGGCGGATTCGCTGCATCGTTTCCCTCTTGATAACTATTGAACTGGTACTTATTATAACGTATGAAGCACTTGTTGAAGGAGTAAGTTTACAATTCTCCTGAGAGCACTCGAAGCAAGAGATGATGGGGCAGGGCTCTATCTCTCGCTCTTGAAAGGAAACAGAAGCGTGATAGACGATATTAGTGATATATCATCATTCTATGACCATAGTGTGGAGCAAGAGGATGAGAGATTGGAGCGTGATAGACGATATTAGTGATATATCATCATTCTATGACCATAGTGTGGAGCAAGAGGATGAGAGATTGGAGCGTCATCAACTTGAATATGACCTCACGTGGCGCTATCTCACACGGTATCTACCACCCTCAGGTTCCATCCTCGAGATCGGTGCTGCGACAGGAAAATACACGCTTGCTCTGTGCAGACGTGGCTATTCTGTGACGGCGGTCGATCTGTCAGCGGCCCTGTTGGAGCGATGTCAAAAACGACTCACAACGGAGCAATTGCCTGGATCGGCGCAGTTTGTCGTGGCTGATGCACGAGATCTCCATGCAGTACAGACCACAGCTTTCGATGCCGTTCTTCTTATGGGTCCTCTCTATCATCTGATTTTCTCTGAGGACCGGCGGGAGGCCATCTGTCAGGCTGTAAATCGCCTCCGCAGCGGGGGACTGTTGTTCTCCACTCACATCTCGCGACTGGGAGTACTCGGCGACTTCATGAAGAGAATGCCCGAGTGGATCGAGCAGAAAGAGGTTGCACGCTCCCTGCTTGACCACGGAAAACGTCCCGATGGTCAGCCTGGAGGCGGATTTCGAGGATACTTTGCACACGCCTCAGAGATTAAACAATTGCATGAAACGCTCGGCATCCAGACCATCGCACTTGCTGGCATCGAGCCAGCGATCTCAGCCGATGATGAAAGCTACAACAAGCTCCAAGCACCCCAGCGCGGTCTATGGCTCGACCTGCTAGAAGAAATAAGTTCTGATGAGACGATAGTGGGAGCCTCACGGCATCTCCTCTATATCGGGCGCAAGGTTTAAAGGGAACAATAAAAAAGAGGAGAAGAGTATAACTGGTACTCTTCTCCTCTGATGAAACATATCTGTTTAGCGGGCAACGGAAAAATGCGCCTCTCCTTACAGGCTCCCCTCCTCTCGCTCTTCATCAGGGAGAGCAGACAGGCTAGCCGTCTGGAGCCAGCGAAGCTCTTGAATACGTTGGGCCAGTTCGCCAATGGTTGGGGCTTCAAAGAGCAAGCGTAGGGGGACACTGACCTGGATACGCTCGCGAAGCTGGCTAATTACTTTGGTGGCCAGCAGAGAATGTCCACCCAGGGCAAAGAAATTGTCCTGCTTGCTCACCGCATCCACACCCAGCACGCGCTTAAGGATATCCTCAAGCAAGGCCTCCTCAGGCGTCAAGCTGTTCTCGCTCGCAACTGGAGTGAGCGAGGGGGGAGCAGTTGGTTCGGGCAGGGCTTTGTAATCGATCTTGCCGTTAGTCAGCCGGGGCAGGCTACTAATCTGCACATAGTGCGAAGGAATCATATAGTAGGGCAACCGCTCAAACAGAAAGTGATGGAAAGCCAGCGTCTGAGGGTAAGCCTTCTCATGGAGCTGAACATAAGCGACCAGTTGCGGCTGATGCTGCTGATTTTCATGCACTACAACCACAACCTGGCGCACAGCCGGATGTTGAGCGAGGTGGGCTTCGATCTCTCCAAGCTCGATACGATAGCCGCGAATTTTTACCTGCTGATCCTCGCGTCCCAGGTATTCGATCAAGCCATCTCGATGATAGCGCGCCTTATCGCCAGTATCGTACAGCCGCTGTCCTGGCTGTTCAGAAAAAGGATGCGGAATAAAACGCTCAGCCGTCAGATCTGGACGATGGAGATATCCACGCGCCAGGCCACTCCCTCCGATATAGAGCTGTCCGCTGGCTCCATGAGGGACTGGGGCCAGTTGCTCATCCAACAGATAGATCTGCGTATTCGCAATCGGTCGGCCAATCGGCACAAAGTCAGCCTCTGCATCGCAGCTCCAACTCGTCGCATCAATAGAGGCTTCTGTCGGCCCATAAAGATTGATCAGGCTGGCTGAAAGCGTGCGGGAGAAGCGCTGCACCACCTCCAATGACAGCTTTTCTCCACCGCAGAAGACACGGCGCAAGCTGGCACTCGCCGCAAATCCTTCTTCTTGTAAGACCGCTTGCAATAAGGATGGAACGAGCTGGAGGACCGTAATGGCTTGTTCCTGAACAAACGAGACGAGATACCCTGTATCTTGATGACCACCAGGCTGTGCAAGCACAACGCTCGCACCCGCCAGTAAGGGAACAAAGAGCTCCCACAATGAGGCATCGAAGCTAAAGGGCGTTTTCTGAGCAACCCGGTCATCAGCTTGCAACGGCCACTGCTGCTGCATCCAGTGCAAACGATTGCTGATCGCTCGATGAGTGTTTTGTACGCCTTTGGGCCGCCCAGTTGAGCCAGAGGTATAAATGATATAGGCCAGTTGATCAGAGCTCACCTGACGCCCAATCGGCTCGGCGCTCTGCTGGACAAATGGCTCGAGATCCAGACAGAGGAGATGATGTCCCTGACGCTGTGAGGGCAGCTCTGTAAGAAACGCTTCCTGGGTCAGAATGACGATGGGCTGAGCATCTTCCAGCAAAAAGGACAGTCGCTCCTGAGGGTAGGTTGGCTCTAGTGGAAGATAGACGCCACCAGCTTTCAGAATTGCCAGCAGGCCCACGACGAGATCCAACGAGCGCTCAAGGAAGAGTCCGACAGGGGTCTCTGGCTGGACACCCAGGTCGACAAGACGATGAGCAACGCGATTAGCCTGCTCATTCAACGCCTGATAGGTGAGATATTCAGACTCAAAGACGACTGCAATCGAATCAGGTGTCCGCTGGGCCTGCATCTCTACCAGTTCATGCAAAGGTTTCTCGCCAGGATAGGCAGACTCGGTGGCATTCCAGATGGTCAACAGGGTCTCTTGCTCGGTCTGGGTCAGGATAGGAAGCGTCTCGATGGAGCGCTCTGGCTCGAGAAGAAGAGCCTTTAAGAGGACCTGCCAGTTCTCAATGAGCTGGACGATTGTTGCTTCTTCAAACAGGTCAGTGCTATACTCAATCGAACCGTTCAGCCCCTGCATCCCCTCGACCAGACTTACGCCCAGATCAAATTTGGCCGTGGTCTTCTCCCATTCAAAGGTCGTTACCTCCAATCCTGGCAGAACAAGGCTCTCCGAGAGATTGCTTCCAACGGTGAAGAAAATCTGGAACAGAGGATTGCGGCTCAGATCGCGCTGGGGTTGCAGCTCCTCGACAAATTTGCGAAAGGGAAGATCAGCATGCGAGTAGGCCTCAAGACAGACTGTTCGCACACGTTCAAGAACCTCAAGAAATCCTGGCGATCCCGAGAGATCGGTGCGCAAAACCAGCATATTGACAAAGTAGCCAATCAGCCCCTCAAGGTCTGTCTTGCTGCGGTTCGCGCTCGGCGTGCCAACAACAATATCCCGCTGCCCACTATAGCGAGCAAGCAAGATCTGGAAGGAGGCCAATAGAGTCATAAACAGGGTTACCCCTTCCTGACGGCTCACCTGCTTCAACTGCGCTGTCAGTTCCTCTGACAGGGTAAAGGAAGCGGTACGGCCCGAATGACTCTGAACTGGCGGGCGAGGATGATCGATCGGGATTTCTAAGATGGGAAGATCCTGTAGCTTCTGTTTCCAATAGCTCAGTTGCTCGGCTGCATATTCTGAATAGAGCAGGTGACGTTGCCAGCTTGAGAAGTCACGATAACGCAAGGGAACATCGTACAGCTCCACATCCGGATCTTCATACAGGGCGCTAAGTTCTTCAAAGAAGACGCCTAACGACCATTCGTCGGCGATGCTGTGATGGATCGTCATCAATAAAACATGGTCATTCGCCGCTAATTGCAACAGTGTCAGGCGCAATAAGGGCCCGGTGGTCAGATCAAAGGGAAGATGAGCCTCCTCAGTAGCACGATGAAACGCTTTGGACTCGCGTTCGTCGTCTGGCAATGAGCGCAGATCAAGGACGGGAATCTGGATCGGCCTGGGCTCCGCCACATGCTGCACTGGAGATCCATTGCGGTTTTCAAATGTGGTTCGCAGACTGTCGTGACGCTCTATAATAGTGTTGACACTCCGCTCGAGGGCCCTGACGTCTAATTCGCCTTGTAAGCGTAGGGCAACAGGAATATTATAGAGGGAGCTCTGTGGCTCCAGTTGATCCAGAAACCATAACTGCTCTTGATTAAAAGAAAGATGATGGTAGGTATCTTCATCCGGAACGCGCACCAGCGCCGGACCCTTCTGAAAGGGGGCAGCTTCGCGTAACGCATCAAGAATTTCTAGCAGGAGTTCATGCAGCGAGCTATCCTGGAAAAAGCTGGGCATAGGCAGGTCTAGCTCAAGGTCCCCATCCAGACGATTTTTTAATTCAGCAGCTTTTAGCGAATCGATTCCTAGCGAGCTCAGGCGCGAATCCGTATCCAGTTCCTGACGATCTACCTTTAAGATCTGGCTGAGCTGGTCTAACATATAGTATTCTAAGAGGGTATAACTCTCCTCATATCCGGCAACACTTAGCACATCACGTGAAAACTTTTTTCGGGATGGTTGAGCAATCGGGGCAGAGCTTCTTAAGACATTACTGGCAATCGTCTCTAACTCATCTGCAAGAAACTTCGCTTTACAGGCTCGACGCTGAATCTTACCACTCGATGTCTTTAAAATGCTGCCATATTTAATCAGGACGATGGCATAGACTTCCAGCTCATGCGCCTCCGCTACCGCTTGCCGAATCGCCGCAAAAATGTCATTGACATCATCATAATGGCGCAATACCTCTTGCACGATGACCAGACGCTCTTCGGTCGCGCCAGAAGCAGCTCCATGCTCACCGCTCGCTACTTCAATTGAGAAGGCTGCACTCGAATCAATGCGCAACGAAGGATGGCTCAACGCAGTCGTCCGTTCGATATCCTGGGGATAATGATTCTGACCACGAATAATAATCAGATCTTTGAGACGGCCAGTGATAAACACTTCGTTCTGTTGCAGAAAACCAAAATCTCCGGTGCGCAGAAATGGCCCTTCTCCTGTGCCCGCTAGATAGGCTCGGAAGGTCTGCTCAGACTCTTCAGGTCGCTGCCAATAGCCCTGCGCAACGCTTGGACCGGAGACCCAGATCTCTCCTACTTCATCTGATCCACATGCTTCTAACGTCTCCGGGTTCACAATGACAATCTTCTGACCGGCCTCGGCAGAACCGCATCCAATGATACATTGCCCCTCAGGGTCTTCTTGTGCAACTTCAACCAGAATATTCTGCTTTAAATCAATCTTATCAAAGTATCTGGTACTTACCGAGGCACCAGCGGCCTTCGCACTTACCAGCAGCGTCCCCTCAGCCAGGCCATAAGCAGGATAAAACATGTCTGGCTTAAAACCACAGGGAGCAAACACCTCTGCAAAGCGCTGCAACGTTTCGAGACGGATTGGTTCAGCGCCAGTCACAGCAAATTGCAATGTGCTTAGATCTAATTCCGCTCTCTCTTCAGGAGTAATACGTTGAGCGCAGAGCTCATACGCAAAATTAGGGGCACAGGTATTTGTTGCTCCATAGCGTGTAATAGCTTGCAGCCAACGGAGAGGCCGTTGCAAAAAGGCTGCGGGCGACATCAAGATTGCGGGATAGCCAGCGTAAAGTGCCTGCAACACCCCTAGAATCAACCCCATATCATGAAAAACTGGTAGCCAGGAGACGCCGACGCTCTCCTCATTCTGGCCCCAATGTCCCTGAATCATGCTTGAATTGTGCATGAGGTTGCTATGGCTCACCATAACCCCTTTAGGAGTGCTGGTTGAACCCGATGTATATTGCAGAAAAGCCAGGTGCTCGGGCTGGATAGCGCCTGGCGTCCACTCTTCATCTGTTGCCTGCAAGTTATCCGTCGCAATCCACTGGAGTTCGGCCAGCTCGGGCACAGCGGTAAACCAGCGACCAGATTTCGCCAGAAAGGCCTCGGTCGTCAGTGTAACTTTAACCTGCGCATCATCAACAATCGACTGGATACGATGGAGAGAGCGGTTAGAATGAGGTGGATAGGCGGGAACAGCAATGATGCCTGCATAAAGACAGCCAAAGAAGGCGGTAATATACTCGCATCCCGCTGGATATAATAATAGAGCCCGCTCAGCCAATGGAAAACGGCTCTGTAGGGTCTGCCCAATCAGCCGCGCCTGCCGATCCAGTTCAGCATAGGTAAGCGGGATCTCTGGCTTCTCGCCATCCGCCAGAAAGATATAAGCCTGCCGATCGGGCTGCGTTTTCGCTCGCCAGTGCAACACATCAATCAGCGTCTGATGCTCTGCTGGTAGGGTGAACGGAGTAATTTCACGTTGTTCGATCATAACTTCTCTTGTCTCCTCAGGCTAAAGAAGGCTCTTTCACTTACGATGAGGAAGCCTGCGAAAAGAGCCCTCCATACACATGCTTAAAAAAAGGCCTGGGTGCCAGTGATTTCGAGACCAATGGTAAGAGCCTGCATATGATCTGTTCCTTCGGCAGTAAAGCCAGATTCCAGATCAGCCATATGCCGACAGACATGATTTTCAAGCAAAATGCCATTGCCGCCCAGCAGATCACGCGCATCCGCCGCTATCTGGCGAGCCCGCAATGTGGTCTGCATCTTCGCCAATGAGATCATCGCCGACGTTGCCTGCCCTTCATCGATAAGTTGACCCAGACGATAGCACAATGCCTGGAGGCTCGTGATCTCTGAGAGCATTCGCGCAAGTTTCTGTTGAACCAGTTGATAGCTGGCCAGGGGCTTGCCAAATTGTTTCCGCTTTTTCACATGTGCAAGAGCATACTCATAACAGGCCATAGCATGCCCAATTGCCGCCCAGGCGATCCGATATCGCCCCAGGTTCAGCGTCTTCATGGAATCACTAAAGCTCTGAGCATGGACTAAACGATTGGCAGCAGGAACGCGCACATTGGTCAAAGTAATATGGGTTGGCCAGGCAGCTCGGAGGGAGAGCTTACTTTTAATGACTTGCGCGTCAAAACCTGGCGTACCTTTTTCTACCAGGAAGGCATTTACCTGCTCTGTATTGGTACGCGCCCAGACAACAATCACATCGGCAAAAGAGGCATTGCTAATCCAGCGCTTGGAGCCATTTAAGATCCAATCATCCCCCTCGCGATGGGCTCTCGTTTCCATATTGATCACATCTGAACCATGATCTGGCTCCGTTGCTGCAAAGGCTCCAAATTTCTCTAGCTTTGCCATCCCTGGCAGCCAGCGCTGCTTCTGCTCCTCAGAGCCATTGAGCGCGATCGCATACATAGCCAGGCAGGAAGCTCCTAAGACAGCATTCAGGCTTCCATCGCCCCGCGAGAGCTCGGCAAAGAGAAAACCGGCGGCAGTACGGCTCATACCTGGACAGCCATAGCCCTCGATAGTATCGCCTGCAATCCCCAATTCGGCGAGCTTTGGCAGTAAAGGAAACGGAAGCTCGCCACGCTCCCAATAATCATTAATCACGGGAATCACTTCTTGATCACAGAATGCTCGGACCCGATCACGGATCTGACGCTCTTCGTCAGTTAAAAGCTGACTAAACAGATAAAAATCCGTGGGGGCACTCGCCGAACGTCCATTGACCGGACGAGCAGCCGAGGGTCGAACAAGACTACGTCCAGGAAGGCGCGATCCTCGCGTCTGCACATTTGTCATCACTCTCTCCTTCGAATTACTCACGCGAATTACTCACGAATGACTCATCAATACACTATGGATAGATCATCAACGCAGACTATTCTTGCAAACCAATTGAGGCGGCCGGGGATGGCTCGGCGGCATGTTTCTCTTGCAGCCGTACTTTCTCTAATTTGCGGAAAGAGGGATTGAGCAGCATACTCAGGGTTGCAAGAAGATAGACACTTCCCATAAGGATCAGGCTCGTGGGAAGGCCGAGCCAGGAGATCAAGTAGCCGCTGCCAAGCGTCCCCAGAGGCATGCCCAGGGCGGTTACCGCCATGCCTGCCCCTAATACTCGCGCTCGCATATGGTCAGGGATAATCTCATAGGCCATCGTAAAGATAATGGGATTTAAAGGGGCTGAGGCCAGGCCGGAGACGGCAGAGATGATCAGTAGCCAGGGCAGAGATGGCGTCCAGGCAAAGACCCAGTAGCGCAGGCCAATGATGACAAACGCAATCGCCAGCGTCAGCATTCGTGGTAAGCGATGACCAATCGCGCCAAAGAGAGCGGTGCCCAGAAAGGCAAAGCCCAGAAAGATTGCACTCAACCACCCTAATATCACTGCACTATTAAAAAAGTGCTTGACATAGACCGGAACAACCACTGAAGTCAGGGCTACATCGAGCATATTTGTGACGGCAATGGTGAGTAAAACCATCGCTGTGACACTATCGCGGAGAATAAAACGAACGCCTTCTTGAAAGTCAGCAAGAAAATTCGTCGGCGCTTTTGGCTCTGCCTGCTTTTCCGGCTGATTGCTAACCGCCTCACGAGGACGAAGCGCAGGAGAGGGGATCACAACGGCAACGATGATGGCAGAGATCAGAAAACTCAACGCATCAATCCAGAGCAGATTACTTGATCCATAAAACGCAATCAGGATACCTGCTAAGGGGGCTCCAATGATGCCAGCCAGGTGAGAGACACCCTGGCTAATGGAATTTGCGCGCTCAAGGGGCATCTTCGCCTCTTTCGCGAGATCGGGTACAAGCGCTAACCGGGCGGTCCCACCAGGACCATTGAGCAGTGTTGCGATAAACACGAAAGTGACCAGCCCCCAGAATGGGAGCCCAACCGTATGGTAGAACAGAGGAATGAGCGCAACGCCTATCGCCGCCGCAAAATCACCAATGACGCTCGCACGCTTATATCCGATGCGTTCAACGAGGACACCTCCCAATGCCATTGAGAGAACGGTTGGAACCGTGGTAAAAAAGGCGGTAATGCCAGTCTGAATAATGCTCCCCGTCGTCTGAAGAACAAACCAGGGGATGGCGACAATCGTCAACATGCTGCCAGCAAAGGAGATAAAATTTGCAACAAAGAGCGTCAAAAGTGGGAGATATCTGGCTGGTGCCAGCTCTTCTTCCGGCCTGGCTATCATATCCGCCATTGATCGACTCCGTTCGGGCTTCCAAAGAATTTCATAGCTGCTTCCTTTTTACAGTACAAGATTTCCTGTCCCTTGAAGGGTGGCAAGATCAATATCAGCAATGCAACGCACTTTCTGATAGTTGAGGGTCAGGGTCCCTTCCACATGGGCAATTCCGCTCGCCTGAGCAAAGTGGGCCCCACTCAGATCTGTGGCCCCCTTATCAACTTTAAAACCTAGATCGGTTCCACCCCGAGTGTCTGTGAATTTGATAAAGACATAGCCTATCTGTTCGAGCCGCTGTTGAAAATCCTGCACGTTCGGGCGAGGACCACCAACCGTCACTGGCTGCGGACGTTCAGCCAGACGCTGCACAAGTGTATCCATCTGAAATCTCCTTGTTCTTGTTAATCGTTCAGCTATCTATTCACTTCTGTCGATGAAGAGACCATCTGCTGGCGCAGGCTGAGGGGACGCATATCGGTCCAGACCTCTTGAATATAGGCCAGACACTCATCTTTTTTGCCCTGTTTGCCCACTTCACGCCAGCCTGCTGGCAACGCTCTCTGCGCAAACCAGATGGAATACTGTTCTTCGTGATTAGCCACAACGGTATATAACATGGTATCGTTTTTTTCATCGCTGGACATTGTATAACGCTCCTTATCTATGATGAGGACTATTTGCACCCATCACATGTACTAGCAAGGTTGTCTCACCACTTCTCCATTCGAAGCAATCATCAAACACTGGTTGCTGCTAATGCGACAGAGCGATGGTGCTGTGATGAGGATCATCTGGTGAAATGGTTGAGAGCACAGGGTAGGATCGGCCAGAGGGCTTCTGGGAGCTGGCCATGCTCCGCCATTCGCTATCATGACAGGTCACTGCGAATACAGTGATAACTGTACCTGATCGGTCCTGAAGGGCACAATCCACCCGAAGGAGGATTTTTGGCAGGGAGAATAGGAGGAGATACTACTGGCATGCCTTGAGAGGAGGTAGTCCTCCTCCTCCTTTTTCTCCTCCCATATGAGCGAAAAAAATACTCACCAGGGAGCTTCCCCCTGGCAAGTCGTGAACGGTATACTTCTCTCTGTCACAATAAAGGACGCTCATGTCTGATTGCGATGGCGGAGCATGGTCATTTCGCTCTCACATCGCTCGCTTTGATCGTTCGAACAGCGTCTTCATTCCAGATAGACCCCCCCTTCTGCATCATTCAGGCCTCTTTTTCTATGACCTCAATGTGCAGAAAGAAAGGCAGTCAGCACCATTGAGTAGCAATGATGAATCTCTTCTCTACCTGTGTAGAAAAGATGTTGAACAGCTTTGCTCCACGATAGACACTGTAGCTATCATTCGAGAGGTTTTTCGGCTACATAGTCTCCAGCAGACGGTTCTTCCAGATGAAGCCTATCTGGGCTGGGAGAATCCGCTTGGCGAAACCGTTCGGAGTTTGAATATGCCAGCCTACGTTGGTGGTGAGCTAACAGCGGCAGGCACGAAAATTATTAATGGAAATATAGCTAATCCCCAACGCGGCCTACCACGCGCCAATGGGCTCACATTGCTCTTTGATCCTATTACAGTACGGATCAACGCTATTCTGGAAGGAGCCTATCTCTCAAGCTTACGAACGGCAAGCGTAACCGCGCTCGCTGTCGATCTGCTTCAGGGCCGACCCATTAAGAAGGTAGCAATCATTGGAGCTGGGGTCCTTGCGCAGGCTCATATCGAGCTGCTGGTGAAACGTCTTCCCACCTTACAGAAGATTGCCCTGTTTGATCTGGATGCCCAACGGAGCCAGCACTTCGCGCAAGGGATTGCAGGGCTTCTTCATGAACATCAGGTAACCTTTGAGCAATCCGCGTCAGCGCAAATGGCAATTGCTGAGGCAGAATTGGTCATACCGGTCACCACTACCACAACTGGCTATATCCCTTATCAATGGCTCTCGCCAGGGACCATTGTCGTGAATGTCTCGCTCGACGATATCCTGCCGGATGTGGTCTTGCAGGCCGATGCGGTCATTGTGGATGATTGGCATCTGGTGAAAAGCGATCACCGGCGGCTCCTGGGACGAATGTATCGTGCGGGCCAGTTGATCGGACCAGATGATTCAGAACAAGAACAGCGACCTTTCTCGCGCAAGATTGACGCGCAACTGGGTGACCTCATCACAGGCAAACGCATAGGACGACGTACCCCAGAAGAGATCTTGCTCGTCAACCCTTTTGGTCTGGCAATCGAAGATATTGCCTTAGCCGCTCGCATCTATCAGGAGGCTGTCAGACAAGGAAAAGGTCTCCAGCTCTGCCGCTGAGTCACCACAGTCTGTCCGGCTACCTTACAGCAGTCAGCAGATGAGTGCTTCTGGCTGTTCCTGGTATGATCGCCTACTTCTTGCTGTTCCTGGTATGATCGCCTACTTCTTGCTGTTCCAACCATGATTACCTATTTCTTGCTGTTCCAGCTATGATCACATAAAAGGAGTACACGCATGTCTTTCCTTTCCAGGCTCAGTCTGGCAAACAAAAGTATTGTCATTATTCTCACGCTGGCTCTTCTGGGTGTTGGCATTTATCTGATTCCGCAACTCACCCAGGAGACGCTCCCCGCAATCAATTTTCCGGTCATCTCGGTCGTTACTCCTTATATAGGAGCCTCGCCAACCACTGTTGAAAAAGATGTGACGATCCCCTTAGAGCAGAGCATTAAAGGGCTGGCCGGAGTCAAAGTGCTGAGCTCACGTACAGGTGAGGGGCTCTCAGGGATCACCTTGCAGTATGCCTATGGGACAGATATGGCTCAGGCCAAACAAGATCTGGTGGAACGCATCGATCAGGTAAAAGGGAATCTTCCCAAGGATGCCACGCCACAGGTGCAGGTCTACGATTTCAATGCTCTGACCATGATGGACCTGGCCGTCTCTGCCCCGAGCGATCAGGAGAATCTCGCCAATGATCTTCAACAAAAGATTGTGCCTGAGCTCAGAGGAATCAATGGCGTTGCCAATGTCTATGTGACTGGCCTGCGCCATCAGATCGTGGCAATCCAATTGGATAGTGCAAAGATGCAGGCCAATGGTATCTCGCTTGATCAGATCCAGGGAGCGCTACAAAACAACAATATCTCACTACCAGCTGGCTCACTGGACGAGACCAATAGCAGCTCACCAATCCGTGTGAGCAATACATTCCAATCATTGCAAGACCTTCAGAATCTGACCGTTGGACAAAAAGCATCCAGGGCATCGGATGGCAGCTCCCTTTCCGTGAAGCTCAGCGATATCGCAACGGTGACCTTGAGTGTTGAAGCCTCTACCTCCTTCACACGCACAAACAGGCAGCCAACCATTGGACTGGGAATTACCAAGACGAGCAGTGGCAATACGGTCACGATCTCGCATGATATTCGTGCAAAACTTGCCTCCATCGAGCAACAACTGGGATCAGGGGCACACGTCTGGATTGTTGACGACGAGGCTCCCGCTATTCAACAGTCAATCGATGGGCTGGTACGCGAAGGATTACTGGGAGCGGGTTTTGCCATCCTGGTCATTCTGCTCTTCTTACTTTCGTTGCGCTCAACCCTGGTGACGGCAATCTCGATTCCATTGTCGGTCATTATCGGCCTCATCGGACTGAAAGTTCAGAACTATTCACTCAATATTATGACGCTCGCGGGTCTCACCATCGCGGTTGGTCGTGTCGTAGATGATTCAATTGTTGTCCTGGAGAACATCTATCGCCACCTCAATCTGGGCGAGGAGAAAAAGAGCGCGGTCCTGGCAGGGGTTCAGGAAGTGGCAGGGGCCGTCACCTCTTCAACAATTACGACAGTGGCCGTCTTTCTTCCCATTGGCTTTGCCGGTGGCTTTGTCAGCCTGTACTTTAAGGCCTTCTCTATTACGGTGGCCGTTGCACTGCTGGCCTCCCTGCTGGTCTCGCTCACCGTCATTCCGCTTCTCTCTTACTGGTTCTTAAAGGCTGATACGCGCCAGAAACATCTCGCAGCCGATGGACACCCACGTCCCTCGTTCCTCGAAAAGGGGTATACCCCCTTATTGAAATGGGTCATCACTCATCGTATCATCACTATCGCTATCGCGGTATTGCTTCTGGGTGGCTCGGTTGCTCTGGTTACAACGCTCCCCACCAACCTGCTTGATTCCATGAACCAGAATACCTATTCCATTAATCAGAGCCTTCCTCCTGGCAGTAATCTGACAACGATCAGTGTGGCGGCAACAAAGATCGAGGATGTGCTCGCAGGAATTCCTGAAGTCAAGACCTATCAGATCTATACCCAATCGGGGAGCCAGAGCCTGAATGGCAATGGTGACGTGGTCAATACAACCTATCTCACAACTGATCCCGATGCTGATCAGGTGGCAATCAAGAAAAAATTGCAGGAGCAGTTGCAGCAGATCCAGGGAGCTGGCACAATTACGCTGGCAGGACAGGATTCACAGAATAGCACGATTCAATTTCAGGTGCAGGCACCCAATAGTACGGTACTTCAACAAGGGACCCAGATGATTCTAGCTGCCTTTAGCAATACTGCACATACAAAAAACTCAACCAGCGATCTCGCGGGGGCTGCTCCACTGATCGATATTCATGTCAATCCAGAGAAGGCCAGTCAGAATGGCCTGAGTACTGCCCAGGTTGGACAGTATATTCGTGCCATCTATACCGGTGCCACAGCTACAAAAGTAACGTTCAATGATACACAGCTGGATGTGGATCTTCAATTAGGACCCACTGCTACCACCATTGAACAGTTACGAGCGCTCCAGATTCCGAGTCCGCTGGGGAAGACGGTGGCGTTAAGCGATCTCGCCGATGTCAATCGTACGTTGGAGCCTCCCATCATCGCCCACCTGGACGGTGATCGCACCGCAACGATCAGTACTGAGGTGACCAATCAGAACGTGGGAGGAATTACTGCCGAGCTTCAGCAAAAGATCAATGCTCTGAAGCTCCCTGCCGGAGTTACTGTCAGCCAGGGAGGAGCCTCTCAGCAGATGACTGAGGCTTTTAACGATCTCTATCTGGCACTTGGGGCGGCTGTAGTGCTGGTCTTTATTGTCATGATTGCGACCTTCCGCAGTTTTGTCCAGCCGCTGATCTTACTGGTTGCGATCCCGTTCGCAGGCATCGGCTCGCTGCTCCTGATGTTTGTCACCCAGACGGCCCTGGGCTTACCCGCGATGATCGGCTTCTTAATGTTGATTGGAATCGTCGTGACAAATGCCATCGTCTTGATTGATCGCGTGAACCATTTTCGGGCCACTGGTTCTTCGGCCTATGATGCCGTGATCATGGGTGCAACCCAACGCCTGCGCCCAATCTTGATGACGGCGCTTGCCACCGTCTTTGCCCTGCTCCCAATGGCGGTTGGGCTGAGTCCATCGGGTATGTTTATCTCCAAGCCGCTCTCAATCGTCGTCATTGGCGGGCTGAGCTCATCCACATTTTTGACGCTTCTCCTCGTTCCAACTCTGTATGTCACGGTGGAGAATATCAAGGATCGGCTCGCTCGCAAGAAGGGTACGGAGGATCGGACCCCCGTGACCGCACCAGCTCCTGATGATACATTGAGTCTGGTTGGCTAAACCAGGTTGATCCAGCTAATTTCGTGACAGGATCAAAATAGTGTCGGAACCTGACTGGCCCCTCTTGTTTGAGGGGCCAGTCATTTTTATTGGGGCGTGAAGAAGAGAAAAAGTGGCCTTCTCCCTGCTCAGGAATGCGAATTCAGTGCGAACTTTTTCTGAACTTCATTTCTTTATCCTTCTACTAACAAGACCTGGTCAAATAGCCCGGTCATTCAATACAATGTCAAACACTAGAGTGAGAAGGAGCTCAAAGAAATGGGATTGCTACTCTTAATAATTGAGCCAAACGATATTGTCCGAGCTGGATTACGGAGCATTTTTGAGAATGATCCCAGCGTCTCCGCCGTCTATGAAGCGAGTATGCTCCGCGACAGTGTTGAAAAAGATGCACATACTGTGAATTTAATTATTATCAATCAATCAGTAATGACGGAACGGCTCTCCATCTATCGAGAGAAGTGTGTCGTGATCGCCAATAATCCTAATCTGGCCGATCTCAAGACAGCCTATGATACGGGCGCATTGGGCTATCTTACTCCTCATGCCTCCAGAGATCTCCTGCGCTCATCGCTTCATATCAGCAAGCAGTCGTTCTTGATTGAGCCAACACTCACGCCACTGTTGATGCGCTGCATCTTTGATAGTAAAAATTCCTATTATATCAAGGATGAGCTGTTAACTCCCCGTGAGCGCGAGATCGTTACGCTTCTGCGCTCGGGTATTGACCGTGTGAGCATCGCCAAACATTTACATATTGCCAATACCACCCTTAAAACACATATCAAAAATATCGCTCGTAAACGCGAACAGATCGAACAGACCGCTCAACTCCAGGTCTCGCATTAAAGAGCGTTGAAAAAGGAATGTCTGCTCAAGCTGGCCCCGGGGTCGCATCCATCTGATTTCCAGGAAATCGTATGAATGCAACTCCGGGGCCAGTTTGAGCAGACATTCGAAACGTGTTCGTGCACGTCTTGAGGGCGTTCTAGCCGGAGAGGCTATTGTTTATCAATAGCCATGCTCCCACTCACAGTGCTAAAGTCGATTTTAGCATGAGGATCGCTACCAACGGTCTCCGATTCAAAGGCGTTGTGCAATGAGCCTGAGGTTGTCGATGTGTGTAGCGTAAACGATGCATCTGAGGGCAAGACCAGCGCAATTGAGCCACTCACGGTATTCACCGTATAGCTTCCATCTGTGGCCAGATCACCATTAAAGGCAACGGCACCGCTGACCGATTTGATCGAGGTATCGCCCTGGAGATGGCTCTGCTCTAAATCGATGCTCCCAGAGGTCGTTGCAATATCTACTTTGCCAGTCAAGTTAGTGGCATCAATGCTTCCACTGAATGAATCAGCATGGAAGGCCCCGTGAAGATCTTGAGCGGTGATTGAGCCAGAGAAGGTATGCACCGACAACGCGGTATCAGCTGGCACCGTCACATCAAGAATAATGCCACGGGCTCCAAACATGCCCCAGCCTTCGTCAGCATGAATATCCAGATTATTCCCATTCTGGTCTACATGGACCTGCATCTCGTCAAATCTCGATCCCAGCCCATGCACATATTTTGAGCTCTTTACAACCACAGTATCACCGGTTCCCGTATGGACGGTGACTGAGCCAATCCCTCCAGAGATGGTGACAGTACTATGTCCCTGCACATGCACCGTCTGTGTTGGAAGAGTCACCTGCTCAGAATTATAGGATACCTGGGTGGCAAAGATCGCCAGTCCCACGACGATGACCAGCCCGATCACGAGCAAGGTCTGCTTGAAACGCTTCCCAGAACGCTTTTTCGGGGCTCGCTGTCGCGTCGATCCAGGTGCGTAATACTGCTGCTCACGTGGATCGTTATTCGTATTGCGTGTCTCGTTCATCGACTGCTGCTCTGAATACATTGTGTCTTTCTCGTCTTTCTTATCTATCCATCTCTTCTAATACGCATCCATTCAAGAATAGCATGCCCAAAGCCAGAAGTTCTGGAGACAGCCATGCTCCAGGGCCCTATCAGCAAACAGAATCAATCTGATCAGGCTACTCTTTCTCTCGTCTGAAAACGGAGTCTTCATGCCGGGTGGTGAACCCCCTTCATGAAGGTCTACTCATAGGATACTCGCATACTACTTCCAAAGTACGTCAAATGTGTTACAAAACTGTATGAAGCTCTCCTTCATAATCAATTCCCTGCCAGAACAATGCTTCTAAAGCTGAACGACTTCATTTCTATAAGTATATATTCTTTTTCTCCCTTCAAAAATCTCCCAATAGAGTATTTTTGCAGAGTAATTATCTCTGCTTTACAGAAGCAGATGATATGTAGATCAATACACATTGTTATGAGCGGCCCTCCTTCTTCTCAACAGCAAGAAATACTTCGTAAGAGGATAGAGCTTACCATCTGTCTGACAGTATACTTTTTGTGTATGAATGCTTTCCTTTTGTGAAACATGATATTGCCCTCTTAAAAGAGATGCAAAACAGCTCTATCCTCCTTTGAGAATAAAGGCATAGAGCTGTTTCTTTACTGGTTACACCTGTCTGCTTCTCTTCTACCTTTTGCCGTTACTTCTCTCTAGAAGGAGTATGATTCGTGAATATACTGGCACTCGCAGGGCTACCAGCGGCTCAACTAAAAGCTTTTGCCTCAACAATTGGCAATACCCCTCTTCAACCAATTGAGTATCGGGATGCTCAGTCTCAACAGCTCATCTATCTCAAGCTTGAGGGGGCCAATCCTACGGGTTCAATGAAGGATCGCACCGGCTATGCGCTCCTGGAGGATCTAGAGGATCGGGGTCTCCTTGAGCCTGGAGCAACGATTATTGAATCTACCTCTGGGAACCTGGGGGTCGCTCTCGCCTTTCAATGTAAGGCTCGTGGCTATCGCTTTATTGCGGTTGTAGATCCCAAGACAACGGTTGAAAATTGCGCCAAGATGGAGGCTTTTGGAGCTCAGATCGAACTTGTGACGCAGCCCGATCTCAATGGTGGCTACCTTCTGTCACGACTTGCTCGTATTCAGCAGCTCTGTCAGGAACACCCTTCTCTGGTCTGGACCAATCAATACCATAATACTGCCAATCCAGCCATCCATTATACACAGACTGGCCCTGAGATCTATCAACAGATGGAGCATAAGGTCGATGTTATCTTTATCTCTGTCTCTACGGGTGGCTCGCTCGCTGGTATCGGGCGCTTTTTTCGTGAGGTCAGCCCTCAGACACAGATCATTGGCGTCGATGCGTATGGATCAGTCGTCTTTGGAACGCCCTCTGCTCCACGCAAGCTTACAGGCATTGGCTCTTCTCGCCCCTCCCAATTTCTGAAGCCAGAACTATATGATACCCATCTGCTGGTCACTGATGAGGAGGCTTTCTCTTTCTGCCGCGCCCTCTCTGCTCAGACCGGGCTCATGGTTGGTGGCTCCAGTGGAGCAGTCCTGGCCGCCTGTACACGCTATCTCGCTCTTCATCCGACGCTGAAACGAGCTGTCTGCGTCTGTGCCGATCGTGGTGAAAATTATCTTTCTTCTATCTTTCATGATGAGTGGTTCCCCTCTCATAACCTTCCTTCATTTCCTCATCAACTCCGCCTGGTTGAAGTCACGCACCCTCTGTTAGACCCCATCTCCTATTAAGAACGATTCAGAACAATGAAGAGCCGCTTCAACGCAGTAGTTGAAGCGGCTCTTCATTGTTCTTATACAGATTAACTCGGATTAACGCAGGTTCTCGATCTCCTCCAGCAGTTGTTGAAGCTGCTCGTGATCAACTCGCTTGATCATTTCCTGCACAATGACCTGCATAAGATCTCCTAGAGTTACGGTATCAAAGATAGCACGAACTGCTAACTTGACCTGGAACAGCTCATTAATCTGAGCGACAAATTGTAGGGCCAGCAATGAATCTCCACCCAGACGGAAGAAATTATCCTGCATCCCAACGCGCTCTCTCCTTAATAGTCTGGCGCAAAGCCTGGCCAGCGTTATCTCTTCCTCCAGCTGAGGAGCGACAAAATTGTCTCCTTCTTCCTCTGCCTGAGCAGTTGGCAATGGCAGAGCCTTACGATCAACCTTGCCATTAGGGGTCAGCGGAAGCTCACTGAGAAAAAGCATTCGCGCCGGAACCATATATTCGGGAAGATCTTGTAAGAGCAGGCTACGCAGTTCAGCGCTGGTCGGCGCTGGCGTCTCGCTGGATGGAACAAGGTAAGCAATCAACTGCTTCTGAGCCGCAGCATTCTCCTTCATGACGACAACGCAGGCCTGAATCGCTGGATGCTTGAGTAGAGCGCCCTCAATCTCGCCTGGTTCGATCCGGAGCCCGCGCAATTTCACCTGCTGATCTAAGCGGCCCAGATACTCAATAACGCCATGATTCAGATAGCGAGCAAGGTCCCCGGTACGATAGAGACGGGCACCGGGATGATCACTATGCGGATCAGGAATAAAGCGCTCGGCTGTTAGTTCAGGCCGCTGATGATAGCCACGAGCCAGACCAATACCACCAATCAGGAGTTCGCCTGGAACCCCGACCGGCACTGGCTCCAGTTGAGGATCAAGGATATACATCTGAATATTTGCAATGGGCCGCCCGATGGGCACGATTGTCAGAGGGCTTTCACGTTGACATTCCCAGTATGTGACATCAACCGAAGCCTCGGTGGGACCATAGAGATTATGGAGCTGTGCATCCATCTGCCGGAAGAAGTGTTCTTGTAGCGAGAACGGTAGGGCCTCACCGCTACAGATGACGCGTTGTACGCTGGAACAGCGCTGTAGATCCGGGGCGGCCAGAAACAGTTGCAGCATAGAAGGGACGAAGTGAAGGGTGGTAATAGCCTGCTCAGCAATCAGGCTTACCAGGTAGTCAGTATCGCGGTGTCCTTCTGGCTGCGCCATGACGAGTGGTGCTCCCACAAGCAATGGCCAGAAGAATTCCCAGACGGAGACATCAAAGCTAAAAGGGGTCTTCTGAAGCACACGATCGGATGGTTGAAGCTGATACGCATCTTGCATCCAGAGCAGGCGATTACAGATCCCTTCATGAGAGATGATTGTTCCCTTTGGCCTCCCCGTCGAGCCGGAGGTGTAGATCATATAAGCTGCGCTGGTTGGCTGAAGCTGATGAGCCAGCGGCCCGGAACTGGCCAGGGCGATCATGGGCCAATCCCGCTCGATATCAATGCTACGAGCTGTGCTCTGAGGAGGCTGCTCATGCACCGCCTGGTGTGTCAGCAAGAGAGAGACCTGTGCATCGTGCAGCATGTACTCTAAGCGCTCTTGTGGATAGGTTGGATCAAGCGGTAGATAGGCCCCACCTGCCTTCATGATCCCGACAAGGCCAATCACCATCTCCAGCGAACGCTGCATTAAGATACCTACGGGCTGATCGATTCGCAGTCCAGCGGCCTGGAGATAGCGGGCAAGCTGGTTAGCCTTCTGATGCAGCAGACTATAGCTGATCGCGGCACCCTCGGACCAGACAGCAATTGCATCCGGGACCTGTTCGGCTTGAGTGGTCAGAAGATCAAGCAATGTGGTAGGAGGACCATACTGTCTCTCGGTCTGATTCCATTCCCAGAGGATCTGCTGACGCTCCGAGCTGGACAACAGCGTGTACTGACTTATCCGTTGCTCGGGCTGCTCAAGAATAGCCATAAGCAGCCGCTGCCAATGCTCCAGGAGACGTTGAGCAGTACGTGCCTCAAACAACGTGCTGTTATATTCAAGGGTGCAGTGTAAGCCCTCTTGACCTAGATCGCTTACGCTCAGGTTCAGCTCAAATTTGGCTGTTGTCGTCTCGTAATCCACGGGCTGGACCGTTAAGCCCTGTAATGAAGGTTGGACTGGAGGAAGATTCTGAAAGGCAAACATCACCTGAAACAGCGGCGAACGGCTCAGATCTCTCACCGGTTGCAGAGCTTCAACGAGCTTTTCAAAGGGGACATCCTGATGCGTATACGCTTCTAAAGCTCGATCGCGCACCTGTTGAAGCACTTGTGGGAAGGTCGGATCTTGCGAGAGGTCTGTTCGAAGGACAAGGGTATTGACAAAGAAGCCGATCAAGCCTTCCAGCTCTTTTCGTGTGCGGTTCGCAATCGGTGTCCCAATGGCGATATCATCCTGTCCGCTATAGCGTGCTAATAAGAGTTGGAAGCTTGCCACTAAGGTCATAAACAAAGTGACCTGGTAGCGCTGGCTGAGTGTGGAGAGACGCTGATTGATGGCCGCGGGCAACACGGCTTCTACAATGGCCCCCTCAAAGGTCTGCGCTGCCGGTCGTGGCCGATCTGTCGCCAGATTTAATGGCTCCAGGCCATGCAGACGCTGCCGCCAATAGGTCAGTTGCCGTTCCAGGACCTCTCCTTGCAGCCAGCTACGTTGCCACTGTGCAAAATCTGCATACTGAACCGGCAAGAGCGCCAGAGGGTCAGGCTGTCCATTCACACGCGCAGTATAAAGCTGACTGAGTTCGCGTAAGAGCACACCAACAGACCAGCCATCAGAGATAATATGATGCATACTGAAGACAAGCAGGTACTCATCGTCCCGCAATTGAAGCAACAGAGCTCGGAAAAGGGGCCCATCGCCTAGAGAAAAGGGACGCCGCACCTCCTGCCATAAGAGCTGGTGTGCATACGCTTCGCGCTCTAGCTCAGCCGAGGTTCGCAGATCCATAAACCGTAGTGGCAGGGGAGCAGCCGTCTGGATCAATTGATAAGGGTTGCCTCGCTCATGAGGAAAGACCGTTCGCAGACTCTCATGGCGCTCCACAAGCTGTTCAATGCACGCTTCTAATAGCCCACGCTGGAGATCACCTTGCAGGCGCAGGGCGAGGGGAATAGTATAGAGAGAGCTCTCAGGCTCTAGCTGGTCCAGAAACCAGAGCCGTTGCTGGGCAAATGAGAGCGGCAAACGCGCCTGTCGTTCAACAATGGGAATCTGTTCAAATCCTGAGCCTTGCTCACGATGCTGAAACCGTTCGATCTGTGCAGCTAATTGTCCAATGGTAGGATGCTCAAACAGATCTTTTAAAGGTAAGGTAATATGAAGGACCTCTTTGAGCCGGGAGGCGACCTGCGTCGCCAGAAGAGAGTGTCCCCCCAGTTCAAAAAAGCTTTTCCGCAGATTGATCTGCTTGCGCTCCAGCACTTGTGCCCAGATACCAATCAATAGTTCTTCGATAGCCGTTCGTGGCTGCGCGATCTCATCGTCCGGCTCTTCCTCATCCAATGACCATTGAGCCAGTTGCTGGCGATCAATCTTCCCATTGGTCGTTAAAGGCAAGGCATCTCGTATGATCAGGCGTGCAGGCACCATATACGGAGGGAGACGGTCATGTAAGAAGCGTTGTAGCTCTAGCTCAGTGAGATCATACCCCTGTTTACGCCCACCGATACCCCCAATGCCCCCAATGCCCCCAATGCCAATATAAGCAAGGAGCTGTTGCTCGCCCGCTGCGTCTTTCCGTAAGAGCAGAACACACTCCCGCACAGCAGGATGTTGTTCAAGGGTTGTTTCGATCTCACCTAGCTCAATACGATAGCCGCGAATTTTAACCTGTTGATCGGTACGGCCAAGATACTCAAGCGTGCCATCCGCTCGATAACGTCCAAGATCTCCCGTTTTGTAGAGACGCTCTCCAGCAGAGAGCCCATATGGATTGGGAATAAAGCGCTCAGCCGTTAAAGCTGGCCGCCCTAAATAGCCTCGAGCAACCCCCTCGCCTCCAATATAGAGTTCACCGATCACCCCGATTGGCACTGGCTGTAATGTCGCATCCAGGACATAATGCTGCATATTAGCAATAGTCCGTCCAATGGGAAGGTTTCCTGGCTCAACCGTGTCCGGCGTTACCTCAAAGATGCAGCTTCCAACCACCGTTTCAGTTGGACCATACTCGTTGATGAAACGTGCAGACGGTGCATATGTGAGCCATGGCTCAAGGCTCGCGCCCGTTAATGCTTCTCCTCCAATAACAAGAGTGCTTTTGATCGCGTGCATCTCTTGCGGAGAGAGCGCCGCAGTCAACAGTTTCAAGTGAGCTGGCGTGATCTTTAAGACACTGAGCTCGGGATGGGCAGCGATGGTTCTCTTGAGAGCATCAATCCCTGGCTCTTCAGGGACCAGGACGACGCTCTTTCCATGAATAAGCGGAAGATAGAGACTGGTAATCGTCAGGTCGAATGAAAGCGAGGAATGGACAGCCGATCCACTTCCACGGCTCACCTGGTAATACTGACCCGCCCAGGTCAGATAGTTCATCAATCCCCCTTGCGTGAGCATCGCCCCTTTGGGGGTCCCGGTTGTGCCTGAGGTATAAATCAAGTAGGCAAGATTATGAGGAGCCAGGGAAGTATGGAGATTATCGTCGCGCTCACGGGCAATGATCTCCCACATAGCGTCTAAGCAGAGATAGGTCGTCTGAGCCAGAGGCAAGACTGACAGGCAATTTGTCTGTGTCAGAACGATTGAGAGCTGAGCATCCTGTACCATAAACGCCAATCGAGCCTCTGGATACTCCGGGTCCAGAGGGACATACGCTCCTCCCGCTTTGAGAATCGCCAGCAGGCCAATCAACATAGCTGGCGAGCGTTTAAGGCAGACGCCAACCAGCTTCTCAGGCCCAACACCCTGACGGCGCAGATAATGGGCGAGCTGATTGGCTCGTTGATTGAGCTCCTCATATGTCACATGCTCCTGCCCAAAGATGACGGCTGTGGCTCTCGGCTGCTGACGAACCTGAGCATCAAAAGTCTCATGCAGAAAAAGGGGCGAGCGAGGAGCCAGACTGCGATTCCATCCAACGAGAATCTGTTGTCGCTCACTCTCTGAGAGGACGGAGAATTGATGAATCTTTGCCTCTGGCTGAGCGACAATCGCCTGTAGCAGTATCTGCCAATGGCTTAAAAACCGTTCAATAGTCTGCTCATCAAAGAGGGCTGTGGCGTATTCTAAGACACAGTGCAGCCCCTCAGGCGTCTCGCTAATGCTCATATTCAGATCAAACTTGGCGGTTGAGGTCTGATAGATGACTGGCTGAATGGTGAGATCTTGCATCTGCTGCCGCATCTGGGGCATGTTCTGAACAGCAAACATCACCTGGAAAAGGGGGGCGCGGCTCAGATCTCGCACTGGCTGAACGGCCTCTACAATCTTTTCAAACGGCACATCCTGATAGGTAAACGCCTCCATGGAACGCTCGCGAACCTGTTGTAGAAGTTCAAGGAAGGTTGGATCTCCCGTTAGATCGCTGCGCAGCACCAGCGTGTTCACAAAAAAGCCAATCAGGCCCTCAAGCTCCATTCGCGTGCGATTGGCAATAGGGGTGCCAACCGCAATATCCTTCTGACCACTATACCGCGCAAGCAGGAGTTGAAAGGCTGCCAGCAGGGTCATAAAGAGGGTTGTGCCGCTCTTCTGATTGAGCTGTTTGAGTTTCAGGCTGAGCTCTTGAGGCAACAGCAGATCCTGAGCAGCCCCTACAAATGACTGCAAGGGTGGACGCGGGCGATCCGTGGGCAGTTCTAACGGCGCAAGATGAGCAAGTTGCCGACGCCAGTACGCAATCTGCCGCTCCAACACCGCTCCCTGCAACCAGGATCGTTGCCATAAGGCAAAATCTGCATACTGAAGCGGCAGAGGAGGCAAAGCAGGAGGCTGCTTCTGGCAGAGCGCGGTATAAAGAAGACTGAGCTCTTGCTGCAAGATTCCAAGCGACCACCCATCAGAGATAATATGGTGCATACTCAAAACAAGCACATAGTCTTCATCCTGCAAACGGATAAGCAGCCCACGAAAGAGGGCCCCATCCTTCAGTTGGAAGGGACGCTCAATCTCATGCCGGACCATATTCTGCACATAGCCCTCGCGCTCTTGTGTTGCAAGGGACCGGAGATCAACACAGGGAAGTTTAAAGAGAACCTCTGTATGGATCTGTTGCCAGGGCTGACCATCTCGGGCTGGAAAGTTTGTGCGCAGGCTCTCATGACGTAACACTAACTGCTGCAACGCCTGCTCAAGCAGTTCACTCTGAACAGGACCAAGCAAGCGTAAGCTAATAGGAATGGTGTAGAGAGAGCTATTCGGATCTAGTTGATCCAGAAACCATTGGCGTTGCTGAGCAAAGGAGAGTGGCGGTTCTTCAGGTCGATCCTGAGCCGGAATCCGTTGCTGTACAGGTGGGGCCGCTGTCTCCAGCGGCTTTTTCTGTATCTTCTTCGTCAGGCGCTGTGCCAGTTGAGCGCGTTGGGCAAGCGTTAAATCAGCCATAATTGATCGTATCCCTTCTCTACTGTTTCTTTATCTCTCAAGGGTTGCCGCCAGCTCAGCGATCGTCTGCTTCGTCAGGACGTGGCGAATCTCTATTGGTAATCCCGCCTGATTGGCACGAGCAACGATCTGCACGCTGACAATGGAGTCGCCACCAAGGGCAAAGAAGTTATCATGAATGCCGATGCGCTGCCCACCAAACACCTGCGACCAGATGGTGACGAGAGTCTCTTCAATCGCGTTTCGTGGAGCCTCATAACGATTCTCCGCCTCCTCCCCCTGCCACTCGGGAGTTGGGAGAAGCCGCTGATCCAATTTTCCATTCACGGTCATCGGCAAGGCTTCGATAGCGATGATAGCGGACGGCACCATATACAGTGGGAGCAGCCTCTGCAACGCCTGGCGTAGCTCTACTCCATCAAGTTCCTGGCTCTGGGCCGGTACAACATAGGCAACCAGCCGCTTTTCACCTGGCCGGATCTCATGGGCGATCACCACACATTCATGGACTGCTGCTTGCTTATTTAAAGCGGCCTCGACCTCGCCCAGTTCGATACGTTGCCCGTTGATCTTCACTTGCTGGTCCAGGCGTCCCAGATACTCGATCACTCCATCAGGCCGATAACGGGCCAGATCACCGGTCTTATACAGGCGCGTGCCTGGTCGGCCCCAGGGATTGGGAATAAACCGTTCTGCGGTAATAGTTGGTCGCTTGAGATATTCACGCGCCAGACAATCGCCCGCAATATGGAGCTCACCTGGCACGCCTACGGGGACTGGCTGCAAGTAGGTGTCCAGAAGATAGATCTGCGTATTGGGCAGTGCGCGACCTAAGGGGATCATACGCTTCGCACCCTCCAACACGTGCTCGGTTACATAGACCGTCGCCTCCGTGGGGCCGTACAGGTTATGGACCTGACCAGTCATAACGCTGAGGAGATGCTCACCCAGAGAGGCTGGAAAGGCTTCGCCTCCTAATAACAGGTGCTGTAACTTTTCCAACGCTTGCTCCATCTCTGGCCAGAGCAGCAGCATCTTCATCAATGAAGGGGTGCACTGAAAATGCGTGACCTGATGCTTGAGCAGTTGGAATGGAATAGCATGGGACGGGGTCTGTGTCGTCGTCTCCTCTTCACTCGCATGGAAACTGGTCTCCTCTAACGACGGCTGAATGATAAGACGATGTCCATTGACTAACGTCCAGAAAATCTCCAGGACGGAGATATCAAAGGAGATGCTGGTCACACTAAGCCAGCTCCAGGCCTGCTCCGTCTGTAGAGAGGCGTCAATGCCTGCCAGGAAGTTGGTCATGTTGCGCTGCGTCACTACGACTCCCTTGGGCTTCCCTGTCGAACCGGAGGTGTACATCACATAAGCTGCATGTTCACCTCGCAACGGCAGGGCCAGATTGAGGCCTGGCTCTTCAGCCAGCCAATCGCGATCTCGATCCAGGCAGAGGAGCGAAAGAGCCGTCTGTGGCAGACGATCGCACAGCTCTTCCTGTGTCAGGACGATCCGAACCTGAGCATCGTCAAGGATAGCCTCGAGACGGCTCTGTGGATGAGCTGGATCTAATGGCAGATAGGCCCCGCCAGCCTTAAGAATACCAAGCAGGCCAATCACCATCTGCTCTGATCGCCTGACACAGATTCCGACCAGTGTATCAGGCTGCACCCCTTGACGATGCAACTGTGCAGCAACATGATCGGCTCGCCGGTTCAGTTCTGCATACGTAAGGTACTCCTCTTCAAAGATAAGGGCTATCGCATCTGGCTGCGCCTGTACCCTGGACTCAAAGCGGCGAACGACGGTCTCTTGCTCTTGATAAGGGGTCGTACGGGCATTCCAATCCAGGAGCATACGTTGCCGCTCGTGGGGTAAAAGGACTGCAAGCTCTGTATGAAGCTGCTCCGGATCATCCACTATCGCCTGCAAGATCTGTTTATAGTAGTGACCGAGCGTAGTGATGGCCTCTTTGTTCAATACATGCTCATCATAGCCAAGCTTTAATTGAATATGCCCGCTGCCTGGATCAACGGTAAAGTCGCTCTGGAGGGTATAGTTCGTCTCTTCGAATGCCTGGATAGGATCGAGGATCTCCATATTCTGGAAGAGATCGGCCATGGAGTGAAAGTGCATATAGTTAAAGGCTGTTTCAAACAAGGTCTTTCCACCAAGCAGCTCTTGAATCGCTGGGAGGGGATAGCGTCGAAAAGGCATGAGCTCGCGCTCGCTCTCAAACACGGTCCGAATGAGTTCCAGCCAGCTTCCAGGCGAGACACGATGCCGGAATGGAATGGTGAGGAGAAAGATTCCTCGTACATCTTCTCCACCGGTCTCTTCCAGACGACCATTGCCAACGAGCCCGGTCAGCACATCTGTTGTGCCTCCTATAATGGACATGGCCTTGATATGCGCCGCCAATAAGATGCTTTTCAGCGGGTAAGCTGATTGCCTGGACAGGCGCGTTAACCCTGCTGATAGCTCTTCTGAAAGGGGGATGTGATGATCTTTTATCGCTGGCTCCAGGTCTCGGCTGGACTCCTGGAACCTTGGGACCTGCAACAATACGCTCTCTTGCAATTTTTCGGTCCAGTAGCTCTGATGCTCTTCTGAAGCCAGAACCTCTTGTTCAAGCGCAACATAATCGCGGAAGGCAAGGGGGATCGGCTTCTGCTCTGGCTGTTGTTGCTGCAATAGAGCATTGTGCGTCTCAAAGATCTCGGCGAGATTGAGATGATAGCTCCAACCATCGAGAATTGGATGAAATTCAGTAATGGTGAGCTGGAACGTTTCATCGGTGCGCAGGAACATATGATAACGAAGCAGCGGTGGTTGAGTATAGTCGAACAGCCGATGCTTCTCCTGTTTGACAAATGCGCTGATGATCTCTTCTTGCTCCGACTTCGCATATCCTCGGAGATCTTCAACGGCAAAGGGGACTTCAACGGTCTTATATACCAGTTGCAAGGGTTCACTATAACTTCCCAGATCAAACCCTGTACGCAGGTTGGCGTGACGCTCGACCAGAAGTTGAATGGCCTGCCTCAGGAGGTCTTGATCAAGCTGACCGCGAATATGCAGGCTGATGACATTGTGGTAGATAGGATTGTCTACCGTCAGGAGAAGATGATAGAACATGCCCGATTGTGTAGCAGTCAGTGGATAGGCATCCTCTACTTCGGCTGGCAACAGCACACGATCCTCCTCGGGAATCAGTGCAAAAGGCGCTATGGGCTCAAACTGCTTTAGTAATGGCTCACCCGCTTGCAAGATCGCTGCCAGTTCGGCAATTGTTTGATACTGGAAGATATCTTGCAGGTTGCAGGTAAAGCCCCGCGCTTTTAGCTGTGCCAGGACCTGGACGCTGCGAATGGAGTCACCACCCAGCACAAAGAAGTTATCGGTAATTCCAATCACTCTCCCATTGTCTTCTGAATGTAACACGTGGGACCAGATAGCTACCAGGACCTCTTCAACCAATGTGCGGGGAGCCACATAGTCTTCAATCGGTGATGACCACTGCGGCCTGGGCAAGGCTTTGCGGTCCAGTTTTCCATTGGCTGTGATCGGGAACTGTTCCAGCACCACAAACGCCGCTGGCAGCATGTAGCTCGGCAGACTCTTCTGCAGTGCCTGTCGCCAATGGGCTCCTGTCGGAACCACGGCCCCTGGCTGCATCAACACATAAGCCACCAGGCGCTTGTCTCCTGGCTGATCCTCTCGCACCAGCACCACCGCCTCTCGCACCTCCGCCTGATCCACCAGCGCCATCTCGATCTCTCCCAGTTCGATCCGCAGTCCCCGCAGTTTGATCTGATGATCCAGCCGTCCCACATACTCAATCGTCCCCTCCTCATCCTGTCGCACCAGATCTCCCGTCCGATACAGCCGCTCCCCCTCTACGCCAAAGGGGTTCGGCACAAAGCGCTCGGCTGTCAGATCCGCTCGCTGCACATAGCCCCGAGCCAGTCCCACTCCCGCGATATACAGCTCGCCCGCCACCCCGATCGGGACTGGCTGCATCCACCCATCCAGCACATAGATTGCAATATTGGCAATCGGCGTCCCGATCGGCACACTCCTGCGCTCCGGCTCCTCTCGACACTCCCACGCCGTCACATCCACCGCTGCCTCCGTGGGTCCATACAGATTCAAGAGCCGCGCCTGCGGCAGCCGCTCCAGACAGCGCTCCTGCTGCTCCACCGTCAAAGCCTCTCCACTACAGATGATGCGCTGCACACTCGTGCACTGGCTCACCTCTGGCTCCTGAAGAAAGAGACTGAGCATGGAAGGCACAAAATGCAGCGTCGTGATCTGCTGCTCCCGCAGCGTCTGCACCAGATAGCTACTCTCCCGATGCCCTCCCGGTCGCGCCACCACCAGCGAGGCTCCTGCCAACAATGGCCAGAAGAACTCCCAGACCGAGACATCAAAGCTGTAGGGCGTCTTTTGCAAGATGCGATCCTGCTCTCCCAACTGATAGGCCTGCTGCATCCACAGCAAGCGATTGCAGATGGCGCGATGTGTGTTCATCACTCCTTTGGGTCGACCCGTCGATCCTGAGGTATAGATGATATAGGCGAGCTGATCCCCCTGCACCGGGAGCGCATCCTCCTGAGGAGCCACGCTCACAACCTGCTCCCACTGCTGATCCAACTCGAGGTATCGGACGCCTCTCGGAAGCAGGGATGCCAGGTGCGCCTGCGTCAGGACCAGTGGCATCGCCACCTCAGCAATCATCAATGCTAGCCGCTCTGTGGGAAGCTCTGGATCGAGAGGAACATAGGCTCCTCCGGCCAGCAGAATCCCCAGCAGCCCGATCACCATCTCCAGTGAGCGCTCCAGACAGAGCCCAACAGCCACATCGGGTCCCACTCCCTGCGCACGCAAAAAGGTTGCCAGGGCCCGGGCTCGCTCCTGAAGCACGCGGTAGCTCAGATGTTGCTCTTCAAAGATCAGAGCAATCCGATCAGGCGAGCGCAGAACCTGCTGCTCGATCAGCTCATGGAGCCCTGCAACGGCTGGATACTGGACCTGCGTCTGATTCCACTCCACCACCTGCCGTTGCTGTTCAGCCACCGAAAGCAAGGGCAGCCGTCCAACTGGCTGATTTGGCTGAGCCAGGATGCCCTCCCATAAGATGTGAAAATGATCTGCCAGCCGCGTAATTGTCTCTGTCTTGAAAAGATCCGTATTGTACTCCCAGATACAGGCAAGCTCCTCGCCCTGTGGATAGACCATCAGCATCAGATCAAACTTCGCGACCTCAATTTCAACTTCGAGCTGCTGCATCGCTAAAGAGGCCAATTGTATCTGCTGCTGACGCTCCTCTTGCAGCACAAACATGACCTGGAAGATGGGAGAATAACTCAGACTGCGCTCAGGTTGCAGCTCCTCGACCAGTCGTTCAAAGGGAAGCTCTTGATGAGCATAGGCCTCCAGAGCAATAGTGCGTACCCGTTGTAGCAATTCGTTAAAGCTCGGGGAGCCGGAAAGATCCGTACGAAGGGCAAGCGTGTTGACAAAAAAGCCGATTAACGCCTCGGTCTCCGTCCGTGTACGGTTCGCAATCGGCGTACCCACCACCAGATCATCCTGTCCACTATAGCGGGCCAGGAGAACATTAAAAGCAGTCAACAAAGTAATAAACAGCGTACTTTGTTGCTGACGGCTAAAGGCTTTGATCCGCTGGCTGAGAGATGGGGAGAAACGATGGACAACATGCGCTCCTCGATACTTCTGAACCAGCGGGCGAGGATGATCCAATGGTAGCTCCAGAACAGCCGGAGCCCCCGACAGATGCTGCTTCCAATAAGCTAATTGCTGTGCTTCAATCAAAGGCATCTGTGCATATTGCCAGAGAGCATAATCAGCATATTGAATCGTAAGATCGGGCAAAGGGATCTCCTGCCCACGTGCCAGCGCATCATACATGACGGCAATTTCGTTGAACAGAATATCGAGCGACCAGCCATCAGAGACGATATGGTGCATACTGATCACCAGGAGAGACTCATCAGCGTCTAATTGCAGCAAGAGCCCACGGAAGAGCGGGCCATGGGCCAGATCAAATGGCCGCAAGATCTCTTGTCGCATCAGACGCTGGGTCTGATGCTCACGCTCATCGCCTGAGAATGGCCGTAGATCAATCAGCGAAAGGGGAACATCTGGTACAACGTGAATAAACTGCTCGGGCTGCCCTTCATTGGCCGGAAAGATGGTACGGAGGCTTTCGTGCCGCTGCACAATGCTGAGAAGGGTCTGCTCCAACATGTCAAATTGCAGTTCTCCTTGCAGCTTCAAGACAAATGGAATGGTATAGAGTGCCCCATCTGGCTCAAGCTGATCCAGAAACCAGAGCCGCTTTTGCGCAAACGAAAGAGGGAGGGCAGTCTGCATCTCGGGTCGCAAAGGAATTGGCTGGTAGAGCGCGGCAGACTTTTCATGCGTCAATAGATCGATATGAGCAGCTAATTCAGCGAGAATGGGATGCTCAAAAATGGTTTTGACACTGAGATCAACCTGCCAGAATCTTCGCATTTGCGAGACGAGCTGCGTAGCTAAAAGCGAATGCCCACCCCGCTCAAAAAAGTTATCTCTTTTGTAGATACGACCAACCTGACCACTATTTAATAATTGCTCCCAGAGCGCGATGAGTAGCTCTTCAGTTGCAGTCAAAAGCTCTGGTAGGGCGGCAGATTCTGACGTTTCAGAAAAACCATATGATGGCACTGGCAAGGCTTTGCGGTCCAGTTTTCCATTGGCTGTGATCGGGAACTGTTCCAGCACCACAAACGCCGCTGGTAGCATGTAGCTCGGCAGACTCTTCTGCAGCGCCTGTCTCCACTGGGCTCCGGTCGGAACCACGGCCCCTGGCCGCATCAACACATAGGCCACCAGGCGCTTGTCTCCTGGCTGATCCTCTCGCACCAGCACCACCGCCTCTCGCACCTCCGCCTGCTCCACCAGCGCCATCTCGATCTCTCCCAGTTCGATCCGCAGTCCCCGCAGTTTGATCTGATGATCCAACCGTCCCACATACTCAATCGTCCCCTCCTCATCCTGCCGCACCAGATCTCCCGTCCGATACAACCGCTCACCCTCTGCTCCAAAGGGGTTCGGCACAAAGCGCTCCGCCGTCAGATCCGCTCGCTGCACATAGCCCCGAGCCAGTCCCACTCCCGCGATATACAGCTCGCCCGCCACCCCGATCGGGACCGGCTGCATCCACCCATCCAGCACATAGATCGCAATATTAGCAATCGGCGTGCCGATCGGCACACTCCTACGCTCCGGCTCCTCTCGACACTCCCATGCCGTCACATCCACCGCTGCCTCTGTAGGTCCATACAGATTCAAGAGCCGCGCCTGTGGCAACCGCTCCAGACAGCGCTCCTGCTGCTCCACCGTCAAAGCCTCTCCACTACAGATGATGCGCTGCACACTCGTGCACTGGCTCACCTCCGGCTCCTGAAGAAAGAGACTGAGCATAGAAGGCACAAAATGCAGCGTCGTGATCTGCTGCTCCCGCAGCGTCTGCACCAGATAGCTGCTCTCCCGATGCCCTCCCGGTCGCGCCACCACCAGCGAGGCTCCTGTCAACAATGGCCAGAAGAACTCCCAGACCGAGACATCAAAGCTGTAGGGCGTCTTTTGCAAGATGCGATCCTGCTCCGTCAACCGATAGGCCTGCTGCATCCACAGCAAGCGATTGCAGATGGCGCGATGTGTGTTCATCACCCCTTTGGGTCGACCCGTCGAGCCCGAGGTATAGATGATATAGGCGAGCTGATCCCCCTGCACCGGGAGCGCATCCTCCTGAGGAGCCACGCTCTCGACCTGCTCCCACTGCTGATCCAGCTCAAGGTGTCGGACGCCTGTGGGAAGCAGGGATGCCAGGTGCGCCTGCGTCAGGACCAGCGGCATCGCCACCTCAGCAATCATCAACGCCAGCCGCTCCGTGGGAAGCTCTGGATCGAGAGGGACATAGGCTCCTCCGGCCAGCAGAATCCCCAGCAGGCCGATCACCATCTCCAGCGAGCGCTCCAGACAGAGCCCAACGGCCACATCGGGTCCCACTCCCTGCGCACGCAAAAAGGTTGCCAGGGCCCGGGCTCGATCCTGAAGCACACGGTAGCTCAGATGTTGCTCTTCAAAGATCAGAGCAATCCGATCAGGCGAGCGCAGAACCTGCTGCTCGATCAGCTCATGGAGCCCCGCAACGGCTGGATACTGGACCTGCGTCTGATTCCACTCCACCACCTGCCGTTGCTGTTCAGCCACCGAGAGCAACGGCAGCCGTCCAACTGGCTGATTCGGCTGAGCAACAATCCCCTCTAACAAACAGTGAAAATGGTCTGCCATGCGCGTAATCGTCGAAGCCTTAAACAGATCCGTATTGTACTCCCAGACACAGATCAGCTCTTGAGCTCGTTCATAGATCATCAACGTCAGATCAAACTTCGCACTATCCGTCTCTACTTCCTGGAAGCGCATCGTGAGATGGGAGCTACGTTTCTCTTCAGCGCGCATATCCTGGTGCACAAATAGAACCTGGAAGATCGGAGAATAGCTCAAACTTCGCTCAGGCTGTAGATCCTCGACCAGCCGCTCAAAAGGAATCTCCTGATGGGCATAGGCCTCCAAAGCCCGCTCACGCACCTGCTGAAGCAGCGAAACAAAGCTCGGATCGCCAGACAGATCTGTGCGTAAGGCCAGCGTATTCACAAAAAATCCGATCAGGTGCTCAAGCTCGCCCTGGGTCCGATTTGCAATTGGCGTACCCACCACCAGATCATGCTGTCCGCTATAGCGGCCAAGCAAAACATTAAATGCCGCAAACAGCGTAATAAAAGTAGTACTCTGATGCTGATAACCAAGCCTCTTAATCTCCTCACTTAGAGCCGCTGGCAGCGTATAGACAAGGTGTGAACCCCGATAATTGCGAGCAGAGGGGCGAGCAGCATCAAACGGCAATTCTAATAAAGTTGGAATACCCGCAAGACGCTGTCTCCAGTATGGCAACTGTTCAGCCTCAATGCGAGGCAGTTGCTCACGCTGCCACAACGTATAATCCGCATACTGAATACGCAATGGAGGCAGAGGAGAAGCCTTCCCAGCCATAAACGCTTCATAGACAATCGCCAATTCATTAAGGAAGACGTCGGTAGACCAGGCATCGAAAATACTATGATGCACCACGAGAAAGAGGATCGCCTCCTGGTGAGCAAGCTTTAAAAACGAGGCTCGTAACAGCGGCCCTTCGGCTAAGCGGAAAGGGACGCGAGCCTCCTGTTGCATCCAGAGTCGTAGCTTCTCTGTACGCTCAGCCTCAGAAAAGTGCCTGAAATCGACTGAACGCAACGGAACAGAGACGGCTGCAGAAATATGCTGAACCGGCTGATCCTGTTCAAATAAAAACGTCGTACGTAGAATTTCATGTCGCTGCACAATCTCCGTCAGGCTCCGCTCCAGCACAGCAACATCAACCAGACCAGTAAGCGTCACCTGCAAAGGAATAGTATAGACAGAGGAGTCTGGCTCCAATTGATCAAGGAACCACAACCGTTGCTGAGGTAAAGACAGAGGAATCAGCCCTTCACGGCTAAAGGGCGACAAAGAGCCTGGCCTATACTGCTGCTCTTCGGCAAGATTGGGCAACCACGTTAATAGCTCTGTTTTACGCTCAAGCAGCTGCGTCTTGAGCGCCGTTGTCAATGCCCCTTTGGGAGCGCTGAAACGGAGCTGCTCACCCTCACGCCACAAGCGAATATCCAACCTTTGAAGGTACGAAACAAATTCAAATGTCGTCATAGATGATCCTTTTTCCTCAACTAATCAGCGCAATTGGCAATAGAAAGAGAGGGACAATACTGTCCCTCTCATAAACAATGGGCCATACATGGTGAGAAGCCATACTATTAGAGCCTGGTAGCCTTTAGAACCTCAAGAATGCACTTTCCAGGAATCATGCCATGCTCCGCCCGTCTCATAGCGTTCCAATGAGAGCGAGAAAGCAGATCGTTCATAGCTTGCAACCGATCTCAAAAAACAGAGGAATAGTCTATTGAGTGATAGGCTATTGATAGTATACGGTGCTTCGTTTTTGTGGGATATCATACACGAGAGTATTTTTCGCATGTGAAAAGGATGAGTCTCCCCGCTCAGCAAGAGCAGAACCCCATCCACCTTATCCTTTCCTCAGTAGCTGCTCTCGTCTCTGGCGCTGAAGGTGGAGCTCTTGCTGACGACCGAGCAAGTGAAGGAAGATCTGCACACGATGCATTGGCGAAGTCGAAGAGGTCACAAGGCTCTCTAATCCCCGCCAGACATCATCACGTAGGGGCTCAACAGAGCCAGGCACCACTGGCTCAGAAGCATCGAGCAGAGCCACCTTTTCCTGAAGGGACATCATCACATCTGTTGGAAGAATAGCTGGCTCCCCAGAAAAAGAGACCAGTCTGACCACACCTGCCGTCGCATTAATACAGCTCGGTGAAATGATTTGCAAATCAGCCTGAATAAAGACGTACCCTGGAAACAGAGGAATGGTACGCCCTTTAGAGGGAACCTTGCGCTTAGGAATATAGACAACAAGTCCCATCAGACTACGCAAGGAATGGGCCGCAAAATCCTCCATACGCGGTTTGCATTGCAGCACATACCAGGGCAGATGGAGAGAGGGCATAGCCGTTATAGTATTCATTGAGAAGTCATCCTTTCATCTTGTTCGCATCATCCATATTCTCCTTCCTCAGCCACTCCACCACCTTCTCTATGCTAAAGCAAGATACATAGCTGTAGCATAGAGCAGTGAGGTTCGCAGGATGTTCGCAGATATGCAAACAAGATGGCATCTGATGACCCGACCCGGCCAGCACAGGTTTATCTCAACACAAGAGAGCAAAGAGCCCCAGAGAGATCAAACATTCCCTAACAGGCGTTGGTAGAGCTTCTGAATGGAAGCACTGGGAGGGACCCCCAATTCTTCCTGTAAGAGATCCACACACCGTTGATACTGGCGTAAGGCCAGACCACGCTTCCCCTGACTCATATACGCACGCATCAGCCCATAATGGGCATCCTCTCGACAATTATCCATAGCTAACAGATACTGCCACTGCACAATACATTCTTCCAACTGCTTATCGCGCCAGAAGAGCAAGGCCAGTTCGCGGCGAGCATCCAGATAGGTCGTCCGCAGCTCATCGCGGCGGAGAGAACACCAATCACTGTAAAACGACTGAGCATAATCACCACGATACAGATCTATCGTCTCCTGTAAAAGCTTTTTGGCGCTCTCCGTCTTCTCATCAGCAAGAGCAGCCTTAGCCCTGGCATAGAACTCAGAGAAGATTTGCACATCGTACCAGATCTTATCGCCGTATAATGCCGCCAGATCTAAGCTATACGCTCCACCTTGATAGGGAATACACGTTTCGCCAATGGCTTTACGCAAGTAATAGACCGTTGAACGGAGGGTCTGATCATGATCATTCTCATCGGGCCAGAGTGCAGCAATAATACGCTCTTTATGAACTGGACGATTGTGATCCAGAAGAAAAAAATAGAGCTCCATTGAGCGAGCCATCCGCCAGCGATTCACGGGCGCACCGTGAATGGTGACTGATGGTTCACCAAAGCCAAAAATGCGCACTTTCCATTCTTCTGCAGTTTCAACCTCAGGGATCGCGGCCTCGGCGGAAGATGGAAGAGAGGGGATGGAAGAGAGAGAGACATCCTTATGGGAAGGGACAACACCTGCTTCGGCATAGACTTCAACGGCCACGGGAGGATCTGCCAACCAGGAGGCAAAGTGAGAGCGCTGCGGATGTTGAGAGATAAGCTGCCGTAACAGAGGAAAACGACGCACCTCAATCGTTACCAATGGCTCATGATTCCCCGCCAGATCCTGAGCCTGCGCCTTCTCTAGATAGAGAGCTGCCTCCACTGGATGATCCAGATGCATATGACAGACAGCCAACCGCAAAAGAGCGCGGAGATACAACCGTTTCAGTGCAGCAGTATTTAAAGAGACCTCAACCTGCGAAAAACAGTGAAGGGCCTCACTATATTGCCTATTGAGGAGAAGGAGAGTCCCTCGTGTCACTTCACGCAGCGAATATTCGTAGCCTTGTTGAAGCTCTGACTTCATCGCGATCTGGTTCACTAATAAGAGAGCGGTCGCAGTATCACCTAAAAGGCTATAAATCATAGCCAGGACCGAGAGAATATGATTGGTCAGGTAACTATCTTCCAATTGACGAGCAAGGGCTAAACCATCTTCCGTTACCACAAGAGCCTTTTCTAATAGATCCTGATCCAGATAAGTTTCACCAAGATTGAGCAACGCGTATGCTTCACCACTTTTAAAATGCGAGGAACGAGCGAGCGCGAGAATCTCCTCCAACATCTGTTCAGCCTCAAGAAACGAACCTTTATTGCGCTTCAACATCGCCATCCAGATGAGATTATTGACCTTCCCCCATACATTTCCCGATCGCTCATGCAATGCAATCGCACGAGCGCGATGATGTTCAGACAGGATGTAATTTCCAACCATCATATACGTATTCGCGAGATTTCCATGAAGATTTGCAATCTGCCGACCTTCAGTATGAGGCCCCCAGAGCTGAAGAGCCTGCTGCATCTGCATAATGCCTGTATTGCAATCCCCCATAACGCTTGCACAAACCCCTAAACGGTGGTAGATAAGCGCTCGAAGTTCACGGACATCGACAGATAACAGAGCCAATGCTTGATGACAGAATTGCTGTGACTGCGCATAATCCCCGGCATAAAAGACCGCCGTACTGTGTGCGATAAGAATCTCCGATTGAAGGGTCGGAGCCGCTTCTTTTATTACTTCCCCCTGATTAACAAGGTTATAAGCCTTTGTCAACAATGGAAGAGCCTTGATTGGCTCATACATAGTTAAATAAATATTGGCGCGGGCAAGAAGTAACTGGGGAGACTGTGCAAAGACCTCTTCTTTCAGGCGGTCAATCCAACCGGCTAAGGTATCTAAATGCCCTTGTGAGACCATTCGTTGCGCAACCTCACCAATGATCTGTGCAGCTTCCATATCTTCATGTGCCGCCAGAGCATGCTCGATCGCCGCAGCATAATTATGCCATCGATAATACAGTTGCGACGCTTGCCGATGCAGGCTGGCCACAGTAGCTTGATCTTCTCGACAGGCCTCTTCATACAGGAGCTCACGTAAGATCGGATGACAGATATAGGTCGCCATCGCTCCATCGTCAATTTTTGTAATAAATAAGCCCTGTCGTTCTAACATGGTAAGACGTGCTCCTGCATCCACCATATCGAATAACTCATTACAAAATGAAGCATTCATCTGCTGAAGAAATGAGGCTGTTTTCAGAAACTGATATAATTCCGGCTCTTTATGAAAGACTTCATTGACGAGATAAGCAAAGAGCGTCTGCTGATTCATTTGTAAGCCCGGCATACTCCATGGCTGTGGTCGCAGGTGGGCAGAGGAAGAAGAGAGAAAACGCATATTTCCAACTCTGGTTCCCAGCAAAATTCCGGCAATCCATCCATCAAACGAGCCGGTCAGATCTTCAAGCTCTTGATCGGACAAAAGTTCATTCGGTTGAAGACGACTGAACTCACGAATCTCCTGAGCACTAAAACGTAGATCATTGATACCCAGACCATACAACTGATGGAGAGCAAGAAGAGGCACAAGATCAAGCGCGGGGACAGCGCGACTCTCAATTACAATTGTACAATGTGAAGGGAGATACTTTAAAAGACGATTCATGCAATACGTAATGAACTTGGAATCGTTAATTTCATGATAATTGCACAAGAAAAGAACAAAGGGTTCTAGAATATCATTCTCCAGGGCGGCGGCAAAAGCATCTACAAATTGATCCAATACCTGCTCACGAATGGGGTGAGCGGCATCTGGGATAAGGCTACTGATGAATTGCATATTCAGATCGCGCCCAAAGTGAGGAAAACGCTGACGCAGACTCAGGAAGAGGCACTCAATAAAAGTGACAAGATCGGCATCGGACTGATCGAAAAGCATCCAGCAACAAGGAATAGCTGTCTGCTGTGCATAATCGACTAACAGAGTTGTCTTTCCATACCCGGCTGGCGCACATATCAAAAACAACTTATAGTTCTCAGTAGGAGAGGAACTATGAATTGTAGTCATAAGCAGTTGAAGTAAGCGAGGGCGAGATAAAAATTGAGGGGGCAAAGCTGGCTGGCTAACTTTTCTTGTAGAATGGGAGATACTCATTAGGACTCCTTCAACAATTGCCAATAGATTGTTCAGAGAAAACACAGCATTCCAGTTGATCTTTCTCTCTTTGCTTCATCAAGATTCGAGGTAGTCATGAAGCGCTGCGTAGTAACTGATACCACCCTATCCACTTCAGCACAAAGATCTTCAAAGCTATAATCTAAATTATATTATGGATAATTAATCCATATAAGTCAAGTCTTATTTCATACATTTTCAATGATTGAAATTTCTTTTCCATAATAAAAAGGAGTAAAAAAATAAAATACCATAAAACACAAATATCAACGATAAAAAGAATTATAAATACTTAAAAACTCCTTATAGAAAGATGGGAACTTCATGATCAAATCCATAAATACCTATTATATTTTCTTTTCATGAATCATTACTTCAAGATCAGTATCTTATCCACTATCAAAAGAAATAGCTACTGCACTTCATCATCCATGCGATAAGCATCTCCCCATCCACAAAGGGAAAAAATGCCTTCTTCATCAGCCTATCCTGTTCTAAAACTCTTCACCCCAATATATCCTCCCTATACCCCTTTTTTAGAGAAAAATATCCTTCCTATTCTACTTCAAATATACTCATTATTACACTACACATATTTTGCCATATGATTTATAAATAAGATACTATCTATCATTGTACAAATTATAGATAATAATAATATATGAGGGGAATAGAATGGAAGATACTACCCTGCACAGAAGAATTGCAGAGCTTTCGAGTGAACAGCGTATCCTCTTTCTTCAAAGGCTCCAGCTTTTAAAGAAAGAGGTAAAGACAGTAGCTATCGATGAAGAACAGGTCCGCACTGGCGACCTTCCTTTTAGTAGTGGTCAATGTTGGCTCATTGAAGAGAGTACAGGCGAACACCCCAGCTATTGGAACATGGTTTTTTTTCTGGAACCGCTCATGCCTTTGAACCCGGCCCTCCTTGAGCGAACGATAGCCTATCTGATGCAGTATCACGATGTCTTACGTACACGCCTTCAGCAGCGAGGTGGGGAGTGGAGTCAGACTATTTTAAAGCAGGCACAACCGCCATTTACACAGATCTCCTTGAAGGAAGTTCCCGTTGAGCAACAGCAAGCAACCATAGAAGCGCTGGTACAGGAGCACGAGCGGCGCATTAACAGCTATGCAACCGCACTGTTCTCAGTTGCCTACATTGACCTGGGCCATTCCGCAAGGCTCGTATGGATCATCAATCATTTTCTGACCGATGGTTTCTCAAATCAGATTCTCTTTCAGGATTTTCAGACAGTCTACCAACAACTTTCCCAGGGGCAGGAGCCAGCGCTCCCTGCTCGAACCACAGCCTTTAAAGAGATTACACAACAGATCCTGGCATACATCCGTTCCGCAACTGGCCAACAAGAGCTTCAGCACTACTGGCTCAGGCGTCCCTGGCAGAAACTAAAACCTATCCCACTGGATCATCCAGAAGGAGTTACTATTGATCCAGAATCATCCATCAGAGCCTATGGAACGTTTGCCTCAAATGAGGAGGTTGAGATCTGCTTATCGGCAGCCACAACGCAGACATTGCTTTCCCTCAATCAGCAAGCGACGATCTTAGAGCTCCTCATTACAGCGCTTGTCCAGGTAGGTACAGCCTGGACAGAGACAACGGCCTTCTATCTGTATGTGCAGGACCTTGGACGGCAGACTCTTTTCAAAGAGGTAGATCTGACCCGAACAGTTGGCTTCCTTGCCCATGCAAGACATCTCATTATTGATACTGGTCATCAAAAGAGCTTTGCGGAGATCCTTCCCCTGGTACAACAACAACTTGAAGAAGCGCCTAATAAAGGCCGGACATTAGACTGGCTGAAACGGCCCGGTGATAGATCGCCTGTCCCAGCAGAACTACGTGCTCTTCCACATGCAGATCTCACCTTTAACTATATGGGTTTCCTCGATCAGCTGACGGATGAACAATCATTTTTTCGTCCACTCCCTATTCAGGCCCTGACGTATCCACTGGCAATCCGTAATCATGCGCTTGAATGCAAAGGCTATATTCTCGATGGAAGACTCACGTTGCGCTGGATCTATAGCCGCTCAATTCATCATCAACAGACTATCGAATGGCTTGGAAGAAAAGTGCAAACAGCATTAGAGACTTATTGCAATCAACAGTAACATCGTTTCTATTCATATCTGTAAGATTTTCCATTTCCATACATCAAAAATAGTTAAAGAAAACTCAACCATTAAGAGATGGTTCACATGTATCTTCTTACACTGCTGTTAGTTCTACCAGCGAGAGAGTAGCTTAACTCCAGGGGCCACCCTCGTCATTTGGAACATGCAGAGCGGCCAATGTATTGATCTGGGGATGAGACAGCATCCAGAACAGGAGGATAGCCAGGGCAATGAGCAGCACAATCAAGACCAGACGTGCATAGCGATTGAATTGAAAAGATGATAGATGCAAAAAGGTCTGAGTAAAAGTAAACATGAACTTCTCCTTGTTTTATCAAACTAACAGGTTCTTCTTCCCAGGAAATACCGGGCCATGTGCTTATCTTTCTGCCTTTAGCTTACAATGCTTGAGTTAGCAGTGGGTTTGCAGTCCACTTCATCTGCATTAAGAGGCTGCAAACCCACTGCGAACAGCAAAGAAATATAGTAGAGAAGCAATGTTTGCCTTTGATGAAAGGAACATATCTAGTGTCCTGGAAAATCATTAATGAGATTATGGGTCTGGCAACACTTGATGATCAATTTGCCCGTAAACTTTTAGTAGAGCCTCTGCAAGCTATTCAAGAACATGGTTTTCAATTGACAGATGAGGAAAAAAAAATATTTGAGCATAGTCAGGCACAAGATATTTATGAGCTGAGCCAAATTCTCCTGGATCGCTTACCTTCTTACTAGTCTCTATAAGTCAGATATCGAAGCTCTTCTTCTATAAAATATAGTGCAGATCTCCCTTTTCCTGGCATCAGAAAGGAAATCTGCACTATATTTTATAGTAGGATCCTCATAGAATATTGAAAGGAGACATTTCTGAAAGGGTTTCACTACTCTATATGAAACCTTTATTTCAAAAGAGGAACTACCTATCAGAAAGGCCTATTATATTGATGAAACACAGACAAAGAGAATATTGGCCGACAAAGGGCTGGCGTGAATCCTCACCACAGGATCAAGGCATGAACCCTATACGACTCTCAGAGCTGGATAGCTATATCAAAACCACACGTCCGTATCTCAATACCCTCCTCATTGTCCGAAATGGTCATATTGTTTTTGAACGTTACTACAAAGACTACAAGCAATCGAGTTATCAACTGCTTAACTCCGAGACAAAGAGCGTCATTTCAGCACTGGTTGGGATCGCACTTCAGAAGGGGTATCTGAAGAGCCTTGATCAGACATTGGAAGAACTGCTCTCAGAATACTTTCTTTCAGAGGCCAGCCTGCAAAAGAAACAGATTACCATCCGTCACCTGCTCAAGATGACCAGTGGACTCAATCCAGACTTTCTCGCCAGCCCATGGCGTTTTGGAGATACCTCAGAGGATTGGGTACGTTATGCTATTGAGAGGCCGATCCTTGCCCATCCGGAACAGCTTTTTATGTATAGCTCACTCGGCTCACATCTGCTCTCGGTTATCTTGACCAGGGTGACAGGAATGAGTACGCTGGATTTTGCCAGACAATACTTATTTACCCCATTAGGGATCGATTCAGACGAACAAGCAGGATTTTCCTGGGAGGCAGATCCTCAGGGCTACATGTTTGGAGGATCCTCGTTGCATCTCAAAGCACGAGATACAGCAAAGTTTGGTTATCTTTATGCTAACAATGGCAAGTGGGAGGACTTGCAAATTATTCCCACTGAGTATGTTCAGGAGTCAACGCAAGAACAGACTAGAGGTGGTCACCCTGAAGGGACTGGCTACGGTTATCAGTGGTGGGTAGAGAAAGTTGCAGGCCATCACAGCTTTTATGCAGCTGGCTATGGGGGTCAATACACGCACATATTTCCAGATCTTGACACGGTCATTGTCATGTTTGCCCCTGACGAGCCTGCTGTCGGCGTGTACCATCGGCAGTTTATTCCCACACTCTTTGTCATCCCTGCAATCAAAGAAGCGTAACGTAGATTAACAGCCACAGCACTTTCCCTCGAAACTTGGGAAAGTGCTATGAACATCTGACTACTGGTGGGAGCGACGTATCGAGAGGACTTCATCGCAGTGGATGGCGACATGTCTGGCCTGGTCGTACAGGATCTGCTGCACAGTGAGCGGATGTGCCTCCTGACCCGGCCACGCAAACAACACGAAACGGGAAAGTGCTTCAGGGAAGTGTCCTATGAGTGACAATGATTGAAAAAAGCGTACCTTTTGGGCAGATAGTAAATAGGTGGTACTATTAATGAATTTACTGGAATTTTCTTTCTTTTTCTGCTATTATTAGTCCGATAGTACGCCTTTTTATGAATATTATTTTATAACTTATAAGTAAAAATAGTCACTATTTTTAGCAGGCGCTACTGGGCAAGGATCAAGGATATATGAATGCCATATAATATAAGAGTAAGAAAATAAGGAGCATCTAACGCATGGAAGCCTTTCCAATGGCACATTCTACGCCCCCCTCACGCCCATCTGGTAATACTGCTCCCTCTTTTGTTCCCTCACCACCGCCAGCCCCCAAAAATATATTTCAGCGGTTATGGGACTGGTGGTCGACCACTACCGGGCCACGCAAAGAGAATTTTGAGGCCAATATCTTTGCGCAGGAGCAACTTCGTCGCGCCCGGTTGGTGAGCGCCTTGCTGCTGCTTATTGTTCTTGTTGTTGCTTTACTTGTTCCTAGCGTCTACCCATCGTCGCCATCGATCTGGATCCCGATCATTATTTTATCTGTGGGTGGAATGATCATTGCCCTCTGTAATCGTGCTGGCTATACAACATTGAGCTCCGTCTCCTATGTCTTGCTCATCGATATTGCGCTGACCGGCTTCTTTTACTTTAAACCCACGCCGGCCCTGAATAGTACCAATATGACTGCGTTTGATCTGTTTATTATTGCAGTACTGGTGGGAGGGGTTATCTTACCGAAGCGGTTTATCCCCTGGAGTGGAATGCTACAGATTCTCCTTATTAGCCTGATCTTTTTCTTGCGCCCAAAAGACGCAACGATGATTGAGTTGATCCAGATAGCTGGCAATCCCTATGTTGCGCTTATGTCAACATTCGTACTCCATCTAGTGGGGACAAGCCTTGCCTGGCTCCATGCCTGGAGTGTTGAAAACGCGCTCATCCGCGCCAGTCAGGCAGAAGAGTTGGCGGAGGCGCGAGAAGAACTGAGTCAGCAGGCCTCTTACACTGCGAAACAGAAACAACGGCTAGAAGAAGGGATCACATCTATTCTGGAGACCCACCGAAAGGTTTCGGCTGGGAATCTGGCGGCGCGAGCACCAGTCCATGAGGACCATGAATTGTGGCAGATTGGACACTCCCTTAATCTTCTCCTTATGCGCGTACAACAACAGGAACAGGACTATCGCGTTCTCCAGGCTACCTGTCAGGAGATTGAGAAGTGTATCCAGGCCCTGGATGCAACGCGCTCAGGCAGACAACCAGTGTTTCCTACCTGCCGCACTCCTCTCGCGCAACGCCTCATCAATAATTTGAGACGATAAATATCAGTTCTATCCCTGCCTTTGTTAGGGTTAGATGCACGCAAATGTGATTGGACTGGCTAAAAATAATTGTGTGCAATCTTCTTAAAAGATCGTCCCATCTTCGGCCCGCATATAGAGAACAGGAGTGGCAAATTCACGATTGTCATTCCCGTTCTCAATCGAGACGCTGTTTCGCCCCTGTTGAACGGCCCAGTCAATTGGCTTCTGGCTCGCAACATTCTCATATAAAGTGCGGAAAAAAATTCTGGCAGTAGAGATCTTCACGCTATACTGCATGGCGATGACTGCCGGAATCCCTTTCTGCAACAATTGGGGAGCCAGACCAAGAAATGCCTGGGGATCATCGCTGGTCGCACTTTCACAGCTTGCCAGACACAATAATCCCAATGTATCAAGAGATCCTAACAAGAGATTAGCAAAACGTTCGTCATCGAGCATTTTGCTCATCCCTGTCTTCTCATCCACCAGGGCCAGATAACATTTCCCCTGAGCGTAGATTCCATGCCCCACAAACTGAATAATATTGGGCTTCCGCTTCAATAAGGCTCGCTGAATCTCCGTGAGCGTTCCAGCCAGCGCAAAATCTAAGGTTAACAACTGCTGTGCCACTGGCTCAGCCAGGGACTCCAGCACCAGTCCTTTCCACTCCTCCACATTGAGCCTCGTCTGATCACTGGGAGCAGCGACAATAGTGAGCATATGAAGAGGAGTGGTTCGCCGCCGTATGCGGCTACCTGGTCGCGGAACATTTAGATAACGCGAGAGAACTGTATTCGGATCAATTGCTAAAAAATGCCCACGATCTACTCCATATATAAATTCTAGCGGCAGAGATGCCAGCTCTTTGCGCTCAATGTTCAGGCGAATTCTAACCTTATGCCCCCTCTCACGGGCAATTGCCTCGATGATATGGAGATGATTATGGATTTTCCCTGGAAAGATCAGCTCATAAAGCTCCTGACCAAAGCTTTTCGTTAAAGCGGCGTTGAGGGCTCCAGGGTAAGGACTGGCGGCAAGATTGACAGACGATTGAAGGCTGGCAGAGATCTCCTGCCTGATCGTCTCTTTCGCCTCTCCCTCGATCGAACGAGAGAGGGCCTCTCCTTGTGCGTTGATGTGAAGGTGAAAATCAATATACTGTTCGGATGGTGCTTGCATGGTAGGGCCTCCTTCTGACTCTGGCCTGGACTGTTCAGGAACTGCCACGGACTTCATCTGCTCAAGAGACGGAACAATGATTGGTGCAGGGTGATAGCTTGAAAGATAAGCGGGGAGCGCTCGGCAGGTCCGACTTAGCGCTGGAGTAAGGGCAGAGTCCATGATCACCTGCGTTGGCTTCAGCGTATACACGATGTGAAGCTCTCGGGCAAGCCATTCCCAATTAGTAGCCCACCAGCGTCGGAGCGGAGCTTCCATACAGGCAACAATTGGTTCCAACAATGCGCTATCTTTGTGGGAAAGAGTCATATGAAGCATCAGGCTTTCAGGCTGACAGAAGACAAACGATACATATGGATGAAGGGCCAGTCGGCAATCCGCCTCTGTTTTGAGCGTACGGAGATGATGAAAATAGGTTGTTTTCTGACGAGGAATAAGAAGGAGATCCGCAAGTTGCAACAGAGCCACCAGATAACGAATACGCACGGTCTGTTGCTGACCTCCCGGAACCTGTTCCAGACTTACTGTCGAGAGATCATTTTGACCACATGCCGAACAGATCGCAGCAATGATCTCTACAGTCCCTGGCTCCAGCACAGTTAAACCAGGATCTCCAAGCGATGAATTGTGCTGAAAGCTCTCACGCAGCAGGTCTCCACTGATTCGATAACGTTGCTCAATGGACTTTCTGGCTGCTCCAGGCACCTGCCAGCCAGCTTCATAATACAGAGTAGCAACCTTTAAAAGGAACAACTCAAAGGGCGTGATAGGAGCGGCACAAAAGAGTGTATTGAGCAGATCACAGATTCTTCTTTGCAGTTGCGACCAGATCTCCGGACCCTGTAGCCGTCCATGATCTTGATAGGGCGCTTGCAACCAGAAACGTTGAGACGCTGCTTCAATCTGCACAAAAAGAATTGACCAGGGCTCAGTCAATTGACAGGCATGTTCATTCATTCTTTTTCCGTTCCTGTGCTACTGAATTCACTGAATAGGATTTTTGACCGCGCCCTCTCCCAGATTTATCACCACTATGCTCTAACAATAACTTCTGCTGGTGAATCGTTTGATTGATCCAATAGCGATGCTCCTCATCGACAAGCCCAAACTGGGACTCCTTCTGCATCTCTTGCAACAATTTATGCTCTGGCACCAGCCCATCTGGATAACGAGAGCTCAGACTTTCAACCAGTTGCCTTAAGCTGGTACAAACAGCCGTATTTCGCGCATCCAGCAGATACAGAAAATCGCTTTTGGCATTGAGCATCACATATTCAACCGTTTTCTCTTCGACAACCTGCTTGCTGCCGACAACAATTTTCGCCTTCTGTGCATAGTGCAATGTAAACTGAGCCAGTTGGAGATTACGGGTATCATATTTGTGCAAGCGTTCCACAACTTCTTGGGCAGGCTTACTCTGCTTTGTACAGCCCATAATACGCATAGTGCGAATTAAGTTGAGAATGTTCAAGCGACCAAGCAGAGATATTGCCAGGGGAGACTCTATGTTTAGTTGGTAGAGAACTGATCCTGTAGTCGGAGACTGCCTGGTAAGCAGGCCATCGCGCTGCCATACATTTAACCAGAGCTGAAAGGTCTCACGTGTGAACGTAAAACGCCGACCATTGTGAGGTTTCTGTACGTTCAACCAGAGATCATCGGCAGTCAGCCCACTCTTTGGAGCCTTATAGAGTCTCAGTAGCAAAAGATTTCGATGATGCAGAATAGTCCGTACCTCCTCATGGGTATACGAAAGCATCACATCAACTAAAGCTTCATTGCTTCCTCTCAACTTCTTCTGCAAAACCCGATTGTAGATCAGCCCTTTCTCCAATGCGAGCTCATAAAGGGCCATTGTTGTATCCTGCGCGATGTAGTTTGTCAATCGTGGTACAAGAATATGCTTATGAATCTGAAAATAACCTTCACGGGCCAGGAAGTGATCGATTCCAAGCACGAACAGAGGAAGAGATTGTTCGGCCCCTTCAGCCAGAACAAATGGATTATTTCCATTGAGACGCCAGGATCGGTTATCGCGAGGAACCATCTGAAGAATACCCACACGCTGCAAAGAGAGGCAGAAGCTCTCTGCCTCTTTACCTTTGAAAGTTGGAAGTTTGCCTTTGAAGACGGGAAGAGGAGCCAGATAACGAAGTAAGTCCTCCTTGAGGACCATCTGTTGGCCGTTCATCAAGACCTGCATCGCTTTAATGACAGTGCTTCGGGCTGTATGAAGCTGATTGACGACCTCTCGACTGGCATCAATTCTCACCACATATTCATCAGGAGTCACATCCGAAACGATTAACCCTTCACTCAATACCTTCAACTTCCACCATTCTCCATGCCCATCCAGCTCACGAAGCTCATTCAGCAGGGGCGCAACTGCCGTAATCTTTACAGTCTCGCTCTTCCGTTTCTGTAGCTCATCTTCCAACTTTAACAGGCAGAGATCTTGCAAAGCCTCCAATGTTTCTGGAGAGACCCGATGAACCTCAGGAAGCAGATCTAATTCGTCAAGCGATTTTATGTTCCGAATTGACATGCGAAACAGGCTCCTGGTTGGGGGCCCATAGAGCCAGACAGTAAGAGACTGCCTCCGCTCCCAGAACGGCCTGGCGACCCCATTCCATTCTTCACGGGGAGCCACCAGTAGCGTCTGCGTTGGCGCATTTGAACGCTGAAGCACTTGCGCAAGTTCTTCCTGAAGCCAGAGCGCATTGTCCCGGCCATCCTCCAACGTCTTTAACTCATATTGAAAGATCTGCTGAAAAATTTCCCTGACCTGCACCATATCAGGCCGATCCCAGTGTCCAATCATCCAACCACTGGGAGGCTCATTAAACTCATCTCTGGCCTTAGATGTCAGTTCAGCAATCAGTTGTTTGAGCTCTTCAAGAGAAGGGAATGATCCATCAAATCCCAATTGGAGGACAAGATTTTCATAGTCGAGGATGAGAAGAGGCAACCGTTCTGCTGTAAGTTCATGTTTACTCGTAGAAGGCTTCCCATTGCCCTTATCTGGTTGAATAGGAGTAATGGTATTGCGCAAAAAATTTTGGATCTGCGGTGGAATATCTTTCACAAATCCTTCTTGCAGATCTAAGCGAACCTGTGGATGCTGCTGCACGATCAAACGGATATCATATTCATCATAGAGGTAACGGATAGTCGGATTCTGCGCATATTCAAATTGTGGTTCAATCAATGCTCGAATATGTCCCAGGTACTGTTTTTGTGCATCGGGAAGACTATAGTAAAAGCGAATCTTTCCTCTATCGATTGGCAGCGTCTGGGTATAATGATACGCCCACCATCGCGCTTCTTCTTCGGGTGGGAGATGAAAAGCCTTTAACTGATCAATATTGACGCGAGAACTATCAATATAGAGTTGGTCAGCCAGCCGAAGCAGAGCAACCATGAGACGGAGCCTCACTTCAATTCCTTTCACGGGCATAGTGGTTGGAACATGCTCCAGGGGCTCATTGGAGCACCATTGACAGACCTCAATAATTGCACGAATATAATCATCTCCGGAGCGAGGCAGGCCAAAAGAGAGCGGCGGGCCATCATAATCTGTGCGTATGCTATCAATAATTAGCTGTCCACTCAATTTATGTTTCTGCGCACGAATTGCCAGAAGCTGGTCTGCGGTAAGCTCTACCCCGGGCTGATAGGTAAAATGAAGGAGAGGGGAGAGATTTGGACTTTGCATCCCAACTTCATAAAGCCAGGCAGAAGCTGAAAGAATAAATATTTCATCTTCAATCAAGCGTCGTTCTAAGGGCAGCTCTTGAGCGAGCTGGGCAATTTTTTGATTGAGCACGCGCTCTGAATGTTCATAGCCATGATTTGTAAAATGCGTATAGATTCGTTGCTCCCAGAACTTTGGAATGGCATATGCGATCGCATCCAGACGATTTTTGAGTATCGGATTGATATCCATTCCATCATTGCCTTTGGAACCATTGCCAGTGTTCATTCCTGTACCTCCGATAAACGCCGTTTCTCAAAGAGCTCAATCTCTTGCACCAGCGGATCATGATGATTCAGGCTGATAATATACTCACCTCTGCCATCTTGAACAACAAGGCTCTGTATGATTTCTGATTGGATCAAGAGAGAGAGCCAATAGCGGGCAGCATGTTCAGAAAGTTGTCCGTTGAGCATAAACTCTTCAAGGAGAAGGCTCTTCACAATCTTCTGATTGCGCTGTATCAGGAGTTGATAGGTAATGATGAGGAGACGATTCCGTTGAACCAGCCGCTCACGTACCTGAGCCTGCTGTAGATCGAGTTGAACAGTTGTGACCTCGCTATCTGGATCACGATTGCCTGGTCGTGTCCGCAGCTGTAGAAATTGGCGGGCCGTCGCTTGTTCAAAAATATGCCGAGCCTCGGCATGAGTCATATGCAGGCCAAGGTCGCGATACAGTTGTGTAGCAGAGATCCAACCTCTCTGTCTGCGGCGAGCCACTGCGTCCACAACACAGATCAACGTTGTCATATTCTGCTCGTGCGTCACGCTTATCTCCTCCGAGACGGGGCCCACTGAGAGCGCAGTCGTTGCACGCCCCTCGCGATAGCGCTTCTCTGAAAGCAGACGCCCTTCTTCAATCAGAAGCTCAAGCCACTGATGGCGATGTCTCTGCTCATTCCTCAATAAAGAGTATGTGCTGATAGCTCTTTCCATGACCGAGAAGGCAACCCATCCTTGCTTCGCCTGCAAAATCCATGCCGTATTCAGGATACGTTGCTCAATAAGCAAAGCTTCCTGGACGATGATATGCTGAGTATTCAGGCTCACCTGTGTGCCCTCCAATGGGTCCTGATCCTCGCTAACCAATAAGATATGCTCACGAAAGGCAAGTGGCAGCAAGACATCAATCATCTCAATGAACGAGGGATAGAGAGAGAGACTGGCCACAAGATCTGGAAGAGAGATTGGCGTGGTCAGACGGGCAGCAACCAGAACAAGGCCCTGGAGCAATAGCAATCGTGTCCATTTGGAGGTCTGGAGCGAGGAAGGAAGAGAAAGGGGTTCATAATCACTACACAACGTGCGATCCGGCTTATTGAGAGGCTCAAGCGTCCATAAGATACTTATCTTCTGCCTTTGCTGCAACAGCTTCAAAATTTTGGCATAGTGTGCCTGCCCGCTAATAAGCAGGTAGGCCTGAGGCCCCTCCTTGCTTACGCTCACATCCTGAATACTCTTCTCAATCTCTGGCGCAGCATCTCCTCCCGGATCGCCACCAAAACGATAGACAATCCCCGTTCGATCAATCTGCTCAGGAAGATTATAGAGGGCCCAATTGCCAAAGATATTGATGCGTTGAATGCGAAAATCCTGACGTGCTCGCTGTAAAACAAGATTCAGCAGCGTCGCAATATCAAAGGAATGACGATGGGATAATGACTCAACAAGATTTTCGTAGTCAACATAGACAGTACATGTCTGCCGTTCATCCTGCATGAAGGTCTTCACTCACTCTCATTCACTATTTTATGAAAAAACAAAGCTTTTCAACAGTAGATCAGGATTGACATTCTCAGGAGATTATCGTATCATTCTCATTAGAAGCTGGGGAGTAAAGCACAAAGTCAGAAAACATTTATGAACTTTTCTCAAACTTTGGATCGCATACTATTTCCTCTCCCCTCAGACATTTGTGGCTGCAGCAATGCAGCCATTTTTGCGTTCCCCACTGTCTTCTCACAACACTCCTGTATAGAAATGCACCATGTATATTCCTGTTCGCTCACTACAAATAGACCGAAAACCCTCTCTATTTACTACGCAATTATCAGATGTATATAAGCTCACAATTCTTATAAAAATAAAATATAAAGCATTCTTACTCCATGCTCACACTTAAAATGATAGAATGCATATTTCATTTTGTCAATCCATTATTACTGATAAGTACACTCACTGCTGCTGATCTATGTCTACATGAAATCATTCGCTCGCAGAGCTGCTGCAATGGAGCGTTTCATCCATTTCAAGAATGTCCTGTATCCATTGATGCTCGTCATCACTGTACATATACAAGATAGCCCGAGCAGCAGACGAGTATTCAGCCACTGGATCAATCATTTCTAGAAGGGTTTCACAGATCCGTTGAAAGCTTTTATAGGTTGCTTGTGTGGGTTCTATGGCGTAATACTGATACAATTCATCGCCAGCTACAATCAATTGCTGGATTCTGTCACAGATCTGAAATTTGCGTCGGTTTTTCAGGTGGACGCGATTAAAGTGATAGATCTCAATTGAACATCGTGCTCGTTGATACTCTTTTACGTTCTGCTCGGGGCTACGAGCTGGACAGGCCATGCCCATCATATCGAAGGTCAATAAGAGGGGATCTCTGCTGACGGTTGGATCGAGCAGCATGGGCTCTTCCTCATCGAGAGAACTCTCGGTACAGCAGCGTGTCTGTTCGTCACAGAGTGGAAAATGGCTGGTCTTCCCACCTTTGACTTTTGTGCTGGAATCAATGTTGATGCGATTACAATGCTCACAGGAATAGCGAAAATTGCGCCAGTCAAAGGCAAGCCACCAGTAGCCGCCATGATCAGGGGCTTCTTCCACTTCGTTCTTCGGTCGAAAATGATCAATATCGCCGGAAGAGGTGGCTGAGATAGAGGATTCACAGTACCAGCATTTGCCATGAGAGCAGGCGAGCAACTCGTCTTTTAGCTCCTTCCAGATACTATTGCTCCTTTTGATGAAATCCTTTCGCTCGCTACAGGAAAGGTCCCGAGCCTTGTTGAGCGCACGAGTTGCTTTCATCGACCAATCGGGTGGAAGGGTAATACTTTGCTGATTGATATATCTCACGCTCGAGGTTCCTTCTTCTCTCGGAGTTCGCGCAGGACCTGGCGCGTCAGGTCCTTCTGGCGCTGACGCTGCTCATCAGTTAGCTGTATGCTCTGTCTGATTGGTGGCTCCTCACGTCTGGTCATCTCGCGAACATAATGCTGATAGAGCGGATCATAGGTGGTAATGCTAAAATCAAGGTCCTGTAATTGTTGATTCAAGGCTGTAAGCTGCTGTCGTTCCTCCTGGCTCAACTTCTCTCCCGTTAGAGCTGCCTTCAACGCTAATTCGCGCCGCTGATCCACCAGTTGTTGAGTCGGAGGATCAAGTGTAGAGCGTAGCCCAAAGAGGTCGCTGGTAAGAATGGACGCAACACCCATGCCGCGTGGATTCTCCATGGGCTCACTGGCTTCAATCCTCTGCGTTGTAGGATTCCGGCTCATAATCCGTACCTGTGAGCGATCCAGGCTCGAGATAAAGAGAGGATTATGCGTGGACATGAGAAGCTGGCTACTATGATGTGGGCCAACCATCTGCTCAATGAGATCAAGATATTGAATGCTCCAGACTGGATTGAGATGTGTATCCGGCTCATCCAGCAAGAAGAGCGTCTCCTCGTCTCGCGTAAAACGCAAGAGGCCAAGCACCATCAAAAGCTGCTGCTCCCCTTCACTCAGACTCCGTGAAGCGACCGAACCATCAGCATTACGGACCCGCACATGGACGCTCACTTCGACCAGCATACCTGACATCTCGATGCAGGTGAGGGCATGAAAAAACGCTTGTGGGCTCTGATAAAAGCTATAAAAACGCTGCAAACGCTGCTGATTTTGTAGCTCAAGGGAAAGGCAATCACGCCTTATGACGGTTCGATGATCCAGCCGAATCTTCACTTTTTTCTGTACCGGTTCTTCAGCGGCATCATACAAATAACTGAGTGCCTTCTGTACTGCACCACGAGCATTCCAGAAACGCCTATCGCCTTCCTGACTTTTCCAACTGGGCTCTGCAATCAGAAATGATACCGATTCTAACTCTAGAATGCCGAGATGGCGCTCTAGAAAATCAATACATTGTTGATCCTGCTCAATAAAGAAGGAGAGGAGAGAGAACTGTCGATATGCGGCCTGGGCATAAATAAGCGGATGGCTGGGATGCTCAAGTCCCCGCACGATCTCGCCATAGAAGCGCTCATGATGCTTATCGAAGAGATTCAACATATGATCGTTCAGGCCAGAGTAATAGCCAAACACGTAGCGTGGAAGATAACGTGGCTCGCTTGCAAGATAAAACCGCTTATAGGTTATGGGCTGTCCATCAACAGTGATATGTATCCTATATAACCTGGCCTCATTCGGGTCAGCTACAATCTGGATGTAAGATCCCTGACAATAATAGGCCAATGAGTACTTAAATGGAGGCTGTTCCCCAAGGTCCAGATTGCGGAAAATAAAGATAAGTGCCTCAAGGAGCGTCGATTTTCCAGCCCCATTCTGTCCAATCAGAACCATTGTCTGCGATTTTTGCCGAAAGTCGATGGTGAAATTATGTAAATTTTTATAATGGGCGATGGTCAACTGTTCTAACTGCATCTATTTTCTCTACATTTCATATTTTCCATACATCCGAAAGAGCTTGATACATTTCTCCTGCCGTCTGATAACGTTCACTCTCTCTGGTTGCCAGCGAACGATCAAGTACTTCGGCTACACCTGAGGGAATGTAGGGAAAGCGTTTGCGGATAGGCACGCTCTCCTCTTGTAGAATGGCTATGAGTGGATCTTGTCCCGGCTGATGATTGCGTGGATAGGCTCCAGTCAGGAGAAAGTAGCAGGTAGCCCCCATAGCCCAGACATCGCTGACAGGCTTGACGCGTTTGAAATTGATCACTTGCTCGCGTGGCATAAACGGAAAAGAGCCCGCAAAGCCGCCTGTAACGGTCATCCCACTAAAGCCCGCCTGCACAAAACTCTTGGCAAGTCCCAGGTCAGAGAGTTTGGCAATGCATTGTCCTTCTTGACCGGAAAGCAGGATATTATGAGGCTTGAGATCGCGATGGATAAAGCCCCGCTCATGGATGAAGGTCAATCCCATCAGCGTTTGGAGCAGAAGTGGCATAGCCTCGTCAATGGGGATGCGGCCACCGCGCCGTTTCATGAGATCAGCCATACTGCCGCCTGTACAGTATTCTAGCAAAAAATAGAAGAGATCCCCTTCAGCTCCACTCCCCAGAAACTGTACAATATGTGGATGCTCTAATGCACTGGTCAGAGAAATTTCACGAAAAAATTGTCGACGTGCCTTCTCATGCACGCGCACTTTAGAGAGCATTACTTTCACAGCCACCTGCTCACGTGTAGACTTATGGAGTGCCAGGTAGACCGCTCCCATTCCTCCTGCCCCAAGTTGCCTCCCCATTTCATACTGTAGCAGGCGATGTCCTTGTTGATTCTGTTGCGATAAAGGAGGCAGCAGTGTCAACAAAAAAGGCAGGGGATCTTGCTCAGTTGGTTGGCGACATTGTTCACAAAGGGTATCAGCAGAGCTGGCCGGGGCCGGGCCTTTCTTTCCACAGCGCTGACAACGTACTTCCTGTACTTCCTGGGCAGGAAGCGTCGCCGTCTCCACAGTGATCTTGAAGACGGTCTGGCCTACTTTGATACTATCCCCATCATGGAGATCGACCTGAGGATACTGCCTTCTGGCACCTTCTGTAGGTGTCTCATGCTTTTCTCGCCCCCCATACTTCTGTCCATTCACATAAGTTCCATACAAGCTGCCAAGGTCGCGAATCCGCGCATCAGGCGGATTGACCTCCAGAAGAAAATGATGGCGCGAAAGCGTTTTATCATCAGGAAGACAGATATGACAATCGGCACGACGTCCAAACAGCAAGGTATCATGTTCATCAAACACAAAGAGCTTGCCCATATCTGGCCCCTGGGTTATCGTCAACGTCAGTCTGGCTGGCATAGAGTCTACAGGCTCCTTCTCTTCTATTGAAAGCTCGATCAGGATTGAAGGCGAGCGGCCAGTGCAAGAGCGGCCATGGCCTCCCCTCTTCGTCCAAGCTGCATGAGCACGCTCCCTTTGTTCATATACGTCAGGGCATCCTTAGGATTAAGACAGCTCGCCTGCTCAAGGGCAACCAGTGCCTCGTCCAATCGTCCTAGCTTTGCCAGTGTCGCGCCTTTATTGGTCCAGGCCCTGGCATGGTCGGGACTCAAGCGGAGAGTTTGCTCATAAGCGCTGAGTGCTTCTTTGAGCTGTCCCAATTCTAAAAGAACATTCCCACGATTAAAGTGGGCAGGAACAGAGGTGGGATCAAGGCGAATGGTCTGTTCGAAGGCAGTCAGGGCCTCTTTGAAACGTCCCGATGCAGCCAATGCAAGACCTTTCTGATAATATGCAAGCGCCAATTTTGGATTAAGGCGAATAGCCTGTTCAAGGGAGATCAGCGCCTCTGCCAACCGCCCGAACTCTCTTAGCAGACTCCCTCGCATATAGTGAGCATCCGCAGTAGTAAAATCAAGCTTGATGGCCTTCTCAACAGCACTCAGCGCTTCTGCTGGTTTTCCTGACGCTCTGAGAACAAGACCTTTGCGAAGATAGATAGGAGCAAATGTAGTAAAATTGGCATCCAGACGAATCGCTTGCTCAAAAGAAGAGAGGGCTTCTTGTAGGCGTCCAAGCTGTTCAAGCACAATTCCTCGATTATAGTAAGCAGAACCATAGGTGGGGCCAAGACGAATCGCTTGCTCAAAGGAAAGCAGTGCCTCTTCTGATCTTCCAAGCTGTCCAAGTACATTTCCCTGGTGATTATACGCTTCGACATCATCAGGCTTCAGACGGATCGCCTCCCTATACGCATCCAGCGCACCTTCTAGCTGCCCAAGCTCTTGAAGGGCTCCTCCAAGATTATAGTAAGCATCAGCAGAATTGGGATCAAGGCGAATGGCCTTCTCATAAAAAATTCTTGCCTCTTCTGGCCGTCCCAACTGAAGCAGCGAATAGCCCTGATTAATGAGAGAAGAGACTTGAACTGCAGCTGGCTCGGGCCTGATACGCGAGTAAGATCGTCCCAGGGTACGAGCATAGATCAATTGCAGTTCCTTTGCTACCTCCAGCATCGTTGCAGGACGGTCATCTGGTAGAGGTTGAAAACACTTCTGAAGCAGATTGATAACATCATCAGGCAGCTTTGGAATGGCAGGGTCCAGCCCTTCATAGTCCGACAACACTTCCTGTGCAGCGATCCCTATTGTCCACGTCACCTCCCCTGTAAACATTTCGAGCACAGACAGCCCCCAACTCCAGATATCTGTCTTGCGGCTAAGAGCCTGCCCTGCCGCTTGCTCTGGAGAGCAATAAGCCAGAGTCATGCCTCCCGAACTGACCAGAATGCTCTGCCCACTCTTACCATCCGATACCTGTTGCTCTTCACCTGCTATGATCCTTGCCTTTGCCAATCCAAAATCTGTCACTTTGGCGAGCCCTTCCGGTGTCAACATCACATTGGCCGGTTTGATGTCTTGATGCACCAGCCCCTGTTCATGAGCAAAGTGCAGACCCCAGGCAAACTGGATGGAGATATCCAGTATGCGCTCCAGAACCTGATCTGGCCCACCTGCATACAATCGCCTCTGGCGAATCCAATCGGCAAGGCTCCCACCCTCAACATATTCGGCAAAGACACGTGGGATACCACCCAGCATATGCACAGCATAACAGCGGACAAGGTGAGGATATGCACTCAGATTCACCCACGTCTCTGCTTCATGAATAAAGTTCTCTTTGCCTCCACGCCTGGAAAAAATCTCTGGCCGGGGACTCTTCACCGCCATAACCATACGCCAGGGCCGATGGTAGACTTTGTAGACGATGCCCATGCCACCTTCGCCCACTATGCCAGTCACCTCGTACTCACTCAGGATAATATCACCAATCTTCCAGATGGCAGGCCCAGTATCTCTAACGTTCATTGAACGGATCTTCGAAAGATTTGAAGCGGTTGGTGGTGCTGCTGTAGCCTGTGCTGGCAACTTAGCTTGCCTGGTAGTTTTAAGGCCGAAGAGAGATCGTATCCAGCTATTGTTATTCTTCATGCTTTTCCTCCCGAAAGGCGTGGCCTGAAGTCCGATGATGCAGTCGCTAAATAGCCGTAAGTCCCAGGCTCAATATAAATAGCCATAAGTCCCAGGCTCAATAGTAGAAGAAGCCCGGCTCTGGTGAAAAATTTTTAAGGCTGGCTCCCTATCACTAATCCCCTCTTTTACGGAAAGGATCTCGTAACTCTATTTTCTCCTATTATATCTTATTGCCAGGGTAACTGTATAATTACCTGTGCTTCTAGCCGTTTTGGCCATAGTATGGCCAGATGACTTTCCGTCACTATAAAAGAAGAAGTATGCTCTAAGTCAAAAGAGAAGTCTTTATTCTGAACTGATGAAGCCTTTCACGTATACATTGAAAATAGGCTTGCATATGCTTGCAGCCTATGCCCTGGGCTCAAAGTTGGTGATGGCCCAGAACAGCCAGAGGATAGAACAGATACCCATGCTTACAGCAGGATTCCAGAAAGCAAAAAGCAGAGCGAGCAGATAACAGGGAACGCCCAATAAATAATTGCGGCTACGTGTCCTGATCAATGCTGGCGGAACATGTGCTTTAAGAAGACGGTGCCGACTTACAGCTCGCCACCAGAGCAGATTATAGGCAAGATTAATAATCGTAAAGAGACCTGCATAGATGGCACAGGCCACCCCGGCTACTGGGGTAGTGAGATAGATTGCAATTAATTGTGTTGGAAATGGCACGAAAGTGACCAGTAAGAGCAGAAAACCATTGGCAAGTAGAAAAAGCATGTCAGACTTATAAATAAGCTTGAACATGTTGTGATGGCTAATCCACATAATCAGTATCGTAGCGAAACTGATAAAGAATGCAAGATAGGAAGGCCAGCGCAATACTAGTAATCGCACAAGGTGCTCGGATGTATAAGGATTGTCCAGAATCGGAACCTGTACATTAAAAATCAGAAGGGTAATCGCCACCGCAAATACACCATCACTAAATGCTTCAATCCTGCCTGTTTCTTTCTCATCGCTTCCTTCATGCCGCTCTTCGATCATATATTAACCTCATCATGTCACTACCTTCAGTATACATCTATTGGTAATACATCTATTGGTACGCATAATCACATTTGAGGTTGCAGGTGTTGGCTAACATTAATTAATATCTTCAGACAGCATCATATACACTACATATAACCGTCATTAAATAGTATCAAAAAGCAGACAGAAAAGATATCGAGGATATCTGTGATCTCAGCTACTGTAGAAAAACGCTTGATGTCGTATACTGGGAGGAGATAATCACAAACACTATCAGGATAATAAAGATGCACCATTTTACAGTGACCCCGACCCCATTTCTTGGCCGCTTGCAAGAAATGAACGAGATGAGCGAGCTGCTAGATGATCCAGTTTGCAGGCTTGTGACGCTTGTTGGGCCAGGGGGAATCGGCAAAACACGGCTGGCCCAGGAAGTTGCTTTACAGCAACGTGCATCATTCCCTGATGGGATCTTTTTTGTACCACTTGCTTCCTTAAATCATGCCGATGAGATATTGCCCGCCATTGTCGAAACTACCCCATTTCAATTTGCGCAGGATACCCGCAGTCCACGCGAGCAGTTTCTGACCTATCTTCGCGAAAAGCAGGCTCAACGTATCTTACTGGTGCTGGATAACTTTGAGCACCTTCTGGATGGAGTGGGGCTTCTTTCTGATATGTTAGCAGTTACCACTGGACTAAAGATCCTCGCCACCTCTCGCGAATCCCTCAATATTCAGGAAGAATGGGTTCGACAGGTCTCTGGTCTTACCTATCCCGAACATGCGGATGACCAGCGGATTGAAGAATATAGTGCAGTACAGTTATTTCTGGATCGAGCCCATCGGATTCACGGGAAGTTTGAGCTAGCCACAGATAAAAAAGGTGTGCTGGAGATCTGCCGGTTGGTAGAAGGGATGCCTCTGGCCATTGAACTGGCCGCAGGCTGGCTAAAGACACTTCAGCCATCCGCTATTGCCTGGGAGATTCAACATAATCTAGATATTCTGGCAACTCGTTCGCGCAACCTGTCGGAAAGACATCACAATATCCGCCTGGTCTTCAGTCACTCCTGGCAGCTCCTGAGCGAAGACGAACGTGATGTCTTCCGTAAGGTATCGATCTTTCGTGGTGAATTTAGTCGCGAGGCAGCGCAAGCTATCACGAGAGCATCACTACACACACTGGCTGGATTGATCGACCAATCAATGCTGCGTTTGAATGCTGCGGGACACTACGACATTCATGAACTGCTACGACAATATGGTGCCGAACAACTGGATGAGATTGGTCAGACAGAGGCAGTGCAGAGAGCATATATCGATTACTATCTCGGGCTACTCTCACAGCTTGAGCAGAATATCAAAACGCACCAGCAGATCCAGGCCCTGGACACCATTGCAGCAAATTTTGAGAATATACGTCACGCCTGGCAACTGGCTATTCAGCAGAGACAGTTTGTAGCACTTTCCCAGGCAGTAGAGAGTTTGCACCTGTTCGCCGATATGCGTGGGCGGTATCACGAAATCGTAGCCTTACTCCAGGCAGCAATTGAGCAGTTTCCCACATCCCCCACTCAGGAACAGCTCGCCATAGTATGTCGCATTCAGGCGCGGCTGGCGCGGCTGATTTTGCTGGGAAGCCTGCGCATCGAATACGATCTGCGAGCAGAGATTGAAACCTGCCTGACCGTATCACGTACACAACAGAACCAGGAAGAGGTGGGATTCTGCCTGTTCGTATCGGGTCTTCTCGCCATCTGGGAGGCAAAGGGCGAACGTCCCCATACCCCGACCAGAGCTGCCATGCTCTTTCAGGAATGCCTGGCTATCTTTGAGTCCCTGGGAGATCGTTTTTACCAGGCAGACGTCCTGGCCTGGCTGGCCTGTGAAGCGCCCATCAGCGAAGAGCACCATTCAGATCAAGCAATGCTTCAGCAAAGCCTGGACCTGCGACGCGAGATTGGAGATAGCAACGGCCTCGCCTGGATCACCCTCAACCTATCGAACGTTGCACTTGAGCAGCAAGATTATGAAGTCTACGAGCGTTATACACAAGAAGCGCTTGCATTAATGTACAAAATTGGCAGCATCAAAGGCATCCTTGTCGCTCTATTCAATCTGAGTATGGCAACGCTCTTAAAAGGCGAACTGCAAAAAGCTCTAACACTGGCCGAACGTATGCACAACCTCGCCAATGAAACAAACAACCTCGATGGCGTCACATCCTCAGCAGATATCCTGGCCTTTCTGCTCTGCGTGAAAAATGAAGCCTATGCAGAAGGTGCAAGGCTGGCCAGAACCGGCCAGGCCATGTCACTGGAACCATTCTTTGGCAGTGACGACGAAACTGGCACACCACGTTGGGGCTGGGGACAGGCAATCGCCGACTGTGGGCTGGCAGACTATCAGTCGGCCAGACAAAGGTCTATTGCACTCTGTCATGAACGACCCGACGATCCCGCTGCGGCGACAGTCTGCCTGGCGATAGAAGCTCTGGCTTTAGCGAATGAGGGCAGACTGGTGATGGCTATCGAGCTACTGGGACTGGCCTTCCAACAACCAGCCTGGATCAGTGGATGGCTCCATCACTGGCCAAAAATCTCACGTCTACGTGTAGATCTAACCAACCAGCTTGGCGAAGAGGCCTATCAGATCGCCTGGGAATGTGGGAGTACACAGGACCTGAGAAACACAATCAGACTCATCCTGGGCAAAGAAGCACACACACCACACACCACATTACTTGAACCATTGAGCGAGCGAGAGCTAGAAGTGCTACGCTTAATTGCCCGAGGACTTTCCAACCGTGAGATCGCTCAACGGCTTGTTCTAAGCACAGGAACCGTCAAAGTTCATACACGTAACATCTACGGCAAATTGGGCGTGGGCAGCCGCACACAGGCCCTGGCCCAGGCGGCCCGCTTCAAAATCCTGTAGATCTCTCCCTTTCCACAAGATACCACCATCCACAGAAGAGAATACCACTTTTGGGAGATCACACTACCCCCGCTTATCAGCTACTCTTATGGCATAAGCAAACGAGGCCAGCGAGATAAACAATCACGCTGGCTCAAACCCATAGCGACCAGAAGAAGGGATTTTCGTATGTGGCCATCTTCTTACACAGGCTTAAAAATCATCCATGATCAGAGAATCGAGGAAGCCCTGGAACACCATCGCCTCACTGAAGTGCACAAACGACAGAAGCGATCTCTAATCCAGATCTTCAGGACCTTTATAACTCGCATCTCACGCTTCACCGATTAACCTGACAATATTCACCATCTGCCACTCAAGTCTTTTGCACGTCCGGAGCAAACGCCCTCTCCACCTGATGAAAAACATTTCTACCTGAATTGAAATAAAATGCATTATAATTTATAATAATCAAGAGAGATGCAAAGAAAGGAATCGATTAAATGATTATCCGACATGATCGCTCTGAACGAGATTCGCTGGTCGATGAAACGCAATGGCCAGCCATCACCAGTTTCTTTCGTGGGCATGGAGGAGCAACACTCATTGCCCCGAAATGGTTACTTACAGCAGCGCATGTTGTCCAGGTGATCCCACCAGACAGACCCATCAGTATTGGGTTAGCTGGAAAACGCTATCCTATTGCACGCATCATTATTCATCCAGACTACGACCCTGAATGGCTGTCAGGAGATGAAGACGACGAGCACAATATAGTGGATCTAGCCCTTGTTGAGTTAGAAACTGCAGTAGAAAATATCGCTCCATTTGGGCTCTATGAGGATTCAGATGAGCAGGGGCAAGAGGTCCTGTTATTAGGATCTGGAGAATCTGGAAACGGATTACGAGGAGCACGGAGCACCGATAGATCCCTGCGTAAAGCGACCAACATTATCGATGAGGCTGATGCTTACTGGCTAAAATTTCGTTTTGATGAGCCTCCAGACGGTACATTCCTGGAAGGAGTAGCTGGACGAGGCGACAGCGGTGGACCAGCATTTATTAAAAAACAAGGGCATTTCCTCCTGGCAGGGATAAGCTCCTGGCAAAAGACCGGGCACAGACCCATAGGTCTTTATGGGTGCGTCGAACACTACACGCGCATCTCACGCTTCATTACATGGATACAATCGACCTGTAATCTTCCACACTAAGCGAGCCCTGAGACAAGGCTACCTTCTAAAATATACTTCTGATTAGAGCGGCTGAAGTGCCGCTCTTTCTAATAATCATAGAATAGACTACTTTATAAGATCACACTAGAGGAATTTATACGAGTAAGGTGGGGAAAATGGCAAGAGATAGTACACGATAATGGCTACTCTTATTGACAAAAATGGAAAAGGAATTATACTCTCATTAAGGGCTATTAATTAATAATATATAGTACCCTACACCTTAATGCGCTGCCTTCGGGCACTATGTAGCTCCTCCCTATGCCTGAAGGCAGGGGTAGCTACAAATGATGAAAAGATGAAATCCTGAACCTGAGGTTCAGAGAGTTTCTCTTGATAGATGATTCTTTTCAGCCTACGACCTATTTAAACTGCCAATAAAATTTATGCACGATGCTGCTGCATATATACTCTTCTGACAATGAAGCCACCTTCCACTTTCGAGCTGAAGAGATTTTCACTTTATCTGTACTTTTTAGCATACAACAACATATGCTATAGAGAAGATGGTTGTATAAGCATGCCTAACGGAAGACAGTTTATGAGGCCACCCCTCTTAAACAGCTCGCAACAAGAGAAAACGCAGGCCAACCCCATTCAGCAGCAAGATGCAGTAGCCAGAACACAGGGAGTGGAGACCCACCCCATAGAGGTGTCACAACAGCCAACGGCTGCAAATCCAAGAATACCGTATTATGCTCCGCCGGTTGGCTATATCAAATTTCAGAATAATGCACTAAGGCAAAATCAGACTATCGCTCCAGGAATTGAAATGGTGCGTGCCTCAACGCCTCTCATCAAGCAGGTCGAGGCTACAGCGCCCGAGAAGGCAAAAAAACCATCGCCAATCATCAATCTTCTGAGGGCGGCACTGCCACCTATTCTGGCATTTGCAATTCCTTTTGCCATCTATTACACGCTTGCATTATATGGCATTGATATCTCACATATTATGTATTTTATCGTGATGCTCTCGCTTCTGGGAACCGCCTACCTCATTGGAGTAGAGGCACTGGTTGCACTCCGGATCGATAATCCTCCCTTAGAGCCTGTGATGGCTTATCCACCTGCAAGCGCTATCATTGCTGCATACCTTCCGAATGAGGCCGCAACTATTGTAGAGACGGTTAATGTAATCTTAAATACGATTCATTATCCTGCGCCATTTCAGCTTATTCTGGCGTATAATACCCCGCGCGATATGCCTGTTGAATACGAGCTCCAGGCCATTGCGCAAAGAGACTCCCGGCTCCATCTTCTCCGCGTGCAGAATAGTACATCTAAAGCTCAGAATGTGAATCGAGCCCTCGATGATGTGACGGGAGATTTTGTCGGAGTATTTGACGCGGACCATCATCCCGCACCCAATTCTTTTACACGAGCCTGGCGCTGGTTGACACAAGGATACGATGTCGTACAGGGACATTGTGTCATTCGCAATGGTGAGAGTTCCTGGGTTGCAAGATTGGTTGCCGTCGATTTCGAAGTTATCTATGCATTGGGGCATCCGGGGCGAACGCGCATGCATGGCTTTGGGGTCTTTGGTGGATCGAATGGCTATTGGCGAACAGGATTGTTGCGCCAGACGGGTATGCGACACTCTATGTTAACGGAAGATATCGACTCATCGTTGCGTGTTGTACAGCAGGGATATAAGATCGCATATGATCCAATGATTATCTCTCGCGAGCTGGCACCAGAGACGCTGGGAGCCTTATGGAATCAGCGAATGCGCTGGGCTCAGGGCTGGTTCCAGGTCTCATTGAAGCACTTTATCCCGGCCTTGCGCTCACCATACCTTTCGATCAAACAGAAGTTAGGCATGATCCATCTGCTCTTCTGGCGCGAGCTCTACATGTGGCTATCCATCCAGATTATTCCAATTCTGACCTTTCAGGCCCTGCATGGCACGATTGAGTGGTTCTATCCTCCATTTCTGTTCAGCAGTTTTATTACCTTATGTGTAGGACCGGTCCAGATACTACTGGCCTATATTGCAGCCGCGCCCGACATCAAACAACATCGAAGCTGGTTTATATCCTATGGACTCTATTCTCTTCTTTTCTTTACTGCCTGGAAAAATCATATTTCACGTGTAGCACATCTTAAAGAGGCATTCGGTGAGCGCGAGTGGAAAGTGACTCCACGCACATCCGCACCACAAGCGAAAGGGAACTAACTCATGACGAATGCCACTGACGCTTTTCCCGCAATTCGATCCATCACGGCTAAAGTTACTGCCGCTCGCATGATCGCAGTAAACACAATGCGCCACAGAGCAATCGAGCCAGATGATCCCACCAGGAAGCTCGAGTTTTATCGAACGCTGGTGACAATAGTTATGATCTGTGGCTACTGCTATTATCAAGCAACATTCATTAATCATCATTTGCTATTCAACAATCACATAGAAACAGCACTCTTCAGCATTCAGAATAGTATAGCGCTGTTTTTTGTCCTGGATGGGGCCATCTCTTTCCTCCCTTTTGCACGTGCGATTTTACAGCGACAAAGACATTATTCAACACGAACATTTCTGACCCGCCGCATCATTCGTCTGCTGCCAGTCTATTATATTGCCGTAATCATTGTCTGGATTACTCATTTACGCGGCAACGGCGCGTCTTATCAGTGGCTGGACCTTCTTGAGCACTTAACGTTTATTCAGATCTTTGATGCAAAGGATATCTATCAGACCATCGGGCCAGCCTGGGTGATCTCGGTAGAGGTCTGGTTATCTATCATGCTCGCTTGCTTTGTATCGCTCATCCATCTTCTATGTAAAGCCCCACATCAGCGGGCAGTCCGCATTATCGCCATGCTTAGCGTAAGTTGTCTCTGCATCGCTCTCGGGCTACTCTATAAAGTCTGGTTGGTGGGAACTGCCTATACGCCAATCACAAATCCTGTTCTGTTTTATAGCTTTCCATGGCTTGATAGCTTTGGCCTGGGATTATTGCTCGCCATTGTGATCGCTGTCGCAGAAGGAGGAAAAAGACATCTCTTGCTAGGATTTATCTCACTCATTACAGCGATTGGCTTAGCTGGTAGTACCTATTATTTAAGTGAATATTCGGTCACGGGAGCGATTGAAAATCTCCTCTTTAATCAGAGTATGTGGGGAGTCATTGCGCTATTCCTCTGTTTCATCGTCGTTGGCTGGGCCAATCTGTCACGGTTCCCAAGACGCAAGACGCACGTAAGCAGGATCATTGAATATATAGGAGCCATCTCCTATGGTCTGTTCATGTGGTATGAGCCATTGTTTAGCTGGCTAGGGCACTATTTTGTTGCATCTTCGCCAGTTGTGTTCGCAGTAGGATTGTTGGCGTTTATACTGATGCTCATACTGGTTGCCTCAGTAAGTTACTGGATTGTTGAATATCCGGTTAGCTTCTTAAGCCATATTTTCTCACACGAAGGGCGGCTCTCTCCAAGATACATTGAAGCTTAACGGTACAATCCCCATAATGGTTGCCTTTTAGTGGAAACACTATCCAAGTCGTTCGCTGAATATGCAGTCAGGCAGCATCGCTACACTTGCTCTTTTTGAGAGCTCATTGATCTGTGTAGAGATGCTGCCTGAACACTTTTCTTAATTGGCGGGCCAGGTAAGGGTGGCCAGACCATTGGAGGGGAGATCATAGGTAAACGTCTCTCCTCGCCAGTTGAGGGCGAAGGTTTGTGAGGCTGAGCTATCGTTATAAACAACCACAGCGATAGAATTATCAGGGTTTTCAAACGCTGCACTTCTCACATGACCATTGCCCTGATCAGTTGAATCGATGCGATATGCTTGCGGCTTCACGAACTTACTGAATTGACCAAGGATATAATACGCCAGAGAATAAGTGACGGCACCAGTATTAGGATCAACATAGACATCCGCGCCACATTGATTACAGAGGCCCGGGCCAAATTTTGTATTTGAGACAAGCGTCCATTGAATATAAGACTCAGACCAATTATCCAGAATATCAAGAATGCGGTTTGCAGCCTCAGGCATATAGGCATTCCAATCGTTATCAAACGTTGGAGGCGAATCTTCCGTAAAGAAAGTTTTCTTGTTTGGAAACATATTGTGAACAGTCGTCTGAGCACTGACATCCCCTGCATATTTGTGCCAGGAGGTACCTTCTACAAATGGCGCAGCGGAGCTCGCCAGCACCTGTTCGGCATATTCGGGATGATCCCAGTTGTGATCATAGATAAGAATTTGCGTATTGAGATTCTGCTGAGCCAGAGTTGGTCCGAGGGCAGTGGTAATAAAATTGCTCTGTTGGGCGGCTGTCATATTATCGCCAAAATTTGCATAGCTATAGAGCGGCTCATTCTGTGGGATAATGCCCCAGATCGGAATTGAGGGCGTTTGTGACTTATAGGCCTGAATAAATTTCGCCAGATATTGAGCGTATAGCTGATAGTATGCGGGATTAAGCGTACTGTACCCATCGATAGTAGCCCGCATCCAATGTGGAATACACCAGGGAGCTGCAATAATCTGCAACTGAGGATTATAGGACATCGCCTGCTGAAGAAGTTCAATCATATGGAGGGAAACATCAGTCTGGATTGAGAAATGAGAGAGGGAGGCATCATCTGGCCGTCCGCCATTATCGTCATAGGAACAGGTCTGACCAGGAGCCCCTTGATCTGAAATACCGACTGATTGACGTAATAGATTAATCCCAATGCCATTAGTTGGATCAAAGAATTGCTGCATCACTGCATCGCGCTGCTGCTGATTCAGTCCATGCTCGAGCTCCCATGCACTAGAGCTTGTCAGAGATGCACCAAAACCAAGGATCTGTTGGTACCTCTTCTGATCATTGATCTCGATAAATGTCTGTGGGGGGAATTTACTGGCATCACTAAATTTGCCCGCAGGTTGGGAAGACAAACGATTTTGTTGATCGGTGGTCGTCAATGTAATAGCCACATTTGGATAGACAACCTGGGCAGTTGGAGTCCCCCGCAATTGGAATGAAGGGGAATTGGAGGCTAACACAGCTGGCGGGGGCGGTGTATTCAAAGTAAATATATATATAATTATCAATACAAAGATGACAGGTGGAACAGTCACGCTGATAAACCGTTTGAACATGTTGGGCACAATATTCTCCTCAGAGTAAGCTTCTAGAAGATTTAGAAGAAGCTGCCGCTGGGTCTTCAGCTCAGCGGTAGATCACAGCAAAAAACTGTAAAGGTCTTTCTACCATTTCGTGGAGTTATTGTACCTAGATTCATCTCCGAAGTCAAACACCCCCCCCTTTCTGGCAGGGCTTTGTCATTCTCGCCGCAGAGGCCATGGCTTCTGCGGCGAGAATGACAAAGCCCTTCTGGTGAACTTGTTAAAAGTGAAGCAGAGGCCTCATTACCAGATTTCGTTGAGGTGGATTGTCGAGAACAAAAGACCTCGTTTGAAGTCCTGAAGGGATACGCCTCCCAATTACTTCACTACGGCTGTTTTCTGTTGGAAACGGAAAAGTCGTAACGCAATGGCAAAACAGATCAGACCATAGACCAGCAGGCCTAGAACATCAGGCAGGATCTCAATAAAGCTTTTACCAAGGAGCATAGAGCCATTCAATCCCTCCATGGCCCAGGCTGTAATACCAACTTTGGCCAGTTGCTGTAACCAGGTCGGCTCCAGATAGAGTGGCCACCAGGCGCCACCAATGGCGGAGGTAATCAGAACAACCAGACTCACCAGCGAACTAACTTGAGAACGTGTCCGGACCAACGAGACCAGTAGCATACCAAGACCAGTCGCAGCAAAGCTCGTACCGATCAAGAGCAGAATAACCGACAGCCAGTCATGAATATTGACTTTAAAAATGAAGTAGCCAACGATAAAGATAATCGATAACTGCGCCATCGTCATAATAAATTGCGCCAGCATTTTGCCACCCAGCAAAGCATATTTCTGGATCGGAGCAATTAACAACCGACGGAACGTCCCTTCCTCTTTCTCTTGCAAGATCGTTGCAGCCACAGCATTCAGCCCAAAGAGAGCGAAGAAGACTGCATAACCTGGCAGGGTCTGGTCAAATGGCCCAACTTTAGTCGCATGACCAGCAGCCAATGTTTCAACGGTCTGATCGGCCTCTGTATTAGCGGCTGCAATTGCACTGCTAATAGCGGCTGTATCAATCGTATTTTGAGCACAATGGTTACCTGCTTGCTGACAGACCTGATAGACCTGGCTCACCCCTGCACTACCAGCTAACTGTGACTGCACAACTTTATTGACAATATTTTGCACCACAGTAACACGCAGATCAGTAGTATTGGGCAAAGCATAAAATTGGACAAGGTTCTTCGGAGTCGTGTTCTGCTGAATATCCTTAATCAAGGTCTGGCTGGCGTCTGAAGGGATCACAATACCTACATTGGCGGCATCGTTAGCGGCTGAGACGCGATCGGTCACCTGATCTGCCGTCTGATAGGTATGCACTGTAATTGTCAGTTGTTTCGTATCAATCTTAAGAGCATTGGCAATACTCTTCCCAATAAATGCATCCTGCGCGGTCTCCTGATTATTCAATGCTACCTGAATCTGAATATGGCTACCACTATCGCTCGAGAAGCTACTCAAGGCGAACCCCACGACCGAGATAAGTATCAGAGGAACCACCAGCATAAAGATCAGGCCGTTTCTATCTTTAATAATTTGTAAGAGATCTTTTTTCGCAATATACCAGAGTGCCTTCATCATTGTCCTCTCAAACTGATTAATCACGCAATGTTTTGCCGGTGAGTTGAATAAATAATTCCTGGAGACCATGGGGGCGCTGCACTTCGCGATTCTGGTCACGCAGAGCAAGCAACTGCTCCAATGTCCCGGAGGCAATAATCTGTCCCTCATCCATAATCGCAATATGGTTACAGAGTCGCTCGGCCTCTTCCATATAGTGAGTTGTATACAGGATTGTTGTTCCCTGAGTACGAAGCTGCTCAATCATATCGAAGATACGCTCACGAGATTGTGGATCAACGCCAACCGTGGGCTCATCCAGCATCAGAAAGGTTGGTTGATGGATGAGGGCAATAGCCATATTGATACGTCGCTGCATTCCACCCGAAAACTTCTTCACTGGATCTTTACGACGATCGTAGAGCCCGACGAAATGCAGGAGCTCCTCCGATCGCTCCTTCCGTTCTTGAGCAGAGAGCCCATAGATGCTCCCAAAGAAATCCAGATTCTCTAAAGAATTGAGTTCAGTGTAAAGAGCTATCTCCTGGGGCACAACTCCAATCATCCGCTTGACCTTGCGCGGCTCTCGCGTAATCGATTGCCCATTAATCAGCGTATCGCCAGAGGTTGGCTCAAGATAGCCACAAAGCATATTAATGGTGGTACTTTTCCCGGCTCCATTTGGGCCCAGCAAGCCGAAGATCTCACCTTTGCTAATTGTAAAAGAGAGATCCTTGACCACTTCCAGTTTCCCAAAAGTCTTGACAAGATGCTGTGCATCAACCATATTGCCACCATCTTTTGGTTCAGCAGCGACCTCACCCTTTGGCGGCTTTGTTAAAAGAGGCTCTTGCATAATTTTATTATCCTTCTAGTGTTTTCGCATTTAAGTTTATCTTTATATAACGCTACTCTAGTATACGCAGCAAGTTTAAAAATCTCAAACCTGCTCATCAGCAAGAGATTGCACTACTATTTAAAGAAACAGCGCTAACATATCGTTGCCTTTTGAGAGGAAGATGCTCATCTGCATACTAATAGATAAGCCTGTAGGCAAGGATGAAAAAAAGCTCCTCTTTTTCAAAAGAGGAGCCTTCAATGGTTCTCAATCCAGGCATGAAGAAGCCGCCCGATACCTAAGCTTTGCTGATGATCTCACGAGCAGTAACCTCAAAGTGACAGCCAGAGTAGTCTTCAAGCACATAAACAAGCTCACAATCTTGTTTCAAATACTTCCAGGCTACCACCCCTTTAGCCCGACCATCAGCGAACGTCACCCTCTCATTAATCGCATACTCTCCATCAGAGATTAATTCTCCGTATTCATGGCTAAATTGGCGATAGATAAATAAGCGAAATTTAGGGGTGTCTTTGTACATGTGAGGCTCCTTACCCGACGGGGTTGCATATTGTAGAGGAGATGATCAATCTCATTCATATTATGCCAGAGCTTTCACTTTATATGCAAGCGAGCAGGACCCTCATATGTCTTACGGACTCCATTGTGATGTTCCACCATGTGAGCCTACCCATCACATTGTTTCCAGTTTCTCATTGGGCTATGGAGGGGCTCACAGAGCGGAGTGGGAACAGAGGAAAGAGACAAGCGGCTTTCCCTACTTGACAGTTTTTTATATGTGAAATAGAGCAATATGCGATAATAAAAGTAGGACGTCTCCTTCCTAATGGTGGAGTTCCACCATGTCAGCCCCTCCATGACATCATGTCCCATTTTCCGTTTCCCATTCAGCTATGGAGGGGCCGCCAGAGCGGAGTGGGAGCTGAGGAAAGAGACAAGCGGCTTTCCCTACTTGACAGTTTTTTATATGTGAAATAGAGCAATATATGATAATACAAGTAGGACGTCTCCTTCCTAAATGTGAAGCTCCGCAATGCCAGCCCCTCCATGACATCATGTCCCATTTTTCCCGTTTCCCATTGAGCTATGGAGGGGCCCACAGAGCGGAGTGGGAACTGAGGAAAGAGACAAGCGGCTTTCCCTACTTGACAGTGTTTTATGCTTGAAATTGAACACGATACGACAAAACAAGTAGGACGTCTCCTTCCTAATGGTGGAGCTCCGCCATGCCAGCCGCTCTATAACATCATGTCTCGTTTCCCATTGAGCTATGGTGGAACTGGAAAGGAGGAGCTGCGTTATCTCTGGGCATCCTCCAGTTCATCCAACTCTTGCAGCCAGAGGGCACTACTGGCATCACTGGGCATCCGCCAATCGCCTCTGGGAGAGAGCGCCACTGAACCGATTTTTGGACCATCAGGCATCGCCGAACGCTTAAATTGAGAAGCGAAGAAGCGCCGATAGAACATGCGTAACCAGCGCAAGATCTCTGCGGGCGTATGGTGGTGCTCAAAAACCTGACATGCCAGCCAGAAGATCTTGCGTGGCGAGAAGGCATGACGCACTGCATAGAAGAGAAAGAAATCATGCAGCACATAGGGTCCGATGGTTGCCTCAGTCTCCTGGACAAGTACATCGTTCTCACCCAGTGGCAAGAGTTCCGGGCTAATCGGCGTCGCACTGATATCACGTAAGACCTCAGCAGTCTCGCCTGTATAGACACTATCAGCAGACCATTCAATCAGATAACGCACCAGTGTCTTGGGAACACCTGAATTAACATGATACATCGACATATGGTCAGCGTTATAGGTGCACCAGCCCAGCGCAAGCTCTGAAAGATCGCCTGTTCCAACCATAAAGCCATTCACTTGATTGGCTATATCCATCAAGATCTGCGTGCGCTCACGGGCCTGCGCGTTCTCATAGGTAATATCGTGCAGGTGCTCATCATGCCCAATATCATGAAAGTGCTGCAAGACGGCTTCGCGGATAGGGACCTGCCTCAGGGTAATACCCAGTGAAGCTGCCAGACGCTCTGAGTTATTCAAGGTGCGGCTCGTGGTCCCAAAACCAGGCATGGTAATGGCAACAATGCCCTCTCGAGGCAGCGAAAGGAGATCGAAAGCCTGTTGCGTAACAAGCAAGGCCAGCGTGGAATCCAATCCTCCTGACAGCCCCAGCGTCACATGGGTAGAGCCTGTATGTTTGAGCCGCCTGGCTAATCCAACGGCCTGGAGATGAAAAATCTCCTGACAGTTCTTAGCCCGTTGAGCCTGATTGGCGGGCACAAAAGGAGTTGGCGAGAGATCTGAACGAAGCAGTTTATATGATTCAGATGATGTATTGGGAGTCGGCAGGTCTATCTGAATGGTCCGATAGGTCTGTCTGGGTCGAGCTGAGGAGAAGCTACTATTGCGTAAACGCTCATGATTTAAGCGCTGGACATCAATGTCGGCAGTTGCTATCTGAGTCTCGAAGTGGAGTCGCTCAGTCTCTGCCAGCATATGTCCATTCTCGCAGATAAAAGCTGGTCCAGAGAAGACGATGTCCGTAGTCGATTCGCCGGGCCCCGCGCCCGCAAAGAGGTAGGCAGCCAGACAACGTGCCGATTGCTGCTGCACCAATGCTCTGCGATATTCCGCTTTCCCTAGTATTTCATCGCTCGCCGACGGATTGAGCAGGACCGTCGCACCAGCCAGCGCCATACTACCACTTGGCGGCTCAACTGCCCATAGATCCTCACAGATCTCAATACCCATCGTACAACCTGGAAGGTTCCTGGCAGTGAACAGGAGGTCAGCGCCAAAAGGAATTGCCTGCCCTGCAATAGAGACAGTGTTCAGACCCGGCGGACAATCTCGCGTTGAACTAAACCAGCGCTCTTCATAATATTCGTTGGTACTGGGGAGATACGTCTTTGGCACAATACCCTGCACTGCATACTCACTGACAAAGGCAGCACAATTATAGAGCCTGCCCCCTACTTCTAAAGGCAGACCAACCACAGCAGCCACATTAGCATCTCCAGCCGCTCGGGCAATTTCGAGCAGTGCCTGACTTGCCTGCTGCTGAAGAGCTCTCTGATAGAATAGATCTCCGCAGCTATAGCTGGTAAGACTCAGTTCCGGAAACAGAACAAGACGGCTACCATGAGAAGCAGCCTGGCGTAGAGCCTCGCTAATCACCTGTGTATTATGACGAATATTGGCAACCTGCAAATCTGGTACAACAACTGCAACACGCAGAAAACCTAGAGTTCCAGGGGAGAATTCTTCCTGACTCACGCTTTCCCTCTTCTCTCTTCATGTGCCCTGATAACACTTATCTGATCCTGTGCAACTGACTGGCTGCGAGCAGCATCGGCCTGGCACATCAGTGGATGATGAACTTATTGGTAGGCTTTCACTATATCATAGCAGGGGAGCACCCGCAAAGGAGCACCAGCAAGCCACCATTCTTTCAATATTCAGGAGCCATCCCGACAGACTATCGCATATGCTTATTTACCCGATCAATCAAGCACTATTCTCCACAATTGCAATGCGAGCAGTGCAAAAAAAAGGCAATTAGTACTCTTTTTTCCCCCAACCGAGGTAAAGAACAGAGAAAAACGATTAAACTAACAAGAGTGGTTTAAGAGGCCACGCTATAACGACGTGCTACGTTCCCAGATATTGCATGTATGCACATTTAACGTTTGAATAAAAAAGGATAACAGCATGAAGCTTTGTCGTCTCCTACGTCGGGATAATCTCCCTCTCTTACTACTGACAATAGTTCTTACCATCACCTTCACCTTCTTGAATCAGCAACAGGTACGTGCTCAGGCTGCATCCCTCTTTGTAAAGCAGGTGAGCGCTGACCCTTATAAGAACAGCGACTCTCAACATCAGACGCAGGTCGAACCAGATACATTCTCTGTTGGCTCAACGGTCGTTTCAGCCTTCCAAAGTGGACGTTTTGTCAGTGGAGGAGGAGCCTCAGGGATCAGCTGGTCAACCTCATTTGATGCCGGATTGAGCTGGACTGGTGGCTCATTAAAGGGGATCACCATAAACGATGGCGGACCCTATGCACGTGCCAGTGATGCCGTAGTCGCCTACGATCTCGCACATCATACCTGGCTCATCTCTTCACTGGGTGCCAAAACGACGTTTGATGGAGTCGTAGGAAGTACCGCGGTCATCGTTAGCCGCTCCTCCAATGCTTTAACCTGGAGCAAGCCAGTTACTGTCGCAGCCAGCAGCTCCACTCAGAACTTCGACAAAGACTGGATCGTGTGTGACCAGCATCCAACCAGCCCTTTCTTTGGTCGCTGTTATGCGCAATGGGACGATGGAGCCAGCACACCATGGTTAACATTCATGAGCTACTCCGATGATGGGGGACTTACCTGGTCCACACCACAAAACCTGAACAACCAGACATTCTATGCTCAAGGTGGGCAGCCAGTCGTACAGCCTGATGGTACTGTCATTGTTCCCCTCTACGGCTTTGACTTGAACGGCGTTGAAGGAATCTACACCTATCGTTCAACGAACGGAGGCGCAAGTTGGACCGATCAGCAACGAATTGCCCCACTGACCTATTCCACAACAGTCGCCTCATTTTATCGAGGAGGGTCCTTACCTTCAGCAGAAATTGATCAGGCAGGCAAAGTCTATGTTGCCTGGGCTGGCTGCTACTTTGAGGCTCAGTGTAAGACAGATGACATTGTCATGACCACCAGTACCGATGGGCTAAGCTGGACACCATTGCAGCGCATCCCTCTCGATGCAATTGGAAGCAACGTAGAACATCTTACGGCTGGTCTCGCTGTAGACAGTACGACAAAGGGAGATCATGCACATCTCGCCGTAACGTATTATTACTGGGCCAATGCTGGCTGTAGTGCCGCTACATGTCAGGTCTATGTTGGAACGGCTAACTCAACCAATGGCGGCTCAACCTGGAGCCAGCACCAGACCCTGGCAGGTCCAATGGTTACCACAGACTGGGCACAGACCGACATTGGCGCGATGACTGGCGATTACATCTCTACTTCAATTGCTGCCAACTTCGCGGTAACCGTCATTCCAGTCTCTCGCGCTCATACGGGTCAGACATTTCATCAATCCATGTATGGTGCCAGCACGTGTGTCAGCGGAGGATCAATACCCAGTGAAGTACTCGCTACCCCCCCTGCGACCACGCTCTTACAAGCAGTCCAAAAAGGTACTTCGGCAAAAATGCAGTACCAGGCCAACTAACTAAGTACACCATTTGCCAGATTATTCGCCTTCCTAATCGCGAAGCTCTGCCATGGCAGCCCTCCATAGCGCTCTGTCCCATTGAGCTATGGAGGGCTCACATTACGGGATGGCAATATAGGAAAGAGACAAGCGACTTTCCCTACTTTGTGGTGCATAATATCTATTTTCATGTGATAAATAACAAGACAAGTAGGGAAGGTTGCTTGTCTCCTTCCACAATTGTCCCGTTCTGTCATGCCAGCCCCACCATCGCTTCCTTTCCTGTTTTCCGTTTCCAATTCTGTCATGGAGGGGTGAACAGAGCGGAGTGGCAGCAGAGGAAAGAGACAAGCGACTTTCCCTACTTTACAGTTTTTTTATACAAAATAGAGCATTATACAATAAGACAAGTAGGGAAGGTTGCTTGTCTCCTTCCACATCTCGACATTCCGCCATGCCAGCCCCTCCATAGCATCCTTTGCCCATTTCCATTTCCAATTGAGCCATGGAGGAGCTCACATCACGGGGTGGCAAGAGCTAACATGAGGAACGAGCCAGGCAGTCATCTCCTAACCCAAATACAACACCTCCCACAACACCAGAACTCCACCAAACCTCAATTTTCAATGGACATTGGATAAATATCAGAAGTATCCGTCCTTACCAGATAGATTAATAAAAATTATATGCAAGCGACAGTGAGCAACAACATATACAATATCAGCAGAGAATACCACTATTCTTGAGTAGAGCAACATATCCTAGTTAATAACCAGTTCATCATTTTAAGGAATGCCCAACTACGACTACACGAAAATGGAGAGTAAACCAATGACTTCTTCTTTAAGTTACCTTGTTGGTCAAACACTCACATGGACCCCCACTGCCATATTAAAAACACGCTACGACCTGATCGGGCCAGAGGCGGTCCCACTTGCAAGCCTGGATATGAGCAACTGGTCGTCAAAAGCGAATGCAACCGTTCCTGAAGGGACGCTCTTTATAAAAAAAGAGGGCTGGTCTGGGAAAAAAATTGCAATCTACGCGATGGAGCGAGGTCCGCTTATAGCTACCTATCAACGCACATGGACAGGAACAAGCGGTAATCTCGTCTTTTCCAATGGTCGTACATTCAGATGGAGAAAGAGCAATTTCTGGGGCACACAAAAAGCCTGGACAGATGCCGCTGGCAACACATCATATGTACAATTCTCGGCACATAGTTTCTCGCGCAAAATAGAAGTCATATTCGACTCACAGGCAGGACAGATACAAGAGCTATCTTTGCTTCTTGTACTGGGGCTGTATAATATTGTGGTTGAGAGACGAGATGCGGCGGCAGCCAGTGCTTCAGCATCTGTGTAATAATTGTGCCCACTGAGGAATGTGCTTGATATGACAACGTCTTCTCCTTTTCGCCACAAAGTCTTATTAGGTTGGATCAATGATATCTCCAGTATCCCTCGCACAGGAAAACGATGGCCGATTATTGATATAGATGAACAGACGATGCAAGATTATCGTGAGCTCTTTCCAGTGATGAAAACATCGGGCTTTGATACAATCTGCATCTGGGGTCTGTTCATCAATCATAACTGGAACCCTGAACTTAAACAGTCAATCACCGAAGAACGTCGAAATGCCATTAGAGAGCTGCTAGAGGAGGCTCATAAGCACGACGTTCGTGTGCTCGCAGGGCTTGGGCTCTACAGTTGGGGATTTGAAGAGATTATTCGGAACCATCCTGAAGTGGCAAAGAACAATGGGAGATTCTGCTGGGGCCAGTATCTTGAGGACAATGGCGTTGTCATGTGCTATAGCACTGAGGTTGCCAGGGAATGGCAGCGCAAGATCATCGATTTTATCGGCGAATTTGAGATCGATGGCTTTCAATTGCAATCTGCCGATCAAGGACGCTGCGCATGTCCCAACTGTCGCGAACTGGGAGAGATGGCATATCATGCAGCCCTCAATAACGAATTTGCCACCTATATTCGCACTAGATGGCCTCAGATGACGATCTCGGTCAGTGGTTGGGGCATGTCATTTAAAGAAGAAGGGGATATTCCACATCTTCAGAAAATGAGCCAGGCATTAGATTACATCACCGACGTAACAGATCAATCCATTGCCAGCGCCCACCCTATTCGCAGACAGCTTATCCAGACGCTCAATAGCAGCTTTGGCTCTCTGGGGGGCACCGTCATTGTTCCTCCACAACGCTGGGATCGTCTACGCTGGTTTTTACCTCATGCTGAGATCGCGGGTAAGCATATTACAGCTCTGGCCTCCGATGGTGGAAGTGCCTATGAATTTTTTGCAGGACCGCTCGTAAACCCTCAATACGAGATGATGACAAAATACATTGGCAGCATGCTCAAAAATCCTGCCATGACGCCTGAAGAAGCCTTACCTCCAATTGTGGAAGAGCTCTTTCAACCTCGAACAGCAGGAGTCCAGACGGGCCTGGTACAGGCATTGTTTGCATTAGAGCGACTCTACTTCTCAAAGATTGAACAGCCCCTGGGTGAATTTGACTTCGAACCATTAGGAGGCGAGGAGCCAGGACCACCTATCTACCTCGATCGGTTAACAACAGGTGCCCTGCACCAGTATCATACAGAGCTCCAAAACTGGCATCAGCAATGTATACCTCTTGTCAAGGAAACACACCGGCCATCTTACGGGAATAAAGTACTCACCTGTATAAAGAATGTACTCGAGGACGTCTCTCGCAATATGCAAACAGGCGAAACCCATTATTAAGGAGAGTCACTCAATCTGAATGGCGCAGATAGCCGGGATCATCCATATGTGGCCCCAAAAATTCGAGCCGATAGGTACCGTCTGAACAGGCAACATCGTGATAATAGCAGAAGTAGGAACCACTACCTATTGCTTGCGAAGGAGAGGCCACAAATCCCTGAACAGCTTCGCTATGACCAGGATACTCAGAGCTATATCCATCTGAAATGATCGTATAATGGGTCGTAAAGGGGAATTCTACCAGAGGGCGCAAGAAAACAATTGACTGGTCATCATGCCGGGAGAGCAGAGCAGACTCTAACGAAAACCATTTCTTCCATGCGATATTTGAAAAGGTTCCACGTCTGGTATCCAGATAACAGACTCCATATTCAACCCCAGAAGTCGCCTCTGACGGAAATATGGTATCGCCATCAATGAGCAGGCTCATATTTCGATTCGCTCGCCAGGTTCCAACCAGCTCCTGGCCGTGTTTCCATGTATGTTCTCCATAGAGCAAGACTGGCTTTCCCTGCTGATAATCAGCATTGGCCTCGTCCTGAGTGATCTCCTGCCAGGTAGAGATGGGCACAACAAAAGTGTTGTTCTTATACTGTGGAGTATGCTCTGGCAATCGTGATCTTGCCGATTGCTGCGAAGGAGGAACAGTGCTATCAGTAAGCAATCTCATCGCATTCGTAAAATTGACCGTAGAAAGCTGGTCCCCATTTAGCAACTGTGCATGATACGTTCTTTCCAACAACCACTGCTCGCTCAACTGTACCGAAAATGAACCCTCATCATGGCTATCGGCTTTCACTGTTCTATCACTAATTTTTTCCATCTCTGTCATCCTCTCAAAACTATCCACTACATAAAAGCCCTGCAACACAATACTTATACAATGGCAAGGCTAAAGATACTATAGCTTATCCTGCTCTTGCATCATATCCAGCGAATGTTCCTCATCTTTTGTCATAATCCAGAAACTTCTGGCAGTCAGCAGAAGAGGTATCAGGATACCAATTATCCCTAAAACAAAGCTAAAGACACTAAATCGAGCTGACGAGCTAAGAAGCATCAAAGTAACAATTGTCACAAGCTCAATTAAGCCACCCATAATGAGTGGGCGAATCAGACGATTGGGAGGAGGCAACAGGATTGCAGTCTCAAGACGCGCTTTTTGTAAGGCGTTAGCCTGACTGATCAGGATACTTTGTTTCTCCATGGAAGTCCTCTATTTCTATATGCGAATAAATGGCCTTCTCTTTAAAACAGAAAAGGGAAGAATATCATCCTACACACCATCTAAAGCCTTATATTGCCTCTTTTCCATTTCCTATTTTCTGCCTATCAAGCAGACTAAAAATGGGAAAACAGAATGAAGGAGCGCCAAAACTACAGATCGTTTGCCCTTTTCAGGAGAGTAAAACGAAGCAAGACTGGTAGGAAAAGCAGGGGAGGAGATATGCCTCTATCAAAAGGTGAACTTTTGATGGAGATATAACCTGAGCGCTATGAAGTAGAAAAGACATGCTTTGAAGAACACAGCCACAAAAATCTTGTGCTGCCTATATAGTATATATTATTTTCAATAAAAATGCAATGCCTATTACAAATTTATTTTTATGAAGAGTTACCTTATTCTCAATAAAGCTGAGAAGCTCCCTGTCTTGAGGTTTAACGGGAGAGAATAGAAATAGTTTGATTTTTCGGCTCTATCAACGAGCATATTTTTCCACTTTATCGAGAAGATCCATCATTTCAAAGGGCTTAGCAAGAAAATCATCTGCGCCACATTCTCTAGCTAGCTTCTGTGTATCTTTATTAGCAGAGCATAAAATAATGGGAATATGTTTTGTCTGAGCCTGACTTTTCAAATAGCGACAGATATCTGTCCCATCCATGCCAGACATCCACACATCTAAAAGAAGTATATCTGGTAGATTATGCTGCATATTCTGGACAGTGAGCCCATCGCGGGCAGTGATCACCTCATAGCCAGCATCTTCGAGAATCATCTGCATTGCTTCCAAAATGCCTGTATCATCATCAGCCACTAAAACCTTATTCTTCATATGGTAGAAAAAATCCTTTCAGAGTACCTTCAAGACAAAATTCATCGTCAAGATGATCATGTGTTATCAATGAGTATCGTGGTGCATAGGTATTTTGAAACAGAATGTCGATCCTTTGCCCTCTTCACTCACCACTTCAATAGTTCCACCCTGACGCCTGATAATTTCTGCTGAGATATATAATCCAAGACCAATTCCTGGAATAGTTTCATTCCCACTCACGCGATAAAAACGTTCGAAGACCTGTTGTTGTCTTTCATATGGAATGCCCACGCCAAAATCCTGCACACTAAACGCAATAAAACCCTGCTCTAGAAAGCTTTTCACAATAATTTTATCAGAATGGGGAGAATACTTGATAGCATTGGTCAAAAGATTCACGATAACCTGCTCAATACGATCTCTATCGCCATAGACTACCCTCTCCGTGGCTCCTTGTTTCTCTATCACATGATTACTGGTCGTTCGCTGGACCTCTTCAACAACCTCATCAACCAGTTCATCAAAAAGAAAAAAATCTTCATTAAATTGAAGTTTTCCGCCCTCAATCTTCGTTACATCCAGCAGATCGCCAATAAGAGAGGTTAATTTATTCAATTGTGAATCCATTTTTCCCAACAGAGCACTGGATCTTTCATCGCCAGCCCGAGCAAAACGATTCTGCAGGACCTGAGTAAATGCCTTAATGCTAGTCACAGGCGTTTTAAGCTCGTGGCTAACAATGCTCATAAAATCATCTTTTTGGGTCTCAAGCTGCTTACGGACAGTAATATCGCGGGTTGAGCCAGCAACCAGGACCACATTCTTATTGGAATCAAAAATGGGTACAAAAATATACTCATAATATCCCTGTACGCCCATGGGGCTGGTATATGACGTTTCATCAGTCACAGTCTTGCCAGTCAGAGCGACCTGTTCAATCTGACTCTGAAGCAGCGTCGCAAGTTCTACGGGGTAAGGTAGCTCATGAAAAGTTTTGCCAATGATCTCATCCAGTGAGAGCCCTAATAATTCTAGCAATGCATTATTTGAATAGGTAAATCTCCCTGAAGTATCAAAGGTATAGACAAAATCTTTGAGGGCAGAGAGCGTAACATCAAAAAGCTGGGCCTGCTGTTCTAGTTGTAGTGCCAGTTGTTCAGCTTTTTGCCTTGCAATAACCTGATCTGTGATATCATAGCCATGTGCGACAATCCCTACTGGATTAGTATGTACATCACGCAGCGGTTCATAGACAAAATTCAGATAACGCTCTTCAGTGATTGCACCCGGCGATCGTTGTAAGCCAATTTTCATCTCATTGCCAATAAAAGGTCTGCCCGTTGTAAGTACGTTATCAAGGATTTCAATATATCCCTGACCACGAACCTCTGGCAATGCCTCAAACACCGATTTGCCAATAATATTTCGATGCCCAACCAGTTTGTAATATGAGCCATTCACCATCTCAAAGACATGATCTGGCCCACGTAGTACGGCTATAAATGCAGGGGCCTGCTCAAATATATCAGCTAACTTACGCTTTTCTGTCTCTAACTCTTGCTTGAGAGCTCTTAGCTCCTCTTCATAGCACTGTTTTTCAGCGTGTGACAAACCATCCTGACCCATCCTAAGAAGCTCTCCATTTTACACTCATCCAATACCTATGCAGAAGTAAGTGGCACAGCTTACCCCGATACCTGTCATTATACACTTTTAATATACCCAGGGATACAGTCTGAACGCTTGAAAATAGCTTCATATTCAGGAAGAGGTCCTCCAATAAGGGATAACTTGTTAATCCCAATGGGGATAATTACCCTACTATAGTTAAATGAACGCAACAATCGGAGTGGATTCTACAGGATCAGTCTTTCCTTACACTATCCACGATATAGTCGAAATTATATTTTTTTTGCAATTTATAATTTCCCATATTCCAACAATTAAATCCATAAATAATCTACATATTCCTATACACTATATAGCCAAATTGTATTCCATTCACTATAATGTATTCCTTAACCTCACCGATAACATACATTGTGAAGACAACAGGTAAAAATCTTCACAGTAAAAACCTTTCACAGCAATAGGCTGGTTCCTGAGAGACAAATGGATAGCAGTGTTGGTCATGATAAAGTAATCCCTGGAATCATGGGTTGCTTTTGAAGTAAGCAAAAATGGAGTAAAACATTCTATGTTGAAGCCAATTAACGTAGGAATTTCTCTAGCAATCTGCTTTTTAGGAAGTTCCGCGCTTCTAACTACTGGAGTTGAAGCAAGTACACACGCGAAGTCAGGTACGGTTGTTAATTGCTATTACTTTGATCAGGGATGTAATAATGGCTATAGTACCCAGTTAGAATCATACAGTTATAAGCATTTTACGCATAATAATCATTCTGATCACAATAATCATTCTAACAATCAAAGAGGCCCACGTGGACCGCGAGGGTTCCCGGGTCCTCAGGGACCTCAAGGTCCTCAAGGTCCTCAAGGTCTACAAGGGCCTAAGGGGGATACCGGTCCTCAAGGTCCTCAAGGCCCACAAGGGCCTAAGGGGGATACTGGTCCTCAGGGTCCTAAGGGGGATACTGGTCCTCAAGGTCCTAAGGGAGATACTGGTCCTCAAGGTCCTAAGGGGGATACTGGTCCTCAAGGTCCGCAAGGGTTAACTGGCCCTCAAGGTCCTAAGGGGGATACTGGTCCTCAAGGTCCGCAAGGGTTAACTGGCCCTCAGGGTCCTGCTGGTCCTCAAGGGCCTAAAGGTGATACCGGTCCCCAGGGCCCGCAGGGGTTGACTGGTCCTCAGGGTCCACAAGGATTGACTGGTCCTCAGGGTCCACAAGGATTGACTGGTCCTCAGGGCCCGCAAGGGTTGACTGGCCCTCAGGGGCCTAAGGGGGATACTGGTCCTCAAGGCCCTGCTGGTCCCCAGGGGCCTAAGGGTGATACCGGTCCTCAGGGTCCGCAAGGGTTGACTGGCCCTCAGGGCCCCAAAGGTGATACTGGTCCTCAGGGTCCTAAGGGTGATCCGGGTGACACAGGTCCTCAAGGCCCGCAGGGTCCTAAGGGGGATACTGGTCCGCAAGGTCCGCAAGGTCCGCAAGGTCCGCAAGGTCCTCAGGGTGAACCAGGAGTAAGCAATGGCTTTGATACAGTTACGAGCATGGCCATTGTATTAATGCCTCCAACTAAAGATGAGGGTAGATTTACGACGCACCCAACAACGGTCTTCACTCTGCCATTGCCTGCTGGCAACTTTGTTGTCAACGCGATTGTACCAATTCAATTCCTTACTCCTCATGGTCAGGTAACCTGTCAGTACCAATTTGTCAATGGCTCTGCAGATGGTGGGACAAAATTAGCTACAGCGATAGGTAGCTCACCAACACCAGGAGGAAGCGTGTTCGGCTTCCAGACACTCCCACTTACCGATTCAGTCACAATCAATGCTGGTGGTGGATCAGTTTCGGTCGTCTGCACTCTTGCACCAACTACGGGGCAGATTCCAGCGGCAACGGTCCAGCCTGGTGCCTCTATGACGGCAGATCAGAAATCCTCTCTGGTTTTCGAGCCACAACCATAAGGCCTGCTTGACAGAAAAAGTTTTGGCTTCGGTGAGCCCCTTCTCTAATGGGACCTCACCGAAGCCAAAACTTTTTTTGTTTTATTGATGCTAATTCCCACCTATTCCATACTATCTCATAAAACAATCTGCTATTACCAGAGCCACATTCCATTATAAGAAACATACTATTAACCATGCGAATAATGAAAAATGAAACATATATTAGACACTATGATTTATACTATCAGTAAGGCATATATCATATACATAACCTCACACAATATAAAACGCATCAGAGCTTATAGATGAGGGGTTGGGAGAAGGAACAGGGTGATGAAGAGCAGAGCGCCACACCTATGGATAAAGGGCATTATTTTTCGTCTAATCTTTCTATTTATTTTTACATCTACTGTACTGGTTTTACAGCCGGTCCATACAACTCATGCAATTACACTTAACCCTGTAGCAGTTACTGTTTATGGTCAGGGTGGAAGTTTTACTGCCAGCACAGCCAATAATGGTGGCATCACTGCCAGCAGCCTGAATTCGCCCAGACGTGTTGTCAACGACAGTAATGGCAACCTTTATATCTCTGATTTTAGCAACAACCGCGTTCTCTATTATATTGCTGGCAGCACAACTGCCACGCGCGTCTATGGTCAGAATGGCAGCTTCACCACTAATATTGCCAATAACGGCGGCGTTAGTGCCAATAGCTTAAGCGGACCCAAAGGTATGATCCTTGACTCCAATGGTGGGCTCTATATTGTAGATAGCGCCAATAATCGCGTCCTCTATTATACTGCTGGAAGCACAACCGCCACGCGTGTCTACGGCCAGAATGGCAGTTTCATCACCAACCTTGCTAACAACGGCCTTATCAGCGCCAACAGCCTTAATTCTCCCGTTGGAGTAGCCGTTGACAGTAGCAACAACCTGTACATTGCCGATGGCAGCAACAACCGTGTCCTGTTCTATCCCTCTGGCAGCACAACCGCCACGCGTGTCTATGGCCAGAATGGCAGCTTCATCACCAACCTTGCTAACAATGGTGGCATCAGCGCCAATAGTCTTAGCCTGCCTGTCAGTGTTGGCGTTGATGGTTCAGGGAATGTCTATATCAGCGATGTTAGTAATAATCGCATGCTCTACTATCCATCTACCAGTACCACAGCTACCCGTGTCTTCGGTCAAGGAGGAAACTTTACAACTGGCACTGCCAACAACGGAGGTATCACTGCAAGCAGTCTCAGCCAGCCATATGAAGTGCATATTGACAGCAGTTATGACGTCTATCTTGTCGATATTGGCAACAACCGTGTCCTCTTTTATCCTCCGAATAGCACCATAGCAACCCGTGTGTTTGGCCAGGGAGGGAGTTTTACAACTGGCACTGCCAACAATGGAGGCATCAGTGCAGCCAGTCTGAATCAACCGATAGGAAGCGCATTTTATCAGGATGGCACCCTCTATGTAGCAGACAGCAATAACAATCGTGTCCTTAAATTCCAGACAGGTCTTGCAGTCTATACTCAGCCGCCAGCCAGCTCGCTGGTGAATGCATCTTTTAGCGCCGCCTTCAGTCTGATTGATATTGGCTCAGGTGGTATCTATACAGATTTTACAGGACCAGTAACGTTGGCAATTAAGAGTGGAACAGGTGCTACCGGCGCGACGCTTAGTGGCCCGACAGCCGTTAATGCTGTCAATGGTGTGGCCACCTTCTCAAATCTTTCAATCGATAAGGGCAGTACTGGATATATTTTATCCGCGACCAATCCCAGTGTAGGAACAGCTAACACCAATGCCTTTACCATTATTGGTCCATTGCTTTTCACGCCCCTCTCGAATCCAACCTTCTCATTTACTTTAACAGGGGCGACAAGCACAATTGTGGCCCAGCACATCTTTAAGGTCAATGACACGACCCAATCAGGGGTAGGCTGGCATGTCACTATTACCTCAACGCAGTTCACGACTACGGATGGAAAAACCTTGCCAACAACTGCAACAAAGATTACTGGCGTTAGTGCCGCCTGTACGAGCGGTCAAACGTGTACTGTTCCCACGAACAGCATCACCTATCCTATTACCGTGCCCGCTGCCTCTACAGCACCTGTAGCCAGCACGTACTACAACGCTGCTGGCGGAACAGGCACAGGAGATATCACCATTACAACGACATTCTCACTGACGGTTCCGCAGGGAACAGCCTCAGGCACCTATACAAGTACTTTTACTGAAACGCTTATTAAAGGGCAATAAAAGTGCTTGACAATCTGGCCTGGTTTACAGTATATTCCTTATAGATACAACATAGATAAAACATAGATACAACTTTTAAGTCTCTGCCTTTTTATTCAGGAGCTACAATAACGTGCGATTCGCCAACAGCACTCTTCTCACAAAAGAGGATTTTTCTATCTCTAACCGGGTGCTGTATTGTGCTCTTGATAACCATATACGCCGCACCAGGATTGCGGTGCCCGGAGGGCAAGCACCAGGAGAGATAACCGCCACAAGCAGCACTGTGCTCAGGCACGATAATGCAGCCGGTCTCTCCTGGTGGATTGAATCTCTCTCCCCAGATATCTAACCTCCACAAACGTCCTTCCCGATGAACATATCAGATCAAAAATGGCATGCACGCTCACTATAGCCTTTGCCGCCTATCTGATTGTGCCTCTATACCAAAAACATCATATGACTTCCGCAAAGATAATAAAGGAAGCATATAAAGGAGTTGAAGCATGGCATTCAACCATATGCGCCTGCGCATCGCCCCCAGTCCAACAGGACCTATTCATGTGGGAACTGCTCATACAATGCTCTTTAACTGGCTCTGGGCTCGTAAGCAAGGAGCAACATTTATCCTGCGATTGGAAGATACTGATGTACAACGTTCAGAGCTTCGACATGAGCAGACGGTGATCAACGAAATGCGCTGGCTGGGCCTGGACTGGCAGGAGGGGCCTGACATCGGTGGTCCGTCTGGCCCATACAAGCAAACCCAGAGGATGGAGCTCTATCAAGAGTACTTTGAGCGTTTGAAAACACGTCAGATGATCTATCCCTGTTACTGCACATCCGAGGAGTTAGAAGAGGAGCGCAGACATGCCAATCAAGCCAAAATACCCTACAAATACTCACGCAAATGCCTCAATCTTTCTCAGAGTGAGCGAGAGAGCAAAGAGATCAGTGGACGGATTCCTTGTTGGCGGTTAATGGTGCCAGAGAATCAGATCATTGCTTATGACGATCTGATTCGCGGACATATTGAATTCTCATCCAATGTTATTAGCGATCCAGTCCTTATACGGCCAACTGGCATGCCACTCTATAACTTCGCAGTCGTTGTTGACGACGCAAGTATGGAGATTACGCATGTTATACGTGGAGAGGATCATATCTCTAATACACCTATACAGCTACTCATTTATCAAGCACTTTCACTTGAGCCACCTCAATTTGCTCATTGCGCCAACTTGCTAACCGTTGAGCGCAAAAAAGCTTCTAAGCGCAAAGGAGATCTCTCAGTAACCTCTTATCGTAAACAAGGTATTCTGCCCGAGGCACTTTTTAACTATCTCGCGCTTTTAGGATGGACGCCTGAAGGTGAGGGGCGAGATCTCTTAACACGTGAAGAGATCATACATGAGTTTGACATCAGCGAGGTAAGTCGAGCTGCCGCTGTTTTTGATGAGGAGAAACTGAAGTGGATGAACGGCGTCTACCTGCGCCATAAAACGCAAGAAGAGTTCGCAGAGTTAGCACTACCTTTTCTTATACAGGCAAATCTCACTACTGAAGAGGAGATCCGTACGCGCTGGTCCTGGTTTGTCGAGCTGATGGCTCAGGTACAAGAACGTGTACGTACACTGGCTGAGATACCATCATATGTAGACTTCTGCTTTCAAGAGGTCATTTATGATGAGCAGGCAATGCAGAATCTTCTTACTATCGAGCACAGAGAGTTTCTACACCGAGTTGCTACAGTTCTCAAGAAGGTCGACTGGAATGTACCCAGTATCGAACAGGCAGTACGCGGTCTGTTACATGAGCCAGCATCTCAGTTGAAGGCTGGAAAAGCATTGTTAGCATTACGATTCGCTATCTCGGGCCGTACCGTCAGCCCACCACTGTTCGAATCAATATACCTTCTAGGCTACCAGAAAGTAGAGAACAGATTAACGAAGCTATAGCTTGCTTAAAGAGCAATGAGGGGTTCCCTATTGGACTCCTCCATTGCTCAATTGGAACATGGAAAATGGGCAATGATGCTATGGTGGGGCTGGCATGGTGGAATGTCGAGATGTGGAAGGAGACAAGCTACAGTGACTCCAACTAATTCACGGAGAGGCCTGGGAAGCCGATCCTTCGCACTTGATCATGGGTCCTCTGGAGCCCCCCATGGGTCCTAGAGCGGTTGCCAAAAAGGAAAAAAAGAAGGACAATCCGAATAAAAATCTCAACTCGAAAGGACATCCTTCTTATGTTGTATGATACACCATCTGGTCGTGAGCTTGTCAAGTCGTCAGAGCCAACCCAAACCCTGGAAACCTTGTTGATCGAGGCGAGCCGGGATCTGGTGGTGCCGGGAAAGAGGCGTGGTCGACCACAACGCCTTTCTTCCTCCTTTCTCTTCCTTGGTATCTTGATCTGCATGCTACGCGGCTGGAATTCCCAATTGGACCTCTGGCGACTCCTCAGCTTTTCCGGCGTGGGAACTTTGCCCCCGGTCCGCGTCTCCGACCAGGCGATCTACAAACGGTTGGCGCAGAACACGCATGCGCATTTTCGCGCGTTTTTCGAGCATATGAGCGCATGGCTGTGTGAGCGGATGAACCTTCGCGCCGATCTCAGCCTGGCTCCGTTTGCCAATGATGTCTTTGCCCTCGATGAAAGTACGCTGGATCCCAGAAAACGCTGGATTGCGGAGTTGCGACAGGTTCCCATCGGCGATCGACGCTTGCTGGCTGGCCGCATTGGGGCGCTCTTCGATGTCCGTCGGCAACAATGGAAACGAATCGATGTGTTCAATACCGTAGCCGATTGCCGACGTGCCGCTTTTGATCTCATCAGTGGCATTCCCGCAGGAGCCCTCATCCTCTTCGATCGGGGCTACAATGGCTTTGAGTGGTTTGATGAATTGACGACCCGCCGCCTCTGGTGGATTGGACGGGTCAAGAAAAACATGAGTTACAAGGTTTTGCACGTGATCTACGATCGCAATGGCATCGTCGATGCCCTCGTTCAGGTCGGAGCCTTTCGTGCAGATCAAGCCAGATATACCGCTCGATTGGTGCGCTATTGGTATCGAGGCCAACAGTATGAGTACCTCACCAATGTCACTGATGCTCGTCAGCTCTCTGTGGCACAGATTGCCAGGCTCTACGATCGCCGTTGGGACATCGAATGCGCCTTTCGTCTGCTCAAAGATTATTTAGGACTCAAATGGATCTGGAGCGCGAAATGGGAGGTGATCCAGCTCCAAATCTGGGCGACGGCCCTCCTGGCACAATTTTTCCATGCGTATCAGATGCATATTGCCGAGAAAGCGGATGTTGATGTGTTTGATGTGTCCCTCGAACTCCTGGTTCGTCATGTTCCACGATGGCTTGCAGAGGGATACGATCCCATTGACGTTGTGCTGTCCCAGGGTAGCGCGATGAAGATCCTTCGTTCGAGCACGCGCAGCCGCCGTGAGCTCTTTCACGTTCCCGTGGAAGAGCTGTGTGATCCTCCCGACGATCTTCCACGGCAACGCAAACCGCGCTATGCGCATAAGGCTGCTGGCAATTTTCCCCGCAAAAAGAAACAAGATTCTTGAATTAGTTGGAGTCAGTGAGACAAGCTACCTTCCCTACTTGTATTGTCGTATCTTGCTCCATTTCGCATATAGATCTATGTTAAGTAGATACCGTCTTGATTGTCAAGAGGAAACGTGACCAATTTTTCTTGTTGACCTGTTTTTCCTTCGTTTCTGACAGGCTGAAAGCCTAACCGAAGCCCGCAACTGGCGTCAAGGCCACTGCGTTTTCCCTTGACACCAGCTGCGGCTTCGGTTGACCATTGCCTGCCTCAGAAACGAAAGAAAAACAGGCCTGCTGGAGCCCACACCGATGTGCAAGAGCGTCGAAAACCACGACGCTCTTGTTGAGCAATACGAGGAACGATGTGCCTGGATCGAGCTGTTAGGCCACCTGTGACATCACCGATGACGCATCTTTGCTCCCATGGGTCGGCCAGGCTTTTCTCGCATCATAGCGCTGGCCGGTCGTGTAGAGCGCAAAGAGAATACGCACCAGTTTGTGCATGACTGCGACCAGAATCTGTTTCTGACACAACCCTCGAGCTTGCAGTTGCTGCGCCCACTCCCGCATATCAGGATCAAATCGTTTGCTATTGAGCGCCGACATGTAGAGCCAGCTGCGCGCTTTGGCATTGCCTCCTCGCCGTTGAGCTTTGCCTCTGACAGAGGTGCCCGAGGTGGCAGCATGAGGCACCACCCCAATGTAGGCAGCCAGCTGAGCCGCTGAATGAACCTCTTGCATCGTCTTCAACAGGCTGTACATGCGCACGGCGGTCAACAGTCCGATCCCTTTGATCTCCTGAAAATGATCGACACACGCGAGGCCCACCGCTTTCTTGTGCCCCAGTACCAGGGGCTCCTCTTTTGCGGGGGGTGGGGTGGTCGTAGTCCGCTCGGATGCAGACAACGCCTCCTCAGATGTCTGGCGTTGCTGCTGCGCGATCTGCTTCAACAGATCGCGCATATGAGCATTCGCCTGTTCTTTTTGGTGCTCGACGAAGGCGATCAGCGCTTGAATCTGCTCGCGGAGGGCAGGCGAAAGCCGCTGATTTTCCAGGCGATTCACCTCCTGTTGCTTGAGGCCTTCCAATTGATCGAGCCGCTCCAGGCTCAGTTTCAATTGGATATGAAGATCATCAAGAGGATGCCAGGCAGGGGGCTGTTTTTGAGCGGCATACAACGCTAAAAGGCGGGCATCCAACGGGTCCGTTTTGGCCAGTTGTCCTTCACTTTTGCGAAATGCGTGCATTTTATGTGGAGCGACCACGCTCATGCGATGGCCTTGAGCATCCATAAAGGTCGCAAAGGCATCAGAGTAGGTTCCGGTGGCTTCCGCACAGACGTGAACCTGAAGAGCCCCTTGCTCAACAAGCCACTGCTGCGCTTCTTGAAAACCGGAGAGGGTATTGGCGATGCGCTTGTGGAAACGACGGCCTTTTTCGGTCCCCAGATGCAGATCGATGGTGAGCTTGGACACATCCGCACCAAGAGGAAGCAGGGTGGATTGCAGAGGATACGCCATAGGAAGACCTCCTTGTTTCTGATATACTCTGTTCACAAGATCAGTTGTCCCGACTCGGTGTCACCCTTGTATGCGGGCTCTTCCTTGCAGTGGGCAACTGGTGGGGGAAGGCTCCTTGATACCGTTGGAACTCGACGTCTGGAAACAGCACTTAGGAGAACGATCTACTGAACGTGGTCAAAGCCAACAAGGGAAAGTTCGTCTTCACTGAGTGCTGAACTGATCTTTCTTCTTCTTTCTAGCATACAAGAAACCTTCCTTGTTGTTAAGATACAAGGGAAAGTCGCTTGTCTCTTTCCTCTGCTCCCACTCCACTCGGTGAACCCCTCCATGGACAATGGGACAACGGAAAACGGGCAATGATGTTATGGAGGGGCTGGCATGGCGGAACGGGAAATTTAGGAAGGAGACAAGCTACCTTCCCTACTTGTATTGTCGTATCTTGCTCCATTTCGCATATAGATCTATGTTAAGTAGGGAAAGTCGCTTGTCTCTTTCCACTGCTCCCACTCCGCTCGGTGAGCCCCTCCATTGCTCAATTGGACAACGGGAAATGGGCAATGATGCTATGGTGAGGCAGACATCTTGGAGCTCCACAATTAGTATGGAGAATAAATCCTCAGGTTGTGAATAACGGCACTACATATCGGGCAAAGGAGTCAGCGTTGGTAGTTGTTCCGTGTTGATGCGCTGTCGCTGTCGAATAGCACGCTGATACAGTGCAGTCAGGACGAGGACGCCGAATATGCCAATGATGACAGTTGCAAGCGGGATATCCACGCCAGAGATGTCGATGGTAAATGGAAAGAGGAAGAGTGGAAAACCATCCCAGAGGCCATGCAACAGCGAGACAAACAGATAGGTGAGAATAACTGGCAGGTTGATGCGAAAGTGTCCCCCCTTACTCTGACGAAACAGGACCGCCGCGATAATAGCCGTCCAGGTTCCATGACCAAAGGGGGCCAGTAGTCCACGCAGAATCGTTGAAAAAAGCGAGGCCGTTAGATGCCCCTCGCTCGCAAGAAACGCAGTAAAGGCATAGCCAGTGCTCTCTAAAGCCGCAAAGCCCATCCCTACGGCTGCTCCCAGTAACAGTCCATCAATCTGTGATCGCGGCTGCATTTTCCTGGCCAGAACGATGACGGCCAGGATCTTACAACCTTCTTCAATCAATCCCACTAATAAGGCCGTTGATAGAGTCAGACCCTGATCTGGAGAGGAGGGTCGCGGCAACAAAATGGTTTCAAGGATTGAGGCCCCAAGTACACCCAGAATACCACCAACCGCAAAGCTACGCCCAATTGTCTCCGGACTCAACGAACTCAGATGCTGATGATCATAGAGGAACACTACAAATACAATCGGAACGAGGAAATTGCCAATCATAATCACCGTTGGAAACATGTTGGGATTTCCCGTAGCAATCAACACAATGGTTGTTGCCACAAACAGGACAATACCAAGCAACAAAGTTGAAAGGCAGCCCCGCTGGCCATGAGCCATATACCGAGGCTGTGGTGCCAACGTATTCTCATCCATTGCACATCTCCCCTCTAATCGATCAGTTCTCGCGCTGATTGTTCTGCTTCAAAATCAAGAACCAGTCTGTGCTTGCTGATATATACTGGTTCTTGCTCCTTACTTTCCTACGACGAACAGTAAGCAGAAAAAGGGGAATCGCAAACAGAATCAACTCAGGAGAGCAAGGCAGAAAACAACACACTACCTGTCTCAAATAATGAATGCTCTCCCCTTTCAGCTAAACTAGATCTGATACGTTTCTAGAAAAGAGAAGGTAACTCTGCTATCCATAATTAGTGATGTTAAAACCTTTTTTACGAAATTTATATCATATACTAATAGTAGGGTATTTGGCCCTACAACAAAGAGCAAAAATTGAGACATTCGCTAAACATTCTCCAGAATAGCACGTATGAAAGAGAAAGGACTTCAAGTATCAATGAATAAGGACGCCAATAACGATGCATCGCAATTGCAGGTCAATGATCTTCTCTTTAATGAGATTGCACGTGGTACTGATTATGTATTGTATCAAGCATCAGCCTCACGCACGATTGACGAGATAACTATTGATCTCTTTCTAGAACAGGTTCCAGACAAGGGCTGGTGGGGAGCTCTTCGTCTGAATGACCGCTTCAAGATTCAACTTCATCTTGACCATGACACACTCTTTCCCACACCAGAGATAGCTCATCTGGCCATTGAAGATTTCCTATCCAATCGCCATCAAGTAAGCAGCATGTTTGAAGAGATGCGTCATAACGGACAAAATTCGACCACGTTCAGTAACGTTCCTCCCAGACCTGCAACCATTGATCCCGACAAATATTTCTCACCAGTCATTCTGGAAGTGAACGAAATTATTTTTACACTCTATCGCCACTCAAAGGCAGAGGCAACCTATCGATCATGGACAAAAAGACAGATGGGAGAGATCACCGCTGAACTCTTCCTTTCTCATAAATACTGGAACGGTTGGAAAACGGCTCTAAAATTTCTAGATGGAAAGATAGCCATATTTGAACAGGAGATAGATCAAGCCTTTCGCACACCAGAGCTGGCACTGGAGACACTATTTTCATTCTGCACTGAAAGCGTAAATAGAGCAAATCTTGCACAGCAGATGGAGAAATTGCAAACGCAGGATGTCATTGCCATTAGAAACCAGATGGCACCTATAGCAACCACGAAACCACCTCTGCGGGTGAATGATAGTGACTTTATATGGCAGAAACAGACCAGTCAGGGAGAGCTCTATCAAGCCAGAAAGGCTCGCTTTATCAATCTCAACAAAGCCTACATTCAGTTGCTTGAAACAAAGGAAAAAGGATGGTCAGGTGGTCTAAAATTCAAAGACATTGAAGAAGTCTATTTTGAAAAAGCGCATGATGTGGGCTTCGCTACCCCTGAAGAGGCGCTCGCAATGGTCTCTACATTTATCTCCACTGGCAAGATAAACATACGGATGCTCCGCTTCGCTCATAAACAGAGAATAGCTCTACAATGTAAAATCGGACGATACGATCAGATTGTCTCAATCAACAGTAATGAAACTTCTTCATCAGACCACACGTACTAACCATGATAAGAAAACGCCATCTAGAAGCCTGGGATGAGAATAATTCTGAAACATTCCTCCATTTTTTAACGTCCTCTCAAAAGAATAGTTTTTGGCAAGCACTCTTATGCACTGTGACAAAAGCAAGGGAACAATAAGCCTATGTATTCATCTCTTCCTCGCCCAGAGACAGCTACAACCAAATGGGCCCGGCGACGGGATATGCCTATCGCCATACTGGCATGGATTGCCGTAGCCTTTGTCATCCTTTGGGGAGCAGCCCACATCGTGCGAACCATCTTGATACTGGTGATTGCAGCCCTGCTGGCTTATGCGCTTGCACCAGCCGTCAAACTATTGCAACGCTTCATGCCGCGCTTCCTGGCCATCTTGATCATGTATCTGCTTGTGCTTGGCGCGATTAGCTTTTTAGTCTACATCATCATCAACACAGCAATTGATCAAGTTGGAGCACTGTCACATACGATCCAGAATCTGCTCACACCGGGCAAGGGAAGTCAGGTTTCACCAATCGAGCAAAGGCTGAACTCCTGGGGAGTCTCATCTCAGCAGATTGCTTCAGTTCGTACCCAGTTAACAAACTCGCTCGAAGGAGGAGCCAACACGGCTGTCCCCTTTTTAAAAGGAGCCTTCGACACTGTACTCGATATTGTCCTGGTTGCCGTACTCAGTATCTATCTGCTCATTGACGGTTTGCATGTATCGAACTGGTTGCGTCAAAATGCCCCCCAACTGGCGCGTATCGATTTTCTCATCGACACAATCCAACGCGTGGTTGGTGGTTATATCCGTGGGCAATTCTTACTTGCAGTGCTTGTGGGAGTCCTGGTAGGTGGTGGCATGTTCGCTTTTCATGTCCCATATGCGGTCCTGCTCGGAGTCCTGGCCTTTGTACTGGAGTTTATTCCCGTGCTAGGAACCCTCATCTCGGGAGCAATCTGTGTTCTTATTGCCCTCACCCAGGGCTGGCTTATTGCTGTACTGGTCCTTATCTACTTTGTCGTGATGCATGTGCTTGAGGGTGATGTTATCGGACCACGTATTGTTGGAAAAGCAATAGGGCTTCATCCGATTGTCTCGCTGGCAGCTCTGGTAGCTGGCTCTGAGCTCTTTGGTATCTGGGGAGCACTTTTTGCCTCTCCGGTTGCCGGTGTGATTCAAGCATTTATCATTGCACTCTGGATCAACTGGCACTCTAACCATCCAGAGCACTTTGAACCGATTGAGCTAGAAAATGCTGAGACAAAGGTTGAAAGTATAGTCGATCAATCCTTAGGAACATCTCAATCGTAAACACACTCTGAGAAGACGGCTTCAGTCGCTTTTTCTGCCCGGCTGGAATAATGGGCCGAAGCCGTCTTATCTTCCTGAGAGAACGAACCTATTGAAGACAGCGATCCAGACCGCTTTCATCGCCCAAACAATGCCCATCTACAGTCAAAATCACAACCTTCTGAATCGTGCTAAATTGTGTCAGCGTCTTTGTAATCTCGGCCTGCATACGAGCATCTGTGCCAATACCAGCCGACGACAAAACACGGCAGAACTTGACCGTCGTAGTCCCTTGTTGATCAATAGTGCCTTTCTTATTCAAGCTTAACAGGAAATCAACATGGTTAGTACAAGTAGAATTGCCTGTAATCGATTCATGAAGTTGTGAAACATAGCCTGCATTTTTCTCTGCACTGGTAGGACCAATGATCAATTGTTGAAGCGAGAAAGTAGCAACACCATTATCTGGAGAAACACGATTAACAGGAAAAACAGTTGTGAGATCCGGGCTATTAATTTTAGAAAAGTAGATCTTTACAGAAATGCCTCCAGCGGCTTGCGTTGGAGATGTAACTTGAACAGTCTGAGTAAGCAGAGGAGTTCCAGCAGTCGCCCCTGCCGGGTCAGCATTACAACCACTCAATAAAAAAAGACTTAGCAACATGGCCAAGACAGAGGCAAAACAAACACCATTCCAACGACAGCTTGCTCCAGCTCTATACACGAACTCCTCACCTTCCATATCATATCCTCCTCCTCAATAATAAACAGGCGCATAGTTATCTGTCCTGTTCACAAACCCTCATCATTATGATAAACGCAAAGAAGTATATTTTTTCTCTAAAATTGTAGCTTTTTAAAGCATATACTCGTGTTTAATAGTTTGTCAAACTCATGCATTATCCCAACCCCCCATCAGGAAGCAATTGAAGACATTCAGGCCTGATTGCTCACCTACTTAAAGATAGTAACTTGACAAAAGTAAGCTAAGAGAGTACTCTAAAGACAGCACATGAGAAATTTTTAGCCAACAAACAGCATCGAGGATCACCATGGAACAAGCGGCCAATACACAGAACACATCACTTCTTCCTGACAACACGCTGATCGGCCTGGCAACGCTTACCGTAGCCGATCTGACCAAACAAGTAGAATTTTATACCACCATTATCGGGTGCAACATTTTAGCCCGGACAGAGCAGAGCGTTATCTTAGGAGCTGGCAAGACCCCACTGATCATCCTAACCCAAGATCCAGAGGCCTTTCCTCGACCATTACCTACAACAGGGCTCTACCATATCGCCATTCGCGTTCCTACACGAGCCAACCTGGGCTACATGCTTCAACATTTCATTGATACAGGATATCCACTTGGGGGCGCATCCGACCACCTGGTCAGTGAAGCCCTGTATCTCTCCGATCCAGAAGGAAATGGCCTGGAGATCTATAGAGATCGACCGCGAGCCACCTGGCCCAGATCGAATGAGGGCGGAGTACAGATGGGCAGTGAGCACTTAGATGCCAACGGTATTTTAGCCGCAGGCAGAAGCGAGCAATTAGACTGGCATGGCCTCCCCGAGGGGACAGATATTGGCCATATGCATCTACAAATAGCCGAACTCAACCAGGCCGAAACATTTTATTGTACAATTCTAGGCTTCAGCCTGATGCAACGGTGGCATGGAGCTTTATTTGTCTCGGCAGGGGGCTATCACCATCATCTTGGACTCAACACCTGGCAATCGCGTGGAGCCTCACCAGCACCAGCACATGCAACTGGCCTACGCCTTTTTACGCTCACAGTTCCAGACGAGCAAGCATTAGCGCAACTTGAAGAGCGGCTTCGAGCCGCACAGACAGCCTTCACCCGTAATGGAACAGGGATCACAGTCAGCGACCCCTGGAAAAACACCATTATCGTCACAGCTCAACCGCTCGTAGACAGCCAGGAGCTCCAAAAGATTATCAGCAGCTCATTTTGAGGCTGCGCATAGAGAAGATAACGGGCACTATTCTGTGACCTGTTCCAGCAATTGTTGAGCTGATGCAACAACTTGCATCATTTCATGTTGCTGAGCATCAGCGATCACTTGCAGTAAAGCAATACGCGCTTCTTCAATTTTTCCTTCAAGGAGACTACATTGAGCAAGAGAAAGCGCCCCTCGTAAGCGTATATCAGGCTCAATATTGCCCAATTGAAAAGCGCGCTTAATATTCGCCCTTGCTCGCTCCAACAGGTGAGGGCGTCCTTTCAAGGCGGCTGCACGCATGACACGTACCATCCCTAAGGTAACTAAAGCCCGGCTCACACAAGGAACACTATCCAGATCGCGGCCAACCTTCCAGGCAGTTCGTATACAACGTGCAGCATCCTGCGTCTGACCTAAGCGTTGAAGAACCAGGGCCAGATTCGCATTCCAGAGACTAATATACTCCCGATCTTCTTCATTCATCTCCAGAGCGCGCCGATACCAACGAGCAGCCTCAGGATAATCGCCACGCGCAGCAGCCAGCTCGCCCCAGTTACTACAGAGTAAGGCCAGCAACGGCCCATCTCCGATGCTTTCGGCGAGAGTATACGAGCGTTGCAAAGCCTGTTGAGCCTGCTCATACTCAGCCTTCTTCAACAAAATATATCCCATATCACAAGAGAGGTGGGCAATCTGCCGTTGTTCACCATAGCGCTCAAAAACAGCGAGAGCCAATTTTTGGTGAGTAAGCATCATACTTAGCTGCCCCAAAGAATGAGCAATTGTGCCCATTAAACGATGGATACGGCCAGAGTGAATCGGATCTCCAGCCAGCATCTGCTGAATAGGAGTTGCCCGAATAGTTGAGCCAGACCGATCATCCACGACGCCAGTACGATCTTGCGGCTGCTCTAAAAGATTCAGAGCCAGTTGAGCCATCTGCAAAGCCTCATCATACAGGCCAGCCTGTTTAGAGAGATTACTACGCAAATAATATAAACGTGCCCAGGATGGCCCACCAGAGACCTCAGAAGCCAGCAAAACCTGTTCCCCTTTTTCGCAAGCCTCGCGGGCGGATTGAATATCACCGATATATCGGCTGGCCAGTCCAATCTCAGCCCAGAGCAAGGCCTGCACTTGAGCCTCATACTGAGGGCGAACAGTTGGGAGGCGTCTCCGCAGATCTAAGACGCGTTCATAGAGCTTGCGCCCATCGGCAAAATGTCCACGGATCATCGTACAGGCCGCAAGGCGCTCTAATAAGGCAGCGATATGAGCCTGTTCTGAAGAAACATCGGCCTTATCCAGGTACTCAACAGCCAGACGATACTGATCCTGAGCCTCAGGAAAAGCAAAGACTGAATATGCACGATTGCCTGCAAGCTCAGCATAATGAGCAATCGTCTTAGGATCAGCTCCAGCTTTAATCAGATGATTGGCAATGGTAGCGGCCACCTCCTCCTCACGACCCTGATGGACAACATGCAATACATCCGCAGCTCGTTGGTGCAGGCGAGCACGTCGAAACGCCGAGATATTCTCATAGAGATGGCTCACGAGCAAAGGATGACCAAAGCGATACGTAATGCGTGTTCCAGTCCCCTCATCAGTCATCAGACTGGCCTGAATTGCCTCATCGAGAAGATCCTGTACCTCCTCCTCATCAACCTGCTCGTGTTCAGTCTCCATAGAACAAATAACTGGAAGCTCAAAAGATCCTCCCAGGACCGACGCTTTCTCCAATAACTTTTGACACTCTGCACTTAACTTATTAATACGCCGCTTTAACACATCGGCAATGGTCTTAGGCATGCCACCAGGCGTCCCTAAACGAGCAAATTCCTCTGCAAACATAGGATTGCCTGCTGCATAATCCTGAATATGTTTAATCGTTGCTTCAGGAAGAGGAGAGACACGTGAGACCAATAAAGCAATCTGTTCACTTGAAAGCGGCTCAAGACGGAGTGATTGGATCGTATGCTCGCGCTGCATATGATAAATTAATTTCAGTAATGGATGAGGAGGGTGTTTAGTAAGCTCAGTATCACGCAATGTACACAGAAAGAGAACCGGGTAACCATGAAGATGGCGAGCCAGATAACCAAGCAGCTCATGGCTACTATTATCAGCCCATTGAATATCGTCGAGGAGAATTAATAGTGGCGACTGCTCAGAGACAGCTTTCAGCAGATTAGCAATCGCCTCCCACAAGCGCAACTGCTCCTGATCAGGAGTCAAAATATACGTGGGAAGAGGCTGTGCAAAGAGATGCTGAGAAGTGTACTCACGCAATTCTGGTAAGAGTGCCACCAGCGGCTGGAGTAAAGCAGGATCAGAGATAGAGAAAAGGCCAGAATCACTCTCCAAACTTTTGCGCAACACTTCAGTCCATAGTCGATAAGGGACGCCGCTCTCCTGCATATATAATCGGCTCACAATTACACCCCAGCCGCGCTCGCGAGCCTCTAGTGACATCTCTTCAGCCAGACGTGTCTTCCCCATACCTGCATCGCCAACCACCATTACACATTGAGGGCGGCGCTGTGTCTCCAATGGCGCAATTTTCTCATGAGTCCCGACCGCCAGGAGACGCCCCTGTTCTTCAACGTCTATGACCATCTTGCGCAAAGCCGCCAGCTCCTGCTCACGACCAACCAGAGGTCCCAGGTGAACACGTCCCGTAATTTCCGCTGGCAGACTGCGAGGAAAACTGATCAAAGCATGATCAGAAGGGGCAATTTCTGACAGAACCCTGCTATGACTATGAGAAGTGCTTTCTTTCTCACTAAAGACAACATGTGAAGTACGCTTAGGCGAAAAAACGGGCAGAGGAAGCCCTTGATGGACACATTCATACAGCTCACGTGTTTGATTAGTCGGCTTAAGATCCTGTGTACGTTGAAGGACTTTGGCAAATTGTTTGTACGCCCGCAACGCCTCGCCGCGCCGTTTTTGCGTAGCCAACACCACCAGCAACTGCTGCACCGCAAGCTCATTCGTAGGATCACTTGAGAGTAAGCGATCTAAGAGAGCAATAGCACGCGTGGGAGCTTGTTGAAGAAGAGCGATTTCAGCCAACTCTAAGACAATATCGCTCCAGAGATAGCGAAGAGAATGTCGACGTGGTAGAACCCACGCAACATCGTGCTCCTCAGGCAAAAAATTCCCTCCATAGAGGGCATCCACTGCCTGTAAAGCCTGTTCACGTTGCTGAAGTTGGTCAGTTGTAACCGCTTCACCTGGAAGAGAAGATAACAGTAGCAGTTCCGCCTGAGCTTCAAATTCGTCAGCATCAACAAAGATCACCTGTTGATCTGCTAACAACAGCTCTTCATTGATCACCTGCAATGGCTGAAGGGTAATAGTCGAACGGCTAAGCACCTTCCCCAGAGAGCGAATAGCTTTATTCAAATGATGTGTAGCACTCTCTTCATCCAATTTCGGCCATAGAGCCGCTTTCACCTGTGACAACGAGGCCCTCCGTTCGGGGCAACAGAGAAGATAAGCCAGAAGAGAACGCACAGCACGTTGCTTCCAGCCAGCCTCGGTCACAATTTTCCATTGTTGATCCTGACGACGTAGCATGCAAAACGGTCCCAGCGAAACAACACGAACAAGAGGCAGCTCGGCATCCGAAGAGCTACCTGAAGTAGATTTTAGTGACATAGTCCCATCTCCTGTCATGACAATCCGTCGTCTCTCATGCTGTCGTCTCTCGTGCTAATGAAAGATATCTACTGCTGGATCAAAGAAGGCTCGCACGTACAATCGGTACAATCGCGATGATAAAAGCAGGCGCTTCTTACAACCGACAACAAAGGCTTCCTTAAATACGTTCTTTACCAAGAGAATCGAACATAGTAATATCTATTATGGTATGAAAATACCACATTATTTAACAATCCTCAATTTCTGAAGAGCATGTTATAAAAGACAGAGATAATGATAGTCCCCAGGGGCCCAACCCTATAAAAAAATGATGATGAACAATTCAAAGAAGTCCATTTCACAAAATAGATTAAAGAATTTTAAATCCCCATACGTGCATAAAATTTACGAGAGCTAGTGTATAAAGCAGTAATTGTCTGCTTGTCTCCCCTACTAAGAATACTACTCCTCTTTTGCGAAATAGCCAATAGCATTACACATAAAGTACTATAGAACAAGAAAAATATACAAGAACCATCTCAACTCTTTAAAATAACCTCTTTCATAACTAGAAATACTTCTAAACCCAAGAATACCATAAAGATAGCTCATCTCTTATAACACGTTTAAGAGATGAGCTATCTTTATGGTTGATAAAACCTGATGTTTATCCTTTTATCACGATCACGTTGTGATCTCTTCAAAAGGATGTGTACGCATGCTTATTTATTGGGCATGCTATTATAGACATCAATCCAATTAGTTGCAATTTTGATTTGAGCATCCTTTAAGCTCATTGAACCATTGCAGACTTGATCATGGAGGTAATTCTCTACTTTGTCCTTTTCATGAAAGCCTGGGGTAGGACTGGCAGGCTCAGGCCAGAGGTTAGAAATGTCATTTGAGCCTCCCAGTTCCAGGCTAACTAAATGATCAACCTCATACTCACCCGCGTTATGATGTGTAATGCCATACTCAGCATATACCTGATTCTTTTCACTGGTTGGCACATTACGTACAGAACTGGAGTAACCCGATTTGCAGATCTGATTTACTGTGGCATCAGAAAAAATGGCACCTGGAGTACAGGCCGTATCTTGTAATGGACCATTGATCTGACAACCTGAAGTCTTGCTCTGAGTACCAAAACTAGGCGTACTACCAGAGGAAGTAGAGCCACCAGAGCCTGTTCCGTTCGAGCCCGTTCCGCCAGACAAGCCTCCTGTACTTGAGCTACAGGCTGACAGGCTACACAATAATAAGAACATAAATGCCAATACATAGAAATTTTTACGCATAGTTTTCTCCAATGTCCCTTATCAAAGGGTATAATTTGCATCGTGCCTGCTTACTACTCTTCTGAATACTCTATTTTCATGTTGAATCGTGAAAACTTTTCATGAACGTCTACTCGGATTGCACTACCAACCAGGTCTGGTCAAATTGCTGCTTTCGTAAAGCATCCACTGGTAGCCAATAGTAAAGCATGCCACTACTGCCCCACCGCATGCCTATCTGCTCATCAGTATCGACCTGTAACAGCAACTGCCAATCATTTGCATGACGTTGGAGCTCTGCGACTTGTGGAGAAGCACTATCAGTAACTCCATGGGTCATCATCTGACATTGAAGACGCATATCATCTTGAATCGTATCTGGAAAACCAGATATGCGATGACGAGGGGCCGCCTGACCAGCCTCATCCTGAAACTGAGCAAATACTGTATCGTATCGCTTCTGATCAGTATCTGTCCAGGAGAGTCCAGGCACTTCAAGCTGTGGCTGCGCCGACAGTGTCAGTTCAGGAGAAAAAGTCAAAGCTCTGGCCTTAAACTGCCCTTGTTTGGCCAATGTGTCTGGAACTGGAGCTGGCCGTAGGGTTGCTGGCGTGTCCTTAGCAAATAACACTTGCCAGGCTCCCCGGTCAGTTGGTTTATCACCAAACGCTTGCTGCTGTGAATCATAGAAGAACCAGAGCATTCCCGTTGAAGGGAGAAAGGTGTCAGCTATATGAGGCAGATCGCTAAGTTGAAGTTGCGCAATAAAGGACTGTGGCCTGCCTTGCCATTGCGGCCAATCTGTTCCAGGAGGCAGATCTGGCTGCCCACCAAGACGCGAACTGCCAATCTTCAACGACGAAGTTGAAGCTGTCGAGATTCGAAGCGAGCTCCGACTAATCTGCTGACTATACTGCTCTAGCTGTGTCAAACCATTATTGGTAAGAGCTGTGATAAGACCTGCTTTGTCCATGATGACCTCCGCCACTTTATTTGTAACACGCATCAATCCACAACATAGATCCACACAGCACAGATATTGTTGTGAATAATCCCAACCAATAAGCTAGAGCAATCAATGATCCAACTAACCAGTTAAACGCCGTAATGCAGACTAAATGGTGAGGTAATTATTGTCTGGCTGGATAGGACGTTTAAAGAACCAGGTACGATACCCTTCAGCATCAAGCGCAATATTAATGGCCTCCCAGCCTAATTCGCCCAACGCGGCAATCAGCGTTTGCCAGGTCTGATTATCATGTTCAGTGATACGTTTCACCTTCGGATTATGGGTGCGATAGAGCACATAGACAATCTCATCATTTCCCATATCGCGTAGATGGCAATATTCCCAACGCATAGAGAAGCTCTCCCTTTCTGTCTCACTATGGTAGTACTTTAACACAAAAACGCAACAGAAGGAATAAGATGGAAAAGAAAAATGCCCGAACATTTCAACCGTTGTCTCTGGTGCACGCAATTGTATAAACTTCAGACAGGATCTTGTCTGAAGAGATCCTGGAGAGCAGGCCAGACATCACAGAACATTCTCTTCATCATCAAGAAGATCTTCTTTGAGCATCTGGTCGAGAGAATTCAAAACCTGATGTGGATCAACGGGATGCTTCATAGCTTCAACTTCTGGATCTAAGCGCGACTCTACTTGTGGGAGATCATCGCGTAACTCTTCTAGCATGGTAAGAATCTTTGTGACTTTCTGCTCAATCAACATTGAAAATTGCAGATCGAGATGGCGTCTTTGTTCCGCTACTTTCCCCTGCCGATTCTGAGTAATCAGCACAACGGTAGTGAGCAAGAAGGAGCCAATATTAATCGTCTCCAATAGCCAGGTAAACGGCTCAGGATCAAACGCATGAAGGCCAACATAAATCAACAGGAGATTAGCCATTATCCAGCTGACCATGACGACAATAATAAAATAAAGAAAAGCTGGACGACTCAAAAGAGCAGTAATTTTTTCAATTGTGCGCTGATGATGATCAATCTCACTCTCCATCTGATGGTGAATACGAGCAATTGTCTCGATATTCTGATTGACGGGATCAGCGATAGCAGCAATCTGTTGTTCAATCTGTTGATTATATTTTTTCTGTAAAGGGGCACTTTTTCGTCTACTCTTTGGCATCGTAAAAATAAACCTCACTCTCAATACGCACGTAACCAGGAACCTCACTGAGATGAATACGCAAAAAAGGCTCTTTAGGCTTCATTTTCAGAGGGAACCAATGTTAAGAAGAGAGAAATGGCTCCACTGGTGAAGGAAGAGATTTGACAAAAATTCGCTCAAATGTCCCGATTTGCCGCCAATCCGCTTGCTACCCCTGCTTATTAACGCTATACTAGAGTAGGCAAAGCTATGAGTCCATTTTAGGCTGAGAGAAGGATACTATGGCGACTGAGCAGGGAATTATTGGGAAAGAGATAGGCAATTATAAGATTGTTGCGAAGATTGCAACAGGCGGCTTTGGGACGGTTTATCGGGCCCAACATCATATTTTAACCGAGCGGACAGTCGCCATCAAAATTCTACATACCTTCTTAGGTTCTGAACAGGAACGGCAACAATTTATCCAGGAAGCCCAATTCCTGGAACAATTGCGTCACCCTTATATTTTATCACTCCTGGACGTTGGATTTACACAGGTAGGCTTCGGGGCTGAGTATCCCTACCTTCTCGCTATTTATGCTGCCCATGGCTCTTTGCGAGAACGCTTAAAAAAGATTACTGGACGTACGCTTCCCTGGGATCTGGCAGAGAATATTTTGACGCAGGTGGGCCAGGCTCTTCAACATGCACATCAACAAAAAATTATTCACCGCGATCTAAAACCAGATAATATTCTCTTTACAGATACGCATACAGCAGTGCTGGCAGACTTTGGTATCGCCACTGTTCTCTCAACTGGTAGTATCAAATATACCACTGTAGCCGGGACCCCACTCTATATGTCGCCCGAACAATTTCGTGGCTCAATTAGCCGTGAAAGTGATCAGTATTCACTCGGTTGCATCGCTTATGAGCTGGCAACTGGTAAGCCACCTTTTAGTGCCCCCGATTTTATTGCGCTCGGCTTTAAACATGCCACAGAAGAGCCAGTTCCGCCACAGCAGATCAATCCACTCATACCAGATTATGCCAATCAGGCGATCCTGAAAGCGATTGCTAAAGAGAGGCGGGATCGACACGAAGATGTTGCAGCCTTCATAGCAGCCCTGCAAAAACCCAAAAGAGTGATCGAGACACCATCAATTGTGCCTCAAAAACCAAAAGAGCTCTGGCTTGAAGAAGGTAAAGTTCTTTATCAACAACAACGCTACGAAGAGTCTCTCTTTCCCTTTGAACAGGCGATCCGTATTGATCCGCAATCGATCGAAGCCTACTACTGGAAAAGCGACGCCCTCTATGAATTGCAGCGCTATGAGGAGTCATTGGAGATCTGTGAGCAGATCTTACTGATTGATCCTTATTATATCAAAGTCTATCTGGCGCAAAGCTATAATTTCATAGAGCTTAAACGTTATTCTGAAGCACTGGCAGCCCTTGATCAGGCATTACGTTTAGAGCCTAACCATATCACAGCTCATTTTGAAAAGGGTAAGCTGCTCCATCGCCTTAAAGAACACCAGGAGGCTCTCGGGATCTTTGAGCACGTGATCAACTTAGCACCAGATTTTGCCGATGCATACTACTGGAAAGCCGATAGCCTGAACGAACTTCATAGATTTAAAGAATCACTGGTTGCCTGTGAAAAAGCCCTACAGCTTCAACCTCAGCATATCCAGGCTCAAATTGTCAAAGGCTATAACCTGAGCTGGCTAAAACGTTACAAAGAGGCAAATGAAGCCTTTGATCTGGCAATTCTGCTCGATCCACATAACATCTCTCTCTATGTCGAAAAAGGGAATAACTATACCCGGCTCGGCAAATTTGCAGAAGCCATTGACTCCTATGACCGAGCACTCAGACTAGATCCCCATAATCAGGGAGCCATTTCAGGGCGCTGGATCGCAGTCGCAAAGAATAAAGGGTAAGATTTGATATTCTCTTCTGACATGCGTTGATATAAATAGAATACCGAGACTATCTATTCACACACAATGCAGGAGAAGAGAAATGATTTTCTTCCTTTTTATAGGCTTTCTATTCGTAATGGCCGCAATCCTGAGCATCCCAAATATGTTGTTACGTGGCTTTCGTCGTCGACCTTATTATCGATCGCGTCCACCCATGGGCCTATGGGCTCTACGCCCTTTATTCGCTGCTCGCCCACGCCATCGATATCATCATCATCGACACCATCATCATCATCACTATCGCTATTAAAGCACATAGTAACTATAAGAAAGATAGTAGAGCTGATATGCGCTCTACTATCTCCCCCACCTTTCATGCACCTCTGCTTTTTAATAGCGCCAACTGATCTCCCCCTCCCCTCTCTTGCAAGTACCCTCTCTCAAAAAAAGCTGCAACAGAGACCCCTCAATCACACATTGGACAAGTTAATGTTGCAGAGCTTTATTCCACATCAGAGCAACTCAACAGCTTACCTGGACCAGCTCTCTCGTTGGATCGGCGCAGCGATAGCCACCATTCAAGATAACCAGCTAGTTCAAGCCACATTATGCATCTTCAGACGAGATCAGCCATTCTCAATCTGAAAACGAGATAGCCTGATCCACCCATTCATCCTGCCCACAAAAGTGCAGATCACGCTCAGTCCAGATTACGTTTTACGTCTACGGATAATAATAATGAAAAAACGTTTACGTATACATATTGACTATTCGTTGGAAAACATATTTCCTCATTCATTCCCAATTCAACATCCGTATCCATACACAGGCTCATTCATCGCCAAAGGCATATCTCCATTTACAAGTTTATTCATCAGTCCCCCATCTGCAGATAAGTACTTTTATTCAAATCACGTTTACGTACACAGAACTTTTTCAGCCCATATCACGTTTACGTACACACCTTCACTATTTATTGGAACAACATTTACGTATACGGATTCATTCTCAGCTCAATTTCCGTGTACATACGCAAGTATGATCATTGCTAAAAATACGTTTACGTACACGTACTGCTTCTCCAATGAGTATCCGTTTACGTACACGGATACTCCTGCATTAACAGAACAGACCCTCTTTACATATGCAGGATTGTTCCCTATTGAAGCAAGAGCTAAAGCCAGAAAAAAAACCGCCTCACCATGCAGGTTCAAACCACAACAACTTGCAGCAGGTTTTCACTATGCCAACTTCCGTTCAAACCACGTTTACGTATACATTCTATAATCAGGACTTGTATATGTACACAAGCCCGATCACTACGAGAGATACGTTTACGTATACCTGGATCCTCTTCCCTTCAGCTTCCGTTTACGTATACAGGATGATCATCGCTAGTAATACGTTTACGTACACCTGAGCATCTTTAACTCAAGTCACGTTTACGTTTACGAGACTGGTTATCAGCAGTAATCCGAATCCGTATACGTATACATATTTCATCTTCGTCCAGGTTCCGTTTACGTACACGTTTTTGCCATTCATTGAACCTATGTATACGTATACAGATTGGTTTTCTATTAAAAGCACGTTTACGTACACAGATTAGACTTTCATTTAACAACTACGTAGACGTACACGTTGTTATCTTCAACTCCTATCTCGTTTACGTACACGTAATGTAATCGTGACCAGTCATACGTGTACGTATACATATTTCACCTTGCTTAAAGTTCCGTATACGTACACGGGCACAGATTCATTATCAGGATGGCGTCCGTTTACGTATACGAAATTATTTTGTCTGAGCAGAACGTATACGTATGCATTTTTGTTATTTATCGAACCTACGTAGACGTACACGGATTTGTTCTTCTTCATAATCACGTAGACGTACACGGATTTGTTCTTCTTCATAATCACGTTTACGTACACATCCTGATCTTTGATTCAGACTCCGTTTACGTCTACGTAGTTATTCTGTATTGGGAGAAAGTTTACGTACACCTGACTAATTCTCAACCACAAACGTGTACGTAGACGTACGCACATTTGTTTTCAGCCCAGATTATGTATACGTACACGTTCCAGCTATTTATTGAATCCACGTAAACGTATACATTCCAGCCTCGATCCATATTCCGTTTACGTACACATATTTTGTTCTGCATTCAGGTCCCGTATACGTACACGGATTCGTTCTTTATTACAAGCACGTATACGTATACGAAATTATTTACAACTCAGATCACGTTTACGTCTACGGGTATGATCATTACCAGAAACATACGTTTACGTACACCTCTACGTATCTTTAACTCAGTTTCCGTTTACGTATACATAGTTATCTTATATTGGGAGAACGTATACGTACACCTGGCTAATTCTCAGGGAACGAATGTGTACGTATACGTTTGTTCTTAGCTCAGATCATGTATACGTATACGTTCCAGTCTCAAGCTATATTCCGTTTACGTATACAGATTTGTTCTCTATCGCAAGCACGTTTACGTACACGAGGTTATAAGCAAAGCAGATTATATCCGTACACGTATTCACATTAGCTCGGTTCACGTTTACGTGTACGGATATGATTGTTATTGAGAAATATGTTTACGTACACGTAAAATTTCCAGCTATTTACTGAATCGACGTGTACGTAAACGTGTATGATTATTACAGAAAATACGTTTACGTACACATAGTGATCTTTAGCTCAAGTTCCGTATACGTACACGGGGTTATTCTTCGTTCATAATTACGTGTACGTATACGAGATTAGCCTTCGACTACTCATACGTATACGTACACGTTTCATTCTCAATCCATATTCAGTGTACGTATACAAGGGTTGTTCTTTATTAAAAACACGTTTACGTACACGGATATAAACGTTGCTAGAACTTCGTATACGTACACGGAGTGATCTTTAGCTCAGGTTCCGTTTACGTACACATATTTGTTCTCAACTCAGATTACGTTTACGTATACGAGGTTATGTGCATCTCAGATCATGTTTACGTATACGGATATCATCGGCACTAGCTTTACGTACACGTATACATACACGAGCTCATTCTCTATTCAACATACGTGTACGTCTACGGGTATGATCGTTACTAGAACATACGTGTACGTACACAGGGTTGTTCTTCATTCATAATTACGTGTACGTACACGAGATTAGGTCTCGACTACTCATACGTATACGTACACGTTGCACTCTCAATCCATATTCCGTTTACGTATACAGAGTTGTTCTTTATTAAAAATACGTTTACGTATACATAGTGATCTTTAGCTCATGTTCCGTTTACGTACACCTGGCTAATTCTCGGGAACAACTGTATACGTAGACGTACACGAATTCGTTCTCGGCTCAGATCATGTTTACGTACACGTTGCACTCTCAATCCATATTCCGTGTACGTATACGGAGTTGTTCTCTATTCCGAGCACGTTTACGTACACGAGATTAGTCACAGGTCAGATCATGTTTACGTATACGAGTATAATCGTTATTAGAAGTCAGTGTCGTGTACGTACACGTAATTACATCAGTTCAGGTACCGTTTACATACCTGTATTGGGAGAACGTTTACGTCTACCTCTTTATCTTTGGCTCAGTTTACGTTTACGTCTTTATTTTCAGACTTAGTCACGTTTACATATACATCTTCATTCATAATCACGTTTACGTATACCTGATTATCTCCTGGACACAAACGTATACGTATACGTATACGTATTTTTTCTCAGTTAAGATCATGTTTACGTACACGTTTCAGGCTCAATTCATATTCCGTGTACATCTACAGAATAGTTTTCTATCACAAACACGTTTACGTACACGAGATTAGTCGCAGCTCAGATCATGTTTACGTATACGGATACAAACGTTACTAAAAATCTGTGTACGTGTACGTAACTACATCAGTTCAGAATCCGTATACGTACACGGGTTCTTCCTCTATTCAATATACGTATACGTCTACGGATATGATCATTACCAGAATATACGTTTACGTACACATTTCAGTCTCAATCCGTATTCCGTAGACGTACACATAGTTATTTTTAGTTCAGCATCCATTTAGGTTTAGGAGAGTGTTCTTGATCAGGCATCTGTTTACGTATACAGATTCCATCTCTATTCTAATCACGCATACGTTACATAGACGAGATCATTCTCAGCGCAGGTCATGTATACCTGTGTGATCGTTACTAGAACTTCGTTCATATTACGTGTACGTAAACATAGTTGCATCAGTTCCGGGCCCGTATACGTAAACGGGTTCGTTTTCTATTTAATATTAGTTTACGTATACGTGTACGTAAAGCTGGTTATCTTTAAGTAAACGTATACGGGTTCCATCTCTGTTCCTGCTCCGTGTACGTATACGGGTTCCATCTCTGTTCCTGCTCCGTGTACGTATACGGGTTCCATCTCTGTTTTTTTTCTTCTAATGTGTGTGTTTTAACTTCTTAGTTCGGGATATGGAGACGTTTATAGAGTGGTCTCTATTTGCGCAATATTAATTTACCTCTCATTCCTCTTTCATGTGGACGTTTACGTATACATATACGTGTACGTATTATAATCGATGTTATGTTGTTTGTTTGAACGTGGACGTTTACGTCTACGTTCTCGGGTTATTGTGAAAGTATGTGTACGTGCCTTGACCAGAGTGTATGGAGATATCTCTGCTTTCAATGTATGTATACGTATACGCTTTTTGAGTGAAATACGTTTACGTTTTCAATTTTCTACATTTTCCGTTTACGTAAACGTTATTGCTAAATTATGCAAGGAGAGGTTCGCATAAAACAGGTGGACGTTTACGTTTACGTCTACGTTCTCTTCATTAAGTAATTAGGATACTTAAGCTTTTAATCCAGGCTCGCTGAACTGTTTATGGTTACGTCTATTGCGGTTCACTATATACGCTACGTACTATTCATTTAGTTGAAGGGAGGTGGGTAATTATGCTGGCCAAGAGATGGTGTTATAAGGCGTTTACGTTTACGTTTACGTGTTGCTTTTTTTAGTTTCCGCGTTTACGCTGTTAATCAATTCATTATGGGATGTTTACGTAAACGTCTGTTGTGGGTTTGCGGTTTTTTTTGCTCTGATGGGTTTTCAGTTATATGTCTGGTGCATATGTGTACGTAAACGTGTAGTTGTGTGGGGTGAGATTTGGGTTTCGTTCACTTTGTGGTACGTGTGTTATATTCAGGGGTTTCGCTTAGGTGTTTGGCCGCTCTTATGAATATGTTTAGTTATCTATGCTTTCTTGTATTCATGTCGCCGGTTCGTGGGCCTGAGGTACATCTGTAATGGATGGATTGGCTGCTTTGATGGGGAAGGGGTGAGGCTGCGAAATGTGTGGTTCTGGATCATAATGCCTTTCGTTTATCTCAGGAGAATGAGGATGAGTTGGGGCGCTGATCTGGTTATGGCAAAATAGTAGCTCTCAATGAAGAAGGGTAGGGGGTATGATCCTGTGGAATTTTTTGCCTGGATTGTGGAAGGGTGGGATGCTATGGTGGGGTTGACAGGTGGATTATATAACAGTAATATAGGTTAGTAGTAACCTATATTACTGTTAACCTATTCTGTCTCAAGGAGAGTGGTTTTGTGGGGCATGCCATATGATGTCGATTAAATATGCTCTTCTTGGCTTCTTGAGCTGGCGAGCACTGACTGGATATGAGCTCAAACAATTGTTTGCAGAGTCGGCAATTCTGTCCTGGTCAGGAAACAGCAATCAAATATACACGCCGCTTGTTGAGCTCCATAAAGAGGGCCTGGTCTCTGTCGAGGTTCAGCCTCAGGAGGCACGTCCTTCTCGCAAAATTTATACTATTACCGAAAAGGGCTTAGCTACTCTCAAAAGTTGGGTTCTTTCGACACCAGAAGCGCCTCTCCAGAAGAATGCTTTTCTCCTTCAACTTGCCTGGGCTAATCAACTCACAGATGAGGAGGTAGATGCCTTACTTCAAACCTATGAAGAGCAAGTGCGGATTCATTTGCTGGTGTTCCGAGAGCAAGTCCTTCGTACAGACTCACCTCAGAGAACGCTGCGCGAAACTGCTCTCTGGAAGATGATTTCTGAAAATTGGATCTCGTTTTATGAGAAAGAATTGCAATGGATCCAGAAGGTGCGCGAAGAGCTGGTAAGCATAAAGAGAAAACAGAAGGAGGTCCGCTCTTGCCACGATCAGGCTGGAGATCTGAGTAACAATGGAATGTAAAACCAGAGGAGGTGTAATGTCTGACACGCTTACCACGATTCAAAGTGTGCAGTTTCTTGTTCTTACTCCAGACGGAGAGAAACTAAAAAACGAACGTGATTTCCTGGATCTGATTGGCGAAGCCATGTCGCAGGGTGTTGAGTGGATTATTGTTCCAGTAGAACGGCTTGAAGACGATTTCTTTCAACTTAAGACTGGTCTGGCCGGTCATGTCATTCAGAAATTTGTGACGTATAGACTGCGTCTTGTGGTCCTGGGCGATATCTCCAGGCACGTGGCTGAGAGCCGCGCACTCAAAGCTTTTGTGTATGAAACAAATCATGGTATCCAGGTGTGGTTTCTGACCGCTCTTCAAGAGCTCGACGGACGGCTGAAGCTCATGTACCAGCGTGGCCTTCTTTCATAGCGTAATGACATCCTGTCATTATATGGTAAATAATTAAGCAGCACTGGATATGCATCAAGCTAATGTTTGAGAAAGCAAGTGGTGTCACCGCTGCTTACTTTCCCAAACGTCAGCTTGTCTGTCAATGCCTCGTCTACGAGGCTATCTCAGAAACACTGAAGAGAAGAAATTATATAGAGGATGAGAGTCAGGAAGTCAGATCTCTTAGAGATCATACGTTGAAAATCGTATTATATAACCTGAATAGAGAGACTGCCCCTCCCTCCATCAGAACATGTCCCCATAGATAAGTGCTGGCCCCTGATTGGTGGAGATAGAGACCTATCTCCACTCATATCATGGCTTTTGGGCTTAACGATCATATTTCAATAAAAGATCGCTAATGGCTTCGTTGAGGAGAGAGGCTTTGGAGAGATGGTGCTCATATGCCAGGTCGTCAAAACTTTGCTTCAGACTTTTATCAATCCAGAGGGTTACACGCTCGTGGGTGTTTTCAAAGGTTGCAGCTCCACGCTTACGACGTGAGGTGTCAGAGCCATTGTCTTCTTCCTCTTGATTAACAGTGACCAGAGGATTCGTTTTTTCTTCAACTATGGCCTGAAAGTTTTCTGTTGAGTGTGGTTCCTCGGCTAAAGGCGCAGATATGCTGGCGACCTCTTTGCCTGAGCTCTTTTTAGGAGTTGACTCTTGAACGGGACCAGCTCCTTTGGCTGTCTGGCGTGGAGTAGCCCGGTATGTTGGTCGCGACTTTGATGGTACAACTTGCTCGCCTGACTCTGGTAGTGAATATGGCCGCTCTTCAAGGAAAGTGGTCTCTTGCATCTGCTTTTTGACCGTATAAGGCGCGGGAGTATCAACCAATAAAGTAGGGGGAGCCTGATCTTCTTTTCTTTGAATGATCTCTTCTACAACTGCCTCTACTGGCGGCTCTGGCTGAGCAATAATCGGCTGCTCAACCACTTGCTCACGTGATCTGGGCCGCTCAACATCGAGAGCGGCTTTTTCAGCTTCGTTGTTCTTTTCTGTTTGTATAATCTTCTCTGTCCGGGCCTCTGGATCATGACTGGGTCGGAGTAATGGGTTAATAAATTTCTTAGCTTCCTTCGGCACGATCCAATACCTCCTTCACAAGTTTTAGATAAGCCTGGGCTCCTGTACTGTTTGGTGCATAATCAAAGAGACAGGCGATCTGATTGTGTGCCTCTTCTACTTTAATGTTGCGTGGCACAACGGTGTCAAATACAAGATTTCCAAAATGATGGCGGACTGCACTCAGTACATCATTGCTGAGTCGTGTGTGGTCATCCAGATTAGCCACCACTCCAAAGATAGGAAGGGAAACGTCCAGGTTCTCCCGCAGCTCTTCCATTGTTGTCTCTAAAATGCTAATACCAATAAGTGCATAAGTGGTAAGGGCAATCGGGATAATGACATCAGTGCAGGCGATAAATGCGTTGACTGTCAATACTCCCAGGTTAGGAGGAGTGTCAATAAGTACATAATCAAAATCTTTTATCTGGGATAGTGCTCGTGTTAGTTTTCGTTCACGACCTGGTGCAGAGGCCATCAATAGATCGGCAGCGCTTAAATTAATTGAACTTGGAGCAACGAATAAACCTGGTTGCTTCGTTGGAAGAATAACATCGGCCATTTTCATACCGTGGATCAGTACGTCAAATAGAGTATGCTCCTGATCGAGATTCCCCAAAAGGCTATAGGTACTATTGCTCTGAGCATCAGTATCCACAATAAGGACACGCCGACCTGCACGTGCCAGTCCATACCCAAGATTAACCGTAGTCGTTGTTTTTGTTACCCCGCCTTTGTTATTACAAAGTGCAAATACTCTCATTACTTTGTTTTTCTCCGTTCCTTCTCTATCTCACTAATATCTTTGTCAACTCTACTTACTCTTAATGAGGTGACTATGAGTATAGCTCCCCCCTCCTTTCTGTACTTTCCGTTCCTTATATAGAAGCTTAATGAAAGTGCAAAAATAAAGTGTAAATTAACTCAACAGTCAAGCTCTTCCGCGCAGGTACAATTCTTCTTCACTTCTTTCTTACCCACCTTTCCTGCCCCTCTCTTAATAAAGAACGCGCGTCTACTTGCATTGTAACACAATTTGAGCTCAAATCCACTACTTTTTGGCCTCAAAAATCAACGTATACGTAGATGTATACGTTTACGTACACATATGTTAATCAAAACGTATACGTAGATGTATACGTACACGTATACGTTGATTTCAAGCTTTCTTCCTGGCTAACCCTTTTGGCCAGCCTCTCTTTCTGCGATCTGCGGCTAAGGCTGCTGCATAATGGGGGATAAGGCGGATACCGCTTCCTGGCACGCCCTTAATTCGTCCGCTTGCCAGGAGCTGCGCTGTCTCTTGTAGGGTTGCATAACGTGAAAGCAGGCTACCATCTTCAATCATGGCGTGAATTCGCCCCGGCTTTACTCCCAGAAATGTTGCAACTTCGGAGACGACTAACATGTTTTCAAATGGTTCTAATGCTGCTACTTGATCGCTTGTACGCATACAGTGTTCCTTTCAACGATTGCAATAATAAATGGCTTGATCTATTTTATTTCTGGTTTGTGTTCTTGTCGTGGTTCTCCATGAGAACCGTACGGTTTTTCTAGTCTTGTGCAATTTCTCTTTGAACAAAATACACAAGAGAAGCTAACTTTCATTGGGTTCTCTTTTTGTTTCACCTGATTGTATGCTTTGTGCAGCCGTTTTGTGCAATTTGCAATTTTTGCGGAAGATTCTCGCAATTAATTGGCTCAAAATGGCTTTTTAAGGGCTTTCTGATGGCTTGAGACCTTTAACCTGATAAATGACATTGCTCATGGTCTTTCAGGGCCTCTCTCGTGCTTCTCAGCGCTTTCTGATTTCTCCGTTTTTTATTGCTATGATGCACAAGAATTCTGTCTGGCTTCTTCTGCTTTTTTCAGATTTTTAATCTGTTATGCTTGAAGCAAGCGTTGGTCCGAATGGAACAAGAAATGATCTTCAAGCAAGCTGATAAGATCGTTATAGGTCATTTCTGCATACTGGTCTAACTTTGGATGTTTGACTGGGGGACATTTCGAGTATTCTTTGCAACGCTTGATAAACATTCCTCCTGGTTTGCGGATTGTTCTCGCGCTTTTTTCATGCAGGCTGATTAAGATTTCCAGAAAGACTTGTGTTAGTACTTCGGCGGTAGACTGGGTGATACAGTCGTCATACCATTTGGTTTGGGTGAATTCGTGATCAAAGATGATGGAAAAAAAAGTGCCTAGTGTTTCTTTACGTAACGTAACGTTTTGATGTAATGTGTATATAATATTTTTAATTGTATTATTATACGTTACGTTACGTAATTCTGGATACTCAGAGAATGAGTCTACCGTTTTTGGTACACGAGAAGTATACTTTTTTCGCTCTTGATCCTGGTACTCCTGGATGACTGCGTCGATAGGGGAGACTTTTTGCACGCTAAAGTCTACACTGTCTACACATACTGGTTGAGCGGTCAAAAAGTCTTCCTGTTGTGGTTGGTAGGGGAGACTTTCTGGCATCTGGTCTATGTTTGGTTCAAATGTTGGATGAGAAAAGTCTTCTTGCCGCGCTATTGAGTATCTTCGTCGAATGTTCTGGTCTACCCGGCCATTTTTTGGGTAGACTTGTTCTTCCTGGGTATAGGGCAGTATCTCGTATTGTTCTTGATGAGGAGATGATTTTTCTCTTCTGGGGGTGCAATGCTCCTCACGTTTTTTATATTCGGCATTTCTCTGTAATGATTTTCTGAGAATTTCTAGTCCCAGAGCCGAAATGTTATTTCTTTTGGCGCGCTCAAGAATTGTTTCCGGGCTGTCATCTCGATGTGCTGTTTTATTGTAAATTTCACCAATCGTACATCCAGTAGCATAGTTCAGTGAGTAGGTCCTCTGGTTTTCGTTGAATGGCGAATAAGTAGACTCATAGTCTGCTGCTTGAGGCTGAGTAGACTCATAGCCTGTTGCTTGAGGCTGAGTAGACTCGTAGCCTGTTGTTTGGGGCTGAGTAGACTCATAGCCTGTTGTTTGGGGCTGAGTAGACTCATAGCCTGTTGTTTGGGGCTGAGTAGACTCGTAGCCTGTTACTTGGGGCTGAGTAGACTCGTAGCCTGTTACTTGGGGCTGAGTAGACTCGTAGCCTGTTACTTGGGGCTGAAGGTATTGGGAATGCTGTTTCTGTCTTATTTGACGGATGGTTGAGGTAGGGGCGTTTACAGCGTTTCTAGACCATGTAGTATGCCCCTGCCTTGGCGAGGATAATTGATGAGCCGGTTTATTCGTAGGAACCTCTCTCTGGCCTGGTGACAAGATCTGGCTCAAAATTTCACTGCTGATCTTTAAGGCGATTCGTTGCCCATGGATTGGGCTGATACCTTCAGATTGCAGGACAGCCAATAATTTTTTGAGCAGTACAGCTTCATCACTTGTTTGTTTTTCAATCACCCCATAGGTTTGTTTATCGGATGGCTGCCCCAACACAGTGGTAAGCAGGAGACGCTCTCGGACTCGTTTTGCAAACTGCTGAACTTTAGGGCGGCTATGGGCAATTAATCGGTCCAGTTCATCCAGGCTCTCTGGCGCTACATAGTGCTCGATAGGGAAGATAAGCTGGAGCTGCTTTTTATCGCGGCGTTTATGCAGAAAGTTGAGGGCACAAAAAATAACCTCGTACTTGTGGGTGGTATCATAACCCCAATTAATTTTTGCCGCTAGATCACGAACTGTTCGAACATTAATTACTGCCACATGTGAGCCTAATTGTGTCATACCTGGCAATACATTCTGCATGATTGCTGCATGACGTAGTACCGCAGCAAGAAACTTCAGCCCTCCAGCTTTGGGAAAAATTTTCTCTATTGTCTGAATCATCAGTGGATCAATCTGGTTTAACTGGATCTCACCAGATCGAACATGCTGATTGTCTGTCTCGTGTTTATGCCAAATGTCAATAGTGACCTCTTGCATACGTTTGACATCCCTTCCCATGTTTGACTGACCGTTTGCCTGGTGATCGATATATGGTTCCTCGTGCTGTAACATTTTTTGTACATCCCTTCCATCAACATCCCAACTGCCTGATCTGGTAACTTTTTTTTCGCCAATAATAGCTTTTTGTGTTATTCTTCTGTATTACTTAGTAGCGAGAGAACCTGGATATGATTCTGCCAAAATTCCTTCAAACTACTATGCATTTTTCTTTCGTATGGTAGTGCACTTAGTGATGAACATAGTACCTCGAGAAATCGTTTTTGACTAGTATGATTTGCACTGTTAGTTGCTTATTACTGTGATGATGTTACGCTCAAAAATGCACCTTACCCTGGTGGGAATTGCGCCAGACCATGGTGGGGTTTTCACCTAACCCCGGTGGGGATACGTACATGACTTTTGGTTGGAGATCGATGATGAGTAGAACTCATCGATCGATAATTGCAAATATTTATTTATTCTTATCTTGTGTAAAAGAGATTGAGCTCAAAATGAACTTTTTTTCATCTTTCCATTCGGCTCTTCACAATGCTTTTTACGTATCTAATTTTGATTGATCATATATATTTTTCCAGATTTATGTTATGCAAATAATTTTATTAACGTGTAATTTTTGTTGATAATTAATGGAGTAATTTTTCGATTTCGTCGAAAAATCAGTGCGATTCTTCACGTGAAAATGCACCAGACCCCGGTGGGGTAAATCACTGAATAGTCTTAAAGAATGCACCGAACCCTGGTGGGGTCAACGGGTCTTTTATTCTAGAAGAATGCGCCGAACCCTGGTGGGGTTACAGCTATTTACGAACCAGAAAATGCGCCGAACCCTGGTGGGGTTAACCGCAAAAGAATTTCCAAAAATGCACCGAACCCCGGTGGGGATAAAGAGTCTTTAGCTATCCAAAAATGCGCCAAACCCTGGTGGGGTTAACTGAATTAATACCCTTGACTCTGTATATCTGTTGTGGGGCTTTTCAAAAGAATGCTCCGAACCCTGGTGGGGTAGATAGGTAAGCTGCAATATTATGGCTTCTACTTATATATAGGAAGGGAAATGAAGAGACATGCATATTATTCTCTCGCTATGATTTACCTGAAGCCAGTAAGGATCTGCTTTTAATGGATGTGAGGAATCTGGAAAATGCACCGAACCCTGGTGGGGTAAACAACAAAAAAAATTTTCTTCTATGGTTATTTACAAGTATTCTTGTCAGCGGCTAAAGTGCTTTGTATTAGAGTTTCTTTTTCATCTGGCAACATGTGCTGGTGAAAAATGCACCGAACCCCGGTGGGGTTTCTGTTTTTTATGACCTGGAAAAATGCACCGAACCCTGGTGGGGTTAACTGCTTTTTCAAGTTGAAAGAATGCGCCGAACCCTGGTGGGGCTCTGCCTATTTATGAGCCAGAAAATGCACCGAACCCTGGTGGGGTTACAGTTATTTATTCATCAGAAAATGCGCCGAACCCTGGTGGGGGTCATAAAACCTATCCTTAAGGAAAATGCACCAGACCCTGGTGGGGTATGATACGTAAATTAAGCGAAGAATGCACCGAACCCCGGTGGGGTCTATTTTTTTACTTTTAGCTGAAAATGCGCCTGACTCCGGTGGGGGAATAGTAGTAGAATTTTATAGAAAAAAAGATCTAACTCTGGCGGGGGGATTGTGATCAATGCTGCAAAAATGCGCCTGACTCCGGTGGGGCTGATACAAAAAATGCACCAGACCCTGGTGGGGATGAGAGGCTTTAAGTATTGCTGCAGAGGAGACCTTGTGTTGCCTAGGGCATAAAAAAAGCATTTTTCGGCTTACAATTGCTTAACAATTGTTCATAGACCGAAAAATGCACCGAACCCTGGTGGGGTTCATTAAAGGTTACTGTTCCTTCGATCTGATCCGCCTGATCCGTCTTTTCTGAGGATTATTAAGAGTCTGGTACTCCTGGATGAGTTTGAGTGGTGGAAGAATCTCCCAGCGCGAGCCCAGCCAGTCTTTGCTCCAGCGCGTCTGGTTGCGATCTACATCTGTGAGACAGACCTGTTTGCCCACAATTCCCATCTCTTCTAGCTTCTCTAGAGAGGCTTCAATACGGGGAATAAAACGTGCAGTCATGTGTCGCTCGTCAACTTCAATCATACTGGCAGCCAGCAATTCCACCATAGAGATAGGAGTACTAAAGTCACCTTGCTTCGCTTGCTCACGCCAGCGTTCGGTAAGATAGAGGGCCAGTCGTAAGGCGTAGCGATCATTTTGTGGATTGAGTTTAAATATCTGGCTATCAACCTCTGCGAGATAGTAATTCTGGTGTTGTTCATAGGTACTAATCCAGTCGCCAGGGGAGACCAGAAAACCAATGATAATTTTCTCATCGATCAATGTCTTGCGGCTCACAACGGAATAGCGCATGTATGGTCCATCTACCTGGATAGGGACTGACTTTCCCTTTACCGTAATTGTACAGTTGCCACGTACATTGCATGAAGCCAGCAGAGCCAGATCTTGTAGAACCCTGTGTTTTTGTTCGGTGCGATACCCATCGGTATAGCGCTTGGAGGTGCCAGGATGAGCGACACGGCTATGCTTTTGAACCCCTTGCCATTGCAAGATCTCTTCGAGAAGCACCGCAACACTGCCACTTTTCGAGACACGGTCATTGTGGCGTCTGATATTCCAGAGCCCCAACACAATACGTGCTGTGAGCACCGTACTTTCGCTCAACTGGCGGATCTGTTTGAGTGCCTGGGGGATTTCTAACGGACGTTCAGGGGTCCCTAGATAGACCTCCAACGTATTTGACGCTTGATAGTAGATCTCACCATCACCAGGCCTCCACATATTTTTTTGGGCTAATGAGGCTTCGCGTACGGCCTGATCCGGTCGATAATTGGTAATTTTCATGTGCTCAGTGATATAGGGCGTGATACTCTCGAAGAGAGAATTTTCGTTTTCGATCTCTCCACGCTCGAGAAGGCTGGCTATATACTCGGTTGCCTCCTCTTCAGTCATATAGTCAGTAACATCCGCAAAGGTCTGATCGAGCAGAGCGGAGATATCGTTGTCGCTCTCACTATCCTCACTGAGCAGAAGTTCCGCATTTTCTGGGAGAGCGAAATCGAGTTTTTGCTGCTTGTGCTTATCCATCATTCTTCTCCTGTTGGCTAAATGCTTAAGCGCATTTACCTTCCCCACTATCTGACCTCTGACCCGATGGTTGGAGGTTGATTCATTACGTTTGCGTAATTATTGGAAATACTAGTTTATTCTTCCGCTTCTGTCAATCCTATGTGTTATTTTTGTCCATTTTATACCTTAAAAGTAGGTCGGTTATTTTTAGTATTTCTATCTATTTCTCTTTGGATGAAGCTCCTTCAAGTTGAGAAGCCTTTCTGCCTTGCGTCACCATTTATGCGCAACCTTCGTATTATACCTGGTATCAATTTACGCTTACTGACAATGCATGGTCCTTCGTATAGTTATCGAATTGTACCAACCTTGCGAGATGAAACAGAGTCGTGTGAGATCGTCTGTCTGAGCTTTCCAGATGATGGATGAGTTAACAGAGGCAAAGGAGTTCTGTTCTTATGGGTCAACTTGATCAGAAGGTAGCTATAATTACAGGGGCGGATAGCGGTATTGGTCGTGCTATTGCGCTCTTGCTTGCGGAAGAGGGAGCTGCGGTGGTGGTCAATTATGCGCACGCTCAGCAGAAGGCCGAGGAAGTGCGACAGGCAATTGAGCAGAAAAATGGACGTTGTCTGGTGGTTCAGGCTGATGTGTCGCAGTATCAGCAGGTACAAAATCTGGTTCAACAGGCGGTCGATCATTTTGGACACCTCGATATTATGGTCAATAATGCAGGAATGGAGATCCATAGTCCGTTTTTGGAGGTGAATGAAGAGCAGTTCGACCGTGTGCTTGGAGTTAATCTTAAAGGGGTTTTCTTTGGCGCCCAGGCCGCTGCTCGCGTCATGGTTAAGCAGCATAGTGGTCGCATCATTAATATCTCTTCTGTTCATGAAGATATTCCGATGCCTCAGAATGTACCCTACTGCTGCGCTAAGGGCGGCTTACGAATGTTGACGCGCACGATCTGTCTGGAGCTGGCTCCACATAATATTACCGTAAATAATATCGCCCCTGGTGCTGTGGATACTCCGATTGATGCCGATGTGAAGGCTGACCCTCAGAAGTTTTCTGCGCTCCTGGCGGAAATTCCATTGCATCGTATGGGCCAGCCAGAAGAGGTCGCCAGGTTGGTGCTCTATCTGGCTTCAGATGCATCGGCTTATGTGACTGGCTCCACTTTTACGATCGATGGAGGGCTTTCGGTCAATTCTGGTTCACTGTGATTGTGTCCTTATGCTATGTTGATCTGTGAGCATGTTTATCATTGGTTTCAGCCTCTTTGCACGTATGGTAAAGAGGCTGAGCAATAAAATAGAGCAAGCTACATTTTTATTGCTTCCTCTGCCTTTCTCTTATCTTTGCGGGGAATGCAATTTTTTCGTGCGCTGAAGGAGATCTTCATAAAGTTCCTGGCTAATAGGTTGGCAAGATTCTTCTCCGTTGCGTAGCACAATCTCAAAGTAGAGGTGGGTCGCCTCTGGTGGGAGATGAAAGGTGTGGCTTGTAATAAGGTTTTGACCGGTGAAGCTGTGGTCTAGCTCAGGGGGAGGCGCGAATAATAGATAGAGATACGGTTGGAGTTCAAAGTTGAAGATCTGATTAGGGGCAAGCGCTGTCTCTTCTGTATGATGTGTTTCGAGAATCTGTTTCCCGTTAATGTACCAACGGATGCTAAGGTGCAGTTCAGGGTGGCTTGTCTTATTCTGTAGCCCTACATGGTTGGCATCCAAAAATTTACCAGGGTGACCAATGAATGGGCGTAGCCCATCAGGATTCTGTATCTGCAATGCCTGTCCTGGAGGAAGGGGGATGCGTTGACCATAGTAACCATGGCTATTGCGGCCCTGGTCAAAGATTGCAATCTCTGCCGAGATGCAAGTTGTTAATGGTATGGTGCATGCTTCTCCAACTGCAATGTGTAGAATCTCCCAGGGATAGAGTTGGTCGGTCTCATGCAGCTCAGTTGGCTGTAAAAAGATTAACAGGTTATTTTCGGACTGTTGAGCGATATGATTATAGAAATGGAGCTGGACTGTTCTCTCTCCCATGGCTTAACTCCTTTATAGATAAGTGCATCTAGTGCTAGATGCATCAAATATATTCTCTATTCCGCCTGCATTTCTGGAGTCGAGTGTATTTTTAGTATAACGATCTGCTTAATTTATTTTCTTCATTGAGCATGTATAATGACTGTTCAGCTCTCTATGAATCTATTTGTGCATATACTCCGTGTGAGAAAGAGGGCAAATTGAACAGTATTGACTTTGCTATTGCTTTCTGTTATATATTGTTATAGCAGAAAGCAATAGCCATTGTTCAAAAGTATAGGCTGACGTGAAATAATCTGTTTTATCGATTGATGGTGCAAGCTATTGATGTCATGGAGGAATAGTTGATGCAAAATGCAGAGAATGTAGCACCGAAGAATGTTGCTTTAAAGCAAGGCCTGGTGTTTGGCGCTGGGCTAACCGTTATCGAGTTTGTGCAAGCGCTGGTGAATGCTCTTGTGCATCCTGCTGTTGTTGTGACATATGTGATCGGTTTTATTGTCTTTTTGTTGGCGCTGGCTGCGTATGCGGTAAGTGGTTTTCTGGCTTCTAAACAGACTGGAAAAGTGAGTACTGGCACGTTAGCAGGACTCTGGACCGGCCTCATCTCTGGTGTGATTGGCTTGATCTATACATTGATTCTTACATTTACACTTAATAGTAATAATATCAATCAAGCATTTGCAAATATGCCTAGTAATTCTGGGATGAGCTCTGAATCTCTTAAGACTATTGGCCTTGTCTCACTGGTGGTTGCTTTAGTCTTTGGCTCATTGTTTGAATTAGGTATTGGAGCTGGTGTTGGGGCCCTGGGTGGCCTGATAGGGAAAAATAAAGCTCCCAGAGTGGACCCTGTCTATCCTGAGTATCCATCGCAGCAGCCTTACTAACATACTTCATTTCATGGTAAGAAGAAGGGAAGAGGTTTTCTTCTCTTCTTTTTTATTACTTATAGATGCTTCTTCTGTCCCCTCTTTTCAGGCCGTAAAAACATCTGGATACTGCTTTGAGCCTTGACATTCAATGGACCTCTTAGTAGTATAAAAAAACGAGCTTTTTAAACGTATGAATAAATGATAAGTTTTTCTTATAACATACAGAAGAGGTAGCTTATTTATGGTTGATCGCATCGGGCAGCAAGTTGGGAGTTATCAACTTGTGCGCTTAATCGGTCAAGGTGGCTTTGCCGATGTATACCTTGGCCAGCATCAATATTTAGATCGACAGGCAGCTATTAAGCTGTTGCAGGCAAAGTTGACTCAGCAGGATCATCAGACGTTTCTGAAGGAAGCACGTACGATTGCTGATCTTACTCATCCTCATATTGTCCATGTGATTGATTTTGGGGTGACTACGAACGAGAATGTTCCCTTTTTGGTAATGGATTATGCACCAAATGGCACCATTCGCCAGCGTTATCCTCAGGGAGCACGCTTACCTTTGAATGAGGTTGTGTCCTACGTTAAGCAGGTGGCTGATGCGTTGCAATATGCTCATAATAAGGGCATTATTCACCGCGATGTCAAACCTGAGAACATGTTGCTTGGACCTAAAGGTGAGATTCTCCTGAGCGATTTTGGGATTGCGGTTGTCTCACAGAGCTCTCGTTACCAATCAGGTCAGGAGGTTGGTGGCACTATTGCGTATATGGCTCCTGAGCAGTTGCAGGGGAAACCCCGCCCGGCAAGCGATCAATATGCTTTAGGTGTGGTGGTTTATGAGTTGTTGAGTGGGGTTCGTCCCTTTAATGGCTCTTTTGCTGAGATTGGTAGCCAGCATATTTTTGCTCCTCTTCCTCCTCTTAGTGAGAAGGTTGAGAACCTTCCACCTATTGTTGAACAGGTGATTAGTACTGCTCTCGCTAAGGATCCTCAGCAACGCTTTGGAAGTATTCAGGCTTTTGCTAATGCTTTAGAGCAAGCATCTATAGCTATGGATGGTCCTACTCAGTCCAATCAATCAATGGCTCCAACCTACCGTAAGCCTGATGCTTATCCGGTTGCTCCTCCTCCTCCACTCTATGCTTCTTTTAATACTCCAGGCAACCAGACTCCTCCTCCTCCTCCTGGGATGAGTCCAGCGAATCCTTATAGTGGTTATGGTACTCCATCGGGAGCCTACCCTCCCGTAAATCCAGGACAACCATCGGGAGCTTATCCCCCTGTAAATCCGGGGCAGCCATCAGGAGCCTATCCTCCTGTACCACCAGTTTCTGGTGCTCAAGGAAATCTTTCAGGCCAGCCTCTTGTTGTGCCTGCTGCTCCATCAGTGATAACGAATACTTCTGATACGACAATGCAGATTCCTGCCGGACTTGATCTTCCTAAGGCAGAACCAGCTCCAAAACAGACATTCAGTCAGCCAATTCCCCCAAAGAAGCCACGTAGTAACTTTGGGTATATTGCTATTATTGTTGTGCTGGTTCTGCTTCTTATTGGAGGGGGAAGTGCCTGGGCTTATACGACTTTCTTGCACCCTTCTTCTGGCGTCGCTTTGAATACGGTAGATCAGACCAATCATGCGAATGCAACAGCAACGAGCTCTGCCAGTCTGACGGCTACAGCGAATGTTCAGATTAGTCCAACACTGTCTAGTACGCCAACGAGCATCGTGACGCCGACCGCAACGGCAACGTCCCCTGTTACGCAAGGAGTGACAGCCACGGCTACAGCCTCTAAATCTACTCCTGTCTCAGACGATCCTAATATAGTATATAATGGATCCACCCAGAATTTAAAGCTAACATGTATTAGCAGTTGTGATAAAGTATCCGCAATTATTAAATCGATTGAGGTTGATGGCAATACTTCAACAATGACCTGGCATTTTCTCATTACAAATACCGGAAATTCCGTGTGTAGTTATCATGCTGGAATGTCGTTGGAGGATCCAAATGGTGTGGTCCTGGATGTTTCCTCGGGAACTCTTAGTGAAGGGGCTCAGCTAGATGTTGGGCAGTCTTTGCAGGCGACGGCTATCTTTAGTTCCCTTCCGAAGCAAGGGATTATTTATCATATGAAATCCTATGAACGTTGCGGTTATTATGGGGGTGATAATCGCATTGTTCAGTTTGAATTTTAAGGAGACTTAGATTGAGCTGGCCCGTTCTAGACGATGGATGGGCCAGCTCGTTTGATTTCTGTTTGCGTCTGCTGTTCGTTTTCACGTGAAGGCATCGTAGTTTCGCTGCAGGTTACGCGAGTGCCAACGCAAAGATGCGGTGATCTGTTTCTGTTTGATAATGCCAGCGTTCTCTTCCATCAGTTTTTTGTAGTGCATAGATAGTTCCTGCAAAGTTGGCACCTGTATAAATCGTATCTGAACTGGTTGCGGTGATAGTTCCACTGTCAGGAGCAGTCGCACACCATTGATTTTTTCCATTCTGAAGGTCAAGATTGCAGAACTTCTGTGTTCCTGGCTCGGCTGAATAGATCCCCTGGCTGGTTATCTGAAGATTCTGGGCTTCCATATCCGGGTTGGTCCACAATGAGCTCCCAGTACTTGCTTGTAGAGCTTCAACTCCTTTGCCACCAACATAGAGAATGCCAGCGTTTACGATACTCTGGCTGATGACATTGTTGATCCTGGTCTGTGCATGCCAGATCTGTGTTCCCTCCTGCACTGAGAGGGCATCTACTGCATTGCTGATCTCTATATTTTGTTGATTTTGGAGGCTTTGGGCCGATGCGGTGGGGTAGATAGCATAGACTGCCTGCTGGGTCGCAGTAATAGTTACGGAGCCAAAACTAGTGGTGTACTGGTTTGAGTGCCACCGCTCTTTTCCGTCGTTGCGTTGAAGCGCATGGATTGTGGAAAAAGTGTTACAGGTATTTTTAGTGGATTGTGTTCCACATTTTTGAAGATCTGGGATGGTGGCTGTTACCGTGTAGATGCTGTCTTTTGTGATGACTGGTCTGCTTACATATCCATTGGGATGATAGTTCCAGATCAAGCTGGCATCGCTGGTTCGTCGTGCCTGAATGCTTTGGGTATTGGTTGTGGTATCACTAAGATAGAGGAGTATAATGCCGTCACAGACCTGGAGGTTGTCGATCTGTGTCTGAGGCTCTGCTTTGTATTGCCAGATCTGATGCCCATCTTTTGCATCCAGTGCCGAGATGGCGGTTGGTACTGGCTGGTCGCTATTTATCAGCGGATAGGTAACATAGAGTATTCCATTCGCAACTTGTAGCGATTGGAAGTTTGCTACTGTGGTATGGGCGATCACCTGGCTCCATTGTTGTGTTCCTGTTGTCTGGTCCACTGCCGATAATGTGATTGTTTTTGGATCATTGGCAAAGCTACCCGCGCCGATGTAGAGCGTTTTTGTTGGTGTGGGATCTGTTTCACATCCACTCTGTTGATTGGCTGTCAACGTTGGTCGGGCCGTGGCTGGAGGCGATGAGGGTTGATCGTTACAGGCACTGAGCGCTACTGTCCCAATCAGAAGGAGGGCGCATAGACCGGCTAAGCGAGGTCCAATGGCTTGCCCCTTTGCTTTTCGAATCAACATATATACAATAACCTCTCACTAATACAATGCATTATTTTACTCGGAAAAGTTCTATAGAGATCATGATTATAATATCTTACTATTTCATTACTTCCATCTCAATACACGCTTGCCTCGCCTGCTCAATACACTGACGTAAAAGGGTTTTTTTGTTGTCTATCGATCGGTGGGAAAAGAACGTTCTGGCGCTATTTGGGACAATATATCAGATAATAATAGCAAGCAAAAGCACTGTTAGAATTTGTTTTCATAGCTACTGGCTCATGCTCATAGTATGACCGAAAACTATCGATCCGTCAAATAAAAATCCTTCTCTCTCCTTTTGAGGGAGAGGGCGCAATTCATCCCTATAGCTGAAGCAAGGTTTTTTCTTGCGCCTTCCTGGTAAAAGGAGGATGGTGGGTGCTCTCATCCTCCTTGAATGGTTAGAGAATGTTTAGAAATGGTCCGCTAGGATTGGTAGCTCGGTTCCAAAGGTGCCACCACCAACCAGCAGGCCACTGGAATTGGGGATGATGGTGAGATCGTTCAATGTGGCTCCTTGAAGCTCTGGTACTGCAACCAGGCTCCAATTTTTGCCGTTCCAGTGTTCAAAGATGGTCTGGCCTGGCTGATAGCCAATAGCCCAGACATCATGCGCTGTATGGCCTGCAACTGCTGAGAGGACGATGTTCCCGGCTGGACTTTGAATAAGTTTCCAGGTTTTGCCGTTCCAATGTTCGATGAGTGGAATATTAATGCTCCCGCTGCTGCTGTAATTGTTGACGTAGCCTACTGACCAGATGTCGTCTGGTGTTAATGCTCTGATTGAGTTCATGTATGTTGTGCTGAAACCTTGCGAGACTGTGATGTTGGGGCTGGGAGTTATCGACCAATCGGTGCCGTTCCAGTGCTCAAACAGTGTCGCATTGCCCTGTTCTCCTGCGATCCAGACGTTATTGGATGATAGCGCTACGATAGCACTAAATTGTGTAGTCGATGTGTTGATGGGCGTTTTGATGGCGCTCCATGCTACTCCATTCCAATTTTCTACAAGTGGAAGAGAGGAGCTCTGGTCTGTTCCTCCCCCTGAGCTTCCAAGCGCCCAGATGTTGTTTGAGGCAAGTGCAGAGATGCCTTGAAGTTGGGATGTGCCTCTGGCTGCTGGCACAAGTCTCCAATTGGTGCCATTCCAATGTTCGATTAATGGTTGATTTCCAGTTATGATATTGAAGATTCTCCCCACAACCCAGACGTTATTGGTTGCGATCTCTGCCACTCCCATGGGAACGGCATGGGTGGCTGGGTTGGTTTGTGGGATGGTCGCTCCTGGAATCACCTGCCAGATCTTGCCATTCCAATGTTCGAATAGCGTCTGATCATAAAGGTCGTTGCGCAGTGTATTCCCTACTGCCCAGGCCTCGTTTGTATTTATTGCTGCTACTGAGTTGATAATACCAGGACTCTGCGTATCTGCATTTGCCATTATCTGCCAACTAGTAAGCGGTGAACTTTGCAGTGTGTGCCCGAAAGCCCTGGCTGTATTACTGGAGAAGATACTTATACATGCGTATATTATACAGAGTCCACATATGAAATTGCCTGCTTTAAAATTCCATAAAGATTTCATCTTTCTACCTCTTTCCCAGCAGTTTTTCTGTGGATAGAAGCTACATTATTTGGCCGACAATTAATTTTAAGGTCTTTTGGCTAAATACACAATAATATACATATAGATGTATTAATGATGAAATAAGATGAAGAGATGGTTCATCATGATAGTTTCTTTAGTGCTTGTTCTACAAACCACTGATGTTCTTTCCGCATTTTCTCCTCTTGTTTCTCGTCTCCCGCCCATTCCGCAAGTTTAAAGGCGGGTTTGAGAGCGGAATAGAGGTCCCAATAGGGGAGGTTGCTATAGCTCAATGTTGTGAGAGCTTGATACTGTTGTGTGAATTTTTGCATGGCGTCTCGCCCCAGTGACCAGAGGATCTCGAGCCGGCTATTTGCCAGATCGACAAGCGGGTCTCCGATCTGCGCATCCTCCCAGTCGATGGTTGCAATCAGTCGTCCATTCTTCCATAAGGTGTTACCAGGCCAGAAATCTCCATGGAGCAGGACGGATGGATTTTGTTGTGGTCTGGGCCAGGCTCTTTCCAGTGTATTGCGAATAAGCTCTTCATTCAATGTGGTATCCAGTTTTTCTGGTCGTTTATAGATGTTGTTGTCGGCAATTTCTGCTTGCTGTGGTAGAAAGGACAGCTCTGTTGTGGCATGTGTCAGTTGATGTATTCTGGCAAGCTGATGGGCGAATTGTCTGCTGAAATCTGGAGCGGCCTGGGGGCCTGCTTCTCCATCTATATATTCAATGACAATGTAGGGGGTAGAGAGGAGCTTGCCGGATTGATCAAAGTAGTATGGTTTTGGGCTGTTCAGGCCAGCGGACTCTAGATATTGTAATAATTTGTATTCGTCTGCTGCAATCTGAGGATTTCGTGCCAGGTCTATGGAACCATGCTGGCGTACTACGATTGTCTGAATCTGGTGGTCCGGTCGTTCGATCTCAATAGCAGTCACCTGGGCTGAGACCCCTCCCTTTAGCTCCCAGGTTCGAAGTAATCTGCTGTTGGGAACGATCTTTTGTGCGATTTTCATGTAAACTATTGTCTTGCTTGTCACCTCTGTTATACATCAGCCTTTCTATGGTATGCTAAATAAATACGTTCATGATATGAAAGGTTTTACTTATGGATAGTTTTCCCCCTGCACACCTTCTTAATCTAAGTACTCTGGCTCAATCTTGTACTGAGACCTATCAGAATTTTGTCGTTAATAAGGTTAATGCTAGCTGTTTGCGTATGGCTGTCTGGAGTGGTGATTATCCCTGGCATCGCCATCCGAATTCCGATGAATTATTTATGGTCGTGGAAGGTGAGTTGATGATTGATTTCCATGATCGTGAGACCGTGACTCTGCATCCTCTAGACGTCTTTACCATCCCGGCAGGCGTTATTCATCGCACGCGTGCGGCTGTGAGAACCGTTAATCTCTGTTTTGAGGAGATAGCGGCTGAAACAGAGTTTGTTGATGAGAAATGATCAGGTTTCCAGGCGCCTTCATTGCCATTTGTGATTGTTAATGTAGTACGATGATTCATCTTTCTTCCTATGATAAAGATTACTATTTGTATTCTTTATCATAGTGTATGATAGTTCAATTTTTTTATCAATGGAAACAGATGTTTTACATTCTCTCTGGACTGTGCGTCTGCTTGCTTGTAATTAGGAATCTTTTAGCAATTTTGAGGCACATATAACATTGAACCAACAAATTTTTGCATTGTAGAGGTTCTTTTAATAAGTGTGAGAGCGTTTTGTCTATATATTTACAGTACTTTGTGAATGGAATTTGTGAAGAGGATATTACAAGGGGTAGAAGCACGCGCTAGCCTAAATTGATCGCAAATAGTAGGAAAATAGGTAGTTTGTTGACGAGTTTTGCTATAATATAATGATGGTTTTTCTTCCATGCTATATAATATTTTGAAGAACTCTTTTAAAGATCTACTTTAATCGTGATCTTTATCGTCTGGTCTATCTCCGCTTCTCGGCGCTATTTTTGTCGATTGTTAGCGCGTTCCGTTCTGATTTCGGGTTTTGTCAAGGATGCTTTTCGATCAGGAGATTGTGCGATGAATGACAAGGTTACGTATCACCAGCAGGTGAGCTATTGTGGTAAGCCTCGCTGTCGTAAGTGCCGTGAGGGGACTGGCCATGGTCCTTACTGGTATGCCTATCAGACGGTGGATGGCCGAACGACTCGCACATATATTGGAAAGCATCTTCCAGCTGAAGCACAGGCGAAGATGAATGGTGGTCAGGAGCCTCGTCCTGCTCATGCGTCGGACCGAGATCAAGCAACTATCTGTATTTATGTGTTGGGTCAGTTTCGTCTGGAGCGCCGCGATCCTCAGGAGAATAATGATTGGGAGACGGTGACCGATTCTAGCTGGCAGCATCAACGTGTTCGTGCTCTGCTTGGCTGTCTTGTCAGTGCCGGTCGCAGGCTTGGCCGAGAGCAGATTATGGAGGCGCTCTGGCCCGATCTCGAATCAGATGCTGCTGGTGGCCGCCTGGATCGCGCTGTGTATAGTCTGCGTCAGTTATTTGAGCCTCAACGCGATCGTCTGGCTAATTCCCCGCTTCTGTTGACTGAGCGTGAAATGATTGTGCTGGCCGATGCTCCCAAGATCTGGATCGATGCCGACGCTTTTGAACAGGCTTTGAAACGCGCTCATGCCAGCGCAGACCCAGGCGAAAAAGAGAAGTTTTTTCAGGATGCAGCTAATCTCTATGGCGGCCCTTTCCTCCCTGAAGAGACGAAGAATGAGTGGACGCTTGGTCGCCGTGAAACTCTCCAGCGTAGCTGGATTGGCCTTTTACTGGAACAGGCCGAACTATTTATTCAGCGCGATGCTCTCAATAATGCAATTGAGCCTTTAAATAGACTTTTGTCGATTGATCCTACGAATGAGGCTGCTGTCCAGAGTCTGATGAAGCTTCTGATGCAGTTGGGGCGGCGAGCTGAGGCTATTCGTGCCTATAAGCGCCTCCGTGAGGTGCTCCAGGCTGAGTATCATATTTTACCTCTACCTGAGACACGGCAGATTTATGAGTCTCTCCTGGGGGCAAGCAAGCGCTCGAACGCTGCTTCTGTTCAGGCAGAGCCAGCCGAGCCTCGCTCTGGTGAGGAGGGCCGCTCGCTCGCTCAACGCGGCAGTATTGCGAGTGCCAATGAGATTGCTGCGGTCCAGATTGGCCGTTCTCATCAGAGTCCTTTAATTGGTCGTGAGCGCGAGTTAGGCTTGTTAAATGCTCTGGTGAATACGACCGATACGACTCTGCGATATCGCCTGGCCGCCCAGAAACGGACGGCTCTTTCAACGCTTGATCCTCATCGGCGCCCTCAAAGTGTTCTGCTGCTTGGTGATGTTGGGATTGGCAAGACGCGGCTCGCTGAAGAAGTCAGTCGTGAGGCTAAAAAACGTGGTTGGGCCGTTGCCTGGAGCCGCGTCTTTGCACAAGAAGGAAGTATCCCTTATCGACTCTGGACCGAGGTTCTACGCAAAGCGATGGAGCAGGGGGCATGGCAGCGCAAGGAGGTTGCGACCCGCTCTCTGACTTTTCAGCCTCTGAGTGCTCTTTTGCCAGAGATGCAGGAATATTTGCTGCCAACCATCTATGCTACTTCGCTGCCACCGGAGCAGGAGCAGCTCAGGCTCTGGGAAGCTGCCCGTGAATTGCTGACCCTCATCAGTTCCAGTACGCCGCTTCTGATCGTGCTGGATGACTTGCAATGGTCTGATACCAGTGGCTGTGAGCTATTTGCCTATCTGGCAAGACGTATCTATGGCCTGCCAATCATTATTGTAGGCACCTGCCGTGACAACGAGCTTGATGCTAAGCATCCTTTACGCTCCATCATGACCGATCTCCAGCGCGAAAATGCCCTTGAATGCGTCTCACTCGAGCGTCTGAGCAATGAGCAGATTGCCTCTCTGGTCTCGCAAGTCTCGCACATTCCCGAGCCACTGGTCCCCCGTATTAGCGATCGAGCAGCCGGAAATCCCTTCTTTGCAGAAGAGTTGGCACGAACTATTGGATCACAGCCTACTCTTGCTGAAGAGCTCAGCCAGGCAGTAGTCAACCTGCCCGAGACCATTACCGCCGTTCTGGATCTCCGTCTTGCACGCCTGAGCCAGCCTTGTTACAAGCTTCTCAGCAATGCCGCCGTTCTTGGTGGCTCGTTTGACTTCAATATCATCAGCGCCATGGAAGCTGGTAGCTCCAGTCATGGTAGCGACGAAGACCTGGTCCTCGATCTCCTGGAAGAAGGTCTCCGATCCGGTATGCTCACTGAAGAAGGGACTGGCACCCGTATCACCTATAGCTTCTGGCATCCTCTCCTGGCCAGTCACCTCTATGATGGCCTCTCTGCCGCCCGCCGCGCCCGCCAGCACCGCAAAGCCGCCGACGTCCTCAAAAAACTCTACAAAGGTAAAGAAGAAGAAGTGGCTGCAGAGATTACAAGTCATTTAATAAAAGGCGGTGAAAGCTCTGAACAGATTGCTCATTTTGCAGAGTTAGCTGCCAATCGTTCTTTAGATCTGTGTTCCTATGAAGATGCTGAGTATTATTATAATGTTGCACTTGAACATATTCCTGATAACTCTGAGGAATGGCAAAGAAGAGCATATATATTGGAACATTTAGGTGAATGCATTAGAGTCCAAGGGAAGTATGAAAAAGCTCGAATTTTTTATCAGAAATCTTTAGATCACCGTATTTATTATAGCTCTCAGGATTCTTTGATTGATCTCTCTCAAGAAGCACAAGTTCAATCTATTCTGTTATGCGAGATTGGACAGTGTTACTACAATGGTGGGGATATGGCGAGTGCAAAAAAATATTTGGAAAGTAGTGAAAAGATTCTGAATAATTTTAAAGATACCTCCATTTCTGCTAAAGGAAGATTATTATTACAGCAAAGTTATGTAATTTGGCGTGAAGGAGATTATACTCTTGCACGCCCTATGGCTAATGAAGCTTTATCTGTTTTAGAGAAAGTTATTAATGAAAAAAAGCTTGCAGAAAAAAATAAGCATAAATATACGTCTGCTGAAAGAACATTACTTGGTGATCCTGTTGAGATTGGTCGTGTACATGTTTTACTAAGTAACATTGAAGCAACAGGAGGTAAATGTAGCGATGCTCTTCCTCATCTCAATAAAGCGCTAGAAATATTTGAACAATATGATTGTTCAAGAGAAATTGCTATTGTAAGCTGTAATTTAGGGGATCTGTATTTAAGAACTGCTCAATATTCGCAAGCTCAAGCAGCCCTACGACGTTCTCTAAGCATTGCTGAACGTATAGGTGAAATTCCTCTTTCTTCTTTTGCAATTGGTAATTTGGGAATCTTAGATATGCGTTTAGGCGAATTGTACGAAGCTGAGAAAGAAATGGAGAAAGCTATTTCTTTAGCAGAGAGTGTACAAGATCCTATTTTTCAAAGTATGCTGAATTCTTCTCTTGCAACCGTGTTACAAGAACAGAGAAAATTCCCCCAGGCTGTTTCTGCTTTAAAGAGTGCTTTAAAAATGGCAAGAGCTACTAAAGTTAGTCCATGTATTGGATTAGCTTATATGACATTAGGCAAATTTAGATTAGCTTTAGCACTTGATAAAACAGAAGGAATTGAAGAGAAGGAAAGACTAAAAAACTTAAGCAGAGCTTTTAGTACACTTAAACATGTTTTGGCCTTAAAAGGGATAGAGGTAGAAACAAGAGCAGAATCTAGGCTCAATCTGGTACAAGTATTGTTGATACGTGAAGATTTTGTAATTGCTCATCAGCAGGCATTAAATGCTTTAGAAGAAGCTCAACAATCCGAATTAATTTGGCTAATTGCTAAGTCTCAAGCTGCTCTTGGTTGTACTTTTGCAAGTATAAATCAACTTGATCAATCTTACAATTATTTTGATAAATCCATACGCGCTTTTCGTCGCATTAATATGCGCTTAGAATATGCACGCGTGTTATTTAAATATGGGGAAATTTTACTAGAAAATAGTGAATTATCTAGTAAAGATTTCGTTAAAGGAAGCAATTTTCTAATAGAAGCTAAACAAATATTTATTGATTGTAAAGCAGAATTAGATTCACTTCAATTAAATGTTATATTAGCAAAACACAATATTTTTTGATATGATAATAATATAAAAATTTTTACGTTATTCGAATATTAACTTACAAATTTTGAATAATGCAAAAATTAAATGTTAAGAGATTTATTTTAAGCATAAATTTGAACATTTGTTTGATCTTTTTAATGAGGATAGCGGAGTTTGGCCTATAAATATACATAACAAAATAAATAAGCACAATTTTATGAACAAAAATACCTAAAATTTTAATAAAGTTCTCTAATTTTTGAGATATCCACCTCAAATTCATCCTCACAAACCAAGTTGGTTTCCTCCTTTCCTAATTCTGCAAAAGTCCTAGTAAGATAGGATTGTTTATTGCCAGCAACTGCGGATCATATCTTTAGAAACATGGATAAAATAGGCTTTTTTTTGCTCTTTGATGATGTATATTTTAGGCAGAAAGTAAAAGTGATGAGAGACATGAGGCAAAGAATGAAGCTTCTGAAGAAAAAGTAATATTTAATTCAGTTGATTCTGCATTGGGTGTTTAGATCTCTCTGGTACTTTAATCAATATTTTAGTCTGACAGTTCGTAATTCAGATTCATTTTTACCCAGCGTAATAATCTGAACTTAGCAATTTGCACAACAGTTTTTCAACACAGAAAGGAAATTCATCCATGAACATTGCACTTCGCAACCGCCAAATGTTTGCTCTGATCGTTGTTGCTTTATTGACATTGCTTGTGATTGCATTTGTACTTCTTAGCACAGCTGCTCATATTAATCTGTGGCACTCTGTAGGTCTTCTTCTTCCGAAATTTGTTTATCCCTATAGCTAGTATATGAAGTGCTAGACCTGTTGACCTGTTGTGCTAGCAAGACGATGGGATAGGCATCGGCCTCTGCATTTGGAGGAAAGGATGGTGTGGAATGTCTCATTATGACTAACCGACAACAACAAAAAGCAGACGCTCGCCAGACGCTGGTGAGCGTCTGCTTTTTGTTATTAGGTTCTACGCTTCTGGTACTGGCACCAGCTGCTTCTGGAGGTAGAGATAGTGATGACCATAGTGAGTGACTTCTTTTAACGTTTGATATCCCAGGCGATGATAGAGACTGAGAGCTGGCTGGTTCTCGTCCTCCACCCGTAGCGATGCTTTCGTATAGTTCTCCTTCATGGCCAGTTGTTCGGCTGCTTGTAGGAGCTGGGTACCGATTCCCTGATGAGTCCAGTCTGGTTCTACAGCCAGGGCTTCGATGCACCATTCGTCTGGAGCTGATTCTCGAACGAGTGAGAAGGCTGATCGATGAAGATGTTCGACCACCTGTCTTTCTGTGGTACGGTTGATCTCATCCTCATCCTTGCCCGCGAAGCTGAGGATTAACCCTGTAATCTGTTGCTCTTGCTCAGCTACTAATATGTGTTGATAGCTATAGCGGTTCCTGGGGAGCACAAATAAAGCTCTTAGCCAGTGATTGCCCGCTTGCCGATCTGCCGCCGAACTCCCCCACATATCTCCCAATGATCTCCTGATTAAGTCAGCTGCTATTGGGGCATCCTCGACCCTTGCTGCTCTAATAGTCATACCAGCCTCCTTCTAATGACCGAATCGTTGCTTAGATAGATTGAGCATCCCTATGAGTCTTCGCATCAAAATATAGTCTGCTCTAGTCTACCCAACCAATGGGTCAGTTGTCATGCCTTCTAACGATTATGACGATGGTTGTGTCCCTTTCGTCTAGGTGTTATCTGGGTAGACTAGTCTTCTTGTTTGCGCTGAGTAGACGAGTAGACTTTCATAAAAGAGTTCGTCTAAAAATTCAGGCTAGTCGAGCGTCTCTCTGTTATAATCACCTTCAAAAAAACGTCTCTAAAACGTCTCTAATGTAAGATACTTATTTTTGGTTATCGGGCCTTCTATCTGGAAGCGAGTCTTTATTATTTCTTTTAAGGCATGGTCAAATAGAGCGAGAACTATGTCTAAAGAGAATGCTCTATTGGTATATATACTGGGAGGATGTAATGATACAGGAAGATACTCCGCAGATTGATCAAGATGGTTCTGAAGATGAGCAAAAGAAGCATCATCATACAAATGTTCGTTTTATTACTTTTATTATTTTAATTGTTTTTTTGTTGATCTGTAGTGGAAATCAGATCGCCTTTTCATTTATAACCGGCTTGTTAGCTTTATTTACTGTGGGAACGTTTGAGCCAGTCTCTAATAAAATTATTGAATTTGTTGAAAAGCCTCTAGCGTGGGTTGTGGATCTCTTTAAATTGCTCTTTGCACATCTTGCAAGCCGGGGTTTAAAGCGGCATAGCCAACTCTTTTTGAATGTTTGTGTAGCACTTGTGTTGTTATTGACCCTTGGCGTAACGACGTTGAGTCGCTCAAGAAGTGTGCTTGCTGGGAATATCAATGACACGATCTGCTTAAACTGGCAGGCTTCATGGTGGATCTCTTGTAGCTCCGGGTTGGGAATGACGATGCTTCCGAATGGGGTACAGGTTGGTCTTATCAAGGATGGGAGTGCTGGTCCTTTTGATCAGACCAGTCTGAATGAGAGTGAGAAGCAGATTGAGAAGTTGATTTTTGCCCAGAATAAGCGTGCCTGCTCATCTCCTCACATCACACTGGCCGTGGTTACTATGTTGAGCCGTACGGTTGAGAACCCTTATAGCTCTGCTAATGTGGGCCTTCAAGATCTGCGCGGAGCTGTTCTGGCGCAGCAGAAATATAATAGTCAGCATCCAACCTTCCAACTCTGTCTGGTGATTGCGAATCTGGGGACATCTGAAACTGCGAATGAGAATAGTGGTCTGGTAAGCCAGTGTTCGGACTGCTACTCATTGCCAATTATTGTGCACCAGCTGGCTCAATTTGCGCATACGGATGGTCATTTGAGAGGCATTATTGGCTTTCCCTATAGTCAGCAATCTAAAGAAGCCTTAGCCGAACGAGCAAAACTGCCGCAGACTGCGTTATTACCTATTATTTCTCCTTCTGCTTCCGCCACTACTCTCTCGAATAATGGAAATTTCTATCGTATTGCTTCACCTGATACCAGTCAGGGACTGGTGCTTGGACAGTTTTTCTGCAACCATTTGTTGCATGGTCAGTGGCCAACCCTGGCAATTTTTAGCGATGATGCAGATGTCTATAGCCATAGCCTCCAATTTGCCTTTAGCAATCATCTTTCCTGTGCAGATAAAGTCAATCTTGTTCATGAGAGCTATAAAAATGGCAATACAGCCTCCATTCAAGCTGCTGTACGTCGGGCGCTGCTACAGGATCATGCTAGCTATATCTTTTTTCCTGGCTACAATGCTGACCTGGATAATCTAGAGTTTGAGATTCGCAATAACCTGCGCGATCAGGCAAGTACCCTGACGGTCATGGGTGGAGATGGGCTTTATGATATTGATGGTACCACTCACTTCGCCTATGCACCAATCTATTCAACGATCTTTACCTCTCCCGTTCCCGCAGACTCTGCATTCGTGCAGCAGTATTTAAAGAATCAATTTCCACTTCCATATCTTGCTAATTCAATCCCATCGCAAACATTGTTCCCTCCACATACAATCCTGGCTTATGACGCCGCTACAGCTTTTACAGAGGCTTTTAAGCATTTTGGAAGTTCAGATTTCTCACAGGCTGACTTTAATACAACTTTAGGTACAGTCTCTTTTAGTGGTGTAAGTGGATATACTGCGCTACAGGGAGATCAGAATAATGGCCATATTAGCGACCGCAATGAGGGCTCTGTCTATGTAACCTGTACTGATCGTTTGCGTACCATTCACCTTACAGCTTACTATACCAGCGTCAATATTACTAACGGCAATGTGATTGAACTGCCTGCTTCAAATGAGCAAGTCTTTTGCAATTAAGTCTGTAATTGCAAAAGACTCTTTTCTATTGTGTATAAAAAGTCCATATTTATCAATATGTCTTCTAAGTTGTAAATACTAATTCTCCTACTAATCGTTATTGATATAAAGCAGAGTTTCCCTCTATTACTTGGCCGCATACTGTGCTATCCGTATGCTTGAAAGGACGTGTCTATGAATAGTTCATGGGAGCAACATTATGCCAGGCTTGCTTTCTCTTTTGATCGCCTGGTTAGGCAGGCATCCCAGGGCGAATGTGCTTTTGTTGATGCGTATTATGGACCAGCTGAATTGAAGGAACTGGCTCCTTTTGCACTCCCATCTGAACTGGTTCAGCAGGCTCACATTTTGGAGCAGGAGCTGCAAACATTGCCCTTTGCTCCACAGCGTTTAGCTTTCTTGCAGAAGCAGGTGAAAGCTATGGCTACACTGGCACGCAGGCTCAATGGTGAGACTCTGTCCTTGCATGAAGAAGTTCAGGGATTATTAGATATTTCTGTGGAGTGGGTGCCCGATGAGCGTTTTGATGAGGCTTTCTCTCTCTATGAGCAGGCCCTTCCTGGCAAAGGCAGTCTTGGTCAACGCTTGCTTGAATGGAGACGGGCTCACCAGTTGCCAACTCAGCATATTGCACAGCTAAATCAGCTCTTAGAATATATGCAGATCACGATTCGCCAACGAACGCGAGCATTGTGGCCCTTGCCAGTTGAAGAACGTCTGCATCTCCGTCTGGTAGAAGAGAAGGAGCGGGCGTATCATTATCTGGGAAATTATCGCTCGCGCATTGAGATTAATAAGTATTTTATTCCTGATCTTCCACGTTTGCTTGCTACGCTCTGTTACGATGGTTATCCTGGACGGCATACGGAAGCTGTGCTTAAAGAGCAGCTTCTCTATCGTGAGCAAGGGCAGTTTGAGCAATGTTTCCATCTGAGACTGAGCCCACAGAGCGTTATTAGCCAGGGTATTGCGATGTTGAGTTGGGAGATGATCTTTGCTCCCGGCGAGATTGAGCAGTGGCTGGCAAAGCATATCTATCCTGTTCTGGGATTGAATACGGAGATGGAGAATATTGTTAAAATCTGGCAGGCGCAGGATATTCTGAAGGGAGTAGGCTGTAATGCTGCCCTCCTCTTACAGGAGGGGCGCTCGGATGAAGAGGTTCAACAATATATGCAGAAATATCAGGCATTGGTTAATCTCGATTGTCTCAAAAATCCGTTTCTCGCTCCTTGCATTTTTACTTATTACTATAGCAAGCAGTTGATCAAGCCCTGGATCAGACAGGATGATCGTCAGAGTACTTTTCGCCGTTTTCTGACTGAGGCTGTCTGTCCATCTGATCTGGTTCGACCAACTGACTTGTAGATTGGGTTGGTCGAAAGAACTAGACCCCTGTAATGCTATCCAGGCGTCCAATCAGTTGTGCAAGCCGGGTACGTTCTTGTTCGGGATTGGAGACGGGCACTGGTAGGACAAGAAGCTCTTCAAGCCCTTGTGAGAGAATCTCCTTGAACCTGGCTGCAATCTGTTCCTCTGTTCCAGAAATGACGAGACTATTGACAAGATCGTCAGACATAACGCCCTGTTCGCTCACAGGGAAACCCGCGTCTGCAAACATGTGGGCATAAAATGGCAATGTACCATAGAATGCAATCTGTTTGCGTGTGGCTGCCAGGACGGCTGCTCTGTCTGAACTGGCGGCTGCAAGGACATGTGCCACGATTGGCGGTGTGGGACGATTGCGATTGGCTGCTCCTCTCTGTAGGGCTGGCAGGGCCGTTTTTAAGAGATAGGGGATCGGACAGAGCCAGGGAATGGCTCCATCTGAGATCTCGCCAGCTAGCTGATAGGCATTTTCGCGTAGAGCTGAGATCAGGATAGGTACGCGAGCAGTACGCGGTAGAGAGGCGACAATGTTGTAATTGTTGCTGTGATGATCAATCTTACCTTCCCATAAGAGTGCGCGGAGTATCCCTACATACTCTCGGAGGTGTTCGATTGGAGGTGTCATGTGGAGACCATAGACGCCTTCAATCATTGGCTTATGGCTGGGACCAACTCCCAGGCGCAAGCGATCAGGTGCGAGATCGTAGATGGAGAGGACCTGCATCGCAAGCGTAAGCGGATGGCGTGGATAGGTTGGTACAATGGCTGTGCCCAGGCGAATTGTCTTCGTCTGAACAGCGGCGGCTGCGAATGTTGTCAGGGTATCTGGTGTCGTTGGAGCCTGTATCGACCAGACCTGCCTCACTCCTGCCGCCTCTGCTTCCACGATAGCTTTTACTGCTGCCTGAGCCTGGGTTCCATCTATTACCAGGCCGACTCTCTCACGCAGACTTCTTACTGGCGGTTGAGGTGCACCTGTCGGCGCGAATTGATTCTCATGCATGATTACTTTACCTTTTTACAATTTTTGAAGAACCATCGTTTTTTTGAGCTAGTTTGCCGCTTCACTCTCTCTATCATATCGTATCACGCCGACTGTACTGAATGCCTTATTTGTTGAGATTATTATGTCTGTGATGCATCTTTAACGATTTCCAGTGTTACATCCGCAATCCAGGATTGCCCTTGTCCACGTTGGAGAAGGCCAAAATTGATGAAGAGGTCTTGTTCTGATACGTCGCAAAATAATTCATAGCTAATAATTCATCAGATAAGTTTTCCTTCATTGACCATTTCATTTCTTCTCTTCAGAATGGGGTACTAAACAATAGTAACAAAAAAAGAGATAAAGGTTTCTTTTCTTGAAAAGCAAAATTTTTACTTGTAGGCTCATTGAATGTGCGTATAACAGACACTTCTAGTTTGCATACACACTTGAAATTACTCTATGCTATGCGTAGTTATCTTTTTCATGATGTGAGGATCGTATTATGGTGCATCTTACACAGAGGTTTCAGGAGCGCTTGCAGGTGAGCATGGATGAGTTTTTGTGGGCTACTCAGCTTATCTCTGAGGCAAGACTTTATCTCGCGCCTCGTGAGAACCGCTGGCCTGTTGCCCGTCTCCTTTTTCATCTGGTAGATTATGAGCGACGCCTGGGTCTACCGAGTATTCTCCAGTGGGTTGGGGCTGATTGTCCTATTGCTGGTACACCCGAAGAGGATGCTGCTAAGGAAGAATTGGCCTGGCAGAATGGCGAAGCTGGCGATTTTGCTACTATGGTTGCTGAGTTTAAAGCGTTACGGGAGCAGCAGATTGCTTTATTGGGAACGTTGCCAGAAGAGAGTTGGCAAGAGGTGCGTGAAGCCGTCTGGGGCCCACGCTCACTTGCATGGGTAGTCACTAAAACATATCAACATACGCTTGAACATACAGATGAGGTTCTGCGCTCCTATCTCTGGTGGCGCTAGACCTTTCTAATAGAACAGGGAAGGGCCTGTCTTCTTCTTCCCTTTTCGTCTTTGTTCTCTCTATGTCCTCTCATCCATTTGTTGATCTCATCGGGAGGATAGAGCTCACATTAAAGTGGGGGCTAGAGCGAAAAGGTCCAGGCGACTCTCCCTTGTGTCTTGTATAATACTGATGGTGGGTGTTGTTTGTTTTGTGTCTCGGTATGTGTGGAGGTTTACAGGTATGTCTATCGAAAAGAAAATCTTCAGCTTGTTGGGAATCTGTATGTTACTGACGATGCTTGTTTCAGCTTGTAGGATCATTGATTCAAATAACATTCCTCAAAACCCTAAGGTTGAGATGGGCGCAACCAATTTTCTGAAACCAACAATTACCATCAAAAAGGGCAATAGCCTGGATCTGATTGATAGTGTTGCTTCCCAACACATTATTATTAATGGGAAATGGGATGGTTCTCAGCAAGTAAAAACACAAGAGCCGGGCGCACCTTCTGTAAATTTTACGGTGAATGCAAGCGGTGAGGCTCATACAGTTGGACCGTTTAATACGGCGGGCAATTTCAATATCTACTGTACTATTCATCCAGGTATGAACTTGACTGTAACCGTACAATAATGGTCCTCTTTGTAAGCCTGTTCTGCTGCATTTCTTCTCCTCAGTCTACGACACAAATAGAGGCAGTGGCAGCTTTACCTTTTGCTTATCAAAGAGAGAACGCTATTGTTCGTACGTCCTGGCAACATGTTCGATTTCAGTAACTACGCGGTTTAACTCTATTCCTAATGGAGTTATATTCTGGGATAGAAGTGTATCTGTTACGCTACGATAATACCAGAGCACTCCTTCTTTACCGCCTGTGAAGCGTGCCCAGAGCTCCTCACCAATCTGATGATAATCCTGAAGAATCGAGCGTGCATTATGTAGCTTGTCTGCAGATGCGACTAATCTGACGGAAGGTGAAGCCGTCCGTAGATGGTCGATATACACCTCTTTACACGCTCTCCATGGGCGAATAAGAGGATTAGTGCAGCCACTGACAATGTCCGCTACTGTTTCGCCAAAGCGTTGTTGGATCTCCAGACGTATCGTCTCACCACCTTGATCTTCTATCGCATCATGAAGCAATGCCGCAATGGCTTCATCCTCATTTCCCCCCTGCTCCAAAACAATACTGGTAACAGCTAGAAGATGCGCGATATAAGGAGTTTCGGACCCTTTGCGTTTTTGCTGTGCATGCAATTGTATGGCATAGATGATAGCTTCTTCAAAGCGGTGTGAAAGCATTGGTAGTCTCTCCCTGTTTTATAAAAGAATTGGCATACATCATTGGTTTTAGCATATAAAACCTGATCCCCATTTGTCAATTTGCGGCGTTTGAACCGCCCCTTTTACCATATTTTTTACTTCACAGGTTGTCTGACGCATAAAAGTGCATGGTAATACATATTCTTGTGTATTAAATGTAGAAATCTACACCGGGAGTGCTTATTTGATGCTCTATCGTCACCACATCTCAACAATAATTAAGCATTAAAAAATTTATATATGCATTATAATCTCTTTGAATGCATTGATAGTATCGAGAAATTTTGCAAAGGGATAAAACTTGTATTTCTGGTAACCTGGATGTTGTGAAGGAGGTGGGGAACTTATCCTGTAGAGAGACTTTTATCCTGCTGTCTGTGTAAAGGGATTGGATTTATGCAGGCTCAGGCGAACCCCAATTTTCGGTCTGCCTCTGTATGGACTTGCCTGTAGATTGGGTGGATCACCATATATCATTGATTTTGCGAATGCAAATATGTAAATAATGCATGTTATGACATGCACGAGGTAAAAACCGTATGAATCTCTGGCGTCTTCTCATGAGAATTGCAGTTGTGTTTAAGCAAGGGCGGCGGCATAAATGGTGGCGTATGGCCTTGAGTGCTCTGATTGTTTTTGTTCCAATAATTGCTGGTCTGGTGATCTTGAATGCATCTCTTCAGCATGTAAGAGCAGATTCTGATACTGTTTCAAAGGATGCTCTTCGTACCAGTTGGTATCCTGATCAGACTGGTTTGACGCCTGGTTTAGTAAGTGGTGGGACGTTTGGCCAGTTGTTCAATGCGAGCGTGAATGGTCAGGTTTATGCTCAGCCACTGGTTGCGAATGGAGTCGTCTTTGTGGCGACTGAAACCAATAACATTTATGGTTTGAATGCTGCGACGGGTGCTCAACTGTGGACACGGAATCTGGGAACCCCTTTTAATCCATCAGATGTGACCTGTTCCGATCTTTCGCCTCTGGTTGGTATTACCGGGACTCCGGTCATTGATTCAGCGACGAATGTAGCCTATTTCACCTCGAAGTCATATACGAATGGGTCTTCTGGTGCTGTTTCCATCTATATGCATGCTGTGAGCGTGGCGACGGGGGAGGAGCAAGCTGGATTTCCGGTTTTAATCCAGGGAATTGCATCTAACGATCCTACGCATAGCTTCAATTCAAGGGATCAGTTGCAGCGGCCTGGTCTGTTGCTTATGAATGGTGTCGTTTATGCTGCTTTTGGGGGCCATTGTGATCGTAAACCTTATGAAGGATGGGTGGTTGGAGTTTCGACCAGTGGGCAATTAAAGGCATTGTGGACTACTGAGGCTGGTACTACGCTTCCAAATACGTTGGGCCCGGGTGGTGGTATCTGGCAGTCTGGCGGGGGTCTGGTCTCAGATGGGGTAGGACAGATTATCTTCGCTACCGGAAATGGTGTGGTTCCTCCGATTGGGCCGGGCAAGAATCCTCCAGGTCAATTGGCCCAGGCTGTGACCCGTTTGAATGTGCAGTCTGATGGCTCATTAAAGGCTACCGATTTTTTTTCACCCTATGATTCAGATACTTTGAATGCGAACGATTCTGATCTAGGTTCCGGGGCTCCTATGGAACTGCCTTCGCAGTACTTTGGAACATCAACTTATCCACATATATTGCTTGAAGCTGGCAAACAAGGTCGACTGTATATGCTGAATGCTGACAATATGGGTGGGCGTGGTCAGGGTCCAAGTGGGGCTGATGCTGTAATTAATATTCTAGGACCTAATGGGGGTCTGTGGAGTAAGCCCAGTGTCTGGCCTGGCGATGGTGGCTATATATATACCACTACTGCACAAGGAGGTGGTGGCAGCGGAAAATTAAAGGCATATCACTATGGACTGGATGGATCTGGCAAGCCGACGTTGGGTCTGGTAGCCTCTACTTCGGATACCTTTGGTTTTGGGTCAGGTTCTCCTGTGATTACGTCATCTGGCACAAACTCTGGATCTGCCCTGGTCTGGGTGATCTGGTCCGCTGATGGTACAGGATCAGGAGCTCAGTTGCGTGCATACGATCCTGTTCCGGTGAATGGAACCTTAAATCTGCGCTATAGTGTATCAATTGGCACTTCGAGCAAGTTTTCTTCTCCAGGTGTTGATGGAAACAGGATCTTTGTTGGAACACGCGATGGCCATGTTCTAGGCTTTGGTGCACCCGTAAATACACCTTTGACTGGTGGCTCGCTTGATTTAGGAACGGTTGTTGTTGGAAAAAGCGCCCAGGGGAAGTTAACATTAACGGCTAATTCTAACCTTTCCGTCTCTGCTCTGGCTTCTAACAATACTGTTTTTCGTGTTGGAACCCCAACTCCTGCTCTGCCAGCATCGCTTACCTCCGGGGCAACATTGGATATTCCAATTACCTTTACTCCAACGACAGATGGTCTGGTTGGAGCGAATATTACAGTGACGACATCGGCAGGGAAATTTAGTTTTGCTGTATCTGGCACAGGCGAATCGTCAACCGGGATGATTACTGTTTCTCCATCTCCCATTAGTTTTGGAGGGGTCGCCGCAGGTGGTACACCCGTCACTGCAACAACAACGTTTACCAATAGTGGTGCCAGCTCTATTACAATCTCTCAGGAGACGCTGCCAAAAGATCCTTTTTCGGTTAGCGGTCTGCCTGCCGTAAACTCAACTCTGGCTCCTAATGCCAGTGTCACAGTCACATTGACCTTTGCCCCAACCATTACAGGCTCGTTTACAGATGCTTTGACTCTTGTGACAACTGGTGGTACGGCTACTGTTCCTATCTCTGGAACTGCTGGTACGCCTGGAAATTTACAGGTGACGCCTGCTACGATTGATCTTGGAGATGTGCCTATTGGTGGCAATGGACTGGCAACTTTTACCGTCAAGAATACTGGTGGCAGTACGATTACAATCACGCGCTCAAAGTTACCTATTGCTGGGGTTGGCTTTACGGCCTTAACCAATTTACCAGAGGGGACCGCCGTTGCGCCAGGAATTTCTTTCACCGAGAATGTCCTTTTTAAGCCTGCTGCAAAAGGAGCTCAGACTGATAGCTGGTCACTGAATAGTGATGATGGTTCAGGGGTCAAGACTGTCACCTTTAATGCGAAAGGTGTGGCAGCAGTAGCGAATCCTATCCTGCCCACTCTGTATATAGGTGATGTCACAGTAGCGCAGCCTACCGCTAATACGGTTATTGCTAATCTGCCTGTTACCTTAACAGCTCCCAGTACCTCGCCAATTACGGTCAATTATACGACGAAGGATGGATCGGCGACGGTTGCCAATGGTGATTATACGGCTGCAAGTGGCTCGTTAACCTTTAATCCTGGCGATACCAGTAAGACAATTCCCATTACCGTTCATGCTCATACCAGTCGTAGTGGTTTGATTGATTTCTCAGTCACGCTCTCCAGTCCAAAGAATGCTATTCTGGGCGATAATACTGCAAAGGTCTGGCTGGTGCAGCGCCAGGGGCCATATTCTGTCTATATTGCCGATGCAGCTGTCGATGTTTCGGGGGGAAAGGCCACTGAAACTATTCCTGTTACCCTTTCCTCTGCCCCTGCAAGCGGCGAGACTGTCTCGGTAGTGGTCGCCAGTGCTGACGGAACTGCTAAAGCGGGTACCGATTATACTGCTGTGCAGCCAACTACACTGACTTTTAATAGCGGGGAGACAACGAAAAATCTTTCAGTTCCGGTGAATAAAGTTGGCAGTGGAAATAAAACGTTTGTCATGAACCTGACTACTCCTTCCTCAAACGCTCAAATTGGTGATGCTCAGGCGATGGTAACGATCATTAACGGAGGCGCTCCACCCTTGCCGGCAGTCTACATTTCCGATCTGTCATTGGTGCTTTCGAGCACTGGTACAAGTACAGCGAATTTTACTCTCACATTGAGTACTGCAAGTTCCTTGCCCGTTACTGTGGGATATGCAACTCATGATGGCTCCGCCACTGTCTCGGGTGGTTACTATAATCAGGCCAGTGGGAGTGTTACCTTTAATCCAGGTGAGATGAGTAAAACTGTTCCTGTCACCGTAAATGGTAGTAGCATTCATGGGACTGGGACGTACTTTTACCTCAATCTTCATGGAATTACAAATGCTGTATTAGGCGATAATGCCGGGCGAGCTACGTTGATCAGTCAGTTGGGGCTGTATGCGGCCACTGGATATGATATAACGGTATTCCAGAATACGACCTCCCCATCTCTGGCTCAGATTATTGTCTCTTTGGATACTCCTATTGAGAATGGTCAGACGGTTACCTTGAAGGTAAATACGGTCGATGGTACAGCAATTTCAGGTTCAGATAAAGATTATATTGCTCTGCCAGTGACGACTTTGACGTTTAATCCAGGCGATCAGAGTCTAACTGTTCCGATCGTGATTAACCCAAATCTGAACACCTCTGCTCCGAAAACATTTACTCTGACGCTGATGCGCTTCAGCTCTAATGTAGAGGTGGCTGATACCAGCACTACAGTTACCATTGTAAGTCATGCTTAAGTAGTCTGCTTTACCTGCCAGATGAATGTGTATGCATTTATCTGGCACTTTTTTGTGATCAGAAAATGGATGCATTAGTTGAGGTAGAATGAATAATCGTTTTTGTCTTCCCGTTGATACTGTTCAATAAGTTGTCGAGCTCGTGCACCAATATGATTTCCACGATATAGTTGTGCCAGCACGATAAGATTCGGTATGATATAAGTGAGGTCGATCCGGGCTTTCTCAATAACATCTAGCAGGAAATGAAGCTCCGGACCACTTTCAGGATCATTAATATTCTCTAATCGTATGAGTAAATAATTAATTGTCGGCGCACAGCGACGAGCGTATTCGCTATCCACTTTCTTAAGGCGCAGCATGCAACATATTCCTCTTAGTGGAGCCTCTTGCTTATTTTCCTGATTATGATTGGAATAGGTTAGCAACGTATTAATAAAGTATGGTACGACGAGATTGGGGCCTACCTCAATTAATATATTAACCGCTTCGCTCCACCCTGGATGGTCTGGCTTCTGAATGATCTCTATCAGGTGAGGAAGCGCCTCTACTTTTTTTTGGAGGCTCATTTGCCGCAGTACCTTCATTAAGATTGCCTGCCTCATCTCATCAAGGACCACAAACTGTTTTCGTAATAGACGAAAGACATCCTCTGGAAAATGGATCATTTGTTGGATTAGACGCTCTCGATCAGTAGTATCATGACTTTTAACCGCGCTGGTTAAGAGCTTTTCAATCATAAAAATTTCCTCATATCTGTATTTATAGATCGTAAGATGATCTGTCTATGCAATAGTTCTCTGGTCCTCATTATAGGTTACGGGTTAGGAATGCTAATCTGCTTCAGTCTCTAGCCAATTTGCTTGCCTATCCTCTGTTTCGCGGCCTTAACGCCGTAAATTGGCCAGTGCAAATCTTGTGTAGAGGCGACGTATTGGAGGGTATAGTGTAGAAATAACATCTGTATCCGCGTTTTGTCTGACTTATTAGAGAGTGTTTATAAGCTATGGACATCAAAAATATCCTCTACTTTGCTGTCAGAATAAATCTCATGCGCCGATTATACTAGGTGTGTACTAATCTGGTTGAGTATGCTGCCTATCTATGGGTGAAGAAACATGGAGAGGGAAGGATGAAAAATGCAACAAACTCATGAGATTCCACCTCAGCAAGAGCTACCCAGACCACGGAGGCCGCGACGTTTCCGCTTTACATGGCGTTTCCAACTCAGCTTGCTTGCTGCTTCTATTCTGATTGTCAGTATTGTGTTTACATTTGCGTATTTTACGCAGCCTCATTTTACATCTCCTGAAAGTGAAGAGATTGTAGCGCCGAAAAAGACAGCTACGGTCTCCCCTCAAGGGGCGCAGACGGTTTCTCCGCAAAATACAGAAACCATGGCTAGCGAAGATTCGATTGTAAAGCAGATTCTCATTGATGAAAATACAAATGGTTGGGATACAACGTATCATGGTATTCTGATCAATTGGCGGCGTGATGATCCCTCAAAGGTGAATTGTAGCGATGATATGTGTGATGTGCGAGGTCATTCGACACGACATGATGTATTGAATGATCTGCGCGATTTGGAGAACCTCTATTGGTATCGCGCTCGCCATCCCAGCGATTCGTCTCTCAATGGTTATATTGCGCGCATATTGCCGACTGTGCAGCGTGAATGGGGGGCAACGACCCAATCGAAAGGATGGCTCTACTTTACGATTCTGCGGATGGGCATGTATAGTGATGATCCTGGTTATTGGAATAATACCCTGCAAAACTGGGCTCAGGCACAGTATAATGCTACCGATCCTGTCCTGGGAGTACATCATGGCCTGACTAATACAGTCGCTGGCCATGGCAATATTCCTCTGCAAGATGGTTATCGTGTCGATGGTGATCTCGAGCTGGGGCTGGCCCTGACCGATGCTGGAGTCCGTTTTCATCGCCCAGACTGGGTTAGTGTTGGCAAACGCGAAGTACAAAGTGTCATTAACAGCTCCTTTAACCCTAAGTACCATCTCTTTGCTCGCGTTTATGTCCTGTCCGATCCCCGTTTTGGCTCTAATCATGTCTATGATCCTCAAGCCCGAATGGGGGAGAATGGACAGGAGATTGAGGAGCTATTACGCACAGGCCTCTATACAAAAACCGATTCCTATGTACAACTGGCGAAAGAGATGCTGGATGCATTGGTGAACTCTCCCTTACATGATCGTGTCCATGGTGGCTTCTATTACCGCCTTCTCTTAGGCGATTTTCAAGGCTTGCATGAGGGGTATATTGATCAGAGCATGAAGGAGACACGGCAATTCCATATGCTGCCTGCTGTACATTTGGCGAATAAAGTTTTTAACAATCGTTGGAGCGACATTGCGGCAGAATTACATAAACTTGCCACTGCCAATGATGGACTATTCTTACCTGCTCCTGTGCCAGGTTTTACCTATCGTTTAAAACCTGATGGCGCGCTCTATCCCTGCCCCACCTGCGTAGGACCACAGAAGAATGAGAATTGGGTTACTTCAGAGGCTGATAACATTGCAATGGAAGGCCTTCAGGCTATTGTAGAGGATAAATCAATGCCTTAGCATCCCTCTCCTGGTCGAGAGGAATGGTAGTGAGAGGAAAGGTCTGACGAAATGAAATTGTCAGGCCTTGTCCTCATAAAAAAATGACGTATCTGCCTGAAAAGAGATGTGCAAAGCGCCTGCCTGGGGATCAGGAGCGACTCTCTTTGCGAAAGGCTAAAGGTGACCTGAATTGACCTTTTTGTGCAGGCGAATGTTCAATAGAAGGGGGAGACTCTTGTGGCTTCTCAGAAGGCGCTGGCAACGTACCTCGGGCCTGGGCTACTTTATACGACCATTCAAGCTCCTCTGCAAAGAGCTTGACGCTAGCAAAACGTTTGTCAGGATCTTTCTGAAGTGCCCTTTGTATGACCTGTTCGATATTTGCTGGATAAGGGATGCCGCGCTCTTGAAAAGAGGGAGGTGTAATAAAGAGGTGTTGATGAGCGATCTCATGAAATGTTCCTGTAAATAACCGCTCACCAGAGAGCCATTCATAGATTACAACTGCCAGCGCATATTGATCCGTTCTGCGGCGTGGGCGGCCATGTAATTGTTCTGGGGCTGTATAAAGAACTGTTCCTTCAAAATCGTAGGTATGGCTGGGATCAAGCGTCACAGACGTAACGGCGGCTCCAAAGTCGCTCAGCAATACGGTGCCATTGGCGCTCAGCAGCATATTATGTGGTTTGATATCGCGATGGACAAAGCCTTCATCATGAATAAATTGTAGTGCAGCCGTGAGCTGTTTAACATAAGAAAGGATGATCTCAAGCTGGACTCGATCACCTCGGGGATGGCGCTGCCGCAGGTTTCCACCTGCCGCATAATCCATAACGAGAAATGCCCCCTGTTCATCCAGACCACATTCCCGAATGGGCATAATATAAGGATGTTGCAACTGCATAAAAGTGGAGACCTGGGCGAGAAATTTTTCAACTTCTTGTTCATCCGTCGCGCCTGGGACTATCTTAATTGCCACCTGTGTCTGGTCGTCGATCTGCTCGCCTAAATAAACTGCCGAAAAATCGCTTTTTCCTAACAGATGTAACAGGCGATAGTTTCCTATATAGGAGTGCAGCGGATGGTCGTTCATCAGAATCTCCAATGGTGGATACCCCTGCCTTCAGGCATAGGGGGGAAACTCTAACGCCCGAAAGGGTGTGGGAATGCTCAACCCCCACTGATTGCCGGGGTACTGTTTCCCTTTTCAAGAAGAGTCGTTTGTATGGTAATGCGATAGCTCTTGCTGAGATTCTAACGAAATGGGTCTCTATGTGTCAATCTTTTATCTAGCAGTACTATCTTGATCTGCTCATGGCGAGCCCCTCTCCATTCGTGTATCTTCCCATACCGTTCCTTTTTACCTCATTATTATGACTTAATGTAATCTTTAGTGGAGTTACGAGACTTCTAATCAGCTTAAACTACATCATTTATCTCTCACCTCATATATAGATCTGCTGACTACAAGTGATTCTTTACCCTAACGCATTCTTTTATACGTCTTGATTTTATCAGTTGAATTGGCGACTATATAGATGATTGTGGTATGATTTTTAATGTAGAAATCCTACAGAGAACATCACATGTAGTCGTTTTAGTCAAACTGAGGATGTTTTGGTCGTAGTGCGTTCATTAGTGTTGTCAGGGGATCGCCCTATTTGTCCAATATCAAAGGAGGACATGTATGGCTCGTCGTAAACAATCTGAAATGGGCGAAGAGCAGGAAATGGTAGACTCAAGTGGTGATCTGTTAACTGTTCGTGAAGTTGCACGCCACCTACGTGTTGATGATACAACTGTACGCCGTTGGATAAAGTCTGGTGCTCTGGATGCGGTGGCCCTTCCTCATAGTGGAAAACGTTGCGGCTATCGTGTGAGAAGACATACGTTGGATGCACTATTCAGTAGCAATGCACCGGCTGCAACCGTTTAAGAGTAAGCGGGCGTGTTTGGAAGAGGGTGGCCTCCCGCCACCCTCTTTTTGATATTTGATTTTTGTCTGCGTTTGTTATAACAGGCTCTCTTTACACAGAGGACAAAACTGGTTATTGGAAGGGATTTTTGTTTATGTTAGATTGGTTTGCCGCTATAGGAGGCATCATTTTTGTCGATCTGGTGCTCAGTGGAGATAATGCACTGGTAATTGGTGCCGCTGCTTCAAAATTGCCACGTTCTCAACGATTATGGGCAATTGCTATTGGTGGAGGTGGGGCGATTATCTTACGCATTCTGTTTGCAATTGCCGCTACATTTTTGCTGCAGCTTCCCTTTCTTGGGATTATTGGCGGAGCCATCCTTCTTTATATTGCTGTTCGCCTTCTGTTGGAGCGGAGTCAAGAGCATTTTCGCACGTTGACGGCTGGTAAGGCAGCCTCTTCTGGTCAGATGCCATCGGTGATCTTTCCTCGAAGCGTCTCGCCTAGCTTTCTTTCCTCAATTGTAACTATTCTTGTGGCGGACGCGACGATGAGCCTCGATAATGTGCTGGCTGTAGGCGCGTTAGCTAATGGAGCGCTTCCATTTCTCGTTATTGGCCTCCTGTTTAGCATCATCCTGGTTTTGATTGGTAGTGCGATTGTCGCTGAACTTATTGGCCGTCTCCCCTGGCTTCTCGATGTTGCCTGCCTGGTTCTCGCCTGGGCTGCCTCGCAGATTCTTTTAGGTGATGATCTCCTCAATTCTTTGATCTTGAAGTTGCCCTGGATTCAGTTCGCTGTGCCAGTTGCTGCGATTATTCTGGTGATTCTGGCGGATATTCTCCTGCGCAGACATTTTCGCCTCGATCGTAAAGAGACTATGTCCCATTGGTTCCATCATCTCAGGCGCTAGATGCCTGCACGCTCTTTTATGTATGCTCTCGTTCTGGTTGGATAGAGAGCACATTGGTGAGCAGCGTCTCTGGACAAGAGAGCGCTGCTGGTGGTTTTGCCTCGCTTCTCTACAATAGTATGGAAGATTAGCTCGCCACCAACGGTTCTGGTGGGCTCTGTTGAGACTCCCTACCCTATATCTCTCCCTGTTCACTGAGACTGGTGCTGGGAGTGGCTATTGTGGGTCTGCTCTGAATACCGTAAGCAGTCGCAATGCTGGCTACTGTAATGGCTGTTAGCACAAACCACGGTGGAAGTTTAATGCCAAGTGCTCGATCAAGTGAGTATTTGCCTGGTCCTGTAATCATTAAGGCCAGGGAGACCAGGGCATACATCAAGGGTAATTCAGGTCCGCCTGCATTGGCCCAGATGGGTAATTTCCAGTGTGCTTTATTGGCTGCCATCACCATAGATGAGATAACGCCAATCTCTCCAAGCGGGTGGAAAAGCCCCAATGCTGTCAGCACACCACCTCCAAATTCTGAGCCACCAGCTGCGATCGCCCAGAGATCTCCAGGCTTTAAGCCAATCGATTCGAGCCATCCAGTTGTGCCCTTTAGTCCAGCTCCACCAAACCAGCCAAACAGTTTCTGAGAGCCATGACCTGCCATCAAACCACCCTGAATGAGCCGGAGAATAAAGAGCCCTTCATGTGGCAAAAAGATTTTTTTTGCTGGAGTCTGCGAGATAAGTTTTTCTAAAGTTTGAAGCTTTTCTTCGTCAAAGATCTCCTGGATTGCCATCCTATTTTCTCCTGTCTCTACTGGCTGCGATTTGTTTTGTGTAGAAGGACTCTTATGTCCTCTTTATTCCTGAGTCTGGTTGATCAGGTTAGGTCCTTTTGCGCTATCATACACAAAACGTATTCCAATGGTTCAAAGCAGACAAGAAGAGAAGTGCCTTTTGAGGTATACTATAGAAATATACTCCCTATTTCGATGGACTATTCAAGCCTGGTGGGTCTACGAGCGGGCCTGCTAGAGATGTTTTATGAGAGCACGAGGAATTTGGCGTGGATGAGAAAGAGACTGGACGGCTAGAAGCTTTTAGTGATGGAGTTTTCGCTGTCGCCATTACATTGTTGGTACTCAATATTAAAGTTCCAGAACCAGATAAGCTACTCAGTGATGCCAATCTCTGGAAGGCTCTCTTTACACAATGGCCAACGCTGGCCGCCTTTGTTACCAGCTTTTTTACCATTGGTATTATGTGGCTTAATCACCATCGCGTGTTTACGCTTATTAAGCGCACAGATACCTCTCTCATAATGATCAATCTGGTTTTGTTATTGATTATTGTGTTTATTCCTGTCCCAACAGAGCTTCTAGCTGAATATCTTCTTCGATTTGATCTTCATACAGCTGCAATTATCTATGCTGGCACTTTCCTCTTAATGGCGAGCGCTTTCAATATTCTGTGGCGTTATGCCTCCTACCAGGGGCGCTTATTGGGTAAGCATGTGAATATGCATCTCGTGAGATCGATTAATCGCCAATTTGCTTTTGGCCCTCTTCTCTATCTGATTTGTTTTGGCCTGGCCTGGTTTAATACACCTGTCTCCCTGTTCTTTGGCCTTGCCCTGGCGCTCTTCTTTGCCGTTCCTGGCTCTTCTTTGCGGCTCTTGATGAAGAGAGAAGAGATTACTGATAGGGAGAACAATAAAAATGATCGGTGATTATTCTCTTCAACTCTGGGATGTTTCACAATTGGCAGCAGTTGCATCCTTGCTTGATATGCCTGAACAGGCCGTTCAGGAGCTCTGGCTGGATTGTGATGTGAATCCATTTATCGATTGCTGGCTGGCTATTCTACCAGATGGCAATCTCTGCGGTATCATGTATCTCTGGCAGCGGGCTCCTCAAACTATGGGTATTGTGCTCCATGTTCCATCCATGTATTGGGGCTGGGGTATTCGTACAGCGCTCTGCCAGCTGGCTGAAGAACAGACGCGCAATGCATCCTTTGCAAGCTCGCTTGCTGTTGATCTTGATCTTACTGATCGTGCCTTGCTAACTTTTTTTGTTGATCGTGGCTATCAGTTCTCTTCTGGGGGAGCCTGGCGCATGGAATATCAGCTTTCTCAATCGCCCCCCCTTCCTCAGTGGCCTTCAGCAGTGGGTGTACGTACCTTTTGCCCGCGAGAAGATACTGTTTTGTTAAGGACAGCTTTACGCGAGATCTGGCCTGGTTTTCTTTTTCCAGAGAAAGATACTGACCCTTCTCTGATTTTTCTCGTCTGGCAGGATGATCAGTTTGTTGGAGCGGCCCTTTGTGATGGCCGCCAGGATGAGGGCTCAGGCTTCATTGATCAGCTCTTTATTCGTCCCCCCTGGCGACGGCAGGGAATTGCCAGGGCTCTACTTCTCCATACGTTCAATGTTTTTTTTCAACGTGGCTATCTCTCTGTACAATTAGAAGGCAGTTCTGAGAACCACAATGCTCATAAGCTTTATACCCAAATTGGGATGCATGAGCTCTGGCACATCAATACGTACCACAAAAAATTACGAGCTTAAGCAGATTAAAACGTAAGATGTTTTAGCTACTGTGTACGCCTTTCAGCTTTATCCTTTCCTTCAGGACCTTAAGCGCCATTCTTCGGTCTGTCAATATGACAACGCTCTCCTTTTTTAGACGGGGCCCCTCTTCAGGATAGTCAAACCCTGGGCACTTTTTAATCTCTCTTCCTATTTGCATTCCTGTTCGATCATTATGTATATTTATAGTGTATAGATGGACTATAAATGTAGTGCTTCTGGTCTGGCTCTGGAAGCCGGGCTAAATGGAGAGACGAGGTATAGCGCACAGGTGAACTGTACAGGTAGTGCTTCTTAGAGCAGGTTAGATGGAGAGGAATGTCGTGATAGAGAGTGAAAACAAAACGCTGACACCATTTCTGCGGCGAGAGATTATTGCAGGGCTGACCACCTTTTTTACCATGGCCTATATTATGGTCGTTAACCCGCTTATTTTGTCGGAGGCCAGAGTCCCTTTTACACAGGCCTTTACTGCGACAATAATTGCAACCGTCGTTGGGACATTGATCATGGCGATCTTTGCAAACTATCCCATTGCAGTAGCACCAGCGATGGGTCTGAACGCCTTCTTTACCTATTCAGTTGTTTTAGCTCATCCTGGTCTAAGCTACCGAACGGCTTTTTCAGCAGTTTTCATCTCCGGTATTCTCTTTGTCCTGATCTCCCTCACGCCTTTGCGTTCGATGCTTCTCGACGCCATTCCTGGCAATTTACGTTACTCAATATCGGTTGGTATCGGGCTTTTTATTGCCTTTATTGGTCTGCGTATGACAGGGATTGTGCAGGCCAATCCAAGCAATCTCGTCGCTTTAGGTAACATGCATGCCCCTGGAACGATACTCGCCCTGGTTGGTCTTTTAATAACTTTGATTTTAATGGCACTGCATATCAGTGGGGCATTATTCCTGGGGATGGTGATAACGGGAGCCATGGCTTACTTTACAGGTCTGCTATCTTTTACAAAAGGTGTTGCCTCGGCTCCACTATTACCTGAAGGGGTACTTGTCTATAATCCAGTGAGTGCTATAGCGGATGTGATTAATTATGGGCTCTATGGAGTCGTCTTTTCATTTTTGCTTGTGACCCTATTCGATACAACGGGGACTGTCATTGCCGTAGGAGAGCAGGCTGGCTTAATGAGGAACAATAAGCTACCACGGATCGAGCAGACATTATTTGCTGATTCATTGGGGACGCTGGTTGGATCAATGTTTGGAACCAGTCCAACATCGGCGTATATAGAGTCTGCGGCAGGTGTGGCAGCGGGCGGGAGGACAGGGGTTACAGCCTTTGTTGTGGCAATACTTTTTCTTATCTTTGCATTTTTTAGCCCGTTGGTGAGCTCTGTCTCCGGAGTTGCAGCGATTACCGGGCCCTCGCTGATTATCGTTGGTTCTTTAATGGTTGGACATGTGCGCCACATTGATTGGAGCTCATTTGATGAGGCCTTTCCTGCCTTTATCGTCATTTTGATGATGCCTCTGACCTCTAGTATTGCAACTGGCCTGGCGTTTGGTTTTATCAGCTACCCCTTGCTCAAAGTGATCGTTGGCAAATGGCGTCTCGTTCATCCTCTGGTCTACATTTTTGGCGTCCTGTTCTTTCTCGAGTTATTCTTCTTACCCCATTGAGTCCAGGTTTCCAGGCTTAACAGCAGAGAGAAAAAGGATGAGTTGATAGTACTTCAACTCATCCTTTTTCTCTCTGTACTCTTTATATGGGCGAGGCTCTCTTTCAACGTTCCAGAGACATTACACGAAAGATGGAGCCTCTACAGACTGTTTTTCATCGCTGAGGATAGGTTCATCTTCCGTTGGCTCACGAAGTCCAATGTATTGCCAGACCTTTTGCAGGGGACGTGGAGCCCACCAGTTCCAATTTCCCAGCAGCGCCATCATTGCAGGAACCAGTAGCGCTCGGACAATTGTTGCATCCATAAGGATAGCCAATGAAATACCGACACCAATCTCCTGAATAAAGATGATGCGCGATGTGGCAAAGGCTGCCACGACCACAGACAGGAGCATGGCGGCACTTGTGACCAGCCACCCGGTCTTTTGAAGACCGACAGCGACAGCCTCTTTATTATTCTGTGTCTTATCAAATTGCTCTTTGATACGGCTGAGCAAAAAGACCTCATAGTCCATGGAGAGACCAAAGGCGATGGCAAAGATCAACACTGGCTGCGTGCTATCCAGCGCACCAAAGGCTTTAAAGCCAAGGAGATTCTGGAGATTGCCGTCCTGGAAGATCCAGACCAGAGCACCAAAGGTTGCCGTCAGTGAAAGAATATTCAGGAGAATCGCCTTGATAGGCATGACAATCGAGCCGGTCATTAAGAATAGTAGCACAAAGATCGCGATCGCCATGACCAGAAGAGCCCTGGGAATCGAACTGCTCAGATTTGTAAACTGATCAACCTGTTGGGCCATGCCGCCACCAACCAGAATGTCAAAACCATCGGGATGATGAAGGCCACGAACCTGCTTTACAAGATCTTGCGTCGCACTTGAATGAGGATCAAAGCTGGCAATAATGGTAACCTTCTCGACATCACCCTTCGCAAACTGTTTTGCAGCTTCTGTAAGCTGACTTGCGATCGGGCTGGCGGTAGGATGGGCGTAGAGTTGCTGATAATTTGCCAATGTCAATTGTGGATTCAGCGTCACCACGCTCTGGACATTGATTACGCCCTGCAATTTGCTGGCATCCGTCACATAGTCATCGAGTTTAGCCAGATTATCGCTCGACAGCGCATCTCCGTGAGTTGTGATGGCAACACTGATCGTTGTATTGTTCTGTCCCTCAAAATTTTTGTTTAGATCATCAATTACAGCTCGTGCTGGTGAGCTAAGAGGTAATGAGCGCTCATCTGTGCTGGCAAAGGATGCATGGAGGAATGGAATACCCAATGCAAGCAAAAAGAGAATCAGCACCGTTGTTACTGGAATGCGCCAACGCATCACAAAATAGGACAGATGGTACCAGGCCCCTTGCTTCTGACTATTAGCCTCACGACGCGAGAAGAGCCGTTGTAAAGATAAGGTATTAATACGTGTCCCTAACAATGCCAGGATGACCGGTAAGACCGTCAACGCGCCAAGCATTGCGACCAGAGCCGAAGCAATGGTTGCCAGGCCAATACTATGCAGCACTGGCTCATCAATCACCAGCAAGCTAAGGAGACTGGTACAGACCGTCAATCCAGAAAAGAGCACTGTACGTCCGGCAGTGCCCATCGTTTTTTGTATGGCTCGTTTGATATTAGTAGGATCGTGCGAGAGCTCCTCGCGGAAACGGGTAATAATAAAGAGCGAATAGTCGATGGCCAGACCCAGACCGATAATTGTCACGACATTAGTAGCGAAGCTCGATACATCAATAAAATGTGTCAGGATACGCAGTAAAGTAAATGAACCAACAATAGCAAAGCCACCAATAATCAATGGCATCAAGGCTGATGTTAAACCACCAAAGATAATGACCAGTAGAATAGCCACAATTGGCAGTGCAATAACTTCAGCAAATTCTAGATCTTTCTTCAACTGATCATTGAATTGGACCGTAACCGCCAGTGAACCACCAGCTTTCACATCCAGACCAGGAGCTTTAAAGAGAGGCTCAAGTTTATGATAGGTTGTTGAACCGCCATTCCTGGTTGAAACATTCACAACCGCAAATGTCTCATGTTCATCGCGTGAGAGGAAGTTTGCTGAATGGGTCGAATAATAGCTCTGAATAGAGAGCACCTCTGACCGTTGTTTCAGGGTATCAAACAACTGCGTAGCAGCCTGTTGATAGGCTGGATCGGTAGCTTTCAGCTCATCACTTTTGAGGAGAAGTAAAAAGCTATCTTTATCGTCAGTTTTTGTCCCAAAGGTGGTATTTAGTAATTTTGCGGCCCGAATAGACTCATCTTTAGGATTACCAAGAGTGGCTGACCCAAGTGAATCAAAGACTCCTAATCCATACCATCCCATGATTGCTGTCAGAAGCAACGTAAAGAGCAGGAGTGCCCACCGAGCGCGGTAAAGCCCCCCTCCTAGCCTGGTTAACATGTATTGTCCTTTCGCAATGTTTGTACGTGTGTAGTGAACGAGGAACCTGACGGGGACGTGGAAGTGCGGCGCTGTACTCTTAATCTCCCTCTTTTTGATTATAGCAGAGACGCCAGGAAAATGGGTATAGTCTATACCAACTCATACTTCTGTTCAAATTGAAGAATTTTGTTTTCGAGCGTCTCTACATAATGGAACATCTATATTCTTTTGTGTCTCAATTCATTTCATTCAGGCTAGATAGAATTGCGCCTTGTCCATCTTGTCTGCCTTATCGTACGTAAGGGCGTTACCCTCTCAACCATTCCATTGACATATCACCTTTTAGATTATAGAAAAAGGAGCCCGTATATGCTGGATCGTTCTGATGAACATTCCGATGAATGGTTAGTGCAGCATGCGCTGCGTGGCGATAATCAGGCGTTTGAGGCCCTCTATCTACGCTATTTTAAGTTTGTATGTACACTTATTTTTAATGTTGTTCACGATACTACCTGTGTAGAGGATCTTGCTCAAGAGTCCTTTGTTAAGGTCCATGCCAAACTGGCGAGTTTGCGCAACGGCGAAGCATTTAAGACGTGGTTGGGGCGTATTGCGATGAATACTGCCAGAGATCATCTGCGTTCAGTGAAGCGTAAGCCACTATGTACCAATGAAGGCTGGGAGGAGAGTTGTGTGGTGACATTTGAAGAACAGATTCAACAGGAGTTATTGTTTTATCAAGTGGTACATGTCGTGTTGCAGCGTTTGATTGGTGGGCAGCGGGATTGTTTTGTGCTGCATTTACAGGGGAACTCTCCGGCTGAGATATCGCAACGTTTGGGGTTAACACCTGGAACGGTACGGACCTATATTAGTAAATCATATATTGTGTTCCGCGAGGAATATCTTCGTTTGCGCAATGTCTGCGATGATGAGTCAAAGGAGACTGATAGATGGTAGATAGATCTTCTTTGCAGCCATGCGAAGAGTGGGCCGAGAAGCTTGCCCTGTTGCAGGTAGAGGATCTGCCAACTGAGCAAAGTAAGGCTCTGGCACAGCATGTCCTGCGTTGCCCAGGTTGCCGCGCAACGCTGGAAGATTATCGCTTAATTAATGCATATATGCGGAGGGTGGTGCTGGTTAATCAAGTCTGTTCGCCGCCTGAAATTCACTATAAGCATTGGAGGGCTAGAATGCAGTGGCAGAAGATGACGTTGCGTGTGCTGAATATCTCCCGTTTCTGGCCTCTTCTGATTCCACTTTTTGTTGGTGGTGCTACCTTTGGCTTTGGCTTTATTCTTTATCACTTGCCAGGCTTTGATGGTCGTTTAGCATTTGTCTGCACATTGGCTCCTGTTATCCTGATTGGGCTACTGATCGTTGGCATAACGATGCGCCAGCCAGCCCTCTCCAGGGTGCGGGTGAGGCCTGTGCCGCTCTGGCAACGCCTGTTCCGGCGCAGGCGGATGGCTGCTCAAACCATGGATGAGGCTCGCTTACCAGCCAGTTCGATTGCTCAGTTTGCCCAGTCGCTCGCGCTAGATAAACTTTCTAGCAAGCGAGCATGGAGAGATCGTCGAATGTTATTAATTGTAGTCCTTTCACTCATTGCGGCGATGATCTCTACATTTGTCCTTCCTTTTACCTCGCCAGCTTTATCAATTAATGGTCAGCCAGCGAATCTCAAGCATCTTAGCGATGGCTCGCTGGCTCTGGATTTGAACCGACCTGATGGCGATCTGAAACACCAGGCGGCGGCAAAGGTTGTAGCTGGCAATCGACAACTTGCGCAGAGCCTCTGGCAACAGGCTGTTCTGGTGGACAGCAATGATGCAGAGGCCTGGATTTATTTAGAAGATCAGAGTGTACTGGCTTCACGACAGCCGTATGTCAGCCTGGTTGTATGTACTATCCTGGCGAAGGAGCATATTGGAGGAGGGCGAGATATTCTCCAGGGGGCCTATATAGCTCAGAAAGAGGCGAATGCGCAGGCTCGACTACATGGAGGTAAGCTCCTACGGATTGTGATTGCTGATATTGGTTTTGATGATGCGAGTGCGGTTCAGGTGGCTCAGCAGATTGTACTGCTGGCCCGGCAAGATACAACGCTTGTGGGAGTGCTTGGCTGGCCGACGAGTGGCAGTACTCTTGCAGCCCTCCATGTGTTGTCAAATGCGCATATACCGATGGTTTCGTCGACGGCATCAAGTGATGAGCTGTCAGGAAAGTCTCCTTATTTTTTTCGCGTCGTACCTACTGATGCTCTTCAGGGTCGTGTAGCTGCCCAATATGCACAGACAAATCTGCATGCAACCCAGGTCGAGCTTTTCTATGATCCTGATAATTCGTATAGTCGCAGCCTGGCGCGAGCTTTTATGCAGAATTTTGTTGATGGGAGCCATCATGTCACTGCGGTGCGGTATACACGTGGTCGTGTGGAGAGCCTGACAGCTGGAATTAATCAGGTTGCTACCTTACATCCCGATCTGATCTATTTTGCGGGCTATGTAAGTGACGCCAGCGTCGTTCTTAAAAGCCTCCCTCCCTGTCAGAATGTTTGCCTGAAGATGATGGGTGGGGACGCTCTCTACGTGCAGGGGGATTATTCATTGGAGGCCTTTTCTAGCTATAAGCGGCTTTATTTTACGTCATTTGCTTTTCCCGATGAATGGAAGGGAGAGCAACCAGCGTTTTTTGCTCAGTATACTCAGGCCTTTGATCCTCATAATCAATATCAGCAGAAAAAGTATGGCTATAATCTTCCTGATGCAGATGCTATCCTGGCATACGATGCTATGCGGACTCTCTTATGGGCGGTCAGTCAGGTCGTATTGCTGAATAAAAGCCTCACTCCAGAGGCAGTCCGCCAGGCTCTCTCGCAACTGACAAACGAGAATGCTATCCAGGGGGTGAGTGGCCCTCTGGCCTTTGCATCTAATGGCGATGCTCTGGCCAAACCAGTTCTGATTCTAGCAGGCCAGCCGGATGGGAGTACGACTCTCTGTTATGTGCAGGGCCAGGTTCAGTTGCCCTGACAGGCCCTCTATTCTCAGAGCTCTGCCAATCATATCAGAGGATCTACTCGTTTGAATATGCGCCTATGATCTGTGTAGCCCTGTCTGGATACTACCAGTGTCGAGCAGGGAGAACCGCCTCAATGACCGTTGCTGTGGTGCGCTGGGCTGCTTCACAGACAGCTATGCGTAGAGCCTCTGGCGTATTGACGCGCAAGCTTTCAATATGGAAGGCTCGTGCCAGTGCAACGTAATCGGGTGCAAGCAGATCAGTGGCAATGTAGCGAGCACCAAAACTTTTCTGCTGTTCCTTTTTGACTGTTGCGAAGGTGGCATCATTGAAGATGACAATAACGACGGGAATCTGCTCCTGTGCAGCAGTTGCTAGCTCACTGGCATTGAGGAGGAAGCCTCCATCTCCACAGAGCGCAATCACGGGGCGGTCTGGAACGCCAACGCGTGCTCCTAAAGCCAGCGGAAGCCCGCAGCCGATGGTGCAGAACTCTGCAGGATGGATAAAGGTGCGCGGCTCTGTAACTGGTAGATATTGAGCGCTTGCATAGCTGAGCAAGGTCATATCGGCTACAACGATGCTCTCCTGGGGAAGACCGGCCTGTAGCCCTTCCAGCATTGTAAAGCTTTCACCATGTATCTGACGAGTGGCTTGTGCCAGGGCTGTCCGAACCTGTTTGATCTCAGTGCTCTGGTTGGTTGCCTGATGCTGTCTCATCGCAACTTTGCAGAGTAGCGCCTCCATTGTCAGACGGGCATCGGCGACGATTCCCAGTGTCGCTGGATAATTGTGACCAATGACGCTGGCATCGATGTCAATATGGATGAGTGTCTCTGGCAACGGGAGTGTGCAACTGGCTGTGCGTTCGGCTCCTAATTTGCTGCCAATTACCAGGGCGAGATCCGATTGACGGAGAAAATCCTGGAGCTCGGTGGGAAAATTGTCGCTGGTTGTAAGTACCAGCGGATGCTGTGTTGGAAGCACATCATGGCTTTTACTCCCAAGAATAACAGGAGCCTGGAGCTGTTCTGCCAATTGTTGTAGCTGTCTGTTTCCTCTAGCGGCGGTAACTCCTGCGCCAGCAATAATAACAGGGCGTTGCGCTTGTGTGAGGAGATGGAACGCCTGTTGTAACACATCCTCGGCAGGTTGCAGCAGTTGTGCTGGTTCTGGTTCCAACAGCTCCACTTCCGCTCTCTCGCTGAGGATATCGATAGGAAGTTGGAGATATGCCCCTCGTGGACGGCCACTATGCATAATCTGAAAGGCTTCATTGAGAGCTTCTGGAATCTCTTCAACGTGCTGAATGATGCGGCTCCAGCCCGCGAGCGCCTCCATTACGCCGAACTGGTGTTTGACTTCGTGGAGCTCTCCTGGAGCATGGGTTAATGAACTGCGTGAAAGGCTGCTACTAATGACTAGTAGAGGAACTGAGTCAGCATACGCGCTGGCCATAGGGGTGGCAACATTGGTAACTCCTGGTCCAGTAATAGTGCAGACTACACCTGGACGTCCGGTCGCGCGGGCATAGCCTTCGGCCATAAAACCGGCACCTTGCTCATGACGAGCAAGAATATGGCGAATATCTGGTTCATTGCGGAGAGCGTCGTAGATGGGTAAGGTGTGCACACCAGGAATGCCGAAAATGGTGTCAACTCTGTGGGCACGAAGCATGGCGACAAGTGTTTGCGCCCCTGTTAGCTGCTGCCTATTCTTCACGCTGAAGGCTCCTCTATGGATTGAGTGATTTTGTGCAGAGCCCACGGCAACTGCATTGCTCTACTCATCAAATTTTCTTTTAGCTTATCACATCTACTTGCTAGAGGATGAATCAACAGTACTTCATGGGATATCTACTGGCGGGAAGTCAAGGGTAGGAATTGGTTGAATGTTCATAGATTCATTGCTCTTTCTATTTTTGTCTGCTTTTATCTCTTCTTATAAAAAGAGTATACCCCTGAACGAGGGCAGTATCCGCCCTCGTTTTTTTGGATTTTAACGAGAATGCAGGATCGAGAAAAGAGTGCCTCCCTCTCTGCGGTAGGTTATGCTACCTGGTAGGACATGCATAGACAAAAACATTCAAAAATAGCAGCTTATAATTACGTATTGTAATATAGGTTGAAGATCGTTCATATCTCTATTCATGGATTGGTTCCCGCCATTCCAACGTATCCATAGGGAAAGGGCACAGTCTTTATGGCACAGAGGCAATCACTCTTAACGACAGCTGCACTCAATTATCTCGCTAGCTTGCAGGCCAAAGAGGCTCAGCTGGTTCTGAAGAAAATTCGTCAGTTGTCAGAAGATCCAGTCGCAGATGGTCGACATAAAGTGCAAATGAAGCACCTGGGTGCTGATGAGAAATTACATCGTGCACGTGCCGGACGTCATCGCATTATTTATTCATATGATGATAAGAATCTTCGCTTGAGAGATGTACGTTTGAGGAATGAAGATACGTATAAAGATACAGTAGAAGAGATTGATGATATCGAATATGAACCTGTGGTTGATGAGCTAGCCCTGGCATTGGATGCTTCGTTCTCTGATCCGTATCCAACTCCCTCTCTGCCGGTCATCTCGCCTTTACCAGTGCCAGAGCCACCTCAGTCTGGACGACCCTTGCCAGAGCCCATCACACCCGAGTTATTGAGTCAGCTTCAGGTCCCCCCGAAATACTATAATCGACTGGTGCTTGTTCGTTCAGAAGAAAGCCTCCTGGATTGCCCGGGGGTAGAGGATTCAATTCTTCTGACTATCCATGAGCATATGTTTACCAGGGCAAAGACTTTGAATCTCCCTTCATTAGCGCAGAGCGAAGATATATCTCCTGTAGGTTTTCCACTTTCTCGAGAGCAGGAGATGTGTGCCAGGTGGGATCCTGAGGCGACTTTCCCCACCTTGCTCCGAGGCGGGCCAGGAACGGGCAAAACAACAGTGGCTTTTTATCGTGTCAAGTCCGTTCTGGAACAATGGCCGGAAGAGCGGAATAAACCCCAGATCCTGTTTATCACATATAACCAGAGGCTATTGGAGCATGCCCGTCGATCCCTCAAAGAACTTCTTGGCGACAAATTTCCTCTGGTAACACTAGAGACGGCTGACAAAATGGTGCGCAAAGTTTTGCGCAAGCAGTCTCCAGGGAAAGAAGGCCTCAGCTATGATGAGCAAGTACATCTGGTGAAAAAAGCTATTGAACAGACAAAGCTAGATGGAAATCCTGAAGCAGTTCAGCAATTGCAGCGGCAGACGATTGATATGATGGGGCCAGAGTATCTGCTCAAAGAGTTTAATACGATTATTATTGCAGGCCAGATTACCACCCTTAAAGAATACCTTTCGGCTCGACGCGAAGGCTGTAGCATCCCGTTGCGTTGGATGCAGCGTGGAGGCGTCTGGAAAGTCTATGAGTCCTGGTGCACTATGGTGCAGGAGACAGCCAAAGAATCAGTGCAACAGCGCTACGCTCGTGCCGCCCAGTTGGTGCAGTTGAGCCCATATTATCATGATTTTGATGCTGTGATCATTGATGAGGCCCAGGATTTAGTTCCTACCTTGCTTCATATGTTAATTAAACTTTGCAAACAGCCAGGTGGCCTGTTTATTACTGCAGATACAAATCAGTCGATGTATAGGAATAACTTTACCTGGGCTGATGTCTATATAGATGTAGACTTTCAAGGAAGCGTCAACCTCCTTCACGCCAATTATCGTTCCACGCGTGAGATTAGCCTGGCCGCTCAATCCTATCTTCAGGGACTCCAGGCTCCGACAGAGATCGAGCCCATCAGTCAGGCTAATGGGCCACTGCCCCGTGTATGTCTTGTTGGGTCTGCTCAGGAAGAGCTTCAGCGGCTTGTCTCTTTTCTTCAACAGGAGTGCGCCAATCTCTATCTGACCAGCAAAGACTGTGCCATTCTTTGCCCCACTCCAGAAGCAGGACATAAGCTTGCGTCAGCGTTACGAGAGATGCAGCAGGAAGCAACATATATTGAAGGGATGAAGCAAGAAGGAAGCCATATGGAGCGAGATGAAGAAGAGGTGGTTGGCTGGAAGATCTTGACGTTTTCAAATGCGAAGGGCCTGGAGTTTCCCATTGTGGCGCTGGCTGGTTTTATGCATGCTCCCTATCCAGTGCTCCCACATGGAATTTCGAATAGCGAACTGACGGAAGTATTAAATCGTGAGCGCCATATTTTTTATGCCGCTCTGTCCAGAGCAGCTCGATCTTTACTTGTCATTGCTCCCTCCCATCCCACTACTCCTCTTTTACGTTCCTTTAGTTCAACCTATTGGCAGATTGAGCACAATGAAAAAACCCCTCCCTTGCTCAAGAAATTACTCTGACTGCTCTCCTTATGTTACTAATACGCTCAGGCTGATTCACACATATGCCAGTATTTTAGTATTTGAATACTGGCATATGTGTATTTTATTATAAAAGTATAATATAAAAGACATATTTGCTATTGTAAACATTTTAAGGAGATACTTCTCTATCTAGCTGGAGGTAATGTAGTTGTGGGTAGAAATCTTTTAAGAAAACCTCTTATCGCGGTATGTTTGGCCGCTTTTTATCTCTTGTATGGAGCCTTTCCTGTGGCGGCGCATGGATTACAGCGGTCTGATGGATCAGGTCATATTCAGCATGTGCATCCTACTGTTGTGCGAAAGGCCTCCAGATTCAGTGAATTTTCATTGTATGATTCTCATGCGTATCCTGCTCGGCTGATAAAGGGACCCAATCGTATGTTTCGCTTTATTCTCAATATGGGGACCGCTCTTGGGATGTTTGAGCCCGCGGGGACAGTGAAAGTTCTTCCAATATCCTCTTATTATTTGTTAAATACAATTACCATAGATACAAAACAGAATATCTGGTTTACGGCTATCTCTTCGTCTTATAATTTTCCCGATCAGGTAGGATATGTAACGCCATCGGGGAAGCTTCATTTCTTTTCGGTCCCTTCGCTACCTGGAGTCCTGACGAACTCTTCCCCTTCAGGTATTACTGTGGGGCCAGATGGGAATATCTGGTTTGGCATCTCTGAAAATAACCAGATTGGCAGGATTACAGCTGGAGGAAAGATTACGATGTTTACGCTTCCACTTAATCTCTCCAGTCCAGATATCCTCACAAGAGGGCCCGATGGGGCATTGTGGTTTACCGTCCTGGCAGGTAATCGGATTGGACGTATCGCCCCCAATGGTACAATAACGTCTTTTCCTTTGCCGCAAGCCTCCACGAATATCTCGGCACTGACTCTGGGACCTGATCAGGCGCTCTGGTTTACCGATACTCGACATAACCAGATTGGTCGTATGACGACTGCTGGCGTGTTTTCTACGTTCACGATCCCTACCGCTCATTGCGAACCGGCTGGAATTACTAATTTTGGTGATGGTACTCTGGCTTTTACTGAGTTCGCCACCAATAAGGTTGGGCGTATTGCTACTGATGGTTCACTAATACAAGAGTTTGTCGTACCGACACCACATAGTATGCCAGCGGATATTACAAATGCTGGTCATGGTGTTGTATTGTTTACAGAGTATAATACGGGTCTGATTGGTAAACTCAAACTCGTCTGAGGCAAAGCTTCTTTACAGCCATCATCGCTAGAAAGTAGATTCCGCTCTCTGCTTTCTAGCTATTTTTTTTGTTGACAGGCGATGAATTCAGGCAACGTAGTGCGAGATGACCGGTCTTTTGCCGTTTTGTCTCAAAGATAGTGGGAAAAGCCTGGATTAAAAGTGGATAGTTTTTATAATGATAATCAATTGGCTTAAAATTTTCATCGATCTGGCGAATTGCTGCACTAAAACGTTGAATAGAGATCCACTCTTCTTTCTGATTGTTGACAGCCTGGAGGTAAGCCCGTAGCAGCAGATCAGAAAGAATACGCTGCTCTGTAGTGGATGGAGAGGGGGAAATTGCCTGTTTGCTCTCTACTGGTAGTGCTTTGGGCAGGTACAAAGGCTTAAAAATGAGCTCCTCATGAGCTAAAAAGACATTGCAGGCATGGGTAAGGATTGGAAGCGTCGAACTTTTTCCGATAATAATGACAAAGCAGCCTGCCTCTCTCAAACGTCGTACCAGGGGTAGGTAATCGCTATCGCTGGCGACCAGGCAGAAGTGTGTGATATCCTGGCAGCGCAGGAGATCCAGGGCATCGATGGCAAGCGCGATATCGGCTGCGTTTTTGCCAGCCATGGTTGTCTGCATATGGTAAATTGGCTCAATCGCATAGTGGCTGCAAAGATCTTTCCAGCGATCCATATTTGGTTCGCGCCAATTGCCATAGACCTTGCGAATGGTGACCCCTCCGAATTTTCCGGCCTCAACCAGAATCTGGGCCAGAAGCTCTGACGACATATTTGAATTATTATCTCCATCGATGAGAAGGGCAATGGGGGGGACAAAAGAGGCAGAAAAGAGCCTCTTCAAGCCTTTTTGTAGCAAGGTGTGTAATGACGCGAGTACCATATGGCGAATACGAGAGGGAGTATATGTAGGCATGAGATATCTCCGTTCGTTCGCGGTGTAAGTGCAGCATTTCTTCATGAAGCTGCGCGTGAAATACTTTAAAGCAAATTTTACTTATGAAATGTATTTTACCAGAAAACATGAGAACATTCCATGTTCTTATAGAACATGCCAGGACTTTCTTATTCTCTTTGCTGGTTCCTATCAGCTTAGCAGCCAGCCGGGTTGACCAGATTTTCTCTCTGTGCTAAAATCTCGGATTGGGTCCTTAGATTGATGAAAGTCTCTCAGTGGAGACGAAGAATCTCGTTTAATTCAGATATCATCATGGCAAATGGGAGATGAGCAGCAAGCAGCTTAAGGCGATCCTGAGCTCCTTGAAGCGCGCAGTATAAGAAGGAGCAATAGCATCCTCTGGTTCTCCCCATTGAGCAGAAAAGCGTAGCCTCCTACTACGACTTTGCTAACTAATACGGGTAGGTCTCTTCTTACCGACGGTATCGGCTCATTCCAGCTAGATCTCTTGGACTTTCCAGGTCATCTTGAGATGGGTGTACGCCTGTACCGTAACGCCTGTACAACTCTTGCCGCCTGGAGAGCTGTCGTGGGTATAGCTCATTGATATGGATCAATGGATACAGATCATAATAGAAAGGGCGGTCTCTTTGAATAAGTTGACAGCAAGCCTTCTTGTCTTATTAGCTGGTGCCTCCTTTGGCATTTTATCGACCATGGTGAAACTGGCCTATGGTCAGGGTTTCTCGGTAGCAGATGTGACCTCTTCACAGCTCGTATTTGGTTGTCTGGGCCTCTGGATCATCAGTCTTCCCCGTTTAGGTGGCTTACGTCACCTCTCCTGGCAGACGGTGCTGAAACTCCTGGTTAGTGGAATCTTTCCTGGCTTAACTGGTGTCTTTTATTATCTGAGCCTTCAGACTCTCTCGGCCTCATTGGCAGTTATCCTATTATTCCAGTTTGTCTGGATGAGTATTTTGCTTGATTGGTTTATTCGGCGTAAGCCGCTCACTCAGAACCAATGGATAGCCCTTATCTGTGTTGTGGCGGGAACAGTCCTGGCGGGGGGCTATGAAGCGCTGACAAAAGGTTCATTTGATCTCGTGGGTATCAGTTTTGCTTTGCTGGCAGCTTGTAGTTATACAGGTAATATCAGTGTCAGTGGCCGCGTTGCCGTCGAAGTTCCTGCCAGTCTACGCAGTACGCTCATGATGACTGGTGCGACCCTCATCACCATCTGTATCTTCCCGCCAACATTTATTGCCACGGGGGCGCTTGAGCAGGGGCTCTGGGTCTGGATGGTGTTGCTGGGTATCTTCGGCGTCATTATTCCGCCTTTCCTGTTTACGCTTGGGATTCCGCCGATTGGACCTGCTATGGCAGCGATTTTGAGTTCGATTGAGCTACCTGTGGCCACTACATTGTCTGCGCTGGTTCTGTCTGAGAAGGTCACTCTCTCGCAATGGGGTGGTGTCATGCTGATTCTCATTGGCATCTTTATCTCAGAACAGCGTCTGCAACTGAGGAAGCGTCTCCGTCGACGCCTGGTGTAATGTCTCCTTAGGGGAAAAGATAGGGACTGATACCTATGGACAGAACGCCCTGGTTGACCTATGGTGTATAAGAGACGATCAAATGATCGAAGCTAGCCACAATGGCCTCTCTCTAGAGTAAATCTGGAAGGTATGAGCTCAGGGTGAGACTATTTGTCGCCTGATAAAACAAACCTTGTCTACACTCCTTCTATTCATTATAATGAAAGGTGCAAAAAGAGTCTATGAGAATCTTTCTCCAGACCACTCGTTTGCTGGGAGCCATAGTTATCAGTTTCGGGCTACTGGCCGTATTAGCTGGTACAGCGCTGGCTGCTCCTTTGCATGCTAAAGTAACAGACTCTAACCCGAAGGCTGGTTCGACGATTGCCCAGCCACCTACAACCATTACGGTCACTGCGGCAGAAAACATGAAGCCTGGGGCCGAGAATAGCAATCTGTTTGTCTATGGTCCGAGTGGAGATCTCATTAACCAGGGGGATGCAACCGTTGGCTTAAATGATCCAAATCATATGTCGGTAAAGATTAAGCCCGAGAAAAATGGAGTGTATGTCGTCCGCTGGACAACGGTCTCGGCAGATGATAATGATCCAGATCAGGGGGCCTTTACTTTTACTGTTGATAGTACAGCTTCAGCGGTCTCTGCGAATGCTAACGGCACGCAGGCCACTTCGCCTTCAACAGCTGGTAACACAGGCACTCCTCTCTGGACCTCTGTCGTCGTTGGATTGGTTGCTTTACTGGCTGGATTTGGTGGCGGCTATGGGCTGGCGCGGAGGAGCGGAAAGCCTGGAATAGCGGATACGACGTCCAAAGATGGTTTTTCCACCCAAAAGTAGCGCAGATACTCAAAGATCAGTTCCTGATTATATCAATAACAGGAGGAATAACGCAGGTGCGTGTTCGCCCCATTTTTTTTATGATGCTTTTCCTGGCTTGCTCCAGTGTACTGATCTTTGCAGCCAATGTTCATTTTGATGCACCTGTAAAATTGCAGGTGCATCTTGAAGAGACACGTCTTGTCTCTCATCAAGCCACCAGGATAATCGTTCACCTGAGCGATTCCGATGGAGCCCCTATTCAGCGGGCGCAGGTGATCTCTAGCTTTAATATGACTACAATGGATATGGGAACAGTTCAAAATGCCCTTAAAGAAGCCCATTCTGGCGAGTATAGCTCTCCTCTCTCATTTAGCATGGCTGGTTCCTGGCGTATTCATATCTCCGTTCATGCTCCAGGCTTTACCTCACAGAGCCAGAGTGTCCTGGTCAACGTTATCTGAAAAACATGCATATTGAGACATGATCTCATTGACAACTGACTTGAGCATATGCTATTCTCTGTTATAGATATTAAGTATCATTAACGTGCTCATAAGATTGATAAGGTGGCTCTGGTCTGTGAAGGAGAATAGTATAATGCCCTGGTTAAAGAATGTTCTATTTGTCTTAGTGGGCATGGCGGTGCTAGGAAGTATGTTGGGTGCCTGTGGTCCTGCCAGTTCCTCTGCCTCCTCTGGAATTAAAGTGGTGGCGGCTGAGAATTTTTATGGAGATATCGTGAAGCAGCTCGGTGGAGCTCATGTCTCGGTTACCAGTATTCTCTCAGATCCGAATGTAGATCCTCATGAGTTTGAGTCCAATTTTAATAATGCAAAGGCGGTTGGCAACGCCAGATTAATCGTTGCAAATGGTGGTGGGTATGATAATTGGATTGATAAGCTACTCTCCAGCGCCCCTAAAGCCGAGCGCTCGGTGATTAAAGGTTCTGATCTCGCCCTTCCTCAAAAATTACCAGATAATGAACATATCTGGTATGATGTTGACAATATGGATGTTATAGCTGAGAAGGTTACTGAGCAATTAATTACATTAGATCCAGCTCATACATCTGATTTCTCTACCAATCTGCAGACCTTTAAGCAGTCCCTTCAGGCAATTCATCAGAAGATGGATGAGATTAAGGCCAGGTATGCAGGCACTCCGATTGGCCTGACCGAGACGATCTATCTCTATCAGGCCCAACCAATGGGTCTGAAGATTATGACGCCTTTTGCATTTGAGAAGGCTATGGCTGAGGGCAATGATCCTCCTGCTGATTCAGTGGTGACTACGGACAATCAGGTGAAGCAGAAGCAGATCAAAGTCTTAATCTATAATGTGCAGACAACTTCCAATGTGACCACGAAGTTGCAGGACGATGCGAAAGCACAGCATCTTCCTGTTGTGGCTGTCAGCGAAACAATGCCGACAACAAAAACGTATCAAACGTGGATGCTTGACCAGCTGAATGCTCTAGAGGCCGCTTTAGCTAAATAGGAGATGGAATTAGTGAAAATTGATGCGGTGGAGCGTGTCGCGCTTCAGCCTGTAGTTGCTCTTGATCATGTGCAAGTGCGTCTGAGCGGGCGAACAATTTTGGATGATGTGAGCCTGACTATTAATGAGGGCGAGTTTGTAGCGATTCTTGGTCCCAATGGAGCTGGTAAGAGCACATTGCTTAAGTTGCTGCTGGGTTTGATCAAGCCCAGTGCAGGTTCTATTACGATTCTGGGCCAACCTCCGCGACGTGGGAATAGTGGGATTGGCTATGCGCCTCAGCACCGTGTATTGGAGGCTGAACTGGCCTTACGAGCACGTGATGTGGTTGGATTTGGTCTGGATGGACATCGTTGGGGGCCAGGCTGGCCCAGTCGAAGGCGGAACAGTCTGATAGAGCAGGCGTTAGAAGAGGTTGGAGCACTTCACTTTGCCAATGCTCCTGTCGGTCAGCTTTCAGGCGGCGAGCAGCAGCGCTTGCTGATTGCTCAGGCCCTTCTGACAAACCCGCGCCTGCTTCTGCTGGATGAGCCATTAGCTAACCTGGATTTGACACGAGAGAAAGAGATTGTTGCACTCGTTGATAGTATCTGCCGCTCGCGTCAGGTGTCAGCGCTACTTGTTTCGCACGATGTAAATCCTTTGTTGCAGTCTATCGACCGCGTACTTTACCTTGCTAATGGCAAGAGCACCATTGGGACGCCTGATGAGGTCATTAATAGCGAGACGTTGACCCGTCTATACAATTCACCTGTAGAAGTTGTGCACGCTTTAGGTCGGATGTTTGTTGTTGGTGTGGAAAACTAGCACGCTTTCGCTTGGATGTTTGTGTTGGTGTGGTGTGAAAAACTACAATGCTTTTAAGAGCGAATTGGAATAAGTATATGTTTGATCTGTTTGATCTCTTTGCCCTCTTTGGATATACACAGGTTCAGAATGCTCTGCTCGCTGGCTCGCTTGTAGCAGTGGTGGCGGCATTGGCTGGATATTTCTTACTGGTGCGTGGGCTGACTTTTGCCGCCCATGCTCTGCCCAATATTGGTTTTGCCGGAGCTGCCGGAGCCGTCTGGTTACAGGTCGATCCAGTCTATGGACTGTTTGCGTTTACATTAGCTGCGGGGGTAGCGATCGGGCTGCTGGGAAAAGGGATCCGCGAGCGCGATATCACTATCGGTGTTTTAATGACCTTTGCGCTTGGATTGGGCCTGTTATTTCTTCAACTCTATGCGGGGAATGCTGAACTGGTCTACGGGATTTTATTTGGCACTATTTTTGGCATTAGCCCGTTCGATGTCTGGATTACAGCTATTATGAGCCTGATCTGCATTGCAGTCCTTCTCGTGCTCTTTCGGCCTTTGTTGTTTAGCTCGCTTGATCCTGAGGTGGCTCAAGCTCGCGGGGTCCCTGTTCAACTCTTTGCTGTGATTTTTATGGTATTGGTCGCTGTCGTGGTCTCTATCTCTGTGCAGATTATCGGCGCTTTACTTGTCTTTACTTTACTCATCGGACCAGCCGCTACTGCCTTACGGATTACTAGCCGACCACTTCTGGCTATTCTCCTGGC